>CAWEJC010000006.1:0-68376 GCA_963809265.1 uncultured Actinomycetota bacterium
TCGATCCAGGACACCGGCCACAGCTGCCAGCCGTGCGAGGACGACGAGCACGATCGCGAATCCGCGGAGACCGTCGTACAGGTCGACGCGTCGCGACTCGGTCATGCGCGGCACTGTAGTCCGGGCGATGCGCCGGTCCGGGGGCCCCAGCGCGGGTGAGGTTACTCGGCAGTCACCTGCTGCGAACGTGCGCGTCACTTGCCGGAGCACGGAGGGAATGTTCATGCGCAGGCTGGTCGGACCCGTCGTGAGCCTGGTGGGCGCGTTCCTCGTCGCCATCGGACTGCTCGCTCAGTTCTACATGGGCAATGCTTGCTCAAGACGCCGCTCGACGTCGACGAGATCATCCACGTCGACGGCAACGCCCAGGTGCCCAACGCCAAGGGCAAGATCGAGGACACCCCGGTCCTGGCCTGGAGCGTCTACCACGTCAACACCTCGCTGTCGGACTCGAAGGTCGTCTCCTTCGACAACTCCCAGTGCCTGGTCAAGGACGTCGGGACCCGACCGGGTGCGTCTCGTCCGACGACCCCCAGGACCGGCTGCTCTCGGCGACCACGGACAACTTCGCGACCGACCGGCGTACGGCGGAGTCGGTCAACGACCCGAAGTACCTCCCCGCCGGTGCGGTCCCACACTCCGGCGTCATCAACAAGTGGCCGTTCCTCGCGGAGAAGAAGACCTACACCTACTGGGACGACTCGCTGCAGAAGGGCGTGCAGGCGACCTACGCCGGCACCGACAAGCTCGACGGGCACGAGGTGTACGTCTACGACGTCCAGGTCCCCAAGACCGAGATGGACGTCGCCGAAGGGGTCAAGGGCTACTACACCGACGACAAGCAGCTCTACGTCGACCAGCTGACCGGCTCGGTGATCAACCAGGTCGAGCACCAGGTGCGCACCGACCTCGACGGCAACCCGGTGATCGACCTGCACATCCAGTTCACCGACGCTCAGGTCAAGAAGCTCGTCGACGAGGCGAACGACAACGGCAAGCAGCTCGACCTGATCCGCAAGATCGTGCCGATCGTCGGCTACGTCGTCGGCGTCCCGCTGTTCCTGGTCGGGCTCTTCCTGACGTCGCGCAACCGCAAGACGGCCGCCGCCACGTCCTGAGCCTCAGGTCGCGAGGTCGACGGCGAACAGCGCCGTCCCCGGGCGTGATCCTGCCCCGGACCCGCGACCAGCCGCCCCACACCCGGTCGTGGTCCGCGGGCCACTCGGGCTCGAGCAGCGCGACGATCCGGAAGCCGTGGCCGCCAGCAGCGCCACCCAGTCGCCGAGCGTCCGGTGGTGCTCGACGTAGGAGACCTCCCGGACTCGTCGTCGACCTCGACGTACGGCGTGCGGTCCCAGTACGACGACGCCGCGGTGAGCCCGGCCTCGGAGGGGTCGTCGGGGAAGCTCCAGCGCGTCGGGTGGGTGATCGAGAACGCGAACCGCCCACCCGGCGGAGCACCCGTGCCACCTCGAGCAGCGCGACGTCGAGGTCGGAGATGAACTGCATCGCACCGAACGAGCAGAACACGACGTCGAACGGCCGTCGGCGAAGGGCAGCGCCGTCGCGGTGGCCCGCACCGAAGGGACGGCGATGCCGGACTCCTCGTCGATGCGCCGCGAGTGCTGGAGCTGGCGCGCGGAGAGGTCGAGCCCGTACGACGTGCCGCCGTGGAGGCGCACCCAGCGGGAGCACTGACCGGCGCCCGACCCCACCTCGAGCACGTCCGGTCGGCCGAGACGTCGCCGAGCACGCCGGCCTCGTCCTCGGTCAGCCCCTCGGGCCCCCACACGAAGCCGGTGTTGCCCAGGAACCCGCCGTGGGTCGCCTGGTACTCGTCGGCGTACCGGTCCCAGTCGGGCCCGTTCGCGCGGCGCGACTCCTCCTCGCTGACCGCGCGTCGCTCGACCCGGACGCGCTGCGGCAGGTGGTCCTCCACACTGGCCGACCCTACTCGGTGGCCGGCCCTCGCCCTGCGAGGCTGGTCGGCAGGATGGACTTCGGCGCTGACCCCGCTGGCGGGAGGCTGGTCCGGTCAGACGTTCGTCGCCGAGTGGCGGGGGAGCGCACCGGTGGTGCGGATCTACCCGCCCGGTCGCCCCGATGACGCACCCGAGATCGACGCCGCCGTGCTCCGGCTGGTGCGCGGGCTGGTTCCGGTCGCCGGACGTCCTGGAGGTACGCCGGGGGACCGGCCGCGGACCAGCCCGGGCTGCTGGTCACGTCGTTCCTGCCGGGCGGCGCGGCGGACCTCGTTCTCGCCGGGCTCGACGACCCCGGCGCGGCAATCCTCGGCAGGCGGATCGGGGGCCTCCTGGCCGACCTCGCCGGATGCCGACCCTGCGGCCGGCCCGTTCGTGGACACCGAACCTCACCATCGGCGACTTCGGCCTCGCCGACGGGCTGCCGGGATTCGTCGCCGCCCACGCGGACGCACTCGGCCGGGACCGTGATGCTCGGCGGCTGCCGGACGTCGCGGGCGCGCCCAGGCACTCCTCGACGGCGTCGGCCGGACCTGCGTGGTGCACTCGGACCTCAACCCGAAGAACCTGCTGGTCGACCCGGAGACGCTGAGCGTCACGGGGCTGCTCGACTGGGAGTTCGCCCACTCCGGGTCACCCGTTCACCGACCTCGGCAACCTGCTGCGCTTCGACCGCCGGCCGGCGTACGCCGACGCCGTCCTGGCCGCGTGGTGCGACCGGCGAGGGGCTCACCCGCGAGAGCCTGAGCTCGCCCGGGCCGCCGACCTCTGGGCGCTGGTCGACCTCGCCGCGCGGCGGGCCAGAACCCGGTCGCGGACCGTGCTCACGAACACCTCGCGGCCATCGCTCGGACAGGAGACCTGCACGCGCTGCCGTAGCTCGTCGACCATGCACGCGTGCTCGTATCAGCGGTCCTGTCCGTGGGCGGTGGGAGACTGGCGCCCATGACTGAGATCTCGGGGAAAGTCCTGCTCACCATGGCGCCCCCTCCTACATCGAGTTGTGCGTGGAGGACGCCGACAAGGCAAGGTCGTTCTACGGCGCCCTTCTCGGGTGGAGCGTGGAGGGAAGTTCGGGGCCAGGTCAGGCCAGCACAGGTGGACTCGGCATCGGGATCCACGACCGAGACCCGACTTCATTGCTTGAGGTGTTCTTCTCAGTCCAGGACCTCAGTTCCGCCCTGGCGATGGTGACCGAGTTGGGCGGCGAGGCCATCAGCGATGTGCATGCCGAGAACCCTGGTTTCGGCACGTGGGTGGAGTGCCGCGATGACCAAGGCGTGCGATTCGGTCTCCGTCAGCCACCCAGATGAGGTCGCAGGCACGCGTGCCGCCGTCCGTGCGCGGTCATGTCGCCCACGCCGGGCACCCGTTCACCGACCTCGGCAACGTCCTGCGTTCGACCGCCGCTGGTCGACCTCGCGGCGCGGCGTGGGCAGAACCCGGTGGCCGATCGGGCCCACGAGCACCTCGTGGCCATCGCCCGCACAGCCGACCTCCATGCGCTGCCGTAGCGCACTCTCACGCCGTGCTGAGGTTGCCCAGGGCCGACAGCTCAGGCGGACTCGCACACGCAGAGTTGAAGTGACGCGTCGCTGGTGAACGGTTCTCCAGACCAGTCGCCGAAGCGACTGACGAGGCGCAAGCCGCCCAGCGAGATCAGCAGCGGCAGCTCCTGCGGGAAGATGCTCCTGATCTCGAGAGGTGCGACGACAACGTCTGGCTCGGAGTCGGTCGACAGGTGCCACGTCCCGCGCGTCACCTGCGCGAGCGCGTCGTAGGTCTCCGCGACATCGACCCGCACCCGGCCGCGATCCGGATCGGTGAACGACAGCGACTCCCTGGTTCGCCGGAGGCCATCGGCCTCGGCCAGCACTCTCACGCTCGGGTTGAACACATCGAAGACGAACCGCGCTCCGGGTGCCAGATGGCGTCGTACCGACCTGAAGCAGCTCACCAGGTCTTCGGTCTCGTGCAGGTGCAACAAGGAGTTGGCGGTGATGAACACGAGGTCGAACGTGCGGCCCAGATCGAACGCCGTCATGTCGCCCTGCGCCCACTCCACCACGACGCCGCGCTCATCCGCCTTGCGCCGAGCCTCGGAGAGCATGTGCGACGAGAGATCCAACCCGACGCACGAGCGCCCGTCGGACGCGATGGGGATCAGCTTCTGCCCGGTACCGCAGCCGAGCTCGAGCACCTGGCCGCCTGACCGAGCGGCTTCGGCACGGTAGAAGTCGACCGCGGGACCGCCGCCGGGAAACATCAGGTCGTAGAGCTTCGCATGCGAGTAGAACGCTTCATCCACCACGACGTGTGCTCCTGTTCGTTTCCTCCGCTGAGGATCTGGTGTTGGCTGATGACTCAAACACGTCCGCACGTTGCGGGTCAGGCGGATTTCGATGCCGACGAGAGGCCGTCAGGACCGCGCCGTTGCCGGGCGAACCTGAAGAACGCCGATGCCTATGCTCTCGGGATGGCAACGCTCCAGGACGTCGCCCGCCTGACGGGCGAGTTGCCCGAGGTGGTCGAGGGCGAGCACCACGGTCACGCGACGTGGTCGGTGCGTGGCAAGGGGATCGCCTGGCTACGTCCCTTCAGCAAGGCCGACATCAAGCGGTTCGGCGACCAGCCGACGCCGACCGAACCGATCCTCGCGGTCAACACCGCGGACCTGCATGAGAAGGAAGGCGTGCTCGCCGCCGGCATCAGCGGGGTGTTCACGATCCCGCACTTCGACAACTACCCCGCCGTGCTCGTCGAGGTCGGCGTTGTCGACCGGCAGGACCTCTGGGACCTGTTGGTCAGCGCCTGGCTGGCCGTGGCGCCCGTTCAGCTGGTCGAGGAGTTCCAGGGCTGAAGCGTTGAACCCTCTCTGAAGGATTCGTCCATTTGGCCGTTCCGAGGGAGTCGTGTGCCTGAGAACGGTCTATGGAGCGGTCTCAGGCACACGACTTGCCCCGGCGAGATGCCAACCCAGTTCTGTGAGGCACACCCGCTCGGAGCGACTGCCTCAGGTGGCTAGTGGACCGACCCGCCGAGCCACTGATTGGGGGTCATCTGTTCGACCGGGTTGTCCTGCTTCCCGCGTTGGTGACGGCGGGCCTTCAGCAGGGATCGGCGGAGCCGGGCGGTCGCCTTCCGGGCGTCCGCCAGCGCCTGCTCCTTCGACGGCTCAGGAGCGCGTCGTCGGGGAAGGATCGCCATAGCGGGAAGCGTACGCCCGCGCGGCGGTCGCGAGGAACCGAGCGCGCGCCCAGCCCCGCGCGCGTACTCGGGCTCAGGTCTTGGTGGCGCACCAGCGGCACCACCCGACCAAGGCCAGGCCAACGACCCAGATGACCGTCAGCCCCGTTAGCTCGGGAGTGCCCAGATCGACGGATCCGGAGAGCAGACCGAGGATCGCCAGCAGCAGGAGGGGGGACCGGGATGACGAGCACCGTGGAGGCGAGCTGGCCTCGAGGCGCTTGGTACACGAGCCATCTCCGCACCATGTCCCCTCCCTCCGTGCTCGCCGCGCGTCGAAGCGAGCGTGATGCCGCATCATGACCCCCATGAGGAGCCGGGGTCGATGGCGCGGACGGGGTGTCGTCGGTGCCGCGACCGCGGCCGTGGCCCTGCTCGTTGCCGCGTTGATCGTGGTCGTCGTCCACCGCGCCCATCACATCGACGACGCCGACCGAGGCACGCTGACGCGGCATCAGTACGCCCTCGCCTTGCAGCTGGCGCAGTTCGAGATCACCCGGGACGACGCGCAGGTGACCACCGCCGTCGCCGTGGTCGGACGCGCCCGCAACGCGACCTGTACCGGCCAACAGCTCCAGGTCTACCTGGTGGGCAGGTTTCCTCACCTGGCCCTCGGTGGACCGGGCAACGACGACCCGGACACGTGGATGGTGCTTCTTGCGGATCCCGAGACCGGTGTCCTGTGCACCGTCGGTCCGAGCACGGGCTCGTTCCACGCCCCCGTCGGATCGGCGGACCTGACGCCTGCTCTCTAGGTCTGCCGTCGGCGGCACGTGCCAGGCTCGGACCATGACGAGGCCGGATCGGATCGAGCCGGACGCCGACGTGGTCGCCCGGCTCGCCTCGACCGCTCTGGCGCTCCCCGAGGCCTACGAGGAGGACGCCTGGACCGGGGTCCGGTGGCGGATCCGTGCCAAGACCTTCGCTCACGTCATGGTCGCGCAGGCGGGCTTCGAGTCGTCGTTCCGCGACGCCACGGGCATCGCGGTCCCGACCACCCTCCTGACCTTCCGGGCCATCGGCGAGGAGCTCCTCGCCCTCGTCCACGCCGGCATGCCGTTCTACAAGCCGGCCTGGTCGCCGACGATCGTGGGCATGGTGATCGACGACGACACCGACTGGGCGGAGGTCGCCGACCTGGTCACCGAGAGCTACCGCGTGTGCGCTCCGCAGAAGCTGGTCAGGCTGCTGGACGAGCCGGGGGAGCGGGGCACCCTCACCGACTGACCGAGGCGAGTGCCGGAACGCTTCCCTGACCCTGCGGTCTCGTGGCGCGTCCACGGGCGCCTGAGTTGGACGCATCACACGGGCCCCGCGTAGACTCGCAAGGCGCTTGGAGTCTGCCGACGTCCCGGACGGAGCGGACGCAGGCTCGCTATCTCAATCCTGTGGTCGGCTCACGTCGATCGCGGCACCCCGATGGTAGTGACCAGGACCTCACGCGTGCCCGCCCACAACTCCATCCACCCCAAGGAAACCCCTTCCATATGAGCAGCACCTTCGCTTACGCCGACATCGACGCGCCCCAGGTGGCGATCAACGACATCGGGTCCCAAGAGGACGTTCTCGCCGCGATCGACGGCACCATCAAGTACTTCAACGACGGCGACATCGTCGAAGGCACCATCGTCAAGGTCGACCGGGACGAGGTCCTCCTCGACATCGGCTACAAGACCGAAGGTGTCATCCCTTCGCGCGAGCTGTCGATCAAGCACGACGTCGACCCCAACGAGGTCGTCACCGTCGGTGACAAGGTCGAGGCCCTGGTTCTCCAGAAGGAGGACAAGGAAGGCCGCCTGATCCTGTCCAAGAAGCGCGCCCAGTACGAGCGCGCCTGGGGCACCATCGAGCAGGTCAAGGAGGAGGACGGCGTCGTCGAGGGCACCGTCATCGAGGTCGTCAAGGGCGGCCTGATCCTCGACATCGGGCTCCGCGGCTTCCTGCCGGCGTCGCTGGTCGAGATGCGCCGCGTGCGCGACCTCCAGCCCTACGTCGGCCAGACGCTCGAGGCGAAGATCATCGAGCTCGACAAGAACCGCAACAACGTCGTGCTGTCGCGTCGTGCCTGGCTCGAGCAGACCCAGTCCGAGGTGCGCCACGGCTTCCTGACCCAGCTCCAGAAGGGCCAGATCCGCAAGGGCGTCGTGTCCTCGATCGTGAACTTCGGTGCGTTCGTCGACCTCGGCGGCGTCGACGGCCTGGTCCACGTCTCCGAGCTCTCGTGGAAGCACATCGACCACCCGAGCGAGGTCGTCAACGTCGGCGACGAGGTCACCGTCGAGGTGCTCGACGTCGACATGGACCGCGAGCGTGTCTCCCTGTCGCTGAAGGCGACGCAGGAAGACCCCTGGCAGCACTTCGCCCGCACCCACCAGATCGGCCAGATCGTGCCGGGCAAGGTCACCAAGCTGGTGCCCTTCGGCTCGTTCGTCCGGGTCGAGGAGGGCATCGAGGGCCTGGTCCACATCTCCGAGCTGGCCGAGCGCCACGTGGAGATCCCGGAGCAGGTCGTCCAGGTCAACGACGACGTCATGGTCAAGATCATCGACATCGACCTCGAGCGTCGTCGCATCTCGCTGTCGCTGAAGCAGGCCAACGAGACCGCCACCGCCGCCGACGTCGAGGAGTTCGACCCGACGCTCTACGGCATGTCGGCGACGTACGACGACCAGGGCAACTACATCTACCCCGACGGCTTCGACCCCGAGACCGGCGAGTGGCTCGACGGCTACGACGAGCAGCGCAAGGCCTGGGAGGACCAGTACGCCCAGGCCCACGCCCGCTGGGAGGCGCACGTCAAGCAGCAGGAGGAGGCCAAGCAGGCCGAGGTCGAGGCCGGCGAGGCCACGTCCTACACCTCCGGCGCACCCGACGAGGTCGAGACCGGCGACGAGTCGGGTGGCTCGCTCGCCTCCGACGAGGCGCTGCAGGCGCTCCGCGAGAAGCTCACCGGGGGCAACTGACCCGCTGACCACGCAACGGCCCGTCCCTCCGGGGGCGGGCCGTTCGTCGTCCCGGGAGGAAAAGCCGTAGGCAAGGAGTCCGGTGCTCCACGACCATGTCTGCGTGCCCCTCCATCTCTTCGACCCCGCTCGAGCCGCGCTGGTGGCGAGCTGGGCGGTCGGTGACGACGTGGTCCGCGCCTGGTGCGCCGTCGAGGGCGACGCCGTCCCCGCGGACGTCGTTGCCGGCTGGTCGGCCGCCGACGACGTCGAGGCCTACCTCTTCGGTGAGTCCGACGACGCTCCGGTCGCCTACGGCGAGCTCTGGCTGGACGACGAGGAGGGCGAGGTGGAGCTGGCGCGCCTCCTGGTCGCGCCCGACCTCCGCGGGCAGGGGATCGGACGAGCCCTGGTCACGGCCCTGGTCGGGCAGGCGCGGCGATCTCATCCCGAGCTCCCCGACGTGATCCTGCGCGTCCGCCCGGAGAACGAGCAAGGGATCCGGGCGTACGCCGCAGCCGGCTTCGTGGCGGTCCCCGCCGACGAGCAGGTGGTCTGGAACGAGGGACAGCGCTTCGCCTACCACTGGATGGTCCTGCCGGACTGAACGAGCGTCACCGGGACCGGTCGGCCCAGACCGTACGGTCCGGGCCGACCTGTGCCTGAGGTCCCTCAGGGGGCCGGGGACCCGGCGACGACCAGCTCCGTCAGGGACGAGTACTGGCAGCCTCCGAACCCACCGTTCGGGCAGTTGGACGAGAACGGCGCCGGGACCTGGTTGGCCTCGATCGTCGCCCGCACGTAGAGGACGTTGGCCTGCCCTCCGGTCGCGGGAACCGGGTTGAGATGACCGACATCACCGGCACCGAACGTCGGGTGCGCAGCGGTGGTCCAGGTCGTGCCGTTCGGCGAGGTCTCGATCAGGAGGTCGCCGGTGGCCGAGCTGGTGCCGGTGCCGCAGGTCTCGCTGGGATCGACCTGGAAGGAGGCGACGTCCACCGCCTGCGGCAGCTTCACCACGATGGCCCGCGGGGCGAACACGCCGGTCGGGTTACCGCCGCCACCGGCGTCGGTGACCCAGCTGGTGCCCGAGCTGGTGTCGAACGCCTGCTCCGGCCCACAGCCGAACTGGGAGAAGTCCGTCCCTTCTGCCGACTGGACGCTTGCACCTCCGGAGAGCGCGGCCCAGTCCTTGGTGATCTGGAAGTCCGTCGCGTCCGTCGTCGGGTCGAAGGACCCGATCGAGACCGCCTTGGCCGAGTGGGCGTCACCCAGGTAGCCGTCGGAGCTGGCGACCACCTTGGCGTACCTGCCGACCGCCAGCCCCTGACCGGCCGGGAAGATCGTGTACTCCCCGTTGGCGTCGGTCGTGGCGGAGTTCTGGTCACCCTGCCCGGTCAGCTGCACCAGGGCACCTGCCACCGGGTCACCGGTGGTCGCGTCGGTCACGGTCCCGGCCACGACGCCGTCGTGCGCCCGGCTCGCCGGCGGCGGCCTGTGGAAGTCGCTGGCCGGGGTGGTGTCGTTGGAGTCGATCGACCCGGCGAAGTACCCCATGCCCCGGTGGGCGAACACCTTCCAGATGGCGTTCTTGTGCTGACCACCGTAGGCCGCCAGGTCCGCCCGGAGGATGGCGTTGCGCATGTCGAGGAAGTCGGGGTCCTCGGCCGAGAACGTCATCGCACGCGTCACCAGGTTGTCGGTGATCTTGTGCCCGAGCCGGACGCGCAGGTCCCAGAGGGTCTGCCCCCAGATCTCGCCGCTTCCGTGCACCTCGGCGCTCCCGATGACGTTCGGGAAGTCGCCGTACACGTAGCCGCCCTTGACCGACGGGTCGAAGCCGGAGGTGCAGCCCTTGGACTTGGCACCCACCGGGCAGTCGATTCCCATCGTGCGCCCCAGGTGCTGCCCGCCCGCGACGTACTTGCCCGAGAGCAGGGTGCCGGTCTTCTTGGTGTCCTTGTCGAAGCCCTTGGCCACCAGGTAGTCCATGGCGTACCAGTCGCTCCAGGCCTCACCCATGGCGCCGGCCTGGATCCCGTTGAGCGTGGAGTTCCCGTTGGCGTCGATGACCAGGCGGTTGGACAGACCGTGGGTGTACTCGTGCAGCTGCACGGTGGGGTCCAGCGAGCCGGTCGTCGGGACGAAGGGGTCCTGCGCATCACTGGCGCCGGCGATGTGGAAGAGGTACATCTGCATCGTCGGCGGGATGCCGTCCGGCGGGGTGCTCATGTTCGCGTTGTCGATGTGGTCGCCGTCGGGCATGCCGTTGTCGGTGTTCGCGCCGTCGAGCGCGTTGAGCATGACCGGGTCGTGACCCTTGGCCGAGAAGTTGCCGGCGGTCGGTGTGAACGAGATCGGCCGCTTGGCCAGGTAGTCGTGGAAGTTGCTGTCGAGGTAGAACGAGTTGGTCGTGATCTCGTTCATGTTCTTGCGCCAGGAGTTCCGCACGTGGGGGTTCCACACGCAGACCCACTTCTTGCAGAACGACGACGCGCCGGTGCCGAACCTGGCGAGCTTGAACTGCGCGCGGTGCTTCGTGCCCGGCACGGGCGTCTTCTCACCTGCGTTGATCTTGTTGTCGTCGTTCAGGTCCGCGAACGCCGTGACCGACGAGCCCTTGAGGAACGTGGCCTTCTTCTTGAGCCAGCCGCGCTTGATGAAGTTGACGACCCGCGGCTTGCCACCCTTGGCGGCCCCGGGGTAGTTGTCGTAGACCTTCGCGTCGCCGTTGGCGTCGTCGGTGTTCGAGTGCCGGTAGAGCGTGGCGGCGCTCGCCGCGTCGATCACGTGCTGGTAGGCGCCCTTCGAGGTCTGGACGTAGGTCGACCAGCCCGGACGCAGGCCCGAGCGCGTCATGAACCAGACCTTGTGCGAGTAGTCACCGTTGGACCAGCGGGTGCTCGGCCGCGGGGCCACCGCGGGAGGCCGCCACGGACGCGCGGGCGAGCGAGCCCTTGACGTCTGCGGCGGACGCGGTGCGCGCGCCGGTCGCGGTCACCTTGCTCGCGCTGGGGGCTTTCGCCGACAGTCGCGGTCAGGTCCGAGACCGGGCTGCCCTGGACGGCCAGCACGCGGCCGTCGCGGGTCACCCGCACGATCAGGCCGTTCCCGAAGACCGTGCGCCCGGCTGCCTGCTGGGTCCAGGAGAGGTTGTGGACGCCGATCGAGTCGACGTAGTCCTGGCGGAAGCGCAGGGTCTTGAGGTCAGCGTGGCGCAGGCCGAGTGCCGACAGGTGGCTGCGCACGTAGCTCAGCGCAACGGTGCGGGCCGGCGCCGAGGAGCGGCCGGTCAGGTAGCCGTCGAGCCTGCCGAGGTCTCGGACCGTGCCGGTGAGCGGATCGAAGGAGACCACGGCCTGGGTGCCGAGGCTCCGGTAGTAGGCCCGGTCGGCCTTGGTCAGGTCCTTGACCTGACGCCGGTCCGCCTTGGCCAGCGCACTGCCGTGCAGCTGGCGCGCGTCGACGTAGCTGGCCGCCCTGGTGCCGAGGTCGCCGCCTCGGGAACGGGTGGCGTGGGCGGGTGAAGCTGTGCTGGCGGCTTGGCTCGGCAGGCCCAACAGACTGACCGCGAGAACGGTGCTGCCGATGGCAGCGACCGTCAGTGTTCTGTTCCTGATCGGAGTCACGGATGGCTTCCTTCGCGAGAGACCGGAGTTGAGGGGATGGGGTCACCCCAGCACTCCGAGGCCGCAAATGGAAGCCCTCCGGCGGCGATCACCCAGCTCCTCGGGCAGCACGAAGGCCCGGACCGTACGGTCCGGGCCTCTCGTGCGTTCCGTGCGTCCTAGCTGACCGGTGTTCCGAACACCGCGAGCTCGGACATGTCGGCGAACTGACATCCGGTGTAGCCGCCCGAGGTGTCCGGGTTGCCGCAGATGTCGGCGAAGGTGCCCGGATCGCCATTGGCAGCAGCCGCGTCCTCGACCTGGTCACCCTCGATGGTGAACCGGACGTACTGGACTCCGGCGGCGCTACCGGTCGGGTCCACCGCGTTCAGGCGACCACGGTCGGCGATCCCGAGGTGACCGGTTGCCACCTGCGTCCAGCTCGTGCCGTTCGCGGAGACCTCGATCGTGAAGTCACCGGTCGACGAGCTCCCCGAGTCGCCACAGGTGGCGTTCGGGTCGACGCCGAAGCCCGACACGTCCACGGCCTGCGGCAGCTTCACCACGATGTGCTTCGGCACGAAGGTGCCCGTGGCGTCACCGGCGTCGTTGCCCGCCGTGCTGCCCCAGCCGGTGCCGAGGCTGCCGTCGATCGCGCCACCCGGCCCACAGCCGAATCCGGACAGGTCCGGACCGTTGAAGTCGGTGATCGTCCCGCCGCCGCTGTCCATCGCCCAGTCGCGCTGGACACTGAAGTCGGCGGTGGCGTGGTCGCCCACCGGCACCGTGACGGACTTGCTGGTCTGCAGGTACCCGGCACCCCGCACGACGACCTTCGGGTACGTGCCCGGGTACATGCCCCAGGTGGCCCCGATCGAGTACGTGCCGTCGGCGTGGGTGACCGCGCTCAGCTGGTCGCCGAAGCCGGCCACGAGAACGGTCGCCCCGGCGACGGGGTCACCCGTCTCCGAGTCGGTGACGGTGCCCTGGATGTACTGGTCGTCGTTGTGCGTCTTGGGGTTCGGCGGGCGGTGGAAGTCCTCCGCCACGGCGGTGTCCGCACTGTCGGTCGACCCCGCGTAGAACCCCATGCCCCGCGTGGCGAAGATGCGCCACAGCGCAGCGGTGTGCGCACCCTTGTAGACCACGCGGTCGGCCTGAAGGATCGCGTTGCGCATGTCGAGCATCGACGGGTCGTTCGCCGAGAGCGACATCCCGCGGGTGATCACCGTGTCGGCGACCGTGTGGCCGAGGGCCTTGCGGATGTCCCACAGCGTCTGGGCCCAGACCTCGCCGGAGCTGTGCACCTCGGCGGAGCCCGCGATGGTGACCAGGTCGCCGTAGGTGTAACCGCCGTTGGGGTTGACCCCGGGGTTGTAGGTGTCGATGCAGTTGCGGCTCTTCGAGCCCACGGGGCAGTCGATCGCCATCGAGCGGAACGGGACGAGCTTGCCCTTCGTGTCGCGCTGGCCGCCCATGAGGTACTGGCCCTCGAAGACCTGACCGTCCTTGGCCGTGTCGTTCTGGAAGTGGTGCGTCACCAGGTAGTCCATGGCGTAGTAGTCCGACCACGCCTCGCCCATCGAACCGGCCTGCAGGCTGTTCAGGGTGGAGTTGCCGTCGGCGTCGACGACCAGGCGGTTGGACAGACCGTGGGTGTACTCGTGCAGCAGGACCGAGGCGTCGAACGACCCGCTCGTGGGGTCGTACGGGTCGTAGTCGTTCGGGTAGCCAGGCAGGTGCCACAGGTACATCTGCATCGTCGGCGGGATGCCGTCGGGAGGCGTGTTCATGTTGGCGTTGTCGATGTGGTCGAGGTCAGGCATGCCCTCGCCGTCGGCGTTCGCGCCGTCGAGCACCTGCTGCAGAACCGGGTCACCGCCGGCGGTGGTGAAGTTGCCGGCCTTGGGCGTGAAGCCGATGGCGCGGTCGTTCTGCAGGTAGTCGTGGTACGTGTTGGCCAGGTAGAACGCGTTGTTCTCGTTGGCCTGCAGGTTCTTCTTCCACGAGTTCGGCTTCTGGGCGTCCCAGGTGCACGGGTACGCCTTCGAGCAGAACTTCGAGAAGTCGTAGTCGCTGTAGGGGCTGCCGCCGGCAGTCCCGTCGGGCGGGAAGACGTCCTTCTGCGTGTCCGGGAACGCCTTCAGCTTGCCGGTGGCGTGCTTCTTGGTGCCCGGCAGGGGAGTCTGCTCGCCGGAGTTCACCGCGTTGTCGTCGTTGACGTCCGCCCAGGTGATGACGTTGCGACCGTCAAGCGACTTGGCGTGCTTGCTGATCCAGCCCTTCTTGATGAAGTTGACCACCATGGACCGACCGGGGTGCGTCTGCTTCTTGTGGTGGCGCTTGCCGTACTTCGGGCCCGCGGGAGCGCCCGGGTAGTAGTCGTAGACGTAGGCGTCACCGGTCGCGCTGTCGCTGGTGGCGTGCCGGTACAGGGCCGCGCCGGTCGCCGCGTCGATGACGTGCTGGTACGCCGCGTTGTCCCCGGTCTGCACGTACGTCGACCAACCGGGACGCAGGCCGCCGGCCGTCACGAACCAGACCTTGGCCGCGTAGTCGTGGTTGGCCCACCGGGTCGTCGCCGCGGGGCCGCGGCCCGCCGAGGAGACCTGCTGGCTCTGGACCGAGCCGTGGACGTTCTTGGCGGCCGAGGAGCGCGCCTGCGCGGCAGAGACGCGAGCCGCAGGAGCCCGCTTCGCCAGGGTGGCCAGCCCGGACACTGGGGAGCCCAGGACCGAGATGACGCGCCCCTGCCTGCTCACGTTGACCTGGAGGCCGTTGCCGAAGACGGGAGTGCCTGCGACACGTTGCTGCCACGAGAGGTGGTGGATGCCGCTGGTGTCGACGTAGTCCTTGCGGAACACGAGGGTGGACAGGTCGGAGGAGGTCAGACCCATCGCCGCCAGGTGGGAGCGCACGTAGCCGAGGGCCACGGAGCGCGCCGCACCGCTGTGCGGGCCGCTGAGGTAGCCGTCGAGCCGGGTCAGCTGGCGCGGTGTCCCCGTCAGGGGGTCGACGTCGTCGATCGCCTGCGCGCCGAGCGACCCGATGTACCGCCGGCCCGCCGCGCTCTGCTGGCGGATCGACTGCCGCTGCGCCTTGACCAGGGCCGTGCCGGCGAGGTCGCGCCGGTCGAAGTCCTGGGGCGCCCGAGCGTCGGCACCTTCGGTGCCGCGGGTGTCCGAGGACCCTGCGAGCGCCGGCGCGCGCTCATGGCCGGCGGCCATGCTCGGCACCCCGAGCAGGGCGATGGAGAGGGCTGTGCCGCCGACTGCGGCGGCAGACAGCCAGTTCTTCTGTGCTGAGAGCAACGTTCAGCCTTCCGAGAGGAGACGGGGACGAGAGCTCCGGACCGTCGGTGTGACGCCGGCCACTGCACCCTATGTATCAGGACTCCCGTTGACCAGAGCCGGATGGGTGAGGTCCACGTGACGACGCACCCGGGTGGGAGCATGGCCACCATGCACGTGGGACTCACCGGTGGTGTCGCGTCGGGCAAGAGCACGGTGGCGGCCATCCTCGCGGATCTGGGCGCTGTCGTGGTCGACGCCGACGTGCTCGCGCGCGAGGTCGTGGCGCCCGGTACGCCGGGACTGGCGGCCGTCGTCGAGGGCGTTCGGTCCCGAGGTGCTGGACGCCGAGGGAGCGCTGGACCGGGCCCGGCTGGGGTCGATCGTGTTCGCCGACCCGTCGCGGCGCGCGGAGCTGGAGGCGATCATCCATCCGCTCGTCCGGGCCCGTGCCCACGAGATCGAGGAGGACGCCCGGCCGGGCGTCCTGGTGGTCCAGGACATCCCGCTGCTCGTGGAGACCGGTCAGGCAGACAGCTTCGACGAGGTGCTGGTGGTCGACGTACCCGAGCACCTGCAGGTGCAGCGGGCGGTGCGCGACCGCGGCTGGAGCGAGGACCAGGCGCGGTCGCGCCTGGCGGCTCAGGCCACCCGGACCGATCGTCTCGCGGCCGCCACGCACGTCATCGACAACTCCGGGACGCTCGAAGACCTCCGCCAGCGTGTGACGGAGGTCTTCAGGGAGCTGGTCACGTCCGGGGCGACCAGCTGAGGCCGGCTCTCAAGCGGCCAGATCGGGGTCGCCCAGGCGACGGAGCTTCTGCAAGGCCTCGCGCTCGAGCTGGCGGACCCGCTCGGCAGAGATGCCGTGCCGGGCGCCGATGTCGGCGAGCTTGTGCTGGCGCCCGTCGAGCAGCCCGTACCGGGCGCGGATGATGTCGGCGGCGCGATCGTCGAGCTCGCCGACCAGCGCGTCGAGGCGCTCGCGCGACTCCACGTCGAGCACGGTGTCGTCGGGACCCGGCGAGGTCTCCTGAGCCATCAGGTCGCCCAGCGAGGTGTCGCCGTCCTCGTCCACCGGGGTGTCGAGGCTGACGTGGTCGCGGCCCCAGGCGAGCAGGTCGAGCACGCGGTCGAGGTCCATCCCGAGCTCGGTGGCGATCTCCGCCGGCTCGGGCTCGCGACCCAGCTGACGCTCGAGGGTCCGGCGTGCGCCGCCGACCTGGTTGAGCTCCTCGACGACGTGCACGGGGAGCCGGACGACGCGGGCCTGCTGGGCGATGCCGCGCGTGATCGCCTGACGCACCCACCAGGTGGCGTAGGTGGAGAACTTGTAGCCCTTGGCGTAGTCGAACTTCTCGACCGCGCGGATCAGGCCGGTGTTGCCCTCCTGGATCAGGTCGAGCATCGGCATCTGGGCGCGGCCGTACTTCCGCGCGATGGAGACGACCAGGCGCAGGTTGGCGTTGATGAACTGGTCGACGGCCTTGCGGCCCTCCTCGGCGAGCCACTCGAGCTCCGCCTCGGTGGCGGTCATCGGTGCGCCGCCCTTCTTGCGCCCGACCCGGCCCTCGGCCAGGAGCTGCTCGGCGAACAGCCCGGCCTCGATCGTCTTGGACAGCTCGACCTCGGTGGCCGCGTCCAACAGGGGCGTGCGGGCGATCTCGTCGAGGTACAGGCCGACGCTGTCGCGACCCTCGATCTCGCGACTCACGCTGATGGTTCGTGCTGCCATGACGCCCTCCTGTGCTGCCCGGGGCCCTACTACCGAGTAGGTACCCACACCGACTCCAACGCACCGGGGGGCGGGGGGATTCCCGCTCCGGATCGTTCGGACCCTTCACCCGTCCAGACGAGTAACAGCGTCGGGGAGTTGCGTTTCGGAGGAACTCTCAGGGACTTCTCAGACCCGGCCGAAGTGGGAGTTGGTCAGGGTCGAAGTGGGTGTTGCGCGTGGTCAGACCCGGACAAGCTCCCACCTCGACCCCGACCAACTCCCACTTCGGCTATTCGGGCGGGGTGACGTCGGCCACGCCCATCCGGTCGAGCACCCAGGCCAGGGTGAAGGCGGTGTCACGCCAGGAGCGGTAGCGCCCCGAGACCCCGCCGTGACCGGCGGACATCTCGGTCTTGAGCAGCACGTCGGGGCGTCCCTGCCCGTCGGGTGCCGTGGCGCGCATCCGGGCCACCCACTTGGCGGGCTCGACGTAGAGCACCCGGGTGTCGTTGACCGACGTGGTGGCCAGGATGGGTGGGTAGTCCTGCGTCCCGACGTTCTCGTACGGCGCGTAGCCGGCGATGTAGTCGTAGGTCTCCGCGTCACCCTCGGGGTTGCCCCACTCGTCGTACTCCGTCACGGTCAGCGGGAGGGTCGCGTCGAGCATCGAGGTGAGAGCGTCGACGAACGGCACCTCCGCCAGGAGCCCCCCGAACAGCTCCGGGTGCTCGTTGGCCGCCACGCCGATCAGCAGGCCACCGGCGGAGCCGCCCTCGCCGACGATCCGGTCATGGGTGGTCCACCCGGTCTCCACGAGGTGCCGGGCGCAGGCGGCGAAGTCGGAGAACGTGTGGCGCTTGTGCAGGAGCTTGCCGTCGTCGTACCACCGCCGCCCCATCTCGCCGCCACCGCGCACGTGGGCGATCGCCACGCCGGCACCCCGGTCGAGCAGGGACAGCCAGGCGACGGAGAACCCCGGGTCGATGGACAGCTCGTAGGCGCCGTACCCGTAGAGCAGGAAGGGGATCGGCTGGTCCCCGTCGGCACCACGCGCACCGGCGCGGTGCACCAGCGAGACGGGCACCCTCTCGCCGTCCTCGGCCACGGCCCAGACCCGGTGCTCCTCGTACGCCGCGGGGTCGTGGCCGCGCACCGGCTGCTGCTTGCGCAGGGTCAGGTCGCGGGTCCGCACGTCGTAGTCGTAGACGGAGGACGGCACGGTGAGCGAGGTGTAGGACACCCGGACGATCGGCTGGTCGAACTGGGCGCCGCCGCCTCCGCCGACCGTGTAGACCTCCTGCGGGAACTCCACCAGGTAGTCGTCGCCGAGCCCCTCGTCGCCGAGCTCGACGATCCGGAGCTGCGTCAGTCCGCCGCTGCGCTGGTGGACCACGAGGTGACCGGCGTACGCCGCGACGTCCTCCAGCCGCACCCGCTCGTCGTACGGGATCAGCGGTGTCCAGCCGGACGGCGGCGTCGCCGCGATCCCGCAGGTCCCGATCTCGAAGTCGGCGCCCGAGTGGTTGTGCTGGACGAGGAACACCTCGTCCCCGGCGATGACGGCGTGCTCGAGGCCGTACTGCAGGCCCTCCTCGCGCGGGTGGAAGACGACCCACTCGGCGTCGGGGTCGGCGCAGTCGAGGTAGCGGTTCTCGGTGGTGTTCTTGGACGCGGACGCGATCACCAGGAAACGCTGGCTGCGGCTCCGGCCGATCCCGACCCAGAAACGCCCGTCGGTCTCGTGGAAGACCAGCTCGTCGGCGTCGGTCGACCCCAGACGGTGGCGCCAGACCTTGTCGCGACGCCAGGCCTCGTCGACCGTGCAGTAGTAGAGGTCGCGTCCGTCGGGGCTCCACACGCCACCGCCGAGGACGTCCTCGATGCGGTCGGGCAGGAGCTCCCCGGTCGTGAGGTCCTTGACCTCGAGCACGTAGCGCTCGTTGCCCACCGTGTCCGTGGCATAGGCGAGCAGCGTGCCGTCGGGGCTGACCGTCACCCCGCCGACCGAGTAGAAGTCGTGGCCGTCGGCGAGCGAGTCGTGGTCGAGCAGGACCTGCTCGCCGGGCAGGGCGGGCTGGTCCGGGCCGGCGTCCTCGGCGGGCTGCGGGGGAACCCAGTCGGCCTCGTCGGTGATCGGGGCGCGGCACGACGTGCCGTACTCGCGGCCCTCGAAGGAGCGGCCGTAGTACCACCAGCCGCGGTTGCGGGACGGCACCGAGAGGTCGGTCTCCTTCGTGCGCCCCTTGATCTCGCCGAAGATCGCCTCGCGGAGGTCCGCGAGGTGGTCGGTGCTCGCCGACGTCCAGGCGTTCTCGGCCTCGAGGTACGCCGTGACCTCAGGTGTGTCCTTCTCGCGGAGCCAGTCGTACTCATCGGTGCGCGAGCGACCGTGGTGCTCGGTGGTCACGGGGCGCCGTTCGGCCACGGGCGGAGCGGCGGGACGGTCGTCGGCGTCCGCGGCGGGGCTGGTCATGCTGCGGACGATAACGGCTCGACCTCAGCACGGTGGGCGGCACTAGCATCGCGGTCGTGCTGGACCTACGACCCGTGCCCGAGGCGGAGCTCGCCGCCTCGCGGGAGAAGCTCGTGGAGCGGGCCGCCGCACGGCGGGTTCGCCTCAGCTACGAGGACCCGGACGACGCGCGCACCACGGCGGCGGGCGTCGTCGAGCGCAGTGCGGACGACCTGCGCTTCTACGACGTGGTCGAGGGGGAGCGGACCGTCGGCTGGGCGGCGTGGTGGCACCGCGGCGACCAGGCCGACCTCAACGACCTCCTGCTGGACGAGCCGGAGCGCTCGCCCGAGCTCGTCCCGGCGTTCCAGCGGATCGCGCGTGCGGACGGCGCGGGCTTCCTCGGTGTGGCCGCGATGCCGGGGGAGCCGGAGCGCGACGCGCTGGTCGCGCTCGACGGCTTCGTCCCGCGCGCGACGAACATGGCCCTGGCCCTGGCCCTGGACACGGAGATCGCGGACCCCGTCCGGCTCGAGCTGCGCCCGATGACCCAGGAGGAGTTCGACGGCTACCTCCAGGGCAGCACGGAGGCCTACATCGCCGAGCTGGCTGCCGCCGGGATGTCCGCGGAGTCAGCCCGGGAGCAGGGGGAGCGGCAGATGGCCGAGCTGATCCCGGCCGGGCTCGAGTCCGCCGGGCAGTCGTTCTTCCGGGCGTGGGTGGCGGAGTCCGCCGTCGGCACCCTGTGGCTGTCGACCGAGCGGCCGATGGCGTTCGTCTACGACGTCGAGGTCGACGAGTCACAGCGACGCCGCGGGTACGGCGAGGAGATCATGAACGCCGGGGCACGCTGGTGTCGCGACCGAGGACACCGCGCTCTCGGGCTCAACGTCTTCGCGCACAACCCCGGGGCGCGCGCCCTCTACGACAAGCTCGGGTACCAGGTCACCGCCGACTACCGCAGCATCGACCTCGGCGATGCCGGCTGACGGTCCTCGCCGTCTCCGAGGGAACGCAGGTCCGCTACGTGAAGCCGCACGGCGCCCTGTACCACCGGGTGACCGATGATCCCGAGCAGGCCGATGCCGTGCTGACGGGGTCGGGACGGCTGGCCGTCGACTCGGTATGCGTGCACGGCGACTCGGCGGACGCGGTCGCCCAGGCCCACGAGGTACGCCGGCCGCTCGAGGACGCGTCGTACGTGCTCGCGCCGTTCGTCCCGTGACCACCCGGCTTCTCCACAGCTCCGGACGTTTTCTGTGGAGGAGCGGCCGTGTTCTGTGCACGAACCGGGGTGATCTGTGGAGGACACGCCGAAACCCCGGAAATAGCTGGGAAATCTCCGGTCCAACCCCTTGCGCCCGTAGCCTCGCGGGGCATAGAACTCTCTCTACCAGCCCGCCGCTTGCGGAGGGTTGGGACGGAGAAGCAGGAAGATCCAGATCGCGAGCTTGCTCGCGGCGCCGGCCGGTGACGGCAGGCGGGGTCGGATGGTTTGTCCGGGATCGAGCGTCACCGCTTGATCAACCGAAGGGCTCTTGGTGCTCATACCATCGAGAGCCCTTCACCTATTTCAGGTGCTCGCACCAGGCTCACGCGGTGACCGTGGAAGATCGCCCCATGCGCATCTTCCCGGTCGGCCGTGACGCGGTCCTTGTCGAGGTCACCTCTCCCGCGGACGCCGTCTCGCTCGCGGCCTTGGCGCGCGGCTACCCGGTCGTCGCCGTGGTCGAGCCGACCGGCGTGTGGCAGTGCGCGCAGCTGCGACCGGCGGAGCGGGTGCGGTTCAGGACGTCACCGGCGAGCGCCAGGCACTGAGCAAGGGGTCGTCGGTGGGCAGCGAGCGCACCGGCCCCGGCGGCGTCTCGGCGGTCTCGAACCGGACCGTCACGATGCCGCGACCCGCACCCCAGACCCAGCCGCGCCCGAGCTCCTCGTGCACGACGTCCATGCCGGGGGCCCAGGTGCGCAAGTCGGGGAGGTCGGGCAGCGACTCCACGGGCTCCTCGTCGCCGGCCTGGTCCTCGTCGCCGAAGAGGTCGTCCTGGATCCAGTCCGCCAGCCCGGAGACGCCGACGCCCAGCAGGCGCACGCCGCCGGTGACGTCGAGCTCGCCCAGCAGACCGCGAGCCAGCCGCGCGATCGTCGGGCCGGCATCGGTGGGCGCCTGCAGGGTGGTGGAGCGGGAGAGCGTCGTGAAGTCGTGCAGCCGCACCTTCAGGGTGATCGTGCGTCCGGAGAGGCCACTCTTGCGGAGCCGCTCGGCGACGTTGAGCGCCTGGCGTCCCACCAGGCCCTCCATCAGGCGCCGGTCGGTGAGGTCGGTGTCGTAGGTGCCCTCGACGCTGACCGACTTGGTCTCCCGCTCGGGGACGACGGGCCGGTCGTCCTGGGCGCGGGCGAAGAGGAACAGCCCGTGGCCGTGGGCCTTGCCGAGCAGCCGGACCAGCTCGTCCTCGCTGACGCGCTCGAGGTCGGCGACGGTCGAGATCCCGGCCCGACGCAGCCGCTCGGCCGTCGCCGGACCCACGCCCGGGATGACGGTGACGTGCATGGGCCGGAGGAGCTCCTGCTCGGTGCCGGCGCTGACCAGCACCAGGCCGTCGGGCTTGTCGAGGTCGCTGGCGACCTTGGCGATGAACTTCGAGGTGCCGATCCCGACCGACGCGGTCAGGCCGCCGGTCACCTGGGTGACCCGGCCGCGGATCTCCTCGGCGAGCGCGCGGACGGTGTCGTCGTCGTACGCCGTGAGGTCGGCCGCGGCGAGGTCGACGAAGGCCTCGTCCAGCGACAGCGGCTCGACCAGGGGGGAGACGTCGCGGAGCACCTCCATCACCTTCACGCTGGTGTCGCGGTAGGCGTGGAAGCGCGGGTTGAGGAACGCGGCGTGCGGGCACCGCGACCGCGCCTCGCGGGTCGACATGGCCGAGCGCACGCCGTACTTGCGGGCCTCGTACGACGCGGTGCTGACGACGCCGCGCCCCCCGACGCCGCCCACGACGACGGGCTTGCCGCGCAGGGACGGCTTGTCGCGCTGCTCGACGGAGGCGAAGAAGGCATCGAGGTCGAGGTGCATCACCGACGCCTCCGGACGCATGTGCTGCAACCTATCGTCGGGGTCCGACGGTCCGGTCGTCTGCCGCGCCGGCCCGCTTGGCGTCCACCACGGCAACTCCGGCAGGCGCGCTCCACAGGCGGCAGGGGATCGCGACGTCGCGGTCGGTGCGCGCGGGGACCGTCGTGCCATGACCACCACGCTCACCGCCCGCGGGCCGGAGGACATCCTCGCGGCCGTGCCCGTCGTCCTCGGGTTCCAGCCGGAGGAGTCGCTCGTGATGCTGACCTTCGGTGCGCACGCATGCTTCCATGCCCGCGTGGACCTGCCGCCGGCCGCCGCCGACGAAGCGACCGTCCTCGAGCTCGTCGAGATGCTGCTGGCGCCGAGCCGGACACACGCGGTCGACCACGTCGCGTTCGTCGTCTACACCGCGGACGCGCGGTGTCGCCGCCGCGCTCGCCGCGGCTCTCGTGCCGGCCTTCGTCGCCGACGGGATCGGCGTCGTCGACGTGCTGCGTGCCCACGACGGGCGCTGGTGCAGCGTGCCGATCCGGGCCGGCGCGGAGGAGCCGCGCCCTCGTGCCCTACGACGACACGCACCACCCGTTCCCGCGCAGGCGGTGTTCGAGGGGCGGGTGACGCACGCCAGCCGCGAGGCGCTGCGCGACACCGCTGGCGCCGGATCCGGGACTCAGGACGCGATGGGCGGCGGCGATGACCGGCTGCCCGATCCCGGGCCGCCGAGGAGGCGCGCCGGGTCGCGTCGCTCGTGGCGGCTGGGTCGCGTCGGGTGGGGACCCCGACGACGACGGCGCGGCCCGGGTGCTGCGTGCGGTCACCGCGCGTCGACGTCCGCGACGCTGCGTCTGCTACGCCGTCACCCGCGAGACCGCCCGCGACCACCTCCGGGTCTGGGTCGCGCTGCTGCGCGGGGCGCCCGACCCGGCGGTGCCCGACACGGCGGCGGTGACGGCGTTCTGCGCCTGGCAGGCCGGAGACGGCGCGCTGGCCTGGTGCGCCCTCGACCGCTGCTTCGAGGTCGACCCCGACCACCGGCTCGGCACCTGCCTGGCCGAGTGCCTGGCGCGGGCCGTCCCGCCGACGGCGTGGGAGGAGGTGGTCGGCGACGATGAGCGAGACAGCCACAGCGCGTGACCCACCCCGCGGGTGCTTCCCAGCGGTGCACCCGCTCCCTACTGTGACCGCATGGGGGAGGACGTCGACGCACAGGAGTTCTCTCGCGCCGACCGCACGCGGTACCGCGAGAAGGTCCATCGCTGTCTCGACGTGTTCGAGCGGATGCTCAGCGAGAACCAGTTCGACACCGACGACCCGATGACCGGGCTCGAGGTCGAGCTCAACCTCGTCGACGAGCTGGGCGACCCGGCGCTGAAGAACGCCGAGGCGCTGGCCGCGATCGCCGACCCGGCGTTCCAGACCGAGCTCGGTCAGTTCAACATCGAGATCAACGTGCCTCCGGCGCTGCTGCGCGAGCGGGGTCTGGCGACGTTCGAGTCCGACCTCCGCAGGTCGCTGAACGACGCCGAGGCGCGGTCGTCGGAGGTGGGCGCCCACCAGGTGATGATCGGGATCCTGCCGACCCTCGCGCCGGGGCACCTGAGCCCGTCCCACATGAGCGCCAACCCGCGCTACCGCTGCTCAGCGAGCAGATCCTGCACGCGCGCGGTGAGGACATCCGGATCGACGTCACCGGCCCCGAGCGGCTGATCACCACCGCCGAGTCGATCCTGCCCGAGGCGGCGTGCACCAGCACGCAGTTCCACGTGCAGACCTCGCCGGAGCAGTTCGCGGCGTACTGGAACGCCTCGCAGGCGATCTCGTCGGTGCAGCTGGCGGTCGGCGCCAACTCGCCGTACTGCCTGGGCAAGGAGCTGTGGCGCGAGACGCGTATCCCGTTGTTCGAGCAGGCGGCGGACACCCGGAGCGAGGAGCTGAAGGCGCAGGGCGTGCGACCGCGGGTCTGGTTCGGCGAGCGCTGGATCAACTCGGTGTTCGACCTGTTCGAGGAGAACGTGCGCTACTTCCCGGCGCTGCTGCCGATCACCACCGAGGAGGACCCGGTCGCGGTGCTCGAGGAGGGCGGCACGCCTACGCTGGGCGAGCTGCGGCTGCACAACGGCACGATCTACCGCTGGAACCGACCGGTCTACGACATCAACGACGGCACCCCGCACCTGCGCGTGGAGAACCGCGTCCTCCCGGCCGGTCCGACGGTCGCCGACCTGATCGCGAACGCCGCGTTCTACTTCGGGCTGGTCCGCCATCTCGCCGAGAGCGACCGACCGCTGTGGTCGCAGATGTCGTTCCAGGCCGCCGAGGAGAACTTCGAGACCGCGGCCGAGGACGGCATCGACGCGAGCATCTACTGGCCGGGGATCGGCGAGATGAAGGCGACCGAGCTGGTGCTGCGGCGACTGCTGCCGATGGCCCATGCCGGCCTCGAGTCGTGGGGGGTGGCGACCGAGGAGCGGGACCGGCTCCTCGGCATCATCGAGCAGCGCTGCCTGCTGGGCGTGAACGGCGCGACCTGGTTCGTGGACCGGATGCACCAGCGGTCGGGTGACGACCGTTTCGACGCCTTGCGGGCCACGCTGCTGGAGTACTGCGAGCGGATGCACAGCAACGAGCCCGTCCACACCTGGGACTGACCACCTGTCGCGTCCTCGCGTTCAGCGCTGGCGGATGCGCTTCCACTCCTGCGACAGGCCCGAGCGTGGGTCGGTCCAGCCGTGCCGGGTCACGACGACGTACTCGACGTCGACCTCACGCTCGGCGGCGGCGGCGAGGGTCGGGCCCAACCAGGCCGCGTCGACGTCCTGGAGGGTCAGCGGCCCGGAGCGGGTGACCCAGACCCAGGCCGGGTCACGGCGCCCGCGGAGCACGGCTCCGACGATCTCGGTGCGCAGGCCGTGGTCCCACGCCGGGTCGTCGGCCACGGTCGTCGTCGGGCCGCCGGGGACGCCCACATGCAGGCCGGCGGGACGTGCCGACGGTGGTCGGTGGTGGCGAGCAGGAGCACGGCCGTGCGGAGCGTCGCGCGGTCGGAGAGCGGGACGGGTTCGCGCAGGACCGGCATCCGGTCACCGTGCCCGAGGTCGCGTCGGGGGAGCACGCGTCCTCCACAGAGACGGCCGATCACGGGTCGGCGCAGGTGGGATAGGTTGCCGGAGTAGGGCCCGAGCGACGCTCGGCGGACGCGGAGGAGGACCCATGGGAGCGGTGGTCGTGGGCTACGTGCCCAAGCCGGAGGGCGAGGCTGCGGTCGAGCAGGGCATCGCCGAGGCGAAGCTGCGCGGGGACCCCGCTGATCGTGGTGAACTCCCATCGTGGCGGTCGCGAGTACGACGGCGAGGCCTCGGCCCGGTCCGAGAGCGACCTGACCGCGCTCGAGGCGAAGCTGAAGGCCTCGGGCCTGGAGTACGACGTCCGGCAGCTGGTCCGCGGCTTCGAGCCGGCCGAGGACCTGATCGGCATCGCCGAGGACAGCGGTGCCGACCTGATCGTGATCGGCCTGCGCCGGCGTACCCCGGTCGGCAAGCTGATCCTCGGCAGCAACGCCCAGCGCATCCTGCTCGACGCCCCCTGCCCGGTGCTGGCGGTCAAGGTCGGCTGATCGGTCGACCGTGGCTGGGGCAGGATGAGCCCATGACCATCCACATCACCGGCGACGCCCACGCCGACGAGGTGCTCACCGACAGCCCGTTCGCCCTGCTGGTGGGGATGATGCTGGACCAGCAGTACCCGATGGAGCACGCGTTCCGCGGGCCGGCCAAGGTGCTCGACCGGTTCGGCAGCATCGAGCCGTCGGCGATCGCGGCGGCCGATCCGGAGGAGTTCAAGGCGCTCTGCTCGACGCCGCCGGCGATCCACCGGTTCCCGGGGTCGATGGCCGAGCGGCTGCAGACGCTCGCGGCGATCGTGGAGGACACCTACGGCGGCCACGCCGAGCGGCTGTGGACCGAGGCCACGTCGGGCGCCGACCTGCTGAAGCGGGTGATGGCGCTGCCGGGGTTCGGCAAGCAGAAGGCGCAGATCTTCACCGCCCTGGTGGCCAAGCAGCTCGACGTACGACCGGACGGCTGGGAGCAGGCGGTCGGCGACTACAGCCTCGAGGGCTACCGCTCGGTCGCGGACGTGACGGATCCCGCGTCGCTGCAGAAGGTGCGGGACTACAAGCAGCAGAAGAAGGCTGCCGCGAAGGCGCAGGCGGTCTGACCTGCGCGTTCAGGCGTCGAACGACGCCGCGGCACTCCTCCGATCGTCTGCGATCTCTAGTGCTCACAGGTCATGCGTCGCCAAACGGCTGCTGACGTCCGCGTTCGGTAGGCAGGATTGGCAGCCCCAACCGAGGAGTCCCCCATGCTCGAGTACCTGCGCATCCTGCTCAACGCCCGCCTCGCGAAGATGGACGAGCGCGGTGCGTCCGCCGTTGAGTACGGCCTGCTGATCGCCGGCATCGCGGCGCTCATCGTGGTTGTCGTCTTCGCCTTCGAGCGGCGTCATCAAGAACATCTTCAGCCAGACCTGCAAGAGCGTCGGCAAGTCCGCCGCCGGCGGCACCGGCAGCTGCTGACCTGCCTACCACCCGAACGGGGACCTGGGTCGCCGCGCACGCGGCCCTGGGAGTGGTCACCAATACCACCATGACAACGCCCGCCGACTTCACCTTCGGCGGGCGTTGCTGTCCGGCTCTCAGACCAGACGACGCCCTCTGGAGCATGGGGTCCCCGGGGCGCCACCACAGTCTAGGCGCCCCGCGCGGAACGGACGTGCGCCCGGCCTCATGAACTCCCCGGCAACCAGAGTGTGGACACGACACCCAGTCGAAAGAGTGCGCCGTTCCGGTGTGCTCCCACTTCGTGAAACCCACCAGGGCCGTGGCAGAATGACAGTGCGGCTCTTGACCATACCGGGCCTTGCCGCGCCCACAATGTCTTGACGAGAGGTGTTCGTGTCCTCGACCGCGCGTAAGAAGACGACGACGAGCCAGACGAAGACGGCGACCAAGTCGCCGG
Source organism: uncultured Actinomycetota bacterium (assembly GCA_963809265.1). Classification (GTDB taxonomy): domain Bacteria; phylum Actinomycetota; class Actinomycetes; order Propionibacteriales; family Nocardioidaceae; genus Nocardioides. The sequence continues at coordinate 27,332 of CAWEJC010000006.1, forward strand.
CCAAGAAGGCACCGGCGCGACGAAGACGAGTCCGCCGACGAAGGCTCCAGCCGCCAAGCAGACCGCGGCGAAGAAGGCAGCCCCGGCGAAGAAAGCAGCGCAGGCTCCTGCCAACGGTGCGGCGGCCGTCGGCGAGGTCAAGGTGGGTCCCGACGGCAAGAAGGTGCTGCCGGACCTGCCGGACGAGCAGTTCGAGAAGGACGTCGCGGCCGACCCCACCATCGTGGAGGACGAGAAGGAGGCGACGTTCGTCGTCTCCGACGCCGACGACACCGGTGAGCCCGAGCAGCAGGTGATGGTCGCCGGCGCGACCGCCGACCCGGTCAAGGACTACCTCAAGCAGATCGGCAAGGTCCCGCTGCTGAACGCGGAGATGGAGGTCGAGCTCGCCAAGCGGATCGAGGCCGGCCTCTTCTCGGAGGAGAAGCTCGCCAAGGGCGGCAAGATCTCCGCCAAGCTCGAGGAAGAGCTCCAGTGGATCGCCGAGGACGGGCGCCGCGCGAAGAACCACCTGCTGGAGGCCAACCTCCGGCTGGTCGTCAGCCTGGCCAAGCGCTACACCGGCCGCGGCATGCTGTTCCTCGACCTGATCCAGGAGGGCAACCTCGGCCTGATCCGTGCCGTCGAGAAGTTCGACTACACCAAGGGCTACAAGTTCTCGACGTACGCCACCTGGTGGATCCGCCAGGCGATCACGCGCGCCATGGCCGACCAGGCCCGCACCATCCGTATCCCGGTGCACATGGTCGAGGTCATCAACAAGCTCGCCCGCGTCCAGCGGCAGATGCTCCAGGACCTCGGGCGCGAGCCCACCCCGGAGGAGCTGGCCAAGGAGCTCGACATGACGCCCGAGAAGGTCGTCGAGGTCCAGAAGTACGGTCGCGAGCCCATCTCGTTGCACACCCCGCTCGGGGAGGACGGCGACAGCGAGTTCGGCGACCTGATCGAGGACTCCGAGGCGATCGTCCCGGCCGACGCGGTCAGCTTCACGCTGCTCCAGGAGCAGCTGCACGCCGTCCTCGACACGCTCTCCGAGCGCGAGGCCGGCGTGGTGTCGATGCGGTTCGGGCTCACCGACGGCCAGCCCAAGACGCTGGACGAGATCGGCAAGGTCTACGGCGTGACCCGTGAGCGGATCCGTCAGATCGAGAGCAAGACGATGTCGAAGCTCCGTCACCCGAGCCGCTCGCAGGTGCTGCGCGACTACCTCGACTGAGGTGTCCGACGCCCTGCCGGCACAGCGTCGTGTTATCGAACCGGGTCCACACGAGGAGCACGCCACCGATGGTCCTCGGACGTGACAACGCCCGCCGGGTCTTACCTTCGGCGGGCGTCGTTGTCCGGCTCTCACACCAGACGACGCCCCCTGGAGCATGGGGTCCCCGAGGGCGCCACTCACAGTGTAGGCATCCGTCGTCGGGCCGTTCCTCGCCGAGGGACGGCCCGTCACGTTCATTCGGCCGTGCGCCGATCGGGGCGTGACGGGCCGGGGTGAATCCACCCGGTCGGGTCTATCGCGTCGGTGTACCCGCTGCCACTGTGAGGGCTCACCCCGGACAGAGGAGTCCCATGCGCGTGACCCGACCTCAGATCATCGCGACGGTGAGTGCTGCAGCACTCCTCGTCGTCGCCTTCGACTACACGACGTACGCCGTGTCCGGCTCGAGCCTGCTGCTCGGACGGACCAACACGGCCGACCGGCCAACCACGCTCGCCAGACAAGGCCAGGGTGTTGCCCTGTCCCTCAAGTCGGGCCACAGGTCCCCGTCCTTGCGGGTCAGCTCGTCGGCGCGTGTCCCTCGGCTGAACGCCGACATGCTCGACGGCCAGCACGCCAACGCGCTGGAGACGCGCGTGGTCAGCTACACCGCGGGCAAGAGGGGCGATGTGGTCCCAGGATCCGGGTTCTGGCGGGTGAACGTCGGATCGGGGGCCTTCCAGGTGAGCTTCAAGGCCTTCGTGGTCCCCGACGCGGTCGCGCCTGGCTCCAGCGTGGACGTGATCTGCGGTGTCGCCGACCTCTCCACAGTTGGTGAGAACACGACCGTGTACACCGCCGACTCGGCCAGCTACACGAACCAGTTCCCGACCCTGATGTCGGGGTCGGACACGGTCCGGATCCGCAAGAGCGCCGACCCCGGGATCGTCTGCACCACCTCGACCGGTGCGAACTTCACACTCTTCAAGTCCATCACGGCCTCGTTCTCCCGCGTGAACCTTCGCTCGGTCCGGACCGCAGTGCCGGTTCCGGTGCAGCGGGGGCAGGGTGGCCGGCTCTTCCACGACCTTCACCGCTGAGCCACGGCAGGGTGTCCCGCGGCGGCAAAGGGGGCCGCCGTCGGGGCACATGATCTCACCGACTGCCGCGGTGTTCAGGCGTGGCCGGGAGCTCCGTGACAACTTGTGTTCAGCCGGGTGGAAGTCCGATGGGTGCGCCACACGACGCGAGGGACGGGGTCCCAGCGTCGCGTGGATGACGCAATCCGGCCCAGCCCCTTGTCATGTCGTGGACACACAACTCGTGATGGACGCCCTCGAAGATCGAGGGTCAGGGCGGCCGTTCATGCGGCGTGTTCGTTCCGTCGGACGGTCCGGCTGGTCGGGCGTCGCTGCCCGTGGGGGCCGACGGACCCGCGCACTCAGGATGTCCCACTACGCTGCGGGTCGTGGGCCCCGTGATGCCGGCCGCCTTCGTGATCGTGTGGCTCGGCGTGTTCGTCTGCTGCGGCGCACTCGGCTGGAAGACCCAGCGCGAGGGGTGGTTCCTCGCCGCCTTCGCCTGGCTGTTGTTCGTGGGCCCCGTCTGCTGGCTGATGGTGGGGGCGGCTGGGTCGTGAGCAGCTCGGTCGGCGACGCCGCGCCCCGGTGCGTCCTCGGCCAGGCAGCAGCACGCCCCGCGACTCGAGGAGAGCCGCGGGGCGATCCCGCTCCGGGTCCGGCCGGAGCGTCCGGTCGACTACCGAGCGCCGTCCGGGTCGTCGCTGCCCGGGCTGGTGTCCGGGTTGGTGTCGGTGGGTCGGGCGATCGGGTCGTTGGTCGGGTCGCCGCTGGGAACGACGTCCGGGTTGTCGCCGGGCTCTTGCGGTGTGGTCGTCATCGTGAACCTGCCTTCGGTAGGGCCGATCTAGTGGTGGGTGGCGCCCTGTCGCAAAGGCCCAGCACGGCAGGGCGCCGGCTTCGAGGCTTCCCTCGCAGCCACCGACGCGGAGTGTGTGCGCGGCACCCGGCCGACGCATTCAGCGTGCGCCCGCGCGGATCGGCCGTCTTCACCCGAGAAGGTGGGACGGCTCCCCGGAGGCGGACTCGTGCGCGTCCAGCCGCGGGCATGACGACGCCCGCCGGCTCTCCATGTCACCGGCGGGCGTCGAGACCGGCTCTCACACCAGTCACAGCCGCCTTGCCGAGGCATGGGGTCTCCGGCAGTGCGGCGAGTCCGACGGTAGTGGGCGGCCCACGGAGCGTCTTCGCCTGTTTGGGGGGAAGCGCCCGACCCGTCGCACGTACTAGGGTCGACGGGTCTTCGACTCTCGGGAGGACTCGTGTCATCACGTCCTAGGACGCGTACGTTCGCAGCCATCTGCGGAGCGGGCGCTCTGGTCGCCGGCATCCTGGCCGGCACCGTCTCACCGGCTCCGGCCGGTCATCCCACCCCCGGCGCCGGCTGGCGCTCCTGCCTGGCCGGGTCCGTCGACCGTCAGGCGGTGTTCACCCGCGCCGCCCGGGTGAGTGGCGTCCCACGTCCGATCCTGCTCGGCGTCTCCTACATGGAGTCCCGGTGGGACGCCCATGGTGCCTCGCCCAGCACGTCGGGCGGCTACGGGCCGATGCACCTCACCCACGTGGTCGCGGCGTCACCGCCCGGCGCCCCGGACCGGCTCGGCAAGGGCGACGGCGGCGCCGAGCCGCGCGTCCCGGCGTACGCCGGCTCCACACCGCTGGCGACGGCGCAGGCGCACACCCTCGACCGCGCCGCCCACCTGACCGGCTACTCCCGGTCCCGGCTGCAGCGCGACGCCGTCGCGAACATCTGTGGTGGTGCGGCGCTGCTGGCCAGCTACCGGCACGGCTCCGCGCCGGGCCTCGACCGCTGGAGCGCCGCCGTGGCGCGCTACAGCACCGCCCGCGACGAGCCGACGGCTCTGCGCTTCGCGCGCCAGGTCTACGCCGTCATCCGGCACGGAGCCGCCCGCACGACGAACGACCGGCAGCGGGTCCGGCTGCCCGCGCACCGTGGACTTCACGTGGCGACCGCGCAGGTCCGGGCGCTCCCGCTCACCTCGCCGCGTCATACGCGGCCCGCTCGGGTCGACTGCCCGCCGCGGTTGGGGTGCGAGTCCGTCCCGGCGCCCTACGAGCAGTACGGGCCGGCCGCCACCGACTACGGCAACCACGACCTGGCCGACCGGCCCCGCGACATGCGGATCGACGACATCGTCATCCACGACACGGAGGGCTACTGGGACTCCACGCTGCAGCTGGTCCAGGACCCGACCTACCTCGGCTGGCACTACACGGTGCGCTCGGCCGACGGTCACATCGCCGCCCACATGGATCCGCGCGACGTGGGCTGGCACGCCGGGAACTGGTACGTCAACATGCACTCGATCGGCGTCGAGCACGAGGGCTTCGCCGCCCAGGGAGCCACCTGGTACACCGAGTCGCTCTACGAGAGCTCGGCCGCGCTGGTGCGCCACCTGGCCCACGAGTACGGCGTGCCGCTCGACCGGGCGCACATCATCGGGCACGACCAGGTGCCGGGGACGGTCCCCGACACGGTGGCGGGCATGCACTGGGACCCGGGGCCCTACTGGGACTGGGAGCACTACATGGCGCTCCTCGGCCACCCGATCTCCGGCGACCGGCACGCCCGCGGCGACGTGGTGACGGTCAAGCCCGGGTTCGCGACCAACCAGCAGCCCGTGACCGGCTGCGACGTGGACGGCACCTGCCCGCCCCAGGGCACCAACTTCGTGTACCTCCACCAGAGCCCGTCGGCGGAGTCCCCGCTGGTGACCGACGTCGGGCTGCACCCGGACGGATCTCCCTCGACGACCGGGGTCTCCGACATCGGGGCGCGGGTCGCGGCCGGTCAGCAGCTGGTCGTCGCCGATCGCTCCGGTGACTGGCTCGGCGTCTGGTGGCTCGGTGCGGAGGGGTGGCTCTACGACCCGCCCGCCCACCCGAGCGTGGTGCCGGCGCACGGACGGGTGGTCGTCACGCGCAGCACGAAGGCCGTCCCGGTCTACGGGCGCGCCTACCCCGAGGAGTCGGCGTACCCCGCCCAGATCCCCTACCAGACGGTGACCCCGCTGCAGTACTCGATCCAGCCCGGGCAGGCCTACGTGCTGGCCGACTCGCACCTGCAGACGGACTACTACTACGCCAAGACCTTCCGCTGCAGCGGCGTGGCGATGGACTGCACCGACGTGGTCGGGCACGACCGGTACGACGAGATCTGGTTCGGCCACCGGATCGCCTACGTCCGGGCGGCCGACATCCGGGTGACGCACGACTGAGGGCACAGAGAAGCCCGCCGGCGTCTCGGGTCACCGGCGGGCTTCGCCCACAGCATAGGCAGGTCGGCCGCGCGCCGAAAAGGTCTCGGCAGCGAGTCGGGCCGTTCGGACCAGGAGGCGGGACGAAGGTCCCGGGGGAGCGCGACGAGGGCCGGACCTCCCTCGCGAGCCCCCGGGCGAAGGGGGTCTCGCGAGGGATGGACGTCTGCACGTCCCGGTCCCAGGACCACTCCGCGCGTTCGCGCCGCCCGGAGCGATCCCTGTCGTGACTGGTCCGACGGTCTTGTCCTGCGGGCGCCCCATGCGCGGCCGCAGGACAGGACCGTCGTCAGTCGGTGGCTTCCTCGTACGTCGCCAGCAGCGTCAGCGCGAGCGCCTCGGCCCCGGCGAGGGTCAGGCCACCGTTGGTGGTGACGTAGACCTTCGGCTCGATCTCGATCGGGTGGCCGTCGACGTCGCTCGCCGACGTGTGGCGGATCTCCCAGCCCTCACCGGTGCGGGCGTCGCTCCAGTGCAGGGCGCGGCCCTCCCAGCGCAGCTCGCGGAGGTGGGTGCTCTGGGAGACACTGCACCACGCGGGGCAGACGACAGCGGTGAGCGGAGTGGTGCCCATGGCGGTCATGACACGCTCCACACGGTCTCGCCCGGAGCGACGGCGCACGGCCGACCAGCGCGACCATGGCGGGGGGATGTACTCATGGTTGGTGCCTCCTCTTGAGGGAGAGACGGCGTTCGTACGGGGGTGTGACGGCGATTTCCGCATTGATTTCCGAAACTTTTTGCCGGCGGCGCCCGGCCCGCGGTCGCCCGGCGTCCGCACCGGCCCCGAAACACGGCTCGTTGCAACTCAGGGGTTGCATCTTGAGGCGTGATCTGCAATGTTGAAGTTGCAGAAACGACGAAGGGAGTCTCCGTGAACCACCCCGCCACCGACCTCGACCCGCTGGACCGGATCGACCGCAGCATCGAGATCGATGCCACGGCCGACCGGGTCTGGGACCTCGTCACCCGCCCCGGCTGGTGGATCAACGAGGGCGCCGTCGACCCCGAGCCGGACATCCGGGTGGACGGCGACACCGCGGTGGTCTCGCACCCGACGTACGGCGAGTTCCGCCTGGTCACGGTGGAGTCGCGGCCGACGTCGTACGTCGCCTACCGCTGGATCGACCCCGACTCCGACGGCGGCACGCTCGTCGAGTTCCGGATCGAGCCCCGTGACGGCGGCGTCACCCTGTCGGTCGCCGAGAGCGGCTTCTCCCGGCTCGGCAAGCCGCGCGACAAGTGGATCGCCCACCGCGAGGGCAACGTCGCCGGCTGGCAGGACGAGCTCGGCGTCGCGAAGACGTTCGTCGAGGGCGCGTGAACGCCACCGCGCCGACCGCGGTCTTCGCCGCCCTGGCCGACGACACGCGCTGGGGGATCCTCACCCGCCTCGGTGAGGCCCCCGCGTCGGCGTCTGCCCTGGCCAGGGAGCTCCCGGTGTCGCGCCAGGCGATCGTCAAGCACCTCGAGGTGCTGCGGGCCGTCGGCCTCGTCGAGGCGCACACCCAGGGCAGGGAGCTCGTCCACCGGGCCCTCGGCGGCCGGCTCAACGACCTGGCCCGCGACCTCGAGCGGATCGCCGAGACGTGGGACCGCCGGCTCGCCGGCATCAAGCGGCTCGCCGAGGACGGCTGAGCCGCGGGTCCGTCAGGCGCGGGTGCGGCTCATCGTCCAGTGGTTGACGCTGTCGGTGCGCTCGTACTCGAGCGCGTCGAGCACCGCGGTGGCCAGGGCGAGGCCACGTCCGTCCTCCTGCAGCGGGTCGGCGGGCATCTCGAGCCCCCAGGTGCCCCCGGGGTACTCCTCCCCGCTGTCGGACAGCCGCGCCTCCAGCCGCTCGGGCCGCACCCGCAGCTGGAAGGTCCAGGACACCGCACCGGGCGGCCGACCGTGCTCGACGACGTTGCCGGCGACCTCGATCACCGCGGTCTCGAAGAGCATCAGGTCACCGGCATCGAGGTCCGGGTGCTCCTTCCCGACCCGCTCGAGCAGGTCGTGGAGCAGGTTGAGGGTCTCGGGGACCGCGAGGCCCTCGAGCAGGTAGTCACCAGTCATGGGACGCGTCCACCACCGTCGCGTAGGCGGGGAGCACGCGGTCCAGGTTGGTCAGCCGGAGCACGGTCATCACCTGCTCGGGGACGACCGCGATCCGCAGGTCGCCGCCCGCCTGCCGGGTGGCCTTGAGCCCGGCGATGAGCGCGCCGAGGCCCGACGAGTCGATGAACGTGACCTCCCCCAGGTCGACCACGATCCGGGTCTGCCCGGCCGCCACGGTCTCCTCGACCAGGTTCTTCAACGCCGGCGCCGCGACCATGTTGAGCCGTCCGGTCGGCTGGAGGACGGCGGTGCGCGTGTCGGTCATCAGGGCTGCTCCTCCGTGGTCGTCGTACGCCCGTTCGTCCGTCGTGCCGGGTGGGGGCTGGATGTCGGGAAGCCGGAACAGACCCGGGCGGCCGTCACCTCGGTGTCGACCGTACTGCTCGCTGGGCACCAACGTCGCACCACTCCTCGTCAGGACGACCGTCGGTCGGACGGTCGCGGGGTCTGCCGTGCGCGCGGGATGGTGCGGCACGGTCGGGCTCCGGCTGGGCGCGGCCGGTTCATGCGTGCTCGCGTCGTACGACGACGGCGGTCAGGTCGTCGGCGAGCGGCGCGCTCGCCGCGGCTGCCAGGATCCGGTCGGCCATCTCGTCGGCGGTGGCGGCCGACGTCACCAGCTGCTCCGCGGCACGGACTGCCTCGACCGGGTCCGCGAACGCGTCGAGCATGCCGTCGCTGACCGCGATCAGGGTGTCGCCGGGGTGCATCCGGGCCTCGTGGCTGGTCCACAGGCTGCCGGGCTGAGCACCGAGCGGCAGGTCGCGGGACGACAGCTGACGGGTGGGGTTGCCGGGGCTGACCAGGATGGCGAGGCCGTGACCGGCGTCGACGTACTCCAGGTGACCCTGCTGGGGCCGTAGCCGGGCGGTGAACATGGTGGCGAAGGTGCCGGAGTCGTTGAAGTCGTCCTGCAGGCCCTCGGCCGTGCGCCGGACCGACTCCATCAGGGTGTGGGAACGGGAGGCCACCCGCATCGACGTGCGCAGCCCCGCGGCGATCACGCCGGCGGCCAGGCCCTTGCCCATCACGTCGGCCACGGTGACCTGGAGCATGGTGTCGTCGAGCAGGTGCCAGTCGTAGTAGTCGCCGCCGACGTGGTACGCCGGCTGGCAGCGCCCGGCGATGTCGTACCCGAGCACCTCGGGAGGCTTGCGGGGCAGCAGCCGGCGCTGGATCTCCTTGGCCTGCACCGCGTCGGCGTCGGCCGCGAGCTCGGACTCGACCCAGCCGGCGAGGTCGTCGAGCAGGGCCCGGTCGCCGGTGCTCAGCTCGCGCGGCTTCTGGTCGGTCATGCACAGGGCTCCGACGACCTGGCCGTTCGGGCCGGCCAGCGGCGTGCCGGCGTAGAAGCGGATGCTCGGGTCGCCGGTGACGAGCGGGTGATCGGCCCAGTCGGCGTCCTGCCGTGCGTCCGGGACCACCAGCGGCACGCGGGTGTCGACCGTGCGCGGACAGAAGGCCTGGTCGCGCGGCACGCTCAGCCCGGCCTCGAACCCGACCGCCGACTTCACGTAGAGCCGGTCGTCGTCGATCAGGTTGACCGCGACCGTGGGCACGTCGAAGAGCCGCCGAGCGAGTCTCACGACCCGGTCGAAACGCTCCTCGGGCGGGGTGTCGAGCAGCCCGAGGTCGCGCACGGCGTCGACGCGAGCCTGCTCCGCTGTTCCCACCGTGTTGCCTTCCCGTGACTGGTTCTTTACCCAACGAGCAGCGTAGGTGCCCGGTCACGCCGCCGGGAGGGAAACGGCGGGAATGGGGCGAAGGTCCCGGTGCGTCTAGCCCATCGCTACCAGGACGACGGCCGCACCGCAGAGAGCGAGCCCCCAGGCCTGGAGCCGGTGGATGCGTTCGTGCAGCACGAGCGCAGCGAGCACGATGGTGAACGCCGGGTAGAGGGAGACCAGCACGGCCGACACGCTGAGCAGCCCGTGGTGCGTGGCGACCACGAACGCCGTGGTCGCCACTCCGCCGAGCAGCCCGGCGAGCGCGCCCACCCACGCCGCTCCGCGCGGGACCCACGACACCCCGAGCCGCGTGGCGACGAGCGCGACCACCACGATCGCGACTCCCTGGTTGAGCAGGAGGGGGCCGAACCCGGCGGTGTCCGGGACCTGGCCCAGGCAGGCGAACAGGGCGCCGAACCCGAGCCCGGCCAGGACGCCGTCGCGAGCGCCCGATCCCGATCGCGCGGCGTCGGTCGCGGCGGCGGGCTGCCGGGCGACCAGCCAGATCGCCGGCACCGCGGCCAGGATGCCGAGCCAGACCAGGGGGCCCGGGCGCTCGCCCGTGGCGACGGCGACGACGACCGGCAGGACGACGGCCAGGACGCCGCTCACCGGGGCGACCACGCCCATCCGACCCGTCGACAGGCCGCGGTAGAGGAACGCCGTACCGGTGCCGTTGCCGGTCCCGGCGAGCGCGCCCCAGGCCAGGTCGGCCGCCACCGGGTCACCGGGCCGGACCAGCGTCATCACCAGCGACACGGCCGCGCCGCCGAGGGCGCCGGCGGCGGCCACGGACCAGGGGCTGGCCCGCTTGCCGACCAGCCCGCCGATGAAGTCGGAGACGCCGTAGGACACCGCGCCGAGGAGCGCCAGGACGACCCCGATCACGACAGGACGACCCCGACGACCCAGACGCCCGTGGCGACGACGGCGGCGGCGAGCTCGATCAGGATGCTGGCCCCGACCGCCTTGAGCGCGGCCCGGGTGGACGGCCAGGCGCCGTCGGCACCCACGCGGACGCGCTCGGCGAGGTAGATCCCGACGGGAAAGCCCACGAGCACGCCGACGACCGGGATCACGAAGAAGCCGACCACGGCGCCCAGGCCGCCGACCACCAGGGTGCGCGTCGGCACCGTGGCCTTGAGCCGGCGACCCGGGACGGCGTACTTGACGACGGCCCCGGCGACGAGCACCGCGGCCGCCACGGCGAAGGTCACCCAGGCCCCGGCCGAGCCGTTCTCGGAGGCCCAGATGCCGAAGCCGAGGGCCACCAGGATCGTGCCCGGCAGCACCGGGACCACGATGCCGAACAGGCCGACGACGACCAGCAGGCCGCAGACGAGCACGGTGCCGGACATGGCCGAAGCCTGGCACACGCCGGACCGGTGAGGCCGATCACCGCCGGAACGACGGAGGCCCCGGACCGTGGTGGTCCGGGGCCTCCGTCAGGGCCTCGCCGACTGGCGGGAGCCCGAGGTCTGGTCGGCGTCAGTGCTCGTCGGTACCGGCGCTGGCGGGCGTGTCGTGCAGCTTGTTGGTCTCGTCGGTGACGTGCGCGGCGATCTTGCGGAGCTTGTCGCCGTGCTCGCGCGCGTGGTGGGCGCAGAAGAGCAGCTCGCCACCCGACTGGAGCTCGACCCGAAGGTAGGCCTGGGCTCCACAACGGTCGCAGCGGTCCGCGGCGCTCAGCGCGGCGCTCGGGGCAACGGCAGTAGTCACATCGGCCTCATTTCTCAATCGTTCCTTGCCGGTTCCAACGTAGCCGGGGTGACGAAAGATTCCCTCGACCCCCCGGTCGCGACGTGTCGTCCGACACGCTGATCCCATCACGTCCATCGTTCCCCGGTGTGGGTTTTCCACTCCTTGGAAGGTCCGGTCGCGACCTCGAATCTGTGGTGTTGAGTGTGACGGTTCCTGTGCTCGTTCGGTTCGGATTCTTCGAATCAGTCGCGGAATCTTGTCCCGTTCGTGATGTCGTCACGGTAGAGCAGGACGACGGTGCACACCGGCAGCGTGCCTGCGCCGACGCCCGGCGTGTCGCGGGTAGGGTCGAGGTCTCGACGGGCTCGACCGAACCGACGTCCTGCCCGACCGAAATCGAAGTGCCGCAGGAGCCCCACGATCGCCGACAACACCTACAACGCAGCGCACCTCCTCGTCCTCGAGGGCCTGGAGGCGGTCCGCAAGCGTCCGGGGATGTACATCGGGTCGACCGACACCCGCGGCCTCATGCACTGCTTGTGGGAGATCATCGACAACGGCGTGGACGAGGCGCTGGCCGGTGCCTGCGACCTGATCGAGGTCACGCTCCACCGCGACGGATCCGCCGAGGTGCACGACCACGGGCGGGGCATCCCGGTCGACAAGGAGCCCAAGACGGGCCTCCCCGGGCGTCGAGGTGGTGTTCACCAAGCTGCACGCAGGCGGCAAGTTCGGCGGGTCGTCGTACGTCGCGACCGGCGGGCTGCACGGTGTCGGCGCCTCCGTGGTGAACGCGCTGTCCGCCCGCCTCGACGTCGACGTCGACCGCACGCCGTCCCAGCAGGGGATGAGCTTCCGTCGTGGGGCGCCCGGACGGTTCGACGGCGACGGCCCGACGGCCTCGTTCACACCCGGCTCCGGGCTGAGTCGCAAGGGCAGTCGCGTGACCAAGACCAGGACCGGCACCCGGATCCGGTTCTGGCCCGACGGCCAGATCTTCACCCAGGACGCCGAGTTCGAGTGGGACCGCCTGATCGGCCGCGCCCGTCAGACGTCGTTCATCGTGCCGGGCCTCGAGCTGGTGATCCGCGACCTGCGTGGTGACCAACCCGTGGAGGAGAAGTTCCGGCACGACGGCGGCATCGCCGAGTTCACCGAGTTCCTCGCCCACGACGAGAAGGTCACCGACATCCTGCGGCTGCAGGGCACGGACACCTTCACCGAGACGGTGCCGATGCTCGACGACCACGGCCACATGACGCCGCAGGAGGTCGAGCGTCAGCTCGACGTCGACGTGGCGGTGCGGTGGGGCACCGGCTACGACACCGAGATGCGGTCCTACGTGAACGTGATCGCCACTCCCAAGGGCGGCACCCACGTCGCCGGGTTCGAGTCCGCGATCACCAAGACCTTCAACGAGGTGATGCGCTCCACCAAGGCGCTGCGGGTCAACGACGACAACGTGATCAAGGACGACGTGACCGAGGGCATGACCGCCGTCGTCACGGTCCGCCTCGCGGAGCCGCAGTTCGAGGGCCAGACCAAGGAGATCCTCGGGACGCCGGCGGTGCGCGGGGTGGTCACCAAGATCGTGTCGGCGGAGCTGAAGAAGTTCCTGACCTCCACCAAGCGTGACCAGAAGGCCCAGGCCAGACTGGTGATGGACAAGGTCGTCGCGGCCTCCAAGACCCGGCTCGCCGCCCGCCAGCAGCGCGACACCCAACGACGCAAGAACGCCCTGGAGTCGTCGGCGCTGCCCGCCAAGCTCGCCGACTGCCGGGCCACCGACAACGACCGCACCGAGCTGTTCATCGTCGAGGGGGACTCCGCGCTGGGCACCGCCAAGCTGGCCCGCAACTCGGAGTTCCAGGCCCTGCTGCCGATCCGGGGCAAGATCCTCAACGTCCAGAAGGCGTCGATCGGCGACATGCTGAAGAACACCGAGTGCGCGTCGATCATCCAGGTGGTCGGCGCCGGCTCGGGGCGCACGTTCGAGCTCGAGGCGCGGCGCTACGGCCGGATCATCTTCATGGCCGACGCCGACTCCGACGGCGCCCACATCCGGTGCCTGCTGGCCACCCTGTTCTTCAAGTACATGCCGGAGCTGATCCAGGACGGACGCGTGTTCACCGCGGTCCCGCCCTTGCACCGGATCGAGCTGACCAACCCCAAGAAGGGGATGGAGAAGTACGTCTACTCCTACTCCGACGCGGAGCTGCAGCGGACGCTCGCCCAGCTCGCGAAGAAGGGCTTGCGCTGGAAGGACCCGGTCCAGCGGTACAAGGGGCTCGGCGAGATGGACGCCAAGCAGCTGGCCGAGACCACGATGGACCGTCGCCACCGCACCTTGCGCCGGATCACGATCGACGACGCCGAGTCGGCCACGCAGGTGTTCGAGCTGCTGATGGGCTCCGACGTCGCCCCGCGCAAGGAGTTCCTGGTCCAGGGGGCCTACGACGTGGACGTCGAGGCGCTCGACGCCTGAGTGGCCGGCGACCTCCGTGACGACGTACGACCTGGTCTCCTCGGTGACCGAGGCCGACGGCAACGCGGTCTTCGAGGTGTACGACGCCGTCTTCGGCGACCAGCCCGACCGGGCCGGCTGGCGCAGTGGCGTCTGGGACCGGCACGTCGCCCGCACCGGGTTCCGGCTGGCACGTGCTCACGACGACGACCGGCTGGTGGGGTTCGCCTACGGCTACACCGGCGAGCGCGGTCAGTGGTGGACCGACCAGGCGGAGCGGGTGCTGGACCCCGATGTCGCCGCCGAGTGGCTGGGTGGTCACTTCGAGCTGGTCACCATCGGGGTGCTCGGCGAGGCGCGGGGGCGGGGCATCGGGCGCGACCTCCTGGCCCGGCTCTGTGACGGGCTGGAGCAGGAGCACTGGGTGCTGATGACGACCGCGGACGCGGACGACCCGGCCCGGCACCTCTACGCCCACGGGGGCTGGCAGGTGCTCGGGCCGGGTCTCCTCGACGGTCAGGTCGTCATGGGCAGGCGACGACCCTGACCGACGCCCCCCGGACGGAGTGACCGGGGTCAGATACCGGCGGGGCAGTGGACCCGCGGGTTGAACATGGCGAACCTCCCGGCCGGGTTGCGGTGCCAGACCCAGGCGTGGAGCGAGTAGAACGCCGGCAGCCCGAAGCGGTTGCCGTCGGGCGTGAAGTCGAACCGGTGCCCGAACAGGCGCGGGCGGCCGGTCGCGTGGTGCTCACGCCACAGCGCCTTCGGGACCAGGTACTCCAGCGCCGCGAGACGGAGGTGACCGTTGGTCGTGAACCGGTAGACCAGGGCCTCCGGGTGCCGGAGCTGGATCTTCCCGTCGACCAGGGCGCCGTTGGCGTAGTGGACCCCCATGCCACCCATCCCCTTCATGTCGATGCAGGCGATGCCGTCGGTGTCCTTCAGCAGGGCGTAGCCGGCCTTCTTCGCGGCCGGCGGGTGGGGGAACCCCTCGGTGGCCGACCGGGCGATCGCGACCTGGTGGGCCGTCCCCGCGGTGGCCGGAGCGGTCAGCGGGGCGAGCAGTGCCGCGACGCCCAGGGCGATGATCCCCAGGAGTCGTGGCGTGCGCATCACGACCCCTCCTTGACCTCGTGCACCTCGTCGGCGACCAGACCGTGCGCCTCGCGGTGCACGGTGGTGGCGGCGTCCGGGGACGGGGCCTCGACGAGGCAGAAGATGGTGTTGGTGGACTCGTCCACCCAGTAGCGCTGGTAGTCGACGTCGTACTTGTCCTGCACCTGCAGGTCGGCCATGTGGGCCTGGGCGACGTCGTCGGCGGTGACGGGACCGTCGAGCCTGTGCACGTCCATGTAGAGCGGCATGAGAATTCTCCTTCGATGAGTGGTGTGGTCTCATCGAGGACGCTAGGAGCCCAGGGCACCCGGCATCATCGGGTGAACTACCCAGGTTCGGAGCGCGGACCTGCCTAGGTAGTGGCCGGGACCAGGCCCAGGCGGCGCGCCTGGGCAGCGGCCGCCCCGCGCGAGCTCACGCCCAGCTTCGACAGCACCGCAGAGACGTGGTGGTCGACCGTGCGGGTCGAGACCACCAGGCGCTCGGCGATCTCTTCGTTGGTCATCCCGTCGCAGAGCAGGCCCAGCACCTCGTCCTCGCGGCGGGTGAGCCCGAGCGGGTGCTCGCGGGTGCTGGCCCGGGCGCCGGTCGGGCACCGCGCGGTGGCCGAGCTCCCGCATCCGCTGCCGGGTACGCCGGGCGGCGGCCTCGGCGCCGAGCGCCTCGAAGAGGGTGATCGCCCGGCGCAGGTCCTCGTCCTCGCTCGAGTCGTGGAGTGCCAGGCCGGCGTAGTAGTCGCAGCGCAGCCGTTGCCAGTGCACGCCGGCGGCCGCGTGCTCCCCGACGAGGGAGGTGGCCCACGGACCGGGTGCGGACGAGACCGGCGACGCGTGCCCGAGCAGGCGTTGCTCCCAGAGGCTCAGCCTGGGCGTCCAGGAGGTAGTCCATCGGGGTCAGGACCCGACGGATCTCTGCGAGGTCGGCGACCGCGGCGTCGTCGTCGCCGGCGAGCCAGTGGATCTCGGCCCGGGCCAGCCGCGTCAGCGCGATCCACTCGGGCTCGCGCAGGTTGTCGGCCTCGACGACCCCGGGGTCGATCACCTCGAGGGCGCCGGGCAGCCCGCGTCGGGCGCGGACGAGCGCCGAGCGTCACCTGTGAGGTCAGCAGGTTGACCGGGCTGGCCTCGGTCGCCAGGACCCGCTCGGCGATCGCGGCCGCCTCGTCCCACCGGCCGAGGTCGAGCAGTGCCACCGCCCGGCGACCGCGCAGGCAGGTCGAGAACGTCGTGATGTCGTGCTCGTCGCAGAAGGCGATGCCATCGCGCCAGAACCGCTCGCCCTCGGCGAAGCGGTACTGCGAGACGAACCAGGTGTAGGCGTTGGCGTAGGCCCGTCCCACCTGGGCCTCGGCGCCGGCATCGAGCGCGAGCTGCAGGCTGAGGCGGATGGTCGGCACCCAGTCCTCGCGGTCGATGAACGCGCCGAACGCCGCGTTGTTCAGGACGTCGCTGCGCACGGTCACCTCCCCGACCTCGTCGGCCATCTCGACCGCGCGCCGGAGCATCGCGCGGCCGGCGTCGGCGTCGCCGGCCCAGACGTCGAAGGCGTGCACCGCCAGGGTGCGGGCGAGCTCGGGATCGGGGCCGCCGGGCTCCAGGAGCTCCAGGGCGCGCTCGATCGCGGTCGTGGACTCGACGCCACGGCACAGGCGCCAGTAGACCGATGCGATCTTGCGATGCGCGTAGGCCTCGCGGAGGGTGTCGCCCAGATCGTGCCACAGCTCGATGGCCCGCTCACGGGCCTCGGCGGCCTTGGGCCAGCTGTCGACGAGGGCGAGCTGGTCGGCGTAGCCGTCGTACAGCTCGGCGAGGAGGCGGGGTTCGTCGGGCGGGAAGCGGAGCGCTCGCTCGTACTGGGCCGCCGACTCGCGAAAGGCACCCAGCTCGGTCGCTCGCCGTGCTGCGCGGGGTGCGAAGCGCGTGACCAGGGCGGCGTCCCCGACGCTCTCCGCGTGGTAGGCCAGGCGTGCCTCGTCGTCGCACTCGGTCTCGATGAGCGCGTCCAGGAGGGCCTGGTGGCCGGCCAGCCGGCGCAGCGGGGGCACCTCGGAGGCCACGGCTCGACGGGCGAGCTCGTGGCGGAACCGGAGCTGTGTCTCGTCGGCCAGGAGCAGTCCCGCGCTGACCAGCTCGTCGAAGACCTCGAGCCCGACGCCCGTGGCACGACCGACGAGCTGGGGGTCCACGCGGAACCCGTCCAGCGAGGCGGTCTCGAGGGCGGTCCGGGCCGGCTCGCCGAGGGTCGCGGTCCGGGCCAGCACGGCGTCGCGCGCGGAGGCGGGCACGGCGGCGGACGGGTTCTGGAGGACCTCGACGAGGAAGAACGGGTTGCCACCGGTGAGTCGGTGGAGCTCGTCCGGGGCGTACGTCGAGCCCGTGGCCAGGCGGCGCACGCCGCTCTCGGAGAGGGGCGGCAGGTCGATCCTCCGGGTGTAGCGCTGTCCGGCCAGCTCGCCGAGCGCGACGCGCAGCGGGTCGGTCGGGGCGAGGGCGTCGTCGCGGAAGGTGCCACCAGGAGCAGCACCGGGAGGTCGCGGAGACGCCGGCCCAGGAACCGGAGCAGGTCGAGGGTGGCGTCGTCGGCCCACTGCACGTCCTCGATCACGAGGACGGCCAGGCCCTCGACGGCCGAGCGCACCGGAGCGCCGCGTCGAAGATCTCGTCGCGCGAGGCGGCGCTGTTGATCATGTCGAGCAGGTTGCCGCCGATCTCGCGCGCGATGTCGTGCACGGGCGCGAGCGGTCGCGGGGTGAACAGGCCGTCGCACGCGCCCCAGGCCCAGGTGGCGTCGGGCAGCCGGTGCTGGAGCTCCTCGATCAGCGAGGACTTGCCGACGCCGGCCTCGCCGGAGACGAGGACCAGGCGCCCGGTGCGGGCGCGGGCCTCATCGGCGTACTGGAGCAGCGACCCGAGCTGCGACTCCCTCTCGAGCAGGGTCACGTCGTGGATTCTCCTCCGCCGTCCGGTCCGCGTCCATGTCGATTCCACCGTGCGAGGAGTGACCCGTGCCGCCGTAGATACGGGCTGGACGGGCGGACGGTTCGACGTCAGGCGTGCCGGGTGAGCAGACCGGTGTCGACGTCGTAGAGGAATCCGCCGACCTTGACCCGCTCGGGGATCAGGGGATGGGACCGCACCCGATGGACGTCGTCGACGAGCGCGACCAGCTGGTCTCGACGACGTGGAACGGCTGCCAGGAGGCGTCGACGCCGGCGGAGGCGGAGACCCGCTCGTGGAGCTGCTCCTCGGTGGCGGACGCCATCGCGCACCGGGTGTGCGGAACGACGAGGATCCGGTCGACGCCGAGCAGGTGGACACCGAGCACGAGCGCCTCGAGCGCCTGGGGCGTCACCCGCCCGCCCGGGTTGCGGAAGATCTTCGCGTCCCCGTGGCCGAGGCCGAGCATGGCCAGCGGCACGATCCGGGAGTCCATGCAGGTCACGATCGCGACGCCGGCGTGGGCCACGCCGTCGAAGCCGCCCTCCGCGAAGGTCTCGGCGTACGCCGCGTTGGCGGCCAGCAGGTCGGCGAAGTCGTCGTCGTCTCGGTGCGTCACGGATCCACCCACGGACGGGAGGGTAACGCCCGGGTCTCCGCGCCCCGGAACAGTGTCAGCGACAGCACCGCCGCGACCAGCGCGAGAAGGGCTGCGCCGGCGAAGACGGTCTGCTCCTGGGCGATGCCGGCGTTCTGCAGGAGGTGGTCGAAGGCGTCGCAGCGGGTCGTGGCGCCGCCGCAGACCTGCAGCGGAGGGGGGAGGTCGCCGGCCTCGGCGTAGTAGCGGCGCAGGCCGATCGTGGTGAGCGCGGAGATGCCGACGAGCATCCCGATCATCCGGGCGACGACCACACCGGCTCCGGCGAGGCCGTGCACGGCCGACTCGGTGGAGGCGAGGACGGCGGCGTTGACCGGGGCCAGCGCCAGGCCGAACCCGAGGCCGCCGACCACGAGGGGGACGGTGGCCGGCCAGCCCGGAGAGCGAGGTGAGGTCCCAGCGGCTCATCAGCGCGAAGCGACAGCAGCGAGCACCATGCCGACCGCGGCGACGGCGCCGGCGGAGCGGGTGCGGGTCAGGTAGCCGCCGACGACGGCGCCGACGGGCAGGGCGACCAGGAAGCGCACCAGGACGAGCGCGGCCAGCAGCTGGGAGTCGGGGTAGACCGTCGTGCGGGCGAAGATCGGGATGTCGATGAGGGCCGCGACCAGCGCCGCACCGACGAAGAAGCTGACCACCAGCGCGCCCCAGGCCGGCGTACGCCGGAAGGTGCCGCGCGGGACGAGCGGCGACTCCTCGGTCCGCAGGTGCCAGACGAAGACGCCGGTGGCGACGACCGCCGCCAGCAGGTACCACCAGCCCTGCGGCGCGAACACCTCCACCCGCGGGTCGGCGGTGGCGAAGGCGAGGATGACCCCGCCCAGCGCCGCCGCCAGGAACAGGGCACCGGGCAGGTCGGCCCGAGCGCGGCGACCCACCAGTCGCGCAGGTCGACGAGCGGCCGGCGCGCGGTCCAGCAGCGGACCAGGAACAGCAGCGCGGCGACGAGGGCGACCAGGCCGAGCGGGGTGAGCCAGCGCCCCGACCCGGTCACCGGGATGAACAGCTGTCCCCAGGTGACGTCCATGACCACCGACGTCGGCTCCACCACGAGCAGCCCGGCCGCGCCGACGGTGAGCACCGCGAAGGCGACGCCCGCCCAGTCGACGGTGGCCCACGGGCGGGTCGGGAGGTTGCCGTGTGGTCCCGAACCGCACGACGTGTGCCCGGAACGTTGCGGTGCGCGACCACGCCGCGACGTCGTGAGGGCCGCGGCCAGGGACACGCCGACCACCAGGTTGACCGCGAAGATCACCCGCCAGTCGGAGACCGCCAGGATCAGGGCGCCGTACAGCGGGCCGATGACGCTGCCGAGCTCCTGGACCGCGGAGACCACGCCGAGGGGGACGCCCCGGCGCTCGACGGGGTAGAGATCGGCGACGAGGGCGAGCGTCGCGGGGACCAGTCCGCCCGCGCCGACTCCCTGCAGGAAGCGCCCGGCGACCAGGCTGGGGAGGTCGTACGCCGCGGTGGTCACCAGCGACCCCGCGGCGAACAGGACGAGCGCGGCGACCAGCACCGGCAGCCGCCCGCGCAGATCGGCGATCCGGCCGATCAGCGGCAGCATCGCGACGTAGCCCAGCAGGAAACCGGACACGATCGGCGCGCCGCGCTGGAGCTGGTCGATCGGGATGCCGGCCGACGCCATCATGTCCGGCAGCGCGAGCACGACGACGTAGGTGTCGGCCGCCGCGAACGCGACTGCGACGGCCGCCAGGACGAGCAGGGTGCGGGGCGAGCCGCTCATGAACGGCTCATGGAGCGGTGATGTCCTGGCTGGTCCCGTAGTCGGTGAGCACCAGTGTGTAGGCGTTGGCGGGGTGGCCGGCGTAGAAGACGCCCTTCAGCTCGACCTGCCGGAGCTCGCCGCCGGACGTCACGGCGTACGTCGCCGCGAAGTCGCCGCTCGCACCGGGGATGATCGACGAGACGGCCGAGGCCGGCACGGTGCCGGTGTAGGTGCTGAGCACCTCTTTGTTGTCGGTGCCGCCGCGGATGTCCTGGCCGTTCTCGGGGTCGGTCGTCGCGGCCAGGAGAGACGGCACTCCGTGGTCGCTGCTGATCAGCTGCGACGGATCGGGCGCGCCGTAGTCGGCGGGGTCGAGCTGCGACCAGCCGGGGGTCAGCGGGATCTGGGCGTACACCCGGCCGCCGACCGCCTTGACCGGCACCGAGAACGTGCCGAGCTGGGTGACGACGCCGAGCTTCCCGTCGTACGCCGGCGCGGAGGTCACCGTGCCGTCCGCCGACTTCAGGCCCTGGACGCCGTCGGGCAGGTCATCGGTGCTCAGCGTGAGCGTGACCCCGCTGGTGTCCTCGAGCTTCTGCCGAGCGGTCTGGAGCGCCTTCGCCGGGTCCTCCTTGCTCGACGATCCGCCGCAGGCCGCGGCCAGCACGAGCACGGCCAGGAGAGGCGCGAGGACGCGTCGCAGCGACATGGGGGTCACCCTGTCACAGCGCGGGCCGAGGCCCTGGCGTCACAGCTGGGTGGGCACGGGTCCGGCGCACGCGACGATCGGCTGCGAGCCGGCGACGCCACTGCCGTCGCGTCGCCCGGTGGGTTCGGGCAGGTCGACGGGGGAGCCGCTGGCGGCAGCAGCTCGCGCAGGAGCGTGGCCCGCCCAGGCGAAGACCAGCGCGTCCTCGCCCTTGAGGAACCGGTGGCAACGGACACCACCGGTGGCTCGGCCCTTGCCCGGGTACTCGTCGAACGGCGTCACCTTCACCGCGCCCGGCTCGGTGCCCGGCAGCGCCGTCGACGAGCCGCTGGCCGTGACCACGACGGACGACGCGGGGTCGAGCGCCCCGAACCAGGTCGCCGACTGGCCGGCCGCGAGCTTGATGCCCGCCATGCCGCCTCCGCTGCGGCCCTGAGGACGCACCCCGGAGGCGCTGAAGTGGAGCAGCTGCGCGTCGGAGCTGATGAAGCACAGCTCCTCGTCGCCCGACCGGAGGTCGACCGCGCCGACGACCTCGTCGCCGTCCTTCAGCCCGATCACGTCCCACTCGTCCTTGCCCAGGACCTCGGGGTTCACCCGCTTCACCACACCGTGTCGCGTGCCGAGCGCGAGGCCCGGCCCGTCGGAGCGCAACCCGCAGAGGGCGAGCACGCGCTCGCCGGGCTGCAGCGAGCGCACGAGGTCGAACGGCAGACCCCCCTGGAGGTTGGGGTGGTTGGCGGAGCCCGGGAGCGCCGGGAGGTCGAGGACCTGGAGCCGGACCAGGCGCCCGCGCGACGTGAGCGCGCCGATCTCGCCGCGCGCGGTCGTCCGCACGGCGGAGACGATGACGTCGTGGTTGGTGCGGGCGCCGTCGCCGCTCGGGGCCTCGTCGGACGACGTGCGCGCGAGCAGCCCGGACGACGAGAGGTAGGCGAAGCACGGGTCGTCGGCCACCTCGAGCGTGGCCGCGGACGCGGCGACCGCCACGCCGGCCGACTCGAGCAGCACCGTCCGGCGTGGTGTGCCGAAGGTCTTCGCGACGTCGCCGAGCTCGTCGGAGACGACCTTCCGCAGCAGCTGGTCGTCGCCGAGGATCGCGTCGAGCGCCTCGATGGTGCGCTGGAGCTCGTCCTGCTCCTTGTCGAGCTCGAGCTTGGAGAACCGGGTGAGCCGGCGCAGCGGCATGTCGAGGATGTAGTCGGCCTGGATCTCGTCGAGGTCGAAGACGCTGATCAACCGCTCCTTGGCGGCCGCGGCGTTGTCGGAGGTGCGGATCACCTGGATGACCTCGTCGATGTCGAGGATCGCGACGAGCAGCCCCTCGACGAGGTGGAGCCGGTCGGCGGCCTTGGCGCGACGGTACGCCGAGCGCCGGCGTACGACCTCGAAGCGGTGGCCGAGGAACACCTGGAGCATGTCCTTCAGCCCGAGCGTCCGCGGCTGCCCGTCGACCAGGGCGACGGCGTTGATGCCGAAGGAGTCCTCCATCGGCGTGAGCCGGTAGAGCTCCTCGAGCAGAGCCTCGGGCACGAAGCCGTTCTTCACCTCGATCACCAGGCGCAGGCCGTTCTCGCGGTCGGTCAGGTCCTTGATGTCGGCGATGCCCTGGAGCTTCTTGCCCTGCACGAGGGTCTTGATCCGCTCGGCGACCTTCTCCGTGCCGACGCCGTAGGGGAGCTCGGTGACCACGATGCCCTTGCGGCGCCCGACCGACTCGACCCGGGCCGTCGCCCGCATCTTGAACACGCCGCGGCCGGTCTCGTAGGCGTCGCGGACGCCGTCGAGGCCGACGATCATGCCGCCCGTGGGCAGGTCGGGGCCCGGGATGAAGCGCATCAGGTCGTCGAGCGTGGCGTCGGGCCGGTTGACCAGGTGGCGCAGCGCCTGGACGACCTCGACCAGGTTGTGGGGCGCCATGTTGGTGGCCATGCCGACCGCGATGCCCGTGGCGCCGTTGACGACGAGGTGGGGGATCGCCGCCGGGAGCACGACCGGCTCGAACTCGCGGCTGTCGTAGTTCGGCTTGAAGTCGACCGTGTCCTCGTCGATGGACGCCGTCATCGCCACGGCCGCCGGCGCCATCCGGCACTCCGTGTAGCGCATGGCCGCCGGGGGGTCGTCCGGGCTGCCGAAGTTGCCGTGCCCGTCGACCGTCGGCAACCGCATCGCCCACGGCTGGGTCATCCGCACCAGCGCGTCGTAGATCGCCCCGTCGCCGTGCGGGTGCAGGCGGCCCATCACCTCGCCGACGACGCGGGCGCTCTTGACGTGGCCGCGGTCGGGGCGCACGCCCATGTCGTTCATCGTGTAGAGGATCCGGCGCTGCACGGGCTTGAGTCCGTCGCGCGCGTCGGGCAGCGCGCGGGAGTAGATGACGGAGTAGGCGTACTCGAGGTACGACGTCTCCATCTCCTGCTTGATGTCGGTGTCGAGGATGTGCTCCTCGAAGTCGTCCGGAAGGTCCTGCCGGGTGCCGCCGCGTGCCATGGGCGCATTCTCCCCGGTGTCACCGACGCCGCGTCGGGGGCCACGCCGCTCACGACCCGGTTCGTTGACAACCGAGAGGTTGACAAGGTGGTGCTGGGCCTGATCGACTCGTGGTCAACCAGTCAGTTGAACACAACGAAGGAGTGCCTCATGGCCACCGTGGTCGTCCAGGCCGTCGCCTCTCTCGACGGCTTCATCGCCCGTCCCGACGACCTGCCGGGACCGATCTTCGACTGGTACGAGTCCGGCGACGTCCCGCTGACGTTCAACCCCGACCACGTCTTCCACGTGTCGCGGGAGTCGGCCGACTACCTCGACCTCTCCGACGTCCGCTGCCAGCTGATCGGCCGGCACCTGTTCGACTTCGTCGACGGGTGGGGAGGTCAGTCGATGGTGGGCGACCGGGTCTTCGTGGTGACCCACCGCGACGCCGACGAGTGGCAGCAGCGCTACCCCGACGCGCCGTACACGTTCTGCACCGACGGTGTGGAGGACGCCGTACGCCGGGCCTCCGAGCATGCCGGTGACGGAACGGTGATCGTCTGCGCGGGCGAGGTCGGAGGCCAGGTGGTCGCGGCCGGGCTCGCCGACGAGCTCGCGATCGACCTCGCCCCGGTGTACCTCGGCCAGGGCAAGAAGTTCCTCGGTTCGTCCACCGACGAGATCGTCCTCGACGACCCGCACGCGGTCGTCCAGGGCGACCGCGTGCTGCACCTGCGCTACCGGCTCCGCGGGTGAGCCCCGCGACCGGGCCGACTAGTGGACGGTGACGACGCCGGTCGGTGAGCTCGCCTTCAGGTGGACGAAGGTGCCGGCGAAGGTCCACCGGTACGCCGTCGAGGACTTCGGCTTGACGGACGCCTTGGCCGAGCCCTTCGCGGTGGTGGTCGAGGTGGTGACCTTCTTCCAGTGCCCACCACGGGCGGGGCGCTGCCACAGCGTGACCGGCTGGTGTGCGATCGCGGCACCCGTGCCGGAGTCGGTGAGCTTCGTCTTGAGGGTCACCGCTCGTCCGGACCTGGCGCTCGCGGGACCGGCGATCGTCGCCTTCGAGGCGTCGATCTGCACGACGTTCAGGCGGCCGTTGTCACCGGCGACCTGCGGGCTCAGGTTCCCGTGGCCGCAGCATCCGCCCGTGGACTCCGTCCCCGACGCGCCGCCGTTCATCACCGACACGAGGACCGAACGCTGGACGAAGCTCTTGTACTGGATGGAGACCCGTCCGCCGGCTCCGCCACCGCCGTCGCCGCAGCTGCCTCCGGCCCCGCCGGCACCACCGGTCGCGACGATGGTCCCGTCGAGCTGGACGTTGGTGCCGTGCAGCACGATGGCGCCGCCCGAACCACCACCCGATGCTCCACAGCCGCCGGACGCGCCGTCGCCGCCCGAGACGATGATCGCGCCGCTCGCCTGGACCGTCACGTTCTTGCCGAACAGGGCGACCGCGCCGCCCCCGCCCCCGCCGGTGACCTGGGAGCCGGTGGAGGCGCCACCGCCCCCGCTCCCGCCCTGCAGCGTGGTGCCGAGGTCTCCGTACATCGCGCCCCGTGCCCCGGGCGTACCGCCACCGTTGGGGCCTCCTGCAGCGCCGCGCCCGCCGAACCCGCCGCCGCCGGCACCGTTGGAGCCGTTGCTGGCATGGCCGCCGCCGCCCGGACCGTGCCCGGCGTTCGCGGAGCCCCGGCCTCCCGCGCCGCCTCCGGCACCGCCGAGCACGGCGGTCGACGTGAAGTCCGTGGCGTTGGCGCCGGCGCTGACGATCACACCGCCGAGCACGAGGGAGCCCGTCGCCTTCAGCTCGAACGGTCGGGTCCCCGTCGCCGTGATGCTCACTCCGGCCGGCGCGTGGACGGACGAGAACGAGAAGACCGCGACGCCGTGCACGTTCTTGCCGTGCAGGTTGGTCGACGGGCCGGTCAGGGTGAGCGCGGTCGTGTCGACCGTGTAGGACCCGGGGGCGAGGTTCAGGGCCGCCGCATCGGCGTGCGGGGCCACGACCACCGTGGCGAACATCGCGCAGGCACTGGAGGCGAGCACGATCGGCAGCGAGGACTTGCGCATGGGCTTCTCTTCCGTGAGGGGATGCCCGAGACGCCGCGTCGGCCGGCTGCCCGGCAGTCTGTCGTTGATGCCCGGCGGCGACAAGGGACGCGCCGACTCGGCGGCGGGTGTTCCGGTCGCGGCCACCTCCGCACGGCCGGGGGCCGGTAGATTTCGCCCGTGACCGCCGCCGATGCCGACGCGCACGTCGCCCCTCGCCACTGGGAGGCCGACGTGCTCCTCCGCGACGGTCGGACCGCGCACATCCGGCCCATCCGGCCCGACGACGCCGACCTGCTCGTCGACTTCTACGGCCGAGTGTCCGACCAGTCGAAGTACTACCGCTTCTTCTCCCCGATGCCGCACCTGTCGGAGCGCGACGTCGCGCGCTTCACCCGGGTCGACCACGTGCACCGCGTCGCGTTCGTGATGCTGCTGTCCGACCGGATGATCGCCCTGGGCAGCTACGAGGGGTATCCGGCGGACGACGCCGACCCCGACTCCGGGCCGGCGGAGGTCGCCGAGGTGGCGTTTCTGGTCGAGGACGCCCAGCAGGGCCGGGGGATCGGCCAGCTGCTGCTCGAGCACCTCGCGCAGGCGGGCCGCGAGCGCGACATCGAGCGGTTCGTCGCCGAGATCCTGCCGGACAACCACCGGATGATCCAGACCTTCCGCGACGCCGGCTACCGGCTCGTCAGCGGCTTCGAGGACGGCGTGGTCACCCTCGAGTTCCCGATCGAGGCGACCGACACCGCGATCGGGGTGATGGCCGGCCGCGAGCACCGCGCCGAGGCGGCGTCGATCGAGGCGTTCTTCAACCCCCGCTCGGTCGCGGTCATCGGCGCCTCGCGCCGCCAGGACACCGTGGGACGGGCGCTGGTGCGCAACCTCGTGCTCGGCGACTACACCGGCCGGGTGTACGTCGTGAACCCGACGGCCAAGGCGGTGTCCGGCCTCCCGGCGTACTCCACCGTCGGCGACATCCCCGGCGACGTCGACGTCGCCGTCGTGGCCGTGCCGGCCGAGTCGGTGCAGGACGTCGTGCTCGACTGCGCCGCCAAGGGCGTGCACGGGCTGATCATCATCTCGTCGGGCTTCGCCGAGATCGGTGAGGAGGGCCGGCAGCGGCAGCGTCGGCTGGTCGGGCTGTCCCGCTCCTACGGCCTCCGCGTGATCGGACCCAACTGTCTCGGCATCGTCAACACCGACCCGACCGTGAGCCTCAACGCGTCGCTGTCGACGCAGAAGCCGGCCCGAGGACGGGCCGGGTTCTTCTGCCAGTCCGGCGCGCTCGGCACCGCGATCCTGGAGAAGGTCAACAACCGCGGCCTCGGCCTCTCGACGTTCGTCAGTGCCGGCAACCGCGCCGACGTCTCGGGCAACGACCTCCTGCAGTACTGGGAGGAGGACGACTCCACCGAGGTCGTGCTGCTCTACCTCGAGTCGATCGGCAACCCGCGGAAGTTCAGCCGGATCGCGCGCCGCGTCTCGCTGCGCAAGCCGATCATCGCGATGCGCTCGGGCCGGACGACGCAGGGCGTGCCGATGGGGCAGGTGGTCCGCAAGATCGGGGCGCCGCCCCAGGCCGTCGACGCGATGTTCCGGCAGGCCGGGGTGATCCAGGTCGACACCCTCGACGAGATGTTCGACGTGGCCCAGCTCGTCGCCCACCAGCCGCTCCCGCGCGGTCGCCGGGTGGCCATCGTCGGCAACTCCGATGCGCTCGGGCTGCTCGCCGCCGACGCGGCGGCCGCGGTCGGCCTGGTGGTCAGCCGCTCGGTCGCGCTGGGCGCCGACGCCAGCGGTCCCGACTTCGAGGACGCCCTCGACGCCGCCATCGACGACCCCGAGGTCGACGCCGTGATCGCCGTCTACATCCCGCCCGATCGACGTCTCCGGCGTCGAGGTCGCCGACGTGCTGGCGGCCGTGGGGGAGCAGTCCGACAAGCCACTGGTCTCGTCGTTCCTCGGTGCCGAGGGCGTGCCCGAGCTGCTCCGGGTGCCGGACGTCGCCGGCTCGACGGCCGGCCGTGGCTCCGTCCCGTCGTACCCGGCGGTCGAGGCGGCCGTGCGGGCGCTCGCCCGCGTCGTCGAGTACGCCGTGTGGTTGCGCACCCCGAACGGTCCGACCGCGGTGCCGGGCGAGATCGACCCCGGCGCCGCCAAGGCGCTGGTCCACCGGCTGCTGGTCGACCACCCCGACGGCGCCGAGCTGGAGACCGACGACCTGACCGCGCTGCTGACGGCGTACGGCATCTCGCTGTGGGAGGCGCGCCCGGTCACGACGCTGCCGCGAGGCCACCAGGGCCGGCCGCGACCTGGGTTGGGACGTCGTGCTCAAGGCCACGACCGACCGGCTCCGCGAGCGGCCCGACCTGGCCCACGTGTGGCGCAACATCGACCGCCCGGCGGAGATGAAGGACGCGTGGGAGAGCCTCGGCGAGCTGATCGACGACTCCGAGACGGCCGGCTTCGTCGTGCAGAAGAACGCACCGCCCGGCGTGCCGCTGAGCATCCGCAGCATGGAGGACCCGCTCTTCGGGCCGGTCGTGTCGTTCGGGATCTCCGGCCCGCTGACCGAGCTGCTCGAGGACCGGTCCTACCGGATCCCGCCGCTCGGGCGCCCGCGACCCCGCGGCGATGACCCGCGAGATCAAGGCGGCGCCGATGCTGTTCGGCTACCGCGGCTCCGAGGTCGTCGACGTGGTCCCGGTCGAGCAGCTGATCTCCCGGGTCGCCCAGCTGCAGCACGACGTCCCCCAGATCTCGTCCCTCGAGCTCTCGCTGGTGCTGGCCGGCGCGGAGCACTGCACGGTGCTCACCGCGCGCGGTCGGGTCGACCCGGTGGCCGACCCGCGGTCGGACTGGTTCGTACGCCGGCTGCCCGCGGCGGTGGAGGACACCATCCCCGGCTGAGGCCGTCGTGACAGACTCGACCCATGCAGGGTCTGAAGGAGGCGATCGACCGCACCGGGTACTACCCCGAGGTCGTCGCCGACGGAGTGATGCGGGCGGTGGCGGGCGAGGACGTCGTGTCGTTCTTCGTGCACCACGAGCCGACGTTCGACCGCGACGAGGTACGCCGCCACCTGACCGTCGTGGTGCTGACCCCGAGCCGGCTGATCCTGGCCCACACCGACGAGCACGAGGGCGACGACATGCTGCCCGCGCCGTACACCTCGACGTCGACCGAGGCGATCGCCCTGGCGTCGGTGAAGTCGGTGGTGGTGACCCGGATGGTGACCAACCCGACCGACGGCCCGACCCCGCCGGCCGAGGCGGTGCTCACGATCGGGTGGGGCGGGGTCGCGCGCGTCGACCTCGAGCCTGCGACCTGTGGTGACCCGGAGTGCGACGCCGACCACGGCTACACCGGCACGCTCTCGGCCGACGACTTCTCGATCCGGGTCTCGGCCGCTGCCGACGGTCCCGACGCGGTGCCGTCCCTGCTGGCCTTCGCGGAGTCGCTCTCGACCCGGACCCACAGCTGACTTGGCCGCATTCCTCGAGCCGGCGTACGGCGGGAGGTCGCTGGCCGACGTCCTGCCGGCGGTCGGCTTCGCCGTCGGCGCGCAGGTCCCTGGCTGGCCGGTGGAGCAGCCGGAGCTCGCCCTGCCCGCGGCGCCGGCCTACGTCCTGTTCCTGGTCGACGGGCTCGGGGCGGACCTGCTCGCCGCCCACGCCCATGCCGCGCCGTACCTCTCCTCGCTGCTGACGCCCGACACGGTCGGCACCGCCGGGGTGCCGTCGACGACCGCGACCAGCCTGACCTCGCTCGGCACCGGGCTGACCCCGGGCGCGCACGGCGTGGTCGGCTTCACCTCGCGGGTGCCCGGATCCGACCGCCTGCTCAACGCCTTGTTCTGGGACCGTGACATCGACCCCGTGCAGTGGCAGCCGCACCCGACCGGCTTCCAGGCACTCGCGGCCGCCGGCGTCCACGTCACCACGGTGAACAAGCGGGAGTTCCGCGGCTCCGGGCTCACCCTGGCTGCTCAGCGGGGTGGTGAGTGGGTCGACGCCGACCGGGTCGGCGAGCGGGTCGCGGGTGCGGTCGCGGCCGCCGCGCAGCAGCCCTCCGTGACCTATCTCTACGACGGTGACCTCGACTGGACCGGCCACCGGTACGGCGTCTCGTCGGCCCAGTGGCTCCAGCAGCTGGCGATCATCGACGCCGAGGCCGAGCAGCTCCGCGATGCCCTGCCCACGCACGCGCGACTCCTGGTCGTGGCCGATCACGGGATGGTCGACGCCGTGAACGACGACCACCGCGTCGACCTCGATGACGATCCGGCGTACCGCGACGGCGTCGTGCTGCTCGGGGGCGAGGCCCGGTTCCGACACGTCTACTGCGCCGCCGGTGCCGTCGACGACGTCCGGGAGCGGTGGCGGGCAGTTGCTGGGTGACGGTGCTCTGGTGCTGACCCGCGACGAGGCCATCGCGTGCGGCTGGTTCGGCGAGGTCACCTCGCCGGTGCTGCCGCGGCTCGGCGACGTGGTGGCCGCGGCACGCGACGACTGGGGTCTGTTCTCCTCCGTCGACTTCCCCTACGAGCTCCGGCTGGTCGGTCTCCACGGCTCGCTGACCCCCGTGGAGATGCGCATCCCCGTCCTCGTCGACTGAGTCAGCTCGCGCCGCGCTCCCACCGGGCCAGGGGTGTCGCCTCCGCCGGCTCGGCCTGGACGAGCGGCACCAGCTGGAATCCGATCCCGCGCACGGCGACGAGCTCCAGCTCGACCCCGGCCTCGGACAGCTTGCGCCGGAGCCGCTTGACCAGCGAGTACACGCTGTCGCGGTCACCGACGTAGCGGCTGCCCCAGGCGGCCTCGTGCAGGCGCTCGTAGCTCCAGACGACGCCCGGCGTCCCGGCCAGGCAGGCGAGGACCTCCAGCTCCAGGTGGGACACGTCGACCACGACGTGGCCCCACGTGACCGTCGCGCGACGGCGATCGACCTCGAACCGGCCGAGCCGGACGACCTCGTCCGGGTCGTCGCCGTGCGGAGCCCGGGCGACGGCGCCCGCGAGCAGCTCGACGGCCATCTGGGCATCGGGCACCAGGACCAGCAGACCCTGACCGTCGAGGGCCGCGGCCACACGCCCGCGCTCCTCGGGGCTGGCGCTCACGCAGACGGTGAACGACTGGGGCAGCGACGAGGTGCCGTCGCGAGAATGAGGGATCGAAACCGTCATGCTTCCTCCCGAGAAGGCGTACCTCACCTAGAGGGGTGAGGTGGGCACGCACAGGGAAACCTAGTCCTTGCCCGAGACCGGAGTAAAGGATGGTGCAGGAGTCAACGATCCGCCGCGTGGAACGCCGTGCCGGGCCCCGGCCGCCGGGCGACCCCGGAGCGTCCCGAACGCGACCGGGAATGCCCCGCAGCCGACCTTGAGACCCCGGTCGTGCCCTTCCTAGCGTCGTGCGGGCGGACCTGTGATCCGCTCCGGCCGCCTCACCCGGCGGCCTCACTCGGGAGACAAGGGAGCCACGCATGCCATCTCGGAGGCATTTGCGCACCATCACCACCGTCCTCGCCGCGATGCTCGCGGTCATGGGCCTGACCCTGTCCATGACGGGGCCGGCCCTGGCCGCGGGCGGCGGACCGGCCGCCCGCCCGGCGTCCGGCCACGCGGTCCACCACCCGGCCGGCACCAAGGCCGTCACGCCCGACCCGAAGGTCGACCAGACCCAGAAGTCGGAACAGGCCCACTACACCAACGCCCCGTGCAACCGCGCGGAGAAGGACGCACTCACCCGCCACCTGGCGCGCTGCTTCAGCGTGGTCCGCACCGCGCTCGACCACCAGATCACGCCGGCCGCGGACCCGCCGCCGACCGCGCTCGGACCCTCGGACATCCAGGACGCCTACAACCTGCCCGATGCCGGCAGCGGTGAGACCGTCGGGATCGTGGACGCGTTCGGCGACTCGCACGCCGAGGCCGACCTCGCGCAGTTCCGCTCCTACTACGGCCTCCCCGCCTGCACGGTCGCGAGCGGGTGCCTGACGATCGTCAACCAGGACGGCGACACCAGCCCCCTGCCCCCGGACGACCCGGGCTGGGGACTGGAGACGTCACTCGACCTCGACGCGGTCTCGTCGGCCTGCCCGAACTGCAAGATCCTGCTGGTGCAGGGTGACGACAACGGCCTGGAGAACCTCGGCGCAGCGGTCGACACCGCCGTGTCCTTGGGCGCCAAGTTCGTCTCGAACTCCTACGGCGTGCCCGGTGAGGCGCCGGACGAGCTCGGCTTCGACCACTACTACGACCACCAGGGCGTGGCCGTCACCGCCAGCACCGGCGACGCCGGCAACGTCACCAACTGGCCGGC
Source organism: uncultured Actinomycetota bacterium (assembly GCA_963809265.1). Taxonomy (GTDB): domain Bacteria; phylum Actinomycetota; class Actinomycetes; order Propionibacteriales; family Nocardioidaceae; genus Nocardioides. Next base: position 58,890 of record CAWEJC010000006.1, read on the forward strand.
GACCAGCGACAAGGTCGTCGCGGTCGGCGGGACGACGCTGACCTCCGACAGCACGCCTCGGGGCTGGAGCGAGTCCGCCTGGGCGGACGGCGGCAGCGGCTGCTCGCCGTACGAGCCCAAGCCGGACTTCCAGCAGGGCCTGTCGACGAGCTGCGACAACCGAGCCATCGCCGACCTCTCGGCCGATGCCGACCCGAGCACGGGTCTCGCGGTGTTCGACTCGCTCGGCCAGGGTGGCTGGCTGCAGGTGGGGGGCACCAGCCTCAGCTCGCCGCTCGTCGCCGCCATGTACGCCCTCGCCGGCGACCCCGTGGCCGACACCTACCCCAACTCCTACCCGTACGCCGACACCGGTGACCTCTTCGACGTCACCACCGGCTCGAACGGCGGGTGCGGCAACGTGCTGTGCACCGCCGGCACCGGGTGGGACGGGCCGACCGGTCTCGGCACCCCGAACGGCGTCTCCGCGCTCAGCACGGGCCCGCACGGCGCCGTCGCCGGCACGGTGACCGATGCGTCGAGCGGCGACCCGATCGCGGGCGCCACCGTCTCGACACCCGACGGCCACTCGGCCACGACCGACGGCTCGGGGCAGTACAGCCTCTCGCTCCCGGTCGGGACCTACGACGTGACCGCCGCGGCGTTCGGCTACGACTCCACGACCGCCACCGGGATCGTGGTCGGCGACGGTCAGACCGTGACCGAGCCGTTCGCGCTGACGGCTGTCCCGAGCCACACGATCTCGGGCACGATCACCGACGGCTCGGGCGAGGGCTGGCCGATCTACGCCCAGATCACGGTCCCGGGCACGTCCGCGACGACGTACACCGACCCGTTCACCGGGCACTACAGCCTCGAGCTGCCGCAGGGGTCGACGTACACGTTGCACGCCGTGAGCCAGTACCCGGGCTACCTGCCGACCGACCAGGACGTCACGGTCGGGGGGTCGGACCAGACCGTCGACCTCCAGGCGCTGGTGGACCCGAGCACCTGCTCGGCGAAGGGCTACGCCTACGCCTACGACGGTGCGTCGGAGGACTTCACCGGCTGGACCGGATCCTCGCCGCAGGACGGGTGGACCGTCGCCGACGCGAAGGCCAACGGGCAGACGTGGAGCTTCGACAACGCAGGGAACCGGACGGCCCCACCGGGGTCCGACGGTGACTTCGCGATCGTCGACTCCGACGACTACGGGAGCGGCGGGACGCAGGACACCACGCTGACCTCGCCGGTGGCGGACCTGTCGGCGCAGACCGAACCGGAGATCGGCTTCGACACCGACTACAACGGGATCAGCGGTCAGGTCGGCGACGTCGACCTCAGCACCGACGGCGGCACGACGTGGACCAACGTCTGGCACCAGACGACCAGCGACGCCAACGGTCACGTGGACCTGCCGATCCCGGCTGCCGCCGGACAGGCCCAGGTGCAGGTGCGCTTCCACTTCACGGCCTCGTGGGGCTGGTGGTGGATCGTCGACAACGTGTTCGTCGGCACCCGGTCCTGTGAGGCCCAGGGCGGCGGGCTCGTGGCGGGCATCGTCCGCGACGGGAACACCCACCAGCCGGTGAACGGCGCCAAGGTGGCGAGCACCGTGAACCCGGACGAGTTCGGGGTCTCGGCGGCCACGCCGGACGACGCCGGGCTGGCCGACGGGTTCTACTGGACGTACTCGTCCCACACCGGCACCACCGGGTTCAAGGTCACCGACGGCAAGTACACGCCGGTGACCGGGAACGTGAACGTCGCGGGGCACTTCACGACGCGGCGGAACTGGACCCTCCAGGCAGGTCACCTCACGGTGAGCCCGGGCAGCCTGAGTGCGAACCTGCGCCTGGGGAAGTCCGCGACCCGCACCGTGACCTTCGGCAACGACGGCACCAGCCCGGTGCACGTCGACCTGGGCGAGCAGAACGGCTCGTTCACGCCGATGGTGAAGGGCACGAAGGGCGCGCCGGTGGTGCACCTGAAGGGGACCTTCACGCCGAAGGCGATGGTGACCCAGAAGAAGAAGTCCGCGACGCCGGGCACGAAGGGCTACCAGGCTCCGTCGAGGTCGACGACGCCGGCGGCTCCGCCGTGGACCGACATCGCCGACTTCCCGACCCCCACGATGGACAACGCGGTCGCCTCCGGTGACGGCAAGGTCTACTCGATCGGCGGGTTCAACGGTGTCGAGAACGTCGCCGACGGCTTCGCCTACGACCCGTCCACCCAGGCGTGGACGGCGATCGCGGATGCGCCGGCGCCGCTCGAGTCGCCGGCGGGTGCCTACGTCGACGGTCACGTCTACCTGATCGGCGGCTGGGACGCGGCCGGCAACGCCTCCAGCGGTGTCTACGCCTACGACCCGGCGTCCGACTCGTGGAGCCAGAAGGCCGACCTGCCCGAGGACGTCAGCGCCACCAGCGCCGCGGTCCTCGACGGTCAGCTGTACGTCGTCGGTGGCTGCAGCACCGGGGACTGCGCGCCCACGAGCACGAAGGTGTTCCGCTACGACCCGGCCGGCGACAGCTGGACCGGCGTGGCGGACTACCCGGAGAAGGTGGCCTTCGCCGCCTGCGCGGGGGCCGGCGGCGAGGTCGTGTGTGCCGGTGGCGTGAACGCCGACACGAACACGTCGACCAGCCACGCCTACACCTACGACCCGGGCAGTGACAGCTGGTCCCAGGCGGCCGACATGCCGGCCGACCTGTGGGCGGCCGCCGCGAGCGGTGCCGGGGACAAGCTGCAGGTGTCGAGCGGTGTGGTGGACAACGGCGCCGCGGTCACCAACGAGGGGTACGAGTACGACCCGGCCGGCGACAGCTGGAGCGCGCTGCCGGCAGCCAACGACGCGGAGTACCGCGGCGGCGGCAGCTGCGGGATGTACAAGATCGGTGGCTCGACGGGTGGCTTCAGCCCGACGCCGTTCTCCGAGGTCCTGCCCGGCTACGACCAGTGCGGTGGGGGTGCGGACGTGCCCTGGCTGTCCGAGGACCCGGCGTCGTTCGACGTCGCGCCCGGGCAGACCGTCACCGTGACGGTCGGGTTGGACTCCGCGCAGGTCGACCAGCCCGGCACGTACGACGCCGCGCTGTCGGTCGGCACGGACTCGCCGTACTCGATCACCCCGATCGGGGTCGAGATGACGGTCACGCCGCCGGCGTCGTGGGGCAAGGTCCGCGGCACGGTGACGAACGCCGCCACCGGCGCACCGATCCCGGGCGCGACCGTCGACATCTGCACGATGTACGACGGGGCGACGGGCAACTGCGGGCCGGTCGAGTTCACCTTGAAGACCGACGCCGACGGCCACTACCAGCTGTGGCTCGCGAAGGGCTACAACCCGCTCCAGGTGATCGCGGCCAAGGACGGCTTCACGCCGAAGTCCAAGGTCGTCCGGATCACCGCGGGCGGGACGGTGACCGCCGACCTGGCCCTGAAGAAGAGCTAGGAGGCACGGGGGCGGGCGCCGGGGACGGAACATCGTCCCCGGCGCCCGTACGCCTGCCCATCCGCGGCCCCCTGGGTGTCGAATGGCGTGCGTGGAGCTGGTGTACCCGCCGGTGATCGGCCTGACCCGCGTGGTCTTCCGCGCGCTCGGCCTGCGGATCGAGCTGTCCGGCGCCGATCGGATCCCGCGGCACGGGCCGGTGGTGGTCGCCTCGAACCACGTCAGCTTCCTCGACTTCACCCTGGTCGGACTCGCGGCACGTCCGCGACGCGTGCGGTTCCTGACCCGGCACGACGTCCTCGACCACTGGGCGGCGGGACCGTTCATGCGGGGCATGAGGCACGTCCCGGTCGACCGCGCGGCTCCCGCCGCGGCGTACCTGACGGCCCGACGGCTGCTGGCTCGCGGGGAGGCGGTCGGGATCTTCCCGGAGGCCGGGATCAGCCAGGCGTACGACGTGCGGGCGCTGATGCCGGGAGCCGTCGCGCTGGCCGCGGCGACCGGGGCGCCGCTCGTGCCCGTCGCCCTCTGGGGCGCGCAGCGGGTCGCGACCGCCCGCCGCCCCACGGACCTGACCCGAGGTCGCCCCGTGTCGATCGCGGTCGGCGAGCCGATCCGGGTGCCGGCGGCTTCCGACGTCGTCGCCGGCTCCGTCGACCTGGGCCGTCGCCTGCAGGCGATGCTCGACGTGCTGCAGGCCGAGCCGCGCCATGTCCCGCGAGCGGACGAGGACGCGTCCTGGTATCCCGCGCACCTCGGCGGCACCGCACCCACGCGCGCCGAGGCGGAGCCGCGGGAGTCGAGCCCGACCTCGGCGATCCGGTGGTGGGAGCACCAGGCCGACACGGAGGTCTGATCGCACTGGTCGAGGTCGTGTGCCTGAGGCCGCGCCCTAGACCGTTCTCAGGCACACGACCTCACCTTCACTCGTCACGGACCGGTGGCGACGGGGCGCTCCGGGTCGGTGATCCAGCCGCTCCAGCTCCCGGGGTACAGGGCGGCGTCGCCGAACCCGGCCAGGCGCAGGGCCAGCAGGGTCTGGGTGGCGGTGACGCCCGAGCCGCAGTACGCCGCGACCGCCGTGTCGTCGCCGACGCCCAGGGCGGTGAAACGGCGGCGGAGGTCGTCGTCGGGCAGGAAGTGCCCCGACGCATCGGTGTTGCCGACCAGGGGCGCGTTGACCGCACCGGGGACGTGGCCGGCGACCGGGTCGATCGGCTCGTGCTCGCCCCGGTAGCGCGGCTCGGCGCGGACGTCGATCAGCACGCCGTCGCGTGCGGCGCGCGGAATGTCGCCCTCCTCGACCACGGGTAGGTGGCCCGGCGTTCCCGACCAGTCGCCCGGCTCGGGTGCGGCAGGTTCCGTGGTGACCGGGTGGCCGGCCGCGACCCACGCCGCGAGCCCGCCGTCGAGCACCATCACCTCGTCGTGGCCGTAGTCGCGCAGCAGCCACCAGAGCCGGGCGGCCGCGGTGCCGGGCCCCTCGTCGTAGGCGACGACCAGCGAGCCGTGCGAGATGCCCGCCCGTCGTACGGCGGCCGTGAACGTCTCCGGTTCGGGGAGCGGGTGGCGCCCGCCCCGTCCCGGGGGCGCGGCGAGGTCGTCGTCGAGGTCGAGGTACGCCGCGCCGGGGACGTGTGCGGCGGCGTACAGCTCGCGTCCGCTCGGTCCGGTCTGGGCGAGCCGGACGTCGACCAGCACGGCGTCGACGGGGATCGACTCCACGTCGACCAACAGGCCGGGGCGGATCACGTCAGGAGCCGAACGGCAGCGGCTCGGGGGAGAGCGCGACGGCGCGGGCGCGGGCGGCGGTCAGTCGGCGGCGGTGGTGCTGCCGGCAGAGCACCTCGTAGGCCACCTCGGCGGGCGGACCGTCGGTCGTGTCGACGTCGCCGACCACGATCACCTCGCCCTCGACGACCATCACGCCGTCCTCGGTGCGGGCGTTGTGGGTCGCGCGCTTGCCGCACCAGCACAGGGCCTCGACCTGGAGCACGTTCATCCGGTCGGCGAGCTCGACGAGCCGGGCACTGCCGGCGAACAGCCGGGTGCGGAAGTCGCTCAGGATGCCGAACGCGAACACGTCGATCTGCAGCTCGTCGACGACCTTGGCCAGCTGGTCGATCTGGCCCGTCGTGTAGAACTGCGCCTCGTCGCAGATCAGGTAGTCGATCCGCCCGCCGGCGGTGAGCGAGTCCACGACGTAGCGCCAGAAGTCGAAGCGGTCGTCGACCTCGATCGCGTCGTGGGTGAGCCCGAGACGGCTGGAGAGGATCGCCTCGCCGGCCCGGTCGTGGGTGGTGAAGATCCGGCCGACCCGCCCGCGCTGGGCGTGGTTGTGGTTGGTCTGCAGGGCCAAGGTGCTCTTGCCCGAGTCCATGGTGCCGGTGAAGAAGTGGAGTTCAGCCATCGCGCGGCGATTGTGTCACGAGCGAGGGCGACACCATCGCGGCCCTGGCAGAGATGTGGAGAGGCCCGGCGGCTCCCTGGCCACCGGGCCTCGACCGTCGCTGGGGCGACAGCGATCGGTGTGAGTCCGAGGGGCTCGGCCTCCCCGTGTCGGTCGAGCCCCTCGGCGTTCGCGCGTGTCTCTGGGCACCCCTCGGCGCAGAGCCAGGACTCGAAGGTAGGGCGAGAACGTGCCGCGGCATGCGGCTTCGCGGGAGATGCGACCTTTCGGTCGGAAAACTAGTCGTAGGGGACCAGACGATGCAGGACGGGCGGTTACCAGTGCACGCCCTTGAAGACCTTCGCGAGCATGATCTGCTCCGACTCACGCGTGCCCTGGGAGCCCTCGCCCTTGGCCGCCGCGGAGTCGGGGAACACGTGGTAGGCCATGTTCAGCACCCGGAAGGCGAGCTTGGGCGCGACCGTGTGGGCGACGGCGCCGGCGTTGCCGAGCAGCGTGTTGATCTCGTGGGGCCGCTCGACCATCGCCTCGATCACCAGGTCGGCCGCCTGGGCCGGGCTGATGGTGGGGAACTTGTCGTAGATCTTCGTCGGCGCGATCATCGGCGTCCGCACCAGCGGCATGTGGATGCTGGTGAAGGTGATGCCGTCCCCGACCAGCTCGGAGGCGACGACGTTGCTCCAGGCGTCGAGGGCGGCCTTGGAGGCGACGTACGCCGAGAAGCGCGGAGGGTTGGTCTGGACGCCGATCGACGAGATGTTCACGACGTGACCGCGGTGGCCCTCGCGCATCTTCGGGATCAGACCCATCACCAGCCGGATCGCGCCGAAGTAGTTGAGCTGCATCGTGCGCTCGAAGTCGTGGAACCGGTCCTGGCTGAGCCGCAGGGACCGGCGGATGGAGCGGCCGGCGTTGTTGACGACGTAGTCGATGCTCGGGAGGTCGGCCGTCAGCTGGGCGCAGAGCGCGTCGATGGCCGCGAGGTCGGAGAGGTCGCACGGGTAGACGTGGGCGGTGCCGCCACGGTTCTCGATGGTCGAGCGGGTCGCCTCGAGCTTGTCCTTGCCGCGGGCGACGAGGACCGGGATGCCGCCGGCCTGGGCGACCTTGAGGGCCGTCACCTGGCCGATGCCGGACGAGGCTCCGGTGATCACGACGTACTTCCCGGTCAACGCCTCGCGCGCGCCGGCGTCGTGGGCGGTCGAGCGGTCGAGGTGGTCCTCCCAGTAGCCCCACAGGGTGCGGGCGTAGGACTCCAGGTCGGGGACGGCGATGCCCGAGCCGGCCAGGGCCTTCTCGGTGCGGCGTGAGTCGAAGACGGGGCGGAACGACGAGTGGGCGAGCACCTCGGGAGGGATGCCGAGGCGTCCGATCGTCAGGTCGAGGACGGCCCGCACCGGGGCGGTGCGCAGCAGGCTGCCGGCCAGGCGCAGGGGCTTGAGCGGCCCGGGGACCAGGCCGAGGAGGCCGGGCGCCGTGCCGCGGTCGACGGGCGTGGCGAAGCGCGGGGCTCCCGCCGCGCCGCAGAAGGCGTTGACCAGCTCGACGACCGGCTGCGGCTCCGGGTTGACCAGGTGGAACGTCGCGCCGTCGTGGCCCGCGAGGTGGGCGAGGTGGTCCATCGCCTTCGCGACGTAGTCGACCGGCACGACGTTGGTGTCACCGAGGTCGACGCCGACCAGTGGCAGCCAGGCCGGCAGCCGGTCGCGGAGCAGCTTGATCACCGGGAAGAAGTAGTAGGGGCCGTCCACCTTGTCCATCGCGCCGGTCTCGCTGTGACCGACCACGATCGCCGGGCGGTAGACCCGCCACGGCCGGGTGGACTCCTCGCGGACGAGTCGCTCGGACTCGAACTTCGTGCGGTGGTACGGCGACGTGAGGGCCTGGCCCTCGTCGAACATCGACTCGTCGAACGGGCCGTCGTGCTCGCCCGCAGCTGCCACCGAGCTCACCTGGTGGAAGCAGCCGGCCGCCAGGGCGTCGGCGAGCTCCAGGGCGTGGCGCGTGCCGCCGACGTTCATCGCCTCGTTCGTCTCGTCGTCGGCGGTCAGGTCGTAGATCGCGGCGACGTGGAAGAAGTGGTCGATCTCGCCGTGGTGGTCGTCGACCCACGTCGGGTCGACGCCGAGCCGATCAGCACCGAGGTCGCCCACGACCGGGACGACGCGGTCGGTGCCCCAGACCTCGATCATCTTCTCGAGACGGGGCAGCGAGCCCGCCCGGACCAGCGCGAACACCGTGCCGTCGCGGTGGTCGAGCAGCTCCTCGACCAGATGTCGCCCGATGAACCCGGTCGCGCCGGTGACGAAGTACGACATGGGCGGAGACTACGCGGGGTCGACCGGGCCGGCGGCGTACGAGGTCGAGCATGCCGGGTCAACGATCCGGCCGGACGTCGACCGGTGGCGGCGTCGACCGCGCCGCCGGACGAGGGCGCTAGGCGTCGTTCGGGCCGCCGAACATGATCTCGTCCCAGCTCGGCACCGAGGCGCGGCCACGGGTCTTCTTGACCGGCTTGCGGGAGGGGGGCTCGTCGCGGCGCGGGTCGTCCGCATCCGCCTCGTCGGTGGCCGCGGTCTCCGGCTCGGCCTCGAGCACCTCGTCGAGACTGGGCTGCTCGCTCTCGGCACCGCTGTCGGTGGCCGGCTCGGCGCGGTCGGGGGAGTCCAGGTAGGCCTCGACCGGTGCCTCCGCGCCCAGCGCTGCCGTCTCGTCGAGCCGGTCGCGGGCGACCTCGGGCTCGGGGACGTCGCTGACCAGCTCGATGGCGTCGTCGCCCAGCGGCAGCTCGTCGGCGGGAACGGCGGACAGCCGGCGTCGCCGGGCGTCCGACAGGTCGTCACGGGTCCCGGCATCCTCCGCGGCCTCGGCCGGAGCGTCGGCCACCTCGCCGAGCAGCCAGTGGGCGTCGTCGTCGTCGGCGACGACGTAGTTGCCGGGGGCGTCGAAGGAGAAGTGGGCGGCACCGACCCGGCCCGTGGTCGTGTACGACCCGGTCAGGGTCCAGCGGCCGTCCTCGCGGCGCCACGCGTCCCACGCGACCGTGTCGGGGTCGACGTTGCGCGACCGGAGGTGGCTGCCGACGGCGTCGCCGAGCGTGCGAGCCGACGACGCGGCACCGCCTTCGACGGGGCGGCGGCGGATCGAGGCGCGCTGGGCGCGCTGGGCGACGTGGTCGCGCTCGGCCAGGACCGGCGCGGCGTAGGGCATCACCTTGTCGACCGAGGTGCCGGCGACCTGCGCGACCGACTCGGGTGTCTCCCCGGCCCGGATCCGCGCCTGGATGTCGCGTGGACGGAGGGTGGATTCCATCTGTCTCTCCAACTGGCCGGTCCCTGCCTGGTCGCTCGCCCGTGCGGGCCACTGGCCCGCCACGGCGGCCCGGAGCCGGTCGTCGACGTCGACGGTGAAGTCCACCTCGGCGTCGCTCTCGAGCACGAGCTTTCGGCCGTCCTCGCTCACCCCGGTGAGCCTGAGGTGCACCATGGCCGATCTCGCTCCCGTGTTGCTCCTGCCCGTTCCTGCTCCGGTGCGCCGAGCCTACGCCAGCGCACTGCTCCCGCCCGGTTGGCCGCGCGGCGCGCCACGGGGCGTCCTGACCGTCGTGACCTGCCCGTTCGCGCGATCGTCAGTCGCCCAGG
>CAWEJC010000007.1:0-804120 GCA_963809265.1 uncultured Actinomycetota bacterium
GGCACGCCCCGCGGCATCCGGAACGGCAGGTAGTGCCAGTCGGGGGTGTCGCGCCCGGGTGAAGGCGCCGTGGAAGTGCCGGCGCACGCGCGACCCCGGCTCGGCCTCGGCGAACTCCAGCAACGGTGAGCTGGTGACCAGGCCCGCGCCCAGTCCCGCCCCTCCGAGCAGCAGCGAACGACGGTGCAGGGCCTGTGGTCCGGAGTTCTCGGTCATCGAGGGTCACTCTGCGACGTCGTACGCCGCCGCGCAACGACCCGATCGCGCACGGCTCGATTGCTCGCGGCCTCGGCACGCGCCGTACGCTGGGCGACTGTCATGAGCATCGACCAGGCGCGCACCTACGAGGTGAAGACCTACGGGTGCCAGATGAACGTGCACGACTCCGAGCGGCTCACCGGGCTGCTCGAGGAGGCGGGCTACCTCGCCGCCCCGGAGGGGGAGCAGGCCGACGTCGTCGTGTTCAACACCTGCGCCGTCCGCGAGAACGCCGACAACAAGCTCTACGGCAACCTCGGCCACCTGGCGCCGGTCAAGGCCCGTCACCCGGGGATGCAGATCGCCGTCGGCGGCTGCCTGGCGCAGAAGGACCGCGCCACGATCACGCAGAAGGCGCCGTGGGTCGACGTCGTCTTCGGCACCCACAACATCGGCTCCCTGCCGGTCCTCCTCGAGCGCGCCCGCGTGCAGGAGGAGGCACAGGTCGAGATCCTCGAGTCGCTCGAGGTGTTCCCCTCGACGCTGCCGACCCGGCGCGAGTCGGCGTACGCCGCCTGGGTGAGCGTCAGCGTCGGCTGCAACAACACCTGCACGTTCTGCATCGTCCCGAGCCTGCGCGGCAAGGAGAAGGACCGCCGGCCCGGCGACGTCCTGGCCGAGATCCGTGCCCTCGTCGACGAGGGCGTCAGCGAGGTGACGCTGCTCGGGCAGAACGTGAACGCCTACGGCGTGGAGTTCGGCGACCGGCAGGCGTTCTCCAAGCTGCTGCGCGCCACCGGTGAGATCGCGGGGCTGGAGCGGGTGCGCTTCACCTCGCCGCACCCCGCGGAGTTCACCGACGACGTGATCGAGGCGATGGCCGAGACACCGAACGTGATGCACCAGCTCCACATGCCGCTGCAGTCGGGATCCGACCGGGTGCTCAAGGCGATGCGGCGTTCCTACCGCCGCGAGAAGTACCTCGGCATCATCGAGCGGGTCCGGGCCGCGATGCCCGACGCGGCGCTGTCGACCGACATCATCGTCGGCTTCCCGGGCGAGACCGAGGCGGACTTCGTGCAGACCCTCGAGGTGGTGCGCGAGGCGCGCTTCGCCGCGGCGTTCACCTTCCAGTACTCCATCCGTCCCGGCACCCCGGCCGCGACGATGCCCGACCAGGTGCCGCCCGACGTCGTGCGCGAGCGCTACGGGCGTCTGGTCGAGGTCGTCACGGACGTCGCCTGGGCGGAGAACCAGGCCCTGCTCGGCTCGCGCGTCGAGCTGCTCGTGGCCGAGGGCGAGGGTCGCAAGGACGCCGCGACCCACCGGATGAGCGGGCGTGCTCGCGACAACCGGCTGGTGCACTTCGACGCCTCGTCGGTCGAGCGCCGATCCGCGCCCGGCGACGTCGTCGAGGTCGAGATCACCTACGCCGCCCCGCACCACCTCGTCGCCGACGGACCGGTCCTGACCCACCGGCGTACGCGTTCGGGCGATGCCTGGGAGTCGCGCACCACGGTCCCGTCGAACGCCGTCGGGCTGGGCATGCCCACCGTCGGCGCTCCGGCCTGAGTCACTCCTGCCACTGCTTCACCATGAGATGTAGGTGAACCCGCACATCTCTCGGTGAGCTCACCTGGAGAAGTGCTGCTCCACCAGGAGAACATGGTGAAACGGTGACGCGAGGGACGTGGGCGATCACTCCGCGTCTTTGTACGGCGCGTCCTCGCTGCGGGGGTCGTGCGACGGGTAGCCCGCCTTCGGCTCGATGCCGTCGGGGTTGTCCTCGTCGCCCTGGTCGAACTCGGCGTCGGAGCCGATGACGTCGCCGGCCTCGTCGGTGTGGGCGGGTGCGGTCGTGTCGCGCTCGCCGTCGGTCGCCTGGGTGCCACCGCCCGTCGGGCCGACCCGCTCGCTGCTGACGCCCATCTCACCGGCCGCCCGGTCGGGACCGCCGGCGTTGGGGCTGGAGTCGACCAGCTCGGTGGGCTGCTCGTGGCCGGTGCCCTCGCCGTCCTGCTCGCTCATGCGGGGTCCTCCTTCTCGGGCTCGCTGGCGCCGTCGCTGGACGCGCCGTCCTCGGTCTCCTCGGGCTGGGCAAGATCTTCGGGGAGCTGGTCCTTGGCCGGCTCGTTGCCCAGCTGCGTCAGATCGGGCACGACCGGCGCCTCGCCGAACTGGCTCTCCTCGACCGCGTCCACGCCACCGGGTGGCGGGTCGGCGGGCTCGATCTCCGGTGTCGGTTGCTCACCCAACTCGGTCACCATCCTGTTCTTCCCTTCCCCCACGCGCCGTCGGGGTGGCGCGTCTCGTTCAGAATCCGAACGTGGTGTAGCTGTCGAGCCCCGTACCCAGTCGTTCGAGAACGAAGCGCTCGTGCGGCACCACCGGGTCGGGAAGGGAGTCCAGCGGGTACCACTCGAGCCCGGCGCACTTCGCCGGCTCGACGATGCGCGGCTCGCCGGTCCACGTGCGGCAGGTGAAGAAGAAGTCGATGCGCTCGTCGATCGGGTCGGCGTGCCGGGTGCGCTGCATCGAGGTGACGAAGGTCAGGTCGCCCGAGCTCGACGCCGACCTCCTCGCGCGCCTCTCGCCGGGCGGCGTCGTACGCCGTCTCGCCGCGCTCGACGTGACCGGCCGCGGCCGCGGCCCAGTGCCCGTCCATGAAGCCGGTGTGCTGCCGCAGCTGCAGCAGCACCTCGTCGGGGGAGTCGGGAGAGTCGTCGGAGTCGGCGGAGCCGGGCGAGTGGTCACCGCGCCCGGGTCGGAGCAGGAGCACGTAGGACGCCGGGACGACCCGGAAGCGGTCGACCACTCCGTCAGTTGACGGTGTCGCCGTCGCCGGTCTTCTCCTGGGCCATGTCCTGCGCCTGGTCGACCTTGTCGGCGTACTTGCCGCCGGTCTTGTCGTCGACCGCGTCGCCGGCCTTCTCGATGGCCTGGTCGACCTGCTTGTCGTGCTTGCCGATCAGCTTCTTGGCGTCGTCGAGGAATCCCATGCTGGTGCCTCCCGTGTCGGGTCGCGGACGCGACCACTGCTGTCACGCTAGCCCTGCCGGCCCCGCTTGAGGAGGGCGTCCATCCCCCCGAGGGCTGAGACGCCGCGGCCTCAGCGCACGCCGAGGTCCTGCACCAGCCGGATCACGTAGAAGACCACCGGCAGCCCGAACACCACGAGCATCACCCACGCGACGACCCGGTGATAGGTCCGCGACGAGTCGAGCCGGCCGGCGAAGTCCAGCAGCGCTCCGTCCGGCACGTGGTGGCTGAGCCCGATCCGCCGGGCCTCGTCGGGCAGCCGCGTGCCCGGGAACCAGTACGGCGGGGAGTCGTCGTCGACGCCGTAGTCCTCGTCGAACTCGTCCTCCCGCACCTCCCGCATGGCACCACACTAAGCCCGGGTCCGGTGAGCCCGGCCGGGCCGACCGGCCGCAGGTTCGGTGGCTGCCAGACTGGTGCCATGTCGAGCGCGGCCGTCCCGCCGATCGTCGCCGTCGTCGGCGCGACCGCTGCGGGCAAGAGCGGCCTGGCGCTCGACCTGGCCGACCGCCTCGACGGCGAGATCGTGAACACCGATGCCATGGCCGTCTACCGGGGGATGGACATCGGCACCGCCAAGCCGTCGGCGGCCGACCGTGCTCGCGTGCCGCACCACCTTCTCGACCTGCTCGACGTCACCGAGCCGCTGACCGTCGCGGAGTTCCAGGGCTGGGCCCGCGAGGCCGTGGCCGAGATCCGCGGCCGCGGTCGGACGCCGGTGCTCGTCGGTGGGTCGGCGTTGTACACCCGGGCGGTCCTGGACCGGTTCGAGTTCCCGGGCACCGATCCCGCCGTACGCCTCGCGCTGGAGGGCGAGCTGGCCGAGCTCGGAGCGCCGGCGTTGCATGCTCGCCTGGCCGAGACCGACCCCGGGGCGGCCGCCCGGATCCTTCCCGACAACGGCCGCCGGATCGTCCGTGCCCTGGAGGTCGTCACGATCACCGGCCGGCCGTTCAGCGCCAGCCTCCCCGAGCACGCGTACGCCGATCCGGGCAGCATCCAGATCGGCGTCGACATCGACCGCCCGAGCCTCGACCCGCGCATTGCCCAGCGGGTGCGGGAGATGTTCGAGGCAGGCCTGGTCGACGAGGTACGCCGCCTCCTCGACGCCGGGCTCGCCGACGGCCGCACCGCGCGGACCGCCATCGGCTACCGCGAGGTCGCCGCCCACGTGGCGGGCGAGACCTCCCTCGACGACGCGGTCGAGGCGACCACGACCGCCACCCGGCGCTTCTCGCGTCGGCAGGACAGCTGGTTCCGCAAGGACCCGCGGGTGGTGTGGGTGCCCTGGGACGCTCCCCACCGCACCGAGCTGGCGATGGCCGCGATCGCGACGATGGCTTGAAGCTGCGCGCCGTTCAGGCGCTGGCGGCAGCCCGCACGCCCGGTGCCCGGTCGAGGAGCCTCGGCAGCAGCCCGGCCGTGCGGTCGTCCGCCGGCGTGTAGACCATCGTCCAGCCGTCACCCTCGGAGTGGAGGAGCCGCTGCGGCATGACCCGCAGACGGCCGACGTGGGTCGGGAAGACCTTGTGACCGGGCTCGTCCGGGGCCACGTCGTGCTGCGACCAGAGCTCGGCGAAGAACGGCGACGTCGCCAGCAGCCGACCGACCAGCTCCTGCCCCAGGGGGTCGCCGAGGTGCGTGGCCAGGTGCGTGCGGAACCTCGCGACGGCGTGCCGGGCGCCGTTCTCGCGGTCCTCCACGAAGTCCTCGTAGTCGGGGTGGGTGAAGAACAGCCACAGGAAGTTCCGCTCCTCCGGCGGGATCTCCTCGAGGTCGTGGCGCAGGAACCGGTAGGACGTGTTGTGGGCCAGGATGTCGTAGCGCCACGACAGCGCCACCGCCGGGAACGGGTCGAGCTGGTCGAGGAACAGCTGGTACCCCGGGGCCAGGGCGGAGCAGCGCCGCGCCTCCGCCTCGAGGTCCACGGTCGCGCTGAGGGTGAACAGGTGGGCGCGCTCGCGCTGGTCGAGTCGGAGGGCCCGGGCGATGGCGTCGAGCACCGGCGGGGACACGTTGATGTCGCGGGCCTGCTCGAGCCAGGTGTACCAGGTGATGCCGACCCCGGCGAGCTGGGCGACCTCCTCGCGCCGCAGCCCAGGGGTGCGGCGCCGACCACCGGCCGGCAGGCCGACGGTGTCGGGGGAGATCCGCTCGCGGCGCGCTCGCAGGAAGGAGCCGAGCTCGACGCGGCGTTGGTGGTCGGGGTTGCTCACGAGCCCCACGCTAGGACGGGACGACCCCGTTAGCCAGGGTGCACTGGTACCTGGATAACTGCACTCTGGATACCCCTCTGACAGAGGGCCAGAGTCGCTCCATGACCTCCTCTGTGATCACACCGGAGACCGCGGGCGTCGGGCGGGCCGATGCCGGCCCGACCGAGCTCCGCGGGCTCGGTCTCGCCGCCGTCCTGGTCTCCTACGGCCTGCAGGTCCTCAACTTCTTCGTCGTCACCGTGGCGCTGGGGTCCCTCGAGAGCGACCTGCACGCCAGCCCCAGCGTGCTGGAGCTGGTCGTCGCCGGCTTCGGCGTCGCCTACGCCAGCACCGTCGTGCTCGGCGGCCGGTTGGGCGACAACTACGGCCGCCGCCGGGTGCTGCGGATCGGGCTCGTCTGGTTCGGCGCGGCCTCCGTGTGGTGCGCCCTGGCGCCGTCGGCGGGCCTGCTCGTGGCCGGCCGGGTCGTGCAGGGGCTGGGCGCGTCACTGGTGGCGCCCCAGGTGCTCTCGACGATCCAGGCGCGGACCGAGGGAGCGAGCCGAGCGCGGGCGATGGCGTGGTTCGGCGCCATGGCGGGCATCGCGACCTGCGTGGCCTTCATCGTGGGCGGAGTCCTGGTCACGGCCGATCCCGCCGGTCTCGGCTGGCGCGCGGCGTTCTGGCTGGACGTCCTGATCGTCGCGGCGGCGCTCGTCGCCGTCCGGTGGGTGCCGGAGTCGCGGGCCGAGCGTCCCCAGCGCGTGGACACCGTCGGTACGGCGTTGCTCTCCCTGTCGGTCGTCCTCGTCATCCTGCCGCTCACCGAGGGGCGGGCCGCGGGCTGGCCGTGGTGGACCTGGGCGATGTTGGCCGCCTGCCTCCCGGTCCTGGCCGTCTTCGGCTGGTGGGAGACCTCGCTGGAACGCCGTGGCCGCGACGCGCTCGTGCCACCGAGCCTGGTCCGGACCCGGTCGATGGTCACCGGCCTGACCATGAGCGCGATCTTCTTCGCCGTCTTCGGTGGCTTCATGTTCGTGTTCGCCCTGTCCGCCGAGGTGGCGGCCGGGATGGACCCGTTGGGCATCGGCTGGACCCTCACGCCCTTCGCCCTGACCTTCCTCGCTGCCTCGTTGTTCGGCAGCCGCGCCGCGCAGCGCGACCCCGTGCGGCTGATGCAGCGTGGTGCCGTCGTCGCCGCGGCCGGCCTGGCCTCTCTGGCTCTGGTGCTGGCAGCGGCCTGGCCCGGCTTCACCTCGTGGCAGCTGGCGGTGCCCCTCCTGCTGCTCGGGGCCGGGCAGGGCATGCTCGTCGTGCCGTTGTACGGGACGATCCTCGGCGGCGTTCCGGCTCATCACGCCGGCATGGGCGGCGGCATCCTGATCACCACCACCCAGATGGCGCTGGGGCTCGGGTCGGCCCTGGTCGGCACCGTGTTCCTGCAGCTGGGCGGAGCCACCGGTGGTGCGCGGCCGGTCGAGGTGGTCCTCGCGATCTCGGTGCTGGGCCTCCTGGTCACCGGGCTCGTCGCGGGGCGGCTGCGCCCGCGGGTGCCATAGTCGCGCGGATTCGGGGTACGGGCCTGGGCACGGGGGAGATGTCGTCCGTTCTCGGGAGGTTCCATGACACACCTGTCCAGCCGTGCCCGGCTCGCTGCTCCGGCGGTCGCCCTCGGTCTCACCGCCGCGCTCCTGGTCACCGCGACCACCTCGGCGCAGGGCCGAGCGGCGCAGGGCAGACCGGCCGATCGCCACCGGCACACCGAGAAGACGCCGACCAGCATCGGCTACGGCGGGGCGGTGACCAGCGTCGACCCGGAGGCCTCGGCCGCCGGCCTGCGCGTGCTGAAGCACGGCGGCAACGCGGTCGACGCCGCGGTCGCGACGGCGGCCACCCTCGGCGTGACCGAGCCCTACTCCACCGGCATCGGCGGCGGTGGCTACTTCGTCTACTACGACGCGAGGACCGGCCGCGTGCACACCATCGACGGGCGCGAGACCGCGCCCACGTCGATGCCGCACGACGCGTTCATCGACCCGTCCACCGGCAAGCCGTACAACTTCACGCCCGAGCTGGTCACCAGCGGCGTGTCCGTCGGCGTCCCCGGCTCGCTGGCCACCTGGCACACCGCCCTGAAGCAGTGGGGGACGACGAGCCTGGCCCGTGCGCTGCGACCCGCGATCGGCGTCGCCCGGCGCGGCTTCGTGGTGGACCCGACGTTCCGCCAGCAGACCGAGGAGAACAAGACCCGGTTCGACGCCTTCACCTCGACGCGCAGGCTCTACCTGCCCCACGGCGACGCCCCGAAGGTCGGGTCCGTCTTCCGCAACCCCGACCTCGCCGACACCTACCGGCTCCTGGCCAGGCGCGGGCTGAAGCCCTTCTACCGCGGGCGGATCGGCGCGGAGATCGTGCACGCCGTGCACCACCCGCCGAAGACGTCGACGACGACCCTGCCGATCCCGACCGGGTTCATGAAGCGTCGCGACCTCGCGGCGTACCGCACGATCGACCGCCGCCCGACGCACGTGCGCTACCGCGGTCACGACGTCTACGGCATGGCGCCCTCCTCCAGCGGTGGCACCACCGTCGGCGAGGCGCTGAACATCATGAAGCAGTTCGACCTGCCCGCGATGGACACCGCCGACCAGCTCCACCACTACCTCGAGGCGTCGGCCCTCGCCTTCGCCGACCGCGGTGCCTACGTCGGCGACCCGGCGTTCGTGCACGTCCCGCAGTCCGACCTGCTCTCGAACCGGTTCGCGCGCGAGCGTGCCTGCCAGATCGACCCCACCACCGCGCTGACGAAGCCGGTGCCGGCGGGTGACATCTCGTCGTACGACGGGAAGTGCGGCACGCCGAGCAGCGCGACCGAGAGCCGCGACGACCACGAGGGCCTGTCGACCTCCAACCTCACGGTCAGCGACCGGTGGGGCAACGTCGTGGAGTACACGCTGACGATCGAGCAGACGGGCGGCTCCGGCATCGTGCTGCCGCACCGCGGCTTCATCCTGAACAACGAGCTGACCGACTTCGACGCCGTCTACGACCCGGCCGACCCGAACAACATCCAGGGCGGCAAGCGACCGCGCTCGTCGATCTCGCCGACGATCGTGCTGAAGCACGGCCGACCGTGGCTGGCCCTGGGCTCGCCCGGCGGCTCGACGATCATCACCACGGTGCTGCAGATGCTCTTCGACCGGATCGACCGGGGGATGACCATCGAGCAGGCGATCGCGGATCCGCGCGCCTCGCAGCGCAACACTCCTTCGGTGACCGCCGAGCAGTCGTTCATCGACACCTACGGCTCGCTGCTGACGCCGTACGGCCACACCTTCAGCCCGGCCGGTGCTCCCGGCACGACCGCGGCGGAGATCGGCGCGGCCACGGCCATCCAGTTCGGGCCCGGCCGGCTGCTGACCGTGGTGTCGGAGCCGGTACGTCGAGGCGGGGGCTCGGCCCTGGTCGTGCACCCTGCGCAATGACGGGGTCGTGAGGCCGGCTGTCACACTGGAGGGGTGAGCTACCCGTTCCTGAAGGGGCACGGCACGGAGAACGACTTCGTGCTGCTGC
The DNA here is from genome assembly GCA_963809265.1 of uncultured Actinomycetota bacterium. Classification (GTDB taxonomy): domain Bacteria; phylum Actinomycetota; class Actinomycetes; order Propionibacteriales; family Nocardioidaceae; genus Nocardioides. The sequence continues at coordinate 9,006 of CAWEJC010000007.1, forward strand.
CCGACCACGACGGCTCGGTCCACGGCGAGCTGCCCGCGGAGCGGGTCCGCGCGCTGTGCGACCGCCGCAGTGGCCTCGGTGCGGACGGCGTGCTCCGGGTCATCCGCAGCGACGCCCTCCTGTCGTCGGTCGAGGGAGGTTCCTCGTCGGTCGAGCGAAGTCGAGACCTCCCCGAGTGGTTCATGGACTACCGCAACCACGACGGCTCCCTGGCGGAGATCTGCGGCAACGGCCTGCGGGTCTTCGGTCGCCACCTCTACGACGAGGGGCTCGTGCCGTCCGGCGAGCCGGTCCGCATCGCGACCCGCTCCGGCGTGCAGACCGTGACCCGCGTCGGCGAGCTCTTCACGGTCGACGTGGGGGAGTGGTCGATGCGCGGCGAGACCAAGGTCTCCGTCGGGGATCGCTCCTGGCCGGCCAGCCATGTCGTGGTGGGCAACCCTCACGCGGTCGCGGTGGTCGACGACCTGGCCGACGCCGGGCCGCTGACCGAGGAGCCGGCGTACGACGAGAGCGTGTTCCCCGACGGCGTCAACGTGGAGTTCGTCGTCCGCCGCGGGCCCGACCACATCGCGATGCGGGTCCACGAGCGCGGTGTCGGTGAGACCCGCTCGTGCGGCACCGGTGCCTGCGCCGCCGCCCTGGCGGCCGCGCCGGGCGGCCCGGGGCGCTGGCAGGTCGACGTTCCGGGTGGCACCCTCCACGTCGCGCGCGACGAGCAGGACCGGGTGACCCTGACCGGGCCCGCCGAGATCGTGGCCCGGGGCGAGACCGACCTCTGACGAGCATGTTCCGCCGAGGTGGGACTTGGTAGGGGTCGAGGTGGGTGGTTGTCGGAGCAGGATCGCCGGGAACTCCCACCTGGACCCTGACGAACCCCCACCTGGGCCCTGACAAGGGCCCACCTGGGCGGTTCCGAAGTCCCACTTCGGCCATCGCTAGGCTCCGGCGCATGGAGATCTCAGGTTCCGCCGCGATCGTCACGGGCGCCGCCTCGGGCATCGGCGCCGCGGTCGCGCGGCGGCTCGCGGGGGCGGGCGCGCGAGTGCTGCTCGCCGACGTGCAGGACGACAAGGGTCAGGCGCTGGCCGACGAGCTCGGCGGGGCGTTCGCCCACGTCGACGTCACCGACACCGACCAGATCACGGCCGCGGTCGACCGGGCCACCGAGCTGGGCGACCTGCGCATCCTGGTCAACTCCGCCGGCATCGGCCCGGCCGCGCGTACCGTCGGCCGCGACGGCACCTACGACTCGGCGCACGACCTCGAGCTGTACAAGAAGGTGATCGCGATCAACCTGGTCGGCACCTTCGACATGGTTCGGATCGCCGGCACGGCGATGTCGCGGCTCGACCCGCTCGAGTCCGGTGAGCGCGGTGCGATCGTGAACATGGCCAGCGTGGCGGCGTTCGACGGGCAGATCGGCCAGGCGGCGTACTCCTCCTCCAAGGGCGGCATCGTCGGCATGACGCTCCCGGTCGCGCGCGACCTGTCGGCGATCGCGGTCCGCGTCAACACCGTGGCGCCCGGCCTGATCGACACCCCGATCTACGGCGAGGGCGAGCAGGCCGAGGAGTTCAAGGCGCGGCTGGGCGAGTCGGTGCTGTTCCCCAAGCGGCTCGGTACGCCGGACGAGCTCGCCTCGATGGTGCTCGAGTGCCTGCGCAACTCCTACATGAACGGCACGGTCGTCCGGGTCGACGGCGGCATCCGGATGCCACCCAAGTGAGCGCGGCCTAGCGTGCGCGCGGTCGTCGTCCGCGACCCCGGTGGGCCGGAGGCGCTGACCCTGGTCGACCTGCCCACGCCCCGACCGGAGCGTGGCGAGGTGCTGATCGAGGTCGAGGCGGTCGGCGTCAACCCGGTCGACCTCGGCAACCGCACCGACCCGTCGTGGGCCGGCGTCAGCCCGCCGTACGTCGTCGGCTACGAGCTGGCCGGACGCGTGGTCGACACCGGCGAGCCGGTCTGGGCGCTGCTGCCGGTGCAGGGCACCCGCCAGGGGGCGCTCGCCGAGCGCGTCGTGATCTCCCGCGAGTACGTCGCGCCGCGGCCGCCCGAGCTCGACCCGATCGTCGCGGCGGCACTGCCGATGGCCGGCTGCACGGCGCTGCAGGTGCTGCAGCGGATGCCGTTGACGGCCGGGTCGTGGGTGCTGGTCCACGGCGCCTCCGGCGGTGTCGGCCACCTGCTGGTGCAGATGGCCCGCGGTCTGGGCATGCGGGTCGCCGCGGCCTCGCGACCGGAGGACCGCGGCCGGCTGGAGGATCTCGGCGTCGACCTCTGGCTCGACCGCGCCGAGCCGGCGCCGGCCGAAGCAGCGGTGGCCGGCCTCGGTCACGAGCTGGACGCGGTGGTCGACCTGGTCGGCGGGCAGCTGGAGGCCTCGCTCCCCCACGTCCGGGTCGGCGGTCACGCGGCCACCATCGTCGACCTGACCGGCGACCTCGACCTCGCGATCGACCGCAACATCGACCTGCACGGCGTGCTGATGCGGGCCGGCCGCGACCGGCTCTACGAGCTCGCCGCCGAGGTCGCCGCCGGCGTACGCCCACACGTCACGGACACCTACCCGCTGGAGCGGGTCGCCGACGCCCACCGCCGCCTCGAGGCCGGCCGCGTCGGCGGCAAGCTGGTGGTCACGGTCTGAGCCCTAGGCGCGGACGCGGGCCGACGTCGGGTCGTACATCGGTCGCAGCGAGACCTCGGCGGCGTGCCGCTCGCCGGCGATGTCGACCTCCCAGGTTCCGGCGTCGAGCCAGTCCTTGGTGACCTTCTCGTCGGCGCTCACGAAGGCGAGGCCGACCGACGCCGCCGAGCGTCCAGCCGTACGACGCGGCGCGGACGTAGCCGACCACCTCGCCGTCCCGGAGCACCGGCTCCGCGTGGTACAGCAGGGGATCCGGGTCCGTGAGCCTGATCTGCACCAGCCGCTGCGTCGACGGGAACGCGCCCTTGCGCGCGAGCAGCGCCTCCCGGCCCCGGAAGTCGGTGTCCCACGCGACCGCGAAGCCGAGCCCGACGTCCAACGGGCAGTCCGTGTTGTCGATGTCGTGGCCGAAGTCGCGGTAGGCCTTCTCCATCCGCAACGACGCGAGCGCCTTCAGCCCGACCGGCGTCACGCCGTCGGCCGCGGCCAGCGCGTCGTACAGCTCGAGCGCGCGGTCGGCCGCGACGTAGAGCTCGTAGCCGAGCTCGCCGAGGTAGGTGATCCGGGCGCAGGTGACCGGCACCCCGGCGACCTCGATCTCGCGGACGCCGCGGAACGGCCACGCCTCGGTCGAGAGGTCGGCCTCGGTCAGCGTCGCCAGCGCGTCGCGGGAGGCCGGGCCCTGCAGGTTGAGCTGGGCGTACGCCGTCGTCTCGTCGTCGACGATCACCTCACGTCCGCGCGCTGCGCGACCGAGGATCCCGGCGACGTGGCCGTGCGCGGTGTCGGAGGCGACCACCCAGAACCGGTCGTCGGCGAGCTTCGAGACGGTGAGGTCGGCCTCGATCCGGCCGTCGTCGTTGAGCCACTGGGTGTAGGTGATCCAGCCGGGATCGCCGTTGACGTCACCGGCCGAGAGGTAATCGAGCATCGCGCCGGCCTCGGGGCCGGTGACCGAGAACTTCGCCATGAACGACATGTCCATCAGGCCGACGCCCTCGCGGACGGTGCGGTGCTCGTGCGCCCACTGCTCGAACCACGGCGCGCGACCCCAGGTCGGCTCGGCCTCGGCCGTCCGGCCGGGCCCGGCGAACCAGTCGGCGCCCTCCCAGCCGGAGACCTCGCGCATCAGCCCGCCGTTCGCGACGAGCCGGTCGTGCACCGGCGAGAGCCTGCGGTCGCGCATGGTGCGCAGCTGCTTGCCGGGCGTGTGCGCGGCGTAGACCGTGCCGAGGATCTCGGTGGTGCGCTCGCGTCGGTACGCCGGCTCGAGCTGGTCGGCGCGGAAGCGGGCGACGTCCCACGCCGTCACGTCGACGTCGGGCAGCCCGTCGATGATCCAGTGGGCGAGCACCCGGCCGAGGCCGCCGGCCGAGAGCACGCCGACGGAGTTCATGCCGGCGGCGACGAAGTAGTGACGGATGTCGGGCGCCTCGCCGACGGCCGGCGCCAGGTCGGGGGTGAACGACTCGGGGCCGCAGAAGAACGTGCGGACGCCGACCTCGAGGGTGATCGGCACGCGCGCCATCGCCCGCTCCAGGAACGGACCCATCCGGTCCCAGTCGGGCTTGAGCGTGGTGAAGCTCGCGGTGGGCGGGATGCCGTCGACCGACCACGCGGCGGCGTGCGGCTCGAAGAGCCCGACCATCATCCCGCCGCCCTCCTCGCGGTAGTAGCCGTACGACGCGGGGTCCTCGAAGATCGGCGCGTTCGGGTCGATGCCGTCGATGGTGTCGGTGATCAGGTAGTAGTGCTCCGCGGCCTGGTTGGGGATCACCACCCCCGACTTCTGGCCGAGCTCGCGCGCCCACATGCCGGTGCAGTTGACGACGTACTCGCACTCGATCTGCTCGACCTCGCCGGGCGAGCCGGTCGAGACCCGGACGCCGCGCACCGCGCCGTCCTCGACCAGCACGTCGTCCACCCGCACGCCCTCGACGACGCGGACGCCGAGGTTCTTCGCGCCGCGGGCGAGGGCCTGGGTGAGGTCGACCGGGTTGACCCGGCCGTCGCCCGGCACGTGGAAGCCGGCGAGCAGGTCGTCGGTCCTGGCCCAGGGGAAGAGGTCGGACATCTCCCGCGGGCCGATCTCGTGGACCTCGAGCCCGAGGTGGCGCTGGAACGCCGCGACCCGCCGGTACTCGTGCAGCCGGTCCTCGTCGGCGGCCGCCTCGATCAGCCCCACCGGCTTGAACCCCGTCGACACCCCGGTCTCGGCCTCCAGCCGGGCGTAGAGGTCGCGGCTGTAGAGCCGGATCCCGGTCGAGGTCTCGGACGTCGACCCGAAGCAGGTCATCAGCCCCGCCGCGTGCCACGTCGTACCGCTGGTGAGCCGGTCTCGCTCCAGCACGACGACGTCGGTCCAGCCCTCGTGGGCGAGGTGGTAGGCGACCGAGCACCCGATCACGCCGCCCCCGATGACGACGACCCGGGCCCGGTCCGGCAGAGCAGAAGTCGGGGCCACCGGCACAACCTAGCGGGGCCGTCGTCGCCCGCGGGCGGTGAGTGAGGATCGCTTTCCAGGGTTCAAACCGATCCTGGCTCACCGCCCGGCGGCGAGCTCGCGGAGTCGGGTACGCCGAGGGGGCAGCAGGTCGCGGACCTGGGAGAACAGCGACGTCCAGCGCGCGTCGAACACCGGAGGCGGCCCGTCGTAGCCGAGGCCGACCAGCTTGCGGTAGACGGTGCCGACCAGCGTGCGCGGATGCCCCAGCGACTCGTGCGTGACCTGGACGTAGGGGACGCCGTGGTCCCGGAAGAGCTCGTACCGCTCGATGTCGGCGACGTACTGGGGCCGGTCACGCTGGTGATGTCCGCCCTCGTACTCCACGACCAGCCCGTGCTCGACGTACACGAGATCGCCGATCGCGACGGCATCGCCGCCGAGATCGACGGGACGGTTCGGCTCGGGCGAGGGAAGGCCACTCGCGGCCAGGATCGCCCGTGTCTCGGACTCCTTGACGGAGCGCGATCGGCCGTCGAGGAGGTCGACGACGAACAACGCCTCGTCCGCACCGTCGCGCCAGGGTGCGGCCAAGGCGAGCGTGACGAGCTCCGGCACGGTCATGTGACCGTGATGGAGGAGCCAGTCGCCCACCATGATCGCGTCGACGAGCCGGGCGGTGGAGCAGGAGGCGACGAACGCCGCGGCCGGAATCACGCCCGACTCGTCCGAGGGAGCCAGTGCCTTGGTGCGATGCAGAAAGATTCCGTCGAGGGCCAGGTGGAGCTCCCCCTCGACGACGAAGTGCAGTGGGTGTCGAGGGCCGAACTCGAGACCGAGCTGCTGTATCCGGGTCAGGTGGGTCGTCCGAGCGTCCTTCGGAAGAGTGAGCTGCGCTGCCCGGACATCGTCGGCCCAGGTCATCTGGTGGTCGCGATGGCGCCAGACGCCTGGGTGCACCCTGACGAACCGCGCGCCGGCCAGCATCTTCTTGGTCACTCCGAGCTCGAGGGCGCGTTCACGCGTGAACGGCCCGGTGAGCAGCGGCGCGGGAACGGCGCGCATCCGACCATTCCACGTCGGCCCGTTCGACCCCGCTGCTCCATCCGCCTCGAGCTGTGGATGAGCGCCGCCGGTGCTGTGCTGGTGGATGGTCTGTGGCCCGCTGACGGCAGGACCGGGTCGAACCCGGGTGCGAAACCGATCCCCACTCACCGCCCGTCGGCGTCGGTCCGGGGCCGTGATCGTGGGGCGGTGAGGTGGGATCGGTTCGGGTGGGCGAGATGGATCCCCACTCACCGCCCCTCGGCGTTGGTCCCGGGCCGTGATCGTGGCGGTGAGGTGGGATCGGTTCGGGTGGGTCAGATGGATCCCCACTCACCGCCCCTCGGCGTTGGTCCCGGGCCGTGACGGTGGGCGGTGAGCTGGGATCGGTTCGGGTCGGCCAAACGGATCCCTCCTCACCGCTCCCCGACCGCAACCCGCCGGCCGAACAAGCGCAAACGAGTTCGCACGGGGGAGCGGGCCGACCTACGCTGGGAGGCAGATGACGAACGCACGCGAAGACTTCTCCCTCGACACCGAGCTGGGCGAGACCACCGGCTGGGACCTCGAGGACGACCTGCAGGACCCGGCCGACCCCGCCGACCCCGACGACACCGACGACACCGAGGGCGACGGCTGGGAGTCCGGCTACGCCGACGACGACCCCGAGCTGACCACCGGAGAGCAGGACCTCGCCGAGCGCTACGCCCTGCGCCGCGTGGCGGGGCTCAGCACCGAGCTCGAGGACATCACCGAGGTCGAGTACCGCCAGCTCCGGCTGGAGCGCGTGGTCCTGGTCGGTGTCTGGACCGACGGCTCGATCGAGGACGCCGAGAACTCCATGGCCGAGCTCGCGGCCCTGGCCGAGACGGCCGGCTCGGAGGTCCTCGACGCGATCTACCAGCGCCGCGACAAGCCCGACCCGGCGACGTACATCGGCCGCGGCAAGGTCGAGGGCCTCGGCGAGATCGTCCGGCACACCGGCGCCGACACCGTGATCTTCGACGGCGACCTGGCGCCCAGCCAGCTCCGCAACCTCGAGGACAAGCTCAAGGTCAAGACCGTCGACCGGACCGCGCTGATCCTCGACATCTTCGCCCAGCACGCGAAGAGCCGGGAGGGTCAGGCGCAGGTCGAGCTGGCCCAGCTCAACTACATGAAGCAGCGCCTGCGCGGCTGGGGCGGCAACCTGTCCCGCCAGGCCGGCGGCCGGGCGGCCGGCGGCGAGGGCATCGGTGGTCGTGGCCCCGGTGAGACCAAGATCGAGACCGACCGGCGTCGGATCAACACCAAGATCGCCAAGCTCCGCCGCGAGCTCGCCCACATGAAGGGCACCCGCGACACCAAGCGGCAGGAACGCCGCCGCCACCACATCCCGAGCGTCGCGATCGCCGGCTACACCAACGCCGGCAAGTCCAGCCTGCTCAACAAGCTCACCGGCGCCGGGGTGCTCGTCGAGGACGCGCTGTTCGCGACCCTCGACCCGACCACCCGGCGTACGTCGACCAGCGACGGCCGCGTCTACACGATGAGCGACACCGTCGGCTTCGTCCGTCACCTGCCCCACCAGCTGGTGGAGGCCTTCCGGAGCACGCTCGAGGAGGTCGCCGACTCCGACCTGATCCTCCACGTCGTCGACGGCTCCCATCCCGACCCCGAGGGCCAGATCGCGGCGGTGCGCGAGGTGCTCGCCGAGATCGGCGCCGACAAGGTCCCCGAGATCGTCGTCGTGAACAAGGCCGACGCCGCCGACCCGCTGGTGCTGGCGCGCCTCAAGCAGCGTGAGCCCCACGCCGTCGTCGTCAGCGCCAAGACCGGTGACGGCATCGCCGAGGCGCTGGCCCAGGTCGAGGACGACCTGCCGCGTCCGGGCGTCGAGTTCGAGGCCCTGGTGCCCTACGCCCGCGGCGACCTGCTCGACCGGCTCCACCAGCACGGCGAGATCGAGTCGCTGGAGCACACCGGCGACGGCACCGTCGTCCGCGGCCGCGCCCATGCCGACCTGGCCGGCGAGCTCGCGGCCTACCCCGTCTGAGGCCTACGCTCGACGGGTGTTCAGCACCGTCACCCTGAGCGATGGCCGCACCCTGGAGTACGCCGACCTCGGTGACCCCGCGGGTCGTCCCGTCCTGTTCCTCCCCGGCACCCCGGGCACGGCGGGACAGGGGAGTGTGGTCGCCGACGCCGCTCGCGCCCACGGGATCAGGCTCGTGGCCGTCAGCCGACCGGGGTACGGCGCCTCCACGCCGGCACCGCCGGGGCTGACCTCGACCGCGCGCCGACGTGATCGAGCTGACGGACCAGCTGGACGTGCCGCGGTTCGTGTCGATGGGCACCTCGGGCGGCGGGCCCTACGCCCTCGCCGTCGCCGCCCTCGCGCCGGATCGGGTCACGTCCGTCGCCGTCCTCGGCGGCCCGGGCGACCACCGCGAGGTGAACCCCGAGGACCTGGAGGACGCCGACCAGAGGGCCATCGAGCTGCTCGCTGCCGGCGACGTCGACGAGGCGTCAGCGGTGCTGACGGCCTGGTCGGAGGACGCCTTCGGGGCGATGCAGCGCCAGTCGCCGGAGGAGTTCCACGCGGCGCTGCAGGAGACCCGGCCCCCGGGCGAGAACTGGTTCGAGAGCCGCCCCGAGCAGCTGCCGCTCTTCGAGGCCGACTGGCAGCGCGCGATCACCCGCTTCGACGGGTTCGTGCGCGACAACCTCTCGTGGCTGGGCGCCTGGGACTTCGACGTCTCCCAGGTGGGCGCTCCGGTCCGTCTCGTCTACGGCGAGGGCGATGCGATGGTGCCGGCGGCACACGGGCAGTGGCTCCACGAGCGGCTCGCCGACAGCGAGCTGCACGTCGTGCCCGGCGGTCACGGGCACGCGACGTTCGGAGCGGCGGAGTCGACGTTCGCCGACCTCGCCTGAGCGACGAACGGGATCAGGACGACTGGCGCGAGCGCTGGGCGCTCGGGTCGACCAGCCGTACGCCGACCCCGCGCACGCTCTCCAGGTAGCGCGGCTGGGCCGCGGTCTCGCCGAGCTTGCGACGCAGCCACGAGAGGTGCACGTCGACGGTCCGCTCGGAGCCGCCGTCCGCCTGCTGCCACACCTCGGCGAGCAGCGTGCGCTTGCTGACCACGTCGCCGGCGTGCTCGGCCAGGGCCAGCAGCAGGTCGAACTCCCGGCGTGCCAGCTGCATCTCCTCGCCGGCCAGGGTGGCCGTGCGGGTGGGTTCGTGGATCAGCAGCTCGCCGACCCGGATCGGCTCGGACGACGGTCCCCGCTGGGTCCGCCGCATCACCGCGCGGATGCGCGCGGTGACCTGGTCGAGCCGGAACGGCTTCACGACGTAGTCGTCCGCACCGGAGTCGAGCGCGCGGACCATGGTCGGGTCGTCGTCGACGGCGGTGATCACGATGATGGGGACCGAGCTCGCGGCCCGGATCATCCCGATCACGGTGAGCCCGTCGACGTCGGGCAGCCCGAGGTCGAGCAGGACGAGGTCGGGGCGCTCGCCCAGCACCGCCTCGAGCCCGGCGATGCCGGTGCCGGCGGTCTGGACGGTGTGGCCGCGCTCGACGAGCCCCTGCTCGAGTGCGGCGCGGATGGCGGGGTCGTCCTCGATGGCGAGGATGCTGGTCATCGGTCGAATCAACGCTTTCTCGGGTCGTTCCGCTGGCCGGGACACCCGAGGACCCGGACGGGATACGTCGCGCCTGACCGGTCGGATGGGCTCCCCCCACAGGAGCCAACCGAGCGGAAACTCTTGTCCCCCGTCGCGGATAGGGTGCACCAGTGCCCGGCGTCCGTCTACCCATCCCCGACGTCCTGGACACCGCGGTCACCGCTCTCGGCGGGCAGGAGCGCCCCGGACAGGTGGCCATGGCCGAGGCCGTGGGCGGCGCGCTGACCGACCACCGGCACCTCGTCGTCCAGGCCGGCACCGGCACCGGCAAGTCGCTGGCCTACCTGGTCCCGGCCCTGCTCCACGACCGGCGCGTCGTGGTGGCGACGGCCACCCTCGCCCTGCAGCACCAGCTGGTCGAGCGCGACATCCCACGCCTGGTCGAGGCGATCTCCAGCGCCCACCCCGAGATCGACACGTCGTACGCCGTGCTCAAGGGCCGCTCCAACTACGCCTGCCTCCACCGCATCCGCGAGGGCGCCCCCGACGACGACCAGGGCACGCTGGTCGCCGTTCCCCAGAGCACGCTCGGCAAGAAGGTGCTCGAGCTCCGGGCCTGGGCCGAGCAGGAGGCGGAGGGCGGCGGCAGCGGCGAGAAGGACCGCGCCCCCCGCCACACCGAGCGCGAGTGGCGGCAGGTCAGCGTCAGCCACCGCGACTGCCTCGGCGCCTCCCGGTGCCCGTTCGGCGAGGAGTGCTTCGTCGAGACGGCCCGCGAGCGCGCCCAGCGCTCCCACCTGATCGTCACCAACCACTCCCTGCTCGCCATCGACGCCATCGAGGGCGTGCCGATGATCCCCGACTACGACGTGGTCGTGGTCGACGAGGCCCACGAGGTCGTCGCCCGGGTGACCCAGGCGGCCACCGACGAGCTGATGTCGTCCGACGTCGACCGGGCGTCGCGCCGTTCGCGTCGCTACGTCGAGTCCGGCGACAAGGACACCTCCGCGGCCGACGACCTCGCCGACGCCGGTGACGCGCTCGGCGCCGCCATCGCCGAGTGCCGGCCCGGACGCTTCGACGAGGTGCCGGAGTCGCTGGCGGACGCGCTCGTGCTGGTGCGCGACGCCGCGCGGGCCTGCCTCTCGGCCTACCCCAAGGAGGGCGACTCCGCCGAGCCCGACGCCGGCCGCACCCAGGCGCGGGGCTCGGTGCAGGACGTGTTCGTGACCGCCGAGCGGATGGCGGCGCGCGCCGAGTCCGACGTGCTGTGGCTGAGCGAGGGCGCCACTAGTGGGCAGAGCCGGCTGCCCCCGCGGCTCTGCGTCGCCCCGCTCGAGGTCTGGGGCCCGATGCGCGACAAGCTGCTGACCGACAAGACCGTGGTGCTGACGTCGGCGACCCTGATGCTCGGGGGTGACTTCAGCGCGATCGCGACCTCGGTCGGGCTGCGTCCCGACGAGCGGGTCGACGCGGCAGGCCCCGAGGAGGCCGCGGCCGACGCGACCGGCGGCGCGGGAGCGCTGCCGTGGGTCGGCCTCGACGTGGGGTCGCCGTTCGACTACGGCCAGCAGGCGATCCTCTACGTCGCCCGCCACCTGCCGCCGCCCGGACGCGACGGGCTCGTCGAGGCCCAGCTGGCCGAGATCGCGTCGCTGGTCGACGCCGCCGAGGGCCGCACCCTCGGCCTCTTCAGCTCACGTCGGGCGGCCGAGGCCGCCGCCGAGGCCGTGCGCGAACGACTGCCCCACCTGACCACGCTCGCCCAGGGCGAGGCGCAGCTGCCCGAGCTCGCCCGACAGTTCGTCAGCGACCCCCACACCTGCCTGTTCGGCACGCTCAGCCTGTGGCAGGGGCTCGACGTCCCCGGCGACACCTGCCAGCTGGTGATCATCGACCGCATCCCGTTCCCACGGCCCGACGACCCGCTGATGAGCGCCCGCCAGCGCGCCGCCGACCGCGAGGGCCGCAACGGCTTCATGCAGGTCGCCGCCACCCACGCCGCCCTCCTGCTGGCGCAGGGCGCGGGTCGGCTGATCCGCACCACCACCGACCGTGGCGTCGTCGCCGTGCTCGACCCGCGGCTCGCCACGGCCCGCTACGGCAGCTTCCTCAAGGCGAGCCTGCCGCCGATGTGGACGACGTACGACGGCGACCTCGCGCGCCAGGCGCTCTCGCGGCTGGCGCAGACCGAGCAACCCGTCAGCTGACGGCGACCCGGGACGTCATACGTGCTGGTCGCTGGAACGACCGGATCGTATGACGTCAGCTAGCAGTCGAAGTGGCGCTTCGGGGGCGGCTCGACCCAGGCATCCATCGCCTCGGTGGTGAGCGGCACCTCGGGCTGCGCCCCCGGCATCGACTCGCGCGGTGAGGCCGTGCCGGCGATCCGCTCGTGGAACTCGATCCGGCGCTTCTTGACCATCTGCCGCGAGTCGGCGAACCACGGGTCGACCAGCCACATGGCCAGGATGACCACGGCCCAGCCGACAGCGACGTCGAGGATCCAGTGGTTGCCGGTGCCGATCACGACGACCGCGGTGATCAGGGCGTGCAGCCAGGCCAGGCCGCGCGCCCAGTAGTTGCGCGTCGAGCGCCGGACCACCAGCGCCACCCACAGCGCCCAGCCGGCGTGCAGGCTCGGGAACGCCGCGAGCTCGTTGGTCAGCTGGCCCATGCCCTTCGGCGCCGAGGCGTCGGTGCTCCACCAGCCGTCGGCGGCGTGCAGGCTCATGATGTCGGTGAAGCCGCTCAGCATCCGGGGCGGCGCGGTCGGCAGCAGCAGGTAGCAGGCCAGCGCGATCACGCACGACACGACCAGCGCCCAGCGGGCGGGGTTGTAGTACTGCGCGCCCTTGCGGTAGAGCCAGACCAGCACCCACAGGGTGATCACGTAGTGGGCCGCGGCGTACCAGTAGTCGGCAGGGATCGCCGCCCAGCTGTGGGCGGCGAACCAGTTGTTGATCGGGTGCTCCCAGTCGAGGTGGAGCACCCGCTCGAGCGTGCGCAGGTCGCCGGCACGGTCCTGGGCGGGACCGAGGTCGCCGTCAGCGAACGTGCGGGTGAAGCAGTAGAAGACGTAGAGGGCGCCGATCAGCAGGATCTCGCGCACGCCACGACGCCCGAGGAAGCTCCCCCGGGCGATCGTCGTCTGCACGCTCGATCGGACGCTCACGTCCTCATCCTCTCAGGTGATGCAAAGGATTTGCATCAACCTAATGACGTACTGCACGCCATCAATGTGACGTAGAGGAGAGCAACCAAAGTCGCCAGATACTTCCCGGGGCCGCGAGCAGAGCAGGATCACACGCGACGCAGGACCGCGGTGACCTTGCCGAGGATGGTGGCGTGGGTGCCGTCGATCGGGTCGTACGACGGGTTGTGCGGCATCAGCCAGACCTGGCCGTCCTTGCGCTGGAACGTCTTCACGGTGGCCTCGCCGTCGATCAGGGCGGCCACGATCTCGCCGTTCTCGGCGGTCTGCTCCTGGCGGACCACGACGTAGTCGCCGTTGCAGATCGCGGCCTCGATCATCGAGTCGCCGCGCACCTCCAGGAGGAACAGCGTGCCCTCGCCGACCAGCTGCCGGGGCAGCGGGAAGACCTCCTCGAGGGTCTCCTCGGCCAGGATCGGACCGCCGGCGGCGATCCGCCCGACCACCGGCACGTACGCCGCCTCGGGGCGCGCGTCGCCCACGTCGGTCTCGTCGTAGGACGGCTCGGCCGGGTCGTGGTCGGCGGAGATCGAACGCCGCGCTGCCAGCAGCTCCGGCAGGAACACCTCGAGCGCGCGGGGCCGGTTGGGGTCGCGCTTGAGGAAGCCCTTCTCCTCCAGCACGCGGAGCTGGTGGGCGACGCTGGAGCTGCTGGTGAGGCCGACCGCCTGGCCGATCTCGCGCATGCTCGGCGGGTAGCCGCGCAGCTCGATGGCCTCCTTGATCGAGAGGAGCACCTTGGTCTGCCGCGGGGTGAGCCCGGTCGCGTCCGGGGGCCCGTCGGGCAGCTCGCTGACCTTGGGACCGGCTCCGGACATGCGCTTCGTCATGGACCGCACCGTACGGCGGCGAGCACCCCCGAATCAAACATCTGTTCGAACGGCGTGTCGCCGGCGCACGCGTCTCAGCCGTAGAACGTGCCTGCGTGATGCACGGGGATGCTGATGAGCGAGACCGTGCTGGGGCTCAGCGTGGTGCTGTAGATCGGCGCCAGGCAGCGGAAGTTGATGCCGGTCGTCTTGGCGGTCACCGTGGTGACGGCGCTGCCGGTGACGGTCTGGTACCCACCGTCCACGGTGCCGAAGATGCTCAGTGGCTCGACGTCGGTGGGACCGCTCTGCTCGATCCAGCACTCGCTGGTCGAGCCGGCGGTGAGCGTGGCGCTGACCGAGATCAGGTAGGTGCCCGGCTTCGGGAGGACTAGCGCCTGCTGGGTCGGTCCGTCGGGGAGCCGGTAGGTGGTCACCGCCGAGGCGAGCTGGAGGCGTCCCGGCCGTCGACGCGATCGGCGTTCAGGTGCGTGACCAGCTTCTTGCTCGAAACCGCCAGGGGTGGCGCGCTCTTGCGGGTGTGCAGGCTCAGGGCCGGACCCTTCGCCGTGGTGGTGACGGTGGTGGTGCCGTGGGCGCTGTTGCGGTCGCCGAGCAGGAGCGGGTGGCCGTTCGCGGCGTACGCCCCGAGGTTGGCGGCGCCCACCAGTGCGGTCGTGGCGATCAGGACCGGCAGCACCCGGCCTCGTGTGGTTGTCCTCATGCCCCGAGGCTCGCGGGATGGCGTAACCCCGGGTAACGCCGTCCCGAGAGTTCTCGGTGGGATCAGCGGCGGGTGGGATCAGCGGCGGGTGGAATCAGCGGCGGGTGGCGGTGTGCCCGAGGTGCGTGCGGCCGGCCGGGGCGGCCGTCACCGTCCCCTTGGTGGCCTGGTCGAGCCGGACCAGGGTGACCGTGTTGGTGAAGCCGCCGCTCGAGATGATGGAGTCGCCGTCGCAACGCACGGTGACCGGACCGGTGCCCGCGCGGGTGAAGACCCCGGCACTGCCGATCGCCGAGAACGCCCCGTCGCGGTTGGCGCCGTAGGCGACCACCACCGGAACGTCGCTCTGGTCCAGCTCGCACTCCGACGTCCCTGTTGCCGTGAGGAGCACGTTCATCGTGGCCAGGTAGGTGCCCGGCTGCACGCCGTTCAGGGTGTAGGCGAGGGTCGAACCGGCCGGGATCGTCCAGGTCGTGGCCCGCGTCTGGAGCGCGGCGGCGGTCTGGCCGTCGACCAGGTCGGCGTTGAGGTGCTTGATGACCTTGGTGTTCGACACCGCCAGCGCGGGCGCCTTCTTGCCGGACTTCAGGCTGAGCGCGGGGCCCTTGCCCTGGTTGGTCAGCGTGGTGGTGCGCTTCTCGACGTTCTTGCCGCCGAGCGTCAGCGGGTGACCGCTCGCGGCGTACGACGCCACGTTCAGGCCGCCGACGACGAGCGCGGCGCCCGCGAGCACGGGCAGGACGCGGTTCTTGACGGTGTGATGCATGGTGAGCCCCCCTGGTCACAGCGGGTCCGATGGCCCGCCGTCCGACCATGCACCACGACCGAATGCCCTGTCCCGGTTTTCTCCGGTTGGCTCGGCCGTGGCCCGCGCGCCGCCGGGGCCGCCTCCGTCGGGATGGTCGCCATTCATTCGAACATTTGTTCGTGTCGCTGCTTGAAGCGTTCGAACACCTGCTCTACCGTCGTACACATGTTCGATCGAACGTCTGATCGGATGCCGCGACGGGCAGCACTGTCGGTGGCAGCCGTTAGACATCAGATCGAGTCACTTCCCCAGGAGGATCCGATGAGCAGCACCGTGGCCACCCGCACCCCGCGCTTCACCCCGCCGGCATCGCCGACCCGCACGGGCGGGCCGAGGACGGGCACGCGCCGACGGACGATGGCCCAGGGCGCCTCCGTGCTGGGTCGCGCCGACCGGCCGGTGCTGCGGATCGTCGCCGACGACGAGCAGGCCCCGGTGATCACCCGCTTCGAGCCGTCTCGTGGGTCGAGCGAAGTCGAGACCCCTCGCGTCGACCTCGACGACTTCTTCGCACCCGAGTACGACGGCGACGACGTCTCCGTCGAGATCGCCCGGCCCCGGCCGAGCACGCTGCGACTGACCCGGCGCGGTCGGCTGGTCGTCTTCGGCGCGAGCCTCGCGGCCGTGCTGGGGCTCGGTTTCGTCGCGGCCACCGGCTCGCTGGCCGACGACCAGCCCGAGCCGACCCGGGTCGTCACGGTCCAGCCCGGCCAGACCCTGTGGGACCTCGCCGCGAGCGTCTCCCACGGCGGCGACGTGCGCTCGACGATGTCCCACCTCGAGGCGATCAACCACCTCGACTCGAGCCACGCTCCAGGTCGGCCAGACCCTCCGCGTCCCGAAGTAGTCGTCGACTCGAGTCCGCAGCAAGTCGTCGGTCGAGCGAAGTCGAGACCACGACCCACCACAGAACTTCCGCCCCGGCCGATTCGACCCCGGCCGGTGCGGGGAGCCGGGGAAGACGGGAGGCAGCGCGACCCCATGCGCGCTGCCTCTCGGCGGCTCGTTCGGGGCCGGTGGTGACCGAGCCGTTCTGGCGCCGAACCACGCCGACGTATCGGTGGTTGAGCGAGGTCGCCTCGCGACCGTCCGGATCACACGCCTCCCGACCTCAGCGGTCCCGCAACCGCCGCACGAACTTCAGCCCCGACCACACCTCGCTGATCGCGGCCACCTTCACGTCGACCCACCCGAGCTCGAGCCCCAGCCCGCGCACGACGTTCTCGTCGAGGTCGCTGGCGATCCCGAGCTTCTTCACGGCAGCCTGCTTGGGCCACGCCACCCAGACCATCCCGGCTGTGACCGTGTGCTCGAACAGCACCGGCAGCCGCGCCTCGAGCGTGGCGAGATGGGTGTGGAACGTGACGGTCAGGTCGAGCCCGGCGCGCACCCGTCGTACGACGGTCGCCGTCGGCGGCAGCCCGAGGTCGAGGTCGGCCGGCAGCCGGTCGAGCAGGACGACGTGACCGTCCTTGACGCCGAGCTTGGTCGGCGAGCGGGGTGCCGGAGTAACCGGCGACGTCAGGCACGACCTACCTCGCGGCTCGGCGGCCACCCGGCGGCCGCGTCGTGGGTGGCGGAGGTGGGTCGGCCCGGAGGCGGGTGACCAGCCGGGTGCCGAGCATCATCGCCACGAAGAGGCACGCGATGGCCCCGATCGTCGCCAGCCCCAGGAGCCACCACGCGGTGCCGTCGCCGTTGCGGGCCGTCGTCCCGAAGTCGATGGCGAGATAGACGAGGTACCCCCACGCGACGACCGCCGCGGTGATGCCGAGGGCGAGCAGCAGGAGCGGGCCCGGAGAGCGCCCGGAGCGGGG
The DNA here is from genome assembly GCA_963809265.1 of uncultured Actinomycetota bacterium. GTDB lineage: Bacteria > Actinomycetota > Actinomycetes > Propionibacteriales > Nocardioidaceae > Nocardioides. The sequence continues at coordinate 26,131 of CAWEJC010000007.1, forward strand.
CGGGTTCTCCTCCAGGCGCGCGACACCGGTGTGCCTCCCGGCGGCCCGCTTCCCCGATGTCACGTGGCCATTGTGACCGATCCCGGCGAGCGCCGTGCGGGCCGGCGACACGCCGGTGCAGAACCCCGGTTTGCGGGTCCGGCAGGCCGCTGACCTGTGCATTTGTGCGCCACGCGGGTGCTCTTCGAATTCTGTCCCGGAACCGCTTGCCAAGCCTCGGCGGTCGACGTACGGTTACCACTACATCTAGTAGTTACACCGATGTGGTTCTCCACATGTAGTCCACATCGACAGGGTGCTGAACCCACAGAAGACCGCCGGTTCTCCACAGTCAACGGGGTCCCGGTCCACAGGAAGACACCCCCGTCACGGGGGACTTCGGCGCGCCCGCCGGTTGTTACACCAGGGAGCGTCCCGAGAGCGAGAGGAGGACCCGCGATGCACTGCCCGTACTGCCGCAACACCGACACCAAGGTCCTCGACTCGCGGGTCTCCGAGGACGGCACCGCGATCCGCCGCCGCCGGCGCTGCGAGAGCTGCGAGAAGCGGTTCACGACCGTCGAGCTGATGCAGCTGACCGTGCTGAAGCGCTCCGGCGCGACCGAGCCGTTCAACCGCGACAAGGCGATCGCCGGCGTCCGCAAGGCCAGCAAGGGCCGCCCGGTCTCCGAGGACGACCTGGCCTGCCTGGGCCAGACCGTCGAGGACACGCTGCGCATCGAGGGTGCCGCCGAGATCCCCGCCCACGAGGTCGGGATGGCGATCCTCGGACCGCTCCGGGCGCTCGACCCGGTCGCCTACCTGCGGTTCGCGAGCGTCTACAAGGCGTTCAGCTCCGCCGACGACTTCGAGGACGAGATCGCCCTGCTCCGCATGGAGCAGACGCCGCCGCGCCCGGTGGTCGAGGAGCGCGCTCGGTCGAGCGTCTCGAAACCACGACGACGCCGCGAACCGCACGTCGTACCCACCGGATAACCCACATTCCACCCGGCGCGTGGTGGGGAAGCCGCGCGCCGGGTGCACCACTTCGCCTCATCGAGGCATGTCGGTGGTCGCTGAGACCATCGAGGCAGGACCAGCCAGTCGACGGTCAGAAGCGAGACAGCAGGACCTAACGGGAACACGAGGAGAGCAGATGACCGAGACGGCCAGCCCCCAGACCAAGGGCGTCAAGGGCAAGCGGGCAGGCAAGGGCCTGACGATCAGCCGTGTGTTCAGCACGGCCGGCACCCACCCCTACGACGAGATCACCTGGGAGCGCCGCGACGTCGTCCAGCAGAACTGGAAGACCGGCGAGACCGTCTTCGAGCAGCGCGGCGTGGAGTTCCCCGACTTCTGGTCGGTCAACGCCTCGACGATCGTCACCACCAAGTACTTCCGCGGCGCCGTCGGCACCGAGGTCCGCGAGTGGAGCCTCAAGCAGCTGATCGACCGCGTGGTGTCGACGTACACCAAGGCCGGCGTCGACCACGGCTACTTCGCGACGCCGGAGGACGCCGAGACCTTCGAGCACGAGCTCACCTGGCTGCTCGCCCACCAGTACTTCTCGTTCAACTCCCCGGTCTGGTTCAACGTCGGCACGCAGTCGCCGCAGCAGGTCTCCGCGTGCTTCATCCTGTCCGTCGACGACTCGATGGACTCGATCCTGAACTGGTACAAGGAGGAGGGCTTCATCTTCAAGGGCGGCTCCGGCGCCGGCCTCAACCTCTCCCGCATCCGGTCGTCGAAGGAGCTGCTCTCCAGCGGCGGTACGGCGTCCGGCCCGGTCTCCTTCATGCGCGGCGCCGACGCCTCGGCGGGCACGATCAAGTCCGGCGGCGCGACCCGTCGCGCGGCCAAGATGGTCGTGCTCGACGTCGACCACCCCGACATCGTGGAGTTCGTCGAGACCAAGGCGAAGGAGGAGGACAAGATCCGCGCGCTGCGCGACGCCGGCTTCGACATGGACCTCGGCGGCGCCGACATCACCTCCGTGCAGTACCAGAACGCCAACAACTCCGTCCGCGTCAGCGACGAGTTCATGCGCGCGGTCGAGGACGGCACGTCGTTCGGGCTCAGGGGGCGCAAGAACGGCGAGGTCATCGAGACCGTCGACGCCCGTGAGCTGTTCACCAAGATCAGCAAGGCCGCGTGGGAGTGCGCCGACCCCGGCCTGCAGTACGACGACACCATCAACGACTGGCACACCAACCCCGAGACCGGCCGGATCACCGCGTCCAACCCGTGCTCGGAGTACATGTCGCTCGACAACTCCTCGTGCAACCTCGCGCAGCCTCAACCTGCTGAAGTTCCTGCGCGACGACGACACCTTCGACGCGCCGCTGTTCCAGCAGGCCGTCGAGCTGATCATCACCGCGATGGACATCTCGATCTGCTTCGCCGACTTCCCGACCGAGCCGATCGGCAAGACCACGCGCGACTACCGCCAGCTCGGCATCGGCTACGCCAACCTCGGCGCGCTGCTGATGGCGATGGGCCTGGGCTACGACTCCGACGGCGGCCGCTCGATGGCCGGCGCGATCACGTCGCTGATGACCGGTGCGTCGTACAAGCGCTAGGCGGAGCTGGCCGCGATCGTCGGCCCCTACGCCGGGTACGCCCGCAACGCCGACGCCCACAACCGGGTGATGCGCAAGCACCAGGCGGCCAACGACGCCGTCCGCACCGTGCACACCGAGGACCTCGCGATCCACAAGCTGGCCACCAAGGCGTGGGCCACCGTGGTCGACCTCGGCAAGAAGAACGGCTTCCGCAACGCCCAGGCGTCGGTGCTCGCCCCGACCGGGACCATCGGCTTCATGATGGACTGCGACACCACCGGCATCGAGCCCGACTTCTCGCTGGTGAAGTTCAAGAAGCTGGTCGGCGGCGGCTCGATGCAGATCGTCAACCAGACCATCCCGCGGGCCCTGAAGAAGCTGGGGTACGACGAGGAGAAGATCGAGGCGATCGTCGCCTTCATCGCCGAGCACGGCCACGTGATCGACGCGCCGGGCCTGAAGACCGAGCACTACGAGGTCTTCGACACCGCGATGGGCGCCCGCGCCCTGGCCCCGATGGGCCACGTCCGGATGATGGCGGCCGCCCAGCCGTTCCTGTCCGGCGCGATCAGCAAGACGGTGAACCTGCCCGAGACCGCCACGGTCGAGGAGATCGAGGACATCTACCTCCAGTCGTGGAAGCTCGGCCTCAAGGCCACCGCGGTCTACCGCGACAACTGCAAGGTCGGCCAGCCCCTGGCCGACGGCAAGTCCGAGTCGTCGAAGAAGGACCAGGCGCGCTCCTCGTCGGCCGGTTGAGCGTCGGTCGAGCCGGGTCTCGTCGGTCGAGACCTGTCGAGACCAAGGAAGTCATCGTCTACCGACCGACCCGCACCCGGCTGCCGAAGTCCCGCCAGGCCCGCACCACGTCGTTCACCGTCGGCGGCGCCGAGGGGTACATGACCTCCGGTGCCCACGACAACGGCGAGCTCGGCGAGATCTTCCTCAAGCTCGGCAAGCAGGGCTCCACCCTGGCCGGCGTGATGGACGCCTTCTCGATCGCCGTGTCCATCGGCCTGCAGTACGGCGTCCCGCTGGAGACCTACGTCTCGAAGTTCACCAACCTGTCCTTCGAGCCCAACGGCCTCACCGACGACCCCGACGTCCGGATGTCGAAGTCCCTCATGGACTACGTCTTCCGCCGGCTGGCCCTGGACTACCTCACCTTCGAGGACCGCCAGGCTCTCGGCATCTACTCCGCCGACGAGCGCCAGCGCTACCTCGAGACCGGCTCCTACGAGCCCCTGGCCGACGACGAGGTCGGCAACGCTCAGAAGTCATCGGCGACCTGAGCGCCCCGGACGTCGAGCAAGCGTCCGTCGGTCGAGCAGGGTCCGTCGGTCGAGCTTGTCGAGACCACGGACGCCGAGCTGGTCGACGACGCCCCCGTCGTCGGTCGAGCCTGTCGAGACCACGGCGGGAGCCAAGCCCGCCCCGGCCAGGCCCACACCTCCGCCGAGCTCATGGAACAGCTCACCGGCACCGCGGTCGACTCCCCCCTCTGCATGACCTGCGGCACCAAGATGCGCCCCGCCGGCTCCTGCTACGTCTGCGAAGGCTGCGGCAGCACCAGCGGCTGCAGCTGATCAGCCTTCGAGACGGGCCCGACACTCGGAGAGTGCCGGGCCCGTTTTCGCAGTTGGCAGCCCTCGGACAGGTCTGGCACGTCGCGTCACTGTGCTACGGCGGAGGCAACCGTAAAGAAGTCGATCGGCATGGCTGTATCGAGGCGCCAAGTGATGGCGATGGGGCGATCGCCCGTGTGTGTGACGTAGTGACGCGGGTCCAAGGAAGAGGTAGGGCGACGTGCCGAACTCATCCTTCTGTTGATACCGAGCGAAGATGAGGACCGTGCTGGAGCCGGAGACGTAGCGCCGTCCGGTCGGTGAGTCGACCGAGGTCGTTGACTGCGACTCCCAATGGAAGAGCTCGGGTGAGATCGGGTAGTCGGCGTACATCGTGGTGGGCGAGTAGTCCGACTCCGACTTCTTGAGAGTCACGAAGAAGGCGTCGACGTTGAGGTCCTGGGAGTACCAGACGCCCTCGCGGAAACTGTTCGGGTTCCGAGGGAAGTCGAGGGCGGCGAGAATCTCTTCGCGTTGATAGCGCGCGTGAACCTTGAGCGGGATGTGCTGCGAGGTCAGGGGGCAGCGGCAGGCCACGTGGCGAGCCGCCTCGAAGGAGATGTCGACGACTGTCCCGAGCTCTCGGCGCACAGCGACCTCGCTACGCAGGGCGGCGAAGCCGTCTGCGATCGAGGCGTGGCCACCTCCGTCGTACCAAAGTGAATAGAAGAGCATGCGCGCGATCCGTTGCTCTGCGGACGAAAGATCCGAGTAGTCGGGTGCGTCGTCGCGGAGGAGTTGTTGGTAGCGGCCCGCTCGCTCCACGTCGTCGACGTGCGCGAACGCTCGCACTCGCTTGAGCAGCTTGTCCTCCAGGTCCGATCCTGGTGGTGTTGGGAGGCCGGCGTCCCGACGCAGTCGCGTCCACGAGTGCGATCCGCGGCGGAGGATGTCAGAAAGCTCGAGGCCTGAAGACTCCAGGAAAGTCTCCAAGGTCTGGTCACCGTACGAACGGAGCTCTGCGACGATCTGGGCCCAGCGGTTGGCGATTTGCGATCGGATGTTGTCCAGCACGATGGCCTGTGACGTCTGGTCCATGACGATCTGGCAGCCAGCGGGCAAGAACGGGAATCCTTCTGCCACGGCACGCTCCACGCCGGCTCGGGTGTCGCCGGTGAGAGCGCGAAGTTTCCGACCGAAGTTGAACTCCTTGCGGTGATACCCGACGAAGTCCAGCACCGTGAGGACTGCCTTGTCACGGGTGCGACGGAGGCCACGCCCCAGCTGTTGCAGAAAGACGGTGGCGCTTTCCGTGGGTCTCAAGAACAAGACGGTGTCGACCTCGGGTACGTCCAAGCCTTCGTTGAAGAGGTCGGCCGCGAAGAGAATGTTGACTCGGCGCGCGCGGAGGTCTGCGAGACGCTTGGTCCCGTTGCTGTCGTGACGTTTGGCCACTGACGGCGCGTGCTGCGATACCCGCCGTGGTAAACACGTCGGCCATGTACTCGGCGTGCGCCACGCTGACACAGAAGCCGAGTCCTCTCATCGCGCCGATGTCCGACACCTTGTCGCGGAGCTGGTTCAGGACAATGCGAGCCCGGGCGTCGTTTCCGGTGAAGACGTTCGAAAGTTCTGCCTCGTCGTACTTCCCCTGTCTCCAGGTGATGCTCCTTAGGTCGGTTCCGTCCGCGGCGACGAAGTAGTGGAAGGGGCACAGGAGATCCGCTCCAAGGGCATCCCACAGTCTGAGCTCCGCCGCGGTACGCCCGCCGAAGAACGACCGCACGTCCGTTCCGTCGGTGCGCTCGGGCGTCGCGGTGAGACCGAGGAGTTCTTGCGGTGCGAGGTGATCGAGGATGCGGCGGTACGTCTTTGCCTCCGCGTGGTGGAACTCGTCGATGACCACGACCTCGAATGCATCGGCGGGAATGTTGTCCACGCCGTATGACGTCAGAGACTGGACACTGGCAAAGACGTGCTGCCACCGCTCGGGTCGCGCTCCGCCCACATAGAGCTCCCCGAAGTCGCCGTCACCCATGACCTCGCGGTACGTCCGAAGGGACTGCTCGAGGATCTCGCGCCGATGCGCCACGAAGAGCAGCCGAGGACGATGCCCGCTCCGACCTAGACGTTGGTAGTCCAAGGCTGCGACGACGGTCTTGCCAGTCCCGGTTGCCGCCACGACCAGATTGCGGTGGCGGTCGTGAACGGTGCGCTCAACGTCAATCGCGTCCAGCATCTCCTGCTGATACGGGTAGCGGCCGAACATCTAATCCGGACAGAGTGAGAGCGTGACGCGGTCGCCCGTTCTTGCGCCCTCTGGCAGCGTTCAACGCGTCGTCGAGCTTGTCGCGGTCGCGCTCGGGGTCGTAGCGCTCGAACTCCGAGCTATTCCAGTAGGAGTCGAAGGTCGCTTCAAACTTGGTCAGGAGCGCCGGCGTGGACGCGTTTGAGAGACGAACGTTCCACTCGACTCCGTCCAGCAGCGCGCTCGTGGAGAGGTTCGACGAGCCGACGTAGGCGGTATCGGGGCCGGTGTTGCGTCGGAAGAGCCATGCCTTGGCGTGCAGGCGCGTACGTGCGGCGTCGTATTGCACCTTGACCTGCGCGCCGTAGTCGCGGACGAGACGGTCAAGCGCCTCGCGCTCGGTGCCCCCGATGTACGTCGTCGTGATCACCCGAAACGGGATGCCTGCGGCCGCGACCTTCGCAAGGGCGGAATCAAGGAGCCGCACCCCACGCCACATGACGAAGGCGCAGAGCAGGTCGACCGACTCTGCGGAGTCGAGCTCCGCCTTGAGCTCGCTTGCCAGTGATGGCTCTCCGTGAGCGTTGGTGAGCAGGGCTGCATCGATCAGACGGTGTCTTGGGTCGATCGCGGTATCGAGTGATCACGCCCGGTCCAGGGGGCTGTCGAACCGCGCGGAGTTGGCGGGCCGGTTCACTGATGGGATCTGGCGATTTCAGCGATGGCGGCAAGAAGCCCGTTCGCGATCTCCAGTTTTCGCTCGGGATCACGTTCCGCCTCGAGCCGGCGCGACAAGGGCATTCGCCAAGTGGTGAGTCAGCACATGAGCCTGGTCGGCGGGGTCGACTTTCGCGACCTCAGCCTCCAGGTCAACCAGCTCGTCAACGGTGGCAGCGAGTCCCCGAGTGACGAGGTCTTCGTAGGCTCCCTCGCGCATGCGCCGAAGCTTGCCAGGGATTCTCACGCGACGCTGGCTGCTCACGCGGCCGAAGTGACGGAGTCGAGGGAGTCTGGTGTCTCGAGGCATGAGGAGTTTCGTTCTGAGAGAATTGAAACGCAGGGCCACATATTGATCGACGCGCACCTTGGGGCGGCAGAAATGGCGACCTGCTCGCCTGCAAACACGATCTCTCGCCGATTCGCCCACGGAGTGCGAAGTGTTTTCGTAGGGTTCTGTGTCGTGGCAATGGAAAGGATCCCGGGTTCGCGCGCAGTCGTGTGCCCGTTGTGTGGTGCCGGAGCCGGCCCACGAGGATGTGCACACTGTCACCTCAGCGCTGAGGACATCCTGCGGCACTCGGGCCGTGCGCGGCGATGGTCGGAGCCGTGGGGGCGGCGCGTAGGGAGCCGACTCCTCGGGCTGGTTGTCTACGCAGGCCTCGTGGCGTGGAGCTGGTACTTCATGCCGGCGGCGTTCTTGTTTGTGCTCCCTGGCGCCATCGTTGGGTCCTACATGCAGACCGTGCGGGCGCGTCCCTTGCTCGGCGCTGTGTTCTTTGTCCTGATCGTGGTCGTCGTCCCAGCCTTGCTCTGGCCCGCCGGACTGACCGGCGACTTCTCGGACTTGAGCCGGCGCCTCTAAAACCGAGCGTCGTCCTACCTTGGTAGGACGCGTGCCGGCAGCCTCTGCCCTACGTTGAGCCGATGGGTCGGGTCTGGCGGTGGTGTGCGGCCTGGGGGCTTGATGTCCTGATCGTGATCGCTGCGGCGGGGGGTGCTGTCGGCACTGCGCTGCGGGACGACGTGGACCGGCCGGACGGCGTGCAGCTGTGGGTCGAGGTCGTGGCGATCGCGATCGTTCCGCTGCTCTTGCTGGGGCGGAGGCGGTGGGGGTTCGCGGCGCCGGCGTTCGTCTGGATCGCCAGCGCGGCGGCTGAGCTTCGTCGACCACCAGCTGATCACGACCCAGCCGGGGGTCTATCTCTGCGGGATGGGCGCCGCGGTGCTGCTGGGCGGGCTGCGGTCGGGGGTGCAGGCGCGGGTGGGGCTGGCGGTCGTCCTGATCTCCGCGGCCACCGTGATCGCGCACGACCCCACCGAGGACGTCGGCCGACCTCATCTTCAGCACCGTCTCTCTTCGGCGTGGCCTGGCTGGTGGGGTTCGCGCTGCGCGCGCGTGCCGAGAAGAGCGAGGCGGCGGAGGAGCGGGCGCTGCGGGCCGAGCGGGAGCGGGAGTCGGCGGCGCGGGTGGCGGTGGCGGAGGAGCGGGCGCGGATGGCGCGCGAGCTGCACGACGTGGTGGCGCACGCGGTGAGCGTGATGGTGCTGCAGGTCGGGGCGGTGCGGCACCGGCTGCCGGCCGGCGTCAGAGGAGGGCGAGGCGCTGCGGAACGTCGAGCAGGCGGGGCGTACGGCGCTCACCGAGATGCGCCGGATGCTCGGCGCCCTGCGGGAAGGTGACGACGAGGTCGAGCTGGCGCCCGGGCCGGGCCTGGATGACCTGGAGAAGCTGGCGGGCGACGTCCGGGCCGCGGGGCTCGACGTACGACTCCACCAGAACGGCGAGCCCGTCGCGCTGCCGCGGTCGCTCGACCTCTCGGCGTACCGCATCGTGCAGGAGGGGCTCACCAACGCCCTCAAGCACTCCGGCGGGCGGCGGGCCGACGTGACGGTGGCGTACGAGCCCGAGCGAGGTGCGGATCGAGGTGCGCGACGACGGGCCGGGCGGGTTCGCGCAGAACGACGGGCTCGGGCACGGGCTGATCGGGATCGGCGAGCGGGTGAAGGCGTACGGCGGGGACATGTCGGCGTTCACCCCGACGAGTGGCGGCTTCGTGCTGCGCGCGTCGCTGCCGATCGAGGATCTCGAGAGCGCGGACGCATGACGATCCGGGTGCTGGTGGTCGACGACCAGGCGATGGTGCGGGCGGGGTTCCGGCTGCTGCTCGGCGACGAGCCCGACATCGAGGTCGTCGCCGAGGCGAGCAACGGGCTCGAGGCCGTCGACCGAGGCCGCTCGGGTCAGCCCGCACGTCGTGCTGATGGACATCCGGATGCCCGAGCTCGACGGGCTCGAGGCGACCCGGCGGATCCTCGCGGCCGACCCGGAGAGCCGCGTCCTGATCCTGACGACGTTCGACCTCGACGAGTACGTCTACCGCGCGCTGCAGGCCGGGGCGAGCGGGTTCGTCCTCAAGGACGACCCGCCCGAGCAGCTGATCGCGGCCGTGCGCACGGTCGCGGGCGGCGACGCGTTGCTGTCGCCGTCGGTCACGCGGCGGGTGATCGCGCAGTTCACCCGGGCGCACCAGCAGGCGCCGCCGAAGGCGGTGGAGACGCTGACGCCGCGGGAGATGGACGTGCTGCGCCTGATCACGCGTGGGATGTCGAACGCCGAGATCGGGGCCGAGCTGTTCATCAGCGACACGACGGTGAAGACGCACGTCACGCGGTTGCTGCAGAAGCTGGACCTGCGCGATCGGGCGCAGGCGATCGTGCTGGCGTACCAGACGGGGTTGTTCGCCGACTGATCTCCGTCGCCGTGGTCTCGTGACGGTCGCAGAGCGACCTCCTCGACCACCGGTGGACGCGTGGTCTCGACAGGCTCGACCGACGAGACGCGCTCGACCGATGTACGCGTGGTCTCGACGGGCTCGACCGACGAGACGCGCTCGACCGACGTACGCGTGATCTCGACTTCGCTCGACCGACGACGGGCGCGAGCCTCGACGTACGCCGTGGTCTCGACAGGCTCGACCGACGTACGCCGTGGTCTCGACAGGCTCGACCGACGTACGGCGTGGTCTCGACAAGCTCGACCGACGGGCTGAGCTCGACCGACGAGTCTCGTCCTTTGGGAGGACCTGGATGGCGGCTTTGGTGCCGCATCACGAGCGACCTCGCGACGACGCGGGCGAGGGCTCGGCGTCCCTAGCGTCATCGGCATGAACAACCTCCGACTCGACCTGATGACCGAGTGGCTGGGGACGTCGCGGTGGACCACACCGCCGCCGCCCCGCCCACGACCCACCACCCACACCAGAAGGGCATGCCGCCCATGATCACCATCGAGAACCTGTCCAAGAAGTACGGCAGCACCACCGTCGTGCACGACATCTCCTTCACCGCCCGCTCGGGCCGGGTGACCGGCTTCCTCGGGCCGAACGGCGCCGGCAAGTCGACGTCGATGCGGATGATGGTCGGCCTCACCACGCCCGACGAGGGCACGGCCACCATCTCCGGACGGAGGTTCGCCGACCTGCCCAACCCCGGGCGCGAGGTCGGCGTGATGCTCGACGCCTCCGCCCAGCACGCCGGCCGCACCGGCCGCGAGATCCTGACCATCGCCCAGCAGATCATGGGCGTCCCGGCATCCCGGGTCGCCGAGCTGCTGGACACGGTCAGCCTCACCGGCGGCGAGGCCGACCGGCGGGTGGGCAACTACTCGCTCGGCATGCGCCAGCGCCTCGGCATCGCAGCCGCCCTGATCGGCGACCCGTCGGTGCTGATCCTGGACGAGCCGGCCAACGGTCTCGACCCGGCCGGCATCCGCTGGATGCGTGACCTGCTGCGCGACTACGCCGACCAGGGCGGGACCGTGCTGCTGTCCTCCCACCTGCTCACCGAGATCGAGATCATCGCCGACGACATCGTGATGATCGGGCAGGGGCGGATCGTCAGCCAGGGCTCGAAGGCCGAGCTCCTCGCTGCCGCCGGGACCGTCGTCCGTTCCGCGGACATCTCGGCTCTGCAGCGAGCGCTGGCAGCCGCCGGCGTGAGCACGACCGTGGCCGAGGACGGATCGCTCCGGACCGACGCGGATCCCGCGCAGGTCGGGCGCGCGGCGTACGACGGCGGCGTGGTGCTCACCGAGCTCCGCAACGCCGACAGCGGCGGCCTCGAGGAGATGTTCCTCGAGCTCACCGCCGACACCCAACGTGAATCACCCAGAGAGAGGACAGCGGCATGACCGCCACCACAGTCGAGCAGGTCACGACCGGCCGACGTACCGAGTTCGCGCCCATCCCGCTCAGCCGGGTGGTCCGCGTCGAGCTCCGCAAGATGTTCGACACCCGCTCGGGGTTCTGGCTGATCGCGAGCCTCGGGATCACCGGCCTGATCGCCACGATCGCGACCATCGCGTTCGCGCCGGACAAGGACATCACCTACTACAACTTCGCGAAGGCCGTCGGCTTCCCGATCACGGTGATCCTGCCGATGGTCGCGCTGCTGGCGATCACCAGCGAGTGGAGCCAGCGCAGCGGGCTGACGACGTTCACCTACGTCTCCAGCCGCCGTCGTGTCGTCGGCGCCAAGACCCTGTCGGCGGTGATCGTGGCGATCGCCTCGATGCTGTTCGCGTTCGCGATCGGCGCCGTCGGGAACGTCGTCGGCAGCGCCGTCGCCGGTACGTCGACGGTGTGGGACCTCTCGGTCGGTCACGCCCTGACGATCGTGCTGGGCAACCTGGTCTCGATGTCGATCGGCACCATGCTCGGGATGCTGCTGCGCAGCTCGGCCGGCGGACTGGTCATGTACTTCGTGCTCGTCCTGCTCGTCCCCAACCTGACCAGCCTCCTGGCCACCAGCCAGGACTGGTTCAAGGACCTGCAGCCGTGGGTCGACCTGCCCTTCGCGCAGACCTCGCTCTTCGAGGGCATGCACTCCGGGTCGCAGTGGGCGCACGTCGCGACGACGTTCGCACTGTGGATCGTCGTGCCGGGGTACTTCGGGCTCCGCCGGGTGATGCGGTCCGAGGTGAAGTAGGCACCGTCGTACGCCGTTCATCGGCCGAGGCCCCGCCACTGACGTCGAGTGGCGGGGCCTCTGGCGTCTCGGTCACCAGGATCAGGTCACCGGGTCAGCGTGTCCTGCCACAGAGCGGAGCCAGCTGGTCGGCGAGGGCGTTGATCTCCACCTGCGCGTTGCTGGGATCACCGACCCAGTTGTTGCGCATGCGGATCAGGGTCACGTGCCCCGGCAGGACGGTGACGGTGTTGCCGCCCCAGCCGTCCATCTGCGGCACGTACCTCCGGCAGCCCGCTGCTGACCGGACGCGCTGCAGGTGCCAGTCGGTCAGGTACCAGTGAGCCCCCTGCCTGCTGGCGGGCAGCGCCTGGGGTGCGGGGGTGCGTCGCGACAGCAGCCGGCTGACCAGGGAGCGGTTGAGGATCTGGTGGCCGTGCCACGCGCCGTGGTGCTGGTACAGGGCGGCGATCTTGGCGAGATCGTCGAACGTCGGGTAGTACCCGTAGGCGAGCATCATGTGCCCACGGGCGTGCGGCCCGGTCGCGCCCGCCTCGATGGTCGTGTTCGTCGGCGCCTGGTCGATGCCGATCGGTCGGTACACCTGGTGGCGCAACATCCCCGCGAGGCTGGCGTGCGCACCCTCCTTCTTCCGCAGGAGCGCCTCCTCGGCGACACCCAGCAGGTAGGCGTCCTGGTCGCGGTAGTTGTACCGCGTGCCAGGCTTGGCGAAGCGGGGGTAGTCGAGCGCCTCGGCGTCTTCTGCTTCTCCGAGGGCGCGAGGTACCAGCGCGAGTAGTCGCAGAGGTAGCAGTGTGGGTGGGCGGCGGGACCATGTCCCGATGCCATGTTGGCGAGATCGCCGAAGGTCACGTGGCGCCATCCGGCCTGCCGCGCCGCAGGCAGGTACCGGGCGATTGCAGCGTGATGATCCCGTGCCCGTACTTCTGCGCGAGCCGCAGCAGAGCGACGTTCAACATCGCCGACTTCGTCACCGACCACACGCCCCAGCGGGTGGCGTCGCAGTAGGGGAACGGACCGGCCGACGTGGGACAGCGGTCGCGATACAGGGTGCCGTGGACGACTGCGGCCGCTCCGACGACGTCGGAGTACGAGCTGAACGCGTCGACCGTCGAAGCACTGGCGTGCCGCTTCAGCGCCGACCAGGGCCGCACCGGCAGCTGCGCGGCCTCGGACGCGCGATGCAGCCTGCGCAGCGTCGCGACGTCCCGGACACCCGGTGTGTACGTCGCGGGCGAGGCGCCCCAGGCGCTGAAGTACTCGGCGACGTCGTACGGCGCGGTCATCTGGACGATCTGGAACCGCAGGGCGGAGACCCGGTGGCCGCGGTAGGCGAACATGGCGATGCCGGTGTGCGTCTCCCCCTCGATGGAGTTGACGAGGGCGAAGGGGAACGACGCCCGGTGCCAGCCCTGGTCTCCTGACTGGGTCCACACCCGCCCGGGTTGGACGATGATGTCCCAGTAGCTCTTCGTGCCTGCCAGCACTCCGTTACGGATCACGCCCTGCGTCACCGGCACCAGCTGCTGTCGGTCGGTGAAGAACGACAGGTCGACGTCGGGGAAGAACGTCGTGTCCTTTCCATGGACCGGATTGCTGATCTGGCCGCCGGGTGCGTCGCTGATCACTCCCATCTCGGCACCGGCGAGGTGCAGGGTCCCCTTGAACGGAGGCGCCGAGCTCGTGTGGTGAGGCGGCACGAACCGGGTGTTCCTCGTCAGCCCCGTCGGCGCCGCACCGCTCCGCAGCTGGTCGAGCGTGATCGGCGCGTGCGACACCGTGCCGCCCGGAGGGGTCAGCGCCGTGCTCGGCGGCGTACTGACGAGAACGGCTCCGGCGAGCCCGGCCACCAGCGTGACGATCGCGAACCTCGTGGACTTCGGCACGGTCACCATGGCGTGACGCTGCCACAGCCGGTTCACGGGCCGCAATAGGCGTCGCACCACGTGAACGCGTTACGCAGGCCGGCTGGTCGCGATGTCGATCGGCACCATGCTCGAACCCGGCTGGACCTCTCCGCTCGCGCCGCAGCGGTCGCAGGTCCAGGTCGCCACGTCGCAGGGTGGCACGGGAGATCTGACCGATCGGACGGTTGTTCGCCATTCTGCTCCGCACGCTCATGGTGCCTGCCTAGGGTGCGAACGTCCGACCATCTGTCCTCCGGGGGATCTTCATGAACAGCACAGACGCAGCCGCGCAAGCGGGGTGGTACGCCGTCGGCGGCGGCCACGAGCGCTACTGGGACGGGTCGGCGTGGACCGACCAGAGGCGCCCGGTGCCGTCGTACGTGCACGTGACCGCGGCCGACTCCGACACGCCCGCTGCCTGGACCTCCGACTGGAAGAGCGTCGTCCTCCTACGTTCGTAGGTTCGGGGCCGTTGGGGAGGACGGCGCCGAGAGCTCAGCTGGCGGTGAGGTCGATGCCGCAGTTCTTCTTGGCGTCGGCCGCGATCTTGTCCGCTGCGTCACTGACGCCGCTGCTGCTCAGGGCCTCCATCTTCGGGGCGAGCGCCTGGAGCTTCGCGACGTCGACGCCCGGCGGCACCTGACCCTTCTGCATCGCCGCCAGGTCGCTCGGCTTCAGGCCGGCGTCCTTGAGGGCGGTCTCGATCGTGGTGATGGCGGAGTCGAGGGTCTTCCACTCGGCGGAGACGTTGTCCGGCGCGTCGCCGGCCAGGGTGTGCACCTTCTGGAACACCGTGTCCAGCTGGCTCACGTCGGCGTTGCTACCGCTGAGCGCCTCGAAGTACGTCTTGTCCGCCTTCAGCTCGTCGCAGTAGCCACCCGACGAGCTCGAGCCACCGCCCCCGGAGCCGCAGGCGGACAGGACGGTGGCGGTCAGGGCGAGGGCCGCGGACCCGATGACGACGTTCATGCGCATGGTTGATCTCCCGTGTGTACGACGTGAGCCGATGGGCTGGGAGGTCCAGTCCATGGGTCGGTGGGGGCAGGGTGCCCGGCTCCATGTTCCAGGAGATCCGAGATCACGCCCACGTACTTGGGAAAACAGTTCTCTTCAGTTTGCACCGGCCGGCTAGACGAGGTCCTCGAAATCGACGGCGCTGATGACCTCAGCCAGCTCACGCTCATGGGTCACGTCGATCGGGGTGAGCTCGTGAGCAGCTCCCTTCCGGATCAGGATGCGCTCGGTGCTTGCGTCGTTGACCACCCGACTGGCGTCGGCCTGGGCCCACCGGATCCCACTGAGGCGGGACCGCTCGAACCTGGCGGCCAGCACGGCTTCCGGCCGTACCTTTCCGTACGCGTCAGGGGAAGTCGGGCGCAGAGCCACGATGCGGGCGGACTGGAGGCCGGGAGCGACGGCGAAAGCCTCCTTCACCGTCACCAGCACGTGTCCGCACACCAGTTCGGTGTACATGGCGGCGGTCTCGCTCTTGGTCAGCTTCTTGAGGGACAGGTTGCCCGCTGCTGTGGTGGTGGGGCGGCGCTCGGGGATGGCCGTGACGGCCGGCACGAGCACCACGAGAGTGATCTCCGCTCCGGCCACGCCGACGGCCGCTGCGGCGGCCTCGTTGTCCTCGAAGGCATCGGCGAGAAGAACCAGCACGGTGTCCGGATCGTTGGCACGGAGGGACTGCCACTGAAGGTCGAGGGATCTCTGCCACGCGGCGCGCTCCTGCTCGTAGTGCGCGGACAGATTCGCGGCATCGATCCCGGCTCGCCGTTCCGCCTCCTCGAGCGCCGCCTTGCGGGCGGCGCGCGAGAAGACGCTCGTGGCCGCCTTCGCCTCGCTCACGTGCTTCGCCCGGAAGTCCCCGACGTCTACGGCCGGAGGACTGGGCGCGATCGGCGCCTCGGCCGGCGGAAACTCAGTGCGGTGAACGTCGAGGATCGCCGCCAGGGCGGTGGCGAGCGCCTGTCCTTGCTCGAGCTTCTCGGCGGCTCGCGCAGCCGACGCCAGCTGACGGTTGGCCGTCGCCGTGCCCGGTCGAGGCGGTGACGACGCACGCCGCCGGCTGCCGGTGCCGGTGTAGTACGAGACGGGGCCGACTCCGGTCGAGAAACCAGTACGGCCTCCACCCACGTGGACTCGCGCAACCCTGGGCCCGAGGCTGGTGCGCACCCCACGGCTCGAAGCACGGACGCGCACCCCGGGCGCAAGCCTGACCGAGAAGCCCATCGTTTCCTCCCACGCCCGATCGGGTGCCGTTTCAACGCACACGACCATGCCATTGAAGGGTGAGGAGCGTGGCCAGTTCGCGCACCTGGATGCTCCCTGGCGAGCCATGGTCGCGATCCTCTCCGTTTGCCGAACGCGAGCCCGCCGCGCGGCTTAGGGTGTGCGCCTCAGCCGGTACGGGGGCTGGCAGGACACGGAGCACGCCATGACGACGACGAGACCGAGCGCGAACGCCGGGTGGTACCCCGACCCCTCGAACCCGGGGCGCATTCGCTACTGGGACGGCACCACCTGGACTCAACATTCGCTGGTGGCCCCGCCGGCCGTGTCGACTGCCTGGGCAGCGCCCGCCCCGACGACGAACCTGACGACGGGCTTGACCACACAGCGGACGTGGTGGCAAACGTGGTGGGCGATCGTGCCAGGCCTGGTCCTCTGCTTCCCCGTCGGACTCGTGGGCCTCTGGCTGCGAAGGGGAACGTCGAACCCAGTCAAGTGGATCGTTACTGCTGCCGTCGCGATGCTGCTGGTGGTGGGCGTCGTCACGAGTCCGGACTCGACTTCGGACGCGGACTCGGCAACACCGCGAGCGCCCTTGGCATCACCGTCTCACGTCACGACCGTGGATCCCGCTCCCCAGACGACGCCCGAGCCCCAGGTCCAACTCGCTCGGGTTCCCGTACTCACCGGGTTGACCCTGGCAGAGGCTCGCGACGAACTGCGATCGGACCATTTGAAGGGTGGCGCCATCCAGCGGCGACCCGCAGCAGCACCACCAGGCACGGTGCTGTCGCAAGGCTTCCGAAAAGGACAGCAGGTGGCGTGGCATTCTGCGATTCCGCTGGTCATCGCTATTCCATTGCCCCACATTCCGGCGGTCAGTGGTCGGAGCGCCAGCGCTGCGGCGGCAGCTCTGCGCGATGCCGGCTTCCGCGTGCGGACGATCCACAAGACCGTGACGTCCGGTACCGAGGGAGCGGTCTTGAGCCAGTCGCCGGAAGCCGGCCAGCCGGTGCGGCCCGGAGCACTCGTCACCATTGTCGTTGCCCATGTGGTTCGGCCACTGACGTCGACGCCGACCCAGAGCGCCGGGTGCACCCCGGGCTACACGCCTTGTCTCCCGCCTGCGTCCGACTACGACTGCGCCGGAGGCTCCGGGGACGGTCCGAAGTACACGGGGCTCGTCCACGTGACCGGGAGCGACCCCTACGACCTGGATGCGGATGGCGACGGCCTGGGGTGCACGTCGTAGCGCTCGCTTCGGCCGGGGCGTCCGCCACCTTGCTGTTGGGACATCACAGTTCGGTCACAAGCACAGGATCCCTGTGGATACTGGGGATTCTCGGCATCTGACTGTCGGTGGACCATGTTGAAGTGGTCACATGTCGATGATGCCGCCGTTGGACGAGCACCCGCTGTTGCGGGCGCTGGCGATGGTCGACGGCGTACTGGACGGCGTGGCGGAGCTCGATCCGACCTTCCTGCCGACCCGTGACAAGGAGCGGGCACTGGTGGGGGTGCAGCGTGAGCTGTCGCGCCTCGAGGGTCTGAGGCACGAGCTGCTGGCCGCGGCCGAAGATGTGGCCGACGAGCGTGCCGCCCGGTCGGCGGGGCAGTGGTTGGCGGTCGAGACCCGGTCCGGCGCCCGCAACGGTGCGCGGGACCAGCGGACGGCCGACGGTTTGGACCGATGGAGCGACGTACGCACGGCGCTCAAGGCCGGCGCGATCAACCTCGCGCAGGCCGAGGTCATCACGCGCGCCTTGGACGCCCTGCCGGGCGACCTCGATCCGGAGCTGGTCGCGAAGGCCTGCGCCCAGCTGCTGGCCGATGCCGGGCACTTCGGGCCGCGCGAGCTGCAGGTGCTCGGGCGCCGGGTGCTCGACGTCATCGCCCCGGACGCCGCCGACGCCCACGACGAGCGGCTGCTGCGAGCCGAGGAGGACCGCGGCCGCGCGGAGCTCCGGGTGACGTTCCGGCCGCGCGGCGACGGCGTGACCGACGTGCTGGCCCGGGTGCCCGACCAGGTCGCCGATCGGTTGCGGGTCTACCTCGACTCGTTCACCTCACCACGCCGCTCGCTCGGTCCTGCGCCGACCGGCGACGTCGAGGGTCTGACTCTGCCCCGGCGGCGTGGTGAGGCCTTCTGCGCGCTCCTGGAGCACCTGCCGGCCGACGGCCTGCCGGTCCACGGCGGCACCGCGACCTCGGTGATGGTGATGATCGATCTCGAGTCGCTGCGCGCGGAGGCAGGGCTCGCGGTCACGGCGGTGGGTGGCGCGGTGACTGCCGGTGACGTACGCCGCCTCGCGTGCAACGCCGGTGTCATCCCGGTCGTCCTCGGCGGCGACGGTCAGCCGCTCGACCTCGGCCGCACCCGCCGGCTCTTCTCACCCGCGCAGCGCAAGGCCCTGGTGATCCGCGACCGGCGGTGCCGAGCGGAGGGCTGCGACATCCCGGCCGCGTGGACCGAGGCCCACCATGCCGGCCGTCCCTGGGCAGACGGCGGCCGGACCGATCTCGAGGACGGCGTCCTGCTCTGCTCCTTCCACCACCACCGCGCCCATCACCCGGGCTGGCGGCCCGACCGGGTGCCCAACGGTGACGTCCGGTTCACGCGGCGAACGTGAGCGCGACGACCTGCCGCTGGTCACAGCCCGGCGATTCCCGCCCGCGACCGACGAATCCTGCCTAGGGTTCCCGAGAATTCATCACTCAGGGCTGCGGCGGGCAGGACTTCTCCGCGTCGGCTCGTCCGATCACGGAAAGCAGAGACATGACTGACGCCACACCCCCGCCGCCGGACCCCGCGACGTACGTCGCGCCGCCGAGCCCGGCCTTCGGGTACGACGCCGTGCCGGCCACGGCGGCACCGGGCACGCTCGCGCACGCCCCCATCGGCAAGATCCGCAGCACGGGGACGTGCTTCCTCCTCATGGTCGTCACGCTCGGGATCTACGGATGGGTCTGGTACTTCAAGACCCACGACGAGATGAAGCGCCACACCGGCACCGGTTTGGGCGGCGGGATCGCGCTGCTGCTCGGGATCTTCGTGGGCATCGTGATGCCGTTCCTGACGTCGAACGAGGTCGGTCACCTGTACGAGCGGCGCGGGCAGAAGGCTCCGGTCTCGGCGCTGACCGGACTCTGGGCGTTGCTCCTCGGTTGGTTCTTCTTCGTCGGCGTCATCGTCTGGTTCGTGAAGACGAACGGCGCCCTGAACGCCTACTGGCGGTCCCTCGGCGCCAGCTGAGCTCGGCTGCGCACTCCGGGCCCGACAGGCACGTCCTGGCGGGCCCGGAATCAATTTCCGAGAAAGTTCCGGATCGTGTCGATCCGGGGTCGTGCCCGTTCGACCTAGGGGTGGACGCACCGAGAGGCGGTGCGGAGGACCGAGGAGATCGGGATGACCACCACCGTCACGACCAGGACCACCGACACCACCACCACGTCGCAGCGCGCGCCGTTCGGCCGTCTGCTGCTGGTCAACCTCGGCGCCACCGTGGCGGCGGGCGTCGCGACCGAGGCATGGGTCGGGATCATGCGCGCCGCCGGCGTCGAGCTGCGGGTCGGTGACCCGTTCGGCGACGCGAGCAGCGCGATGGCGCTCCCGACGGGTGCCTGCGCGACCTCGATCGCCATGTGCATGGTGCTCGGCGTCGCCTTCGCCGCGCTGATCAACTGGAAGGCCCGGCGGCCGGCGTTCACCTACGTCGCCGTGGCCGCTGTGCTGACCTTCGTCTCGCTCGGTGCGCCGCTGGTGGCGGCCGGGACGAGCGCGGGGACCAAGTTCACGCTGATCGTCGCCCACCTGATCGCCGCTGCGGTGATCGTGCCGGTAGTGGCGCGGTGCCTGGCGCGGCGGTCGTGAGCCCCTTGGTCTCGTGACGGGCGCAGAGCGCCCTCCTCGACCACCGAGGACACAGCGTGTCGATCTGGCGCTCCGCCGTTCGACCAGGGAATGAGAGGGTCGACCCGACCCGGAAATGAGGAGTAGCGATGAAGTACATGCTGATCATGCGGGCCAGTGACGAGGCGATGGAGTCGTTCAAGAACGTCGACTTCGGCGAGGTGATCGAGCTGATGGGGCGCTACAACACCCAGCTGATCGACGCCGGCGTCCTGGTGGCCGCGGAGGGGCTGGACGACGCGCAGGAGACGATCGTGGTCGACTACACGTCGCAGCCGCCGGTCGCCACCGACGGGCCCTACGGCGAGACCAAGGAGCTGTTCAACGGCTACTGGATCCTCGACGTCGCCTCGAAGGAGGAGGCCGTGGAGTGGGCCAAGCGGGCGCCGTGCGGCCCGGGGGTGAAGACCGAGATCCGGCGGATCACGAACATCGACGAGTTCCCCCAGGACAACGAGTGGATCCGCAAGGAGAAGGCGTGGCGGGAGTCGACCGGCCAGGCATGAGCCACGACAGTGACCTGCCTGGCGACTCGACCACGAGTCGCCAGGCGGTCGCCGCCGTGTGGCGGATCGAGTCGGCCCGCATCGTCGGCGCCCTCGCCCGTTACACCGGCGACTTCGCGATGGCCGAGGACCTCGCCCAGGAAGCGCTGGCCGAGGCCCTGGTCTCGTGGCCGCGGGACGGCGTACCCCAGAGCCCGTCCGGCTGGCTGCTCACCGTCGGCCGGCGGCGGGCGATCGACGCGTTCCGCCGGCGTTCGGCACTCGACGAGAGGTACGCCGCGCTGGGCGCGGACCTCGACGAGGGCCAGGCCACCTCGGGCTCCACGCCCGATCCGAGAGAGGAGGACGACGTGCTGTACGACCCCGAGCTGATCGACGACGACGTCCTCGCCCTCGTCTTCATCTCCTGCCACCCGGTGCTGTCCCGCGAGGCCAGCGTCGCGCTGACCCTGCGTGTCGTCGGCGGCCTGTCCAGCGACGAGATCGCGCGGGCGTTCGTGACCCCGACCGCGACCGTCCAGGCCCGGATCACCCGCGCCAAGAAGACGCTCGCCGCCGCCCAGGTGCCGTTCGAGGTGCCGCCGCCGGACGAACGCCGCGAGCGGCTGAGCTCGGTGCTGACCGTGATCTACCTGATCTTCACCGAGGGCTCGAGCGCGACCTCGGGCGGCGAGTGGATCCGCACCGACCTCGCCCGCGAGGCGATCCGGCAGGCGCGCGTGCTGGCCCGGCTGATGCCCGACGAGCCCGAGACCCAGGGGCTGCTCGCCCTCCTCGAGCTCACCGCCGCTCGGTTCCCGGCGCGGGTGCGTGACGACGGCACCCCGGTGCTGCTCGAGGACCAGGACCGTCGGCGCTGGGACCAGACGGCGATCCGGCGCGGCCGGGCCGCCCTCGCCACCGCCGGGCGGATCGGCCGCGGGCTCGGCGCCTACGGGCTCCAGGCCTCGATCGCCGAGTGCCACGCCGTCGCGCCGTCGGTCGAGGACACCGACTGGGGCCGGATCGTCCTGCTGTACGACGCCCTCCAGTCGCTGGTGCCGTCACCGATCGTCGCGCTGAACCGCGCCGTGGCCGTCTCGATGGCCAGCGGACCGGACGCCGCGCTGCCGCTGGTCGACGCCCTGGTCGACGCCGGCGACCTGGCCGGCTCACACCTGCTGCCCGGCGTCCGCGGCGAGCTGCTCACCCGGCTCGGTCGCGCCGACGAGGCCCGCGCCGAGCTCGAGGCCGCCGTCCGGCTGTGCCCCAGCGAGCGCGAGCAGGACGTGCTCCGCGGCAAGCTCGACGCCCTGGCCTGACTCGTCCGTGGTCGAGGATCAGTCGTCGCTCGCGGCGAGCTGCCCGCGATGGGTCAGGACGAGCAGCCAGACCAGCGACGGCACCACGAGCAGCAGGGCGAGGACGGCGACGATCGCGAGGAACGACATCGTGGCCGACGGTGCCGCGGCGGCGTGCAGGTCGAGGTGGTCGCCCAGGAGGTAGGGGTACTGCGCGCTGCCCCACCCGGCCAGCACGGTCGCGACGGCGAGGGCGCCGAGCGGCCGGACCAGGGCCGGTCTGAGCATCCCGGGGCGGAGCACGGCCACGAGTGCACCCGCACCGGCCAGCGCGGAGGCGGCGACGAGCGGCCAGCCGCGGTGGAGGAGCTCGGAGTAGAGACGGTGCGCGTCGTTCCGCAGCACGAACAGGCCGACCACGGCGACGGCCCCGGCGGCGACGCCCGCCACGACGGCGCGGATCCGTGCCCACTGCTCGAGGTCGGGCTCACCCTCCCGATGGGCCTCGGCGGTGAGGAAGACCGCCGCCAGGTAGCCGCAGGTGACCACCGCGAGGACGCCGCCGAGGACGGAGGTCGGGTTGACCCAGCTCGACATCGGGTCGCCGTGGCCCTCGCTCGGAACGCGCCCCGAGGCGATGCCGCCGGCGACGGCGCCGAAGCAGTACGGCGTGATCACCGACGAGGCGGCGAAGGCGATGCCGTTGAGCCGCTGCTCCGCGGTCTGCATCGACACCTTCCGGAACGCGAAGCCGGAGCCACGCAGCACGATCCCGAACGCCGCGATGCCGAGCGGGATGTAGAGCGTGGTCATGATCGCCGAGAACGCCGTGGGGAACCCGCACCAGAGCAGGACGAGGCAGAAGATCAGCCAGGTGTGGTTCGCCTCCCAGACCGGACCGATCGCGTGGTCGATCAGCCGGCGCGGCCGCGCGCCCCGCTCGGCTCCACCGGCGGTGAGGTCCCACAGCCCGGTCCCGAAGTCGGCGCCCCCGAACACGCCGTAGCAGATGATCGCGAGGAGCAGGACGACGCCGATCGTGGTCGTCATGACACGTCCACCGGCTCGGGTTCGGGCTCGGGGCCGTAGGGGACGGCCAGGTCGTCACCGGCGGCCCAACGTCGACGCAGCGCGCGCAGGGCGTAGACCGCGCCGACGGTGACGCCGGCGTAGATCAGGACGGCGCCGATGAAGAACGGCCAGAGGTTCCCCGACGTCTGCACGGCGTCGCGAGTGAGCAGGAGGCCGACCACGGTCCACGGCTGCCGTCCCACCTCGGTGACGATCCAGCCCGACTCGAGCGAGACGATCGAGACGAGCCCGCTGACGGCCACCGCACGCAGGAACCAGCGGTTCGGCTCGGTGGCCCGCGAGCGCCACCAGATCCAGGTGAACCACAGCGCGAGCCCGAAGAGCGCGAAGCCGGTGCCGACCATGACGTCGAACGACAGGTGCACCATCGACACCAGGTGGTCGGGTGGGCGCACGTCGGCCGGGATCGCGTCGAGCCCCTTCACCTCGGTGCCCGGGCTGAAGCCCGACAGCAGCGAGGCGCCGTTCGGGACCGGGATCCCGTAGCGCACCTTCCCGTCGACCAGGATCCCGCCGAGGGTCTCGGGGGCGTGCGTGCGCGTGTCCGGGAGGGCCTCGATCGCGGCGAACTTGGCGGGCTCGGCGTCGAAGACGTAGCGGGCGATGACGTCGCCCATCACGATCTGCAGCGGGATCGCGACCGCGCCGACCGTGAGCGGGATGAGCAGGCCGATCCGGTGGTAGCGGTCGCGCCGGCCGCGGAGCATCCCGACGGCGTAGACGCCCGCGACGGTGAAGCCGGCGACGACGTACGCCGCGAGCAGCATGTGCAGCGCCTCGTACCAGAACGCGTCGTTGAAGAAGACCTGCCACACGTCGACGTCGACGACCTTGCCGTCGCGGACGGTGATGCCGCCGGGTGCGTTCATCCAGCTGTTCGCGGCCACGACGGAGAACGTGCCGCCGACGCCCGAGAGCACCACGGGCAGGCCGCTCCAGAAGTGCACCCACGGCGAGAGCCGCTTCCAGCCGTAGATGTAGATCGCGACGAAGATCGCCTCGAGGAAGAAGAAGATGCCCTCGACCGAGAACGGGAGTCCGTACGCCGCGCCGTACCGGCCCATCAGGCCCGGCCAGAGCAGGCCCATCTCGAACGAGAGGACGGTGCCCGACACGGCGCCGACGGCGAACAGCACCGCCGCGACCTGCGACCATCGCTTCGCCAGCAGGAGCGCCTCGGCGTCGTCGCGGCGCAGGCCGCGGTAGTTCGCGACCATGGTGATGAACGTGAACGCGACGCCGAACGGCACCAGGATGATGTGGAACCCGAGGGTGAACGCCATCTGCTCCCGCGCCGGCAGCAGCTGGGACGGATCGCCGGCCGTGGCCAGCAGCCCGAGGTGTGCGCCCAGGGAGCCCATGCTCCGATTGTGTCCGCCACCGCCCCGGCGCCGGCGGCCGGGGCTCAGATGTCGCGGAGCAGGTCCTCGAACGGGGTGGGGTTCGTGAACGGGTCGTCGGGGAGGGTCGTGCCGCGACGGAGGACGTGGTCGGCGAGCTCGCCGGCGGCGCGGTCGATGCGGGTCGAGAGGGAGCCGCCCTGGAGGGAGCCCGCACCGAAGTCCTCGCTCGCGGCGAAGACCGCGGTCGGGACGACGTCGGCCCGCAGGTAGGCGAACAGCGGCCGCATCGCGAACTCCAGCACCAGCGAGTGGCGGGCGGTGCCGGCGGTGGCGGCGATCAGGACCGGCTTGCCCTCGAGGGTGCCGTCCTCGAGGACGTCGACGAACATCTTGAACAGCCCGGAGTAGCTGCCGGTGTAGACCGGGCTGACGGCGATGATCGCGTCGGCCTCGGTCACCCGGCGTACGGCGTCGGCGAGCGCGCCCGTCGGGAAGCCGGTGAGCGTGTTGTCGGTGATCAGGTGGGCGAGGTCGCGGAGCTCGACGACGTCGTACGTCGCGGGGGTCTCGACTTCGCTCGACCAACGAGCATCGCTGGACCAGCGAGAGAGGGCGCGGACGGTCGCTGACCCCAGGGCGTCGGCCAGGATCCGGGTGCTCGACGGGACGGAGAGGCCGGCCGAGATGACGACGACGTGCGTCATGCGGTCGCCTCCGTGGTCTCGACAAGCTCGACCGACGTGTCGGCGTCTTCGAGCCGAGCGGCGACGAGGGAGGCGTGGGTGGGGGCGTCGGGGACGTGGGCGGGCTTGAGGGCGGCGAACTCGCGGCGGAGGACCGGCACGACCTCTTCGCCGAGCAGGTCGAGCTGCTCGAGGACCGTCTTCAGCGGCAGACCGGCGTGGTCCATCAGGAACAGCTGGCGCTGGTAGTCGCCGACGTACTCCCGGAAGCCGAGGGTGCGCTCGATGACCTGCTGCGGCGACCCGACGGTCAGCGGGGTCTCGCGGGTGAAGTCCTCCATCGACGGGCCGTGGCCGTAGACCGGGGCGTTGTCGAAGTAGGGGCGGAACTCGTTGACGGCGTCCTGGCTGTTCTTGCGCATGAATGCCTGCCCGCCGAGGCCGACGATGGCCTGGTCGGCGGTGCCGTGGCCGTAGTGCTCGAAGCGGCGGCGGTAGAGGTCGACCATCCGCTGGGTGTGCGAGGCCGGCCAGAAGATGTGGTTGGCGAAGAACCCGTCGCCGTAGTACGCCGCCTGCTCGGCGATCTCGGGGGAGCGGATCGAGCCGTGCCAGACGAACGGCGGCACGCCGTCGAGCGGCCGCGGCGTCGAGGTGAAGCCCTGGAGCGGCGTGCGGAACTTGCCTTCCCAGTCGACGACGTCCTCGCGCCAGAGGCGGTGGAGGAGGTGGTAGTTCTCGATCGCGAGGTTGATGCCCTCGCGGATGTCCTTGCCGAACCACGGGTAGACCGGGCCGGTGTTGCCGCGACCCATCATCAGGTCGACGCGGCCGTCGGTGAGGTGCTGCAGCTTGGCGTAGTTCTCCGCGATCAGCACCGGGTCGGTGGTGGTGATCAGGGTGGTCGACGTCGACAGGATCACCCGCTCGGTCTGGGCGCCGATGTAGGCCAACGTCGTGGTGGGAGCCGACGCGATGAACGGCGGGTTGTGGTGCTCGCCGACGGCCACGACGTCGAGCCCGACCTCTTCGGCCTTCTTCGCGATCGCGACCGTCGCCTTGATCCGCTCGTGCTCGGTCGGCGTCCGGCCCGTCGTCGGGTCCGGCGTCACGTCGCCCACGGTGAAGATCCCGAACTGCATGTCCCTCGCCTCTGTCGATCTGGTCTGTCGTTGCGGATTCAACTACCTGCTCAACGCCCCGAGAGCCCCCATGATTCCCTGTGCTGCGCATGATCCAGTGGTCACCGGGTGGCGCCGGGTGTTCCATCGGGCCACGATGCATCCATGCGACGGTGGGGGGCGGCAGCGGCCGCGGGTGTGGTCTCGGTGGCACTGCTGGGCGGCGCGATCGGCAGCACGGCGATGGCCGCACCGTCTGGACAGGGCCAGGTTGGAACGGTCCATCACCTCACGGCCCGGCATCTCACGGTCGGTGACCGGCACCTGCATCGTTGCCGCCTCGGCGCCGGCCGCCCGACGTACTGCGGGTCGCTGCGGGTGCCCCTCGACTACCACGACCCGAGGAGCCCGGCGATCATCGTCGGCTTCGGGTGGGTGCCGAGCAAGGGACGGGCGACCGGCACACTCGTGGCGATGGAGGGCGGACCCGGGTACCCGTCGACGGGCACGTCCGGCGACTTCGCGGCGATGTACGGCGGCCTCCTGCGCGACCACGACCTGCTCCTCGTCGATGCCCGCGGGACCGGTCGCTCGACCCCGCTGGAGTGCCCGCGGCTCCAGCACCTCTCGTCGCCGTCCGCGGACTTCCAGTCGGCGCTGACCGCGTGCGGCCGGCGGCTCGACCACACCTGGCGACGGACGAACGGACGGTGGGCGCACGCCTCCGACCTCTTCACCACCGCGAGCACCGCCCGCGACGTCGCGCGCGTGCTCGACGCGCTCGACCTCCGCACGGTCGACCTCTACGGCGACTCCTACGGCACCTTCTTCGCGCAGACCTTCCTGGCGCGCTACCCGGGCCGGTTGCGCTCGGTGGTGCTCGACTCGGCGTACGAGGCGCGCGGCCTCGACCCGCTCTACCGGACGACGCCGGCGACGGCGCGGCGTGCCTTCGACGCGGTGTGCCGCCGCGCCCTCGGGTGCGCGGCCGGCTCGTCGTGGGGCCGCGTCGGGGCGCTCGCACGCCTGCTCCGGCACCACCCGGTCAGCGGCCGCGTCGTCGGCACCGACGCCCACCGGCACCGGTACACCGTCGACCTGACCGCGCTGGTCAACATCGTGAACGACGCGGGTTACGACACCGACCCCTACCGCCAGCTCGACGCCGCGATGCGCGCGTACCTGCGCCACGGCGACCCGACGCCCCTGCTGAGGCTGTACGCGCAGGACGTCGGGTACGACTACAGCGACTACGTGCGCACGCCGCCCACCTACTACGACGACCCCATCTACTTCGCGATCGCGTGCAGCGACTACCCGCAGCTGTTCGACATGCACCGCTCGCCCGCCGTACGCCGCCACCAGCTGGCCGCGCGGCTGGCCCGGGCGCCGCGGCGGATGTTCGCGCCGTTCACGGCCGAGGAGTGGTCACACATGCTGGGGTACACCGAGGCGTACCGCGCCTGCGTCACCTGGCCGAAGCCGACGCACCGCGACGACGCCCCGATCCCGCGTGGACCGATGAACCCGCGGCACGTGCCGGTGCTGGTGCTGAACGGCTCGCTCGACTCGCTCACCCCGGCCGCCGGCGGAGCCCACGTCACCCGGCAGCTCGGGCGCTCGGCCCGCCACTACGTCGCGCAGAACAACGTGCACCTGGTCGCGCTCACGCACGCCGACGAGTGCGGCGGGCGGGTCCTGCGCCGGTTCGTCCGGGCACCGCGGGCTCGACTGAGGCACGGCTGCCTGGGACGGATCCCGCCGATCCACGCCGTCACCCGCTTCCCCCGGGTGCTGGCGCAGGCCCGTCCCGCGCGAGGGCGTGCGCCGTTGCGGTTCCGCCGCCTGGCCAGCATCGCGGTGTCGGCGGCCGGCGATGCGCTGGTCAGGTTCGACTACGTGGACGGGTACCGCGACCTGGGGATCCGGGGTGGACGCATCCGCTACGACCACGCCGGCGACGAGCGGCTGATCGACCTCCACTGGACGCGCGACACGACCCTGAACGGGCATGTCGTCCTGACGAAGACCGGCGCGCGTGGCGTGATCAGGGCGACCGGTCCGGGCGGACGGACCCAGCGCCTCCACGTGCAGTGGGGCCGGGGCCGGATCGCCACCGTGCTGCTGAACGGCCGACGGCTACGCACGCCGGCGCCGTAGCCACCAGGGGCGGCCGTCAGGGAAGGGACCACCAGGTGTCCATGCGGGGGACGGCGGCGGCATCCCTTCCCTGCTCGAGGAGGCGGGCGAGGCGGAAGAGGTAGGCGGCGATGCCGGCGGTGCCCTGCATCCAGCCGACGCCGGGCGCCAGGAGCGGGTCCTCGTTCCGGTGCTCGACGAAGCGCCAGTAGGTGTGCGGACCTTCGGTGTACGCGCGGTCGACGATCGCGTCGGCGAGGGTCACCGCGAACGCCAGCTCGTCGTCGTTCCCGCGCCGCTGCCACATCGACAGCACGACGTCGCCGACCCCCGCCGTCCCGCAGCAGCGGCCGTCGTTGTCCCAGAAGCCGGGGTAGAGGCGCTCGGGGATGCCCGACACCCGGGTCGAGTGCAGACAGGCGCGCTCCCAGTCGTACGGCGTGCGGCCGGCGACCGACGCCACCCCGGCGCGGTCGAGCGCGGCGAAGAGCAGCGAGGTGCCGGCGGGTCCGTGGCACCACGTATAGGTGTAGGTGTCGAGACCGTCCTGCCCGGGGATCCGGTGGTCGAGCCGGAGGCCGCCGTCGCTGGTGTCGCCGCCCGAGACCAGGTGCTCCGCCCCTAGTCGCGCCACCTCGACCAGGTCGGGGCGGGAAAGGGCGACGCCGGCCGCGGCGAGAGTGCCGGCGATCCCGGCCTGGCCGTGCGACCAGTTCGGCATCTGCACGTCCTCCTGCCGCAGGTACCGCAACGGCACGAACGGCCAGTAGACACCGGTCTCCCGGGGCTCCTGCTCGGCGAGCAGCACGTCGACCGCGCTCGCGGCCAGCTCGCGTGCGCCCGGGACGTCGTGCCGGTCGGCCCAGAGGGCGCCGAGCGCGACGGACGCCGTCCCGAGGGTCACGTCGTTGCAGGTGGCGTCCTCCTCCGCCTGCGGCGGACCGACGGCCGAGGTCGGCCAGCCGGTGGCGGTCCGGAGCTCCTCGAGCCGGGCGACCGCCCGGTCGGCACCCGGTGCCTCGAGAGCGGTCAGGACGCCGATCGCGCTGACCAGCCCGAGGAAGTAGTCGTACTCGGTCTCGGTCGGGATCCGGCCCACGAGCGTCGCGGCGATCTCGTCGCCGAGCGCCGTCTCGGCCGCGGTCAGGTCGCGGGTCAGCCGGATCTCCGCGAGGACGTGTGCCAGGCCGTCGATCCCCGAGTGCATCCCCTGCCGGAGCTCGCCCGGCTCGGTCTCGCCGGCCTTCTCGGGGATCCACGGACCCTCGTCGTCGTGCCGCACCTGGGTCTGCACCCACGCCCACGAGCGCTCCGCGAGGGCGCGGTAGACGTCGGGACCGTGGGGCACGGGCCGATCCTCGCACGCAGGAGGACCCGTCGGGTTGGTCGAAAAACATCGGCAGCCGACGGATCAGGACGCCACCACCGTGCTCCTACTTCTCCGAGGACTCCGGGGAGCGGGTCCTCGACCACGGGGAAGGACCATCCGCATGAACGATCAGTCCACGGAGCGCTCGGGGATCTCGCGCCGCCATGTCCTGGCCGGCATCGGGGGCGCCGGAGCGGCGCTCGCGACCGGCGGTGTCGCGGCACCGGCCGGGGCGCACGACGCCGTCGCCGGCCACGCGGCGTACCACCATGCGCACGCGATGAACCCGCACGACTTCTGCCGGATGTTCGACGGCATGAAGCCGTTCGCCGAAGCCACGGACCGGGTCAAGGCCGCCCTGCTCGAGGTCGGCCAGGCCGGCGGCATCATGGACGCCCACGACGACCTGGCGGCCGGTGCGAAGGCGCTGATCGTCGACCCGACCGTGAACGGCAACCCGACCGCAGGCGATCCCTACGGCACCAACCCGGACAACCCGACGATGACCGCCGGGTCGACGTTCGTCGGTCAGTTCACCGACCACGACATCACCTTCGACCAGACCTCGAGGCTCGGCGTGCCGCAGAACCCCGCGCACTCGCCGAACACCCGCACCCCGCGACTCGACCTCGAGTCGGTCTTCGGCGGAGGGCCCGGCCGGCGCCCGGACCTCTACGAGACGAACGGCGACGGGTCCGTCGGCCCGCGGCTGCGGGTCGGCAGCGGCGGTGTGCACGAGGACGTGCCGCGGGTGGCGCGCGGCGACGGGAGCTACGACGCGCTGCTCGGCGACCCCCGCAACGACGAGAACCTGATCATCGCCGGCCTGCACGCAGCCCACCTGCTCTTCTACAACCGGGTCCTCGACGAGCTCGACCAGCACGGGGCGATCGCGGCCCTGCCCACGGCTCGCCAGGCTCGGGCGGAGTCGGGGCGCGTGCTGAGCGCGGCCGGCGACCACGGGCGGTTCCTGATGGCCCGGCAGGTGACCCAGTGGCACTACCAGTGGCTCCTGGTCCACGAGCACCTGCCGCAGATCGTGGGGCAGCACCTGGTCGACCGGGTGCTGGCCAAGCAGCGGTTCTACCGGCCCGAGATGGACGGTGCCGCGATGCCGATCGAGTTCGGTGGGGCGGCGTACCGGTTCGGCCACAGCATGGTCCGGCCGTCGTACCGCGCGAACTTCAGCAGCGGCACCGGCGACAGCGCCGACCCGACGAAGGACCCGTTCTTCGCCCTCGTCTTCGACACCGCCGAGCCCGACTTCTCGGGGCCCGTCACCACCGACCGGGGCGACCTGCTCGGCGGCTTCCCGGCGGCGCGCCGGTACATCGGCTGGCAGACGTTCTTCGACACCGGCGACGGGGTCGTCCGCAACAACAAGAAGATCGACACCACCATCTCGAGCGTGCTGTTCACGCTGCCGATGCCGGCGATCGCACCGCACACCCAGCTCGCTCCGCTGGTGCTGCCGCAGCGGAACCTGCTGCGCCAGCTGACCTGGGGACTGCCGTCCGGCCAGGCGCTCGCCGAGCGGATCGGCGTCGACCCGCTGACCCGGCACGACCTGGCCGAGATCTCCGGCATCCACCGGAGCTTCGGCCGCTCGACACCGCTCTGGTACTACGTGCTCGCCGAGGCGCGGGCTGCCACGGGCGGGCTGCACCTCGGGCCCGTGGGCGGCCGGATCGTGGCCGAGACGCTGATCGGGCTGCTGCGCGCCGACCCGACCAGCTACCTCAACGCGATGCCGCACTTCCGGCCGTTCCTGGGGACCGACCTCGCCCTGGGTCCGACGCCGATGACGACGGTGACCGGCGACCGCAGCTACACGCGGGCACACTTCCTGCACTACGCCGGGGTGCTGGACGCGGGGGTCTACCGCTAGCGCGATCGACCACCGAGGGATCTACAGCAGTCCGCTCACGTCGGGCGGGACGTCGACGGCGTGGTCGCGGAGGACCGACAGCGGGATCACCTCGAGGGCCCGCTCGTTCGTGGCCGCCAGGACGACCGGGGCGGCGACGCCGTCGCGGTAGGCCTGCAGCCAGCGCACGGCGACGACGCACCAGCGGTCGCCGGGGTGGAGGCCGGGGAAGCCGTACGCCGGCATCGGAGTGCTCAGGTCGTTGCCGATCCCGCGCTGGTGCTCCAGGAACTCGCCGGTGACGACGGCGCAGACCGCGTGCAGCCCGATGTCCTCGTCGCCGCACGAGCAGCTGCCGTCGCGGTAGAACCCGGTGATCGGGTCGGTCCCGCACGGCTCGAGCGGCTCGCCGAGGACGTTGAGCTCGGGCGAGGTCTCGGTCATGGGCCCATGATGCCGGTCCCGACCCCAGGCCCGTGTGGGTGAAATCGAGGTCCGATCAGCCGAGACTTCCCCTATTTCGATGACAAGAGCGCGTGGAGCCCGTAGAAAGGCGCACGGAACGGGGGTTCCTCCATGTCGCAGACGTCGTCTGACCTGACCATCGCTCGCTGGCGGAAGTACGGCAACGACCGGCTGTACGTCGCGCACGCCGACGGCACGAAGGTCGGCTACTGGGACCTCGTCACCGACGAGGCGCACCCCGAGAGCGCGGCACTCCGGGACCTCCTCGAAGGGGCGCACCAGGCCTGGCTGCACAGTCGGGACCAGGTGGCCCGGACCTCGGACGTGCTGGCGGGCTGACGCCATGGCCTGAACGCGTCAGCCGGATGGCTGTCGCCCGCCCGCGCGACTCGACTATCAAGGGACCTCCAACCACTCTCGGGAGTCCCACCACATGGCACGTCCACCCCTCGTCCTGCTCGCCTCGACCGCCGTGGCCGCGGCCCTCGCCCTGACCGGGCAGGCCGCCACCGGCAGCACCTCCTCCTTCACCCCGGCCCACCTCACCGCCACGACCCGCGTCGTCGACCTCGGCGGTCACGACCGCGTGGAGCTCAGCCCGCTCGGGACGTCGGACCACACGGCCGTGGTCCCGGTCGACGGTCGCGCGTCGACCGGCGTCATCGAGACCACCACGCCGTCCGGCACCACGCTCGCCCCCGCGAGCGGTGGCCGACCCACCGTCGTCGCCGGCACTGCACCGCGCGCGGCGACCGAGGTCGACCCCGCCACGCTCGTCGCCGTCACGTTCCGCTCCCTCGGCCGCGACGGGCGCGAGGCGTTCGCGCACATCAACATCTTCGACCTCGCGACCGGCACGCTCCGCAACCGGGAGATCCCCGGCGACGGCGACTCCGGCCACGACTGCACCGACGCGAGCTGGGCGAGGAGCGACTGCATCCTGCTGCCGCCCGGTGACTACTCGGTGATGGCCTTCGTCACCACCGAGCCGGCCGCGACGCCGGCCACGAAGACGGGCCGCACGGCCCAGAACATCTCGCTGGTCGGCACCCCCCAGCTCCACATCACCCAGTCGCGCCACCTCACCCTCGACGCCCGTCGCGCCGAGCGGGTCTCAGTCTCCACGCCGGGTCACCCGACCCGGGTCGACAACGGTGGCGTCCTGCAGCTCGGCTACCGGCAGAGCGCGGCCAACGGGGTCGCGGTCGACGGGATCGTCCACCCGGCGTTCCTGCTCGACAACAACGTCTACCTCCAGCCGACCGAGAAGCCGACCCTCGGGACCTTCCAGGCGCTGAGCCGGCTCCGCCTCACCCGTCCCGACATCCAGCTGTCGAGCCCGCAGACCGGCCGCCTGCACCCGGCGTACTACGACGCCGTCTGGTTCTCCGACGTCGCCTCCGACTTCCCGATGTACGACGGTCACACGCGGCTGCGAGCCGTCGACGTGGGGCAGGCGCGTCCCCAGGACCTCGCCGGCCGGCACCTGCACGGCGCCCTCGCCGTGGTCGAGCGCTCCGACGACCTGTCCGTCGCCGCCCAGTCCAACGCCGCGGCGGACGCCGGGGCGTCGGTCGTGGCCGTCTACAACGACGGTCCGGGTGACAACGGCGACCCGAACGGCGTCGGCGTGCAGCTCGACGCCCCGACCGTCCGGCTCGACCGGGCCGAGGGCCGCGCCCTCACCCGGCTCCCGAGCGGGGCGCAGGTCACGATCACGGGCCAGCCGGCCAGCCCGTACCTCTACGACCTGGCGATCAAGGAGAACGGCCGGATCCCCTCCGACCTGCACCACACCTACGCGTTGGGCGACCTCGCGACGCAGGTGCGGAGCCTGCACGGGCAGCCGACCGTCGCGTCGACGTTCTCGGAGGCGGCCTACCAGTTCCAGCCGGGCGACACGTTCGCGATCTCGACGATGGTGCCGTTCCGCGGTGGGCCTCGTGCCCGCACCGAGTACCGGATCCCCGACCCGGACACGCGCTGGACGTACGCCGCCACCTCGCCGGAGTCGTCGTACAACTCCCTGTTCCCGAACGACCCGGTCGAGGAGATGGCGGTCAGCGATCCGCACCAGGCGACCTACCGTCCGGGACGGGTCACCGACCTGCCCCAGCTGTCGGCTCCGATCGCGGCGGCCCCCAACCCCGGCGCCCCGATCCAGCGGGGCGGCGACCGGATGCGGATCGACCTCGACGGGTTCACCGACGCCGCGGGCAACCACGGCCAGGCCTACACCGACGCCAGCGGGATGAAGACCCACCTCGAGGTCCGGGCGAACGGGACGCCGGTCGCCGAGACCGACAACCTGCCGTACGGCTTCGCGGCCCTGCCGAGCGGCGACTCGCAGGTCGCGATCCAGCTCACGACCGACAACCCGCAGGCGTGGGACCAGCTGTCGACGCACACCGACACGACGTGGAGCTTCCCGACGACGCCGAGTGACGACCTGGTCACCGAGCCGGTGCTGCTGCCGCACTACGACGTGGCGGTCGACCTCCGTAACCGGGTGCGGACCGGCCCGGGTCGCCGGGCGGCGTTCGACCTGTCGGTCAGCCACGCCGACGGCTCGACCACCGCGGTCGGAGACCTGTCGCTGGACGCGTCGTGGGACGACGGCGGCACCTGGACGTCGGCGTCGGTGACGCCGACCGACTCGGGCTGGCACGTCGTGCTCCCGAAGGGCACCGGGTTCGTGTCGCTGCGGCTGCACGCGGCGGACGACGCGGGCTCAGGGGTCGACCAGACCCTCGTCCGCGCCTTCCTCGTCCGCTGACGGGTCGAGCCAGCCGAGCCGGACCGCCTGCACGCCCGCCTGGAAGCGGGTCCGGACGTGCAGGTGGTCCATCAGCTGGGAGACGCGACGGCTGAGGGTCCGGGTGCTGGTGCCGAGGTGCCGGGCCACGACGTCGTCCTTGGCGCCGGCCGCGAGCAGGGCCACGAGCTCGCGGTCGGTGACGCGCCCGGCGTCGTCCGGCGCCACGATCGGCATCGCCTGAGACCAGAGCAGCTCGAACAGCCGCACCAGCGCGTCCATCAGGGCCGAGCGCCGGATGCACAGCGCGGCGTCGATCGTCTCCTCGACCCCGATCGGCAGGATCGCGACCCGGCCGTCGGAGATGGCGAGCTTCATCGGCAGGTCGGGGTGGACGCGCGACCGCTCGCCGGCCCGGGAGGCGTCCTGGGCGTCCTCGAGTGCGCCGGGGAGCTCGAGCGCCTCGGGCGCGTAGATGCCCCGGACCACGACCTCGTCACCCAGGAGCCGGCGTACGGACTGGTCCGAACGCTGCGGGTTCGAGACGTACGGCGGCCGGTCGAGCACCAGCAGCTCCTGGCGGGTGCCGACCAGCAGCTGCTCGAAGCGGGCCGCGATCGCCGCGCGGCCGACCAGCACCTCCACGATGTCCTCGGGCCGGTGCCGCTCCTCCGCGGGCATCTCGGCCAGGAGGTCGCGTGCCGCCAGCTGGGCGCGGGCCAGCTCCTCCTGGCGCCGGCTGACCAGGACGTCGACCGCCACGTCCGGGCGCGCGGCCCGCACGCGGACGGGACGCCCGGGCAGCCGGTGGACGAGGCCGAGCTCCTCCAGTGACGTCAGCGAGTCGGTGACGTCGGACGCCGTGCGCTCGAGGGTGGACGCCAGCTCGTCGGCCTCGGCCTCGCTGCGCGAGAGCAGCTCGCGGTAGACGACCTCGTCGTCGTGCCGGATCCCGAGCGGCTCGAGCATCCCCTCACTCTCTCACCGGTCCTCCCGGCCGCGCCTCTCCGTTTCGCGTGACCGCTCCGACCACGAGCGAACCTCAGTCGGCGGCGATCTCGACCTGGTTCGGGTAGAACGCGACGTGGCCGGCGATCTGCGAGACCGAGTCGTACGGCGCGACGTAGGACCACACGGCGTTCTCCGCGACGGTCTCGCCGTCGACCAGGGAGTAGTACGACGCGTCGCCCTTGTAGGGGCAGTAGGTCTCGTGGCTGGTCGGTCGGAGGGCGTCGGCGTCCACGGCGTCCAGCGGGAGGTAGAACACCGGCGGGTACGTCGACTCCTGCAGCACCAGCGCCTGGTCGGTCTTGGCGACGACGCGGTCGTGGAAGGTCACGGTGACGGTCCGGTCGGACGGGCTCACGGTGATCGGGTGGTCCGGACCCGGGACGAGGACCTGCTTCTCGGTCATACCTGTCGCAACCGGCTCCCGGGCCGGGCGATTCCCGGAACCACCCGGCCTTCCCGTGCAGGCGTCGGCGACGCGTGGCACGATCCGCACCATGCCCCCTCGGTCACGACGCACCCGCGCCCTGCTCGCCCTCCTCGCTGCCGTCGCGCTGGTCCTGACCACGCAGTCGCTGAACCAGACCGCGACGGCGAGCCCGCCGCCGTCCTGGGTGCTGCGGCCCGGCACCAACCAGATCGAGGTGCTCGACGCGACGCCGGGCGACCAGGTGCGGCTGCTCGGTCCTGGTGACCATGTGCGCACCGGCACCGTCGACTCCCAGGGCAGCCTGGTGTGGCGCCAGCTCACGCCCGGGCCCTATGCCGTGCAGACGGCCGACCAGTCGTTCACCAGCACGCTCCAGCGGGTGACCGGCCTGCACGCCGCTCCGAAGCCGCAGTCGTTCTACAGCGGGCAGTCGCTCCACGAAGGATTCAACTTCATCACGACCCGCGACGGCACGACGTTGTCGGCCAACGTGGTCTTCCCCAAGCCGCCGCTCTACAACGCCGGCGCGCCCTACCCGACGGTCGTCGAGTACAGCGGCTACGACCCGAGCAACCCGGCCGACACCACGATGGCCAAGCTGTTCACGTCGTTGGGCTACGCCTACGTCGGCGTGAACATCCGCGGCACCGGCTGCTCGGGCGGCTCCTTCCTGCCGTTCGAGCCGGTGCAGAGCCTCGACGGCTACGACGCGATCGAGACCATCGCCGCGCAGCCGTGGGCGAAGTTCCACAAGGCCGCCATGGTCGGCATCTCCTACCCCGGCATCGAGCAGCTCTACGTCGCCCGCACCCGGCCGCCGCACCTGTCCGCGATCACCCCGCTGTCGGTGATCGACGACAGCTACCGCGGCACGCTCTGGCCGGGCGGCATCCTCAACACCGGCTTCGCCGAGCCGTGGGCGTCGCAGCGCGCCTCCGACGCCCAGCCCTTCGGCGAGGGCTGGGAGCACGGGCATGAACAGCCAGGAGTGCGACGACAACCAGCTCGTCCGCAAGCAGAACCCCGACCCGGTGGCGCTGATCGAGGACAACCACGTTCTACAACAAGACCTACTACCAGCAGATCGACCCGAGCCGGTTCGTCCACCGGATCAACGTGCCGGTCTACCTCGCCGGCGCCTGGCAGGACGAGCAGACCGGCGGCCACTTCCCGGCGTTCCTGCGCAAGTTCCGCAGCTCGCCGCAGTTCTACGCGACGATGGCCAACGGCTCCCACACGGAGTCGCTGAGCCTCGGCGAGTTCGGGAGGTACGCCGACTTCCTCGACCTCTACGCCGCCCGGCGCGTCGCCGACCGGCCTGAAGACCTTCGTCGCCCCGCAGCTCGCGGCGGCCCTCACCGGTGTCCAGGGGCTGAGCCTGCCCCCGGGGAACAACTACACGGGCATGAACTACCGCCAGGCGAAGAAGCTGTACCGGTCGGCGCCCCACATCCGGGTGCTCTTCGAGGAGGGCGCGGCGAAGGGCGCCCCGTCGGGTGCGCCGCTGCCGCGCTTCGAGCACTCGTTCCGGGCCTGGCCACCGCCGAGCGCCCACCGGGTGCGGCTGTACCTGGGTGCCCACGGCACACTCGCGAGCCGGCCGTCCGATCGACGTCACCCGGCCCGGTCGTTCTCGGCCGACCCGTCCGCACTGCCGCGCACCGACTACTCCGGGTCGAACAGCGACATCTGGCGGGCCCACCCGTCGTACCACTGGCGGCAGATCCCGAAGGGCACCGGCCTGGGCTGGATCACCCCGCCGATGAAGAAGACGGAGGTCGTGCTGGGCGGGGGCTCGTTCGACGTGTGGGTGAAGACGCGGGCCAAGGACGTCGACCTCGAGGCGACCGTGAGCGACGTCCGGCCCGACGGCCGTGAGGTCTACGTGCAGACCGGGTGGCTGCGGGCCAGCCATCGCAAGCTCGCCCCGTCGTCGAGCAGGCTCCTGCCGGTGCACACCGACCTGAAGAAGGACGCCCGGCCGATGCCGAAGGGTCGCTTCCGGCTGCTGCGGATCGAGATCCCGGCGTTCGCCCAGCCCTTCCGCGCCGGCGACCGGCTGCGGATCACGCTGGACGCCCCGGGTGGGGCCAAGCCGCTGTGGGCGTTCCGCACGCTCGACCACGGTCAGCGGGTGTGGGTCGGTGCCGACCGGCGTCACCCGTCGTCGTTCCTGCTCACGACGGTGCCCGGCGTGAAGGTCCCGCGCACGGCGCCGCCGTGCCGTTCCCTGCGGTCCCAGCCGTGCCGGGAGTACCACCGCCACCGCGGCTGAGCCGGCTCGGTAGTGCGGGTCGGGAGGGGTGACCGGGATGCATGGAATGGCAAAGATTCCGCCATTCCGCGGACGAACGGCCTCTGCACGACGTAGAACATGACCTGGAGCTCGCCGGGAAGGGCGCCGCCAGGGAGCGGCGCCCGCCGGGTCCCGGCCCTGCGGGCCGGTGATTCCGCACGGTAAAGACTTCCTCGTGGCCGGTGCGGGTCAGGTGTTTTGCTCTGCCCGTTCACTACCATTTCCCTTGAACATCTGGGGGGGTGTGACGCATGGCTGAGTCCGACAAGGTCATCAACGCCGTGATGAAGGCGACCGGCGAGTCCTACGACAAGGTCTCGACCTTCACCAACGTCGTGCACGAGACGGTGGACGAGTGCCTGACCGACGACATCTCGGTGGTGGCTCCGCCGCTGGTCATCGGGCGGCTCGGCTGCCCGGTCCTCGACCGGCTGCTGCTGCGGCTCGGCGACGGTCAGTGGCAGCTCCCGGAGAGTGTCGACGTCACCGAGTCCGAGCTCGCCGAGACGCTGATGCTGCCGACCGAGACCGTCGCCCGCTACCCGCTGATCGGCCGCTTCGGGCTGCTCGCGCGCTGCATGGACCGGCTGATGATCGAGGACGCGGACGCGGAGCTGTACCTGAAGATCCTCGACGCCTGGCTCGCGACGTTCGGCCCCGACGCCGAGGGTCGCCCGAGCCCCTACCCGGTCTGGGCGCTGCCCAACCGCGACGCCTTCGAGGGCTGGCTGCTGGCCCGCCTCGACGTGCTGCACAAGCTGGGGTACGCCGTCCGGCTCGCCAACCAGGAGATGGACGACGTCCGCGGGCAGCAGCACATGTTCGTCGACGGGCGGCGGGCCGACCTGCTGCTGCGCTTCACCCACGACTGCGAGAAGGGTGCGGCCGACGACTGGCTGGTCGTGGAGAACAAGACCACGGCCGTCGGCATCGGCGCGCTCGACCAGCTCGCCCTGTCCGTCGACTGGCTGCGGGCCGAGTCGCGGCCCGGCGTCGTGCACGGGATGCTGATCGCCGACGGGCTGAGCCTCGAGGTCGAGCGCGGCCTGCGCGAGCGCAGCTTCCACTACCAGTCGATGACCGCGATCGGGTACCGGCGCTGGGTGCGGATGCACTCGCCGCTGAAGCCGGAGATCTCGCGCGACGCGACCACGATCAACTACCCGCAGAACCTGTCGGTGCGGACGCTCGCGGCCGCCCTGCGCTGACCCGAGACCGAACCAGCGAAGGCCCGGTCACCCCCGTGGTGACCGGGCCTTCGTGTGTCTCGGCGGTCACGGTCTCCCACGTCGAGCGTGTCCCCGAGGGAGCGTGGCCGGTCGAGGGGGTCACCGTAGATCGGGCTCGGGCCCGGCCGGTCCATCCAGAGGGGTGGATTGTGGGTGCGCCCCTGCGTCGTCTTGCGAGGCGTCAGCGGCTGAGCCGGTGCCAGCGCGACTGCCACGTGCGCCAGGTGAGGGCGGCCCGCCAGCCGACCAGGAAGACGCCGAGCACGATCGCGGCGACGACCACGAACGCCGGCGCCGTACCGCCGCCGGAGGCCGACCGCACGACCAGGCCGATCACGACCGTCCAGACCCAGACCCGCACCCCGGCCCGGATCGCCGTCGGCGTCACCCGGGACCAGGCGGTGAAGGCGAGGCCGAGCCCGGCGCCCAGCAGGAACGGCCACGCCGTGTGCCAGATGCCGTGCGACCCGGTGGACTCGTGGTGGTTGGACCGGCCGATCACGACGAAGACCAGCACCGAGACGGCGTCGGCGACCACGGCGATCGGCCAGGCGTGGCGACGGGTGGCGAGTGGCATGGCGCGAGTCTGGCACCCGGTTGAGTGAGCCGGGTGAGCGCAGCCGGTTGAGCGCAGCCGGTTGAGCGCAGCCGGTTGAGCGAGCCGGTTGCGGCGGGTAGGTTCGGCGGCGCACCACGGGGTGCCACCCGTCCGCGGAAAGGGCCGAGCCCACCCGAGCACCACCCGAGATGATCAGACACGGTCTCTCCCGCCGATCAGCGGACGTCGGCACTCCTGGAGGAACCGTCATGACGATCGATCTCGAGCAAGCCCGCCGCCGCGCGAAGGAGCGCCTCCGCGACGAGCGGCGTACCACTCCTCAGGCGAAGCTCACCGCCGCCCAGCACCTCGTGGCGCGCGACCTCGGCTACGCCTCGTGGCCGGCGTTGGCGCGCGACACCGAGCGCTTCTCCGTCGTCGAGGACCCGGACGCGGTGGCGTGGGACCGGGTCACCCGGGTCAGTGTCGTGTGCCTGGTCGAGGACGCCGACGCCCCGGGCGGCGCGGAGCTGGTGCTGCACCAGCGCGAGGGCCGCTGGGTCGTGCCGACGGGCGTTCGGCAGTCCGGTGAGGACGTCTGGGACGACGCGGTGCTGCGGATCCCGATGGAGACGATGGGGTTCCGGCGGCAGGACACGCATCCGTTCGCGCTCGACCACGACCGGCGGCACGTCGTGTTCTGGGTGTACGGCGGGAGGTACCGCGGCACCCGGATGAGCCCGGCCCGAGTGCCGTGGTGGACCGGGTCGGTCGCCGACGGGGTCGCGCTGCTGAGGTCGCAGGGCGACGGCGCGCTGGCGTCGCTCGTGGAGGCGGCCGACGAGTCGCGGCGCACCATGACCTACGAACGCCGCGCCGCCGACGTCCACCGCACGTTGGTCGGCGCCTACCTCTCGGCGCCCACCGCGCAGGGCGCGTCCGGCTTCGGCGGCTCGGACGAGGAGTGGCGCGACGCGCGAGGAGTGCTCGTCGACGCCCTGGACCCGTCGCGCTCGCCGCTGCGCTTCCTGGACCAGGCCTGCGCCAACGGCCACCTCCCCGTGTCGATGGTCGCCTGGGCGGCCGAGCTCGGCATCGAGGTGACGCCGTACGGCTGCGACATCGCGCCGGAGCTGGTCGCCCGCGCGCAGGCCGACCACCCGGCGCTCGCCGAGCACTTCTTCGTCGGCGACGCGCTCACGTGGAGACCGCCTGCGGGGCTGCGGTTCGACCTCGTCCACGTGCTGCTCGACGTGGTCCCGGCGTCGCGCCTTCCCGAGCTGATCCGGCACCAGCTCGACCACGTCGTCGCGCCAGGCGGACGGGTGGTGCTGAGCGAGTACGGCGACCCGCCCTCCGCCCGCTCCGCCGAGGCGCTGGTCACCCGGGCCGGCTTCACGGTCGCCGGCCGGACCCGGCAGCCGACCCGCGGCGGACGCGCCCGCGGCTTCCCGAGCGTGTGGATCGAGGCCGGCGCGGCTGCTGACGGCGGCGTGTAACCGACCGTTCCGGGGCGACACGCCGTGCGCCGGTGCGGCGTGTCGCCGGCAAGCAGTCGGTTACACGGGTCGGTGTGGTGGCGCGGCGGTCAGTAGCCGACGAGGTGGGGGGTCGCGCTGACCACCTCCAGGGCGACCGGCGTTCCCGGGACGGTGAGGGTGTCGGGGATGGTCTGCCAGCCGCCGTTGCCGACCCGGAAGCGTCCGGCGTACGTCGTGTCGACGCTCGGCGTCACGCTGCCGACCCGGGTGTAGCGGTGGGTGACCCGCAGGTCCGGGTAGGGCGCCCCCGGGTCCGTCGTGCTCAGGTCTCCCTCGGGGGTCCCGAAGTGCCAGGTGTACTGCGTCGGTGTGGCCTCGATCGTCACGCTCTGCCCGATCAGGGTGACGGTCCGGGTCGAGGGCGTGGTGTTGGTCGTGTAGAAGTTCGTGTCGAAGTTGACCAGCGTCCTGCCCTTCGGCGGCTGGACGACCAGCTCGGAGGCCGGCCAGGCGAGGCGTTGGAAGGCGTGCTCGACCAGGGCCGGCGTCAGCCCGCCGAGGCGCTTGGCCTCCTGCTCGGTCAGGCAGGCCTGCCAGTCGAGCGGGTCGGGGGCGGCGTCCTCGTAGACGTTGTAGAGGTACCCGTCGTGGCCCTCGATGGTGCAGGTGGCCGCCTCCGAGCAGAGCGCGGTGCCGCCGACCTCGCAGGCCGGGCGGATGGAGTACGTGTGGTCGGAGTGCTCGCCGATGTAGGCGTTGGTCTCGGAGCCGGACTTCATGCAATGTGCAGTGGCTTCTGCCGCAGTTCCGCCCGAAGTGCATCCAGCTCGCAGCGCGGCACCTGCGAGGCGGACCAGAACCGGAGCTCCAACCAGAAGGGCCAAAGAGGACGCGCGCAGCGCAGTCATGACGCAGCTACCTGCACTTAGTTGGTCACGACCCACGATGACCGTTGACGCTTCTTGAGTGCCAGAACGTCGGTGATGGTCCGCCAGTGAAGTGCTTGTACGGCGCGCTGCGCTCGATGTCTTGTAGTGACGTTGGGGCTCGAATCGAGTGCACCGCAAAGTCAGAGGTGCAGGCTCGCCGTGCGTAGACTCTTGATCGGACAGGATCGTCCAGCCACCCCATCGAACGAATCCGCCAGCTTCGTAGAACCCTCGCACTCGATCGGCTGACGAGCTTGCAGGGCCCGACAACCGCTGGCTCATCGCCGAGTATTCGGCGGTCCGTCCCGTGTTCTCCATGTTCTTCTCGGCATCCGCCCATCGCCGGATGAAGTGCTCCGGACTCTCCCGCTGCGGCGGGGTGGTCGGGGACGACGAGGTGGACCCCGGCGAGATCGGCGGGTCGGCGACCGAGGAGTCGCCGCCACCGCAGGCGGCGAGGAGCAGCAGCGGCGCGGCGAGTGCGCCGGCGAGGTAGCGGGTCACGTCCATCGAAGCGGTGCCTCCCGAGACGGCTGTCGATGTGCTGCTCACCGTACTCATCTCACGCCGACTCGGCCATCAGGTCGTCGGCGGTCAGGGGCAGCACGTCGTGGTCGTGCGCCAGGTGCACGACCTCGAGGCGGGTGCCGGCCAGCCGGCCGGCGGCGTGGAGCGCGCGGGCCCAGGCGCGGTCGGAGGCATCGGGGCGCCCGCTGCCCGGTCGCGACCGCAGGAACGCCAGCCGGGTGTCGGGTGAGCCGAGGTGGGCGAGCACGCCGGCCAGCGCCTCGACGTCGCCGTCCTCGGGGGCCGTCGGCATCTCGGCGAACTCCATCACCTTCGGCACCGGGTGGTCGCCCTCGATCACCACCATCCACAGCGAGCACGACCGAAACCCCAGCGGCGTCATCAGCCGCCGCCACATCGCCTCGACGTCGGCCTGGGTGCGGAGCAGCGGACGGAACGGCGTCTGGTCCATGCCGACGACGATGCCCCGATTCGCCCGGACGTGCGCACCGTCATCCACAGGCCCCGCACGCGGCGTCGGCTCGGACATTTGTCACCGCCGATCGTCCACATCGTCCCCTGCTGCCCGCGGCCAGCGCTTCCTAGCGTGAACACGTCGCCCAGAGTGGGCGGGAAGTGGAGAACATCATGAACAACCTGACTCGGGCAGACGCCGGGGTGGCGGTGGTGTCCGCCGCCGCGGCCGCCGCCGTCTGGGCCGTCGCGAGGGCCGCCGGGGTCGACCTGGTGGTGAGGTCCGGCAGCGGCACCACCGACGTGAACGTCGTCTCGGTCGTCGTCACCTCGCTGGTCGTCGCGATCGTCGGCGCCGCACTGCTGCGGCTCCTGGAACGGCGTACGGCGCGCGGCCGGCGTACCTGGACGATCGTCGCGGTCGCCGTGTGGGCGGTCTCGTTCCTCGGGCCGCTCTCGGCCACGCACCCCTCGGCCGGGCTGGTGCTCGCGTGTCTGCACCTGGTCGTCGGCTCCGTCGTCGTGCTCGGGCTCCGGCGGACGCACGCCGGCGACCCGGCCCGTCCGGAGGCGACGAGCGCAGACCGGACCCGCGTAGCGTGACCGCCGTGTGGGACGGACTCGCGTGCGCCTGGCGCCGCAACGCGTCCGTGCTGGTCTGGACGCCGGTCCTGCTCCTCGGGCCGATCCTCGACCTGCACGGGAGCGCGGGCGCGCAGGCGTTCCAGCTCACCCTGATCGTGGTGATCGCGGCGGCCGCCCTGGTCGTCGCGATCGCCGGGGCGCGGTCGGAGCGCGACCCGCGCGGCTACGTCGCGCTGTCCACGATGGCGGCCGCGATCTTCGCCGGCGCGACCCACCACAGCAGCCAGTGGCTGCCGACCTGGATCCTGCTCGCCAACGCGGTCCCGGCCGTCGTCCGCGGCCGGCGACTCCTGCTCGCGGTCCCGCTCGTGGCCGGGGTCTCCCTGTGGGCGGCGTGGGTCGTCGAGCCCCACCAGGC
The DNA here is from genome assembly GCA_963809265.1 of uncultured Actinomycetota bacterium. GTDB lineage: Bacteria > Actinomycetota > Actinomycetes > Propionibacteriales > Nocardioidaceae > Nocardioides. The sequence continues at coordinate 70,757 of CAWEJC010000007.1, forward strand.
GAGCCGGATGTGGAGCGAGGGCTTCGTCGTCCTGCTCGCCGGCGCCGCCAGCGCGGCGTTCACGGCCCTGCTCGACACCGTCGCCGAGCTGCACCGCACCCGCCAGGAGCTGGCCCGGGTCGCGGTCGCCGAGGAGCGCGAGCGCTTCTCCCGCGACCTGCACGACCTGCTGGGCCACACCCTGTCGGTGATGGTGGTCAAGGCCCAGGCCGTACGCCGGCTCGCCGCCACCGACCCGGACGCCGCCGCCGGGCACGCGACCGACATCGAGCAGATCGGCCGGCGCGCCCTCGGCGACGTACGCCAGGCGGTCGACGCGATGCGCGCACCGACGCTGGCCGGCGAGCTCGACGAGGTACGCCGCGCCCTCGACGCCGCGGGCATCGCGACGAGCGTCGACTGGCGGACCGACCAGCCGTCCGGCAAGGCCGACGAGGTCCTCGCCTGGGCCCTGCGCGAGGCCGCGACCAACGTGATGCGCCACTCCGGGGCGAGCGCCTGCCGGATCGAGCTGGCCGAGCGCGACGGGCGCCTCGAGCTCACCATCGCCGACGACGGGGTGGGGACGCCGACCGTGCCGCCGGTCCGGCTCGGTGGCCTGGCCGGGCTGCGCGACCGGCTCGCCGCGGCCGGGGGAGAGCTCGTCGTGGAGGGTCCGGGCGACGGCTTCCGGCTCGTGGCCACGGTGCCGGGAGGCGGTCGGTGATCCGGGTGCTCCTGGCCGAGGACCAGGCGATGATGCGCGGCGCCCTGGCGGTGCTGCTCGACCTCGAGGACGACATCGAGGTCGTCGCGCAGGTCTCGGACGGGTCCGCGATCGTGCCCACGGCGCCGGAGCGTCGGCCCGGACGTGGCCCTGCTCGACATCGAGCTGCCCGGCCGGTCCGGGCTCGACGCGGCGGCCGACCTGGCGGAGCTGGTGCCGGAGTGTCGCGTGGTGATGGTGACGACGTTCGGTCGCCCGGGATACCTGCAGCGGGCGATGGCCGCGGGTGCCGTGGGGTTCCTGGTCAAGGACGGCCCGGTCGAGGGCCTCGCCGACGCGATCCGCCAGGTCGCGGGTGGGGCGACCGTGATCGACCCCGAGCTGGCGGGGATGGCCCTCCGAGCCGTGGCCAACCCGCTGACCGCCCGGGAGCGCGACGTGCTCGCGGCCGCCGAGGACGGCGCGACCATCTCCGACATCGCGTCGCGGCTGCACCTGTCGGCCAGCACGGTGCGCAACTACCTCAGCGACGCCATCGGCAAGACCGGCACTCGCAACAAGACCGAGGCCGCCCTGCTCGCGCGTCGCAACGGCTGGCTCTGAACCCTCGGCACTCCCGGCGGTCCTCCACAGGCGCCCGACCGCCAGGTGCAGACGTACCTCGATCGGGGGAAGAGGACTGCCCGAGGAAAGGGGCAGGATATGAGCATGGAGTACGCCGGGGCCGTCGAGGTCACGCCGCCGATGCGCGCGCGCGACCAGGACTGGGTGCGCGGCTCGGGCTGGATGCCGTCGCGTGACGGCCAGACGATCCGGCCGGGTGCCGGCATCGGTCTCGGGGACTGCGTCGGGTCGCTGCGCGACCTGGTGTCGCTGGACCAGGGTCGGCGTACGTACGCCGGCGTGGTCGCGGCCTACGACCCCGACACCCGCGAGCTGGTCACGATCACCGTCCGCGAGGGACGCGTGATCCGGCGCTCGCTGCGCCGGCGACAGGTGCAGCCGCAGTCGAACGTGATCGACCTCGCGACCCACCGGCGGACGTTCGCGCGCCGGATCAGCTAGACGGCCGACAGCTACGGCGCCCGGAACAGCTAGGACGTCGCGGGCCGCCAGCGGCGGTGGGAGGTGCCGGTCGCGCCCGAGCGGATCAGCTCCAGCCGCGGCTTCGGCCCGTCGCTGCGCCCGGTCTGCGGCTTGCGCCGACCGGCGCGCCACGGGTCGGGCCAGATCGCGCCCGGCCCGTCGTAGTCCTGCTCGACCGCGGCGTGCAGCGTCCACATCGGGTCGTAGAGGTGGGCACGGCCGAGGGCGCAGAGGTCGGCGCGGCCGGCCATCAGGATCGAGTTCACGTCGTCGTACGACGAGATCACACCGACCGCGATCGTCGGGATGCCGAGCCGGTTGCGGATCGCGTCGGCGTACGGCGTCTGGTAGCTGCGGCCGAACGCCGGCCGCTCGCGCTTGGTCACCTGTCCGGTCGAGACGTCGACCGCGGCCGCGCCGGCCTCGGCGAACGCCGACGCGACGGCCAGGGCGTCCTCGAGCGACTGGCCGTCCTCGACCCAGTCGGTCGCCGAGATCCGCACCGTCATCGGCCGGTCGGCCGGCCACACCGCGCGCATCGCGTCCCAGACCTCGAGCGGGAACCGCAGCCGGCCCTCGATGCTGCCGCCGTACTCGTCCGTACGCCGGTTGGTCACCGGCGACAGGAAGCCCGAGAGCAGGTAGCCGTGGGCGCAGTGCAGCTCCAGCAGGTCGAAGCCGGCCTCGGCCGCCCGTCGTGCGGCGGCGACGAACTCGTCGCGGATCGTGTCGAGCCCCGCACGGTCGAGCTCGAGCGGTGTCTGGTTGTCGGGCGAGTAGGCGACCGGTGAGGCGGCGACGACCTCCCAGTTTCCGTCGGGGAGCGGCTCGTCGATCCCCTCCCACATCAGCCTCGTCGAGCCCTTCGCGCCGGAGTGGCCCAGCTGGGCGCCGATCGCGGCGGCGGTGTTGGTGTGCACGAAGTCGACCGCGCGCCGCCAGCCGTCGCGCTGCTCGTCGGTCCAGAGACCGCCGCAGCCGGGACTGATCCGGCCGATCGCCGACGGGCAGATCATCTCGGTCATCACCAGGCCGGCGCCGCCGAGCGCCTTGCCGCCGAGGTGGACCAGGTGGAACTCGGTCGGCACGCCCTCCTCGGCGACGTACATGTCCATCGGCGAGACGATCACCCGGTTGTTCAGGGTGAGCCCGGGACCCTCGGCCGTGCGGAGGGTGATCGGCTGGAACATCGGCGGGGCAGTGGTCTCGACAGGTGGTTCCTGAGGAGCCGAGGGACGAGGCGTCTCGAAGGGCTCGACCGACGGGGGCAGCTCGACCGACGACTCGTGCTCGGCGTACCAGGCTTCGCAGCGGGCGACGAACTCCGGGTCGCGCACGCGCAGGTTGTCGTAGGTGACCCGCCGCGAGCGGGTCATGATGTTGAAGGCGAACTGGGTCGGGTCCTGGTGGACGTACTGGTCGAGGTTCTCGAACCACTCCAGGCTCGCCTGGGCCGCGCGCTGCGTGGAGAGCACGACGGCCTTGCGCTCCTCCTCGTACGTCGCGAGCGCGGTCCGCGGGTCGGGCTCCTCGTGCAGGCACGCGGCCAGCGCCAGCGCGTCCTCCATCGCCAGCTTGGTGCCGGACCCGATCGAGAAGTGGGCCGTGTGGGCGGCGTCGCCGAGGATCACGACCGCCCCCTGGCCGGGCTCGGCGTGGACCCAGTGCTCGTTGCGGACCGTGGTGAACGAGATCCAGCGCGAGTTGTTGGCCATCACCTCGTGCTGACCGAGGATGTCGTCGAAGAGCTCGCGGACCAGGGCGATCGACTTCTCGTCGGACTCGCCCGGAGCCCAGTCACGGTCGGCGAACTCCTCGAAGCCCGCCCGGCGCCAGACCTCGCTGGTCATCTCGACGATGAACGTCGAGCCGGTGGCGTCGAAGGGGTAGCCGTGGATCTGCATCACGCCGTGGGGGGTGTCGCGGACGTAGAACTTGAACGCGTCGAAGACCAGGTCGGTGCCGAGCCAGATGTAGCGGCAGTCGCGCACGTCGAGGGTCGGCCGGAACGTGTCGGCGTACCGCTGCCGGACCGGGGAGTTGAGACCGTCGGCGGCGACGACCAGGTCGTACGACGCGGCGAGCTCGTCGACGTCGGGCGCCTCGGTGCGGAAGTTCAGGGTGACGCCGAGCTCGCGGCAGCGCGCCTGCAGGATCTCGAGCAGCCGGCGGCGGCTCATCGCCGCGAACGCGTGACCGCCGCTGGTCACCACCTCGCCCTTGACGTGGACGTCGATGTCGTCCCAGATCGCGAACTCGCGCTGCATCTGCGCGAACACGGCGGGGTCGGCGTGCTCGATCCCGCCCAGGGTCTCGTCGCTGAACACGACGCCGAAGCCGAAGGTGTCGTCGGCGGCGTTCCGCTCCCACACCGTGATCTCGTGCTGCTGTCCGGTGGTGGCCGCCAGCTGCTGGGCGAGGGCCGAGAAGTAGAGACCGCCCGGGCCCCCACCGATCACCGCGATCCGCATCCTGCCTCCGCCTTGCTGAGTGGTCCGCCTTGCTGGGTGGCCCGTCTTGCTGTACGTGGTCCGCGTCGCTGGGGTCGCTGTCGGGGGATAGTCCGTGACGTTTCGGCCCCTGGCTGGGGGGCTGGAGGGCCGAAACGTCACGGAGTACCCCAACATTGCGTCTTCTTGACGAGCGTTGTCAAGGCGCAATAGCGTCGCCGGTATGGTCGGCGACGTGCAGGACTCCGTCGGCGCCGACACCGGGTTCGGGCTGACCGCCGCCCAGCAGGAGTACGCCGCGTGGGTGCGGTCGGTGGCCGGGTCGCTCGTCGACATCGACCCCGTCCACGGTGCGGTCAACCGGCCCCTGGTCAGGGCGATGGGTGACGTCGGGCTGCTCCGTGGCCTCTTCGGTGGCGCCGCCGACGAACCTCCCCGCGACGGCTCGTCCCTCGCCTCCTCAGGAACCGCCGCGGCGATGCAGCTGTGCCTGCTCAGGGAGATGCTGGCGACGGTCAACACCGAGGCCGAGACGGCGCTGGCCCTGCAGGGGCTCGGGTCCTACCCGATCCTCCAGTCGGGCAACGACGCCACCCGCGAGCGCTGGATCCCGGGGGTCGCGCGCGGCGACGTCGTCCCGGCGTTCGCGCTGTCCGAGCCCGACGCCGGGTCCGACGCCGGGGCGCTCAGCCTCGAGGCGCGTCCGGACGGCGACGGCTGGACCCTCCACGGCACCAAGACCTGGATCTCCAACGCCCCGGACGCCGATGTCTACTCCGTCTTCGCCCGCACCACGCCCGACGCCAAGGCGCGCGGCGTGACGGCGTTCGCGGTCGCGGGCGATGCCCCCGGGCTGACCGGCGAGCGGCTCGACATGGTCGCCCCGCACGCCCTCGGCACCCTCACCTTCGACGGCGTCCGGGTCGGACGCGACGACCTGCTCGGCGAGGTCGACCAGGGCTTCGGGGTCGCGATGCGGACGCTCGACCTGTTCCGGCCCAGCGTCGGGGCCTTCGCGGTCGGGATGGGCCAGGCCGCCCTCGACGCCAGCCTGGGCTGGGCCCAGGAGCGCAGGCTCTTCGGCGGCACGGCTGATCGACCAGCAGGCGACCCAGCACACGCTCGCGGAGATGTCGACGCGGGTCGAGGCCGGCCGCCTCCTCGTACGCCGGGCCGCCGCGGCGTACGACAGCGGGGCGCCCGCGCACCAGATCACGACGTCCGCCGCCCAGGCGAAGCTGTTCGCGACCGAGACCGCCCAGTGGGTCGTCGACCAGGCGGTGCAGCTGCACGGCGCCCGGGGCCTGCAGAAGGGGCACCTGCTCGAGCGGCTCTATCGTGAGGTGCGGGCGCCACGGATCTACGAGGGCGCCTCCGAGGTACAGCGGACGATCATCGCCCGCGGACTCCTGAAAGGTCAGCAGTGAGCCGATACCGCGCCAGCGCGAGCATCACCGACGACTGGCAGCACTTCGACTTCTCCGTCGCCGACGGCGTCGCCACGGTCACGCTGAACCGTCCGGAGAAGCTGAACCCGCTCACCTTCGAGTCCTACGCCGACCTCCGCGACCTGCTCGCCGAGCTGCCCCACCGCGGTGACACCCGCGTGCTGGTGATCCGCGGCGAGGGCAAGGGGTTCTGCGGCGGCGGCGACGTCAACGAGATCATCGGCGAGCTGATCCAGATGGACGCCGCGGGGTTGATGGGCTTCACGAAGATGACCGGCGACGTGATCCGGGCGATGCGCGAGTGCCCGATCCCGATCATCGCCGGCATCCAGGGCATCGCCGCCGGCGCCGGCAGCGTGGTGGCGATCGCGGCCGACTTCCGGATCTGCACGCCGCAGGCGAGGTTCGCGTTCCTGTTCACCAAGGTCGGGCTGTCGGGCGGCGACATGGGCGCGGCGTACCTCCTCCCACGACTCGTCGGCTACGGCCGCGCCACCGAGCTGCTGATGCTCGGCGACACGATCGACGCCGAGACCGCCGACCGCTACGGCCTGGTCACCCAGCTCCTGGACGACGGGGGCGACCTCGACGGCGCCTGCGACGCCCTGGCGCGGCGCCTCGCCGACGGGCCGACGCTGGGGCTGCAGCAGACCAAGTCGCTGATCACCCGCGAGCTCGACATGCCGCTCGGCCCGGCCATGGAGCTCGACGCGATGACCCAGGCGCTGCTGATGACCACCCACGACCACGCGGAGTTCCACGCCGCGTTCAACGAGAAGCGACCACCGGAATGGACGGGACGATGAGCACCGACCTGGCGGCACACGACTTCCTGCGCGTCGACGACCTGCTCTCCGACGAGGACCGCGCGATCCGCGACACCGTGCGCGACTTCGCCCGTGCGGAGCTCGCCCCGCACATCGCAGAGTGGTACGACGAGGGCACGTTGCCCGACGACCTCGGGCCGAAGCTCGGGAAGCTCGGCCTCCTGGGCATGCACCTCGAGGGCTACGGCTGCGCCGGCACCAGCGCGACGGCGTACGGCGTCGCCTGCCGCGAGCTCGAGGCGGTCGACTCCGGGCTGCGCAGCTTCGTCAGCGTGCAGGGCTCGCTGGCGATGTACGCGCTCCACCGGTGGGGCAGCGACGACCACAAGGAGGAGTGGCTGCCGCGGATGGCGACCGGCGAGGCGATCGGCTGCTTCGGGCTGACCGAGCCGGACGCCGGGTCCGACCCCGGCTCGATGAAGACCCGGGCCAAGAAGGACGGCACGCGACTGGGTGATCAACGGCTCCAAGATGTGGATCACCAACGGCACCCTCGCCGACGTGGCTGTCGTCTGGGCCCAGACCGACGAGGGCATCCGCGGCTTCGCCGTGCCCACCGACACCCAGGGCTTCAGCGCCCACAAGATCCCGCGCAAGCTCTCGCTGCGGGCCTCGGTCACCGCCGAGCTCGCCTTCGACGACCTGCGGCTGCCGGCCGAGGCGGCGTTCCCGGAGGTGCGGGGGCTCAAGGGCCCGCTGTCGTGCCTGAACGAGGCTCGTTACGGCATCGTCTGGGGGGTCGTCGGTGCGGCCCGGGCCTGCCTGGAGGAGTCGCTGGCGTACACGATGGAGCGGGAGCAGTTCGGGGCGCCGCTCGCGTCGTTCCAGCTGACCCAGCGCAAGCTCGCGCTGATGACCGTCGCGGTCAACAACGCCGCGCTGGTGGCGTGGCGGCTCGGCGGGCTCAAGGACGCCGGGACGCTGACGCCGATCCAGGTCTCCTACGGCAAGTACGCCAACGTGCGGGCCGCTCTCGACGTCGCGCGCGAGGCGCGGACGACGCTCGGCGGCGCCGGGATCACCCTGGACCACTCGGTGATGCGGCACATGAACAACCTCGAGACCGTGATGACCTACGAGGGCACCGAGGAGATGCACCTGCTGTCCGTCGGCGGTCAGCTGACCGGGATCCCGGCCTTCAGATGATCGCGCTCGTCACCGGTGCCTCGAAGGGGATCGGTACGGCGTGCGCGGCCGCCCTGTCGGAGGCCGGCCACCGGGTGGCGCTCGTGTCGCGCGACGCCGACGCCCTGCAGACCGTGGCGGACGCGCTGCCGGGCGAGACCCTCGTCGTGCCGGCCGACCTGACGGACGCAGGAGCGGTCGACGGGGTGTTCGCGCGGGTCGAGGAGCAGTGGGGCCCGGTCGAGATCCTGGTCGTCAACGCCGGGGCGTCGATGTCGGCGCCGCTCGTGAGCACCAGTGACGACGACTGGCAGCGGATGCTCGACCTGAACCTGACCGCTCCGTTCCGCTGCCTGCGGCGGGCGCTGCCCGCGATGACGGAGTCGGGGTTCGGTCGCGTCGTGGTGATCGCCTCGGTGGCCGGGAAGGTCGGGTCGGCCCGGATCGCGGCGTACACCGCGAGCAAGCACGGCGTGCTCGGCCTGGTCCGCACCGCGGCGATGGAGGTGGCGCGCACCGGGGTGACCGTGAACGCCGTCTGCCCGGGATACGTCGACACCCCGATGACCGACGAGTCGGTGGCCAACATCTCCAGCGGGACCGGCCGATCGGAGGACGAGGCCCGGACGATCCTGGCGAACCAGCAGCCGATCGGACGCTTGATCACCGTCGAGGAGGTCGCGTCCGCGATGATGTGGTGCGTCGGCAACGCAGCGGTGAACGGCCAGGGCATCAACGTCGACGGAGGAGCGGTGCAGAGCTAGTCATGGCAGATCTCAACCGGGTCAACCCTGAGTCCCTCCCGAAGCCGTCCGGCTTCTCCCACGCCGTCGTCGGCCGGGGCACGTCGGTGTTCCTCGCCGGCCAGACCGGAATGGACGCCTCGGGCGCGATCGTGACCGGCGGCGTCGTGGCGCAGTTCGAGCAGGCGCTCGCCAACGTGCTGACCGCGCTGCGTGAGGCGGGTGGCACGCCGGACCGGCTCGCGTCGCTGACCGTCTTCATCGTCGACATGGATGACTACCGCGCCCACAGCCGCGAGATCGGGGACGTGTGGAAGCGCCTGGTCGGTCGCGACTACCCCGCGATGGCGGGGATCGGGGTCAGCCGGTTGTGGGACACCGAGGCGGTGGTGGAGATCCAGGGGTATGCGGTGCTGTGACTGCGCCGGTGCCTCTGAGTGGGACGGTTCACCATGAGATGGAGGCGAACCGCCACTTCTCGTGGTGAGCTCCGCTGGAGAGGTGCGGGTTCACCTACATCTCATGATGAAACAGTCACGGACGAGCCTCACCCGACCACGTTCTGCGCATGCTTCGCCGCGGGTCCGCGGAGGCGACCGTCCAGCTCCGCGAACAGCTCGCCGGCCCGGACGCCCGGCCACCCGTCCGGCAGCAGGTCCAGCGGGATCCCCGGGTCGAGGTAGGGCAGGCGGCGCCACGCGGTCAGCATCGGGACGTACGCCGTGAACGCCCGGGCGGGGTCGGGGGAGCCGAGACGCCCGAGAGAGCGGTGCTCCGCCACGAACTCGTCGTACAGCGCCGCGATCGCGGGCAGGTCCCACCACTCGCCGACCCGGTCGGAGGCCGCGCCGGAGCCCAGGTAGGAGCCCCGGAACAGCTCGGTGTACGCCGTGAGCCCGGCCCGGTCGAGCGCCGCCAGGGTCTCGTCGTACGCCGTGCCGGGCGCGACCCAGACGCCGGGAGCGGCGGTGCCGAAGCCCAGTCGGGTCAGCAGCGACCGCAGCTCGTGCCGCCGCCCGCGCTCGGCCTCGGGCACCGAGAAGACGACGACCAGCCACCCGTCCGCGACGGATGCCCGTGGCCGCGACCAGATGCGGGCGTCGCCCTCGCGGAGCACCGCCTGGGCGAGAGCGGACAGGTGGTAGCCGGCCTGGCCGTCGACCTTGGCCGGCTCGAGCACCCCGCGCTTCTTCAGCCGCGACACCGACGAGCGCGTGGCCGCGGCGTCGACCTCGAGGTCCTCCATCAGCGCGATCAGCGACCGCACCGACAGCCACTGCGGCTCGTCGCGGGCGTAGAGCCCGAACAGCGAGAGGATCAGGTGCCGGGGTGAGTGGTCAGGCATCGGACGTCGTGGTCTCGACAGGCTCGACCGACGACGCCGGCTCGGACGTCGTGGTCTCGACAGGCTCGACCGACGACGCCGGCTCGGACGTCGACCCTACGGCTCGGCCGACCCGACCGCCGGCGCGACTCCCGCAGCCGGAAGCGTTGCAGCTTCCCGGTCGCCGTCTTCGGCAGCTCGGTCACGAACTCGATGGCTCGCGGATACTTGTAGGGCGCGATCTCCGCCTTCACGAAGTCCTGCAGCTCGGTCGCCGTCACCGACCCCGCGCTCACGACGTACGCCTTGACCAGCATCCCGCGCGCCTCGTCGGGCACGCCGACGACCGCGCACTCGGCGACGGCTGGGTGACGTAGCAGCGCCTCCTCGACCTCGGGGGCGGCGATGTTGTAGCCGGAGCTGATGATCATGTCGTCGCTGCGGGCCTGGTACCAGAAGTAGCCGTCGTCGTCGCGGAGGAAGGTGTCGCCGGTGAGGTTCCACCCGTGCGCGACGTAGCTGAGCTGGCGCGGGTCGTCGAGGTAGCGGCAGCCGGTCGGCCCGCGCACGGCGAGGAGCCCGGGCTCGCCCGCCGGCAGCTCTCGTCCGTCGGCGCCGACGATGGTGGCGACGTAGCCCGGCACCGGGCGCCCCGTCGAGCCTGGCCGGATGTCGTCGCCGGCGGCCGAGATGAAGATGTGCAGCATCTCGGTCGAGCCGATGCCGTCGATGATCTCGACACCGGTCGCGTCGCGGAACGCCTCCCACGTCGCCCGCGGCAGGTGCTCGCCCGCCGAGACCGCCTTCCGCAACGTCGGGACGGCCTTGCCCGCCGCGAGCATCGCCTTGTACGCCGTCGGTGCGGTGAAGCAGACGGTCACGCCGTGCTCGTCGATCAGGTCCGCGAGCTCGACCGGCGTGGCCTTCTCGACCAGCAACGTCGACGCACCGGCGTGCAGGGGGAAGAGCAGGACGCCGCCGAGGCCGAACGTGAAGGCGTAGGGCGGTGTGCCGGTGAAGACGTCGTCGGGCGACGGCTGCAGGACGTGTCGGGAGAACGTCTCGCAGATCGACATCACGTCGCGGTGGAAGTGCATCGTCGCCTTCGGCCGACCGGTCGTCCCGGAGGTGAAGGCCAGCATGCAGACGTCGTCGCTGGACGTCGCGACGTCGTCGAACGTCGCCTCCTTGGCCGCGACCCGCTCCAGCCACGCGTCGTCGCCGAACGCGAGGGTCGGGACGCCGAGCGGCTCGACCGCCTCGACGAACCGGTGGTCGACCAGGGCCGCGTCGAGGTGGGCGATCTCGTGGATGGTCTCCAGCTCACCGGTACGGAGCAGGGGCATCGTGGTGACCAGCACGGCGCCGGCCTTGAGCACGCCGAACCAGGCCGCCGAGAGCCACTGGTTGTTGGGGCCGCGGAGCAGGACGCGGTTGCCCGGGACGATGCCGAGGTCCTCGACGAGGACCCGCGCGACCCGGTTGGCGGCCGCCACCAGCTCGGCGTACGACCAGGTCGGCATGCCGGGTTGGTGCAGGCAGGGGCGGTCGGCGCCCTGGCGAGCGGCGACGTCGTCGAGCAGGGTGGTGGCGCAGTTGAGGCGGTCGGGGTACTGGAGCTCAGGGAGGTCGAAGGTCAGCTCGGGCCACTGCTCGGCCGGGGGGAGATGGTCACGGCAGAACGTGTCGACGTGGGCCGACGGCAGCAGCTCCATGCGGCCAACGTATGCCTTGTCTGTGACGACGGGCAAGAGAACGCGATACCGGCGCCGCTCCGCCGGCTCCGGCGTACGCTGACCTCACGTGTGATGAGGAGGGGGAGCCCGCATGGTCTTCTACGGCATCGTGATCGTCGCCGTCATCGGCTTCGGGACCTGGTTCGTGCGGACGCCGCTGTTCCGTGGCCACCTGCATCGCGGCAAGGACCCGGGCGACTCCGGCACGCGCGTCGACGGCAAGTTCCCGGGCAACGGCGGCGGCTACTACTTCGACGGGCCGTCGAAGTAGCGCCTGGGATGGCCTGGCTGATCGGAGGTCTGATCGTCCTGATCTGCGTGCTGAGCTACTGCGCGCGCCGGATGCAGGGCGGTCCGTCGTACGACGGGGTCACCGTCGACCACTACGACGATGACTACGACGCCATCCAACGCAAGCGCATCGCCGAAGGCGATCCCTACCGGGGCGGAGCGGACGTGCCGCCGCCGACGAGCCCGGCGTAGATCGACCGGGTGCGCTCGGCGATCGTCTCCCACGAGAACGCCTCGATCGCCCGTCTCCGTCCCGTGCGGCCCATCTCGGCGGCGCGCTCCGGGTCGCTCACGACCGAGTTGAGGGCAGCGGCGAAGTCGGCGACGTAGCGGTCGGGGTCGAGCGGCGTGCCCGTCCCGTCGGTCGCCTGCTCGATCGGCACCAGCAGGCCGGTCTCACCGTGCACGACGACCTCGGGGATGCCACCGGTCGCGGTGGCGACGACGGCGGTCTCGCAGGCCATCGCCTCGAGGTTGACGATGCCGAGCGGCTCGTAGATCGACGGGCACACGAACGCCGTCGCGGCCGACAGCAGCGCGACCACGTCGGCACGCGGCAGCATCTCGCGGATCCAGACGACGCCCTCGCGGGTCTGCGCGAGCTCCGTGACCAGCCCCTCGACCTCGGCCAGGATCTCGGGGGTGTCGGGTGCGCCCGCGCAGAGGACGAGCTGGACGTCGGGCGGGAGCTCGCGACAGGCGCGGAGGAAGAGCGGAAGGCCCTTCTGACGGGTGATCCGGCCGACGAACACCACCGACGGGCGGTCGGGGTCCACGCCCTGCGCGCGCACCCGGTCGGGATCGTCGACGTGCGACCACGTCTCGGTGTCGATGCCGTTGTGGACGACGTGCACCTTGCCGGGATCGACGTCGGGGTAGGCGTGCAGCACGTCGTCGCGCATCGCCGCCGACACCGCGATCACCGCGGCCGCGCCGAGGTACGCCGTCCGCTCGGCGAACGACGACACGGCGTACCCGCCGCCGAGCTGCTCGGCCTTCCAGGGCCGCAGAGGCTCGAGCGAGTGCGCGGTGACCACGTGCGGGACGCCGTAGAGCAGGCCGGCGAGGTGGCCGCCGAGGTTGGCGTACCAGGTGTGCGAGTGCACGAGGTCGGTGCCGGCGCTGCCGGCGGCGATGGCCAGGTCGACGCCCAGGGTCTGCAGGGCGGCGTTCGCGTCGGCGAGCTCCGGCAGGTCGGCGTACGCCGAGACACCGGCCTCGTCGCGGGGCTCGCCGAACGCCTGCACCCGGACGTCGAGGTCGCTCAGCCCGCGCAGGGCCCGCACCAGCTCGGCGACGTGCACGCCCGCCCCGCCGTAGATGGCGGGCGGGTACTCCTTGGTCAGGACGTCGACGCGCACCCCGGTGAAACTACCCCTATCTGGACATCGCCCGAGCGTGGTTAGGTGCCAGCATGAGTGCCACCGGTCGGAAGCGGGTCCTGGCCATCGTCCTGGCCGGTGGCGAGGGCAAGCGGCTGATGCCGTTGACGGCCGACCGGGCCAAGCCGGCCGTGCCGTTCGCGGGCATCTACCGGCTGATCGACTTCGCCCTCTCCAACGTCGTCAACAGCGGCTACCTGCGCGTCGTCGTGCTCACCCAGTACAAGTCGCACTCGCTCGACCGGCACGTCACCACGACGTGGCGGATGTCGGCCCTGCTCGGCAACTACGTCGCCCCGGTGCCGGCCCAGCAGCGGGTCGGCAAGCACTGGTACCTCGGCAGCGCCGACGCGATCTACCAGTCCCTCAACCTGATCCACGACGACCAGCCCGACATCGTCGTGGTGGTCGGCGCCGACCACGTCTACCGGATGGACTTCTCCCAGATGGTCGACCAGCACGTGGCGAGCGGTGCTCCGTGCACCGTCGCTGCGATCCGGCAGCCGATCTCGCTGGCCGACCAGTTCGGCGTGATCGACGTCAACCCGGAGAACCCGCAGACGATCCGCGAGTTCCTGGAGAAGCCGAAGGACCCGATCGGCCTGCCGGACAACCCCGACGAGGTGCTGGCCAGCATGGGCAACTACGTGTTCGACGCCCAGGCGCTGCTGGAGGCGGTGACCCGCGACTCCGACATGACCGGCTCCAAGCACGACATGGGCGGCGACATCGTGCCGGCGTTCGTGCGGCGCAACGAGGGCGGCGTCTACGACTTCAAGGACAACGAGGTCCCGGGGGCGACCGACCGTGACCGCGGCTACTGGCGCGACGTCGGGACGATGCGGTCCTACTACGACGCCCACATGGACGTCGTGACCCCGCTGCCGGTCTTCAACCTCTACAACACCGCCTGGCCGATCTTCACCGACTACGGTCCGCAGCCACCGGCCAAGCTCACCAAGGGCGGCGACGCCAGCCTCCCGGTGGCCGAGGACGCCCTGCTGTCGCCCGGGGTGGTCGTGTCCGGCGGCCAGGTGCGGCGCTCGGTGCTGTCCCCGGCGGTGCGGGTCGAGCAGGGTGCGGTCGTCGAGGACTCCGTGCTGATGAACGGCGTCCTCGTCGGCGCCGGTGCCGTCGTGCGCAACGCGATCCTCGACAAGGCCGTGCGCGTGCCGCCCGGGGGCCAGATCGGTGTCGACCCGGAGGTCGACGCCCAGCGGGGGTTCATGGTCGAGGACGGGCTCACCGTCCTCGGCAAGGGTCAGCCGTTCCCCGACGACTGACCAGTCCGCGCCGCCGTACGTCGACGCGACCTCCTCGGAAAGGATCCGCATGACCACCACTTCGGAACCACGTCGGAGCGCCATCGAGGTGCGGTCGATCGACTACGTGCCGCTCGCCGAGCGGCACGGGAAGCTCTGGCACCTCGGGCCGCTGTGGTTCATGAGCAACGCCCAGATCGCCACCCTCGCCGTCGGTGTCCTCGGCGTCGGCGCCGGCGGCAACCTGATCTGGTCGCTGGTGGCGATCCTGCTCGGCGTGGTCGTCGGCACCTTCTTCATGGCCGCCCACTGCTCCCAGGGGCCCCAGCTCGGTCTGCCGCAGATGATCCAGTCGCGCCCGCAGTTCGGGTACATCGGCGCGATCCTGGTCTGGCTCTTCGCCTACCTCCAGTACGCCGGGTTCAACGTCTTCAACACCCTGCTCGCCTCGGAGTCGGTCACGTCGGTGACGGGCGGCGGGAACGGTCAGGTACGGCTGTGGCTCGTCGTCGGCACCGCCCTCGCCGCTGGAGCCGCGATCTTCGGCTACGACCTGATCCACCGGATGGAGCAGGCCCTGACCTACGGCTTCCTGCTGCTGTTCGGGATCCTCACGATCGTCGTGCTCACCCTGCACTACCCGAGCGGCTCCTTCTCGTTGAGCAACTTCGACCTGACGCCGTTCCTGCTCCAGTTCTCGGTGGTCGCGGGGTACCAGATCAGCTGGGCGATCTACGTCTCCGACTACTCCCGCTACCTGCCGCCGACGGTCGGCATCCGCAACACCTTCCTGTGGACGTACGGCGGCTCGGCGCTCGGCGCGGCCTGGATCATGTTCATCGGCTCGGCGCTCGCGGCCTGGGCCGGTCTGGACTTCAGCGGCACCGGGATCGCCGAGCTGCACACCGTCGGCAACAAGTTCTTCGACGGGTTCGGCGGGATCATCCTGCTCTACTCCGCGCTCGGACTCCTCTCGGTGACCGCGCTCAACATGTACGGCGGCTCCCTCACCCTGATCAGCGCGCTGGACTCCTTCAAGAAGGTGCGCCCGACCCTGGCGGTGCGGCTGTCGATGGTCGGGATCACCGCCGCGCTGTCCTTGGTGGTCGCCCTCTCGGTGGTCACCAACGACTCGTTCCAGGCGAACTTCTCGAACTTCCTGCTGCTCGTCCTCTACTTCTTCATCCCCTGGACGGCGGTCAACCTGGTCGACTTCTTCATCGTCCGGCGCGGCCACTACGCGATCGCGGAGATCTTCAAGCCCGACGGCATCTACGGCCGGTGGGGCTGGCGCGGGATCGTGTCCTACCTGGTCGGGTTCGTCGCGATGACGCCGTTCTTCAGCACCGAGCACTACTCCGGCTGGGTCGCCAACGCTGCGAACGGCGCCGACTACTCGCTGTTCGTCGGGCTGCCCGTCGCCGGGCTCCTCTACTGGTGGCTGTGCCGCTCCCTCGACACCGAGGGTGAGCGCCGCCTGGCCGAGGAGCAGGCGGACGTCCTCGAGCGGGAGGCCATGGCGCACGAGCGCACCGAGGGGTGAACGACGCGTGAGCCCCCTCGATGCCACCGCGATGGCGGCGGCGGTCCGTGGCGGAGCGACCAGCGCCGAGGAGCTGGTCGTCGCCGCACTCGCCCGGATCGACGCCTGGGACGGAGCGGTGAACGCCTTCACGGTCGTGCTGCGCGACGAGGCGATCGCACGGGCCCGGGAGATCGACGCGACCGACCGGTCGGAGCTCGGGCCGCTGGCCGGCGTACCCGTGTCGGTCAAGGACCACCTCTGGATGGCCGGCCAGCCGGCCACCAACGGCTCGCTCGCCCTGAAGGACTTCGTGCCGGACGTCGACGCCGTCCCGGTGGCGCGGCTGCGCGAGGCCGGCGCGGTCGTCGTGGGCCGGACCAACAACCCGGAGTTCTGCTACCGCGGGTTCACCGACAACGCGGTCCACGGCCTGACCCGCAACCCGTGGTCGCCGGACCGCACCCCCGGCGGGTCCAGCGGGGGCGCCGGCGCGTCGGTGGCCTACGGCGCCACGCCGCTCGCCCTCGGGACCGACGGGGGCGGGTCGATCCGCATCCCGTCGGCGTTCTGCGGGGTGGTCGGCCACAAGCCGACGTTCGGGCTGGTCCCGAAGCTGCCGGGCTTCCGCGGCTGGCCCACCCTCTCGGTCGACGGGCCGCTGGGCGCGTCCGTCCGCGACCTCGCGCTCGCGCTACGGGTGGTGGCGGGTGCTCACCCGGCCGACCCGCTGAGCTGGCCGGTGGCGCTGGTTGACGACGTCGAGGTCGACTGGTCCCGCATGCGTGTCGCGGTCTCGGACGACCTCGGCTGGGCGCCCGTCGATCCCGAGGTGCGGACGGCGTTCCGGGCAGCGGTCGACCGGCTCAGCGACGACGGCGCCCGGATCGTCGAGGCACATCCCGAGGCCGGCTACCCGACCCAGCTCTGGAACGACATCGCCCTGCCGGAGGGGTTCGCCTCCGAGGGGCCGCTGCTCGACCACGAGGGCATCGAGGCGGCCACGCGGGAGATCGTCGAGTCCGGCCGCTCCGCGACCGCCGCGGACTACCTCGACGCCCAGGAACGCCGGATCGCGTTCACGCGCAGCTGGGAGTCGTTCTTCGGAGGCGGCGACCTCGCGGGCGACGGCGGGTACGACGTGCTGCTGGCGCCGTCGATGCCCGTCCCGGCGTTCTCGACCGACGTCACCGGTCCTGCCGAGATCGACGGCACGCCGGTCGACCCGTTCTTCGACGACTGGTGCGTGCTGGCCCTGCCGGCGAACCTGACCGGCCAGCCCGCGACCGCCGTCCCGACCGGGCTGTCGGCCGACGGGCTCCCGGTCGGGCTCCAGGTGATGGGGCCGCGGTGGGCCGACCTGCGCACCCTCGCCGTCGCCGCCCGGGTCGAGGCGCTGGTCGGCTTCGACCTGGCCCCGGCTCGGGCGGGCGGGCCGCCGCGGTGAGCGGAAACCGCGGAGCAACCATCCCCGACACCTCGGCGTGTCGGGGATTTCGTCCGCGGTTCCTCCGGGAACCGGCGACCCACCACGCCCGTCCCACCCGCATGCGACGCACCCTCGGGACCCTGACTGTGGCCCTGGCCCTCCTGACCTGCTCGGCGCTGCTGCTGGGCGGCTGCGGCTCGTCGTCGTCCTCGTCCGTCGCGACCGACCCGAGCTCCGGGCCGGCGTCCGACCCGGCGGGGAACCCGACGTTCAGCCCGGGTCCGATCCCCGGCGCCCACGCGCAGCTGGTCTCGCTGACCGCGGCCGGAGGGGTCGCGAGCCAGGTCGCCACCCCGCTGAGCAGCGTCAGCGACACCGACCGGTTCGTGGCGCAGTTCCGGATGCCGGCGATGCAGAACCGGGTCCGGGCCGCCGTGCAGAAGGCCCTGGAGTCTCCCGACCACCTCGTCGTCGCGCAGGTCGTCGCCGTCGGCTGCGACCGGCCCCCCGGGGTGGACGTGATGGCCGGCCAGGACGGGCGGGTCCAGCTCGTGCCGCGCGAGGTGGCCAGCCCGCTCGAGGAGTGCCTGGCCGCGGTGACGACGGTCGCGGTGGCGACCGTCCCGCTCGGCTGAGGAACCCGCTTGTAACACGCCGTCCACTGCTCTTCCACGCCGTTGCAGCAGCCTGGAAGACCAGTGGACAGCGTGTTACAAGCGGGCACCCGCCGAGCCGTCTAGCGTGGGGCGGGTGGAGCCGTGGAACACGTTCGTCGAGGGCGACAACCTCGACGTCCTGCCGCGGCTGGCACCGGCGTACGGGCCGTTCGACGTGGTCTACCTCGACCCGCCGTACAACACCGGCAACCCCTTCGCCTACCGCGACAAGGTCGACGGCCCGCGCGCCGACCGCCACCGCACCTGGGCGGCGATGGTGCGGCCGCGGCTCGAGGCGGTCCGTGCCGTGATGAGCGAGCGCGGCGCCGTCTTCGTCAGCATCGACGACAACGAGGTGGCGCGGCTGCGGCTGCTGATGGACGAGGTCTTCGGTGAGGACCGGTTCGTCGCCCAGATCGTGGTGAACCTCAACCCCAAGGGCCGCCAGCTCGGCCGCGGCTTCGCGACCTCGCACGAGTACCTGCTGGTCTACGCGCGCTCGATGCCCGGCTGCGCCCTCGACGCCTCGAGCCCGTCGACGGTCGACCCGCGCGACTTCCCGCTGACCACCGACGACGGGCGCCGGTTCCGGCGGTTGCCGCTGCGCAACACCAACAAGAAGTTCAACCCGGTCACCGCACCGACCATGCACTTCGCGATCTACGGCGACCCGGTGACCGGCCGCGTGTCGACCGAGCCCTTCGCCGGCTCGCTCGAGATCAAGCCGGTCTTCGGCGACGGCGGCCCGGCGGTGTGGCGGTGGTCGGCGACCAAGATCGACGCCCAGCCCGACGACCTGGTCTGCCGCCACGTCGGCCAGGGGGAGCGGCGGCGGGCCGACGTCTTCCAGCGCGACTGGCTCCAGGAGGGACGCCGGAAGAAGCTCCGGACGATCTGGCTGGCCGAGGAGATCGGCTCGACCGACACCGCCGTGATGGAGCTGAAGGCGTTGGTGGGGCACCTCTTCGAGTCGCCCAAGCCGACCGGCCTGCTCCGCCGGATCCTCGAGACGATGCCGGACGACGCCCGCGTGCTCGACGCCTTCGCCGGCAGCGGCACGACGGGGCACGCGGTGGCGCTGCAGAACACCGCCGACGGTGGCCGGCGTACGTGCGTCTCGGTGAACGCCGCCGAGCCGGTCCGACCGGGGTCGAACGCCGACCTCGCCGGCCTCGCCCGGGTCTCCGACGTGACCCGGGCCCGGCTCAGGGCGGTGGCGGACGTCGTGGGCGGCGGGTTCGAGGAGTTCGTGGCCGGATCCTGACGCTTTTCTTGACTCGTTCAGGAAAACTCGACAGGATCGAACGGTGCCCGTCACCCCCGACTTCCCCGAGCTGCTGCGCGCGGCCGGGCTCCGGGTGACGCGGCCCCGGTTGGCGGTGCTCGACGCGCTGGTCGCGCTCGCCCACGCCGACACGGAGTCGGTGATCACCGCCGTCCGCCGCGACCTGCCGGACGTCTCCCACCAGGCGGTCTACGACTCGTTGCGCACGCTGACGGCCTCCGGGCTCGCCCGGCGGATCCAGCCGAGCGGCTCGGTCGCCCGCTACGAGGCCCGGGTCGGCGACAACCACCACCACCTCGTCTGCCGCTCCTGCGGCGCGATCGCCGACGTCGACTGCGCGGTCGGCGACGCGCCCTGCCTGACCGCGGAGAACGACCACGGCTACGCCGTCGACGAGGCCGAGGTCATCTACTGGGGCATCTGCCCCGCCTGCGCCCCCGCTCCTGACGACACCGCTCCTGACACACCGCACCTGACCACGCACCTGACCACGCACCGACACCCGCCTGAACCGATCGGAAGGAAGCCCATGGCCCCCGACAACCCCGGACACCCCGAGCACGACGCCAAGGTCGGCGACATGAACGACGAGTCCGCCGAGGGACCCGTCAGCACCGCGGACATCGCCGAGGAGACCGGCACCTGCCCGGTCGCCCACGCGACGTACCCGACCGAGGGTGGCAACAGCAACCAGGGCTGGTGGCCCAACCGGCTCAACCTCAAGATCCTGGCCAAGCACACACCGGTGTCCAACCCGATGCCCGGCGACTTCGACTACGCCGCGGAGTTCGCCCGCCTCGACCTGCCCGCGGTGAAGCGCGACATCGAGGAGGTGCTGACCACCTCGCAGGACTGGTGGCCCGCCGACTTCGGCCACTACGGCCCGTTCATGATCCGGATGGCCTGGCACAGCGCCGGCACCTACCGGATCCAGGACGGGCGCGGCGGGGCCGGCGGCGGGCAGCAGCGCTTCGCGCCGATCAACAGCTGGCCCGACAACGGCAACCTCGACAAGGCCCGGCGCCTCCTGTGGCCGGTGAAGAAGAAGTACGGCAAGCAGCTGTCCTGGGCCGACCTGATCGTGCTGACCGGCAACGTCGCCCTGGAGTCGATGGGCTTCTCGACCTTCGGCTACGCCGGCGGCCGCGAGGACGTCTGGGAGCCGGACGAGGACGTCTACTGGGGGCCGGAGCAGACCTGGCTCGGCGACGAGCGCTACACCGGTGACCGCGACCTCGAGTCGCCGCTGGCCGCGGTCCAGATGGGCCTGATCTACGTCAACCCCGAGGGCCCGAACGGCAACCCGGACCCGCTCGCCTCCGCCCGCGACATCCGCGAGACGTTCCGCCGGATGGCGATGAACGACGAGGAGACCGTCGCCCTGATCGCCGGCGGCCACACCTTCGGCAAGACCCACGGCGCTGCCGACCCCGCGGAGTACGTCGGACCGGAGCCCGAGGGGGCCCCGCTGGAGGCCCAGGGGCTGGGCTGGATCAGCAGCTTCGACAGCGGCACGGGCAAGGACGCGATCACCAGCGGCCTCGAGGTCACCTGGACGTCGACGCCGACGCAGTGGAGCAACGCGTTCTTCGACAACCTCTTCGGCTTCGAGTGGGAACTCTCCAAGAGCCCGGCCGGCGCCCACCAGTGGGTCGCCAAGGACGGCGCGGGTGCCGGCACGATCCCGGCCCCCGACGAGGGCGGCGCGACGCGGCCGCCGACGATGCTGACGACCGACCTCGCGCTGCGGCTCGACCCGGTCTACGGGCCGATCTCGAAGCGCTTCCACGAGAACCCCGACGAGTTCGCCGACGCGTTCGCGCGGGCCTGGTACAAGCTGACCCACCGCGACATGGGGCCGATCCAGCGCTACCTCGGCCCCGAGGTCCCCTCCGAGGTGCTGCTCTGGCAGGACCCGGTCCCGGAGGCGACGCACGACGCGATCGACGACGCCGACGTGGCCGCGCTCAAGCAGCAGGTGCTCGACGCCGGCATCCCGATCGGCCAGCTCGTGGCGACCGCGTGGGCCTCGGCGTCGACGTTCCGCGGCAGCGACAAGCGGGGCGGCGCCAACGGCGCTCGCATCCGGCTCGAGCCGCAGAGCGGCTGGGAGGCCAACGACCCCGACCAGCTCGCCACCGTGCTGCGCACGCTCGAGGGGATCGCCGAGGCGTTCAACGACGGGCAGGACGGCCGGCAGGTCTCGCTCGCCGACCTGATCGTGATCGCCGGCTCCGCCGCCGTCGAGAAGGCGGCCGCCGAGGCGGGTGTCTCCGTGACGGTGCCGGTCAGCCTGGGTCGCACGGACGCCACGCAGGACCAGACCGACGTCGAGTCGTTCTCCGCGCTCGAGCCGAGCGTGGACGGCTTCCGCAACTACCTCGGCAAGGGCCAGCGGCTCCCCGCGGAGTACCTGCTCGTCGACCGGGCCAACCTGCTCACGCTCTCCGCACCGGAGATGACCGTCCTGGTGGGCGGCCTCCGGGTGCTCGGCGCGAACCAGGGCGGCTCGTCGCTCGGCGTCCTCACCGACCGGCCGGGCGTGCTGACGAACGACTTCTTCGTCAACCTGCTCGAGCTGGGCACCACCTGGACGCCGACGTCGGAGGACGCCGAGACGTTCGAGGGGCGCGACGCCTCGGGCGGCGTGCGCTGGACCGCGAGCCGGGTCGACCTGGTCTTCGGTTCCAACTCCGAGCTCCGCGCGCTGGCCGAGGTCTACGCCTCGGACGACGCCGGCGAGACGTTCGTCCGCGACTTCGTCGACGCCTGGGTCAAGGTGATGGACCTCGACCGCTACGACCTGGGCTGACCGCGCGGCCGGGCCCGGGGAACGAGGTACGAGGCCCGGCTCAGCGGCGGCGGGTGTGCCGGGAGTAGAGCTTCGTCTCCCGGCGCCCGCCGGACCCGTCACTGCGCCACGACGGACCGAGGCCGTCGTCCTCGAGGTGCTCCTGCCACGAGCCCCACTGGGACGGGTCCGTGCCGCGGCCGCGGACCATGGCCCTGAGCACCGGAGACCGCAGGACCCACACGGCGACCATCAGCGCGCCGATCGCGACGACGACGTAGAACAGCACGGCGACCCCTGACGGTGAGAGCGTCCGACCACGGTAACCGCGGGGGATGCCCGGTCGCCACGGACGACACGTACCGATCCGGTCACGACTTCACGGGCCTCCGCCCGCTCGGTTCGGCCACGCCCGGATGACGCGCGACCCGCCATGATGGCCGGATGACGGAGCGCGTGGCACTGGTGACCGGCGGCTCGAGCGGGATCGGGGAGCGGACGGCGGTTCGGCTGCAGGAGGCCGGGTTCACGACGTACGCCGTCGCGCGCCGGGTCGAGCGGATGAGCGCTCTGGCGGAGGCCGGGGTGACGACGTTCGCGATGGACGTCACCGATGACGCCTCCATGACCGGCGGCATCGATCGGATCCTCGGCGAGGCCGGACGCATCGACGTGCTGGTCAACAACGCCGGCTACGGCTCCTACGGCGCGGTCGAGACGGTGCCGATCGACGAGGCGCGGCGGCAGTTCGAGGTCAACATCTTCGGCCTCGCCCGGCTCACCCAGCTCGTGCTGCCGGGCATGCGCGAGCGCGGCGACGGGCGGATCATCAACGTCGGCAGCGTCGGCGGCAAGTTCTACGAGCCGCTGGGCGCCTGGTACCACGCCACCAAGTTCGCGGTGGAGGGCTTCAGCGACAGCCTGCGGCTCGAGCTCGCGCCGTACGGCGTCCGCGTGGTGATCGTGGAGCCCGGCCCGATCCGGACGGAGTGGAACGAGCTCGCCCGCGCCCACCTGGTCTCGAGCAGCGTCGGCACGGCCTACGAGCGCCAGGCCGAGGCCGTGCGCGCGCGGATGGAGGGCGGTGACGGCCCGATGATGAGCGGCCCCGACGTGGTGGGTCGCAAGATCGCCAAGGCCGCCACGTCTCGTCGGCCGCGCACCCGCTACCCGGTCGGCCGCGGCGCCGGTTCCGTGGTCACCGCGCGTCGGCTGCTCCCCGACCGCGCGCTCGACCTGATCATCGGCCGCCTCTACTCCTGACGATCCTCGACCTCCGGCGCTCAGACGCCGGCGGCCCGCTCGAGGGCGGTCAGCTCGGTGTCGAGGTGGGTCAGCAGGCGCTGGAGGTGCGGCACGGTGCGGCGGCAGCCGGTCAGCCCGAAGGCCATGTCGTCGGCGTAGGAGTTGCAGGTGATGTTGAGCGCCATGCCGTCGATCGGGATCGACAGGGGATAGGTGCCGAGCAGCTGCATCCCGTTGAAGTACTGGGTGGTGCGCGGCCCGGGCACGTTGCTGATGATCAGGTTGTACGGCGGCTTCACGACCCCGCCCATCCGCAGCATCGGGCCGAGGATCGCCGGCGCCTGACCGAGCGCGCTCATCGCCAGGATCTGCACCGGGGTCATCTCGGCCAGCGCGCGCTTGCCGTCCACCATCGACGCATGGACGGCGGCCAGCCGCTCGGCGGGGTCGGTGAGGTCGGTCCCGAGCTTGACCATCACCGAGCCGACGGCGTTCCCGCCGTGGGCGGACGCGACGTGCGACTCCTTCGCCTTGAGCCCGACCGGCACCATCGAGACCAGAGTCGTGTCCGGCAGCGCGTCGAGCTCGAGCAGGTAGGTGCGCATCGCGCCGCTGCACATCGCCAGCACCACGTCGTTCAACGTCGTGCCGCTCGCCTTGCCGATCGCGCGGAGCCGCTCGATCGGCCAGTCCTGCGCGGCGAAGCGTCGGGCCGCCGTGATCGGCTGGTTGAGGATGGTCCGCGGGGCGTAGAGCGAGAGGGCCGAGGTCTCGTTGCGGACCGACTTCTGCAGCGTCTTGATCAGCGCCCCGGGGAGACCGGCCGCCTCGGCGCTGATGCCGAGCGCCGCCCGCATCGCCTGCAGCGGCACGTCGGACAGCGAGTGCTCGGCATGCTCGCGGGCCTCGCGCACCTTCGCCGTCGACGGCTTGTTCTCCCAGGGGGCGGGCATCCCGGTGCGGTCGGGGTCGGAGGTGAGGATGCTCTGCAGGAGGCGCATCGCCGAGACCCCGTCGACGAGCGCGTGGTGGAGCTTGGCGTACATCGCGACCCGGCCGTCGCGCAGCCCCTCGATCAGGTGCCACTCCCACAGCGGACGCTCGGTGGCCAGACGGGTCGAGTGCAGCCGCGAGCAGAGCTCGAGCAGCTCGCGGACCCGACCCGGCTTCGGCAGCGCGCTGTGGCGCACGTGGTACTCGATGTCGAACTCGTCGTCCTCGCGCCAGACGTACTGCCCACCGGTCCGGACCGACCGCACCGGGTGCTTGAGGAACAGCGGCGCGATGTCGTCGGACTCGCGGAAGTGCTCGTAGAGGTCCTTCACGTAGTTGCGGCCCGCGCCCTCGGGCTTGCGGAACAGCTGCAGGCCGCCGACGTGCATCGGCATCCGACGGTTCTCCGCCATCAGGAACGCGGCGGCCGTCGGGTCCAGCGGTTGCACCATGCGGCGATCCTCGCACGGTGCGCCACGGTCGGCGGCGCGTGCGAGGATCGCGCCATGCAGGCCCACCCGTTCGAGGGCGCGCTGGACCGCGGCCGGGAGTCGTTGGCGACCCGGCTCGACCGATGGCGCTCGAAGGGCTGGGCGATCGCGCAGTGCGCCGTCGCGGCCGGCGTCGCCTGGTGGGTGGCCAAGGACGTCGTCGGTCACCAGGCTCCGTTCTTCGCCCCGGTGGCGGCCGTGGTCTCGCTCGGTACGTCGTACGGTCAGCGGCTGCGCCGGGTCGCCGAGGTGACGGTCGGGGTGGCGCTCGGCGTCTTCGGTGCCGACCTCCTGGTGCAGGCCCTGGGCAGCACGGGCTGGACGATCGTGCTCGTGGTCGCGCTCGCGATGAGCGTCGCGCTCCTGCTCGACAACGGCCAGATCTTCCTGATCCAGGCGGCGGTCCAGTCGATCATCATCACCGCGCTGAAGCCGGCGCCGGGCCAGGCGCTCACCCGGTGGACCGACGCCCTGATCGGCGGAGCGGTGGCACTGGTGGCCGCGACCGTGGTGCCGGCGGCTCCGTTGCGACGTCCACGCGAGCAGGCGGCGAAGGTCGTGCGCAAGATCCGCGACCTCCTCCAGGCCTCCAGCGACGTGATGGTCGACGGCGACGTCGAGCGGGCGCTGTCGCTGCTGGAGGAGGCGCGCGCCACCGACCCGCTGATCCGTGAGCTGCAGGCCGCGGCCGACGAGGGCCTCGACGTGGTGGCGTCGTCGCCGTTCCGGATCCGGCACGGGCCGGGGCTGCGGAAGATGGCCGAGCTGGTCGAGCCGCTCGACCGCGCCCTGCGCAGCACCCGGGTGCTGGTGCGGCAGTGCGCCGTCGCGGCCTACCGGCACCAGGCAGTGCCGTCGGCGTACGCCCTGATCACGGCGGAGCTGGCTGCCGCGGTCGAGGTGGTCGCGATCGAGCTCGACGGTGACCGGATGGCGACCGCCGCCCAGCCCGCACTGCTGGGGGTGGGGATGGCGACCGGCGAGGTGGATCGCAGCGACGACCTGTCCGCCGACGTCGTGCTCGCGCAGATCCGGGCCGTGGTCGCCGACCTCCTCCTGCTGACCGGGATGGACCCGATCGAGGCCACCGACGCGCTGCCGCCGGTGCGGCGCTGAGGCGGACGTCGTGACCGCGTGGGTGCTGCACGTCGACCTCGACCAGTTCATCGCGGCGGTCGAGATGCTGCGCCGCCCCGAGCTCGCGGGACTCCCGGTCGTGGTCGGGGGCCGTGGCGACCCGACCGAGCGGGGCGTCGTCGCCACCGCGTCCTACGCCGCCCGCGAGCACGGCGTCGGCTCGGGGATGCCGCTGCGCGTCGCGGCGCGGAAGATCCCGGACGCGGTGTTCCTGCCGGTCGACAAGCCGGCGTACGACGAGGCCTCGGCGCGGGTCATGGACACGCTGCGCTCGCTGGAGTGGGGCGGTGTCCCGGTCGTCGTGGAGGTGCTCGGGTGGGACGAGGCGTTCCTGGGGCCCGGCGAGGGGCACGGCGACCTCGGCGACCCGCGGGTCTTCGCCGAGCAGATCCGCGCGGCCGTGCAGCGCGCCACGGAGCTGCACCTGCGGCGTCGGCATCGGCGACAACAAGCTCCGGGCCAAGATCGCGACGGCGTTCGGCAAGCGCGGCGAGGGCGACGGTTCGGGGATCGGCTACCTCACCGAGGTCGAGTGGTACGAGGTGATGGGCGAGCGGCCGACGACCGCGCTGTGGGGGATCGGGTCACGGATCGGCAAGCGGCTGTCGGCGTTGGGGATCGAGACCGTGCGGCAGCTCGCCGAGAGCGACGTGCGGGTGCTCGCCGAGGCGATCGGCCCGACCATGGGGCCGTGGTACCACCGGCTCGGCCGCGGCGCCGACACGAGCCCGGTCGACGCCACGCCGTGGACGCCGCGGGCCCACGGCCGCGAGGAGACCTACCAGACCGACCTCACCTGGGACGTCGTGCCCGACGAGGTGCGGGCGCTCACGGCCCGCGTCGTCGAGGACATCGACCGCGAGGGCCGACCGGCCGCGCGGGTCGGGATCAAGGTGCGCTACCGCCCGTTCATCACGGTCAGCCGGTCGCTGACGCTGCCGGCGCCGTCCAACGACGTGGCGGTGCTCGGTGAGGCCGCGGTCTCGCTGCTCGACCGGGTCGAGCAGGAGCGGCCGGTGCGGCTCCTCGGCGTCCGTCTGGAGATGGTCGAGCCCGAGGGAGGCTACCTGCGATGACGCGCGACTGGCGGGAGTGGCACGAGGAGTACGGCGACCCGGAGTCGCCGCTGTCGCGTCGCCTGGCCGACGTACGCCGGCTGCTGGGCGCCGACCTCGACGCCCGCGCAGCCGCCGGCGACACCTCCGTGCGGCTGCTGAGCCTCTGCGCCGGCGACGGTCGCGACACCATCCCGGTGCTGGCCGCCCGACCCGATCTCGACGTCGAGGCCTGCCTGGTCGAGCTCGACCCCACGCTGGCCGACGCAGCGCGGGCCACCGCGGTGGCGTCCGGTCTCGACCTCGAGGTCCGGACCGCGGACGCAGGGTCGTTCGAGACGGTCCGCGACCGGCTCGATGCGCGACGTGCTGATGCTGTGCGGCATCTTCGGCAACATCTCCGACGCCGACGTCGAGCACTGCGTCGAGGCCGCGCGCGCCCTGGTGCGGCCCGGGGGCACGGTGATCTGGACTCGTGGCAGCCGCGTTCCGGACGACCCCACCGACCAGCGGGGCGATCCGGCGGAGTGGGTGCGCGGGCTGTTCGCGGCCGCCGGCTTCGAGGAGGTCGCGTTCGTCGCGCCGCCGGACGCGTCCTACCGGGTGGGCATGTGTCGTCTCGAGGGCGCCGACCACGGGTGGGCGCCGCAGTGGTCGTTCAGCTTCGTGCGCTGAGCTCGTCGAGCACCTGCTGCCACCGCTCGTGGCTGCCGTCGTACGGCGCTGCCTCGGCGAGGATCGCGGCGTACACCCGGTCGCGGCTCGCCTCGGCCAGCGCGACGACCTCGGGAGGGTAGCCGAGGGTCACCTGGTGCTCGGCGAACTCGTCCTCGTCGTCGACGACGACGTCGCCGTCGCGGCCGCGGATGACGTCGAGGTCGAGGTCGACGGCGCGGATCGTGCTCCCGTCCCACGCCGGCAGGGTGGTCATGTCGACGTAGACCCAGACGTGCGAGGGCGGCCGGTGGAACGTCGGCAGGCACGACCGCGCCACCTCGTCACCGGTGGCCGGCACCAGGCCGACCTGGTCGAACTCCGACCGGACGTCCCGGCCCGGCCGCACCATCCGGGTGCCGGCGGGGATGCCGATCCAGTCGCCGTGGTCGTCGCTGCCCAGCCAGAGCCCGGGGATCTGCCAGTGGGGCCGGTCGCCCCACTTCGTCATCTCGATGCGGACAGGGTCTCCGAGCGTGCGCGCCACGCCGCGACTGTATCCGTGGGACGGCTCAGCGCTTCGGGGGCTTGCGCCGCTTCGCCACGGCCGCCACGACGTCCTGGTAGCGAGAGCCGGAGAGGCGCGCGAGGTGGTGCAGGGCGTGGGCGTCGAGGCCGACGAGGAGGCGGGCCTTGCCGCCGAGGATCCCCTTCTCGACGATGATCCGGGCCGCCTCCTCGGGCTCCATCTTGGCCAGCCTGTCGTCGAAGTAGCGGGCGTTGCGCTCGTGGTCCTCGCGCTCGGACGTGCGGGCGTTGCGGGCGATCGCGGTCTTGATCCCGCCCGGGTGGACGACCGTCACGCCGACGGGGTGGCCGGCCATCAGCAGCTCCTCGCGCAGCGCCTCGCTGAAGCCGCGAACGGCGTACTTGGCGGCGTTGTACATCGACTGACCGGGCATCGAGACCAGCCCGAACAGCGACGACATGGTGACCAGGTGTCCGTCGCCGGAGGCGACGAGGTGGGGCAGGAACTCCTTGGTGCCGTGCACGACGCCCCAGAAGTCGATGCCCATGAGCCAGTCCATGTCGGGGTAGTCGAGGTCCTCGACGTCGCCGGCGAGTGCGACCCCGGCGTTGTTGACGACCACGTCGACCCGGCCGAAATGCTCGGCCACCGCTGCGGCGTACGCCGCGAACGCGCCGCGGTCGGCCACGTCGAGCAGGTCGCTGCGGACCGCGCGCGCACCCGCTGCCTTCACCAGCTCGACGGTCTCGGCCAGCGCCGCCTCGTCGATGTCGGAGACCGCCAGCAGCGCCCCTCGTCGGGCCACGTCGACGGCCAGGGCACGGCCGATCCCGGACGCGGCCCCGGTGATCACGACGACCTTGTCGTCGAGCGTCTTCACGAGGTCGTCCTCACGCCACGGCCTCGCGGTCGGAGGTCGGCCGCGCCGCCTGCACGTCGTAGGCGTCGACGTCGAAGCGGGCCAGGATCCGCCGCAGCGTCACCGTCGACCGCGGCCAGAGCGTGGTGATCCGGCCCTGCGCGTCCTGGTACCACGACATGCAGCCGCCCCGGCTCCAGACCGTGTGCTTCATCCGCCGTTGGAGGCGGGTGTTGTAGCGGCGCTGCACGGCCGCCCGCGGCTCCAGCGCGCCGTACCCGCGCTCGCGCATGGTGCGGACGGCGCCACGGATGTAGGCGACCTGCGACTCGATCACGAACACGACGCTGGTGTGGCCCTGCGCGGTGTTGGGACCGCCGATCGTGAAGAGGTTGGGGAAGCCGTGCACGGTCGTGCCCTTGTACGCCGACATCCCGCCCGTGGCCCAGGCGTCCGCGAGCGTGCGGCCCTCACGACCGACGACGCGCTCGGCGATCGGCTGCTCGGTCGTCCAGAAGCCGGTCGCCACCACGATCACGTCGGCGGGGTGCTCGTCCCCGTCGCCGGTGACGATCCCGGACGGGGTGATCCGGGCGATCGGGTCGGTGACCAGGTCGACGTTCTCCTCGGCGAGGGCGGGGTAGTAGGTGTTGGAGCGCAGCACGCGCTTGCAGCCGAGCTGGAAGGTCGGGGTCACCCGTGCCCGGAGCCCGGGGTCCTTGATCGCCTTCCTCATGTTGACCGTCGCCGCCAGCTCCGCCGGCGCGCCCAGTCGGGGCTGCCAGGTGAACGCCGGCACGTAGCCCTCGTGGGCCCAGTAGATGCCGGTGCGGTAGAGCTTCGACAACGCCGGCACGCGACGCAGCGCGAGCCGTTCGAGCCGGCTGTAGCGGCGGTCGTTGCGCGGGATCACCCAGGGGGCCGTGCGCTGGTAGACGTCGAGGTGGTCGGCGACCTGCTGCACCTCGGGCACGATCTGGATCGCCGAGGCGCCGGTGCCGATCACGGCCACCCGCTTCCCGGCCAGGTCGACCGAGTGGTCCCAGCGCGACGAGTGGAACAGCGCGCCGGCGAAGGTCTCGATGCCCGCGATGTCGGGCAGCCGGGGCTCGTGCAGGTTGCCCGTCCCGGTGATCAGCGTGCGCGCCGTGACCTCGCCGGACGTCGTACGGCACCGCCAGGCCTGGGCCTCGTCGTCCCACACGGCCTGCTCGAGCTCGGTGTCGAGCACGGTCCGCTCGGTCACGCCGTACTCCCGGGCGACCCGCTGGAGGTAGGCCTGGATCTCGGGTTGGGGGGAGTAGGACGAGCTCCACTCGGGGTTGCGGGCGAACGAGTAGGAGTAGAGCTGGCTGGGCACGTCGCAGCACGCGCCGGGGTAGGTGTTGTCGCGCCAGGTGCCGCCGACGTCGGCGGCCTTCTCGATCACGACGTAGTCCGTCTCGCCGTCCTCGGCGAGCCTGATCGCCGCACAGATCCCGGCGAAGCCGGAGCCGACGATGAGGTGGTCGACGTGCCCGGGGAGCTCCATGCGAGGGACGCTACCGCCCCCGGGCCCGGCCCTCAGCCGGTCGTCAGGTCGTAGACGGTGACGCCGTCGACGGTCTTCGCGGTGAACGCCGACTCGACCCAGGTGCTGATCTGGGAGGAGGTGCCGCTGCCCCCACGTGCTCCCGCCACCCCCGG
Source organism: uncultured Actinomycetota bacterium (assembly GCA_963809265.1). Taxonomy (GTDB): domain Bacteria; phylum Actinomycetota; class Actinomycetes; order Propionibacteriales; family Nocardioidaceae; genus Nocardioides. The sequence continues at coordinate 101,469 of CAWEJC010000007.1, forward strand.
TGCGGCCACCGAAGCCGCCACCACCGCCCAGGCCACCGCCGCCGGCGATGAAGTAGTGGATCTTCCCGGCCGCGACCCAGGCCTTGAACTGGGCCAGGGTCGGGCTCGGGTCGCTCCCGTTGAAGCCGCCGATCGCCATCACCGGCTGCTGCGTGGCCAGCTGGTACCCGGCCGCGCTGTTGGAGCCGACGGCCGCGGCGACCCAGGTGTACGACGAGGCATCGGCCGCGAGCAGCGCGGTCAGGGCCGAGCTCGAGGTGCTGCCGTCGAGCAGTCCGCCGGCGTTGGCCTGGCCGGTGCCGGTCGCCGGTGCCGTTCTGGGTCGGGGCTCCCGCCGGGCCGCCGGTCGGCGGCGTACCGCCGAAGCCTCCGCCGAAGCCGCCGCCGAGGCCACCGGACGTCGGCCCGGCACTCGGGATCGACCCGGTGTGCGGGGTCGCCGCCGTCGACAGCGAGTACGCCGCGGGACCGGCCAGGCCGGACAGCAGCGCCACCACGGCGACGGTCGTCGCGAGCCGCCGCGGCAGGTGCCGCACGCCGACGATCAGCAGCGCGGCCGCGAAGCCGGCGAGGGCGACGACGTACCGCAGCCACGGGTGCCACGACGCGTCCCGGCCCAGCAGCTCGAACGCCAGCGCCGCCGTCATCGCCACGGTGAAGCCGAGGACGCCGGTCGCGACCAGCGACTGCCGTCGTTGCCAGAGGACGAGCGAGCCGATCCCGACCAGGGCGCCGATGGCGGGGGCCAGGGCGACCGTGTAGTACGGGTGGAAGATCCCGGCCATCAGGCTGAACGTCAGCGCGGTCACGACCAGCCAGCCCAGCCAGAGGGTCAGCCCCGCCTGGAGCGGGCGCCGCCCGCGGGCGAAGAACAACGCGGCCACGCCGACGACGAGGGCGGCGGGGAGGAGCCACGCCACCTGGGTGCCGATCTCGCTGTTGAACATCCGCAGCAGCCCGGTCGCGCCCCAGCCGCCACCGCCGCCGAAGCCGCCTCCGCCGACCGACCCCGTCTCCGAGCCGTCGATCCGGCCGAGGCCGTTGTAGCCGAGGGTGAGCTCGAGGATCGAGTTGTGCTGCGAGCCGCCGATGTAGGGGCGCGACGCCGCCGGCCACAGCTCGACGATCGCGATCCACCAGCCCGCGGCGACGACGAGCCCGCCGGCTGCTGCGAGCAGGTGCACGAGGCGGCGCCGCCAGGCACGGCCGCGAACACGGCGTACACCAGGACGAGTGCGGGGATCACCAGGAATGCCTGGAGCATCTTCGCCAGGAACGCCAGCCCGACCAGCACGCCGGCGAACGCGAGCCAGCGGGCGGCGCGGCCGCCGACGGCCGAGGCCTCGACGGCGCGCAGGGTGGCGTACGCCGACGCCACCAGCAGCAGCACGAGCATCGCGTCGGGGTTGTTGAACCGGAACATCAGGACCGCGACCGGGGTGAGGGCCATCGTGGCGCCGGCGACCAGGGCCGCGACCGCCGAGCCCGTCGTACGCCGGACCGTGGCGTGCAGCAGCCAGACCGCGCCGACGCCCTCGAGCGCCTGCGGCACGAGGATGCTCCACGACGAGAGACCGAAGATCCGCACCGACAGTCCCATCGGCCAGAGCGCGAGCGGGGTCTTGTCGACGGTGATGCTGTTGGCGGCGTCGGACGAGCCGAAGAAGAACGCCTTCCACGACGCCGAGCCGGCCTGCGCCGCCGCGGAGTAGAACGAGTTGGCCCAGCCGGACGAGCCGAGCCCCCAGAGGTAGAGCAGGGCGGTGGCGAGGAGCAGCCCGGCGAGGGCCGCACGGTCGGCCGGCACGGGGAACCGGGTCGTGCGGCCCCCGACGGCTTGGTGTCCCCGGCGCGTGAACGGCCGTGTCGGCCGGGGACGGTCCGTGGAGGTCGAGTCGCGGGTGAGCGCTGGGGTCTCGGAGGTCATGCCCTCACCGTGACCGCCCCCGCTGGCAGCCCCCCTTCGCCGGCCTGTGGGGTGTCTGTGAAGGGATAGTCCCCGACGTTCTGGTCGGGTCGTGGACCACCAACCCGACCAGAACGTCGGGGACTATCCCGGCAGGCCGACCGTGATCGTGGTGGAGCCGGGGCGGGAGTCGAGGGAGACCGAGCCGCCGTGGGCGGAGACGATCGCGTCCACGAGCGAGAGCCCCAGCCCGGCGCCGCCGTCGGTGCCGCCGGGGGCGCGCGTGCGCGCGACGTCGCCGCGGACGAACCGTTCGAACGCGGTCGTGGCCAGGTCCGGCGGGAAGCCCGGACCGTCGTCGTGCACCGAGAAGCCGGACGTCGTGCCGGTCACCGTGACCGTCGTGCCCGGTGGCGTGTGCTTCCGCGCGTTGGTGAGCAGGTTGGTGACGACCTGGTGGAGCCGGTCGGCGTCCCCGGTCACCTCGACCGACTCCTCGGGCAGCTCGAGCTGCCAGCGGTGCTCCGGCGACACCACCCGGGCGTCCGACACCGCCTCGACCAGCAGGCGTGACAGGTCGACGGTGTCGCGCGCCAGCGGTCGACCGGCGTCCAGCCGGGCGAGCAGCAGCAGGTCCTCGACCATCGCGGTCATCCGGGCGGACTCGTCGTCGACCTTCGCCAACGCCGTGCTGACCGCGTCGGAGTCGTCGGGCCGACGCCGGGCGAGCTCGGTGTAGCCGGCGATCGTGGTCAGCGGGGTGCGCAGCTCGTGCGAGGCGTCGGCGACGAACTGCCGCACCTGCTGCTCGCTCCGGTGACGCTCGGCCAAGCGAGCTCTCGACGTGCGACCAGCAGGGTGTTCAGCGCCGCGCCCACCTGACCGACCTCGGTGTGCGTGTCTGTAGGTGCGCGGGCACCCGCGGCGCGATCGCGATCTCGCCCTCGGCCAGGGGAAGGCCGGCCACGTTGTGGGCCGTCGCCGCGACCTCGCGCAGCGGCCTCAGCTGACGACGTACGACGATCGCGGCAGCGCCGCCGGCACCGCCCACGGCGAGCAGGGCGAGCAGCACCTCCCACCAGATCAGGTTCCCGACCACGTCGTCGACGTCCTCGGTGGGCAGCCCTGCCGCAGCGGTGCCGTCGGCCGACACGACCACCCGATAGCTGCCGAGGCCGTCGAGGTCGACCGTGTGGCCGCGCCCGTCGACGGGGACGTCGTTGAGCTCACGACTGATCGTCGCGCTCAACCTGGAGCTGGCGTACTCCCCGGTGCTGCGCTGGGTCCCGACGCTCCCGACCCACCACTGCGAGGCGCCGTCGATGTGCACGGCGGAGAGCGTGCCGGGGTCGCCGCGCGGACCGTCCCCCGTCTGGGCACCGCCGAACGGTCCGCCGCCGTCTGCGCGCTGGAACTGCGCTCCCCGGATGGCGTTGTCGACGTCCTGGTCCAGCTGCCTGGTCAGGTAGCCGCGGATGGCCAGGGTCGTGACCGTCCCGATCAGGAAGGACACCAGCGAGCACCAGCGCCACGGTCGTCACGACCAGTCGCGACGTCAACGACGCGAACGCGTTCCTCATGACACCGGCTTCAGCACGTACCCGGCTCCGCGCATCGTGTGGATCATCGGGTCGTGACCGGCGTCGACCTTCTTGCGCAGGTAGGAGATGTAGAGCTCGACGACGTTGGCCTGGCCGCCGAAGTCGTAGTTCCAGACCCGGTCCAGGATCTGCGCCTTGGACAGGACGCGGCGCGGGTTGCGCATCAGGAAGCGGAGCAGCTCGAACTCCGTCGCCGTCAGGGAGATCTCGTGGCCCGCACGGCGTACCTCATGGCTGTCCTCGTCCAGCTCGAGGTCACCGACGGTGAGGACCGACTGCGACTCGGCGCGTCGAGCACCGGTGCGGCGCATCAGCCCGCGCAGTCGCGCCACCAGCTCCTCGAGCGAGAACGGCTTGGTGACGTAGTCGTCGCCGCCGGCGGTCAGCCCGGCGATCCGGTCCTCGACCGCGTCGCGCGCGGTGAGGAAGACGACCGGGACGTCGGGGTCGGTGGCCCGCATCCGCCGGAGCACCTCGAGGCCGTCGAAGTCGGGGAGCATCATGTCGAGCACGACCGCGTCGGGGCCGAAGGTCTTCGCCGTCGAGACCGCCTTCGCCCCGGTGTAGGCGACCGAGACGTCGAAGCCCTCGTAGCGCAGGGCCATGCTGATCAGCTCGGCGATGTTGACCTCGTCGTCGACGACGAGCACGCGCAGGGGAGTGCCGTCCGGGCGGGTGAGCTCCATGGCTCCAGTCTGGGTGTCGCGACTGTGGGTTTCCTGTGAGCGGCCTGTCCGCGAGTCACGACCTCCTCTGACCTCGCCCACAGGTCCGCCACAGGGAGCGGGCCCACACTGCGACCATGAGCGACGACGAGACCCGACCGATCGACCCGGAGGCACCGGCGCCACCACCGGCCGCGGAGCCCCAGCCGACCGGAGGGGCAACAGCGCAGGCGGCGCCACCGGCGTACGCGATGCCCGTGCCGGCCGGCTACCCGGCGTACGCCGCGCCGCAGCGTCCGCGCTTCGCCGACCAGGTGATGGGCATGCGCGCCGTCGTCGCGGTCGCCCTCGCCTGCCTGATCATCGGCGGCCTCAGTGGCTTCATCCTCGGCCATGCCGCCGGGAGCGACGGCCGCGGTGGTTTCGGGCGTGGCCCCGGCGGCTTCCAGCAGCGCACCTTCCCGAACGGCCAGAACGGTTTTCCCAACGGCTCGAACGGAATTCCCAACCAGCAGTTCGGTCAGGGTCAGAGCGGCCGCTGATCCCCACCCAACCGATCCGCCCTTGCCGTCGTTCCACTAGACGGCAAGGGTTTCTCACATCGGGAGGGTCGGATGGCCGATCGGGCGGGGTTCAGCGAGTACGTCGTCGCACGGCGACCTCTGCTCTTCCGCACGGCCTGGGTGCTGTGCGGAGATGCGCACCAGGCCGAGGACCTCGTCCAGCACGTGCTCACCCGGCTCTACGTCGCCTGGCCGCGGGTGGCGCGGATGGACTCGATCGACGGCTACGTCCGCACCATGCTGGTGCACGCCAACGTCGACCGAGTCCGCCGTCGTCGCGAGCACGTCGGTCTGGACGGCTTCGACCAGTCGTCGCGCGACGTGGACCACGCCGCTCTGCTCGACCTGCGTGAGGCGCTGGCCGAGCTGGCGCCGGGACAGCGCCGGGCGGTCGTGCTGCGACACCTCTGGGGCCTCTCCGTCGAGGAGACCGCTGCCGAGCTCGGCATCGCGCCGGGCACCGTCAAGAGCCAGACCGCGGACGCCGTACGCCGGCTCCGCGACCTGCTGGCGCCACAGCGAGGAGAAGGGCCTATCCGATGAACGACTTCGACGACCTGCTCGACCGGATCGAGACGCCCCAGGTGGACGTCGGCGACGACGTGGCCCGCGGGGAGCGCGCCCTGCGCCGCCGGCGCCGCTGGCAGGTGTCGGGGGTGGCGATGTCTGCCGCGGCAGTGATGGCCCTGGCGACGCTGACCCAGACCGGTGACGGCCGGAACGGATCCACCTCCCCGGACGTCGCCACGCGCGCGACCGGCACGGCCCTGCCGTCGCCCCCTCCGAAGGCGAGCCAGTCCGCCCAGGGGTCCGTCGATGCGATGGACAAGATCCAGACCACGCTCGACCACTACCGCGACGTGCTGGTGGAACACCTGGACCCCGCCGGTCACGATCTCGGGCCGGCGAACAACTACCAGACGGGCTCGCTCCACGGGGGTCCCACGCTCGACTCCGTCGGCACCAAGCTGGACTGGCGAGGCGGCGGGATGCTGGAGATCAGCGTGTCGACCTCCTGGCCTGCGACGGCGTGGAACTCCTCCGGCACGCAGCCCGGGCAGCACATCCAGTACCTCGGACATCCCGCACGAGTGCTGCGTCGGGCCGGGCGACATCACGGTCGCGGTCGAGCACGAGGACGGCCAGGTGGTGGAGCTGGACGCCAGCCGCACCTTCGGCAACAACGGGACCTCGATCGCGACGACCGGGCTCACCACGCACCAGCTGCTGGAGGCGGCATCTGATCCGCGCCTCACGATCCCACCCGACCTGCCGAACCCCTGACCGGGAATCTCGTTGTCGGCGGGTCCCCGTCGTGAGGGAGAATTCCCCGTGTTGTGGACATCTCCTTCCCGGCCGACCTGCCGATCAGCCGGCGGCGCGACGACATCGCCGCGGCCATCCGGGACCACCAGGTCGTGGTCGTCGCCGGTGAGACGGGGTCGGGGAAGACCACGCAGCTGCCGAAGATCTGCCTCGAGCTGGGTCGCGGGCAGGGGCGTGGTCGGGGTGGGCTGATCGGTCACACCCAGCCGCGCCGGATCGCCGCCCGCTCCGTCGCCGAGCGGCTCGCGTCGGAGCTGAAGACCGAGCTCGGCACCGACGTGGGCTACCAGGTGCGGTTCACCGACCGCACCTCGCGCGACACCCGGATCAAGGTGATGACCGACGGCATCCTGCTGGCCGAGCTCCAGCGCGACCGTCAGCTGCGGCGCTACGACACGATCATCATCGACGAGGCCCACGAGCGGAGCCTCAACATCGACTTCCTGCTCGGTTACCTGGCGAACCTGCTGCCGCGCCGGCCGGACCTCAAGCTGGTCATCACCTCGGCCACCATCGACCCCGAGCGCTTCGCCACCCACTTCGCCGAGCGCGACGGCACCCCGGCTCCGATCATCGAGGTCTCGGGCCGCACCTACCCCGTCGAGATCCGCTACCGGCCGCTCGTGGTCGCGACCGGCTCGACCGGCTCCACCGACGGGGGCGACGGCGACGTGGACGAGGACGGCGAGGTCGTCGTCCGGGACCAGACCGAGGCGATCGTGGACGCCGTCCGCGAGCTCTCGCGGCGAGGGTCCCGGTGACGTGCTGGTGTTCCTCCCCGGGGAGCGCGAGATCCGCGACACCGCCGACGCCCTGGCCGACGTGAAGCCCGACCCGGGGCGCACGCTCGAGGTCGTCCCGCTGTTCTCGCGCCTGTCCGCCGCCGAGCAGCACCGCGTCTTCTCCTCCCACCCGCAGACCACGCGCCGCGTCGTGCTCGCCACCAACGTCGCCGAGACGTCGTTGACCGTTCCGGGCATCCGGTACGTCGTCGACACCGGCGTCGCGCGGATCTCGCGGTACTCCATGCGGACCAAGGTGCAGCGACTCCCGATCGAGGCGATCAGCCAGGCCTCGGCCCACCAGCGCTCCGGCCGGTGCGGTCGCGTCGAGGCCGGCATCGCGATCCGGCTGTACGCGGAGGAGGACTTCGACGGCCGGCCGGAGTTCACCGACCCGGAGATCCTGCGCACCAACCTCGCGTCGGTGATCCTGCAGATGAGCTCGCTCGGCCTGGGCGACATCGCCCGCTTCCCCTTCGTCGAGCCGCCGGACCGGCGTCAGATCACCTCCGGGGTCCAGCTCCTGGAGGAGCTGGGGGCCCTGGTCCCGACAGGCTCGACCGACGGGCGCGAGGGGCGCGGTGGGCTCACCCGGATCGGGCGCCGGCTGGCCCGGCTCCCGATCGATCCCCGCCTCGGCCGGATGATCCTCGAGGCCGAGCGGCTCGGGTGCACCCGCGAGATCCTCGTCATCGCCGCCGCGCTGTCGCTGCAGGACCCGCGCGAGCGCCCGCTGGAGCAGCGGGCCCAGGCCGACCAGCTGCACGCCCGCTTCAAGGACCCGACGTCGGACTTCCTGAGCTGGCTGCACCTCTGGCGCCACCTGCGCTCCCAGCAGCGCGAGCTGTCCAGCAGCGCCTTCCGCCGGATGTGCAAGCGGGAGTACCTCAACTACCTGCGGGTCCGGGAGTGGCAGGACTTCGAGTCCCAGCTCCGCCAGGTGTGCAAGGAGCTCGACGTCGACCTCGGCCGCGGCGGGATCGCGGCGGAGCCCGACGCCGACGGGATCCACCAGGCCCTGCTCTCCGGCCTGCTCTCCCACGTCGGCGTGCTGGAGGAGCGGGCACCGGCGACCAGCGGAAAGCCGGGGCCACGTGGCCCGCGCGGACCTCGCGAGTACCTCGGCGCCCGCGGGACGAAGTTCGCGATCTTCCCCGGCAGCGGGCTGCGGGGAAGAACCCGGCGTACCTGATGGCCGGCGAGCTCGTCGAGACCGGCCGGCTCTGGGCCCGGCAGAACGCCGCGATCCGGCCCGAGTGGGCCGAGCGACTCGGCGACCACCTCGTCAAGCGGACCTACAGCGAGCCGCACTGGTCGAAGAAGCGGGCCGCCGTGATGGCCTACGAGCGGGTCATGCTCTACGGCGTCCCGCTGGCCACCGACCGGCTGGTGCAGTTCGGGCGGATCGACCAGGTGCTCGCGCGCGAGCTGTTCATCCGGCACGCACTGGTCCTGGGCGAGTGGTCCACCCGTCACCCGTTCCTGGCGGAGAACCAGCGCCTGCTGGACGAGGCCGAGGAGCTCGAGCACCGCGCCCGTCGGCGCGACATCGTCGTCGACGAGGAGACCCTGTTCGACTTCTACGACGCCCGCATCGGTGCCGAGGTGGTCAGCGGTGCCCACTTCGACACCTGGTGGAAGCAGGAACGGCGACAACGACCCGACCTGCTCACCTTCGACCCGGCGATGCTCACCCACGACAGCGCCGAGGAGGTCCGTGAGGAGGACTATCCCGAGGCCTGGCAGCAGGGCGAGGGGCTCACCTTCCCGATCAGCTACCACTTCGAGCCGGGCTCCGACGACGACGGCCTCACCATCGAGGTCCCGGTCGCGACGCTCAACCGGGTCGCCGCGGACGACTTCTCGTGGAACGTCCCGGGCGTCCGCCACGAGCTGGTCACCAGCCTGATCCGCAGCCTGCCCAAGAACCTCCGGGTCTCGTTCGTGCCCGCGCCGGACAAGGCGCGCGAGTTCCTGGCCTCGACCCCGCCGGGGGAGGAGCCCCTCCTCGACGCGCTGGAGCGGTGGGCCCGGTCGACCACCGGCGTGGTCGTCCCGCGCGACGCCTGGGACTGGTCCAAGGTCCCGGCCCATCTCCAGCCCACCTACCGGGTCCTCGACGACGAGGGCGCCGAGCAGGCCCGCGGCAAGGACCTCGACGCCCTGAAGGCGCCGCTGGAGGAGCAGTTCGACGCGGCGCTCGCGGCGGTCGCCGGCGACAGCGGCTACGGCGCCACGGGTCAGACCGAGTGGACGTTCGGCGAGCTGCCCACCGAGATCCTGCAACGTCGCGCGGGGCACGAGGTGCTGGCCTACCCGGCGGTGCTCGACGAGGGCGACACCGTCGGGCTCGGCGTCTTCGGCTCGGCCGAGGAGGCCGCGGCGCGCCACCGGCACGGCGTACGCCGGCTGCTGGTGCTGGCCCTCCCGTTCGCGAGCGACCCGACCGACCGGCTCGACACGACGCAGCGGCTCGGCCTGGCGGGGTCGCCGTACGCCTCGGTCACCGACCTGCTCGACGACGTACGGGCCGCGATCCTGGCCGACGTCGTCGACGCGCACCCGCCTGCCCGCACCCCCGAGGCGTACGCCGCGCTGGTCACGGCCGGGCGGGAGGCACTGGCCGAGCGTGGCGACGCGGTGGTCCTCGACGTGCTGCGCGTCCTCGCCGACTGGCGGGACACCGACCGGGCGCTGAGCGGCCGCGCCGAGCTGGCCACGCTCCCGGCGCTCCAGGACATGCGCGAGCAGCTGGCCCGGCTCGTCGGCCGTGGCTTCCTCGCAGAGGCCGGGGCCGACCGGCTGCGGCGGTTCCCGACGTACCTGCTCGCGATCCGACGCCGGCGCGAGGGACTCGACGAGCACGTCGCCCGCGACCGGCAGCAGATGGACCAGGTCCGACCGCTCGACGAGGCGTACCTCCACCAGGTCGCCGCCCTCCAGGCGGGCCGGCCGCCCGGTGACACGCTCCGGCGCGCCCGGTGGATGCTGGAGGAGTACCGCATCTCACTGTTCGCCCAGCAGCTCGGCACCGACGTCCCGGTCAGCGACCAACGCATCCGGAAGCTCCTCGCATCCTGACTCCGATCGCTACCGTGGACGCGTGTCCGACCGACCGCACCACCGCCCGCTCACCCCGGGCGACCGCTTCTTCGAGGGCATCGGGTCCGACGCGACCGACCCCAAGCGGGTCGCGGAGGCGGCGGACCGCGCCGCCCGGCTGCTGGTGCGCGGTGCGCACGACTCGGGTGACAGCGAGGTCGCCGAGCGGGTGCTGCACCTGGCCGACACCGAGGGCATCGAGGCGATCGCGGAGGTCTGGGCGGCCCGCCCGGCCGACACGATCGCCGGCTGCCTGTGGCGCCTCTACCTCCTCCGGTCCTGGGTGTACGCCGACCCGGTGGGCGTCGCGCGGGAGTTCCGCGCCGGGCGGGACCGGGCCCCGGTGGCCGGTGTCGTGGCCGGCGTCGCCGACCCGCCGGGCCCCGACGAGCTGCGGGCGATGGTCGACCAGGTGCTGCGCGGGATCGCGGCGAGCGACTTCGCCGACGTCCTGCTCCGGGCCGCGGCGTTCGCCCGGGTCGTGGCGACCGGGCGCGCCGAGCTCCCCGAGGCCGACCCGGTGGCGGCCGCCCGGGTCCAGGCCGTGGCCGACCAGCTCGACCACGCCGCCCGGCTCGAGCTGGACGGCTCCCTGCTCTGACGGCCGGTGGCTCGGGGTGTCGGCTGGCGCGCGAGCGCGCTGCGCCGCTCACTGCGGCCGGTCCGACCCGGCTTCGCCGGTCCGGACCGCCCTCGTTCGGGAACAGCCTGGGCGGCGCGACCGTTACACTGTCTGATGTGTGCCGGGCCGCGGCAGCCCCGGGTCCCGAAATTCAGCCGCTACGAGCGGCCACGCGCCGTGAGGCGCTCCCGGTCCGGCACACTCACTCTTGTCGCCCACCGCTAGGGTTTCCGCCGTGCGTGCGAGGACGGGGCGAGGTCGGCAGCGGTCGTCGTCCCTCGCCCTCGCCGCCCTGCTCGCGGCCACCGTGCTGGCGGCCTGCGACTCATCCGGATCCTCCGCGACCTCGTCGCCGAGCACCGCCCCGCCGACCACGCCGACGTCGCCGTCCTCCTCGTCCGGGTCGCCCAGCGACTCGTCGTCGGCGCCGCCGCAGCTGCCGCCGGAGACCCTGACCTTCGGCGTGATCGGCACCGCGGGCGAGGTCGAGCAGTACCGGACGATGGCCGAGACCTACGCCCCGCTGGCCCGCAAGGTCACGGTGAACGTGAAGTCCTGGCCGAACGACGCGGCGATGCTCGACGCGTTCCGGCGTGGCGAGCCGGTGCCCGACGTCTTCATCGCCAACCGCCGTCACCTCTCCTACCTCGCCGAGCACCAGCTCGTGCAACCGGTCGACCAGCTGCTCGACGACCGCGGCTTCGACTTCGGCGACGAGTTCCCGCGTGCCAGCCTGACGGCGTTCAGCAGCGACAACCGCCTCGAGTGCCTGCCCTACGGCGTCCAGCCGTCGGTGATCTTCTACAACAAGAAGCTGGTGCGGCTCGACCGGATCTCCAACGACCCGCCGACCCCCGGCCAGGGCTGGTCGCTGGACCAGTTCGCGTCCGCCGCACGCTGGGCGACCGAGCACCATCCGGGCGTCGCCGGCGGCTACCTCGAGCCGAGCCTGACCGGGCTGGCGCCGTTCGTGTACTCCGGCGGGGGCAACCTCTTCGACGACGACCAGCAACCCACCTCGCTGGCGCTCTCCGACGACACCAACGTGCAGACCCTGAGCCAGACCGTCCGGGCGGTGCGCGCCCCGGGCGCCCAGCTCAGCCAGGCCCAGCTCGAGCGGCACACCGCGCTCCAGTGGTTCGCCCGCGGCAAGCTCGCCCTCCTGGAGGGCTCGCGACGGATGGTGCCCGACCTGCGCGCGGCCCCCGGCCTGAAGTTCGACGTGATGCCGATGCCGAGCCTCGGTACGTCGGCCACCGTCGGCAGCCTGACCGGTCTCTGCCTCTCGCAGCACGCCGGCGACGTCGGCACCGCGGCCGACTTCCTCGCCTATGCGAGCTCACCCGGCGCCCTCGCGCTGGTCTCGTTCGGCGGCTACCTGCAGCCCGCCGACCAGACGGTCGCGCTCTCCGACGCGTTCCAGCAGCCGACCCTCCAGCCGCGCCACGCGTCCGTCTTCACGTTCAGCGTGAAGAGCATGGTCTACCCGCCGGTCGTGGGTCAGTGGGACGACATCGACCTCGCGGTCGACCCGATGCTCGACCGGATGCTCCGGGGGCGTCCCACGGAGGTGCCGCGGCTGACCCGCAAGGTCGACCGGACGTCGTACCGGATCATCGGGCCGCGGTTCGGGCCCAGCGCCAGCCCCAGTCAGTCGGGCGGCTGATCGGCCGCTGCGGAGGCCGCTGCGGAGGCGGCGGCCGTGGCGGAGGTGATCGCGTCGACCAGCATCGGGGCGGTCAGCTCGATCTGCCACTCACGGGCGCCCAGCTCGCGCAGCTGCGTCCCGACGGCCGCGGCGTCGGACCCGGCGGGCTCCCACATCACCCGGCGCACGGTGTCGGGTGAGAGCAGGTTCTCGGCCGGGATCTGGTGGTCCTCGGAGAGGTGGGCCATGCCGTCGCGCGCCAGGGTCAGTCGCTCGGCGGCGATCGGGTCACGCTCGGCCCACGCCCGCGGGGTGGGCGGCCCGTCGGTGCGGGGGGCGCGCACCGGGAGCTCCTCCTCGTCCAGGTCGCGCGCCCGGGTCAGGGCCTCGAGCCAGCGGTCGGCGTAGCGCTGGGCGCCGCGCCCGTGGAAGCCCTTGGTGGAGAGCAGGTCGGACCGCGTGGCCGGGTCGGCCAGGGCGGCGGCCACGATCGCGTTGTCGCCGATGATCCGGCCGGGGGAGACGTCGCGGGAGCGGGCGAGCTCGTCGCGGGTCTCCCAGAGCTCGCGCACGGCACCGAGCAGCCGGCGTCCGCGCACCCGGTGGAGCCCGGAGGTACGCCGCCACGGGCTCGCTGCGCACGGCCGGCGTGAACCCGCGGAGTGCGTCGAACTCCTGACGTGCCCACTCGTCCTTGCCGGTCTCGTGGAGCTCGCGGTCGAGGACGTCACGCAGCTCGATCAGCACCTCGACGTCGAGGGCGGCGTACTCCAGCCAGGGCTTCGGCAGCGGGCGGGTCGACCAGTCGGCGGCGGAGTGCTCCTTCTTCATCCGCTGTCCGAGGAGCGTCTCGACGAGGGTGGCGAGCCCGACCCGCGGGTAGCCGAGGAGGCGTCCGGCGAGCTCGGTGTCGAACAGGACGGCGGGGGTCAGCCCGACCTCGGTCAGGCAGGCCAGGTCCTGGGTGGCGGCGTGCAGGATCCACTCGGTGCCGGCCAGCGCCTCCTGCAGGGGATCGAGCGAGTCGAAGCCGATCGGGTCGATCAGGAACGAGCCGGCCCCCTCGCGGCGCAGCTGGATCAGGTAGGCGCGCGAGGAGTAGCGGTAGCCCGAGGCGCGCTCGGCGTCGATCGCCACCGGACCGGTGGCGGCGGCCAGGGCCGCGCAGGCGTCGGCCAGGGCGGGCGGCGTCTCGGTGAGCGGGGGCAGGCCGTCACGGAGCTCGAGCAGCGGGGCGGGCGGGGCCTCCGGCTCCTCAGGGGCTGCCGGGGTCTCCGAGTTGTCGCCGGTGTCCGAGTTGTCGCCGGTGTCCGGGGTCGCCTCGGCCACAGGTTCGGTGGAGGTGTCGTCCGAGTCTGGTGTCATGAGTCGCTCGTCAGTGACCGGCTCCGTGCCGGCCACGACGGCTGGGCATGGCGGTCACGCCCTCGGGGACCGGCGGCAGACCCGCCGCCGTACACAGTAGTTCTCCCCACGCCTCGACGTGCCCGGTGATGTCGAGGCGACCGTCGACGAGCTCGGGGGTCCACGACGCCCGGATCTCGATCTGGGCGCTCCCCGAGTCGTCGGACATCGTCCCGAAGCTGTCGGTCGCTACCCGGGTCACCGTCCCCGAGGCGGCGCCGTACGACGCGTCGTGGGCGGCCAGCGCCTCGGTGAGCCACGACCAGCCGACGTCGGCGAGCGCGGGGTCGGTGATCATGTCGAGGTCGATCTCGGCGCGGGCGTAGGCGACGCAGCGGAACGTGCCGTCCCACGTGTCGTTCCCCGCCGGGTCGTGCAGCAGGATGATCCGGCCGGTGCTCACGTCGTTGCCGTCGACCGTCACGTCGGCGCTGAGCGCTGCGGCGTACGGCGCGATCCGCTGGGGTGCGGGCATCGGCTCGCAGAGCACCTCGGGTCGCAGGCGCGCCTCGCTCATCGCGCGCACCGCCTCCGCGAACTCCGGAGGCTCCGGTGGCGCACCCGAGCCCGGGCGCGCCTCGCTCCCCACGACCATGAGGTCACAGTAGGCCGGGGGCTGCGGCCCGATGTGCACCCACGCCGCGCGGGCTGCGACGATTCGGGCATGACGAGCCTGCGTGACAGCGCGTTCCTCCGCGCCATCCGCGGAGAGCCGGTGGACCACACGCCGGTCTGGTACATGCGGCAGGCCGGGCGCTCGCTGCCGGAGTACCTGAAGCTCCGTGAGGGCATCGGGATGCTCGAGTCGTGCATGAACCCCGAGCTGACCACCGAGATCACCCTGCAGCCCGTGCGGCGCTACGGCGTGGACGCGGCCGATCTTCTACTCCGACATCGTGCTGCCGCTCAAGGCGGTCGGCGTCGACCTCGACATCAAGCCGGGCGTCGGCCCGGTCGTGGCCCACCCGGTGCGGACGCTCGCCGACGTCGCGGCGATCCCCGACCTGACCCCCGACCACGTCCCGTTCACAACGGCCGCCATCACCGCGCTCGTCGCGGAGCTCGGCGCCACGCCGCTGATCGGCTTCGCCGGCGCGCCGTTCACGGTCGCGTCGTACCTCGTCGAGGGCGGCCCGTCGAAGGACCACGCCCTCACCAAGGCGATGATGTACGGCGCCCCGGACGTCTGGGACGCCCTGCTCCACAAGATCGCGACCATCGACGCGGCGTACCTGAAGGTCCAGGTCGACGCCGGTGCCTCGGCGATCCAGCTCTTCGACTCCTGGGCCGGGGCGCTGACGCCGGACGACTACCGGCGGTCCGTGCTGCCGTACTCGGCCGCGGTGCTCGCCGCCGTGGCCGAGCTGGGGGTGCCGCGCATCCACTTCGGCGTCGGCACCGGCAGCCTGCTGCCCCTGATGGCCGAGGCCGGCGCCGACGTCGTGGGCGTCGACTGGCGTACGCCGCTCGCGGAGGCGATCCCGCGGGTGGGCGACCGCGCGGTGCAGGGCAACCTCGACCCGACCCTGGTGTTCGCCCCGACCGAGGTGATGACCGCCCGGGCCGCCGAGATCATCGACGCCGGTCGCGCCGCCAAGGGACATGTGTTCAACCTCGGGCACGGCGTCCTGCCGTCGACCGACCCCGACCAGCTGCTCCGGCTGACGGAGTTCGTGCACGGCTACTGAGCGGTGGCCGCCTGCAGCTCGTCGGCCGCGGCTTCGACGAGGTCCTCGATCTCGGCCAGTCCCTCGGCGGGCCCGCCCGCCAGCAGCCGGTCGGTGCCGAGCAGGACAGCGCCCGGCACGGAGTAGACGCGGAGCCGGAGCCGGGTGTCGTCGTCGGGGTCGCCCAGGAGGTGCTCGGCGAGCTCGGGCCGCAGGTCGCGCACGGTCGACCACTCGCTGCCCGACACGAGGTGCACCTGCACCGGGTCGAGCGCCGCGCGCCAGGCCGGGAGACGGGCGGCGACCGCGTCCGCGTCGTCCTGGCGCGGATCCCAGAAGACCAGCAGCCGCGCCGCCGCGTCGGTGAGCCGCCACGTGGTGCCGGGGCCGTCGGGTCCGTCGAGCAGGCCGTAGGGGACCGGGACGGCGACGTACTCGTCGGCGTCGAGCAGCTCCGAGAGGGCGGCCTGGGGCGGCCGGCTGTCGCGGACCACGAGACCGGTCAGGAGCAGGGTCACCAGCACCCCGGCCAGCCACCACCAGCCGTCGCGGTCGAGGTCACCCAGCCGGGCAAGGACGCCGTCGCCGCGCCAGGAGTCGACCCACGCGACCGCGGCGAGGGCGACCAGCACGGCGTTGCGCACCAGCGTCTGCCGGGTGATCCAGCCCAGGCCGAGCGAGCCGAAGCAGCCGCACACCAGCGGCCGGTCGAAGGTCAGGGCGCGCGCGACCACGGCCAGGTAGGCCAGGAACAGGACCAGGCTCAGCGTCGTGGCCACGGCGTACCCGGCCCCGGGCAGGAGGAGCAGCATCGCGGCGAGGGCGAGCTCGCCCCACGGCAGGAGGCGGGGAGCCCGCAGGGTGAGCAGGACGTGCGGGAGCTCCAGCTGCTTCATCACCGACCGGGTGTCGGCGGGGTCGCGGACCTTGGCCGCGGCGCTGACCGTCAGGACCACGATCAGCAGCAGCGGCGGCACGAGGAACGGCGCGCTGGGCACCGGCTCAGGATAGGTGCGGGCGACCACCCCCGACGCGTGTTCTCGCGGGTGGGAGAGTGGCGGGCATGGCCCAGACGCGACCGGATGCCGTGGTGGTCGGGGCCGGCGTCGCCGGTCTCACCGCGGCCCGTGACCTCGCCGCGGCCGGCCGATCGGTCCTCGTGCTGGAGGGGGGCCCGACCGTCGGCGGCAAGCTGCGGCTGGCCTCCGTCGGCGGCGTCGAGATCGACGTCGGCGCCGAGTCGATGCTGGCGCGGCGTCCCGAGGCGGTCGGCCTGGCGTCGGAGCTCGGGCTCGACCTGGTCCACCCGGCGTCCGGCTCGTCCCAGCTCTGGACCCGCGGCGCCCTCCGACCGCTGCCGCGGACCCTCCTCGGTGTCCCGCTCGATCTCGACGCGCTGGCCGCGTCGGGGGTGCTCTCCGAGGAGGGACTCGCGCGCGCCCGGAACGAGACCCCGGTCCCGCTCGGCGAGGAGGACGTCTCCGTGGCCGAGCTGCTCGGCACGCGGCTCGGCCCCGAGGTCGTCGACCGGCTGGCCGAGCCGCTGCTCGGCGGGGTCTACGCCGGCCACGCCTCGCACCTGTCCGCCCGGGCCGCGATCCCGCAGGTCGTCACGCTCCTGCGCGAGCACGGCTCGCTGCTCGCTGCGGCGGCCGCTGTGCCCCCGGTGTCGGACGCCCCGGTCTTCGCCGGCGTCGCGGGTGGCCTCGGGCTGCTCCCACGACTCCTCTCCGCGGGCCTCGACGTCCGCACCTCGACCCCGGTGCGCGAGCTGGCCCGGACGCCGACCGGGTTCCGGCTCACGCTGGGGTCGACCCGCACCCCCGAGACCATCGACACCGCCCAGGTCGTGCTGGCGACGCCCGCGGCCCCGACGGCCCGCCTGCTCGCCGACCTCGCTCCGGTGGCGGCGGGTGAGCTGGGCAGCGTCGAGTACGCCTCGATGGCGATCGTGACGCTGGCGGTGCCCGAGCTCGAGGTGGGCGGGTCGTCGGGCTTCCTGGTCCCGGCCGTGGACGGCCGGCGGATCAAGGCGGCGACGTACTCCTTCTCGAAGTGGGCGTGGGTCGGCGCGGCCGCGGACCTGCGGATCCTCCGGGCCTCCCTCGGCCGGCACCGCGAGGAGGCCGCGCTCCAGGCGACCGACGACGAGCTGGTGGCCCGCGTCGTCGGCGATCTGGCACTCGCCACGGGTCGACCGATCACGCCCGTCGACGTCCACGTGCAGCGCTGGGGGGGTGCGCTGCCGCAGTACGCCGTCGGCCACCTCGACCGCGTCGCGCGGATCCGTCGCGCCGTCGACGCGGTGCCCGGGCTCGAGCTCTGCGGGGCGGCGTACGACGGCGTGGGGATCCCGGCCGTGATCGGGTCGGCCCGCCGGGCGGCCGCCTTGCTGCTCGCGGCAGAATGAGGACATGTCCGAGCAGACGAACGCCGCCCGCACCCGCGAGCTGAACGACACCGTCCGCTACACCATGTGGTCGGTGTTCCGGCTCGACGACGTCCTCGGTGAGGACGACCGCGCGGCCGAGGCGGCCGAGGTCGTCGAGCTGTTCGAGAAGCTCGCCGCCGACGACGTCGTGGTCCGCGGGACCTACGACGTCTCGGGCCTGCGCGCCGACGCCGACGTGATGGTGTGGTGGCACTCCGGGACGAGCGAGGCCCTGCAGTCGGCGTACAACCGCTTCCGACGGACCGCGTTCGGACGGCGGCTCGCACCGGTCTGGTCCCAGATGGCGCTGCACCGGCCGGCGGAGTTCAACAAGAGCCACATCCCGGCGTTCCTGGCCGAGGAGGAGGCGCGGGCCCACGTCTGCGTCTACCCGTTCGTGCGCTCCTACGAGTGGTATCTCCTCGACGACGCCGAGCGTCGCCGCCTGCTCGCCGAGCACGGGAAGATGGCGCGCGACTATCCCGACGTCCGGGCGAACACCGTCGCCAGCTTCGCCCTCGGCGACTACGAGTGGCTGCTGGCCTTCGAGGCCGACGACCTGTCCCGCATCGTCGACCTCATGCGTCACCTCCGCGGGTCGGAGACGCGGCGGCACGTGCGTGAGGAGGTGCCGTTCTACACCGGCGCCCGCACGTCGCTCCCCGACCTCCTGGCCCGCCTGCCCTGAGGCGGGTCCCCTCAGGTCCGGACGAGGCGCGCGAACACCACGACGTTCGCGTCGTACTCCTGGGTGGCGCCGTTCCAGTGAGCGCAGGTGATCACCCTCAGCTCGGCCCGATCGACGTCGCCGTAGACGACCGCACTCGGGAAGGCCGACTTCGGGTAGGACCTCACGGCCGTCACCTCGAAGTCGGCGACGGACCTGTCGGCTCGGGTGACCAGCACGCGGGCTCCGACCCCCACCTCGCCGAGGTGGTAGAAGACCGCGGGGCCGGTCGCCCACGAGTCGACGTGCCCGGCGATGACGGCCGGTCCGAGCTGGCCGGGCGTGGGTGAGCCCGTGTACCAACCGGCCAGCAGCGGTCGCCACGGCACCTGCAGGGTGTCGTCGGCGTTGAGGCCCAGTCGGAGCAGGCCGGTGTCGATCTTCACCGACGGGATGACCAGCCGCACCGGGAGGGAGCGGCTCATCAGGGGACCACGAGACGTCGGTGGTCGCGTTCCCCTCTGGTGCACCGACGGTGAGCCCGCGGCAGGAGGAGCCGCCGCCGCGGGCGCCCGAGGCCCGCCACCGTCGTCGTGGTTCGCGTACGCGAGGCTCCCGATGCCGACCACGGCGCACGCGACGGCGACAGCGATGACCACCCTCGACCGTCGCCGACCCGGACCGACGGCACGCCCGGTATGGCGTCCGCGGTCAGGCACGGGCTCGCCCGGAGGCGATCAGGTCACCCGGCGGTCGCGGCGCCACAGGACCAGCGAGGCCATCGAGGCGAGCAGGGCCAGCGCGCCGGTCGCTGCCAGGAGCGGGTGCGACCGGTGCAGGCTGCCGCCGTCGCCCGTCGCGGGAGGTCCGCTCGGGACGTGCGGGACCTGCGGAGGCGCGGCACCCGGGCCACCCGGCCCACCCGGGCCACCGGGGCCACCGGGGCCCGGTGTCGTCGGACCGTGTCCGGGTCCGCCCGTGGATCCGCCCGTCGGTCCACTGGTGGGTCCACCGGTCGGTGCGTTCGTCGGTCCGCCAGTCGGTCCGCCAGTCGGTCCGCCGGTCGGTCCGGTCGTCGGTCCACCCGTGGGCGACGTGGGCGGAGGAGTCACCGGACAGTTGGGCCGGGTGATGGTGTCGGAGTCGAGGGTGACCGCGCCGTTGCGGGCGAGAACCCGTCCGTGCACCGTGACACCGGTGGTGACCGTGATGCTGTGCAGGGCGAACACGCTGCCCCGGAAGGTCGAGGCGGTGCCCAGGGTCGCGGAGCTACCGATCTGCCAGTAGACGTTGCACGGGCTCGCGCCGTTGATCAGGTTGACCTGGCTGGCGGTGGCCGTGGTCAGGGTCGAGCCGGCCTGGAACACCCAGACGGAGTCCGGGTCACCCTGGCCGTCCAGCGTCAAGGCTCCGGTGAGTCCCAGGCTGGTGGCGGAGTTGTAGACGCCGCGGGTGAGGGTCTGGCCGCCCAGGTCGGCGGTGACCGCATGGGGTGGCAGCTCGGCGGCGGCGACGTTGTAGGCGGTCTTGAGGTCCTGCTTGGCCTGGAGTGCGACGGCGTCGGCCGCGTGGGTGGTCCCGTTCACCAACCCGGGAGGGAACCCGGTGACGGCGGTGCCGGGGCTCAGCCCGACGTTGCCGTTGATGACGCTCGGTCCGGTGTTCGTCACCGTGGTGCCGGCGAGGACGGCGTAGCTGCGGGCGGTCCCCAGGGGCACGGCGACGGCTGCGGCCTGGGCGCTCGCCATCGAGAGGAAGGTCAGGCCGACGGCGAACAGCAGGGTCAGGACCAAGGCAGACGCGGCGGCGGTGACGCCGGCCGCCGAGTGTCGTGACTGAGTGGTGGACATCATCGGGAGGGCGGACGGTCGTGACATGGACTAACCCATCGTCGGTCGCACGAGCCATCGCAAGAGGCACCCGACGAGGGGGGGTCGTCGACCGGGACCTGACGTCGAGACGGGCAGCACTTCTGGGGGAGAACGTGATCCTGGCCTTGATGGCTGGGCACGAGCAGAAACGATGGTCGCTCGGCGCCCTGTCACGGATTGGCTGCGCTGTGCTCGACCTTAGCCGCTGGAACCTCTCCCGTACGGCGATCGCGACGATCGGCGTGGATCCGCCGTGGGTCAGGCGGTCTCGGCCGGCTGGTTCGAGCTCGCGAGCGAGCTCGCCTCGCTGCTCGTTGCGGTGCTCCCCTCCGACTCCGTCGGAGCGGAGCGTCCTCCCTCGGGCTCGAGGGTGAGCGACACCGAGTTGATGCAGTAGCGATCACCGGTCGGCGTGCCGTAGCCGTCGGGGAAGACGTGGCCCAGGTGGGAGCCGCAGTTGGCGCAGCGCACCTCGACCCGCTTCATCCCGTGGGCGTTGTCCTCGATGTACTCCACCGTGTCGGTGATCGGCTGGTAGAAGCTCGGCCAGCCGCAGCCGGAGTGGAACTTGGTGTCCGACTCGAACAGCTTCGCGTGGCAGGCCTTGCAGGAGTACACGCCCGTGGTCTCGGTGTCGGTGTACTCGCCGACGAACGGCCGCTCGGTGCCCGCCTGGCGCAGCACGGCGTACTCCTCCGGCGAGAGCTCCTCGCGCCACTGCTCGTCGGTCTTCTCCACCTGGTAACCCATGCCTCCACGGTAGTCGGCGACACCAGCCCGAGGGAGGGCCGCGGATGACGAATCGGTGACGCGCTCTGGGGCTGACGAGAGGGGCGTCACACTTGACACTCCGAGTGTAACTCGGTGTTACGTTTTGGTGGACGAGAGGAAGTGGTCACCGATGTCGATGGCGCGCGAGATCACCCGCCGCGTCCCGTGGGAGCGGGTCCGCCGGGCGGGCAGCCGGCTGACGACGCCGCTGCACCCCGACGACTACCTCTCCCTGGTCAACCCGCTCTGGTCGGCCCGCGAGCTGCGCGGCCGGATCGAGCGCGTGGTCCCCGAGACCGACGACGCGGCGACGGTCGTGATCCGCCCGGGGTGGGGGTGGCGGTGGGGCCATCGCCCCGGCCAGTACGTCGGGATCGGGCTGCAGGTGGAGGGCACCTACCACTGGCGCAGCTACTCCATCAGCACGCCGCCCCAGCGCGACGGCCGGACCCTGGCGATCACGGTCCGGGCGATGCCCGAGGGGAAGTTGTCGTCGCACCTCGTCAACGGCTGCGAGCCCGGGACCATCGTCCGGCTCGCGGCCCCCGAGGGCGACTTCGTGCTCCCCGACCCACCGCCGGACCGGTTGCTGTTCCTGGTCGGCGGCAGCGGGATCACCCCGATCATGGCGATGCTGCGCACCCTCGACCGTCGCGGCACCCTTCCCGACGTCGTGCTCCACTACTCCTCGACCAGCGCGGAGCGGATGATCTTCCGCGACGAGCTGCTCGCCCTGGCCCAGCGCAACGTCGGCCTGACGCTGCACGAGCGGCACACGGACTCCGACGGGCCCTTCGAGCTCGCCGACCTCGACGCCGTCGTCCCCGACTGGCGGGCGCGCGAGACCTGGGCGTGCGGCCCGGCGTCGATGCTCGACGCTGTCGCGGAGCACTGGGAGCACGCCGGCCTCGACGACGCGCTCCACCTCGAGCGCTTCTCCCTCAAGGTCGCCGGCGACGGCGGCGAGGGCGGCACGATCACGTTCCGCAACACCGGGAAGACGGTGGAGGCCGACGGCGCCACCACCTGCCTGGAGGCAGGGGAGTCGGTCGGGGTCGGCATGCCCTACGGCTGCCGGATGGGGATCTGCCACACCTGCACGCTGACGCTGGTCGACGGGACGGTCCGCGACCTGCGCAACGGCGACGAGTACGACCAGCGCAACGACCGCATCCAGACCTGCGTCAGTGTCGCCGGTCGGGGCCTGCACGCTCGACATCTGATCCCGACCGGCTCGATCAACCGACACCCGGCTCGACCAACGGAGACCGTAGGAGGAACCATGGCGATCAACGACGTCACCGAGTACGCCCACCTGACCCCCGAGGAGGTGGAGGAGCTCGGTCGCGAGCTCGACGCGATCCGTGCGGAGATCGAGGAGTCCCGAGGCGACGCGGACGCGGCGTACATCAACCGGGTCATCACCCTCCAGCGCCGCCTGGCCGCGACCGCCCGGGTCACCCTGCTGGCGAGCCGCTGGAAGCCCGCCTGGATCGCCGGCACGGCGATGCTCGGCGTCGCCAAGATCCTGGAGAACATGGAGATCGGGCACAACGTCATGCACGGCCAGTGGGACTGGATGAACGACCCCGAGATCCACTCCTCGACCTGGGAGTGGGACACCGCCCAGCCGGCCGAGCAGTGGAAGCACAGCCACAACTACATCCACCACCAGTTCACCAACGTGCTCGGCCACGACAACGACATCGGCTACGGCGTCCTGCGGATGGCGCGGGAGCAGAGGTGGCACCCGGCCAATCTCGGCCAGCCCGTCTACAACGCCGCGCTGGCCACGCTCTTCCAGTGGGGCGTCGCGCTGCACGACCTCGACCTCGACGCGATCCGCAAGCGCGAGAAGGACCCGCAGGTGATGCGGCGCCAGCTGCGCCAGATCGGGCAGAAGGTCCGTCGCCAGCTCGCCAAGGACTACGTCGTCTACCCGGCGCTGAGCGGGCCGAGCTGGAGGACCACGCTGACCGCGGACGCGACGGCGAACCTGATGCGCAACGTCTGGTCCTACGCGATCATCTTCTGCGGCCACTTCCCCGACGGCGCGCTGCACTTCACCGAGGAGGAGCTGGAGGACGAGACCCGCGCGGAGTGGTACCTCCGCCAGCTGCTCGGCTCGGCGAACTTCACCGGCGGTCCCCTCCTGCACCTGCTCTCGGGCAACCTCGGCTACCAGATCGAGCACCACCTCTTCCCGGACCTGCCGTCCAACCGCTACGCCGAGATCGCGGTCCGGGTGCGCGCGCTCTGCGACAAGTACGACCTGCCCTACACGACCGGGCCGCTCTGGCGGCAGTACGGCCAGGCGCTGCGGACGATCATGAAGCTGTCGCTGCCCAACGGGATGACCTCCAGCAACCAGCCGGAGCCGCCGAGCCCGGAGATCGGACGCGGACGCAGGAACGACGCACAGCGCCCGTCGCGCCGGGCCGAGCTCGGCGGCTGGACGCGGGCGTCGGCATGAGGCTGACCGATCTCCTCGCGCCGAGGCGACCCCGGGTCGCGGGGGCGAACTCGTCCTCGTGGTCCGCGCCGCCCCTCGACCCGGCGTACGCCGTGCCGGTGCCGTTCGCGTGTGCGTACGACGACGGGCGCGCGTCGCTGAGCCTGCTCAACAAGACGCGGGTCACCCAGTGTGCGCTGAGCCGCGTCTGCGGCGTCTGCGGTGGCGGCCTCGACCGACCGGTGGCCTTCGTCGGGACAGCGGCGGAGGACGCCCGCTGCGCCTTCCACTTCCCGCCGCTGCACGCCGGCTGCGCCGAGGCACTCGTGACGACGCTGCGGGCGCACGACCTGCCGGTGCCCGGTCAGGAGCGGGCGACCGACCCGGTGCTCGTCACCTGCTCGGCGTTCGAGTTCGTCCGCCCCACCGCGGCCGATCCCGACCGTCGCCCGGTCTTCACCCCGATCAGCGGGTCCAGACCCGCTGCGGGCCGACGGCGGTGAAGCCGGCGGCCAGCATCGCCTCGAGCTCGGCGCCTTCGGCGTAGTCGACGACCGCGCGTCCCGGATGGAGGGCCGCGACCGCCTCGAGCACCTGGTCCGACATGGCGACCTCCGCCTCTCCCCACGCGTTGGACAGACCCACGGCATCCCCACCGTCGTGCATGACCGCGCCGCCGACGAGGGCTCCGTCCCGGTGCCGGGCCAGGATCCGGAACCGAGGGTGGTCGAGCACGCTCGCCGGCAGGACGTCGGTGTAGTCGTGGGCGGTGGTCCACTCCGCCAGGTCCTCGGCGGTGGTCACGAGGGACCAGCCGTCCGGCAGCCCGTGCCCGGCGCCCCGGCGGGCGTCCCGATGCACCCAGCGCGCCTCGATGAGGAGGTCGAAGCCGTCGGGCGCGAGGTCTCCGAAGGAGTCCGCCACGGCGCAGTGCTCGAACGCCGCCACGACCTCCATCACCCGCCTGGTCTCGATCCCGGGCTCGAGGGTCTTCGCGACCGAGTGCCAGGGCGGGCCGGGTGCGAGAGCCGACCACAGGCCGTCCGTGACCCGCACCGGAACGTCGCACAGCGCGAACACGTCGTCGTACCAGCGTCGGCTCGCGTCGACCGCTGACCGGAGCCGGGGGTCCATGCGGCCAGTCTGCCGGGCGGCCGATCGGGTGGGCGACTAGCCTGGCGCGCATGGCGAAGGCGCCCGCGGCGGAGGTCCAGGCAGGGGAGCGCGCGGTCCGGGTGAGCAGTCCCGACCGGGTGATCTACGAGGCGACCGACCGCACGGCCGAGGTCACCAAGCTGATGGTGGCGGAGTACTTCGCGAGCGTCGACGACGGCCTGATGCGGGCCCTGCGCGACCGGCCGACGGCGCTGGAGCGCTGGACGTCGGGCGTGCGTCCGGGCATGACGCTGGCCACCGGGCCCCAGGACAAGAACGCCGACGCGTTCTACCAGAAGCGTGTCCCCAAGGGCGCGCCCGACTACCTCGAGTCGATCCAGGTGACCTTCCCCTCGGGCCGCACGGCCGACGAGATCTGCCCGACCGAGATCGCGGTGCCGGTCTGGTGCGCCCACATGGGCGCGCTGACCTTCCATCCCTGGCCGGTCCGCCGCGACGACGTCGACCGTCCGGACGAGCTGCGGATCGACCTCGACCCCCAGCCCGGGACGACGTTCGGCGACGCCGTGCGCGTCGCGCTGGTGGCGAAGGAGCTGTTCGAGGAGCTGGGGCTCCAGGGCTTCGTGAAGACGAGCGGCAACCGCGGGATCCACGTCTACGTCCGGATCGAGCCGCGCTGGGAGTTCGTCGACGTCCGGCACGCCGCGATCGGCTTCGGCCGCGAGCTGGAGAAGCGCGACGGCGGGGTGACCACCGCCTGGTGGAAGGAGGAGCGGGGCGAACGGATCTTCGTCGACTTCAACCAGAACAACCGCGACCGCACCATCGCCTCGGCGTACTCCTTGCGGCCGATCCCGGGTGCCCCGGTCTCGACGCCGATGACCTGGGACGAGCTGCGCGACGTCACCGACCCGGGGGAGTACAACCTGTTCACGGTGCCCGACCGGCTGGCCGACGGCGACCCCTGGGCCACGATCGACGACGAGCACTACTCGCTGGAGCCGCTTCTGGCACTCTTCGAGGAGCAGGGCTCCGTCGAGCTCAACTTCCCGCCCGACTACCCGAAGATGCCGGGCGAGCCGCCGCGCGTGCAGCCGAGCAAGAAGGTCGAGGCCCACTGGGACCAGGACGGCAACCGGATCGCCGAGTAGCCGGGAGTGTCAGCACGACGACAGACGGTCCGGCGGATCGCTCCTAGCGTCGTGCGCATGATCACCGAGCTGGAGACCGTCCAGCACCACCTGACCGACGCCGCGGTCCTGGACGCCACGGCGGACGGCGCCTCGATCACGGTGGAGACGCGGGCGCAGTACGACTCCGCGTCCGAGGCCACGGTGGCGGCGCACGAGCTGCTCGCGGAGGTGCTCCACGCGGGCTACCGCCTGCGCGGAGGTCTGGTCGGGGCCGAGCGCTGCACGAGCCAGCTCGCCCCGCAGTGGCGCGGCGAGCTGGTCGACGTGTTCCTCACCGTCGCCTGACCGACTCGGCGGGGCGGCCCGCGCGCGGCTACGGGCCCCGCCTAGGGTTTCGGGCATGCGTGCATGGAGGTCCGCGGTCACCGGCCGACCCTCCGTCTCGGTCGCGATGGCGACGTACAACGGCGAACGGTTCCTGCCGGAGATGCTCGAGAGCCTGGCCGCGCAGACGAGGCCGCCGGACGAGCTGGTGATCCGCGACGACGCCTCCGAGGACGGTACGGTCGGCCTCCTCCACGCCTTCGCCCGCCGCGTGCCGTTCCGGGTCGAGGTGCTCGCCGGTGGACCACGTCTGGGCTACGCCCAGAACTTCGTCACTGCGAGCCGGGCCTGCTCCGGTGGCGTGATCTTCTTCGCCGACCAGGACGACACGTGGCGGCCGCCGAAGCTCGCGACCGTCTCGCAGCACGCCCGGAAGAGCCAACCGCTCGCGATCTTCCACGACTTCTCCCTGCAGTCCGAGGACGGCTCCCAGGTCGCTCCGTCGTACTACGACCTGCTCGCCGAGCGCGGGTTTCCTCCGGTCGCGGCGCTCAAGGGCTGCAGCATGGCTGTCACCCGGGCCTTCGTGGACCTGTGGGGCTGGCCGTCGCCGGGAACGCCGGTCTCGCACGACTTCTGGGTGGCTCTGCTGTCCACGGCGTTCGGACAGCGGCGCAACCTGGCCGACCCCCTGATCGACCACCGCCTCCACGACGACAACGCCTCCGGGTGGATCCCCGACGTCTCGTCCCGGGAGTTCACCCAGCCCGGCGACGCCGCCGGCCCCAACCGCCTGCTGATCGACCTCGTGATGAAGCCACCGCGGCTCGGCGCCCGCACCCGTGCCTTCCTCGACGTGCTCGACCAGCGCGGCGACGCGGTCGACGCGGAGGCTGCGGAGCGCCTCCGTCGCCTCCTCCGCACCAACCGTCGGCGTCATCGGCGGGCCGCAGCCGAGGCCTAAGGGGACGCGTCGCGGACGTTCATCGTCGCGCGGGTCCAGGCGGGGACGCCCGGCTTCACCGGGTGGTAGAGCAGGCCCGGCGCCTCGAACGACTCGGGGTCCTCGTGGAAGTACGCCTCACGCACGGGGCGGAAGCCGAAGGTGAGGTCGTCGGGTCGGCCGGCCGGCGACTTGCCGATGTAGACGCCACGCTCGCGACCGGCGGGGACGAACGAGCCCTCGCCCCCGAGGTCCACGACGCACAGGCCCGCCACCAGTGCAGCAGTGGCGAGGGTGAACTCGTAGTGGCCCTGCCACGCCGGGTCGGCCATGGCCTCGGCGTACGCCGCCAACAAGGGACGGCTGACCCGCATCATCGGGTTGAGCGACCGCACCCACTGCTCCTCCGGAACGCCGGCCGGCGCGGCCGCCTTCTCCCACCACGGCCAGCGGGGCTGCTCGTGGCGGTACATCACGGTCGTGGTGAGCAGGTCGGCGTCGTCGTCGGCACAGGGGCCGAGGAGGTCGTCCCAGCGGCCGGCGTAGTCGACGTCGTACTCGCAGACCCAGAGGTGGTCGGCGTCGAGCCCGCTCAGCACCGGCACGAGGAGGGTGTCGAGGTAGCCGCCCTGGACGCCGCCGTGCGCGGCCATCGCGCGGTAGCGCTCGGGCAGCAGCTGCTCGGGGTCGGGGTAGGCGAACGGCGCCTCGGGACGCGGGTAGGCGTCGTGGCTGAAGACGAAGTGCCAGTCGACCAGGTCACCGGTCTCGTCGACGAGGCGCCGGAAGTGGGCCTCGATCCGCGGCGACTCCCGATGGGTCAGGAAGATGCCGGCGGCCGTCACAGCCCGGTGACGCCCTCGCCGGAGCCGGCCTGCTCGTCGAAGTTCTCGTGCTCGAGCAGGTGCAGCACCGGGACGCCGATCTTGCGCCGGGCTCGCGAGGTCCAGTCGAGGTGGAAGAACTCCGAGACGACGTGGGAGCGGGTCAGGATGATCGCCTCGCGGCCGTCGACCTCGGCCACGGCGGCAGCGAGCTCCTCGATCGGGTCGCCGTCGACGACCTTCCCGTCGGCGGTCGCGTCGGCCGCGCGGAGCGCCTCGAGGGTCGCCTGCAGCTCCTGTGACGACTGCCGCTCGCTCTCCTCGCGGACCGTCTCCACCGCGTCGGGGTCGAGCGGCACCCGCGGGGCGGTCATGGTGTCGCCGCTGACGGCGCCCATCGCCGCCTCGAGCCGGGCGGCGGCGTCCTCGACAGGGAGGACCACGTGGTAGCGGACCTCCTGGTCCTCCTCACGGAGCTCGTCGTGCAGCGACCGGACCTGGGCGGCGTCGGCGGCCGACAGGGCCTGCTCGACCAGGAGGACGACGGTGTAGGTCTCGCTCATCTTGGCTCCCGTGCTCGACTGACCGGTGTCGGAAGCGTAGGCCACCCGCCTCAGGTCTGAGGCCGCGCCCCGAGCACGTCGGTCAGGTCGTAGGACACCGGCTCGTCGAGCTGGTCGTAGCCACAGCTCTCGGGGTCACGGTCGGTGCGCCAGCGCCGGAACTGAGCGGTGTGCCGGAACCGACGTCCCTCCATGTGGTCGTAGGCGACCTCGATCACGAGGTCGGGCCGGAGCGGCGTGAAGCTCAGGTCCTTGCCCTGGCTCCACCGGCTCTGGGTGCCCGGCACCCGGTCGGGGTTCGCGGTCAGGAACTCCGACCAACGGCCCCAGGGGTGGTCCTCGATCGGGACCACGAGCGGCTGGAGCTGCTCGATCAGCTCGGCCCGCCGGTCAGCGGTGAAGCTGGCGCTGACGCCGATGTGCTGCAGCTCGCCGTCGGCGTAGAGGCCGAGCAGGAGACTGCCCAGCAGGGGCCGCTCGCTGGTGCTGGTCTTGTGCTCGCGGTAGCCCGCGACGACGACGTCGGCGGTGCGCTCGTGCTTGATCTTGAGCATGGTGCGGGCGTTCTCGACGTACGGCGCGTTCAACGGCTTGGCGACGACGCCGTCGAGCCCGGCGCCCTCGAACTGGTGGAACCACTCCTCGGCGCGGGCCGGGTCGGTGGTGGTCGCGGTCAGGAAGCACGGACCGTCGAGCCCACCGAGCGCCTCCTCCAGCCCGGCCCGCCGCTCCGAGAACGGCTTCTCGACGTAGGCGGTGTCGCCGAGCGCCAGGAGGTCGAAGGCCACGAACCCGGCGGGAGTCTTCTCCGCCAGCATGTCGATGCGGGTCTTGGCGGGGTGGATCCGCTCCTGCAGGGTCTCGAACTCCAGGCGGTCGACGCCGTCCTCTCCCCGGAGCGCCACGAAGATCTCCCCGTCCAGCACGATGCGGTCGGGCAGCTGCTCACGCATCGCCTCCGCCACCTCGGGGAAGTAGCGGGTCAGGGGCTTGGTGTTGCGGCTCGCCAGCTCGACCTCGTCGCCGTCCTTGAAGACGAGGCAGCGGAAGCCGTCCCACTTCGGCTCGAAGCTCAGACCGTCGTACTTCTCAGGGTCGGGGATCCCCTTCACGCTCTTGGCGAGCATCGGCCGCACCGGCGGCATCACGGGCAGGTCCATGCGCTCGACGCTAGTCGATCGTGATCTCGCCCATCTCGTCCCAGCCCGACCCGTCGACCTGCCGGCTCACGATGCGCGGGGTGGCGGTCAAGGCCTGGCGCATGTCCACGATCGCCTGCGCAAAGTGGTCGCTCCCGACGTGGGCGCCGGCGCCGTCCTCGGTGAACGCCTCGACGAGGACGTAGGTCTGGGGGTCGTCGACGCTGCGCGACCACTCGAACCACAGGTTGCCGGGTTCGGCCCGCGTCGCCTCGGTGAACTCGGCGACCAGGTCCATCCACCGGTCGCTCCACTCGGGCTTGGTCTGGAACTTGACGACGATGAAGTACACGAGAGCCTCCTGCTCCGTCAGCGGTGAGCCGGACCGAGGCTAGCCCCGCGAGCCCGCCCGAGTGCGGGGCCCAGCAGTCCGGGCCGCTCCGACGTAGCCGACCCGTGCATGACCGGATCGTTCCGGCAGCGGACCAGAACGTGGCTTGCCGCCCGGTCAGGGACACGGGCACGATGGTGGGCATGAAGACCGCACTGCTGGTGATCGATGCCCAGGACTCCTTCCGCGTCCGCGACGACTGGTCGGAGACCCACAACCCCGAGATCCTTGACCGGATCGTTCAGCTGGTCGAGGCGTTCCGGGAGCGCGACGAGCCGGTGTACTGGGTGCTGCACTCCGAGCCGGGCTCCGGTGACGTGTTCGACCCGGCCCTGGGCCACGTGCAGCTGATGGCCGAGCTGCTGCCGCGCGACGACGAGCCGGTGATCGTCAAGACCACCATCAACGCGTTCACCAGCACGGACCTGGAGTCCCGGCTGCGAGCAGCGGGTGTCGAGCGGCTGGTGGTCTGCGGGATCCGGACCGAGCAGTGCGTCGAGACCACGACCAGGGTGGCCGCCGACCTCGGCTTCGAGGTCCTCTTCGTGGTCGACGCCACCACCACGACGGCCATCGGCGAGCTCTCCGCCGCCGCGATCGTCGAGCGGACCGCCGCCGTGCTCGAGGCGCGCGAGTTCGCCTCGGTCGTGACCACCGCGGACGTCGTCGCCGGTGCCCCGGCGGTGGGTTGACCAGCCACGCGGGCGCGACGACGGTCGTGTTCGCCCTGGTGGACGGTGTCCACCTGCTCGACGTCTCGGGTCCGGCCCAGGCGTTCGGCATGGCGGCACAACGCGGTCTGCCCTACCGGCTCCGCTACGTCGCCGCGACGCCGGTCGTGGTGTCCGCGCAGGGGCTGCCCCTGGTCACCGAGACCGCCTGGCCGGAGCTCGCCGCGGGCGATCTCGTGATCGTCCCGGGCTGGCGGAGCGACCGTCTGCGCGACATCGGCCGACTGCCCGCGCCCCTGCTCGACCTCGTGCGGCGGCACCACGCGGGCGGTGGCCTGGTCGCGAGCGTCTGCTCGGGGACCGAGGCGCTCGGCCAGGCGGGGCTCCTGACCGGGCGCCGGTGCACGACGCACCACGACCACCAGGACGAGCTCGCTGCCCGCTACCCGCAGGCGACCGTCGTGCCCGACGTGCTCTTCGTCGAGGACGACGGGCTCGTGACTTCCGCGGGTGTCGCCAGCGGGATCGACCTGGCGCTCCACCTGCTGGCGCAGCGGCACGGCCCGGCCGCCGCGGCCGGCGTGGCCAGGGACATGGTGGTGTTCGCCCGACGCAACGGCGCGGACGCCCAGACGAGCGCGTCCGTGCGACACCGCGGACACCTGTGTGACGACGTGCACCGCGCCCAGGAGCTGATCGAGCAGCGCTTCGACCGGCCGCTCCTGCTCTCGGATCTCGCCGCCACCCTCGGGATGAGCCCGCGGACGCTGACCCGCCACTTCACCCGGGCCACCGGCCTGACGCCGTTGAGGTACCAGCAGTCCCTGCGCCTCGAGCGGGCCCAGGCGCTGCTGGGCTCCGGTGCGAGCATGGAGTCGGCGGCCCGGTCGGTGGGCTTCGACGACGCGAGGATGCTGCGTCGTCTGCGGGCGGCGGTCCGCTGACGTCAGCCGCGCGAGGGTGCCTTCGCGCGCTTCCCGGTCCGGGCCTTGGGCCCGACCCCGACCATGGCCGCCTCGACGAGGGCGTCGGCGTAGGCGTAGGTCAGTGGTGCGATGCCCAGGAGGTAGCGGTGGTAGAAACCGCCGTAGAAAAGGTCGATGGCCAGGTCGAGATCGACGGCCGCGTCGAGCTGGCCGGCCTCCTGGCCGGCGCGCAGTCGCTCCTTGCACGCGGCGATCCGCGGACCGAAGATCCGGTCCCGCAGCTGCTGCGCCAGCTCGGGGTCGTGCTGGCTGTCGGCCACGAGTGCCCGGAACGTCGGCCCGAAGACCGGGTCCTCGCCGAGGTCGAACACCGTCTTCAGCTGGGCGCGCAGGTCGGCGGCGACGTCGCCGGTGTCGGGGAACTCGATCCGCGGATGGACGTCCGGCGCGATCATGTCGAGCACGACCGCTCCCTTGGAGGCCCACCAGCGGTAGATGGTCTGCTTGCCCACGCCGGCGCGGGCCGCGATCGCCTCGATCGACATGTTGTCGTAGCCGAGAGCGGGGATCAGCTCCCGTGCCGCGTGGAGGATCGCCGTACGCGAGCGCTCGCTACGACGGGAGGCGTCGGGCGCGGCTCGTTCGGGGGGAGGCATGGGGTGAGGGTAGCAGGAAACGAGACGAGACGAATCGTCTTGACACGAGACGGGACGTCTCGTATCGTCGCCGGATCGGGACGCACAGCGGGAGTTCGGGATGACGAGATCAGGGGCCTGGCGCAGGGATCGTGGGGCGGCGGACGACGCCTTCCCGGACCAGGTCTACGGACGCGTGGTCGGCCTCTTTCCCTGCCGGCTGCGCCCCGAGCTCTACTTCTCCGAGCAGCCCGAGGAGCTCGAGAGGGCCAAGGCCCTGTGCGGGGGCTGCTGGGCACGCGTCGACTGCCTGGCGGGGGCGCTGGCCCGCGCCGAGCCGATCGGGGTCTGGGGCGGCGAGATCTTCGAGCGCGGTCGCGTCATCGCCCGCAAGCGACCGCGCGGCCGGCCGCGCAAGGTGCGGCCGCCCGCCGCGTGCGTGCCCGACGAGGCCGCCGGCTGATCGCGAGCCATCGACGGCCGTGATCGCCGTGAGTGCGGTCCTCGCCTGGTCCGGGCCCCCGCGACGTCGTCGAATGGAACGACACACCAACGCAAGGAGCTGTCCCATGTACGTCACCGCCCACCACGCGATCCGGGCCGGGTCGGGCGGCGTCACCGACGCCGCGCGAGCGCTGCAGGACCAGACGGAGATCGTCGATGCGCTCTACCGCTTCGGCCTCGCCCAGGACCTGCGCTACCGGCCCGGCTCGCGTGAGCTGTTCATGTCGGCGTTCGCCCAGGACGCCGTGCTCGACTTCCGCCCGGCGGCCCGCACCTGCGGCCTCGAGGTGCCTCTGATGGAGGGGCGGGACATGATCACCGCGATCATCCTGGACCCGTCCACCCGGATCGACACGACGCACGTCGTCACCAACCCGCGCGTCGTCGTCGACGGCGACACCGCCCACCTCAGCGCGATCGTCGAGGCGCAGCACCTGCCCACCGACGACCACTCGCGGCACGCTCTGCTGAAGAACCTGTACGACGTCCAGCTCGTGCGTCAGGGCTCTCGTTGGGTGATGACCCGAGTGGTCATCGACTGCGTGTGGTTCACCGGCGACCCCCGCGTGATCACGGGGGGCTGACCGTGCGCGTGCTGATCGCCGGCGCGACCGGTGTCCTGGGTCGGCAGCTCGTCCCCGCCCTGCGGGCGGCGGGCCACGACGTGGTCGCCCTGTCGAGGTCCGGAGCCACGGTCCCGACCGACGGCGTCGAGCCGGTGGCCGTGAACGCGATGGACGCCCACGCGCTCCGACGGGTCGTGCGGATCGCTCGTCCGGACGCCGTGGTGAACCTGCTGACCGCGATCCCGAGGGAGATCGACCCGCGTCACATGGTCCGCGACTTCGCGCGGACCAACCTGCTCCGGACCGTCGCGACCGACCACCTGCTGGCCGCCGCCGACGAGGCCGGTGTCGGGCGGGTGGTGTCCGAGGGCCTGGCCTACGCCTACGCGCCGAGCGACGCCGGCCCGACGACCGAGGACGCGGTCCTGTGGGTGGACGCTCCCCGTCAGTTCCGGCCGAACGTCGACGCCTTGCTGGCGCTGGAGCACCGGACCGCCGCCTCGCACGGCGTGGTGCTCCGGTTCGGCCACGTCTACGGCCCAGGAACGACGTACGCGACGGACGGCTCGTTCGTCCGCCAGGTGCGCGCCCGCCGGGTCCCCCTGGTGGGCGGCGGGACCTCCGTCTTCTCCTTCGTGCACGTCATCGACGCGGCTGCAGCGATCGTGGCGGCCGTCGAGAGCGAGGTCACCGGCGCCGTCAACGTCGTGGACGACGACCCGGCGCCGATGAGCGAGTGGCTGCCCTACCTGGCCGGCCTGGTGGGCGCTCCGGCGCCCCGTTCCGTGCCGACGTTCGCGGCCCGGCTGGCCGCCGGGCGGTGGGGCGCGGCGTACCTCACCCGCCTGCGCGGCGCCGACAACGCGCGGGCGCGACGCGACCTCGGCGGACGCCGCGGCGGTCGAGCTGGATGGCCGGCCTGGCCACCGAGCTCCAGGGGATCGACGCGATCGCGGCCCCGCACCGGCTGAGCACCTGACCGCACGGCTCCCCGGGTAGGAGTCGAACCTACGTCGCTAGTCCTGATTCAAAGTCAGGCGGGCCCTGCCGGCAGACCAACCGGGGAATGGCGTCAAGGTTAAGGCCCGCCTGGCGGGGCAGCACGCTGGTCCGGCAGACCAACCGGGGAATGGCGTCAAGGTTAAGGCCCGCCTGGCGGGGCAGCACGCTGGTCCGGCAGACCAACCGGGGAATGGCGTCAAGGTGAAGGCCAGGGTTCGCACCGTGGCCCGCCTGCACCAGAGGATCAGCCTCTCGGACGATGGCGGTGACACCGTCGCCGCGGGATACGTTGGACCACATGGCGAGCGACCTCACCGTGATCGTGCTGGCGGCGGGCGGGGGTACCCGCATGAACTCGAAGACGGCCAAGGTCCTGCACGAGATCGGCGGCCGCAGCATGGTCGGGCACGTGCTGGCCGCGGTCGCGGCGCTCGAGCCGGCGCGCGTCGTCGCGGTCGTGGGTCACCAGCGTGACCAGGTCGGTCCGCACATCCAGGCCCTGCTGCCCGACGTGGTGCTCGCCGTCCAGGACGACCAGCAGGGGACCGGCCACGCCGTCCGGATGGCGATCGAGGCGGCCGGCACGACGTCCGGCACCGTCCTGGTCGCGGCCGGCGACACCCCGCTGCTCCGCGGCGAGAGCCTGCGCGACTTCGCCCAGGAGCACCAGGCGGCCGAGTGCGCGGTCAGCGTGCTGAGCGGCGTCGTGGACGACCCGTTCGGCTACGGCCGGATCGTCCGCAACGACGAGGGAGACGTCGAGGCCATCGTCGAGGAGAAGGACGCGACGGCCGACCAGCGCGGCATCCACGAGATCAGCTCCGGGATCCTCGCCTTCGACGCCGACTTCCTCCACGAGGCGCTGCCCAAGATCGGCAACGACAACGCCAAGGGTGAGTACTACCTCACCGACACCGTCGGCCTGGCCCGCGACGCCGGCCTGACGGTGGGTGCGTTCCCCATCGACGACTGGAAGCAGACCGAGGGGGCCAACGACCGGGTCCAGCTCTCGGAGCTCGGGCGCGAGCTCAACCGCCGGATCGTCGAGCAGTGGATGCGCGACGGCGTCACCGTGATGGATCCCGAGACCACCTGGGTCGAGGCCGACGTGAAGCTCGCCCCCGACGTGATCCTGCTGCCGAACACCCAGCTCCTGGGCGCCACGGTCGTCGGCGAGGACGCCGTGATCGGCCCCGACACCAGCCTCAAGGACTGCGAGATCGGCGCCGGCGCCCGGGTCATCCGCGCCCACGGCGAGCTCGCCGTCGTCGGCGAGGGCGCGAACGTCGGCCCGTTCGCCTACCTCCGGCCCGGCACGGAGCTCGGCAGCGGCGGCAAGATCGGGACCTTCGTGGAGACCAAGAACGCCCGGATCGGGGCCGGCGCCAAGGTGCCCCACCTGTCCTACGTCGGCGACGCCGAGATCGGCGAGGGGGCCAACATCGGGGCCGGCACGATCTTCGCCAACTACGACGGCACCCACAAGCACCGCACGACGATCGGCAAGGGCGCCAAGACCGGCGCCAACAACACGTTCGTGGCGCCGGTGACCATCGGCGACGGGGCGATGACCGGCGGCGGTGCCGTCGTACGCCGCGACGTGCCGCCGGGCAACCTCGCGGTGTCCGGTGGACCCCAGCGCAACCTCGACCGCCGGGTCCCCCGTGAGACGGAGGCGGCCTCGATGGGGGAGCCGACCGATCATGAGGGAGAATCCTGAGCTGTGAGCTCGAAGACGAAGCGGACCACCAAGAAGCACCTGATGGTCTTCTCCGGCCGGGCCCACCCGGCGCTCGCCCAGGAGGTCGCGGGCTACCTCGACATCGAGCTGGTGCCGACCCAGGCCTACGAGTTCGCCAACTCCGAGACCTACGTGCGCTACGAGGAGTCCGTCCGCGGCTCCGACGCCTTCGTGATCCAGAGCCACACCGCGCCCATCAACGAGTGGCTGATGGAGCACCTGATCATGGTCGACGCCCTGAAGCGCGCGAGCGCCAAGCGGATCACCGTGGTGATGCCGTTCTACGGCTACGCCCGTCAGGACAAGAAGCACCGCGGCCGTGAGCCGATCTCGGCCCGCCTGGTCGCCGACATGTTCAAGACCGCCGGCGCCGACCGGCTGATCACCGTCGACCTGCACGCCGACCAGATCCAGGGCTTCTTCGACGGCCCGGTCGACCACCTGTTCGCGCAGCCGATCCTCGCGACGTACGTCAAGGAGAAGTACGGCGACCAGGACCTCACGGTGGTGAGCCCCGACGCCGGCCGGATCAAGGTCGCCGAGCGGTGGTCGTCGCGGCTGAACGGCGCCCCGCTGGCCTTCATCCACAAGACCCGGCGGACCGACCGCCCCAACGAGACCGTCGCCAACCGCGTGGTCGGCGAGGTCCGGGGCCGCATCTGCGTCCTCGTCGACGACATGATCGACACCGGCGGGACGATCGTGCACGCGGCCGAGGCGCTGGCCCGCGACGGCGCCGCCGGCGTCGTGATCGCCGCCACCCACCCGATCCTGTCGGGCGACGCCGTCGACCGGCTGAAGAACAGCGCCGTGACCGAGATCGTGGTCACCGACACCCTGCCGATCCCCGCCGAGAAGCGCTTCGACAAGCTCACCTGCCTGTCGATCGCGCCGCTGCTGTCCCAGGCGATCAAGGAGGTCTTCGAGGACGGCTCGGTGACCAAGATGTTCGACGGTCAGGCGTGAGCGGGCATCAGAAGTAGGTGAACCGGAACATCTCCAGCGGAGCCCGCAGAGAAGTCCGCACCTACTACGGGACGTCCGGCCCGAGCGACCTCCTAGCCGGCCTTCCTGACCCGCAGCACGACCCCGAGGTCGTCGTAGGTGTCGTCCCACTGGCGTCGGAGCACGGTGTTGTCGAGGTTCTCGGCCGCGGTGGCGAGCGCCTGCCGATAGGTCTCGAGCCGCGGCAGTGCCATCGGGAAGCGGGGAGTGGCCTGCCCGACGTCGAGGGAGAAGGCCTGGCCGCGGGCGGCGATCGCCGGGGACTCCTCGAGGTAGCGGTCGACGTACGGCGCGGTCAGCTCCTCCTGCCCGGGGGTCCACAGGCCGAAGACGACGGCGCCGAAGTCGCGGTTGGAGATCGCCGGGTCGCGCAGGCTCGCCCAGGCGTCGGCCTTGGCGGCGGGCTCCGGCCGGCTCGCCCGAGCGACCAGCGCCGACTCGTGGCCGCTCGCGGAGCGGTCGTCGGTGGCCTCGCGCGCGACCAGGTCGTCGCCCGCCTCGCCGAGGACGACGAGTCGACGGACGACCATCCACCGGGTGTCGCGGTCGATCGTCAGGCCGGGCCGGGCCTCGCCCGAGGCCAACCAGCGGCGGAGGAGGTCGACGTCGTGGGTGGTCGCCGCGATCCGGCGCATCGCCGCCAGGCCGCGTGCGGCGTCGCCGGCCTCGAGCGCCTCCTGGGCCACGGCGGACACGGACCGCTCCGCGGCCGCGAGCGCCTCGGGGGCGGTCCACTGCGCCAGCACCTGCCGGACCAGGCGCCGCGACACCGAGTCGAAGACGACCGGATCGGTCTCCTTGCCCAGGTGACCCTCGGCCACGTCGAGGTACTCGCGCACGGACACCAGCCCGTTGCGCACCCGGGTGATGGCGTTGGTCCAGGTGACGGCTCGCAGCAACGGGTCGGGCAGCGCGCCGAGGTCGTCGACGGC
The DNA here is from genome assembly GCA_963809265.1 of uncultured Actinomycetota bacterium. Taxonomy (GTDB): domain Bacteria; phylum Actinomycetota; class Actinomycetes; order Propionibacteriales; family Nocardioidaceae; genus Nocardioides. The sequence continues at coordinate 139,362 of CAWEJC010000007.1, forward strand.
CGCGCGCCAGGAGAGGTCGTCGAGCAGGACCGCGGCGTACGCCTCGTCGTGGGCGTTGGGGATCACCGGAGCGCCGGCGTACTCGGGCAGCCGCACCGGGGCGTCGGAGACGTCGACGAGCCGGGAGTCGCGCACGCGGGCGCCGTCCAGCGCGGCGATCGTGAACCGGTGCGGTCGCGACCCGTCCCGCTCCAGCACCGGGACGTCGCCGTCGCGGGTCACCCGGATCGTGTCGAACCCGGTCGTGCGGAGGTACGCCTCGGCCCAGCCACGCACGTCACGGTCGGTGACCGAGTCGAGCGCCTCGAGGTAGTCGGAGAGCTCGGCGTTGGCGAAGCGGTGCCGGGTCAGGTACACGTTCGTGCCGGCGACGAAGGTCTCCCAGCCCAGCCAGGTCACCAGCTGGCGCAGCACCGAGGCGCCCTTGGCGTAGGTGATCATGTCGAAGTTCGTGAACGCCGTGTCGACGTCGACGAGCAGCTCGGCATCCTCGGCGATGCGGTGGGTCGAACGGCGTGCGTCGGCGGCGTAGCCGGTCGGCTTGCGGTTGAGCGAGAAGTCCGGCCAGGAGCCGGCGACCCCGGCCAGGTCGGCCACGTGGTAGCCCATGAAGTCGGCGAACGACTCGTTGAGCCAGGTGTCCTGCCACCACTTCATGGTCACCAGGTCGCCGAACCACATGTGGGCCATCTCGTGCGCGATCACGGTCGACCGGTCGACGAGCTCGCCGGCGTCCGGCTCGTTGCGCGGCACGTACTCGTCGCGGAAGGTCACGCAGCCGGGCGTCTCGAGGGCGCCCCAGTTGTGCCCCGGCTGCATCACCTGGTCGTAGGAGTCGAACGGGTAGGGCTCGTCGAACGTCGAGGTGTAGAAGTCGAAGCAGGCCTCGGTGACGCGGCGCATGTCCTCGAAGTCGCGGTCGAGCTCGGCGCCGAGCGAGCGCCGGATGTGCCACCCGAAGGGCAGCCCGGCGTGCTCCCACGTGCGGGAGTGCCAGGGTCCGGCGCACACCACGAAGAGGTACGTCGAGATCGGCGGCGTGGTGGTGAAGGTCCGGACGTCGCCCTCGCGCGACGTCTCGCGGCCGTTGGCCACGACCGTCCACTCCGAGGGTGCGGTGACCGTCAGGCTGATCGGCGCCTTCAGGTCGGGCTGGTCGAAGCACGGGAAGACCCGGTGGGCGACGTCCATCCCCAGCAGGGCCGAGACGTAGCGCTGGTCGTCGGCCGGGTCGGTGAAGACGTGCATGCCGTCGCCGTCGTTCACGTAGGGGATCCGCGCCTCCACGACCACCTCGTTGCGCGGCCCGAGGTCGTGGAGGGTGATCCGGTGCCCGTCGTACGCCGGCGACGCCACGGCCGCGTCGTTCACGGTCAGGCGGAGGTCCGTGGCCTTCGCCAGCTCGAGGAAGGTGGTGGCGCGTGGGTCGGCCAGGGCGAACCTGATCGTGGTCCGGCAGCCGAAGTCCTGCTCGGAGGTGAGGTCGAGGTCGATCCGGTAGGAGACGTCGGAGATCTCGGCGGAGCGCGTGACTGCTTCGGGGTACGTGAGAGACACGTCGTCGACCCTAGGGGAGGCGCTGCCGGGCAGGCCATGTGGATTCGCCGTTCCCCGGTGCCGCGTCTAGACTCGGGCAGTTGCCTCGGCGAGGGACCCTCCAGGGTGTCCGTGATCGACTGGGCCCGGTTGTTCCCAACGCCGCGCTGCCCCGGTCGCGCGGCGTTCGTCGTCCGGGCCCCAGACCAGCACGCAGACCCAGCACGAGATCCAGCCCAGTCCACGAGCACGACGTACGAGGAGCACACCGGTCATGGCCGAGAAGATCACCGCCGAGAAGCGCACCGAGTTCGGCAAGGGCGCCGCCCGCCGCATCCGGCGCGACCACAAGATCCCCGCCGTCGTCTACGGCCACGGCAACGACCCGATCCACCTGAGCCTGCCGGGTCACGACACGATGATGGCGCTCAAGCACGGCGGCGCGAACGCGCTGCTCGAGCTCGACATCGAGGGCGAGAGCCAGCTCGCCCTGACCAAGCAGGTGCAGGTCGACCCGATCCGTCGGGTCCTCGAGCACATCGACTTCGTCGCGATCCGTCGCGGCGAGCGGGTCACCGTCGACGTCCCGGTGCACGTCACCGGCGACGCGGCCTCCGAGACCCTGGTCGTCACCGAGAACTCGACGATCCAGGTCGAGGCGCTGGCCACCAACATCCCGGAGTACATCGAGATCTCCGTCGAGGGCATGACCGTCGGCACCCAGATCCACGCCTCCGACCTCGAGCTGCCGGAGGGCACGAACCTGCTGACCGACGGTGACGCCCTGGTCGTCAACATCACCCAGCAGCAGACCGTCGAGCAGCTCGAGTCCGAGCTCGCCGAGGCCGAAGCCGACGCCGGCATCGTCCACGAGGAGAGCGACGAGGCCGAGGCCGAGGCCGCTGCGGAGGCCGCCGAGGGCGACGCCGCCGAGGGCGAGGGCGAGGCTCCGGCCGAGGGCGACTCCGCCGAGTGAGGCTTCCGCACCGCCCGGGCTGGCTGCGTCGCGGCTCCGCCCGGGCGCGTGCGTCCTCCGAGGCCGGAGAGGTGGATGCGATGGCGAGCGGGACGACGGGCGAGCCCGGCGAGGTCTGGCTCGTGGTCGGGCTGGGCAACCCCGGTCCGTCGTACGCCGGCCACCGTCACAACATCGGCTACCTCGTCGCCGACGAGCTGGCCGAGCGGATGGGTGCGCCGTTCCGTGCACACAAGTCCGGTCGTGCCGAGGTCGTCGAGGGCCGGCTGACCCCGCCGGGCGTTCCCGGGCCGCGCGTCGTGCTGGCCCGCGCCCGGACGTACATGAACGAGTCGGGGGGCCCGGTCAAGCAGCTCGCCGCCTTCTACAAGATCTCCCCGGACCATGTCGTGGCGATCCACGACGAGCTCGACATCCCGTTCGACACCATGCGGGTCAAGCTCGGTGGCGGCGACAACGGGCACAACGGCCTGCGGTCGCTGCGCGGATCCCTGGGCACCGGGGACTTCTACCGGGTGCGGATCGGCATCGGCCGCCCGCCCGGGCGGCAGGACGTCGCGGACTTCGTGCTCTCCGACTACTCCGCTGCCGAGCGGAAGGCCCTTCCGCTGCAGATCTCCCTGGCCGCGGATGCGGTGGAGTCGCTGGTGTCCGAGGGCCTCGATCGGACGCAGTCCCGGTTCAACTCCTGAGGGTTCTTTACCCAGTACCCAGAACAGGTGATCCGTCCCACCCGTCGCCCGGGTGAGGATGAGCGAGCCGGCCCCGGGTGGGAGTCGGCAGCCGCACGGTCGTCCCGACCGTCGAGGGCGCGGGCCCTGCATGCTGCGGCGTTCGGACGGTTCGGGGGGGCCGGATGACTGACGTGACGATGGATGTCGGAGCGATCCGACCAGTGGTGGCCGCGTGGCCGCCGGAGGACCAGCTTCTCGAGACGTGGGCACCCCCGCCCGATCTCAGGTCGAACGCGGGTGTACCCCTCACGCCCGCACCGGCACCACCGGCCACCATGGTCGCCTCTGTCGTGGCGCCGCTCGCCGGCGACGAGACGGCGTCGCCGTCGCTCGAGGACGTGGGCCGCGCCGTCACCGGCGCGCTGCGCGCCCACCAGGCCGAGGTCTGGCTCGCGCTGGAGTGCGTGTTCGTGCTCGCCGCCGGTCTCGTCACGGCCGGTGTCGCCGGCACCCACACCCTGGCTTCGTGGGTGGCGGTCCTGGGTGCGCTCGGCATTGCCGTCCGTAGTCGTGCCCAGCTGCGCGCCACGGCGCAGGTGGAGCTCGTCCCCGTGCTCCGCTCCTTGGCCGTGGTCTTCGCCGCCGCCGCCACGTTGTCCGTCGTCGGCCTCGCGACCACGGCCGAGCTGACCACCTCCGCGTGGGCCCTGGTGGCCATGGGAGCCGTCGTCGTGGCCACGTTGCTGCTGCGCCGTTCATCGGCCAGACCGGCCCGGGTCATCGTGGTCGGAGACCACGCCGCCATCAGCCGTGCGGCCATGCGCTGGTCCGACGGATCGGTGCACGTGGTCGGAGGTGTGGTGGCCGGCCCCGAGGAGAGCCGTCTCCAGACGATCGTGGGCGTCCCGACCATCGCCGGGTTCGACCAGGTGGACGACTGGGCACGTGGCCGTCGGGCCGACCTCGTGGTCGTCGTCCCGGGCCGCGAGGTGACCGGCCAGCAGGTACGCCGGCTCGCCTGGAGCCTCGAGCGCAGCCGGATCGGGATGGCAGTCTCGGACCTCGCCGGTGACGCCGCACCCCATCGCGTGCAGGCGCGGCGGCTGGGCCGCGCGACCGTCGTGGAGCTCGCACCCACCCGGCGCGGAGCTCTCGCGCGCACGGGCAAGGACGTCCTCGACCGGGTCGTCGGGCTGGCCCTCCTGGTCGTCGCCGCGCCGGTCCTGGGCTCACTGATGCTGGTGATCCGCCTCGACTCACGCGGTCCGGCCCTGTTCCGCCAGACCCGCATCGGCCGCGACTCGCAGCCCTTCGTCATGTACAAGCTGCGGACCATGCACGCCTCGGCGGAGGACCAGCTGGCGACCCTCCGCGACCGCAACGACGGCGACGGCCCGCTGTTCAAGGTCTTCGACGACCCTCGGATCACGCGCAGCGGGCGCCTGCTGCGCCGCACCTCCTTGGACGAGCTGCCGCAGCTGATCAACGTGGTCAAGGGGCAGATGTCGCTGGTCGGTCCGCGACCGGCACTTCCCGACGAGGTCGCGGAGTATGACGAGACGGAGCTCCGGCGGCTGGCCGTGAAGCCCGGCATGACCGGTCTCTGGCAGGTCAGTGGCCGGTCCGACCTCAGCTGGGAGACCAGCGTGGAGCTGGACCTCGACTACGTCGACAACTGGCGGGTGAGCCAGGATCTGATGATCGGGTGCCGCACGCTGGGCGCCGTCGTGAAGGGCCGCGGGGCCTACTGAGCCCGCACTGTGGCCACTGACTCGCGGTCTTTACCCGGGAACCCTGGGTCCCGTGGTCCGGAGTGGCTAGAGTGGTCCTGGTCCACCTGGTTCAGATGGATCATGATCGCTCCTCCGGACGGATCATCCGCCACCATGAATAGGCCCTGGCCTGGTGACAACGGACGGTTCGTGAGGGACGATCAAGTTATACGCCGACGCCACGTCAACTGAGGGGTAGACGGGGCGGCCGCTGGGGAGCGGTTTCGGGTGTGCACGACCGGCATGGGCTGGTCGGCGGGGGGAAAACGGGGGAAGCGCATGCCTGTTGGTCATGCCGTACAAGAGACTCAGGAGCTCGAGCGGGGCCGTCCGACCGGACGTTCTCACCGAGCTCGTCAGCAGCACCGCACCGGGAGAGCAGTCGAGCGGCGGGGGTTGCCGCCGGTCCGCGACCCGTTGTCGGTCGACTACGAGGACCGCATGCACGAGGTCCGCGGGAGCCTGGCCGCGCTGGCCGGAGCCCTGCGCGCTCTCGGCGACGACGGCACGCAGCTCACGACCGATCGTCGGCAGCGGATCGGCGCCTTGGCGACCGCTGAGCTCGAACGCCTGGCGCGGCTCGTCGCGCCACCGGACGTCGTGACGGTGAGCGAGAGCGAGGAGCTCGACCTGGACGACGTGGTCGAGCACGTCGTCGCGGGCCGTCGCCTGGCGGGTCAGGTGATCACCTGGCAGCCCACCGGGCACCGGGTCACCGGCCGCGCCGACGAGGTGACGCAGATCCTCAACATCCTGCTGGTCAACGCCGCCCGTCACGCGCCCGGTGCGCCGGCCCACGTGGACGTGGCCCGTGACGGTACGACGGTCCGGGTGCGCGTGAGTGACGACGGGCCAGGGGTGCCGGACGAGCTCCGGGGAGACATCTTCAGCCGAGGGCGCCGCAGCGCGACGACCGGCGGTCAGGGGATCGGCCTGGCACTCGCCCGCTCCCTGGCTCACGGCCTCGGGGGCAACCTGGCCCTGTCGGACATCGGTCACGGCGCGAGCTTCGAGATGACGCTCCCGCTCCACCACCTCGGTGGTGCCGCGTGAACGCCCGACTGCCGGTCCGGGTGACCGTCGTCGACGACCACACGCTCTTCGCCGAGACCATGGTCATCGCGCTGTGCGGCGAGGGGATGCAGAGCCAGTGCATCCTGCCCGACCCGTCGGCGCCCGGCACGACGAACCTCGAGCGGGCGATCATCCAGTCCCGTCCGGACATCGTGCTGCTCGACCTCGACCTGGGCGGTGCCTGCGACGGCATGCAGCTGGTCTCCTCGCTGAGCTCGCGCGGCATGACGGTGATCGTGGTCACCGGGTCGTCGGAGCCGACGCGGCGCGGTGAGGCGGTCTTCAACGGCGCCGCCACCGTCATCTCCAAGGCCGTGCTGTTCGACGTCATCCTCGACACGGTCCGCCGTGTCGGCGACGGCCTGCCGGTCATGTCCCGGGAGGAGCGCCAGCAGCTCCTCGACTCGTGGCGGGAGTCCTCGGCCGAGGAGAACGAGATCCGGCGTCGGTTCGAGCAGATCACCCGCCGCGAGGCGGAGGTGCTCGGCCTGCTGATGGCCGGGCAGCAGGTCAACGAGATCGCCAGCAGTCGCTTCGTGAGCGAGTCGACCGTACGCACCCAGGTGAAGTCGGTGCTGGCCAAGCTGCAGGTCCGCTCCCAGCTCAGTGCCGTCGGGCTGGCCCACCGGATCGGCTGGTCGCCGCCCCTCGGCGAGGACCTCGCCGAGGTGGACAACGGCACCCGCGCCCCGGCCGGGGCGCGCTCGCGCTCGCACTGGCCGGTGGCGGGATGATCCTCAATACCGGCGATGGCCGGTCACGTGTGGCGCGGCTAGCGTCGCAGCACAAGCATCTCGAGGGGGCGTCATGCTGAAGGTCCGGGACTCGGCCGCGGCCGCATTGGTCGGCGTCGTGCTGGCTGCCGGCCTCGCCGGCTGCGGCTCCCACGCGAAGGGGAGCACGAACGCCGACGGCACCACGCCCGCCGGAGGGCAGGGCACCTCGTCACAGTCCGATGGCAAGAACCACGCGGGCTCGAGCGACGGCACGTCCGGCACGTCCCCGAGCGGTGGATCGTCACCGGCGGCCGACACCAAGCTGCCGAAGGGCGCCTACGACGACACCAGCGGCACGCGTGCCAAGAAGCCGAAGAACCAGGCGGCCGTGCTCAAGCAGTTCCCCGGGGTGGGCGCCGGTCGCTGCGTGAAAGTGGGCAGCCGCACCGACGTCCGCTCCGGCAGGACGGCGATGGGCAACTTCGTGCTGGCCAGGAAGAACTTCGGTGCAGCCAAGAGCGCCTACGACGCCGACCCGTCGTTCTTCTACGTCGTGCCGTTCTCCCGCGCCGCGCACAGCGTGACCGTGGTCGCTACCCGGTTGGGGGCCAGCTCGAAGCCGGTCCGCGTGTCCTCGCACCAGCGCGAGGAAGCCGCTCAGTGGAACTACTTCCCGATCGAGATCCAGCTCCCGGCCAGCGGAACCTGGCGATTCCGGGTGACGACGGGCAGCGAGCACGGCTGCTTCGACGCGTCGTTCGCCACCTGACCTCACGGCTCGCACGCGCCCGTCGGACGACGTCCGACGGGCGCGGGGAGTTGCCCTGGCCGGGTGGTCTGCGCTAGACACGCGGGCATGATGCGACGATCGATGAATGGATTGTCGCGGAGTCTCCGCCCTTTCGGGGCAGGCTCACGGGGGACGCGACACACACCTGACCACAGACGATCCGGCCCGAAGGTGGCCGCTCGTCGAACCTCACGAATGACCGCTGCCGGGTCAGCGTTGGCGCTGGTGGGGGCACTCTGCCTGGCCGCCGCGGCGCCCTCGCCGGCGGATCCCGGAGACCAGGCGCACGGAGCCTCGGCAGCCGGGGCACCACGTGCCGAAGGCTGCCACCTCAACCGGATCCTGCGGCCGACCTGCGGCGTGCTCTTCGGCGCCTTCGCCCAGCCACGCGGCAGCGAGAGCAGCGAGCAGGCCTTCAAGCGGCTCGAGCGCACGACCGGCGGCAAGCTGCGGATCATGCACTTCTACCACCAGGGCACCGAGCTCTTCCCGACCCCGTGGGAGATCAAGCTGTCGAACCACGGCCGCCGCCTCCTGCTGAACTGGAAGCCCGAGGCCGGACACAGCTGGGCCGAGGTGGCGCGCGGGGCAGCCGACGGCTACATCGACAGCGAGGCTCGCTACCTCCGTCAGCACTACCACAAGAAGTTCTTCCTGGTGATCCACCACGAGCCCGAGAACGAGATCGGCGGCCCCGGCTCCGGCTACACGGCTGCCGACTTCGCGTCGATGTTCCGCCACGTCGAGAACCGGCTGAAGGGCGACGGGGTCCGCAACGCGGTCTACGTCATGAACTACATGGGCGTCCAGTCCTACGCCGAGCAGCCCTGGTACAAGGACCTCTGGCCCGGCAACAAGTACGTCGACTGGATCGGGTTCGACGCCTACACCACGCCCTCCATGAACGGCCAGGACGGTGGCTTCAAGTACATCGTCAACCGGCACTGGGGTCACGGCGCCTGGCGAGGTGCCTACAACTGGGCACACCGCCGCCATCCTCACAAGCCGGTGATGCTGCCCGAGTGGGGCGTGGCCGAGAAGCCGGGAGCCCCGGGTTGGAAGTCGTGGTACTTCGGCACTGTCCCGGCGGCGCTACGGAAGATGCCCAACCTGGAGCTGATCACCTACTTCGACAACCCGAACGGCAACTCCGCCGGCGATGTCCGCCCGGACACCTCGGAGGCGTCGCGTGCCGGGTGGCGCTCGCTGGCGGCCAAGGCGATCTTCCACCGCTGAACGACGACGACGCCGGACCACACAGGTCCGGCGTCGTCCGAACACACTGCCCCGGGAGGAGCCGGAACTGTTCCCGGGGCAGTGTGGTCTCGAGTGCTGGCTAGCTCGACCTCAGGGCGATCGTCCACATGATCGCCTTGTCACTGCTGGTGTCGGTCGTCGCGGTCAGCCCGCCGTACGAACCGGCCGAGACCGGGCCGGCGGAGTCGCCGATCAGCTCGCTGTACCGGCCGGACGTGCCGTTGTCGTAGCCCTCGTTGCGCTTGGTCACCGCTGCGGGCGGCGTCCAGGCCGAGACGGCCGTCGACTTGTCGGTCCACCACGAGGCGACCCAGTCACCGGCACCGGCGGTCACCGTCGGAGTCGTGTGGCTGGTCCCGCCGGCGTCACCGGCGACCCCGAAGGTGTCGACCGCGTTGGTCGCGACCCCGTCGTACGTCGCCAGGCTCAGCGTCGCCTTGCTCGCCGCCGGAGCGGTGACCGTGACCGTCGAACCGGGATCAGCCGCGCCGAGGCGCTTCACCCAGGCCGACGAGCTGATCGACACGTTCGTGAACGTGCTGCCGATCTGCGTCCAGCCCGCTCCCGGACTGCTCCAGGCGACCCCCTTGGTGAAGGTCAGCACCAGCACCGCGGTGTCGCCCGAGGTGGCGGCCGCGGGCACGGTCACGGACTTCGAGGTCGTCGACCCCTGCGCCGAGTGCGACCCGCCCACGAAGCTGATCCCGCTGGGCGGCCCGGTGACCGTCACCTGGACCTGGTGCGCCACCGTGTTGGTGCCGCCCTTGTTGTCGGTCACGGTGAGCTGGACGTTGTACGTCCCCGACGCGGTGTAGCTGTGCGCCGGCTGCGCGATCGACCCGGTCCCACCGTCACCGAACGTCCAGGCGTACGACGCGATGTTGCCGTCGGGGTCGCTCGAGCCGGACCCGTTGAACGTGCAGCTCCCACTGGTGTCGCAGTTCGACGAGAAGGCCGCGATCGGGTTCTGGTTGGGAACTGCCGAGTCCGGCTTCAGGGCGATCGTCCACATGATCGCCTTGTCGCTGGCGGTGTTGGTCGTCGCGGTGAGGCCGCCGTAGGCACCGCCCGCGACCGGCCCGCCGGAGTCGGCCAGCAGCGCGCTGTACCGACCGGAGGTCCCGGTGTCGTAGGCGTCGTCACGCTCGGTCACGCCGGCCGGCGGGGTCCAGGCACTGACGGCCGCCGACTTGTCGGTCCACGAGGAGACCACCCAGTCGCCCGCCGTCGGGTTCACGGCCGGGGTGCTGTGGCTGATCCCGCCCGCGTCACCGGCCACGGCGCTGGTGTCGACCGGAGTGCTGGTCGACACGCCACTGTAGACGCCCAGGCTCATCACGGCCTTGCTCGCCGTCGGCGTGGTCAGCGTGACCTTCGAGCCCGCGTCACCGGCCCCGACCGTCTTCACCCACGCACTCGACTTGATCGTGCTGTTGGTGAGCGGGCTGGCGACCGGGGTCCACCCGGCACCCGGCGAGGACCACGCCACGGTGTTCGTCTGCGTGAACATCAGCACCATCGTGTCTCCGACACTGGCCCCGGCCGGCACGGTCACCGACTTGGAGGTCGTCGACCCCGCTGCCGAGTGCGACGCCCCGACGAACCCGATCTGCTTGTTCAGCGAGGTGATCGAGACCTGGTGCGTGACGCTGTTGGTGTCACCGCTGTTGTCGGTCACGGTCAGCTGGACGGTGTAGTTCCCGACCGCGCTGTAGGCGTGCGACGTGGTCGGACCGGCACCGGTCGAGCCGTCGCCGAAGTCCCAGGCGTAGTTGACGATCGAGCCGTCCGGGTCGGACGAGCTGCCGCCGTCGAAGGCGCAGCCGCCGTTGGTGCAGTTCGAGCCGAACGCAGCCGTGGGCACCTTGTTCGCGGGCGGGGACGCCTGGAAGAACAACGAGTTGTTGCTCCAGTCGACGCCGCCGTTGCCCGGGCCGTTGACCAGCTGCGGGGTGCCCGTGACAGCCCCGTTGCTGAACGTCACCGAGTACAGGCTCTTGTCGCTCTTCTTGACGAAGTACAGCGTGTTCCCCGAGAGGAACATCCCGTCCGCCTGCGCGAAGCTGGTGCTCGACGGGACTGCGACCTCCGTGTTGTCGACGATGCCGCTGTCGGGCGAGAAGTACGCGTACCGCAGCTGGGAGTCGTTGTTCAGCGTGAAGTAGAGCTTGCCGGCCTGGTAGAACATGCCGGTCACGCTGGGCATCTGCGAGTACAGCTGAGGCGAGGCGCCGTCGAACGTCGTCCCGTCGTTGGTGTCGACGCCGTCCCAGACCGGGTCGTGGTAGGGGTCGACCTTGACCGGCGTGCCGAACGTCGAGCCGGTGGCGGTGGTCCGGTACAGGAACCCGTCACTCGAGCCGTAGAACAGCTGGTTGCCGGCCAGGAAGGCGCCACGCGTCTGGCCCCACGGGATGCCCGTGGTCGAGACCGGGGTCGGTCCCGTGGCCGTGGTGCCGTCGAAGCCCACCGCGGACAGCGAGTCCGACGGCGGCGGAGCCTGCGGGGCGTCGAGGTTGATGATCTCGATGCCGTTGATCAACGGGTTCTCGGTCTGATGGGTCAGCGAGATGTTGATGTGGCCGTCGGAGGTCGCGTTGAAGCTCTTCATCGTGCCGGTCTGGTCGCCGGTGTCCTTCACGATGTCGTAGTTGCTGAGCACCTGCGATCCCTCGAGGTTCACGTTGAACACGCGCTGACCGACCTGGCTGGTGCCGGAGTAGCGGTTGGCGAAGTACAGCCGCACCTGGACGTGGGTCCCGGAGGCGACCGGGAAGTCCCAGCTCATCGGTGGGCTGTCGTTCGAGCTCCAGCGTTCGTGGTCGAAGATCGCCGACGGAGTCGACCCCGGCACGTTCGCGTTCCGGTTCGCGACCGGGCCGTAGTCGGCCACGTTGCCGGTGTTGACGTTGGGGCTCTGCTGGGCAGCATCGTCCTCGGCCCAGTTCGGGCCGCCGTCGGACGAGGGGATCTCAGGACCACCCGCGTCCACGCGGTAGAGCACGTTGCTCGCGCCGTTGCTGGTCGTCCGCCCGAGGTACGCCGTACCCGGAACCTGGCCGACGGCCGTGCTGGCCAGCTGGTACCCACCGGCGTACGGGAAGAAGACGATCTTCTGCCGCTTGTACTTGAAGTTCCCGATGTAGTTGTTGTCGTAGCCCATCCAGAGCCCGGTCGGGGTGGCCAGCAAGCGCGTAGACGGCCTTGCCGAGCGGGTTGTGACCGGGGTTCCAGCTGTAGGGACGACCGCTCGTCGGGTCGAGAGCGGCGAGTCCGGGCCGCGGAACGGCGCCGGGCTTGGCCTGGTCTACGCCGAGCGGGTTGTTGTTCCACCGGTTGTGTCCGCCGATGTAGACGGCGTTGTCGGTCACGGTGACGCCCCAGACCGTGTCACCACCGGTCTCGTCGACCCAGGTCGGCTGGATGTTCGTGCCGGTCGAGGCGGTCTCGAAGCGCGAGGTCGCGTCACACAGGGTGCCGGGCACGCCGCCGCCGGTCGCGTTGACGACGAAGAAGGAGCTGTCGGGCGAGAAGGTCACGCCGCGGGTGTAGCCGTCGAAGGCCCAGTTGAAGCAGTACGGCGCGTACCGGCTGGTGGCCCAGTTCGGGTCCACGACGGCTGAGGACGTGTTGAGGTCGATCATCGCGAGCTGGTCGCGGACCAGGCCGTCGGCGGTCTTGAAGTTGCCGGTGGCGATCAGTCGGCTGCCGTCGGGCGAGATGTCGAGCGCCCACGGACCGACGTAGCCCTGCGCACCGCCGCCGGTGTCGTTGTGGTGACCGGCGAACTGCACGTCCATGTAGGGGTCGAGCGCGCCGGTGGTCGCGTTCAGGGTGGCGATGCCGCCGTGGGTGAAGCCGCCGACGTGGCCGAAGAAGCCGCCGAGGTACAGCCGGTTCCCCGACTTGGCCATGTCGCGGATCATCCCGAAGTCGAAGGTCGGCGTGTGGAACGTCGACACGATCTGCCCGGTCCCGGTGTCGAGCAGGGTGAGGAACTGCGTGGGCGTGCTGTTCACCTGGGTGAACTCACCGCCGACGTACACGGTGTGGTCGTTGGGCCCGGGCAGGACCGAGTAGACCTGGCCGTTGGTCGAGGCCTGGAAGCCCGGGACGATCGCCCCGGTGGTCGCGTTGATCGCCGCGATGTAGCGGGTGCGACACCCCACCGATGCTGGTGAACGACCCTCCCATCACGAGCGTGTTCCCGACCTGGGCGACGCTCCACACGGCGCCGTCGTCGACGTTCGGCGTGATCGCCGACGGGACCGCGCTGGGCAGACCGTTCGCGGTCGGCGGTGAACTGGATGGCTGATGCGCCACCGCGGGCGCCGTCTGCAGGGCCATCAGGCCCAACAGCGGCAGCGCCAGGCTGAGGAGGAACACGGCAACTCGACGAACGACCATTGCTTTCCCGCTTCTTTGGGAACCATCACATCCCGGCTGACGTGATGATGAGTCAAGGGCACAGGGGCCCGAGCCGAAGTCTCGCCCGAGTCGCGAGTAGGTTCGCCCCCTAAATCGGCGATATTCGAAGGGTGTGGCACCCGTGGTCGAGGGAGGACGTCGCCGACACCTCGGCGTCCCCGCCTGGCTGCTCGCGACCGTGCTGGTCGTGCTGCTGGTGGTCGCTGTCGGCTGGGCCGTCGTCGCGAGCCGGTCGAGCGACTCGGCGGGCCCACCGCGGTGTCCTGTGGACGCACAGCTCGTGCCGGCCTGCGGGGCGATGCTCGGCGTGGAGCCGCCCGAGGCGAGCACGACGTCCCTCGACGCCGCCGAGCAGGCCGTCGGCCGCCGGTTCGACCTCGCCTACTCTTTCCACGACATCAACGACGAGATCCCGTCGGCGTACGACCGGGCCCTCGTGGACGACGGGCGCGTGCTCCACATCGCCATCGACTCGCGCGACTACGGCAGCACCGACCCGACGACCGTGACCTGGGCCGCCGTCGCGGCCGGGGCCTTCGACGCCGACCTGGTGCAGCAGGCGCGCGGCATCGCTGCCCTGCACACGCCGGTCTTCGTCACGTTCGACCACGAGCCCGACCAGCCACGCCGGGCAGCGGTCGGGACGCCGGCCGACTACGTCGCCGCCTGGCGCCACGTGCACGACCTCTTCGTGGCGCAGGGCGCGACCAACGCCGTCTGGGTCTGGGTAGTGATGGGGCTGCCGTCGACGTACGACGTCACACCGCAGTTCTGGCCCGGCAACGACGACGTGGACTGGATCAGCTGGGAGGCCTACAACGACGCGGGCTGTCACGGTGGTGCGGTGGACCCCAGCCGCACCCAGAGCTTCTCGACCGCGGCCCTGGGCTACTACACCTGGCTGCTCGAGCACGGGCCCGCCGCCGGCATCGACGTCGAGAAGCCGATGATGATCAGCGAGGCGGGGACGATGGACCTGGGCCCGGCCACCTCGAGCTGGTACGACGAGATCCCGACGGTGCTACGCGACCACCCGCAGATCAAGGCCGTGACGCCTGTGGGACCACACCGGCAGCGACCCGCTGTGCGCCTACCGGTTCGACCAGCAACCCGACCTCCTGGCGTCGGTGCGGCGGATGGCGCACGATCCCTTCGTGAACCCCTTCCGGCCCCGGTGAGGCGGATTCCCCATATTGGTGGAGTCGTCCACCCGTGGCCCGATGGTGCAATGAGGTGCACATGGCCAGCGAGACTAGGGGGATGTACGCGTGGTCACGATGACAGGGGCTCGGCCTGGTCTGAGGAAGCTGAGGCGATTCGTTCCGCGACCCGTCCAGCCGGCCGCGCGGAGGCTCTACCTCCAGGTCGGTCCCGCGACCTCTCGCTACCGGATGGACCCGTCGTTCCTGGTCATCGGCGGACAGCGGTGCGGGACCACGACGATCTTCAAGTCGCTCTCGGAGCACCCGCAGGTGATGCGCCCGCCGGTCGAGAAGGGCACCGACTACTACACCCTCCACCACAGCCGGGGAGCCGGCTGGTACCGCGGACACTTCCCGATCGCGACGCCGGCCATCCGCCGCGCGACCGGGTCTGCGCGACCGCAGGCGTTCGAGGCCTGCACCTACTACATGTTCCACCCGTTCGCCATGGAGCGGATCGCCCACGACCACCCGGACATCAAGCTGGTGGCGATGCTGCGCGACCCGGTCGAGCGCGCCTACTCGGCGTACAAGCACGAGCTGGCGCGAGGCTTCGAGACGGAGACCGACTTCCTGCGCGCGCTGGAGCTCGAGGACGAGCGCCTCGACGGCGAGATCGACGCGATGGCCGCCGATCCCGACTACGAGAGCATCGCCCACCGGCACCACGCCTATCAGCGTCGCGGCCGTTACGCCGAGCAGCTCGAGCGTGTGTGGACGCACTTCGACCGCGAGCAGGTGTGGGTGATGGAGAGCGAGCGCTTCTTCGAGGACCCCGCCGGTGAGTTCGGGGCGTTGCTCGACTTCCTCGGGCTGCCGGCCTGGCAGCCCCCGTCGGGCTTCGCCCAGCACAATGCCCGCCCGGGCGCTCCGATGCCCGAGGCGGCCCGTCGTCGGCTCGAGGACTACTACCGGGAGCCGGACGCCCGGCTGGCCGAGCTGCTCGGCCGCTCGCCGCTGTGGGCGAGCTCTCGATGAACCTCGTCTTCCTCATCTGTGCGGTGTGGTTCGGTGTCGTCCTCGTCGGCGGCGGCTGGCTGGCGGCTCGTCCACCGCGCCGGTCGCCGGTGCTGGCCGCGGCCGGGACCCGGGTCGGTGAGGTCGTCGACCAGAGCCTGCGGAGTCTCGGACGTCTGCCCACCGCCGCCGTGGTCTACTTCGTCGGCGCCGGCGTGATCCTGGCCGTGTGCTGGCCGCTCGGCGTCCTCGCCCACGGCCTGGAGCACTCCGTCGACTGGCCGGTGTTCCGCTGGAGCCGCGCCCACCAGGTGCATGGCTGGTGGTACGACCTGTGGTGGAAGCTGACCAACATCGGCAAGCCGAGGATCGTCGAGGGCATCGACGCCGTCGCGGGAGTGGTGTTCGCGCTGGTGTGGTGGCGTCGCGGGCGGTCGTGGTGGTTCCCGTTGCTCGCCTTCGCCGGTGCCTACGCCCTGGAGAAGTACGGTCAGATCATCCTGCAGGACGTCGTGCACCGAGGACATCCGCCGACCACGCTCGGCACCTACCCCTCGGGTGGCTGCGCCCGCGTGCTGATCGTCTACGGGCTGCTCGTCTTCATGACGACGCAGTGGCGGTCGCCCGACAGCCGCCGCGCCTGGCGCATCGGCATGGTCGTGGTCGCGTTCCTGTGGTCCGTCCAGGCGTTCGCGCGACTGAACAACCTCGAGCACTGGTTCACCGACGTCGTCGGCGGGACCGTCTTCGGAGTGATGGGTCTGGCCGTCGTGATCGGCTGCGTCCGCGTCTTCACACGACGGCCGGGGGTCGTGGCCGCGGAGACGGCCGTGCACCAGGAGGCCACGGGCAGGGAGACGCCATGGCGGCTGTCGGTGCGGGGGTGAGGTCGAAGGGACCCTGGTCAGCGGCGCTGGACCGCCGGGCCGACCTGCCCCTGGTCGTGGTCTTCGCGTGGTACCCGCTGTGGTGGCTGCTGGGCCTGACCCAGTTCGTCGTGCTCCTGGCCACGGCGGCGATGGCCGCCTGGTTGCTGCGGCAGCGCAGCTGGACACTGCCGCGTGGTCTGGGCTGGTGGCTGCTGTTCCTGATCTGGACCATCGCCGGCGTCTTCGTGGTCAAGGTCCAGGTGCCCGGCGCGATCGACGCGGCCGACAACACCCGCTACCTCACGTGGGCGCTGCGTGTCGTCTGGCTGGTCGAGACGGCCGTGTTCCTGCTCTACGTGCGCAACGTCCGTGACCGGCTGTCGGGGCTGCGGATCGCCCGGATCTTCGCCGCGATGTTCGTGACGATCGTCGTGGGCGGCGTGCTCGGGTCGGTCGTGCCGACCATCCAGCTGCACTCGCTGATGGACTTCGTGATGCCGGGCCGGTTCGGCGCCAGCCCGTTCGTGACCTCCCTCATCCACCCCAACCTGGCCGAGCGCCAGGGCTACCTGGGCGACATCCGGTACCGCCCCAGCGCGCCGTTCCCCTACGCGAACGCCTGGGGTTTCAACTTCGCGATCTTCCTGCCCTTCTTCGTGCGCGCCTGGCTCGGGAAGGACGCCGGATGGCGGCGCTACGCCGCGCCCGTCGTCCTGGCCGCGGCTGCCGTGCCGGTCATCTACTCGCTGAACCGGGGACTGTGGGCGATCCTGCTCCTGCTGCTCGTCGTGGTGGCGGTCAAGCAGACCGCGTCGGGCCACTACAAGCCGCTGCTGCTGATGGCGGGAGCCGCCGTGATCGGCATGACGATGGTCGCGGTGACGCCGCTGTCGCAGGTGTTCGAGTCCCGGTTCAGCGGACACAACAGCAACGAGGGGCGGTCCAGTCTCGCCTCGATCACCATCGAAGGCATGCTGCAGAGCTCGCCGGTCATCGGAGCGGGGACGACCCGCAACACCCAGGGCTCGTTCTACTCCATCGCGGGCGGAGCCACGCCTGACTGCTTCACCTGCAGCCCGCCGGCCCTCGGCACCCAGGGCTTCCTCTGGTGGATGCTGTTCGCGACCGG
Organism: uncultured Actinomycetota bacterium; assembly: GCA_963809265.1. Classification (GTDB taxonomy): domain Bacteria; phylum Actinomycetota; class Actinomycetes; order Propionibacteriales; family Nocardioidaceae; genus Nocardioides. The sequence goes on from CAWEJC010000007.1 coordinate 156,742, forward strand.
TTTCGTCGGGGCGTTCCTGGGGCTGGCGTTCTTCCTGGGCAACCTCTGGCGACATCGCTCGGGGCACGATCCCACCAGGATCGCCTTCTGGTGCAGTCTGCTCGCCTTCATCGTGGCGCTCCCGATCTACGACTACACGATCACCGCCGGTCTCGTCGTGATGGCGTCCGTGGGTGCGCTCGACGGGGGGACGCCGGGTCGGTCGATGGTGGTCCGCGTCCCGGTGCGACTGACCTCGCTCAGCCTGAACCCACGACGGTGGGTGGCCTGCCTGGCGATCGGGCTCGCCCTGGGTGCCGCCTGGCAGGTGCACCACGGGACGACGTACGTCGGCCGCGCGACGGTCTACCTGCCCGACGACCCGACCCAGTCCGGGCGCGGGACCACCATCGACAGCGAGGCCCGCTACCTGAACAGTCCGACGGTTCTCGCCACCACGTCGGCGCTGCGCGCCGAGGACGAGGCTCACGGCCGGGGCGAGCTGCGGGTCGACGCCACCGCGAACTCGCGCCTGCTCAACATCATCTACACCTCGACCAGCGCCGCGCGTGCACGGGCCGTCACCGACGCCACCGCAGCGGCGTTCGTCGAGGTCTCGAAGCGCCAGCAGGCCGCCATGCACGACGAGAGGCGCAACGCCCTCCAGCGTCAGCTGGTCGACTCGCTCCGCGTGCAGCGGCAGATCTCGAACACGCTGCGCGCGATGCCGGACTCCGAGCTCACCGGGTTCGTCGCGACCCAGCTCGGGGTGCGCCTCGACGACCTCCGTGCCTCGTCGACGATCCTGGCGAAGAAGATCCACAGCATCTCCACCGCCGAGCGTCAGCAGCCTCAGCTCGACACGGCGGCGACGGCGTCCCCGACCCCGCAGCACTGGAACGTCTCCCTGCTCAGCGGTCTGCTGCTAGGGCTGCTCGCCGCGGCCGCACTCGAGCGGCTGCAGCGCCGTCGGGGGCCGAGCCTGGAGCACGCGGACGAACGGAGGCGTGGGTTGCTCGGACTCGACGTGCCGGTGGTCTCCACGCCGGCTCCGGCCGGCTCCACGTTCCTGAGCGCGGACCCGGATCACACCGGCCTGTGCGCGATCACGCGCAAAGTGGCGGGGGAAGCGGACTCCATGCCTCACCATGGAGGGGTCATGCTGGTCGCGGCACCCACGACCCGCGTGACCCAGGTGGCGCGCAGATGTGACGACCTACGAGCCCGTGGACTGACGGTGACCGGCGTGCTGGTCGAGCACGAGGTGCGAGAGGAAGCCCTGACATGACCCAGACGCCCGCTGAGGCGATGGCGCCCACCCTGATGCGCCGTACGCTGCGCTCCCGGTGGCGCACGATCGTGCTCGTCGCCGCTGCCGTGACGCTGCTGAGCACCGCCTACACCGTGTCCAAGGGCCCGACGTACACCTCGACCGCCGAGGTGCTGGTCGACGCGCTGCCCGGCAACGCGTTCTCGCCGTCCTCGCTGACCAGCGCGCAGCAGGTCACCGTCGGGCTCGTGACCGAGGCGAACCTGCTCGACTCGTCCGCGGTCGCGACCCTCGCGGACGTCCCGGGCTCCGGTTCGGTGTCCGCCTCTGTCGTCCTGAACAGCCAGATGATCCAGATCAGCTACTCGAGCTCGTCGCGTGCGGCGGCGCAGCGTGGTGCCCAGGCCTACGCCGAAGCCTTCCTGAGCTACCGGGAGGCGGTCGCGGTGAGCGTGCGGAACAACGACATCGCCGACCTGCAGGACCAGATCGACGCGGCGAACAAGACCCTGGCGGACGTCGACGAGGAGCTCTCGCGGCCCAACCCAGCGACGGGAGCGGCGGCGAAGGCGCAGCTGATCACGCTGCAGGTCGCCGATCTCCAGCAGAGCCTGGCCGACGCGCGCGCCCAACCCACCCACCCCGGATCGGTGGTCGTGCCGGCCTCCGTCCCGAGCAAGACGCAGGTGGTCCGGTCGGCCTTCCAGGTGGTCGTCGGGCTGATCCTCGGCCTGATGGCCGGCCTGGTCATCGCTGCCTGGCGCACGTGGACCGACGACCGGCTCGACTCCAGGTTCGTGACGTTCGTCGGGGGGAAGCCGATCTGGGCGACCCTGCACTCCCTGCGCTACCGCCATGGTGACATGCCGGCGTACGTCGAGCGGGTGGCCGAGGAGTACCGCCAGCTCCGGGCCGCCGTGCTCACCAACGCCCCGGCCCCACGCGTGGTGCTGCTGGCCGCCTCGGGCGAGGGCGAGGACATCTCGGAGGTGAGCGTCAACCTCGCCGACAGCGTGGCCAGTGCGGGCTTCCAGGTGACGGTCGTGGACGCCTCCCCGGAGCCGATGCTCAGCCGACTGCTGGGCTTCCAGGACGCTCCGGGCCTGTCGGACGTCCTGCGCGGCGACTGCCGCCTCGAGGACGCCCTCGACGTCTCCGAGCTGCTGTGGCTGATGCCCGCGGGTCGCAACCCCAGCGTGGCCGAGGACCTGACCGCCGGTCGCCGCTTCGCCGAGCTCGTCGGGGAGATGCGCGACGGTGCCGACTACGTCTTCCTCGTCGGCCCACCTGTGGACTCCTCGGTCGGACTGGCGGCGGCGGCGATCGCCGACACGGTGCTCGTGGTCGGGGTCGACGGTCGCACCACGGGGGAGGAGCTGGAGCGCCAGCTCGGGCACCTCGCCACCCACCAGCTCCAGATCGACGGGATCGTGCTGACGGCGCCGGTGCCGAAGCACCGGCCGGGACCGACGGCCGATGCGGTCGTCGACAACGCCGACAGCGACTCCGACATCGACCCCGACAAGGGCGCCGGCACCGGTCGCGGCAAGGACGCCCGCAAGAAAGCGGGGAAGAGTGGCGACGACCGGGCCCGCACCTCGGCGCCGGACACCGTCGAGGGGGCCGATGGCAAACCGGCCAAGAAGGGCAAGGGACGTCGCCCGGTCGCTGACGACGCGCGGTCCGAGAGCCAGGACACGCCGGACGCCGACGTCGCCGCTCGCGACGCGGGCCTGGTCGAGGTCGGCGACAGCCACCGCACCCTCCGCCTGGCCTCCCGACCCGACGTGGGCAAGTCGGCGTGACCCTCCGGGGCCGACTGTCCGGCTCGGTGGTGTCTCCGCACCTGACCGAGATGACCCGGCTGCTGTGGCCGGAGGAGACGCCGGCGTCCGGCCTGCCCGGCAGGGATGAGCGTCGCCTCGTGGCGTTGCCGGACGCGCGTTCCCCGCGACTCGTCGTACCCCGGCGGCCCCGCGCCGTTACCGCGGCCGCGATCCGCAACTACAAGGCCTCCGCGACCGGCCGCGCGCGGCTCGTCGTGAACGCCGCCTCGCTCGCCGCCCGGTGCGGCGTCGCCGACCTCCTGCCCGGCCGGTTGGTGGTGCCGACCGGGCGCGGCACCGACATCGAGTCCTACCTCTCGCAGGTGCTCGGGTACGACGTGCTGGTCGCCCTCTACATGGGACCCCGGCGCGCCGTGGAGAAGCCGGTGCTGCAGGTCCTGACGACCAGGGGCGAGACGACGGCGTTCGCGAAGCTCGGGACCAACGAGCTCACCCGCGCGCTGATCCGGACCGAGGTCGCGACGCTCGCTCGCGTCGGGAGCGCGGAGCGGGCGGCGCTGGACGTGCCCCGGGTGCTGCACGCGGGCGCCTGGCACCAGCACGAGCTGATCGTGCAGGAGGCTGTCGTCGGCGGTGACCCCGCGCCGCCGGGGGCGTCGCTCGTCGCCGACGCCATCCGCGAGGTCGCCGCCACCGGTGACGTCACGCGGCACGACTGGTCCGCCAGCCCGTTCCGCGTCGCGCTCGGCGACCGGGTCGGGGCGCTCGCCGGGTCGGCCCACCGCCCACCGCTCGACGACGCGCTTGCCGCGCTCGACGAGCTCGCGGGGCGGCACACGCTGGAGCTCGGGGCCTCGCACGGTGACTGGGCCCCCTGGAACATGACCCAGCGAAGCGGCCGGGTCGTGGCCTGGGACTGGGAGCACTGGCGGCCGGACGTCCCGGTCGGCTTCGACGCGGTCCACCACGACCTCGCCCGGCTCGTGACCCTGCAGTCGGTCGCTCCGGTCGAGGCGTTCCGGCAGATCCTGGCCGGGGACGACAGCGCCGTGACCGACCGCTTCACCACGGGTGCGCGGGCCGCCCTGGTCACGGCGTACGTCGTCGACATCGCGACCCGCTACGTCGAGGACGGCGAGGACGCCATCGGGGGCACGCCGCTCAGCCGCCTCGGCGAGTGGCTGGTCCCGGTCGTCGGGCTCTGCCGATCGGCGCTCCGGCACGAGCAGGTCGCCGACGCCCTGCCATGAGTGACCAGGCCGCCAGCGCCGAGCTGAGACGCGCGGCCCGCGGATCGACCCTCAACCTGGTCGGTGCCGCGGTGTCGGCGTTCGCCACGTTCGCCCTCACCGTCGTGATCACGCACGGCGCGACGAAGATCGAGGCCGGCGTCTTCTTCGCGACCACGTCGCTGTTCATCATCGCGACGTCGATCGGACAGCTCGGCACCAACACCGGCCTCGTCTACTTCATCGCCCGAGCCGTCGAGACGCGGAACCGGCGCCTCCCGCAGGGCTACCTCAGGGCTGCCCTGGTGCCGGTCCTGGTCTGCGCGGTCGCGATGGCCGTCGTCCTGTTCGCCCTGGCGCCCGAGGTCGCGCGGGTGACCAACCCGACCGAGCGCGAGGCTGCCACCCGGTCGTTGCGGGCCCTGGCCCTGCTGGTGCCGTTCGTGGGGATCGAGAACGTGCTCCTGTCCGCGACCCGCGGGCTCGGCACCATGCGGCCCTACGCCTTGGTCGAGCAGGTGGTGCGCCCGGTCCTCCAGCTGGCGCTCGCCTTCGTGATCGTGACGACCGGCACCGCGCTCGACCTGGCGTGGTCCTGGTCGCTGCCCTACGCCGTGGCGGCCTTCCTCGCTTGGCGGGCGTGGCGCCGCCTCACCCAGGGCGACACCGTCGACGGTGACGAGCCCGACACCGACCGGGCCTCCGTGAGCCGGGCGTTCTGGTCCTTCACGGCGCCCCGCTCACTGGCCAGCGCCGCACAGATGGCGATGCAGCGGCTCGACATCGTGCTCGTTGCCGCCATGTCGGGACCGGAGCTGGCCGCGGTGTACACCGCCGCGACGCGGTTCGTCGTCGCGGGCCAGTTCGCACGCGCGGCCGTCTCGCTGGCGGTCCAGCCCCACCTGGCGCGCGCCCTGGCCCGCGAGGGCCGGGCCAACGCCGCCCACCTCTACCAGACGTCCACCGCGTGGCTGATGGCCGTGACCTGGCCGCTTGTTCCTCGTCTTCGTGCTCGACGGCTCCCTCCTGATGAGGGTGTTCGGCCACGGGTACCAGACGGGGACGACGGTCCTCGTCCTCCTCGGCCTGTCGATGCTGGTCGCGACGCTCTGCGGGGACGTCGACATCATGCTGATCATGGCGGGGCGCACCCGCTCCAGCATGATCAACATGTTGGTCAGCCTCGTCATCCAGCTCGGGCTCGACCTGTGGCTGATCCCCGGTCACGGGATCGTCGGAGCGGCGATCGGCTGGTCGTGCTCGATCGTGGTCAAGAACCTGCTGGCCCTGGTGCAGGTGCAGGCGATCCTGCACATGCATCCGCTCGGGCGCGGGACCGTGCTCGTGGGCGTCCTGGCGACCGTCTGCTTCGGGGGCGGTGTCGGCCTGGTGCGCCTGCTCGGCGGGGGACCCCTCGAGTCGGGTCTCGCGCTGTGCGCCGCGTGCGTCGCCTACGGCGTGGGGCTCAGGGCCGTGCGCAGCGACCTCGGGCTCGAGTCGTTCAGCGGTCTGCTCCGGCGCGGCACCAAGCCCGCGCCGGTCTCCGCTCAGATGCCGTGACCGCGCCGGTTGAGCTGGCGCACCACGAACGTCCACCGGACGAGACCGGCGGCCACCAGCAGGGCCAGGTAGGCACGCGGCTCCCGCCAGTTGGCGCGGAGCGCTCGGACGGCCCATGACGCCGACGCCCGTCGGTGTGAGAGGGCGGCGTTCCCGAAGGCGAGCTTGCCGTAGATCAGCCCGGCCGCCGTGTCGTCCTCGGCCAGGTCGGGATGGTGCTCGAGCAGCCACAGCTGGGCCTCGTTGCGCACCTCCCACTGCTCGATGAAGTACGACGTGCCGCCCCAGGTGACCTCGATCAGCGGCTCGTCGACGTGCAGGATCGGCTGCCGCCGCGACGCGCGCAGCAACAGGTCGCGGTCCTCGGCCATGCTGCGCGGCAGGTCTTCTTCGACCAGACCGATGTGGTCGAGGATGGCGGATCTCCGGATCAGGAACGACGACGAGTGCAGCATCGCCATCCGCGACCGCAGCAGCGCGGTGTGGTCGACCCGGTCCCGGCCGGCGAGCCGCGTGGTGCGCTTGCCCTGGTAGTCCACGGTCATCGCGGTGGTGACGAACTCCGCCTCCGGGTTGGCGGCCAGCGCCGCGACCTGGGTGGACAGCTTGCCGGGCAGCCACATGTCGTCGTCGTCGCAGAACGCGACCAGCTCACCGGTCGCCGCCAGGATCCCGGTGTTGCGCCCTCCGGCGAGGCCCGGCTTCCGCGAGTTCGCCATCACCCGCACCGGGCGGGGACCGTCGAGGCGCTCCAGGGACCGGTCGGGCTCGGCGCGGTCGAAGACGACCAGCACCTCCATCACCCCGTCGTACTCCTGGTCGAGGGCCGACCGGATCGCGCGACGGACGAGCTCGGGCCGCTGGTGCGTGGGGATGACCACGGACACCGACGGTGTCAGGACCGGCGCTCCGCCGCGCTCCGGCGTCATCACGGATTCATGGACGTCGCTCATGCGGGGACCGGCGTCGGCACGTAGCGACGGGCACTGAGGTGCCCGCGGCCGACACCGTCGTAGCCGAATCCGTGGGCCAGGGCCGTGTCGGGGTCGAGCAGGTTGCGCATGTCGACGATCGAGCGTGCGGCCATGACCTGTCCGGCGGCGCCGAGGTCCACGTCGCGGAACTCCGGCCACTCCGTGGCCACGACGAGCACCTGTGCGTCACGGCAGGCGTCGAGGGCGGAGGCGCACATCGTCACCCCGTCGACGGGTCGCTGCGCGGCCGGGTCGAAGGCCTGGACGACGTAGCCCGCGTCGACCAGCTGCCGAGCGATCTCGACGGCCGGTGAGTCGCGCAGGTCGTCGGTGCCGGCCTTGAACGTCAAGCCCCAGAGCGCCACGACCGAGCCGCTCGCTCCGCCCACGGCGGCCGCGATCTTCGAGACCATCCAGCGCTGGTGCTCGCGGTTGTAGTCCATGGCGGCGTGCAGCAGGGTGAAGTCGAAGCCGCAGCTGCGAGACGTGTGGAGCAGGGCCGAGGTGTCCTTCGGGAAGCAGGAACCGCCCCAGCCGGGACCCGGCCGCAGGAACGCGGGACCGATCCGGTGGTCGGCGCCGACCCCTTCCATCACGGCTGAGATGTCGGCCCCGGCGGCCTCGCAGATGCTGGCCATGGAGTTGACGAAGCTCAGCCGTACGGCGAGGTAGGCGTTGGCGGCGTACTTGATCGTCTCGGCGCTGGCGGCGTCGGTGGTGATCACCTGGGTGTCCAGACCCTGGTAGAGAGCGGCCACGCGGTGCGAGGTCACCGGGTCGTCGCTGCCGATCACGACACGGTCGGGGTGCAGGAAGTCCTGCACGGCCCTGCCCTCGGCGAGGAACTCGGGGTTCGAGGCCACCGTCACGTCGGAACGGCCGAGCTCACGCGCCACCAGGCGGGACGTGCCCACCGGCACCGTCGACTTGTCCACGACCACGGTTCCGGGTCGCAGGGTGGGCCCGATCTCCGCGGCGACCTCCAGCATCATCTGCAGGTCGGCACTGCCGTCGGCACCCTGGGGCGTCGGCAGGCAGAGGAAGACGAAGTCCACGTCTCGTGACCCGGCGATGTTGTCGGTGGAGAAGCTGAGCCGGCCGGCGGCGACCATCGAGCGGATCAGCTCCGGCAGGCCTTCCTCGACCAGGTGCATCGTGTCGGACCTGAGCTCGCCGACCCGTGCGGCCGACACATCGGTACAGACCACGGTGTGGCCCAGCTGGGCCAGGCACGCTCCTGCTGTCAGGCCGACGTACCCGGTGCCGATCACGCAGATGCGGAAGGCGGTGGGGCTGTGCGACCACGCTTGCCTCATGCTGCCTCCCCCCGAAGGATTGGACGAGGCGCGACTCATCGCCGCACCGCGAGCTCGATCGTAGGGAAGGCCGAGACCGGGCTGCGTCGTCCATATTGAGGATCCGTCGCCGGGGCGGTGCGAGGCACTGTCTTGACTTCCTCGATTTGTAGGAGGCGCCCCCTGGCGGCCCCTCATAGCCTCGGTGACCGAGACGCTGACGGGGGCGACATGACGCTGCTGGAACAACGTCCCGACCAGGGGCTGACGGCTGAGGGGCTGACAGCACCAGGTGGGACGACAACGGACGACGCGAGCCGGTGGATCCGGTCGGGCCGGACGCTGCTCGTGGCCTCGACCGGAGGTCACCTCGAGCAGCTGTTCCGGCTCCGGCAACGGTTCCAGCCGCTGCTCGACGACGTCGAGTGGGCGACGTTCGACACCGGGCAGTCACGCCACCTCCTCGCCGAGGAGAACGTGCACTACGTGCCGTTCGTGAAGCCCAAGGACGCGCGGGGCACCTTCCTGGACAGCATCGAAGCGGCGCGCCTGCTCCGTCACGACCGCTTCGTGCGGGTGATCTCGACGGGTGCGGCGGTGGCGGTGCCCTTCCTCGGGCTCGCTCGGGGCCGTGGGCTCGCTGCGCACTACATCGAGAGTGCCGCGCGCAGCCAGGGCCTGAGCCTCTCGGGGCAGATGGTGTCGCGGATGCCCGGCGTCCGGCTCTACGGGCAGTACCCCGGGTGGGCGTCCGGCCGCTGGCAGTTCCGCGGGTCGGTGTTCGACGGGTTCGAGCCCGGGCCGCGACGGCCCGCGCAGAGCCTCGACAAGATCGTGGTGACCTTCGGCAGCCAGCGCGACTTCGGCTTCCGACGCGCCCTCGACGCGCTCGTGCGGCTGCTGCCGCAGGTGAGCTCCTCGTCGCCCGACGTGCTGTGGCAGACGGGGGCGACCGACGTCTCCGGGCTCGGCATCAACGCGGTCGACACGGTGCCGGCGGCGGACCTCGAGCACGCGATCGCCGAGGCGGACCTGGTGATCAGCCACTCCGGCGTCGGGACCGCGCTGTCGACCTTGGAGCACGGCAAGTGCCCGGTGATGCTGCCGCGACGTCGCGACCACGGCGAGCACACCGACGACCACCAGCGCCTGATCGCCCAGGAGCTGGGTCGACGCGGCCTCGCGGTCTGGGCCGACCCGGACCGGCTCCGGGCCGAGCACCTCGTGCGGGCGGCGGCCCTGTCGGCCGTGCGTGCGGTCCCGACGCCGTTCCTGCTGCAGCCGGACTGACGCGCCTACACCGCACGCGCCCACCGGCCCGGGAGAACCACCATTAATTTACGGAAGGAATGGGGTTCCGGACTGGCGCCGGGGGTTCCCACCCCGACACAATGGCTCCTGGCCGGACGTCGACTCGGGGGAGTCGGTGTCAAGCGTTCGGCCGGGGATGGGACCGAGAGGTCCCGAGGGGGATAGATCGTGGAGCTCGACTCCTCGCGCGTGTCGAGGACTCACCCAGCGACGGCCGCACCACACCGGTGTGACCGCGCGATCGTCGTACGGCCGATTGCCGTTCCTACCGTCCCGCGTTCCGCCCGGCTGCACACCAGCCGCCGGTCGGCAGACGCAGGACGTCTCTCCCACCCAAACATGTCACGGTCCGCTCGGGTCGTGGCACCAAGGGAACAGGAGAAGGACAGATGAACAAGCCCAGCAGGCGCGCCGTCGTCCGCACCGGCGTGTGGGCGGTCCCGGCCGTCGCGACCGTCGCCGCTGCGCCGGCGTTCGCAGCCACCAGCGGTCCGCCGCCGGTGACCATCGGTGCCGTCGGCACGGTGTGCAAGGACCCCGGTTCGGGTCAGAACACCAAGGACTACGAGTTCACGGTGGCGTTCGCGAACACGACCGCGAGCAGCCAGACGGTGTTGATCAACAAGATCAACTTCAAGGGCAAGGACAACACTCCTGCCCCGGCCAGCGTGGTGGTGCCGGCGAACTCGTCGCTGAACCAGGCCTTCAAGCTGTTCAAGTTCAGCAACAGCAGCTCCAACCCGGTGGCGACGTTCTACTACAGCGTCAGTGGCACGTCGTGCACGGCGACCGTCACGTTCGGTACGCCGATCCACCCCTGCAAGTAGCGACGTCGAGCAGGCAGCGGGCGCTCGCGCCCGCTGCCTGACGCGGCACTAGGGTGGCGCCCGTGACTGCCACCTCCGGCGCTGCCGACCTCGACGACCACCACCTGGCCGCATGGCTCGCCGACCGGGCGGGCGATCGGCTGCTGGAGGTCCGCGCCGAGGGGCTGACCGGGCGCGAGCTGAAGGACGCGGGAGACAGGGCCGCCCACGAGCTGTTGGTGGACCTGCTGGCTCAGACCCGGCCGTCCGACTCCGTGCTGTCCGAGGAGGGCATGGACGACAAGCGACGCCTGCAGGCGTCGCGGGTCTGGATCGTCGACCCGCTCGACGGCACCCGGGAGTTCTCCGAGCCCCCGCGTGACGACTGGGCCGTCCACGTCGCGCTGTGGCAGGACGGCGAGCTGACGGCGGGAGCCGTTGCCCAGCCCGCGCTGGGCGAGACGTTCCACACCGGCGAGCCCCCCGTCGTACCGCCCCGGACCAGCACGCGTCCACGGATCGCGGTGTCGCGCACCCGCCCGCCGGCGTTCGTCGAGGCGTTGGCCCAGGAGATCGACGCCGAGCTGGTCCCGATGGGATCCGCGGGCGTCAAGGTGATGTCGGTCGTGCGTGACGTCACCGACGCCTACGTGCACGCCGGCGGCCAGTACGAGTGGGACAACGCGGCACCGGTCGTGGTGGCGCGGGCGGCCGGGCTGTTCTGCTCGCGGGTCGACGGCTCCGAGCTGCGCTACAACCAGGACGACGTCTCGCTGCCCGACCTGGTGGTCTGCCGGCCCGAGCTGTCCGACCAGATCCTGGACTTCGTCCGCCGCCACGGCACCGACTGACCGACTGGCCGACTGGCCGACCAGCGGTCAGGCCGCCCGGGCCTGCGCGAGGTGGTCGGCGAACTCCCGGGCGGCTCCGACTCGCGACTCGAGGTTGAGCCGGGTGCCCAGGATCGTGAGGGTCACCGTGCCGCCGAGCCCGAGCCGCTTGACGTCCATCGTGCTCACCTCGCCCAGGGAGTAGGCGCCGAGCAGGCCCTTGACCTTCGCGCCGTTGCCGGTCCGCACCATCAGCAGGCGGGTGCGGGTGAGGACCAGGGCCATCGTTCCCGCGAGCTCGATGCCGGCGCCGTCCGCGTCACGACGGGCGGCCCCGGCGCGCTTCGACCCCACGATGCCGGCGACACCGCCGGCCATCGCCTGCGAGTGACCCCGCGGCTGCGCCAGGAGGGTCGCCACCACGGTCTCGTCGGGCTCCAGGAACTCCGCCACTCCGGCCGTGATGTTCGCCGTCGTTCTCTCTCCCACGACTCGTTCTCCTCGCTGTGCGTCACGGGCGCCGGTGGCGCCCCTCGGGCCGGGAGTACGTGCGGCGGACGGGATCGGTTCGGAGCCCCAGGGGTGGATGCGGTGGGGTATCTGGAGCGCCGACGCCACCCTCCTCATCCCCAACACCGCCCGACGCAGCCAGACGCAGCAGGAGAGGGGGCACCTCATGTGGGACACCGCGATCGAGATCTCGACACACCTCACGCACGACCTGCCCTGTCCGCGCTGCGGGCACGGCGGCCACCGGTTCCTGCCGTGCGACCACTGCCCGTGCAGCGGAACGGCGTCGACGTCGTACGCCGGCGACCGGGAACCGGCCGTCGCCCACTAGCGTCCAAGGGTCATGTTGACCCGTCGCCAGACGTTGCAGGCCCTCGGCGCCGCCGGCCTCGCCACGCCGTTGCTGACCGCGTGCGGCGCGGACTCCGCGCCGGACGACGGGGACGCCTCCGACCTCCGCCTGGTGAAGGCCGACGCCGCGCCGAGCGCCGGCGACCCGGGAGCGATCCCGGGCGTCGTCGACGCCCTGGGCGCCTTCACGCTGGACCTCTGGGACGCCGTCGGCGCGGCGGGGGAGAACCTCGCCCTCTCGCCGTACTCCGTCGCCGTGGCTCTCGCGATGACGACCAACGGCGCTCGAGCGGGCACCGGCCGCCGGATGCGCGAGGTCCTGCACGTCGACTCCCTGGCGACCTACAACGCCGGGATGGCTGCGCTCACCCACCAGCTCGCGGGGCTGGCCGGTCCCGTCGACGTCAACGGCCGGCACGAGGAGATCCTCCTCGACCCGGCGAACCAGCTCTTCGGCGACGGGTCGCTGACCTGGACCCCCGCCTTCCTCACGGTCCTGGCCAAGATGTACGGCGCGGGCATGCGCACCGTGGATTTCCGCCACGACCCCGAGCAGGCACGGGCCCTCGTCAATGCGTGGACCGCCGACCAGACCCACGACCGCATCCCGGAGATCCTCCCCCAGGGCACGGTCGACACCCTGACCCGACTGGTGCTCGTCAACGCGCTCTACCTCAAGGCGCCCTGGTCCGCGCCCTTCGAGAAGACCGCGACCTCGTCCGGACGCTTCCACACCGCCGGCGGCACCGTCACCGCCGACCTGATGTCGACCGACGAGGGTCCGGCGTACGTCGTGGGTCGGCACTTCCGCGGCGCCCGCCTCCCCTACGCCGGCTCGACGCTCGCGATGACGGTGGCGCTGCCCGAGCCCGGTCAGGAGTCAGCGGCGCTCCGCGAGCTGGTCGGGACCGGTCTCGCCGGGGGTGGCGAGCCGGGGCTCAGGCTGGTGATGCCGCGCTGGACCTACCGGGTCGCCACCGACCTCGTGCAGCCGTTGCGGCGGCTCGGGATGGGGGTCGCGTTCGGTGCCGACGCGGACTTCGGCGCGATGACCGACGATGCCGACCTCGCCATCACCGACGTGCTGCACCAGACCTTCGTCGCGGTCGACGAGGCGGGCACGGAGGCGGCGGCGGCCACCGCCGTCGTGATGGGCGAGACCTCCCTGCCGGTCACCCCCCACGAGCTGGTCCTGGACCGGCCGTTCCTCTACGTCATCCACGACGTCGCCCACGGCACGCCCCTCTTCGTCGGACGCGTCGCCGACCCCAGCTGACCCGGCTGCGCCGACCGGGCCTCGTCGTACCCGACGACGCACCGCACACTGGGGTCGTGGAACACGAGGTGCTCGACGTCGACCCCCGTGGCGTCCGGCGCCCGTCGAGGCGGGTGCTGGTGCTGCTCGTCGTGGTGCTGGTGGTCCTGGCGCTGGCGGCCGTCGTCGACCACCGCAGCAAGGCCGCCGAGTCACGCGCCCTCGAGACCTGCCGCCGGTCGCTCCACGACGCCGCGGTCTCCTCCGACCTGCAGATGCTGGCCGTGGCGACCACCAGCCACGGGCCGTTGTCCCCGCCGACGGGGTCGGCCCAGGGGCTCGCGGGTCTGATGTCCCGGTCGGCCGAGCAGCTGCTGCCCGACGTCGTCGCGGCCGACCGGGTCTGCCGCCGCGTGTCGGTCCGCCGGTGGCACTTCTCGCTGCGGTCACGCCGCGACGCGACGACGGCGTACTCCGGTGCCCTGGTGGCCAAGCTGCGCGCCGTCGCAGGCGATGGGCGCACTTCCTACGTGGGGGACAGGCGGCTGCGGAGCCTGCGCGGCAACGCCGACCTCGAGGAGTTCGGCGGGGGGTCCTGACCGAGGGGCTACGCAGACGGCCGGAACGGGCGCACACTGTGGGCGTGGACCCCGAGGCCGAGCTCCTGGGCGACGAGCCGGTGCGACTGCACCCGCAGCAGGAGCACGAGCCGGGCCCGGCCCGGCCGCGAGCGATCGCGCGCCTGCGGCCACGCATCTCGTGGGCCCTGCTGGTGCTCGTCCTGGTCGCCGGCTCGATCGCGTGGTACGCCGACGCGGGTGCCCGCAGCCGGGAGGCCGACGCCATGCGTTCCTGCGAGTCGCAGCTGCGCCTGGCCTCCGAGAACGCGGACTACAAGATGGGGCTGACCACGAACTACGTGCGGCCGGCCGCGGCGGGCCGAGGTCGCCTGACCCACGTCGCGGACCTGATGGCGCCACGCGCGCGTCGGGTCCTGCCGGGCGTCCAGCGTGCCGACCACGCCTGCAAGCGGGTCTCGATCCGGCCCTGGCACTTCTCGTTGGCCGAACCGGCAGCACGCCGCCACGGCGTACTCCGGGGCGCTCGTCACGCTGCTGCAGATCGTGGCCGCGCAGGGGCGAGGGAGCTTCCATGACGACGCCACGCTGTTGCGGCTCCGCAACGCCGCGGGTCTCAGCGGCGGCTGACCGGCCCCGTGGAACCCGACGCCGAGCTCCTGGGCGACGACCCGGTGCGGCTGCCGCGCACCCGGCGGGATCGGGAGCGTCTCCGCGCCCTGCCGGGGGAACGCCGCGTCGCGCAGCCCGGGCCACGCCGCTACCTCCCGCTCGGCCTGCTCGCGCTGGCCGTGCTGGTCGCGATCGCGGCGTCGACCGCGTGGCACGCCGACCGGGAGGCCCGGGCGCACGAGGCGGCGGCCCTCGCCACGTGTCATCAGAAGCTCCGCAACGCCACGGTCTCGGCGGACCTGCTGATGGCGGCCGTGGCCCACAACCTCAAGCCGCTCCTGGCCACGGCGCCGCGCGAGAAGCGGGACACGGTGGCCCGCACCATGTCCAACCCGGCCCGCGAGCTGCTGCCCGAGGTCGCCGCCGCCGCACGCGCGTGCCGGACGATCTCGGTCCTGCCGTGGCACGTGGGGCTCGACGGTCGCCGGCACGCGGCGACCGTCTACTCCTCGGCGCTGGTCACGAAGGTCCAGCAGATCGCCGCCGACGGCCGCACGTTCTACACCGACGACCCCTCCCTTCGGCGACTGCGCCGCGCCGCCGACATCGGGGTGCTCGGCGGGCGCTACTGAGGCTGAGGGTGAACGGCGTCGGTGCGCCCGACTACCCTCGAAGAGGTTTCCACCCCCTGCCCACCTCGGCAGGGGGCACTCGTGCTGTCCGGTCCCTCCCGAAAGGTCCTGCGTGCTCACCTCCGGCATCTCCGACGTCGTGCTCGCCGAGCCCGCGCTGGCCGCTGCCCTGGCCGAGGCCTCCCTCGTCGGTCGGCTCGACCTGACCGCTCCGGCCGGGCTGCGCCCGTTCCTGGTCGAGGGCCTGGTGCGGTCGGGACGGACCGTCCTGCTGGTCACCGCCACGGGCCGCGAGGCGGAGGAGCTGACCGAGGAGCTCGGCACCCTGATCGACCCGGACTCCCTGGCCTACTTCCCGAGCTGGGAGACCCTGCCCCACGAGCGGCTGAGCCCGCGCAGCGACACGGTCGGGCGCCGGCTGGCGGTGCTGCGGCGCCTGCGCCATCCCGGTGCCGACGGCGCGACCGGCCGGCTGCGCGTCGTGGTCGCCCCGGTCCGTTCCGTCCTGCAGCCCCAGGTGGCCGGCCTCGGCGACCTCGAGCCGGTGGAGCTCGAGCCGGGTGACTCGGCGGAGCTCGACGACGTGATCGCCCAGCTCGCGGACGCGGCGTACACGCGGGTCGACCTGGTGGAGAAGCGCGGCGAGTTCGCCGTCCGGGGTGGCCTCGTCGACGTCTTCCCGCCCACCGAGCAGCACCCGATCCGGGTCGAGTTCTGGGGTGACGAGGTCGAGGAGATCCGCACCTTCGCGGTCGCCGACCAGCGCACGATCGAGAAGATCGACCGGCTGTGGGCGCCGCCGTGTCGCGAGCTGCTCCTCACCGACGACGTACGCCGACGCGCAGCCGCGCTGGGCGAGGCACACCCCCAGCTGGCCGAGATGACCGACAAGGTCGCCGCCGGCATCGCCGTCGAGGGCATGGAGTCGCTCGCGCCGGTGCTGGTCGACGAGCTGGAGCTCCTCGTCGACGCCATGCCCGACGACACCCATGTCCTCCTGGTCGACCCCGAGCGGGTGCGCAGCCGCGCCCACGACCTGGTCGCGACGAGCGAGGAGTTCCTCGGCGCCTCCTGGGCCGCGGCCGCCGGCGGGGGGACGGCGCCGATCGACCTCGGCGCTGCGTCCTACCGCGAGCTCGACGACGTCACCGCCCACGCCCGCGAGCTGGGGCAGCCGTGGTGGACGGTCAGCCCGTTCGGGCTCGACGAGGAGCTGCTCGCCTCCGGCGATCGGACCGGCCGCACCGTCGCCGCGTCGCCGGTGGAGGGCTACCGCGGTGACGTCGAGCGCCTGGTCGGCGACCTGCAGGGCTGGCTCGGCGACGGCCACCGGGTCCTCGTCGTCCATCCCGGCCACGGCCCGGCCCAGCGCATGGTCGAGATCCTCGCCGAGCACGACGTCGCCGCGCGCCTGGTCGAGCCGGGCGACGTGAGCCTCGACCGCGGCGTGGTCACGGTGACCACCGGCACCCTCGCGCACGGCTTCGTCGCCGACGGTCTCGGCCTGGTCCTGCTCACCGGCGAGGACCTCGCCGGCCAGCGCGGGCCGACCCGCGACCAGAGCCGGATGCCGGCGCGCCGGAAGCGGCAGATCGACCCGCTCGAGCTGTCGAAGGGTGACTTCGTCGTCCACGAGCAGCACGGCGTGGGCCGGTTCGTCGAGATGCGGCAGCGCGAGGTGCAGGGCGCCACCCGCGAGTACCTCGTCCTCGAGTACGGCGCCTCCAAGCGTGGGGGCCCGTCCGACATGCTCTACGTCCCGGCCGACGCGCTCGACCAGGTCACCCGCTACGTCGGGGGCGAGCAGCCGCACCTCGACCGGCTCGGCGGCTCCGACTGGGGCAAGCGGAAGAACCGCGCCCGCCGCGCCGTCCGGGAGATCGCGGCCGAGCTGATCAAGCTCTACGCCGCGCGCCAGGCCACCCAGGGGTTCGCGTTCGGGCCGGACACGCCCTGGCAGCGCGAGCTCGAGGACGCGTTCCCGTTCCACGAGACCCCCGACCAGCTGACCACCGTCGACGAGGTCAAGGCCGACATGCGCCAGACCGTGCCGATGGACCGGCTGGTCTGCGGCGACGTCGGCTACGGCAAGACCGAGATCGCGGTGCGGGCGGCGTTCAAGGCGGTGCAGGAGGGCAAGCAGGTCGCGGTGCTGGTCCCGACGACGCTGCTGGTGCAGCAGCACTACACGACGTTCGCCGAGCGGATGGGCGCGTTCCCGGTGACGATCCGGGCGCTCAGCCGGTTCCAGACCGAGAAGGAGGCGCGGGAGGTCTCCGACGGCTTGCGCGAGGGGTCGGTCGACATCGTGATCGGCACCCACCGCCTGCTCAACCCCGACATCAAGGTCAAGGACCTCGGGCTGATCGTGGTCGACGAGGAGCAGCGGTTCGGCGTCGAGCACAAGGAGCAGATGAAGCGGCTGCGCACGAGCGTCGACGTCCTGTCGATGAGCGCGACCCCGATCCCGCGCACGCTGGAGATGGCGATCACCGGCATCCGCGAGATGTCGACGATCACGACGCCCCCCGAGGAGCGCCACCCGGTGCTGACCTACGTCGGCGCCTACGAGGACCGCACCGTCACCGCGGCGATCCGGCGCGAGCTCCTCCGCGAGGGCCAGGTCTTCTTCATCCACAACCGGGTCCAGTCGATCGAGAAGGCGGCCGCCCACATCCGCGAGCTGGTGCCCGAGGCACGCGTGGCCGTGGCGCACGGCCAGATGGGGGAGCACCAGCTCGAGCAGGTGATGCTCGACTTCTGGGAGAAGCGCTTCGACGTGCTCGTCTGCACGACCATCGTCGAGTCGGGCCTCGACGTCTCCAACGCCAACACGATGATCATCGAGCGAGCCGACACCCTCGGCCTCTCCCAGCTCCACCAGCTGCGGGGGCGGGTCGGGCGCTCCAGCGAGCGCGCCTACGCCTACTTCCTGTTCCCCGCCGAGAAGCCGCTGACCGAGACCGCCCACGAGCGCCTCGCCACCCTCGCCCAGCACTCCGACCTCGGCGGTGGCATGGCGATCGCCATGAAGGACCTCGAGATCCGCGGCGCCGGCAACCTGCTCGGCGGCGAGCAGTCCGGCCACATCGCCGACGTCGGCTTCGACCTCTACGTCCGGCTGGTCGGCGAGGCGGTCCAGGAGTTCCGGTCCGACGGCACCGGGTCCGACGACCTCGGCGAGGTGCGCATCGAGCTGCCCGTCAACGCCCACCTGCCCCACACCTACATCCCCAGCGAGCGCCTGCGGCTGGAGATGTACCGCCGGCTCGCCGAGGTCCGCACCGACACCGACGTCGACGCCATCCGCGACGAGCTCGACGACCGGTACGGCGAGCCGCCGGTCGAGGTCGCCTCCCTGCTCCTGGTGGCGCGGTTCCGGGCACGGGCCCGCCAGGCCGGCATCACCGAGGTGACGATCGCCGGCCGCAACGTCCGCTTCGCCCCGGTCGTCGACCTCCCCGAGTCTCGGGTCCTCCGCCTCAACCGCCTCTACCCGCGGAGCATCGTCAAGACCCAGGTCGGCACCCTGCTCGTGCCGCGCCCCCAGACGCAGGTGATCGGGGGGCGTCCGATCGACGGGGTGGCCCTGCTTGAATGGGCTCGCACGGTCATCGACACCGTCCTCGATCCCGACCGTCAGCCCAGCAGCGAGAACCTCAGCAGGGAGTCACCGTGATCCTGACCCGACAGCGCCCGCTCCGTCGGCCGATCGCAGCCGCCGGCCTGGCCGTGGCGGGGCTGCTCCTCACCGGCTGCGGCAGCTCGCTCGGCGTCCACCCCGGCACGGCCGCGGCGGTCGGCAGCGACACCGTGTCGATGGACAAGATCGACAGCACCACGCTGCTCTACTGCAAGGCCTACGTCGCCTCCTCCCAGCAGCAGTCCGCGCAGCAGCAGTCCGGCCCCGCTCCGATGGGTCTGTTCCGCAGCTACGTCGCCGGCGGCCTCGCCAAGCGGCTGCTCGGCCGACAGCTCGCCGACCAGTACGGCGTGCAGCCCGCGTCCGGCTACCAGTCGCAGGTCAGCCAGATCAGGTCCGCCCTCGCGTCGTCGCCGGCCGACCAGCGCAACGCCGTGATCGACGTGGCCGCCGGTGACGCCTACCTGCAGAACGTCCAGATCGCCATCGGTCAGCAGCTGACCCACTCCAGCGGCACCACCAACGCCGACCTCAAGGCCGCGCTCGAGCGTGGCCAGGTCGCCACCCAGGACTGGCTCGACGACCACGACGTCTTCGTCGACCCGGTGTTCTCCCTCGCCGTCGACGGCGGGCAGTTCACCCGCAAGGTCGACCAGACGTCGTACGCCCTGAGCTCCTTCGCCGCGCAGGGCGCCGCGACGACACCCGACGACTCCTACATCTCGGCCCTCCCCGCCGCCCAGCGCTGCGGCTGACCGGTGACCGAGGGTCAGCCCCTGCTCGACTTCCTCGAGGACATGCGTCGGCTGCGACGCGACTGCCCCTGGAAGCGTGAGCAGACCCATCGGTCGCTGGCCCGCTATCTCCAGGAGGAGACCGCCGAGACCCTCGAGGCGATCGACAGCGGCGACGCCGATCACCTCCGCGAGGAGCTCGGCGACCTGCTGCTCCAGGTGTACTTCCACGCCGTGATCGCCGAGGAGACCGGCGACTTCACCCTCGACGACGTGGCCCGTGGCATCGACGAGAAGATGCACCGGCGCAACCCCCACGTCTTCGGGCCCGACGGTGGTCCGAGCGAGCTCACGCCCGCCGAGGTGGACGCGCAGTGGCAGGCGATCAAGCAGCGCGAGAAGCCGCGGCAGTCGCCGTACGACGGCATCGCACCCGGCCTGTCCGCCCTGCTGCTGGCCACGAAGGTGCTCGAGCGGGTGCCCGCCACCGAGCCACCGGACGACTCCACCGACCTCGGCGACCGGCTCCTGGCCCTCGTCCGCGAGGCCGTGGCCGAAGGGACCGACCCCGAGCAGGCCCTGCGCGACGCCGTCCGGCGCGCCGTTCCCCGCTGACCCGACGGCCGGGCCGGCGACGGAGGGCGTCGACTTCCGCCGGGTCAGCGACGACGGCGTCGACTTCTGCCGGGTCAGCGACGTACGGCGTCGACTTCTGCCGGGTCAGCGTTCGGGAGCCCGGCCGTCGTCGCGGTCCCGCCGGGACGCTCCGCGGGTGGTGCGCGGTGGCGGCCTGCTCCGCGGATAGTGTGACCGCATGGCGATCATCGAAGCGGTCGGCGCCCGCGAGATCCTCGACTCCCGCGGCAACCCGACGGTCGAGGTCGAGGTCCTGCTCGACGACGGCACCTACGCGCGGGCGGCGGTCCCGAGCGGTGCGTCCACCGGCGCCTTCGAGGCGGTCGAGCTGCGCGACGGCGAGAAGGCCTACGGCGGCAAGGGTGTCCAGAACGCCGTGGCCGGCGTGGTCCAGCGGATCGGTCCGGCGCTGGAGGGTCTCGACGCCGACGACCAGCGCGTCGTCGACCAGACGATGATCGACCTCGACGGCACGCCCAACAAGGCCGACCTCGGCGCCAACGCGATCCTCGGCGCCTCGCTCGCGGTCGCCAAGGCCGCGGCCGACTCCGCCGGCCTGTCCCTCTACCGCTACGTCGGGGGGCCCAACGCCCACCTGCTCCCGGTGCCGATGATGAACATCCTCAACGGCGGCTCGCACGCCGACTCCAACGTCGACATCCAGGAGTTCATGATCGCGCCGATCGGCGCCGCGACCTTCCGCGAGGCGCTCCAGGCCGGCACCGAGGTCTACCACGCGCTGAAGTCGGTGCTGAAGAAGAAGGGCCTCGCCACCGGCCTCGGCGACGAGGGCGGCTTCGCCCCGAACCTCGACAGCAACCGCGCCGCGCTCGACCTGATCGCCGAGGCCGTCGACGCGGCCGGGCTCCGGCTCGGCACCGACATCGCCCTGGCGATGGACGTCGCTGCGAGCGAGTTCTTCGACAGCGGCAGCTACGCGTTCGAGGGCGGCACGAAGTCGGCGACCGAGATGACGGCGTACTACGCCGACCTGGTGTCGTCGTACCCGATCGTGAGCATCGAGGACCCGCTCAACGAGGACGACTGGGACGGCTGGAAGACCCTCACCGACGAGCTCGGCGACCGCATCCAGATCGTCGGCGACGACCTGTTCGTGACCAACGTCGAGCGGCTCCAGCGCGGGATCGACGGCGGGCAGGCCAACGCCCTGCTCGTGAAGGTCAACCAGATCGGCTCGCTCACCGAGACCCTCGACTCGGTCGACCTGGCCCACCGCAGCCGCTACCGCTGCATGATGAGCCACCGCTCCGGCGAGACCGAGGACACCACGATCGCCGACCTCGCCGTCGCCACGAACTGCGGCCAGATCAAGACCGGCGCCCCGGCCCGGTCCGAGCGCGTCGCGAAGTACAACCAGCTCCTCCGGATCGAGGAGGAGCTCGGCGACGCCGCACGCTACGCCGGCGCCCGCGCCTTCCCCCGGTTCGAGGCCTGAGGTACGCCGGATGCCGCAGCCACGCCGTGCGCCGACCGGCCGTCCGGGGACGCGTCCCTCGGGGCCGCGGCAGCGCCCGCGCGCCCGTTCGTCGGCCCCGACGCCGGCTGCGTCGCTGCCCGAGCCGCGGCGCTCCCGGTTCACCGGCCGGGCGATGGTGCTCGTGCTGGTGCTGTCGGTGCTGACCATCTCCTACGCGTCGTCGCTGAAGGCCTACTTCCAGCAGCACAGCCAGATCGAGACCCTGCGCGCCCAGATCGCCTCCAGCCAGGGCAGCATCACCAAGCTCGAGGGCGAGAAGGCGCGGTGGAACGACCCGGCGTACGTGCGCGAGCAGGCACGGGCCCGGTTCGGGTACCTGATGCCCGGCCAGACGTCGTACGTCGTGATCGGCGAGAACGGCAAGCCGCTGGCAGCCCAGGCGAAGCTGTCCGACCCGCGTACGTCGACCTCGCGCACCCCCACCGCCTGGTGGACGTCCGAGTGGAAGTCGGTGCAGCTCGCCGGCAACCCGCCCTCGGACCAGCCGAAGCACAAGCCGCTGAAGTACCTCGGCGGCAAGAACCGGTGACCCTCTCCGACGAGACCTCTCCGGTCTCGTCCGGAGACCTGGCCGCCGTCGAGGCACAGCTCGGGCGCACCCCGCGGGGCACCCACGCCGTCGGTCACCGCTGTCCGTGCACGCTGCCCGACGTGGTGGTCACCGAGCCGCGGCTGCCGGACGGGACACCGTTCCCCACGACCTACTACCTCACCTGCCCCCGCGCGACCTCCCTGGTCGGGACGTTGGAGGGCTCGGGACTGATGCGCGAGATGGAGGACCGCCTGGGCGAGGACGACGGGCTGGCCGCGGCCTACCGCCGGGCGCACGAGGCCTACCTCGCGGACCGGTCCGCGCTCGGTGAGGTCCCGGAGATCGACGGGATCTCGGCCGGCGGCATGCCCGACCGGGTCAAGTGCCTGCACGTCCTCGCGGCGCACTCCCTGGTGGCGGGGCCGGGCGTGAACCCGCTCGGCGACGAGGTGCTGGAGCGGCTCGGAGCCTGGTGGTCCGACGGGCCGTGCGTGGCCGCGCCGGTCGAGCGAGCCCGAGACCTCGATGCCTGAGCGGATCGCCGCGATCGACTGCGGCACGAACTCCATCAAGATCCTGATCGGCGAGTCACCGCAGGTGCTGGTCCGCGAGTCGCGGATGGTCCGGCTCGGGCAGGGTGTCGACACCAGCGGGCGGCTGTCCGACGAGGCGCTCGCGCGCACGTTCGCCGCGATCGACGAGTTCGCCGTGCTGATCGCGGCGCACGGCGTGACACGCATCAGGTTCTGCGCGACGTCCGCGACCCGCGACGCGCGCAACGCGCACGTCTTCACCGCCGGTGTCCGCGAGCGGCTCGGCGTCGAGCCCGAGGTGCTGTCCGGCGCCGACGAGGCGGCCCTGGTGTTCGAGGGTGCCGTCGGACACCTGCCGGGCCCGGTCGACGGGCCGGTCCTCGTCGTCGACATCGGCGGTGGGTCGACCGAGCTCGTGCTGGGCACGGAGCAACCCGAGGCCGCGGTCTCGATGGACATCGGGTCGGTCCGGCTGCACGAGCGCCACCTGCACGCCGACCCGCCGTCGCCCGACCAGGTCGCGGCGTGTCTCGCCGACATCGACCGGCACCTCGACGACTGCGACGTGCGCCTGGCCGAGGCCGGGTCGGTGATCGGGACGTCAGGCACGATCAAGACCCTGGCCGCGGCGATGCTCGAGCTGCCCGTCTACGACCGCGACGCGATCGACGGGACGGAGCTCGGCACGGCCGAGACCACGGCGTACGTCGAGCGCCTGGTCGCGATGACGGTCGCCGAGCGACGGGCGATCCCCTCGATGCACCCGGGTCGCGCCGACGTGATCGCTGCCGGAGCGCTGATCTGGACGCGGGTGCTGGCCCGGGCCGGCGTGTCGTCGTACCGCGTCTCCGAGGCCGACATCCTCTACGGGATCGCGAGCTCGCTGGTGGACTCATGAGCGAACCGGTGCTCCTGCCGCACCCCCTCACCGGCGTGGCCTACCCCAGCCCCGTGCCGCCGGGGACCGGCTGGCCCGACGACCCGGCCGCCGCGGACACGCCGGTCGCGCGGACCGCTGCGGCCGTACGCCGTCTCGCCGCCACCGACGACGTGGCCGAGCTCGATGCGCGGGTGAGTGTCTGCTCCGCGTGTCCGCGGCTGGTGCGCTGGCGCGAGGACGTCGCGCGCGACAAGCGGGCGTCGTTCGCCGACCAGCCCTACTGGGGCCGACCCATTGCCGGCTGGGGCGCTCCCACGACCGGTGCCGACGGGCCGGGGGAGGAGCCACGGCTGGTGATCGTCGGCCTGGCGCCCGCTGCCAACGGCGGCAACCGGACCGGTCGGGTGTTCACCGGTGACTCGTCGGGCGACTGGCTCTTCGCGAGCCTGCACCGCGTCGGGCTGGCCACCCGCGAGCGCAGCGAGCACGCCGGCGACGGACAGCGGCTGGTCGGTGCCCGGATGGTCGCCACCGTCCGGTGTGCGCCGCCGGCCAACCGGCCGACGGTGACCGAGCGCGACACCTGTGCGCCCTGGATCAACCGCGAGCTCGAGCTGCTCGCGCCGACGCTGCGGGTCGTGGTCGCGCTCGGCGCCTACGGCTGGGACGGCGCCCTGCGCGCCCTGGCCGGTGCGGGCTACGCCGTACCCCGGCCGAAGGCCCGGTTCGGTCATGCCGCCCAGGCCGTGCTCGCCCGGGACGGTCACGACGTGCGGCTGCTCGGCTGCTACCACCCGTCGCAGCACAACACGTTCACCGGCCGGCTCACCCCGGCGATGCTGGACGAGGTGTTCACGACCGCCCGCGACCTCGCCGGCATCATCCCCGCCGCCTGACCGGGACGTCATACGGTGTGGTCGCGAGCACGACCACGTCGGACGACGTCCGAGGCCCCCGTATCCCAATCGGCAGAGGAAGCCGCCTTAAAAGCGGTTCAGTCTGGGTTCGACCCCCAGCGGGGGCACCACGTGCGACCGGCGAGGAGGACCTAGTAGGGGAGGAAGCAGATTCCCCCGTGGTTCCACTTGCCACCGCACATCTGCGCCTGGCCGTCGGTGTAGGTGTCGCTGGCCACCCACAACCCGGCCGGTGTCAGCAGCAGCTGGTGCGACCCGTGACCCAGTGAGCGGGTGGGGTTCCAGGGCGTGGCCAACCCGGTCGTGGGGTTCATCGAGGCGATCCCCGGGCGGCTCACGGCGCCCGGGCCCGCGCGGTCGCACCCGTGCGGGTTGTTGGCCCATCGCTCGTGACCGCTCACGTAGACGTTGTCCGCGTCCGCGACGACCGAGTAGTAGGTGTCGCAGCCGGTGTAGTTGACCCAGGTGTGCTGCACGGAGGTGGCGCTCGCAGGGAAGGCGGAGACCGCGTCGCACAGCCCGGTGCCCGTTCCGGTCGGAGGGTTGGCACCCGTGGTGGCGATGTAGATGGTGCTGTCGTTCGGCGACCAGGCGGCCGAGCGGCCGTACCAGGCGCGGTCGCACGGTTGGGAGAGCTCGCTCGAGGTCCAGGCGTTCACGCTCGCCGAGGTCGTCCCCAGGTCGAGCACGGCGACCTGCTGCCGGGCCCGGCCCGCGATCGACGTGAAGACCCCCTCGATCAGCAGCTTGGTCCCCGCATGGCTGAGCTGGGAGTTGTAGACCATCGTCGGGCCGGTGTCGGGGTAGGTGCCGCTGAAGGCGAGGTTGAGGTACGCCGTCACGGCACCCGTGCTGGGACTGAGGCTGGCCATCGCGCTGCGGTTGACGCCGTTCACCTGCGTGAAGCGGCCCCCGATGACGACCAGCCCGTGCGTGTACCGGACCGTGTTGACCGCGCCGTTGACCGTGTGCGCGAAGCCGGTACGGATGGCCCCGGTCGACGTGCTCACGGCCACCAGGTGAGCAGCCGCGACGCCGTTCACCTTCGTGAACGACCCGCCGAGGTAGGCCACCGAGCAGTCGGGCGTGAAGGCGATCGACCGGACGGGGGCATTGACCTGAGGCGCCCAGCTGGTCATCACCCCGGTCGTCTGGGAGAAGCTGAACGCGTTCGCGCGGGCGTAGGTCGCCGTCCCGCGCCCCACGGAGGAGATCGTGCCGACGGCGTACATGGTCCCGTTGCAGGGCTCGAGCTCCTCGACGACCTGGTCGGCGGGGCTGGAGCGCAGGAACGGCGTCCAGCTGGCCGGCGCCGTGCCGACGGTCGCGGCCATCGCCGCCCCCGAGAGGTTCAGGACGAGCGCGAGCCCGAGGCCGATGGCGACGACCGCGCGCCTGAGAGAGATCATGGTGGTGCCCCCGACTCGAGTGGGCGCCCCACTCCGACCTGGCCGGCCGGGCCCCCGAGGGGATCGTCGTCCGCCACGGTCCTGGGGGCAAGGGTGGTGCCGACACCTACCCAATATTGGGTAGGTGTCGCAGACCGGCCTCCGCGGGCGACGGCGCGCACGGAGGGGGTGTGCCCCCGCTTGACGGTCGCCCTCCCGCGTACGACGCTCGGTGCACGGATCGGGTCGGAGACGGGCGAGGACACTGTGGCGCTGAGTGCCGAGGAGGCGGTCCGGCTGATCCAGCCGGGTCAGCGGGTCTTCGTCGGGTCGGCGTGTGCGACGCCGCGCACGCTGTTGCGTGCTCTCGAGGAGCTCCCGGTCCCGATCCCCGGGGTCACGCTGGTCCACGCACTCACCGACCGCGTCGGCATCGGCGACCCGCCGCGCACGGCGTACCGGCACCGGGTCTTCTACGCCGGTCGCGACATCCGTGACCTGGCGGCCGGCGGACAGGTGGAGTACGTCCCCATCTCGCTCGCCGACGTGCCCTCGATGTTCGCCGACGGCCACCTGCCGATCGACGTCGCCCTCGTGCAGGTCGCGCCTCCCGACGGCGACACCTGCAGCCTGGGGGTGTCCGTCGACATCACCCGGGCGGCCGTGCTGGCCGCCGCGACGGTGATCGCGGAGATCAACCCGGCGATGCCACGCACCCGCGGCGACAGCCGGATCCCGACCGACCGCGTCGACTACGCGGTCGAGGTCGACACCCCGGTCACCGAGTACGTCCACGACCCGGCCTCCGGGGTGGCCGAGCAGATCGCCCGGTACGTCGCCCGCCTGGTCGACGACCGGGCCACCCTGCAGGTGGGCCTGGGCCGGGTGCCCAACGAGATGCTCCGCCACCTCCACCACCGGCGGAACCTCTCGGTGCACTCCGACGTGAT
The DNA here is from genome assembly GCA_963809265.1 of uncultured Actinomycetota bacterium. Classification (GTDB taxonomy): domain Bacteria; phylum Actinomycetota; class Actinomycetes; order Propionibacteriales; family Nocardioidaceae; genus Nocardioides. The sequence goes on from CAWEJC010000007.1 coordinate 183,432, forward strand.
CACCGACCCGGTGGTCGACCTCGTCGACGCCGGCATCGTCACCGGCCCGGTCGTCGGCAGCTGGGCCATGGGCACCCGGCGCCTCTACGACCGCCTCGCCGACGACGAGCGGTTCTCGCTCCACCCGATCGAGCACGTCTGCGACCCGGCCGTGATCGCCCGGCACGAACGGATGGTCTCGGTCACCCAGGCGTTCACCATCGACCTGACCGGCCAGGTCTGCACCGAACGGCTCGACGGAGTGCTGTACGGAGGGATCTCGACCGGTCCCGACTTCCATCGCGGGGCGCTGGTCGCCGCGCGCGGCGTACCGGTGGTCTGCCTCTCGTCGCGTACGCCGGGCGGCGAGCCCGCCGTCCGGGTCGCCCTCGGTCCCGACGAGCCCGTGGCCCTCGGTCGGGCCGACGTGCGCTGGGTGGTCACGGAGTACGGCACGGCGTACCTGTTCGGTCGCTCCCTCGCCGAACGCGCGGTCGCCCTCATCGACATCGCCCATCCGGGCGACCGGGGCCGCCTGCTGGCCGAGGCTCGCCAGCGTGGGCTCGTCGCGGCCGACCAGGAGCTCCGCAGCGGCAGCGCCTACCCGGTCGACGAGGAACGTGAGATCGAGCTCCGCGACGGGCGCGCCGTGACGGTGCGCCCGACCCGCACCGGCGACCGGGGCGCCATGCAGGACCTCTTCCACCGGCTCCCGGAGAAGGACGTCACGACGCGGTTCTTCAACAGGCTGACCTCGCTCACGGACCAGGCTGCCGACCACCTCGTCAACGTGGACTACGACGAGGAGATGGCGTTCGCCGCGGTCGTCGGGCCGCCCGAGCACCAGCGGATCGTGGCCACCAGCAGCTACTACCGCGACCCGCGCGACGCCTTCGCCGAGGTCGCCTACATGGTCGAGCCCGCCTGGCAGGGCAGCGGTCTGGCGACGGCCCTGCACGCACGCACGGTCGAGTACGCGCGGGCGCACGGAGTCCGTGGTCTCACCGCCGACGTGCTCATGAGCAACCCGGCGATGCTCAAGGTGCTGCGACGGGGGGTCGGGCACACGCTGCGGATGGAGGCCGACGCGGGCGTCTACGAGGTGCGGATGAGGTTCACCGACGAGGTCGAACCGGGCTGAGGGCGCCCGGTTTCTTTACCATTCGGGCGACGCGCGCGGTCCGCTCCACGTAGCCTGACGCCGGCCACGTCGCGCGGCCGCCCGTACCCGGTTGACGTCTCGAGGAGCAGCACGATGCGCAGATCCCTGCGGAGCCGACGCCTCGGCGTGCTGTGCGTCGGCACGCTGGCGGCGGCGCTCTCGGTCGCGCTGACCGTTCAGCAGGGCTCCACGGCGGCGACCAGCGCGATGCACAGCCCGCACGGGTCGAAGGCGATCACCCCGGCGAGGGGCACCGCGGTGAAGAAGGCGTTCTTCGGCATGCACATCCCGACGCTGATGGGCGGGTTCCCGGAGACGCCGGCGGGCTCGGTCGACCTGATGACCGACGGGGTCTACTGGCCCGACCTGGAGACCTCGCCGGGGGTGTTCGACCTCACCCGGCTCGCTGCGCTGGTCGACCGGGCGGAGAGCCACGGCGCGAGGCCGCTGCTGATCCTGGGCCAGACCCCCGCGTTCCACCTCGCCGCGGGCGGCACGGCGGCGGGCTTGGCCTCGGTGCCCGACATGGCGGCCTGGAAGGCGTACGTCAGCGCCGTGGTCGCGCAGTTCGGCGCCCGGCTGGACTACCAGGTCTGGCCCGAGCCGAACGTGAAGCCCAACTGGGTCGGGACCCCCCAGCAGATGGCCGACCTGGTCGCCGCCGCGTCGACGATCATCCACCAAGCCGCTCCTGGTGCCCTCGTGGTCGCACCCGGCATGGTCCTCAGGCTCCGCTACGAGCGGGTCTTCATGCAGGACTTCTTCGCCCGGAAGGTCCACCGGGTCCCGGTGGGGGACTACGTCGACGCGGTCGGCGTGGATCCCTACCCACGCGAGGACGGTGGCCCCGAGGCCTCCTTCGCCCTGATCACCCAGGCGCAGCGCATCCTGCGGCAGGCCCGCGTGGACGCCCCCGTGTGGACCGTCGAGGTCAACTACGGCGCGCACCTCGGCAGCGTCGGGACCGCGGAGCACTCCGACTGGAGCACGCAGACGGCCTGGGTCGCCCGGACGTACCTCCTCAGCGCCGGCGCGGGCGTCCGCCGCGTGTACTGGCTGGCCTGGTCGCGGCTGCAGAACCTCGACATCCAGATGGTCGACACCGACATGGTCACCCCCACGCCGGCGGCCGCCGGCTACGCGCGGGTGGCGGGCTGGCTGACCGGGCAGCGCGCCCGCGGCTGCTTCCATGCCGCCGCGCGCGACCTCTACTCGTGCGCGTTCGTCCGGGACGGGCGCACCAGCTGGGCCTACTGGACGGGGTCGGGCACGGCCCGCGTGGCCGCCCCGGCCGGCGCCGAGGTGGTCGTCAAGGCCACCGGGCAGTCGACGCTGACGATCCCGGGTCAGCGGATCCGGGTGACCCCGGTGCCGGTCTGGGTCACCCACTGACCGAGGGCGTGCCTCCGCCGCCGGGAGGCGCCGAGACGAGGGACTCGAGCTCCTCGCGCCACCCCTCCTCGTGCGGCCACACCGACCGGACCAGCCAGGTCGCCCCGGCCGCGGCGTAGTCGTCGGCCGAGGTGCCGTCGGGCCACTGCGCGACCAGGTCCCAGTCGTCGTGCGGGTGCGGACCGACGTAGTCCGCCAGCGCCTCGGGAGTCAGGAAGTCACCGGCGATCGGGACGTAGCCGTCCCACCGACGCGCCCGCTCGAGCGGCCTCGGGTTCGGCGCCCGGCCGGCGATCCAGATCGGGATGCGCGCCTGGACCGGGGCCGGGCGCATCGTCGCCTCGGCGGTGAGGTGGGTGCCGTGGTGGGTCACCGAGCCCGACAGCAGCCCCGCGAGGACGTCGAGGGCCTCGTCGGTGATCGCCGCCCGCACGGCGTACGACGGCTCGTCGCCGAAGTCGGAGAAGTCGAGGTCGGGCGGGTCGCCCAGGCCGACGCCGAGCGTCACCCGGCCGCCGCTGAGGTGGTCGAGGGTGATCAGGTGCTTGGCCACGACGGCCGGGCGTCGGCGCGAGAGCGGGGTGACCATCGTGCCGATCCGGATGCGCGAGGTCGCGCTGGCGATGGCGCCCAGCAGCACCCAGGGGTCGTGCACCTCGACCTGGTCGTCCCACCTCAGGTGGTCCCACAGGAAGAAGCCGTCCCAGCCGTTGGCCTCGGCGTCCCGGGCCCACCGCAGCACGGTCGTGGGGTCGGTGAACGGCGGGACGCTGAGGCAGAAGCGCATGTCGCGACGCTAACAGCGCGCACCGACACGGCCCGCCGGACCTGAGCGGAGGCTGTGCTTCCACTGCTCAGGCTCCGGAACGCCGCGCCCACTGGCTACGATCGTCTCGAGCGACCGTCAGGTCGACGGTCGCGAACGGCCCCTCCGAGGAGGAGACCATGCAGAGCAACAACCCGGTGTTCCGGAACTCCGACGAGTTCAACGGCCGGTCGGCCAACGCCTACGGCAACGAGGTCTACGGCGGCAGCGGGTCGGCCCACCAGGGCTACGGCACGTCGACCGCGTCCGACCCCTCGACGTGGGGCGTCGGCACGCCGGGCACCCCGGGCGACACCCGCACCGGACCGATGACCATCGACAGCGTCGTGCAGAAGACCGGACTGTCCCTGCTGGTGGTGCTGGTCGCCGCCTTCGCGACCTGGATCCTGACCCCGTCGCTCGGCGACGCGAACAGCGCCCTGTCGCAGAACGCCATCGGCCAGCTGTCCGCGGCCATGGCCGTCGGCGGCCTCGGCGCCTTCGCGCTGTCGATGGTGAACTCCTTCAAGCGCGTGATCAGCCCGGCGCTGGTGCTCGCGTTCTGCGCCCTCGAGGGAGTCGCCCTGGGCGCGTTCAGCAAGTTCTTCGACTACCAGTACGGCGGCGGCATCGTCATCCAGGCGGTGATCGGCACCTTCGCGGCCTTCGCCGGCACCCTCGCGGCCTACAAGTTCTTCGACATCAAGGTCGGCAACAAGTTCCGGATGGGCGTGATGGCGGCCGTCTTCGGGATGGTCGGCCTGTCGCTGCTGCAGCTCGTGGTCGGCGTCTTCGGCGGCGACCTCGGCTTCTACGGCCTGACGCCCCTGGGCTTCGTCTTCTCGCTGGTCGGCCTGGTGCTCGGCATCTTCATGCTGATCCTCGACTTCGACTTCGTCGAGAACGGCATCCGCGCCGGCCTCCCCGAGCGCGAGTCGTGGCGCGCGGCGTTCGGCCTGACCGTCAGCCTGGTCTGGATCTACACCAACCTGCTGCGGCTGCTGGCCATCATCCGTCGCTGACCGCCGCCTCTTCCTCGTCCTGAGGGGCCTCGGGGACGGAGCGCAGCCGGGGGGCACGCCGGCGCAGCTCCACCCAGAGGCCCTTCTTGTCTCCCAGCTCGGTGCCGGGCGTGCGAGCCGCGCGCACGGCGGCGGTGGCGACGGGCATCGTCCCCTCCCCGCGAGTACGCCGGCGCGGCTCGTCGGCGACGAAGCCCAGGGCGTTCAGGGCGCTCGGCACCAGCACCTCGGCCACCGCGCGATAGCCCTCCGCGGACGGGTGGAACTGGTCGGGCCCGAACAGCACCGCCGGTGCGGCCGCGAAGTCGGGTCCGAGGATCGACCCGAGCGAGACCGCGACACCGCCCTCCTCGACGGCGACGATCGCCTGTGCCGCGGCGAGCCGCCGCGACATCGAGCGAGCCACCTGCTTGAGCGGAGGCGGGATCGGCTTGACGCTGCCGAGGTCGGGGCAGGTGCCGACCAGGACCTTCACGTCGGCCTCGACCAGGCGGCGTACGGAGTCGGCGAGGTAGCGCACCGACTGCGACGGCCGCACCCGGTGGGTCACGTCGTTGGCGCCGACCAGGATCACGGCGATGTCGGGCTGTCCGGGCAGGGCGCGGTCGATCTGGCCGGCCAGGTCGGACGACTGGGCACCGACCTTGGCGTAGGTGCGCAGGTGGACGCGCCGGTCGGCCTCGGCGGCCAGGCTGCTGGCCAGGAACGCCCCCGGGGTCTCGACGATCCGCTCGACGCCGTAGCCGGCGGCGCTGGAGTCGCCGAGCAGGACGACCTTGATCGCGGGGCCGGGGCGGCCTCGGCCGTACCACCCGGTGGAGTCGGGGAACGTCGGGTCGTCGGCGTTGCCGATCATCCGCCGGGCCAGGGCGGCCTCGCCGCGCAGCACGCCGTACAGGCCGGCGCCCAGCACGGACAGGCCCCCGCCCCCGAATGCCGCGGCAGAGGCCAGCCTGCGCGCCGCAGCGGCCTTCCCCATGACGCCAACCTATCCAGGGTGTCCCAGCCCACGTGACTCGGGTCACCGCTCAGATTGGAACGATCCAAGGCCGGGAAGCATTGGACCCGGGGAGTGGTGATCCACCGCTCGTCCGAGCAGCACCGAGAGAGGAGACCCGAGATGCGCACCTTCACCAGGAACGTCGTCCGTCGTGTCAACACCTACACGCTGTGGGCCTTCAACCCCCAGCGCGAGCTCACCAGCCGCTACGACCGCGCGGCCTGAGCCGGCACCGGCCAGCCGCGGGCCCCGAGCGCCAGCCGGGTCCGCGGCGGGTCGGGCGACGGAGGCAGCCCGAACACCCGGCGGACGGTGCCGGCGGCGTCCTCGAGATGGACGTCGTCGAAGCCGCACGAGGCGAGCAGGGCCGCCATCGCCGCGGGCTCGAAGTCCGAGATCCAGGGCTCGCCCAGCGCGGCCACCCGCGCCCGGCGGGCGGCCGACCACGCCACCAGCTCCGGTGACTCGTCACCGACGGGCGGGGTCGCGTGGTCGAGGACGACCGCCGCGTGCGGGAGCGCGCCCAGCGTGGTCAGGGTCTGCGTGACCGCCTCGGTCGAGAGGTACGGCGTGACGCCGAGCCACCAGAAGAGCACCGGCCGAGCGGTGTCGACGCATCCCCCGACCACGTCGCCGAGGAGGTCGCTCTCGAAGTCGATCGGCTGGTGGGTGACCGAGCCGGGCACGTCGATGCCGGCGGCGGCGAGCCGGTCGAGCTTCCAGGCCTGCGTCGCCGGGTGGTCGAGCTCGACCACGCGCAGGTCGGGGTAGGGGTTGCGGTAGCCGAAGGTGTCGAGGCCCGCGCCGAGCACGACCAGCTGGTCGAGGCCCGCCGCGACGGCCGCCGCGAGCACCGCCTCGGCGTACCGGGACCGCGCGCAGATGAACCACCGCATCCGCCGGTCGCCGCCGTCGGCGCGGGCCAGCAGGGCCGCGCGCGCCTCGCCCAGGATCGGGACCGCGAGCGGGTCGTGGAGGATCACGCCCTCGTCGGCGACCTGGTGCACGGCGCGGTGCCGGGCGGCGCCGTAGGCGGTGCGGCTGGCGGGGCTGGAGGCGTCCACGTCCCCATCGTCGCCGATGCGCGCAAGCCGTTTCAGCCGGACTATCTTGGCGGCCATGGAGTACGTGGAGTCCCTGCTCGACCTGGTCGGCAACACCCCGCTCGTCCGGCTGAGCAGGACCCTGGACGTCGAGGGGTCCGCCGAGCCGCTGGTCCTGGCCAAGGTCGAGTACCTCAACCCCGGTGGCTCCGTGAAGGACCGGATCGCTACCCGGATGATCGAGGCCGCGGAGGCCTCCGGCGAGCTCCAGCCCGGCGGCACGATCGTCGAGCCGACCTCCGGCAACACCGGCGTGGGTCTGGCCATGGTCGCCCAGGCCAAGGGCTACCGGTGCGTCTTCGTCTGCCCCGACAAGGTCAGCGAGGACAAGCGCAACGTGCTGAAGGCGTACGGCGCCCAGGTCGTCGTCTGCCCGACCGCGGTCGCACCCGAGCACCCGGACTCCTACTACAACGTCTCCGACCGGCTCTCCAAGGAGCCCGGTGCCTGGAAGCCCGACCAGTACTCCAACGTCAACAACCCGCGCTCCCACTACGAGACCACCGGCCCCGAGATCTGGCGGCAGACCGAGGGTCGGATCACGCACTTCGTCTGCGGCATGGGCACCGGCGGCACCATCAGCGGCGTCGGGCGCTACCTCAAGGAGCAGAACCCCGACATCCAGGTGATCGGCGCCGACCCGTCGGGCTCGGTCTACTCCGGCGGCACCGGACGCCCCTACCTCGTCGAAGGCGTCGGCGAGGACTTCTGGCCCGAGACCTACGACCGCGGCGTGGCCGACCGGGTGATCGAGGTCTCCGACGCCGACTCGTTCTCGTTCACCCGCCGCCTCGCGCGCGAGGAGGCGATGCTGGTCGGCGGCTCGGCCGGGATGGCGGCGTTCGCCGCGCGTCAGGTGGCCCGCGAGCTGGCCGGGACGCCCGAGGGGGAGAACGCCGTGATCGTGGTGCTGCTGCCGGACTCCGGTCGCGGCTACCTGACCAAGGTCTTCAACGACGAGTGGCTCGCGCAGTACGGCTTCGCCACCGACAGCGACGCCCAGGAGCAGTCGGTCGGCGAGGTGCTGCGCGGCAAGGACGGGCGCATGCCCGACCTCGTGCACACCCACCCGAACGAGACGATCGCCGAGGCCGTGGCCATCCTCCAGGAGTACAGCGTCTCCCAGATGCCCGTCGTACGCGCCGAGCCGCCGATCGTGGCGGCCGAGGTCGCGGGCTCGGTCTCGGAGCGCACGCTGCTCGACGCGCTGTTCACCGGCGCCGCCCACCTCACCGACCGGGTCGAGGACCACATGTCGCCGGCCCTGCCGACTATCGGCTCGTCGGAGTCGGCACGCGCAGCCGTGGCGATGCTCGAGGACGCCGACGCCGTGCTCGTCCACGAGGACGGCAAGCCGGTCGGCGTCCTCACCCGCCAGGACCTGCTGGCCTTCCTCGCCGCCTCGTAGCCCGTTTACGGGCGGTGGGTGAGCCACGCTTTCGGGCGGCAGAGGGTGGCTGGCTCACCGCCAGCTCCCGGTGACCGGCCCCGACGTCAGTAGACGTGCAGCTGCGACAGCAGCGCGTCGGTGTCGTCGACGACCTGCAGCAGGTCCTTGTTGTGCTTGATCATCTGGCTGCGCATGTAGACCCGGAGCCACTGCTGGTCCATGAACTTCTCGTACCGGTCGAACACGACCCCCAGGGCCAGCTCGCGGTTGGCCAGGTGCCCGGCGAGGTGGAAGGCGCACTCGAAGCCGAGCGAGATGGACTGGAAGTACGGCGAGCCGATCGCCGAGTCGCCGAGCAGGAACGCCGGGGTCCGGGCCAGCGGGTGGTCGAGGCCGGAGGCGTGCCAGCGCCGGGAGGTGGAGTTCCAGGCGTGGTAGACGTCGAGGGGGATCCGGGTGATCTCGAGGTCGCCGACCAGCTCACCCTGGGTCTCGGCCTTGATCCGGTCGATGAAGCCGTCCATCGAGGTCGCGACGGCCGGGTAGTGCTCCCGCAGCCAGGTGCCGTCGAAGCGCGGTGGCATCGCCTCGAACTCCGCCTCGCTGATGCTCACGATCCCGGTCACGTGGGTGACGGAGCCGTCGTAGCAGGTGCGCTGGACGGCCGGGATGAACTTGTACCCGGTGCTCTCCAGGTTCTTGTAGTACTTGCAGTACTCGTTGCACTCGTAGTGCTGCCCGTAGAGGAACGTGATCACCAGCGCGTGCTCGAGGTGGAACAGGCCGGTGTTCCGCGCCGGGGCGTCCAGGTCGTCGCCCGGCAGCAGGAGGTCTCGTAGCAGCCCGCGAGTGCCGGTGCAGTCCACCACGACGTCGTCGGGCGCGACCATGGCGAGCGCCTCGTCGGCGGTGAGGTTCGCGGCCACCCGCTCGACGGTGCCGGTGGCGCGCGACTCGATCAGCTCGCTGAGGCGTCGTTCGATGGTGTTGAGCTCGACGAAACCGAGCGTCCACTCCTCCAGCAGCGCCCGCAGGTCGGGGGCGACGGTCTGCCGGTAGGCCAGCCGGGTCCGCAGCTCGGCCGGGTCGAAGATCGCCTCGATGTCCTGACCGTCGATCGCGTCGACCTTGTAGCTGTCGATCGAGTCGGCGAGGAGGTACGGCGCCAGCGACACCATCCGGGTCCGGGTGTAGTCCGGACGCTTCTCGTAGAGCCGGATCTGCAGGCCGTCCACCGTCTGCAGGAGCGCGGTCAGGAAGAGCCCGACCGGCCCGGCGCCGATGACGTGGATGCGCCCTTGGGGGCGGGGCGGCGCCGGCGTCGTCACGGCTCGGATGCTAGCGCCCGGTCGACACCGACGGCCCGGGCCGGGCGGGTTCCGCCCCCGCACGCGACACACCTTGCTAGAACTAGACCATGAGCGATCGCGCCTCGGGCATCCGCGTCTTCCTGCTGGATGACCACGAAGTGGTGCGGCACGGGCTCCGCGCCCTGCTCGAGTCGGCGGGCGACATCGTCGTCGTGGGTGAGTCCGGGCTCGCCGCCGAGGCGACCGCCCGCATCCCGGCGCTGCACGCCGACGTGGCGGTGCTCGACGCGCGCCTGCCCGACGGCTCCGGCATCGAGGTGTGCCGGGCGGTGCGTGCGGTCGACCCCGACGTCCGCGCGCTGATCCTCACGTCGTACGACGACGACGAGGCGCTGTTCGCCGCGATCATGGCCGGCGCCTCCGGCTACGTGCTCAAGGAGATCGCCGGTCAGGACCTCGTCGGCGCCGTTCGCCAGGTGGCCGCCGGCAACTCGCTGATCGACCCGACCCTGACCGCGCGCGTGCTCGACCGCGTCGCGCAACGGCCCCGCGACCGTCCCCGAGCTCTCCGACCTCACCGAGCAGGAGCTCAAGCTGCTCGGACTGATCGCCGAGGGGCTCACCAACCGGCAGATCGGCGAGCGGATGTTCCTGGCCGAGAAGACCGTGAAGAACTACGTCTCCAGCATCCTGTCCAAGCTCGGTCTCGAGCGCCGGACCCAGGCCGCGGTCCTCGCCTCGAAGCTCCTGGGCAGCGTCGACCAGGCCTGACGCCGCGTGCCGGGTCGTGGTCGGTTCGTGCTCAGGCCGTGACCACGCGGTCGGCGCGACCGCGGCTCGCCGCCACCAGCGCGGCGTTGGCGTCGTCGACGCGAGTCACCCAGGCCTCGGCCTCGCTCGGTGACTTCCCGAACTCCACGTGGCGGGCGACCAGGCGCGGGCGACGGACGCCGTCGGGGCAGTCGAGGAAGACCGTCTCGTCCAGCTCGGCCCGGACCGCGCGCCACTCGGGGCGGTCCAGCAGCAGGTAGTTGCCCTCGGTGACCAGCAGCTCGACGTCGGGTCTGATCGCGATCGTCCCTGCCAGCGGCTGTTCGAGCCCGCGCTCGAAGGCCGGTGCCCAGACCACCTGGGCAGCCTCGCGCACCCGCCGGAGCAGGGCGGCGTACCCCCATGCGTCGAACGTCTCGGGCGCACCCTTGCGGTCGAGCAATGCGAGGGCGGTCAGGGCCACGTCGGCGAGGTGGAACCCGTCCATCGGCAGGTAGGCCGCCGGCACTCGTGACTCGGCGACGAGCCGCTCGGCGTACGTCGTCTTGCCCGCGCCAGGAGCCCCCGCGATGCCGACGACGTGGAGCATCGGTCCGGGCGTCATGAGCCCAGTCTCGCGGATAGGGCCGAGAGGCGATTGCGTGCCGGACTAGCGTGGAAGACGTGACAGACGCACCTCAGCCTCGCACCCTCGGACAGCTCCGCGAGTCCGGTCATCTCCAGAAGCCCCTGCGCACCGAGCTCCGCGACAACCTGCTCGCCCTCCTCGCCGCCGGGGTGGACCCGTGGCCCGGCCTGCACGGCTTCGACGACACCGTGATCCCGCAGCTCGAGCGAGCGTTGCTGGCCGGGCACGACGTCGTCCTGCTCGGCGAGCGCGGTCAGGGCAAGACCCGCCTGCTGCGCTCGCTGGTCGGCCTCCTCGACGAGTGGACGCCGGTGATCGCCGGCGCCGAGCTCGGCGAGCACCCCTTCGACCCGATCACCCCCGAGTCGCGCCGCCGGGCCGAGGAGCTCGGCGACGAGCTGCCGGTCGAGTGGCGCCACCGTGACGAGCGGTACGCCGAGAAGCTCGCCACCCCGGACACCTCCGTCGCCGACCTGATCGGCGACGTCGACCCGATGAAGGTGGCCGAGGGCCGTCACCTCGGCGACCCCGAGACGATCCACTTCGGGCTCATCCCGCGCAGCCACCGCGGCATCGTCGCGATCAACGAGCTCCCGGACCTCGCGGAGCGCATCCAGGTCGCGATGCTCAACGTGATGGAGGAGCGCGACATCCAGATCCGCGGCTACGTGCTGCGGCTCCCCATCGACACCCTCGTCGTGGCCAGCGCCAACCCGGAGGACTACACCAACCGCGGTCGGATCATCACCCCGCTCAAGGACCGCTTCGGCGCCGAGATCCGGACCCACTACCCGACCGAGCTCGAGGACGAGGTCGCCGTGATCCGGCAGGAGGCGGAGCTCGTCGCCGAGGTGCCCGACCACCTGATCGAGATCCTGGCCCGCTTCACCCGCCAGCTCCGCGAGTCCAACTCCGTCGACCAGCGCTCGGGCGTCAGTGCCCGGTTCGCGATCGCCGGGGCGGAGACCATCGCGGCGTCCGCGCTCCACCGCGCCACGCGTCAGGGCGAGGACGAGCCGGTCGCCCGGGTCGTCGACCTCGAGACGGCGGTCGACGTGCTCGGCGGCAAGATCGAGTTCGAGACCGGCGAGGAGGGGCGCGAGGGGGAGATCCTCACCCATCTCCTGCGCACCGCCACGGCCGAGGCGGTCCGCAGCCACTTCCGCGGCATCGACTTCGCGCTGCTGGTCGACCGGATCGAGGCGGGTCAGATGGTGACCACCGGCGAGCAGGTCACCGCCCGCGACTTCCTGGTCGGCCTGCCGGTCCTCGGCGAGTCCGACCTCTACGACCAGGTCTGCGACCGGCTCGACGCCGGCAACGACGGCCAACGGGCCGGGGCCATCGAGCTGGCGCTCGAGGGCCTCTACCTCGCCCGGAAGATCAGCAAGGAGTCCGGTGGCGGGGAGACCGTGTATGGCTGACGCCTTCCCGGTGACGCTCACCGCGGGTTCGATGCGTTCGCCGGATCCTGCCGGCTGGCTGGTCCCGCACACCTGGACGGACGGCGGGGTCGTCGTCCAGGCCGCTCCCAACGGCGCCGGCGTGCTGCACGTCGCCGTCGCGCTGTGCGTCCTCAACGACACCTTCCGCGAGGCGCGCGACCGCGACCTCGCGATCGAGGGTGTGCGGGTCTCCGCCCGCGGCGAGTTCGACGAGCAGACGTGGGAGTCAACGGGGATCAGCTACGCCGTCGAGGTCGACTCGGGGGAGGCCGCCGACGCCGTGGCGGAGCTCGTCGCCCACGTCGACGCCGTGGCCGAGATCCCGCGTGCCCTGCGCGCCGGGATGACCGTGGAGCGAGCCGATGCCTAGACAGCACCAGCCCCGCTCCCGCTACCGGGCCTACGACGGCGGCCCCGACCCGCTGGCCCCTCCGGTCGACATCGCCGACGCCCTGGACGCCATCGGCGAGGACGTGATGGCCGGCTACAGCCCCGAGCGGGCGATGCGGGAGTTCCTGCGCCGTGGCGGGCAGGACCAGCGCGGCCTCGACGACCTCGCCCGGCGGATCGCCGAGAAGCGACGCGAGCTGACCCAGCGGCACAACCTCGACGGGACGCTGCAGGAGGTCCGCGAGCTGCTCGACCACGCCGTGCTCAGCGAGCGTGGTCAGCTGGCCCGCGACATCGGGCTCGACGACGGCGACCGTGCCCTGCGCGAGCTCACCCTCGACAACCTGCCGGCGTCGACGGCAGCCGCGGTGAGCGAGCTCTCGTCGTACGACTGGCAGAGCCGCGAGGCGCGCGAGGACTACGAGAAGATCAAGGACCTCCTCGGGCGCGAGATGCTCGACCAGCGGTTCGCGGGCATGAAGGAGGCGCTCGACAACGCCACCGACGAGGACCGTGCGGCGATCAACGAGATGCTCACCGACCTCAACGAGCTGCTCGCGAAGCACCAGCAGGGCGAGGACACCCAGCAGGACTTCGACGAGTTCATGGCCAAGCACGGGGAGTTCTTCCCGGAGAACCCGCAGAACGTCGACGAGCTGATCGACGCGATGGCGCAGCGGGCCGCCGCGGCCCAGCGGATGATGAACTCGATGACGGCCGAGCAGCGGGCCGAGCTGATGTCGCTCGCCGAGCAGGCCTTCGGCTCGCCCGCGCTGATGGACCAGCTGGCCCAGCTCGATGCCAACCTCCAGGCCCTGCGGCCCGGCGAGGACTGGCGGGGCTCGGAGCAGTTCGACGGCGAGCAGGGTCTCGGCCTCGGCGACGGCACGGGCGCGCTGCAGGACCTCGCCGACCTCGACGACCTGGCGGAGCAGCTCTCGCAGTCCTACGACGGCGCCCGGCTCGACGACATCGACCTCGACAAGCTGGCCTCGCAGCTCGGGAACGACGCGGCCGTGGACGCGCGGACCCTGCAGCAGCTCGAGCAGGCGCTGCGCGACTCGGGCTACCTCAAGCGGACCTCCGACGGGCAGCTCAAGCTGTCGCCCAAGGCGATGCGGCAGCTCGGGAAGGCCCTGCTGAAGGACGTCGCCACCCGGATGAGCGGCCGCCAGGGTCAGCGCGACCTGCGCCAGGCCGGGGCCGCCGGGGAGCAGTCGGGCGCGACCCGCGAGTGGCAGTTCGGCGACACCGAGCCGTGGGACGTCACGCGCACGATCACCAACGCCGTCCGACGCACGGTCGGCGAGAGCGGACCGACGGTCTCGACAGGCTCGACCGACGGTCCTCGGCTGCGGCTGCAGGTGGGGGACGTCGAGGTCTCCGAGACCGAGGCCCGCACCCAGGCGGCGGTCGCGCTGCTGGTCGACACGTCGTTCTCGATGGCGATGGACGGCCGCTGGGTGCCGATGAAGCGCACGGCGCTGGCCCTGCACACGCTGATCCGCTCGCGCTTCCGCGGCGACGCCCTGCAGCTGATCGGCTTCGGCCGGCACGCCCAGGTGATGGACATCGAGGAGCTCACCGGGCTCGACGCGATGTGGGACAAGGGCACCAACCTCCACCACGCGTTGCTGCTGGCCAACCGGTTCTTCCGCAAGCACCCCAGCGCGCAGCCGGTGCTGCTGATCGTCACCGACGGTGAGCCGACGTCGCACCTCGAGCCGAACGGCGAGGTGTACTTCGAGTACCCGCCCCACCCGCTGACCGTCGCCTACTCCGTGCGTGAGCTGGACAACTCCGGACGGATCGGCGCCCAGACGACGTTCTTCCGGCTGGGAACCGACCCCGGGCTCGCGCGCTTCGTGGACTCGATGGCGCGACGCGTGGACGGCCGGGTCGTCGCGCCCGAGCTCGACGACCTCGGAGCCGCCGTGGTCGGGTCCTACCTCGGCTCACGCGGTCCGGCCGGCCTCGGCGACCGCTACGGCGACTGGTTCGGCGGTCGAGGGGCGTGGGTCGAGTGACGTCGTCCTCACGACGCTAGGCGAGGATCCGAGCCAGCTCCTCGACGCCCTGGGGGAGGCGCGTGCCGGGACGCGCCCACGAGGCGTTGGCGTCGACGGCGTGCACCGGCACGCCGACGGGCAGGACGCCGGTCGCGACCAGGTCGTCGGCGAGCCGTTGGGAGCCGTCGCGGTCGAAGCCGCAGGGCGCGACGACGACGACGTCGGGGTGGGCGGCGTGCACCTGCTCCCACGCCACCCGGCGCGACTTCTCGCCCGAGGTCGCGAGCAGCGGCTCGCCGCCCGCGATCTCGATCATCTCGGGGATCCAGTGACCGGGGGCGAACGGCGGGTCCGTCCACTCCAGGAACATCACCCGCGGCCGAGGACGACCGGCCGTCTCCCGGCGAAGGGCGTCGAGTCGTCGGCGCTGGTCGTCCACCAGGCGTTCGGCCTCCGCACGGTGGCCGGTGGCGCGGCCCAGGGTCACGATCGACTCGAGGACGTCGTCCAGGGTGTGCGGGTCGATGGTGAGGACCTCGGCCGTGCACCCGAGGTGGGCCAGGGCGTCGTCGACCACCGAGACGTCGACCGCGCACACGGCACAGAGGTCCTGGGTGACGACGAGGTCGGCGTCCAAGCCGGCCAGCGCCCCCTCGTCGAGGTGGTAGAGGTCGTCGCCGCGCGCCATCGCCGCACCGACGAACGCGTCGATCTCGGCCGGCGACAGACCCTCGGGCAGCGCCGAGGTGGAGACGATCCGCCGGCTCCGCGCCTCGGCCGGGAAGTCGCACTCGAAGGTCACCCCGACCACGTCGTCGCCGGCACCGATCGCGAAGAGGATCTCGGTGGTCGAGGGGAGCAACGAGACGATCCGCACGCGCTCACACTAGGTCGTTAGGTTGGGCGCGAGATGAGCGACGACGCGACGTGGGACGAGTCCACCCGACCGACCCTCGCCGAGCCCGCGGACACGGCGTACTCCCCGGCGCAGGAGGCGTACTCCCACCACCTGGTGGAGATCCACGACCACCTGCGCTCGGAGCTGACCCGGCTGCACGGCGTGATCGAGGAGGTACGTCGCGGCGTGGTCACCGCGGTTGCCGCGCGGTCGGAGGTGCACGCGATGTCGCTGCGCCAGAACAACTGGACGCTCGGCGCGTACTGCCAGTCCTACTGCGGCTTCGTCAACGGCCACCACTCGCTCGAGGACGCCAGCGTCTTCCCGCACCTGCGCCGCTCCGACCCCGCCACGGCGCCCGGTCCTGGACCGGCCTCCAGGCGGAGCACCTCGTCATCCACCACCTGCTCGACGACGTCGACCGTGCGCTCGTGTCACTGGTGCGTGCGGCGACGAACGGGCTCGACCCGGCCGTCGACGCGGTGGAGGAGTCGCTGCAGGCCCTGGGCGACCGGCTGCTGAGCCACCTGGCCTACGAGGAGCGCGAGCTGCGCGGCCCCCGGCCCGGCACGGCTTCTACTGACTCGCACGCCACCCTCCGCCGTCGACGAGCGCCCCGCGCGCCGGTGGTCGAGGAAACGCGCATGCCCTGTGGCCGGTGGCTCGAGGCAAGGCGCTCGATGCTGCCTGTCACGAGACCAGGCCAGACTCCGCCCTAGAGTCGCGCGGGTGACCGACCCGTCCACCCTCACTTGCTGTTGCTGGCGGCGGCGGGGCTGGCGGCCGGGTTCGTCGACGCGGTGGTCGGCGGCAGCGGGCTGATCCAGCTGCCCGCGCTCCTCATCGGGCTTCCCCACGCGTCGCCGGTCCAGGTCCTGGCCACCAACAAGCTCAGCTCGATCTCCGGCACGACGGTGAGCAGCGCGACGTACTACCGCCGGATCAAGCCCGATCCCCGCGTCTTCGGGCCGATGATGGCGTGCGCCTTCGTCGGCTCGGTCGGCGGCGCGTTCCTCGGCTCGCACATCTCCGACGCCGCGTTCGACCCGATCGTGCTCGTCGTGCTGGTCGTGGTCGGGACCTACGTCCTGCTGAAGCCCGACCTGGGCGAGATCACGCTGCTGCGGCACGGAGGGCGGCGTCACCTCGGCATCGCGATGGTCGCCGGCCTCGTGATCGGCTGCTACGACGGGGCGCTCGGCCCGGGCACCGGCAGCTTCTTCGTGATCACGCTGGTCGGGGTGCTGGGCTACAGCTTCCTCGAGGGGACGGCGAAGGCGCGGCTGGCCAACTGGGCGACCAACCTCGCGGCTCTCTGCGTCTTCGTCCCGCAGGGCGCGGTGCTCTGGAAGGTCGGCCTGGTGATGGGCGTCTGCAACCTCGTGGGCGGATACGTCGGCGCGCGAACGGCGGTCGCGCGCGGCACCGCGTTTCGTCCGGGTGTTCTTCCTCGTCGTGGTGGCCGGGTTCTCGGTCCGGATCGGCGGCGACCTGCTCGGTCTCTGGTGACGACGGTCCGGGAACGCCGAAAGCCGGGTGCGCACGGTCGCCGACGGTGGCTAGCGTCGCGGCATGACGACGCAGACGTTCGACAAGACCACCCGGACCGAGGCGCCCGTGCGGGCCGACGAGGTCACGGCACTGCGTGGGTTCCTCGACTACCACCGCGACACGTTCCGCTGGAAGTGCGCCGGGCTGACCCAGGAGCAGCTCGCCCAGGCCCATGCCCCGTCGACGATGACGCTCGGCGGGATGATGAAGCACCTGGCGCTCAACGAGGTCGGGTGGTTCGGGACGACCTTGGCCGGGCTCCCCGACCCGCCGCCGTTCGACACCGTCGACTGGGACGCCGACCCCGACTGGGAGTGGCGCACCGCCCGCGACGACAGCCCCGAGGACCTGCGAGCGATCTACGACGACTGCGTACGCCGTGCGGACGCGGCGCATCGACAACGCCCTGGCCGCCGGGGGACTGGACGCCGAGTCGGTGACCGAGACCTCGAACGACGGTCCCTTCAGCCTGCGCTGGATCCTGCTGCACATGATCGAGGAGTACGCCCGCCACAACGGCCAGGCCGACCTGATCCGCGAGTCGATCGACGGCGAGACGGGTGAGGACGAGCTGACGACGGCGGCGCGAGTCGATCCGCCCCTCCCACGGCGACGAGGCCACGATCCTGCGCAGCTTCCTCACCTACCACCGCGACACCCTGCGCCTGAAGTGCGCCGGGCTCACCCAGGAGCAGCTCGCCCAGCAGCTGCCACCGTCCGACATGAGCCTCGGCGGGTTGATGAAGCACCTGGCCCTGGTCGAGTCGCAGTGGTTCGACTACTTCTTGCGGGACCTGCCCGTCGCCCCACCCTTCGACACCATCGACTGGGAGGCCGACCCTGAGTGGGACTTCGAGTCCGCTCGACACGACACCCCCGAGGAGCTGATGGCCCTCTACGACGCCGCCGTACGCCGTGCGGACGCCGTGGTCGACGAGGCGCTGACCCGCGGCGGCCTCGAGCAGGAGTCGGTGCGCAGGAGCCGCCACGTCGACTCGACGTTCACGCTGCGCTGGATCCTCGTGCACATGATCGAGGAGTACGCCCGCCACAACGGTCACGCCGACCTGATCCGGGAGTCGATCGACGGCCAGAAGGGTGAGTGACCCGCGGATCCGGCCGGCGACGGCCGACGACTGGACGCAGATCTGGCCCTTCTTCGCCACGATCGTCGCCGAGGGCGAGAGCTACGCCTATCCCGACGACCTGACCTCCGAGCGGGCCGGCGCGCTCTGGATGGAGCAGCCGCCGGGACTCACCGTCGTCCTCGAGGAGGACGGTCGCGTGCTCGGGACGGCGAAGATGGGTCCCAACCGGCCCTCGCGCGGCGACCACGTCGGCACGGCGTCGTTCATGGTGGATCCCGCGGCCTCGGGGAAGGGCATCGGCCGCGCGCTCGCGACGTACGTCGTCGACTGGCACCGCGACGCACGCGTACGCCGGCATCCAGTTCAACGCCGTCGTCGAGACCAACACCGCCGCGGTGCACCTGTGGCAGTCGGTGGGCTTCGAGATCATCGGCACGGTCCCGGGAGCGTTTCGCTCGGCACGCCACGGCCGCGTCGGGCTGCACGTGATGTACCTGGCTCTCTAGCCGAGGTGGGACTTCGTCGGGGCCGAGGTGGGACTTCGTCGCGGACAAGCTCCCACTTCGGGGCCGACAAACTCCCACTTCGGCGGTCAGGAGGTGAAGCCGGGGAGGTTCTCCTCGAGGATCGCCCGGAACGGCGCCTCGGCCCCGAGCTGGCTGAGCACGCCGATGCCGCCGAGCCAGGTGCGGTGGATCAGCAGGTACGCCGGCGGCAGGTTGAGCTTGAGGGCCACGGCGTACGTCGGCTCCCGCGGGTTGTTGATGCGCTGGAACTGCCCCTGCATCCACTCCCGCGAGAACCGGAACCGCTCGACCCGGGTCGGCTCCACGAACGGCGACAGGTAGTCGAGGACGAGCAGCGGGTCGAGATCGACGCCGGGCTTGATGAAGCCCTCCTCGCGCAGCCCCGCCACCAGCTCGTCGGGCTCGCGGTCGCCGGCGATCCGCAGCAGTCGACCCATCGCCTCGGGCAGCCCGGCATCGGGCAGTCGAGCGACCGCGCCGAAGTCGAGCACCCCGAGACGCCCCGGGCTGCCGTCGGCCCGAGGAAGGATCCGGAAGTTGCCGGGGTGGGGGTCGGCGTGGAGCATGCCCGTGCGCGAGGGCCCGGCGAACAGGAAGCGCACGAAGAGCTCGCCGTAGTGGTCGCGCTCGGCCTGCGTGCCGTCGCTGATCACCGACGCGATCGAGGCGGGGCTCTCGAGCCACTCGGTGACCAGCACCTGGTGGCCGACGGCGACGACGTCGGGGACGACGATCTCGGGATCGTCGCGGAAGGCCTCGGCGAACGTCCGCTGCGCGTCGGCCTCGAGGGCGTAGTCCAGCTCGTCCTTCGCGCGCGGCCTGGAGCTCCTGCACCAACGGCTTGACCTCGATGCCCGGGACGAGCGGACCGATGGTGCGGGCGAGCCGGGCGAGCTGGCGGAGGTCCGACTGCAGGGCCTCGCCCGCGCCGGGGTACTGCACCTTCACCGCGACCTCGCGTCCGTCGCGCCACCGCCCCTGGTGCACCTGCCCGATGCTGGCGGCCGCCGTCGGCCCGCCGTCGAGCCAGACCAGGTCGTCCTTCCAGTCGGCACCGAGGTCCTGCTGGATCTGGTCGCGCACGGTCTGGGTCGGCATCGGGGGAGCGGAGTCCTGGAGCCGGGTGAGCTCGGTGCGGTACGGCGCCACCAGCTCGTCGGGCAGGGCCGCCTCGAGCACGGACATCGCCTGCCCGAACTTCATCGCCCCGCCCTTGAGCTCGCCCAGGGTGCGGAACAGCTGCTCCGCCGTCCGCTGCTGGATCTCGCTCATCACCGCCTCGGCCGAGCGACCGCCGAGGCGCTTGCCGAGCCCGAGCGCGTTGCGGCCGGCGTAGCCCAAGGGCAGCGCCGCGAGCCGTGCGGTGCGCGCGACGGCCTTGCGGGGCAGCTCGGTCATGACACCCATTCTCCCCGACCCGGAAAACGGGTCGGCGCCCGCGCCCTCCCGCGCCCTACCGTGGGCCCATGGTGTCGTTCATCAAGTCGGTGACGTTCGACTGCTCGGAGCCGCTCGTCGTGGCCGCCTTCTGGGCGGCGGCGGTCGGCTCCGACGTCGATGAGGACAGCACGCCCGAGCGGGCGTGGGTCGAGCCGCCGGGCTGGGGCGGGCCGTCCCTGTGGTTCCAGCGGGTGCCTGAGGGCAAGGTCGCCAAGAACCGTCAGCACTTCGACCTCAGGGCCGTCGGCTCGATCCACGACGAGGTACGCCGCCTCACCGATCTCGGCGCGCGCGTCCTCCGCGACGACGGAGACCTGGTGGTGATGGCCGATCCCGAGGGCAACGAGCTCTGCGTGGAGTAGGCGGTGTGGCCGCGTGCCGGCGTCCACCGGCCCGCGGGGGGTGGCGGGCCGGCAGGACGCGGCAACAGCTCGGGGGGAAGCTGAATCGTAGGAGCTCCCCGCCAGGTGAGCGGGGCGAATCCGGCGAGACGCCGCGGACCATGGACGGTGGTCCGGGCAGACCCGACCGGTCGGGCCAGGTTCTGCGTCAAGAACCTGGTCCGAGCAGGCCAGGGGTCGCCAGCCAGTCGTCAGCGACGGTCGGGGCGCGGTTTGAACTCGCGGACCTCTTGCGGCCAGCCGCACGCCTCCGCCAGCTTCCCCGCCCACACCCGGGCGGCGTCCTTGTCGGCCACGTCCACGATCGCGAGTCCGCCCAGGTACTCCTTGGTCTCGACGAAGGGCCCGTCGGTGAAGACCACCGAGCCGCTGGTCGCGTCCGCGCTGAAGGCCTCCTCGACCTCCTCCACCAGTCCGCCCGTGTACCTGAGCACACCGGCGGCCTCCATCTCGTGGACGACCGCCATGGCCAGCGGACCTCGTCCGCGGAACCACTCCTCGGTGTGGTCACCCACCCACTGCTGGTTGAAATAGATCAGGTACTCGGCCATGCCACTCCTCGTGCTGGTGCGGGGCACCAGTGTCCCGCGTCTGCACTCCCCACGAACGGCCGCGCCCCGGTTCGACAGGCCGCCGGGAACTATTTTCCGGAGGGGAACCGGATCCCGGTGTTGGCGTGGCAGCGGTACCCGAACGGGTTCTTCGCGAGGTACTGCTGGTGGTGGTCCTCGGCGTAGTAGTACGGCGTCTCGGACGCCGGGCGGATCTCGGTGGTGATGTCGCCGATCCGCTGCCGGTGGAGCTCGTCGCCGTAGACCTTGGTCAGCTCGCGGGCGACCTGCTCCTGCTCGGGGGACGTGTAGTAGATCGCCGAGCGGTACTGGGTGCCCACGTCGTTGCCCTGACGCATGCCTTGGGTCGGGTCGTGGACCTCGAAGAACGTCTTCACCAGGTCGGCGTACGACACGACGGAGGGGTCGAAGACGATCCGCACGGCCTCGGTGTGGCCGGTGCGGCCGCTGCAGACCTCCTCGTACGACGGGTTCTGGGTGGTGCCGCCGGCGTAGCCGACGGAGGTCGACCACACGCCGGGCATCTGCCAGTAGATCTCCTCGGCTCCCCAGAAGCAGCCGAGGCCGAAGACCGCGACCTCGTACCCCTCGGGGGCGGTCGGGGTCACGACGGGCGCGTCGAGCACGCGGTGCTTCGGCGCGATCACGAACTCGCTGGTGGCGCGGCCCGGCAGCGCCTCCTCAGCGGTCGGGAGGGTGGTCTTGGTGCGGGAGAAGATCGACACGGTCACTCCTTCGCAGAGCTGCTGGATGGTGCTCTCACAGTGTCCAACACCGCCGAGCCCGGCGTCGTTCCCGGGACAGATGACGAACGCCTTACGCCGGGGTCGGCCGGACCGGTCGGGACCACTACCGTGATCCCGTGACCCAGGAACACCGTCAGAAGTCCGGTTTCGACACGCGTGCGATCCACGCGGGCTACGAGCCCGATCCGACCACCGGAGCGGTGATCCCGCCGATCTACGCCACCAGCACCTACAAGCAGGACGGCGTCGGCGGGCTGCGGGGCGGCTACGAGTACAGCCGGAGCGCCAACCCGACCCGCACCGCCCTCGAGGGCGCGCTCGCGGCGCTGGAGGAGGGTGAGAAGGGCTTCGCCTTCGCCAGCGGGCTGGCCGCCGAGGACACGATCCTGCGGGCCCTGACCAAGCCCGGCGACCACTGCGTGATCCCGGACGACGCGTACGGCGGGACGTTCCGGTTGTTCGACAAGGTCGCCAAGCCGTGGGGCCTGGA
Source organism: uncultured Actinomycetota bacterium (assembly GCA_963809265.1). Taxonomy (GTDB): domain Bacteria; phylum Actinomycetota; class Actinomycetes; order Propionibacteriales; family Nocardioidaceae; genus Nocardioides. The sequence continues at coordinate 205,551 of CAWEJC010000007.1, forward strand.
GCACGCGCCCGCCGCGGTCTCCGACCTCGACGCCGTGCGGGCGGCGGTGCGACCCGGCCGCACCCGGATCGTCTGGATCGAGACCCCGACCAACCCGCTCCTCACGATCGGCGACATCGAGGCGCTGGCGTCGATCGCCCACGAGGCCGGGGCGCTGCTCGTCGTCGACAACACCTTCGCCTCGCCGTACCTCCAGCAACCGCTCAGCCTGGGCGCCGACGTCGTCGTCCACTCGACGACCAAGTACGTCGGTGGGCACAGCGACGTGGTCGGCGGTGCCGTCGTGGTCCGCGACCTCGACCTGGCCGAGGCGATCACGTTCCACCAGAACGCGATGGGCGCCGTGCCCGGGCCGTTCGACTGCTTCCTCACCCACCGCGGGATCAAGACGCTCGGGGTGCGGATGGACCGGCACTGCGACAACGCCGAGAAGGTGGTCGACTTCCTGACCGGGCACCCGAAGGTCGCCCAGGTCTTCTATCCCGGCCTGCCGGAGCACGCCGGTCACGACGTGGCCGCGCGGCAGATGAAGCGGTTCGGGGGCATGGTCAGCTTCCGGCACGCCGACGGCGAGCAGGCGGCCGTCGACGCGTGCGCCCGCGCGGAGGTGTTCACGCTGGGCGAGTCGCTCGGCGGGGTCGAGAGCCTGATCGAGCACCCCGGTCGGATGACCCACATGAGCGTGGCCGGCACCGAGCTCGAGGTCCCGGGCGACCTGGTCCGCCTCAGCGTCGGCATCGAGACCGCCGACGACCTGATCGCAGACCTCGACCGTGCCCTCGGCTGACGAGAGTTCGCCGGTCGCCCCCTCGTCGGTCGCGCGGAGTCGAGCCCAGCTCGTCCTCTGCGTCGACTTCGGGTCGACGTTCACCAAGGCCCTGCTGGTCGACCTCGCCGACGGTGCGGTGCTGGCGGCCGCCGAGCACCGCACCACGATCGACTCCGACGTCCTCGACGGCTACGACGCGTGCCTGGCCGCACTCGTCGACCAGGACGCACGGGCGGCCGGGGCGCCGACGCTGGCCTGCTCGAGCGCCGGTGGCGGACTGCGGATCGCGGTGGTCGGCAACGAGGAGCTGGTCACCGCCGAGGCAGGCCGCCGGGTGGCGCTGTCGAGCGGAGGCAAGGTGGTCGCCGTCTTCGCGGCCGGCCGCGGTGACGACCTCGGTGAGGTCCCGGCGAGCGAGCCCGACGTCGTCCTGCTCACCGGCGGCACCGACGGCGGCAACACCGAGCCGATCCTCGCCTGCGCCCGCGCGTTGGCTCCCGTGTGGCAGGGCCCCGTGGTGGTCGCCGGGAGCGTGGACGCCCAGGTCGAGGTGGCCGAGATCCTGGCTCGACCACCCCCTGGTGGTCGCCCCGAACATCGTGCCCCGCATCGGCGTCCTCGCGCCGGAGGGAGCCCGGACGGCGATCCGCGAGCTGTTCCTCTCCCACGTCATCGGCGGCAAGCACCTGAGCAGCCGCGACGACTTCCTGGCCATGGTCCAGGGAGCGACGCCCGACGTCGTCCTGACCGGGGTCGAGCTCCTGGCCGACGTCGCCGGCGACACCGTGGTCGTCGACGTCGGCGGGGCCACCACCGACGTCCACAGCGTCGTCGAGCTCGATCCGGAGGACGCCGGCCTCAGCCGCGAGGTCGTGGCGACGACCCGGGTCACACGCACCGTCGAGGGCGACCTGGGCATGCGCTGGTCGGCCGTCACCACCGCGGAGGCGGCCGATCGCGACGACCTGGCGGAGGCCGCCGTACGCCGGCGCGACGACGTGGGCTTCGTGCCCGAGACGGACGCCGAGCGCGACCTCGACGAGCAGATCGCCCACGCGGCCGTGGGCCTGGCGCTGCGTCGGCACGCCGGCCGGAGCAAGGTCGTGGTCAGCCCCGAAGGCCGGGTCGTGGAGCGCACCGGCAAGGACCTCCGCGAGGTCGACCTGCTCGTGGGCTCGGGCGGTGTCCTCCGGCACGGTCGCCCGGGCGTCGCCGAGCGCGTCTTCGCCGGCAGCGTCGGCGAGGTCGAGGGTGGCTGGCAGCTGCCGCGTCGCGCCGGCGTCACCGTCGACGCCCACTACGTGCTCGCGGCCGCGGGCCTGCTGGCCGCCGACCACGAGGACGCCGCGCGTCGCCTGGTCGGCCACCTCGCCGCGGGCACGTCCTAGGGTGACGTCGTGAGCAACGAGGCTGACGTCGATCCGCAGTCCGCTGCGGAGAGGTCGGAGCGCCTCACCGAGCGGCTGGCCCACCAGTGGGCCGCCCTGCGGACCGAGCAGCGTCGGCACGCGGAGGCCGCGATCGCCACCGGACCGTCCAACTTCTCGCGTGCCCAGGTGCCCTGGGGTCTGGACCTGGCCGCCGCATGGGCGTGGCGACTGATCGTGATCGCGATCGCGACCTACGGGCTCTTCCGCGGTGTCGTCTTCTTCTCCGAGCTGACCATCCCCCTGGTGATCGCGATCCTGATCACCGCGCTCGGCGCGCCGGTCGTGTCGTGGCTCGAGGGGATCGGGATCCGGCGAGGTGCCGGGGCCGGACTCTTCGTGCTGGGTCTCCTCGCGCTCGTCGTGTCGATGCTGGTGCTGGCCGGGCAGCAGGTCGCCAGCGGCGCCAACGACCTGGCCAGCCAGGTCTCCGACGGGCTCGGCAAGATCGAGGACTGGCTCAAGACCGGGCCGCTCCACCTCACCGACAACCAGATCAGCGACTACATCCAGAAGGCGCAGGACAAGCTGGCCGACCAGGCCAAGAGCGGTGAGGTGCTGAGCCAGGCCACGCACCTCGGCAGCGCCCTCGGCCACGTCGTCGCCGGGCTGTTCATCGTGCTCTTCGCGACGTACTTCTTCCTCGCGGACGGTGCTCGGATCTGGGCCTGGGCGGTGCGGATCGCCCCGCGTGCCGCGCGGGCCCGGGTGGACAGCTCGGGTCGGGTCGCCTGGATCTCGCTGACGCAGTTCGTCCGGGCGACGGTCATCGTCGCCATCACCGACGCGGCCGGCGTGATGATCGCCGCGTCGATCCTGCACGTGCAGTTCGTGTTCGCCATCGGGGTGCTGGTGTTCCTCGGTGCGTTCATCCCCATCATCGGTGCCTTCGTCGCCGGGACCGTGGCGGTGCTCGTCGCCTTCGTCGACCACGGCATCGTGATCGCCCTGATCATGCTGGCCTGCGTCGTGGCCGTGCAGCAGATCGAGAGCCACGTCCTGCAGCCGTTCCTGATGGGCCGCTTCGTGGCGATCCACCCGCTCGGCATCATCGTGGCGATCGCGGCCGGCATTCTCGTCGCAGGCATCGCCGGCGCACTGGTCGCCGTCCCGTTCGCCGCCGCCGCCAACGCCGTCGTCCAGCACCTCGCCGCCGAGACGGCGGTCGGCGAGGATCCCGAGGAGGCCCTCGAGGACGACTACGACGCGACCGGCGAGCACGTCGACACCGACGGCCCGAGCGACCCGCCGGGTGACACCGACGACGGCGCGGTGGGCGACACCGACGAGGCGGGCGTCGCCGACCAGTTCGACCCCCCTCGTCGTGGGTCCGGCGACGACGACGGGGAGGGCGATGACTGACGTGGCTCAGGTGTCGCTGCAGGACATCGAGCGGGCCGCCGAGACGATCCGACCGCTGACCCTGCTGACGCCGATGGAGGAGTCGCGCTGGCTGTCGGCGCTCACCGGCAGCGCGGTGATGCTGAAGTGCGAGAACCTCCAGCGCACCGGCTCGTTCAAGGTCCGCGGTGCCTACACCCGGATGTCCCGGCTCACCGACGAGGAGCGTGCCCGCGGCGTGGTCGCGGCCTCCGCCGGCAACCACGCGCAGGGCGTCGCCCTGGCCGCGCAGGCGCTCGGGATCAAGGCCACCGTCTACATGCCCGAGGGTGCGCCCATCCCCAAGGAGAAGGCCACCCGTGAGTACGGCGCCGACGTCGTCTTCCACGGTCGCTACATCGAGGACGCCCTCGCCGGGGCGCGGGCGTTCGCGGAGCGCACCGGAGCGATCCTGATCCACCCCTTCGACAACACCGACATCGTCGCCGGCCAGGGCACCGTCGGCCTCGAGATCCTGCGGCAGGCGCCAGACGTCGAGACGGTCGTCGTCCCGTGCGGCGGCGGCGGACTGCTCGCCGGCGTCGCGATCGCGGTCAAGGCCACGCGCCCCGACGTCCGGGTGATCGGCGTCCAGGCCGAGGGCGCTGCGGCTTTCCCGGGCTCGCTGGAGGCAGGACACCCGGTCCCGCTCGACTCGATGTCGACCATGGCCGACGGCATCGCCGTCGGCCTGCCGGGCGAGGTGACCTTCCGCGCCGTCCGCGACCTCGTCGACGAGATCGTCACGGTGTCCGAGGCGTCACTCTCGCGCGCAGTGCTCGCGACCCTGGAGCGGGCGAAGATGGTCGTCGAGCCCGCCGGTGCGGCCGCCGTTGCGGCCGTCCTCGACGACCCGCTGCGCTTCGGTACGCCGACGGTCGGCGTCCTCTCGGGCGGCAACATCGACCCGTTGCTGCTCGGCAAGGTGATCCAGCACGGGATGGCGGCGGCCGGGCGCTACCTCAACCTCCGGCTGCGCATCCCCGACCGACCCGGCGGCCTGGCCCGGCTGCTGTCGGACATCAGCGACGCCGGTGCGAACGTCGTCGAGGTCTCCCACGCACGCATCGACGCCGACCTCTCGCTCGACGAGGTCGAGGTGCACCTGCAGCTCGAGACGCGGGGTCCGGCGCACGCCGAGGCGGTCGCGACCCGGCTACGCGAGCACGGGTACTCGGTGTACTGACGTCAGGAGGTGAACGGCGTCGCGCTGAGGATCTCGATCTTGGCCGTCTTGCCGTTGGGCTGCTCGAAGTCGACGGTCTCGCCGGCGGTGTGGCCCACGAGGGCCGCGCCGAGCGGTGACTCCGGGGAGAAGACGTTGACCCCGATGCCCTCGTCGTCGGACACGTCGCGCGCCGCCAGGAGGAACGACTCCTCGTCGTCGCCGTCGAACTTGTAGGTCACGACCTTGCCGGGGGACACCTTGCCGTCGTCCTGCGCGGGCTCCGTGGTCACCGACGAGAGCAGGTCCTCCAGCTGGCGCACCCGCGCCTCGTTGGTGCCCTGCTCGTCCTTGGCCGCGTGGTAGCCGCCGTTCTCCTTGAGGTCGCCCTCGTCACGGGCCGCACTGATCCGCTCGACGATCTCGGCCCGCTTCGGCCCGCGTCGGTCCTCGAGCTCGGCGTTGAGCCGGTCGAAGGTCTGCTGGGTCAGCCAGATCATGCGGAACTCCTCGATAGACGCGTGGGGGTACGCGTCGACGTCGTGTGTGGTGTGGGTCGTGCGCCACCGGTCGGGACTACTGCGTCGTGCTGGTTGCGTCGTCTGTGGCGCGGCCAGAAGCGAGGAGTCTACCAAGACACAGGGGTCAAACCCACAACGAGCGAGGCCGTGCCGCCGCGACGAAGTCGCGGCAGCACGACCGCGGCGAGACCGAAGCGCGCTTGCGCGCGAGGTGGCGTGACCCCCGCAGCTCGTCAGCGCGGTCGGTCCTGTCCCTGCGCGATGCAGCCCGGGACCTGCACCGAGGTCGCTGCCCGCTCCGTCCGGACGGTCACCCGGTTGGTCCCGGAGACCGGCCGGAAGTGCAGCTCACCGACGATCGAGTGGTCGGCGGCCAGCGCCTCGACCGTGCAGCTCGCGCCGGTGGCGTCGGAGGCGATCCGGACGTCGATCTGGGCGGAGGCCGCGTGGGCGTCGACGACGTCGAACGTCACCAGCTGCGACTCCACCTTCGGCGTCGACTCGTCGTACGCCGCCCAGGCCAGCCAGCCCAGACCGATCAGCGCGACCAGGGCGACCACGGCGATCGTCACCGGCCGGCGCCACGCCGGAGCGGCGGCGTACCGCTCGGCCAGGGTCTGCTCCACGACGTCGATGCTCCCACCTAGGCTGTGGCTCATGTCCCAGGACCCTGCGGGGAGCTCGCTCCCGGGTGCCGGTCTCCGGCTCATGCACGTGCACGCCCACCCCGACGACGAGTCGAGCAAGGGTGGGGCGTCGACCGCGATGTACGTCGCCCAAGGCGTCGACGTCCACGTCGCCACCTGCACCGGCGGCGAGCGCGGCTCGATCCTGAACCCCAAGATGGATCGCCCCGAGATCGCCGCCAACATCACCGAGGTGCGCCGCCAGGAGATGGAGCGTGCCCGCGACATCCTCGGCATCCGCCAGGACTGGCTGGGGTTCGTCGACTCGGGGTGGCCCGAGGGCGACCCGAAGCCGCCGCTGCCCGAGGGCTGCTTCGCCCTGGTGCCCCTCGAGGAGTCCACCGAGCGCCTGGTCCGGCTGATCCGCGACTTCAAGCCCCACGTCGTGACGACCTACGACGAGAAGGGCGGCTACCCGCACCCCGACCACATCCGCTGCCACGAGGTGAGCGTCGCGGCGTTCGAGGCCGCCGGCGACCCCGACCGCTTCCCCGACGCCGGGGAGCCCTGGCAGCCGCTCAAGCTCTACTACCACCACGGCTGGAGCTACGCGAAGATCAAGGCGATCCACGACCTGATGGTCGAGCACGAGCTGGAGTCGCCCTACGTCGAGCGGCTGGAGAAGTGGGAGCGCGACGAGTCCTGGGAGAAGCGGCTCACGACGCGGGTGCCGTGCGGGGACTTCTTCGGGGTCCGCGACCAGGCCCTGCTCGCCCACGCGACCCAGATCGACCCCGACGGCTTCTGGTTCTCGGTGCCCCGCGAGCTGCAGGCACAGGCCTGGCCGACCGAGGACTACGAGCTGGTGACCAGCCACGTCGAGACCTCGCTGCCGGAGGACGACCTCTTCGCCGGGATCCGCGGTCGCTGACGAGCCGGTCACCTGAGAGGATGGACCCATGTTCGACGTCGTCGCTCTCGCGCTGGCCTCCGACCCGAGGCCCGACGACAACAACGTGGTCGCCGGCTGGGTCGGCGCGGCGGTGTTCCTGGGCCTGATCGTGGCCGTCGTCTTCATCCTGCGGAGCTTCACCCAGCAGATGAAGAAGGTGCAGAAGGCGGACGAGGCGGGGGTCTACGACGCCCCGTCCGACGAGGCTGCCGACGGCCCGACGGACGACCCCGGACAGTCCTCCGACTCGCGGTCACCGCACCACCAGGCCTGAGCGCGCCGGTCAGGCGCATGGCTCGGTCGCGACGCTCAGTCGCGGCGGACCAGCCGCACCACGCAGTCCCACGCGGTCGCGTGGCCGGGTCCTCCCGGTGCCCGTCGGCGACCTGCCGCGCCACGCGGCCGGCGTGCTCGACGTCGAAGGCCCGACCGTCGAGGTCGCCGACCACGTCGTCGGCGGTCATCAGCACGGCCGGGTCCGTCGGTCCGCCGACGCCTTCGCTGTGGTTGCTGAGGTCGTGGGAGACCCACAGGAGCGTGCCGTCGCGACGCAGCGAGTCGTAGGCATGGCGGACGGCGGCTCGGCGTTCGGCGGCGACGAGCTGGAGGTAGGCGACCAGGCACACGTCGTACCCCTGGCGGTCGACATCCCCGGTCCAGGTCGTCGCGTCGGCACAGACCCAGTCGACGTCGAGGTCACCGGCCAGGACCCGGCCCTTGTCCAGCCCCGCCTGGGAGAAGTCCACCGCAGTGACCCGCCAGCCGCGCCCGGCGAGCCAGATCGCGTTGCGGCCCTCGCCGGCCGCCAGGTCGAGCGCGCGGCCGGGAGGGAGGTCGCCCAGCTCGGCCTCCACGAACTGGTTGGGTCCCTCGACCACACCAGCTCGCTCGCGCGGTAGCGCTCGTCCCAGGCCTCGGCGTCCATGTCGTCATTGTCGCCCGGCCCGGTGCCGAGGTGTCGCGGCGGTAGCGTCGGCGCATGCATCGCAGTCGGATCGGAGTCGTCCTGGTCGACCACCCTGAGGAGTCGTACGACGCGGCGGCCGCGTTCTGGGCGGCCGCCCGAGGCTCGGAGAGACGGGGCGACCCGAGCGACCCCGACGACCCTTACGAGTCCCTGGACGCGATCGCGGGCGGGATCAAGCTCGAGCTGCAGCGGACCGGTGCCGCGACGCCCGCCCGGGTCCACCTCGACATCGAGGCCGACGACGTGCTGGCCGAGATCGCGCGGGTGGAGGGCCTGGGCGCACGGGTCGTCGACCACCACGAGGACTGGGCGGTCCTGGTCGACCCCGGCGGGCTGCTCTTCTGCGTCGTGCCCGTGCAGACGGGGGTGGACTTCGACGCCCACGCCACGACCTGGGACTGACCGTGGCGAGGAAGCGGGCGCCAGGCAGTACGCCGGCGGTGGCCGCGCTCGTCCGCGCCGACGTCCCCCACACCCTCCACCCCTACGACCACGATCCGCGGACGACGTCGTACGGCCTCGAGGCGGCCGAGGCGCTCGGCGTCGACCCGGCCCGGGTCCTCAAGACGCTGCTGGCCGAGGTCGACGGGGGGCTCGTGGTCGCGGTGGTGCCGGTGTCGGGGCGGCTCGACCTGAAGGCGCTGGGCCGCGCCACGGGAGCACGCCGCGCGGACCTGGCCGACCCGGCCGTCGCCGAGCGCGCGACCGGGTACGTCGTGGGCGGGATCTCCCCGCTCGGCCAACGCCGCACCCACGCGACCGTCGTCGACTCCTCGGCCCTCGGGCACGACACGGTCCTGGTCTCGGCCGGACGCCGTGGCCTCGACGTCGAGCTGGCCCCCGCCGACCTGGTCACCCTCACCTCCGCCGTCGTCGCCCCGATCGCCCAGGACTGAGCGACCCGGAGGGCGGGGCCACCCCACGGCTAGCGTGGTGGGATGCCCAACCGGCTGAGCACCGCCACCTCTCCCTACCTCCTCCAGCACGCCGGCAACCCGGTCGACTGGTGGGAGTGGGGCGAGGACGCGTTCACCGAGGCGCGGCGGCGTGAGGTCCCGGTCTTCCTCAGCGTCGGGTACGCCGCGTGCCACTGGTGCCACGTGATGGCGCACGAGTCCTTCGAGGACGAGACGACCGCGGCCCAGCTCAACGCGGACTTCGTCTGCGTCAAGGTCGACCGAGAGGAGCGGCCGGACGTCGACGCGGTCTACATGGAGGCCACCGTCGCGATGACCGGCCAGGGCGGCTGGCCGATGACCGTGGTGCTCGACCACGACGGCAGCCCGTTCTTCGCCGGCACCTACTTCCCCGACCGTCCGCGCGGAGGGCAACCGTCGCTGCCCCAGGTGCTGACCGCGTTGAGCGAGGCGTGGCGCGACCGGCCCGACGACGTACGCCGGGCGGCCACGACCATCCGCGACCACCTCGCCCGCGAGGTCGAGCTGGCCGGAACAGCGCTGGCGGACGTCGAGCTCGACGGCGTCGTGGCCACGCTGGCCACGGAGTTCGACGAGGTGCACGGCGGCTTCGGCGGCGCCCCGAAGTTCCCGCCGAGCATGGTGCTCGAGCTGCTCCGTCGTCGTACCGGACCCGACCTCGCGACGCCTGCTCGACCGCACCCTGGACGCGATGGCCCGCGGTGGCATCCACGACCAGCTCGGCGGCGGCTTCGCCCGCTACAGCGTCGACGCCGGATGGGTCGTGCCGCACTTCGAGAAGATGCTCTACGACAACGCGCAGCTGGTCGGCCTGTACGCGCGGTGGGGCACGAGGCTCGGCGACCGCGTCGCGACCGGCACGGCCGACTGGATGCTGCGCGAGCTCGGCACGCCCGAGGGTGGTCTCGCCTCGGCACTCGATGCGGACAGCGAGGGCGAGGAGGGCCGCTTCTACGTCTGGACCCCCGACCAGCTGACCGACGTCCTCGGGGCGGACGACGGCCACTGGGCGGCCGAGCTGTTCGAGGTCACCGGCACCTTCGAGCACGGCAGCTCGACGCTGCAGCTGCTGCGCGACCCGGACGACGTCGACCGCTTCGACGACGTACGACGTCGCCTGCTGGCCGCGCGCGAGCTGCGCGTGCGCCCCGAGCGTGACGACAAGGTCGTCGCGGCGTGGAACGGCCTGGCCGTCTCCGGCCTGGTCGACGCGGGGCGTCTCCTGGGTCGCGAGGAGTACGTCGACGCCGCCCTCGCCGCGGGGGAGCTGCTGGCCACGGTCCACGTCGTCGACGGCCGGCTGCGCCGGGTCTCGCGCGACGGCCGCGTCGGGGCGCCGGCGGGCGTCCTGGAGGACCACGGCTGCGTGGCCGGAGGGTTCCTGGCGCTGTGCGGCGCGACCGGCGACGAACGCTGGCTCGGCCGCGCCACGGACCTGCTCGAGTCCGCGCTGACCCACTTCCGTGCCGACGACGGCGGCTTCTTCGACACCCCGGCCGACGGGGAGCGGCTCGTCACCCGGCCGCGCGACCCGAGTGACAACGCCAGCCCGTCCGGCACGTCGGCCACCATCCACGCGCTGCTCGCCGCCCACGCCCTGACCGGCGACGGTCGGTGGCGCGAGGCAGCCGACGAGGCGCTCTCCGGCCTGTCCGAGCTGGCCCGGCGGGCGCCACGCTTCGCCGGCTGGTCGCTGGCCGCCGCCCAGGCGGTGGCCGCCGGTGCGCCCGAGATCGCCGTGGTCGGTCCGCCGGGGCCGGAGCGGGACGATCTCGAGCGTCAGGCCCGGCAGTGGCCGGGTGCCGTGGTGGCCGTCGCGGACGGTCCGCGCGACGGGATCCTCCTGCTCGAGGGCCGCGGTCCTGTGGACGGAGCACCCGCGGCGTACGTCTGTCGTGGCAACGTTTGTGACCGTCCGGTGCTCGCGCCTGGCAAATTTTTCCACCCCCTGGACGCTGACCTACTCTTCTCACGACCGCGACCGGGGGGAAGCGGCAAACCAGAACGGTGAACGGCTTGGGGGCATCAGCCGCGGGTCGCGCGCGCCCTTCGTGGGGTGACGCGCCACACCCCGCACACGAGCAGCTCGGCGACGACATCGAACGGATCGCCGAGTCCGTCCGCGACGTCCTCGGCGCCCGCGCGACGATGGTGAGCCGGGTCGCGGACGACGAGTGGCTCGAGGTCATGACCGTCGTGGGGGAGGCCTCGGAGGGCATCGCGTCCGGCCTGCGCTGGCGTCGGGAGGACCTCGACCGCCTGCTCGCCAGCGCCGAGCAGCTCGGACGCCTGCACGCCACCAAGCGTCACGCCTTCTCCTACGCCGAGATCCCCACCAGCGTGCCCGAGACGGAGCGCTACATCGCCGGCCACCTCGGTCTGCTGATCGCGCCGCTGCACAGCTCGGAGGGACACCTCCTCGGGGTCATCACCACCGAGGGACCCGTGGACATCGTCCACCCCGCCCCCGGCACCTGCGAGCTCGTGGAGCTGTACGCCGGGCAGGCACGGCTCGCCATGACCGCCCTGCGCGACCAGGACCTGCTCACCGAGCGGCTGCGGATGTCCTACGCCGTCCAACGCATCCTGGACGCCGCCTCGGTCGCCGACGACCTGGCCGGTCTGCTGGACGCCGTCGCAGACGGGCTCGGCGAGATGATGCAGGCACGGGGCGCCTGGGCCTGCGCCGAGCTGGAGCCCGGCATGCACGTCGACGCCGCGTCGTACCCCGGAGGCACGAGCGACGGCCTCGGGGCCGACGTGTGCACGTTCCTCGAGCCGATCGTCGGGACGAGCCTGGAGGAGGAGCGGCCGCTCACCCACGAGACGGCGCCGTTGCTGGGGCGTCTCGCCCGGGCCGCGGGTCTCGACCAGGCGTTGCTCGCTCCGATCGGTGACGGCACCGGCACGCGCGGGGCCCTGCTGGTCCTCCGCGCCGCCGACGACGACGCCTGGTCCGAGGACGACCACGAGGCGATGTTCGCCCTCGGCCGCCGGCTCGGCACGGTGGCCGACCAGGTGCGCGGCCGGCGCCGCGACCACGACACGGTTGCGGAGCTGACGCGTCTCGACGAGTACCGCCGCGACCTGGTCGCCTCGATCACCCACGACCTGAAGACACCACTGACCGCGATCGCGCTCAACACCGAGCTGCTCGAGTCCGACCGACGGCTGGCCGAGGCGGGCTCACATCCGGTGGAGGCCATCCGCCGGAGCGCCGACCGGCTGGCCAACCTCGTCGACGACCTCCTTGCGATGGCGCGCGCCGAGGAGGGAGCGAGCCAGGGCGTCGAGGTCGACCTCGTCGAGATGGTGCGCGACGCGTGCGGCCACGCCGAGACCGAGGCCTCGCTGCGGGGCGTCACCTTCGAGGTGGTCGCCCCCGAGGAGCTCACGGCCGTCGTCGACCCGAACGCGTTGGCGCGGGTCTTCGCCAACCTGGTCTCGAACGCGGTGAAGTTCAGCCTGCCCCGCGGTCGCGTCGTCCTCGACCTCAACCGGATCGGCGACACCGTCGAGTTCCGCTGCACCGACGACGGGATCGGCATCCCGCAGGACCGGCTGGAAGCGCTGTTCGACCTCGCCCGCCGGATGCCGGACTCCCGCACCGAGGAGCTCCCGGGGTCGGGGATCGGGCTGGCGATCTGCGAACGCATCGTGACCCGCCTGGGCGGGGAGATCAGCGTGGAGTCGACGCAGGGTCAGGGCTCGACGTTCACCGTCCGCATCCCGACCTGGAGGCCGCAAGGGAGCGACGCTGCGAGCGTGCTCGCGAGGCGGACGAGCTCAGCGCAGCCCGGTCTGCGCGACCAGCCGGCCGGCGAAGCTGTCGGCGGGGATGCCGTGCATCACCAGGCCGAGGCCGGTGTGGAAGGCCAGCACCACGAGCGTGATCGCGAGGACGCCGACCAGCAGCCGCTGGAACGGCAGCGGGTCGCGGTCGCGGGTCGCGCCGTGGAGGCGGGCGATCCAGCCACCGAGGGCGTTGGTCACGATCGCACTGACGATGCTGGCGATCGCGGCGCCGAGGATGGTGCCCAGCAGCCCGAGCTGGCTGGAGAGCGCGGTCGCGGTCGCGGCAGCCACCGCACCGGCGACGACGGTCGGGTAGTTCAGGGCGTGGGAGTTCTCGTGGGACATCGACAGGTGTGACGAGGACGGGCGCCGGGATGTTCCGCGTTCCGCCCGAGAGTGAGCGGACTCACGAGTCAGCGCAAGGAGTACGTCGCCAGCGAGATGCCGACGTAGTGGGTCAGGAAGGCCAGGACCGTCAGCGAGTGGAACACCTCGTGGAAGCCGAACCAGCGCGGCCAGGGGTCCGGTCGCCGGAAGCCGTAGACGACACCGCCCAGGACGTAGAGCGCGCCGCCCGTGGCGATCAGGGCCAGCACCGCGACCCCGATGCCGACGCCGAGCCGCTCGGACCCCCTTTCGAACTGCGGGAGTGCGAACGCCGCGGCCGAGCCCAGGGCGATGTAGATGGGCACGCACAGCCACCGGGGAGCATCGATCCAGAGGACCCGGAACCCCACGCCCAGCAGGGCTCCGGTCCAGACCACGGTCAGCATCACGACCCGGTCGGTGCCCTGCAGCAGCATCACCGAGAACGGCGTGTAGGTGCCGGCGATGAGCAGGAAGATGTTGGCGTGGTCGAGGCGGCGCAGGACGTCGCTGACCCGCGGTGACCACCGGCCCCGGTGGTAGACCGCGGAGACGCTGAACAGCAGCACCGACGAGGCGACGTAGACCACTGACCCGAGCCGCGTCGCGGCGGTCGGCGACAGTGCGATCAGCACGATCCCGGCCGCGAGGGTCAACGGCGCGGAGGCGAGGTGGAGCCAGCCGCGCAACCGCGGCTTGATCTCCGCAACTCCCTCGGAGACCTGCACCGCGAGGGAGTCGAGACCGGCTCGGATCGAGTCGTTCATGTGGAGACGATACCGACCCCGAGGTTGGCCGGGTGTCGAACGTCGGAGTCCGTCCGCGGTTACCATCGAGGAATGGCGGCGATCCCGGAGCTGAAGGAGCGGGTACGCCGACTCTTCTACCCGGCGTACGAGTCGCGCATGGTCAAGGCGCTGCCGAAGGACCGCATCCCGCAGCACATCGGCGTCATGCTCGACGGCAACCGTCGGTGGGCCAAGGGCGTCGGCGGCGACAGCACCCACGGCTACCGCGCCGGCGCCGCCAACATCGAGCCGCTCCTGGAGTGGAGCGAGGACGTCGGCGTCCAGGTGGTCACCCTGTGGCTCCTCTCCACCGACAACCTCAGCGACCGCCCGCCCGAGCAGCTCGAGGGCCTGCTGAACGTCATCGGCGACGCCGTCGAGGCCCTGGCCGAGCAGCGCCGCTGGCGGATCCACCCGGTGGGCGCCCTCGACCTGCTCCCCGCGGCGATGTCCACCCGCCTGAAGGAGGCCGAGGAGTCCACCCGCGACGTCGACGGGCTCCTGGTCAACGTCGCCGTGCCCTACGGCGGTCGGCGCGAGATCGCGGACGCCGTGCGCTCGTTGCTGCACTCGCACGCCGAGCAGGGCACCAGCCTCGAGGAGCTGGCCGAGGTGATCGACGTCGACCACATCGCCGAGCACCTCTACACCAAGGGCCAGCCCGACCCCGACCTCGTGATCCGCACGTCCGGCGAGCAGCGGCTCGGCGGCTTCCTGCTCTGGCAGAGCGCGCAGAGCGAGTTCTACTTCTGCGAGGCCTACTGGCCCGAGTTCCGCAAGGTCGACTTCCTGCGCGCGATCCGCGCCTACGCCCAGCGCGAGCGCCGCTTCGGGTCCTGACCGGACCGGTGGCTCGGGTCCCCTCACCCAGTGTTCACCGTCCCTTAGGGCGTGTCCGCACGGATTCGCCGCGCGACCGGCGTACTTTCCGAAGCATCGGCAGGCGGGGAAGCCAGCCGATATCGGGAGGCCCGTTCGTGAGACATCACGACCAGACAGTGCGGCGTAGTCGGCCGCACGGCTCGGCCGCCAGGCCGCGCCCAGGAGGCCGGCACCCCGGCCTTCGGGAGCCTTCCCGGTCCGCCACGTAAGAGGGAGAACAGGACCGGGCGAGGAGTGCCCGCGCGGTCTGGTGAGGGGTGTCTGGTGACGCAGCCACAGCAGAGGACCCGACGGACCGCGACGCGCAAGCACACCGGTCGCACGTTCGTCCTCGACACCAGCGTGCTGCTGGCCGACCCGGGCGCCTTGCGCCGGTTCGCCGAGCACGAGGTGGTGCTCCCCGTCGTGGTGATCACCGAGCTGGAGGCCAAACGCCACCATCCGGAGCTCGGCTTCTTCGCCCGCAGCGCGCTGCGCGCCCTGGACGAGCTGCGCGTCACCCACGGCCGGCTCGACCAGGCGGTCTCGATCGGTGACGAGGGCGGCACCATCCGGGTCGAGCTCAACCACACCGACGCCGACTCGCTGCCGTCCGGCTTCCGCCTCGGCGACAACGACACCCGGATCCTGGCCGTGGCCCGCAACCTCGCCAACGAGCAGCACGACGTCACGCTCGTCTCCAAGGACCTGCCGATGCGGATCAAGGCTTCGGCGGTCGGGCTGCGCGCCGAGGAGTACCACGGTGAGCGCGTCAGCGAGTCCGACCCGGGCTACAGCGGGATGGCCGAGCTCGAGGTGCCGGCATCCGTCCTCGACGAGCTGTACGACGACGGCTGGGCCGACGTCGAGCCCGCACGCGAGCTGCCGTGCCACACCGGCCTGGTGCTGCTGTCCGAGCGCGGCACCGCCCTCGGGCGCGTCGGCCCCGACAAGCACGTCCACCTGGTCCGCGGCGACCGCGAGGCGTTCGGCATCCACGGCCGCTCCGCCGAGCAGCGGATCGCCCTGGAGATGCTGCTCGACCCGGAGGTCGGCATCGTCTCGCTCGGCGGCCGCGCCGGCACGGGCAAGTCGGCGATGGCCCTCTGCGCCGGCCTCGAGGCGGTGCTGGAGCGCCGCCAGCACCAGAAGGTCGTGGTCTTCCGGCCCCTCTTCGCGGTCGGCGGACAGGAGCTGGGTTACCTGCCCGGGTCGGAGTCGGAGAAGATGTCGCCCTGGGCGCAGGCCGTCTTCGACACCCTGGGCGCGATGACCTCGCGCGAGGTCATCGACGAGATCCTCGAGCGCGGCATGCTCGAGGTGCTCCCGCTGACCCACATCCGCGGTCGCTCGCTGCACGACGCCTTCGTGATCGTCGACGAGGCCCAGTCGCTCGAGCGGAACGTCCTGCTCACCGTCCTGTCCCGCATCGGTGCCGGCTCGAAGGTGGTGCTGACCCACGACGTGGCGCAGCGCGACAACCTCCGGGTCGGGCGGCACGACGGCATCGTCGCGGTCGTGGAGAAGCTGAAGGGACACCCGCTCTTCGCCCACGTCACCCTGACCCGATCGGAGCGCTCCCCGATCGCCGCCCTGGTGACCGAGATGCTGGAGGACGTCACCCTCTGACGCCTCGCGGGGGTGTCGCCCGGGGTCCGAACGGGCCAGGTGGACGACGGTCGCCGTGACCGTTCCGTGATCAAGCCCACCTCAAGGATGGGACGGTCGGGACAGGTGTGACTCGCGTGGCACATGAGGTCGCAACTGGTCCAGATTTCCACCAGTTTCTGCCCCGTTCGGTTTGCACGGCCCTCCGAAGTCATGCAGGGTGGCAGGCAGTCCTCCATCACGCCGGGTGAGTTCTCGGTCCCTGTCGTGTGGTGGGCGCACCCCGAGTCGTCTACCCGCGAGTGCCTCTGTGCCCCCTGATCTGCCCTACGTGCCCAAGCACCGGGCTGCGCCTGTCCCGACGCAGCCGGTCGCGCTCTCCGGACCCCGCCACATCGGCGACAAACGCCGTCCGGCGCGCAAGGCCCTGCGCACCACCGTGACCCTGACCGGGCTGGCCGCGGCGGCCACCGGCGTCGCCGTCTCGACCGGAGTCATCCAGTCGCCGAGCACCGCGGTGAACCTCGCCGACTCGTTGTCCCCCGTGGCGTCCGGCAGCGGCCAGGGCGCCGGCGGCGCGTCCGCCGACGTGCGCAACCGCACCGCGGTCGTGTCCCGCTCGGCCGACCGCACCGCGGTCGCCCGCACCGACCGACGTACCGACCGCGACCCGGCCAAGGCCGCCGCGCTCGGTCTCTCCGCCGGCCCCGCGGTCGGCGGCGAGGAGAACCTGTCCGCCCAGGACCCGCAGACGGTCGCCGAGGCGCTGCTGTCCAAGTTCGGCTTCGACAGCTCGCAGATGTCCTGCCTGGTCCCGCTGTGGATGGGTGAGAGCGGTTGGCGGGTCAGCGCCGAGAACTCCTCGTCCGGCGCCTACGGCATCCCCCAGGCCCTGCCGGGCTCCAAGATGGCCACGGCCGGCGCCGACTGGCGCACCAACGCCGTGACCCAGATCGAGTGGGGCCTGGGCTACATCCACGACCGCTACGGAACGCCGTGCGGCGCGTGGAGCTTCAAGCAGGGTCACGGCTGGTACTGACCGGCCGGGTCCGGCATCGCCGGACCTCCGTGCAGTAAAGATCTCCACGTTCCACCTCGGTGGTGCCGTCAGCCCCGGTTCAATGGTGTGTCCGGCTCGGAGAGGCCGGACCGCGCCGCACCCGGGCTCCTCGACGCCTTGACCACCTCGGCCGATCATCCCCCCGCACTTGGCCGCCTGGTCGGCGTCGCGAACCCTACGTCGCGACGCCGGTCAGGCCCACGAGGCGGACGCTCACGTCGTGCAGCCGCTCGCCGAGGGCGTCGTCCTGTGCGAGGCGGGACGGCTCGCGGAGCCGGTTGCGGTGGTAGTAGCCGCCGGTGCTGCCCTCGACCTCGGGACTCGTCGCCAGGTACGCGAGCCGCGAGCCGCCGACGGCGGGGCTCTCCATCCGCCGCTTCATCAGCGCGAGCACGGGCTGCGCGAACCACGGAGCCCCGCTCCAGATGTTGGTCGAGATCGCTCCCGGGTGGAGCGAGGTGACCGTGACGCCGGTGCCCTCGAGCCGTCGGGCGAGGTGGCGCGCGGTGAGCACGTTGGCCAGCTTGGAGCGGCTGTAGGCACGCATGATCGAGTAGCCACGCTCGAAACCGAGGTCGTCGAGGTCGAGGGTGCCCCGGTAGTGGCCCTCGGACGACGTGAACACGACCCGGGCCGGCGCGCTCTCGCGGATCCGGTCGAGCAGCAGCTCGGTGAGCAGGAAGCCGGCGAGGTGGTTGACCGCGAACGTCGACTCGATGCCGTCGGCGGTCAGGGTCCGCCGCGAGAACACGGTGCCGGCGTTGTTGACGAGCACGTCGATCCGGTCGCAGGTCGCGTGCAGGTCGTCGGCCAGCCGGCGGACTGCGGACTGGTCGGCGAAGTCGCACAGCAACGAGTCGACAGCGACCTGCGGCGACTCGGACCGGATGCGCCCGACGGCGGCGGCGGTCCGTCGCGGGTTGCGGCCGACGAGCACGATCCGGCAGTCGGGCTCGGCCCGCGCGATCTGGCTGACGCACTCGAGGCCGATGCCGTCGGAGGCGCCGGTGACGGCGTAGGTCTTCGGGCTGGTCACGGGTGGGTCATCCGCTCGACGTCGAGCGCCTCGTCGAGCTGCTCCTCGGTGAGGTCGCCGCGCTCGACGTAGCCCAGGTCGATCACGGTCTGCCGGATCGTGGCGCCGTCGGCCAGTGCCTGCTTGGCGATCGTCGCGGCGGCCTCGTAGCCGACGTACTTGTTCAGGGGCGTCACGATGCTCGGTGAGGACTCGGCGTAGGCACGCATCCGGTCGGTGTCGGCGGTGATGCCCCGCACGCAGTCGGCCAGCAGCCGGGAGGCGTTGGCCAGCAGCTGGATCGACTCGAGCACGTTGCGGGCGATCACCGGCAGCATCACGTTCAGCTCGAAGCTGCCCGACGCTCCCGCGAAGGTGATCGCCGCGTCGTTGCCGATCACCTGGGCGCAGACCTGGAGCGTCGCCTCGGGGATCACCGGGTTGACCTTGCCCGGCATGATGCTCGAACCCGGCTGGAGGTCCTGCAGGTGGATCTCTGCCAAGCCGGCGGTCGGGCCACTTCCCATCCAGCGCAGGTCGTTGCAGATCTTGACCAGACCCACGGCGTACGTCCGGAGAGCGCCGCTGAGGGCCACCACCGAGTCCTGGGTGCCTTGCGCCTCGAAGTGGTTGGCCGCCTCGACGAACTCCTCCTCCGTGTCGTCGTTGAGATAGCCGATCGCGGTCGCGGCGAAGTCGGCGGAGGTGTTGATGCCCGTGCCGACGGCGGTGCCGCCGAGGGCGAGCTCGCGCACGGAGGGCATCGCCCGGGAGATCCGGTCGCGCGCCTGGGAGACGGTCGCGGCGTACCCGCCGAGCTCCTGGCCGAGCGTCACCGGGGTGGCGTCCATCAGGTGGGTGCGTCCGGACTTCACCGCGTCGCTGTACTCCTTCGCCTTGCGGGCCAGGGCGTCGTGCAGCACGGCCGTCGCGTGGTGGAGGTCGCGCGCCTGCAGGACCGCTGCCACGTGGAGTGCGCTGGGGAACGTGTCGTTGGACGACTGGCTGGCGTTGACGACGTCGTTCGGGTGGCACTCGACGCCGGCGCGCGCCGTGAGGGAGGAGATCACCTCGTTCACGTTCATGTTGGTGCTGGTGCCCGACCCCGTCTGGAACACGTCGATCGGGAACTGGTCGTCATGCCGTCCGTCGGCGATCTCGGCCACCGCGGCGACGATCGCGTCGCGCTGCTCGGTCGTGATCACGCCGAGATCGGCGTTGGCGCGCGCCGCCGCGCCCTTGACCCGGGCCAGCGCGTGCACCAGCTGAGGAGGAAGGGGTCGGCCGCTGATCGGGAAGTTGTCGACCGCCCGCTGGGTCTGGGCCCGCCACAGCGCGTCGACCGGGACCTGCACCTCGCCCATGGAGTCGTGCTCGACCCGGGTGTCTCCGCTCATGCTCCCGAGGCTACGCGGCGCGCGGAGTAGAGCCAGTAGTGCTCGTCGCGGTCCTGGAGCCGTACGGCGTGGTCGAGCTCCGACACCTCGGCGAACACGCCGCGCAGGATGTCCCCCAGCTGCGGTGCCTGCGACGCCGACCAGACGACGAGCGCGCCGCCGGGCTGCAGCCGGTCGTGGACGGCCCGGAGGAAGGGCTCGTCGTAGAGGGCGGCGTTGCTCGCGTGCACGAGCTGGTCGGGACCGTTGTCGACGTCGAGCAGCACGACGTCGTACGTCGACGGACCGGCCTCGGTCACCGCGCTGACGATGTCGGCGACGACCACCCGGGCGCGGCGATCGGCCAGGAGCCGACGGCCGTGAGGGATCGTCCCGTCGCGCATCCACTCCACGAGGGCGGGCTCGATCTCGACCACGTCGACGTGCTCCACCCGCCGGTCGCCGAGCACCCGGTCGAGGGTGAAGCCGAGGCCGAGGCCGCCGACCAGCACCCGGCGCGGTGCCGCCACGGCGTCGAGCGCGGCGTCGGCCAGGGCGGTCTCCGACGCGTGCTCGGCGGAGTCCATCACGAAGATGCCGTTGGCCCGGAGCTCGAGTACGGTCGGGCCGCCCGAGTCCTCCGGATCGGGACGTCGTTCGCGGAGCACCAGCTCGCCGCGCTCGGAGTCGCTGCGTGCTACCTCGACGTACGCCACGGCTCTACCGTAGGGACCTGACGACCCGCTCGGCGCGGGGACTTGGTGCCGTGACCTAAAGTGCAGTAAAACAGTCGACAATGGTGCTGGGAGATCGGCGCCTCGACGATGGGGGAGGCCCGCATGCAGGACGATCGACCGACACCTCGCGTGGTCGTGATCGGCGCCGGGGCGTCCGGCAGCCTCACCGCGCTCCACCTGGCCCGGGCAGCCCGCCGTCGGGACACGCACCTCGAGGTGGTGCTCGTCGACCCGGCGCTGCACCGGGCCCGCGGCACGGCGTTCGGCACCAGCGACCCCCAGCACCTGCTCAACGTCGCCGCCGGCGGCATGAGCGCGCTGCCCGAGGACCCCGGCCACTTCGTCGCCTGGCGCGCCCGGCAGCACCCCGAGCTGATGACCGAGCCCGGCGTCTTCGCCCCGCGCGTGGACTGGGGGCGCTACCTCGACGAGACCGTCACCCACGCGTTCGGCCAGGACGACCGGGTCTCGGTGCGCCACCTGCGGGTGCGGGCCACCGGCATCCGGCGCGACGACTCCGGGGTCGTGGTCGGCACCGACGACGGCCAGGTCGTGGTCGGCGACGCGGCGGTGCTGGCCACGGGCGAGCGGCCGCCCGGCTTCACCTGGGCGCCCGAGGCGCTGCAGCGCTCGGCGTTCTTCGTCCCCGATCCCTGGGCCCCGGGCGCGGTCGACGTCGTACGCCGCGACCTGGCCGGTCCGGCCGAGGTCCTGCTGGTCGGCACCGGCCTGACCATGGTCGACGTCGTCCTGTCCCTCACCGGACCCTCGCAGCGTCCCGACCGGCGCGTCCGCGCGGTCTCGCGGCACGGCGAGCTGCCGGAGCGGCACGCCGACGAGCTCCAGCTCGCGGCCATCCCGGAGATCGACGACTGGGGCGACAGCCTCGAGGGCTACCGCACGCGCGCCACGGAGCACATCGCGCGGGTCCAGGCCTCGACCGGCGACTGGCGCCCGGCCGTCGACGGGTTGCGGACGGTCGTCCAGGCGCTCTGGCAGCGGCTCGGCGACGACGACCGCACCGAGTTCCTCCGCGACGACGCCAGCGCGTGGGGCCGGATCCGGCACCGGATGCCACCGGGCTCGGCCGACGTGATCGCCGCCCTCGAGGAGTCCGGGACGTTGACCCGCACCGCCGCCGAGGTGGCCGAGGCCGAGCCGCTGACCGGAGGAGGCCTGCGGGTCACCCTGTCCGACGGCAGCGTCCACGAGGTGGGCTGGGTGGTGAACTGCACCGGCACCAGCACCGTCGTGCGCCCGGGCCTCGACCCGCTCGTCGACGACCTGCTGTCGCCGCGCGCGGGCGTCGCACTCGGCCGCCTGAGCACGGCCGGCCTCGGTCTCCAGACGCAGGCCGGGCGCCTGGTGGACTCGGTGGGCTCCACCGGAGCGCCGATCTGGACCCTGGGCTCGGTACGCCGCGGCGAGCTCTTCGAGTCGACCGCGATCCCCGAGATCCGCACCCAGGCCGCGCACGTGGCGGCGTCCGTCCTCGACGAGATCGCGCCCGAGCCCCGCCGCCTGGCCGACGGCCGCGTGGTCGGTGGCCACCACCCGCTCGCCCGCCCGCGCGACCCGCTGGGTCTCCCGCTGTCGACCACGGCGGAGGCCGCGGCGGCGTACAACGCGGGGCTGGAGCGGCTGATGCGGTTGCAGTCCGGCGCCGACGAGAAGCTGCTCGAGGCGATCAGCATCGATCCCGACTTCGCCGTGGCACACGCCGCGCTGGCGATGCTCGGGCACGAGGGCGGCTCGTCCGTCGACGTCGCCGCGTCGCTCGCGTCGGCGCGCACGGCCGCGCGCTCCCGCGCCGACGACCGCGAGCGCAGCCTCGTCGACGTCGTCGGGCGTCGGGTGGAGGACGTCCGCAACTCCGGCGCCACCGCCTTGATGAACCACATCGCGCAGCACCCGCGCGACGTCCTCGCGGTCTCGGCCGCGGTGCCGACGATCGCGTTCTCCGGGGTGACCGACATCCAGCAGGAGGCCTGGGAGCTGGTCGAGGGTCTGGCTCCGGCGTACGGCGACCACTGGTGGTACATCTCCCTGCTCGCCTTCACCCGCCAGGACCAGTCGAGGTTCGACGACGCCGGGCTCCTCGCCGAGAGCGCGTTGGAGTGCGAGCCGACCTCGGGTCACGCCGTCCACGCGCAGACGCACGTGATGTACGAGACCGGGCGCCACGAGGCCGGTCGCGCCTGGCTCGACCACTGGGTCGCGGAGAGCGGCCGGGCCGCGAGTCACCGTGCGCACTTCTCCTGGCACGCGGCGCTCCACGAGCTCGCGATCGGCGACACCGAGGCCGTCCGGCAGCGCTACTACACCCAGCTCGCACCGCCGACGGTCTCCGGCGTCCGGGCCCTGATCGACTCCGCATCGCTGCTGTGGCGCTGGGTCGTGACGACGTCCGGCTGGGACGACGCGGCCGGCACCTCGGCGTTCACCGGCGAGACGGCGCCCCCGCCTGTCGAGTGCGTGCTCGACGCAGCGGGGCCCGAGCTCGTCGACCGGCCCGAGACGCCGTTCGTGGCGCTGCACGCGGCGCTGGCACTGGCCGCTGCCGGTGACCTGCCGCGGCTGGCCGCCCTGCGCACCCACTGCCAGGGCAGCCCCGAGCTCGGCCTGCGCACGACGGTCGCCTCCGTCTGCGAGGCGCTGCTGGCCGCCGGCGAGCAGCGCTGGGGCGAGGCCGCCCGGGTGCTGGCCGACGTGCTGCCCGGTCTGCCGCGGGTCGGTGGCTCGGCCGCCCAGCGGGAGATCGTCGAGGAGACGCTGCTCTACTGCCTGGTCAGCGACGGCCAGGCCGATCGCGCCCTGGCCCTGCTCGACGGTCGCCTCGACCGTCGTACCTCTCCGCTCGACCAGCGCCGCCGCAACTCCCTGATCTCCCCCGAAGGGGCCCCGCTCCGGGTCTGACCTCCCCGTGACGTCATACGAACCGGTCGCTAGAACGACCACCTCGTATGACGTAGCGGGTGGGCTCCGGCCTCAGAAGCCGCCCTGCACCGCACACCGGGTCAGTGCGCACGACGTGGCACCGGCGTGGACGACGACCTTGTCGAAGTCGTACGGCGGACCCTGGTCGTCGGAGCCGTAGAGCCAGAAGACCGTCCAGCCCGGCACCATGGTGGTGCTGAGACCGGTGACCGGATGCGTCTGGCCGACGGCGTCGGTCCACGTGATGGAGTCGTAGGAGCCGTTCTCCACCACACCGGCGATCGCGTAGCGACCGGCCTGTGTGCCGCCGCTCATCAGGATCGGCAGGTCCGGGCCTGACCCCGGCTGCAGGCCGATCGCGTCACCGTGCAGACCGTCGGCACGCTGCAGTCCCGCGTGGACCGAGATGACGGTGCCGCGCTGGCCGGTGCGCAGGTCCGAGCCGGGCTGCTTCACGGCGTACAGCACCTCGGGGACCCCGTCGGTCCGGTGCCCGATCGGCACGACGTCGCCCAGCGGCGAGCGGTGCTCCCGGGGAGGCTGCTCGCACACGAAGACGCCTCCGGTCACCGGGCAGAGGTCCGCGGGTGGAGTCACCGCGCGGGAGTGCCGGGTGTGGTGCGGCGCGGGCGACGTGGGGCCCGACGTGGCGGCGACGCCGGCCTCACGGCCGTGGCCCAGCCCGTGCCCGACTCCGAGGACGCCGGTCACGGTGGCGACGGCCGCCACGCCGGCGGCACCGTACGCCGCGCGACGCCGGTGCTGGAGCCGGCGGCCGTGCCGGATCAGGGTCGCGACGTCGGGGCGGGTGTGGGGGAGCGGGTCGTGCGCGACGAGCTCGGGCAGGTCCTGGAGGTCGCTCATGAGGTCGGGCCTTTCTGGTCGGTCGGGTGCTGGGTGGTCCGGAGTCGGGCGAGCGCCCGCGACGACGTGCTCTTGACGGTGCCGGGCGTGATCCCGAGTGCCGCCGCGACCTCACGCTCCGGGGTGGCGAGGTAGTGGCGGAGGACGACGACCGAGCGCTCCCGCGGGGTCAGCGGCTGCAGCAGGTCGAGGAGCTCGCTGCGGTCGTCGACCACGGTCTCCCCGGACACCACCGGTCGGTCGACCACCTCGGTCGGCATCGGACGCCGGCGACGGGTCGAGTCGATGTAGGCGTTGACCAGGGCGCGGTGGACGTAGGCGTAGGCCTCGTCGCGGCGTACCCGTGGCCACGCGGCGTACGCCCGGACCAGCACGTGCTGCAGCAGGTCCTCGGCGTCCTGGGTGTGGTGGGTCAGCAGGAAGCTGGCACGGCGCAGTCGCGGCCACGCCGCCGTGACGAACTCCTCGAACTCGCGATCCCGCTGCTCGCGCCGCATCCGGCTCCTCCGTCTGTGAGGCGTTCCCTCATCCCATCCCTACGCACCCCGCGAGGGAAAGGTTGCGAGGGGCCGACGGCTACTCCGCGGAGCGGACCCGGATCCCGGTCAGCGGGACGGTGACGGCGCCCGACGGGTCGGTGAAGAAGTCGTTGCCCTTGTCGTCGACGACGATGAACGCCGGGAAGTCCTCGACCTCGATCTTCCAGACCGCCTCCATGCCGAGCTCGGGGTACTCCAGCACCTCGACCGACTTGATGCAGTCCTGGGCGAGCCGCGCGGCGGGGCCGCCGATCGAGCCGAGGTAGAAGCCGCCGTGCTCGGCGCACGCCTCGGTGACGACCTTCGACCGGTTGCCCTTGGCCAGCATCACCATCGATCCGCCCGCCGCCTGGAACTGCGCGACGTAGGAGTCCATCCGGCCGGCGGTCGTCGGCCCGAAGGAGCCCGACGCGTAGCCCTCGGGGGTCTTGGCCGGGCCGGCGTAGTAGACGGCGTGGTCGCGGAGGTACGCCGGCATCTCCTCGCCGGCGTCGAGCCGCTCCTGGATCTTGGCGTGCGCGATGTCGCGGGCGACCACCAGCGGTCCGGTCAACGAGAGCCGGGTCTTCACCGGGTGGCGCGAGAGCTCGGCGAGGATCTCGGTCATCGGCCGGTTCAGGTCGATCCGGACGACGTCGGTCTCGTCCGTCGGCTGCGTCGAGGAGGTCGCCGGCAGGTACGACGCGGGGTCGGTCTCGAGCTGCTCGAGGAAGACACCGTCGGCGGTGATCTTGCCCAGGGCCTGGCGGTCGGCCGAGCACGACACGGCGATCGCGACCGGGCACGACGCCCCGTGGCGCGGCAGGCGGACCACCCGCACGTCGTGGCAGAAGTACTTGCCTCCGAACTGGGCGCCGATCCCGAACCCCTGCGTCAGCGTGAAGACCTCCTGCTCCAGCTCGAGGTCGCGGAACCCGTGCGCCGACAGGGATCCCGACGTCGGCAGCTCGTCGAGGTAGTGGGCGCTGGCGTACTTCGCGGTCTTCAGCGCGAACTCCGCGCTGGTGCCGCCGATGACGACCGCGAGGTGGTACGGCGGGCAGGCTGCGGTGCCCAGCGAGCGGATCTTCTCGTCCAGGAAGGTCGAGCATCCGCTTCGGGTTCAGCACGGCCTTCGTCTCCTGGTAGAGGAAGGACTTGTTGGCCGAGCCGCCGCCCTTGGCCATGAACAGGAACTTGTACTCCGGCCGGTCACCCGGCACCGAGTAGATCTCGATCTGCGCGGGCAGGTTGGTGCCGGTGTTCTTCTCCTCCCACGTCGTCAGCGGGGCGAGCTGGGAGTAGCGCAGGTTGAGCCGGGTGTAGGCGTCGTACACGCCCTGGCTGATCGCCTCGGCGTCGTCGACGCCGGTGAGCACGCCCTCGGACTTCTTGCCCATCACGATCGCGGTGCCGGTGTCCTGGCACATCGGGAGCACCCCGCCGGCGGAGATGTTGACGTTCTTCAGCAGGTCGAGGGCGACGAACCGGTCGTTCCCGCTGGACTCCGGGTCGTCGATGATGCGGCGCAGCTGGGCCAGGTGGGCGGGCCGGAGGTAGTGCGCGATGTCGTGCATGGCCTCGGCGGTGAGCTGCCGGATCGCCTCGGGCGACACCTGGAGGAACGTCCGGCCGCCCGCCTCGAAGGTCGACACCCCCTCCGTCGTCACCAGCCGGTACGGCGTGCGGTCCGGGCCGATCGGCAGGAGGTCGGAGTAGCGGAACTCGGGGCCCTGGGGGGCGGGAGAGGCGGTGTCACTCACGCCAGAAGGCTAGTCGGCACCCGCGTCGCTGCCGAGCGGACCGGTGCACGACGACCCCTGGCGATCGACGTCGGGCGTGCCACACTGCCCCCGTGACGACGGCTCAGCGCAAGGGGGCCCGCGCCCGCCCCGCCCCGACGTTGGAGGAGGTGGCGGCGCGCGCCGGCGTCTCTCGCGCCACGGCGAGCCGCGTGCTGCGCGGCGACCCGAAGGTCAGCGAGCGCTCCAGGGAGGTGGTGCTCGCGGCGGCTCAGGAGATCTCCTACGTGCCCAACCTGGCGGCGCGCACGTTGGTCACCGGGCGCAGCGACTCGGTGGCCTTCCTCGTCGAGGAGACCGAGGAGCGGATGTTCGCCGACCCGTTCTTCCTGGGGATGCTGCGCAGCGCCCAGGAGGCGGTCGCCGTCGCCGGGCTCCAGCTGGTGTTCACCGTGATGACGCGCACGGAGGATCAGGAGCGATTCCTCGCCTACGCCGCCGGTGGTCACGTCGACGGGGTGCTGCTGTTGTCCCTGCACGGCCAGGACCAGCTGCCGCTGCGGCTGGAGGCGCTCGGCGTGCCGACCGTCCTCAGCGGTCGCCCGCTGAGCGGTCGGCGTCGGCTCTGGTACGTCGACGCCGACAACGAGGGCGGCGGTGAGCTGGCCACGCGACACCTCTTGGACTCGGGCCGCCGCGCACGTCGCCACGGTCGCCGGTCCTCAGGACATGTGCGCCGGGCAGGATCGCCTGGCCGGCTACCGCGCCGCCGTCGAGGCGTCGGGTCGGGGTACCGACGAGAGCCTGGTCTCCGTCGGCGACTTCACCGCAGCCGGAGGGCACCGAGCGACCCTCCGACTTCTCGAGCGACGGCCCGACGTGGATGCCGTCTTCGCGGCCTCCGACCTCGCGGCGTTCGGCGTCGTGCGGGCGCTGCGAGAGCGAGGCCGCACCGTGCCCGACGACGTGGCGGTCGTCGGGTTCGACGACATCCCGGCGGCCGTCGAGCAAGAGCCGCCGCTGACGACCGTGCGACAGCCGATCGCCGCGCTCGGGACCGCGATGACGAGCCTGCTGCTCGATCGCATCGACGGCACGGAGGGGCTGCCGCGCCGCTCGGTGCTGCCCGTCGAGCTCGTCCTGCGTGGCTCTGCCTGACGTAACCGGTTGCGTCAGCGGTTGCCGAAACTTCTCCTTGACAGGGTGACGGCGGTCACTCCATCCTGTTCGCGAGTGCTCGTGAGAGCGCTCTCACGGATTCGGGAGGACCGGGTCCGGACCGTCATCCAGGAGGACCTCATGCCCCGAAGCTCCACGCACCGCCGCGGTGCGACACTGCTGGCGGTCGCCGCGCTGGGCGCGTTGGTCCTCGCCGGGTGCGGTAGCACCAGCTCGTCGGAGTCGACCGGGGCGCCGGCCGACGCGGGTCCGTGCGGGACGACGGCCGACACCACGCTCACGGTCGGCTTGTTCGGCACCTTCGGCTTCAAGGAGGCCGGCCTGTGGGACGCCTACCACCAGGCCTGCCCCAACATCACGATCAAGGAGGACGTGGTCGAGCAGTCGGCGGACTACTGGACCCGGCTGAAGACGCGCCTCGCCGCAGGGAGCGGGCTCGACGACGTGCAGGCCATCGAGATCGGGTTCGTCGCCGACGTCGTGCAGAACCACGCGGACCAGTTCGTCAACTGGAACGACGTACCGAACGCGACCGCCGACAAGGCGGAGTTCTACCCGTGGAAGTGGCAGCTGGCGTCGACCTCCGACGGGGCGACCACGGTCGGCCTCGGCACCGACATCGGTCCGGAGGCGATCTGCTACCGCAGCGACCTCCTGAAGCAGGCCGGCCTGCCGTCGGACCCCGCCACCCTGGCCTCGAAGTGGAGCACCTGGGACGACTTCATCGCGTTCGGCAAGCAGTACGACGCGTCGTCGACCAAGCCGTCCGGCTCGCACTTCGTCGACAGCGCCGCGAGCATCTTCTCCACAGCCGTCTACCAGGGTGACGAGGCCTACGACAACGCCGACGGCCAACCGGACGTCGAGAACAGCGACGGCGTGAAGACTGCCTGGGGCTACGCGAGCCAGGCGGCCCAGGACGGCATCACGGCGGGCCTCCAGCAGTTCACACCGGCGTGGAACAAGGCGTTCTCCAGCGGTGCCTTCGCGGCCCTCGCGTGCCCCACCTGGATGATGGGCTACATCCAGGGCCAGGCCGGCGACGACTACGCCGGCAAGTGGGACATCGCCCCGGTCCTGCCCGGCGGTGCCACCAACTGGGGTGGCTCGTGGCTGGGTGTGCCGGACAAGGCCGCCCACAAGGACGCGGCCATCGCCCTGGTCGAGTGGCTCTCGGCCAAGGACCAGCAGGTGACCATGTGGAAGGACGGGGGACACTTCCCGTCGAACTCCGACGCCGCCGCGGCACCCGCCGTGAGTGGCGCGACGAGCGACTACTTCAGCAACGCGCCGGTGGGGAAGATCTTCGGCGACATCGCCCAGCAGATGAAGATCCCCCCGATCGGTCTGTACGACACCCAGATCCAGCAGGCGCTGACCACCCAGCTGACCAACGTCGAGACGAAGGGCACCTCGCCCGACGACGCCTTCGGCGACGCGCTGGACGCGATCAAGCAGGTCACCGGCTGAGCCGCCGTCCGGCCGTCGACCCGCACCGTCCGAGGGTCGGCGGCCGGTCCGCATCCCACCCATGACGACCGATCTGCCGTAGGAACGATGCCATGACCGCCGTGTCGCAGTCCGACATCCTCGTTCGCCGGCGCCCCACCAGACGGGCGCGTCTCCGGCTCCCGGGCCGCCGTGCCGCCTATGCCTACGTCCTGCCGTTCTTCCTGGTGTTCGTCGCCTTCAGCATCTACCCCTGGCTGGACACGGCCTGGGTCTCGCTGCACGACACGCGCCTGTCGACCTATGACCAGTCGAGCTGGATCGGCCTGGAGAACTATCGGAACCTCTTCACCAACGACTTCTTCTGGAACGCCTTCCGCAACACGGTGACGATCGGGATCATCTCGACCGTGCCGCAGCTGTGCATGGCGCTGGGCATCGCTCATCTGCTCAACTACCAGCTGCGCGGTCGGACGTTCTTCCGGATCGCGATCCTGATGCCCTACGCGACCAGCCTGGCCGCCGCGACGGTGATCTTCGCCGAGCTGTTCGACCCCCACCTCGGCCTGATCAACTGGGCGCTCCACCTCGTGCACCTGCCCGCGGTCGACTGGCAGGGTTCGAAGTGGCCGTCGCAGATCGCCGTCTCGAGCATCGTCACCTGGCGCTGGACGGGCTACAACGCGCTGATCTACCTCGCCGGGATGCAGGCGATCGACGCCGATCTCTACGAGGCCGCCGCGATGGACGGCGCCAGCCGGTGGTCGCAGTTCCGGCACGTCACCCTGCCCGGCCTCCGGCCGACGATCCTGTTCACGATCGTCGTCTCGACCATCGGTGCTGCCCAGCTCTTCGGCGAGCCGTTGCTCTACCACAACGGCCTGCCGGACGGCGGCACCCAAGGGCAGTACCAGACATTGGGCCTGCTGATGTACCAGCAGGGTTGGACCAACGACCGGCTCGGCCTGGCCTCGGCCACCGCGTGGACGATGTTCCTGATCATCGTGCTGGCCGTCGGGGTCAACCTGTACCTCGCCCGACGACGCGAGCGGCGCGAAGGCAGCCGCGGAGGGCGCACGCCGCTGGTCACCGCGGTGCCGGAGGTGTCGGCCCGATGAAGGGCGGCGTGCTGAGGGGTAGCTGGGTCACCTACACCCTGGTCGGCATCGTCACGCTGGTCTCGGTCTTCCCGCTCTACTACACGATCGTCATGGCGTCGCACACGAACGCCGAGATGGCCGCCTCGACCCCGCCGATCCTGCCGACCACGTCGATCGTCGACAACATGAAGAAGGCCCTGGAGCTGGCGCCCCTGAACCAGGGCCTCGTCAACTCCCTGATCGTCTCCGGTGCGATCACGTTGGGCACGGTCGCACTGTGCACCCTGGCCGGCTTCGCCTTCGCCAAGCTGCGCTTCCGGGGCTCGAACATCCTGCTCGCGATCTGTGTCGCGACGATGATGGTGCCGCTCCAGATGGGCGTGATCCCGCTCTACATGCTGATGGCGCGGCTGGGCCTGGCCGGTCATCTCTCGGCGGTGGTGCTGCCCAGCCTCTGCACGGCGTTCGGCGTCTTCTTCATGCGGCAGTACATCTCCAGCGCCGTCCCGGACGAGCTGATCGAGGCGGCCTACATGGACGGTGCCGGGTCCCTGCGCGTCTTCTGGTCCGTCGTCGTGCCGGCGGCACGACCGGCGATGGCCGTCCTGGCGATGCTCACGTTCTTGACGGCGTGGAACGACTTCTTCTGGCCGATCATCGTGCTCAGCACGCAGAACCCCACGGTGCAGGTGTCGTTCCAGAGTCTCGCCACCGGATTCGCGCCGCAGCAGTCGATCATCATGGCCGGCACGCTCTACGGCACCGTGCCGGTCCTCGTCGTTTTCGCCCTCCTGGGCAGGCAGATCGTCGGCGGCATCATGCAAGGAGCGGTCAAGGGATGACAGAGAACGTGTTCCCCGACGGATTCGTGTGGGGGGTGGCGGCGTCGTCGTACCAGATCGAGGGAGCCGTCGACGAGGGAGGACGCGCACCCAGCATCTGGGACACCTTCAGCCACACGCCGGGGGCAGTGGACAACGGCGACACCGGTGACGTCGCGTGCGACCACTACCACCGTTGGCCGGAGGACCTGGACCTGATGGTCGAGCTGGGCATCGCGTCCTACCGGTTCTCGGTGGCCTGGCCGCGCGTGATGCCCGACGGGCGCACGGTCAACCAGGAGGGCATGGACTTCTACCGCCGGCTGGTCGACGGGCTGCTCGAGCGCGGGATCCGTCCACTGATGACGCTGTACCACTGGGACCTCCCGCAGAGCCTCGACGTGGGTGACGCCGGGGGATGGCTCTCGCGCGAGGTGCCCGACCGGTTCGTCGACTACGCCCTGGCCGTCGGCAAGGAGCTCGGTGACCGGGTGCCGGGCGTGACCACGCTGAACGAGCCCTGGTGCTCGGCGTACCTCGGCTACGCCAGTGGCGAGCACGCCCCGGGTCGCCGGAGGAACTCCTCGGCCTACGTGGCCGCCCACCACCTGAACCTCGCGCACGGTCGGGCCGCGGCGGCGCTGCGAAGCGTTCTCCCACCGGGCGTCGACCTCTCGGTGGCGCTCAACCTGCACCAGGTGCAATCGGCCTCGGACCGCCCCGAGGACCTGGCCGCCGCCGAGCACGTCGACCTGATCGCCAACCGGATCTTCCTCGACCCGATGTTCGGCGGCGGCTACTCCGACGCGCTGCGAGCCACGACCGAGGGCCTGACCGACTGGTCCTTCGTGAGGCCGGGGGACGAGGCGGAGGTCGCGGTGCCGCTCGACTCGGTCGGGGTGAACTTCTACAACCCGAGCCGAGTCACGGGCACCTCCGACGGAGGTGCGGCGTTCCCCGGGAGCGACCGCGCGTTCGCCGCCGACGTCCCGGGGCCGCGCACGGTGATGGGGTG
Organism: uncultured Actinomycetota bacterium; assembly: GCA_963809265.1. Classification (GTDB taxonomy): domain Bacteria; phylum Actinomycetota; class Actinomycetes; order Propionibacteriales; family Nocardioidaceae; genus Nocardioides. Next base: position 237,527 of record CAWEJC010000007.1, read on the forward strand.
GCCGATCGTTCCGTCGAGCCTCACCGACCTCCTGGTCCGGGTGCAGCGCGACGTCGGTCTCCCGATCCACGTGATGGAGAACGGGCTCGGCAACCGCGACGTCGTCGAGGACGGCGCCGTGCACGACCAGGACCGGATCGACTACCTGGACGCTCACCTCGCCGCGCTGCTGGAGGCGCGTCACCGTGGCGCCGACGTCCGCGGCTACTACGTATGGACCCTCCTCGACAACTTCGAGTGGGCGTGGGGCTACGACAAGCGGTTCGGCCTGGTGCACGTGGACTTCGCCGACCAGCGCAGGACGCTCAAGGACTCGGCGCGGTGGTACGCCGACGTGATCGCCCGGAACTCGCTGTGAGCAGGGTCGGGCGCCGGTACGGGTGAGCCGAGGTGGCGAAGCGACGGCTCAGCCGCCGAGCTGGGGATCGCTCGTGCTGGGCCGCCCGGTCTCGAACCGGCCGGCCAGCCCGCGCCGGAAGTGCGGCTGCTCGGCCACCGTCACCAGCACGTCGTACCACCGGGAGGCGGTGAGGCCGAGCCGCACCTTCTTCCGGTGGTGCTTGCGGATCCGGACCTTCCGGTCGCGACCGTAGGCGTCCGCGACGTGCACGTGCACGCGGTGGCCCGACCGGTTGTGCAGGCTGAGCACCAGCTCCTGACCGTCGCGGCGGCCCTTCACCTCGAGGATCGGCTCGCGGGTGTTCCCGGCGAAGCGCCGGAAGAACCCGTTCGGGCCGTGGAAGCTGACGTCGTACTTCCCCTGGGCCGCGAGCTCCGGGTGCAGCGACTTCCCGGACCCGATCGTGTAGCTGAACGGCGCCCCGGCGACGTCGTTCGACCGCGCCTGGAGGTGCGCGCCGAGGGCACCCGCGTTGGCGAGGGTGAACGCGAGGGCGCCTCGGGAGACCTTCACGTCGACCTTGAGGTTGTAGCCCAGGGCGCGTGAGGGGCGGGTGCCCGGCTCCTGCTTCGGCACGCGCTGCTTCGCGGGTGGGTGCACGCCGGCCGCGTTGGGGTGCCGGTCACCGTCGGGCGGTGTGTACCCGTCCGTCTCCGGCAGGCTGGGGAAGGACCCGCCGGTCGAGGAGAAGTCGAAGGCGGAGGTGAGGTCGCCGCACACGGTGCGGCGCCAGCGGGTCAGGTTCGGCTCCCGGACGCCGAAGCGCTCCTCCATGAACCGGATGATCGAGGTGTGGTCGAAGGTCTCCGAGCAGACCCAGCCGCCCGTGCTCCAGGGCGAGATCACCGTCATCGGCACCCGGATGCCCAGGCCGTAGGGACCGTGCACGCCCTGCTTGCCCTGGTAGAGCTCGTTGGCCACCGACACCGTCGAGCCGCCGTGGAGGCCGCCGACGTTGGGGTACGGCGGCACCACGTGGTCGAAGAACCCGTCGTTCTCGTCGTAGGTCAGGAAGAGCACGGTCTTGGCCCAGACCTCCGGGTCGCTGGTCAGGGCGTCCAGCACGTTCGCGACGTACCAGGCGCCGTAGTTCGACGGCCAGTTCGGGTGCTCGGTGAAGGCCTCGGGCGCGACGATGTAGGAGACCTGCGGGAGGTTGGTCCCGCCCGGACCCCCGATCACGTCCTCCTTCAGCTGCTGGAACAGCTGCGTATCGTCATCGGGCGTGCCTTTCACGTGCGTGCCCGTCCGGGCACCCTCGAAGAGCGGCTGGCCCGCGGTCGCCTTCTGGTAGGCGTCGAAGTAGAGCAGGGCGTTGTCGCCGTAGTTGCCGATGTAGGCGTCGAGCGTGAAGCCCCAGGCGTTGGTGCGGTCGAGGCCGTTGCCGACGTCCTGGTAGACCTTCCAGCTCACGCCCGCGTTCTGGAGCCGCTGCGGGTAGGTCGTCCAGCCGTAGCCGCGCTCGACGTTGTTGATCACCGGGCCCTTGCCCTTGCCGTCGTTGCCGGCCCAGCCCGACCACATGTAGTAGCGGTTGGGGTTGGTCGGCCCGAGCATGCTGCAGTGGTAGCTGTCGCAGACGGTGAACGCGTCGGCCAGGGCGTAGTGGAACGGGATGTCACCGCGTTGCAGGTGGGCCATCGTCACGCCGGTCTGCTTCGCCGGGACCCATCGGTCGTGGTTGCCGCCGGCGAACGCGCCGTGCTGGCTGTTCCACCCGTGGTCGATGTCCTGCAGGAAGGCCAGACCCAGGTTGGCGAGGTCGGGTCGGAACGGCAGCACGTCCTTCTTCCCGTTCGGCTGCCGCCAGACGGGGTTGCCGTTGCGCAGCGTGACCGGGTGCGGGTCGCCGTACCCCCGGACGCCGCGCATCGTGCCGAAGTAGTGGTCGAAGGAGCGGTTCTCCTGCATCAGGATGACGACGTGCTCCACGTCGTCGAGGGAGCCGGTACGCCGGTTCGCCGGGATCGACGCGGCCCGCGCGATCGAGGGGGTGAGCACGGACAGCGCGGCACTCCCGCCGGCCAGCTGCATGAACCGTCGACGATCGACCTCGGGCATCCGGGCTCCTTTGTCAGCACGTGATCGGGTGCGGAGGCTCGATCATCACCTACGACCCCTACTCTCGACCACCATGAGCTCGTACGCGTTGCTCGTGTCGCCCTCGGCCAACCGGGTCTATGCACAGGCGGCGCCGGCCCTGACGGTCGCCGAGCTGGCCGTGCTGTCCGAGACGGTCTTCGGCGGACGCCTCGCGGCCGCGCGGTCCGAGAGCGTCGCCGGGGTCGAGTACGTGACCTTCGAGGGCGATCTCGACGACAAAGCGCTGGCCCACGTCGCCCACGTCTCCACCGCCTTCGCGCTGTTCGAGCGGACGGACGACGACCTCTTCCGACCGGTCCACCTGCGGCGCCTGGACTGTCTCGACGACGACCTGCTGACGATCCTGAAGTACCAGGGCAAGACCAACGAGCTGTTCACCCAGCTGCTCCTCAACGTGACCGTCCTGGCGTCCGGCGCGGCGCCCCGGATGCTCTCCGACCGGCTCCACGTGCTCGACCCGCTCTCCGGTCGCGGCACGACGTTGAACCAGGTGCTCATGTACGGCTGGCACGCGGCCGGCGTCGACGTCGACGCCGGCGACTTCGAGGCGTACGCCGCGTTCCTGCCCCGGTGGCTGCAGGACAAGCGGCTCAAGCACACCGCGACCACGGCGAAGCTCCGGCGCGACGGCCGGACCCTCGGGCGTCGCCTCGACGTCGAGCTGGCCACGAGCAAGGAGGCCTGGGCCGCGGGCGACACGATCACCCTGTCGGCGGCGCTCGCCGACACCCGCGAGGCCGCCGAGGTGTTCCGGGCCGCGAGCTTCGACGCGATCGTCACCGACGCGCCGTACGGCGTGCAGCACGGCAGCCGGTCGGGTGCCGGTCTGCAGCGCAGCCCCCTCGAGCTGCTCGAGGAGGCGCTGCCCGGGTGGGTCCGGCTCCTGCGTCCTGGGGGAGCGGTCGGGATCGCGGTCAACCTCCACACCTGCCCCCGCGCCGACGTCCTCGCGCTGCTGGTGGCGGCCGGGCTCGAGCCTCGCGACACCGCGGCCTACCGCGGCTTCGAGCACCGGGTCGACCGGGCGATCCAGCGCGACATCGTCGTCGGCACGCTGCCGACTAGGGTGAGCCCATGAACGAGCACGACCCCTCGCGGTTGAGGATCTCGGACTCCGATCGGCACAAGGTGGCCGAGGTGCTGCGTGAGGCGGCCGGCGAGGGGCGCATCGACCTCGACGAGCTCGACGAGCGGCTGGAGGCGACGTACTCCGCCCGCACCTACGCCGACCTGGTCCCGATCACGCTCGACCTGCCGATCCAGCCCGCGGCCGGGCTCCCGGTGCAGCCGGCGTCCGCGGCCGCGACGCCGTCACCGGTCGTGTCGGGCGGTCCGGCCCGCGAGCGACACGTCGCGATCATGGGCGGGGTGGACCGCAAGGGCGTCTGGACCGTGCCCGAGCACATGACGGTCACCTGCTTCATGGGGGGCGCCGACCTCGACCTCCGTCAGGCGCAGTTCGCCGCCCGCGAGGTGGTGCTCACGATCAACGCCGTGATGGGCGGGGCCGACATCAAGGTCAACCCGCAGACACACGTGATCATGGAGGGGACCGGGATCATGGGTGGCTACAGCGGGCCCTCCGACAAGACCCCGGCCGAGCTCGACGCGAACAGCCCGGTCGTCCGGATCCGGGGCTTCGCGCTGATGGGCGGCGTGAGTGTGTCACGCCGCCCCGCGCCGGGCCCCGACACCGGCCGGCGTCGGCTCAGGTCTCGGTAGCCGCCTCCTGCTCGCCCGGCGAGGCCATCGAGTCCTGCGCCTCGGCGACCTGCTCGGTCGAGGTGTCGGCCGGGATCGTGCCCGCCGACGACGAGTCGAGCGTGAGGTTCTCGCCGGTGCTCGGGTCGAACAGGTGGATCTTGGAGCTGTCGACCCAGATCTCGGCCTCGTCGCCCTCCTTGACCCGGCTCGCGCCGTCGAGGGAGATGACGAGCTGGGTGCGCAGCGCCTCGCCGTCGAGGTCGCGCTCGAGCTGGAGCAGCTGCTGCTGCACCTCCTCCGGCGCCTCGAAGGGCACGTAGGCGTAGGCCTCGTTGCCGAGCCACTCCACCACGTCGACCTTCGCCTTGAACGTCGACCCGGGGGCCGCCTTGCCGGCCTCCATCACCGCGGCGTCCTCGAAGTGCTGCGGGCGGACCCCGGCGATGAGGAGGCCCTTGCCCTGCGCCTTCTTCGCCTTGTCCTCGGGGATCGACACCGTGCCGAACGGCATCTTCACCGAGGTCCCCTCGACCGTGGCGGGCACGAAGTTCATCGGCGGGCTGCCGATGAAGCCGGCCACGAAGAGGTTGACGGGGTTGGTGTAGAGCTCCCGCGGCGTCGCGAGCTGCTGGAGCACGCCGCGCTTGAGCACCGCGACCCGGTCACCCAGCGTCATCGCCTCGGTCTGGTCGTGGGTGACGTAGACCGTGGTGATCCCGAGCCGGCGCTGCAGGCGCGCGATCTCGGTGCGCATCTGGCCGCGCAGCTTGGCGTCGAGGTTGGACAGCGGCTCGTCGAACAGGAACGCCTCGGCGTCCCGGACGATGGCCCGGCCCATCGCGACGCGCTGTCGCTGGCCGCCGGACAGGTTGCCCGGCTTGCGCTCGAGGTGCTCGTCGAGCTCCAACGTCTTCGAGGCGTCGCGGACCTTCTTGTCCACCTCCTCGTTCGAGGCACCCGCCAGTCGCAGCGGGAACGCGATGTTCTCGTAGACGGTCAGGTGGGGGTAGAGGGCGTAGTTCTGGAACACCATCGCCAGGTTGCGGTCGCGCGGGGCGAGGTCGTTGACCTTCTTCCCGCCGATGATCATGTCGCCCGAGGTGATGTCCTCGAGGCCGACGATCATCCGCAGCAGCGTGGACTTCCCGCAGCCGGACGGGCCGACGAGGATCATGAACTCCCCGTCCGCCACGTCGATCGACACGTCGTTCACGGCCGGGAAGCCGTCGCCGTACTGCTTGACGATGTTCTTCATCTCGATGGCAGCCATTGGATCAACCCTTCACTGCGCCGGACGTCAGGCCGGCGACGATTCTGCGCTGGAACAACAGGACGATGACGATCACCGGGATCGTGACGATCACGGAGGCCGTGGCGAGCTGGGAGTACGGCGGGTTGAACGGGTCGGGCCCCACGAAGTACGACATCTGTGCGGGGACCGTCCGCGAACTCGTCGTCGAGGTGAGCGAGATGGCGAGGACGAACTCGTTCCAGGCGAAGAAGAACGTCAGGATCGCCGCGGTGAAGACGCCCGGCGCCGCGAGCGGCACGATCACCTTCCGGAACGCCTGCCACGAGGTCGCTCCGTCGACCTGCGCCGCCTGCTCCATCTCCCACGGGATCTCCCGGAAGAACGCCGAGAGGGTCCAGATCGCGAGCGGCAGGGTGAAGGTCATGTAGGGGATGATCAGGCCCGGCCAGGTGTTGAACAGGTGGAACGTGCGCCACATGTCGAACAGCGGGCCGACCAGCGACACGACCGGGAACATCGCGATCGCCAGTGCCAGCGAGAGCACCAGCCGCTTGCCCTTGAACTCCAGGCGGGCGATCGCGTACGCCGCGAGCGTCGCGATCACCACGGCGAGGACGGTCGCGATGATCGAGATGCCGAACGAGTTGCGCAGCGCCGCCAGGAAGTCGTGCGACGTGCTCTTGTCGTCGGTCATCCCCAGCAGGACCTTGTAGTTGTCCCACGTCGCGTCCTTGGGCAGGAACTGGGCGCTCCCCGTGGTGGTCTCGGCCAGCGACTTGAACGACAGCGAGACGACCCACGCGATGGGCAGCAGGCACCAGACCAGGATCACGAGGAACCCGACGTAGGTGCCGATTCCGGTCTTCCTCATCAGCCCTCACCCCTTGCCTGGGCCAGGTCGACCCGGAAGAACTTCACGATCAGCCACGCCAGCAGGAGCACGGTGAGGAACAGCAGCACCGACAGTGCCGAGCCCATCCCGAGCTGGAACTGTTCGATGGCTTGCCGGTACGTCAGGAACGACGACGACTCGGTGTTCTGTGCGCCCCTGGTCATGATGAAGATGTTGTCGAAGATCCGGAACGCGTCGAGCGCCCGGAACAGCACCGCCACCATGATCGCCGCGCGCATGTTCGGCAGGATCACCTTGAACAGCCGCTGGCTGGCGGTGGCGCCGTCGACCTTCGCGGCCTCGAGCATGTCCTCCGAGACCTGGGACAGGCCGGCCAGGAGCAGCAGGGCCATGAACGGCGTGGTCTTCCAGATCTCGCTGACCATGATCGCGAACATCGCGTGCCAGTGGTCGCCGTACCAGTTGGTCGACGCCGAGATGCCCGGCAGCCAGTCGAACCAGCCGTTCACCCAGCCGTTGTTGATCGAGAACGTGAACTGCCAGGCGAACGCCGAGACCACGGTGATGATGCCGTAGGGGATCAGGATCGCCGTACGCATCACGCCGCGGCCGAAGATGATCCGGTGCATCACCATGGCGAAGGCGAAGCCGATCACGAGCTCGATCGCCACCGTCACCACCATGATGATCACGGTGTTGAGGGTGTCCTTCCAGAACAGGGAGTCGGACAGGATGGTGACGTAGTTGCCGAGCCCGACGAAGCCCTTGTCGTCCGGCGTGGTGAGCCGGTAGCGGAACAGCGACAGGTACAGCGCCTGCAGCATCGGGTACGCCGTCACCAGCACCATCAGGATGAGAGCCGGAGCGACGAGCTTCTGCCCCAGCCGGTTCTCGGCGACGGACCGGTCGCTGGCGGCGGCCGGCGCCGCCTTGTCGACCTTCCGGGGAACTGTCGTGGTGGTCACAGCAGCTTCTTTCCGGTCAGCACGTCCTGGATGAACGTGGCGGACTTCTGCGGGGTGGAGGAGCTGACGGAGGCCGGCGGGTGCCAGGTGCTCTGGATGGCGCCGGAGATGTCGCTCCAGTACGGCGTGACGGTGCGCGGAGCGGCGCCGTTCACGCTGTCCTCGAACAGCTTGATCAGGTCGGGCGGGAACAGCTTCTGGATCTGGGGGTCCTCGTAGCCCGCCGGGCTGGCCGGCATGTTGCCGGTCAGCGCGCCGTTGGTGGCCTGCTGCTTCGGCTCGACCAGGCACGCGGCGGCCTGGTTGGCCAGGTCGATGTGCTTGGAGTAGGAGCTGACGCCGATGCCGATGCCGCCGTAGGGGGGACGTGAGTCCTGCCCCTGCACGGTCTCCGGGTACTTCGCGTAGCCGATGTCCTTGGCGACGTCGGGCTGGGTGGCGTCGTAGTTGTGCCAGATGTAGGTCCAGTTGACCATGAACGCGCCGGTCGGCCCGCCGAACGTCGAGCCCGCCTGGCCTTCCTGCGAGACCGAGAGGTCCGGAGGCGCGGCCTTCGAGTGGGCCAGCTCCTGGATCACCTTCGCGGCGTCGTCACCCGCCTGGTCGTTGATCGTCACGTCGGCGTCGACGCCCTTGCTGGCGTCCTTGACGAGCGTGCCGCCCGCACCGGAGACCAGGGCGTTGATCCAGACGACGTAGCCCTCGTACTTGTTGGCCTGCACGGCGACCGTGCCGCCGTTGTCGGACGCGGCCTTGATGATCTGGTCCCAGGTGACCGGCTGGGTCATGTCGAGGCCGGCCTTCTGCACGAACGACTTGCGGTACCAGAGCACCTGCGTGTTCGACCAGAACGGGTAGACGACGAGCTTGCCGTTCCACGTCGCCGCGTCGGTCGCACCCTTGAACGACTGCTCCTTGAGGGTCGACTGCTCGTCCTCCGGGATGGGGGCCAGCAGTCCGCCGTTCGCGAGCTCCGCGGTGTACGGCGGGTCGATGCTCATCAGGTCGATGCCCGAGTCGTGGGCCTCCAGGCGGCGGGCGAGCTGCACGCGCTGCTGGTTGGCGTCCTGCGGGAGCACCTGGGTGGTGATCGTGTACTGGTCGGTGCTGCACGTCTTGGCGATGGCCGCCTGGCCACCGGCGTCGGGGTTGATGTACCAGACCAGGGTCGTCTTGCCGCCGTTGCCGCCGCAGGCCGTCAGCAGCCCGGCGGCGGTGGCGAGGGCGGCCAGCGAACCGGCCCAGCGCCTACGGCTGTGCGATCGACCGGGGGGTCGTGATGCCCCCCGAGACCGCTTGGGGACGTGCATAGTGCGCTCCCTCCACGAAAGGTGAACTACGTCACGTCTAGTCGTTTTCGCAGGTCAAGGCAAGCCTTGACTCGACCCGTCGCGTGTGCGTCATGCGTGGGCAGGACCCGTCGCGACGGTGCGTCTCACCCACTGGATCGCGAGCCGCGGGCGCTGGACGCCCGGGCCCGGGTGGCGGTCCGGTCGATCGCGTCGACGAACGTCGCGAACAGCTCCGGCGGGAGGTCGTGGCCCATGCGGTCGATCAGCAGCAGCTCGGCCCCGGGCACGGCCGCGGCCGTGGCGCGCCCACCGGAGACGTGGACCATCGTGTCGGCCAGACCGTGGATGACCACCGTCGGGACGCGGACACGCGTGCAGACGGCCGGAGCGGTTGGGCTGGGTCAGCACGGCCATCATCTGCCGCAGCGTGCCGCCGGCCGACACGCCGCGGTCGAAGGTCTCGGCGGCGATCTGGCGGGTGCGCTCCTCGGCCCGGGGGTAGCCGGGGGAGCCGATCAGCCGGTCGATCGCCACGCTGTTGTCGGCGTAGGCCTGGCGTCCGGCACGCACGGGCCGGAGCAGCGCCGGGAAGAGCCGCGGGTGCTGCCACCCCACCGACCGGCGGCCGGTCGTGGACATGATGCTGGTCAGCGACCGCACGCGCGCCGGGCCCTCGATCGCCATCGTCTGCGCGATCATCCCGCCCATCGACACGCCCACGACGTGGGCGCTCTCGATCCCGAGGTGGTCGAGCAGCCCGAACGCGTCGCACGCCAGGTCGGACATCGAGTACGGCGCCCGGGTGCGGGGGTTGGCGAAGGCGCGGACGAGCATCGCGCGGGTGACGCGTCCCGCGACCTTCGTCGAGCGCCCGACGTCGCGGTTGTCGAAGGTGATCACGAAGTAGCCACGGCGGGCCAGCATCGAGCACAGCTCCGGGTCCCACCAGGTCATCGGGCTGGCCAGGCCCATCACGAGGAGCATCGGCTCGTCGGTGGGGTCGCCGTACGTGCGGTAGCAGAGCTCGATCCCGGACGAGACCGGCGCGAACAGCTCCGGCGACGAGGGCACGGAGGGGTTGTCGCCCCCCGTGGGTGGCGGCATCTCGGGCGTCGCGGGGGCGGGACCGGCCATGTCGTCCAGTCAACCTCATCGGTCACGACACGGCCAAGGTCGGGGGGATCCGCGGACGGCGGGGGCGCGACGTCGTACCGTCGATCTCGTGGCCGTGCTCGCCGTCGCCGAGTTCCTGCTCCCGGAGGGCTTCGTCGCCCCGGGGCGCGGGGCGGTGCTGCGCGAGGCCCGGGTGGTCACCGAGGCGGGCCGACTCGCCTGGTCGCGCCTGGGTGCACAGGTCGAGCGCCGCGTCGGCGGCGGCCACGCGGCGTACGCCGGTCGCGCCGGTGCTGCGCGATGTCGACCCGGTCGTGCTGGTGCCGGGCTTCATGGCCGGCGACGCCAGCCTGGCGGCCCTCGCTCGTGCGCTGCGCGAGCAGGGTCATCGCACCTATCGCTCCCACATCCACGCCAACGTCGGCTGCACCGTGGCCGCGGCCGCCGAGCTCGAGGCGCGCCTGGAGTCGGTCGTGGCCCGTCGGGGCCGCCGCGTCACCGTGGTCGGCCACAGCCTGGGTGGTCTGCTGGCACGAGGGCTGGCCGTGCGCCGGCCCGACCTCGTCTCGGGCCTGGTCACGCTGGGCAGCCCGATGCTCGCTCCGGGCGCCCACCACGTCGCCCTGACCCGCAGCCTCGACGCGCTGGTCCGGCTGAGCCGCGCCGGCATTCCGGGGCTGATGGCGCTGGAGTGCGTGGCGGGCGACTGCGCGCGCTCCAGCTTCGAGGAGAGCCGGGCGCCCCTCCCGCCGGAGGTCTCGTTCACCGCCGTCTACTCCCGCCGTGACGGGATCGTCGACTGGCGAGCCTGCGTCGACCCGTTGGCGACCGCCGTCGAGGTGCGGTCCTCCCACCTCGGCATGGTGGTCGACCCGGACGCGATCCGGGCGGTCTGCGGAGCGGTGGCGGCCGGTCCGTCGCTGCGCGTCGCTACGGCGTAGCGGTCAGAGCCCGCTCAGCTTCTCGAACTGGTGCTCGCTGGAGATCAGCCTCACTGTTCCGCTGCGCGAGCGCATCACCAGCGACTGCGAGGTCGCACCGTGGGCGCGGAAGTGAACGCCCTGCATGAGCTCGCCGTCGGTGATGCCGCTGGCCACGAAGAAGCAGTCGTCGGCCGTGACCAGGTCGTCGGTGGAGAGGACGTGATCGGGGTCGAGGTCGTGCCCGGCGTCGACGGCCCGCTGCCGCTCCGCGTCGTCCTTGGGCCAGAGCCGCCCCTGGATCACCCCGCCGACGCACTTCATGGCGCAGGCCGCGATGATGCCCTCGGGCGTCCCGCCGATCCCGAGCAGCATGTCGATGCCGGTGTTGGGACGGGCGGCCATGATGGCGCCCGCGACGTCGCCGTCGACGATGAACTTGATCCGGGCGCCGGTGGCGCGCACCTCGTCGGCGAGCTTCTCGTGGCGCGGGCGGTCGAGCATGACGACCGTGACGTCCTCGGGGCGGGAGCCCTTGGCCTTGGCGACGGCGTGGATGTTCTCCGCCACGGAGGCCCGGATGTCGACGGCCGCGGCCGCCTCGGGTCCGGTGACCAGCTTCTCCATGTAGAAGACCGCCGACGGGTCGTACATCGAGCCGCGCGGCGCCACGGCGAGCACCGAGACGGCGTTGTTCATGCCCTTGGCGGTCAGGGTCGTGCCGTCGATCGGGTCGACCGCCACGTCGCACTCGGGGCCCGTGCCGTCGCCGACCTCCTCGCCGTTGAACAGCATCGGGGCGTTGTCCTTCTCGCCCTCGCCGATCACGACGACACCCCGCATCTGGACCGTCGCGATCATCTGGCGCATGGCGTCGACGGCCACGCCGTCGGCGCCGTCCTTGTCGCCCCGACCGACCCAGCGCGCGGCGGCCAGGGCCGCGGCCTCGGTCACCCGGACGAGCTCGAGCGCGAGGTTGCGGTCCGGTGAGTCGGGCGCGGGTTCCGGGATCCCTGATGTCGCCGTCATGGGCGGGAGCCTATCGGTCAGAGGGAGGTGGTCACCGGCTCGGCGGCGTAGCCGCGCACGGCCGTCTCCTTGACCGAGAGCCAGACCTCGCGGCCCGGCACCAGCGCGAGCTCGGCGACCGCGGCCGGGGTCACGTCGGCGAGCAGGTCGTGCTCACCCGAGACCAGCAGGCGGACGGCGTCGCCGTGCGGCGCGAGGCTGGTGACCGTGCCCGGCCAGCGGTGGCGGGCCGACCCGGACGGCTCGGCCAGCGACACGGTCACCAGGCTGGGGCTGAAGGACATCAGCCGGGGTCCGTCCGGGAGCACGTTGAGCCCGACCAGGCGGGCGACGTGCCGGGTGAGGGGGGTGGCAGCCACCTCGCGCGGCGGCCCGACCTGCACCAGCCGTCCCTCGTCGAGCACCCAGACGACGTCGGCCAGGGTCAGCGCGTCGATGGCGTCGTGGGTGACCAGCAACGTGATCCCGTCGTACGACGCGAGGTGGCGGGACAGCTCGACCCGGAGGGTGGCGGCGACCCCGATGTCGAGGCCGGAGAACGGCTCGTCGAGGAGCAGCACCTGGGGGTCGGTGGCGAGGGCTCGCGCGATCGAGACGCGCTGGGCCTGGCCGCCCGAGAGCTGACGCGGCTTGCGGGTCGCGAGCTCGCCCACACCGAAGCGGTCCAGCCACTCCTGGGCGGTCCGGCGGGCCTGGTCGCGGGGGACGCCGGCGGTGCGCGGCCCGAAGGCGACGTTCTCCAGCGCAGTCAGGTGGGGGAACAGCAGCTGGTCCTGGAACGCCATCCCGACCGCCCGGTCGCGGACGGCGAGCGGCATCCAGGAGCGGCCCTCGACGCGCAGCTCGCCGGAGGCAGGCACGAGCCCGGCGACGGCGCGGAGCAGCGACGACTTGCCGGCGCCGTTCGGGCCGATCACGGCGACGACCTGGCCCCGCTCGGCGATCGCGGTCGCCGCCACCCGCCCGGGCACGGTCAGGCTCAGCTCGAGGGCGGTCACGGGCGGGTCAGCCAGCGGTTGCGGAGGAGGGCCAGCACCGCGATCGAGACCACCAGCAGCACCATGCTGACGGTGCGGGCGACCAGCGGGTCGGACTGGAGCTGGGTGTAGATCAGCGACGGCATCGTCTGGGTGGTGCCGGGGTAGTTGCCGGCGAAGGTGATCGTCGCGCCGAACTCCCCGAGCGAGCGCGCCCAGGCGAGGGCGGCGCCGGCCAGGACGCCGGGCAGCGCCAGCGGCAGCGTCACCCGGCGGAACGTCGTCCACCGGTCGGCGCCCAGGGTGGCGGCGACGGCGTCGTACTCCTCGCCGGCCGAGCGGAGGGCGCCCTCGACGGCCAGGACGTAGAACGGCAGCGACACGAAGGTGTGGGCGATCACGACGGCGGTCGTCGTGTAGGGGATGGTCAGGCCGAACCAGTCGTCGAGCGGCTTGCCCACGAAGCCGGTGCGGCCCAGCGCGGTGACCAGCGCGACGCCGGCGACGACCGGTGGCAGCACGAGCGGCACCGTGACCGCCGCCCGGAGGACGGAGCGACCCGGGAAGACCACTCGAGCGAGGACCCAGGCGAGCGGGGTCCCGAGCAGCAGGCAGAGCACGACGGTGCAGGCCGAGGCGAGAACGGTCAGCCACAGGGCGTCGCCCACCGCGCTCGAGGAGAGCTGCGAGCCGAGGCGGTCCCAGGGGGTGTCGGCGACCAGCGTGACGAGGGGGACGACGAGCAGGAGGACGGCGAGCCCGGCCGGGACCAGCAGCACCCACGGCGGCCGCCCGAGGCGTGGCTGACCGGGGCTGCTCACGCGGGCATTGTCCCGCACCTGATCAGCTCACGGCCCACAGGACGACGACGGCGGCGACCAGCGAGACCGGCGTGAGGGTGAGTGAGACCCGGTGGAAGGCGGCGTTGCTCGGGTGCACGTCGTGCCGGCCCAGGGTGCGTCGCCAGAGCAGGTTGGCCAGGGAGCCGGTCCAGGTCAGACCCGAACCGATGTTGAGCCCGAGCAGGGCGGCGAGGACCGCGGTGGTGCCGAGCGGCGCGACGACCGGGACGAGGAGGAGGGTGGCGGAGAGGTTGGTGAGCACGTTGGCCAGACCGGTCGCGAGCACCGCGACGAGGAGCAGCGCGCCGAGGCCGGTCGACGTCGGGACCGCGTCGCGGACGGCGTCCCCGAGGAAGCCCTGGGCGAGCCCGGCCACGACGACGCCGAGGGCCAGCACCCAGATCGCGAACCCCGGGTGGGCCGCGTGGACCAGGTGGATCGGCCGCGCCAGGCCGCGCCGGACGGCGTACGCCGCCAGCACGGCGGCCGCGACCAGGGACACCCACCAGGGCTCCCCACCGAACGGCGACACGGCGGCGAACCCGACCAGCATCAGGACCACCACCACGACCGGGAACCTCGGCATCGGCCGCAACGGGGTGTCGTCGTCGACCGGCCGGACCGCGAGGCGGTCGCGGAACAGGAGCCGGAGGCCGACGTACTCCACGACGAGCACGACCACGAGGACCGGGGCCATCCGCACCGCGAAGCCGGTGAACGTGAGGTCGACGTGGGGGAGCGCCAGCAGGTTGGTGAGGTTGGAGACCGGGAGGAGGAGGGAGGCGGAGTTCGCCATCCGGAGGCAGGCGTAGGTGCCGGGCTCGTCCGGGACCGCCCGCGCCATCCCGGCCGCGAGCACCACCGGGGTCAGCAGCACGACCGTGGCGTCGAGGCTGAGGGTGGCCGTCACCACTGCCGCCAGCAGGAAGACACCCGTGAACAGCCGGAGTGCCGAGCCGCGGCTCCACCGCCCGACCCGCTGCGCCGCCGCGTCGAAGACACCGGATCGGGCACAGACGTCCGAGACGACCAGGATCGTGACCAGGAAGGCGACGACCGGCGCCAGGTGGTCGACCGCGGACCGCGCCTGGTCGAGGCTGAGCAGCCCGGTGGCGAGGGTGGCGCCGGCGCAGACGGCCCCGATCCCGATCTCGACGCGCCCGCGGGGATGTCCGAACGCCACCGCGAGCATCCCGCCGAGGGCCAGCACGACCACGAGGTCGGACAAGGCTGGCGGCACGCGTGGAGCCTAGGTGGTGGGTCTCCGGCCGGAGCCACCTGTGAGGATGGAGCCGTGGTCTCGACAGGCTCGACCGACGGGGGAACCGGGCCGAGCGACGGGGGAACCGGGCCGAGCGACGGGGGAACCGGGCCGAGCGACGGGGGAACCGGGCCGAGCGACGGGGGAGCCCGGGCCGAGCGACGGGGAACCGGGCCGAGCGATGGTCGGACGGGGCGCCCGGCGAGCGGGCAGCCCGGCCGCTACACGCGTTCGACGTCCGGCATGGTCGGCGCGCTGATCGTCACCCTGCTGGTGATCCTGGCCTTCGTCGCCTTCCGGGCGTTCAACCGGTCCGACCTCGACGTGAAGCCGGAGAAGATCGACTACCTCGCCCAGGTGCGCTACGCCCAGCAGTCGGGGACCGAGGTGGTCTACCCGGACCGGCTGCCCAGCGGCTGGTACGCCACCCAGATCACGTTCTCGCCCGGGCAGCAGCCCGGGCTGCAGCTCTCGATGCTCACGCACCAGGGGCAGTACGTCGGCTTCGTGGAGTCTCCCGACTCGCCACCCGAGCTGCTGACGACGTACGTCGACCCGCACCCCACGTCGGGCGGGGAGGTCAGCGTCGACGGGTCGGTCGTGGGCCGCTGGGACGCCTGGACCGACGCCGGGGGCGACGCCGCCCTCGTGACCGAGCGGGGCCAGGGGGCGTCCGCGGAGTCGCTGCTCGTCTTCGGCACGGTCCCGCTGGCCCAGCTCGAGCAGCTGGCGGCGTCGCTGACGTCGGACCGGGTCCGCGACTGAGCGGAGGCCCGACGTCTCGGGTCAGCCCTCGTCGGACTCCATCGCGGCGTCGAGACGGCGCCGGGCGCCGTCGAGCCACTCCTGGCAGAGGGTCGCGAGCTTCTCGCCGCGCTCCCACAGGGCGAGGCTCTCCTCGAGGGTCGTGCCGCCGGCCTCGAGGGCGCGCACGACCTCGATCAGCTCGGCCCGCGCCTCCTCGTAGCCGGGTCGTTCCTCCGGCTCGGGGGCCGGCTTCCGCTCAGCCATCTCTCTCCTCGGTCACGGGGTCGGGCTCGACCCCGGTGGTGGTGGTCATGATGCGTCCGTCGGCGACCCGGATGGTCAGGGGCGCGCCGGTCTCGACCGCGCCGACCGACGTGACCACGTCACCACCGACAGCCTGCACCACGGCGTACCCGCGCTCGAGCGTGGCCAGCGGTGAGAGGGCCCGGGCGCGGGCGCGCTGGTGGGCGATGTCGTCGGTCGACCTGGCCAGGGCGTGGTCGAACGAGCGTCGACCGCGGGCGCGGAGGTCGCCGATCTCGACGGCACGGGCCTCGAGCAGGCTGCTGGGGTCGGCGAGGGCGGGGCGCGCGCGCAGGTCGGCCAGGGTCTGCCGCTCCCGCTCGACGATCTGGCGCACCAGCGACCGGAGCCGGTCGCGGGCCCAGGTCACGCCCTGGAGCTCCTCGACCATGTCGGGGACCAGGTGCTTGGCCGCATCGGTGGGCGTCGAGGCCCGGACGTCGGCGACGAGGTCGAGCAGCGGGGTGTCCGGCTCGTGGCCGATCGCGGAGACCACCGGGGTCCGCGTAGCGGCGACCGCCCGCACCAGCCCCTCGTCGCTGAAGGGCAGCAGGTCCTCGACCGAGCCTCCGCCGCGCGCGACCACGATCACGTCGACGTGCTCGGCGCGGTCGAGGCGCTCGAGGGCGCCGATGACCTCGCCGGCGGCGCGGGTGCCCTGCATCGCGGCGTACGCCGTCTCGAACGAGACCCCCGGCCACCGGCGGCGTGCGGTCTCCACGACGTCACGCTCGGCCGCGGAGCCCGGGGCGGTGATCAGCCCGACGCAGCGGGGCAGGAACGGCAGCGACCTCTTCAGCTCGGCGGAGAAGAGGCCCTCGGCGGCCAGCAGCTGACGGCGGCGCTCGAGCCGGGCGAGGAGCTCGCCGATGCCCACCAACCGGATCTCGCGCGCGACCAGGGAGAGCGACCCGCGGTTGGCGTAGTAGTCGGGCTTCGCGTGGATCACCACGCTGGCGCCCTCGACCAGGGGTGGGTTGAGGCTGTCGAACAGGGTGCGGGCGCAGGTGACCGGCACCGAGATGTCGGCCGCCGAGTCGCGCAACGTCATGAACACCGTGCCGACGCCGGGACGCCGGCTGACCTGGGTCATCTGGCCCTCGACCCAGATCGCGCCCAGCCGGCCCACCCACTGGGAGATGGCCAGGGCGATCTGGCGCACCGGCGCGGGCGCCGACGGCGAGGTCTCCAGGGCCATGCGGCGACAGTAGAGGGTGGCGCCGACTCGGGTGTTCGACCCGGCCGCCGGTAGCCTCGGCGACATGAGTGTCGACCTGGGCATGCCCGTGCAGGGCGTTCGCCTGGCCGCCCCGCGCGGCTACTGCGCCGGCGTCGACCGCGCCGTGATCACGGTCGAGAAGGCGCTCGACCTCTACGGCGCGCCGGTCTACGTGCGCAAGCAGATCGTCCACAACAAGCACGTCGTCTCCGACCTCGAGTCGCGGGGCGCGGTGTTCGTCGAGGAGCTCCACGAGGTCCCCGAGGGGGCGACGGTCGTCTTCTCCGCCCACGGCGTCTCGCCGACGGTGCACGAGGAGGCGAAGGCCCGCAGCCTGAAGACCATCGACGCGACCTGCCCGCTGGTGACCAAGGTCCACCACGAGGCGAAGCGGTTCGCCGAGCGACGACTACGACATCCTCCTGATCGGTCACGCCGGTCACGAGGAGGTCGAGGGCACCTCGGGCGAGGCGCCCGAGCACATCCAGCTCGTGCAGGGCCCGGACGACGTCCCGGGCATCGTGGTCCGTGACCCGTCGAAGGTCGCCTGGCTCTCGCAGACCACACTCTCGGTCGACGAGACGCTGGAGACCGTCGACGCCATCCGCAAGCGCTTCCCCGAGCTGCTCGACCCGCCCAGCGACGACATCTGCTACGCCACCCAGAACCGCCAGCTCGCGGTCAAGGAGATCGCCCACGACGCCGACCTGGTGATCGTGGTCGGCTCGGCCAACTCCTCGAACTCGGTGCGCCTCGCCGAGGTCGCGCTCGAGGCGGGGGCGAAGGCCGCCCACCGGGTCGACGACGCCTCCGAGATCGAGGACGCGTGGCTCGAGGGCGTCGACAAGGTCAGCGTCACCTCCGGCGCCAGCGTCCCCGAGGCCCTGGTCGACGGCGTCCTGGGCTACCTGTCCGAGCGGGGCTACCCCGACGCCGAGGCCGTGCACAGTGCCGAGGAGTCGCTCATCTTCGCGCTGCCTCCGGAGCTGCGGCGAGACCTGCGGGCGCAGGCGTCGGGCTGACGTCCAGGCCGCGGTCGTGCCAGACGACGTAGCGGTAGAGCAGGAAGTTCGCGACCACGCTGCCGCCGAGGGCGACCAGCTTCGCCGCGGCCAGGGGGACGCCGGCGAACCCGTGCGCGGCGGCGATCAACAGGGGCTGCAGCAACCACATCGTGAAGCCGTTGCTGGCCACGAACAGCAGGGCCTGGCGGGCCGTGACCCGGCTGCTGCGGAAGGTGTGCCGCCCGTTCATCCAGAAGCTGAACGCCATCCCCGCCGACGTCGAGACGAAGTTCGCCGTCAGCACTCCCCAGGACGGCTGGAGCGCCCAGAACAGCACGAGGTCGATCGCCGTGTTGGCGACGCCCACCGTGGCGAAGCGGACGACGGTGCGGGGGAGGCGGACGGTCTCGGCCAGCGGCATGGGTCCGTCGTACGCCGCGAGCCTGCGGGCGGGCTGCGAGCGGGCTACGAGGAGCCTGTGGCCCCGGCCGGCCCGGCAGCGCGCCCTACACTCGCCGGATGGCGAGGTACGTCGACGTCCACCCCGACAACCCGCAGCCGCGCGTGATCGCGCAGGTCGCCGACGCCGTGCGCGAGGACGCCCTGATCGCCTACCCGACCGACTCCGGCTACGCCCTCGGCGCCCGGCTCGGCAACCGCGACGGCCGCGACCGGATCCTGACCATCCGGGAGCTCGACGACAAGCACCACTTCACGCTGATGTGCTCCGACTTCGCCCAGCTCGGCCAGTTCGTCCAGATCTCCAACAGCGCCTTCCGTGCGATCCGGAGCGCGACGCCCGGCCCCTACACGTTCATCCTCCCGGCGACCGCCGAGGTGCCGCGGCGGCTGCTGCACCCCAAGAAGCGCACGGTCGGGGTACGGATCCCCGACCACGCCGTCTGCCAGGCACTGCTGTCCGAGCTCGGCGAGCCGATGCTGACCAGCACCCTGATCCTCCCCGGCGAGACCGAGCCGCGGGCGATGGGCTGGGAGATCAAGGAAGAGCTCGACCACGTCGTCGACGTCGTGGTCGAGGCGGGGGAGACCCTGGCCGAGCCGACCACCGTGGTCGACTGGTCGGAGGGCTATCCCGAGGTCGTACGCCGTGGCGCGGGCGACCCGAGCAGGTTCGAGGAGTAGCGCCTCAGCGCGCGGACCGCTGGCGCAGCACCAGGGTGACCAGGCAGGCGGCGTACCCGACGAAGAGCGCGACGCTGTGGTGCGCGAGCCCGGTGACCACCGCCTGCACGACGCTGTCGTGGCGCTGGGCGATCACCTCGGTGCCGTTGAGCGCGACCAGCACCATGGTCCCGAACATCAGCAGGGGCGGCAGGACGCCGACGGTGAAGAAGTCGCGCGGGCGGACCAGCATCGCGCCGGCCAGGCAGACCGCGACGAAGCAGAGGTCGAAGAAGAGGCGCAGGTGACCGCCGAGCGGTGATCTCGACGGTGGCGGCGGTCAGGGTGAGGGCGACGGCGAGGGCCACGACCTCGCTGCCGCGGGAGACGCCGTCCCAGATCGGCCGCACCGGCGGTGGGTGCGAGGTGGGGTGGGCGTGGGCGATGCGATCTCTCACGTCGCTCATCCGACCTCCCGGTGAGCTCGCGCGGCACGCGTGCTCACGGACCCACCGTATGCTCGCGCGGCGCCTCCCCGCTCGCGGCACGCCGTGAAAGGGGGGCAGCGGATGCGACGGACCCGACCGTCCGGACCGCCGTCTCGACCACCTGAGGGGCCTCGAGGCGGTCGTCGGTGGCCCCGAGCTCCTCGAACCGGCGCGCCGCCACGAGCACGCGTGACTCCCACGACCCGACGGTCTGGTTGTACGCCGCGACCGCGCCGTCGAGGGACCGGCCGAGCTTGCCGAGGTGTCCGCTCATCGTGCCGAGCCGCTCGTGGAGGTCGCGGCCGACGCGATGGATCTCGCGGGCCTGGTCGGCCAGCGCCTCGTGCCGCCAGCCGTGGGCGACCGTGCGCAGCAGGGCGATCAACGTCGTCGGGCTGGCGAGCACGACGCCGCGCTCCGCGGCGTACTCGATCAGCGACCCGTCGGCCTCGAGCGCGGCGGAGAGGAACGACTCGGCCGGCAGGAACAGCACGACGAACTCGGGTGTCTCGGGCAGCGCGCGCCAGTAGCGCTTGGAGCCGAGCAGCTCGACGTGGTGGCGCAGCTGGCGCGCGTGGCGGGCCAGGTGGGCGTCGCGCTGGTCGGGATCGTCGGTCGAGGTCGCGTCGAGGAACGCGTCGAGCGGCACCTTCGCGTCGACCACGACGGAGCGCTCGCCGGCCAGCCGGACCACGAGATCGGGTCGCAGGGTCGTCGGCGCCGTCGCGAGGTGCACCTGCTCGAGGAAGTCGCAGCGGTCGACCAGGCCGGCCAGCTCGACAGCGCGGCGCAGGTGGAGCTCGCCCCAGCGCCCGCGCACCTGGGGACGGCGCAGTGCCGTCGAGAGGCTCTGCGTCTCGCGCCGCAGGCCGTCGGTCGTGTGCCGCATGTCGAGCACCTGCTGGTGGAGCTGGCCCTGCCAGGTCGCCCGGGCGTGCTCCAGGTCGTGGAGCTGGTCGCTGAGGCGGTCGAGGCCCTGCATGACCTCGGCCTGCTCGACCATCCCCTGCCCCAGCCCGTCGACGTACGTCGGTCGGGAGCGCGCCCAGAGCACGCCCAGGGCACAGCCGAAGGCACAGCCGATCGCCACGCCCACGGCGAGCACCAGCAGCAGAGAGATCGGGTCCATGTGCGCGAGGGTGCCAGGGACCACCGACAACAGTGGCTAGCGTGAGCCCCATGAGTCACACAAGGCGCACGCTGGGCAGCGCTGATCGGGTCGCTGGCGGCCCTGACCCTGCTGTCCGGATGCTTCGGCTCCGACTCCGAGGAGCCGACCGCGGCTCACCGGACCGAAGCACCACTCGCGTGCGACGGAGCCGACCTCGCCCTCCGACCCGACGACGAGCGCCCCGACGTCACCGACGTCCCCGGCCGCACCGACGTCGCTGCTCCGCTTCAGCCCGAGGTCCGGCGGCAAGCACCTCGACGACTGCCAGCGGCTCCAGCCCGGCGACGACCCGGCCGAGTTCGTCTACTACCCGGTCCTGGTCAAGGCGAGCAGCGCGGTGACGCTCGACTCGCTCACGACGGATCACACGCAGGGCGTCGTCGAGGCCGGGTCGTGGGTGGCGACGGCGGGCGCGACCCCGGAGACCGGCACGTTCAAGGGCTGGCCGCCCGAAGTACGTCGCCCAGGACAGCAACCTCCACTGGAGCCAGAAGGTGTCGGCCAACGGAGCGACGCTCGCCGCCGGCGTCTCCTACAACGTCTTCCTCCGCCTCCAGGTCGACCCGACGCCGGGGGACTCGGCGGTGAAGGGGCTCCAGATCGCGTACCACGACGCGGGTGGCGCGCACACCGACACCTGGGTCGCGACGATGACGTTCTCGATGTCCTGCTGACCTCGGACGGTCCCCGTCAGTCGGCGAGGTCGACGACCACCGGCGCGTGGTCGGACGCGCCCTGACCGGCTCGCTCGTCGCGGTCGATGAAGGCGCCCGTGACCCGCCCGGCGAGCGCAGGGGTGGCCAGCACGAAGTCGATCTTGAGGCCGCGGTCGCGCTCGAAGCGCTGCCGGTAGTAGTCCCAGTAGGTGTAGCCGGGCGCGTACTGCCGCGTCACCTCGGCGTACCCGTCGTCGAGGAACGCCTGGAACGCCGCGCGCTCGGGCGGTGTGACGTGGGTGGAGTTCTTGAACTGCGCCGGGTCGAAGACGTCGTCGTCGGTCGGGCAGATGTTCCAGTCGCCGACCAGGGCGGTCTGGGTGCCCTCCAGCCAGGGCTGAGCCGCGTCGCGGAGCCGGGACAGCCAGTCCAGCTTGTAGACGTAGTGCGGGTCGTCGGGCTTGCGGCCGTTGGGGATGTAGAGCGACCAGATCCGTACGCCGCCACAGGTGGCCGCGATCGCCCGTGCCTCGGCCGCGAGCGGGTCGCCCCACCCCGGCATGCCGTCGAACCCGATGGTCACGTCGTCGAGCCCGACCCGGCTGATCAGCGCGACGCCGTTCCACTGGTTGAGGCCGGCGGCGGCCACGTCGTACCCGGCTGCCTGGAGGCCCATCAGCGGCAGCTGGTCCTCGCGGGCCTTCGTCTCCTGGACCGCCAGGACGTCGACGTCATGGCGCTGCAGGAAGGCCTCGACCCGGTCGATCCGGGAGCGGAGGGAGTTGACGTTCCACGTCGCGATGCGCACCGACCCACCCTAGGGGCGGTGGACACGTCCCGGGATCGGCGACAAGGTGAGGAGCATGCGACGCTCTCTCGGAATCGCCTGCCTGTCCATCCCCGTGACGCTGGCCCTCGGCGCGGCCCTCACGACGTACTCCTCGGCGGAGGCGAAGGTGCACCGTCCCTCCCTGTCCTGGCACGTCACGAACGTCGGCGCCGACCAGGAGCTGCGCGGCCTCGCGCCGGTCGGGCGCCGGACCGCCTGGGTCAGTGGTGATGCGGGCGGCGTGTGGCGGACGACCGACGGCGGCACCACCTGGCAGGACGTCGCGCCACCCGACTCGACGCCCGACACGCTGTACCGCGACATCGAGGCGACCGACGCCGACCACGCGTGGCTGCTGGCGATCGGCGAGGGCGAGGACAGCAAGATCCTGCGCACCACCGACGGTGGCGCGACCTGGACCACGACGTTCGTCAACGACGACCCGAACGCCTTCTACGACTGCATGGCGATGTGGCCGGGTGGTCGCGACGGGATCGCGATGAGCGACCCGCCGGACGGGAAGTTCCGGATCATCCGCACCCACGACTCCGGCCGCACCTGGTCGGTGGTCCCCAACGCCGGGATGCCGCCGGCGGTCGACGGCGAGTTCGGCTTCGCGGCGTCGGGCACGTGCCTGGTCGCCGCCGGCGGACGCGACGCGTTCCTGGCGTCGGGGGGTACCGCCAGCCGGATCTACCGCTCGCACGACCGGGGGACGACGTGGTCTGTCGTCGACTCACCGATCCCGGCGACCCCGTCCGAGGCGGGCGGCACGTTCGGCCTGGCGTTCCGCAACCCGCGGCAGGGGCTCGCCGTGGGCGGCGACTACACCGCGCCGGACAACGGCGCCCACGCCTCGGCGTACACCCGCAACGGCGGGCGTAGCTGGACCGGCGGCGGCGACCTCGGCGGCTACCGATCCGGCGTCGACTTCGTGTCCGGCTCGCCCCGGACGGCGATCGCGGTCGGTACCAGCGGCAGCGACGTGACCTTCGACGGCGGTCGCTCGTGGACGGCGGTCGAGGCCGACGGCCAGGGCTTCGACTCGGTGCAGTGCGGACCGGGTGGCGGCTGCTGGGCCTCCGGAGCCGACGGCCGGGTGGGCCGGCTCCACCGCTAGGTCCGACGCATGTGCCGGTTGTTCGGGATGACCGGTGGTGGGGCGCCGGTGCGTGCGACGTTCTGGTTGCTCGACGCCCCGGACAGCCTCGACGCGCAGTCGGAGCGCAACCCCGACGGCACCGGGCTGGGGATCTTCGTCGACGGCCGGCCGCGGGTCTTCAAGCAGGCGATCGAGGCCGCGGACGACCTCGACTTCGCCCGCGAGGCCCGTGACCTCGAGGCGACGACCTGGGTCGGGCACGTCCGGCTGGCCAGCGCCGGCGGGGTGTCGTGGGAGAACACGCACCCGTTCGAGCTCGACGGTCGGCTGTTCGCCCACAACGGAGGCGTCGGCGACCTCGCCGTCCTCGAGGACCACCTGGGGGACGACCTCGCGGCCGTGCGGGGCGAGACCGACTCCGAGCGGATCTTCGCGCTGATCACGCGGGAGGTACGACGCCCCGGCGACGTCTCCGCCGGGATCAGGACGGCGGTCGACTGGATCGCCGAGCACCTGCCCGTGCTGGCCCTGAACCTCGTCCTCACCACCGCCGACGAGCTGTGGGCGCTCCGGTATCCCGAGACCCACTCGCTGTACGTCCTGATCAGCGACCCCGGTGGGATGCGGCACGAGAGCCGGCTGGGGACCCGGATCCACGCCGACGGGGCCCCGGCGCGGGTCGTGGTCGCCAGCGAGCGACTCGACGAGGATGCCGGATGGGACGAGGTCCGGCCGGGGGAGCTGGTCCACGTGACCCCCGACCTGACCGTGCAGCGGACGACGGTGCGCGAAGCACCTCCCCGGCGTCGGATGTCTCCGTGACTGTCTTCGGGAGGCTGCCCCGGTGGTTGAGGAGGAGGCTGAGAGGCGCCTGGTCTCGTGACAGGCGCAGGGCGCCTTCCTCGACCACCGGCGAGGCGCAGTCGGTGGGTGAGGAGTAGCCCCGGTGGGTGAGGAGGAGCCCCGGTGGTTGAGGAGAGCGCCGAGGGGCGCCTGGTCTCGTGACAGGCGCAGGGCGCCTCTGCGCCCGTCACGAAACCCCGGGGCGATACCGCGGTCGCTGTGGGTGTGCTCGCTGGGGATGCTCGCCGAAGACGTTCTCGAGAAAGTTCTCAGGAGCCCTTGTGGATAAGGGGATTCTGACGGTCTGAGTGTCGGTGGGCGGTGCTTCGATGGTCCTATGTCGATCACCACTCCGCACCGCGAGCACCCGCTGCTCGCGGCCGTGCGTACGGCGGGTGTGGCGCTCGACGAGGCGACCGGGGTGGACCCGCTGTTCGCCTCGATCGGCGACCAGAAAGCACTGCTGGTCGAGCTGACCCGGTTGTCGGCACGAGTCACCGCGCTACGGGCGCAGGTCCTCGCGGTCGGTGGCGACCTGGCGCTGGAGTCCGGCGCCCGGACCGCCGGTGCGTGGCTGGCGGTCGAGACCCGTACCTCCCGCCGCGAAGCGGCTCACGACGAACACCTCGGCGTCGCGCTGCGGGAACGGTGGCCAGCCGTCGCCGAGCGGTCTGCCGGGCGCATCACCTGGGAGCAGACCGCGGTCCTGGTCCGGTCCCTCGACGAGCTGCCCGCCGATCTCGACCCCGAGCTGAGGGCGAAGGCGGAGGCCCACCTGCTCGGGGAGGCCGGTCACTTCGACCCGAAAGCACTGCGCCGGCTCGGGCACGGACTGCTCGAGGTGATCGCACCCGACGTCGCCGACCAGCACGAAGCCCGAGCCCTTCGGCGGAGGAGGCCCGGGCCCGGGCCGCGACCAGGGTGTCGTTCCGGCCCCGCGGCGACGGGTCCACCGACCTCTACGCCCGGCTCCCCGACCACGTGGCGTCCCGGCTGCGGGCGTACCTGGACGCCTACACCTCACCCCGCCGGACTCGCCCTGGACTCCGACGTCGACCGGCTGCCGCTCACCCGGCGTCGGGGTGAGGCGTTCTGCGCCCTGCTCGAACACATCCCCGCCGACGGGCTCCCGGCCCATGGCGGAACGGCGACCTCGGTGATGGTCACCATCGACCTCGCACACCCTCAGAACGACCTCGGGCTCGGGCTGGCCGAGACGTCGACCGGAGACATCATCACCGCCGCCGAGGCCCGGCGCCTGGCCTGCACCGCCGGCATCCTCCCCGTCGTCCTCGGCGGACGATCCGAGATCCTCGACCTCGGCCGCACCCGCCGCCTCTTCTCACCCGCCCAACGCAAAGCCCTCGCGATCCGCGACCGCCACTGCAGGGCCGAGGGCTGCGACATCCCCGCCGCCTGGTGCGAAGCCCACCACGCCACCAAACCCTGGTCCCAGCGGCGGCAAGACCGACCTCGACGACGGCCTCCTGCTCTGCACCTTCCACCACCACCGCGCCCACGACCCCACCTACGACCAACGACGACTCCCCACCGGTGGGGTCCGCTTCACGAGGCGCAGGTGACGGACGGCGTCCGATGGTCGTAGGACCACCGTCCGATGGCGACTTCGACCGGGATTCGGTGACGGTGGTGGCAACGGAGCACCCCATCCCAAGGAGCACACCATGAAGCGCATCACCATCCTCGCCGCAGCCGGCGCCCTGGTCGCGACCCCGGCGCTGGGAGCGTGGGCGGCGTTCGGTGCGACCGACGACAACCCCACGCGGACCGCCCAGGTGCGGGTCGACGACCGTCGCCATGGAGGCGAGCCGGAGCCGGGTGACGACCACGGTCGCCATCACCACCACCACGGTGCCGACGACGGCGCGCGCCATCACCGCCACGGTGCCGACGACGGCGTACGCCACCACCGCCACGGTGCCGACGACCCGGCCGGCCACCAGCGCCACAGCGGTGAGCCGGAGCCCGGCGACGACCACGGCCGGCACGGCGAGCCGGAGCCCGGGGACGACCACGGAGATCACGGGAACGAGCCCGGTGACGACAACGGCGGGCACGGGAACGAGCCCGGCGACGACAACGGCGGCCACGGCGAGAACGAGCCGGGCGACGACCACGGCGGGAACAGCGGCCCGGGTGGCGGCGACCACTCCGGTGACGACGGCAGTGACGACGGCGGTCACCACGGTGGAGACGACAGCGGTGACGACGGCGGCCACCACGGTGGCAGCGACGACTGACCCACCCCGCACGACGCCCGGCCCGGTCTCCAGGGCCGGGCGTCGTTGTGTCCGACCTGCTTGGATCTGGCGCATGCGCCGCACCGTGGTCGTGATGCTCGTGGTGGCGATCGCCCTCGACGTGGCGTACTGGTCGATCTGGTTCACCCAGCGCGACTGGATCGCGAGCGAGCACACGCAGGCCTACTACGACTTCGAGAACGCCTTCCCGCTCGCCGACCTCTGGCTCGGGCTGGCCTGCCTGCTCGCGCTCGTCACGTTGGTACGCCGACGCCCCTCCGCGCTGCTCTGGCTGATCGCGACCGGCGCGGCCGGGCTCTACCTGGGCTGCATGGACCTGCTCTACGACCTCGAGCACGACATCTTCGGCCAGGGCGGTGGCGGTGCGTTCGAGGCCGTGATCGTGGCGGTCACCTGGATCTTCTCGATCACGGTGCTCCGCTTCGCCTGGACCCGCCGAGTCGAGCTGCTGGCCGGCGCCGATTCGGGGAGCTCTCCGCTCCGTAGACTCGCCGCCCGTGGCTCTCACCATCGGCATCGTCGGCCTCCCCAACGCCGGCAAGTCCACGCTCTTCAACGCGCTGACGAAGAACGACGTGCTCGCGGCGAACTACCCGTTCGCCACGATCGAGCCGAACGTCGGTGTCGTCGGTGTGCCCGACGAGCGCCTCCAGCCACTGGGTGAGCTGATGGAGTCCGCACGGCTGATGCCCGCCACCGTGGAGTTCGTCGACATCGCCGGCATCGTCCGCGGGGCGTCCGAGGGCGAGGGCCTGGGCAACAAGTTCCTCTCCCACATCCGCGAGTCGGCGGCGATCTGCCAGGTCACCCGGGTGTTCCGCGACGACGACGTCACCCACGTCGACGGCGAGGTGAACCCCGAGTCCGACCTCACCACCATCCAGACCGAGCTGATCCTGGCCGACCTCCAGACTCTGGAGAAGGCGATCCCGCGCCTGGAGAAGGAGGCCCGCGGCAACAAGTCGCTGGTCGCCAACCTCGACGCGGCTCGCGAGGCCCAGACCGCACTCGAGGGCGGCACGCCGGTGATCGCGACGAACGTCGACGTCTCGTTGTTCCGCGAGCTGTCGCTGCTCACCGCCAAGCCGTTCATCTACGTCTTCAACTGCGACGCCGACGAGCTCGCCGACGACGACCTCAAGAAGAAGATGCAGGACCTCGTCGCGCCGTCCGAGGCGATCTTCCTGGACGCGAAGTTCGAGTCCGAGCTGGTCGAGCTCGACTCCGACGAGGAGGCCCACGAGATGCTCGCCGAGATGGGCATCACGGAGTCCGGCCTCGACCAGCTCGCGCGGGTCGGCTTCGACACGCTCGGTCTCCAGACCTACCTGACCGCCGGCCCCAAGGAGACCCGCGCCTGGACGATCCGCAAGGGCGCCACCGCCCCCGAGGCGGCCGGGGTCATCCACACCGACTTCCAGCGCGGCTTCATCAAGGCCGAGATCGTCTCCTACGACGACCTGATGTCCGCCGGCTCGCTGCTCAAGGCCCGCGAGGCCGGCCGGGTGCGGATGGAGGGCAAGGACTACGTCATGCACGACGGCGACGTCGTGGAGTTCCGCTTCAACGTCTGACGCGGAGGCCCGGCGGGGTTACCGAGCGTCTGGAACACTGCCCAGATGGCGAACGGGGGGCGGGCTCGGCGGTGGCCGCGACGGAACCGTCCCCTCAGCCTGGTCACCGTCGTGGTCGTCACCCAGGTCGTGATCGCGCTGGTGACCGCGACGGTCGTGTACGCCGCCTGGCGGCACCTCGACGCCAACCTCCAGGCCGGCGACCAGATCCACCACACGGGCGAGAAGCAGGTCCCGAAGAAGGACCGGCAGATGCCGACCGAGCCCCTGAACATCCTGGTGCTCGGCACGGACAGCCGCGCCGGTGCCGGTGACCGGATCGACGGTGAGAAGGGATGCGACTGCTCCGACACCACGGTGCTGGTCCACGTCGCGGCCGACCGGAAGTCGGCGTACGCCGTCTCGATCCCGCGTGACGCGCTGGTCGAACCGGTCGCGTGCACGCGTGACCACCAGTACCAGGACACCGGTCTGGTCGAGTGGAACCAGGCCTACTCCGCCGGCGGTGCCGCCTGCACGGCCGAGCAGGTGCAGGAGGACTTCCACGTCTACGTCGACGACTACGTGGTCGTCGACTTCGCCGGGTTCAAGAACATGGTCTCCGCCATCGGCGGTGTCAACGTGTGCATCCCGTTCGAGCTCAGCGACCCCAAGTACGCCAAGGCCACCTTCGAGCCCGGCAAGTCCGTCCACCTCGACGGCGACCAGGCCTTGTCCTACGTGCGGCTCCGGTACGTGCTGGCCGGCACCGACATCGGCCGGATCAAGCGGCAGCAGACGTTCGTCAGCGCGATGGTCGACAAGCTGGTCTCGGCGGACACGTTCACCCGACCCGACCGGCTCTACCGGTTCGCCGACGCGCTCACGAAGTCGATCACGACCAACCCCGAGATCGCCCACGTGAGGGCGCTGATCGACCTCGCGGAGCAGTTCAAGGACATCGACCTGCGCCACATCAGGTTCGTCACCCTGCCCAACCAGATCTACGACGTGCCGACCAGCGACGTGCGGTGGGGCCGTGTGCAGATCCTGCCCGCGGCGTACCGGCTGATGAAGGTGGTCGACCAGGACGCACCGCTGGGCGCCTTCGCCCGCGGCTCCTCCCACGCCGGCCACCAGCCCCGCCATCCCACCGCGGACGCGCGCGCCCAGGCGGCTGCCGCCGGCGTCTGTGCCTAGCGTCAGGCCGGCAGGCGTCCGCGGCGCCGCCGCCCGAGCAGGATCAGGCCCGCGGTCAACGAGCCGAGCGTCCCGAGGGTGAGGTCGCCGAGCGTGTCCTCGTACGCCGTGTCCAGCTCGGTGCCGTGTCGGATGAACGTGAACCACTCGCCGAGCTCCCAGCCGATCGCCAGGATCGCGCCGAGACCGACCACGACGACCAGCAGGGCCCAGTCGGGCCGGACCTCCATGGCGAGGAGCAGTCCGAGACCGGACAGGAGCAGCAGCCAGTTCACGTAGTGGTTGGCGTCGTCCCACCACTCGAGCGAGTCGTAGAGATCCAGGCTGTTGCCGGTGACGTCGATCAGGAACGGCAGCATCACCAGCGTGAACGCGGCGTACGGCGGCGGCACCGTGCGATCACGGCGCCCGACCGCCAGCCACCACACCGCCGGCGCGAGGAGCATCAGCGCCGGGTAGGCGAGCAGGCGCGCTCCGAAGGCCTTGTCGGCGAAGCGGTCGATCCCGGGCCACCACTCGGCGACGGCCAGCTGGACGACGGTCGCGACGAGCACGGCCCCCGGCCACCCACCACCCGAGTGGGCGCCGCCCGCGGGTCACGTCAGGACGTCGGCATCGGGTGGTCGCTGACCGGAGTGATGCTCGCCGTGCACGTCTTCATGCCCGGCGCCAGGAACCGGTGGACGGCGTCGAGGTCGTCCGCCTCGACGACGAGGAAGACCACGTGCTCGGTGAAGGCGCCGTACACGCCCTGGACGGTCACGCCCTCGACGGTCGCGTCGTGGAGCGAGCGCGAGCCACCGTTCCCGTAGGGACAGTCGGCCGGTGCGTGGGACTGCTCGATGTGGAACAACATGGGCTCAGCATCGGGACAGCGGCCACCTCTGGCAAGGCCCGGTCAGGGCTGAGCGGTGTGGCCAGGCTTGCCGGCGGTGCGGTGGTCCTCCTTCATCCCGGCCTCGCGCAGGTGGCGGCGCCCGGCCTGCAGGTCGTCGCGCACCGCCCCTTCGAGCTCGCGGAAGAGTGCCCAGTAGCCGTCGTCGAACTCCTCGACGATCTGGAAGGTCCAGCGGCCCTCCAGGATGTTGCGTCCGAAGAGCTCACGCTCGAGCCGGTCGGCCCAGTCCGGGTGACCGGCGTCGCGGAGCATGTGCATCGCCTTCTCGACGCGGCGGTCGCTCTCGCCGATGAGCTGGTGGAAGGCGTAGAGGTGACCCCGCGCACGGTCCGCCGTCTCCAGCGCCTTGGTCAGCTTGCCGACGGCGTCGACGGTCGCCGGGTCGACGCCGTCGGGCACCTGGTGGTCGGGGGAGGGGCCGTCGCTCATGAAGGGCTCGTACCCCGTGCCGCCTGGTCCAGCCGTGCCAGCATGGAGGGATGAGGGAGTCGATCTACGACGTGATGGGGGGCGCCGAGGCGGTCCTGCGGTTGGCGCACGCGTGGCACGAGCGGGTGCTCGCCGATCCGGTGGTGAACCACGCGTTCAGCCACGGCTACCGCGACGACCACAGCGAGCGGCTGGCGGCGTACTGGGCCGAGCAGCTCGGCGGCCCGCCGGCGTTCACCGCGGACCTGGCCGGGAGCCACAGCGAGGTGCTCCGGATGCACTCCGGCAACGGCGAGCACCACGAGATGGACCGCCGGGCAGAGGCCTGCTTCGCGCAGGCGCTGGACGACGCGGACCTCCCGGCCGCGCCCGAGCTGCGGCGCGAGCTGACCGCGTGGTTCCACTGGGGCATCGAGCTGATGGACGCCCACCCGGACGATCCCGGCGAGGTCCCCGAGGGGCTACCCCTGCCGCGGTGGACCTGGGGCGGCCCCGTCGTCTGAGAGCCCGTCGTCTGAGAGCCCGTCGGGCGGGCACCGACGAGTTGGCGGTGTCGCGAGAAAGTGCTATCAATGTGATATCACTTTATCTCACCCTCAGGAGGACACCATGTCCGACAACCAGCCGGTTCCACCGGCAGCACCCGTCACCCCGGTCGGCCACCAGGGCGCTCGCGTCGAGATCACCCAGCGACCCGCGTGGGCCGTCACCGGCTGGCTCGGGGTGGTCCTGCTGGCGCTCTGCGTCGGCCTCGTCCTCCTGCTGGCCAACGCCGGCTCCGGCTGGACCTGGCTGCCGATCGTGGCGTTCGTACTGGTCGCGACCTCCCTGGTGGTGGTGCCGCCCGGTCAGACCTCCGTCCTGCAGTTCTTCGGAACCTACGTCGGCACGGTGCGCCGCCCGGGCTTCTGGTGGGTCCTGCCCCTGACCGTCCGTCGTCGGGTCAGCGTGCGGGTCCGCAACTTCGAGACCAACCGCCTCAAGGTCAACGACTCCGACGGCAACCCCGTGGAGATCGCCGCGATCGTCGTCTGGCAGGTCGCCGACACCGCGCGCTCGACGTACGCCGTGGACAGCTACGAGAACTTCGTCTCCGTGCAGGCCGAGGCGGCCCTGCGACACGTCGCCAACACCCACCCCTACGACGATGCGGAGAGCAACGAGACCTCGCTGCGTGGCGCGACCGACGTGGTCGCCGGCGAGCTCGCGGCCGAGGTCGCCGAGCGGGTCTCGATCGCCGGCGTCGAGATCGTCGAGGTGCGGATCTCGCACCTGGCCTACGCCCAGGAGATCGCCCAGGCCATGTTGCGCCGCCAGCAGGCCAGCGCCGTCGTGGCGGCCCGCAGCCGGATCGTGGAAGGCGCCGTCGGCATGGTCGAGCTCGCGCTCGCCCGGCTCGCCGACCACGACGTCGTGGACCTGGACGAGGAGCGGAAGGCGAGCATGGTCAGCAACCTGATGGTGGTGCTGTGTGGCGACCAGCCGGCTTCGCCCATCGTGAACGCCGGCTCGTTGTACACGTGAGCTCACGACGCCAGGTCCTGCTCCGGGTCGACCCGGCCGTGCACGACGCGCTGATGCGCTGGGCCGACGACGAGTACCGCAGCCTCAACGCCCACGTCGAGATGCTGCTCCGGCAGGCGTTGACCGAGGCGGGCCGGATGCCGAGGAAGGCCGGCCCGCTGCCGCGGCGCGGGCGGCCGCCGGCTCGGGACGAGTGAGGCCGAGAGCGACGTCACACCACGGCGATTGGAACGATCCAATGAAATCCGGGAGACTGAGGACATGGCCCGACTGATCGAAGACCTGAACGTGCTGCACGACGGCTACGTCGAGGCGGTCAACAGCGCCGTCTCCGCCGACGACCTCGACCGCGCCGAGCGCCTCGCCGCGGAGTACGACGACGAGGCGACCCGGATGGTGGCCGCCCGCGAGGGACTGACCCACCTGCTCCCGATCCGTCGGCCGGCCCACGCCGACTCCGGTCTTCGGGCGCTGGTCCGCCGTCTCTCCGCGGCTCGCGCCGCCTGAGCCCGCGTCGTCACGTCGGAGTGAGGTCGTCGATCAGATCAGCACGGCGACGAGCAGCGCGGCGACGATGAAGAGCGCCACGGCCGTCACCACGCCGAGGCCGAACGACGGCAGCGGCTCGCGGCGCCGCATCGCGCGCTCGACCCGAGCCCACCGCACCAGCGCGAGCACGCACATCAGCCCGCCGGCAGCGATCAGCGCGACCACGACGACGGTGCGCAGCCAGTCGGTGCTCGGCACCTCGAGCGCGTGCAGCGCGACACCACCAGCGAGCATCGCCAGGGCCGTGCGTACCCAGGCCAGGAAGGTCCGCTCGTTGGCCAGGCTGAAGCGAGGGTCGGGCTCGTCACCCTCGTCGTACACCCAGCGCGGCTGCCGCGTCGTCACACGGCTCATCGTGCCGTAGACGTCGCTCACTAGTCTCACGCCATGCCCGACGGGACACCGGCACGGACCGCGGAGTTCGACCGCGACCTGGCCCTCACCGAGGTCGCCGAGCACGTCTACGCCGCCGACCTGCGGCCCGGCTGGGTCGTCGGAGGCAGGGTCAACGGGGGCTACCTGCTCGCCACCCTCGGTCACGCCGTACGCCGGTCGGCCGGCCACCCCGATCCCCTCGCGGTCAGCGCGTACTACCTGTCCGCATCCCGTCCGGGGCCGGCCACGATCACCGTCCGGCCCCTGCGCGAGGGAAGCAGCGTCTCCACCTGGTCCGTCGACCTGGCGCAGGAGGGTGAGGTGCGGATCACCGCGCTGGCGACGTACGGCGACCTCGGTCTGCTGCCGGACGACGTGGCCACCACGGCGACCGAACCCGATCTGCCGCCGCTCGAGGAGTGCTGGGGGATGGACCAGGCACCGGCGGAGTACCGGGCCTTCGCCCCTCCGCTCCTGAGCCGCTTCGACCTGCGCCTCGACCCGTCCACCGCCGGCTGGGCGCTCGGGCAGCCGAGCGGCCGGCCGCTGATCCAGGGCTGGTTCCGGCTCCACGACGAGCGGGAGCCCGATCCGCTCGCCCTCCTGCTCGCCGTCGACGCGATGCCACCGACGCTGTTCGAGCTCGGGCTGATGGGGTGGGCGCCGACCCTGGAGCTCACCGCCCACGTCCGGGCGCGCCCGGCGCCCGGGTGGCTGCGTCTGCGGCACGAGACGCGGAACCTCGCGGGCGGGATGTTCGAGGAGGACTGCGAGGTGTGGGACTCCGCCGGCCGTCTGGTCGCCCAAGGCCGGCAGCTGGCCCGACAACCTCGGCCGACCCCGTGATTCGACGGACGCAGCGCGCGACGAGAAGGTAAATTCTCGCGGGTGGCCCAGCCGGGCCCGATCAGCCAGGGGGCCCGTTGTCTCGACCCGCCGCGTCCGCGGCCGTCTGTGCCGTCCTCGCGACCCTGCTCCCCGTCCTGACCGTCGACGCCGCCACGTCTGCGACCCCCGCAGCCCCCGCGACCTCGGGGCCCCTGCACCGGGCGACGGCGACGAGCACCGTCGGGGTGCCGGCCCTCTTCTCGAGCGACCGGGTCCGGGCGCAGCTGCCCGCGGGAGGCACGGTCGTCTACCACCTGCCGCTCCTGACCGACGGCGGTGTGCGCGTCCTCGGCGACTGGAACGGCGACGGGGTGCAGACCGCCGGCACCTTCGCGGCGGGTCAGTGGCAGCTGTGGAACCAGGTGCAGCGTCCCGGTGCACCCGACGCCACCACGACCTTCGGTCAGGCGGGCGACGTCCCCGTCACCGGCGACTGGAACGGCGACGGCGTCACCGACATCGGTGTGGTGCGCGGCGCGCACTGGCTCCTGGCGCTCGGGCCGCTCCCCGCCGACGGGTCGGCGCCGGCGATCTGGCGCGACGTCACCTTCGGTGACGGCACCGGCGTGCCCGTCACGGGCAACTGGAACGGCCACCGCTCCGACGGCATCGGCGTCTTCCGGAACGGCAGCTGGGTGCTGGCCGACTCGGTGAACGCCCCGACCGTCACCTTCACCGTCGGCTACGGCACGCCGGGGGATCGCCCGGTGGTCGGTGACTGGGACGGCGACGGCACCGACGGCCTCGGCGTGGTGCGCGGCACGACGTGGTACCTCAGCAACAGCGTGGCGAAGCCGGTCACGGCCCTGCACCCGGTCTTCGCGCCCGGAGCCACCGAGACGCCGGCCGCGTGGCGGGTCGCCGACGTGTCCGGGGCGACCACCTGCCCGACCGCGAAGGCCCGGCGGTCGGGTCGAGCGGCCTGGGTCGTGCCGAGCGGACTCCTCGACACCGACGTCAGCCGGGGAGTGGGCCCCACCGGTCGACGCGTGCGTGGGTCACTGCAGTCGTCGGAGCGCTTCCTGCTGGGTGCCCAGTACCAGAGTCGCTGGAGCGCGACCCGCACCCATGCCTACCTCGACCTGCTGGACCGGCCGCGCAACGACGAGCTCGCGGTCCGGCTGCCCGCGATGTCGGCGCTGACCGTCGCCATCGGCCTCACCACCGGTGCCTACGACCGCGCCGTCGTGCGCCGTCCACGCTCGGCCGGCTTCCACTACGTCGACCAGCTGGTCCGCTCGATCGCCTGTGCCCACGTGTCGGTGAGCCCGGGTGGCTGGGGTCGCGGCTGGGAGACGCCCCACTGGGCGATGCTCACCGGTGCCGCCGCCTGGTTGGTGTGGCCCCGGCTGACCTCGGAGACCCAGGCCGACGTCACCTCGATGGTGGTCAGCGAGGCCGACCGGCTGACCACGGAGGCCGTGCCCTACTGGGGCCTGCCGGACGGCACGATCGTGTCGCCGGGCGACACCAAGGCCGAGGAGAACGCCTGGGACTCCTCGCTCCTGGCCTTCGCCGCGTCGATGATGCCGAAGGCGCCGCACGCAGCGCTGTGGCGAGCGAAGGCAGCCGAGCTCGCCG
The DNA here is from genome assembly GCA_963809265.1 of uncultured Actinomycetota bacterium. GTDB lineage: Bacteria > Actinomycetota > Actinomycetes > Propionibacteriales > Nocardioidaceae > Nocardioides. Next base: position 273,001 of record CAWEJC010000007.1, read on the forward strand.
TCGCGGCGTTCGCGACCCACCCGGAGCTCACCTCGGGCAAGGTGGTCAACGGGGTGCCCCTGTCCAGCCGGCTCCAGGGCTTCAACGCCTACGCCGACGGCACCGTGGAGAACCACCAGCGCATCCACCCCGACTACGCCAGCAACATCCAGCTGCTCTGGACGGCCGCGGACTTCGACCGGCTCGCGGCCCAGCGGGTGCCGGCGGCGATGTTCCACCACGCGGCGCTGGTCTACTCGGCGTTCAGCACCCTGCACTTCTCGGCCGGCGCCGCGAGCCCGGCCGGCGGCACGTACAAGACGCCGGGCGGCACCGTCTACGCGCCCGGCCACAGCTGGATCTACTACCCCCAGGGTGACGACTGGGGCACCGCCCGCCGGGCCCACTTCGTGAGCCTGGACGCGCACGCCCTGGTCTACGCCCCCTACGTGGGCAACCGGGGCTGGGCGGCGGGACGGGCCCTGGCCTGGCACGAGACCGGTCAGCTGGCGCTGGCCCGCGCGAGCGGGTCGACCGACGGCCGCACCTACTCCGTCGACCCGGCGGTCGCGGCCCAGCAGGACACCTACCCGGGCCGCGAGGAGTACGCCGCGCAGAACCTCGCCACGGCCTGGCTCGCGCTCTACATCGGCCAGATCGGGCTGCCGAAGCTGGATCGCGGTGCGCTGCCGGTCCCGGCCGCGACCACGAAGGCAGCGACGGCACCGAAGACCGCACGCCTCGCCCCCTGATGGCCGCGGCGACGCTGGTGGTCGGTGCCGCGATCGTCCAGGGCGGGCTGCTGCTCGCCGCCCGTCGTACGTCGCCTCCCGAGGCCGCGGGCCGCTGGGAGCTCCCCGGCGGCAAGGTCGAGCAGGGTGAGACGGCGACGGCCGCGCTGATCCGGGAGGTCGAGGAGGAGCTCGGCTGCGTCGTCGTGGTGGAGCGGTGGCTCGACGGCGCCGAGCCGATCGGCACCACGCACGTCCTGCGCGTGGCGGTCTGCCGCGTGGCGGTGGGCAGCCCGAGACCGGGGGAGGACCACGACGAGCTGCGCTGGCTCGCCCCGACCGAGCTCGACGACGTCGACTGGCTCGAGCCCGACCGACCCTTCCTGCCGGCGGTGCGGCCCCTCCTCCTAGGGTCGTCCTCATGAGCGAGATCCCCGACCGACGGCTGCTCCTGGTGCACGCCCACCCCGACGACGAGACGATCGGCACCGGCGCGACGATGGCGAAGTACGTCGCCGAGGGCGCCGGGGTCACCCTGGTCACCTGCACCGCGGGTGAGCGCGGCGAGGTGCTCGTCCCGGAGCTCGCCCAGCTCGCGTGGGACCGGGACGGGGGGCTCGCCGAGCACCGTCGGGGTGAGCTCGAGGACGCGATGAAGGCCCTCGGTGTCACCGACCACCGCTTCCTCGGCGGCTTCGGGCGGTACAGCGACTCCGGGATGGCCTGGCACGAGGACGGCTACGCGATCGCCGGCGACGACCGGCCCGTCAACGCGTTCTGGGACGCCGACCTGACCGAGGCCGCGACCCTGCTGGTCGAGGTGATCCGCGAGGTGCGGCCCCAGGTGATGTCGACCTACGACCAGTTCGGCAACTACGGCCACCCCGACCACATCCAGGCCCACCGCGTGGCGACGTACGCCGCCTCCCTGGCCGCCGTGCCGACCTACCGCCCCGACCTGGGCGAGCCCTGGGAGGTCGCCAAGATCTACTGGCAGGCGATGTCGGAGTCGCGCTGGCGGCGCAGCCTGCGAGCGATCCGCGCCGCGGGCGACACGACGTCGTTCGAGGGCATGGATCCCGAGGGACCGCTGCCGATGGCGACCCCCGACGCCGACCTCGCCGCGGAGATCGACGGCACGGCGTACTCCGACCAGAAGGTCACCGCCCTGCACGCCCATCGCACGCAGATCGAGGTCGACGGACCGTTCTTCGCCCTCTCCAACCACGTAGGGAACGAGGTGCTCGGCATCGAGTCGTTCCGGATCGCGAAGGGCACTCCCGTCCCTGGCTCCGACGGTCTGGAGCACGATCTCTTCGCCGGGACCTGACGAAGTTTCACCACCGTCGACCGGCGCGTTCACCCGCGCGGAGCGCCCGTCCCTCCTAGCATTTTCCCGTGGCGCGCTCGACCCGGCGAGACCGACCCGGCCCCGAGAGCGAGGGTGGCCGGGTCGTACTGGCGCTCGTCCTCGGTCTCGCGCTCCTGGCCGGCGGCGCCTACTCCGCGGCGTACGTCGCCGCCGGTGACAAGGTGCCGGTCGGCACGACGGTCGCCGGCGTCGACATCGGCGGCCACGACCCCGCCACGGCCGCCGAGGTGCTGCGCGAGGGTCTCGCGGCGCGCGCGGGGACGCCGTTCACGGTCGTCATCAACGGCCGCTCGCAGCAGGTGCGGCCGTCGCAGGTGGGCTTGGGCATCGACTACGCCGCCTCGGTGCGTCAGGCCGGCGCCGAGCGCAGCTGGCGCCCGTCCCGGCTCTGGTCCTACTTCACCGCCGGCAACGGCTACGCCCCGGTGGTCACGCTCGACCAGGACCGGCTCGCCGCGCTCCTCCGGCGTCTCGACGTCGACGACGGGCAGGCCGGGGCCGACGGGTCGGTGGTCTTCCGCCGGCAGACCTTCCGCGTGCGGGCGCCCAGGCCCGGGCTGACCCTCGACCCCCGCGTGGCCGGTACGGCGTTCTGGAACGCCTACCTCACCGACGATCCCTCGGTCCAGCTCCGGCTGGCCCCGATCGCGCCCGCCATCGACACCTCGGCGGTGCAGCGGTTCGTCAGCCGGTTCGCCAACCCGGCGATGGCGTCGCCGGTCGAGCTGCACTTCGGCCGCGCCACGCTGCACCTGCCGCCGTCGTCGTACGGCCACCTCCTCGCCGCGCGGCGGGTCGGCAACCAGCTCACGCCGATGGTGCGCGCACAGGCGCTGTCCCGGGTGGCGGAGTCGGCGCTCGTCGGAGCGCCGGTCGACCGGCCGACGCCCGCCACCGTCGCGCTCGTGCACGGCCGGCCGCACGTGGTGAAGGGGCGACCGGGGATGACGTTCCGGCCGCACGACGTCGCGCTCGCCCTGATGCGCGCGATCGCCACGCCCCACCGCACGGCGCGCGTCCACCCGACGCTCGCCCGCCCGACCTTCACGACCGCCGACGCGCGACGGCTCGGGATCCGTACGCAGCTCTCGTCGTTCAGTGCGCGATGGCCCGACGCGACGAACGGCGGTCGCCTCGCCGGGCTGGTGTCGCGGCTCGACGGTCTGGTGCTGCGTCCCGGCGACGCGCTGTCCCTGCGCGGCCTGCTCGGAGCCCGGACCCCGTCCGGCGCCCGGGGCGGGGCGCTGGCCACGGCCGTCTTCAACGCGGCGTGGCTCGGCGGGCTGCGGGTCACCGCCCACGCGACGGAGGCGTCCTACGCCGCGACCGCTCCGATGGGTCGCGACGCGACGCTCCGCGACGGACAGGACGTCGCGTTCGTCGACGACACCAGGTACGGCGTGCTGGTCTCCGCGTCGCTCCACCACGGCTCGGTGACGGTCACTCTCTGGTCGACGCCGCGCTGGACGGTGACGTCCGGTCACGGGTCACCGACGCACGTCGTGCGCGCGGCCCGCCACCTCGTGCGCGGGCAGCAGTGCCGGCCACGCCGGGGCCGGGACGGCTTCGACGTCACCGTGACACGGAGCTTCGGCCGCGGCGGAGACGTCGACCACCGCTCGTCGTACGTCGTGTCCTACGCGCCCGCGGCCGCCGTCGTCTGCCGGCACCGGGGTCACCACCACCGTCACGGCTGACCGGTCTCAGGAGATGCCGGCGACCCCGTCGAGGCGTTGCAGCAGCTCGTGCGCGGCCAGCTCGACCTTCTTGTGCCGCCACTCCGACGCGCGATAGACCGACGCGATCAGCGCCGTGCGGTGCACGCGACGGAAGTCGCCGTAGACGAACGCGTGGCGCGCCTTGGTCTCGTCGTTCGCCCCCTCGGTGAGCCCGAGGTGCCACGCGCCGTACTCCTCCCAGGTGTGGTGCTCCAGGAAGCTGTTCTGGGACTCGGCGTCGGGTTGCGCCACGCCCCAGTCGCTGTCGAGGACGTACTGCTTGGCGTCGATCAGGTCGCGGCACCGCGCGACCGCGTCGGGGTTCACGTCGTAGCTGGCCATGGAGGCACGTTACGGCGCGAGCCGGTGGAGGTCGCGGGGGAAGAGGGTGACCTCGCGGATGTTCGGTGCCTCCACCAGCCGGCCGACCCAGCGCTCGAGACCGATCGCGAAGCCGCCGTGCGGGGGGATGCCCCGCCGGAACGCCTCGACGTACGACGCGTAGGGGGCGTAGGGGTAGCCCCGCTCCTCGAGGGCGCGGACGTAGTCGGCGTACCGGTGCAGGCGCTGGGCGCCACTGACCAGCTCGATGCCGCGGAAGATCAGGTCGAACGACCTGCTCCAGTGCGGGTCGGCCGGGTCGGGGTGGCTGTAGAAGGCGCGGTGCGCCGTGGGGTAGCCCTCGACCAGGACGAAGTCGGAGCCGTGCTCGCGCATCGCCCAGTCCCCGAGCGAACGCTCGTGCGCGGGGTTGAGGTCGGGCTCGTCGTCCGGGGCGCCGGCGATCTCGAGCGCCTCGCGGAAGTGCAGGGTCGGGATCTCCTCCGGCACCTCGGGGAGCGTCAGCCCGAGCCGCTCGGCCGCGGGGGCGGCGTACCGCCGGACACCGGTGAGCATGCCGGCCACGACGTCACGCAGGCACGCCATCACCTCGTGGTGGTCCTCGACGAAGCCCAGCTCGACGTCGAGCGAGACGTACTCCGCCAGGTGGCGCACGGTGTCGTGGGGCTCGGCCCGGAACACCGGCCCGACCTCGTAGACGCGCTCGAAGACGCCGACCAGCTGCTGCTTGTAGAACTGCGGGCTCTGCGCGAGGTACGCCGGGCGGCCGAAGTAGTCGACCGTGAAGACGTTCGCACCGCTCTCGGTGGCCTGCTCCACGAGCTTGGGCGACTGGACCTCGGTGAAGCCGTCGGCGTCGAGGGTCTCGCGGAAGCCGCGGAGGCTGGCAGCCGCCAGCTCCCACTTGGCGCGCTGCAGCGGGTGGCGCCAGGTGGTCGCGGCATGGTCGAGCAGGGTCGGCAGGCCGGTGTCGAGGGTCGGCCGCCACAGCTCCACGGCGGGAGTGTCGGCCGGCTCGCTCAGGGCCGTCACCGCGGCCTCGGTGACCTCGACGCCGCCGGGCGCCTGGGTGTTGGCGGTCGCCGTGCCGACGACCTCGATCGGGGTCTCCTCGGGCGGGAGCTCGGCGCCGGCGGGGAGCACGACCTGGGCCAGTCCCGTGCGGTCGCGGACGACCAGGAAGGTGACCTTGGCGAGCTCGCGCCGGCGGTGGACCCAGCCCTGGAGCCGGACCGGCTCACCCGGGGGTCGTCGCGGGCAGTGCGGATGTGAGGGTGCGTCTCATCGTTCCTCCAGTAGCGGAAAGCCCTGGAGGTGTGGGCGGGGGCAAAGTCGCTGTGCCACCACACCTTCGCCGACTCGTCATCGGCCTCTCGTCGGTACGCCGGACGCGCGGACCGCCGCTGCTCTCCCTGCCCGGTGCGGACGGAGAGGGGGTGCGTCACGCCCCACGGTGGTCGGGAGAAATCGTACGACGGCCCCGACCCCGCTCGCGAATCGAAATGCACCCCCGCTGCTGGCGCAACGACGAGGGTCAGGAGCTACGTCGGGTCGGGCCTGCTCCAGGCTCGACCCGACGCGGACTAGCGCGTGGGCCAGTGCGGCTGACGGTCGATCATCGGCCGGGGGCGCTCCACGCGCGCCGAGGACGGCGGGGCCCAGCGCTGGGGGTCCGGCTTCGACGCCCACCCGAGGTGGAGGTCGCGCTTGGCCCGGTCCTGGCGGCACTCGATGAAACCGCAGGCGAAGAGGTCGACCTTGGCGACGGCCTTGCCCTTCGCGTAGGTCCCCACCGGCGACACCAAGCGCGCCGTCCAGTGGTGGTTCTTGGCGTCGCACCGCACGCTCACGTCGGCCTCGGCCTGGATCTTCAACCGCCCGGCCCGCTGCAAGAGCTGGGCGCTCAGCCCCGCGAAGCTGTCACCGTGCGCACAGCGGTAGGTGCCGTGGATCCGGGCCGCACCGCCGTGGTAGGCCACGCCGTGCTTGGCCACCGTCACGTGCACGCGGGGCGTGGGTGCCTTCTGCAGCCTCAGGACGAGGGTCCCGCCGTTCACGTCGGTGTCGGAGAACGCCATCACGTAGTAGGTCTTGCCGGCCTTCGCGTTCAAGCCCGCCGCAGCAGGCCCGCAGGAGACCAGGGAGTTCGGGGTCGGGGTGCCCCGGAAGATCATCACGCCGCCGCTGTAGCTCGACTCGCTCATGTCCAGGACGACCTTGCGGTTCACGGTGGGCGTGAACTGGTACCAGACGGAGGCATTCGTCGCGGGCGCGCCGCAGTTCGCGTTCAGCGCCTCGTCCTGGGGCGTGGTCGTGGCATCGCTCGTGTCCTGCTCGACCCGGTCGCCCAGGTGCAGCACGACCGCCCCGGGGTACTCGTCGTTCCCCGGTGCCGCCGCGGTGGCCGCGGGCGCCGCGAACGGCACCAGAACCATCGCCACCATCGTTGGCATGAGCAGTCGTCGAGCCCTCATGTGCTGTCCCCGTTCTCGCTGGATGATGCGGTGGAGCGTACTGCTCCGCAGGGCCCGTGTCGTGCCTCCTCGTCGACCGATCTCGCGGACGGCCGCCGTGCTCGCGCGAAGGACGTCCGGACATGATGGCCCGGTGGACATCCATCCTCGGACCGCCGCGAACCGTCGGCTGCTGGCGGACTTCTTCGACGGCCTGGACGACGCCCAGCTGGCGACGCCGAGCCTGTGCGAGGGCTGGACCGTGCGCGACGTGCTGGGTCACCTCGTCGCGACGATGACCGGCAGTCTCGGGGGGCTGCTGCTCGACGTGGTCCGCGCGAAGGGATCGATCAACGGGGCCAACGCGTCGATGGCACGGCGAACCGCCGAGCGGCCCGTCGCCGACCTGACCTCGATCCTCAGGGAACGAGCCGACGAGCACGGCAGCGCGCCCGGGGTGGGGCCGATGGGACAGCTGGCCGACGGCTGCCTCCACCTGCGCGACTGCGCACGCCCGCTCGAGATGGACGCCGATGTGTGTCTCGACGACTGGCGGATGGTGCTGGACTGGCTTCCGGGTGGCGTCCCGGGTCTGGTGCCGAGACGGCGGGCCGCCGGGCTCGCGCTGCGGGCGACCGACCAGGAGTGGTCGTGGGGGAGCGGCGCCGAGGTCGAGGGCTGCAGCGAGGCGCTGGCGATGGCGGTCGCCGGTCGTCCCGAGGGGCTGGCCGAGCTCAGTGGCAGCGGCGTCGACGTCCTGCGTGAACGGATCGTGGGGCGTCGTCGGTGAGGGCCTACTTCGAGCGCCTGGCCGCCCACCGCTTCCGGGCCACCGAGCACACCGGTGGCGCCTGGGACCTCGCGACGCAGCACATCGCGCCGGCGCTCGGGCTGATGGTCCACGTCGTCGAGAAGGACCGTGACGCGCGGCGGAGCGACGGGCTCGCTGTGACCCGGCTGAGCTACGACATCCTCGGCACGGTGCCGATCGCCGAGGTCGACGTCGACGTGCAGGTGCTGCGGGCGGGGCGGACGATCGAGCTGGTGGAGGCCGTCCTCGGCCACGGCGGACGAACGGCGGTCCGGCTCCGGGCCTGGCTGATGGAGCCGCGTGAGACGGCGGAGGTGCAGGGCACCGGGCAGGCGCGTGTCCCGGGACCCGACGAGACGGAGCCGTGGGACCCGACGAGTGTCTGGCCGGGTGGCTTCATCGCCACCGTCGACGTCCGGCGCCGGCTGGTGGAGCCGGGTCGGGCGCAGTTCTGGGTGCGCACCGACGTGCCGCTCGTGCCCGACGAGGAGATCAGCCCACTGAGCCGGCTGGCGGGCCTGCTCGACATCGCCAACGGGATGGCCGTGCGTGCCGAGCCGACCGAGGTGCTCTTCCCGAACGTCGACCTCACCGCCCACCTCGTCGACCAGCCGCACGGCGAGTGGGTCGGCTTCGACACGACGGTCTCGTTCGGACCGACCGGCGTCGGCCTCACCGCGAGCGTGGTGCACGACGAGCGTGGTCCGATCGGGACCAGCGCGCAGTCCCTCACGGTCCGTCCGCTCTGAGCGCCCGGACCGTCCTCCGCGCGTCGCGCCATGCGATCCAGCCGGTGCGGAGGCGGGGGGAGGTGACCGCCTCACCGCGCCGCCGTGCCCGCAGCTCGTCACGCAGCCATGGTGGCGCGTCGGCGGCGTCGATCGCCGCGGACTTGGTCAGCAGCTGACCGGTCGCGAGGGCGTGCCGACCGCGTGCCATCGAGGTCAGGCCCAGGTCGGCGATCACGGGGCTCCACCACATCGTCGGGCGCCGGGAAGCCCAGGCCCAGTAGCCGGACAGCTCCTCGCGAGCGGCCCGGCGTACGTCGTCGTCGGTCACGGCCGGCAGCACCGTGGCCGGCGGGCGCCCGAACGCGGCGTACCCGTGCCGCGCGAGCTCGGCCCGGGTCACGCCGGACAGGATGCGCTGCACCAGAGCGCCGTGGGTCCAGGTCGGGTGGAGCACGGCCGGGACCGCCAGCGTGGACTCGGCGACGTAGACGCACCCGAGGTCCTGACCGGCGGCCTCGCCGCGGTCCAGCTCCTGGTGGAGGGAGGTCAGCAGCTCCTGGCCGGTGTCGTCGACCGGCCCCTCCGTGACGGCGACGAGGTCGAGGTCGCTGACGCCCGGGACGTGGTCTCCGGTGGCCAGGGACCCGGCGACCCACAGGTCCCGCACCCACCCGAGGTCGGCCAACCGGTCGGCCAGCGCCGCCACACCCGGGGGTGCGGTCACGGGCTCAGCGTGCGCGGAGACGTCCGCGTGAGCTCGACCCCCACCCGGACCCACAGGCCCGGCAGGCTCCGCCCGATCCGCGAGACGAGCAGCCGGGTGTCGCCGCGCAGCAGGCCGAGCCCGGCCACGCCGATCAGGGCCAGGAAGTCGACGTCGAGAAGGAGGGCGAGCACGCCGGGGTCGACCGCAACGAGGGGGGCCAGGGCGACGATCCCGGCGAGGAGCATGATGAGGTGCAGCAGACGCCGTCGATTCCTCGACGCGACACTCCGGAGCCGACCCACCGGCTCAGGCTACGTGAGTGCCGGGTGGAGGATTGAACCGTCGTGGAACTGGGTACGCGTTCGGGGGCAAGGGAGGGGTGCGCCATGACCAGACATCAGGCGTTGGAGCTGCTGCTCACGCGTCGGATTCCCGCGGACGTCGGCTCCATCGAGGCGACGCTCCGGGCGATCACCGCACGTCTCGACGCGGTCGCCGGTACGGCGGAGTACGAGCAGGTGCACCAGCGCCTCGACGACCTGCTGACCGCGCGCGACCGGGCGTCCTCCCGCGACGACGTGCTCGTCTGACCGGTCGGGTGACCGAGCTGCCTCGGGCGATCGGCGACGGTCCGGTCGTCCTCGACGGCGGTCTGGCCACGCTCCTCGAGGCGCACGGCCACGACCTCTCCTCCGACCTGTGGTCAGCACGGCTCCTGTCCGACGACCCCGAGGCGATCGTCGCCGCACACGCGGAGTTCTTCCGCGCGGGCGCGCAGGTCGCCACCACCGCGTCGTACCAGGCCTCGTTCCCCGGTTTCGCCACGCTCGGGCTGGACGCCGGGGGCGCCGCCGACCTGATGCGGCTCAGCGTGGCGCTCGCGCGCCGCGCCCGCGACGAGACCTGCCCCCACGGCTGGGTGGCCGCCTCGGTTGGCCCGTACGGCGCGTACCTGGCGGACGGCTCGGAGTACCGCGGTGACTACGACCTCGACGTCGCCGGCCTCCGCGAGTTCCACCGACCGCGGCTCGAGGTCCTGGGCTCGGCCGGAGCCGACGTGCTCGCCGTGGAGACGGTGCCGTGCCTCGCCGAGGTCGAGGCGGTGTGCGCCGAGCTGGACGGCTCCGGCCACGTCGCCTGGCTCAGCGTCTCGGCCGACGGTGACCGCACCCGCGCCGGGGAGCCGCTGGCCGAGGCCTGGTCGATGGCGGCCGACGTCGACGAGATCGTCGCCGTCGGCGTCAACTGCTGTGCGCCCGGTGACGTGACCGGGGCGCTGGCGCGTGCGACCGGCCCCCTGGTCGCCTACCCGAACTCCGGGCAGGGCTGGGACGCCGTCCGGCGCACCTGGACCGGCGAGTCGGCGTTCGACCCGGGTGCGGTCGCGAGCTGGCTCGATGCGGGTGCGCGGCTCGTCGGTGGCTGTTGCCGGGTCGGCCCTGCCGACATCACCCACGTCGCCGATCAGGTGGCCGGCGCCGCCAGGTAGTGGCACAGGTGGTGCTCGCGCAGGCCCAGCCCGGCGTAGAGCATCCAGGCCGGCGTGTTCTCGCGGTCGACCTCGAGCCACACCGTGCCGGCCCCGGTCTCGGCTCCCGCGTCGAGCAGGCCGGCCATCAGCCGGCGGCCGAGGCCCTGACGTCGCCGCGACTCGTCGACCTGCAGGCCGTGGACCCACAACCAGTCGTCGTTGAGCTCGCCGCGTCCGCGGCCGACCTCCTCGCCGTCGATCGAGAGAGTGGCCAGCACGCGCGTGCCGTCGACCGTGGTCTCCACCCCGTCGTCGGGCCACGCCGCGCGTCGGGCCATCACCAGCGAGCCCACCAGGTACGGCGCGTCCAGTGGATCCAGGACCTGCCAGCCGAGGTCGACCAACCCGGCCTCGACCGACGACCCCGCCTCGGTCTGGACGAGCGCGTCGCGGGACCGAGCGCCGTAGTAGGCGCGCACCTCGTCGGCGGCCTCCGCGAGCGGCAGTCCGGGGTCGCCGACGGCCAGGCAGGAGTTCGCCCGTCTCGAGCGCCGTCCGCGCTCGCCCTCGACCAGGCGCAGCACCCACTCGCCCAGGGGCTCGGTCGAGGGTGACGTCCACAGCGGCAGCGCCCGGATCTCCGCCTCGCGGGTCGAGACCCGCTGCCGCACCGACCCTCGCGGGGGCACGGGCTTCCCGGTCACGACGTCGGCCAGGGCGATGGTCACCACCGGCCCCGACTCGGGGGCCACGACACAGGTCTCGGCGTCCCACGACACCAACGTGCCGAGCACGTCGGTCATGGCCGGCCCGCCGGACGGACCGGTCTCACCGCGCAGCACGCGGCGTACGACGACGCGCTGCCCGACGACGTGAGGGCCCAGCCCGTGCGATGTCGGCGTCATGGCTCAGGCGGGCGAGGTGACGATCCGGCGCAGCATCACGGTCTGCAGCCGGCGTTCGCGGCCCGCCTGCTTCGGTGACCCCGCCAGGTTGCGACGCTCCTCGGGATCGGCCTCGAGGTCGAACAGCAGGTAGGGCCGGCCGCGCTTGTTGAGGGCCAGCTTCCACTTCTCCGAGGCGATCATCACCTCGCCGGACAGCTCCGACAACGCCGTCTGCCGGCCCTGGTCGGTCCGGCCCAGCACCCGGTCGGCGACGCTGCGCGCCTGGCTGCCGGGCACCGGCTGACCGCCGGCCAGCTCGGCCAGCGTGGCGCCGAGGTCCATCAGCTCGACCGGGTCCGGGCACTCCCACCCACTGCGTCCGCCCGGCACCTGGAGCAGGAAGGGGACCCGCGCCGCCGGGTTGAGGAAGTTCTGCTTGTGGATCAGCCCGAAGTCACCGTTCATCTCGCCGTGGTCCGAGGCGAAGGCGATCACGGTCCGGTCGAGCTCGCCGCGCTCCTCGACGACCTGCAGGAGCTCACCGATCTGGTCGTCGATCAGCTTGAGCCCGGCCGCGTAGTCGGCTCGTAGGGCCGCGATGTCGCCCGGCTCGAAGGGGAACCGCTCGCGGTTGTCGAAGGCTCCCTGGGGCCGGTCCGGGCTGCTCGGCTCCGCCTCGAGCGGCGCCGGCATCGTCGCGGGGTCGAACATCCCGGCGTACGGCGGGGGCGTGTCCCAGGGCTCGTGCGGCCCGCTGAAGCTGACCCAGCACATCCAGGGCCGGTCGTCGTCGTAGCCGCGGAGGTGGTCGCGGGCCTGCGTGCCGACGTAGACGTCGGCGTAGAGCTCGAGCGGGATCGGGGTGGGCCGGACGACCCACGGCTTGTCGCGGTAGCGGCTCTCCAGGTCGTCCTTGTAGGCGTCGAGCACGCCGGCCTCCCGCCACAGGTCGGTGAGGCGGCAGTTGACGCGGGTCATCGCCCGCGGCCCCCCGATCTCGTCGACGTGGTCGAGGCCCCAGCGGTGCAGGAGGTGTTCTCGGTCGCGGAGGTCGCCCCGGTGGGGGTGCAGGTGGGTCTTGCCGAACACGCTGGTCGCGTAGCCCGCGTCCCGGACCGACTGCATCCAGGTGTCGGCGTGGCGGTCGAGCATCTTGCCGCCGTTCGTCCAGACGCCGGTCTGGTGCGGGTAGCGGCCCGTCGCCAGGCTGACCCGCGCCGGCACGCAGACCGGCGCGTTCGTGTACGCCCGGGGGAACCGCACGCCCGCCGCGGCGATCCGGTCCAGGTTCGGCGTGTCGACCCAGTCGCTGACACAGCTCAGCGCGTCCCACCGATGCTGGTCCGTCATCAGGAACAAGATGTTGGGTCGCCGGTCCACGCTTCTCCTCGGTCGGTGGTCGCCGCGATGCTACAAGCGGGGACAGAAGTGGGACCGGAAGTGGGGTGGACGGTGACCGGCACCGGGCCCGCGGGATACTAGGCTGCTCGCCATCAGCTCGCGTTTCCCGTTCAGGAGGACCAGGTGACCTACGTCATCGCCCAGCCGTGTGTCGACCTCAAGGACCGGGCCTGCGTCGACGAGTGTCCGGTCGACTGCATCTACGAGGGCAAGCGCATGCTCTACATCCATCCCGACGAGTGCGTCGACTGCGGCGCCTGTGAACCGGTCTGCCCGGTCGAGGCGATCTTCTACGAGGACGACACCCCGGAGGAGTGGAAGGGCTACTACGACGCCAACGTCCACTTCTTCGACGAGCTCGGCTCGCCCGGTGGCGCGGCCAAGCTCGGCGAGATCGACCACGACCACGAGCTGGTCGCGGCGCTCCCGCCGCAAGAGCACGACGAGTGACCTCACCCGACGTCGGTCGAGCCCTTCGAGACGCCTCGTTCCTCAGCTCCTCAGGAACCACCCTTCGAGACCACGTCGGACTCGTGTCGCGTCGCCTTCCTGACTTCCCCTGGGACCGGCTCACGGCGTACGCCGCTCGGGCGCGCGCGCATCCCGACGGGATCGTGGACCTCTCGATCGGCACCCCGGTCGATCCCACGCCCGACGTCGTCCGCCGCGCGCTCGAGGGTGCCTCCGACTCGCCCGGCTACCCGCAGACGGTCGGGCGGCCCGAGACCCGGCAGGCGGCCGTCGACTGGCTGCGGCGACGGCACGGCGTGACCGGCCTCGGCCTCGACGGCGTGCTGCCGGTGATCGGCACCAAGGAGCTGGTCGCCTCGTTGCCGACGCAGCTGGGGATCGGTGCCGACGACACCGTGGTCGTCCCCGAGCTCGCGTACCCGACGTACGCCGTGGGTGCGGCGCTGGTCGGCGCTCGCACGGTCGCGACCGACTCCCTGACCAGTCTCGGACCCGAGCAGCCGGCGCTGCTGTGGATCAACTCACCGTCGAACCCGACCGGCCGGGTGCTGCCGGTCGCCCACCTGAGGAAGGTCGTGGAGTGGTGCCGCGAGCGTGGCACGCTGCTGGTCAGCGACGAGTGCTACCTCGAGTGCGCCTGGGACGCCGAGCCCGTCTCCGTCCTGCACCCCGACGTCTGCGGTGACAGCCACGACGGCATCCTCGCCGTCCACTCGCTCTCGAAGCGCTCCAACCTGGCCGGCTACCGGTGCGGGTTCGTCGCCGGCGACCCCACCGTGGTCGGGGAGCTGCTGGCCGTGCGCAAGAACCTCGGCCTGATCGAGCCCGGACCGCAGCAGGTCGCGATGGCAGCTGCGCTCGCCGACGACACGCACGCCGCCGAGCAGCACGCGCGTTACCGCGCGCGCCGGACGACGCTGAAGGGGGCGCTGGAAGGGGCGGGCTTCCGGGTCGACCACTCCGAGGCGTCGCTCTACCTCTGGAGCACGCGCGACGAGGACTGCTGGTCGACGCTCTCCGACCTGGCGGACCTCGGCATCCTGGTCGCACCCGGCACGTTCTACGGGCGCGCGGGCGCCCGGCACGTGCGCGTGGCGCTCACCGCGACCGACGAACGTGTGGCCGCGGCTGCCGCTCGACTCTGAGCCGGTCGAGCGACGTCGAAGCCCGGGTCAGAGCGCAGCGGCCCCCGGCATCGCGAAGGCGCCGTCCTCGCCGCGTTCTGCCATGGCCAGCTCGTGCTGCTCGTCGAAGCTCTCCGCGACCGGCGCGTCGGCCATCGACTCGGGGATCCGCACGGCGGAGATCGAGTCCAGGCGGACGACCGCGTGCTCGGAGTGCGTGCTCAGGATGACGCCCTGACCGTCGAGCCCGGCGACGTTGCCGCGCAGCCACTCACCGTGGACGAGCACCTCGACCGGCAGGTGGTTGTCCTCGGCACGGCGCAACGCGGTTCCGACCGTGTACAGCGTGGAATTCTGCATCCCGAGCCCCCCGACTCTTCGCCACAAAGCCCCCCCGGACTCTGCTCTGGACCCCCAGGGTAGGGCGCGGACCGTCGCGGGCGAGGGATTACCGGGCAAAGTTTTCCTGGGGCCGGTAAAGCCTGCTCAGGCGACGACGACGGCGCTCCCACCGCCGCCGGCGCCGCGTCGCCAGCCGTGCGTGTCGTCCGCCTTCCAGGCATGGCCCTGATAGGTCACCCGGGAGAGGCCCAGCTGCTGCGCATGGGCCACGAGGTACGACGCCAGCGCCCATCCGCGCGGTGTCGACGAGGCGGGGACCTCCAGCGTCCCGCCCGTGCCGGCACCGACGTCGACGCCGCCGAACGCCGGCTCGAGGGCCTGGCGCAGCCCCGCGGCGCGCCGCGCGGCCGGGGCCGGCGGCCCGTCCGGGGCCGGCAGGTGGCACCAGAACGCCGCCGCGGAGTAGCCCGTCAGGGCCGACGCCAGGGCGCGCCCGTCCTTCTCGTACACGGCGTACGCCTCGGGGAAGCCGGAGCGCTGCACCTCCTGCGCCGCCTCGGTGACCGGGAGGGTCGTCCAGCCCGGCACCTTCTCGAGCGCGTCGTAGAACGCGTTGGTGGCGTAGACCGGGTCGAGGATCTGCCGCGTCGTCCCCCAGCCCTGGGAGTGGCGCTGCTGGAACAGCCCGAGGGAGTCGCGGTCGCCGCCCCGGAGGTTGTAGAGCTTCGACTCCTGGAGCGCGGTCGCCAGGCCGATCGTCGCCGCGTGGGCGGGCAGGCCGCGGCGCACGGCGATCGCCGCGATCAGGCTCGCGTTCCGCGCCTGCTCGTCGGTGAGGACGACGGTCAGGCCCCCAACCTTCGCGGTGCACTCGCCCAGGGTCTTGTCGTCGCC
This sequence comes from uncultured Actinomycetota bacterium, assembly GCA_963809265.1. Classification (GTDB taxonomy): domain Bacteria; phylum Actinomycetota; class Actinomycetes; order Propionibacteriales; family Nocardioidaceae; genus Nocardioides. The sequence continues at coordinate 288,434 of CAWEJC010000007.1, forward strand.
GGACCCGTGCCGTGAGACGCCGTACGCCACGCCACCCACCACCAGGGCGACGGGGACGACGACGGCCGCGATGCGCTTGCTCAGCCCCATGCTCAGGACCGGCCTAGTTCCGGTGGAGCGCCTCGTTGAGCGCGACTCCACCGGCCTTCCAGGGGACGACCTCGACGGCGCCGGTCACCGAGTTGCGGCGGAACAGCAGGTGGTCGCCGCCGGACAGGTCCACGGCCTTGACGACGCGGGCGTCGGGGAGGGCCACCTTGGTGCCGGCGGTGACGTAGCAGCCGGCCTCCACGACGCAGTCGTCGCCGAGCGAGATCCCGATGCCGGCGTTCGCTCCGATCAGGCATCGCTCCCCGACGGAGATCACCTGCTTCCCGCCGCCGGACAGCGTGCCCATGATCGAGGCCCCTCCGCCGACGTCGGAGCCGTCGCCGACCACGACCCCGGCACTGACCCGGCCCTCGACCATCGACGAGCCCAGCGTGCCGGCGTTGTAGTTGACGAAGCCCTCGTGCATCACGGTGGTGCCGTCGGCCAGGTGGGCGCCGAGGCGCACCCGGTCGGCGTCGCCGATCCGCACGCCGGTCGGCACGACGTAGTCGGTCATCCGCGGGAACTTGTCGACGCCGAGCACCTGCACGGGGCCGTCCGCCCGGAGCCGCAGCCGGGTCTCCTCGAACCCGTCGACCGGGCACGGGCCGGCGCTGGTCCAGACGACGTTGGCGAGGACGCCGAAGATGCCGTCGAGGTTCAGTCCGTGCGGTCGCACGAGCCGGTGCGAGAGGAGGTGGAGCCGCAGGTAGGCGTCCGAGGCGTCGCGGGGCGGCTCCCTCAGGTCGACCTCGACGTGCCGCACCTCGGTGCGGACCCGGCGTACGGCGTGCGCGCGGGCGAGCCGTTCGAGCGCCTCCGGCGCGACGCCCGCGTCGGGTGCGTCGCCGAGCGCGGGCGCCGGGAACCAGGTGTCCAGCACCGTGTCCTGGCTCGCGCCGTCGGTGACGACGGTCGCCAGACCCCAGCCGTGCGCCGTGGTCCCGCTCGGGGGTTGACTCGCGGGCTCGCTCACCTCGCCAGGCTACTGACCGGTCCGGCCGTCGATGCGCTCGCGCAGGAAGTCGGCGTGACCACAGTGACGCGCGTACTCCTCGATCATGTGGACGACGATCTCGCGGAGCTCGGACTCGTCCCCCTCCGGTCCCACCAGCACGCCGAGGTCGTCGTACCGCTCGTAGACCTCCCGCGCGTGGGCCACCTCGGTGTGCCAGACGGCCCAGGCCTCGGTGACGACGGCGTCGTCGGCGACCGCGCCGTTGAAGTCGAGGTCGCGGTCCTCGGGCGACTTGAACGGTCGCGGGAGCTCCATCTGCCCCTCGATGAAGCGGCGGAACCAGTGGAACTCCACCGACGCCAGGTGCCGCACCAGCCCGAGCAACGACATCGTGGACGGCGGCACGCTGCGCTGGGCGAGCTGCTCGGCGTCGAGGTCGGCGCACTTCATCTCGAACGTCATCCGGAAGTGGTCGAGGTATTCCGCGAGCACGGCCTTCTCGCCGCGCGGGGTGGCTCCGGTCTCGCGAGGGTCGTCGTCGGGGTCCACCCACATGTCGGGAAACTGGCGCTCGGTCATGGGCGGGAACTCTGCCGGTCCGCGAGCCCCCACTCAAATCGGAATCAGTCTCCGGCCCAGGTCGCCCGGTTGACCGCGCGCAGGTGGCGCAGGGTGGCGGGGCCGAGGCTGTTCGCCGCGTACCAGGTCCAGTGGTCGCCCCGACCGACGGGCGTGTAGTCGCGGTCCAGCACCGGCTGGACCCAGTCGTCGACGGTGCGGCGACCGACGGCGATCAGGGCGGGGTGGAGGCGGGCGATCCGGTCGGCGTAGCCGGCGAGCCCGCCGTCCAGGTGGTCGTCGAGGAACCGGGAGATGGCGCCGTTGGACAGCTGCCAGGGATAGGGGTTCCGGCGATGGGACAGCACCAGCACCTCAGGGGCGCTGAGCGAGAGCACGGTCGATCCCGGTGGCACGGCGGCCAACGTCCGGGCGACGTCGCGGCGCTCGAGAGGGAGCCGGTGGTCGCGGGTGCTGACGGCCTCGGCCCCGGCGGCCACGACGGCGACCACCACGACGGCGGCCACCACGACGGCAGGGGCAGCGGTCCGGCGCGCCTCCGGCCGGGCCAGGCGAGCCCCGAGGACCTGCAGCGCTGCGGCCAGGCCCACGGCGGCGAACGGGAGGACGACGTAGAGGTCGGCACCGCCGTTGATCTGGTAGCAGCTCCAGAGACCGGCGACCAGACCGCCGGTGCCCAGCACGAGCAGACGGCCCCCGGCGTCGTCGAGGCCCCGCGTCCGTCGCCACCGGACGACCGCCACTGCCCCGGAGGCGACCATGCCCAGCCAGCCCGCGACGACGAGCACGAGGGACCAGCGGTAGTCGTGGGTCAGCAGCGGCCAGCTCTCGACGATGTGCGGCTGCCGGGTGTAGCCGATGTTCACCCGGATGAAGCCCCAGTACGACACCCGCAGCGCGCCCTCGGCCAGGAAGTACGCCGCCACCAGGGCGGTCGGGACCACGCCCCCGACGACGTACGACGCGAGCGCCCGCAGCCGGGGAACGCCCGAGACGAGGATCGCGACGAGCGCCGCGGCCACGGTGACCAGGACCACCGGTTGCCAGGTGAGCGTCGCGAGCGCGGTCAGGACCCCCGCAGCGAACCAGCGCCGGTGCAGCAGCAGGAGGAGGGCGACCTCGAGGCAGAGCACCATCACGGTCTTCTCGCGCGGCCCGCCCGTGGCCAGCTTGAGGAAGCTCGCGAAGGTCAGGAACACGGCCGGCGCCAGGACCCCGGCCGCGCGCGACCGGAGGGCGTCGCGGGCCAGCACGCTGACCCCCGAGACGCAGGCGGCCGACAGGACGAGGTAGACGAGGCGGGCTCCGGTGACGCTGTCCAGGCCGAACAGCCAGCCGATCCGGACGCCCACCCCGGCGACCATGTCGCCGAGCGGGCCCACCGAGTTGAAGATGCCCCGGTACGGCGGGGTGCCGTGCGCGAACCGCACGCCGCCGTAGACGAACGTCGCCTGGTCGCGGTCGAGCGACGACTGGAACCCGTGCAGCGAGTAGACGACGAGTGCCACGAGCCCGGCCAGCACGGGGTCGGCGTACCGGCTGGACACCCGTCTGCGCGGCATGCGCGCGAAACTACCGGCCGTAGGCCGTCATCACCTCGTCGTGGGCGAACCGCGCGTCGGCCAGGGCGTCCGGCCCGGCGGAGCGGCTGAGCCACCAGACGAAGCCGGCGCCACCGCCGACGCGCCGGTAGTCGTCCGCCAGCCACTGCTGCGGCCAGGTCTCCAGGAAGCCCTGGCTGACCACCACGAACGTCGGGTGGAGGTCCTCCAGGGTCTGCAGGAGGCCGGGCAGGCCGTCCGGGTAGGTGGCGGTCAGGTAGCGGTCCTGCGCCTCGTTCATGACCTGGTAGGGCACCGGGTCGTCACGCCCGGCGAGGGCGAGGGCCTCCGGCGCGTTCAGGCTGACGACCGTCGCGTCGGGGGGCTGGGTCGCGAGGACCGCGTCCACGTCGTCGCGTTGCACGACGAGCATGTGGCCGCGGGTCGAGACGGACTCGACCCCGGCGATGGCCACGGCGAGGCAGACGACCCCCGTCGCCGCGGTCAGCGCCACCCGGCGCGGGAACCGGCCCAGGAGCCAGACGACCGTCCCCGCCAGGCCCAGGGCGGCGAACGGGAGCACGACGAACAGGTCGGGTGCGCCGTTGATGACCAGCAGCGTCCACACGGTGCCGACCAGACCGCCCGCGGCGTTGACCACCAGGCGTCGGGCGTGCGGGTCGGCCGTGGGACGCCGCGCCAGCGGCAGCGCCCTCACGCCGAGGACGAGCCCGGCGAGCAGACCACCGACGATGAGGAACAGCGACAGGTCGTAGGCCTTCAGCAGGTTCCCCGTGATCTGCTGGGCGTGACTGAAGAAGGACGGCTGCCGGGTGTAGGCGGCGTTGATGACGATGAAGCCGTCGACGGCCTGCGCGAGCGCTCCCGCGGCGAGGAAGTAGCTGACCGTGGCCAGGCTCGGCACCAGACCGCCGAGGGTGAACCGCAGCAGGATCCTGCTGCGACGGTCTTGCTGGTCGAGGAGGGCGGCCGCCACCACGGCGCCGAGCGTGACGGCGAGGACCGGCTGCCAGGTGAGGGTCGCGAGGGCCGCGCAGGCGCCGGCCAGGGCCCAGCGCCGTCGCCCGAGCAGGATCAGGCAGCCGAGCAGGAAGAGGACCATCGTGGTCTTCTCGCGCGGCCCGTCCGAGGCCAGCCGGAGGAAGTCCTCGAAGGTCAGGAACAGGGCCGGTGCGAGGAAGCCCGCGGTCCGGGAGCCCAGCGTGTCGCGGGCGAGCACGCACAGCAGGGAGCAGCAGAGCGCCGAGATCACGGTGAAGCCCAGCCGCGCGGACAGGACCGGGTCCGCGTCCACGAGGTGACCGAGCCAGATCGCCAGCCCGGGAACGGCGTCGGCGAGCGGGCCGACCGAGTTGAAGAGGTCGACGTACGGCGGGCTGCCCTGCGCCACGTGCATCCCGCCGTAGGTGAACACCCCGAGGTCGCGGTCGAGGACGCCGTCGTACCCGTGCAGTGCGTAGACGACCAGGGCGACGAGGCCGACGACGGTCGGGTCGCCCCAGCGGTGACCACGACGACCACGGGTGACGCGGAGGCGACGCAGCGTCGTGGCCCGGGCGGGCGCCGGGCTCGTGCGTTGGATGACCGAGGTCACTGGTGGAGGATCCCGTCGTTGGCTGAGGCGGCGATGAGGAACGTGTGAACAGACGCCGTGGGACCGGCATCGGTTCGGTCACGGCGAACCGAGTGGCTGTCCGCGCCGGGCGCGCCGTACGCTGGGACCACAGGCGTTCGAGCCGTCATCAGCGGCAAGCCTCCGGAAGAACGGCGTCTCCGACGTGGTCACGACCACCGACGGGCCGCTCACTAGAACCGGGCGGGTGGGCCCGTCACAGCCCGCGAACGAGCGGTCGTGCTCGTCGGTCGCGCCAGTCGGGACCACGAGAGCGGCAAGCGAGGTGGTACCGCGGTCCCCGGCGTACGCCGGAGGTCGTCCTCGTGGTCGACGAGGACGAACGACGCAGGAGAGCCACCCATGACCTACCCGAAGGTCTCCACCGACCCGCACGGCGCCGACGGCGCCGGCGTCTCGTCGACGCTCGCCCAGAATCCGAGGTTTCCGCAGATCGAGGAGGGGGTCCTCGCCTACTGGGAGGCCGACGACACGTTCCGGGCCAGCGTCGAGCAGCGTGATGCGGGCAAGGACGGCGACAACGAGTTCGTCTTCTACGACGGTCCACCGTTCGCCAACGGGCTCCCGCACTACGGCCACCTGCTGACCGGCTACGTCAAGGACCTGATCCCGCGCTACCAGACCATGCGCGGTCGCCGGGTCGAGCGCCGCTTCGGCTGGGACACGCACGGGCTGCCGGCCGAGCTCGAGGCGATGCGCCAGCTCGGCATCAAGACCACCGACGAGATCGTCGAGCTCGGCATCGAGAAGTTCAACGACGCCTGCCGCGCGTCGGTGATGGAGTACACCAGCGAGTGGCGCGACTACGTCTCCCGGCAGGCGCGCTGGGTCGACTTCGACCACGACTACCGGACCATGAACGCCGACTACATGGAGTCGGTGATGTGGGCCTTCAAGCAGCTCTACGACAAGGGCTGGGTCTACGAGGGCTTCCGGGTCCTGCCCTACTGCTGGAACGACGAGACCCCCCTGTCCAACCACGAGCTGCGGATGGACGACGACGTCTACCAGCAGGTGCAGGACCCCGCGGTGACCGTCGGGATGCGGCTCGACGACCGGGGCGACGAGCTCGACGGCGTCCTGGCGCTGGTCTGGACGACGACGCCGTGGACCCTGCCGAGCAACCTCGCGATCATGGTCGGCTCCGAGATCGAGTACGTCGTGGTCGAGGGGCCGGTGCCCGGGACCGACCGGACGGCGCGCTACCTCCTCGCCGAGGCCCGGCTCCCGGCGTACGCCCGCGAGCTGGCCCCGGAGGGCCAGGATGCTCCCGAGATCCTCTCCCGCCACCGCGGGGCGGATCTCCTCGAGCGCACCTACACGCCGCCGTTCTCCTACTACGCCGGTCGCGAGCGGGCCTTCCGGGTCGTCGCCGCCGACGAGGCCGTGACCACCACCGACGGCACCGGGCTGGTCCACACCGCCGGCGCCTTCGGCGAGGTCGACAAGGAGGTCACCGACCGCGAGGGCATCGAGGCGGTGATGCCGGTGGGCAAGGACGGCCGGTTCACCCACCCGGTCGACGAGTACGCGGGGATGCTGGTCTTCGACGCGAACCTGCACGTGATCGACCACCTGAAGGCGATGACCAGGCTCTCGTCGGTCGAGCCTGTCGAGACCACGGACACCGGCGCCGTCACGCCCGGCACCGTGCTGCTGCGGCGCGAGACCTACGAGCACTCCTACCCGCACTGCTGGCGGTGCCGCGAGAAGCTGATCTACAAGGGCGTCTCGTCGTGGTTCGTCGAGGTGACCGCGTTCAAGGACCGGATGTCGGAGCTGAACCAGCAGATCACCTGGGTGCCCGACCACGTCCGGGACGGCCAGTTCGGCAAGTGGCTGGCGAACGCCCGCGACTGGTCGATCACCCGCAACCGGTTCTGGGGCAGCCCCGTACCGGTCTGGGTCAGCGACGACCCGGCGTACCCGCGGGTCGACGTCTACGGCAGCTTCGCCGAGCTCGAGGCGGACTTCGGACGGATGCCGAGCGACCGCGACGGCAACCCCGACCTGCACCGGCCCTGGGTCGACCAGCTCACCCGACCCAACCCGGACGACCCGAGCGGGCGCGCCACCATGCGCCGGGTGTCCGACGTGCTCGACGTGTGGTTCGACTCCGGCTCGATGTCGTTCGCCCAGGTGCACTACCCGTTCGAGAACGCCGACTGGTTCACCCACCACTTCCCGGCCGACTTCATCGTCGAGTACATCGGGCAGACCCGCGGCTGGTTCTACATGCTGCACATCCTGGCGACCGGGATCTTCGACCGTCCGGCGTTCGAGAGCTGCGTGAGCCACGGCATCGTGCTCGGCTCCGACGGGCAGAAGATGTCGAAGTCGCTGCGCAACTACCCCGACGTGCGCGAGGTGTTCGACCGCGACGGCGCCGACGCGATGCGCTGGTTCCTGATGTCGTCGGCGATCCTGCGCGGCGGCAACCTGATCGTCACCGAGCAGGGGATCCGCGACGGCGTGCGCCAGGTGCTGATCCCGCTGTGGAACTGCTGGTACTTCTTCGGGCTCTACGCGAACGCCGCCGGCCACGAGGCGAGCCGCTCCACGGCGTCCGAGCACCCGATGGACCGCTACCTGCTGGCCAAGACCCGGGAGTACGTCGAGGACACGACCCGACAGCTCGACGGCTACGAGGTCGCCAACGCGTGCGACACCACCCAGCGCTTCCTCGACGTGCTCTCCAACTGGTACATCCGGCGGTCGCGGGAGCGCTTCTGGGCCGCCGACGGCACCGTCGACTCGGCGGCCTTCGACACCTTGTACACCGTGCTCGAGACGGTCTGCCGCGTCGTCGCACCGTTGCTGCCGCTGACCGCCGAGGAGATCTGGCGCGGGCTGACCGGCGAGCGCTCGGTGCACCTGACCGACTGGCCGTCCGCCGACGAGCTGCCGGAGGACCGCGCGCTGGTGGCGGCCATGGACCAGGTCCGCGACGTGTGCTCGGCGGGCTCCGCGCTGCGCAAGGGCGCTGCCCTGCGCAACCGGCTCCCGCTGTCCTCGCTGACCGTCGTGGTCGCCGGTGCCGACCGGCTGACCGGGTTCGAGGAGGTCATCGCCGACGAGCTCAACGTGAAGTCGGTCCGGCTGCTCGAGGACGACCACCCCGACGCTGCGTCGTACGGCGTCTCCCAGCGGCTGACGGTCCACGCACGGGCCGCCGGCCCGCGTCTCGGCAAGGACGTGCAGACGGCGATCAAGGGCTCGAAGTCCGGTGACTGGAGCGTGGCCGTGGACGGGACGGTGACCTCGGGCGGGCTGGTCCTGCAGGAGGGCGAGTACGCCCTCGAGACCGTGGCGTCGGGTGGCGAGGACTCGGCGACGGGGCTGCTGCCGGGCGGCGGTTTCGTGGTGCTCGACACCGCGGTGACCCCCGCGCTCGAGGCCGAGGGCGTCGCCCGCGACCTCGTGCGGGCGGTGCAGCAGGCCCGGCGCGACGCCGGGCTCGACGTCTCCGACCGGATCGCGCTGACCATCGCGGCCGACCCCGCGGCCGCCGACGCGGCCCGGACCCATGCCGAGCTGATCCGCCGCGAGACCCTGGCGACGTCGTACGACGTCCGCGAGGCCGACGTCGCGCAGCCGCTGATCGAGCTCAGTCGGGCCTGAGCGGCTGGTTGGATGGGTGACGTGGACCTGGACCTGACCGCCGACGTCGTGGAGCTGTGCGCCCGGCTGGTCGACCTCGAGTCGGTCAGCCGGAACGAGCAGGCCATCGCCGACGCCGTCGAGGCTGCCCTGACCCCGCTGCCGCACCTCGCCGTCGTACGCCGGGGCAACACCGTGGTCGCGCGTACGGACCTGGACCGCGGCGAGCGGGTCGTGATCGCGGGCCACCTCGACACGGTGCCGCTCAACGACAACCTGCCGAGCCGCAACGACGGCACGAACCTGCACGGGCTGGGTGCCTGCGACATGAAGGGCGGCGACGCGGTCATCCTGGCGCTCGCCGCGACCGTCACCGAGCCGGTCCGCGACGTCACCTACGTCCTCTACGAGGGCGAGGAGATCGAGAGCGAGTTCAACGGGCTCGGCCACCTCGCGACCCACGCCCCGGAGCTGCTGCGCGCCGACTTCGCGATCCTGATGGAGCCGTCCGACGGCGTGGTCGAGGCGGGCTGCCAGGGCACGATGCGGGTCGAGGTCACGACCCATGGCGAGCGCGCGCACTCGGCACGCGCCTGGAAGGGCGTCAACGCCATCCACGCCGCTGCCCCGGTCCTCGACCGGCTCACGGCGTACGAGCCGCGGACGCCGGTGATCGACGGGCTGACCTACCACGAGGGCCTCAACGCCGTGGCGATCACGGGCGGCGTCGCGGGCAACGTGCTGCCCGACCTCTGCACGGTGAGCGTCAACTACCGGTTCGCGCCCGACCGGAGCGAGGCCGAGGCCGAGGCCTACCTCCGCAGCGTCTTCGACGGGTACGACGTGCGGGTCACCGACAGCGCGCCCGGCGCCCTGCCCGGCCTGGACCGGCCGGCGGCGAAGGAGTTCGTCGAGGCGGTCGGCGGCACGGTCAACCCGAAGTTCGGCTGGACCGACGTCGCGCGGTTCAGCGCGCTCGGCGTGCCCGCCGTGAACTTCGGGCCCGGTGACCCGATGCTGGCTCACAAGCAGGAGGAGTTCGTGCCCCTGGAGCAGGTCCGGCACTGCCAGCGGGTGCTGACCTCGTGGTTGGAAGGCGGAAGATGACCCACGGCAAGCAGGAGAAGCAGAAGGGTCCAGTGACCCTGAAGCGCACCCAGGTGGACGGCACCACCACGGACCAGCGGCTGCTGGACTCGCGCGGTCCGAGCGACTGGCTGCACACGGATACCTGGCGGGTGCTGCGCATCCAGGCGGAGTTCGTCGAGGGCTTCGGCGCCCTGGCCGAGCTGGGTCCGGCGATCAGCTGCTTCGGCTCGGCGCGGACCAAGCCCGACGACCCCGTCTACGCCCTGGGCGAGGAGGTCGGCCGCAAGCTCACCGCAGCCGGGTTCGCGGTGATCACCGGAGGTGGCCCCGGCACGATGGAGGCCGTCAACAAGGGCGCCAGCGAGGCCGGCGGCATCAGCGTCGGGCTGGGCATCGAGCTGCCCTTCGAGAGCGGCCTGAACCAGTGGGTCGACGTCGGGATCAACTTCCGTTACTTCTTCGCCCGCAAGACCATGTTCGTGAAGTACTCCCAGGGCTTCGTCGTGCTGCCGGGCGGTCTCGGCACCCTCGACGAGCTGTTCGAGGCGCTGACCCTGGTGCAGACGCAGAAGGTCACCAGCTTCCCGCTGGTCCTGCTGGGCACGGACTACTGGCAGGGGATGATCGACTGGCTGCGCGACCGCGCCCTCGTGCACGGGACGATCAACCAGTCCGACATCGACATGCTGCAGCTCACCGACGACGTCGACCACGCGGTCGAGCTGATGACGCAGGCACGCGACCGCAGCCGGGACGTGGAGGACGAGCCGTGATGTGGCTGTTCGCCATCCTGATCGTGCTCGCCCTGGGCGGGGTCGCGGTCGTCGCCGCGGGCCGGGGCGCGCCGATGTCGCCGGCGTACGACGACGCCCCCGACTCGCTGGTGCCCGACCACGGGCCGATCACGGCGGACGACCTGCGCCGGATCCGCTTCCCGGTGGCCTTCCGTGGCTACCGGATGGCCGAGGTGGACGCCCTGCTGGACCGCCTTGCCGAGGAGCGTGAGCACGCGGCCCGGAGGTCGGTCGAGGGTGACGCCCGGGACGTCGACTAGCGGCACACCGCTACGGCACACTGGGGGCCCGTGAAGCCTGAGTACATCGTCTACGTCCTCACCTTCTTGTCCGCCGTCGTCGTCGTCCTGACCCGGGTCCGCCTCTCCCAGTCGCGGGCCGCCGGGCAGCACCAGGTGGGCATGGGCACGGTCAACGCGCACACCGCGTTCGGGGTCGTCGCGCTGCTGCTGTGGGTCTTCTACCTGGTCACCGGGCACGACCGCCTGCTGGTGGGCATCGTCGGGCTGTTCTTCTACTGGCTGGCCGCGCTGGTCGGGCTCGGGATCCTGCTGCGCTGGATGCCGAGCCGCGGGAAGCACGCCTCCGACAGCACCGACGACAGCTGGTCCGAGGGGCCGGGGTTGTCGGTCCTGGCCCATGTGGGGATGCTGGTCGGCGTGCTGGTGTTCACTTGGTTCTACGCCACCCAGAGCTGAGGTCATGGATGTCTCGGGATTCCCGTCCCCGTCGTACGCCGCTCCTCGGCGTCCTGCTCGCCCTGGCGCTCGTGCCGGCGCTGCTGGTCCTGCCGGGCACGTCGTCGGTCGCCGCGGGCGGCCGACCGGCCGTGATCGGCAAGCTCGTCATCGGGCACAGCGTGAAGGGTCGCGCCATCACGGCGTACCACCTCGGTGAGCGTGGCCGGAAGAAGGTCGTCCTGATCGCGGTCATGCACGGCAACGAGCCGGCTCCGCGGCAGATCATGATGGACCTCGTCGAGGGCGCCCCCGTGCACGACGTCAACCTCTGGGTGGTGCCGGTCTACAACCCCGACGGCCTCGCGCGGCACACCCGCAAGAACGCCCACGGCGTCGACCTCAACCGCAACTACCCGTTCAAGTGGATCCATCAGTCCGGCAACTACGACTCCGGACCCAGGCCGCGCTCGGAGCCCGAGACGCGCGCGATGATGACGTTCCTCGCGAAGGTCAAGCCGGCGTACGTGCTGTCGTTCCACCAGCCCCTGCACGCCGTCGACGTCACCCAGCGGCCGAGGTTCTCCAAGAAGGTCGCCCACGCGCTCGACCTCCCGATGTCGCGGCTGGACTGCGGGTCGAGCTGTCACGGCACGATGACGATGTGGTTCAACCACCGGTTCAAGGGGTTCGCGCTGACCGTGGAGTACGGCGCCGCCCCGTCGCGGGCGAAGCTCCGGGCCGCGCCCGCCAAGATCCTGAAGCTCTTCGGCGCCTGGCGCGGGGGAGTGAACGGCACGTCCCAGGGCTGACTACCGCCCCTCGAACACCGGCTTCTCCTTGGCCAGGAACGCGTCGACGGCCGCGGCGTGGTCGGCGGTCTGCCCGGTGCGCGTCATCTGCGCCGACTCGAACTCGACGGCTTCGGTGAAGGTGTGGTCCGCGGCGAAGGTCAGTGACTGCCGCATCGCCCCGAGCGCCACGGTGGGCCCGGCGGCCAGCCGCATCGCCAGGTCACCGACCACCTCGGTCAGCTCCCCGGCCGGCACCACCTGGGTGGCGAGCCCCAGCGCGAGCGCCTCGTCGGCCGTGACCGTCCGCGGGAAGTAGAGCAGCTCGATCGCCTTGGCCCGGCCCACCAGCCGCTGCAGCGTGAAGCTCGAGCCGGTGTCGCAGGAGAGGGCGATGTTGGCGAAGGCGAGGTTGAAGCCGGCGGTGTCGGCCACGATCCGCAGGTCGCAGGCGAAGGCCAGGCTGGCGCCCGCCCCGGCCGCGACGCCGTTCACGGCGGCGATCACCGGCTTCTGCATGCCGACGAGCGTGCTGACGATCGGGTTGTAGTGCTCGTCGACGGTGCGGAACAGCGAGTCCGTGGCTCCGCTCTTGAGGATCTCGACGTGCTCCTTGAGGTCCTGCCCGACGCAGAACGCCCGACCGGTGCCGGTCAGCACCACGCAACGCACGGCGGGGTCGTCGGCGACCTGCCGGAGCGCCGCCAGCAGGGCCGTCTTGGTGGCCACGTCGAGGCTGTTCATGGCCTCGGGACGGTTGAGGGTCACCGTCGCGACACCGGCGGCGACCTCGAGGAGCACGGGGGAGACGTCGTGGTCGGACTCAGCCATGCAGGCAGGCTTTCACACGCCGACCCACCCGTCCCTCACCCGACTCCCAGGCACCGGCCGACGAACCGGTCGGCGGCCGGCTTCAACCGAGCGGCCTCGCGGGTGAACAGCTCGGCAGCCGGGGCGCCGGGCCAGTCGGCGGGCAGCAGGCGAGCGGGCAGGCCCGGGTCGTCGAAGAGGAACTTGCGCCACTCGTGGACCAGCCGGAACCTGGCCGCGAAGGCCAGCTCGTCCTCGTCGGCATGGGCGGGCTCGTCGTTCACGAGCCGGTCGGCCAGGGCCGGCCACGCGGCGTACGACGCGGCGAGCGTGGAGAGGTCCCAGGCGCCGACCGGATCCGGGTCGAGCTCGACCGCGACGGCGTGCCGCGCGGAGCCGCCCGCACGGGTCACGACCTCGTCCGCCTCGGGGCGGTCGAACGGGCACAGCCACACGCCGGGAGCGTGCTCGCCGTACCCGAGGTACGTCAGCTCCTGACGGAGCCGTTCGCGCTCGCCGCGGTGGCGCGGCGCCTCGAGGAACAGCAGCCGCCAGCGTCCGTCCCACGGCTCCGGGGCGCTGCGGTAGATGCGGGCCGCGGCCTCGGACAGCCGCTCGATGGCACGCGGCGAGGCGCGATATCCCGGGGCCGCGTCCACCCGGGTCGGCTCCAGCCAGCCCTGGGCCGCCATCCGGGAGATCGCGGTCCGCACGGCCGGTTCGGCGATCCCGACCGGCTCGAGCAGGCGGATCAGGGCCGAGACCGGCGCCTGGTCACCGCGGGTGCGCAGGTGGTCGCCGTACACGTCGAACAGGGCCGACCGGGCGCGCATGCGGTCACTGTGCCAGTTCGCCGGCGGGCCGCGGGCGGGGGTCCCGCGGGAGGGTTCGCGGGCACGTCGTACCTGGATAGGGGATAATGGTCACCGCATCAGGCGTGTGGGGGTCTCCTGCCCCGTCCGCCTCTGGTCCGAACAACAAGAAGAGGTGCGCGGATGGCGGCAATGAAGCCGCGGACGGGTGACGGTCCGCTCGAGGTCACCAAGGAAGGCCGCGGCATCGTGATGCGCGTGCCTCTCGAGGGCGGTGGCCGTCTCGTCGTCGAGCTGAACGCCGACGAAGCCGGTGCGCTCGGCGATGCGCTCAAGGAGGTCGTGGGCTGACGTGCCCGCACTGACCACCGTCCTTCCCGCCCAGGTCTCACCGCCTGCCTTTGCCCTGAGTGCTCTCGGTCCGCACGAGCTCTCGGGCGTCGAGGTCCTCGCCATCCCGTTCACCGTCGCCGACGACATGCCCGTCCTCGGCGTCGGGGGAGCCGAGGCCGGAGACGCGCTCGGGCTCGACCTCGCCGGTGTGCTCCGGTCGGGTCGGGCCAAGGGCAAGGCCGGCGAGCTGGTGACGGTGCCCGTCGCGGCCGGTGCCTCCGGCCTGCGGATGGTGCTGCTGGTCGGGCTCGGCGAGAGCATGCCGACCGACTACCGCCGGGCGGGTGCGGCGGTCGCCCGTGCGGCGTTCGACCACGAGTCGCTGGCGACGACCGTCCCCGCGGGCGGCGACGCCGAGGCGCTCACGGCGTACGTCGTGGGCTCGATGCTCGGTTCGTTCGTCTTCCACTGGCGCTCGGAGGGCCCCGAGCACGAGCCCGTGCGCCGGATCGTGCTGGCGGCCCTGACGAGCGACGACCACGCGGCCGCGCTCGAGCGCGGTCTGGCCCTCGGGGGTGCCGGCTGGCGGTCCCGGATGCTGGCGACCGTCCCCTCCAACCTGAAGTCACCGCAGTGGCTGGCGGACCAGGCCGCGGAGCTCGCCGACGAGAACGGCCTCGGCTTCGAGGTCTGGGACGAGACCCGCCTCGCCAAGGAAGGGTTCGGCGGCATCCTCGGTGTCGGCCAGGGCTCGTCGACCCCGCCGCGGCTGATCCGCCTCGACTACACACCCCCGGGCGGCAAGAAAGCGCCGCGCGTGGTCCTGGTCGGCAAGGGGATCACCTTCGACAGCGGTGGGCTCTCGATCAAGCCCGCCGACGGCATGATCACGATGAAGCGCGACATGACCGGCGGCGCCGTCGTGATGGCGGTGATGGGTGCGCTCGGCATGCTCGGCTGCCCGCTCCGGGTCACGGGTCTGGTCCCGGCCGCCGAGAACGCCGTGGGCGGCTCCTCGATGCGGCCCGGCGACGTGATCACCCACTACGGCGGCCGCACCAGCGAGGTGCTCAACACCGACGCCGAGGGCCGGCTCGTCCTCGCCGACGCGATGGCCTACGCGATCGACCAGCTCGACCCCGCGGTCCTCGTCGACGTCGCGACCCTGACCGGCACCATGAAGGTGGCGCTCGGCCAGTGGACCGGCGGCTACTTCGCCAACCGCGATGCGTTGGCCGACGCCCTGGCCGAGGCGGGTGCCGCGGCGGGGGAGCCCTTGTGGCGGATGCCGCTCGAGCCCGACTACGAGGACACGCTGACCTCGCCGATCGCCGACGCGAACAACTCGCCGGGCGGCCCGGGCGCGATCACCGCCGCGCTGTTCCTGCAGCACTTCGCCGGTGACGTGCCGTGGGCCCACTTCGACATCGCCTCGACCGGCGACTCCCCGAACGACTCGTTCGAGTGGACCAAGGGCCCCTCGGGCTTCGGCCCGCGGGCGCTGCTGACCTGGCTGACCGGACCCGATCCGCTGGCCGGGATCGCCTGACGGACGGGACTCTGGCTGATGGTCGGGCCGCCTGTGCGAGCGGGAGCTCGCTGCGGTCGCTCGCTCCGGCCGTCGCCGCCCCTCCTCCGTCAGGTCGACACGTCCTCGCTCGCCCACTCCTTCTTGGCCACCAGCAGCCCGTCGCCGACGGGCAGCAGGACCGGCACCAGCGTGTCGTTCGCCGCGATCTCCCGGCCGAGCTCGCGGATCACCCTCGTGTCCTCGTCGCGCTGGGACGGGTCGGCCACCCGGTCGTGCCACAGGGCGTTGTCGAAGGCGACGATCCCGCCCGGGCGGAGGAGGCGCAGCGCCTCCTTGAGGTAGGCGGCGTACTCGGCCTTGTCGCCGTCGCAGAACACCAGGTCGTAGTGACCGTCGGTGAGCCGGGGCAGCACGTCGAGGGCGGCGCCGGCGATCGTCCGGGCCCGCTGGGGCGGGATGCCGGCGTCGTTGTAGGACTCGCGGGCGAGCCGTTGGTGCTCGGCCTCGATGTCGATCGTGGTGAGCACGCCGTCGGAGCGCATCCCGCGCAGCAGCCACACCCCGGAGACGCCGGCGCCGGTGCCGATCTCGACCACGGCACGGGCCTCGATCACCGACGCCAGGAAGCGGAGCGCCGCGCCGCCGCCCGATCCGATCGCGACCGCCCCGACCTCCTCGGCCCGGGCGCGGGCCGCGGCCAGCACCTCGTCCTCCTCGACGAACGTCTCGGCGTAGGACCAGGTGGCGGGCTTGGGGGCGGGGAGGGTCATCGGTCGGCCTTCCGGTCGGGGACGGCGAGTCATCGCGACCCTATCGCCTGGGAACACCGCGGCGGCGCCGCTCGTTGGAGCAGTGAGTTCACACGGTGCGGAGGGTTCTTCTCACAGGTTCCTCTCAGCCGTGGCCGAAAGAGTTCGAGGACGGAGGCAGGACGCTGTTCGGGTCGGGATCGCACCAGACGCGCAGACGTCGACCGCAGGAGGAGCTCGTGGACGCGCACCAGTCGTACGACGGGTCCGCCGACGCGCCCCAGGACGCCGCAGGGGTGCCCACCTGGGAGCAGATCGTCGACGAGCAGTCCGACCGCGTCTACCGCCTCGCGTTCCGGCTGACCGGCAACCGCCACGACGCCGAGGACCTCACCCAGGAGGTCTTCGTCCGGGTCTTCCGCAGCCTCTCGACGTACCAGCCCGGCACCTTCGAGGGCTGGATCCACCGGATCACCACCAACCTCTTCCTCGACCAGGCCCGGCGCAAGCAGCGCATCCGCTTCGACGCGCTGTCCGACGAGCGCGCCGACCGCCTGCACAGCGCCCTGCCGTCGCCCGACACGGCGTACGCCGACCAGACCTTCGACGACGACATCGAGCGCGCTCTGTCGACCCTGCCGCCGGAGTTCCGGGCGGCCGTCGTGCTCTGCGACGTGGAGGGGCTGTCCTACGACGAGATCGCGCAGATCCTCGACGCCAAGCTGGGCACCGTCCGCTCCCGCATCCACCGTGGCCGCGCCATGCTGCGCGCCGCGCTCGCCCACCGGGCACCGGCCGAGGGCCGCACCCGGTACCAAGGACCCGCTGCCTCGCGGTCCGATCTCGCGCCGGGGACTGCGTCGTGATCGGCCACCTGGGCAACCGAGTCAGCGCGCTCCTCGACGGCCAGCTGTCCCCGGCCGACGAGGAGCGCGCCTGGGGCCACGTCCACTCCTGCCACCAGTGCCGCGACGCCGTCGAGCGCGAGGGCTGGGTGAAGACCCGGCTCGCGACGATGCAGCTGGCGGGGTCGGACACGCCGTCCCACCTCAAGGGCTCGCTGCTGGTGCGCGGGCTCGTCGACTGGCCGGACCTGCCCGACCACCCGGCCCTTGCGGACGCCGGCGCTGCTCGGCGTCGGCACATCGGGATGAGCGGGATCGGCGGCGGCGCTGTCGGTGCCGCCGTGATGGGCGTGCTCGCGCTCGGGGCCTCCCCGGCGAACGCGCCCGGCGCCGTCGTGCGGCCCGGTTCCGAGTCGTTCGGCGCCACCCTGACCCATGCGATCACGTCGGTCGTCGAGCGCGGCGCTCCCGCGGCCCAGCAGGGTCGCGACCGCCGGGGTACGCCGGCCGTGACTCAGGGGCCGCGTCGTACACTCGCGCCCTAGGGCCTGCTCGGGCCCTCCGCGCCGGCCGACGCCCGGTCGGCACCCCGTGGAGAGCAAGGACCCGTGAGCGACGAGCATCCGAGCGGCAGCGAGGAGACGGCCCCGCTGTCCGCCTCCGGCGGTGACAGCTGGCTGCCTCCTCGCGAGCAGACGCCCCCGCACCAGTGGGCGCCGCCGGGACCGTCGCCCGCCGCCGGGACGTCGTCCGGTCCGGGCCCGACCCCGTCGTTCGGCGGCCCGCTCGGGCCCGACCGCGGGGCCTACCCGCCGCCGGGCACCCAGCCCTTCCCGGTGGCTTCCCGTCCGGCCGAGCGTCCGCGCGGTCGCGTGCCCGGGTGGCTGTGGCCGACGGTGTCCGTCCTGGCCCTGGTGATCGGCGCGCTCGGCGGGCTGCTGGGCGGCGCCGCCTACGAGAACCTCCACTCGAACGCGACCGAGGGTCGGGTGAACGGCGGGCTCGGCGACGCCGGCACGGTCTCCCAGGCCCCGCTGCCCGCCGGCAACCGCTCGGTCGCCTCGGTCGCGCAGCGGCTGCTGCCGAGCACGATCCAGGTGCTCGCCCAGTACCAGGGCAAGAAGGACGGGGCCACCGGCTCCGGCTTCGTGCTCGACCGGTCGGGCCACTTCATCACCAACAACCACGTCGTCGCCGACGCGGTCGCCCATCACGGCCCGATCGAGATCGTCGACCAGAACGGCGACAAGTACGACGCGCGGGTGGTCGGCCGCAGCCCGACGTACGACCTGGCGGTGCTCTTCGTGAAGGGCGCCCCGAAGCTGCCGCCGGCCAGCCTGGGCACCGCCCAGGTGCTGCGGGTCGGTGACCAGGTCGTGGCGTTCGGTTCGCCGCTGGGGCTCAGCTCCACCGTCACCTCCGGCATCGTCAGCGCACTGAACCGCCCGGTGACCACCAGCGACACCGGCTCCGACTCGTCGTACATCAACGCCGTGCAGACCGACGCCGCGATCAACCCCGGCAACTCCGGCGGTCCGCTGGTCGACCTGACCGGCCGGGTGGTCGGGGTGAACTCGGCGATCGCGACCACGGGCGGGAGCGGATCCGGCGAGGCCGGGAACATCGGGGTCGGGTTCGCGATCCCGATCGACCAGGTCAAGATCACCGCCGACCAGATCCTGCGGACCGGGGAGGCGCGCTACCCGGTGATCGGCGCCACCGTGAACACCGCCGGCGGCGGCGACGTCGGGGCGACCATCCTCAAGGTCAACGACGACAGCCCGGCCGCCCACGCGGGCCTCCGGAAGGGAGACCTGGTCACGGAGGTCAGCGGCGAGAAGGTGCCCGACGGGATCGCCCTGATCGTGGCGATCCGGGCCCACCAGCCGGGCGACACGATCCCGTTCACCGTCACCCGGGGCGACTCGGAGATGCGGGTGCGGATCACCCTCGGCTCGCAGGTTGGCTAAGCAGCCACGCGTGAGGCACGAACGCGGGGCGTGGGCGAAGCCAGGTTGAGCTCGCGACGCGACTGAGGAACGAAGTCGCACGAGCATGTCGAAACCCGGTGACGATGCCTGGAGCGGCGACCCGTGGTCTCGACAAGCTCGACCGACGGACCGACTCGACAAGCTCGCCGACGGCCGACTCGACAAGCTCGACCGACGGACCGACTCGACCGACGGAACAGGCCCGCGGGCCTTCAGTCCGCGGGCGGGTCGCTCCTCGCCTCGCCCTCGGTGAACGGGTGGGCGTCGACGAAGGCTCGCGCCTCGTCGTACATCCGGTCGATGTAGGCCTCCAGCTGGGAGGCCTCCACGCGCCACTGTCCTCGGCCCCCGATCTTGATCGCCGGGAGGTCGCCGCGCCGCACCAGGGCGTACACCTGCGCGCTCGACGTGCTGAGGACCTCGGCGACGTCCGCGAGCGTGAGGAACCGAGGTGTGGGGGGCATGGTGCCATCGTTGCACGAGTGAACGAAGGCCGGCCGCGGCCCTCGACCGCCTGTGGATGAGGGCTGCGACGCCGCACCGATCGGGTCCATGATGAGCCCGTGGATCTCGGGATCACCTCGGCGACCGCCGTCGCGCCCGCGGCCCGGCGGGCCTCGGCGCCGGGTTGGCGCGACCCGCGGCTGTGGCTGGGCCTGGCCATCGTCGCGGCCTCCGTCCTGGCCGGTGCGCTCGTGCTCGGCTCGTCCGACGAGACCGTCCCGGTGTGGGCGGCGGCCGACCCCCTCGGGTCCGGGCACGTGCTCACCGCCGACGACCTCGCCGTACGCCGGGTCCGGTTCGACGACTCCGGCGCCGCGTCGCTGTACTTCCGCGCCGACCAGCAGCTGCCCGCCGACCTGCGGCTCAGCCGCGACGTCGGGGCGGGGGAGCTCCTGCCGCGCGCCGCGGTCGCGTCCGCGGGTGCCCGCGACCAGCGCGAGGTCCCGGTGTCGGTCCGGCCCGACCAGGTGCCGCGTTCGGTGGGCGTCGGCGACACCGTCGACGTCTACCTGCGCCCCTCGACCCGCGCCGGCTGCCAGGGCTCGTCGGTCTGCGACGGACGGCCGGCCCTGTCCGGCGTGACGGTGCTCGACGCGCCGCCCGCCGACCAGGCGTTCGGGTCCGACGGGAGCCGGATGCTCGTGCTCGGCATGTCCGCCGCCGAGGCCCAGCAGTTCTTCCGGCTGCTCGCGTCCGGCGAGGACGCCGCCCTGACCGTCGTCGGCCGGGGCTGAGGTGGTCGAGGCGTGATCGTCGTCCTCGTGGTGGCCGCCGGAGCCGCCTGGGAGTCCCCGGTCCTGGAGCTGATCGGCGCGCGCGGCGGCATGGTGGTGCTGAAGCGCTGCGTCGACGTCGAGGAGCTGCTGGCGACCAGCAGCGCGGGGCAGGCGGACGCCGCGGTCGTCGCCCTCGACGCGCCCGGGTCTCGACGTCACCGCGGTCGAGGTGCTCCACCGCCACCAGGTCCGGGTGGTCGCGGTGGGCGCCGACTCCGAGACCGGGCGCACCCGTGCTGCCCGCGTCGGTGTCGACGTCCTCGTGGGCCACGACGACCTCGACGGGCTGCCGGCCCAGCTCGAGGCCGAGGTGGACGGCCCGGCGTTCGACGACGGATTCGACGACGCGTTCGGCGAGGCCGAGCTCTCGCCCGATCCGGACGGCTCCGGCCGGGTCATCGCGGTCTGGGGGCCGGCCGGTGCGCCCGGGCGCACCACCGTGGCGACGTCGCTCGCCTCGGTGCTCGCGCGGCGCGGCGTGCGGACGACGCTGGTCGACGCCGACCCCTACGGCGGCTCGGTGGCCCAGCACCTCGGCGTGCTCGACGAGGCCTCGGGCCTCCTGACCGCGGCCCGGCTCACGGCCGACGGGGCGCTCGAGGCCGGGTTCGCCACCGTGCAGCGCGCCCTCGGTGAGCGGCTCACGGTCGTGACCGGGCTGCCGCGCGGCGAGCGCTGGGTGGAGGTGCGCAGCGGTGTCGTCGAGCACCTGCTCGAGGTCGCGCGCTCCCACGGCCACGTCGTGGTCGACACCGGGTTCAGCCTCGAGGACGACCCGGCCGGCGACCTGGTCGCCCGCCCCGGCCGCAACCAGCTGACCCTCGGCGCCCTCGACGTCGCCGACGAGGTGGTCGTGGTCGGGACGGCCGACCCGGTCGGTCTGTCCCGGCTGGCGCGTGCGCTGGTCGACCTGCGTGAACGCCGTGCCGGCCCACCGGTCCGGGTCGTGGTCAACCGGATGCGCTCCAGCCTCGGCTGGTCCGAGCGCGACATCACCGGCATGGTCGAAGGCTTCGCTCGCCTGGCCGGCGTGCACTTCCTGCCCGACGACCGCGCGGCCGCCGACCGGGCCCTGACCACCGGCACCGCCGTCACCGCCGACGACGACTCCGAGCTGGCCCAGGGGCTGGCCGCCCTGGCCGACGCGCTCGTGCCGCCGCCCGCGCCCCACCGCCGTCGCGAGCGGCGCCGGCTCCTCAGGTCGAGAACAGCAGGTACAGCCCGCCGACGGTGAAGGCGACCATCGCGGCCAGCAGCGGCAGCTGACCGGTGAGCTGGTGCTTCTTCGGGAGCACCTTGATCGCGCGCTCGTGCGCGGCGATCACGCCGACGACGTGCCCGATGACGACGGCCAGCACCTTCGTGTCGGCGAGGAGCGTCGGGTGGTAGGACAGCCAGTACGGCACGGTCAGCGTCCCGGTGCCGAACAGGTTGCTGCCGTTGCTGAGCGGGTCGCTGGCCTGGATCAGGGTCTGGGTGCCGATCTCGACGAGGAAGCTCAGGTAGTGGGCGACGATGTAGCCGACCACGATCGGGATCACCGAGAACGCGAACAGGCCCGGCAGCTCGCGGCGGGGCTGGCCCCGGCCGACACCGGTGGACATCGTCCCGGCGCAGAAGATCAGGCCGACCGCGAGGCAGAAGCCGAGCAGGCCCAGGTTGTTCTGGAGGTACGTCGAGTGGCCGCTGTCCTGGATGAACCGTGAGCCATCGCGTGGAGTCGCGGAAGGCGTCGAACGCCGTGCTGCCGAACAGCACCGCGATCACTCCGACGAGGCCGGGCGTCGCCGGGGTGGAGTCGAGGTTGGCGAGCGGGCTGCGCACGACCAGCTGCTCGTCGCGACGCCCCCAGACCGAGACCTGGGCGACCAACGAGGAGTAGACCTCGAAGGGGTCGGCCCGGGCGTAGAAGGTGGTCCCGAACAGGGCCCCGCCGATGATCATCAGCCCGAGGTAGACGCCGAGCCACAGCCGCACCGGCGAGAGGTCGACGTTGTGCGGGTAGACCAGCTCCATCCAGACGAACGCGTAGAGGCCGACCGCGGCGGGCCACGTCCCGAGCCGCTCGGGGTAGGTGAACAGGCCCTCGTCGGGATGGCCGCCCGAGAGGCGGGCGATGCCGGAGCAGATCAGGCGGAACGGACTGATCGCCCGCCAGACCCGGCCGAACAGCAGGGACGCCACGACCATGCCGACCCAGATCCAGACGTAGAAGATGCCGAAGATCGGGTTGATCAGGAGGTCCTTGCCGAGCACCGCGAGCACGACGAGGTAGGCGAGGGCGAGCAGCCCGACCAGCCGGAGCAGACCGCGCCACCAGACCGAGTCGACGAACGACGACAGCCACGCCGGCGCGGGCCGGCCGCTGGTGGCGGCGTCGTACCGAGGGCTGCGCCAGGCCAGTGCCAGGACGACGAAGGAGAGGGTGACCGCCGCCGCGGCGCCGAGGATCGCCAGCTCGCGCGAGATCGGCAGGTCCTGGGCGCCGCCGAGCCCGTGCTGCGGGAGCAGGCCCCCGATCAGGAGCGGGGTCACCGCGCGACGAGGATGAAGAGGGTCTTCTCGAGCGTGTGCGACTCGACGGTGACCCGGCCCGGAGCGGGGACCGGCTTGACCTTGAAGACCTGGCCCGCACCCGCCTGGTACTCGAACTCCTGCTCCTCCGGCGAGGAGTGCACGTGGATCTCGCCGGGCTTGTCGGCGGTCACCTTGAGCTCGATCGGCTGCCCGACCTGGACGTCGATGTCGGTGCCGTTGGGCGTCACGTCGCTGCCGGTGAAGGTGATGTCGATGACCTTGGTCGGCAGGTCCGAGCCGTCCTTCGCGGACGAGCTGCCACTGCTCCCGCAGGCCGTGAGACCCAGGGCAGCCATCAGCAGGACAGCGACGGCAGCGACCGATCGACGCATGGGTGGTGGCCTTTCTCGCAACGGGACGTGTGCCGGCCCGCCGGAGGGCCTCTGTCAGAATCCCATGCGGGACAAGTCACGACCGAGACCGGGTCACAGGGGTGAGCATGGGCGAGCGGCTGCGGGCCAAGGACCTCGCCTTCCTGACGGCCGAGACGCCGACCGCCCCGCGGCACAACGCGACCGTGGAGATCTTCGACCCCGGGACGTCGGGCTTCGACCACGAGACCCTGATCCGGCTGATCGGCGACCGGATCGCGTTCGTGCCCCGCTACCGCCAGCGCGTGCGCCGGGTGCCCGGTCACCTCGCCAACCCGGTCTGGGTGGACGACCCCCACTTCGACCTCGCCTACCACGTCCGCCGGTCGGCGCTGCCGCGGCCGGGGACCCTCGCCCAGCTGCGCGAGCTGGTGGCGCGCATCGTCTCGCGGCCGCTCGACCGGCACCGGCCGTTGTGGGAGGTCTACTTCGTCGAGGGGCTCGAGGACGGCCGGGTCGCGGTGCTGACCAAGGCGCACCAGGCCCTGGTCGACGGCGCCCAGATCGTCGACCTCGCCCAGGTGCTGCTCGACCGGACGCCGGAGCAGCGCGAGCTCGGCGCGGACGAGTGGCGGCCGGAGCGGCCGGTGAGCCCGACCGGTCTCCTCCTCGATGCCGTCCGTGACTCCGTCGCCTCGCCGATGACGACCGTCGACACGGTCCGCGGCGCGGCCGACTCGTGGCTCCGGGGGGCCGACGCCACGACCCGTCGGGTCAGCACGATCGCGCACGCGCTGGCCGGCCGGCGTACCGACCAGGACACGCCGATCGGCGGCCCGCTCTCGCAGCAGCGTCGCTTCGTGACCGTCCGGCGCTCGTTGGCCGACCACCGCGCCGTGCGCGACGCCCACGGCGGCACCGTCAACGACGTCGTCCTCGCCACCGTCACCGGCGGGCTGCGCAGCTGGCTGATGACCCGAGCGGAGTCGCTCGGCGGGCTGCGCCAGGTGCGGGCGGTCGTGCCGGTGTCGGTGCACGACCAGGAGCTCGAGGCGACGTCGGTCGGGTCACAGATCGCACCTCACTTCGTCGACCTGCCGGTGGGGGAGCCGAGCCCGGTCGTGCGGCTGCACCAGGTGTCCTACTCCTTCAAGGCGCACAAGGAGACCGGACGTGCGGTCGCCGCGAACCGGATCGCCGGGATCGCCGGCTTCGCCCCGTCGACCTTCCACGCGATCGGCTCGCGGGTCGCGGCCGAGCAGCTGCGCCGCGGGATCCAGCTCTCGGTCACCAACGTGCCGGGCCCGCAGTCCCCGCTCTACGCCGCGGGCGCGGTGATGGAGCAGACCTACCCGGTCCCGCCGCTGCTGCCGGGACATGCGCTCGCGATCGGCGTCACGTCGTACGACGGTCAGCTGTTCTACGGCGTCACCGCCGACCGCGACCGGGTGCCGGACGCCGAGACCTTCGCCGACTGCCTGTCCGAGGCCCTCGACGAGCTGCTCGCCACCGCGGGCGACGGCCGGCCGAAGGTCCCGCGCGGGCGCCGGCGTCGTTCGGGGCGGCGGTCGTGACCCGCGTCTACGTCCCCGCGACGGTGCCGTTGCTGGCCGCGCTCGACCGGGTCGGCTCCATCCGGGTGGGAGACGACGTCGTGGTCGCGCCCGACGAGTCGGAGGACGCGGAGTACGACGCCCTGATGACGGCGGCCGAGACCGCGGCGACCCTGGCCCAGGAGCTGGAGGCAGGCCAGCGGCGGCGGGTCGTGGTCGTCGCCGAGGTCTCCGCCCTCGGCGAGACGCTCGCGCTCGCCGACGTCGTCGCCGTGCATGCCGACGTCGAGGACCTCCCCGACGGTGCCGACCCGGACGACCTCGAGGACCTGGGCTGGTACGCCACCCAGGAGATCCCCCAGCTCCTCGGCTGAATTGAGCGGCGCCATCCTGTCTGACAACATCGCGGGCATGGACGCCGTCACCCACCCGCCGCACCCGGTCAACGAGCCCAACCTCACCTACGCACCCGGGAGTACCGAGCGCGAGGAGCTGCTGCTCGAGCTGGAGCGGCAGGAGCGCCGGCAGGTGACCCTGCGCGCCCACATCGGCGGGCGGAAGCGCAACGGCGGCGGTGCCGAGATCACGGTCGTCCAGCCGCACGACCACCAGCACGTCGTCGGGGTCATCAAGAACGCCACGACCCGCGACGCCGAGGCCGCGATCAAGGCCGCGCGCGACGCCGCCCTGCCCTGGCAGCGCATGCCGTTCGACGAGAAGTGCGCGATCATCCTCAAGGCCGCCGACCTGCTCGCCGGGCCGTGGCGCCAGCGGATCAACGCCGCCACGATGCTCGGCCAGTCCAAGACCGCGTTCCAGGCCGAGATCGACGCCGCCTGCGAGCTGATCGACTTCTGGCGCTTCAACGTCCACTACGCCAAGCAGATCCACGCCGAGCAGCCGATCGCCAACAGCCCCGGCGTGTGGAACCGCACCGACTACCGCCCGCTCGAGGGCTTCGTCTACGCGATCACGCCGTTCAACTTCACCGCCATCGCCGGCAACCTGCCGACCGCGCCGGCGCTGATGGGCAACACCGTGGTCTGGAAGCCCAGCCCCACCCAGCAGCTGGCCGCGAGCCTGACCATGGAGCTGCTGGAGGAGGCCGGCCTGCCGCCGGGCGTGATCAACATGCTGCCCGGCGACGGCCTCGACGTCTCGAAGGTCGCGCTCACCCACCCCGACCTCGCCGGCATCCACTTCACCGGGTCGACGCCGACGTTCCAGCACCTGTGGCGGACCGTCGGCGAGAACATCGCGTCGTACCGCTCCTACCCGCGCATCGTCGGCGAGACCGGCGGCAAGGACTTCGTGCTGGCCCACCCCAGCGCGGACGCCGACGTCCTGCGGACCGCACTGATCCGCGGCGCCTTCGAGTTCCAGGGCCAGAAGTGCAGCGCCGCCTCCCGTGCCTACGTCGCCAAGTCGGTGTGGGCGCGGATGAAGGACCAGTTCCTGGCCGAGGTCGAGGGCCTGACCATGGGTGACGTCACCGACCTGTCGAACTTCATGGGCGCGGTCATCGACGACCGGGCCTTCGCCAAGCACAAGGCGGCCATCGCCCGGGCCAAGCGCAACCCGCACCTGAAGGTCTCGGTCGGCGGCCAGGTCGACGACTCGGTCGGCTACTTCGTGCGCCCGACGGTGGTCGAGTCCAGCGACCCCAAGGACCAGATGTTCAACACCGAGTACTTCGGCCCGATCCTGGCCGTCCACGTCTACGACGACAGCCGCTACGACCGCGTGCTCCAGCAGATGGAGTCGTTCGCGCCGTACGCCCTGACCGGCTCGATCATCGCCCAGGACCGGCAGGCGATCGCCGACGCCCGACGCGACCTGCGCTTCGCGGCCGGCAACTTCTACATCAACGACAAGCCGACCGGCGCGGTCGTCGGCCAGCAGCCGTTCGGTGGCGCCCGCGCGAGCGGGACCAACGACAAGGCCGGCGCGCCGCAGAACCTGATGCGCTGGACCAGCCCGCGGTCCATCAAGGAGACGTTCGTCCCGCCGAAGGACTACCGCTACCCGCACATGGGCTGAGCTCAGCCCCGCCGGTCGCCGGTGTCCCGCTCGCGTGCGTCGTGGGCGAGCAGGACGTGGTGCAGGTCGTCGTGCAGCTGCCGGCGTCGGCGCGCCGGCAGGGGCGCCAGCAGGGTGTCCGTGAGCTCCCGCGCGACCGTCTCGATCCGGACCAGCTCCGAGCGGCCGGCGCGGGTGATCGTGACCAGCTTGCGCCGGCGGTCACGCGGGTCGACGGTCCGGCCGACGTACCCCCGACCCTCCAGGTCGTCCACGGTGGCGGTCATGTCGCTCGGGTCCATGTCGAGCCGCCTCGACAGCTCGAGCTGACCGGCCGGTCCCTCGCCGACGGCGGACAGCACCGCCATGTGCCGGAGGCGGAGCCCGCGGTCCGCGAGCCGACGGTCGAGGTCGCGCTTGGCGAGCTTGGCGGTCTGCGAGAGCAGGTACGACGTGAGGCCGGTCAGCGTTTCCGGCTTGTCAGCGAACGACACACGAGTCATAGTAGGTCACATCCAATGGTTGGTGATGACCAACGAAATGAGGGAGCGTCGTGAGCACGTTCGACCTGTCCGGTCTCGTCGGGACCTTCCGGGGGACGGACCGCATCCATGGCAGTGCCTGGGCGGAGCAGGAGGACGCACCCGCCACCGCGGTGGGCACCGTCGAGCTCGCGGGTGGCCTCGTCGTCCGCCGCCACGAGGTGAGCCGCGCGAGCGGGCCCTTCGTCGCGGTCGACGCGTTCATGCCCGACCCGGTCACGGGTGAGGTGCTCCTCTACTCGTTCGACTCGGCCGGCTTCCCACCCGACCCGCCGGCGACCGGAGGGTGGGAGGACGGCGCTCTGGTGCTGCGCCGGGTCACGGCGCGGGGGGAGAGCCGCACGACCTACCGACCGACCGAGGGCGGGTTCAGCTGGAGCAAGGAGTTCCGACCCGCGGCCGACGCTCCCTGGCAGACCGTGGTCGCCGGCGAGCTCGAGCGCAGCGCCGACGCGTCAGGATGAGCGCAGGTGGCGCCTCAGACGCGCCACTCGCCGCGCAGCCACTTCACGCCGACCTTGTTCTCGGCGTCGAAGGCCCTGCCGACGAAGCCGGCGATCAGGTCCTCGACCTTGCCGCCGAGCAGCGGGATGCTCACCTTCACGTCCAGGTCGATGCGCTGGACCACGTCGTCCCCGGACTGGGTCAGGGTCGTCCCGCCGGTCATGTCTCCCGGCTTGCCCGGGATGGTCACGTGGATCTCGGCGCCCGACGGCGACGACCACGACTCCTCCTGCACGAAGCGGATCTCGTTGCCCACGAGCCGCTGGGCGAACGACGGGATGCGGTCGGTGCCGTGGGCCTGCTCGAGGCGGACCTCCATCCCGTCGCCGTTCGGCGTGACGTCGCACGAGAAGTCGGTCACCCGCTGGTAGTCCCCGACCGCCTTCCGGTACGCCGGATCCGCGAGCATCGCGTACACATCGGCGACCGTGGCGGCCGGGTAGGTCAGGGTGTGACTCACGCGCTTCATGGGCCCATCATGCCGCCGGCTTTGTCCCGGCGTTCAGGGAGTCCTAACCTCGGGTTGTGTCAATGACGACCGACCTCGAGAAGTCTCATCTGCTCACCCAGGCGATCACCCTCGCGGAGCGCAGCTCCGGCACCGGCGGACCGCCCAAGAGCGAGGTCGGCGCCCTCCTCCGCGCCTACTACCGGCACGTCGCCACCGACGACCTGGTCGACCGCTCCGCCGAGGAGCTGTACGGCGCGCTGGTCTCGCACTACCGCACCGCCGAGAACCGGCCCCAGGGCACCGCCAGCGTCCACGTGTTCACCCCGGCGCTGGCCGAGCACGGCTGGTCGGCCGGCGGCCACTCCGTGGTCGAGGTCGTCACCGACGACATGCCCTTCCTCGTCGACTCGGTGGTCATGGAGCTGACCCGCCAGCAGCGCGACGTGCACCTGGTGGTGCACCCGCAGTTCGACGTGAGCCGCGACCTGACCGGCCGGTTGGAGGACATCACCTGCCTGGACAACGAGTCGGCGACCCCTCCGGAAGGGTCCGAGCGCGAGTCGTGGATGCACGTGGAGATCTCCCGCATCGGCCACGACGAGGACCTCGAGGCGATCGCCAACGACCTCCAGCGGGTGCTCCGCGACGTGCGCGAGTCGGTCGAGGACTGGCCACGGATGCGGCTGCAGGTCACCGAGCTCGTGGAGACGCTCAAGACCACGCCTCCGACGTCGCTGTCCACCGAGGAGGTCGAGCGCGGGATCGCCTTCCTCGAGTGGCTCGGCGACGACCACTTCACCTTCCTCGGCTACCGGGAGTACCACCTCGACAGCGAGGGGGAGGACGAGTTCCTCCGGGGTGTCCCGGGCAGCGGTCTCGGCATCCTGCGCAACGACCCCGACCTGGCCGCCGTCGGCAAGCTGCCGGCCAAGGGCGCCCAGCTCGCGCGCGAGCACACCCTGCTGGTGCTGGCGAAGGCCAACTCCCGCGCGACCGTGCACCGCCCGGCGTACCTCGACTACGTGGGCGTGAAGACCTTCGACGAGAACGGCGAGGTCACCGGCGAGCGACGCTTCCTCGGCCTGTTCTCCAGCGCGGCGTACACCGAGTCCGTCTGGCACGTGCCGTTGCTGCGCGAGAAGGCCGTCGACGTGCTGCGGACCCTCGGCCTCGACCCGCGCAGCCACGCCGGGAAGGCGCTGATCGACACCCTCGAGACCTACCCACGCGACGAGCTCTTCCACACCCCCGTCGACGAGCTGGCCTCGATGGCGGGCCGCGTCAGCGAGACCCGGGGCCGCCGCCAGCTGCGGATCTTCGTCCGCCGCGACACCTACGGGCGCTACGTCAGCGTGCTCGTCTTCCTGCCACGCGACCGCTACAACACCACGGTCCGCGAGCGGTTCTCCGACATCCTCAAGGAGAGCTTCTCCGGGGAGTCGATCGAGTTCACCGTCCGGATGAGCGAGTCGACGACGGCGCGGGTGCACTTCGTGGTGCACCCGGCGAAGGGACAGAAGATCCCCGACGTCGACGTGTCCGACCTGGAGCGCCGGTTGACCGACGCCTCCCGCTCGTGGCGCGACGACTTCACGGCCGCGACGATCGTGGAGTTCGGCGAGGACATCGGGGCGCGGCTCGCGCGCAGCTTCGAGGGCTCGTTCCCCGAGGCCTACAAGGAGGACTTCTCCGCTGCCACCGGCGCCCTCGACCTGGCCCGCCTGGAGGCGCTGGGCGACACCGGCACCGACCTCTCTCTCTTCTCGCCGCTCGACGCGGCCAGGGGCGAGGCCCGGCTGAAGGTCTTCCGGCGCGGGGCCTCCATCTCGCTCTCGGAGGTGCTGCCGGCGCTGTCGTCGATGGGCGTCGAGGTCATCGACGAGCGGCCCTACCAGCTCGACCACAGCGACCACCCGTCGTACATCTACGAGTTCGGGCTGCGCTACCCGCCGGGCATGCCCGACCAGGTGCGCGAGCCGTTCCAGGACACGATCCGCGCCGTCTGGAACGGCTACAACGAGATCGACGGCTTCAACGCGCTCGTGCTGGGGGCCGGTCTCACCTGGCGCCAGGCCACGGTGCTGCGGGCGTACGCCAAGTACATGAAGCAGGGCAACAGCCCGTTCGCGGTCGACTACATCGAGGAGGCGTTGCGCGGGAACACCGACATCACCCGCCTCCTCGTCCAGCTGTTCGAGGCGCGCTTCGACCCCGGCCGGAACGGGCTCGCGGCCGACGCCGAGGCGCGCCGTGCGCGCGTCGAGGAGGTCACCCACCGGATCCAGACCGCGCTCGACGACGTGGCCAGCCTCGACCACGACCGCATCCTGCGGTCGTACCTGACCCACATCAACGCGACCCTGCGGACCAACTACTTCCAGCCGGGCAGCTCCGGGCCGCACCACACCTACATGTCCTTCAAGCTCGAGCCCTCGGAGATCCCGGACCTCCCGCAGCCGCGGCCCCGGTTCGAGATCTTCGTGTACTCGCCGCGGGTCGAGGGCGTGCACCTGCGCTTCGGTGCCGTCGCCCGCGGTGGCCTGCGCTGGTCGGACCGCCGCGACGACTTCCGGACCGAGGTGCTCGGCCTGGTCAAGGCGCAGATGGTGAAGAACACCGTGATCGTGCCGGTCGGCGCGAAGGGCGGCTTCTTCTGCAAGCAGCTCCCCGACCCCGCCGACCGCGACGCGTGGCTGGCCGAGGGCATCGCCTGCTACAAGACGTTCATCTCCGGCCTCCTCGACATCACCGACAACCTCGTCGAGGGCGCGACCGTCCCGCCGGGCGACGTCGTCCGCCACGACTCCGACGACTCCTACCTCGTGGTCGCCGCCGACAAGGGCACTGCGACGTTCTCCGACATCGCCAACGGCGTCGCGAAGGACTACGGCTTCTGGCTCGGCGACGCGTTCGCGTCCGGCGGCTCGGTCGGCTACGACCACAAGGCGATGGGCATCACCGCGCGCGGCGCGTGGGTCTCCGTGCAACGACACTTCCGTGAGCGCGGCATCGACTGCCAGACGGAGGACTTCACCTGCGTCGGCATCGGCGACATGTCGGGAGACGTCTTCGGCAACGGCATGCTCTGCTCCGAGCACATCCGGCTGGTGGCGGCGTTCGACCACCGCGACGTCTTCCTCGACCCCGACCCCGACGCGGCCACGTCGTTCGCCGAGCGGAAGCGGATGTTCGACCTGCCGCGCTCGAGCTGGCAGGACTACGACACCGCGCTGATCTCCGAGGGGGGCGGCGTCTACCCCCGGTCGCTCAAGTCGATCCCGGTCAGCCCCCAGGTACGCCGCGCCCTCGGACTCGACGACTCCGTCACCAAGCTGACGCCGGCCGAGCTGATGAAGACGATCCTGCAGGCTCCGGTCGACCTCCTCTGGAACGGCGGCATCGGCACCTACGTGAAGGGGTCCGACGAGACCCACGGCGACGCCGGCGACAAGGCCAACGACGTGATCCGGGTCGAGGGGCGCGAGCTCCGCGCGCGGTGCGTCGGAGAGGGCGGCAACCTCGGTCTCACCCAGCTCGGCCGGATCGAGTACGCCGAGCTGGGCGCCGAGCGCCAGGGCGGCGCGATCAACACCGACTTCATCGACAACTCCGCCGGCGTCGACACCTCCGACCACGAGGTGAACATCAAGATCCTGCTCGACCGGGTGGTGGCCGACGGCGACCTCACCGAGAAGCAGCGCAACCACCTGCTGGCCGAGATGACCGACGAGGTCGGGTCGCTGGTGCTGCGCGACAACTACGAGCAGAACCTCGCGCTGGCCAACGCCGCCTCCAACGCACCCTCGCTGCTCCACGTCCACGAGGACTGGATGCGCACCCTGGAGAAGAAGGGCGTGCTCAACCGCGAGATCGAGGGGCTGCCGACGTCGCGCGAGGTCCGTCGCCGGATCGACCGGGGGGAGGGGCTGACCGTCCCCGAGCTGTCGGTGCTCCTGGCCTGGACCAAGATCGTGCTCGCCGACGAGCTGATCGGGTCCGACCTGCCCGACGACCCCTACTGCCACGTCGACCTGGTCGGCTACTTCCCGACCCAGCTCAAGGAGGGCTTCGAGCCCTCGATCGCCAGCCACCCGCTGCGCCGGGAGATCATCGTGACCCAGGTCGTCAACGACCTCGTCAACGGTGCCGGCATGACGTACTGGCCGCGGCTCGCGGGCGAGACGGGCGCCACGCCCGAGGAGCTGACCCGCGCGAACTTCGTCGCCCGCGAGATCTTCGGCTCGCTGCCGCTGCGCGAGGAGCTGCAGACCTACGACAACCAGCTGGACGCCGGCCGGCAGACGCGGATGCGGGTCGAGATGCGCACCCTGGTGGAACGGGCGTCGCGCTGGCTGGTGAACAACCGCCGGCCACCCCTCGACAGCCAGGGCACGGTCGACTACTTCCGCGAGCCGGTGCAGGAGCTGATGGCCGAGCTGCCGTCCTTGCTCACCGGCCGGGAGCTGCGCGGCTACGAGGGTCGGATGTCGCGGCTCGTCGACGACGGCGTGCCCGAGGCCCTGGCCTCGCGCGTGGCGGTGCTCCACCCGGCGTACCAGCTGCTGGGGATCCGCGAGATCGCCGACAAGCTGGAGCTCGACCCGGTCGACGTCACCCGGCTCCACTTCACCCTGGGCGAGCGGCTCGGGCTGCCCGACCTGGTAGCCGGATCCTGGCGCTGCCCCGTGACGACCGGTGGCAGACGATGGCCCGGGCGGCCCTGCGCGACGACGTGTACGCCGTGCACGCCCAGCTCACCGCCCAGGTGCTGCGCGACACCCGCGACGACCAGACGGTGCCCGCGCGGATCCAGGAGTGGGAGGACGGCGACTCCGTCGTGGTGTCCCGGGCGGCCGCGACGCTCGAGGAGATCTGCGCCGACGAGAACGCCGAGCTGGCCCGGATGTCGGTCGGGCTGCGGGTCGTCCGCGGCCTGCTCGCCAACTGAGCCGGCGCCTTCCTCGGTAAGGGGCACTCGGTGCCCCGCGCGTCGTACGTATTGAAGGGGCGGTTGTCGGCGGCAAAGGTTAGAGTCGGGTAACGATGTCATCTGATGCACCCGCCGGTCCGACCGCCCACCCGCCCGCCAGTGTGAACTCGCTCTGGCGCCTGCGCGCCTACCTCCGGCCCCACCGCTGGTCGCTGCTGATCATGCTGGTGACCTCGATGACGGGGGTCGGCGTCTCGATCGCGATCCCGCTGGTGATCAAGGCGCTGATCGACGGCCCGATCGACGACCACCGCAGCTCGGGCATCCTGCCGCTCGGGCTCGCCGTCCTCGGGCTCGGGGTGCTCGAGGCCGTGCTGATCTGGTGGCGCCGCTGGGTGCAGAACAAGGCCGTGCTCGCCGTCGAGACCTCGATGCGCCGCGATCTCTACCACCGGCTGCAGGAGCTCCCGATGAGCTTCCACGGCGAGTGGCAGTCGGGCCAGCTGCTCTCGCGCGCGACCACCGACCTGTCGGCGATCCGCCGGTTCTTCGGCTTCGGGATGCTGTTCCTGCTGGTGAACATCACCCAGGTGGTGGTCACCACGGTCGTGCTGCTGAACATGTACTGGCCGCTCGGGCTCGTCGTCGCGGCGACCTCGGCGCCGATCGTGTGGCTCTCGATGCGGTTCGAGAAGGGCTACGTCGTGATCTCCCGGCGGGTCCAGGACCAGCAGGGCGACCTGGCGACGCTGGCCGAGGAGGGCGCCGTCGGCATCCGGGTGATCAAGTCGTTCGGGCGCTCGTCCTACGTCTCCGGTCAGTACGACGAGGCGGCACGCCGGCTGCTCGACACCAGCATCGACAAGGTGCGGCTCTCGGCGCGGTTCTGGACGTTCCTCGAGATGATCCCCAACCTCGCCGTGGTGATCGTCCTGCTGCTCGGTGCGATCGGCGTCGGCCGCGGTGCGCTCACGCCCGGCGAGCTCGTCGCCTTCATCACGCTGATGCTCTCCCTGGTCTGGCCGGTGGCCTCGCTGGGCGTGATCCTGGCGATGGCGCAGGAGGCGATGACCGCCGCCGCGCGGGTCCTGGAGATCTACGACACCGCGCCCGCCATCGTCTCGGGCACCGCCGAGGCGCCCGCTGCCCGCGGCCACCTGCGCTTCGAGCACGTCGACTTCACGTTCCCGGGCTCCGACACCCAGGTGCTGCGCGACGTCAACCTCGACCTGGCGCCGGGCGAGACGCTGGCCCTGGTCGGCGCGACCGGGTCCGGCAAGACCGCGCTGACGGCCCTCGTCCCCCGGCTCTACGACGTGACCGCGGGCCGGGTGACCATCGACGGGGTCGACGTCCGCGACTACTCCCTCCAGGAGCTCCGCACGCTGGTGGCGACGGCGTTCGAGGAGCCGACCCTGTTCTCGATGTCCGCCCGGGAGAACCTCACGCTCGGTCGTGCGGACGCCACGGACGAGGAGATCGAGGAGGCCCTCGACATCGCGCAGGCCGGCTTCGCCCGCGACCTGCCCTGGGGCCTCGACACCCGGATCGGCGAGCAGGGGATGTCGCTGTCCGGCGGGCAGCGCCAGCGCCTCGCGCTCGCGCGCGCCGTCCTCGCCCAGCCCAAGGTGCTGGTCCTCGACGACACCCTCTCCGCGCTCGACATCCACACCGAGAAGCTCGTCGAGGAGGCGCTGCGCCGCGTGCTCGCGGACACCACCGGCCTGATCGTCGCCCACCGCGCCTCGACGGTGCTGCTGGCCGACAAGGTCGCCCTCCTCCAGGACGGCACGATCACCCACGTCGGCGACCACCGCGAGCTGCTGGCGACCGTCCCGGCCTACCGCGACCTGCTGGCCGCCGACTCCGAGGAGCTCGAGGAGGCGTCGGCATGAGCCGACCGCCTCGACCGCGCCGAGGTCGACGAGGGCCAGGAGTGGCGCGGGGTCGCCGCCGACGGCCGCGACGACCTCACCGACGCGACCACCGCCAAGCTCGCCGTCCGCTCGCGGCGGCTGCTCGCCGACCTGCTCCGCCCCCACCGCCGGGTGCTCCAGCTGCTCGGCATCGCGGTCGTGATCGAGAACGCCGCGCGCCTCTCGATCCCGCTGCTGGTGGCCAAGGGCATCGACGTCGGCATCCCACCGATCCGCGACCACGACGACCTCCGGCCGCTGGTCGAGATCGTCGGCGGTCGTGCTCGCCGCGACGTCGATCCAGGCGGTCTCGCGCAACATCTTCCTGGTGCGCTCGGGGAAGATCGGCCAGGACATCCTGTTCGAGATCCGGCAGCGGGTCTTCCGCCACTTCCAGCGGCTCAGCCCGGCGTTCCACGACTCCTACACGTCGGGCCGGGTGATCTCGCGGCAGACCTCCGACGTCGACGCGATCTACGAGATGCTCGAGACCGGGTTCGACGGCCTGATCACCGCCGCACTGACCCTCGTCGGCACCGCCGGCCTGCTGCTCTACCTCGACGTCAAGCTCGGCCTGGTCGCGCTGCTGTGCGGGCCGTTCCTGGCCTGGTCGACCAACTGGTTCCGCAAGGAGTCGGCGAAGAGCTACCGCGTCACCCGCGAGAAGGTCGCGCTGGTCATCGTCCACTTCGTCGAGTCGATGAACGGCATCCAGGCGGTCCAGGCGTTCCGGCGCGAGCCGCGCAACCAGGAGATCTTCGACGACGTCAACGACCAGTACCGCGCGGCCAACCTGGTCGCCTTCCGGCTGGTGGCGTGGTTCATGCCCCAGATCCGGCTGATCGGCAACGTCACGATCGGCGTCGTCCTGCTGTACGGCGGCTACCTCGCCTACCACGGCCAGGTCACCGTCGGCGTGCTGGCGGCGTTCCTGCTCTACCTGCGCCAGTTCTTCGAGCCGATGATGGACATCTCGCAGTTCTACAACACCTTCCAGTCGGCCTCCGCGGCGCTCGAGAAGCTCTCCGGGGTCCTCGAGGAGGAGCCCGGCGTCCCCGAGCCGACCGAGCCGGTCGCGCTGCCCGACGCCCGCGGCGACCTGCGGTTCGACCACGTCCGGTTCTCCTACGTCGACGGCGTGCCGGTGCTGCCCGACCTCGACCTGACCGTCCCGTCGGGCCAGACGATGGCGCTGGTCGGCACCACCGGCGCGGGCAAGACCACGATCGCGAAGCTGGCGACCCGGTTCTACGACCCCGACCGAGGGTGCGGTGACCCTCGACGGCGTCGACCTGCGCTCGCTACGTCGGACGCCGAGCTCCACCGGGCCGTGGTGATGGTGACCCAGGAGAACTACCTGTTCTCCGGCACCATCGCCGACAACATCCGCTTCGGCCGGCCCGACGCGACGCAGGAGGAGGTCGAGGAGGCCACCCGCGCGATCGGCGCCCACGGCTTCATCGCGCGCGCTGCCCGACGGGCTACGAGACCCAGGTCTCCAACCGGGGCGGCCTGCTCAGCGCCGGGTCAGCGCCAGCTGATCGCGTTCTCCCGCGCGTTCCTGGCCGACCCGGCGGTGCTGATCCTCGACGAGGCGACGTCGTCGCTCGACGTCCCCTCCGAGCGGCTGGTGCAGCGCGCCCTGCGCACGATCCTGTCCGGCCGCACCGCGGTGATCATCGCCCACCGGCTCTCGACGGTGGAGATCGCCGACCGGGTGCTGGTGCTCGAGCACGGCCGGATCGTCGAGGACGGCGCCCCCGCCGACCTGATCGCCGGCGGCGACGGCCGCTTCTCCGACCTCCACGAGGCCTGGCTCGACTCGCTGGCCTGACCGCTGGCCCGACCCCGGCCGGGGCGCGGCCGCACCCTTGCGGCGAACCGAATTGAACCGGATCGGGTCGGCTCCGTATGACTACGCGTGAGGAGGTGTGATGGCAGAGAGCCCTGACGTCGTGATGCAGCGCCTGCACGACGAGCATGCCGGCGCGCTGTGGGGTCACTGCCTCCGCCTGGTCAACCACGACCGCGCCCGCGCGGAGGACGTGTGCCAGGAGACGCTCCTGCGCGCCTGGCGCAACGCCTCCCTCCTCGACGAGGCGCAGGGGTCGGTCCGCGCGTGGCTGTTCACCGTCGCCCGCAACATCGTGATCGACGAGTCGCGCACCCGGCGCGCCAAGTCCGAGATCCCGATGGGCGAGCTGCCCGAGCCGGCCTCGACCACCGACGCCAGCGACGAGCTGCTGATGACCTGGGTGGTCGCGGACGCCGTCACCCGGCTCTCGCCCGAGCACCGCGCGGTGCTCCAGGAGACCTACTTCAAGGGCCGCCCGGTCGCCGAGGCCGCCCGCCGCCTCGGCATCCCCGAAGGCACCGTGAAGTCCCGCACCCACTACGCCCTCCACGCCCTCCGGCTCGCCCTGGAAGAGATGGGGGTGGTCGCATGACGACGCCGATGCACGGTCCTCCGACCGAGTGTCCGTACGAGATGTGGGACGGCGTCCTACGTCCTGGGCTCGCTCTCGCCGGCCGAGCGCCGCGAGTTCGAGGCGCACCTCGACGGCTGCGAGCACTGCTCGCGCGCCGTCCGCGACCTCGCCGGCCTGCCCGGCCTGCTCGGCCGGATCGGCCCCGAGGTGTTCGACGAGCACGAGCCCGAGCCGGTCCCCGAGACGCTGCTGCCGCGCCTCTCGCGCGCCGTACGCCGCAGCCAGCAGCGCCGTACCTGGCTCACCGCCGGCATCGCGGCGGCCGCCGCGGTCGCGGTGACCACCGGCGGGGTGCTGGCGCTCGACCGACGGCGACTCGGACACGCCGGCCGCCGGCCTCCGCCGTCCGTCGTCCTGCCGGCCGACCAGTCCCGATGACGCAGGTGGGCACCGACCCGATGACCGCCAGGGTGGCGCTCACGTCGGTCGCCTGGGGCACCAAGCTCGACCTCACCTGCAGCTACCCGCGCGGCACCGTCGACTACGAGGGCGGCGCCTACGCCCTGGTGGTGCACACGAAGGACGGCCGGACCCAGCGGGTCGCCACCTGGAACGGTCTGCCCGGCAAGGCGATGCACGGTCAGCGGGGCGACGGCCGCCTGGAAGAGCGACATCCGCTCGGTCGAGGTGACCAAGCTCGGCGGCGACCCGGTCGCCCAGCTCACGCTGTAACCGCCCTCGTCGCTTCCCAGCCGGCCTGCACGCACGACGGACCGTGGCCCGGAGGGTCACGGTCCGTCGGACGTGCCAGCGGGGTCCGGCTCAGCCGGCGACGGTGCTGTGCTCGCGCGCGGGCGCCGGAGCGCAGCTCGCGGGAGACGGCGTAGAGGCCGGCCACGATCGCGACGACCTCGACGGTCGCGGCGAGCCAGACGTAGCTGCCCTGCCACTTCTCGTGGTCGCCGAACAGGCCGGCGCTGGTCGTCGCGATGGCGAAGCCGCCGAGCGTCGAGGCACCGAAGCCGAAGGCGAGGAACGGCGCGAGCCAGTGCTTCCAGGTGAGCAGCAGGCCGGCGATCGACGACCCCGGCGACGATGTTGACGACGAAAGCGGGCCGATCACGTGGACGTGACGCATGCCGTCCAGCCACTCGCGCAGGTGGACGTACGCCGAGACCAGGACGGCGAGCGCGGCAAGGACGCATGCGGAGTTCGTGCGGTCATGGGGGTTCCAGCTCCGATCCGGGGCCCGGACGGCCCTCACCTGGAGACACGGCAGCAGGGCCCCGGTCGGTTCGATCAGGGCGTCGGACGCGGTCGCCGCGGCGGGAGCCGTCCGGCGCGATCCGAACGCCGCCAGGAAGCGGTCGCGGAACTGGTCCATCGCGACCACCGGGCCGTCGTCTGCTCGGCCGCAGGCCCGGGGTCCAGCCCCAGCCCGAGATGCGCTGCAGCACCGCCGGGTCGTGCGCGATCAGCGAGATCGGGACGTCGTGCGAGACGCCGATGCCGCTGACGTTGCTGTTGGGCTGGTGGTCGCCGAGCACGATCATCACCAGCTTCTTGTCGTGGGCGTGGTGGACGAACGAGACCAGCGAGCGCAGGGAGTAGCGGATGGAGTGGGCGTAGTTGCGCTGCTGGTCGGGGCCGCCGAGGAGCTGGAAGAACGACGTGTGGCTCGGCTCCATCCCGTCGTAGACCGAGCCGTCGCCGAGCTCGGTCCACGGCACGATGCTGCGGCAGCGGGGTCCAGGGCGTGTGGCTGGAGACCAGGTCGATCTCGGCCATCACCGGGCTTGTGGCCGGGCCGGTCGAGCTCGTGGTGGGCGAAGGCGCGGAACGTGTACTGGTCGGGGATCCGCGCATAGCTGAAGCGAGGGCCGACGTAGCCGACGTCGCGCGAGTCGTACATCCGGTCGAAGCCGTAGAAGCGCTTGCCCTCGGCCCACGGGCCGTCGTCGGAGGGGATGTCGCTGACGGTGCGCCAGCCGGCCCGGCCGAACGCCTGCGACGAGGTTGAACCGGTCGCTCGACGAGCACCTGGTCGTAGCGCTGCTGGGAGTCGATCCAGAGCCCGGTCTGCAGGGTCGAGTGGGCCAGCCAGCTGATCCCGCCGAAGGTCGGCGAGCGCAGCCAGCCGCTGCGCGCGCCGAACCCCATCGAGCGACAGCCGGCCGGTGGCCGCGCTCAGGGTGTGGTCGACCATCGGGGCGAACCACGACCCGTCGACGGCGACCCGGCCGTAGCTCTCGACGAAGACCAGCATCACGTCCTTGCCGCGCAGCCCGCGCAGCAGCTGCGCGCCCGGGGTGCAGCGCGTAGGCGTCGTGGGTCAGCGCGTGCTGGAAGACCTGCCGGTCGTGCAGCTCCGCGCGCACCTGCGTCGACCTGCGAGCTGCACCAGCGAGGCCGCCGGCGACGAGGCGACCGGTACGCCGGCCGACCTGGGCGCCGCCGACCCCGGCGACGACCCAGACCACGGTCAGGGCGACGACCGCGCGCGACCAGAGCCCGGGCGCGCGCGCCGCACGGCGCGCCGGAGTCGCAGCAGCGGCCCAGACGCACAGGGCCAGGGCCGCGGCGACACCGAGAGCGACGCCTCCCACGGCGAGCGACCTGGCCGCGGCCGGCCGGCGGAGCGGTGGACCAGGTCGAGCCCGGAGCCGACGTAGCCCGGGATCGGTCAGCGGGTTGAAGGGCCGGTCGAACGCCTCGTAGAAGCCGAGGTCGAGGCCGGTCAGGACGACGGTGGCGGTCAGCAGCACGCCGCCGGCGACGGCGAGCACCCGACCCCAGCGCGCGCGGCAGGACGACGGCGAGCGCGAGGAAGACCAGCAGCTCCAGCGGGATCCCGAGCAGCCCGGCGAGCGAGAGCGGTCGGGACGGTGCGGCACCATCAGCGCGACCCAGACCAGCACCAGGGCCGCGACGCGTCGAGCGACCGGCCGACACGAGCGGCGAGCGGGTGGCGGCGTCGGTCGCGGCGCAGCCGCCAGAGCACGACGGCCTGGTGCCCGAAGGACTCCACGAGGAGGGCCAGTGCGACCAGCGGCGACGGCGCCGGACACGGAGCGCGGGAGCAGGTCGGCGGCGACGACGGTCGAGCACGATGCCCTGGACGGCGGCCACCACCTTGGCCCAGCGGCGCGGCGGGGTCGGCGCGGTCAGCCAGGGCCAGCCGGCGCCGGCGAGCAGCAGCAGGTAGCGCGCCAGCCCGATCAGGAGCACCCACGGGCCGACCACGGGGACGGCGTACACGCTGAGCACGAGGATCAGGAACGCGTCGGTCTCCATGTCGAACGCCGCGCCGAACGGCGTCACCTGGCCCCGGGTGCGGGCCAGCCGGCCGTCGACGAGGTCGGTGGTCAGCGCGACGACCGCCAGGACCACGACCAGGGTCCGGGGCACCGGCGCGCTCCACGACTGCACGACCAGGGCGGCGATGCCGAGCGTCAGCACGGCGCGGACCAGGGTGACCGGGTTGGCGACGCCGAGCCGGGGAGGCGCTCACGGCGGACGCCGCCGTCGACCAGCGGCCAGGTGAGCAGCGCGGCGACCGTGCCGGTGAGCGAGCGCCGCGAGGCTGAGCCCGGGCGAGCAGGCTGAGTGCGAGGAGCAGAGCAGCGGCCGCCGGCAGTACGGTCGTCGGACCGACCTGAACCGTTCGCACCCTGCCTCCGTATGTCCGGTTACCAGTCATACGAGGGCGGGTCGGCGTCGGTTCACGAGATCAACGCCGGACGTGGAGGGAGCCGACGTGTCACGAACGGCTCGCTCTTACTGGCTGCGTGAGCCCGGGTCCGGTGAGATCCGTTCCGCGGATCTGCCGGACCCGGGTCCGGGCGAGGTGCTGGTCCGGACCCTCGTCTCGGGGGTGAGCCGGGGCACCGAGGCGCTGGTCTTCCGCGGCGGCGTCCCGGAGAGCCAGTACGCCGCGATGCGGGCGCCGTTCCAGGAGGGCGACTTCCCCGGGCCGGTGAAGTACGGCTACCTCAACGTCGGCGTGGTCGAGTCCGGCCCCGGCCGACCTGGTCGGCCGCACCGTCTTCTGCCTCCACCCCCACCAGACGGCCTACGTCGTGCCGGCCGCGGCGGTCACGGTCGTCCCCGACGACGTGCCGGCCCGCCGCGCCGTGCTCGCCGGCACCCTCGAGACGGCCGTCAACGCCCTCTGGGACGCCCGGCCCCTGGTCGGCGACCGGGTCGCGGTCGTCGGCGCCGGGCATGGTCGGGCTGTGCGTCGGCCCGACTGCTGGCCGGCGTCCCGGGCGTCGAGGTCACCGTGGTCGACACCGACGGCTCGCGCGCCGACGTGGCCGAGGCGCTCGGCGCGCGGTTCGCCCGGCCCGCCGACGCGCCCGCCGGGCTCGACCTCGTCGTCCACGCCAGCGGCACCGTCCGCCGGGCTCCAGACCTCGCTCGACCTGCTCGCCGCCGACGGCGTCGTCACCGACCTCAGCTGGTACGGCGACGCCCCGGTCGAGCTCCGCCTCGGCGGCCGCTTCCACTCCGAGCGGCTCGGCGTCCGGGCCAGCCAGGTGGGCGAGATCGCCGAGGCCCGCCGCGGCCGGCGCACCCACGCCGACCGGATGGCGCTGGCCCTGCGCCTGCTCGGCCGATCCCGCCTTCGACGCGCTGCTCACCGGCGAGTCGGCGTTCGAGGAGCTGCCCGAGGTGATGGGCAAGCTCGCCTCGGGCTCGATCCCCGCGCTGTGCCACACGATCACCTACCCGATCCCGCCGTCGGTCGAGCGGGGAGGGCTGATGTTCGAGGTCACGGTCAGCGACCACATGATGGTCGCCCACAGCCTCCGGGGCGAGGTCTTCGGGCCGGCCCAGGCGCTGCACGGCGCGACGTACGTCGTGGAGGCGGCCTTCGCCCGCGACGACCTCGACGCCGACGGCATCGTGCTCGACATCGGTGCCGCGCCGCCGAGGCGCTGAGGGCGGTGCTGGCCGAGCTCACCTACCGCAACCTCGACGAGGTCGAGTCCCTCGCCGGGCTCAACACGACCACCGAGGTGCTCTGCCGCGAGATCGCCGACCGGCTGGCGGCCCGCGTCCACGACGGCAGCCTCGGGGTGGCGCCGCGGCGACCTGGCCCGGATCCGGGTGACCCTGCGCGAGACCCCGAACGCCTGGGCGAGCTACGAGCGAACGCCATGACCCCCGCGCGCGACCGCGTGTACGCCGTGCTGCCGGAGGGGGTCGACGACCTCGCCCGGCCCAGCGGCGGCAACGTCTACGACCGCCGGGTCCTGCGCGGGCTCAGGGAGCCGGGCCGGCCCGGTGCACCGAGCTCCCGGTCGCGGGTCGGCTGGCCGCGTCCCGAGCCGGCCGACCTCTACGCGCTGGACGTGCTGCTGGTCGGGATCCCCGACGGCTCGGTGGTGCTCGTCGACGGGCTGGTCGCGTCCGGTGCGGCCGCGGTGCTCCCGCGCTACGCCGGCCGCCTGCGGATCGTCGTCCTGCTGCACATGCCGATCGGCCCCGACCGCGGCGAGGAGCTGGTGCTGACCTCGGCGGCCGCCGTGGTCACCACCAGCGCGTGGTCCCGCGAGCGGCTCCGGAGCTGGTACGGGCTGCGCCACGTCGACGTCGCCGCTGCCCGGGCGTCGACCCGGTCGATCCCGGCGACGCCGCACGGCGGCGCCGGCGGCGGCACGTCGTTCCTCTGCGTGGCGGCGGTGCACCCGGGCAAGGGCCACGAGCTGCTCCTCGAGGCCCTGGCCGCGCTCGGCGACCGCGCCTGGACCCTGACCTGCGTCGGGTCGCTCGACGTCGACCCCGACCACGTCGCCGCCCTCCAGACGCAGGTCTACGCCCGCTCCTGGGAGCGCCGGGTGATCTTCACCGGCCCGCTGTCCGGCGGCAGCCTCGCCGCGGCGTACGACGTCGCCGACCTGCTCGTGCTCCCCTCGCGCTCGGAGAGCTACGGCATGGTCGTGGTCGAGGCGCTGGCCCACGGCATCCCGGTCGTCGCGACCGCGGTGGGCGGCGTGCCCGGAGGCGCTCGGCCGTGCGCCGGTCGGAGCCCTGCCCGGGATGCTCGTGCCACCCGAGGACCCCCCCGCCCTCGACCGGCGCCCTGCGCGCCTGGCTGGACGACCCGGGCCTGCGCGAGCGGCTCGCGCCACGCCACCGACGGGCGCCGCCCGACCCTGCGTCGCTGGGACGCGACCGTGACCGACGCTCGACGCCGTGCTGCGACCGGGTCGGCTCGGCCGTCGCTGCACCGGATCGGCGGTGCCCCGGTGAGCACGCGTCCCGGCCGGTCGGCTGCGCCTGGCCGGCGGCGTGCTCGTGCTGGCCCTCCTGCTCTGGCGGTTCGGCACCGGGCCGTTCGCCGACGCCTGGCGGGTGACGACCTGGGATCGGTCGCGGCCGCGCTCGCTGCTGACGGCGCTGGCCACGCTGGCCAACGCCTGGCGCTGGCGGGTCGTGGCCCGCGCGCTCGGGGCGCCGCTCGACCGGCCGCGGGCTCGGTCGCGGCGTACTACCGCTCCCAGTTCCTCAACGCGACCCTCCCCGGCGGCGTCCTCGGCGACGCC
Organism: uncultured Actinomycetota bacterium; assembly: GCA_963809265.1. GTDB lineage: Bacteria > Actinomycetota > Actinomycetes > Propionibacteriales > Nocardioidaceae > Nocardioides. The sequence continues at coordinate 332,341 of CAWEJC010000007.1, forward strand.
CATCGCGGCGTCCGGCACGGTCGCGACGCCGGCGACCTCGGCGTCGGGCTGCGGGCCACGGTCTGGGACCGGGTCGCCGGCCAGGTCGTCCAGGTCGGGCTGCTGGTCGTCGTGCTCCTCGTCCTGCCGACGCCGCTGCGCCGGCCTACGCGCCGCTCGCGCTCGGCGGCCTCGTGGCCGTCGTGCTCCTGGCCTGGTGGCTGGCCGGGCGGCGCGGCTCGGCGGCGTTCGTCGGCCGCGACCTGCGCGTGCTCCTGCGCCCGGCCGTCGCGACCCGGGTCGCGCTCGCCTCGGGCGTCTCCAGCGGCGGGCCACGTCGCGGTCTTCCTCGTGGCGGTGCACGCCGTCGGCGTCGACGCCGGCCCGTCGCTCCTGGTCGCGATCGCGCTCGACGGTCCTGGTCGGCTCGGCGATCCCGCTCAACGTCGCCGGCTGGGGTCCGCGCGAAGGCGTCACCGCCGGGCGTCTTCGCCCTGGCCGGACTCGGCTCGGCGACCGGCCTCACCGTCAGCGTCGTCTTCGGCGTGCTGGCCGCGGTCGCGACGGTGCCCGGGGTTGCGTCGTGCTCGTCGCGCGACGCCGTCGTACGCCGTCGCCGCCCGGCCGCCGCCGCGCCGGCCCGCGACCCTGCGAGGAGGCGCGCCGTGGCTGACCGTCCCTACACCGCTGCTCAGCTGCAGCATGTCGATCGACGGCTACATCGACGGTGCGACCGAGAGCCGGCTGCTGCTGTCCAACGACCTCGACTTCGACCGCGTCGACGAGGTGCGGTGCGGGGTGGACGCGATCCTGGTCGGGGCCACCACCGTCCGCAACGACAACCCCCGGCTGCTGGTCCGCGACCCCGCGCCGCCGCCGCGACCGGCTCGACCGCGGTCTGCCGGAGCACCCGGTCAAGGTGACCGTCACCCAGCGCGGCCTGCTCGACGCGTCCCGACGGTTCTTCGCCGACGACGGCAGCCAGCAAGCTGGTCTACGCCAACAGCCGCGTCGCCGAGGCGCTGGACGACCGGCTCGGGCGGGTCAGCGAGGTGGTCGACGCCGGCGACCCGGTCGCGGATGGCCGGACTCGCGCACGACCTGCACGCGCCGCGGCGTACGCCGGCTGATGGTCGAGGGCGGGGGAGCGGTGCACACCCAGTTCCTCGCCGACGACCTGGTCGACGAGCTGCAGCTGGTCGTGGCGCCGTTCTTCGTCGGCGAGCCGGGCGCGCGACGGTTCGTCGGCGAGGGCCACTTCCCCTGGCACCCCGGCCGCCGCGCGGTCCTGGCGGAGACCCGCCAGATCGGCGACGTGGTGCTGCTGCGCTACGCCTTGTCGGACCGGTTCGAGGACGCGTCGACCGCTTCGTGAGCACCGCGCTTGCGAGCCGGTGCGGGCGTCGGGTCCGGGTCCTCGAGCACCAGCGAGAGGCCGATCACGATCGCGAGGAGCTCCGACATCGCCGCCCCGAAGACGTAGAAGCCCTGCCACTTCTCGTGCGTGCCGAAGAGGCCGACGGTGCTGGCCAGCGTGAAGGCACCGAGGGTGGCCAGGCCGAAGCAGGCGGTGAGGGCGCCGGCGGCCCAGTGCCGCCAGCGGAGCAGCAGCACCGCGATCACCACGCCGGCGATGACGTTCACCAGGAACGCCGGCCCGATCACGTGGACGTCACGCATGCCGTCGAGCCAGAGCCAGCCGTGGACGGCCACCGAGGCCAGCACGGCCAGTGCGCCGATACGTCGCAGCATCATGGGATCCCCCTTCGCCGCCGGTGCGGCGGTCTGTCCGTGACCACGCGTCCGGCCCCCGGCCGGTTCGGTCACTGCGGAAATCTTGACTCATCTGGACGCCTCGTACGGGGCGAACGGCGATTTCCTAGGCTGCGACCGTGACCGACCTGCCGCCCAGCGCCGCCGAGATCGTGGCGCGGTGCGCCTCCGGAGACACCACCCCCGAGGCCGAGGTGGCGCGCTCGCTGGCCGCGATCGACGCCCGCAACCCCGCGCTCAACGCCTTCTCGGTGGTGCTGGCCGACCGGGCCCGCGAGCAGGCGCGGTTCCTGGCGCTCGGCCAGGGCGAGACCCACGGCCCGCTGTACGGCGTACCGGTCGCGATCAAGGAGGAGCTCGACGTCGCGGGCTGCGTCACGACGTTCGGTGGGCGGGGCAACAGCACGCCGGTGGCCGAGGACGGCGAGGTCGTACGCCGGCTCCGCGAGGCCGGCGCGGTCGTCGTCGGCAAGACGCACATGCCGGAGTTCGGCGCCTATCCCTACACCGAGTCGGTCGCCCACGGGTACACCCGCAACCCCTGGCGCCCGGCGTTCTCCCCGGGCGGCTCGAGCGGCGGCTCGGCGGTGGCGGTCGCGGCCGGGATGGTGCCGGTCGCGCTGGGTGGTGACGGCGGTGGCTCGATCCGGATCCCGGCGGCGTGCTGCGGGCTGTTCGGTCTCAAGCCGCAGCGTGGCCGGGTGACCAGCGCGCCGGAGGAGCACCTGTGGTGGGCGCTCGGGACCGCCGGGCCGCTGACCCGGACCGTGCTCGACTCCGCGATCGTCTACGACGTGATCCGCGGCCACCTGCCCGTCGACCGGTGGCAGGCGGGCGAGGTCGGCTCGTTCACCGAGGCCGCCCGCCGCGAGCCGGGGCGGCTCCGGGTCGGCTGGTGCGTCACCCCGCCGACCAAGGGGCTGCGCCCGCACGCCGACCACGTCGCCGCCGTCCGCGACACCGCCCGGCTGCTGTCCGACCTCGGGCACGAGGTGCACGAGATCGACCCGCACTACCCGGACCCGACCGCGGCGTTCGTGCCGCAGTTCTTCGCCGGCATCCGGACCGAGGCCGACGCGGTCGAGCACTACGACCGCCTCGAGCGGCGTACCCGGGAGACCTACCGGCTCGGGTCGTGGGTGACCCCGAAGGTGATCGACGCCGCGCTGCGGCAGACGGAGCGGATCTCCGCGAAGGCCAACCGGGTCTTCGACGACGGTCGACGTCCTGCTCACCCCGACGACGGCCCACCGGCCGCCCGGGTCGGCGTGCTCGACCGCACCGGCACGGTCCGGGCGTCGCTGAAGGCGCTGCCCGCGGTCACCTACGCCGCTCTCTGGAACGTCGCCGGCAACCCCGCCTGCTCCGTCCCCGCGGGCACGGGCAGCGACGGGCTGCCGGTCGGCGTCCAGCTGGTCGGCCCGACCGACGGCGAGGAGCGCCTCCTCAGCCTGGCCGCCCAGCTCGAGCGCGCGCGGCCGTGGCCGCTGGTCGCACCCGATCCGCGCCGGGTAGAGGTCCCGCCGCCGGCTCAGCCCTGTGAGCGTGCCGCAGCGGCGCGGTCGCTGAGCAGACCCCGCTCGGCCTCGTTGCCGGTGAGCGAGGCGGCGCGCTCGAACTCGGCCGCCGCCTCGGCGTGGCGACCCGCCCTGGTCAGCAGGTCGCCGCGTACGGCGGGCACCAGGTGGGACGTCGCCAGCGACCGGTGCTCGGCGACGTCGTCGAGCACGGCGAGCCCCTCCTCGGGGCTGAAGGCGCGGCCGTGGGCCACGGCGCGGTTGACCTCGACGACCGGGTTGTCGCCGAGCCGGGCCAGCACGTCGTACCACTGGGCGATCGCGCGCCAGTCGGTCTCCTCCGCGGTGGCAGCGCGGGCGTGGCAGGCGGCGATCTGGGCCTGGACGACGTACGGACCTGCCGGGGCGACCGTCGGCGACCTCGGCCATCGCGCGGTCGAGCGCGCCGAGCCCCCGGCGGATCAGCAGCTCGTCCCAGCGGGAGCGGTCCTGGTCCTCGAGCAGGACCGGGCGTCCGTCGGCGTCGGTGCGGGCGTGGAGCCGCGAGGCCTGGAGCTCCATCAGCGCGAGCAGGCCGTGCACGTCGGGCTCGCGGCGGGGCGAGGCCGGCCAGCATCCGGGTCAGCCGGATCGCCTCGGCAGCAGAGGTCGGGACGCGTCCAGTCGTCGCCGGCGGTGGCGGTGTAGCCCTCGTTGAAGATCAGGTAGAGCACGCCCATCACGTCGTCGAGACGTTGCTCGCGTTCGCGGCCGACCGGGAGCTCGAACGACTCGCCCTCGAGCGTCTTCTTGGCCCGCGAGATGCGCTGGCCGACGGTGGCGTCCTTGGTCAGGAACGCGCGAGCGATCTCGGGCACGGTCAGCCCGCCGACCAGGCGGAGGGTGAGCGCCGCCCGGCTCTCGGGGGCCAGCGCGGGGTGGCAGGTGAGGAAGACGAGCCGCAGCACGTCGTCGTCGATGTGGTCGACGAAGGCATCGAGGTCGGGCATGTCCACCTCCTCCCGCTCCAGGGCGTGGCCGAGCTCCGTCGTACGACGGCGCAGGGTGTCGTTGCGCCGGAACTGGTCGACGGCGCGTCGCTTGGCGGTCTGCATCAGCCAGGCCGCGGGGTTGTCGGGGACGCCGGACTCGCGGCCACTGCTGGAGGGCCGCGACCAGGGCGTCCTGGGCGAGGTCCTCGGCGAGGGACAGGTCGCGGGTCATCCGGGTCAGGGCGCCGACGAGCCGCGCGGACTCGTCGCGCCAGACCCGTTGGACGACGTCCTGGGTGGTCCCGGCCTCGCTCACACGAGGAGCCTACGGACCACCCGATGACGGCGGTCAGACTCCGCTCGGGCGCCTCGTCGGGCTCGGCGATGCGGCGGATCTCGATCGCGCCCTCCCAGCTCGGGCCAGTGGGTCAGGTGCAGCTCGGCCATCTTCGCGCCCTCGGCGCGGGCCTCCTCCTCGGTGTCGAACGCGCAGATCGCCCAGCCGCCGATCGACCTCCTTGGCCTCGGCGTAGGGGCCGTCGGTCACGGTGAGGCTGCCGGCGCGCACGCGGAACTCGACGGCGTCGGCCTTGCCGTACAGGCCGCCACCGTCGACGAACACGCCGCTGGCCGCGGCGGCGCCGACGTGCTCGCCCATGGCCTCCATCAGGGCCTTCGGCGGGTGGGCCTGGGACTCGTCCATCTTCACGAAGCAGAGGTAACGCATGGTGTGTCCTCTCGAAGCGTGGCGGGTTCGCCCGTACGTCGAACGGGCAGGGCGCTGGTTCGACACGTGCGCGCAAGTTTCTCAGAGGCCGCACGGCTGCGCGCCGCACCCCGGGTGTGCTCCGACCACCTCGGCTCGCTACCGTCGGGCATGGCGGGGGCTATCTCGGTGCACGACCTCGCGCTCGCGTACGGCGACGTGCGGGCGGTCGACGGGGTCGACTTCGAGGTCGCTCGAGGGGGAGTTCTTCGGGATCCTCGGCCCCAACGGCGCCGGCAAGACGACCACGCTCGAGCTCGTCGAGGGTCTGCGTCGCCCCGACCGCGGTGAGGTCTCGGTGCTCGGCCTCACCCCCTGGCCGCGCAACGGCGCGCTGCTGCCGCGGATCGGCGTCCAGCTCCAGGCGTCGTCGTTCTTCGAGCGGCTGACGGCGCGCGAGCAGATCCAGACCTTCGCGGCGTTGTACGGCGTGGGGCCGGCGCGAGCCGACGCCTGGCTGGAGCGCGTCGGCCTGGAGGACAAGGCCTCCACCCGGGTCGACAAGCTGTCGGGTGGCCAGGTGCAGCGGCTCTCGATCGCGTCGGCGCTGGTCCACGACCCCGAGGTGGTGTTCCTGGACGAGCCCACGGCCGCCCTCGACCCCCAGGCGCGCCGCAACCTGTGGGACCTGCTCTCCGGGCTCAACGAGTCGGGCCGCACCGTCGTCCTGACCACGCACTACATGGACGAGGCCGAGGCGCTCTGCGACCGGGTCGCGATCATGGACCACGGCAAGGTGCTGCGGCTCGACACTCCCGCGGCCCTGGTGCGCGGACTCGACGCGGCGGTCCGGATCACCGTGGCGGCCGGTCAGCTGACGGCCGACGAGGGGCGGGCGCTGCCGGGCGTCGACGAGGCGGACGAGGACGCCGCCGGACTGGTGCTCACCACCCGCGCGCCCGCCGACGTCCTGACCGCCCTCGCCGACCGGCGGCAGCTCGACGGCATCCAGGTCCGGACGGGCACGCTCGAGGACGTGTTCCTCGACCTGACCGGGCGGGAGTACCGCGCATGAGCACGTTCCGCTCCCTCTCCGTCGCGATCCTCAAGGGCTTCCTGCGCGACCGGGCCGCGGTGTTCTTCGCGATCGTCTTCCCGTTGATGTTCCTGGTGCTCTTCGGTGGCATCTTCAGCGACACCGACCAGGCGAAGGTCGACCTGATCGAGGTGGGGCCGGTCCCGGTGCTCGACCACCTACCCGCCTCCGCGAAGGCGGCGTTCGACCAGACCTTCACGGTCACCCACAGCGACGACCTCGACGCTGCCGTCGCGAAGGTCCGCAAGGGTGATGCCGACGTGGCCGTCGAGGCCCGCGGCGACGAGCTGGTCGCCCACTACACCAACACCGACCGGGTGAAGGCCGCCGAGACCCAGGGCGCCCTCCAGGCCTTCGTCGACGGCGCGAACGTGGCCGCGAGCGGCAAGCCACCGACGTACTCCCTGACGACGCAGAGCGTCGAGGACCACTCGTTGAAGCTGATCCAGTTCATCACCCCGGGGCTGCTGGGCTGGGCCGTCGCGATGAGTGCGTCCTTCGGCGCCGCCACGACGCTGAACGGCTGGCGCAACAGCAAGCTGCTCCGCCGTCTCCAGCTCGCCCCGGTCCCGACCGGCACCGTGGTCGGAGCGCGGGTCGCGGTCACCGTGGCGGTCGCGCTGGGGCAGCTGGCGATCTTCCTGCTGCTCGGCACGTCGCTGTTCGGGCTGAAGCTGACCGGCGCCTGGCCGATGGCGATCCCGTTGCTCGTGGTCGGCACCCTGTGCTTCATGTCGGTCGGGCTGCTGGCCGGCGCCGTCGCGAAGTCGACCGAGGGCGCGGTGAACATGGCGAACTTCATCGTGCTCCCGATGTCCTTCCTCAGCGGCTCGTTCTTCCCGCTGGACGGCGCGCCCGGGTGGCTGCAGGCGGTCGCCCACGTGCTGCCGCTGTGGTGGCTCAACGACGGGATGACCGACGTGATGGTGCGCGGCGAGGCATGGACGGCCGGGCTGGTGCCGATGGCCGTGCTGGCCGCGTTCGCGCTCGTCGTCGGCGGCCTGGCGGCCAAGCTGTTCCGCTGGGAGACCGTCTAGCTCCGGTCCGTCGTCGATCGCGGCAGCAGGTGCTTCTGGGGCCGGCGGTGCGGCCCGTCCGCACCCAGGGTCGCGGCCACGAACGTCGCGACGGCGAGCCCGAGCAGGACGCCGCCGGCGCCCCAGGAGACGAGCCAGGACCCGACGTCCGGCGGGTAGTGACAGGCGTCCACGGAGGCCCCGGCGGGGCAGCCGTGGTCCTCGCCGAGCGGTGCCCCGATCAGCAGCGCGACCACCACCCCCAGCAACCCGGTGCCCGCGGCCAGCACGGCGAAGAACGCCGGCGACCTCAGCCGCGTGCGGCTCGGCGTGGTGGGACCTCCGTCGACCTGGTGGGTCACAGGGTCAGTGTGCGCTCTGGCCCGGAGCCTGCGCACGGCCGGCCGGGTGCTGATGGCGCTCCTGCCCTGACGCGCACGCGCGCGCTGCAGGCTGTTCACGACGGCAGGACGGCGTGACCAGGTCGGGGTTAGAGTCCGCCCGTGGTTCTCCTGGCGCTTCTCCTCGTCGTCTCCATCGCCCTGGCTGCGGGACTGATCGTGGCCACCACCTGGCTGGTGCGGTGGGCCTGGAACAAGTGACCGTGCCCCGGCATCGCGAATCCGGTTGCCGGGGCCCATGGTGGACGAGGCACCATGGCCCGCATGTCTCTGCCTACTCCGACCCTGGAGACCGCTCGACTGCGACTGCGTCCCTTCACCGAGGCTGACGGGGACGCTCTCTTCGCGTTGCAGAGCAACGCCACCGTCCTGCGCTACTGGGACTCGCCCCCGTGGACCGACCGAGCGCGCGCCGACCGCTTCATCGCGACGTGCCGTCAGATGGCCGAGGAGGGCACCGGCGTTCGGCTGGCCATCGACCGCGCGTCCGACGGTGCGTTCGTCGGCTGGTGCATCCTGGGCCGGTGGAACCCGGACTTCCGCAGCGCCTCGCTGGGCTACTGCCTGGGCGAGGAAGCCTGGGGCCAGGGCTACGCGACGGAGGCCGCAGGCGCCCTGCTGCGCTGGGCCTTCGAGACCCTGGACCTGAACCGTGTCCAGGCCGAGGCCGACACCCGGAACGCCGCCTCCGCCCGGGTCCTGGAGAAGCTCGGCTTCGTGCGCGAAGGCACGCTGCGCGAGGACTGCGTCGTGAACGGCGACGTGTCGGACTCGTGGGTCTTCGGACTTCTCCGGCGCGAGTGGCGACCGCCGCTGACGTCTCGGGGGACAAGACGACGTTCCCTGCAGGACACTGGCGTGAGGCGACGGTTCACGTCGCCCTGGCTGGGGAGGTCGGTCGAGATTGACGCCAACGAGACGCTCGCCCGACGATTCTTCGACGAGGTGTGGACGGGCGGGCGGTACGTCGTGGTCGATGCCCTGGTGGCTGCCGATCATCGACATCACATTCTAGCTCGACGCAGATGTCCGACGAGGGCCGAGGCGCGACATGCATTCTGGCTCGACGCTGGACGGCCCGGAGGCCGTGAAGGGGATGGCCCGGTCGATGCACGCGGCGTTCCCGGACCTGGCGTTCGTCATCGAGGACGCCCTCGTCGACGGCGACAAGGTCCTGGTGCGGTGGGTCGCCCGTGGCACGCATGCCGGAACCTTCGGCGGCGTCGAGCCGACCGGCCGGGCGGTCGAATGGACCGGCATGGACTTGCTCCGATGCGAGGGCGGCAAGATCGTGGAGCTCTGGGGCAACAACGACGCCCTCGGGCTCTTCGAACAGCTCGAATGACGTGCCACGCGTGGTCGAGGTCTGAGGCCGGTCATAGTGACGCGGATGCCGATGGGGCGTACTGAGAACGGTCTAGAGCGGCGGTCTCAGGCGCACGAGTCGTGGAGTAAAGGCGGTTTCGGGATGCCGAGGTGGCGGCCGTCGCCGACGGTGGTTTACCAGCCGAACTGAGGCTGGCCGAGCTGGGAAACACCGCCCCGCCGCGTCCAGACGGACCTCCACGCCGACTTGCGACCCTGATCCGATCAGACGTCGTCGTGGACGATGGCGAACCGTGCGTGGTTCGCGTCGCCTGGGGCCTAGGACCACGCGCACACGGACGCCGCGGTCCGGGCTCGACCGAGCCGATGAGCAGACGGGACCGCTTCAGCGCGTCAGCCGTGGCGGTCGCATGCTCGATCACCGACCGTCCAGAACGGCTCCAGAGACACCGCCTTCAGGCGCTGCTCCAGACGCGGCACCGGCGACCTCCGCCCGTCGTGCCCGCGGCTTCATCGGCTACGCCCATCGGCGGGGGACCTCGCGGATGAGGTCGCCGACGCGGGCCTGCGGCTCGACGACCTCGTCGGGGTGGAGGGCCTCCCCTTGGCCGGAGCCGACATGGAGACGCGGGTCGGCGACCCGCAGCCTGAAGGTGGTGGTCCTCGACGCGGCTCGCGCCATCGAGCGGGTGCCCGAGATGCTCGGCCTCAGCCCGCACCTGGTCGCGACGGCGACGCGAGCAGGGTGAGCAGGGCGGCGTACGTAGCGTCGGGATCGGTGCTGCCGAGCCTCGTCGCCGGCAGCTGGTCCAGACGCGCTCCCCACTCGGAGAAGGCGGCTTCGCCACCCGCTGCGTCCCACTGCGCGGTCGCGTACTGCCGTCCACTCGTCGTCCGACGACGTGGCGCGGGCCCGGAAGCGACGGGCGACCACGTCGGTGTCGGCGGTCAGCATGACGTGGACGTACGCCGAACCGGCATCGCCGGCGGCCGCGGCGAAGCGGGCGAGCTGACCGGGGTCGGCGACCAGCTGTGGCACGACGACGTCACGCCCCGTGCCCAGGTACGCCGACGTCATCGCCAGGCCGACGGTGCGCGAACGCTCGGCTGCCTCAGCAGCGTCCTGCCAGCCGCTGATCATGGTGCGGACCACGTCGATGTCGCACAGCAGCACGCCGGGGTGGTCCGCGGCGTACCGGCGCGCGAGCGTCGACTTGCCGATGCCCGGCAGGCCGTTGAGGTGGATCAGCCGGCTCACTCGGTCTCCTGAGGCGTCTCGCCGGGGGAGAAGCGGTCGAGCAGCTCCTCGACGTGCTCCGTGGTCACCTCGCGGCTGCTCTCCCAGCCGGTGACGACGAGCAGGAAGCGGTCGGCGTCGAGCAGGCGCAGGTCCATGTCGGTCAGCGCGCGCACGGTCGCGGTCCGCGGCACGTTGCGCAGCAGGGCGATCTCCCCGATCAGGTCACCGGGGCCGACGGTCGCGATCCGGTGGCCGTCGCCGATCACCTCGGCGGTGCCGCGTTCGATGACGTGGCAGCCGTCCGGCGGGGTGTCGCCCTGGTGGTACAGCGTCTCGCCGGCGTCGACGTGGCGGGGGAGCAGCCCGGTGGCCAGCTGCTCGAGGGCCGGCAGGGGCAGCGGGTCGAACACGGAGACCCGCTGGAGCAGCGCGAGGTCCTCGTCGCGCGCCAGCATGGCGTCGTCGATCCGGCGCAGCGGGAACCAGAAGACCAGCACCAGGGCGGGGCTGATCGCCCCGATCACCCACAGCGCCTCGCGCAGGTCGGTCGACGACGCGAGCCAGGCGGCCAGCACGGAGCCGGCACCCACGGCGAGCCCGCCGATGCACTCGAGCAGCCCGAAGACCCGCGCCAGCACCCGCTCGGGCACGAGCCGCGCGACCAGGGTGAAGAGGCCGACGTCGACCAACGCGTTGCCGACGCCGATCAGGGCGAAGAGGCTCAGGGCCGCCGGCTTGCTCGGCGCCACGGCCAGCAGGATCGAGCGGCGACGCCCCAGAGGGCGACGCCGGCGCCGAACCAGACGGCCAGGCGGCGGTTGCCGACGAAGACCGAGGCGAAGAGCGAGCCGACGACGGCACCCGCACCGACCGCCGAGGTCAGGGTGCCGACCCCGGGCTCGCCCATGCCGAGGAGGTCGACGGCCACGAGCACGCTGAAGACCGACAGCGCGCCGCGCGTCACACCTGCGCGGCCAGGAGCGTCGAGCAGCACCCGCATCTGCGCCGAGCGGGCCGACGACCTGCGCGCCCAGGAGCAGGCCGCGGGCCACCGAGCCGCGGCCCGCGTGCTGCTCGGGCTCCTCCACCCTGAGGCCGAGGGTGACGGCGGCCGACAGCCCGGCGAGCACGGCCACCGCGAAGAAGCCGGCCGACGGGCTGCCGGTCGGCCAGCAGGGCCGGCCGCGATCGCCGGTCCCGACCAGGGTCGAGATGGAGTCGAGCAGCCCGCGGACGACGTTCGCCTGAGGCGAGCTCGGTCGGCGTGTGGCACAGCAGGGGGAGCAGGGCGGAGTTCACCGGACGGTAGAGGAGCGCGGCGGCGGTCGAGAGGATCGCGAGGCCGTAGACGGCGATCGCAGACCCGCCCGCGGCGACGATGACGGCGATGCCGACCGCCGTGGCACAGCGGGTGACCGAGACCAGCGTCAGCACGAGGTCGCGACGCCAGCGGTCGGCGGGGGCCGAGGCGAACGGCGCCAGCAGCGCCGACGGCAGCATCCGCACGAGGGACACCAGGCCGACCGCCTCGGCGCCGCCCTGCTGGAACGCGTACACGGAGAGCACGACGGTGAACGTCCACTCCGCGGTGCACGCACCGGCGAACCCGAGCTGGATCCGGCGTACGGCGGGGTTGCGGGCGCTGGCGGCGAACGCATGGCCCGCGGTGCGCAGCCGCCGACCCGATCCGTCCCCCCTCACGAGCCGAAACCTAGCCCCAGGTCCGGCTGGTCATCCAGGACCACTTTCTCATCGGCTCGTCCCAGGTGCTGTGCCCGAACGCCCGCCGGGTCTACCGTTCCGGCATGCGGGAGCGCCCCGCGCTGTTTCTCGGGCTGCTCGCGGACCAACCAGAACTCATCGCCGAGGTCGGCGCCCTGCGCTGGCGCGCGTCCGGTCAGGGCGGGACGCCAGGACCCTGGATCGAGTCGACCGCGCGGGACGCCGGCCGCGACGGCCTGCCGCTGACGCTCGTCGCGATGGACCTCGACGGGCAGGCGATCGGTGCGGTGACCCTGGGGGTCGTCGACGAGGAGGTCGCCGACTGCCGCTGGCGCGGGCCGTGGGTCGTCCGGATGGTGGTGCGTCCCGGGGAGCGGCGGTGTGGCGTCGGCCGGCTGCTGGTCTCGGCCGCGGAGGACCTCGCGCGCGAGCACGGCTACGAGACGGTCTGGGTCGCGGCCGACGACCCGGACGTCGAGTTCTACCGCCACTGCGGTTGGTGCCCCGGCTCCGAGGACGAGCAGGCGGGCGGCCCGACCGTGCTGCGCAAGAGCCTGGCCGCCGCCTGAGCCATTTTCCGAGGCGCGTTCCTCGGCGAGACTGGGCTGATGCCCGACCCGGTGGACGTCACGCCGTACTCCGCGCACGACCGCGACGCCGTCCTCGCCCTCGCCCCTCGTCTCGGTGCCGGCGTGCCGTCGTGGCGACCGACGACGGCGTCCAAGCGGCCGTGCAGACCTGGGTCGAGGAGTCGATCGATGCCTCGGACGACCGGCACGCCGTGTTCGTGGCCCGGGCGGACGGTGAGGTCGTCGGCGTGGTCTCCGTGTCCGAGCAGCAGCACTGGAGCGGCCAGGTGGACGCCTACGTCGGCGAGCTGGTCACGGCCGAGGCGTGGGAGCGACGCGGCGTCGGGCGGGCGCTGCTGGCGCGGGCGGAGCAGTGGGCCCGCGACCGCGGGCTCGACCGGGTCACGCCTCGAGACCGGAGCCGCCAACACCCGAGCCCGCGCCTTCTACGAGCGACAGGGCTACCGGGACGAGGAGGTCCGGCTCACCCGGATCCTGGCGCCGACATGAACGACGTCCGCATCGACCTGCTCGCCGACCACCCCGAGCTGGTCACCGCCGTCGGTCGGCTCCGGTGGACCGAGTGGGGCTACGACGACCCGACGGCCGACTCCTGGATCGCGGTGACCCGGCGTGAGGCCGGACGGGACGGCCTCCCGGTGACGCTGGTGGCGGTCGCGGCGGACGGCTCGGCGCTCGGAGCCGTCGGGCTCGACGACGCCGACGACGCGCTCACCGACGACGAGCGTGACGGACGCACGCCGTGGCTGGTCGGGCTGGTGGTCAGCCGTGATCAGCGTCGTCGAGGTGTGGGCCGTGCCCTCGTGCAGGCTCTCGAGGCGCTGGTCCGCGACCGCGGCCACGACCACGTCTGGGTCGTCACCGGCGGCGACGCGGCGGACTTCTACCGCGCCTGCGGCTGGCGGGACGCCGAGCGTCTGGTCACGGCACGCGAGGGTCTGGCCAGCACGGTGCTCGTCGCGGACCTGACAGTCTGAGGCCATGGCGAACCGGTGGTACGGCGTGACCGTCGACTGTGCCGACCCGGACCGGCTGGCGTCCTTCTGGGCCACGCTGCTCGGCCGCGAGATCAGCGACGAGATGGACGAGCCGGGCTGGGCGACGGTCGGGTCGCGGCACGACCCCGAGCCGCGGATCACGTTCCAGCAGGTCCCGGAGCCGAACGCCGGCAAGGTCCGCCTCCACCTCGACGTCGCGGTCGACGACATCGCGGCGGGCATCGCCGAGGTCGAACGTCTCGGTGGCTCCTCGACCGGCGAGCGGCACGACTACGACGAGGGCGTGGTCGTGGTGATGGCCGACCCCGAGGGCCACGAGTTCTGCCTGGTGCAGTTCTACGACTGACCGAAGGTCAGCTGGCCTTCTTCTTGGCGGCCTTCTTGGCGGTGGTCTTCTTCGCCGTCTTCTTGGCCGGCTTCTTCTCCGCCTTGTCGTCGGTCGACTCGCCGCGGGCGAGTCTTGGCGGCGTCGACGGAGCGCTGCAGGGCGGCGAGCAGGTCGACGACCTCGCCGGAGGACTTGGTGGAGGTCGGGGTCTTCTTGACCTCGCCGCCCTCGATCTTGTTCTTGACCATCTCCTCGACGGCCCCGGCGTAGTCGTCCTCGAACTCGCTGGCGTCGAAGTCGCCGGCCAGGGTCTCGACGAGCATGTTGGCCATCTTGACCTCGGCGGGCTTGACCTCGCCGGTCTCGACCGAGAAGTCGGGGGTGCGGACCTCGTCGGGCCACATCATCGTCTGCATCACGATCACGTCGTCCTTCACCCGCAGCACGCCCGACCGTCGTGCGCTGCCGCAGGGCGACGGTCACCACCGCCATCCGGTCGGCGTCGAGCAGCGCCTGACGCAGCAGCGCGTAGGGCTTGGCGCCGGTCTTCTCCGGCTCGAGGTAGTAGCTCTTCTCGAAGAGCATCGGGTCGATCTGGTCGCTGGGCACGAACTTCTCGACCGCGATCTCGCGCGACGACGCGCTGGGCAGCGCCGCCATGTCGTCGTCGGTGAGGATGACCATCTCGCCGTCCTCGGTCTCGTAGCCCTTGGCGATGTCGGCGTACTCGACCTCCTCGCCGTCGATCGCGCACACGCGCTGGTACTTGATCCGGCCGCCGTCCTTGGCGTGCACCTGACGGAACGACACGTCGTGCGACTCCGTCGCGGCGTACAGCTTCACCGGCACGCTGACGAGCCCGAAGGACACCGCGCCCTTCCAGATCGCACGCATCTCATACCTCCGTGAGCTCGTCGCTTGGTCCAGTATCAGGGAGCGCGGGCGCGAACGCACGCGCCATCTGCTCCGTACGCCGTCGGCGGGTCAGACCAGCTCGGTCAGGTGGGCCCGGCTGGCGGGCCGCTCGTAGGGCTCGGGCCAGACGTCCTCGAGCCGGATGATCGGTCCGTCGCCGTCGAAGGTGAAGAAGGTGATGCCGGTCATCGACTCGCCGTCGATCGTGAAGTCGAGGATGCTGACCCCGCCGCCCGCCTCGTCGGCGATCACCCGGCGCACCGTGAGGTGCCAGTCGCCCGGGAACTCCCGGAAGAACCGCAGGAACGCCTCGCGGCCCCGCACCCGCTCGCGGGTCTGCTCCATCGCGTAGACCAGGTCGGGCGGAGAGCAGCGGCCGCGAGGCCCTCCCAGTCACGCGCCTCGGTGGTCGGCCCAGAAGCGCCGGATCGTCGCCGCTGGCGGTCGCTCATGGCCCCACCGTCGCACCCCCCACCGACAGGTCGCCGACGCCGGGGCCTCGCCCACGGGTCCTGCCAGGATGGACGCATGCGCCCCATGCTCGCGACCCGCGGCACGCACGTGCCGGCCGGTGAGGAGTGGCAGCACGAGGTGAAGTGGGACGGCATGCGCGTCCTGGTCGACGTACGCCGCGGCGCGGCCCGCCTCTTCAGCCGCAACGAGAACGACGCGACCGTCTCGTTCCCCGAGCTGGCCGGCCTCCCTGCTGGACGACGCGCTGCTCGACGGCGAGGTGGTCGCCTTCGCCGACGGGGCGCCCAGCTTCGCCGCGCTCGCCGAGCGGATGCACGTCTCGCGGGCCGACCGCGCCCGCCGCCTGGCCGAGCGGATCCCGGTCACGCTGCTGGTCTTCGACGTGCTCCGGCTCGGCGACCGCGACCTGATGGACGAGCCGCTCGAGCGCCCGCCGCGAGGTGCTGGAGTCCCTCGACCTCAACCACGACCGCTGGCAGACCCCGCCGGTGTACGCCGACGGGCAGATGCTGTTCGACGCGACGCTACCAGCAGTCGCTCGAGGGCATCGTCAGCAAGCGGCTCACCAGCCGCTACCGGCCGGGTCTGCGCAGCAAGGACTGGCTGAAGTTCGCCCACCGCCGCCGCGAGTCGTACGTCGTGGGCGGCTGGCGTCCCGAGACCGACTCGCGCGACCGGCTCGGTGCAGTCCTCGTCGGTGAGCCGGGCGCCGACGGGTCTGCTCTACCGCGGCCGCGTCGGCAGCGGCATCGCCGGCCGCAAGGCCGCCGTGCTCCGCGAGGTGCTGGCCGGGCTCACCCGCGACGCGACGCCGTTCGTCGACGAGGTGCCGCGGCTCGACGCCGTGGGCGCGACCTGGGTCGAGCCGGTGCTCGTCGTCGACATCGAGTCCCTCGGCCCGTCCGCGCAGGGACGCATCCGCCAGCCGTCGTACGTCGGCACTCGCGCCGACCTGACCCCGGAGGACCTCTCATGAGAAAGCTCGTGCTGCTCGCGGTCGTCGCGTCCGCACTCGCCGTCACCTCACCCGCCCACGCCGACACGACGCACGTCACGCTCGACGGCGTCCGCGTCGCCCTTCCGGCCGGCACCCGCCAGGTCGTCACCGTCAACCACACCCGCGGCTACCACGCCCGCATCGCCTACTGGGTGCTGACGGGAGGGCCGCTGGCAGCGGATGTGTACGACGTCCGCGACGGCCGGATCGGGTACGGCGGGCTGGCCGCGCCCCGCCGGCGCCACCAGGGCAGCGGCACCACCCCGCTCGGGACCGACCGGCTGATCTCGGCGTTCGGCACGCCACGCCCGCGGCGCCGCGTGGGACCTGCCCTACCGCCGGATCCGGAAGGGCGACTACTGGGTCGAGGACAACGGCTCGCGCTTCTACAACCGCTACCGCAACAAGTCCCAGGGCGGCTTCCGCTGGTGGCTCTCCGCGAGCGCCGTGAACAGCTCCGAGCGGCTGCGCGACTTCCCCGTGCAGTACGAGTACTCCATCGTGACCAGGTACAACCGCAGCCAGGTGCGCCACCGCGGCGCGGGCATCTTCCTGCACGTCAACGGCGCGGGAGCGACCGCCGGCTGCGTCAGCGCCCCGCGCGCCTTCCTGGTGAGGCTGATGTGGCGCCTGGACCCCGACCGGGTGCCGGTGATGGCGGTGTCCCGATGAGCCCGGGCAGCGGCGAGGAGGTCCGCGTCGACGTCGAGGGCCGCACCCTCAAGCTCTCCAACCTCGACAAGGTGCTCTACCCGCGCACCGGCACGACCAAGGGCGAGGTGCTCAACTACTACGCCCAGGTCGCGCCGGTCCTGCTGCCGCTGCTGAAGGACCGTCCGGTCACCCGGGTGCGCTGGCCGAACGGCGTCGAGAAGGCCCGCTTCTTCGAGAAGAACGCCCCCGCCGGGACACCGCGCTGGGTCCGCACCGCCGACGTCCCGACCACCGGCTCGCGCGGTGAGAGCCGGCACGGCGACCGGCTGGTCTTCCCGATCATCGACGACCTGGCGACCCTCACCTGGGCCGCCAACCTCGCGGCGCTCGAGCTCCACGTCCACCAGTGGACGGTGGCCAAGAAGGAGCAAGCCCCGCGGTGCCGACCGGATCGTGATCGACCTCGACCCGGGCGAGGGGGCCGGGCTCCACGAGTGCTGCCAGCGTCGCGCTGCTGGTGCGCGACAAGCTGGCCGAGCGCAACCTCGACGCCCGGCCGGTCACCAGCGGCAGCAAGGGCCTGCACCTCTACGCGCCACCTGCCGCGCCGCCGCGACTCCGAGGAAGACCCAGCGACCGTCGCCAAGGAGATCGCCGAGCAGCTCCAGGCCGAGCACCCGAAGCTGGTCACCGCGACCATGACCAAGGCCAAGCGGTCGGGGAAGGTGTTCCTCGACTGGTCGCAGAACGCCGGGTCGAAGACCACCGTGTCGCCGTACTCCCTGCGGGGTGTCGAGCGCCCCTTCGTCGCCACTCCGGTGACCTGGGACGAGGTCGCCGAGGGCGCCGACGACCCGCTCGGGCTCGAGCAGTTCCGGTACGACGAGGTGCTGGCGCGGGTGGCCGAGCACGGTGACCTGTTCACCGACTGAGAGGTTCGAGAGACCCGTGGTCGCGACGCGCCGATGAGTGTCGTCTCGTTACCATCCCGTGGATTTTCTGTGCCTCAATCGTTGCCTCGTCTTACGTACGGTTGCGGTGCCCGGTTCCCAGCGAGCTCCAACCCGCGTGGTGGCCGGCGGCCACCGACTGCCGGGGGGTGGGGTCGGATGTGCCCGTGGATCCGCCCGCAGTCCCCGCTGCGGGCGGAACCACGTCCCGGACGCCTCGGTGAGCCCCGCCCGAGCGCACCTCTGAGTCCCGTGGCCCGGGTCGGCCACGCAGGCTGGTCTTCCGAACACCCGGTACGGAACGCGTCGGGAACCTATGCTCCGACGCGTGTCCCATCGTGTACTGCTCGTGGAGGACGAGACCGACATCGTCTCGCCGCTCGTGCAGACCCTCGAGCGCGAGGGGTACACCGTCGACCAGGCCACCACGGGCCGCGACGCGATCGCGGCGGTGACCGCGGTCGCAGCACGACGTCGTGATCCTCGACCTCGGGCTGCCCGACATCGACGGGCTGGAGGTGTGCCGACGGCTGCGCGACTCGGGCTACGAGGGCGCGGTCCTGATGCTCACCGGCCGCACCCGCGAGCTCGACCGCGTGGTCGGCCTCGACGCCGGGCGCCGACGACTACCTCGCCAAGCCGTTCGGTCTGGCCGAGCTCCTCGCCCGCCTGCGCGCCCTGCTCCGGCGTACGACGGTCCGCGTCGGCCGGGCAGACCGCCGACCGGCGCCTGAACATCGACCTCGACGCCCACCGCGTCCACGTCGGCGAGAAGGAGGTCGCGCTGACCGGCAAGGAGTTCGACGTGCTGGCGGTGCTGGTCGCCAACCGCGACAAGGTGGTCTCGCGCGGGCAGCTGATGGCGGAGGTGTGGAGCGAGGGCTGGTACGGCTCCACCAAGACCCTCGACGTCACGATCGGGCGGCTCCGGCAGAAGCTCGAGGTGGTCGGCCCCGCCGACCGGGTCGTCACCGTCCGCGGCGTCGGGTTCCGGCTCGAGAGCTAGGACCCGGGCGTCGCCTGCTCCGTGGACCGGGCGGGCCCGGCGTGCTTGGCTGTGACCCGTGGCGCGCACCGTCGAGGCGGACTATCTCGTGGTGGGCGCCGGTGCCATGGGGATGGCCTTCACCGACGCGCTGATCGACCACGCCGACGTGCGGGTGGCCCTGGTCGACCGCCGCCACGGGGTCGGCGGCCACTGGCTCGCGGCGTACCCGTTCGTGCGCCTGCACCAGGCCTCGGCGTTCTACGGCGTGCCGTCGACGCTGCTGGGCGGCGGGCGGCTGCAGCAGCACGGGCCCGAGGCGGGACTCCAGGAGCGCGCGACCGCGCCCGAGATCAGCACCTACTACGACGAGTGCTGGCCGAGCGGATGCTCGAGCCGGGCCGGGTGGAGTTCTTCCCGAACTGCGACTACCTCGGCGACCGCACCTTCGTCTCGCGCATCTCCGGGCGGCAGTACGACGTGCCGGAGCGGTGCCGGGTCGTCGATGCGCGCTACCTCGCTCCGGACATCCCGCGCGAGACGCCGCCGCCGTTCGACGTCGCCGACGGCGTGCGGGTGGTCGCGGTCAACGACCTGGCCAACCGTCACCGAGGCGCCGAGCCAGTACGTCGTCGTGGGGTCGGGCAAGACCGCCACCGACGCGTGCCTCTGGCTGCTCGGGCGCGGCGTCGAACCGGACGCGATCTGCTGGGTGCGGCCCCGCGACCCGTGGATGCTGAACCGGGCCGTCGTCCAGCCGGACCCGGCCGTCTACCTCGGCATGGTCGCCGACATGCTGGCGGCGGGGGAGGCCGCGGCGTCGTTGGACGACTTGTTCCTGCGCCTCGAGGGCCTCGGGATCATGCTCCGCATCGACCGCTCGGTGACGCCGACGATGGCGAAGGCGCCGACGCTGGCGATGTGGGAGCTGGAGCTGCTCCGCACCCTCGAGCACGTCGTCCGGCTCGGTCACATCCGGTCGGTGCGGCCCGGGCGGATCACGCTCGACGAGGGCGCGGTCGACATCGCGCGCGACGCGGTCGTCGTGCACTGCGCGGCGTCCGGGCTGAAGTACCCGCCGAACGTGCCCATCTGGGGCTCCTCGATCACCCTGCAGACGGTCCGGGCCGGGTTCCCGTGCTTCGGCGCGGCCGTCACTGGCTACGTCGAGGCCACGCGCCAGGACGACGCGGAGAAGAACCGACTGTGCCCACCGTCGCCGTACCCCGACAGCCTGGCCGGCTGGGCGACCATGAACGTCGTGGGGATGCGGTCGGCGATGTCGTTCGGGGCGCGAGCCGGACATCAAGGCGTGGGCCGACACGGTCGCCCTCAACCCGGCCCGGGTCCCGCCCGGGCACCCCGGCTCGCCCGAGCTGGACGACGCTCGCGCCCGGCTGCAGGCGCACACCGGCCCGGGCCTGGCCCGGCTGGCCGAGCTCAGCGCGGGCGGGCGCTGAGGCTCAGCCGACCGACGACGGTCCGAGCAGGCGAGCCACGGTCTCGGTGGCGTGCTGCCGCATCGCGCGGTCGACCGCGCGCCGGTCGCCGGTGAGCAGCAGGTCGTGGAGGAGCCCGCGCGAGACGGCGAGGTCGATCCGTGCCTGCACGCGCGCGGTCGTCCTGCTGACGCCCCGCGCGGTCCACATCGACTCGAGGGCGGTGAGCCAGGTCGAGACCAGTCGTTCGCGCAGGTCGACCGCGTGGGGGAGGCCGAGCATCGCGTGGCTGGACAGCTCGAAGAAGAGCGGTCCGTAGACCAGCGCCTCGTCGGTGACCAGGTGCCAGTAGCGCAGCCCCGCCTCGAGCGGGTCGGGGTCGTCCCGCGCCTCCTCGACCATCCGGGCCAGCGTGTCGCGGGCGCCCTGCTCGACGGTGTCGACGACGGCCGCGAGCAGCCCGTCGCGCGAGCCGAAGTGGTAGATCAGCATCCGGTGGCTGGTGCCGATCGCCTCGGCGAGCGCGCGCAGGCTGGTGTCGCCGACGCCGTGCTCGGCGAAGTGACCGATCGCCCTCGCCAGCAGCGCGTCGCGACCGGTCGCAGCGGGGCCGGTCGCGGACGGGGTCACGGGGTGGTCTGCTCCGCGGCGGCGGCCGAGAGCCGGGCGCACTCGAGGTCGACGTACGACCGCGACTTCCTCCCCAGCAGGACGCCCATGACACCGGACAGCCAGCCGGTCATCTCGAGCTGGAGCACGAGCCGGCTGCCACCGGTCGCCTCGGCCTCGACCACGTGCCGGCCCACGATCCGTACGCCGGGCTGGCGGCTCTCCCAGGCGAAGACCCGACCCTCCTCGAGCTCGGTCACGGTCCAGTCGCCCGCGGCCAGGCCCTTCTGCTTGACGTGGACCCGCTCGCCCAGGGTCAGCGGCCCGGTCGCCGTGCGCGTGACCTCCTCGTAGACCTCGATCCACTCCGGCCACCTCTCCACGTCGGAGAGAACGGCCCACAACCGCGACGGCTCGGCGGCCGTCGTCGTACTCGTCTCGTACCTCATGTACCAAACGGTACAACACTACTCGGTGGCGTGCTCCGGCAGGTCGGGTCTGACGTGGTAGTCGCTAGCGTCGCGCACCCACCACGCCTCGACGGTGGTCAGGCCGGTCGGCGGCTCGAGGGTGCCGGCGCAGATCGACCACCGCTCCGGCTCGTCGCTCGCCTGCCAGAAGAGGCTCGACCCGCACGCGCCGCAGAAGCCGTACGCCGCGTGCTCGTCGGGGCTGAACCAGGTGAGCAGGTCCTCGCCCGCCAGGTCGATGTCGGCGACCGCGGCCGACGTCGCCGCCATGTGGTGGCCGGTCCAGCGCCGGCACCGGTGGCAGTGGCAGTTGATGACGTCGCGGAGCGGGCCGGTGATCGTGAACGAGACGCCGCCGCACAGGCAGCGACCGGCGGGGGAGTCGGTGGTCGTCACGCGACGTCCTCCCCAGAGGTGGCGGCGGCCTCGGTCAGCGCGGTCACGAGGGCGGCGGTCGCGGGCGGGTCGGGGGGCGCGCCGTACGTCGCGGCGTAGACGTGCCGCCGCGATCCGGGCAGCTCGGTGGCGACGATGCCCGGCGCTCGGTGGGCGCGCAGCGCCAGGCCGGGGATCGTGGTGACGCCCAGCCCGGCCGCCACCAGCGACTGCATCACCACCATGTCGTCGGAGACGTAGCCGACGCGCGGCTCGAAGCCCGCCTCGGCGCACAGCGAGAACAGGTGGCCGCGGCACCGCTCGCAGCCCGCGATCCAGGTCGCGTCGTGCAGCGCCGACAGCCGGCGCTTGCGGCCGGTCGAGAGCAGGTAGACCGGGTCGTCGAGCAGGTGGTGGAGCCGGACGCCGTCGGGCTCGGGCTCGGTCTCGTCGTACCGGAAGATCACCGCGACCTCGGCCTGGCCGGTGCGCAGCAGGTCGAGCGCCTCGGGCGGGTGGGCGTCGGTCAGGGTGACCTGGACGTTCGGGTGCTTCCGCGCCAGCGCGGCCACGGCGCCGGGGAGGAGCGAGCCGATCGCGGAGGAGAAGCCGGCCAGGCGGACGCGCCCGGCGTTGAGCCCGACGTGGGCCGACAGCTCCGCGTCGGCGGCGTCGATCCGGCCCAGGATCTCGGCCGCCCGGTCGGCCAGCAGCTCGCCGGCCGGCGTCAGCCGTACGCCGCGCCCGACGCGCTGCAGCAGCTGGGCGCCGGTCTCGGCCTCGAGCCGGGCGAGGTGGTGGCTCACCGACGGCTGGGAGTAGCTCAGCTCCTTGGCCGCCGCGGTGACCGAGCCGCAGCGGGCGACGGCGTCGATGACCCGGAGTCGGGTGAGGTCCAACATGCATCAAGTCTATCTATGGATCAGCCTCGGAATTGGCATTGGACGCATGGACGATTCCCCGGCACCCTCGACGTATGACCACCACCCAGACCGTCCCCACCACCGACCTGGCCGCCCTCGTCGCCGGCGTCCGCACCGCCGTGGGCCGGCACCTGAGCTGGTCGGACACCGCGGACCTCGTCGCCGACGAGCTGCGCGCCCACCTGCCCGGACCCGACGTGCTGACCGCCGAGCAGCGGCTCGGGTCGCCGGAGAAGTACGTCGGCCACCCCCTCCACGTCGAGCCCGACGGCTCCTTCTCCGTGGTCGGCCTCGTCTGGCGCCCCGGCCAGGCGACCCGCATCCACGACCACGTGACCTGGTGCGTCTTCGGCGTCATCCAGGGCGTCGAGCACGAGGACCTCTACGACGCCGACCTCACCCTGGTCGGGCAGAACGACAACCACGTCGGCGAGGTCAGCGGCTTCGCCCCTCCCGGCGACATCCACCGCGTGCACAACACCGGCGACGGGACGGCGATCTCGATCCACGTCTACGGCACCGACGTCACCCGGATCGGCTCCAGCGCCCGGCGCTACTACGACTGACGCCGACCCCGGGCCGGCTGGCCGATGTTTGTGCACGTCCTGCTCGGGCATGCTGGCGAGTCCGAGCAGGTGGAGCATCGTGCGACCCAGCGTGACGATGCCGGAGCAGGGGGAGCGTGCTGGTGAGCAGCGCACCGGACGAACGGATCGCACTCGTCACCGGGGCCGCGAGCGGCATCGGTCGCGGCGTGGCCACCCACCTGGCCGCGCTCGGACACCCGGTGGCCGTGCTCGACCGGGACGAGCCCGGCAGCGAGACGGTGGCCGGAGAGATCGTGCGCTCCGGCGGGCGAGCGGTCGCCGTCGCCGCTGACGTGTCGGTCGAGCAGGAGGTGCTCGACGCCGTACGCCGGGTCGAGGACAGCTCGGCGAGGTCGCGGTGCTCGTCAACAACGCCGGGTTCTCCCGCGACGGGTCGGCGGTCGACATGCCCACCGACGACTGGGACGACGTCATGGCCACCCATCTGCGCGGCTCGTTCCTGCTGGCCCGAGCCGTGCTCCCGGCGATGCAGCGCGCCGGCTGGGGCCGGATCGTGAACATCTCGAGCATCTCGGCGCTGGCCCACGCCGGCCGCGCCAACTACGTCGCCGCCAAGGCCGGGTTGGAGGGCCTGACCCGTGCCCTGGCCCACGAGGTCGCCGGCGACGGGATCACCGTCAACGCCGTCGGGCCCGGCGTCGTCGTGACCGGCATGACCGAGCGCGGCGCACGCCGGCTCGACCGGACGCTCGAGGAGCACGTCGAGATCCTGCGGCAGACCGTCGCGGTGGGCCGGGTCGGGACGCCGCACGACATCGCGCGGGCGGTCGCCTTCTTCACCGCCGAGGACGCCGACTTCGTCACCGGTCAGGTGATCTACGTGAGCGGCGGTCCGCACGGCTGACGCTCCGCCCGGGACCTCTCGCGCCCCACGGGTCCCAATTCGTCCACAGATTGCCCGCGACCCCTTCCGCTCCGGACAGGCCCGGTCGTAGTTTCCTGACACGGATCTCTTACTCGGGGGGATCGCATGTCGGTCGTTGCCGCGGACACCCATGCCGAGCTGGTCGAGTCACTCGACCAGCGGGTGCGCGAGGCCGTGCGTCGCGAGGGGGTCGACCCCCAGCGCGAGGCGCTCGTCGTACGCCGGCTCGCCGAGGCCGTCGTCCGCGCCCATGACGAGCGCAGCCTGACCGGCGTCGTCGCGCCGGTCAGCGACGTCGACTCGATGGTCGGCGAGCTGGTGGCCCGGGTCTCGGGCTTCGGCCCGCTGCAGCCGTTCCTCGACGACCCGACGGTGGAGGAGGTCTGGGTCAACGACCCGTCGCGGGTCTTCGTCGCCCGGCGCGGACGCCACGAGCTGACCAACCTGATGCTGACCAGCGCCCAGGTGCAGGAGCTGGTCGAGCGGATGCTGAAGTCGTCGGGGCGGCGGATCGACGTCTCGCGGCCGTTCGTCGACGCGATGCTGCCGGAGGGCCATCGCCTCCACGTCGTGCTGGAGGGCATCAGCCGCGGCTGGACGGCGGTGAACATCCGCAAGTTCGTCCTGACCGCGGCCCGGCTGCACGAGCTGGTCGAGCTCGGCACCCTCTCCCACCAGGCCGCGGCGTTCCTCGAGGCCTCCGTGCGGGCCGGCCTCAACATCCTGGTCGCCGGAGGAACCCAGGCAGGCAAGACGACCCTGCTGAACTGCTTGGCGGCGGCGATCCCGGGCGGGGAGCGGGTGATCAGCGCGGAGGAGGTCTTCGAGCTGCGGTTCCCGCACCCCGACTGGGTCGCGATGCAGACCCGCCAGGCGGGGCTCGAGGGCACCGGCGAGATCAAGCTGCGCGACCTGGTGAAGGAGAGCCTGCGCATGCGGCCCAGCCGGATCATCGTCGGCGAGGTGCGGGCGGAGGAGTGCCTCGACCTGCTGCTCGCCCTCAACGCCGGCGTGCCCGGCATGTGCACCCTGCACGCCAACTCCGCGCGCGAGGCGCTGGTCAAGATGTGCACGCTGCCGCTGCTCGCCGGCGAGAACATCTCGGCGCGGTTCGTCGTGCCGACCGTCGCCGCCAGCGTCGACCTCGTCGTCCACCTCGGCATCGACCAGCACGGCGTACGCCGCGTCAACGAGATCGTCGGTGTCCCGGGGCGGGTGGAGAACGACGTGATCGAGATCGAGCCGATCTTCGAGCGCCGGTCCGGCGACCTGCGCCGAGCCGGCGGCATGCCGCCACGCGCCGGCAACTTCGAGCGGGTCGGCATCGACGTCCATGCCCTGCTGGGCGGTGGCGGCTGATGGGCGTCCTGGTCGGGCTCGGGGTCGGGTCGGGCTGCTGCTGGTCTGGTCGGCGTTCGCGCGTGCCGCGCCGGGCGCCGCGCGTGCGCCACCACGAGTCGCGGCTCGCGCGACCTGCTGGCCCGGGCCGGGCTCCGGTCACGTGTCCGTCTCGTCGTTCCTCGCGCTGTGCCTGGTGCTCGGCGGCGCGGCGTGCGCTGCTGATGCAGGTCGTCACCCGCACGCCTCCGGTGGCGCTGCTGTTCGGGGCGATGGGCGGCTACCTGCCGGTGGTCGTGGTGGCGAGCCGGGCACGGCGGCGGCAGCGCGACTTCGCCGAGGTGTGGCCCGAGGCCGTCGACAACCTCGCCAGCGCCGTCCGGGCCGGGCTCTCCGCTGCCCGACGCCCTGGGTCAGCTGTCCGTGCGCGGCCCCGAGCCGCTGCGACCGTCGTTCGACGGCGTTCGCCCTCGACTACCAGGTGACCGGCCGGTTCGGTGAGTGCCTCGACCGACTCAAGGACC
Organism: uncultured Actinomycetota bacterium; assembly: GCA_963809265.1. Classification (GTDB taxonomy): domain Bacteria; phylum Actinomycetota; class Actinomycetes; order Propionibacteriales; family Nocardioidaceae; genus Nocardioides. Next base: position 358,130 of record CAWEJC010000007.1, read on the forward strand.
GACTCGCCGACCCGGTGGGCGACCGGGTGGTGGAGGGGCTGCGGGTCGCCCGCGAGGTCGGCGGCGGCGAGCTCGGCCGGCTGCTGCGCAACCTGTCGGGCTACCTCCGCGAGGAGGCGCGCACGCGCTCCGAGCTCGAGGCGCGCCAGGCCTGGACGGTCAACGGCGCGCGCCTGGCGGTCGCCGCGCCCTGGCTGGTGCTGCTGATGATGAGCTTCCAGCCCACCGTGATCCGGCGCTACGCGTCGCCGGCGGGCACGCTCGTCCTCCTCGTCGCCGCCGGCGTCCTGCGCTGGTCGCCTACCGGCTGATGATGCGGATCGGCCGCCTCCCCATCGAACGCCGGATCCTGTCGTGAGCCCCGTCGTCGTCGGGCTCCTGCTCGGTGCCGCGACCGGCCTCGGGCTGGTGCTCGTGGCGACGCGGCTGCACGCGATCCATCGACCGACCCTGGCCCTGCGCGTCCTGCCCGTACGTCCGCGACGTGCCACGGCTCGGCCGGGTCCGGCTCCGATCGACGAGCCGGCGTCGTCACCGGTGACGGCGGCGGCCGGCGTGTTCGGACCGGGCCTGCGGGCCGCCGCCGGACGCGGTCGAGCGGGTCCTCGGCGGTGCGCCCGTCGGTACGCCGGCGCCTCGGCCGGGCCGCGCTCGACAAGACCGTGCACGACTTCCGGGTGGAGCAGGTGCTCTGGGGGCTGGGCGGGTTCGCTGTCGTCGCGGCGTACTGCCTCCTCAACGGCGCTCGGCGGCCGCGGCGACACCGTCTCCTCGCTTCTGCTGTGCGCGGTCGGCTTCGCGACCGGCGTGCTCGCCCGCGACACCTACCTCACCTCCCAGGTCGACCGCGCGCGAGCGCAAGGTGCTCGCCGAGTTCCCGGTCCTCGCCGAGCTGCTCGCGCTGGCGGTCGCTGCGGGCGAGAGCCCGGTCGCCGCCCTCGACCGCGTCGTACGCCGCAGCGGCGGCGAGCTGTCCCGCGACCTGGCGGCGGTGCTCGCCGCGGTCCGCACCGGCGAGCCGGTGGCCGAGGCCTTCGACCGGATGGCGGCGACCACCGGCGTGCCCTCGGTGGCGCGCTTCGCCCAGGGCGTCGCGGTCGCGGTCGAGCGCGGCACGCCGCTGGCCGACGTCCTGCACGCCCAGGCGGCCGACGTCCGCGAGGCCGGCCGGCGCGAGCTGATCGAGGTCGCGGCCCGCAAGGAGATCTTCATGATGGTGCCGGTCGTGTTCCTCATCCTCCCGGTGACGGTCCTCATCGCCTTCTGGCCCGGCGTCATCGGGCTCCACCTGACGACCCCGTGACCGCCCACAGTCCGCAGAGAAGAAGGAAGCCGATGAACCCCGATCACCCGCCTGCTGGCCCGCCTGCTGCGCTACGTGCTGGCGCCGCGACCACGCGACCAGCGCGGCGACGTGCCCGGCTGGGTGCTGGTCACCGTGATGACGGCCGGTCTGGTCGGCGCCCTCTACGTCGCTGGCCAAGCCGCAGCTGGCCGACATGCTCACGCACGGCCCTGAACAGCGTGCACTGAGCCGTGCCGAGCGCGTGCGCGCACCAGCGCGGCGCGGCGGTCGTCGACTTCGTGCTGGTCCTCGTGGTGCTCGTGCCGGTCTTCCTCGGCGTGCTCCAGGTCGCGCTGGTGCTGTTCGTCCGCAACACCGTGACCGCGGCGGCCTCCGAGGGCGCGCGGTACGCCGCCACTCTCGGCCGCGACCCGGCCGACGGTGCCGCCCGCACGCGGAGCCAGATCAGTGGCGCCCTGGCCGGGCGCTACGCCCGACGACGTCACCGCCCGCGAGGTCGACGATCGACGGCGCCCCCGCCGTCGAGGTGACCGTCCACGTCGTCATCCCCGCCCTCGGCCTCGGCGGGCCGGGCGATCTCCCTCGACCTGTCCGGCCACGCGATCGAGGAGCGACCGTGACGCCGCCCCGCGACCAGCGGGGGAGCGCACTGGTCGAGCTGGCCTGGCTCGGGATCCTGCTCGTCGCTGCCGGTGCTCTGGATCGTGATGTCGGTCTTCCAGGTGCAGCGCGGCGCCTTCGGGGTCTCGGCCGCCGCGCGGGCCGCCGCCCGCGCGTACTCGCTGGCGCCCGACGACGCCACCGGCCTGGTCCGCGCCCGCACGGCGGCCCGGGTCGCCCTCGACGACCAGGGCGTGCACGGCGTGACGCCCGAGGGTCGGGTGACCTGCACGCCGTACCCCGCCGACTGTCACCAGGGCACCTCGGTGATCACGGTGTCGGTGCACTCGCGGGTGGTGCTGCCGATGATGCCGAGCGCCCTCGGCGGCAACCGGCCCAGCTTCGCCCTCGACGCGACCCAGACCGTGCCGATCGGGCAGTTCCAGGAGGTCAGCGGTGGGTGAGCGCCGGTCCCGGGCGCACGACCAGCGGGCACCGCGACCCTGCTGATGATCATCGGGTTCGCGATGGTGCTGCTGATGATGGCCGCGGTCGTCATCGACGCGTCCGCGGCGTACCTCCAGCGGCAGGGCCTCGACACCCTCGCCGACGGCGCCGCCCTGACCGCGGCCGACGCCGGCGCGTCCGGCGAGCGAGGCGTACGGCGGCGGCCTGGACGCCGACCTCCACCTCGACGCCGACCTCGCCCGGGCGGCGGTCTTCGACTACCTCCACCGCGTCGGCGCCTTCACCCGCTACCCGGGACTGAGCGCGCCAGGTGCTCGGTCGACCCTCCACGCAGCGCGTCATCGTGGCCGTGCACGCCCCGCTCCACCTGCCCCTCCACGTCCCGGGCGGACCACGGAGCGCGAGCATCGGCGCCAGCAGCGCGGCGACGGTGGGCGTGGACGACTGAGCGGTCAGACCTCGACGACGGTCTGGTCGACGGTGACCCCGTGGTCGTCGACGATGGTGGTCGTGGCCAGCATCTGGCGGTCGTCGGACAGCACGAACTCGACGCTCACGACGGCCCCGAGCCGGACCAGGTCCCAGATGCGCTCGTAGGTGTCGTCGCCGTGTACCTGGACGACCCTGCGGTGCTTGCCCGCCATACCGACCCTCCTCCGGGTTGGTGTACCCGACGCCTACTCAACAGGGGGGAAGGTCCTCAGCGTAGGGCCTGGCGGGCGGTGTGTCGGGTAAAGAAATCGGCCCCACGCTCGGCGAGAGCGCCCTTTTCGCCAGAACTCGGTATGACCGGAGCGCCCGCGAGCGAACCGATGGGCCGGATGGTGCATCGGACTGGGCGAGACGGACCGCAGGACGCGGTCCGCCGTACCAAGGGAGTCCTGCCATGCGCACGTTCATCGCCGCCGGCGCCATCGCTCTCGGGGTCGCGACCCTGCCGTTGACGGCAGCGCACGCGGGCTCGACGTGGCGCGTCACCGTCAAGGCCAGCACCCACCAGGTGGTCGCCGGCAAGAAGGTCGTCCTCACCGGTCACGTCCGGCCGGGTGCCGCGGCCGCCGGCACCAAGCTCACGCTCCAGGAGAAGTTCAAGCCGGGAGCGGCGTGGAAGAAGAAGGACCAGGTCAAGGTACGCCCGGACGGCAGCTACACGATCGTGACCCGGCCGACCACGTCGTTCACCCACTCCTTCCGGGTCGTGATGCCGACGTCGCCCCACCACGCGAAGGGCATCAGCCCGACCGTCAAGGTCACCGTCTACGCCTGGTCGAAGCTCGACCAGCACGCCGCGGTCAACAGCTCCGCCATGGACTTCGGCACCGTGAACATCAACGGCACGACGTACGGCGACTCCGTCAGGCAGCGCTACGACGCGCAGGCGTCCGTGGAGTTCAACGTCGACCACAAGTGCACGATGCTGCGCAGCACCTACGGCCTCTCCGACGACTCGACGACCGGTGGGCAGGGCGAGGTGAGCGTCCAGGCCGACGGCACGCCGCTCTACAGCAACACCTTCGACGTCGGCCAGAGCGAGACCAAGACGCTCGCCCTCGACCCGGCACCTCTGAAGCTGCGCCTCGAGGCGCACAACACCAGCACCGCGGACGGCGTCTTCGGCTTCGGCGCGTTCGGCACGCCCGAGGTCCTGTGCACCGCGTGACGAACGACCGGACGACGAGGAGCATCCAGATGCGCACCATGATCGGCGGGGTGGCCGCTCGCCTCGGTCGTGGCCGGGCTCGCCCTGAGCGTGCCCGGCCCGGCCGAGGCCGCGGGACGAACCCCGTGGCACGTCACCATCCATGCCAACCGGACCACCGCCACCGTGGGCCAGAAGGTCTGGCTGACCGGCAAGGTCGCCAAGGCCGCGTCCGGGCGGCTGGTCAGCCTCTACGAGCGGGGCTCGACCGGCCAGCCGTGGCACTACCAGCGCAACGCGCTGGTGCACCGGGACGGCACCTACACGACGTACGACAAGCCGATCGACGAACCGCCAGCGGATGTACCGCGTCGTGATGCCGAGGTCGAAGCACCACCGCCAGGGCGCGAGCCGGACCGTCGTCGTCGACGTCTACAAGTGGACGTCGCTGACCACGCTGGCGGCGGTCAACGACCACGACTTCCGCCCGCGAGCCTCGGTGACGATGGACGGGGCGAGCTACCCGTCGTCGTTGCAGGCAGTGATCTACCACTACCCGGACGCGCCGACCAGCCAGTCGGTGGAGTTCAACGTCGACCACGCGTGCACCGCGTTCCGCGGCACGTTCGGGCTGTCCGACGACTCGGTCAGCGGGAGCCAGGCCACGGTGACGGCCAGCGCCGACGGGACGCCGTGGTTCGACCAGTCCTTCGGCGTGGGTCAGAGCACGGGGATGACCCAGTCCTGGCGACGGCGCCGCTGAAGCTGCGGTTCGCGAGCGTCTCGACCGTCGACGGGGCCGACGGGCTGGGCGCGGTCGGGGACGCCCGAGGTCTACTGCGAGCTGCGCTAGCCGCGGGGACGCCGTCGCGATGAGAGCCGGCCACGAGGGGTGCCGTAACCTTGCTCCTCGTGGCCGGTATCGATTTCGAGGTGGAGATCAAGCAGCTCCGGGCGACGATGAAGACCATCGGGCAGGTGCTCGACCTCGACGGCATGCGGGCCCAGATCGTCGACCTCGGCGAGCAGGTCGCGGCCCCGGACCTGTGGGACGACCAGGAGAACGCCACCCGGGTCACCGGCCGGCTCTCCGCCCTCCAGGGACAGCTCGACCGCTTCACCGAGCTCGACGGACGCATCGACGACGTCGAGATCATGGTCCAGCTCTCCCAGGAGGAGAACGACGCCTCGTCGCTGTCCGATGCCGAGGCCGAGCTCGCCAAGATCCACAAGGCGGTCGAGAACCTCGAGGTCCGCACCCTGCTCTCCGGTGAGTACGACGAGCGCGAGGCCCTGATCACGATCCGCTCCGGCGCCGGTGGCGTCGACGCCGCGGACTTCGCCGAGATGCTCATGCGGATGTACACGCGCTGGGCCGAGCGCAACAAGTACGGCGTCGAGGTCTTCGACACCTCCTACGCCGAGGAGGCGGGCATCAAGTCGGCCACCTTCGCCGTGCACGCGCCGTACGCCTACGGGACGCTCAGCGTCGAGGGCGGCACCCACCGGCTGGTGCGGATCAGCCCCTTCGACAACCAGGGCCGCCGGCAGACGTCGTTCGCCGCGGTCGAGGTGGTGCCGGTGCTGGAGCAGACCGACGAGATCGAGATCCCCGAGGAGGAGATCCGGATCGACGTCTACCGCTCCAGCGGCCCCGGCGGCCAGAGCGTGAACACCACCGACTCCGCGGTCCGGCTCACCCACATCCCGACCGGGATCGTCGTCAGCTGCCAGAACGAGAAGTCGCAGCTGCAGAACAAGGCCAGCGCCATGGTGATCCTCAAGGCCAAGCTGCTCGCGGTGAAGAAGGCCGAGGAGCGCGCCGAGCTCGACGCCCTGCGTGGCGACGCGAACGCCAGCTGGGGCGACCAGATGCGCAACTACGTGCTGAACCCCTACCAGATGGTCAAGGACCTGCGGACCGACTTCGAGGTCGGCAACCCGCAGGCCGTCTTCGACGGCGACATCGACGGCTTCCTCGAGGCCGGCATCCGCTGGCGCCGTTCGGCCGAGGTCGCGGCGGGCTAACGCCGGCGGTACGCCGCGGGCGCCGGTCGCGCGGGCGTGCGGCCCGCCGTTCGCGGCGACCCGACGACCAGCGAGGCGACCGGCAGGTAGAAGAGGTGTCGGGCCACGCAGCGCACCCGGGCGTGCTCCATCGGCCCGTCGGTGCTCTCGAGCACGGACCGGTCCACGATCTCGGCAGGTGCCCCGCACTCGGGGCACGTCGTCAGGTCCATGGCGCCTCCCGTCCTCGACTCGCGCCTGTGGTGAGAGAGGAGGGCGTGGGGAGGCTCGGGATACACCCGCGGGCGGCCCTCGGCGTCGGCTAGTCCCCCGAGGGCGCGCCACCCGACATCGCCGCCAGGATGAGCCCGGTGACGTCGGTGGTGACCTGGGCCGGCGGAGTCGGGCCGCCGCTGTGCGGGATCACGACGACGCCGACCATGTCCTTGAACGAGACCGCCCACATGGTGGTGGGTCCGGTGGCGACGACCGCGGTCACGTGACCGTCGTCGATCCTCGACACGTCGTACGCCGATCCCGAGCAGGTGGCGAACGACTTCTGGATCGCCGTGAGGGCGGTCTGCGCGTCACGGGGGGAGGCGAACGTGCGAGTACTCCTGGTCGCCGTTCCCCAGGCTCCCGCCGGACGACCCCTGTGCGCCGTCGGTCCAGCCGGTGTCGCACGGCACGTCGCCGATCACCTCCTGGTCGGAGCCCTCGTCGCGCCACCGCGGGTCCCAGTCCGCCACGGCCCGGGTGAACGCGCCGTCCGAGATGGTCTCCACGGCGACGCCGCTGGAGGTGCTGGAGCTCGAGCTCGAGGTGGTCAGCCCGTCGTTCGTCTGGTACGACCCGGGGGCCTGCAGACCGGCGACGAGGGCCGCGGCCACCCGTGCGTCGACGTCGTCCGGCACCGGGCCGGCCGAGCCGCCCGTCCACAGGATCGCGACCCCTCGCCCGGTCTGCGCGACCCAGAGGTGCTGGGAGTCGTCGCCGCTCCGGCTGACGTCCCAGCTCCGGGCGCGGCCGCCGTCCCAGGCGTACTGCTGCCCGGACGTCACCTTCGAGCATCCGTCGATGCCGGCCACCAGGGCGGCGTAGCCACCGGCCGCGGTGTCCGACTGGTCGTCGCTCCACTCGAGGAGGCTGCCGAGCGCCGCGGTGCCGGCGTCCTGGCTGACGACCAGGAGGCTGCCCGAACGGGCGGGATCGGGGATCTTGTCGCCGACGTCGAGGGAGTCGAGGCAGCGCGGACTCGCGGCCGAGTCGAGGGACGACTCGTCGGCCTTGGTCGGGGTGCGCCAGCCCTCGGCCCAGCCGTCCGTGGCGACGGACAGGGCCGCCGCGTCGAACGTCGCGGGGGACGGCAGGTCGGCCGGGTCCAGCGTGTGGCTGCGGGTCGCCACGCCCTGGCCGACGGCGACCGCGCCGACGACGATCGCGAGGCCCGCGACCGCACCGCCGATCGCCCGACGACGGCGGTGGCGCGCGGTGCTGACGGCGCTGCGCGCGCCGCGGGGCGTCGAGATGCCGCCGATGTCCTGCTCGAGATCGCGGAAGGCAGCGTCGAGGTCGAAGGTGTCGTGGTCAGGCATGGCTGGGCTCTCCGTTCGGGGTGCCGCCGAGCAGCGGGACGAGCGCGGCGCGACCGCGCGAGAGGCGGGCCTTCACGGTGCCTTCCGGGCACCGCTCGGCGGCGGCGATGTCGGCCACGCTGAAGCCGGCCAGGTGGTGCAGCACCAGCGCCCGGCGCTGCGCCTCGGGGAGCTGCTTCAGGGCGGTCACCAGCGCGACCGTGCTCTCGTCGGGTGGGGGAGCGGCCTCGGGTGGTCGCGCGCTGGCCAGGTGGTTCTTCGCCGTCCGTCGCCTCCGCCAGCCGCTGATCGCCTGCCGGGTGGCGACCTGGCGCACCCAGGCGCCCGGGTCGTCGTAGGTCGCGAGCTTCGTCCAGCGCGGCCACGCCTTGGTGTAGGCCTCCTGCGCGGCCTCCTCGGCCGCCCCGAGGTCACCGAGCACGGCGTACGCGCAGGCGACCGTACGACGCCACGTGGCGTCGTAGAACGCCGCGAAGTCCTGCTCGCTCGCCGCCATGGCTCTCCGTCCGAGTCCGCCGACCGCTCTCGGCCGGGTCATTGCAGCAGACACGTCCGTGGCCCGTCCTCGGTTGCACCCAACTGTGCGGCGTTTTCCTCCACCGTGCACATGCGGCCACGCGCGGGGATCGGGAATGCCCGCCCCGTTGTCCCACTCGGCTAACCTCCCTTCAGTGATTCGCTTCGAAAAGGTCACCAAGACCTACCCCGGTGGGACCCACCCGGCGCTCGACAACGTCTCGATCGACATCGAGAAGGGCGAGTTCGTCTTCCTGGTCGGCACCTCGGGGTCCGGCAAGTCCACCGCGCTGCGTCTGGTGCTGCGCGAGACCCGGAGCACCAAGGGGCGGGTCTACGTCGCCGGCAAGGAGATCAACCGGCTGGCCGGGTGGAAGGTGCCGCGGCTGCGCCGCCAGATCGGCACGGTCTTCCAGGACTTCCGCCTGCTGCCCAACAAGACCGTCTCGGAGAACGTCGCGTTCGCCCTGCAGGTGATCGGCAAGTCACGCGGCGAGATCCGGAAGACGGTCCCCGAGACCCTCGAGCTGGTCGGCCTCGACGGCAAGGGCGAACGCCTCCCCGACGAGCTGTCCGGTGGCGAGCAGCAGCGCGTGGCGATCGCCCGCGCGTTCGTCAACCGCCCGATGATCCTGATGGCCGACGAGCCGACCGGAAACCTCGACCCGGCCACCTCGGTCGGCATCATGAAGCTGCTCGACCGGATCAACCGCACCGGCACGACGGTCGTGATGGCGACCCACGACGCCGGCGTGGTCGACCAGATGCGCAAGCGCGTCATCGAGCTGTCCGAAGGCTCCGTCGTCCGCGACCAGGCGCAGGGCGTGTACGGCTTCCAGCACTGACCGAGTCGCCACACCCGACCCCCGACGAGTAGTACGACTCCGAAGAGAGCTTCCTCCATGCAGCTGCGTTACGTCTTCACCGAGCTGGGCAACGGCCTGCGCCGCAACCTCTCCATGCACCTCGCGGTGATCCTGACCCTGTTCGTCTCGCTGACCCTGGTCGGACTCGGGGTCCTGCTCAACCAGGAGGCCAAGCGGACCGCGGAGCACTGGGGCAGCCAGCTGCAGATCACGGTGTACCTCTGCAGCAAGCACGACGGGAACCCCGCCTGCACGGCGCCGGTCACCGATGCGCAGAAGGGCGCGATCGAGAAGGTCATCGGCGACAACTCCCAGGTGTCGAACTTCCACACCGAGTCCCAGGCCGACGCGTTCGCCAAGCTCCAGGAGCAGTTCCCGGGCAAGTACGACGGGCCCAACTCGCCGATCACCGCCGCCGACATGCCGCAGTCGGTCTGGGTCACCCTCAAGGACCCGAACCAGTTCCGCGACGTCGAGAGTGCCGTGGTCGGGCTCGACGGCGTCTCCAAGGTGCAGGACGTGCGCAAGGTGCTGCACCCGATCTTCGCCACGATCACCACGCTCAAGTGGGGATCGGTCGGCACGGCGATCTTCCTGGGCCTCGCGGCCCTGCTCCTGGTCGCGAACACGATCCGGCTGACGGCGTTCGCCCGACGGCGCGAGATCGGGATCATGCGGCTGGTCGGTGCGTCCACGCTCTACATCGCCTTGCCGTTCCTCCTCGAGGCGCTGGTCACCGCGGTCGCCGGGTTCGTGCTCGCCGCAGCGGCGCTCGGCGCCTTCATGAAGTTCGGCGTCCACGACCGGATGAGCGGCGACCTCAACTTCATTCCGTGGGTCGGCACCGGCGACTTCATCTGGGCCCTGATCTGGATCGGCGCGCTCGGGCCGGCGCTCACCTTGATCCCGACACTCGTACTGACCCGCAAATACCTCAAAGTGTGAGTCGCGTCGGTTAGCGTCCTGGTGGCCGCTTCCCCGACCGCGAAGGCTCACCGGTGCGACTCTTCCCCGCCACCGCCCGCCAGCGCCTGGCCGTTGTCCTCACGGCGACGGCGCTGGGCGCAGGCATCCTGACCACCCCGCACGCCTGGGCCGACATCAAGCACCTGCGCCAGCAGCAGTCCCACGTGCAGCACTCGGTCAAGCACGCCCAGGCCGACCTCGACGAGTCCAGCCAGCAGACCCGACAGGCCTACGACGCCCTGTCGCGGTCGCAGGCCGACCTCCAGGCCGCGCGCCACGACCTCCGCTCGGCGCGCAGCCACTTCCGGGCGGCGCGTGACCGGCTGGTCACGATCCGCCACGAGCTCGCGCGCGCCCAGGCCCGCCTCGAGCGGGCCCGGGCCAACCTCGAGCGCCAGCAGCAGGCGGTCGAGTCGCAGCGCCAGACGCTGGTCCACACCGTGACGTCGTTCTACGAGCAGGGTGACCCGCAGCTGATGGGCTTCCTCTCGCTGCTCAACGCCGTGTCGCCGGCCGACCTGACCGCCAAGCAGGCCAACAACAGCCTGGTCCTCGACTCGCAGGACCAGCAGCTCGACAGCCTCCAGGCCTCGCAGGTGCTCCTGAAGGTGCAGGCCGACGAGATGGCCCAGGCCACCCAGCAGGTCGCCCGGAAGAAGGCAGCAGGCCGCCGAGAAGGTCGCCCAGAAGCGCCAGTTCAAGCAGCAGGCCTACGACGCCAAGGTGCGCGTCGCGAGGACCGTCCGGGCCAAGCGGCACGCCTGGGCGCTCGCGCGGGCGGCCCGGGCCCACGACGCGGCCAAGCTGGCCCGCAGCAAGCGCGACGAGGCGCGGATCAAGCGGCAGATCCTGGCCGAGATCGCCCGCGAGCAGCGGCGCGGCGGTGGCTACCGCGGTGACACCGGCGGGCTCCTGATGCGGCCGGTGAACGGGCCGATCACCTCGCCGTACGGCTGGCGGATCCACCCGATCTACCACTACTGGGGCCTGCACGACGGCGACGACTTCGGCGCCCCCTGCGGTGCTCCGCTGTACGCCGTGGCCAGCGGCACCGTGATGTCGCAGTACTACTCCTCGGTCTGGGGCAACCGGCTCTACCTCAACCTCGGGTTGATCAACGGCCACAACGTGACCGTGATCTACAACCACCTCTCGGCGTACCGGAGCCACGTCGGTCAGCACGTGACGCGCGGTCAGGTGGTCGGCCTCGTCGGCACCACCGGCTGGTCCACGGGCTGCCACACCCACTTCACGGTGATGGTCAACGGCACGCCGGTGAACCCGACCCCCTGGTTCGGCTGACCGCTCCGAGCAGGGGGACGGGTCGCCTCAGCGAGCGAGGCGCGTGCCGACCTCGGTGCCGTGGATCGTGGCCACCACGACACCCGTGGGCGCCAGGATCGTGATCACGTCCTGCGCGTGGAACGTCCTCCGGGTCTTCGACAGGGTCATCGTGCGCTTGACGTGCTGGGTGCCGACGTACTGACCCATCGCGTCGAACCGGAACCACGTGAAGCTCGACGTGAACGAGCGGTGGTCGCGGTGGGTCCACGTCCCGTGCGCCAGCCCGCGGGTGGCGGGGTTGGGTGCCGAGCTCGACACGAGCAGGCCACCACGCGGCAGGAAGGTGTCGAGCGCGGAGAACGACGCGGGTGCTCCGGGAGGGGCGTCGGTGAGCGTCACCTTCGTCAGCCAGGTGCCGTTCAACCGGTCGACGTGCACCCGGCTCGTCGGGCTCGACGACGACTGCTCGGTCGACGAGTGGCTGGTGCCGGCGAGTGCGGCACCTCCGGTGGCGGCGCAGACGGTGGTGAGCAGTGCGGCCACCGCGATCGGGGTCTTCCTCGTGATCTTCATGGTGTGGTTCCTTTCCCTGCTGTCGGTCGGTCCGGTCGGTGGCCCGTCCCTCGGCCCGGCGGGCCGAGCTGGACGACGGCCAGGGAGATCCGGTCGAACGTCGTACCGAGACGCCGGTACGTCGCGTCGACCTGCTGCTCGGACTCGGCCCCGAGGAGCACGAGGAAGGCCTCGTCGGCCGGAACGGCCACGGAACCGAGGAACCGAGCGGCGTCCTCTCCCTCCAGGTCGCGAAGTGCGTCCTGGATGCCGGTCACGCAGAGCCCGAGCTCCTCGGCGGCGAGGCCGGGGCGGTAGTGCTCGACCAGGTAGGTGTTCTCGACCCTGCGATGCGGCATGCCACGACGCTAGGGAGACCCGTCCGACGAGGAATCGGGAGAAACCCTAGGGCTGGGGCGCGCTGCCCTCGTCGGCTCGGACCAGCCCCTCGGCCAGCTGGGCGCGGGAGCGGATGCCGAGCTTGCGGTACACCTTCGTCAGGTTCGCCTCGACCGTCTTGGTGCTGACGAACGCCGCCTGGGCGATCTCGATGTTGGTCATGCCGTGGGCGGCATGACCGGCGATCAGCCGCTCGGTGGGGGTCAGCGCGGTCGGGGAGCTGTGGCGCAGGCCCACGCGCGCCAGGTCACGCCTGGCCCGGTCGGCGAAGGCCGTGGCACCGACGCGCTCGAACACCTCCAGGGCGCTGCCGAAGCTCTCCGCGGCGGCGCGCTTCTGCCGCGCCCGCCGCTCGATCCGGCCCTTCACGAGAAGGTTCCACGCCTCCTCGAGCGGCAGCCCGGACGGAGGTCCCGCCACCGCCTGGTCGAGCAGGGCGAGTGCGGCCGGGAGGTCGTCCTCGGCGACGACGAGGGCTCGAGCGCGCGGAAGCGCGGCCGTGATCCAGGGCCGTGGGAGTCGCCGTCCGCGCTCCTCGAGGCGCTCCAGCGCGGCTCGGGCACCCTCGGCCTGTCCGAGCGCCAGCAGCGCCTCGATGTGGAACGGCTCGCTGCGGTCGAACAGCACGTCCACCACGCCGACGCGATCTGCCTTCTCCCGCATCTCCACCAGCGCTGCGTCCGCGGCCAGGTGGTCGCCGGCGACGAACTCCACGAAGGCGAGCGTCGACAGGGTCAGCGCCGACCACCAGTCCTGGTGGGCGCTCTCGTGGTCGGCGAGCAGGCGTTGCAGGGTCGACCGGCCGCGCTCGAGCCGGCCACGGTGGGCGTCCACGAGGGACCGCTTCTCGAACACCATCGCGCGGGGACCACCGACCGCGAGGTGCTCGACCGCGGTGCAGCTCTGCTCGGCGTGCACCTCCGCCGACGCGAGGTCGCCCGCGTGCAGCTCGGCGACGGCCAGGTGGGACAGGCGGTCGGCGACCCAGACGTCCTCGCCGCGTTCGCGGTACCACCGCTCCTCCATCGCGCAGCGGTCTCGCGCGGCGGCCAGGTCGTCGGTGCAGTGCAGCCAGAGCAGCACCATCGGGTGCGGCGGGCCCCGACACCGCGAGCGATCGTGACTCCAGGTCGAGGGCGCGGTCCCGGAGCGACGTCGGCACCGGCAAGCCCCGGAGGGCGCTTCCGAACAGCTCGTCGACCAGGACCGCGGCCAGGGCGGCCGTGGCGCGGTCCTCGTCGAGAAGCTGCTGGGCCCGCGCGGCGTGCTCGAGGGCCGACCCCAGGTCCCACGAGAAGTTCAGCCGGACGAGCTGGGCGTGGAGCGGCCCGAGCAGGTCGCGGTCGGAGCCGGAGACCTCGACCGCCCGGTCGACCAGCCGCGTGGCCGCCTCGGCGTCGCCGTTGAACCACTCGATGCTGCCGAGCAGCGACAGCGTCGCCGTCCGGATCGTCGGGTCGGAGGTCGCCTCGAGGGCGTCCTCGCCCAGCGCCCGGGCCGCCGCGAAGCTGCCGGTCGCGTTGCGCGCCGCGGCCTGCCCCAGGAGCCGGCGCGCCCGCAGGTCGCCCAGCTCGTCGGGGGTGAGCCGGCACGAGGCGGCGTACAGCTCGGCCGCGGTGTCCTGGGCGCCGCGCGCGGTGGCCCGCTGGGCCGCCTGCTCGAGCTCGGAGGACACGGCGGCGTCCGGCGCGTCGACTCCGACGGCGAGGTGACGGGCTCGCTCGTCCGGGTCGCCGACCACCTCCGCCAGCTGCCGGTGCAGCGCGTGCCTGCGGTCGGGCGACGCGGCGCCGTAGACGGCGGAGGCGAACAGGGGATGGGTGAAGCGGATCCGCCCGTTCTCCGACCCCACGATCTCCGCGTCCAGGGCCTCCGCCAGCCCCGTCTCGCCGCCCCGGTCACCACCCGTCCGCACCGCCTGGACCACCTCGGACGCGGTCGGTCGGGACAGGGCGGCGGCCACGAGCAGGGCCTCCTGGGCCGACTCCGAGAGGGCCGCGACGCGGGTCCCGACCAGTCGCTGCAGCGTGGAGGGGACGGGCAGTGGCTCGTTCGGTCCCGGCTCGCCGTGCTCCACCACCAGGGCGCGGCAGATCTCGAGGACGAACAGGGGGTTGCCCGCCGACGCCGTCGTCAGGCGGGTGAGGAGCGGCCGGCTCAAGGAGATCCCGACCCGGCTCTGGACGAGCTGGCGGAGGGCGGCGAGCGACAGCGGCGGCAGGACGACGTGCTCGAGCACGTCGTCGGGCAGCTCGAGCAACGCCGACGAGGCTGCACCGGGCGTCACCCGGGCGGCGAGGAGCAGCCGCACCCCGTCGGGCAGCCGCCGTGCCACGAAGTCGAGCACCCGCTCCGACTCCGGGTCGAGCCACTGGACGTCGTCGACAGCGACGAGGACCGGGCCGGCGTCCGCGAGCTCGGCCAGCACCGTCGTGAACGCCGTCGCGGCGGCGCGGAGCTCGACGTGCTCGTCCTCGGCGTCGCCGAGGAGCAACGCCGCAGCGAGGGCCCGCGACTGCGGGGGAGGGAGGGCCGCCCGCACCTCGTCGAAGACGGGGCCGACGAGATCGGTGATGCCGAGGTAGGCCAACCCCGTCTCGTTCTCGGCGGGCCGCGCCTGCAGCACGCGGTGGCCGGCGTCGACCGCAGCGGCGACGGCGTGCAGCCAGACGGCGGTCTTGCCCATCCCCGGCTCGCCCTCGAGGGCCAGCCCATGTGGCTCCCCTCGTGCCGGGTCGAGCAGGCGCTCGGTCGCGTGCACGACCTCGTCCCGACCGATCAGCACGCTCACAGAGGCATTGTCGCGGACGACCGACGCGAACCAGGTTGACGTCTGCTGGGACAATGGCCGGATGCCGAAGGAGCAGGGGCGCAAGGTGGTCGCGCAGAACCGCAAGGCGCGACACGACTACCACGTGGAGGACACGTGGGAGGCGGGGCTCGTGCTGATGGGCACCGAGGTCAAGTCGTTGCGGCAGGGCCGGGCGACCCTGGTCGACGGCTTCGCGGAGGTCGACGGCCACGAGGTCTGGCTGCACGGCGTCCACATCCCGGAGTACACGCAGGGCACCTGGACCAACCATGCCGCCCGACGCCGCCGCAAGCTCCTGCTCAACCGTGCCGAGATCGACAAGATCGAGCGCAAGATCGGCGACAAGGGCTACACGCTGGTCCCGCTCGCGCTCTACTTCAAGGACGGTCGCGCGAAGGTCGAGATCGGCGCTCGCCAAGGGCAAGAAGCACTACGACAAGCGCCACGCCCTCGCCGAGCGCCAGGCCGACCGCGAGAAGCAGCAGGCGATCGGGCGTCGGCTGAAGGGCCTTCCCGACTGATGCCGGTCGAGGTCCAACGCCGCCAGGACCCGGCGGCGGTCCGCGAGATCCTCGCCTCGATCCCCGAGTGGTTCGGCATCCCCGAGGCCAACGAGGGCTACGTCCGCGACGCGGGCCGGCTGCCGTCGTACCTCGCGATCGACGGTGCCGAGGTGGTCGGCGTCGCCCTGCTGAACGAGCACTTCCCCCACTCGCGCGAGCTGCACCTGATCGCCGTACGCCGTGACCGCCACCGGCAGGGTGTCGGGAAGGCGCTGCTGGCGGCTGTCGAGGACGACCTGCGCGACGCCGGTGTCAGGATCCTCGAGGTGCACACGCTCGGAGCGTCGCACCCGGACGAGGGGTACGCCCGCACGCGGGAGTTCTACCTCGCGGCAGGGATTCGTGGCGATGAACGAGCTGCAGCGGATCGACTGGAACGGACCGACCCTGATCCTGGTCAAGCCCCTGACGGCGCCGTGACCGAGCCGGTTGCGTTCGCCCGCGAGCTCGGGCTGCCGGGCCTCTTCGACGTCCACACCCACTTCCTCCCGCCGCGGGTGATGGCCAAGGTGCGCCACCAGTTCGACACGGCCGGGCCGTTGATCGGCAGCGCGTGGCCGCTGCAGTACCGCGGCGACGACGAGGAGCTGGTGGCGACGCTGCGCGACTTCGGCGTGCGGCGCTTCTCGTCGTTGTCCTACGCCCACCGGCCCGACATGGCGGAGTTCCTCAACGACTGGTCGTTCGGCTTCGCCGACCGGACACCCGGGTGCCTGCGGAGCGCGACGTTCTACCCCGAAGCGGGCGCGGCGGCGTACGTCGGCCGCCGGATCGACGCCGGCGCCGAGATCTTCAAGCTGCACGTACAGGTCGGCGACTTCGACGTCCGCGACCCGTTGCTCGCCGAGGCGTGGGGCGTGCTCCAGGACGCCGGCACCCCGGTCGTGATCCACGCCGGCTCGGGACCGGTCGGCACGGCGTACACAGGTCCGGGACCGGTGGCCGACCTGCTGGCGACGTACCCCCGGCTCAGCCTGGTGATCGCCCACCTCGGCGCACCGGAGTACGCCGACTTCCTGGCGTTGGCCGAGACCTACGAGCACGTGCGCGTCGACACGACGATGGTCTTCACGCCGTTCTTCGACGCGCTCGGCGCTGCCTTCCCGCCCGAGCTCGTGCCGAGGCTGCGCGACCTGCAGCCGAAGGTGCTGCTGGGCTCGGACTTCCCCCACATCCCCTACCCGTACGCCGAGCAGCTGGCCGCCCTGGCCCGCCTCGACCTCGGCGACGACTGGCTCCGCGACGTCTGCTGGCACAACGGCGTACGGCTGTTCGGAGACGTGTCACCGACCGTTCCCCGCCGACACGCCGGAGAGCCCCCGGCGTGTCCTCGGAGAAGGGTCGGTGACACGGCCCCATCCGACCCCGCCCGGGAATCCGAGTCGTCCCCTCGGCGTTGGACCCGTAGGATGGACTCACAACTCAACAGGGGGCTGATCGGTTTCGACTTGGGACGTTAGTTCCAGGGGAAGCGGGTCGAGAAGCCGACGTCATCTCGTAAACGTTCGTCGGAAAACCATAAGTGCCAACACTAAGCGCACTGACTTCGCACTCGCCGCCTGAGCGGTGACCGAAGGGTCTGACCGGGTGATTGCCTTCGACCCGGATCCAGGCCTCATCTAGAAGGCTTGCTGCCCATCTCCGCCGGGAGGGGTGAGCGGGACTTTTTCCCGGCTGGGCCTGTCGGTGACGTGTCAGATGCGAGCACCGGGGTCGAGAAAACGCCACCACTGACTGCACCCGGAGAAGACCTGGTTCGACGCTCGAGGACGCGGGTTCGATTCCCGCCAGCTCCACCACGACCGCACGGTCCCGTCACCGCCCACGCATCTCGTGCGTGGCCGGCGGCGGGATCGCTGTGTTTCCGCGCTCGACCGGCGTACGCTTCTCACACCGGTGTGAGAGAAGAGGACGCCATGCTGTGGTTCGTCGGAGGCGCCGTCGTGCTCGGCGTGCCCGTCCTCGGTGCGGGGCTGTGGCTGCTCGCGCCGACGCTGCGCTCGCTCTTCGGCCCCGACTTCGAGCCGACGTCGACCAACGACGCGGCCGTGTTCGAGGCGCAGCAGAGCTCCACCATCGGCGGCGGCGGCGTCGGGCTCTGACCTCGCCCGGCTCCCGACCGGCGCCTAGGTTGGGCTCGTGCCCGACGCATGCGTGTTCTGCTCGATCGTCTCCGGCGAGACGTCCGCCGACATCGTCCTCGACGAGCCCGACCTCCTGGCGTTCCTCGACGCCCGGCCGGTGTTCAAGGGCCACACGCTGCTGGTGCCGCGCGAGCACGTCGTGACGCTGCCCGACCTGCCGGCCGGGCTGCGCGACGGCTTCCTCGAGGCGGCCCAGCGGCTGGCGCGCGCCGTGGTCGACGGCCTCGGCGCGCAGGGCAGCTTCGTGGCGATGAACAACGTCGTCAGCCAGTCGGTGCCCCACCTGCACCTGCACGTCGTCCCCCGCACGAAGGGCGACGGCCTCCGGGGCTTCTTCTGGCCGCGCACGAAGTACGCCGAGGGTGAGGCGGCCGAGTACGCCGCCCGGCTGCGAGCAGGCTCTCCCGCAGCCCGATGTCAGGAAAAGTTGACAAGCTCTCGATCGTCAGGTTTACTTGACACAGTGAACGACGCCGCAGATCTCTCCGAACACCGCGGCGAGCAACGATCCCGAACAGGGACTCGCCGCCGTCCGGGCCCTTCGCGCGCTGGCCGACCGCCTCGAAGAGGTGCAGGTCCGCAACGCACGCGAGCAGGGCTGGAGCTGGCAGGCGATCGCCGACGTGCTGCAGGTCAGCCGCCAGGCGGTTCACCAGAAGCACTCCCGCGACTGACGCGGGAGCCACTGACCTCCCTCAGGAGACACACCATGCAGACCCGATTCGACACCGAAGCCAGGATCGCCGTCACCCAGGCGGCGGACATCGCCCGCGAGCTCGGCCACCGCCAGGTCGGCCCCGGCCACCTGCTGGCCGGCCTGCTCGCCAACCCGCGGGGCACGGCGTACGCCGCGCTCCGCGACCACGGGCTCGAGCTCGACAGCACGCGCGACCTGGTCGCGACGCACCACGTCGACCCGGAGCCCGAGCCCGACCAGGACAAGGACGCGACCACGACCACGAAGGGCCGAGCGCCGGCTACGACGAGGACCGCGAGGCCCTCAAGGCCATCGGCATCGACCTCGACCGCGTCCGCGAGGCGGTCCGCGCCAACCTCGGCGACGACCTCGCCGAGGCTGGGCTGCGGCCCGACGCGACCGCGCGTGCGAGGGACGCGGCCGCGTCGCAGCCGGCGCTCGCGGCCACATCACCACCACGACCACCACGATCACGAGGGCCGCGGTCGGCGCGGTCCTCGCAGCCGGCGTGACGGACTGCGGTTCTCGCGCGAGCTGCGCGCGCTGCTCCGCGACGCCCGCCGCTCGACGATGCGCGACCAGCTGGACGCAGCCGACGGCGGCGACCGCGACGCCGTACGCCGGGTGCCGGGCATGACCGGCGCCCGCCTGCTCGTCGCCCTGACCCGGTCCGACGACCCGGCCGTCCAGGCCGTGCTCGCCACCTCGACCGGCATCGAGGGCCTGCGGGCCCAGGCGGAGGCGGCGGTCTCGCCGACGACCCACGCCTGACGGATCCGCCTCACCCACGGCGCCCGGAGGTTGCCCTGCGCAACTTCCGGGCTCCGTGGTTCGTCGAACCGGCATGACACCGCACGCGCATCGCCGCGCTGGCCGCCGCTGCCCTCTCCGTCCTCGGCGGTGACGCGCGACCGCGACCCCGGCCTCGGCCGGCACGCCGATCCTCGGCCCGAACCAGGTGACCACGGGCGACCACGTCCCTGGGGCGAGGTCGGGCACGGCTGGTACCTGACCCTGATCGACCAGGGCCGCACGGGGGACCAGTTCGGCATCGACGCCGACCACCAGCTGCTCGACCTGGTCGACCCGCTCGGCGGTCGCTACCAGCTGGCCAAGACCGACGGTGCGAGCGACGGCACGGGCTACCGCACCCTGGTCGACTGGTCGACGGACGGCAGGACCGCCCTGGAGCTCGTCGACCTCGGCACCCGACGTTCCGCGGGCGGTCCTCTACGACCTGCCGGCGGGCACGCACCGCACCGTCGACCTCGGCGAGCGTCGATGGTGCGAGCCTTGGCCGCCGACGGCTCGCTCTACGTGACCCACTACGCCGGCCGCGCGGGCCAGCCGCTCCTCCGGCTCGGCGGCCGACGGCGCCACCCGGGTCCTGCGCCGGCACACCGACGGCACCGCGCTGACCACGCTCCGACACGAGACGTGTGGTCATCGGCACCAGCCGCCTCCAGCGACCACCGTCTGCTCGTGCTCCGGGCCGACGGGACGGCTCGTCCGCGCCCTGCCGACTCCGGCCAAGTGCCAGGCGAGCCGGTGGTGGCGCCCCGGTGTCGTCATGGCCCGCTGCCGGTGGCACCGAGGCACGAGCCGGCTGTACGCCGTCCCGGTCGACGGCAGCCGCGGGTCACTGGCTGACCGCCGACCACGGCCGGCACAGCGCCGACCTCGGTGACCTCGACGCCCGCCGCCTGCACGGCACGACGTACCTCGAGGCCTCCGGCCCGTGCGGCGTCGTCTTCCTCGGCTCGCCAGCACCGGGACGGCACCGCGACGAGGGTCCACGTGCCCCGGAGCGACGCAGAACGTCTACCTGCTCGGCACCCGCGGCCACAGCCTCGTGCTGCAGCTGGGCGTCTCGTGCGACGGCGGGACCCTCGCGCGACGCGATCACGCCACTTCGATCCCCGCACGCAGCGCAACCGGATCGTGGCCGAGCTCCCGCGTGGGCGAGGCCTACGCGACGATCCTCGGCTTCGCCGAACGGCGGGTCGCGCTCGGCTGAGCGCCCGGCTTCGGAGGGCCTTCGCCGGCCTCTACAGTGGCCGGTGGCCGAGTCGTGGACGCTCGGTCACCGCCACACACGATCGCTCGGACAGCCGGACGAGGAGTCAGCACATGGGTCGCTTCGACGGACGGATCGCCGTCGTCACCGGAGCCGCGCGCGGGATCGGGCTCGGCATCGCCACCCGCTTCGCCGACGAGGGAGCCTCCGTGGCCGTCCTCGACCTCGACGAGGCGCAGGCTGCAGCCGCGGCGGAGCAGCTGGCCACGGCAGACGGTCAGCGGCACGTCGGGATCGGCTGCGACGTCAGCGACAGCGGCTCGGTGCAGTCCGCGGTCGACCGGGTCGTGGCCGAGCTCGGAGCGCTGCACATCCTGGTCAACAACGCCGGCGTCACCCGCGACAACCTGCTCTTCAAGATGACCGACGACGACTGGGACCTCGTGATCGGCGTCCACCTCCGCGGCGCGTTCCTGATGACCCGCGCCGCGCAGAAGCACTTCGTGCAGCAGAAGTACGGCAAGGTCGTCTGCCTCTCCAGCGTCTCGGCGCTCGGCAACCGCGGGCAGGCCAACTACGCGACCGCGAAGATGGGGCATCCAGGGCTTCGTCCGCACCCTCGGCATCGAGCTCGGCCCGTTCGGCGTGAACGCCAACGCGATCGCGCCGGGCTTCATCGCCACCGACATGACCGATGCCACCGCCGCCCGGGTCGGGATGCCGGTGGAGGAGTTCCGGCAGGCCGCCGCCGATCGCAACCCGGTCCGCCGCGTCGGGCTTCCCCGAGGACATCGCGGCCGCGGCGGCGTTCCTGTGCAGCGACGAGGCGTCGTACATCACCGGCCAGACCCTGTACGTCGACGGGGGAGCGAAGCTTGTCTCCTGAGGCCACTCCCGACTACATCCACCGCACCGGCGCGCCGCACGGCTTCAAGCCGTACCACCTCGTGGTCGGCGCCGTCGTCCTCGTCGCCTGGTTCGGCGTGCTCGCGTTCGTGCTGACCCACGGACGCGACGAGGCGTCCTCGGTCGACGTCTACTCCCAGCTCCCGCCGGGCTTCACCGGCGCGCTCCAGGCCAAGGGCGTGACCTACAAGGGGCTGTCGCCGGTCGACGCCGCCACGCAGTCGCAGGCGCTCGCCACCTGCCCGCGCTCGGCAACGACAACGGCGGCAAGCCGCTGGTCTTCCGCACGTCGTTCACGGTCGCGAAGGGCCGGGTCAGCCGGGAACGGCGACGCCGGCGCTGATGGTCGTCGTCCCGGACCCCCAGGGGACCGACGTCCACGTCGACTTCGTCGACCCCACCAGCTACCAGCGAGCTGCGGACTCGATCGAGTACGGCGGGACCGGGTCCTCGCTCCGGCACCTGACGGTGATCGGGTCACAGCCCCCGGCGTGGCCTGCCCGAATCTGCTCGGCCCATCCCCACACTGGTCCGGATCGAAAGTCAACACCCTCGATGGAGATTCACGTGCGACGCCTTGCCCTGACCTTGTCCGCCCTGACCGCGACCGGTCTGCTGCTGACCGCCTGCGGCGGGTCGTCCAGCTCCAGCCCGCAGGCCGGCAGACTCCGCAGTAGGTCGAGAACGGTCAGTCCATCCAGCAGTTCTGGCCGCTGACCGGGCTGAAGGTGCCGTCGGACAAGACCGTCGGCGCTCGACCACCCGGTGCTCGTCGCCAAGATGGACAACACCGTCTCCAGCCAGCCCCAGGTCGGGCCTGTCCAAGGCCGACATGGTGGTCGAGGAGCTGGTCGAGGGCGGCCTGACCCGCCTCGCGGCGTTCTACTACTCCGACATCCCGGGCAACGTCGGGCCGATCCGCTCGATGCGGGCCAGCGACATCGACGTCGTCTCGCCGGTGCACGCCACGATGGTCACCAGCGGTGCCGCGCCGCGCACGATCTCGCGTGATCAAGGGCGCGCACATCCCGTTCTACGGCGAGGGCTCGAAGGGGATGTACCGCTCGACCGAGCGGTCCGCGCCGTACAACCTGTTCGTCCACCTCAACGAGGTCGCCGCGACCGCCAAGGCCAAGGCCGCGACGCCGCCGAACTACTTCCAGTGGGGCGACGGCAAGGACCTGCCGAAGGGCCTGAAGATCAGCACGATCCAGCGCCCAGTTCTCCGGGGGCCACACCACCGAGTGGCAGTACACGAACGGCACGCTACCACAACCTCAACAGCAACGCCCCCGCCGGCGACCAGTTCCCGGCCGACAACGTGCTGGTGCTGCGGGTGCGGGAGGGCAACGCCGGCTACCTCGACCCGGCCGGCAACCCGGTGCCCAAGACGCTGCTGACCGGCAAGGGCAACGCCCTGCTGTTCCACGGCGGCCGGATGGTCGCCGCCAACTGGAAGAAGGGCAACGCGCCCGCGCTCGCAGATCACCTTGACCACGAAGAAGGGTCAGAAGCTCGAGGTGCCCGCCGGCCACACCTGGGTCGAGCTGGTGCCGGTCGACGGCGGGAACATCGTCTTCAAGAAGTAGCCGGGTCGGGGAGTCCGGTCAGCTGCTGCCCTGGTCGGACAGCGCGCGCAGGCCGGACAGGATGAACCCGATCGCCACCTCGACGCGCTCGGCCTCGTCGTCGGCGTCGTCGGCGCTCGAGACACCGTGCTCCCGGCCGACGACATCGCACCGAAGAAGATGCGGGCGAAGGTGTGCTCCATCGCGTCGTCGACCTCCCAGCTCGCCGGCGCCGAGCACGGCGCGGACGATGTCGAGCACGTAGGCGAACGTCGAGCGCTCCTCCTGCTCGCGGAAGCGCTCGTAGCCGAGCACCGAGGGGCCGTCCTGCACGACGATCCGGCTGTACGCCGGCTGCCGCACCACGTCGAGGAACGCCCGGAGGCCGGCGATCGCCTTCTCCCACGGGTCGCTGGTGGCCCTGGAGGGCGGCCTGGATCTGCTGCGCCCCGGCCGACTCGACCCTCTCGAAGACCGCCTCGAACAGCGCCTGCTTGCCGGAGTAGTGGTGGTAGAGCGCGCCCTTGGTGACGTCGGCCCCGGCGACGATCGCGTCGAGCGAGGTCGCGGCGTACCCGTGCTCGGCGAACAGCCGCTCGGCCACGTCGACCAGCGCACGCCGGGTGGACGCGGAGTACTGCGCGCGACGGCTCGTGCCCGGCACGGGGGCGACCTGCGGCCAGCCGGGACCGGGCGCTCTTGGTCATCGGCGCAGTCTAGGGGTCCGGTCCGCGGACCTGGCCGGCGTGACCATGTCAGGATTGCGCTGAGAGTGCCTAGGTAATACCTAGGAGTGTTGTGCTAGAAACGTCCCGTGCCACGACTCACGACGCGCCGGATCCTGTCCGTCGCCTCGCTCCTCGCCCTGCTCCCCCTGACGGCCTGCGGAGGTGGCGGCGACGACGACACCACGATCACCGTCCTGGCCGCCTCGTCGCTGACCGGCACGTTCACCGAGCTCGGAAAGGAGTTCGAGGACCAGCACCCGGGCGTCACCGTGAAGTTCGCGTTCGACTCGTCCGCCACGCTGGCCCAGCAGGCGACCCAGGGGGCTCCGGCCGACGTGCTGGCGACCGCGGACACCACCACCATGGACAGCGCGAAGTCGGCTCAGGCCGCAACGCCGAAGATCTTCGCCTCCAACGTCCTCGTGCTCGCCACTCCGGCGGACAACCCGGGTCACGTGAGCACCTTCGCCGACCTCGACAAGTCGTCGGTGAAGTACGTCATGTGCGTGCCGACCGCCCCGTGCGGCAAGGTCGGCCAGGCTCTCCTCGACCAGGACCACATCACCGGCAAGCCGGTCAGCCAGGAGGTCGACGTCAAGTCGGTGCTGGCCAAGCTGACCGAGGGCGAGGCCGACGCCGGTCTCGTCTACACGACCGACGCAGTGGCGGCCGGCGACCAGGTGAAGCAGATCGCGATCCCGGGCAGCGACCGCCAGGTCACGACGTACCCGATCGTCGCACTCCAGCAGTCCAAGCACGCGGACCTGGCCCAGGACTTCGTCGACCTGGTCCCGGGTCGACCGGGCAGCAGGTCCTGCAGAAGGCCGGCTTCGGAAAGCCCTAGGCTGACGGCCGTGGTCGACTACCTGCGCATCGGTGAGGTGGCCCAGCGCGTGGGCGTCAGCGTCGACACGCTCCGGCGCTGGGAGGCCGAGGGCCGGATCGCCTTCGAGCGCCGCGGCAACCAGCGCGTGCTGCCGGCCACGGAGCTCGCCGGGTTCCTCAACTCGCTTGGCCGGCCGCGACCGCACCTCGAGCGCCCGCAACCGCCTGACCGGCGTCGTGGTCTCCGTCGAGCGCGACGGAGTCATGGCCAAGGTCGAGCTGGCCTGCGGCGACTACCGCATGGTGTCGCTGATGAGCCGCGAGGCGGCCGACGAGATGGCGCTCGCCCCGGGCGTGGCCGCGACCGCGGTCGTGAAGTCCACCAGCGTCATGGTCGAGATCGAGACCCCGCACGGGTCGGCGCTCGTCCTGACGTTCTGACGCTGCGATTTCCCGCGTGGCGGGGCTCACGCGGCGACTGCGGTTGCGTGCGCCCGACCGTCTTCACATACTCTGAGTACGTACCAACGGTATGTGAACCGCGGGCACACGCCCGCGGTCACCGAGAGAGGAGATGGCCATGACCTGGACCACCTTCCACCGCCGCGGAGAGGTGCTCCGCACCGTGATCGACGCCGCGCGACGCCCGCCGCGACGGCCTGCTGCCGATGGACGTGCGCCGGCGTCCCCGAGACCTTCGGCGACGAGCTGACCCTGCTCGGGGCCCTCCAGCTGCGCTGGCACACCCGGCTGTCGGGTCACCTCGAGCGGGCGCTGGTCGCACCAGCCGCTGGACCCCGACGCAGCCGCTGTCGCCGCCTGGCACGCGACCGCCGACGAGCTGCCCGGCATCCGGCTGGTGCTCGACCACTACCGCGCCGAGCCGCTCGACGACCGGATGGCGAGCGGCGCTGGCACGTGGCCGCGGCCAAGGAGCGGGTGCTCCTCGCCGCCATGGCCGGCCGCACCGGCGCGACCACCGAGGCCACCGTCGCCGCCGGCCCGCGCTCGAGGAGCGGGCCCGCGCGGCGTACCGCCCAGCGCCGACCCGGGCCTCGACGCCGTCGGACCGTCGCGGCCTGCTCGGTCGCTTGAGGTCGCGCGTCGCTGCCTGAGCGACCCGCCTTCTGGCGGGCCGGTCGAGCGGCATGATGGAGCCATGGCGGAGATCCGGGCGGGGATGCTGCTGCTGGCGTCGCCCGAGCTGCGTCGACCCGAACTTCGCCGACACCGTCGTCCTGCTGCTCGACGCCGACGACGGACGGCGCGATGGGCGTGGTGATCAACCGCCCCTCGCCCGGTCCCGGTGATCTCGGTGCTCGCCGAGTGGGGAGACGTCGTGGCCGAGCCCGAGGTGCTGTTCCGGGGCGGGCCGGTCTCGCCCGAGGGCGCGCTCGCGGTCGCGCTGCTCCGCGACCCGGACGCCGTACCCCGGGGCTCCGGCCGGTCACCGACCGGCTCGCGATCGTCGACCTCGAGGGCGAGGCCGACGACATCGACTCCGCCGTCGACGGCGTCCGGATCTTCGCCGGGTACGCCGGCTGGGGAGCGGGTCAGCTCGAGGGGGAGATCGAGGGCGGCGACTGGTACGTCGTCCCGTCGCTGCCGCCGGACGCCTTCCAGGCCGACCCGAGCGACCTGTGGCGCGAGGTGATGCGCCGGCAGCCCGGCGAGCTGCGCCTGGCACGTCAACCGCCCGGCCGACCCCGAGCTCAACTGACCCGGACCCGGCTCGTCGGGGCAGGCTCGACGCGCGGGCTGTCGTAGGGTGGAGCAGTGGTTCCCACCGGATTCTCGCCCCTGACCGACACCGCCGTCGACGAGCGGATCGAGGAGCGCACGGTCCCCACCGACGAGGGTGACCACGAGCGCTTCAGCCACTACGTCGACAAGCACAAGCTCACCGAGGCGATGGTGATGGGCACCCCGGTCGTGGCCCTGTGCGGCAAGGTCTGGGTGCCGAGCCGGGCGCCGGAGAAGTTCCCGGTCTGTCCGGAGTGCAAGGAGATCTGGGAGTCCTTCAAGCCCGGCGGCGACGGCGACGACGGGGGGCTCCGGGGAGTGACCCGACGGCCCTCGACCGACGTCCCGACACCGAGGCCGTCCCCCCGCCCGTCGCCTCACTCCGGCCTGGCCGGAGCGCGCGGCCTGGGGCACGGCCACGTCGCTGCGCGCGTGGCAGACCGCCGCGCTGACCGACTACTTCGCGCGCGCGCCGCGCGACTTCCTCGCGGTCGCGACGCCCGGCGCGGGCAAGACGACGTTCGCCCTGTCGGCGGCCGCCGAGCTGCTCGGCCGCCGGGTCGTCGACCGGATCATCGTGGTCGCGCCGACCGAGCACCTCAAGCTGCAGTGGGCCGAGGCCGCGGCGCGGGCCGGCATCCCGATCGACCCGACGTACTCCGCGGGCTCGGGGAAGACCTCGGCCGACTTCGTCGGGGTCGCGGTGACCTACGCCGGCGTCGCGGTCAACCCGCTGGCGATGCGCATCCGCACCGAGCGGTTCAAGACGCTGGTGGTGCTCGACGAGATCCACCACGCCGGCGACGCGATGTCGTGGGGCGAGGGCGTGCGCGAGGCGTTCGAGCCGGCGACCCGGAGGCTCGCGCTGACCGGCACGCCGTTCCGCTCCGACGTCAACCCGATCCCGTTCGTCACCTACGCCCCGGCAGCGACGGCATCCCGCGCTCGGTGGCCGACTTCACCTACGGCTACGGTCACGCGCTCGCCGACCACGTCGTCCGGCCGGTGCTGTTCATGGCCTACTCCGGCGACCTGGCGTGGCGCACCCGCGCGGGCGACGAGGTCGCGGCGCGGCTCGGCGAGCCGCTGACCAAGGACCTGAGGGCGCAGGCGCTGCGCACCGCGCTCGACCCGTCGGGGGAGTGGATCCCGTCGGTGCTGGCCGCCGCCGACCGCCGGCTGACCGAGGTACGCCGGCACGTGCCCGACGCGGGCGGGCTGGTGATCGCCAGCGACCAGGACGCCGCCCGCGCCTACGCGGCCACTGCTGAAGAAGATCAGCGGCGAGCCGCCGGTCCTGGTGCTGTCCGACGAGAAGGCCGCCTCGAAGCGGATCGCCGAGTTCACCGAGTCCGAGAAGCGCTGGATGGTGGCGGTGCGGATGGTGTCCGAGGGCGTCGACGTACCCCGGCTCGCGGTCGGCGTCTACGCCACCAGCACCTCGACGCCGCTGTTCTTCGCCCAGGCCGTCGGCCGCTTCGTGCGGGCCCGGGCTCGTGGTGAGACGGCGTCGGTGTTCGTGCCGTCGGTGCCGACCCTGCTGGGCTACGCCGCCGAGATGGAGGTCGAGCGCGACCACGTGCTGGGCCGGCGGATCACCGACGAGGACGACATCTTCGCCGCCGAGCAGGACCTGCTGGCCCAGGCGAACGCCGACGTCGGCGCCTCCGACGAGCTGCTCGGCTCCTACGAGGCGCTCGGCTCGCAGGCGCGCTTCGACCAGGTGGTGTACGACGGCTCGGCGTTCGGCCACGCGGGCGAGGTGCACGTCGGGTCGGAGGAGGAGATGGACTTCCTCGGCATCCCGGGTCTGCTCGAGCCCGACCAGGTGCGGGAGCTGCTCCACCACCGCCAGCGTTCGCGGCGTACGGCCACGGCGGCGACGCACGAGCCGCCCGCGCGCGAGCCGTCGACCCACGAGCAGCTGGCGATCCTGCGTCGCGAGCTGAACGGCCTCGTCGCCGCCTGGCACCACCGCACCGGCCAGGCCCACGGCATCACCCACGCCGCGCTGCGCAAGGAGCTCGGCGGTCCCGCCGCCGCGATCGCGAACGCCGAACAGCTCCACGCCCGGATCAACCGCCTCCGCGAGTGGGCGGCCAAGCCCTCGCGCTGAAGCGGTTCTCTGACTAAGGTCAGACAATGAGCGAGACCGAGGTGCTGCGCCGGTTCAACCGGGCGTGGAGCCAGCGGGTGGGTCTGCTCGAGGAGTCCTACCTCGGGCAAGGGCGCAGGCTGGGCGCCTCGCGGCTGCTCTTCGAGATCGGGCGCGACGGCGCGGGCGTCCTCGAGCTCCGCCGGCGGCTGGGGCTCGACTCCGGGTACCTGAGCCGGCTGCTGCGTGGGCTGGAGGAGGAGCGGCTGGTCGACGTCCGTCCCGACGCCGACGACGCGCGTCGGCGGCTCGTCGTACCGACCGCGAAGGGACGCCGGGCCATCGAGCGGCTGGACCAGCGGTCGGAGGAGCGTGCACGTGCGCTGGTCGAGCCCCTGGGCCCCTCGCAACGCCGCCGGCTCGAGGAGGCGCTGGCGACGGCCGAGCGACTGATCCGAGCCGCCACCTGCGAGATCGCGGTCGTCGACGTCGCCTCGCGCGAGGCCCTCGACGCGGTAGGCCGCTACGTCGCCGAGCTGGCCGAGCGCTTCCCGACCGGGTTCGACCCCGGCGACGTCGCGGCGGATGCGCGGCGATGAACGCGCCGCACGGACGCTTCC
Organism: uncultured Actinomycetota bacterium; assembly: GCA_963809265.1. Classification (GTDB taxonomy): domain Bacteria; phylum Actinomycetota; class Actinomycetes; order Propionibacteriales; family Nocardioidaceae; genus Nocardioides. The sequence goes on from CAWEJC010000007.1 coordinate 387,046, forward strand.
TGGTCGGGTGGATCGACGGCGCACCGGCGGCGTGCGGCGGCGTACGTCGGCACACCCCGACGCGCGCCGAGATCAAGCGGATGTGGGTCGACCCGCCTGGCGTGGCTGCGGCCTGGGCAGCCGGATGCTGGCCGCGCTCGAGGAGGCCGCGCGCGATCTCGGCTACCGCGAGATCTACCTCGACACGAACTCCACGCTGACCGAGGCGATCGCGATGTACGACGGAGCGGGCTACCGGCGGATCGAGCGGTACAACGACAACCCGTACGCCGGCGCGTGGTTCGCGAAGCGGCTGTCTAGCCGACGGCGCTGACCTCGAACGGCTGCGCTCCCGGGCCCGAGCGGGTCACGATCTCGCGGGGCCGCTCGACCGGATGTCCCTGCGAGCACTCCAGCCGCGAGTGGACCGGGGCGCCGCAGTCGCGGTGGGTGAACTCGACCGGGGGTCCCTCCGGGTCGACCAGGTAGCGGTCACCCCACGCGGCGATCGCGACCAGGACGGGGTAGAGGTCGAAGCCCTTGTCGGTCAGCCGGTACTCGTGGCGGGCTCGCTCGCCCGGGTCCTGGTAGGGCTCGCGGCGCAGCACGCCCTGCTCGACGAGCAGGCCGAGGCGGTTGCTGAGCACCTGCCGGGGGATGCCGCTGTGGCGCCGGATGTCGTCGAACCGGCGTACGCCGTTGAACACCTCGCGCAGGACGACGAACGTCCAGCGCTCGCCGAGGATCGCCATCGTGCGGCCGACCGTGCAGTTCTCGGTGGACCAGGCCAGGGCCGGGGGAGCGGTGCTCATGTGAGGCAGCCTAAGTCTCGTTGACAGACCCAGCAAGGAGGAGCCAGGCTGGGTCCATGACCGAGACCCAGGACGCCGGACCGCTCTGCCCTCGCCGAGCTCGACGGCTTCGAGCAGCTGATGGCGATCTTCGCCGGCGACGGCCCGGGGGCGCCGATCGCCGAGACGCTCGGCATGGACGGCTTCGGGGGTGAGCGCGGCGCGATCTACGTCGAGCTGCTGCCGGAGCCGCGCCACTACAACCCGATCGGCTCGGTCCACGGCGGGGTGATGGCGACCCTGCTCGACACCGCGGCCGCCTGCTCGGTGCACTCCACGCTGGCGGCGGGGGAGCGCTACACGTCGCTGGACCTGAACGTGAAGTTCCTGCGCGCGGTCACCACCGACTCCGGCCGGCTGCGGTGCGAGGGCTCGGTGCTGCAGCGAGGTCGTCGTACCGCCCTCGCCGAGGCCCGGCTGTACGACGCCCAGCGGCGCCTGGTCGCCCACGCCACCTCCACCTGCATGGTCTTCCCGGCGGAGGGATAGTCCCCGACCTTGTGGTCGGGTCGAGAGCCCGCAACCCGACCAGAACGTCGGGGACTATCCGTCCGTGTGCTCCAGACGGAGGCCGCCGGGGTAGTCCGTGACGAAACGGTCCCTGATCCGGGTCTGGAGGGGCCGAAACGTCACGGACTACCCCGGCACGGCCGACCCCGAGTGGGCCAGCGGCAGGACCCGGTAGGGGATCTGGGTGGCCAGGGCGATCACCGTCGACGACCGGACGATGGCGGGGTCCTTGAGCACCAGGTCGATGACCCGCTGGAGGTCGGAGTTGGACCGGGCGACGACCCGGGCCCAGAGGTCGCCGGCGCCGGTGATCGTGTGCGCCTCGAGCACCTCGGGGATCGTCGCGAGGTGCCGCGCGACGGCGTCGTGACCGCCGAGCTCGGCGTTGTCCTGGCGGATCTCCAGCGTCAGGAACGCCGTCACCGGGAAGCCCAGGGCCTCGGGCGAGAGCTCGGGCCCCCAGCCGGTGACCACGCCGGTCGAGGCCAGCTTGTCGAGGCGCGCCTGCACCGTCCCGCGGGCGACCCCGAGCTCGCGCGAGGCCTGGAGCACGCCGATCCGCGGGTCGTCGGCGAAGAGGGCGAGCAATCTGCGGTCGAGTTCGTCCATGACGTCTCCTGAGGTGAGCAGTTTGCACAGCGATTCGTCGTACTGTTGCGCAGGTTGTCGCCGCCCGGCAAGGTGAGCGCCATGACGACGACGCACGAGACCCCGTCCACCGGCGGCGCGCTCACCGCCGACGAGCTCAAGGCCGACCTCACCCTCGACCAGCTCAAGCAGCTCGTCGGGCTGGTGGAGTACGACGCGCAGCAGCGACCCGTTCCCGGTCACCGCGCAGGACTACGTCGGCTTCGTGGTCGGCAACGCGACCCAGACCGCGCAGTTCTACCAGCTGGCCCTCGGCATGGACCTCGAGGCCTACTCCGGCCCCGAGACCGGCAACCGCGAGTCGAAGTCCTACGTGCTCCGCTCGGGCAGCGCCCGCTTCGTCTTCACCGGCGGCGTGGCGCCCGACAGCCCGGTGCTCGACCACCACCGCAAGCACGGCGACGGCGTCGTCGACCTGGCGATGGAGGTGCCCGACGTCGACCAGTGCATCGAGCACGCCCGCGCGCAGGGCGCGACGATCCTCGACGAGCCGCACGACGTCTCCGACGAGCACGGCACCGTCCGGATCGGCCGCGATCGCGACGTACGGCGAGACCCGCCACACGCTGGTCGACCGCTCGCGCTACGACGGGCCCGTTCCTGCCGGGCTACGTCGCCCGCACGACCACGGTCACCCGCCGCGAGGGCCACCCGAAGCGGCTGTTCCAGGCCATCGACCACTGCGTCGGCAACGTCGAGCTCGGCCGGATGGACGAGTGGGTCGAGTTCTACAACCGCGTCCTCGGCTTCACGAACATGGCCGAGTTCATCGGCGACGACATCGCCACCGACTACTCCGCGCTGATGTCCAAGGTCGTCGCGAGCGGCAACCACCGCGTGAAGTTCCCGCTCAACGAGCCGGCGATCGCCAAGAAGAAGTCGCAGATCGACGAGTACCTCGAGTTCTACGACGGCGCCGGCTGCCAGCACATCGCGCTCGCCACCGGCGACATCCTGCGCACCGTCGACCTGCTCCGCGACAACGGCGTGGAGTTCCTCGAGACCCCCGACGCCTACTACGACGACCCCGAGCTGCGCGCCCGGATCGGCGAGGTGCGGGTGCCGATCGAGGAGCTGAAGAAGCGCGCCATCCTGGTCGACCGCGACGAGGACGGGTACCTGCTCCAGATCTTCACCAAGCCGATCGGCGACCGCCCGACGGTGTTCTACGAGTTCATCGAGCGGCACGGCTCGCTGGGCTTCGGCAAGGGCAACTTCAAGGCGCTCTTCGAGAGCATCGAGCGCGAGCAGGAGCTCAGAGGGAACCTCTGACGATCTCCCCGCCCTTCATCACGAAGGGGACGTCCTCCAGCAGCCGTACGTCGTCGAGCGGGTCGCCGGCGACGGCGACCAGGTCGGCGTAGAGGCCGGGCTCGACCCGGCCGATCCGGTCCTCCCAGCCCATCAGTGCCGCGGCGTGGAGGGTCGCGGAGCGGATCGCCTCGAGCGGCGTCTGGCCGTGCCGCACGTGGTAGGCGAGCTGGCGGGCGTTGTCAGCCGTGCGGGTAGATCCCGCTGTCGGTGCCGTAGGCGATCCGGACGCCGGCCGCCACGCACTTCTCGAACGCCTCGCGCTGGGTCATCGTCGTCTCGTCGTTCTTGCGCAGGACGTCGGCCTTCCAGCCGTCGCGACGGCCGACCTCGGCGATGTAGTCGCCGCCGTAGATGTCGGCGACCAGCCAGGTGCCCGTCTCGGCCATCATCGCCACGCCCTCGTCGTCCATCAGCGAGCCGTGCTCGATCGAGTGCACCCCGCCGCGGATCGCGCGCTTGATGCCCTCGGCGCCGTGGGCGTGCGCCGCGACGTGGGCGCCGTGCAGGGCGGCCTCCTCGACGGCGGCGCGGATCTGGTCCTCGGTCAGCTCCGGCACGCCGGGGTTGCCGTTGTCGGACATCACCGCTCCGGTGGCGATCAGCTTGATCAGGTCGGCGCCGCCGTAGAGGATCCGGCGGACGACGCGGCGGACGTCGTCGACGGTGTCGACCACGCCCACCCGCAGCTCGGCGGGGATGTGCTGCTCGGCGTCGGGGGCGAGCCCGCTGATGTCGCCGCCACCGCCGCGGCAGCCGACGTAGGCGCCCGCGACCATCATCCGCGGCCCGGGCGTCCAGCCGGCGTCGATCGCGTCGCGCAGGGCGACGTCGACGAACGCGCGGTAGGTGCCGACGTCGCGCACGCTAGGTGAAGCCGGCGCGCAGGGTGTCGCGCGCGTTGCGCACGCCGGTCATCGCCTCCTGGGCGCCGGTGCGGGTCAGCAGCTCGGTGTAGCCGTGGCCGCTGTCCATCCTCGCCGACGAGGTGGGCGTGGCAGTCGACGAGGCCGGGGAGCAGGGTGTGGCCCGGCAGGTCGCGGACGGGAAGGTCGGTCGGGACGTCGTGGGCGGCGACGACGTCGGCGATCCGGTCGCCCTCCACGACGACCGCGCGATCGGTCAGCAGCTCGCCGGTGCCGACGTCGAGCAGTGGGCGGGTCGGACGGCGTGGCGGGCCGGCACGCGCGCACCCTACTCGTCGGCCTCCGGCACACGCGTCGTCCCGCAGATCGCGAGGGGGGCCCCGTCGCAGCAGTTGGCCTTCATGTGGCAGTGGGGGCACAGCCAACGCGTGGAGATCGGGTCGAACTCGCGACCGCAGAAGTCGCAGGGCACGCCCCGGAGCGTACGACGGTCAGGTCGGCCGGACGGTGATCCCACGCCGGTCGAACCAGGACGCCGGATGGGCGGGCATCGGGGCTCCGCCCACCCGGCGCGTCTGGGGTGGACCGGTCGTCAGTCCAGGTCGCCGACGAGCACGGCCTCGGCCTCGTCGCGTCGACGTCTCGTGGGAGCCCTCGAGCGCGCGCGCTGAGCAGCACCGGCGCCGGAGGCCATGATCGCGACGCCGACCGCCACCATCACCGCGCCGAAGACGAACGGCGCGTGCACGTGCACGTCGCGGCGGCAGGCCGAACAGCTTGAGGGCGACGTAGGGGCCGATCGCACCGCCGCAGAAGCGGACGAACGAGTACGCCGCGGACGCCACCGGCCGCTCGACCGGAGCGACGCCCATCACGGCCTCGGTGATCAGGGTGTTGTTGTTGCCGATGAAGGCACCGGACAGCACGATGCCGACGATCACGACCGCCTGGTGGTCGGCGAAGACCGCCATCGTCGCCAGGTCGAGCATGAACAGCACGAGCGTGGCGATCACGGCCGGGATCGTCCCGACCCAGCGCTGCACGCGCGGCGCCACGAAGACCGAGGTGACGGCGACGAGCAGGCCCCAGCCGAAGTAGATCCAGCCGATCTGGATGATCCCGGAGTCCGGCAGCGCGAAGGGGCCGGCGGCCAGGATCGTGAAGAAGCCGATGTTGTAGAAGACCGCGGTCAGGCGCGGTCAGCAGCAGCGGCTTGTGCCGCAGCGCGCGGAACGGGTCGGCGAGCGACGTACGCCGTCCGGTCGGGGGAGTGGACGGGCAGGAAGAAGGCGGTCGCGACCAGGGCGATCAGCATCAGCGTGGACACGCCGAAGAACGGCGCGCGCCACGAGTGCTCGCCGAGCAGGCCGCCGACCAGCGGACCGGAGGCGATCCCGATGCCCAGGGCGGCCTCGAACAAGATGATCGCCTGCGCGGTGCCGCCGGTCGCGGACATCACGATCGTGGCCAGCGCGGTGGCGACGAAGAGCGCGTTGCCCAGTCCCCAGCCGGCCCGGAAGCCGACGACGGCACCGACGCTGTTCGACGACCCGGCCAGGGCGGCGAAGATGATGATCAGGACCAGGCCCGAGAGCAGGGTGCGCTTCGGGCCGATCCGGCTCGAGACGACGCCGGTGACCAGCATCGCCACGCCCATGATCGCCATGTAGCTGGTGAACATCAGCGACACCTGGCTCGGCGTCGCGTCCAGCTTGACCGCGATGTCCTTCAGGATCGGGTCCACCAGGCCGATGCCCATGAAGGCGATCACGCAGGCGAAGGCGACCGCCCACACCGCCCGGGGCTGGGAGAAGAACGAGCCGGACTGGGCCGGGGCGTCGTGCGTCTGGTGGGCGTGCGTGGTCACGGAGATCCTTTCGGGGTGGGTTCGCCCTCCATGATACATAGGAAGACTATGGAAAGCGACGCCGACCAGCGGTGATCCCGGCCACGCGATGAACGCCGGGCGACACCTCGCCCCACCCTCTTGACCCGCTCCCCGCGCGGTCGGGTAGACATTGACTCCTCACTCTCGGAAGGGCTCTCGGAATGTCTGTCTCCCCCTCACGTCGCGGTGTCCTGACCGGCGCGGCCGCCCTCGCAGCCGCCGGCTACGTCGCCCCCGCCGAGGCCGCTCACGGCCACCACCACCGTCACCACCGGCGCAACCACCTGCACCTGACCGTGCTCGGCACGACCGACCTGCACGGCAACGTCTTCAACTGGGACTACTACAAGAACGCGGAGTACGACGACGCCGCGCACAACGACATCGGGATCGCCAAGGTCCAGACGTTGATCAAGGCGATGCGTGCCGAGCGCGAGGGCAAGCCCCTGCTGATGCTCGACGCCGGCGACATCATCCAGGGCACGCCGCTGGCCTACTACTTCGCCAAGGTCAAGCCGATCACCGACGGCCACCGGCACCCGATGGCCAACGCGATGAACCTGATCGGGTACGACGCCGCCACGCTCGGCAACCACGAGTTCAACTACGGCATCCCGCTGCTGCGGACGTTCGAGTCCCAGCTGAACTTCCCCCTGCTCGGGGCCAACGCGGTGGACCCGTCCACCGGCCTGCCGGTCTTCCAGCCGTACCTGATCCGGAAGTTCCGCGTGCCCCACGGTCCCGACCTCAAGGTCGGCATCCTCGGGCTGACCAACCCGGGCATCGCGATCTGGGACAAGGCCAACGTCTCGGGGAAGATGGAGTTCCCGGGACTCGTCGAGCAGGCGAAGAAGTGGGTGCCGCGGCTGAAGAAGAAGGGCTGCGACATCGTCATCGTGTCGGCCCACTCCGGCGCCGACACGTCCTCGTCGTACGGCGATGCGCTGCCCTACCCCGAGAACGCCTCGAGCCTGGTGGCTGCGCAGGTGCGCGACATCGACGCGATCCTGGTGGGTCACGCCCACGTCGACATCCCGCAGCGGTACGTCGCCAACGAGCACACCGGCCAGGGCGTGCTCCTGTGCGAGCCCGACTACTGGGGCATGCGGCTCGCGGTGATGGACCTCCACCTCGAGCGTCACCGCGGCGGCTGGCGCCTCGAGCGCGCCCACTCGCAGACCCTCAACTCCAACACCGTCGACATGGACAAGTTGGTCGAGAAGGCCGTCCGCAAGCAGCACGACGAAGTCATCGCCTACGTGAACTCCGTGGTCGGCACGTCGACCGAGGAGCTGTCGGCCGCGCGTGCCCCGGTCGAGGACGTCCCGATCATCGACTTCGTGAACTTCGTCCAGGCCGACGCCGTCAAGCAGGGCCTGACCGGCGGTGACGCGAGCCTGCCGGTGCTCTCGATCGCCGCGCCGTTCAACCGGCAGGCGACGTTCCCCTCGGGCAACGTGACGATCCGCGACGTGGCCGGGCTCTACATCTACGACAACACGCTGCTCGGGGTGAAGGTGACCGGCCAGCAGGTCAAGGACTACCTGGAGTACTCCGTGCAGTACTTCAAGCAGGTCACCGGCACCGGTCCCTTCACGATGGACCAGGTGACCAACGCCGTCACCCCGAACGCGCCCAACGGCATCCCCGACTACAACTTCGACTCCATCGCCGGCCTCGACGCCCCGCTGGCCTACGACGTCGACATCGCGCAGGCCGTGGGCTCACGGGTGACGAACCTGACGTACGACGGCGCCGCGGTCGACCCGGCCACCGAGTTCGCCCTGGCGGTGAACAACTACCGGCAGTCCGGTGGTGGTGGCTTCCCGGCCGTGAGCACGGCACCGGTCGTCTACAACCGGCAGATCGACATCCGTCAGCTGCTCATCGACTGGGTGACCGCGCACCACACGATCGACCCTGCGCAGTTCGCGTCGGTCGACTGGCGGCTGGTCTCGAACGGGACGCCGATCACGGTCACCTGAGTCGACTCGCGGCGTCGGGCGAGTGGCTAGAGCTGCTCGTCCATGACGTCGCGGAGCACGGCGACCGCGTGGGCGACGTCGTCGGGGGAGTGGCCGGTGCGGGCGAGCCGCTCGGCCACCGCCCGGCCGTTGTCGCGTCGCGCGTCGCTCAACCGCTGCCGACCCTTCGCGGTGAGCTCCACCACGGAACGCCGGGCGTCGTTCGGGTCGGGCTCCTTCTCGACCCACCCCTCGTCGACCAGCTGACGGACGGCGCCGGAGATCGTCGGCTGCGAGGAGCGGTCGGCCTCGGCGATGGCGGTCACGCCGAGCGGACCGAGCTCCTCGAGCAGAGCCAGGATGCGGATCCCGGCCGGCTGGCCGACCCGTCGGCGTACGGCGCGCACGAGGCGGGCAGCCTGCACCACGAGCTCGCTGCTCTGTTGCTCGAGGTCCGTGGGCATTGGCGCAGGATACCCAGGCACCCGGTCAGGGGGTGTCCGGTCCTCGCTCGACGCTGTCGGCGAGGGTGGGCAGGATGGCCGCATGCCGACGTACATCGCCTTCCTGCGGGCCATCAACCTGGGCGCCACCCGGAAGTTCGCCAAGGCGGCCATCGTGCGGGCCTGCGAGGACGCCGGGTTCACCGACGTCGAGACCTACCTCAACACCGGCAACGTCCGGGTGACGACGTCGATGCGCAGCCCCGCCAAGGTGGAGGCGGCGTTGGAGAAGGCGTTCGCCGAGGAGGCGGGGTTCGAGGTCCCGACCATCGTGCTGACCCAGAAGGAGCTGCGCGACATCGCCGCGGACGCGGTCGAGCTGGGCGAGGGGCACGACGGTCGCTACTACGTCTCGCTGCTGAAGACGAAGCCGACCGCGGCCACGGTGAAGAAGCTGGACGGCGCCGGCAAGGAGGGGGAGCACGCCGTCGTGCGCGGCCGCGGAGCCCATCTCCTGCTGGGGAAGGACTACCACACGGCGAAGCTGACCAACGCCGTCGTCGAGAAGCACCTCGGCGTCGCGACGAACCGCAACCTCAACGTCGTCCGCACCCTCGCCGAGAAGTGGGGCTGATCAGCCGACGGTGATGCCCGCCGCCCGCATCTCGGCGACGGCCTTCCCGGTCGACTCCGGCGCGACACCCGCGCAGAGTCCCTCGATCACCCGGGTCGCGAAACCCTCCCGGTGGGCGTCGAGGGCGGTCGCCCGCACGCAGTAGTCGGTCGCGATGCCGCACACGTCGACCTCGCCGACCTGGTGGGCACGCAGCCACTCGGCGAGCCCGTCGCCGTCGACGGTGCGCCCCTCGAACGCGGAGTACGCCGCGGCGTGGTCGCCCTTGAGGAAGATCGCGTCGAACGGCTGCGGGTCGAGGTTGGGGTGGAAGGCCTCGCCGTCGGTGCCCACCTCGCAGTGCACCGGCCACGAGTCCACGAAGTCGGGCTCGCGGCGACCAGTGGTGGCCCGGGTCGATGTGGTGGTCCTTGCTGGCCACCACCACGTCGTACGCCGGCGCCTGGTCGTCGCGTCGGGTCCAGTGGTGGAGCAGCTCGCCGATGTCGCTGGCCACCTGCGCCCCTCCGCTGACGGCGAGCGACCCGCCCTCGCAGAAGTCGTTCTGGACGTCCACGACGATCAGCGCCCGGGTCATGGGTCGAACTTATCGGTGGGCGGCGCCCCGGCAGAAACCGCGGATCAACATGGCCCGATCCCCGGGTGTGTCGCTGCATTCGTCCGCGGTTTCTGGCGCCAACGCTGAGCCACGGTCCGCCACTCGTCCACAACCAGGGACGGGAGACCCTCGCTCCACAGCTGGTGACGGAGGCTGAGCCCAGGCAGCCGCGGAGCCCCAGGCTTCGAGCATGAACGACGACATCTCCTTCGGGCCCCGCCCCGCAGCCGGCTGGACGCAGCTGACCCGCGGTGTCCACGTGTCCGAGGCCGTCGCCGGAGACTTTCCGACCCGGCTGAGAGCCTGGCAGCTCGCCCTGCCGTTCTGGTCGTCGTTCACGAGCCTGACGGCCGCGCAACTCCGCGGGTGGTGGATGCCGCCGTTGCCTCCGTCACTCCCGCTCTTCGTCGCGTCCGGACGGGCTGCCCGCATCGCCAGACCTGGGCTGCACGTGTGCCGGCACAACACTCTTCCGCCCTGGGAGCTGGTCGACGGTGTCCGCGTGCCGAGCGCGTCGGAGACGGTGCTCGCGTGCGCCCGCGATCTCGACCTGCTGGACGTGGTCGTCATCGCAGATGCGGCCCTGCACCGCGGCGACGTGACGACGGCGCAATTGACCAGGACGGCCGGATTGAGGAGGCGGGGTGCACCTCTTCTACGACGAGCCATTCCTCTGATGGACGGGCGGGCGGAGTCGATCTTCGAGAGTCTGCTGCGCCTGCTCCACGATGTCTGCGGAATCGAGGTCGAGCCTCAGCACCTGGTCATCGATGAGGGCGGCAGTCTCATCGCCCGCGCCGACCTGTTGATCACCGGGACCCGCACCCTGCACGAGCTCGACGGTGGGCACCATCGCGCCCGGGCTCAGCAGCGACGTGACCTGAACCGCGACCGACGGCTTCTGGCCGCGGGATACCAGCGACGCGGCTACACCTCCGACGACGTTCTCACCACGCCGGTCGGGATTCTTCGCGACGCCGACGCGACGCTGGGTCGCGAGCACGATCCGAGCAGGATCCGTGCCTGGCACTCGCTGCTGCTGGCGTCGCTCTTCACGCCGTCAGGGCGGCAGCGACTCGAGCGGCGTGTGGGCCGCGAGACGGAAACCGCGGACGGATCGTCCTGTTGACCGGGCGTGTCGCCCATTTCGTCCGCGGTTTCTGCGGACGTCGGCGCCAACACCACGTCGGCTCCTCCGACGCGGCTCAGCCGCGTCGCAGCGGGAGCCAGGCGATCACGTCGTGGATCATCGCGTCCCACAGCGACCACTCGTGGTCGCCGGGACGCAGGTCGGTGGTGAGGTCGACCCCGGCCGCGGTGGCGGCGGCGAGGAAGCGCTGGTTGGCCTCGAGCAGGCCGTCCTCGGTGCCGCAGCCGACGTAGAGCGGCGGCACGGACGGCGCCGCGGCGAGCAGGGCGAACAGGTCGTCAGTGGGAGTCACCTTCCCGTCGAACGCACGGCGGAAGAGGTCGGCACGGTCCGGTCGACCGATCAGGTAGCGCAGGTCGAGCGCGCCGGACAACGACGCGGCGGCGGCGTACCGCTCGGGATGGCTGAGGGCGAGCTTGAGCGCGCCGTAGCCACCCATCGAGAGCCCGGCGACGAAGGTGTCGGACGGCTGGTCGGAGACCCGGAAGAACGAGTGGACGACCTCGGGCAGCTCCTCGGAGAGGTAGGTCCAGTAGGGGTGGCCGTGCACCTCGTCGGCGTAGAAGCTGTGGAACGCCGACGGCATCACGACCGCGAGCCCGGCCGCCTCGGCGTACCGGGCGATCGAGGTGTAGCGGCTCCAGGCCGTGTGGTCGTCGGTCAGCCCGTGCAGCAGGTAGAGCACCGGCGGCGGACCGTCGTGCGCGACGTCGGTCGACACCGATCTGGTCGTCGGTGGCCTGGGGGAGGACGACCGAGATCGTGGTGCCGACCTGGAGGGCGTCGGAGAAGAAGTCACACGTCAGGAAGGCCATCGCAGCTCACAGGTGGATCGTCGGGATGACCGGCTCGCCGCGCGACATCTGCTGGGCGGCCTGGGGCAGCTCGGCGCGCGACGCCTGGTGTCGCGCCCGCGCGTCCTCGAGGGGCTCGCGGCCGACGACCTCGCCGGCGCGCACCAGCGGCACCAGCAGGGCACGGTCGTCGCCGTCGTCCACCGGGGGCTCGCCGATGCCGACCACCTCGGCCTCGGCGACGCCGTCCGCCGTACGCCGGCGCAGGGCGAACTTGCGGCCGCCGATCGAGATCTTGTCGGTGCTCTTCTTCGCCACCGACACCATGGTCGCCGTCGTCGCCCTCGCGGGACACCAGCTTGTAGACGAAGCCGCACGTCGGGTGGCCGGAGCCGGTCACCAGCTGGGTGCCGACGCCGTAGGCGTCGACCGGGGCGTTGGCCAGCGCGGCGATCGCGAACTCGTCGAGGTCGCTGGTCACCACGATCCGGGTGCCCGTCGCGCCGAGCTCGTCGAGCTGGGCGCGCACCTCCCCGGCCAGGACGCCGAGGTCGCCGGAGTCGATCCGCACCGCACCGAGCTCCGGGCCCGCGATCTCGACCCCGAGCGCGACCGCCTCGCGGATGTCGTAGGTGTCGACCAGCAGCGTCGTGCCCGTCCCGAGCGAGGCCACCTGCGCCCGGAACGCGTCGGCCTCGGTGTCGTGGAGCAGCGTGAAGCTGTGGGCGCTGGTGCCGGCCGACGGCACGCCGTACCGCTGGCGGGCGGCGAGGTTGGACGTGGTGGCGAAGCCCGCGACGTACGCCGCCCGCGCGCAGGCGACCGCCGCCTCCTCGTGGGTACGCCGCGACCCCATCTCGATGCAGGGCCGGTCGCCGGCGACCTGGGTCATCCGCGACGCCGCCGAGGCGATCGCCGAGTCGTGGTTGTAGATCGACAGCAGCACGGTCTCCAGCAGCACCGCCTCGGCGAAGGTGCCCTCGACGATCAGGAGCGGGGAGTAGGGGAAGTACGTCTCGCCCTCGGCGTAGCCCCAGACGTCGCCGGAGAAGCGGTACGTCGACAGCCACGTCGCGCGTCGGCTCGTCGACCACGCCCTCGAGCACGCCGAGCGCCTCGTCGTCGAACCGGAAGTCCTCGATCGCCTCCAGCGCCCGGCCCACGCCGGCCACGACGCCGTACCGGCGGCCCTCGGGCAGACGGCGCGGGAAGAGCTCGAAGACCGAGCGGCGATGGGCGGTGCCGGAGCCCAGCGCGGCCTGGAGCATGGTCAGCTCGTAGTGGTCGGTCAGCAGGGCGGTCGACGCGCGCACGGAGCCAGCGTAGGGCCCGGGTCGCCGGCACGCGCTGTGCCACCATGGGCGGATGGCGACCACGAGCCCGGTCGAGGTCGAGCCGGACCTCACGCCGGACGAGATCACGCTCACCGCGAAGCCCTGGGTCACCCTCGTGTGGAACGACCCGGTGAACCTGATGAGCTACGTGACCTACGTCTTCCGCCACTACTTCGGCTACGACCAGAAGAAGGCCGAGAAGCTGATGCTGGAGGTGCACCACGACGGGAAGTCGGCGGTCAGCAACGGCTCCCGCGAGGAGATGGAGCGCGACGTGCAGGCCATGCACGAGTACGGGCTCTGGGCGACGATGGAGAAGCAGTAGATGAGCGGCTTCACCCGCCACCGGCGCAGCGGGCGGATCATCGCCACGTTCTCCGGCTTCGAGGCCGACCTGCTGCGCTCGCTGGCCTCCCAGCTCGTCGAGCTCCTCCGCAACGAGGCGGCGGTCCCCCACGAGCACGCCGACCCGCTCGAGGCGATGCTGAGCTTCGACGGCCCGACCACCGAGCCGGAGGACCCCGTGCTCGCCCGCCTGTTCCCCACGGCGTACGCCGACGAGGAGGCCGCCGCCGAGTTCCGCCGGTTCACCGAGGGCTCGCTGCGCGACGGGAAGGCGGCCGGGGCCGCGACGATCATCGACACCCTCGAGGAGGCCGGGCTGCCGCCCCAGCTGGGTGAGCAGAAGGTCGTCATCGACGTCGAGCTCGACGAGCAGACCGCCCTGGTCTGGCTCAAGTCGTTCACCGACCTGCGGCTCGCGCTGGCGACCCGGCTCGAGGTCGAGCAGGACGACGAGGCCTTCTGGCGGTCGCTGCCCGACGACGACCCGCGGTCTCAGGCCCACGACATCTACGAGTGGATCGGGGCCCTCCAGGAGACTCTGGTCGACGCCCTTCACTGAGGTCACACCCGCCCTTGTGGCGACGCCCCTGTCGTGTTTGGGTGACCACCGTTCACTCAAACACTCGGAGGAAACCCGTGAAGCTCTCCCTGCGTCACCGCGACCGGCGCGAACCGCCACCGTCGCGATCGCATCCCTCGCCGCCGGCGCGGCCCTCACCGTGCCCGGGCTCGCCCTGGCCGACCACCACGGTCGAGCGGTGCCCGCGCCCCCGGCCAACCCGACCAGCGCGAGCCAGATCCAGAACATCGACCAGGTCAAGACCGCCATCAAGGCCTACTACGGCGACACCGTGACCTCGACCCCCAACCCGGTCGACAACGGTGCGCCGATCCACCAGTTCAACCCCGACGGCGCCTACGCCCACGAGGTCGAGGGGATCGCGGCGGACGCGGGCAAGTACCTCGGCAAGCAGGCGCGGAAGCACCACGAGCACCACGGTGACAAGGCGATCCTGTTCGACATCGACGACACGACGCTGAACACCTACAGCTACGAGATCTACAGCAACTTCGTCTACAACCCGACCACGAACGCCGCGTTCGTGAACGCCGGCTCGGCCGACGTCTTCCCGGCCGTGCCGGGCATGGTCGAACCTCGAGCAGAAGGCGCTCGCCAAGGGCTACACGGTGTTCTTCCTGACCGGTCGTCCGGCCACGCAGCGGCCGGCACCCTGGCCAACCTGCGGACGCCGGCTACACCGTCGACCCGAACAACGTGTACCTCAAGGACCCCGGACGACCGAGCCGTGGCTGCCGTTCTGCGCCCCGACGTGCACGACGATCCAGTACAAGTCCGCGACCCGCGCGCTACATCGAGTCGCAGGGCAACGACATCGTCGCCAACTTCGGTGACCAGTTCAGCGACCTGAACGGCGGGTTCGCCGACCGGGCGTACAAGATCCCGAACCCGATGTACTTCCTGCCCTGACCGGTCGCACCAGCGTCGAGTGCCCCGGGTCGCCGTCCCGGGGCACTCGCACGTCCTAGGGTCGAGCCCATGCCGATCCCGGACTTCATCGTCGAGCTGCGTGAGCTGATCGGGCACCGTCACCTGTGGCTGCCCGGCGTGACCGCGGTCGTCCGTCGCGACGACGAGATCCTGCTCGTGCAGCGCGCGGACAACGGCGCCTGGACGCCGGTCACGGGGATCCCCGACCCCGGCGAGGAGCCGGCCGCGGCGGCCGTGCGCGAGGTCCTCGAGGAGACCGGCGTGACCGCCCGGGTCGACCGGCTCGCCTCCTGCTGGGTCAGCGGCCCGGTCACGCACGCCAACGGCGACGTCGCGACGTACCTCGACGTGACCTTCGCCTGCACCTGGGTGTCCGGCGAGCCGTACGTCGCGGACGACGAGTCCAGCGACGTCGCCTGGGTCCGGCGTGACGACCTCGCCGCACGCGGTGTCGGCGAGGAGATGCGCCGGCGCATCGACGCCGCCGCGTCCGACGAGCAGGCGGCGCGCTTCGTCCACTGACCGACGGCGAACCCTCCCCGAGTGGGGGAGGCCGTGGGTAGCGTGGGGGGATGCGTCGACCGCACCTCAACGTGGCGACCGTCCTGGTCGACCCGATGGTGCTGCGCGACCTCGAGCTCGACCTCGCCGCGCTCGACCTGTGGGTCTGGCCGATCGCGACGACGCCCAACTGCCCCGACGGTCCGCGGATGGCCTTCCAGATCCGGCGTCGTCTGGTCGAGGCCAAGCGCGGTGCGTGGGACTGCGCGGCCGACTGGGCGGCGGTGTGGATCTCGTTCGGCGAGAGCTGGTACCGCGGTGCGGAGCCCCTGCCCTGGGCCGCCCACGCGACCCTGTGGGAGAAGCTCGGCGAGTACGCCGACCACACCCGCTACCGCCTCGGGCTGGGCGGTGTCCCGGTGGAGATGGTCCAGCGTCGGGCCGAGCTCTGAGACGCCCGTATCCTGGGTCCGTGCTCACCCTCGACCGCGCGACGTACGACGGGATCGTCGCCCACGCCAAGCGCGACCATCCCGACGAGGCCTGCGGCATCGTCGCCGGTCCCGAGGGCAGCGACCGCCCCGAGCGCCTGGTCGAGATGGTGAACGCCGCCGGGAGCCCGACGTTCTACGAGTTCGACTCCACCGAGCTGCTGGCCCTCTACAAGGAGCTGTGGGCGCGCGACGAGGAGCCGGTCGTGGTCTACCACTCCCACACCGCCACCGAGGCCTACCCCAGCCGCACCGACATCGGCCTGGCCAACGAGCCCGGAGCCCACTACGTGCTGGTCAGCACGCGTGAGCACGGGAATAACGAGGGCCCGGTGGAGTTCAGGTCGTATCGGATCGTCGACGGCGAGGTGACCGAGGAAGAGGTCGCCGTCGTCGACGCACTGCCCGCGTCACCCACCCTTCAAGGAGACCCCGATGGCCGTTGAGGTCCGGATCCCCACGATCCTGCGCACCTACACCGGCGACCAGAAGTCGGTCGAGGCCAACGGCGCGAGCCTGAGCGCGCTGATCGACGACCTCGAGTCGAACCACCCCGGCCTCAAGGACCGCCTCGTGGAGGCCAAGGACGGCTCGGTCGACCTGCGCCGCTTCGTCAACGTCTACGTCAACGACGAGGACGTCCGCTTCCTCGGCGGTCTCGAGGCGCCGGTCGCCGACGGCGACCAGGTCGTCGTCCTCCCCGCCGTCGCCGGCGGTTGACCGAGCGGCGCCGATGACGAGGTACGACGACCTCCTCAGCTCCGTGGGCGGCACCCCGCTGGTGGGGCTGCCGACGCTGTCGCCGAGCCCCGACGTACGCCTGTGGGCCAAGCTCGAGGACCGCAACCCGACCGGCTCGATCAAGGACCGCGCCGCGCTCGCGATGGTCGAGCACGCCGAGAAGGACGGCCGGCTGCGGCCCGGCTGCACGATCCTCGAGCCGACCAGCGGCAACACCGGCATCTCGCTGGCGATGGTGGCGCGCCTGCGCGGCTACCGCCTGGTGTGCGTGATGCCCGAGAACACCTCGACGGAGCGCCGCCAGCTGCTGCGGATGTGGGGCGCCGAGATCGTCTCGTCGCCGGCGGCGGGCGGCTCCAACGAGGCGGTCCGGGTCGCGAAGGGCATGGCCGCCGAGCATCCCGACTGGGTGATGCTCTACCAGTACGGCAACCCGGCGAACGCCCTCGCGCACTACGAGGGCACCGGGCCGGAGATCCTGGCCGACCTGCCCGGACGTCACCCACTTCGTGGGCGGGCTCGGCACCACCGGCACGCTGATGGGCGTCGGTCGCTTCTTCCGCGAGCACAGGCCCGACGTCCGGATCGTCGCCGCCGAGCCGAGGTACGGCGAGCTGGTCTACGGCCTGCGCAACCTCGACGAGGGCTTCGTCCCGGAGCTCTACGACGAGACCCTGATCGACGCCCGCTTCTCGGTCGGCCCCCGCGACGCCGTACGCCGGGTGCGCGAGCTGCTCGACGCCGAGGGCATCTTCGCCGGCATCTCGACCGGGGCGATCCTGCACGCCGCCCTCGCCCAGGCCGCCGAGGTCGGTCAAGGCCGGGGAGCGGGCCGACATCGCGTTCGTCGTGGCCGACGGTGGCTGGAAGTACCTCTCCACCGGCGCCTACGAGGGCACCGTCGACGAGGCCGAGGAGCGCCTCGAGGGTCAGCTCTGGGCGTGAGCGCAGACCGTCTCGCTCGGACGGAGTCCGAGCGAGACGCGTGCGCGAGACGGCCGCAGCGAGCTTGCTCGCAAGGCGTTCTTGATCGCAGATCGGTCTCGCCGAGCCCTGGTCCTCAGTCCGACGTGTTGGCGTTGACCTCTTCGCAGTTCGCCCGGATCACGTCGTCGGTGTCGATCGCACCGAGGTAGTTGACGACGTCGTGCCCGCTGCCGCAGTCGATGACGGCGCGCTGGTGGTCGTCGGTCAGGAAGCTGAGCGAGTCGTTGCCGGGGCCCATGAAGACCCGGTCGGCACCCTGGATGGTCTCGAGCTGGTCCTTGCCCCGGCCGCCGCTGGACGACGTCGTCGCCCGGGCCGCCGCGGAAGAAGTCGCCGCCGGGGCCGCCGACGAGCCGGTCGTCGCCGCGTCCGCCGTCGAGCAGGTCGCGGGAGCGGGCGGACCCGCCGTACAGCCGGTCGTCGCCCGCCTGGCCGAACAGCAGGTCGTCCCCGCCGCGGCCCTGCGACCACGTCGTCGCCCTGGTGGGCGCGGATGGTGTCGCCGGCAGAAGTGCCCGTGCAGGGTGTCGTCGCCGCTGGTGCCGTCGATGTGCTGGGCCAGCGCGGGCCCGGTCACCAGCACGCACGGTCGCCGCGGCGGCGGCACCGGTCGTCAGGATGGAAGTGAGTCGCATGATCGTCCCCTCGAAAGCTCGAACAGGTGGACCGCGGGTCCCCGAGGCGGTCCGGCGTGTGTCTGACCAGGAGGCTCGGCACCCGGGCACTGATACCAGTGTGAACGCGCCCTGTCGCTGGCCCGCCCGGCCGGGCTACCCTGTGGCCGACTGCCCGGCCCAGCACCTGGAGTGCCCGTGCCCGACCCACGCGTCGTCGTCTTCAGCGGCTCTGCCCACCGCCCCCTCGCCCAGGCCATCTGCGACGACCTCGAGGTCCCGCTGTCGCCGGTCGAGATGACCCGGTTCAGCAACGACTGCCTCCAGGCCCAGCTCCAGGCCAACTGTCGGCAGCGCGACGTCTACATCGTCCAGCCGCTGGTGCCGCCCACCCAGGAGCACCTGATGGAGCTGCTCCTGATGATCGACGCCGCCCGCGGCGCCAGCGCGGCCTCCATCACCGCGGTGATCCCCTTCTACTCCTACGCCCGGTCCGACAAGAAGGACGCCTCCCGCATCTCGATCGGCGGCCGGCTCGTCGCCGACCTGCTGGCCACGGCCGGCGTCCACCGGGTGATGACGATGACGCTGCACGCCCCGCAGGTGCACGGCTTCTTCTCGGTGCCGGTCGACCAGCTGACCGCGCTCGGCATCCTCGCCGAGCACTTCCTGGCCCAGGACCTCAACGACGCGATCGTCGTCTCGCCCGACTTCGGCAACGCCAAGACCGCCACCCAGTTCTCCCGGCTCCTCGGCCTCAACGTCGCGGCCGGCTAGCAAGCGCCGGCTCGCCGACGACCGGGTGGTGATCGACTCGATCGTCGGCGACGTCGCGGGCAAGCGGGCGATCGTCCTCGACGACGAGATCGCCACCGGCGGCTCGATCGTCGAGCTCCTCGACCGCCTGGCCGACCAGGGGTGCACCGGCGCCGCCGTCGCCTGCACCCACGGGCTGTTCGTCGGCAAGGCCGTCGACCGGCTGCGCCACCACCCGATGATCACCGAGGTCGTCACCACCGACACCGTGCCGGCGCCGCTGGACTGGCCGGAGCTGAAGGTCCGCAGCGTCGCCGGCCTCTTCGCCGAGGCGATCGCGCGGGTCCACGCGGGCGAGTCGGTGAGCAGCCTGTTCGACGGCGTCGACCCGCAGTTCGGCCCGCCGCAGGCCAAGCTGTTCGGGTAGCCGCTCGACGACCCGGACGCGCCCTCGTCAGCGGGGATCGCCGGCTCGCACAGTGCGACGTGACGTCGGTCGCGTCGGAGTGCGCGCGTCCGCTCCGACCACCTAGCCTGTGCGACTGTGCCCCGTCCGCCGCTCGATGCCCCCATCGGCATCTTCGACTCCGGCTTCGGCGGGCTGACCGTCGCCCGGTCGGTGATCGACCAGCTGCCCCACGAGTCGCTGGTCTACCTCGGCGACACCGCCCGCCAGCCCTACGGCCCCAAGCCGATCGGCGAGGTGCGCGAGTACGCCCTGGAGTGCCTCGACCACCTCGTCGCGCGAGGGCGTCAAGGCGCTGGTGATCGCCTGCAACTCCGCGAGCGCCGCGATGCTGCGCGACGCCCGCGAGCGCTACGACGTCCCGGTCGTCGAGGTGATCCTGCCCGCGACCAGGCGGGCCGTCGCC
This sequence comes from uncultured Actinomycetota bacterium, assembly GCA_963809265.1. Classification (GTDB taxonomy): domain Bacteria; phylum Actinomycetota; class Actinomycetes; order Propionibacteriales; family Nocardioidaceae; genus Nocardioides. The sequence continues at coordinate 406,833 of CAWEJC010000007.1, forward strand.
GCGACCCGCAACGGCCGGATCGGGGTGATCTGCACGCGCGCCACCGCCGAGTCGCTGGCCTACGACGACGCGTTCGCCGCCGCACCCCAGGTCGAGCTCACGACCCGGGCGTGCCCGCGGTTCGTCGAGTTCGTCGAGGCCGGGGTGACCGGCGGCGACGAGCTGCTCGCGGTCGCCCACGAGTACCTCGACCCGCTGGTCGCGGCCGGCGTCGACACGCTTGATCCTCGGGTGCACCCACTACCCGCTCCTGACCGGCGTCATCTCCTACGTGATGGGCGACGAGGTCACGCTGGTGAGCAGTGCCGAGGAGTGCGCGAAGGACGTCTACAAGCTGCTGGCCTGCGCACGACCTGATGCGGGCCGGCGGCGACCCGGCGTACCGGTTCCTGACCACCGGCGCGCCCGACGAGTTCGAGTCGATCGGCCGCCGCTTCCTCGGGCCCGAGCTGGCCGATGGCCGCCCAGTTCGCCGGGGCTGGCCTCGGCATGAGGCTCACCGTGATCGGCTGCTCCGGCTCGTTCGCCGGGCCCGACTCCGCGGCCAGCTGCTACCTGGTCGAGGCCGACGACGCCGACGGCCGCACCTGGCGGATCCTGCTCGACCTCGGCAGCGGCGCGCTCGGCCCGCTGCAGCGGTACGCCGACCGCCGACGACGTCGACGCGCGTCTTCTTCAGCCACCTCCACCCCGACCACTGCCTGGACCTGTGCGGCTACTACGTCCTGCGCAAGTACCACCCGGGCGGCGCGCTGCCGCGCATCCCGGTCTGGGGGCCGGCCGGCGTCGCGCGGCGGATGGCCGACGCCTACGACCTGCCCGACGCCCGGCATGACCGCGGAGTTCGACTTCCGCGAGTACGCCGGGCCGGTCGAGCTCGGGCCGTTCCACGATCGAGCCGCTCGCCGGTCGCCCACCCGGTGCCGGCCTACGGGTTCCGGGTGACCGCGGGCGGCCGCACCCTCGCCTACACCGGCGACACCGGCCGGTGCGAGGCGCTCGACCGGCTCGCCGCCGGCGCCGACCTGCTGCTGGCCGAGGCGTCGTTCCGGCACGGCGACGACAACCCCGACGACCTGCACCTGACCGGCCGCGAGGCGGGCGAGGTCGCGGCCCGCAACGGCGTGCCCCGGCTGGTGCTCACCCACGTGCCGCCCTGGTACGACGTGGCCGACATGGTGGCCGAGGCCGCCGAGGTCTACGACGGCGACCTCCACGCGGCCGCGCCCGGCACGACGTACGACGTCTGAGGCGGCCGGGTCAGACGAGCCCGGCGTCGTGCACGACGATCGCGATCTGCACCCGGTTGGTGACGCTCGAGCTTCTCGAACAGGCGCGACACGTGTGCCTTGACCGTGGGCACCGAGAGGAACAGCTCCGCGGCGATCTCGGCGTTGCTCAGCCCACGGCCGACGGCCAGGGCGACGTCGCGCTCGCGGTCGGTGAGGCAGGCGAGGCGCTCCTGTGCGCGGCTGGTGCGCGAGCTGTCGGGTGGTGCGACCTGCTGGATCAGTCGGCGGGTGACCGACGGCGACAGCATCGGGTCACCGTCGGCGACCCGGCGGATCGCCTCGAGGATCTCCGTGGGCGGCGTGTCCTTGAGCAGGAAACCGTCGGCTCCGGCGGCGAGCGCGCGGAGCACGTAGTCGTCGGCGTCGAACGTCGTCAGCACGATGCACGTGCGGGGGGTCGGGCCGTGCGCGCAGCTCGATGGTGGCCGCCAGCCCGTCGAGCACGGGCATCCGGATGTCCATCAGCACCACGTCGGGACGCAGCTCGGCAGCGGCTGCGATCCCGGCCCGGCCGTCGGCCGCCTCGCCGACGACCTCGACGTCGGGCTGGCCGCCGAGCATCAGGCCGAGGGCCGAGCGCACCAGCGGGTCGTCGTCGACCACGAGCACACGGATCATGTCGGGGTCATCCGCGCTCACGCCGCCCACGGGATCCAGCCGCGCAGCACCCAGGCGCCGTCCTCGCGGCGGCCCTCGAGCCGACCGCCGCGCAGCTCGGCGCGCTCGGTCAGGCCGACCAGGCCGAGGCCCGGCCCCCGGCGTGGAGCCGGGGCGCAGGCCGAGCGGGTTGCGCAGCTCGACGGTGACGCCCTCGTCCGGCGAGCCGCTGACCACGATCCGCAGCGCCGTGCCGGGCGCGTGCTTCGCGGCGTTCGTCATGCCCTCCTGGACGATCCGGTACACGGTGCGCCCGATCACGTCGGGCAGCTCGGCGGCGGCGGTGCCGAGCTGGTCGTCGTAGAAGACCTTGAGGCCGGCCGACCGGACCGCGTCGACCAGGGGTGCGAGGTCGGCGTACGTCGGCTGCGGCGGCTCGAGCGGCAGGCCCGACTCCGGGTCGCGCAGCACGCCCAGCACGCCCCGCAGGTCGGCCAGCGCCTGGTGCGCGGTGTCCTGGATGATCGTGGCGCTGGCCCGCATCTGCTCGGCGTCGAGGTCGGTCCGGAACGCCAGCGCGCTGGCGTGCATCGAGACCTGCGAGATGCGGTGGGCCAGGACGTCGTGCATCTCGCGGGCGATCCGGGCCCGTTCGTTGGCCCGGGCCTGGGTGCTGCGGAGCTCCTGCTCGGCCTCGGCGCGCTCGGCGCGGTTCTTCAGCGTCCACATCAGCTCACGGCGTGACCCGATGTAGGCGCCCCAGCCCAGGATCGCCACGGTGATCACGACGACGACGACCAGCTCGACCCACCAGGGCCCGTTGTCGGGCGTCGGCACGATCATGCTGTAGGTCCACGACGCGGCGACGTTCAGCAGCCCGATCGCGGCGAGCTGCCACCAGCGGCGCCGCGTCGGCCAGCGAGACCGCGGCCAGCACGCCCGGGCCGGACGCCGTCGCGCTCAGGAAGCCGAAGAGCGTGATCGTCGTCGCGATGCCCATCGGCCAGCGCCGGCGGAACCACACCAGCACGTACGCCGTCACGCCGAGCGCGAGGTCGACCACGACCAGCGCGTGGTCCTGGCGCCAGGCGGCCGGCAGCGGGCTCAGGCAGGTCAGCACCGAGAGGAGGAGCATCGACCGCCACGCGCCACGTGTGACCCCAGCGCGTCAGGCGCGGCTGGTAGACGTCCGGTGACGTGTGCTCCACGCGAGGATCCTAGGTAGCCGCGGTCGGTGGCGGCAGCGGCCGTCGGGAGGCGGACGCCCCTACTTTGGTCTCGCGAGGCGAGCCCGATGGTGCATGTGGCCGAGGGGGCGAGATGGCAGGGTGGTGCCCATGATCAAGGTGGAAGGGCTCACTCGGGCCTACGGGAACTTCATCGCCGTCGACGACATCAGCTTCGAGTGCAAGCCGGGTACGGTCACCGGCTTCCTCGGGCCCAACGGCGCCGGCAAGACCACGACCATGCGCGTCATGGTCGGCCTCACGCCGCCGTCGCGCGGCGACGTGACGATCGGAGGGCTGCACTACAAGGACATCCCCAACCCCGGTCGACACGTCGGGGTCCTGCTCGACGCGTCGGCGCAGCACGCGGGCCGCACCGGCCGCGAGGTGCTGGAGATCGGCGCCCGCACCATGGGGCTGCCGAGCACGCGGGTCGACGAGATGCTCGAGCTCGTGTCGCTGGACCAGCGCGAGGCCAAGCGTCGGGTCCGCAACTACTCCCTCGGCATGCGGCAACGCCTGGGCATCGCCCACGCGCTGCTGGGTGACCCGACGGTGCTGATCCTCGACGAGCCCGCCAACGGCCTCGACCCCGCCGGCATCCGGTGGATGCGCGGCCTCCTCAAGGGGTACGCCGACCAGGGCGGCACGGTGCTGCTCTCCAGCCACCTGCTGCACGAGGTCGAGCAGATCGCCGACGAGATGATCCTGATCGGCAACGGCAAGATCGTGGCCCGGGGCACCCGCGAGGAGCTGCTCAAGGACGCGACCGGTGGTGTCTCCACGACGCTGGTCACGGCCCTCGACAACCAGCAGCTGTCCCAGGCCCTGACCGAGAAGGGGCTCGCGGTCCACCCGGCCGGAGCCGGACTGCGCGTCACGGCCGAGCCGGTCGACGTGGGGCGCGTCGCCGCCGAGAAGCAGATCGTGCTCACCGACCTCCGCGCGGGCAACGAAGGCGGCCTCGAGGACCTCTTCCTCGAGCTGACCGCCGACACGCAGCGCGAGGCAGTTCCGACGGAGGCGGTCGCATGACCGCCGTCACCACCGGTCCCGGCACCCTCGACGTCTCGGGGACGCCGAGGGTGCCGTTCGGCCGGCTCGTCTCGGTCGAGCTGCGCAAGCTCGCCGACACCCGAGCCGGACGCTGGTTGCTGATCTCGATCGCCGCGCTCACCCTGCTGGTGCTGATCATCCAGATGGCCGTCGTCCTCGGTCAGGACCTGCACCCGAAGTTCCTCGACTTCCTGCAGGGCATGAACACCCCGATGGGCGTCCTGCTCCCGGTCCTCGGCGTGATGTCGGTGACCTCGGAGTGGAGCCAGCGCACGGCGATGGTGACGTTCTCCCTGGAGCCGTCCCGCATCCGGGTGGTCGGGGCCAAGCTGGTCAGCATCCTGGTCATCTCGGTCGTGGCGCTCGTGGTCGGCTTCCTCCTCGGCGCCATCGCCAACGTGCTGTACGGCGCGCTGTCGGGCAACCCGGTCGTGTGGGGCAACGTCGGCAAGTACGCCGCCTACTACCTGCTGCTCTACGTCTTCGGCCTGGTGACCGGTTTCGCGTTCGGTGCGCTGCTGCTCAACTCACCCGCCGGCATCGTCATCTACTTCGTCTACTCGTTCGTGCTGCCGGGCATCTTCTCGGTCGGCGCGGCGCTGATGAACTGGTTCGAGAGCCTGCAGCCCTGGATCGACTTCAACACCGACCAGAACAACCTGATCGACGGCAGCATCCACGGCAAGGACTGGCCACAGCTGATCGTCGCCGGGTTGATCTGGCTGGTCCTGCCGCTCGTGATCGGCATCTGGCGGATCCGCCGCGCGGAGGTGAAGTGAGCACGGCGGGGCTGCCGGTGACGTTCGACGTCACCGACACCCCGGGGATCCCGTTCAGCCGGCTGTTCAAGGTCGAGCTGCGCAAGGCCTTCGACACCCGCGCCGGCCGCTGGCTGGTCGGGGTCACCGCGGGCATCGCGCTGGTGGCCGACCTGATCATCGCGATCGTGCTGGCCGCCCAGGACGAGGACCTCGCCTACGGCGACCTCGTGGCCGGCGCGGCGTTCGTCTGCTCGGTCCTGCTTCCGGTGCTCGGGATCATGCTGGTCACCAGCGAGTGGAGCCAGCGCACGGCGATGACGACGTTCAGCCTCGAGCCGCGACGGATGCGGATCGTGATGGCCAAGATGCTCGCCGGCATCGCGTTGACCGCCTTCGTGATCGCCTTCGCACTGGTGGTGGGGGTCCTCTGCAACCTGCTCTACGCCGCGTTCGGCGGCTCGCTCGACTGGACGTTCGGCTGGAGCGGCTTCTTCGCCTTCATCGCGACCCAGACGATGGCGATGCTGGGTGGCTTCGCGCTCGCCTGCCTGCTGCTGAACACCCCGGCCGCGATCGTGGTGTTCTTCGTCTACAAGTGGGTCCTGCCGGGCCTGCTGGCGATCGGCGCCGCGCTGATGGCGTGGTTCAACGACCTGGTCGACTGGATCGACTTCCAGAGTGCGCAGAACCGGCTCTTCGACGGCGGTCTGACCTCCACCGAGTGGAGCCAGCTGGTCGTCAGCGGCTTCCTCTGGCTGGTCGTCCCGCTCGTGATCGGACTGTGGCGGATCCAGCGCGCCGAGGTGAAGTAGGGGTCGCCACCCCTTCGGCCGGCGACATGGCCGTCGCCGGGGCTGGCTAGGGTCTGCGCCATGGATACCCCCCGATCCTCTCCAGCCCCGCGCAGCGACGGTCGCGCCGACGACGCCCTGCGACCCGTCACCATCACCCGCCACTGGCTCGACCACGCCGCCGGCTCGGTGCTCGTCGAGTTCGGCAAGACCCGCGTGCTGTGCGCCGCCTCGGCCTCCGAGGGCGTGCCGCGCTGGCGCAAGGGCTCCGGGCTCGGCTGGGTCACCGCCGAGTACGCCATGCTCCCGGCCTCGACCAACACCCGGTCCGACCGCGAGTCCGTGCGCGGCCGGATCGGCGGGCGCACCCACGAGATCTCGCGACTGGTCGGTCGCTCGCTCCGCGCCGTCATCGACTACAAGGCCCTCGGTGAGAACACCATCGTGCTCGACTGCGACGTCCTCCAGGCCGACGGCGGCACGCGCACCGCCGCGATCACCGGGGCCTACGTCGCCCTCGCCGACGCCGTGGCCCACCTGCGCACCGCCGGTGCCCTCCACGGCGAGCCGCTCACCGGCTCGGTGGCGGCGGTCAGCGTCGGCATCATCGACAGCGTCCCGCGCCTCGACCTGCACTACGACGACGACGTCCGGGCCGAGACCGACATGAACGTCGTGATGACCGGCGACGGGAAGTTCGTCGAGGTGCAGGGCACCGCCGAGGGCGCGCCGTTCGACCGGGCCGAGCTCGACGCCCTGCTCGCCCTGGCCGAGAAGGGATGCGTCGAGCTGACGGCGCTGCAGCGCCGGACCCTGGAGGCCTGAGCGTGGGCGCGACCGACGGACCGCGGGTCTTCCTGGCGTCGCGCAACGCCAAGAAGCTGGCCGAGATGCGGCGGATCCTCGCCGAGCACCTGACCGACGTCGAGGTGCTCGGTCTCGACGACGTGCCGGCCTACGACGAGCCGGTCGAGGACCAGCCGACCTTCGAGGGCAACGCGCTGCTCAAGGCGCGGGCCGGGCTCGCCGCGACCGGGCTGCCCTCGGTGGCCGACGACAGCGGGCTCTGCGTCGACGCCCTGAACGGGATGCCGGGCGTGCTCTCGGCCCGCTGGTCGGGTCTGCCCAAGTCCGACGACCGCAACAACCGGCTCCTCCTCGACCAGCTCCACGACGTCCCAGACGACCGCCGCGCGGCGCGCTTCGCCTGTGCCGTGGCGTTCTGTGCCCCGGGCCTCGACGAGCTGGTCGTCGAGGGCCGGATGGACGGTCGGGTGATCCGCGAGACGAGGGGCACGGGTGGGTTCGGCTACGACGTGCTGTTCGTCGCCGACGAGCACCCCGACCTCACCACCGCCGAGCTCGACCCCGTCGACAAGGACGCGATCTCCCACCGCGGCCGCGCCCTGCGTGTCATCGCCCCCCAGGTCGCCACGCTGCTCCGCGACCGGGAGCCGTGAGCCGTGAGCCCGGACTACCCCGGGTAGCGGCCCGGTCGGCCCCGCATCCCGACGTAGGTGGACCAGCCGCCGTGCTGACCGGGCGGGAGGGCTCCCACCCCACCGCCACCGGGGAGGTCCTCCGGGTCGTTGCCGACGCCGAGCAGGCTGCGGGTGACCCGCTGGGTGCTGTCCAGCAGGTCGTCGAGAGCCCGTGAGACGTGCGCGGACGTGACGGTGTCCAGCGGTGTCGCCTCGACGAGGGACTCGAGGACCGCGCGACGGAGGAGCTCCTTGAGGAAGGAGGCGGTCACCCCCTCGGTGCGGGTCACCACCTCGTCGAGCTCGGGGTCCGACAGCGACGTCGGCACGTCGCGTGCATAGAGCGCGAACAGCCGGCGACGGGCCTCGGCGTCCGGCAGGTCGATCTCGACCGCGACGTCGACCCGCCCCGGGCGGGCCGCGAGGGCCGGCTCGAGCAGGTCCGAGCGGTTGGTGGTGAGCACGAAGAGCAGGTCGGCGTCGGGTGCGGCGCCGTCCATGGCGTCCAGCAGCTCGAACAGCACCGGGCTCGACCCCGGACCGAAGCTGCGGTCCTCGGCGACCAGGTCGACGTCCTCGAGGACGATCACGGCCGGCTGGAGGTCGCGCGCGAGCTCGGAGACGGCGCCGATGGCGTGCAGCGCCCGCCCGGTGAGGACCAGGCGCGTGTATCCCTGCATCCGGCCGATCAGGTAACGGGTGGTGTGGGTCTTGCCGGTGCCCGGCGGACCGAACAGGAGCAGGCCGCGCTTCAGGTGCTGACCCGCCGCTCGCAGGGCCTCCCGATGGGTGGAGACCTCCAGGGCGTGCCGCTCGACCCGGCCCAGCACCTGTTCCGGGAGGACGACGTCCTCGCGGGCCGTGGCCGGGACCGTGGCGAAGGTGAGGATGACGTTGCCCATCGCGCCGATCCCGACGTCGAGGACGTGCCCGCGGTACACGTTCAGCCGGTGGCGGAGCTCGTCGAGCTCGGCGTGGACCGCCTGCGCCGCGTCGACGGGCAGCCCCGCGATCTCGACCAGGAGGCCGTGCTCGTGCTCGACCGGGCCCATGACCAGCACGACGTACGTCCCCCGCGCGTCGGTGACGAGCAGCGCCGCGAGCATGATGCAGGCCAACGTCGATCCCGGCCCGTTCGGCAGGTCGACCAGGGGAGGCGCCGACAGCCGGAGCGGAGGGATGCCCTCACCGGCGACGAGCTGCTGGAGGCTCACGGTCCCGTGGTGCGGCGGGATCGAGATGCCGTGCACGGCCACGGTGCGCCCGGGCTCGCGGGTCCACGCATCCAGGGCGGTCTGCAGGTTCACCTGGTCGAAGGCGGGCAGGCTCCGGGAGACCACCGAGTGAGCCCGCCCCGAGGAGCCCAGGAAGTCCTGGACCAGGGCCACGACCTCGTTGCGTCCCTGGTCCTGGCGGTGCTCGGCGTGGACCCACTCGAGGAACGACTGGAACGACGCGGCGAAGTCGCGTGCCTCCTGCTCGGAAAACCCTGGCATGGGCTCACCTTGGCACACGGGACTGCGCGACCGGGTGCGCTCGGAGAGACTCGAACTCTCACTGGCCAAGACCTAAACCTGGTGCCTCTACCGGTTGGGCTACGAGCGCGTGGGGGACAAGTCTAGGGACGCCTCGCGCACGCGCAGACGCACCAGGACGAGGACCCCCGCCACGACGTAGCCGGCGCCCTGGAGCGCGAGGATCGGCATGATCCCGCTCGGGCCGCCGAAGAAGCCGGCGAGCGCCGAGCCGATGACGACGCTCACCGCCTGGGCCAGCGAGAGCAGGCTGAAGACGCGCCCGCGCTTGTCATCAGTGGTGTTGCGCTGGAAGAGCGTCGTGGTGCCGGCCACGCTGATCGCGCCGGGCAGCCCGACCAGCACCATCCCCACGGCGGCCGGCCAGGCGGCCACCCACACCACCGGGTACAGGAAGATCGCGAGGTCGACCAGCCCGAACGCGATCGAGCCGGCCCACACCATCGTCACCGGCGACCAGCGCTCGGCGACCACCGCCACCAGGAACCCGCCGATGACCCCACCGATCGCCTGGACCCCGGTGATCACGCCGTACACCTGACCGCTCGCGTGCAGCACGTGGCGGACGTACGGCGCGAAGAGCGTCCCCATGATCCCCTCGCCCATGCTGGTGATCAGCAGCGCGATCACCAGGGTGCGGATCACGTGGTTCTCACCCACGGTCCGGAGACCCTCCCGCCACTCCTCGACCAGGGTGGTGAAGCGGCCGCGCACCACCTCGGTGGCGTCCTCCTCGGCCAGCCCGGCGATGTCGCCGGCGTCGGGCACCGCCCGCCCGGAGGTACGGAGCCGGGTGACCAGGAGCGCTGCCAGCAGGAACGTGACGGCGTCGGCCACGGCGATCGCCCGGATCCCTCCGGCCGCCGCGATCACACCACCGAGCCCGGACCCGAAGAGCCGCGCCAGGTTGCGCACCTGCCCGTTCAACCCGTTCGCCGCGACCAGGTCAGCGTCGTCGACCACACGTGGGAGGAAGGCCTGCTCCGCGGGCGAGAAGAACACCTCGACGCACGACTGCACCGCGAGCACGACGTAGACCACCCAGATCCGGTCGGACCCGGAGACCAGCAGCAGGGGGAGCAGGCCGATCGCGAGCAGCAGGTTGGTGACCACCATCGTCCGCTTGCGGTCCCAGCGGTCGACGAAGACGCCCGCCACGCTCCCGACCAGCACCTGGGGGACGAACGACGAGAGCAGGGCGGCGGCGGACGCCAGGGTCGAGCCGGTGAGGGCGTAGACGGAGTACGCGAGGCCGACCCCGAGCAGCCAGTCACCGGTCAGCGAGACCAGGCCGGCGCCGAGCAGGAGTCTCAGGTCGGGCGTTCGGCGGAGCAGGCGAACGGGGGCGCGCAGGTCAACTGACGGCATGACGACACCGTAGCGACATCACCGTGACGTCGCAATGGCATCGCCCTGCCGTCAGGGCGATGTCGGTCAGTCGATTCGGAGATCGCGCCGGAGCTTGGCGACGTGCCCGCTGGCCTTCACGTTGTACTGGGCGAGGGTGATCGTCCCCTCCTCGTCGACGACGAACGTCGACCGCAGGACGCCCTCGATCGTCTTGCCGTAGAGCAACTTCTCGCCGAAGGCGCCGTAGGCGTTCAGCACCGACTTGTCCTCGTCCGAGAGGAGCGTGATCGTCAGCCCGTCCTTCTCCCGGAACTTCGCCAGCGTGGCGGGGGAGTCGGGTGAGATGCCCAGCACGTCGTATCCGTGGGCCTGGAGCGAGGACAGGCTGTCGGTGAAGTCGCAGGCCTGCTTCGTGCAGCCCGGGGTCATCGCCGCGGGGTAGAAGTAGACGATCGTCCTGCGGCCGCGCGAGTCCGCGAGGGACACGGTCCGGCCGTCATCGGTCGGCAGGGTGAAGTCGGGTGCCGGGTCACCGGTGGAGAGGCGAGTCATGGGCCGAACCTATCCACCTCGAGCCGCGGACCCGTTGGTAGCCTTCCCCGCGTGACCCCGTCGACCAGCAAGGAGACCGCCGCGCTCGAGGCCGAGATGGAGGCCACCCGCGAGCGACTGGCCGGGACGATCGACCTGCTGGTCCACCGCGCGAGCCCGAAGACCATCGCCCGGCGCGAGATCACCTCGATCAAGGGCTACTTCGTCGACCTGCAGACGGGCCAACCCCGCACGACCAACATCCTCAAGGTCGCCGGTGGCGTCGTCGGGACGGTGGCCCTCGTCGTCGTCCTGCGCCGACTCACCCGGGACTGAGGCGGGCCGTCCGCGTGGCCGAGAAGCTCCCGATCAAGATGCTCCACGACCGGCTCCTGGTCGAGGTCGACGAGGAGCTCGGCGAGCGCCGTTCGGCCGGCGGCATCGTGATCCCCGCGACCGCGGCGATGGGCGCTCGTCGCCTGGTCTGGTCGCGGGTCGTCGCCGCGGGGCCGCACGCCCGCACCGTGCAGGTCGACGACCGGGTGCTCTTCGACCCCGAGGACAAGGCCGAGGTCGAGGTCCAGGGCGAGACCTACGTCGTGATGCGCGAGCGAGACATCCACGCCGTCGCCGCCGACCGGCTCGGCGACGAGACGGCCGGGCTCTACCTCTGACTCAGCCGTCGGCCCAGACCGTCGCGACGTTCTTGCGGTAGTGCCGCCCCGGGAACGCCCGCAGCATCGCGACGACCGGCGCGGGGATCTCCCGCTTCAGACCGGCGACGTCCTCGGGCGCCGCGCCGTCGAGGAGCCAGGCCACGAACGTGCCGCTCTCGCCCTGGTGGGCCTTCCGCACCGCCACCTGCGCCTGCTTCATCCGGGGCGTGTCGCGGACGGTCGCCGTCCACGGCTCCAGGTCGGCCTCCTCGTGGGCGAGGTGCTCACGCAGCACCTCACCGAGCTCACCGACGGCGGCGCGCGCGTCGGCGGCCCGCGCGGACGACGGGTCGGTCGCCAGTCGGCGCACGACCTCGTCGGCATGGTCGAGCGCCGTCAGCATCCGCGTGTGCTCGCCGCCGAGGTCGCTGGTCAGCGCCTCGTCGGCGCCGAGCTCTCGGAACGCCGGCCAGAAGATGGTCTCCTCGTCCTGGTGGTGATGGTGGAGCTGGTGCTGGTAGTTGTCCCATGCCACGACCAGCTGGTCCGCCCGCTCCTGGGATCCGTCCGGGAACGTGGCGAGCGCGGCGTCGAACCGCGCGAGGTCGCGCCTGAACGCCGCATGGATGACGGTGTTCATGCTCTGGTGCTCGGTCATGAGCCCCCCTTCGTCGCCCACGCATTCTGCGATACGGGGCACGAGGAGACCAGAAGTCCGCGGCGTGACGCCGCGACGCGGTGTCGTCTCGACAAGGGCGCCGGCAGGAAGAAGCGGCAGGACCGCACGTCGCGCGCCCTGGCCGGACCGGAGTCCGGCAGCTCGTATGACCCCCTGCGTGAGGCGGTCCTACCGCCTTGTGCCCATCGAACGCCGCCGACCGGGCGCGTCGGTAGGGACTTTGGTCCCGCCGCGGGCTGAACGGCTGGACAGGGGCTCGGCAGCACCGCGGCAGCCGACTAGTTTGGGAGTGACCCGCCGTGGTCTGAGCGGGGCCCCGATGCCTCTTCGCACGACGAAAGGACCGAGATGACGCAGTACGCAGTGACCGACCCTCGCACGGGGGAGCGGATCAGCGACGTTCCCACCGACAGCGACGAGCAGGTGCTCGCCGCGGTCGCGGCCGCCCAGGACGCCTTCACCACCTGGGGTCGCACGAGCTCGGCCGCCGAGCGCGCGAAGCTGGTCCAGCGGGTGGCCGACCTGCACACCGAGCGCCGCGAGGAGCTCGCGAGCGCGATGAACCGCGAGATGGGCAAGCCGATGGACCAGGCCCTCGGGGAGGCCGACTTCAGCGCCGCCATCTACGGCTACTACGCCGACCACGCCGAGGAGTTCCTCGCCGACGAGCCGATCGACCTCCTGGAGGGCGAGGGCTCCGCCGTGGTGCGGAAGCGGCCGCTCGGGGTGATCCTCGGGATCATGCCGTGGAACTACCCGGCCTACCAGGTCGCCCGCTTCGCGGGGCCGAACCTCGCGGCGGGCAACTCGGTGGTGCTCAAGCACGCACCCCAGTGCCCCGATTCGGCGGCGATCCTCGCCCAGATCTTCAAGGACGCCGGCTTCCCCGAGGGCGCCTACGTCAACATCTACGCCTCGAACGAGCAGATCGAGGAGATCATCGGGGACCCGCGGATCCAGGGTGTCTCGCTCACCGGGTCGGAGCGGGCCGGCTCGGCCGTCGCGGCCACCGCCGGCCGGCACCTGAAGAAGGTCGTCCTCGAGCTCGGCGGGTCCGACCCGTTCATCGTGCTCGGCTCCGACGACCTCGACGCCACGGTCGAGGACGCGATCGCGGCGCGGATGGAGAACACCGGCCAGGCCTGCAACGCCGGCAAGCGCTTCATCGTCCACGAGAGCCTGCACGACGACTTCGTCGCGAAGTTCACCGAGAAGATGCTGGGTCAGGAGGCCAACCCCCTGTCCTCGGTGGCCGCCGCGGACCGGCTCGACGAGCAGGTCTCGAGCGCGGTCGCCGGTGGCGCCCACCTGGAGTCGAACGGCGAGCGGGACGGCGCCTTCTACCCGTCGGGCGTCCTGACCGGCGTCAGCCAGGACAGCGACGCCTTCCACCAGGAGCTGTTCGGGCCGGTGGCGATGGTGTTCTCGGCCAAGGACGAGGCCGAGGCCGTCCAGCTCGCGAACGACACGCCGTACGGGCTCGGCTCCTACGTCTACACCAACGACCCGGAGCAGGCCGCGCGGGTCGCCGACCAGATCGACGCCGGCATGGTGTTCGTGAACGGCGTCGGGGTCGAGGGCGTCGAGCTGCCGTTCGGCGGCGTCAAGCGCTCCGGCTTCGGCCGCGAGCTCGGCCGGTTCGGCATCGAGGAGTTCGTGAACAAGAAGCTCATCCGCACGGTCACCTGAGGTCCACTCCCGCGGCCCCCGTCCCGAGCACGAGACGGGGGCCGCGGCATGTCACACGCACGACCCCTCTCCCGTCACCAGGAATGAAGAGATTCCGAGCGAGGAGACGACGATGCGAGTGTTCGTGGCAGGTGGGACCGGTGTGGTGGGTCAGCGGCTGGTGCCGCGGTTGGTGGCGGCTGGGCACCAGGTGTCGGCGACGACGACGAGTGCGGACAAGATCCCGCTGCTCGAACGGTTGGGAGCCGAGGGCCTGCTGATGGACGGGCTGGACGGCGCGTCGGTCGGCGAAGCGGTCGCCCGGGCCACCCCCGACGTGATCGTCCACCAGATGACGGCGATCTCGCCGGGGCACGCCGGCAAGCCGGACATGAAGCACTTCGACCGGTGGTTCGCGCCGACGATCCGGCTGCGCACCGAGGGCACCGACCACCTCCTGGCCGCCGCCGAGGCGACCGGCGTCTCGCACGTCGTGGCGCAGAGCTTCGCGGCGTTCAACGGCATCCGCGAGGGCGGGTGGGTCAAGACCGAGGAGGACGGCCTCGACGCGTTCGCCGGCACCTCCGCCGAGTCGGGCATGCGGGCGATCCGGCACCTCGAGGAGGCGGTGGTCAACGCCGGCGGCGCGGCGCTGCGGTACGGGTCGCTCTACGGACCGGGCGCCATCGACGACCAGGTGGAGCTGGTGCGCAAGCGGTACTTCCCCCTGGTGGGTGCCGGCACCGGCTACACCTCCTGGGCCCACCTCGACGACGTCGCGTCGGCCACGGCGCTGGCGGTCGAGCAGAAGGCGTCCGGGATCTTCAACATCGTCGACGACGACCCGGCACCCGCGAACGAGTGGCTGCCCTACCTCGCGGAGTGTGCCGGCGCGAAGCCGCCGCGACGCATCCCGGCCTGGTTGGCCCGGCTGGTCGCCGGCGAGGTCGTGGTGGCGATGATGGTGGAGGGCCGTGGCTTCGACAACAGCAAGGCCAAGCGTGAGCTGGGCTGGGAGCCGCGCTACCCGTCGTGGCGGACCGGATTCAAGGAGGCACTGGCATGACCCGCACCGAGGAGTTCACCGAGCTCCGCCCGTTGCTGTTCGCGATCGCCTACCGGATCCTCGGCAGCGTCAGCGAGGCCGAGGACGCCGTGCAGGAGACCTGGGTGCGCTACGAGTCGTCGTCGACCGAGCCCACGTCGCCCAAGGCGTTCCTGTCGGCGGTCGTGACCCGGATCGCCATCGACGTGCTCCGGTCGGCGCGCGTCCGGCGCGAGGTGTACGTCGGCAACTGGTTCCCCGAGCCGCTCCTCGAGGATCCCTACGACGACCCCGAGCGGGCGGCGGAGCTGGCCGACTCGGTGTCGATGGCCTCGCTGCTGCTCCTCGAGCGGCTCAGCCCGCTCGAGCGGGCGGTGTTCGTGCTGCGGGAGGTGTTCGCGTTCGGCTTCCCCGAGATCGCGGAGGCCGTGGGCCGCTCCGAGGCGGCCTGCCGCCAGCTCGCCGTACGGGCACGACGGCACATGGACGCCGGCCGCCCGCGCTTCGAGGCCGACCGACGCGAGCGCGAGGAGCTGGCCACCCGGTTCTTCGACGCACTCCGCGAGGGCGAGGTCGACGGGCTGCGCGAGCTGCTGGCCGCCGACGTGCAGATGCTGGGCGACGGGGGCGGGAAGGCGCCGCAGTGGGCGAACTCGATCTCCGGCGCCGACAACGTGATGCGGGTGCTGGCCACGATCCTGCCCTGGTTCTTCGAGGTGGACGGCTGGATCGAGCCGCACGTCGTGAACCGCCAGCCCGGCGCCATCTTCCGCGACCGCGACGGTCGGGTCCTGAACACCTGGTCCCTCGACATCCTCGACGGTCGGATCCAGGCGATCCGCACCGTGCTCAACCCGGACAAGCTCGGCCATGTCGGTCCGGTGGCCGACGCGTGGGCCCTGCTGGCCGAGGTGAACCAGGTCCGCCACGCCCCGCCGGACCCGACCGCCTGACCCCGAGGCGCACGCGGCGCGGCGGCCCCACCCGTCAGGTGGGGCCGCCGTTCGCCGTCCGCGGGGTCAGCTCGGTCGGACGTTGTGGTTGCCGGTGAACACGTTCGCCGGGTCGTACGCCCGCTTCACGGCGGCCAGCCGACGACGGGTCGCCGTCGGGTAGACGGCGCTGACGTCCGCCTCGGACGCGGTCGAGAGGAAGTTCGCGTACGCGCCGGTGACGTGCGGTGCGAGGTTCTCCCAGATGCCGTCCAGCGCCGGCCGAGCGGCCTCGATCACCGGGGCCGGGCCGACGAACGTCGTGACGAACATCAGCTCGGCCCGACGGTGGGCGTACGCCGTGGCGTCCTCGGGCACGCGGGCCACCGCGCCTCCGACGCTGCGCACGTTGATGATCGGCGACCGCTCGGACGCGCCGACCTCGGCGAGGACCTGCAGCACCTTCGGCACCGAGTCCTCCTCGGCGAAGCCGCTCCGTGCCAGGAACTGGATCCCGGGCGGCGGGACCATCCCCTCCTCGAGCACGTCCGCGTAGGGCATCAGCGTGACGTCGTCCGCGAGCACGGTGCCGAGCCGGCGGATCGGGTCGATCGCCCGGGCGGCGAGCTCGGGATCGTCGCCGTCGTAGGCCACCAGGATCTCCAGCGGCGCTTCGGGGCCGCCGAGGAACGGGTTGGCGAAGACCAGGCCCGAGCTCAGCTCCTCCGGAGCGGTGCGGAGGTGGTCGGCCCAGCCCTGGAGCACGACCGGGACCTCCGCCGCCGGGAAGGAGATCTTGCCGAAGAACACGTCGGTCGTCCGGTGTGCGACGAAGTCGAA
Organism: uncultured Actinomycetota bacterium; assembly: GCA_963809265.1. Taxonomy (GTDB): domain Bacteria; phylum Actinomycetota; class Actinomycetes; order Propionibacteriales; family Nocardioidaceae; genus Nocardioides. The sequence goes on from CAWEJC010000007.1 coordinate 423,273, forward strand.
CGCCGTGACGATCCCGACGTTGCCACCCCCGCCCCGCACCGCCCAGAACAGCTCCGGGTGGTCGTCGGCCGACGCGTGGACCACGTCGCCCGCCGCGGTGACCACGTCGGCGCCGACGAGGTTGTCGAGCGCGAGTCCGTACTTCCGGACCTTCCAGCCGATGCCGCCGCTCAGCGTCAGCCCGCCGACGCCGACGCTCTTGGTGTCGCCGGAGGAGATCGCCAGGCCATGGGGGGCGAGGGCGGTCGCGACCTGGTCCCAGGTGGCACCACCGCCGATCCGCACCAGGCCACTCTCGGCGTCGACGACCTCGATGTCGGCGAGCCGGCGCAGGTCGATCACCACGCCGTCGTCGTTGGTGCCGAAGCCCGGGAAGCTGTGCCCGCCTCCACGCACGGACAGCGCGAGACGCGCGGTGACCGCGAACCTGACTGCTGCCTGGACGTCTCCGACCGTGGCGGGCCGCAGGACCCACGCCGGACTGCCGGTGGCCAGGACCGACCGGCGGGCCGTCTCGTACTCCGACCCGTCCGGGCCGATGATGTCGCCGCCGAAGTCGCGGCGTAGCGCTTCTGGCGCTGAGCTCATGATGTTCCTTCCTCGCAGTACGTGCTGGTACAGGAGGTTGACGAAGCGGCCGCGCCGTTCCTGACATCGGCAGCCGGGCATGGGCCGGCGAGGTCCCCCGAGGCCGGGCGGTCCTGCGCGCTCGAGGGCCGCTCGCGTGACTGTGTGCACCGCGAGGGCCGTACCGTCACGACGCCCAGCGCCGGCTACCTCATCGGGCGTTGCCGAGTGCCGATCCCTTGGCTCCCACGAGCTGGGCGACTTGCGCGTGAGTCGCGAACCACACATCGGCGTGGTGTCGGATGTGCTCCATCAGTGACGTCAGCGCGACGAGCCGGGACGGGTGCCCGACGATGTGGGGATGCATCGTCAGCTGGAACAGTCCGCCGACCTGCCGGGCATGGTCGAACTCGTCGATCCAGATCTGAGACACCGACCTCGGCGGCATGTGTGGCTTCACTCCCCCTGAGCGCTCCATCGGGAAGTACGGCGCATCGTCGCGAATCCATTCCACCGGGATCTCGACGATCCCCGTGGGGTGACCGTCCGCCACCAGTTCATAGGGGTTGTCGTCGGCCATGAGGGAAGAGTCGTACGTCAGTCCCAGCTCGATGATGATGTCCAAGGTGTTCGGCGAGAAGTCCCAGCTCGGAGTGCGAATCCCCAGAGGGCGGGTGGCAGTCAGACCCTCGATCACCTCGAGAGAGCGCGCGACCAGGGCCAACTCGTCCGACTTCTGCAACAGGGAGTTCCGCTCATGGATCCAGCCGTGGATCGCGACCTCGTGCCCGCCCGCCACGTAGTCGGCTACCTCACCAGGGTGGAGCAGAGCCGACACGGCGGGGATGAAGAAGGTGGCCGGAACATCCCATTCCTCGAGGAGCCGCAGGATACGGGGGACCCCCACGCGAGAGCCGTACTCGCCCTGAGAGAGCCAACCCGGGCTCGTCGCAGCATCGCGCAGCGGGATCGTCTCGTGGTCGGAGTCGAATGACAGGGCCACCGCCACCTGGGAACCGTTCGGCCACTTCTCGGGTGTCAGATCTCGACCGGCGCGCACCCGCTCGACTTCAGCCCGCCACTTGGCTTCCGGCCATTGCCAGGGTTCCTCGGTCAATTCTTCCCCCTCCATCACCCTCGCGACCCACTGTCGCGCCCAGGTTCCCACGTGTCTCCCAGAGGCGCACCCAGCGACCAGGCACCCTCGACCCTCGCCGAGCCCTGGGCCACGTCGAACCGACGGTGTGCGTTCCTGACGTCGCGCGGACGCGGCCGGCTCAGCGGCGTCCGCCGAACTCCCAGTCGTGGACGTCGACCTCGCCGAAGTCGGTCAGCCCGGGGCCTTCGTCGGCGAGCAGCCGGTCGAGGGCCGCGCGCGTCGGCGCCTGCACCGCGAGGGCCACGCCCGCTGGTGCGCCGTCCTCGAGACCACGGAGCTCCCCGTAGACGATCAGCCGCCGACGCAGCTCGTCCGGGAGGCCATCGACCGGAACCGGGTCGCACGCAGCGACCGGCGACCGGCGTCCTCGGGCGATGACCAGGAAACGGGGCTCGTCCGCGTCGTCGGGGAACTGCCACATCGTGCGACCGAGCAGGTCGACGTAGCGCCAGATCGAGTGCCGCTCGAACAGCCCGGCGCGCTGGTAGGGCTCGGCCTCGACGAACGCGTGCGCGGCCTCCGGCCCGGGCAGGGCGACGATGTGCAGGCTGCCCTCCCAGGAGTCGCGGTCCGCTCCCAGCAGGGGTCCGCGGGCGGTCATCGCCTCGGCGTACGGGTCCATGTAGGACCAGTGCTGCTCGGTCAGCCGCTCCTCGTCGAGGTCGGCGTCCTGGATCGCGGCGGTCGAGGCGCGGCTGTAGATCAGGAAGTCGCTCATGACCACGCGGCTCCCGGTTCGCGGACGAGCACGCCGACCAGGTGCGGGATCGCCAGACCACCGGTGCCGCGAGCGGACCGACGGCGCAGGTCGACGACGGCCAGGCCGGAGCCGGCGAGCGACGTGCCGGTGTCCCGCGCGGGATCGCACCCGTGGTCGAGCCACCGGCTCAGAGGGGCGGTCGCACGCTGGGCGAGGCGCAACCAGGTGCCGCGCGGTGCGGCCACGTGCTCAAGGACGAACAAACGCCCGCCCGGGCGGAGGACGCGTCGGATCTCGACCAGGGCGCGGCGCTGGTTCGCGACCGAGCACAGGGAGTAGGAGCAGGTGACGGCGTCCATGCTCACGTCGGGGAGCGGGATGCTCTCGGCCGCGGCGTGGAGCACCCGGACCTCGGCCCGGTGAGCGAACCGCTCGCGGAGATGTTGCACCGGGGAGCGACGGGGTTCCAGACAGGTGAGTCGGAGAGCAGTCGTCACCGGGGGGAGCGAGTCACCTTCGCCGGTGCCGATGTCGAGAACGTCGCCACGGAGGGCGGGCATCGTGCGCGCCCGCCACTGCGCAGCGAGCATGGTCATCGTCGGCACCGGCGTGTACGGCGTATACCCCATTCGGCCAGAATACGTCGTATACTGAATTCTGTGAAGTCACCCACCCGGCCGCGGCTGTCCGCCGACGTGATCCTGCAGCTGGCCGTGGGCACCGCGGACCGCGAGGGCCTGGCGGCGGTGTCGATGCGCCGCATCGCCGGGGAGCTGTCGGTGACGCCGATGGCTCTCTACCGACACTTCGAGGACAAGGCCCGCCTGCTCGACGCCATGGCCGAGCGGCTGATCGAGGGCGGTGACCTCGAGCAGGTCCCGGACACCCGCTGGGAGGTGCGGCTGAGGTCAGTCCTGGACGCGCTGATGTCACTCCTGCGCGGCCACCCGTGGATGGCCGGGGTGGTGATCGAGCGGCTGGTGCCGCTGCCGAACTACCTCCAGGCCCTGGAGGTCATGCTCGACTGCACCCGCGAGGCGGGGCTCGACCCCGAGTCGGGAGCGGTGGTCGTGCAGCACGCCGTCCAGGCCGTGGCGGCCGTGGTCGAGCACGCCCCCCGGGCCCGGAGGGGCGGCGCAGCAGCGGAGGAGTCCGCGCACCTGGCCGCGCTCCTGGCGGACCTGGAGCCGGAGAAGTTCCCTCGGGTCCGCGAGTCGGCGGCGGCTCTGACGGAGCCCCCCGACCTGGACATGTACTACCGCTGCGGACTCGACCTCGTGATCGGCGGCGTCGGTGCGGTGGCCGACGCCGCTGGACGGACCTGACCCTGCGGTGCCGGGTAGGAGACCGGTCGCAGGCGCGGCCGGGTCAGCGCGCGTGCTCCTGCAAGAGCCGGCGCCAGCGGAACGCCGGCCAGGCGACGGCGACCAGCCCGGCGCACCCCACCAGGGCGATCGCCGTGCGGGAGGAGCCGGTCGCCGACGCCACCAGACCACCCACCGCGATCCCGGCACCCTGACCGGCTCGCAGCCCGACCCGCACCACGCCGGCCACCCGACCGCGCCAGGCGTCCGGGATCGCCGCGTTCAGGGACGCCTTCGCAGGGGTGTGGTACGCCCCGGCCATCCCGATCACGAGCAGGATCGCCAGGACGGGGACGAGTGGCAGCGGCAGGAACAGGCACGGCAGCGGGGCGACCGTCAGCACGCACAGGACGCCGATCCAGCGCACCCGCGAGTCGGTCGACGTCCAGCGGCTGAGCACGAACAGACCGAGCAGGTAGGCGCCGGGATCCATCGCCAGGACGATCCCCACCGCCCACGTCGAGTGCAGCTCCGCCGCCAGCGGGACCGCCAGACCCTCGGGGACGATCGCGAACGAGACCATCCACAGCATGGCGATCAGAGGCACGACCCGAGGGTCGGACCTCAGGATCCCGAGCAGGCGGGTCTCGACGACCCCGTCCTCGGACCGGCTGGGTGCCGGCGCCGGTCGCCGCTGCATCACCCGCGCGATGACGAGCGCGCTGACGGCCGAGGTCGCCGCGTCGAGGGCGAGGGTCACCTGCGAGCCGACGGCCGTCACCAGGACGCCCGCCGCGGCCAGTCCGGCCAGCTGCCCGACGTTGAAGGCGGAGTCGAAGAAGGCCTGCCCCACCGGATAGCTCCGGGCATCGAGGATCGCCGGGAGGCTGGCGGACTGCGCGGCGTTGTACGGCGTCTGCACGAGCTGCACTGCGACGAGCAAGCCCGCCAGCACGCCGAGCGGCATCCCCGGCAGGGCCATCACCAGCAGGACGAGGCCCTGGACCCAGGCGCAGGAGACCATCACGGTCCGCCGGGGACAGCGGTCCGCGATCCACGACAGGGCAGGTCCCGAGACCAGGCTGGGCAGCATCGTGAGCGAGTACGCCGCGGCGGTCCAGGCCGCCGACCCCGTGCGCTCGTAGACCAGCAGCGCCACCGCCACGGCGGCGAACTGGTCCCCGACCGTCGACTGGAGGTAGGCGAGGGTCAGGCCCCGGAACTCCCGGTTGGCCAGGACGGTCCGCAGGGTGACCGGGGCCGAGTCCTCGGCGGTCGTCCTCGAGCGCACGGGCGACGAGCGTAGGAAGACCGTGGCCGCGACGTGAACGTTGCGGGCCTGCCCGAAACGTTGGAGGCCCCTCGGCCGTCGACCTAGCGTCGCCGGGTCCGAACGATCGCGCCGGAGGGGATGACATGGCCAACAAGGACTGGTGACCGTCGTGCGCGAGGGGAGGAGGAGCCGTGGCGAACCGGGACAACTGAGCAGAGGAGTCTGACGTGAACACCCTCACGAACAAGGACATCTGAGATGCGGGGGCCGTGACGCAGCGTGCGTCGCGGTCGCTCTCACGCGAGAGGCACCCGCGCCGAATCGGCTCGCTCCCTCATAGCACGATCGACCCGGTCGGGTCAGCGGTCGCCGGAGCAACGCCGACTTCGAGGACCCAGCGTCGACGTGAGGCGGTATCGGCCGCCCACGCCGCTGTGGACAACGGCATCCCCCTGCGGGTCCGTGGCGAGGCACGCACCCGAGTCATCGCCGACCAAGGTGGTCCACCGCGTCATCCGCACCCCCACGTGGACGGTGCTACGGGCGGGCGCTGTCAGGGTGACGGCCGCGGAGTCCATCGAGACCAGCTCGGCGGGCCGCGGCACGATGGGACGGGGCCGGACGACGCGGTACAGGTGCCAGCCCGGCGCGGACCAGATCTCCACCAGGAACGGCAGTCCCGACCGGATCAGGTCGACCTCGCGGAGGCCCGCCGCCGTGTAGGTGACGTCGGGTACCGCGACGTACTGCACGCGCTCCCGGCGCAGCCAGCGCCGGTACGCCGTGGGGTCGAGGGGCGGACGGAAGAAGAGGGGGTTCGTCGCGACATCGAGCTGGCGGTTCCACCCGCGCGCGAGCGGTGCTGTCGACGCGAGGACATAGGCGTCCCAGTGCGCCCAGGTCTCGGGGATCTCGAGTCGCCCGATGACCGGCTGCCGAGCCTGCACCTCCGCTGCGAGCGGGGCGTAGAAACCGGCCGAGGACTCCGAGCCGAGCCCGAGCGCGTTGACCTCGCCGAGCTGCTGCGGCAGCGAGACCATCGCGAGGACGAGCGGCAGCCAGCGTCCGCGCCAGGGGGTGTAGCCGACGGCCACGGCGGGGGCGAACACCAGGCTCAACCGACACACGTTGTCGCCGAGCGGGGTGGCCAGCAGGGACAGGAGCACCGTCGCCAGAGCGGTGACGGCTACGCCCCACCGCAGCTCACGGCGGCGACCGGCGACCACACCGACGGCCAGCGTGGCCCCCAGTGCGACCAGCAGGTCGTGCTGGTGGAACGGCTGACGACCCGTCTGCCCGAAGGCGGACTCGACGAGCAGGACGGGCACGGCTGCGGCGAGCCCGACCACGACCGCCTGCCGCGGGCGACGTACGACGGCCAGCGTCGTCGCGCACAGGACGAGAAAGAAGGCTGCCACCGGGGAGGACAACCCGCAGAGGACGGCCCACGCCGACGCGTGCCGGGTGCTGCGCCCGCTCCCCGAGGCCAGTGCCACGAGGCACGCCAGCCCGAACACCGTGCCGAGGCCGAAGGTGACCCGACCGGCGACCAGGTTCAACGCCTGGAGCGCCGCCCCGAGTGCTGCGGCCCAGACCGCGTGGCGGGCGCCCGTGCGGACGAAGAGCCGCGCCAGGAGCCAGGACGCCGCCACGCAGCACACCGCCCCGGTGAGCCGAACTCCCAAGATCGCCATCAGGTAGGGCGAGACGACCGAGTAGCTGAACGCCTCCGTCCCACCGAACCAGCTCAGGTCGACGGGTGTCGTGGGGTGCGCTCCGGCGAAACCGGCCCGGGTCAGCTGGGCGGGGAGGTCGGTCCCGGTCGGCGGAACGGTCAGGTAGATCGTGGCCAGCAGGATCGACACGGCGAGTGCGACGAGCTCGGCGCCGGCAGGTCCGCGCCGGCTCGGGAAGGCCGGGTCGATCGCGATCTCCGACCGGCCGACCGGGTGCCCGCTACGGGTGGCCAGTGGTGTGCCCATGGTCGACGAGGGTCTCGGCCGAGGCGTAGGGCGACGGTCAGCACGGCGCTTATGCTCCGCTTATGCGCGACCTGGTTGCCTGCGAGCAACCTGCGGATGGTGACGAGGAGTCGAGGCGGGACGTGAGAGTGCTGGTCGCGGACGATGAGCGCGTGCTCGCCGACACGGTCGCCCAGGGCCTGCGCCGACTCTCGATGGCCGTGGACGTCTGCTACGACGGTGGGGCCGCTCTCGATCGGCTGCACGTGCACGAGTACGACGTCGCGGTGATCGACCGCGACATGCCGGTCCTGCACGGTGACGACGTGTGTCGGTGGGTGAGCGGACATCGGTCGCGGACCCGGGTGCTGATGCTGACCGCCGCCGGCTCGATCCGCGCCCGCGTGACCGGCCTCGGACTCGGTGCCGATGACTACCTGACCAAGCCCTTCGCCTTCGCCGAGCTCGCGGCGCGGGTCCAGGCCCTGGGTCGGCGGGTCGACGTCTTCCATCCACCGGTGCTCGAGAGCCCCAGCGTCGTGCTCGACGTACCGCGTCATCAAGCCTTTCGGCACGGGGCTGTCCTCCCCCTGTCGCCCAAGGAGTTCGGGCTCCTCCAGGTCCTGATGGAGCGCGAGGGCGAGGTCGTCAGCGCCGAGGTCCTGCTCGACACTGTCTGGGACGAGCACACCGATCCCTTCACCAATGCGGTCCGCGTCGCGGTGATGACCCTGCGTCGCAAGCTCGGTGATCCTCCCGCCATCCAGACGGTGGCTCGTGTGGGCTACCGCTTCCTGGACCCGGCATGAGAAGGGTCGCCCTCGTGCCTCGGCTGTTCATCGCCGTCGTGACGACGTGGCCGGTGGCCTTTCTGGCCTACGAGTACGGCGCGGTCGCGACGCAGGCGGCCTTCGGCGGGGACTGCTTCATCCTGAACCTCCACACGCCCATCGCTTCCTACTACACGTGTGCCGGCTGGCAGCACCACCATGCACTCGCCGCCCTCACGGTCCTCGGTCTGGTGGTGGGCACCTTCGGGTTCTTGTGGGTGGCGATCCGCTGGGCCATCCAGCCGCTCACCCGGATCACCGACGCGGTGTCGTCCCTCGGCCCGGGGAGTGCCGGCGTACGGCTCGCGCCCAGGGGCTGGCGTCGCGACGAGGGGACCAGGCTGGCTCTGGCGGTGGACTCCATGCTCGACCGGTTCCACCACAGCTACGAGGCCCAGCGGCGCTTCGCTGCCAACGCCTCGCACGAGCTGCGCACTCCGTTGGCGACCCAGAGAGCCCTGGTCGAGGTCGGCCTCGCGGCACCCTTGTCGGGCGAGCGCAGCCGCCTCCTGGCCGAGCAGCTGCTCGCCGCCAACCAGCGCAACGAAGCCCTCGTCGAGGGCTTGCTGGCGCTGGCCGAGACGGATCAGGGTCTGATCGAGAACGCACCTCAGCGTCTCGACCAGCTGGTCGAGCTCGTCGTCGACGACTACGCCGACCTCGCTGCCGCCCGGGGCATCGACCTCAGGTGTGAGCTCGTTCCCGTGACCGTGATCGGAGAAGTCGCGCTGCTGGAGCGGCTCGTGTCCAACCTGGTCGAGAACGCGGTCAAGTACAACGGGGCCGACGGGTGGGTGTCGATCCACCTGGCGCCTCCTGGGAGGTTGACCGTGACCAACACCGGACCCCACGTGCAGCCCGGCCGGACCGGCGCGCTGTTCGAACCGTTCCGCAGGAGCAGGGGCGAGCGCCTCGACCACTCGTCCGGGGCGGGCCTCGGCCTGACGATCGTGCGCTCGATCGTGGCCGCCCACCACGGCACCGTCACGGCACGAGCACGCCCCGAAGGCGGCCTCGTCGTCGAGGTGAACCTGGAGAGGTCCGGTCCCTGACGTGGTCCTGGCCGGGGCGGCTCAGGCGGAACGTGCGGAAAAGATGAACTGGTACGCCATCAGGGACTCGAACCCCGAACCCGCTGATTAAGAGTCAGCTGCTCTGCCAATTGAGCTAATGGCGCATGCCGGTGAAGCGCGGTCCAGATTACCAGCGTGCGGCGTGCCCACCCAATCGCGCGAGCGGCTCGACGGAATATTCAACATTCAACTACCGTTGGTCCGGGCACAGCGCCACCGCGGCGCCCGGAAGCAGGAGGTGGGCCCGATGCCCGCAGTGACCGTCGACGACCTGACCACCCTCGGCCGACTCTCCGAGCCCGGCCTGGCCGACCAGCCCCGCCGGGTGCTGCAGGTGACGACCGCGCCCCAAGGCTACGAGGGCGAGGGCTTCCCGGTCCGTCGCGCCTTCGCGGGCATCGACCTGAGCCTGCTCGACCCGTTCATCATGATGGACCAGATGGGCGAGGTGGAGTACTCGCCCGGCGAGGCCAAGGGCACGCCGTGGCACCCGCACCGCGGATTCGAGACCGTCACCTACATCATCGACGGCGTCTTCGACCACCAGGACTCCCACGGCGGCGGCGGCTCGATCACGAACGGCGACACCCAGTGGATGACCGCCGGGTCCGGCATCCTCCACATCGAGACGCCCCCCGAGTGGTTGGTCCAGCAGGGCGGTCTGTTCCACGGCATCCAGCTCTGGGTGAACCTGCCGCGCGACGAGAAGATGGTCGCCCCGAGGTACCAGGACATCCGCTCCTCCCAGGTCTCCCTGCTGGCGTCGTACGACGCGGGCGCGCTCGTGCGGGTCATCGCCGGCGAGGTCGAGGCGCAGGCCGGACCGGGAGCCACCCACACCCCGATGACGCTGGTGCACGCGACCGTCGAGCCGGGGGCACGCCTCGACCTCCCGTGGAACCGGGACTTCAACGCGCTGGTCTACGTGCTCAACGGGCACGGCACCATCGGGACCGACGCTCAGCCGGTGCACACGGGCCAGGCAGCCGTGCTGGGTGCCGGCGACTACCTCACGATCGCGGCCGACGGCACGCAGGAGAGCCGGTCGCCCCAGCTCGACGTGATCGTGGTCGGCGGGAAGCCGATCGGTCAGACGATCGCCTGGGCCGGACCGTTCGTGATGAACACCAAGTCCGAGGTGTTGCAGGCCTACGAGGACTTCCAGAAGGGCAGCTTCGGGCACATCCCGGGCTGACCCGGGGCGCCGCTCCTGCCGGCCACGAGCCCGGCAACGACGTCGTCGTGGTCCGGAGCCCGAGCGGCTCCGGACGAACGACGTGCGTGTCGCGGAGTGGGGTGAGTGACGGGACTTGAACCCGCGACATCCGCGACCACAACGCGGCGCTCTACCAGCTGAGCTACACCCACCATGCGGCCCCGGTGGAAGCCGGAACCAAGGAGAGAGTGTAGGACACCTACCCCTCGGGAACCGTATCGGGGCGATCGTCCGAGAGGCCCGTCAGGGAGCCGCCGTGCTCCTCCGCGAGCGCCTTGGCCTCGGCGCTGTCCGGGCCCGGCGCAGGCACGAAGATCGCGGCCCGGTAGTAGCGGAGCTCCTCGATGCTCTCGAGGATGTCGGCGAGCGCGCGATGGTTGCCGCGCTTGGCCGGCGCGGCGAAGTAGGCGCGCGGGTACCACCGACGGGACAGCTCCTTGATCGAAGACACGTCGACGATCCGGTAGTGCAGGAAGGCGTCCAGGTCGGGCATGTCACGGGAGATGAACGCCCGGTCGGTGGCGACGGTGTTGCCGGCCAGGGGCGGCCGGGATCCCTCGGCGCAGTGCTCGCCGACGTAGGCCAGCACCTGCTCCTCGGCCTCGTGGAGCGTGATCCCGCTGTCGAGCTGGGTGATCAGGCCGGACTTCTCGTGCATCGAGCGCACGAAGTCGACCATCTGCTCGACCGCCTCCGTCGGCGGCTTGATCACCAGGTCGATGCCCTCGCCGAGCGGGTTGAGGTCGAAGTCGGTGACGACGCACGCGATCTCGATCAACGCGTCGGCGACATAGTCCAGCCCCGTCATCTCGCAGTCGATCCAGACAAGGCGGTCGTTCACAGGAGAAGACCCTACCGAGAACAGGGCGGCTCCGAAGCCGAGTCGCTCAGCGTGTGCTCAGGACGATTTCGTACAGTGGCCCCTCGTGAGGCAATGGATCGGTGTCGCCGCGCGCCTGATCGTCGGTGTGGTGGACCTCGCGGCGGGCGTGGCGAAGTTCCCCGATCCGGCGGGCAACGTCCGTCAGGTCCGTGCCTTCCAGATCCTGCCCGAGGCGGTCGTCCCGACCGTGGGGCACGCGCTCCCGACGGTGGAGATCCTGATCGGGGCCATGCTGGTCCTCGGCCTGCTCACCCGCTCGTTCGCAGTCCTGGCGACGCTGTTCTTCCTGGCGTTCATCATCGGGATCGCCTCGGCCTGGGCGCGCGGCCTGGAGATCAACTGCGGCTGCTTCGGCAGCCACGGGGTCCCGGCGGACCCACAACGGCAGTACGCCATCGACATCGCCCGCGACATCGGCCTCGTGATCTGCTCCGGCTGGCTGGTGCTCTGGCCACGCACACGTCTCGCCCTGGACAACCTCCTCTTCCCGCACCACGAAAGGCTCGCCGATGGCGAAGGATCCGAAGAAGCAGTCGAAGTCTGAGCGTGCTCAGGCGCTGATGCGGGAGCAGAAGCGTCAGGAGCGCAACCGGAACCTGCTCGTCGTCGGTGCGGTGGTCGTCGCGATCGCGATCATCGCGGTGGTGCTGGTGGTGGTGTCCAGCAAGAAGGACACGACCGGAGAGGCCGTCGGCGCGAGCGGTACGCCGTCCCATCTCTCCGGCACCTACAACGTGGTGATCGGGAAGAGCTCGGCCCCGACGACGATCAAGCTGTACGAGGACCTGCAGTGCCCGATCTGCCAGGCGTTCGAGCAGCAGGTCGGCTCGCAGATCCAGTCGGCGATCGCCGGCGGCCAGGTGAAGGTCGACTACCACATGGTCGCGTTCCTCGACCGCTCGTCGTCGACGAACTACTCGAGCCGGGCCCTGAACGCCGCGATGGCGGTCCTCAGCACCGCCGGGTCCGACGCGTTCTTGAAGTTCCACTCGATCGCCTACGCCAACCAGCCGGCCGAGGGCAGCGCCGGCGTCCCGGACGCGACCCTCGTCGACTGGGCCGTGCAGGCGGGCGCCCCCCAGAGCAAGGTCACGCCGCTGATCGACGGGAACACCTACCACCAGTGGGTGGTCAACGCGACCGACCAGATGTCCAAGGACGACGTGACCGGAACGCCGACCGTCTACATCAACGGCAAGAAGTACACCTCTCCCTCGGAGGCGGCCTCGGCGGTCCTCGCGGCGATCAAGTAGCGACCCCGGTGGAGGTCGAGCGGGTCCAGCGCTGGGTGGCATCGGCGCTGGTGCTCACGGTCTGCACCCTGTTCGCGACCGGCATGGCGATCCTGTCGGGCACCGTCGACCGTGCCGGTGCCCGACCCGGCCTGCTCACGATCTCGTGCGTGGTGGGGCTGATGGCCATGGTCGGCGTGCGCGTGATCAACCAGAGGTCCGTGCTGACCGCGTGGCTGCTGCTGGCGTTCCTGCCGGCGGCCGTCGTCGGTTCGTACTACTGGCTCACCGGCTGAGAGACTCGGGTCCGTGGATCTGTCGTCGTTCATCGCCGGACTGCCCAAGGCCGAGCTGCACGTCCACCACGTCGGGTCGGCCTCGCCCGCGATCGTCTCGGAGCTGGCCATGCGCCATCCCGGCGAGGTCCCGGTCGACCCCGAGGAGCTCCGGCGCTTCTTCGAGTTCCGCGACTTCCGGCACTTCGTCGACGTCTACCTCGCGGTGGTCTCCCTGATCCGGACCGAGGAGGACGTCCGCTACCTGACCTACGAGGTGGCGCGTGAGCTCGCCACCGTCCAGCAGGTCCGGTACGCCGAGCTGACCTGCACGCCGTACACCTCGGTGCTGCCCGACGACCCGGACCGCGGCATGCCGATCGAGTCCTACACGCAGGCCCTCGAGGACGCCCGGATCGCGGCCGAGCGTGACTTCGGGATCGTGCTCCGCTGGATCTACGACATCCCGGGCGAGAGCGGGATGCCGGCCGCGGACGCGACCCTCTCGTTCGCGACCAACCACCGGGTCGACGCCCTGGTCGGCTTCGGGCTGGGCGGCCCCGAGATCGGCGTCTCGCGGCCGCAGTTCAAGCCGCACTTCGACGCGGCCCGCCGGGTGGGCCTGCACAGCGTGCCGCACGCCGGCGAGACGACCGGGCCGGAGACGGTCTGGGACGCGCTGCGGATCCTCGGTGCCGAGCGGATCGGGCACGGCACCTCGGCCGTCCAGGACCCGGCGCTGATGTCCTTCCTGGCCGACCAGCACATCCCGCTCGAGGTGTGCCCGTCGTCCAACATCGCCACCAAGGCGGTGGCCAGCCTCGACGAGCACCCGATCCGGGCGTTCCGCGACGCCGGGATCACGATCTCGGTGAACTCCGACGACCCGTCGATGTTCGGCACCAGCCTCAACCAGGAGTACGAGATCGCCGCCCGCCTGCTCGACCTGGACGAGGACGGTGTCGCCGACCTGGCCCGCGCCGCGGTCACCTCGTCGTTCGCCGAGCCGGAGACCAAGGCCGACCTGCTCGAGGAGATCGACCTCTACTCCCGCCTCTGAGCGGGCATCGACGCGCCGGTGTGCTTGGCATGAACGGACGTTCGTTTTAGGTTGAGCGCATGCCCAAGGTCTCGCAAGCGCACAAGGACGCCCGCCGCCAGCAGATCCTGACCGCGGCGACCCGCTGTGTCGCCGCCCAGGGCTTCCACCGGACCACGATGGCCGACGTCATCCACGAGGCGGGCCTCTCGGCGGGGGCCGTGTACGGCTACTTCAAGTCCAAGACCGAGCTGATCCGCGCCATCGCCGACTCGGCGCTCGGCCCGGCGACCGCACGGCTCGAGGAGCTCGTCGACAGCGCTGAGACGTTGACGCCGGCCCGGGTCGTCGAGGAGTTCATCGCCTCGGCGTTCGACGCGTACGGCGACCGCTCGCCCCAGATCGCGGTCCAGGTGTGGGCCGAGGCGGCACGGGACCCCCAGGTCGCCGAGATGGCGGCCGACCGGATCCGGGACCTCCGCGAGGTGCTCACGACCCTCGTCCGGCGCTGTCAGGACCACGGCACGATGAACCCGGCCGGCGATCCGGGGCACATGGCCCAGGTGCTCGTCGGGATGCTGCCCGGCTACGTGCTGCAGCGGCTGCTCGACCACGCGATCACTCCTGAGACCTACCTCCAAGGAGCCACCGACCTCGTCGGGTCCGGGGCGGCGCGAGTCACCGACCGGCGCGTGTAACCGACCGTTGACGGGCAACACGCCGCAGGACGGCACGGCGTGTCCGCAGGAAAAGGTCGGTGACACGCCTCTGTCCCCTTCTAAAACGAACGTCCGTTCTTGACAAGGAACAGGTCCTCGGGTGAAGGTGAGAGAAAGGAAACCGAACAACCGCTCTGTTTGGAGTTGATCATGAGTTCTCTCATCCGAACCACGCTGCTGGCTCTTCGACTGCCGGTCGCCCTGGCGGCCCTGGTGACCCTGCTGGCTACGGCGTTCGCGTGGCCCGCCAGTCACGTCGGGCCCCGGGACGTCCCGGTCGCCGTGACCGGGTCACGGCAGTTCGTCGCCACCGCGTCCGCCGCGCTCGACGCGCAGGGCAGCGACGCCTTCGACATCACCGTCGCCCCGAGCGACGCCGCAGGGCGGGCGATGCTCCGCGACAACGACGTCGACGGCCTCTACGAGGAGTCGCCCTCGGGCCCGACCGTGGTGCTCGCCTCGGCCGGCCGGCCCGCCGTTGCCCAGCTGCTCACCGCGGTCGCGACGACGCTGGACCAGCAAACGAACGCCGACGCCCTGACCGGACCCGTGTCGGACGCCGTACCTCCGCCGAGCGACGACCCGCATTCGGTGGTCTTCACGGCTGCCGCGCTGCCCACGGTGCTCGGTGCGATCGCTGCCGGAGTGATCCTCGCCCTGCGCGGCCGATCTCGCGTCCAACGTCTGCTGAGCGCCCTCGTCGTCGGAGGCGTCTCCGGGCTCGCTCTCGCCACCGTCCTGAACACCTGGCTCGGTGCCCTCGACGGGAGCTGGTGGGCCCTGGCCGGCTGCTACGCGCTCGGCGTCGGAGCGATCGTCGGCGTCATCAACGGCGCTGCCAACGTCTTCGGCAAGGCCGGCATGACCGTCGCGGCGGCGTCCGTGATGCTCCTCGGCAACCCGCTCTCCGGGGCCACCTCTGCTCCCGAGATGCTGCCGGACGGCTGGTCCGGGATCGGTCGGATCATGCCGCCGGGCGCCTTGGACAACGCCGTCCGGGCGATCGCCTACTACGGCAACGACGGTGCCGGCAGCTCGGTGTTCATCCTGGCCGCCTGGGTGCTGGTCGGAGCGTTGTTGCTGGTCGCGGGGCCGGCCGCCACGCTCACCCGCCGGCGCCGACACATCGCGATCACGATCACCCACGAGCCGAGCGAGAGCTCGACCCCCGACGGTGAGCACGCCGCCCATCTGGCCCGTCTCGGCTGACACCCCGGCCAAGGGCCCGGAAATGCATCAGGCCCGGCGATCTCATACGTCGCCGGGCCAGATCCATTGGATCCTGCGGCGCGACGAGATCGTCGGACCTGAGGCGGCGTGTCGCCGGTGGGCCGAGGCCGCGGCTCAGCCGACGGTGGCCGTCACCAGGAGGTACTCCCAGTCCAGCGTCCCCTCGGGCGTGCGGAACCGGGTGACCAGGTCCAGCAGGGCCTGCTGGAGCTCGGCGGTGCGCTCGGCGTCGTCCTCGAGCCCACGGAACGCCGCGATCGTCGGCCCGTAGTTCGTCCGGAAGTAGTCGACCAGCGTCGCCGGGTCGGCCAGCCGGTCCACGCGCAGCATCTGCTGCCTGGCCCGTACGTCGGTCACCCGGTCGCCGAGCAGCTGCCGGACGTGCTCGATGTCGCCCCACAGCGGCGGGGGCTGGGCTCCCGGCGGCGGGGGAGCGACGAACGGCTTCATCGTGGCGAACATCTGGCCGATGAACCCGGTCGGCGTCCACGCGATCAGCCCGATCCGGCCACCGGGTCGGCAGACCCGGACCAGCTCGTCGGCGGCCTCCTGGTGGTGCGGCGCGAACATGACGCCGACGCACGAGGTGACGGCGTCGAAGGAGTCGTCCTCGAAGGGCAGGTGCTCGGCGTCGCCTACCTGCCACTCGAGGCTCACCCCGGCGGCCTCCGCGTCGGCCCGGCCCCGGTCGAGCAGCTCGGGCGTCAGGTCGCTGGCGATCACGTGGGCGCCGGCCGCCGCGGCCGGGATGGCCACGTTGCCCGAGCCGGCGGCGACGTCGAGCACGTGGTCGCCCGGCCCGAGGTGGGCCGCCTCGACGAGAACGGGGCCGAGGTCCGGGATGATCTCGGTCGCGACTGCGTGGTAGTCGCCGAGTGCCCACATGGCGCGATGACGCGCCTTCAGGGCGGTGTCGGCGGCTCCGGCCTCGCTCGCGTGGTGGCCGGCGTTCTGGGTGGTGGTCATGGGTGGTCCCCCTGAGTGGTTCGGATGTCTGCTCCGAGACGCTAGGAGGACGTCGGTGTCGGCCACATCGGTGCATCCACCCATCTGCGGCGCCGGGTGCGCGGCGTACCGACTGGGTGGTGTCACCCGGCGGTGTGGAGCCGGCTCACCGCCCCGGCGCGTGCGGACTTCCCACGGAGGCCGAGCTTCTCGTAGGTGTTCTGCAGGTGTCGCTCGACGGTCCGGACGCTGAGGGTGAGCTCGGTGGCGATGCGCCGCGTTGTCGTGGCCGCGCGCCGCGAGGGTCAGCACCTCGATCTCGCGGCCGGACAGGACGTCGCGCGGGTCGCGGTCGCCCGGCACCAGCGCCGCCGCCGCGTCGTCCTGGGCCAGGAAGTCGGTGACCTCGCGCAGGAACACCGGCCAGGCGGACTCGTCCTCGAGCAGGATGTGGTTCTCGCTGTCGAGGGCGACGAGCCGCGCGCCGGGGATCTCGGTGGCGAGGTGACGTGCGTAGACGAACGCGTTCATCCGGTCGTGGAGCGAGTGCAGGACGAGCGTCGGTACGTCGAGCTCGCCCAGCCGGTGCGTCGCATCGACCTCCCGGCGCTGACGGCGGGCCAGCAGCGCCACCTCGGCCGTCGCCGCGCGGCGCTGGAGCTCGTCGAGCCAGCCCATCTGCTCCTCGGTCGCGCCGGGGATCATCAGGTAGGTGAAGACCCGGCGGAACTCCGGGGTCGGCTGCTCCCAGCCGACGCGGATCAGCTGGTCGAACGTCTCGTCGAGAAGCCGGTCCTGCTTCGTCGTCTGGACGGCGTCGACCCCGGCGTAGCTGCCGTAGAAGAGGAGTCGTCCGACCTGCTCGGGGTGACGGGCGGCGTACTCGATCGCGACCGGACCGCCCTGCGCCATCGCGAGCAGCGAGAAGCGGTCGAGACCGGCGTCCGCGATGACCGCCTCGAGGTCGGCCAGCCGCATCTCGAGGGAGTGGTCGGTGACGTCGCGGTCGGACAGGCCGTGCCCGCGCTCGTCGAACCGGTAGACGGTGGCGATCTTGCCGAGCTCGGTGAGGTAGTGGCGCCAGACGGGACTCTCCCAGTCGTACTGGAGATGGCTGAGCCAGCAGGAGTCGATGACCAGCGGCGGGCCGGAGCCGTGGACGGCGTAGGCGATGGTCACGCCGTCGGCGGAGCGGCAGAAGCGCACGTCCTGCCGGGGGATCACCCTCACCGACCCGGCCATGCGGCGATGGTAGTCGGAGAGGCTCTCACGTCGCACCGACGATGGCGGTCGGTGGCGCCGGTCCGGCATACGCGCGCCCCGCGGTCCGGGCACGTCGAGAGGACCGCGAGGCGCGCGCCCCCGGACGGGAACCCCAGGGGCGCGATCACCGTAAGGATCACTCGACCCTGGTGTCGATGAACCGTTCGGGCCACGGGTCGTCGCCCACGAGGCGGGAGTCGCGCCACGTGACTCGGGCAGCAGGGCCTGGGTGCGCCCATTTGGGCATTCGGCCAGAAAGTCGAGCGAACGGAACTAGGGTCGCAACGACGGTAACCGTGGATACTCGCCCCCCTGGATGACCAGGTGAACGATCGCGATGCCTCAACCGAAGGCACGCCATGCTGCGTCACACCCGTCAGATCTCCATGCGGATCAAGGTCACCGGGGCGGCCGGAGCCTTCGCGCTTCTCGTCGTCGGACCCTTCGGCGCTGTGCCGGATGCGAGCGCCTCCGCCCCGGAGCCGGCGGCGGCCACGTTCGTGGACCTGGGCACCGCCGCGTCGTACTCGGTGCTCGCGGGCACCGGTGTCACGAACACCGGCACCGCGACGATCCTCGCCGGCGACCTCGGCCTGAGTCCGTCAGGTGTGATCGCCGGATTCCCGCCGGGCACGACCAAGGGCACGATCCACGACAAGGACGCGGACGCCGAACAGGCACAGGCGGATCGGCAGGCCGCGTACGACGCCGCCGCCACCGAGACCAGCACGGCAGCGTTTGCCGGAGACCAGGCCGGAACGACGTTCGAGCCCGGCGTCTACACGAGCGCTGCGGCCGTCACGAACACCGGCACGATGACCCTCGACGCCGCGGGTGACTCGAGTGCGGTCTTCGTCTTCCAGGTGGGTGCCGCGTTCAGCTCCGCGGCCGCCAGCAAGATCGTCCTGAAGAACGGCGCCCTGGCCAACAACGTGTACTGGCAGGTGCTCGGTGCCGTGGCGATCGGCGCGGGCGCCAAGGTCGTCGGCACCTTCCTCGGGGGCGGTGCGATCTCCTTCGGCGAAGGCGCCACGATCAAGGGCCGCGCGCTCGCCACGACCACGGTCAGTCTCGCGAACACGCCCTTCGCCGTGTCCAAGGACGACCTGACCCCGCCGCTGATCACGATCGACGGTGGGCCCACGCGGTCCGTGAACGACACGACGCCTTCGATCTCCGGCACCACGGACGAGGCGGCCGGCCGGGCACTCAGCGTCACAGTCGCGGGACAGACGTTGCCCACGACCGTGGGCGCCGGTGGCGTCTGGAGCGTCGGCACGGCAGCCCTCACGGAGGGTGATCACCCGGTGGTCGCGACGATCTCGGACGCCTCCCAGAACATCGGCACGGCCACCCAGGTCCTCACGGTCGACGTGACGGCGCCCCTGGTGTCGATCGACGGTGACGCCACCCGTGGCACCAAGGACACGACGCCGACGATCACCGGCACGACGGACCAGTCGAGCGGCGCGCCGGTCACCGTCACGGTCGGTGGTCAGACACTGACGACGACCTCCGGTGTCGGCGGCGGCTGGAGCGTGACCGCCGCGACCCTGACCGAGAGCCCCCACCTCCTGGTGGCGTCGGTCGACGACAAGGCGGGCAACACGGGCACCGCCTTCCAGGTGCTCACCGTCGACCTGACGAAGCCGGTCGTGACGATCGACGGCGGCGCCTCGAGGTCGACCCAGGACACGTCTCCCTGGACCTACGGGACGACCGGGGAACAGGCCGGCACCATCGTGAAGGTCACCGTGGGAGGGCAGAACCTGACCGCCACGGTGAACAACGACGGCAGCTGGGGAGTCAGCGCGACGACCCTGAAGGAAGGGTCGTACACGGTGGTGGCCTCGATCACCGATGCCGGAGGTAACACCGGCACCGCGAGCCAGGTCCTCACCGTCGGCGACCGCCCGGCCGGTGCCGACAAGCACTACCAGCCCGACGGGGCGATCCGCCGTGGGAACGGCGACTACGTGGGCTCCGGGACCTACGGCGGCTCCGCCGACCAGCGGCTGACCGCGCACCTGCGCCGCACGGCGAAGCGCGCGACGTTCGAGGTGCGCCTGACCAACAAGGGCGACGCCACGGACACCTTCGCACTCCGGGGCACCGCGGCCAGCAAGAAGTTCAAGGTCACCTACCTCGTGGGTGGCAGGAACGTGACGAAGGCGATCACTGCAGGCACCTACCTCACCGGCAGCGTGGGGCCCGGGTCCCACGTGCGCGTCGTCATCAAGATCACCCTGACCGCGGCCGCACGGGTCGACGACCGACGCGTCTTCGAGCTCCGGGCGATCTCCGCGCATGCATCGAGCAAGCGGGACACCGTGGCGGCCGTCGCCCGCCGCTGAGCGCACGGCACCTGACCTGTGACGATGCGGCGCCGCGGTAGGACTCGAACCTGCGACCTAGAGATGAGAAGGCTCTTGCTCTACCCAGGACACGCACCCCGCTGAGCGCCCAGGGTGTGACATTTTCGCGGCGATCGGCGCTGAAGCAGTGAGTGCCCCGCCGCACATCCTTTCGCCCGCGGCGGGGCGCTTATCAATTTCAGGGCCGGACGTGGGCCTGCCGACGTGAGGGCGACGTTCGAGCGCCCCCGGCAGGACTCGAACCTGCGACCTAGAGATTAGAAGGCTCTTGCTCTATCCAGCTGAGCTACAGGGGCCGGGACCATTGTGGAGCATCCTCGCGGTGCTCTTCGCCGTTGGTGGGCGGTGCGTCAGCCACCGTTCGCGGTCGGAGAACGGTGGCTCGGGCGCCGCGGCCGACCAGCGGACGCCAGGGACGGGAGGGTGAGACGCCTTCATGCCTCGGCAGGCGATGGGTACGTCCCGGGCATGACCGCCTACGGCTACACCCTGATGACCGAGCAGTCCGGGCCGCGCGAGCTCGTCGGGCATGCGGCGGCTGCCGAGGCGGCCGGGTTCGACTTCGAGGTGATGAGCGACCACTACTTCCCGTGGCTCGACGAGATGGGCCACGCGCCGTACGCCTGGAGCGTGCTGGGGGCGGTGACCCAGGTGACCGACCGCGTCGAGCTGATGACGTACGTGACCTGCCCGATCATGCGCTACCACCCGGCTGTCGTCGCGCAGAAGGCCGCGACCGTCGATCTCCTCAGCAACGGGCGCTTCACGCTGGGCCTGGGCGCGGGCGAGAACCTCAACGAGCACGTCATCGGGCAGGGCTGGCCACCGGTCAACGTGCGGCACGAGATGCTCGAGGAGGCCGTGACGATCATCCGCCGGCTCTTCGACGGCGGATACGTCGACTTCGCCGGCGAGCACTACCGGGTCGACTCGGCGAAGCTCTGGGACGTGCCCACCAACCCGGTGCCGATCGGCGTGGCGGTCTCCGGCGAGCAGTCGATCACGACGTTCGCCCCGCTCGCCGACCACCTGATCGCGGTCGAGCCGAAGGCGGACCTGGTCAGCCTGTGGAACCAGGAGAAGGCCACGACGCACACCCGGAAGATCGGCCAGCTCCCCATCTGCTGGGGTCCCGACCGGGACGCCTGCATCCAGCGGGCGCACGAGCTGTTCCGCTGGTTCGGCGGTGGGTGGAAGGTGAACGCCGAGCTGCCGGGTACGGCGGGCTTCGCCGGCGCCTCCCAGTTCGTCACCCGGGACGACGTCGCCGACGCCATCCCCTGCGGCCCCGAGATCGAGGGGATCGTCAAGGCCGTCCGGGCGTTCGAGGACGCCGGCTTCACCGACGTGGCGCTGGTCCAGATCGGCGACGAGTCACAGCGGGACTTCCTCGCCGTCGCCGAGCAGGAGCTGCTGCCCGCCCTGCGCGGGTGAGCCGATCAGCCCTTCGCCGCCGCCATCCACGCCTCGACGTCGGACGACGTGCGGGGCAGGGACGCCGACAGGTTCCGTGACCCGTCGGCGGTGACCAGGATGTCGTCCTCGATCCGGATGCCGATGCCACGCATCTCCTCGGGCACGAGCAGGTCGTCGGCCTGGAAGTAGAGCCCCGGCTCGACGGTGAGCACCATGCCCTCGGCGAGGTCGCCCTTCGGGTAGACGTCCATCGACGCCTGGCCGCAGTCGTGGACGTCCATGCCGAGCATGTGGCTGACGCCGTGCAACGTCCAGCGGCTGTAGACCTTCGACTCGGGGTCGAGCGCCTCCTCCGCCGAGCACGGCAGCAGCTTCAGCGACTCGAGGCCGTGGGCGAGGACGTTCATCGCCGCGTCGTGGGCCGCGAGGAACGGCGTGCCCGGCTGGACGGCCTGGATGCCGGCCTCCTGCGCGGCGTGGACCAGGTCGTAGAGCTCGCGCTGGAGGGGCGTGTACGTGCCGTCGATCGGCAGGGTGCGGGTGACGTCGGCGGTGTAGAGGTTGTGTCCCTCGACGCCCATGTCGAGCAGCACCATCTCGCCCGGGACGATCCGGCCCGTGTTCTCGATCCAGTGCAGCGTGGTCGCGTGGGAGCCACCGCCGACGATCGAGTCGTAGCCGATGTCGTTGCCCATCGCGCGGGCGCGGCGGAAGAACGTGCCCTCGATCCACCGCTCGCCGAGCTCGATCGCCCGCTCCATCTCGCCGGCGGCGTCGGTGAAGCCCATCGTGGTGATGTCGCAGGCCGTCTGGAGCTCGGCGATCTCCCACTCGTCCTTGACCAGGCGCATCTCCGAGGCGACGCGGGCGAAGTCGTCGTCGCGGCTGGCGTCGGCCGTGACCAGCCCGTCGATCGACTCGGACACACCGCGGTGGACGCGGGTCTTGCCGGTCTTGGCGAGCTCACCCGCGAGCTCGTCGATGTGACGCACCTCGATGCCGAGCGAGTCGGAGATCTCGCGGAGGGAGGGCCGTCGGCCGACCCAGAGCTCGCCGTACTGACGGTCGCGGAAGAACTCGTCGGTGTCGCGGTCGGAGCGGGGCCGCGCGTAGAGCACGGACTCGCCGTCGTCGACCACCAGCACGGCGTCGCTGGTCAGGTTGCCGCAGAAGTAGGTGTGCGCGGTGTCGCTGCGGAACCGGTAGTCGGTGTCGTAGGAGCGCACCTTGAAGCCGCCGGCGGGCAGCACCAGGCGCTCACCCGGGAAGGCCTCGGTGAGCCGCTGCCGGCGGGCGGCGGCGTACGGCGCGATCGGGTGACGCGGCAGGTCGAGCTCACGGTCGCCCCAGCCGGTGCGCATGAACTCCGACCACGCCGCGGGGACCTTCGGGTCGTGGGACTCCGTCTTCGGCTCGACCTCGGCGGCGCTGGTCTCGGGCTGTGATCTCGGTGTCGTCGCTCACGCGGTCAGACTACGCCGCTCCGCCGCGCGGGCGCGAAGCGGAAACCGACTGTTTCGCTACGCTTTCGCCATGGCCGGTGCCCCGCGCGGCAACGCCGTCTTCACGGTCGTGGTGACGGTGCTGGTGCTGCTGTGTGCCGTGCCGATGACGCTGGTCATGGGCGCCTCGGGCGCACCCCGGGTGACCGTCCTCGCGGCCCTGCTGGCCGCCGTTCCGGTCGGTCCCCTGATCGCGTGCCTGCTCTGGCTCGACCGCTACGAGCCCGAGCCGCGCCGGCTGCTCGCCGGCGGTCTGCTGTGGGGCGTCTTCGTCGCCACCGCCATCGCGCTGCTGCTCGAGGGCGTCGGCGGGTTCGTCGGCGGGCTCTCCGACAAGCTGATGCTCGAGATCGGCGCGCCGGTCGCCGAGGAGGCCAGCAAGGGCCTGTTCCTGCTGCTGCTGCTCTGGTGGCGCCGCGCCGAGCTCGACGGCGTCCTCGACGGGATGGTGTACGCCGGCATGGTCGGCGTCGGGTTCGCCTTCACCGAGAACATCCTCTACCTCGCCAGCGCCTACGACGGTTCCGGCGGCGTCGGCCCCGGCGGCGTCCAGGCGCTGACCGGCACCTTCGTGCGTGCGCTGCCTGGTCAGCCCGTTCGCCCACCCGCTGTTCACGGCGTTCACCGGCATCGGCGTGGGGATCGCGGTGGGCTCCCGGCGCCGGGCGACGCGCATCGCGCGCACCGGTCGTCGGGTACGGGTGCGCCGTGCTCGCCCATGCCGTCTGGAACACCTCGACCGTCTTCGGTCCGGGGAACTTCGTGACGGTCTACCTGATCCTGATGGCGCCGCTCTTCCTGGTCGCGGTGGCGTTCGCCGTGTGGGTGCGGCGGTCGGAGGGCCGGATGCTCGCCGGCTCGCTCGCCGACGCCGCCCAGCGCGGCCTGCTGCCGGCCACCGACATCGCCTGGGTGGTCGACCTGGCGGCGCGGCGACGGAGCCGTGCCTACGCCCGCGACACCGGCGGACTCGCCGCGGAGCGCGCCATGCGCGACTACCAGCAGGCGGTCATCGAGCTCGGCTTCCTGCACAGCCGCTACCTGCGCGGCGTACCCCCGCCGGACTTCGCGGCCCGAGGCCACGACTACGTTGCCCGCATCAGCGCGCTCCGCCCCTCGATCGCGTTCCCCGGACAGGTGGTACCCATCCGATGACCGTCACCTCGGCCGGCTCGCAGATGGTCGCCGCGCTCGTGCGCCTGCGCGCGGCGCTGCAGGGCGCCGTGCTGCCGCTGGAGCTCCCCGGCGTCGTCGAGCGACCGGGCGGCCCGTGAGGAGATGGTCAACCAGCTCGAGGACTACGTGATCCCGAGGATCGTCACCCTCGAGGCGCCGCTGCTCGCCGTGGTCGGCGGCTCGACCGGCGCAGGCAAGTCGACGCTGGTGAACTCCCTCGTCGGCTCCGTGGTCACCGAGTCCGGCGTGCTCCGGCCGACGACCCGCTCGCCCGTGCTCGTGCACAACCCGGCGGACGCCGACTGGTTCGGTGCCGACCGCCTGCTCCCCGACCTCGAGCGGGTGCACCACACGACCCACGACCCGCACGCGCTGCAGCTCGTCGCCCTCGACGTCATCCCCCAGGGACTGGCGATCCTGGACGCCCCCGACATCGACTCCGTCGAGGAGAGCAACCGGCACCTCGCCGCGCAGCTGCTCGCGGCGGCCGACCTGTGGCTGTTCGTCACCTCCGCCGCGCGGTACGCCGACCAGGTGCCGTGGGACTTCCTGCGCCAGGCGGCCGAGCGCTCGGCCGCGGTGGCGATCGTGCTCGACCGCACGCCGGCGGACGCCGTCGAGACCGTCGCCAGCCACCTGGCCCGGATGCTGGCCGCGCGAGGGCTCAAGGACTCTCCTCTGTTCACCGTCAACGAGGCCACGCTCACCGACGACGGCCTGCTCGCCCCGCGCTACGTCGCCGAGATCCGCAGCTGGCTCTCGGAGCTCGGGTGGCGACGCCGACAGCGCGGGCCGCGATGGTCCAGCAGACGCTGGAAGGGGCCGTGCGCTCGCTGACGCGTCGCGCGCACTACGGTCGCCGACGCGTGCGTCCAGCAGGCCGAGGCGGCCGAGCGGCTCCGCGAGGGCGCGGACGCGGCGTACGACGAGGAGATCCGGAAGGTGCTCGAGGCGACCGCCGACGGCACCCTGCTGCGCGGCGAGGTGCTGGTGCGGTGGCAGGAGTTCGTCGGCACCGGCGAGCTGCTCAAGACGCTCGAGAAGAAGGTCGGCTGGCTGCGCGACCGGATGGTCAACGCGATCAAGGGCAAGCCCCAGCAGGCCGAGCGCGTGAACGTCGCCGTCGAGTCGAGCCTCGAGACGCTGATCCTCGAGCACGCCGAGGCGGCTGCCGAGCGCGCGGAGGCGTCGTGGCGGAGCCTCGCGCCCGGGCAGGACGCTGCTCTCCGACGTGGGCGAGGACCTCGGCCGCGCGTCGCGCGGCCTGCGCCGCCAGGCCGAGCGCGCCGTCCGCGACTGGCAGCAGGACGTGCTGGAGATGGTCCGCACCGAGGGCGCCGACAAGCGCACGACCGCACGCTTCCTCGCCTACGGCGTCAACGGCCTGTCCGTCGCGCTGATGGTCGTGGTGTTCGCCAACACCGCGGGGATCACCGGCGCCGAGGTCGGGCATCGCCGGCGGCAGCGCCGTGCTGGGGCAGAAGCTGCTCGAGGCGGTGTTCGGCGACCAGGCGCTGCGCAACCTCGCCGAGCAGGCCCGGCGCAGGCTCGAGACCCGGGTGCGCGCGCTGCTCGACGAGGAGCGCCACCGCTACCTCGACCTGCTCGCGAGCCTCGGGATCGAGCCCGAGGCGGCCGAGCGGCTGCGCAACGCCGCGCGCGCCGTCGACGACCTGCGGTACGCCGCGTGGAGCGCACCCACTCCCACTAGGTCGCCCCGGGCCCTCCGCGGGGCGTCGGACGGCCCCGCGCGACACGGTCGTCCGGGACCCGTGTCCGACGACGGGGCGGGCGTGCCCATTAGTCTCAGAAGACGACATCCGTGACTTCACGAGGGAGAAGAGTGACCGCCTTGTTGGACGGGGCCAAGAGACTGGTGTCTCGAGGCTCGGATCTGGGTGACCGGATCGAGGCACTCGGGCGAGCCAGCGAGGCCGCGCGAGGACGGCTCGACGACCGGGCGGTCGACGACGCCGAGGCGACCGCCGACCGGGTCGCCCGTCGGCTCGGCCTGGCAGCCGAGCACACGGTCGTCGCGATCGCCGGCGCGACCGGATCCGGCAAGTCGTCGACGTTCAACGCCCTGGCCGGGGTCGAGCTGTCCTCGGTCGGCGTACGCCGGCCCACGACGTCGTGGGCGACGGCCTGCATCTGGGGCAAGGAGGGCGCCGACGAGCTCCTGGAGTACCTCGGGATCGCGCCGCGCCACCAGATCATGCGCGACTCGCTGCTCGACCTCGGCAAGGAGGACCAGGCGCTCCAGGGCGTCGTCCTGCTCGACCTCCCCGACCACGACTCCACCGAGGTCTCCCACCACCTCGAGGTCAACCGGCTGATCGAGCTGACCGACCTGATGGTCTGGGTCCTCGACCCCCAGAAGTACGCCGACGCCGCGATCCACGACCGCTACCTCGTGCCCCTGGCGACCCACCAGGACGTCATGCTGGTCGTCCTCAACCACATCGACGAGGTGCCCGACGACCGGCGCCAGTCGATGCTCGACGACGTGCGCCGGCTCGTCGACGCCGACGGCCTCGTCCGGGTGCCGGTGCTGGCCACCAGCGCACGCACGGGCGAGGGCATCGACGACCTGCGTGGCGCGATCGCCGAGCGGGTGCGGGCCAAGGAGGTGACGCGCTCGCGCCTCGAGGCCGACGTGCGTCAGGCCGCGACCCGGCTGCGCGAGGCCACCGGCACCAGTGGCCACCCCGAGCTGTCGAAGCAGCGGATCGCGGCGCTCGAGGACGCCTTCGCCGACGCCGCGGGAGTGCCGACGGTCGTCGCGGCGGTCGAGTCGGCCACCCGCATGCGCGGCCGCCGGGCGACCGGCTGGCCGGTGACCTCGTGGCTGTCCAAGCTGCGGCCCGACCCGCTCAAGCGGCTCCACCTCGACCTCGGGAAGGACGGCTCGGCGTTCACCGGGCGTGGACGCACGTCCGTCCCCGCACCGACGCAGGTGCAGCGCGCCCGCGTCGACGCCGAGGTGCGCGCCGTGGCCGACGAGGTGTCGGCGCCGCTGGCGCGCCCGTGGGCGGAGTCCGTGCGCCGTGCCTCGGTGACCCGCCTGCCCGACCTCAACGACCGGCTCGATGCCGCGCTGTCGGCGACCGAGCTCGACACCGAGCGGATGCCTGCCTGGTCGGGGCTCGTCCGGGCGATGCAGTGGCTGCTGCTGATCGCCGCCGTCGGCGGGCTCGTGTGGTCGGCGGTGCTGCTGGCCGACCCGTGGTTCGGGGTCGACCGTCCGCACACCCCGGACGTCGCCGGCTTCCCGGTGCCGGTGCTGCTGCTGCTCGGGGGCGTCGTGCTCGGGCTGCTGCTCGGGTTCCTGTGTCGCTTCCTGGTCTCGGCGACGGCCCGGTCCCGGGCGCGGACCACCGACAAGCGGCTCCGGTCGGCGATCTCGACGGTCGCCGACGAGCTGGTCGTGGGTCCGGTGCGGGCCGAGCTGGCGGCGTACGACACGGTGCGCGAGGGGCTCGCCCGCGCGCTGAAGTAGCGCGCCACCAGCCCGCTTCACGTCCACAGCCGGTCCTGCCGCGCGCGCTCTCCACAGCGTTCCGCCGCTCGGCCGGCCGCTGTCGGTACCCCTGCGGAGGCTCGGTCCCACGTTCCACGAGACCCCTTCACAGATCAGGAGATGCAGCGATGAACGAGACCTTCGTGACCCTGTCCGGCTGGCTGGGTGGCGACGTCACCCTGCGCGAGGCCGGGGGAGTCCCGGTCGCCCACTTCCGGGTGGCCAGCACCCCACGGCGCTACCAGCGCAGGACCGACACCTGGGAGGACGGCGCCACCCAGTGGTACTCCGTGAACGCCTGGCGAGCGCTCGCGCGCAACTGCGACGAGTCCCTGCGGCGCGGCGACCCGGTGGTGGTCCACGGCAAGCTCAGCGCCCGGGTCTGGGTCAACAAGTCGGGGCTCGAGGTGACGACCTTCGACGTGGAGGCGGCGTTCGTCGGTCACGACCTCAACCGCGGCACCAGCGCCTTCCATCGGCGCAAGCTCGCGGCCGCGCCCGAGCCGGCGCCCGAGGACGGCGAGGAGGCGGCACAGGACGTCGCGGCGCCGCAGGAGCCGGAGGTGGCCGAGACCGCCGCGTGAGGGCAGTCCCCGATCCGGCGATCCGGGGGGTGGGCCCGTAGGCTTGCGAGCCATGGCTGAGTACGTCTTCACACTGCGCAACGTGCGCAAGGCCCACGGCGACAAGGTGGTCCTCGACAACGTCACCTTGTCCTTCCTGCACGGCGCCAAGATCGGTGTCGTCGGACCCAACGGCACCGGCAAGTCGACCCTGCTGAAGATCATGGCGGGGCTCGAGCACGCCAACAACGGCGACGCGATCCTCGACCCCGGGGCCACGGTCGGCATGCTCCAGCAGGAGCCGCCGCTGACCGAGGGCAAGACGGTCCTGGAGAACGTCGAGGAGGCGGTGCACGAGATCAAGGGCAAGATGGCCCGGCTCGAGGCCGCCTACATGGAGATGGGCGAGCCCGACGCCGACCAGGACGCCCTGATGAAGGAGACCGGCGACCTCCAGACCGAGCTCGACCACGCCAATGCCTGGGACATCGACAGCCGGCTGGACCAGGCGATGGACGCGCTGCGCTGCCCGCCGCCCGAGGAGCTGGTCGACCACCTGTCCGGCGGCGAGCGTCGACGCGTCGCGCTCTGCAAGCTCCTGCTCCAGCAGCCCGACCTGCTCCTGCTCGACGAGCCCACCAACCACCTCGACGCCGAGTCCGTGCAGTGGCTCGAGGGGCACCTCGCCGCCTACCCGGGCGCGGTCCTGGCCGTGACCCACGACCGGTACTTCCTCGACAACGTCGCGCAGTGGATCCTCGAGCTCGACCGCGGCAAGACGCACCCCTACGAGGGCAACTACTCGACGTACCTCGAGACCAAGAAGGAACGCCTCAAGGTCGAGGGGCAGAAGGACGCCAAGCGCGCCAAGATGCTCGAGCGCGAGCTCGAGTGGGTGCGGTCCAACCCCAAGGCGCGGCAGGCCAAGAGCAAGTCCCGCCTGTCCCGCTACGAGGAGATGGCGGCCGAGGCCGATCGCAACCGCAAGATCGACACCGCCGAGATCAACATCCCGGCCGGTCCTCGGCTCGGCGACATCGTGCTCGAGGCGAAGAAGCTGGCCAAGGGCTTCGACGGCCGCACCCTCATGCACGACCTCTCGTTCACCCTGCCCCGTGCCGGCATCGTCGGCGTGATCGGCCCCAACGGCGTCGGCAAGACCACGCTCTTCAAGATGATCATCGGCGAGGAGAAGCCCGACGAGGGCGAGCTGGTCGTCGGCAAGACCGTCAAGATCTCCTACGTCGACCAGAGCCGCGGCGGCCTCGACCCGCAGAAGAACGTCTGGGAGGTCGTCTCCGACGGGCTCGACTTCATCAAGGTCGCCAACTTCGAGATGCCCTCGCGGGCCTACGTCGCGTCGTTCGGCTTCAAGGGACCCGACCAGCAGAAGCGGGCCGGCGTGCTGTCCGGCGGCGAGCGCAACCGGCTGAACCTCGCGCTCACGCTGAAGATGGGCGGCAACCTGCTGATGCTCGACGAGCCGACCAACGACCTCGACGTCGAGACCCTGCAGTCCCTCGAGGACGCGCTGCTGGAGTTCCCCGGCTGCGCCGTGGTCACCTCCCACGACCGGTGGTTCCTCGACCGGATCGCCACCCACATCCTGGCGTGGGAGGGCGACGAGGACGACGAGGCGAAGTGGTTCTGGTTCGAGGGCAACTTCGCGGCCTACGAGGAGAACAAGATCGAGCGGCTGGGCATCGAGGCGGCACGTCCGCACCGGGTGACCCACCGGCGCCTCACCCGCGACTGACGCTCGACGGCCGGGTCAGGAGCGGATGTCGGCCTCGGGGTGGCACTCGATGAGTCGGTCCGTGACGGCGTTCATGACCCGTCCGAGCGCGGCGAAGTCGTCGCGGTCGGCGAGGTCGACGAGGTAGTCACGCACGCCCTGCACGTGCACCGGGGCCGCCTCGACCAGCAGGTCGTGGCCGCGCTCGGTGAGCCGGCAGACGATGCCGCGGCCGTCCTCCGGTGAGGTCGAGCGCACGACGAGGCCGGCGTTCTGCATCCGGGCCACGGTGTGGGTGACCCGGCTGCGGCTGTGGGCCAGGGCGTCGGCCAGCTGCGCCATCCGCATCGAGCGCTCGGGGCGCTCGGAGAGACGGACCAGGATCTCGTACTCGGTCAGGGAGAGGTCGAACGTGCGCTGGAGATCGGCGTCGAGCCGGTCCAGGAGCAGGGTGACGCCCACCGCGAAGGCGCGCCACGACCCCTGCTGGTCGGCGTCCAGCCAGCGCGTCCCCCGTGCCTCGGACATAGCGGAAGCGTAGCGAGAGGGCTCCGGATTCCGCAGGTCCGGGCCTCGGTCGGCATGTCAGGAAAGGGTCAAGAGAACATCAAGAACAGGGTCTGAGGGTCCCGGAGGCCGATCACGAGACGCGCTCGAGGATGAGCGCCATGCCCTGCCCACCCCCGACGCACATCGTGATCAGCCCGAGCGACTTGTCGTGCCAGTCGAGCGAGTTCAGCATCGTGGTCTGCAGTCGGGCGCCGGTCATCCCGAACGGGTGACCGACCGCGATCGCACCGCCGTTGATGTTGAGCCGGTCGAGGTCGATGCCGAGGTCCTGGTACGACGGCACGACCTGCGCCGCGAACGCCTCGTTGATCTCGACCAGGTCGATGTCGCCGATGGTCATCCCGGCGTGGGCAAGCGCCCGGCGGGTCGCCTCGACCGGGCCGAGCCCCATGATCTCGGGGGAGAGGGCACTGACCCCGGTGGCGACGACTCGGGCGAGGGGCGTGATGCCCAGCTCGGCGGCCTTGGTGTCCGACATGACGACGACGGCGGCGGCGCCGTCGTTCAGCGGGCAGCAGTTGCCGGCCGTGACGACTCCGTCGGGACGGAACACGGGCTTCAGCCCGGAGACCGCCTCGAGGGTGACCCCGGCGCGGGGGCCGTCGTCGGCCGAGACGACGGTGCCGTCCGGCGTGGTCACGGGCGTGATCTCGCGCTGCCAGAAGCCGTCGGCGAGCGCCTTCTCGGCGAGGTTCTGCGAGCGCACCCCGAACTCGTCGAGCTCGAGGCGGGTCAGCCCCCGCAGGGTGGCGACGTTCTCGGCGGTCTGACCCATCGCGATGTAGGCGTCGGGCACGACCCCGTCCTCGCGCGGGTCGTGCCAGGACCGGCCGTCCGATCCGTGCTCGGCGGCGCCGGCCGTGCGTGCGACCGCGTCGGCGAACTCCGGGTTGCGGGTGTCGGGCCACGAGTCGGAGCTGCCGTGGGCGAAGCGCGAGACGGTCTCGACACCGGCGGAGACGAAGACGTCCCCCTCGCCGGCCTTGATCGCGTGGAAGGCCATCCGCGTGGTCTGGACCGAGGAGGCGCAGTAGCGGGTGATGGTGGCGCCGGGGACGTCGTCCATGCCGTTCATCACGTTCACGATCCGCGCCATGTTGAAGCCGCTCTCACCGCCCGGGAGGCCGCAACCCAGGTAGACGTCGTCGACGTCGTGCCGGTCGAGGGCGGGGACCTGGTCGAGGGCGGTCCTGATCATCTGGGCCACGAGATCGTCGGGACGGACGTCCTTGAGGGATCCCTTGACGGCTCGGCCGATGGGCGAGCGGGCGGCGGCGACGAGGACGGCTTCGGGCACGGAGGACTCCGATCGAGCGCGGGATCACGGCTGGGGGACGGCGTTCACCCTAGTCCGGTCATCAGGGCCCCGATCGAGCGGCGTACGAAGGCCTTGCGCTGCGACGTCGGTCGCGAGAGCGCCCCGATCATCACCCCGTCGAACGACGACACGAGGGTCTCCGCCGCTGCGGCGCCGTGCGGCTTCCCGCGAGCCGTGAGCATGCCCCCCACGACGTCGACGAGGTCCTTGCGCAGGGACCCGAGAGCGGCCGCCAGCGTGGGGTCGCGCGAGGCTTGGATCGTGAGCTCGAGGCGCGACACGAGCACCTCACGCTCGTCGACCCACCGCATGACCCAGCGAGTCACGGTCTCCGCCGCCCGGTCGTCGTCGAGGGGTTGCCCGGCGAGCTCGCGGGCGAGGTCGCTCACGTGCCCGGAGACGCGCTCGGCGACGTACTCGGTGACCGCGAGCACCAGCGCCTCCCGGGTGCGCAGGTACGCCGACGTGCTGCCCTGCGGCAGTCCCGCCTGACGGTCGACGGCACGGTGGGTGAGGCCGCGCAGGCCGTTCTCCGCGATGACGTGCATGGCCGAGCCGAGCATCAGCTCCATGCGCTCGCTCCGGGCCGGCGCGTCGGTCATCGGGGCCTCCGTCTGTGCCTGAGCGGGTGTGACGAGCGAGACGTCCCACGGATTTGATCATCGCACCTCACCGGCGTACTTTCTACATACGTAGACATTCTACAAAAGTAGAAAGGACAGTGTGATGGTCTCCTACGACACCACCCAGATCGGCCTCTTCCTCGCCCTCGTCCTCACGATGGCCGCGGTCGGCATCGCCCTCACCACCGGCGTCGTCGCCGAGGCGCTCGTGCGCAACCGGCGCGTGCGCGTGGCCCGGCACGAGTCGATGCGCACCTACTACGGGCGGCTCGTCCTCCACCACTGAGCTCCTGGCAGGATCGGCTCGTGCGCCACGTGTACGAGTGCCAGATGCGCCGAGCCGACAACCACGGCGACCTGATCAGCAACGTCGCCTTCGTCGACTACCTGCAGGAGGCGCGGCTCGACCTCCTCCGCCACCACGACACCTCGCCCACGCCCAACCCGGGCGAGGGGCTGGTGGTGGTCAACACCGTCGTGGACTACCTCGCCCCGCTCCGGACGTCCGACGCGCCCCTCCGGGTCGCGGTCTGGACCACGGAGGTGCGTGCCGCCTCGTTCACGCTCGGGTACGAGCTGTTCACCGGGCCCGATGACGATCCCGTGGTGCACGGCCGCGCGACCACCCAGCTGACGCCGTTCGTGTTCGGCGAGGGGCGTCCGCGCAGGCTGACCCGTGAGGAGCGGGACCGCCTGTCCGAGAACCAGGGCCTGTCACCGGTGTCCGACCAGGCGGCTCCCCGGGGCGGGGAGTCCTGGGACGGTGTGGTCGTCGAGCGACCCGTGCACGTGCGCTTCTCCGACGTCGACCTGCTGGGGCACGTCAACAACCTGCGGTACCTCGACTACGCGCAGATCGCCCAGGTCGACCTGATCACCGGGGTGTACCGCGAGGCACGCATCAGCGGCACGGTCCGGAACGTGGTCGTGCGCAGCGAGATCGACTACGTCGGACAGATGAACCTGCGACCCGAGCCGTACGTCGTGCGGAGCCGGGTCGTCGCGGTCGGGGAGACCTCGGCGGCGTTCGAGCAGGAGATCCGCGACGGCGTCCGAGTGATGGCTCGGAGCCGCATCGTCGAGGTCAACGTCGAGCCCGAGACCGGCGAGAAGATGCCGTGGCACCCGGCCCACCGGGCGTTGTTCCTCGAGCGGATGAGCGGCGCGACACCGACCGCCTGAAGTGCCCGGGGTCAGCCCTCGTCGAAGGAGTTGACCATGAACTGCGCGGCGTGGGTGACGTAGTCCCAGAACTGCGCGTCCTGCTCGGCGGGCAGCGCGACCTCGTCGAGCGCGGCCCGGAAGTTCCGCAACCAGTGGTCCTTCGCCTTCGGCGTCACCGCGAACGGCGCGTGCCGCATCCGCAGGCGCGGGTGGCCTCGTCGGTCGGAGTACGTCGTCGGGCCGCCCCAGTACTGCACGAGGAACAGCCGGAAGCGCTCTTCCGCAGGCCCCAGGTCGTCCTCGGGATAGATGGCCCGCAGGTAGGGGTCGTCGGCCACGCCCCGGTAGAACGCGGCGACGATCCGGGTGATCGTGTCCTCGCCCCCGATCTCGTCGTAGAACGTGGTGGTCATGCGCCCATTGTCGCGAGCCGGGCACGGGACACCGACGGCGGCCTCACTCGGCCTGGTCCCGGTGGACGGACTCGAGCGCCGTGCTGAGGGCGCGGCTGGTCGTCTCGAGCGCGTCAAGCAGATCCGCCTCGGGCAGGCCCTGGTCGGCCACCGCCTTGTTGAAGTGTCCGATCGCGCCGGCGAACGCGGGGAAGCACGCCTCCGTCTGACGCCGACCGGCCGACGTCAGCGTCAGGAGGGTGGCTCGACCGTCGCCGGGATCCCGGCGACGGCGCACCAGGCCGCGCTCCTCGAAGCGCCTCAGGTAGTTGGACATCGACGTCGGCCGGAGTCCCGTCTGACGTGCCAGCTCACCCGCCCGCACCGGCTCGACCAGTCGGAGCACGCTGGTCACGGCGAACTCGTCCGGCGTCAAGGGGCAGTCGCGCATGGCCGTCTGCAGGAGCGTCGAGAGCTGCCCGCTGACGGCGAAGACCAGCAGGAAGGGTCCGCGGTAGGGCAGCGCCATGGGCTCAGGGTACGAGTGGGACGAGGCTCTCCCATTTATTTCAAGCTGGTACTAATGTCCACGGCATGACGATGACCCGGTGGTGGCCCGCACTCGTCGTTGCGGCGCTCCTCACCGCGGGATGTTCCGGTGGCGGCGCCGGCTCGACCGCCGGGGCGAGTGCCTCCTCTCGTCGCCCCCCTCATCGGCGCCGTCCCCCACCACGTCCGCGACCGATGGCGGACCCGACGATCCGGACTGGGTGACCGGCCGGGTCACGACCGGGGACAAACCCTGCGGCATCCTCGGAGCGGCCGGCCGGATCTGGGTGAGCGACTACGGGAACGACGACCTGGTCGCGGTGGACCCGGACACGCTCCACGTCGGCCGCAGCATCGAGGTGGGCTCGATGCCCTGCGGCCTCGCCTACGGCGCGGGGTCGATCTGGGTCGAGGACTACGGCAGCGGGCAGGTGACCCGGGTCGCCGCATCGACCATGCGGGTCCAGCACACGTACCGGGTCGGGCCCTCGCCGTACGACGTGACGTTCGCGGCGGGTGCCGCCTGGGTGTCGAACTACGGCGACGGCACGGTGTCGCGGATCGACGCGGGCACCGGGCGGGTGACCTCCGTCCCGGTCGGGGGAACCCCGATCGGCATCGCCGCGTCGGGCGGGTTGGTGTGGGCAGGGATCGGGATCGGGATCGTCGCGATCGACCCGGGGACCGGTCGCGTCGTGCACCGTCTCCGCACGCCCGGCGCGGCCGGCTGGACGGCGTACGCCGGTGACCGGGTCTGGGTGAACGTGGGGCACCAGGTGTGGGAGCTCGACGGTCGCACCGGCCGGGTCGTCGCCCGTCACCGCGCCGGACCGCAGCCCGAGGACGGCAGCGTGGTGGGCGGTGTCACCTGGGTGCCCGACGCCGACGGGTCGCTGCGGCGGTACGGCGACCGGGTCTCGTCCGCCCCGGTGCCGAGCGGTGTGGGCAACCCGTTCGTGCTGGCCGGCTACCGGGGACGGGTGTGGGTCGTGGACTTCACCGGCACCGACGTGGTGCGGATCGACCCGTCACGAGTCCCCTGAGTCGGACGACCCCGATCCGGGCGCCGCGTCGGCGCCGACGGTGGTGGCCCCGGTGCTGCCGGGGGTGCGGTTCATGACGTACGACGTGGGGTAGGGCGCCTGGATGTCCTCGTGGTCGAAGCGCGACTTGATCCGTTCGCGCAGCACCCGGGCGACCCGCCACTGCTCCATCGGAGCGGTCTTGAGGGTGACCCGGAGGGTGATCGCGTCCGGCGTGATCGCCTCGATGCCCCAGATCTCCGGCTCCTCGATGATCACGCCGTCGAAGTCCTCGTCCTCCCACAGGTCGTGGATCACGTCGGTGAGGACCCGGCGTACGCGGGTGATGTCCTCGCGGGCGCTGACCTGGACGTCGAGCACGGTGCGGGCCCAGTTCTGGCTCATGTTCCCGACCCGGTAGAGCTCGCCGTTGCGGACGTACCAGACGGTGCCGTTGGTGTCGCGCAGGCGGGTCACCCGGAGGCTGACCGCCTCGATCGTGCCGCTGAGCCCGTCGCCCATGTCGACGACGTCGCCCACGCCGTACTGGTCCTCGAAGATCATGAAGATGCCGGAGAGGAAGTCCTTGACCAGGGTCTGCGAGCCGAAGCCGAGCGCGACGCCGGCGATGCCGGCACTGGCGATGATCGGGCCGATGTTCAGGCCGACCTCGGAGAGCATCATCGTGACCACGATCGCCGCGATGATGCCCGAGACGATGCTCTTGAGCAGGGTGCCCATGGTCTTGGCGCGCTGGACCCGGCGCGTCGACCCGGGAGCCGGAGCCGCCTGATCGGCGCGGCCGAACGCGACCTGGCTGACCCGGTCGGGCAGGACCCCGTCCTCCGCCTTGCTCACGAGCTTGTCGATCAGGCGGTGGAAGATCCACTGGACGATCAGCGCGATCACGACGAGCGCGATCAGGGCTGCGGACTTCTTGGCCAGCACGTGCCCGAACCTGGACCAGTCCGTGGAGTCGATTCCCATGACGAGCGCGGGCATGAGGACCAGTATCCTCATGGCGTGACCCCGTCGACCCAGGCCCTGCGTCGTGCCGCGCTCGTTGTGGGCTCCGCCACGATCCTGCTCCTCGCGTACGCCGGTCCGGCCGCCGCGGACATCCCCGACGGGTGGAGCGACCCCAAGTCGGTGCCGGTGCTGCACTTCCTGCTGCTCTTCGTGGGCATCCCGGCGCTGATCACGCTCGGGATCCTGGCGGCGATCTACCTGCCCGGCGTCGTCCGAGGCGAGTCGGTCGCGCCGGCCGGCGTCCGCGCCGACGACCAGTGGTTCGGCGGACGCCGCGACACCGCCGAGCTCGAGGCCGCCCCCACGCACCGGACGGACGGTGCCGACTCCGATCGCGACACCGGCGGCGCCGGCGGCAGCTGGTAGACGTCCCCATGGACAGGGAGTGATGGGAATGGCACGCGAGTTCACCGCAGCCCAGCGAGTCTCCCTCGACCAGGCCATCCGCGCCGCCGAGCAGGTCTCGCGGTGCGAGTTCTCGGTGTTCGTCGGTGCGGCCGAGGGCGATCCGCGCCGCTACGCCGAGCGGCTCCACGGCGCCCTGTCGACGCCGCACCGCAGCGTGCTGGTCATGGTCGACCCGGTCGCCCGCCTGATCGAGGTCGTCACCGGGGCCGAGGTACGCCGCGTGCTCAGCGACCACGAGGTCGCGCTGGCGGTGCTGGCGATGCGCTCGGAGTTCGCCGGCGGCGACCTGGTGCGCGGGCTGCGGCGCGGCATCACCATGCTGGCGATGGCCGCCCGCGCCCCGCGCACCCTGCACGCAGAGGTCTGACGGTCAGGCCTGGGCGTCCCGAGCCTGGGCGGCCAGCGCGCGCACCACGTCGGCCCGGCCCTCGCGGACGAAGCGCTTGGCGGCCGCGGTCGCCGGCGACTCCTCCAGCCAGCGGTCGACCCGCTCGACGAGCTCCGGGCTACCCAGGGGCAGCGGGAAGGCGTCCTCGAGCAGGTTGGACGCCATGTGGGTGCCCATCTCCTCCCAGGCGGTGTCGGCCGCCGCGAGGTACTTCTCGAGGTACGGCGCGAGCAGCTCCTCCTGGCCGAACCGCATGAACGTCTGCGCGATCGAGCGGTGCGTCTCGTTCGGGACGTCGGGGTTGGCGACGAGCTCGGTCCAGGCCGCGGCCTTGGCGTCGGCGTCGGGTCGCGAGGCGCGTGCGGCCGCGGCGTTCTCCTGGCCGGAGATCGTGCGGTCGCGCTCGAGCTCCGCGTCGATCTCGTCGTCGCCGACGGCGCCGGCCTTGGCCAGGCCGACGAGCAGGACCCAGCGCAGGTCGGTGTCGATGTCGAGGCCCTCGATCGTCACCCTGCCGTCGAGCAGGCCCGCGATCTCGGCCGTGCCCTCGTCGGTGACCAGCGCGCCGGCGTAGAGCCGGAGGAAGATCAGCTGGGCGTTGCTGCCCGGGCTCGGCTGCGTGCAGCAGGTCGCGCAGACCGGCCTCCCAGGCCGCCCGGAGCTCGTCCCGGCCGTCAGGGTCGGAGTAGAGGTTGACGGCGAGGGCGGCGTAGCCCGGGATCGCGCGGATCCCGAACGCGTCGGTCTCGCTGCCGATGTTCTGCAGGACCAGGGTGACGTAGTCGCGACGCCCTCATCTCCGCGTCGCGGGTCATGTCCCACGCGGCGCCCCAGCACAGGGCGCGAGCCAGCGAGTCGTCGAGCATCCGCAGGCCGTGGACCACCGTGGCGAGCGAGCGCTCGTCGAGCCGGATCTTGGCGTAGGTCAGGTCGCCGTCGTTGAGCAGCAGGAGGTCGGGCTGCCGCTCGCCGACGAGCTCGTCGATGGTGGTGAGCTCGCCCTCGATGTCGATCTCGACGTTGCGCCGACGGACCAGGTGACCGTCGTGCTCGTCGTAGAGGCCGATGCCGATGCGGTGGCGGCGCAGGGTCTGGTTGTCGCCGGCCGCGGTCTGGCTTGACACCGAACGACGCGTAGGCGCCGTCGGCGGTCAGCGCGAACTCGGGGGACAGGGTGTTGACGCCGCTGGTCTGCAGCCACTCCTTGGCCCAGGCGTCGAGCTCGCGGCCGGAGGACTTCTCCAGGGCGGTGAGCAGGTCGACGAACTCGGCGTTCCCGTAGGCGTGGTCCTTGAAGTACTGCCGGAGCCCGGCGAGGAACCCGTCGATGCCGACCCACGCGACCAGCTGCTTGAGCACCGAGGCGCCCTTGGCGTAGGTGATGCCGTCGAAGTTCACCTCGACCGCGCGCAGGTCGTAGTTGTCGGCGGCGATCGGGTGGGTCGAGGGCAGCTGGTCCTGGCGGAGCGCCCAGTTCTTGCGGGCGTTGGTGAAGCCGGTCCAGGACTCGGTGTACGACGTGTTCTCGACCGCCGCGTGGTAGCAGGCCCACTCGGCGAACGACTCGTTGAGCCAGAGGTCGTCCCACCACCTCATGGTCACCAGGTCGCCGAACCACATGTGCGCCATCTCGTGCAGGATCACCGAGCAGCGGAACTCGTAGAAGGCGGAGTCCTGGCGGCTGCGCGGGAGGTACTCGTCGCGCAGGGTGACGGCGCCGGCGTTCTCCATCGCGCCGGCGTTGTACTCCGGGACGTAGAGCTGGTCGTACTTCTCGAACGGGTAGGGGAAGTCGAAGGCCTCCTCGAAGAACTCGAAGCCCTGCTTGGTCATCAGCAGCAGCTCCTCGACGTCGAGGTGATCGACCAGCGACTGGCGGCAGTAGTGGCCGAGCGGGATCGTGCCGTTCTGGCGCCGTCGTAGTCGTCGAGGTGCTCGTGGTACTCGCCGGCGATCAGCGCGGTGACGTAGGTCGACATCCGCTTCGACTCGGGGAACGCCCACCGGGCCTTGCCGCCGCCCAGCGGCTCGGGCTCGGGGGTCGGCGCGTTCGAGACGACCTTCCACTCCTCGGGGGCGACGACGTTCCAGGTGTAGACCGACTTCAGGTCGGGCTGCTCGAACGTCGTGAACACGCGGCGCGCGTCGGGCACCTCGAACTGCGTGTAGAGGTAGACCCGGCCGTCGACCGGGTCGACGAAGCGATGCAGGCCCTCACCCGAGTGGGAGTACGCGCAGTCGGCGCGGACCACCAGCTCGTTCTCGGCCTGCAGGTCGGTCAGCCTGATCCGGCTGTTCTGGTACGACGACGCCTCGTCGACCGGCTCGCCGTTCAGCGTGATCTCGTGGATGATCGCGCCGACCAGGTCGGCGAAGGTCTCGGCGCCGGGCTCGCGGCAGGTGAACCGCAGCGTGGTGGTCGACTCGAAGGTCTTGTCGCCCGTCGTGAGGTCCAGGTCGATGGTGTACGACGTGACGTCGAGGAGGGCGGCGCGGGTGGCGGCCTCCTCCCGGGTGAGGTTGGTGCCAGGCATGGGCCGATCCTGCCACGGCCCCCGAATGGCCACACAATCGGCAGGACACGGTTGTATGACAATCTCGGCAAAGGATCTCGCGGCCGCTCCGGCTGCAGCTGGGCCCGGACCGTCGGGAATGGTTGTCGCGGCCACCGGTTGGGCCCACATGACCACTCACCTCGGACGCCAGCCCCCGACACCCGCGACATCGCCGACTTCTGGTTCGACCCCCTGTGCCCGTTCGCCTGGATCACCTCGCGCTGGATCCTGGAGGTCGAGCAGGTCCGGAACATCAAGGTGAACTGGCGATCATGAGCCTGCTACTACCTCAAC
Source organism: uncultured Actinomycetota bacterium (assembly GCA_963809265.1). GTDB lineage: Bacteria > Actinomycetota > Actinomycetes > Propionibacteriales > Nocardioidaceae > Nocardioides. Next base: position 463,541 of record CAWEJC010000007.1, read on the forward strand.
AAGGACCGCGAGGATCTCCGAGACTACCGCGCCGGCATCGGCGCGGGGCCTGCCGATCGGGCGGGTCCTGGCCGCGGCCGAGCAGAAGGTGGGCCGAGGCGCTCCTCGCCGCTCTACACCGCGCTCGGTGACGCGGATCCACCACGAGAAGCAGGAGCGCGGACCGCGAGCTCGTCGTGAGTCCGCTGGCGGACGCCGGGCTGCCGCGCGGAGCTGATCGACGCGCTACGACGACGCGTCGTACGACGAGCGCGTGCAGGCCTCCCACCAGGAGGCGATGGACCGGGTCGGCGACGAGGTCGGCACCCCGACCATCGCGTTCAACGGCTCGGCGTTCTTCGGGCCGGTGCTCACGCGCATCCCGCGCGGCGAGGACGCCGGCCGGCTGTGGGACGGCGACGATCGCCGTCGCCGACTTCCAGTACTTCTTCGAGATCAAGCGCACCCGCACCGGCGAGCTCGACTTCAGCTAGACGCGGTCGCTCCGCGACCCGCACGAGACCGAGGCGCAGGGCGCCTTGCTCGACCACTTCACGGTGCGGCCTGCTTCACCGGTGCGCCGGGACCCCGGTGGTCGAGGAGGTCGCTCTGCGGCCGTCACGAGACCCAGGCAGGACGACATCGCGGCCCGTCACTAGGCTTCGCGGCATGAGTCATGTCCTGTCCGCCGTCGCCTGGCCGTACGCCAACGGCCCGCGCCACATCGGCCACGTGGCCGGTTTCGGCGTGCCCTCCGACGTCTTCAGCAGGTACATGCGGATGGCCGGCCACGACGTCCTCATGGTGTCCGGCACCGACGAGCACGGCACGCCGATCCTGGTCGCCGCGGACGCGGCCGGGCGTCAGCGCCAAGGACCTGGCGGACAAGAACAACGCGGTGATCGTGCAGGACCTCGTCGACCTCGGCCTGTCCTACGACCTGTTCACCCGGACGACGACCGGCAACCACTACCGGGTCGTGCAGGAGCTGTTCACGACCGTCCACCGCAACGGCTACATGGTCGAGAGGACGACGAAGGGCGCGGTCAGCCCGTCGACCGGGCGCACCCTGCCCGACCGCTACATCGAGGGCACCTGCCCGATCTGCGGGTACGGCGAGGCGCGCGGCGACCAGTGCGACAACTGCGGCAACCAGCTCGACCCGACCGACCTGATCAACCCGCGCAGCAAGATCAACGGCGAGACGCCGGACGTTCGTCGAGACCCAGCACTTCTTCCTCGACCTGCCGGCGCTGGCCGACGCGCTGTCGGCGTACCTCCAGGGCCGCGAGGCGGTCGGGCACCTGGCGGCCCAACGTCATCAAGTTCTCGCTCAACCTGATCGAGGACCTGCGCCCGCGCGCGATGACCCGCGACATCGACTGGGGCATCCCGATCCCGCTCGACGGCTGGCGGGACAACCCGACCAAGCGGATGTACGTCTGGTTCGACGCGGTCATCGGCTACCTCTCGGCGTCGATCGAGTGGGCCGGCGCTGCCGAGGCTGCGGCGAGCCCGGAGCGCTGGCGCGACTGGTGGAACGACCCCGAGGCGCTGTCGTACTACTTCATGGGCAAGGACAACATCGTCTTCCACTCCGTCATCTGGCCGGCCGAGCTGCTGGCCTACGACGGACGGGGAGCGCTCGGCGGCGAGCCCGGCCCGTTCGGCGACCTCCAGCTGCCCACCGAGGTGGTCTCGAGCGAGTTCATGACGATGGAGAGCAAGCAGTTCTCCACCAGCCGCGGGCACGTGATCCTGGTCGGCGACATGCTCGCCCGCTACCAGCCCGACGCGCTGCGCTACTACATCTGCGCCGCCGGGCCGGAGACGTCCGACGCAGACTTCACCTGGGCCGACTTCGTGCTGCGCACCAACTCCGAGCTGGTCGCCGGCTGGGGCAACCTGGTCAACCGCACGGCCACGATGGTCGCCAAGAGCTTCGGCGAGATCCCGGCCGCCGGACCGCTCGAGCCGGTCGACGAGGCCGTGCTCGACGCCGTCCGGGCCGGCTTCGACACGGTGGGCGACCTGATCGGCCGGCAGCGGCTCGCGCAGCGGCATCGCCGAGGCGATGCGCGTGGTCGGCGAGGTGAACAAGTACCTCACGGCCACCGAGCCCTACAAGATGAAGGACGAGTCGCAGCGCGAGCGGCTCGGCACGGTCCTCCACGTCGCGGCCCAGTGCGTGCTCGACTGCAACACCCTGCTGGCGCCGTTCCTGCCGTTCTCGGCCAACGCGGTGTGGCGGACCTTCGGCGGCGAGGGCGAGTTCATGCCGATGCCGCGCATCGACCACGTCGAGGACCTCGATCCCGAGCGAGGGCGCCGGCCTGCACGTTCTACCCGATCATCACCGGCGACTACTCCGCCACGCCCCGCTGGGAGAGCCGGCCGGTGACCGTGGGCGCGAAGGTCGAGAAGCCGACGCCGGTGTTCACCAAGCTCGACCCGGGCGTGGTCGACGAGGAGGTCGCCCGCTTCGGGGCCTGACCCGGGACGTCATCCGTCCTGGTCGCCAGGGCGACCGGAACGTATGACGTCAGGGGCGAGCGAGCCGGGTGCGGCTGCCGACCTCGGCGATCCGCGGCGCCTGGGCGACGACGTTGACAGCGACCGAGAAGACCAGGAGCGCGATCGCCCAGCCGTGGTGACCGGCGTCCCACAGCGCCCAGGTGGCCAGGCCGAAGACGAGCACCTTGACCAGCTCGCGGCGACCGCCACCGCCGAACCGGGCCCGCGGCGAGGCGAACAGCCACCAGGCGGTCATCGCCAGCAGCGGCAGGACGACGACCAGCAGCCAGCGCGGCGAGCCGACCTGCCAGCCCCACACCCCGAACGCCGCCATCGCGAGCAGCTCGTCGACGAAGACCAGCGCCGAGCACGCCCCAGGCGAAGCCCTCCACGCGGTCAGAACCCGCGGGCCGCGTACGGGCCGACGTCGGTGCGGAAGGCGCGCCACAGCTCGCGGACGGCGCCCGGCCGGTGCTCGGCGAGCACGCCGGCGCGCGCCATCTCGGCGAGGTTCGCGCCACCGAGGTACGCCGCGCCCGAGGGCCGCGGCCGGCAGCGAGACCTCGGCGGCTCGTCGTCGGTCCGGGCGGCCTCGCCGGTGCCGTCCTTGACGCGGATCCGCCAGCGCCCGGCGTTCCACGGGGCCGAGGCGTCGTCCACCTCCACGACGACGTCGCAGCGCGCCTCGTAGCCACGAGCCGCCAGCGCCTCGGGCAGGTCGACCAGGCGCACCCACAGGCTGTCGTAGGGCTTCACGTCGCTGAGGCCGCGCGGGCCCTGCACCCAGGAGAGCAGGGGGTCACCGCTCGCGATGCCGTTGACCGTGACCGTGCCGGACGAGGTCGAGGTCGGTCACGCGGCGGATCAGGGCGAGCCGCGCGGCCGGACCGCCCGACAGGCTGCGAGACGTCCACCTCCGCCGCGGGGCGCGAGTTCGGCCACTTGTGCTTGCGCTTGAACACGGCGTAGCCGACGTCGCGTCCGTCGCGCACCGCGATCAGGATCCGAGGCGGCTCGCTGTCGCGGAGCTCGTCGGGCGTCACGTGGCTGAGGTCGTCGTAGAACTCGGGGCGTCGCCGACGATGGTGCCGACGTTGACGGCCATCAGGTCGAGGTCGATCTGGCGACGCCGCGCTCGCCATCCCCGGGTCGGTCGACCGTGCCGTAGCCGGCGTGGTCGCGGCGGCCTCGTCCTCCAGGTGGGGTGCGGTGAACGTCGATCCCGCGGCCGACCGCGACCTCGAGCTCGAGGGACGCGAGTGCCGTAGCCGTGCCGGCCGTAGATGCCCGGCTCGCTGGCGTGCAGCGCCGACAGGTGCACGCCCTCGCTACGGGTCTGCTCGAAGTGGTGCCGCATCATCGCGGTCAGCAGCCCACGGCGGCGGTGGTCGGGATGGACGCCGACCCAGGTGAGCCCGGCCACGGCGACGGCGCGACCCGCCCGGCGCCGTCGGGCACGGACAGCTGCATCGGGCGCACGCCGTAGATGCCGGCGTACGTCGCGGGGTCGACCTCCGAGCCGACCACCTCGGCGGCGAACCGCTGGTCCTCCGGGACGCCGCGCACCTGCAGCTCGAGCGGGTCGGTGCCGGGGCCGTCGAACCAGACCAGCTTGTCGGAGGCGAGGTAGCGCGCGGGGTCGGTCGCGCGCTCGACGCGGATCTCGGGTCGCTCGTCCTCGGCCATGTCCTCAAGGAAAGCGGCTGGGCGTCGTCGGGCTGTCCACCGACTTTGGCCGTCCGCTCGGGCAGGTCAGTGCTGGTAGCCGGCGAGCAGCGCGAAGGCGCCCGGCGACGACCTCGGTGACTCGTCACGCCGTAGACGTGGCGGAGCAGCCGCGGGGTGAGGGCGTCCGACGTTCACGCCCTGGTAGTGGGTCTGGTAGGCCTTCATCAGCTCGAGCAGCTTCGCGCATCCCGCACGGTCGACGAGCCAGGTCACCGCTGCCTGCGCGATCGGGTAGTTGACGCCGGGGTCGTCGTTGAAGAGGCCGATGCTCGGGCAGGGCACGGTCGGCCGACATCAGCGAGGGGTAGAGATCGGCGCGGGGATGCTGCAGGGCGGTGAAGTCGTCGGGGTAGTACTGCATCCAGGTGGCGACGCCCTCGACCAGCCACTTGGGGTTGCTGCCGGTGTACTCGTGCAGCAGGAAGTGCGTGAGCTCGTGGCGCAGCAGGCCGGCGTCGGCGACGACCTCGTCGACCTGCTTCGGGTTGATCTTGATCGCGTGCCGGCGAGGCCGTGGCGTGCTCCCCGAGCGGGTCCGACTCGCTGAGGGGGAACGTGACCGCGGCCGCCTGCTGCTGCGCAGCGAGCTGAAGTCGTAGGCGAGCCCGTTGGACGTGGCGTCGACGAGCACCCGGTACGACGCGGGGACGCCGAGGAGCTGGGCGTCGTAGGAGATGTCGTCGTGGATCGCCGTGGTCAGCCGGTCCAGCGAGTCCGCGGCCGACTGGTCGACGAGCACGGTCAGCGGGCCGTCGCGCCGAGCCACGACCGGCACGCCGAACCACGGCCGCTCCTGCGGTGAGTCGAAGGGGTCGTTGTCCTTCGGCTGGCTGGCCGCACCGACCAGCCAGTGGCCGTCGCGCTGGACGAAGGACAGGTTGACGGGGTTGGACACCGGAGCGGTGAGCGTCTGGGCGATCTGGAGGTGCTCGACGACCGCCGGGTGCAGGACCGGGTCGTCGCCCGGGATGCGGGCCGGCACCAGCGCGGACGTGTCGATGGCGTAGTGCAGGCCGGTCACGGCGAGCTGCGACAGGTTGTCGAAGAGCACGCGCTGCTGGGCGACCAGCTTCGGCTGCTGCGGGTCGACCGTCGCCAGGAACGCGTGCTCGTCGTCGGCGAGCACGGCCTTCGCCTGGGCAGCCATCAACCTGCGGATCGCCCGGAAGTCCTGCGGCGTCGGCTCGAAGGTCGCGCTCCCGCCGCCGGTCGCGGTCGGCGGCGCGGTCGCGGCCGGTGGTGAGGCGGAGGAGGAGCCGCCCGTGCCGCAGCCGGCGAGGATCAGGACGGCGGCGGCCAGGCCGAGCGAGCTCGGCCCGAGGCGTCGCGACATGCCAGGACTGTAGACGAGCGATTCCCGCCGTCGGCGCCGGCTGGCACCATGTGCGCCATGCGCGTCCACCTCGGCACCGACCACGCCGGTCTCGACCTCAAGCAGCACCTCATCGACCACCTGCGCGGGCAGGGCCACGAGCCGGTCGACCACGGTGCCTTCGTCTACGACGCCCTCGACGACTATCCCGTGTTCTGCCTGCGCGCCGCCGAGGCCGTCGTCGCCGACCCGGGCAGCCTCGGCGTCGTGATCGGCGGCTCGGGCAACGGCGAGCAGATCGCCGCCAACAAGGTGCGGGGCGTGCGCGCGGCCCTGGCGTGGAGCGAGGAGACCGCGGTCCTGGCCCGCCAGCACAACGACGCCAACGTCCTCTCGGTGGGCGGCCGGATGCACACCGTCGACGAGATGACCCACTTCGTCGACGTCTTCCTGAGCACCGACTTCACCGGTGAGGAGCGGCACGTCCGCCGGATCGCGATGCTCGCCGACTACGAGCAGACCGGCGACCTGCCGCCGCTGCCGGCCAGCGCGCAGGCAGCGGATGGCCCGGAGGAGGGCCGTGCCTGAGGGCCACACCCTCCACCGGCTGGCCACCGCGCTCACCGAGGCCTTCGCCGGACACCCGGTGCGGGTGAGCAGCCCGCAGGGACGGTTCGACCTCGAGGCGACCCAGCTCGACGGGTCGACCCTGCTGGTCGCCGAGTCGGCCGGCAAGCACCTGTTCCTCGACTTCGACGCCGACCGGGTCGTCCACGTCCACCTCGGCCTGATCGGCGGCTTCGACGTCCACCGGGAGGTGCGCGAGGTCCCGGCGCCGGTGGGCCAGGTGCGGCTGCGCCTGGTCGGCGGCGGCGACCACCCGGCGTACGCCGACCTGCGCGGCGCGACCCAGTGCGCCCTGGTCACCTCGAGCCGGCGCGACGAGATCGTCGGCAAGCTCGGTCCCGACCCGCTCCGCGCGGACGCCGACCCCGACCGCGCCTGGGCCCGGATCTCGAGGAGCCCACGCTCGATCGGCGACCTGCTGATGGACCAGGCGGTGCTGGCCGGGGTCGGCAACGTCTACCGCGCCGAGGTGCTGTTCCGGCACCGCATCCACCCGCTGCGCCCGGGTCGCACGCTGCGAGTGGGCCAGTGGCGCGCGATCTGGGCCGACCTCGTGGAGCTGATGGCCGAGGGTGTCCGCACCGGCCGCATCGACACCGTCCGCCCCGAGCACACGCCCGAGGCGATGGGGCGCCCGCCCCGGGTCGACGACCACGGTGGCGAGGTCTACGTCTACCGGCGCACCGGCCAGCCCTGCCTGGTCTGCGGGTCCACGGTGCGTACCGACGTGCTCGTCGGCCGCAACATCTTCTGGTGTCCGCAGTGCCAGCCGAAAGTTCCGATCCCGGGCGCTACAGTGAACCCCCCACCGCAGGACGGGACCGACACGATGACTCCACCCGCCGGGCAGCGTCCCGCCGCCGACCGGGCTCGGCGCCGCTGGTCGGCGCTCCTGGCCGGCTCGCAGCCCGACCGGTTGGTCTTCGCCGCCCTCTTCTGCTTCGCCACCCTGGTCGGCGTCCTGATGCAGGCCTTCCCGGGCTTCGTCTCGACCCCGACCATCGTGCTGCCGCTGGTGATGGGTGGCCTGTTCCTGGGGCCGCGGCCGCTGCCGTGGTTCGTGATCTACAACCTGGTGCTGCTCACCCTGGCGCTGCCCAAGGTCCCGAACTTCTCCAGCCGCGCGATCTTCACGACCGCGGTGATCTTCCTGCTCGCGTTCATCGTCATGATCACCTCGTTCCGGCGCAGCCGGCTGGGCATCGCCGGCAGCATGGGCGAGTCGATGCTGGCCGACCTCAGCGACCGGATCCAGGGCCAGGGCGTGCTGCCCGACCTCCCGGTGCCGTGGCACGCCGAGTCGGTGATCCGGTCCGCCGGAGGCACCCGTTTCGCCGGCGACTTCTTCGTCGTGGGCGACGTCGAGTCCGGGCGGCTCGACGTGTCGGTGGTCGACGTGTCCGGCAAGGGCGACCGCGCCGGGGCCCGCGCCCTCCTGCTCGCCGGCGCGATGGGCGGCCTGGTCACGGCGCTGGAGCCCCGGGAGTTCCTGCCGGCCACCAACGCCTACCTGATCAACCACCCCTGGCAGGACGGCTTCGCGACCGCGGTGCACCTCAGCGTCGACCTGCGCTCGGGGGCCTTCCGGGTCTGGACCGCCGGCCACCCGCCCGCGCTGCACTGGAGCGCCGGCGCCGGCCGGTGGACGCCGCTGGAGTCCGAGGGCCCGATGCTCGGGCTGATCCCGGACGCCGACTTCCACGAGGCCGGCGGCGTGCTCCGCTCCGGCGACGCGCTGATGCTCTACACCGACGGCATGGTCGAGACCCGCACACACCGACATCGGGATCGGCATCGACCGGCTGATCGGCCCGGCCGACCGCCGCCTGCGCAGCAAGTTCGCCGGCGGCGCCAAGACCCTGGTCGAGTCGACCGGCAGCCGGGGCGACGACCGCGCGCTGCTGCTGGTCTGGCGCGACTGACGCTCGACGCACGGTCACGGGGCGGCGTACGGCAAGGGATTCGGAGGGGCCGGGGCCGGTGTGGCACCATGACCTCGCGCGTCGCGCGGGAGGGGAGACCCGCTCCGCGGACGGTGCGCGGACGTAGCTCAATGGTAGAGCCTCAGTCTTCCAAACTGATGACGCGGGTTCGATTCCCGTCGTCCGCTCGTCGGCGGTTTCCAGGCCCTCACAGGCCGGTCGGAGCCGTCGCAGCGGGGCGTAGCGTAGTGGCTAGCGCGCCTGCTTTGGGAGCAGGAGACCGCAGGTTCGAGTCCTGTCGCCCCGACCGACCGGTCCGGTGAGCTCGCCTGCCCATTCGGCCACGTGCAACCCGCTCGGCACCGGCAGACTGTCGAGTCGTGTCCACTCGGGAGCCCGACCCCCCGTCCTCCCCTCGGCCGATCCAACCCTCGGACCCCTCGGTCCTGATGGCGCTGTTGACCCCGACGGGTGCGACGTCCGTCGCGCTCGCTCGCGCCTCCGATGCCGCCCAGGCTGCTGGCCTTCGACCTGACGCTCAGGCTCGTGGCCGCGGCGGCGATCGCTACGGATTCTGGACTGGGCGCACTCGGGATGCCCGACTGGCAGCCGGTGTCGGTGCTGGGACTGGTCAGCATCCCGCTGCTCACCCGCTACAGCATCACCGTGTCGCGCGACGCCGAGGCCAACGTGCATCGGCCTGGTCGCCGCCGTGCTGTTCAGCAGCCCGTTCGACGACCCGAGCCACATCTTCCCGGTCGTGGGCCGTGCTGGTGGTGGTCAGCTCGATCATCTTCAAGGGCGGCCTCGCCTACGGCTGCCCCGGGCCACCGACGACGTCGTGGCCGGCTGGGCGCTGGTGCTGGTGTCGCCCCACATCGACCTCGGCGCTGCGGCCGTTCGACCGCACCTTCGTCGGGACTGCTCACCTTCGTCGCGGTCGTCGCGGCGGTGTTCTGGGTACGCCGACGACTGCGCGGGGAGACCGAGCCCCGCGAGCGCGCTCGACATCCGGGCGACGGCTCTCGGCCCTGTTCGGCCTGTACTTCGCCTCGGTGTTCATCGCCACGCTGCGGCGTACCTACACCGCACCCCAGCGACAGCAACACCGCCGAGGTGGCGGTGATGGGGCTCGGCCTCGTGGTGGCGGCCCTGATCGGCTACAGCCTGAGCCAGAACCTCATCCGCGGCGTCGTCGGTGCTGTCCGAGGCCGCGACCGGGCTGCCGTGGCCCGCCGAGGAGAACGACGCGCCTCGTCAGTCGCGTTCGCCCGGTCGGCGATCCGCAGCGCGACGGCCGACATCGTGCCCCGAGCAGGGACCGCCCGGCTCGCTGAGCGCCGCCGATCGACGCGGTGCGCTACCTCGTGCTCCGGCGGATGCCCGGCGACCGCCCCTACACGCGCGTCCGACCAGCGCCTGCTCGAGGCGGTGGCCTCGATGGCCAGCGTGTCGCGTGCGGTGGACCTGCGCGAGGCGGGCCTGCGGCTGCGCAGCATCACCGACGCGATGACCGGCCTGTGGAACTACCCGATGTTCGTCGACCTCGCCGGGCAGGCGATCCGCGAGCGTGCCGCGGGCGAGGTGCTGGCCCTGCTCTTCCTCGACCTCGACAAGTTCAAGCAGCTCAACGAGGAGCTCGGCCACTTCGACGCCGACCAGGTCCTGCGCGAGATCGCGGCCCGGCTCCAGGACGTCGGCGCCGCCCGACGGCGGCGGTCGCGAGGTTCGCCGGTGACGAGTTCGCCCTGCTGCTGCGCGGAGTCGACCGCGACACGCTCGCCGGCGACGATCCAGGGCCTGGTCGAGGCCGATCACGGCGCCCGATCGCGGTGGCCGGCCGGCTGGTCACGGTCCACGTCAGCGTCGGGGTCGGGCGTCAGCGACGCGGTCGACGACTCCGTCGAGGAGGTGATGCGGGTCGCCGAGGAGAACATGCGCGAGGCCAAGCGGGCCGGCCGCGCCGCCGTCGGCGTCCCGCGACGAGCGCGACATGGTCTCGACGATGCTCGACGAGGGCGCCACCGCGGTCGCCTTCCAGCCGATCCTGGACGCCCGCACCGGCGCCCTGTGGGGGTGCGAGGCGCTGCTGCGGGCCACCGACCCCGAGCTCGGCGACGTGTCGCCGCTGACCCTGGTCAGCTCGGCCGCCCGCCAGCAGACCCTGGACGAGCTGACCGCCAAGATCGGCGCCGAGGCCCTCGACGCCATGGACGAGCTCGGGACGCGCGTGGTCTCCGAACCGCTGCACCTGACGGTCAACCTCGAGTTCGAGCAGTTCCGCGTGGACAACCCGGTCTTCGAGCGGCTGAGCCGCAACCTGGGCGAGCGCGGCGTCCAGCTGGTGCTGGAGCTCTCCGAGCGCAGCTACGGGCGCTGGACCAGCCAGCACGACCTGCTGGCCGAGCGGCTCAAGGAGCGGGGCATGGGTCTGGCGATCGACGACTTCGGCGCCGGCTACGCGACGTTCAGCCTGCTCAACAAGTGGGGCTGGGACGTCGTCAAGATCGACAAGTCCCTGATCACCGCGGACGACGAGCCAGTCGCGGCTGCTGTTCGGCAACGTCGTCCGCACCCTGCGCGAGCTCGGGTCTGACCACGGTCGCCGAGGGCATCGAGACGCCCGAGCAGCTGGCTCGCGGCGCGGCGCGCGGGCGTCACCCTGATCCAGGGCCACCTGGTCTGCGAACCGGTCGGGATGGAGGAGCTGCTGCGCCGTGTGGGACCCGACGGCGACGGCCTGGCGGGCACGCCTCCAGCCGCAGTCGTGAGCGCGCTCCGGCGGCCTCCGGCTCGGTTAGGCGCGGTTCCCGGCGGTGCCCTAGGCTGGGAGTGCCGTGCGAGCGGCTTCCCCGCCCCGTCGCCCAGCTCTCGGTCCAGGCCCAGGGCACGCCGCGCGCCAGACCCCAGCCCATGCGAGGAGACACACCATCGTGAAGAGCGCCGTCGAGACCTTGGGCCCGACCCGGGCCAAGCTGACCGTCGAGGTGCCCTTCGAGGAGCTCAAGCCGAGCCTCGACAAGGCCTACAAGGACCATCGCCCAGCAGATCAACGTGCCCGGCTTCCGGCGCGGCAAGGTGCCCCCGACGGTGATCGACCGCCAGGTCGGGCGCGGTGCCGTGCTCGAGCAGGCGATCAACGAGGTCGTCCCGCAGAAGTACGTCGAGGCGCTGCAGTCGCACGACCTCCAGCCCCTGGCCCAGCCCGAGGTCGAGGTCACCCGGATCGACGACAACGAGGCGATCGAGTTCACCGCCGAGGTCGACGTCCGCCCCGAGATCACCGTTCCCGACTGGCACGGCCTGAGCGCCGAGGTCGACGACACCGCGGTCACCGACGACGACGTCGACGACCAGGTCGAGGCGCTGCGTGAGCGGTTCGGCACCCTGAGCGACGTCGAGCGCCCGGCGGCCGACGGCGACTTCGTGACCATCGACCTGGTCGCCACCCAGGACGGCGAGCCGGTCGAGGGCGCCGAGGTCAGCGGCATGTCCTACCGCGTGGGCCGCGGCGGCATGCTCGAGGGCCTCGACGAGGCCCTGGTCGGCATGAGCGCCGGCGACGACAAGACCTTCACCTCGCAGCTGGTCGGCGGCGACCTCGTCGGCCAGGACGTCGAGGTGCAGGTCAAGGTCTCCCAGGTGCAGGAGCAGGAGCTGCCCGACGCTCGACGACGAGTTCGCCCAGCTGGCCTCGGAGTTCGACACCGCCGACGAGCTCACCGACGACGTCCGCACCCGGCTCGGCAACGGCAAGCGGCTCGAGCAGGCGGCCGCCGCGCGCGACGCCGTGCTGGAGAAGCTGCTCGAGCAGGTCGAGGTGCCCGCTGCCGGAGGCGATCGTCGCCGACGAGCTCACCGAGCGCCGCCAGAGCGTCGAGCAGCAGCTCGCCTACGCCGGGATCACCCTCGAGAAGTACCTCGAGGACGAGGGCCAGACCCAGGAGGAGTTCGAGGCCGACCTCGAGCGCCGGGTCCGCGACGCCGTCGCCGCGCAGTTCGTCCTCGACAAGATCGCCAACGAGCTCGAGCTCGGGGTCGACCAGCAGGAGCTCACCGAGCACATGGTGCGGCGCGCCCAGCAGTCCGGTCAGGACCCGCAGGAGTTCGCCAACCACATGTTCGAGCACAACCACATCCCCGAGCTGGTCGCGGAGATCCGCCGCGGCAAGGCGCTCGCCGAGATCGTGGAGAGCGCGACCGTCACCGACGGCTCCGGCAACGTCGTCGACCTCAAGAACCTGCGCCCCGACGGCACCCTGGGCGACCCGGCCGAGACCGCCGAGTCGACGGACGCCGAGGCCGACGCCGAGACGACGCTCGGAGGCGGCCGAGGAGCCGGCGGAGGCCTGAGGCCTGTGCCGGGCCCGCGCCTGCTCGACGCCGCCGCCCTGCTCGCGGAGGTGGCCGACGAGCTCGTCGTGCGCACGGTGCGCGACACCCACCTGGCCTGGGCCGACCGGGTGCACGGCGCCCTGCGCGGGCCGACCCGTGGCGCATCTCGGCTGGTCGGAGGTGCCCCACCGCGGGGTCGCCTCCGGCGTGTACGCCGGGCTGGGTGTGGGCCTGCGGGCGACCTCGCGGGGTCTCGGTGCTGCTCGCCGAGCGCGAGCTCGGCCCGGCGCTGGAGGACAGCCCGCAGGGCCGCTGGCTCAGCTGCGGCCGTCAACGGCCTGATCGGCGACCGGCTGGCCCGCGAGCGCCCGCGCCTCGCCGTGCCCGCTCGCCGTACGCCGCGACGGTCGCGACGTGCCCCTGCGCACGCGACGCGCTCGAGACCGCCTTCCCCGACGCGACGGGCCGGGTCGCGCTGCTCGCTGCACGGGCTCTCGGAGAGCGAGTCCGCCTTCGACCGCCACCGCGACCGCGTCGGCGCGACGTACGCCGACACCCTCGACCGAGCTCGGCTGGACCCCGGTGCTCCTCCGGGCCAACTCCGGGCTGTCGCTGCGCGAGAACGGCGTCGCCCTGGCCGCGCTGGTCGACGACCCTCGTCGAGGCCTGGCCGGTCGAGGTCGAGCGGCTGGCGCTGGTCGGCCACTCGATGGGCGGGCTGGTGATCCGCGCCGCGTGCGCGGTCGCCACCGACGCCGAGCGGCCCTGGACCGATCGGCTCACCGACGTGGTCACCCTCGGCACGCCCCACCTCGGCGCGCCCGCTGGCCGGCGGCGTGGGCCGGGGCGCGCGGCGCTCGGCCGGCTGCCGGAGTCGGCCGCGTTCGGCCGGATCCTCGACCAGCGCTCGGTCGGCGTCCTCGACCTGGTCGCCGGCCTCGGCGACGAGGCGCCGGCGCTGCCCCACGTGCGCTACCACCTGGTCTCCGCCACGCTCAGCCGGTCGCCGCGACATCCGGTCGGGAGGGCTCGTCGGGGACCTGCTGGTGCGCCAGCCCTCGGCGTACGGCGTCTCGCGGCGTCATCCCGGGCCTGTTCCCCGACGCCGACCGGCTCCACCTGCCCCGCGCCGGGCCACTTCGACCTGCTCAACCACCCGCGCGGTGCACGACGGCGCTGCGGGAGTGGCTGGGGCCCCGGCGGTGCTGAATCCGCTGTCGGCGAACAGGGCCCGATCAGGCGTGGAAGCGTCGGCGGATCCGGCTAGGGTCGCTGACGTGAACGACTACTCGCCCACGCCCTCCCAGCAGCGCACCCGCAGATGAACGGCGGCGGCGCCGGCTACGGCCTCGACGACCACATCTACCAGCGGCTGCTCAAGGAGCGGATCATCTTCCTCGGCTCCGAGGTGCGCGACCAGAACGCCAACGCGATCTGCGCCCAGCTGCTGCTGCTCTCCGCGGAGGACCAGGAGGCCGACATCTTCCTGCACATCAACAGCCCGGGCGGATCCGTCGACTCCGGCATGGCGATCTACGACACGATGAACTACATCCCCAACGACGTCGCGACCGTGGGCATGGGCCTGGCCGCCTCGATGGGCCAGTTCCTGCTCTGTGCCGGCGCCAAGGGCAAGCGCTACGCCCTGCCGCACGCGCGGATCATGATGCACCAGCCCAGCGGTGGCATCGGCGGCTCGGCCTCCGACATCAAGATCCAGGCCGAGCAGAGCCTCCTGCTGAAGAAGCAGCTGACCGAGCTCCAGGCCCAGCACACCGGCCAGACGATCGAGCAGATCGAGCTCGACTCCGACCGCGACCGCTGGTTCACCCCCCAGCAGGCGCTCGAGTACGGCTTCATCGACCACGTCATCACCAGCGCGACCGAGGCGGCCGACCAGGGCCGTCCGGCTCGCTGACCGGGTCACCCAGGCTTCGGAGAGGACTCACCATGAACTACTACATCCCCCAGTGGGAGGAGCGGACGTCGTACGGCTTCCGCCGGATCGACCCCTACGGCAAGCTCTTCGAGGACCGCATCATCTTCCTCGGCACCCCGATCTCCGACGACGTCGCCAACGCCGTGATGGCGCAGCTGCTGTGCCTGGAGTCGATGAACCCCGACCAGGACGTCCAGATCTACATCAACAGCCCCGGCGGCTCGTTCACGGCGCTGACCGCGATCTACGACACGATGAAGCTTCATCAAGCCCGACGTCCAGACCGTCTGCCTGGGCCAGGCCGCGTCCGCCGCGGCCGTGCTGCTCGCCGCCGGGACGCCGGGCAAGCGCCTGGCGCTGCCCAACAGCCGGATCCTGATCCACCAGCCCTACACCGAGGGCACCGGCGGCCAGATCTCCGACCTCGAGATCCAGGCCAACGAGATCATCCGGATGCGCGAGCTGCTCGAGAAGATGATCGCCGACGCCTCGGGCAAGGACCAGGAGGTGGTGAGCCGCGACATCGAGCGCGACAAGATCCTGACCGCCGAGCAGGCCGTCGAGTACGGCCTCATCGACGCGGTCCTGAGCTCGCGCGCCGGAGTGCCCGCACTCGCCTGACGACCCCCGGCGCGTCGGTCCCGCACGGGCCTGCGCCCAGGCAAAGATCGAGCGTGGGGTCCTGCCAAGGCGGCCCCGAAGGGGTACCGTCGAAGGAATCCGCCCCTCAGCAGAGAAACCACCGGCTCCATGCCGGCCGAACCGGAGGATGACCGCCCGTGGCACGTATCGGTGACGGAGGCGACCTGCTGAAGTGCTCGTTCTGCGGGAAGAGTCAGAAGCAGGTCAAGAAGCTCATCGCCGGCCCCGGCGTCTACATCTGCGACGAGTGCATCGACCTCTGCAACGAGATCATCGAGGAGGAGCTCGCCGAGGGCAGTGAGGTCAGCCTCGACGAGCTGCCCAAGCCGCGCGAGATCTTCGAGTTCCTGAACTCCTACGTGATCGGCCAGGAGCGCGCCAAGAAGACGCTCGCGGTCGCCGTCTACAACCACTACAAGCGCGTCCAGGCGGGCCTGCAGGCGTCGATCACGGCCAAGCACGCCAAGGAGGAGTCGGTCGAGGTCGCCAAGTCCAACATCCTGGTGATCGGCCCGACCGGGTGCGGCAAGACCTACCTCGCCCAGACCCTGGCCCGGATGCTGAACGTGCCGTTCGCGATCGCCGACGCCACCGCGCTGACCGAGGCGGGCTACGTCGGTGAGGACGTCGAGAACATCCTGCTCAAGCTGATCCAGGCCGCCGACTACGACGTGAAGAAGGCCGAGACCGGGATCATCTACATCGACGAGATCGACAAGGTCGCCCGCAAGGCGGAGAACCCGTCGATCACCCGCGACGTCTCGGGTGAGGGCGTCCAGCAGGCGCTGCTGAAGATCATCGAGGGCACCACCGCCTCGGTGCCGCCCCAGGGCGGGCGCAAGCACCCGCACCAGGAGTTCATCCAGATCGACACCACGAACATCCTGTTCGTCGTGGGTGGCGCCTTCGCCGGCCTCGAGCACATCATCGAGCAGCGGGTCGGCAAGAAGACCCTCGGCTTCACCGCCGAGGTCCGGGGAGCCGAGGAGCGCGACTCCGACGACCTGTTCGCGCAGGTACGCCCCGAGGACCTCACGAAGTTCGGCCTGATCCCCGAGTTCATCGGCCGGCTGCCGATGATCGCGACGGTCAACAAGCTCGACGTCGAGGCGCTGATGGAGATCCTGACCGTTCCGCGCAACGCGTTCGTCAAGCAGTACCAGAAGCTCTTCGAGCTCGACGACGTCGCAGCTGGAGTTCACCCCCGATGCCATCCGCGCCGTCGCCGTCAAGGCGCTCGAGCGTGGCACCGGAGCGCGCGGTGCCCGCGCGATCCTGGAGGAGGTCCTCCTCCACGTGATGTACGACGTCCCCTCGCGCGACGACATCGGCAAGGTCATCGTCACCGAGGAGGTCGTGCTCGCCGACGTGGCCCCGACCCTGGTGCCCCGCGAGTCCGAGGCGAAGAAGAAGAAGTCGGCCTGAGGTGCGCCGCCGGAGGCGGTGGACCTACCAGGCCGAGGTCGAGCGAGCGCGCGACCGAGGAACGAGGTCGCGACCGCGGGTCGAGACCAACCTGACCCGGTGCATCCCTTGGGTTTGTCCGCGCCCTGCTGATCCACCCACCCCTGCTCCAACGGGTCGCGATGACGAACAGGACTAGACACCTCTAGTCACTTCAGGTCATTTCCGGGTCATTTCCACGCTCAGCCCTCCCGGTCCGCTTCGGGCGGCCGGAACACTGTCCCCGCACCGTCACCGGGTCCTGAGGGGGGACACACGTCCGTGGGCGCCGATCACAAGGGGCCGCTGGCGGCTTTCGTCGTCATTGCCATCATCGCTGCCGTCCTGCTGGTGACGTCTGTCCGCAGCCAGGCCGCGCCGGGCTGGCTCGACCCCGACCGGCTGCCGGCCTCCGTCGTGGCCGGCCCGCCGGCCACCGACCCGCGCCTGTGGTCGGCCGTGGCGTCCGGCGTCCACCAGGTGGTGCACGGCGGCGTCGTCCTGGTGAAGCGGTCGACCTCCGACGAGCCCGAGGGGGACCGTTCCGACGTGGCGCTGGTCTCCGACACGTCCTCGGGGGACCCGACCGGCAACGCCGGTCACTCGGGGCACCACGTGACGCAGCACCGTCATCATCAGACCGGCCCCGGTCACGCACCCCACCCGCCGGCCCACCCCGGCGCCGACGCGCCCGTTCCGGGCCATCACGGGCGGCACGACAGCGACGAGCCCAGCGACGGGCCCGGCGAGCCCAGCGAGGGGCCCAGCGATCCGGGCGGTGACCAACCCGTTGAGCCCGCGGAGCCCGTCGATCCCGAGCCGCACGACCCCGGCCACCACCACGGCTGGGACCACGGCCACGGCCCTGGCCACGAGCACGGCCACGAGCACGGGCACGGGCACCACGAGACCGGCGACCCGGGAGACGACCACCACGGCCACGGCCACGGCCATGAGCACGACCACGGGCATGGCCACGCGCACGGCCGGTCCCGCTAGCCGCTTCCCGGCGGGTCAGTCCTCCGCGGCCACCGTCGCCGAGACCGCCAGCTCGCCGCCGTCCGCGGTCACGTACGTCGGGTCCGCGGTCACTCGTCCGGTCCGGACCAGGTCGCGCTCGGCGAGCCGCACGGCGTCCAGCACCGCCTGCGGCCCGGTGAACTCGACGGCCGACAGCTCGTGGCGCATCGAGACCTTGGCCTGCGACTTGGCGCCGCGGATGCCGATCAGGGCGGCCGCGACCGCGTCCAGCGTGCCCGGCTCGCCCTCGACGTCACCGAGCTCGGCCGGCTGCGGCCACGTGGAGCGGTGGATCGAGCCGCTCTGCCACCAGGACCAGACCTCCTCGGTGACGAAGGGGATGAACGGCGCGAGGAGCCGCAGCTGCACGTGCAGCGCCAGCGCGAGCGTCGCCCGGGCGGAGTCGGTCGCGGGACCGCCGGTCTCGTCGTACGCGCGTTCCTTGACCAGCTCGAGGTAGTCGTCGCAGAACTCCCAGAAGAACTTCTCGGTGGTCTCCAACGCGGTCGTGTAGTCGTAGGCGTCGAACGCCGTCGTCGCCCTCTCGATGACACCGCGGAGCCGGGCGACCAGGGCCCGGTCGAGGGGTTCGCTGATGACGGAGGGGTCGGGGCTGGACGCGCCGACGTTGGCGAGCACGAACTTCGAGGCGTTGAGGACCTTCATGGCGAGGCGCCGCCCGACCTTCATCTGCGACTCGTCGAACGGCGAGTCGAGACCCGGTCGGCCGATCGCCGCGCGCCACCGCACGGCGTCCGCGCCGTACTTCTCGAGGATGTCGGTCGGGACGACGACGTTGCCCTTGGACTTCGACATCTTCTTGCGGTCGGGGTCGACGATGAACCCGGAGATCAGGGCGTGCGACCACGGCACCGTGTGGTTCTCGTAGTGGGCGCGGACGACGCGACCGAAGAGCCAGGTGCGGATGATGTCGTGGGCCTGAGTGCAGAGGTCGTAGGGGAAGACCCGCTGCCACAGGTCGTCGTCGCGCTCCCAGCCGCCGGCGATGTGCGGGGACAGGGACGAGGTCGCCCAGGTGTCCATCACGTCGGGGTCGGCGAGGAAGCCGTTCGGCTTGCCGCGCTGGTCCTCGCCGTAGCCGCGCGGGGCCTGGGTCGACGGGTCGACCGGCAGCTCGGCCTCGCTCGGCAGCAACGGGTGGTCGTAGTCGGGCTCGCCGTCGCCGTCGAGCGGGTACCAGACCGGGAACGGGATCCCGAAGAAGCGTTGACGCGAGATCAACCAGTCGCCGTTGAGGCCGTTGACCCAGTTGTCGTAGCGATGGTGCATGTGGGTGGGGATCCACTCGATCTCGTGACCCCGCTTGATCATGTCCTCACGCAGACCCTGGTCGCGACCGCCGTTGCGGATGTACCACTGGCGGGTCGAGACGATCTCGAGCGGCTTGTCGCCGTTCTCGTAGAAGTTCGCCATCCGGGTGGTCGGCGTCGGCTCGCCCTCGAGGTCGCCGGACTCGCGCAGCATCGTGACCATCGCCTCGCGGGCCGAGAACGTCGTCTTGCCCGCCAGCTCGGCGTACGCCGTCGTCGCGCCCTCGGTCGTCAGCCACTCAGGCGTGTCCCGGCTCAGTCGGCCGTCACGCTGGATCACGGTGCGGACCGGCAGCTGGAGCTCGCGCCACCACTGGACGTCGGTCAGGTCGCCGAACGTGCAGCACATCGCGATGCCGGCGCCCTTGTCGGGCTCGGCCAGGTGGTGCGCCAGCACCGGGATCTCGACGTCGAAGAGCGGGCTCGTGACCGTCGTTCCGAACAGGCGCTGGTAGCGCTCGTCGTCGGGGTGGGCGATCAGCGCGACGCAGGCGGCGACCAGCTCGGGGCGAGTGGTCTCGATGTGGACGGGGGTCCCATCGGGCTCGTGGAAGGCGACGCGGTGGTAGTGACCCGGATACTCGCGCGCCTCGAGCTCCGCCTGCGCGACCGCGGTCTGGAAGGTGACGTCCCACATCGCCGGGGCGTCGGCGAGGTAGGCCTCGCCGCGGGCGAAGTTGCGCAGGAACGCCAGCTGGCTGACGTGCTGGGAGCTGCGCCCGACCGTCGTGTAGGTCTGGGTCCAGTCCACGGAGAGGCCGAGGGTGTGCCAGAGCCTCTCGAAGACCTGCTCGTCCTCCTGGACCAGCTGGTCGCAGAGCTTGATGAAGTTCGGTCGGTCGACGGGGACCTGGCGCTTCGCGTCCGGCTTCTCCGGCGGCGTGAAGTCGGGGTCGTAGGGGAGGGACGGGTCGCAGCGGACGCCGAAGTAGTTCTGCACGCGGCGTTCGGTGGGCAGGCCGTTGTCGTCCCAGCCCATCGGGTAGAAGACCTCCTTGCCGCACATCCGCTGGTAGCGCGCGACCAGGTCGGGGTGGCTGTAGGAGTAGACGTGACCGACGTGCAGGTTGCCGCTCACGGTCGGCGGCGGGGTGTCGATGGCGTAGATCTCGGCGCGGGTCTTGGTGCGGTCGAAGCGGTAGGTGCCGTCCTCCTCCCACCGCTGCGACCACTTGTCCTCCAGGCCCTCCAGCGCCGGCTTGTCCGGTACGACGACGGCCGGCTGCGGCGGCGTCGTCGTGGACAGGTGCGGCTGGGTCTGGGTCATGCCCGAAGTCTAAGGAGAACCGGCACGACACCCACAACGGGTTGTGCGCCCGCCCGCTCGTTGAAGGGCGCCTGGTCTCGTGACAGGCGCAGAGCGCCTTCCTCGACGACCGGCAAGGCGCGTGTCCCGGTGGTTGACGAGCAGGGTCGAGCGGTTACTACTGACCGCCGCCGTAGGGGTCGCCAGTAGCCCCGGTGGTCGAGCAGGAGGCGCTGGCCGTTCACCGGTGGTTGAGGAGGGCGCTCTGCGCCCGTCACGAAACCCCGGGGCCGATACCGCGGTCGCTGGGGAGCGCTCGCTGAGGTGCTGCCGAGATTCTCGAGAAAGTTCTCGGAACCCTTGTGGATAAGGGGATTCTGACGGTCTGAGTGTCGGTGGGTGGTGTTTCGATGGTCCCATGTCGATCACCACTCCGCACTGCGAGCACCCGCTGCTCGCGGCCGTGCAGGCGGCGAGCGTGGCGCTCGACGAGGCGACCGGGGTGGACCCGCTGTTCGCCTCGATCGGCGACCAGAAAGCGCTGCTGGTCGAGCTGACCCGGTTGGCGGCACGCGTGACCGCACTCCGGGCGCAGGTGCTGGCGGTCGGGGCGGACCTGGCGTTGGAGTGCGGCGCCCGGACCGCCGGTGCGTGGCTGGCGGTCGAGACCCGTACCTCCCGCCGCGAAGCGGCTCACGACGAACACCTCGGCCACGCCCTGCGCGACCGGTGGCCAGCGGTCGGAGAGCGCCGTGGCCGGTCCGGGCGCATCACCTGGGAGCAAGCAGCCGTGCTGGTCCGTTCGCTCGACGAACTACCCGCGGACCTCGACTCGGAGCTGAGGGCGAAGGCGGAGGCGCATCTGCTGGGGGAGGCCGGTCACTTCGACCCGAAAGCACTGCGGCGGCTCGGCCACGGACTGCTCGAGGTGATCGCACCCGATGTCGCCGACGAGCACGAAGCCCGAGCCCTTGCGGCGGAGGAGGCGCGGGCCCGGGCCGCGACCAGGGTGTCGTTCCGGCCCCGGGGCGACGGGTCCACCGACCTGTACGCCCGGCTCCCCGACCACGTGGCGTCCCGGCTGAGGGCCTACCTGGACGCCTACACCTCACCCCGCCGGATCGCCCTGGACTCCGACGTCGACCAGCTGCCGTTGGGCAGGCGTCGGGGTGAGGCGTTCTGCGCCTTCCTCGAACACATCCCGGCCGACGGGCTGCCGTCCCATGGCGGGACCGCGACGTCGGTGATGGTCACCATCGACCTGCACACCCTCCGCGCGGAGCTCGGGCTCGGGTTGGCTGAGACGTCGACCGGAGACGTGATCACCGCCGCCGAGGCCCGGCGCCTGGCCTGCACCGCCGGCATCCTGCCCGTCGTCCTCGGCGGCAAGTCCGAGATCCTCGACCTCGGCCGCACCCGACGCCTCTTCTCACCCGCCCAACGCAAAGCCCTCGCGATCAGAGACCGCCACTGCAGGGCCGAGGGCTGCGACATCCCCGCCGCCTGGTGCGAAGCCCACCACGCACCGAGACCCCTGGTCCCAAGGCGGCAAGACCGACCTCGACGACGCCCTCCTGCTCTGCACCTTCCACCACCACCGCGCCCACGACCCCACCTACGACCAACGACAACTCCCCACCGGCGCCGTCCGCTACACCCGACGCACGTGACGTGCCGGCTCGGTGCTCAGGACTTGTGTCGCACCGAGGTGAGGTGACCGAAGGCCACCATCCGGTCGTCGGTGTGGAAGAGCTCCGAGCAGGTGGTCAAGGTGATCAGCCGGCGTCCGTCGGCAGGGTCGGGCTCGACTCCTCCGTCCGGGTTGACGGGGAACGGCTCGACCACCCAGCCGTCGGTGAACGGGACGACGAGGTCGTTCGGGTTGGTCTCGAGCACGTAGGTGTAGACGGCGCTGCGGGTCTCGACGAGGACGCGGTCGCCGGGGCGCAGGTCCGGCATGTGACGGAGTGGTTCGCCGTGGGTCACCCGGTGGGCGGCGAGGGCGTAGTTGCCGACGCCGCCGGGGACGGCCGTGCCGGTGAAGTGCCCGAAGCCCTGGGCGAGCACCCCGTCGGACGTGCCCTCGAGGACGGGCATCACGTAGGAGCTGCCGAAGCGGGGGACGCGGATGAGGGCCGATGCCTGGCCGGGGACGACGTCGCCCTTCTCCGCGATCGGTCCGTGCCCGGCCGCCCACTGGGTGCGCAGCGACCTGACCTGCTCCTGCTGGTGGTGTCGGGAGACGACGTTGGTGCCGAAGAACTCCCAGACGACGTACCCGACGAGCACCAGCCCGGACAGGGTGAGGGCGAGGCCGACCCAGAACAGCGTTCGGCGCACCCTCATGCACCGATGGTCGCAGGCACGCGGAGCGAGGCGTCAGTGCCGCGTCAGTGACGTCGTCGGCGACCGGTCGTCGTGGCCGCGACCAGACCCACGCCGGCCACCAGGAGCGCGACCGCGAGCACCACCAGCGGGAGCCCGACGTTGCTTCCGGTGGAGGGGAGGTCGGGGGCCGGACCCGGGCCGGGCGTGGTCGACGCGGTCGGGTTCGGGGTCGAGAGGGCCCGCCCGTGGGACTCGCGGTCGGGCTGCTGGTCGGGCTGGTGGTCGGGCTGGGGCGTCGGGCTCTGGGTCGCGGCCGTGATCACGAAGTCCTGGTCCGAGCGGATCTCGCCGGCATCGGTGATCGTGACGGTGTGCACGAGTGGGCCGACCGCGGTGAAGCCGTCGGGCACGACGACGTGGATCTCGTAGGTACCGGGCGTCAGGTCGCCGAGGAAGTAGCCGCCGTCGGCGTCAGTGGTCAGTGTGTGGTCGCCGCCGGGTCCGGTCACCTGGATCCGGACGCCCGCGTGCCCCTCGCCCGTCAGCGTGTCGAGGTGCACGGTGCCCGCGAGGGAACCCGGCCGCGAGAGCGCGAAGTCCTGGTGGTCGACGTCGACCGCGGCCACGACCACGTCGGTCAGCGGCGGTGCCGGCGTGTAGCCGTCGGGGGTGTCGATCGAGATGTCGTAGGTGCCCGCCGGCACCCGGTCGAACCGGTAGGAACCGTCTCCGGCCGTGACCGTGGAGATCGGCTGGCCGGCGCCGTCCGGCGTCAGCGTCACCGGTACGCCGCCGATCCCGTCGCCGCCTCCGGTCACCGTTCCCGAGAGGTCGGGGTTCGCGGTGAGGTCGAAGTCCTGGCCGGTGATCGCCTGGTCGTCGATGTCGAACGGGGCGCGCTGGTCGTCGCCGTGGTACCCGTCGGGCACGTCGATGCTGACGACGTAGCCCTCGCCGACGGCGTTGTCGTCGAACAGGTAGCTCCCGTCGGCCTCCGTCGTGGTGGTCTTCGTGCCGCCACCGGGCAGGTGCAGGGTGACCGTGACGCCGGCGAGCGGGTCGCTGCCGTTCGCCGTGACCCGGCCCGAGACCGCCTGGGGGATGACCTGACGGACCTGGAAGTCGGCGACGGCGTCGTCCGCGGCCGTGCTGACCTGCCGGGCGGTCTGGCCGACGCCCACGCAGCCGGCCGGTGGCTCGATGCTCACGTCGTAGCCGGGCTGGGTGGCGTACTCACCGAAGGAGTAGGCCCCGGTGGCATCCGGCGTCGTGGTCGCGAGGGTCTCGCCGTACGGGCTGACCAGTCGCACGGTGACGCCCTGGACCGGGCAGGAACCGGCGCCGGTGGAGACGTCGGCCACGGTGCCGCGGATGGTCCTGGCGACGCTGGCGAACCAGGTCTGGTAGACGGGGAAGCCCGCGCGGCGGGTGAAGACCAGGGTGAGGCTCGACAGCGAGACGGTCGGCTCGAACCACCCGGTCGCGCCGACGGTGTCCGTGGCGCCGGCGTTGCCGGTGAGCGTGCGGCTGCCGGGGCTCCACGTCGGGACGTCACCGATGCTCGTCGAGCAGGCACCCGGCCGAGGGCTGGAGTCACACAGGTTGAAGGCCTGGACGAACCCGAGCTGGGCGGCGCTGAGGTCCTGGCCGTCGGCGTCCTTGGCGCTGACCGTCACCTGGTCGGCGTCGATGTCGCCCAGGACGAACGCCCACCCGGTCGGTGGGGTCGGGTGGTCGAAGGTGTACGTCGTGGTCGACGGCGTCGTCGCGGTGTCGGCCACGGGGCGGAGGTTGAGGTAGGGACGGTTCTGGCTGGACCCGTACTTCACCCCGACAGGGGTCGTGGGGCCGAACCACATCGACGAACCGGTCTGCACGCCCACGGAACCGGAGCGGGAGTCCGAGGCGACCGACGCGGCCGGGAAGCCTTGGGCCGGCAACCGCATCGTGGTCGTGTAGTGGTTGGCCGATCCCGCCAGCGGGTCCCAGTCGGCCCAGCCGGTCGTGCGCACCGCCTGGGCGGGCGCGAGGCCGATCGTCGCGAGGGCTCCCGTGAGCGTGGTCGCGATCAGCAGTGCTACAGGTCGGCGCATCCCTCAGTGCCACCCTTTTCGTCCGAGTCCGGCCCTGATCGTGCCGGGAGAACGGGCCGTCTGTCCATCGCGTGCCCGGGGCGTGAGCCCGGCGCCGGCAAACCGGTGGTCGCTCACCCGGTCCGGCACCTAGCGTCCTCGCATGGAGCTGCGCTTCTTCGACGACCCGGTGTCGTTCCTCGACGTGGCCGGCGACGCGCTCGCCGGGCAGCCGGTCCTGAGCACCGTGGTGGCCGGGGTCGCCGAGCGGATCCGGGCGCAACGAGACGCCGGGATCGCCTGGCCCGACGGCGTGCCCTGCTGGTTCGCGGTCGTGCTCGAGGGCGACGAGGTCGTGGGCACGGCGATGCGGACCGCGACCTTCGGTGAGTACCCGGCGTACCTGATGCCGATGCCGGACGAGGCGGTCCACCTCCTGTCGGCGACGCTGCTGGCCCGCGACGAGCCGGTCCTGGGTGCCAACGGCGCGCTCCCCGCGGTCCAGGTTTTCTGCGAGGACATGGCCGCAGCCACCGGGAGGAAGGCGCGCGTCGGGCAGCACACGCGCCTGTTCGAGCTGGGCGACCTCGTGACACCCCGCCCGGCTGCCGGAGGGATGCGCCCCGCCACCTCGGCGGAACAGGGCCTGGTCGCGTCGTGGTACGCCGCGTTCATGGCCGACGCCGACGAGCAGGCCGGCCGTGAGCCGGGGGAGTCGCCGCACGAGTCGCCGTCCGACGAGGAGCTGGCTCGGAGGATCGAGGGTGGCCGGGTCTTCGTCTGGGTCGACGGCGACGACGTGCCGGTCAACGTCACGGCGGCGAGCACACCGGCGTTCGGCGTCTCCCGGATCGGGCCGGTCTTCACGCCCCAGGAGCAGCGGGGCCGCGGCTACGCCAGCGCCTGCGTCCACGCCGTCTCCCGCCTGCTCCGCGAGAGCGGCGAGCGGCCCTGCCTGTTCACCGACCAGGCCAACCCGACCTCCAACAAGATCTACGAGGCGATCGGCTACCGACCCCTGGTCGACATGGCGAACCTGCGCGTCGAGTGAGGCCTCCCTAGACTCCCTTCCGAGATGACCGAGCAACCCCAGGCGCGCCTCGCGACGACCATCGCCGAGGTCGACGACGCCCTTCAGTCCCGTTGGCCGGAGAACCGGCTCGAGCCGTCGCTGGACCGGATCCAGGCGTTCACCGCGCTGCTGGGCGACCCCCAGCACGCCTATCCGGTGATCCACCTGACCGGCACCAACGGCAAGACCTCGACCAGCCGGATGATCGACACGCTCCTGCGGGCCCTGGACCTGCGCACCGGGCGCTTCACCAGCCCCCACCTCGAGCGGATCAACGAGCGCATCTGCATCGACGGCGAGCCCCTGACCGACGAGGAGTTCGTCCGCGCCTTCAACGAGATCGCGCCGTACACACACCTGGTCGACAACGCCCAGCCGCACCCGCTCAGCTTCTTCGAGACCATCGTCGCGATGGCCTATGCCGCCTTCGCCGACGCGCCCGTCGACGTCGCCATCGTCGAGGTCGGGCTCGGGGGTGCGTGGGACGCGACCAACGTCGCCGACGGGGCCGTCGCGGTGGTGACGCCGATCGCGGTCGACCACGCGCGCCTGCTCGGCGACACTCCGGAGGTGATCGCGGTGGAGAAGGCCGGGATCATCAAGCCCGGCGCCACGGCGGTCCTCGCCGAGCAGCTCCCGGGGCCGGCCGAGGTGCTCCTGCGGCGGTGCGCCGAGGTCGAGGCGACGCCGGTGCGCGAGGGCCTGGAGTTCGCGGTCACCTCACGGGTGCCCGCGGTCGGTGGCCAGATGCTCTCGCTGCGGGGCCTCCGTGCTGAGTACGACGAGGTGTTCCTGCCCTTGTACGGCGCCCACCAGGCGCAGAACGCCGTCACGGCGCTGGCCGCGGTCGAGGCGTTCCTCGGCGACCGGCCGCTCGACCCGGAGATCGTCCGCGACGCCTTCTCGCGGGCGACCTCGCCGGGTCGCCTCGAGATCATCCGCCGCAGTCCGATGATCCTCCTGGACGCCGCGCACAACCCGCACGGCGCGGAGAGCACCGCGGCCGCGCTCGAGGACTCGTTCGCCTTCTCCCCGCTGATCGGCGTGATCGGTGTGATGGCCGACAAGGAGGTCGAAGGGGTGTTGGGCGCCTTCGAGCCGCAGCTGGCCCACGTCGTGTGCACCCAGAACTCCACGGCCCGGGCCCTCCCGGCGATCGAGCTGGCGGCGATCGCCCGTGAGGTCTTCGGCGAGGACCGGGTGTCGGTCACCCCGCGGCTCAGCGACGCGATCGACGAGGCGACCACGCTCGCCGAGGCGGGCGAGGCAGTCGGCAGCTCGATCGGGACCGGGGCGGTCCTGGTGACCGGCTCGGTGGTGACCGTCGGCGAGGCGCGGGCGATGCTGCGCCGGCGCGAGCGCCCGGCCGAGCGGGAGGCCGGCGAGCAGCGCGCCGCCGAGCGGCAGGACGAGCAGGACGAGCAGGACGAGCAGGACGAGCAGGACGAGCAGGACGACGGTGACTGAGCAGCCGGCCACCTCGGCCCGCTCGGGTGAACGGTCGCCCAAGCGCGGCATGTGCGCGGCGATCCTCTCCCTCGAGGCGGTCGTCCTCGGCCTGACCACGCCGGTGATGATCAACCTCGCCGACGTCCCGTGGCGCACGGCCTGCGTGGTCGGCCTCGGCCTGTGCGTGGCCTGCCTGCTGCTGGCGGGGATGCTGCGCTCGGAGGCCGCGTACGTCGCGGGGTGGGCGATCCAGGTGGCCGCGATCGCGTTGGGCTTCGTGGTGACGATGATGTTCGTGCTCGGCGCGATCTTCGCCCTGCTGTGGGGCACGGCGTACTTCCTGGGCCGCAAGATCGAGCGCGAGCGTGCCGAGGCCTACGCCGCCTACGACGCCGAGCAGGCCGGCGCCTAGCCCGACCCCAGGCCCCGCACGATCGCGGCGAGGGCCCGATCGAGCTCGTCGTCGGTGCACCCGCCGAAGCCGACGATGATCCCGGTCAGGTCGGCCGTGCGGCAGTAGTCGCGCAGCAGCGGCACCTCGAACCCGGCGTCACGCGCCGACGCGGCGACCCGGAGGGCAGCGGCCTGGGGCATCGGGACCGTGGCGTACATGCCGGCCACGGGGCCGATCGGCTCGGCCCGCCCCTCCAGCGCGGCGACGACCCGTTCGGCCCGGGCGGCGTAGGTGCGCCGGGCGGAGCGGACGACCTGGTCGACGTAGCCGTCCCGCAGCAGGGAGAGGAACGCCCGTTGCACCGGCCAGGCACCCGTGTCGTGGGTGACCTCGCGGCCCTGCAGGATCGTCCGGTGCAGGGCGGGCGGGGCGACCAGCCAGCCGAGCCGCATGCTCGGGGCGACCGTCTTGCTGGTCGTGCCCAGGTAGGCCACCGTGTCGCGGTCGAGCGCCGCCAGCGCGGGCACCGGCGCCACGTCGTAGCGGAACTCCGAGTCGTAGTCGTCCTCGATCACCACGGCACCGGCGCGACGTGCGGCGGCGAGCAGGGCGAGCCGGTCCGCGCCGGACATCACGGGACCCAACGGGTGCTGGTGCGCCGGCGTGACGTAGGCGGCCGCGCACCCCGCGAGGTCGGCGACGGGCTGGGCAGCCGGCAGGTCGTGGATCTCACGGCCGCTCGCGCGCATCGCCTCGGCGGCGGCGCGGTAGCCCGGGTCCTCGTGCGCGACCGCGCCCCTCGGGAGGGCGGGCAGCACCTGGAGGAGGCCGCCGATCGTCCCGGTCGTCACCAGGATCTCGTCGGGCTCGCAGGAGAGTCCGCGGGTGCGCGCGAGGTGGGCCGCCAGCTCGACCCGGAGCTCCGGCAGACCGGCCGGGTCGTCGTACGCCGGGGGAGGGGTGGCGACCGACACGTCCCGCCAGGCCCGCCGCCAGGCGGCCCGGTGACGCGGGTCGATCCACGGCGTCCCGGTGTCGAGGCGGAGCAGCCCGGAGTCGCTCGGCCGCGGCGGCGACGCGCGGTGTCGCCGGCGGGGGGCGGCGCCGGCGGCGACGTACGTCCCGGAGCCCTGCCGGCTCTCGAGCCACCCCTCGGCGGTCAGCTGGTCGTAGGCCTGCTCGGTGACGCTGCGGGAGACACCGAGATCGGCCGCGAGCGCGCGGGTGCTCGGCAGCCGTCCGCCGACCGGGAGGCTGCCGGCGACCACCTGGTCGCGGACGCCCGATGCGAGCTGACGCGCCAGCGGTACGCCGGAGCCGCGGTCGAGGACGACCGGGACCGGGGAGCTGCGCGTCACGAGTGTCCTGTCGGATCGAGACTGAAGTGGCCCGTGCTGACAGGCCACTTGTGACGCAGCATAGGACCATGAGCCAGACGCCGACCCTCTCGTCGAGCACGCGCACGCGCCTGACCCGCCACCGCGAGCGCGGCGGCGACGACCGCGCCGAGCTGTTCGCGATCATC
Organism: uncultured Actinomycetota bacterium; assembly: GCA_963809265.1. Classification (GTDB taxonomy): domain Bacteria; phylum Actinomycetota; class Actinomycetes; order Propionibacteriales; family Nocardioidaceae; genus Nocardioides. The sequence goes on from CAWEJC010000007.1 coordinate 492,419, forward strand.
GACGAGGCCCTGGTCTGCCACGTCGGGATCGTCCGCGACGGTGAGCCGGTCGTGCTGCCGTCGATCCACGCCGCCGACCCGGACGGTCCGGACGAGGGCGGCACCCTCTACCTGCACGGCTCGGTCGCGGCACCGTGGCTGCTGCAGGCGCCGGGGCAGACCGTGTGCGCGACGTTCACCCTGGTCGACGCGATCGTCCTGGCCCGGGTGGCGTTCAGCCACTCGATGAACTACCGCTCCGCGGTCGTCTACGGTGCGGCTCGCCGGGTCGACGACCGCGCCGAGCGTGACCGCGCCCTGGGCCTGGTCGTCGACCACATCGTGCCCGGCCGTTCGGCCACGTTGCGCGCCAACACCCGCAAGGAGCTCGCCGCGACCGCCGTGATCGCCGTTCCGCTGGGTGATGCCTCGGTGAAGGCGCGCGTCGGCGGACCGAAGGACGAGCCCGAGGACGTCGCCACCGGCACGTGGGCGGGTGTCGTGCCCCTGACGGTCCGAGCCGGCACGGTCGAGCCGGACGAGATCGGCGAGGTGCCCGACACCGTGCCCGCCGAGGTGCGCCGACGCCTGGCCGACTGGGGAGTGCCGCCGGCCGCTGGATAGGGTGCCGCCCATGGAGCGCACCCTGGTCCTGGTCAAGCCCGACGGCGTACGCCGCGGCCTCACCGGTGAGGTGATCCGGCGGGTCGAGGCCAAGGGCTACACCCTGGTCCGGCTGGAGCTGCGCACCGCGACCCGCGAGCTGCTCGCCGCGCACTACGCCGAGCACGAGGGCAAGCCGTTCTACGAGCCGCTCGTCGAGTTCATGCTCTCCGGTCCCGTCGCCGCGCTCGTGGTCGAGGGCGAGCGCGTGATCGAGGGCTTCCGCTCCCTGGCGGGCGCCACCGACCCGACCGTCGCCGCTCCGGGCACCATCCGCGGCGACCTCGGCCGCGACTGGGGGCTGAAGGTCCAGCAGAACCTCGTCCACGGCTCGGACTCACCCGAGTCGGCCGACCGCGAGATGCAGATCTGGTACCCGGATCTCTGACCGCGCACCGCGCAGCCAGAGATCCGATGGGAACCGGCTACGCCCGGAAGGTCCCGAGGAACTCACCCAGTGACGGTCGGCCCAGGTGACCGGCCTCCTGCATGATCCCCGGGGTCTCGGGGTCGGTGGCGAACGCCGCCCAGCCCTGCTCGTCCCAGTCGAAGACCGCCCAGACGCGATCCTCCTCGATCGGGTCGCGGTAGACGCTGGAGCCCTTGGACCCGTGCGACCCGCGCTTGTCGGCGCCGGCCGCGCCGTACACCTTCAGGAACTGCTCGACGTCCTTGATCTTCGTCGTGGCCAGGATCATCTTTCTCTCCTCCGCTCGCCGGGGTCCGTCGGGAGTCCCGGGTCGTCCCGCCCTGGTGGCCGGATCGGGGGAATCCTGTGCCTCCGGCAGGGCCGTGCACATGGGGAGATCTCCTCATTCCGGGCGTTCGAGCGCCCACCGGGTGGCGGCGGCGCGGTTGGTCACGCCGAGCTTGATGTAGATGTGCTGGATGTGGTTGTCGGCGGTCTTGGCCGAGATGAACAGTCGCTGGGAGATCTCCCGCGTCGTCGCGCCCTCGGCGATGAGTCCGAGCACCTGGGCCTCCCGAGCGGTGAGACCGGCGGGCCCCCGACGCTGCTGGGCGGCGGTGAGGGCGCGCCGGGCCACGTCGATCTGGTGCACGGCGTACGCCGCCGCCTCGGGCAGGTCCATCACCGCGCCGGTGGCGGCCAGGCGGTCGGTCGACTCCTCGCCCAGGGCGTCGCGGAGCCGTCCGCCGAGATCGGTGAGGGTCGGCACGTGGTGGAAGCTCGCCGGCTCGCGGGCCAGGGCGCCGAGGAGGGTGCCCGCGACCGAAGGACGGCCGAGCCGCTCGAACAGCGCGGGCAGGCTGGCCAACGTGATGATCAGCTGGGAGACGGCGCCGGCCCGGAGGAAGGTCTGGATGGAGGCGTCGAACAGCGTCAGCGCGGTCTCCAGCTGGCCATCGGACGTGTGGAGCAGTGCGGCATCCCGGGCCAGGAAACCCTCGAAGAACCGGACGTCGTGCTCGCCGACGTGGGCGACCCCCGCGTCCCACGCCTCCAGGGCTCGCTGCGGATCCGCCTTCGACCAGGCCAACCCGACGATCCACCACGTGTAGGTCACCCAGTAGGGGTTGCCCAGCTCGCCTGCAGCCTCCACCGCCGCCTCGGTGAGCTCCAGCGCCTCCTCGAGCCGGCCCGACGACTGCAGCCCGTCGATGTACGCGGCGATCGCGTAAGCCCGGCTGCTGCCGGGAAGGGCCGCCACCTCGCCGGTGAGCTCGACGTAGCGATCCAGGTGGCCGCAGTAGACCTGTCCGAGGGCCTCGATGAACCTCGCGTAGCCGGGCTCGCAGGACTCGTACCCGGGTCGCGCCTCGAGCTCGGTGGCGCGGTGCGCGTGCGCGGTCGCGGCGTCGGCGCGACCGACGAAGCAGGCATACCCTGCAGCGGCGTAGAGCCGGGGGAGGCGGCGTACGTCGGCACGGGTCGCCTGCTCGAGCAGCGACTCCGCCCACCCGATCGTCTCGAACAGCTCGATAGAGAATCCCATCAGGGCCGCATGCGCGGCGACATCGGTCGCCACCTCGACCTGTCCACGACCGACGCTCCACCGGAAGGCGGACCGGAGGTTGGCCAGCTCCACCTTGACCCAGTCGACCTCGTGCCGCCACCGGAGACCGTTCCATCGCTCCCAGCGCACGGCCGCGTCGCTCGCGAAGTGGGCCGCGTGCCGATCTCGCACGACATCCCGGTCCCTCGCCCGTGGGAAGGCTGCCTCGGCGAAGGTCCGGATGGTCTCGAACAGGCTGTACCGCGTGCCGTCGGAGCCGTGGTGTGCCACGACCAGCGACTTGCGCACCAAGGAGTCCAGGAGTCGCAAGGTCTCGACGTCGTCCGTCGTCCCTGCCACCGCGCAGAGAGCCGAGAGGTCGAAGCCGCCGGCGAACACCGATGCCGTGCGGAGCACCTCGCGCTCCCGGTCGTCCAGGAGGTCGAACGACCACGCGACGGCGTGGTGCAGGGTGAGCTGGCGATCCGGCCCGTACTCCGGGCCCGTCAGCAGCCGGAACCGGTCCCCGAGACGGTCCCGCACCTCGGCGGCGCTCATCGCCGCCATCCGCGCCGCGGCCAGCTCGATGCCGAGGGGAAGACCGTCGAGCGTCTCGCAGATCTCGACGACCGCGGCCGCCGTCTGCTCGTCGTAGATGCCGAACCCGGGCCGGACCGTGCCGGCGCGCTCGACGAACAACGTCACCGCGTCGGACGTCACGCCGCCGTCCAAGGCCAGCGGGGGGATCGGACACCACCGCTTCACCATCTATCTGAAGCGCCTCCCGTGACGTGGCCAGGACCCGCGGTGTATCGGAGCGGGTGAGGACGCGCCCGATCGCCTCGACGGTCGCGGCCAGCAGATGCTCGCAGTTGTCGATCACCAGGAGGAGTCGACGCCCGGCGACCGCGTCCGCGACGGTGTCGATGACCGGGGTGTGGCCCTGCGGAGTGACTCCCAGGGCGTCGGCGATCGCGTCCGCCACGGCGTCGGGCTCGCCGACCGGCGCCAGCTCGACCAGCCACACACCGTCCGGGAACACCTCCGCCCGGTCGGCACCCGCGGCCAGCGCCAGCCGGGTCTTGCCGACCCCGCCGACGCCGCTCAGGGTCACCATCTGATGGGTACGCAGGAGTGCCGCGATCTCCGGCAGCGCGTGGTCGCGGCCGATCAGTTCCGTGGCGGAGCTCGGCAGGGTGCCGCGGCGTCCCTCCCGGCTCATGGCGGTCAGTGTCGCACCGGGACGCCACCCACCGAGTACCCGACGTGAGTAGTCTGAGGCCGGCCGGGAGCAGGGGGGCGACATGGACGAGCTGACCCTGCTGACCCGCGCGGTCCACGAGCTGGAGGGGGTCATCGCCGGGCTCGACGTCGGCGACATGGACGAGGACACCAACTGCCCGCCGTGGACGGTCCGCCGGCTCGCCAGCCACGTCCTCAAGAACCAGCTCTTCTGGGCCGGGTGCGTCACCGGTCAGGACCTCATGCCCCAGGACGAGGCGATGGCTGCCGTGCCCTATCCCGGCGACCTGGCCCCGATCGCCGCCGAGGTGGCTGCCCAGGTGGTGCAGCTGTGGCACACGGACGCAGTGCTCGCGGCGGACCACCACACGCCGTTCGGAGACCTGCCCGGCGCGGTGGTGGTCAACTTCGCCCTCATCGATGCGGTCGCCCACGCCTGGGACATCTCCGCGAGCCTCGGACGCGCGATCGAGTTCCCCGACGACTGGATCCCGGGACTGACAGGCGTCGTGGCGCTCACCTGCACCGAGCACACGGTGGAGCTCGGGCTCGTCAAGCCGCCGACCCGGCCGCCCGACGACGCCACCGACACCCAGCGTCTGATGGCGGCGGCCGGACGAGACGTCTGACCTACTTCTTGGTGCCCTGACCCAGCAGCCCACCGAGCACGTCGCCGAGGATCCCGCCCATCGGGTTGGACGACGACGACCCGCCGGCGCTGCCCGCGCCCTGCAGCACCTGGGAGAGCACGCCGCCGAGCACGCCGCCACCGATGGCTCCGCCGACCGCACCGCCCTTGGACCCGGTGACCTGCTTGGCGAGGTAGGACATCACGATCGGAGCCAGCAGCGGCATCAGCTTCTGCACGAGACCGCCCGAGACACCGGTCGCGCCGAGCTGCTGGACCACCTGCTCCTGCTGGGAACCGAAGATGTGGGCGGCCACCTTCTCGCCGTCGACCGGGTCGACCTCCGTGGGGTCGATGGTGCCGGTCGCGAGGTCGTTGTCGTGCTGGGCGAGGGCCTGGGCCAGCGAGGCCTCGCCGCCAGGGTCCTGCGCGTTGGCGTGCAGGCCGCCGAGCAGGGCCGGGAGCACCTTCGACGCTGCGTCCTGCACCTCGTTCGGGTCGGCCCCGACCTGCTGGGCCAGCTTGGACAGGTCGAGGTTGCCCAGGATGTCCTGGACGGCGTCGGTGCTCATGCAGCGACGCTACTCGTCGTCGGGAGCCGGGGGTAGAGACAAAACCGCAGGTCACCGGCGTGGCGACCCGGGAGATCCCTGACCCGCTCTTAACCTGCTAGCGGGTCGTCATCTCACGGCGGATCGAGGCACGTCGGCTCACGGGGACGCAGGCGTGTGCCCCCACCCCTTCCCCGGCTCCCACGTGAACCTGCGAGGCACTGCGCATGGCGAACAGCATCATCGGCCGCGACATGGCTGTCGACCTCGGCACCGCCAACACGCTCGTCTACGTCCGCGGACGCGGGATCCTCCTCGACGAGCCCAGCGTCGTCGCCCTCAACGACACCACCGGTGAGGTGCTCGCCGTCGGCCACGAGGCCAAGCGGATGATCGGGCGTACGCCGGACAACATCACCGCGCTCCGGCCGATGAAGGACGGCGTCATCGCCGACTTCGAGGCCACCGAGCAGATGCTGCGCTTCTTCATCCAGCAGGTCCACCGCCGCCGCTACCTCGCCAAGCCCCGCATGGTGATCTGCGTCCCGAGCGGCATCACGGCCGTCGAGCAGCGGGCCGTCAAGGAGGCCGGCTACCAGGCCGGAGCGCGCAAGGTCTACATCATCGAGGAGCCGATGGCCGCCGCGATCGGCGCCGGGCTGCCCGTGCACCAGGCCGCGGGCAACATGGTCGTCGACGTCGGCGGCGGTACCACCGAGGTGGCCGTGATCTCGCTCGGTGGCGTCGTCACCAGCCTCTCCATCCGCACCGCAGGTGACGACCTGGACGCCGCGATCGTGGCGTGGATGAAGAAGGAGTACAGCCTCATGCTCGGCGAGCGCACCGCCGAAGAGGTGAAGATGACGCTGGGCTCGGCGTTCCCGACCCACGACGAGCCCGAGGCGGAGATCCGCGGCCGCGACATGATCAGCGGCCTGCCACGGTCGGTCGTCGTCTCGAGCGCCGACGTCCGCAAGGCGCTCGAGGAGCCGGTGCACGCGATCATCGACGCCGTCCGGACGACGCTCGACCAGACGCCGCCCGAGCTCGCCGGCGACATCATGGACCGCGGCATCGTCCTCACCGGTGGTGGTGCCCTGCTCCGCGGGCTCGACGAACGGCTGCGCCACGAGACCGGGATGCCCGTCCACGTCGCCGAGGACCCGCTCTCCAGCGTCGCCATGGGCGCCGGCAAGTGCGTCGAGGAGTTCGAGGGTCTGCAGCAGGTGCTGGTCTCGGAGCGCCGGCGGTACTGATGCTCCTTCACCGACCGCGCCACGTGCCCCGCCTGCTGCGGGGGTACCGGCCGCTGCGCCCCGGGCGCGACGCCTTCGACGAGCGAGCCGACCGCGCCAGGCTCCGGTCGCGGATGTTCGCCCTGGTCCTCGCCTGCCTGACCCTGATGACGCTGGACCACCATCCTGGGTCCGGCTCCCCGCTCGAGCCGGCCCGGAGCGCGATGGGCACGGTGTTCGGACCGGTCGAGTCCGGCACCTCGTCCGTGGTCCGGCCGGTCACAGCGATCGGCGGCTGGTTCACCTCGCGCCGCGACATGCAGGACGACATCGCGGCGCTCCAGTCGGAGAACTCCCGGCTGAAGGCCCGGCAGGCCACCGAGCAGTACCAGCGCAACCAGCTCGCCGAGTACCAGGGCCTCACCTCCGCCGCCGACACCCTCGGCCAGGCCCTCGTCCCCGCGCACGTCGTCGCCTACGGCCCGGCCCAGTCCTTCTCGCGCACCGTCACCATCGACGCCGGATCCGCCGCGGGGGTCCAGCCGGACCAGACCGTGCTCAACGACGACGGCCTCGTCGGCCGCGTGCTCCGCGTCACCCGGACGACGGCGACCGTGCTCCTGATCGTCGACACCGGGTCGGTCGTCGGCGGACGGGTCGGCGCCTCGATGCAGGTCGGTTTCCTCAAGGGTCGCGGCGGCCTCGGCGACCACGGCGCGCTCGACCTGCAGCTGGTCGACGAGTCCGCGGCCCCGACCAAGGGCGACAGCATCGTGACGTGGGGGAGCAAGGACGGCGCGCCGTACGTCTCCGGCGTCCCCATCGGCCGGGTCACCGCCGTCTACGCGAGCCTGCGTGAGTCGACGCAGCGCGCGGTGATCCAGCCGTACGTCGACTTCGGTGCCCTCGACCTGGTCGGGATCGTCGTGCCGTCGGGCACCCGCAGCGACCGTGGCGTGATCGAGGCGGACGGGACGCTGCGATGAGGTCCTTCCGGGTGGTGGTCGCGGGTGCGCTGGTCGTCGTCGCGCTCGTCCTCCAGGTCGCGGTGTTCCCGCACGTCGCGTGGGACGGGATCGTCCCCAACTTCTGCCTGCTGATCGTGGTGGCGGCGGCGCTGGTGCGCGGGCCGGCGTTCGCGGCCACGCTCGGCTTCTTCGCCGGCCTGATGCTCGACCTCGCCCCACCGGCCGACCACGTGGCCGGGCGCTGGGCGCTCGCCCTCGTCGTCGTGGGATACGTCGCGGGGCTGATGCGCCAGGACACCCGCAGCCAGGCGACCACCGTCGTGGCGACGGTCGCGGCCTCGTCGTTCATCGGTACCTCGGTCTACGCGCTGACGGGACTGGTCCTCGGTGACGCCGTCGCGAGTGCGGGCGACCTGGTGCGGGTGATCGTCGTCGCGCTGCTGTGGGACGTGCTGCTGACCCCGCTGGTGCTGCCGGGCGTGATGCGCCTGCTCACCCGGCTGGAGCCCGCGGGCGCCCGATGAGGCCGACCTCCACGCGCACCTCCCACCCCGAGCAGCAGGGCAGCGAGCGCTCGCGGCTGCGCCTGATCGTCGTCCGGGTCCTCGTCTTCTCGCTCTTCGCGACGCTCTTCGCCCGGCTCTACTACCTGCAGGTCGTCTCCGGCGACTCCTACCGGCAGGCCGCCGCCTCCCAGTCGCTGCGCGAGGTCGTGGTCCAGCCGCAGCGCGGGCTCATCGTCGACGACCAGGGCCGTCCCCTGGTCGCCAACCGCACCGCCTGGGTGGTCTCCGTCGACCGCACCCTGCTCGGGAAGCTCTCCCACCGCGAGCGGACGGTCGCCCTCCACCGTCTCGCGCAGGCGGTCCGCACGCCGGAGCGGAAGGTCCGGCAGGCGCTGGTCACCTGTGGTGACGCCGGCAGCAAGCGCGGGACGTGCTGGAACGGCTCGCCGTACCAGCCGGTGCCCGTCGCCACCGACGTGCGGCAGGCGGTCGCGCTGCGGATCCTCGAGCAGCCCGAGGACTACCCGGCCGTCGTCGCCCAACAGCAGAGCGTGCGCTCCTACCCCCAGCCGTACGGCGTGAACCTCGCCGACGTCGTCGGCTACCTCAGCCCGATCACGGCCGGAGAGCTCTCCCGGGCGAAGAAGGACCGCGACACGTCGGTGAACGGCGCCAGCACCGTGGGCCGGGCCGGGATCGAGCAGGAGTACGACCGCTACCTGCGCGGCCGTCCGGGCTACCAGAAGGTCGCCGTCGACTCGATGGGCCGGGTGCTCGGCGACGAGGGGAAGGTCGACGGGCGGCCCGGCGACACCCTCGTCACCTCGATCGACGCGCGCGTGCAGGCCACGGCCGAGCGGGCCCTGCACGACGCGATCACGACGGCGCGCGCGACGTACGACCCCGTCACCCATCGCAACTACCGCGCCGACTCCGGCGCCGCGATCGTGCTGGAGGCGAAAACCGGCCGCGTCGTCGCGATGGCCAGCCAGCCGACGTACGACCCCGGCCAGTGGGTGGGCGGGATCAGCACGAAGGCCCTGGCCCGGCTGTACTCGCCGCAGGCCGGCGACCCGCTCCTCGCGCGGGCCTACCAGGGCCAGTTCGCCCCCGGCTCGACGTGGAAGCCGATCATGACCGTCGGCGCCTTCAACCACGGCTTCGGCCCGGACACCCGGCTCGACTGCTCCTCGGGCTTCCAGGTCGGCAACCGGCTCTTCCACAACTACGAGTCCGAGTCACTGGGGACGATCGACTTCGCCAAGGCGCTGCAGTACTCCTGCGACACGTTCTTCTACCGCGTCGGCTACCACTTCTGGGAGAAGTTCGGCAGCGACCCGACCAACCTGCACGCGCGCGACCCGTTGGTGAACGAGGCCAAGGCGTTCGGCTTCGGCCGGCCGACCGGGATCGACGTGCCGGGTGAGTCGTCGGGCCGGATCGCCGACCGGGCCTGGAAGCTCGCGTACTGGAAGTCGATGAAGGGCTACTACTGCAAGATCGACCGCAACCCACCGCCCGGCACCAGCGGCTTCCTCACGCTGTTCGCGCACGAGTTCTGCCTCGAGGGCAGCTACTACCGCGCCGGTGACGCCGTGAACTTCGCCATCGGCCAGGGCGACACCCTGGTCACGCCGCTCCAGCTGGCCCGGGCCTACGCCGCCCTGTCGAACGGCGGCACCCTCTACGAGCCGCGGATCGCCAAGGCCATCGTCGGCCCTGGCGGCAAGGTCGTGAAGCGGATCGCGCCGAAGGTCCAGGGCCACGTGGCCGACCCGGCGCACGCGATCTCCTACGTCACCAACGCCCTGCTGGGCACCGCCACGATCGGGACGATGGCCTGGAAGATGCACGGCTTCCCGCTCGACCAGGTGCACATCCGGTCCAAGACGGGGTCGGCCGAGGTCTACGGCAAGCAGTCGACGTCGTGGGTCGCGTCGTACGACGACAACTACGTCGTCCTGATGATGGTCACCCAGGCCGGCACCGGCTCGGGCACCTCCGGGCCGGGGGTCCGCAAGATCTGGGAGTCGCTGTACGGCGTGCACGGCTCGTCGGTCGACCCGAAGGACGCGCTGATCCCGGGAGTGGTCGCGCCGTCGTCGTTGCCGTCGTTCCAGCCCGACGGGTCGATCCTGCCGCCGAAGCCGCGAGCCCTCGGACGGACCCAGCCATGACCGGACGCCTGCGAAACCCCGGCATCGACCGGATCCTGATGCTGGCCGTGCTCGGCCTGCTCGTCCTCGGCACCCTGCTGGTCTGGTCGGCCACGTCGCACCGGGACGACCTCACCGGCGGCGACACCACGGCGTACCTGAAGAAGCAGCTGGTCAACGTCTGCATCGGCCTGGTGCTGATGGTGGTCGTGATGGCCACCGACCACCGGTGGGTGCGGATCGTCGCGCCGCTGGTCTACGTCGCTTCTCTCGGCGGGCTGGTCCTGGTGCTGACGATGGGCACGACGGTCAACGGCTCGCGGTCGTGGATCGACGCCGGTGGGATGTCGATCCAGCCGTCGGAGTTCGCCAAGCTCGCCGTGGTGATCGGGATGGCTCTGCTGGTCGCCGAGCGCAACGAGGGCCGGCGCACTCGCGTCGGTGGCGTCGAGGTCGGCGGGATGCTCCTGGTCGCCGGTGTGCCGGCGGCCCTGATCATGCTGCAGCCCGACCTCGGCACCCTGCTGGTGCTGTCGGCGACCGTCTTCGGGGTGCTGGCCGTCGCGGGCGCGCCCCGGCGCTGGCTGGTCCTCCTGGCCGCGGGTGGCGGGGCCGCGGCGGTCGCGGCGTTCGCCGGGTCACCTCCTGAAGCCCTACCAGGTCGACCGCTTCCTGGCCTTCACCAACCCCGACCTCGACCCGCGCGGTGCCGGCTACAACACCGAGCAGGCGCGGATCGCCGTCGGCAACGGCGGCTGGTTCGGGCAGGGACTCTTCCACGGGTCGCAGACGCGGTCCGGGTTCGTCCCCGAGCAGCACACCGACTTCATCTTCACCGTCGCGGGGGAGGAGCTCGGCCTGGTCGGGGCCGGGGTCCTGATCGCTCTGCTCGGCCTGGTCATCTGGCGCGCGCTGGTGATCTCGGCGATGTCGACCGACCTCTTCGGGCGGGTCGCCGCGGCCGGCATCGCCTGCTGGTTCGGCTTCCAGGCGTTCCAGAACATCGGGATGTGCCTGGGGATCATGCCGGTCACCGGCGTTCCGCTTCCGTTCGTGTCGTACGGCGGGTCCTCGATGTTCGCCGGGATGCTCGCGATCGGGCTCCTGCACAACCTCCACCTCCGGGCGACGGCGTCGCTTCCCACCCGCTTCGCCCGACCGGTCCGGCAGAACCCCCTCGTCACCCGCTGACCCGTCCTGGCGGTGCCTCAGCCACTTTTCCGGCCTCGAGAACGGTGGCTATCCCACCGCCCGGGTGGGCCGCCGGAGGACCGCGTGCACGACCAGCCCCGCCACCAGGGCCCAGAACGCCGGACCGACCCCTCCCAGCGTGAACCCGGAGGCGGCCACGACGAAGGTGACGACCGCCGCCGTCCGGTCCGGGCTCTCGGCGACAGCCGCGGACAGGGCCGCCCCGAGCGTGCCGAGCAGGCCGACACCGGCCACCGTCCCCACGACCGCGACCGGGGCAGCCGCGAGGTAGCTCACCAGCGGCGTCGTCGCGACCGCCAGCACGAGGAACGTCGTGCCGAACGCCGCTGCGGCCGGCCACCGGCGGGCGGGATCCGGGTGAGCCTCGGGGGAGGCCGGCACGGCGGCACTGATCGCCGCCAGGTTGATCGCGTGGCCGCCGAGCGGTGCACCGACGACCGTGCCGATGCCGGTCGTCGACATCGCCTCGCGCCACGGCACCGTGTAGCCGAAGGACCTCAGGATCGCCACGCCCGGGACGTTCTGCGCCGCCATGGTCACGACGTACAGCGGGAGGGCGATGCTCACGACCGCGGCCACGCTGAGCTGGGGCGTGGTCCAGGTCAGCTGGGGCACCCAGGGCCCGGCGACGCCGTCGTGGCGTGCGGCGTCGACACCGACCACGAGGAGCAGGACGACGAACGCCGCCGGCACCGACCAGCGCGGCGCCAGGCGCGCCAGGACCAGCCAGGTGAGGAGGATCGGCGCGACCTGCCAGGGGTGCGAGCGCAGGGCGGTGACCGGGGCCAGGCAGAGCTCCAGGACCACGCCGGCGAGCATCGCCTGGGCGATCGGGGCCGGGATGCGGTTGATCAGGGCGGCCAGGACGGGCAGCGCACCGGTGAGCAGGATCAGGAGCCCGGTCACGACGAACGCACCGACCGCGGCCGGCCACCCGCCGCCGACGGCGTGGGTGCTCGCCAGCACGGCTGCTCCCGGCGTCGACCAGGCCAGCGTGAACGGCTGCCGGTGTCGACGGCTGAGCCACAGGGTGCCGACCCCGGTGGCGGCCGACACCGCGACGAGCCCCGACGTGGCCTGGACGTCCGTCGCGCCCACCGAGCGGAGCCCGGCGAGGACGACGGCGAACGAGCTGGTGTAGCCGACGACGGCGATCCCGGCCCCGGCGAGGAGAGGCTGTCGTTCCATGGACCGAACAGTAGGGACCGCGCAGCAGGAGGAGGCCGCGGTGTCCGCGGTCTCGACCGACGAGTCAGGTGATCGGCAGATCCGGGCCCACATGCTGGGGTCATGACGACCACAGACCAGATGACGAGGGCCGGGCGCCAGATGCTGAACAAGGTGCCCGAGGTCACCGTCTACTTCTGGATCATCAAGATCCTCTGCACGACCGTGGGCGAGAGCTTCGCCGACTACGTCAACGAGACGTTGGGCTTCGGACTGACCAACACCACGCTGGTGTTCTCCGCGGCGCTGATCCTCGTGCTGGTCGTGCAGTTCCGCGCTCGTCGCTACATCCCCGGCGTCTACTGGCTGGCGGTGGTCCTGATCAGCGTGGTCGGCACCCTGCTGACCGACAACCTCACCGACGGCCACCACGTCCCGTTGTGGATCAGCACCACGGTGTTCTCGGTGCTCCTGGGGACCGTGTTCTTCCTCTGGTACGCCCGCGAGCGCACGCTGTCGATCCACACGATCGTCACCACCCCACGTGAGGCGTGGTACTGGCTGACGGTGCTGGTCACCTTCGCCCTCGGCACGGCCGCCGGCGACTGGACCCTCGAGCTCACCGGCTGGTCGCCCGGACGGTCGGTGCTGCTGCCCCTCGGGCTGATCCTGGCCGTCCTCGTGGCCTGGAAGCTGGGTGCCGGACCGGTCCTGTCCTTCTGGCTGGCCTACGTCCTGACCCGCCCGCTCGGCGCGAACATCGGCGACTACCTCGCCTCCCCGCGCGCGGACGGCGGTCTCGGGCTCGGGACGCTGGGCACCAGCGTGGTCTTCCTCGGCACGATCCTCGCGGTCGTGGTCTACCTGACCCTCACCGACACGGACCGGACCGACGCGAGCGAGCAGCGCCGTGCCCTGGTCATGGACGAGGTCTGACCCGCCGCGGGATGAACCGGCCTGCCCTCATCACCAGGCCGCCCAGGGCTTCCGTGGTGGGGTCGTCGTCCCCGGCGGTGATGCCGTCGGCGGCGGACTCGAGGTCCCACGGCTCCCCGACCGTGCGGGCCTCGAGTGCGTCGTTGGCGGCGACGGCCCAGAGCCGGTAGACCGGGTCGATCGCGTAGGGCTGGTCGAACCCGTCGAAGCGGGTGACCCAGGAGGTGTCCACCTCGATGGCGCGCGGCAGCTCGGCGCGCCGGCGGAGGTCGCCCTCGTGCCGTTCCTCGGCCGACTCCAGCACCAGCCACCGACGATCGGTGGCGACGAGGAGGAAGCGGTCGCGCTCGTGGAAGAACGGCCAGACGCCGGCGACCGCGGCACGCACCGCGCGCCCGGGCCGTGACGAGGCCGGGATCACCACGTCGAGGCTCTCGCCGGCATCGAGGAACGGCGCGACGCGGGAGCGGATCTCCTCGCGCGCGCGCAGGACGTCGCGGCCGTTCACGGATGCTCCTCGAACGCCCGGCGGAAGATCGCGTCGTGGGCCTCGCGTGCCTCGAGGCGGGTGCGCGCGAGGTCGTCGGACACCGCATCCGGATCGATGCCGACCTCGAGCGCCTCGTCCGGAACCACGGCGGCCGGGAGGTCGGCGTCGGCGAAGTGCTGCCGCGCGGTCCGGAACGCGTCGTCGAGGAACGCCGCACCCTCGGGCCCGGCCCGGTGGGAGAACACGTCGTCCCACGTGACCTGACCGGCCGCCACCATCCGGGCGACGCGTCGCAACGAGTCGGGGGCCGTCGGGCTCTCCGCCGCGCGCGTGAGCAGGGCGCGGGTCTCCGGGTCGACGCCGCGCGACCGGCGTTCCTCCAGGAAGGCCTGGTTGTCGGCCAGCTCGCGGTCGACGCGATCGGTCTCGGCCCGGAGCGGCTCGAGGACGGCGTCCAGGGCGGCGCGCCCGTCCGGGACGAGCCGCGGGTCAGGCGATGCCGGGGGCACCCGGTCCTCCGTAGGGACTGGTCGGGGTGTCGCCGAGGTGCGACAGGTTGTCGAGGTGCTCCGGGATCGTGCCGAGGGCACCGATCAGGTCCTTGAGCTTGGTGACCTCTCCGTCGATCGCCTCGGGGATGTGGGTCGCGAGGTGGTAGAGGTCGGCGAGCTTCTGGAAGCCCTTGACCGCGAGGTTGGCCGCCTGGATCACGTGCTTGACCAGCATCACGATCTTGTAGGCGCGGTAGAACGCGACCAGCGCCTCTTCGCACTTCTTGGCCGCGACCGCCTCGCCGATCCCGCACCACCAGCCGGCGGCGAGTGCGGCCGCGCCGATCTCGACGTCGTGGATCACGCTCTCGAGGAGGTTGACGCACTGCTGGTAGAGCGACTTCCACTTCTCGGCGAGCTGCCCCAGGGCGTACTGGATCGCCAGCGGGATCTCGGACTCGGCGTGCAGGCCGTTGCCCAGGCGCACGCCGTACTCGTGGAAGCTGGTCGCCGCGACGCCGTCCCAGACCCCGTCCACGTTGGCGGTGTTGGTCAGCACGTCGTCGCCGTGGGCCTTGAGCATCCGCGAGACGTCGGCCCACGACTCGCCGCGCGAGGTCAGCGTCGTCCAGTTGCCCACGATCGCGTCGATCGGCTCGGTGATGTGGTGACCGGTGAACTTGTGGAAGACCCAGTCGATGGCGCGGACGTCGGCGTCCATGCCCTCGCGGATCTTCTTGGCCGGGTCGGCCTCGATGCCGTGGCAGCTGGAGTAGATGTGGTGCTCGGCCCAGGCTCCCCCCGAGCCGAGAGGCGCGTCGGTCTGGTCCCCCACGGAGACGGCCTTCTTGTCCATCCCCTGGGCGACAGCGAGGTCGACCTTCGAGTAGTCGTCGGCGGTCTTCACCAAGGCCGTCCCGGTGCTCGCCACGACGGTGGACAAGTCGTCGTAGTGGTTTCCGAAGACGACGGCCGTCTCGTGGATCGCCGGCGCGATGATGTCGAGGAGACCGTCCATGTCGGCCGTCTGCCCGGCCTCGGCCCGGGTGACCTGCCCGGTGGCGCCGACGTTGGTGGCGCCGAAGGTGTGGAAGTGGGTGCCGAACGCCCGCAGCCGGGGGATCTCCACCTGAAGCTCGCTCATGGCCCGTCCTCCGAGTGATCCGAGTCATCCGCGTGCCGTGCGGCCCGCGCTGGTGATCAGGCTCCCCCGGATGCGGAGAGGTCAAACCGGGTTCGCGGACCGTGGTGCGTCCTGATTCATCGGTTGCCTCAGACAACCGATAGGATGGACCGCGATGACCACGCCAGCTCAGCAGTCACCCGCGACGGCCTCGTCGGAGTCGGGTGAGTACACGCACCGCCAGATCCTCACCATCATCGCCGGCCTGATGATGGGCATGTTCCTCGGTGCCCTCGACCAGACCATCGTCTCGACCTCGATCCGGACCATCGCCGACGACCTGCACGGGCTCTCGGCCCAGGCGTGGGTCACCACGGCGTACCTGATCACCTCGACGATCACCACGCCGATCTACGGCCGGCTCGGCGACATCTACGGCCGCAAGAAGCTGTTCATGTTCGCCATCTCGGTGTTCATCGCCGGCTCGGCCCTGTGCTCGTTCGCCACCTCGATGTACATGCTGGCGGCGTTCCGCGCCGTCCAGGGCCTCGGGGCGGGCGGCCTGTTCACCCTCGTGCTGGCGATCATCGGCGACATCGTGTCGCCGCGTGAGCGCGCCCGCTACACCGGCTACTTCATGGCGACCTTCGGTACGTCGAGCGTCCTCGGCCCCGTGATCGGCGGCTTCTTCGCCTCCCACGCGGTGATCCTCGGCCTCACCGGCTGGCGTTGGGTCTTCCTGGTCAACGTGCCGATCGGGATCGCGGCCCTGTTCGTCGTCTACCGCACCCTCCACGTCCACCACCACCGGCGCGAGGCCCGCATCGACTGGTGGGGTGCCGTCGCCCTGGTGGTCGCCCTGGTGCCCCTGCTGACCATCGCGGAGCAGGGCCGCATCTGGGGCTGGGACTCCGGGCGGGCGATGGTCTGCTACGTCGCTCGGGGCCGTCGGGCTCGGCTCGTTCTACGCCATCGAGCGGCGGATGGGCGACAACGCGATGATCCCGCTGCGGATGTTCGCGATCCGACCCGTCGCCGTGGGCATCGGCGCCAACATCATCACCGGCATGGCGCTGTTCGGCGGTGTCCTGGTGCTGCCGCTCTACATGCAGATCGTCCACGGTGCCTCGCCGATGAAGTCCGGCTTCCTGATGCTGCCGATGGTCGTCGGGATGATGAGCGCGTCGATCATCTCCGGCCAGGTGATCTCTCGCACCGGCCGGATCCGCGGCCTTCCCGATCTTCGGTTCCGCGCTCGCGGCCGTCGCCCTGCTGCTGCTGTCGCGGATCACCGCGGACACCGCGCTGCCCGCTGGTGATGGCGCTGATGCTGGTGCTCGGCTACGGGCTGGGCAACTGCATGCAGCCCCTGCTGCTGATCCTGCAGTCGGCCGTCCCGCCCCGCGACATCGGCGTCGCGACGGCGTCCGCGACGTTCTTCCGGCAGATCGGCGGCACCATCGGCGTCGCGCTGTTCCTGTCGATCCTGTTCGGACAGGTCGGCGGCCACATCAGCACGGCGATCCAGAAAGAGTCGACGACGCCGGCGTTCCAGCAGGCGCTCCAGCGGCCGGTGACACCACTCGACCACCAGTTCGCCGAGTCGCTGCAGAGCCACGGGCACAGCCAGCTGCTCGGGCAGGTGACCGACGACTCGTCGTTCATCCAGAAGCTCTCGCCGGCCCTGGCCCACCCGTTCAAGGTCGGCTTCGCCGAGTCGATGGACATCGTCTTCCTGTGCGCCGGCCTGATCGGGCTGCTGGCCTTCCTCATCCTGCTCCTGATGCCGAAGGTCGAGCTGCGGGCGACGTCGGCGAGCGCCGCCGTCCGCTCCGAGGCCGCGCCGACCGCCCCGGTGACCGACCAAGTCTGAGACGATGGGCGTCGGCCCTGCAGCGTCTCGGGCCGGGCAGGGCCGCAGAGAGGCGGGAGACGCTGATGGACCTGAACACGCTCTACCACCGGACCGTCGAGGCCTGGGCCGACCGGGTGAACGCCGTCGGGCCCGACCAGTGGGACGGGCCGACTCCGTGTCGGGACTGGACCGTGCGCGACCTGGTGAACCACGTCGTGGGCGAGGATCGCTGGACGGTGCCGCTCGTGGAGGGCAGCACCGTCGCAGACGTCGGGAGCAGTCTCGACGGAGACCTGCTCGGCGACGACCCCGTGCGCGCAGCGCTCGACGGCGCGATGGCGGCGACCACGGTCGTGGCGGAGGCACTGCCCGGCGGCGGCACCGTCCAGCTGTCGTACGGCGAGGAACAGGTGGGCGAGTACGTCCTCCAGCTCGCGGCCGACCACCTGGTCCATGCCTGGGACCTCGCCGTCGCGACCGACGGTGACACCCGGCTCGACCCGCACCTCGTGGCCGAGATCGCGGCCTGGTTCGCCGAGCGCGAGGCGCTGTACCGCGGCGCCGGCGCCATCGGACCGCGTGGCGTCGGGCACGGCGGTGCCCAGGGCGAGCTGCTGGCGTCGTTCGGTCGGGACGCCGAGTGGGGTCGGACCCACGCCGCGCTGGCCCGCTTCTCGGCGGCGTTCGGGAGCGGCGACGTGGAGGCGATCATGGCGCTGATGACCGACGACTGCGTCTTCGAGTCCACCGGCCCGGCACCCGACGGCCTCCGACACGAGGGTGCGGACGCGGTGCGCGCCGTGTGGGTGGAGCTGTTCGGGCAGACCGAGGGAGCGACGTTCGTCGAGGAGGAGTCGTACGCCGGCGGGGACCGTGGTGTCCTGCGGTGGCGGTTCGACTGGGTCGGTGACGACGGCGAGCCCGGTCACGTCCGGGGCGCCGACGTCCTCCGGTTCCGCGACGGCCGGGTCTGCGAGAAGCTCTCCTACGTCAAGGGCTGAGCGGCGAGGCCCTGCGGGTGCGCGGGTCGCTCACGGGATCGGTGTCCGGCTCTGTGTTTGGATGGTCGCCATGAGCAGCTCGGACTCGATCGACGCGGCCCCCGACATCCACGACCAGCCGGAGGAGTCCTCGCCGGACCTCGATCCGGCGATCGCCGAGGCGGTCGACGGGGTCACCAACCGGTTCGGTGCCGAGGGGCTCGAGGCGATGATCCGCTACGCCGAGACCTCCCTCGCCGAGGCCCGGGCCGCGCTCGAGGAGCTCGCCGAGGTCGTCGACGGGGGCTGACCGCCTCACCTCACCGCGCGGTGGCGCGCAGCCGGGTCCGGGCCTGCGAGCTCGCGCCGATCCGCACCAGCTCGGTGGCCTTGCCGAGGCCGAACGGCGGCATGTTGCCGTAGATCGCCTCGTACTCGCCGGCGCGGACCAGGAACGTCTCGTGCCAGATGCCGGTGCGGTCGCTGCGTCCCACCCGCTTCCAGTACCGGCGCCACGCGGCAAGGTGCGGGTCGGACTCGTCGGACGCGAAGGCCTCGAGGTGCTCGAAGGAGCGCCAGTACTGGATCACCAGGGTGCTGATCCCCGACGTCTGGAACCCGAGCAGGCCCTTCTCGGGGTGCTCGGTGAGGTACTCCAGCATGCCGCGCATCCCGCGCTTGACCCCGCTGAGGTCGCGCAACGACCGGAGGGGGTGCCGGGGCTGGACCCGTGCGCCGATCAGGAAGACGACGAAGTCGCCCTCGATCTGCGCCGTCCACCGCCCCTGGTTGATCTCGGCCATCGTCCGAGTGTCCTCGCGCCCGGCCGTCGGCGCATCCCCCGCGAGACGGAGAGGTCAGGGCTGGATCGACACCGCGACGAACGTCGCGAGCAGCACGAGGTGGAGGGCGCCCTGCAGGGGCTTGGACCGTCCGGGGACGACGGTCAGCACCCCGACCAGCGCGCTGAGGACCAGCAGCACGAGCTGGGTCGACTCCAGGCCGAGCGACAACGGGCCGTCCAGCCAGATCTTGGCGACCGCGATCGCCGGGACGGTGAGCCCGATCGAGGCGATCGCCGACCCGTAGGCCAGGTTGAACGACACCTGCATCCGGTTCCGGGCCGCCGAGCGGACGGCCGAGATGCCCTCCGGCAGGAGGACCAGGGTCGCGATCACGACACCGACGAACGCTTGCGGCAGGCCGGCGTCCAGCACCGCGTTCTCGAGCGGGTGCGACTCGACCTTGGCCAGCCCGACGACCGCGACCAGCGAGGCCGCCAGCAGGACCAGGCTGGTCACGGCCTCCCGGGCGCTGGTCGGATCCGCGTGCTCGGCGTCGTCGGCGGGCCCGGGCCGTCCGGTGTCGGGCGGCAGGAAGAAGTCGCGGTGGCGGACCGTCTGGGTGAAGACGAAGACGAGGTAGACGGCCAGGGATGCGACGGCGGCGAACGCCAGCTGGCCGGGCGTGAACTCGGGCCCCGGGTCGCTGACGGTGAACGTGGGCAGCACCAGGGTGAGCCCGGCCAGGGTGACGACGGTGGCCAGCGCGGAGCCGGTGCCCTCGGGGTTGAAGACGGCGAGGTGGTGCTTGAGCGCTCCGACCAGGAGGGAGAGCCCGACGATCCCGTTCAGCGTGAGCATCACGGCGGCGAACACGGTGTCCCGCGCCAGGGTCGAGGTGTCCTTTTCGCTGCTGACCATGAGCGTGACGATCAGCGCCACCTCGATCACGGTCACGGCGACGGCCAGCACCAGCGACCCGAGCGGGTCACCCACGCGGTGGGCGACGACCTCGGCGTGGTGCACCGAGGCGAGCACCGCCGCGATCAGGAACACCGCGACGACACCGACGCCGACGGGACCTTCGGGGTCGGTCACCCAGGCGATCGCGAGGACGACGAGCGCGAGGGGCGGGAGGTACGTCGTCCACCGGCTCACACCGCAGACCCTAGGACGCAGGTCAGGTGCGGCGGCTGCGCACCCAGCGCGCCACCGCCGAGGTGGCCGGGTTGTGGATCAGGGCACGACGCAGCTCCCGGGTCCCGGCGGCCGTCGGCGCCGGCACGGAGCGACCGTGCGGGGCCTGCGCCTGCGCCGCCGGCTTGCGAGGCTTCTTCTTCCTGGTCACCAGGAGGACCGTCCGCCCGAACAGGTCGACCTCCTTCACGCGGAGCGCCTGCGGATGAGCGGCGACCAGCGCGCGGACCGCGGCCGTGAGCGGCTCGGGGTCGCCGTGCACGCCGTAGAGCTTCTGGGTGGTCAGCGCCACCGGGATCAACCCGTCGTGGAGGGCGGAGTCCCAGATGGCGGCCGCGACGCCGGGGCACGCCGGCTTGCGCCAGTCGTCGAAGACCACGACGCCGTCCTCGCGGAGGAGCTTCTTGACCGATCGGCAGTCGTCGGCGACGTCCTCGTACTGGTGCGACCCGTCGACATGGATGAACCGGGCGGCGCCGGACGTGACGTGGTTGACCACGTCGGTGCTCAGGGCCTGGACGACGGTCGGGAGCGCGTCGTGGATCGAGAGGTAGTTCTCCTCGAACTGGCTACGGCTGAGGCTGGTGAAGTAGTTGCGACCCTGCGTGCGCTCGGACGTCTCGTCGGCGATGCCCAGCAGCTCCGGGTCGCCGAACGTGTCGACGACGACGAACTGCTCGTCGGGGCGCAGGTAGTCACCGATCACGACCGCGCTCTTGCCCTTGAAGGCCCCGATCTCCACCAGGTCGCCGCCGGGTGAGGTCCGCTGCGCCTCCAGGATCCCCCGGAACATCGCGTGGTCGGTCCAGCTGAACCAGCCATCGATGTCCCGATAGGTCCTGCTCCCAGTGGTCATCCGGACATCGTAGGTGACCCGGTCGGCCCCGCTCCGCGACCCCACCGGCGGGCCGTGACGCCTGCCCGGCCTGCCGGAATCCTGCGGGCGCGGCCCCACGCCGTACGCTGACCACTTCCCCCGAAAGACCGAGAGGTGTGCTGTGGCCGTGCGTCGTCCAGACGAGCTCGACGAGCGAGTGGACCGGCCGGACCAGCAGGCCGGTCGCTCCCTGTTCTCCCGCTTGGAAGGGCGCCTCGACTCGGTCTCCAAGCCGATCCAGTACGTCGGTGGCGAGCTGAACTCGACGGTGAAGGACTGGGACTGCAGCCTCGACGGCCCGACCGTCAGGTGGGCCCTGATGTATCCCGACGCCTACGAGGTCGGGCTGCCCAACCAGGGCGTCCAGATCCTCTACGAGGTGCTCAACGAGCGCGACTGGATCCTCGCCGAGCGGTCGTACGCCGTGTGGCCGGACATGGAGCGGGTGATGCGCGAGGACTCGATCCCCCAGTTCACCGTCGACGGCCACCGGCCGGTGCGCGACTTCGACCTGTTCGGGATCAGCTTCTCGACCGAGCTCGGCTACACCAACCTGCTCAACGCCCTCGACCTCGCCGGCATCCCGCTCCACGCGGTCGACCGGGACGACGACGACCCGGTCGTGATCGCCGGCGGCCACGCGGCGTTCAACCCGGAGCCGGTCGCGGACTTCGTCGACGCGGCCGTGCTGGGCGACGGCGAGGAGGTCGTGCTCGCCATCTCCGAGGTCGTCCGCGAGTGGAAGGGCGAGGAGCGCCCCGGCGGCCGCGACGAGCTGCTGCGCCGGCTCGCCGTCTCGGAGAACGTCTACGTCCCGAAGTTCTACGACGTCGCCTACGCCGCCGACGCCACCATCGAGGCGGTCGTGCCCAACCGCCCGGGCATCCCGTTCCGGGTCCGCAAGCACACCCTGATGGACCTCGACCAGTGGCCCTACCCGGCCAAGCCGTTGGTGCCCCTGGCCGAGACCGTCCACGAGCGGTTCAGCGTCGAGATCTTCCGCGGCTGCACGCGCGGCTGCCGCTTCTGCCAGGCCGGGATGATCACGCGCCCGGTGCGTGAGCGCTCGATCGAGACGATCGGCGCGATGGTCGAGAACGGCATCCGCCAGTCGGGCTTCGAGGAGGTCGGCCTGCTCTCGCTGTCGAGCGCTGACCACACCGAGATCGCCGAGGTCGCGCACGGGCTCGCCGACCGCTACGAGGGGACGAACGTCTCGCTGTCCCTGCCCTCGACCCGCGTCGACGCCTTCAACGTCACGCTGGCCAACGAGTTCTCGCGCAACGGCCGGCGCTCCGGGCTCACGTTCGCACCCGAGGGCGGCAGCACCCGGATGCGCAAGGTGATCAACAAGGCCGTCGACGAGGACGACCTGATCCGCACCGTGGCGACGGCGTACTCCAACGGCTGGCGACAGGTGAAGCTCTACTTCATGTGCGGCCTCCCCACCGAGACCGACGAGGACGTCCTCGAGATCGCCGACCTGGCGACCAAGGTGATCGCCAAGGGCCGCGAGGTCACCGGCCGCAACGACATCCGGTGCACGGTCTCGATCGGCGGGTTCGTGCCCAAGCCGCACACGCCGTTCCAGTGGGCCGCCCAGCTCGACCACGAGACGACCGACGAGCGGCTCCGGAAGCTGCGCGAGCTCGTCCGGGCCGACAAGCGGTACGGCCGGGCGATCGGTTTCCGCTACCACGACGGCAAGCCCGGGATCATCGAGGGACTGCTCTCGCGCGGCGACCGCCGGGTCGGCCGCGTGATCGAGGAGGTGTGGCGCGACGGCGGCCGCTTCGACGGCTGGAGCGAGCACTTCTCCTACGAGCGCTGGGCTGCGGCTTCGGAGCGGGCCCTCGCCGGCGCCGGTCTCGACCTCGACTGGTACACCGTCCGCGAGCGCGAGTACGACGAGGTCCTGCCGTGGGACCACCTCGACTCCGGCCTCGACAAGGACTGGCTGTGGTCGGACTGGGAGGACGCCCTCGCTGTCGCGGAGGACCCGTCCTCCGTCCCGGACGTCGAGGACTGCCGGTGGACGCCGTGCTACGACTGTGGCGTCTGTCCCGAGCTGAACACCGAGATCCAGATCGGCCCCACCGGTCGGGACCTCCTGCCGCTGTCGGTGGTGTAGGCCGACCCCTCCGGGTGTCCGGACGCATCCGCCATCCTGGTGATGCCGGGGACGACGGACAGGTCGATCATGTGGCGCAGGCGGAGGATGTGCGTCACGTGCGGCGCGCTGGCGAGGAGGTCCGTTTTGTCCGTCGCAGCCGTCACCGGGATCGCCGTGGCCGCCGACCTGGCCGCCATCGGCGTCCTCGTGTACGCCCTCTACTTCCGGCGCCACTTCCGACGTGACCTCGCTCTGGCCTACGTGGCGCTGAACGTCGGGGTGATGGCGGTGACAGCCCTGCTCGCCGGTGCCGAGACCGGCATCGGCCTGGGCCTGGGCCTGTTCGGGATCCTCTCGATCATCCGGCTCCGCTCCGACGCCGTCAGCCAGGAGGAGGTGGCCTACTACTTCGTCGCGCTGGCCCTCGGTCTGGTCAACGGCCTGCACCCGGAGCCGGCGTGGCTCGCCCCGGCGGTCTCCGCCGGTCTGCTGGTCGTGATGTACGGCGCCGACCACCCGCGGCTGGCGGCGCGGACGCGACGACAGCAGGTCACGCTGGATCGGGCCTACTCCTCGGACGAGCAGCTGCGGGCCGTCCTGGAGAGGCTGCTCGCGGCCCGGCTGTGAGGGGTCGACGTGCTGCACCTCGACCTGGTGCAGGACGTCACCGTCGTCGACGTGCGCTTCGAGTCGTCGACCACCGGTCCGACGTCCCGCCCGGTGTCGGTGCCCGGCGACGCCGCGGCCGCCCGCAGGTGGCCTGACCGTGATGCGGCCACGCGAGGTGCTCGACGAGGTCGTCGAGTCGCTCGAACCGATCGAGCTCCCGGACGTCCTGCGCGTGGCGGAGCTGCAGATCCGGGTGGACCGCAAGTACCTCGTCTCCGCCGACCAGCTGGCCGACCTCGTCGGCGACCTCGGCCCCGGCTACCGGGCCCTCCGGATCGAGGGGCGCGGGCTCTTCGGCTACGAGTCGGTCTACTTCGACACCCCGGACCTGATGACGTTCCGGGCGCACCAGCAAGGACGACGGCGTCGGTTCAAGGTGCGCACCCGCACGTACGCCGACACGGGTGACTGCCTCGTGGAGGTGAAGCTGAAGGGTCCGCGTGGAGTGACGGTCAAGGAGCGTCTCGTGCACTCGCCGGAGGCGCGCGACCGACTGAGCGGCGCCGCTCGGACGTTCGTCGACGGCGTGCTCGTCGACTTCGACGCGGCCCCGCACTGGCGACTGGACCCGGTGCTGCACACCCGGTACCGCAGGGCGACGCTGGTGGACCCGGAGGAGGGAGCGCGGCTGACCTTCGACGTCGAGCTCGGCTTCTGCGGTCCCGGCCGCACGGCCGACGGGTCGGACCGGATCATCGTGGAGAGCAAGAGCGCGGGCTCGGGAGCCGCCGACCGGGCGCTCGCCAGGCGCGGGATCCGACCGGTCTGCCTGAGCAAGTACTGCGTCGGCATCGCCCTGACCCGGCCCGGGATCACCGCCAACCGCTGGAACCAGGTGCTCCGCCGGGAGTTCGGGTGGAGCCCGCTCGATCCGCCGGAGCACCCGTCGTTCGAGGGCGTCGCGAGCCGCCCGTCGGAGCAGCCCTCGTCGGTCGCGTCCTGGGCGACGGCCTGGCCGGCCCTGTCCTGATCCCTCGGCCCGACGCTCGTCCGGCCGCTCAGCACTGGCCGCTCAGCACTGGTCGCTCAGCACTGGCCGCGCGGCCGGAGCACCAGCTCGGTCCAGACCGCCCGGTGGTCGCTGGAGCCCGAGGGGAGGACCTGCGTGCTGTTCGGAACAGCGGCGAAGTGGTTGTCGTAGAGGATGTAGTCGATCCGGTGCTGGGGAGCGCCCTCGGGGACGGTCAGCCCCGGGCCGTTGCCGCCCTGCTGCTGCGCGTCGAGCAGGTACTGCCGCAGGATCCGCACCGGCAAGTCGCCCGGGCGCGCGTTCAGGTCGCCGGACAGGATCGTCGGGTGATCGGACGATCGGATCACCGCCGCGATCGCCTCCGCCTGCCGCACCCGTTGCGCCGCGCCCCGACCCCCCTGGCTCAGGTGGACCGAGTAGAAGGACACCGTCCGGTGGCCGACACGCAGGGTCGCCGCGAGGAGCCCGCGGGGCTCGGAGTGCGGCTTCCGCGGAAGGCGGGTGTTGTGGGTCTCGCTGATCGGGAAGCGGCTGAGGACGGCGTTGCCGAAGCGGCCCCCGTCGTACCCGAAGAGGTTGGGCCCGTACAGCGCCCGGAGGCCCGTGGCCTGGCCGAGGTACGCCGCCTCGTCGACGCGCCCGCTGCGGATCGTGCCGGAGTCGACCTCGTTCAGGCTGACCACGTCGGGGTGGGCGGCCCGGATCTCGGCAGCGATCCGGGCCAGGCCGACGCCGCCGTACCTGCTGATCCCGGCGTGGATGTTGAACTGCATGACCCGCAGGATCTGTGGCGGACGGATCGGGCAGCTGGGGTCCTGGTGGATGGTGACCGGCTGGAGCGGGTCCTTGATCCGGTGGTGGTGCCGGTGCGGGTGCTGCACCGGCGGCGCGCTGGACGTCGGTGCCGTGAGCACGCTCGACGAGCCGCTGCCGGGACTGACCGTGGGAGACCCGCCGGGGGAGCCCAGCACCCGGACCGCGATCGCGAACACCGCCACCAGCGCGACGACCACGGCCGCGGCGATCCCGGCGGAGCGCCAGGAGAGGTCGAGGTGGGGCTCGTCGTCGTCCGGCACGCGACCACTGTGCCCGAGACGCGGTCATCTGCCGGGATCGACAGGCCTCACCGGGCCTGGGGCAGCTGGTCCTCCAGGTACGCCGGCCGCCCGGCGTACGCGCCGACGACCATGAGCGGGACGACGAGCGCGAGGAGCAGCCAGATCGGCACCACCCAGTTCCCGGTCGCGTCGTAGAGGGTGCCCATCAGGAACGGACCGAGCGCGGCCAGGAGGTAGCCCAGCGACTGGGTGAAGCCGGAGAGGGCCGCCGTGCCGTCGGCGGTGTGGGCGCGGAGGCCGATCAGGGTCAGGGCGACCGGGAACACGCAGCAGCCGACCCCCACGAACAGGGCGGCCGGGACGGCCAGGAAGTGCGCATCGACGAGCAGCATCCCGTACCCGACGAGGTAGCAGCCGAGCACGGCGAGGATCAGGCCCACCTGGTTCTGCCTTCTCGCCGCGACGGTGGGCAGCCAGACGGACAACGGGATGCTCACGGCGGCCACGATCCCGACCAGCATCCCGGCGTGCCCGGCGCTGTAGCCGTTGTCCCGCCACAGCTGGGCGAACCAGCCGAAGATCGAGTACGCCTGCAGCGACTGCAGCCCGAACATGATCGCCAGCGCCCACCCGATCCGGGTGCGAGCGACCGCTCCGAAGGAGATGCTGCGGCGGTCGCGGTCCAGGTTGCGGTCGTGCGCGGCCAGCGCGACCCAGGGAACGACGGCGAGCAGCGCGGTCAGGGCCCAGATGCCGAGCCCGCCCCGCCAGCTGCCCACGAGGTGGGCCACGGGCACCGTCAGCAGGAAGGCCGAGGTCAGCCCGATCGCCAGCGCCGTCGTGTACACGGCGGTGGCCCAGCCGATCCGGTCGGGGAAGTGCAGCTTCACCAGCGAAGGGATCAGCACGTTCGCCGTCGCCATGCCGGCCAGGGCGAGCGCGGAGAGGACCAGGAACAGCAGGTCGTCGTGGACGGCCGCACGCCCGGCCAGACCCAGGACCACGGCGATCAGCGAGCCGGCCACCGCGCGGTGCAGCCCGACCATCCGCGCGAACGTGGGGGCGAGCGCCCCGAACACTGCGAACGCCAGGACCGGAAGAGCGGTCAGCAGACCGGCCTCGGGACCGGACAGCCCGAGCCCGTTCCGCACCTCTTCGAGGACCGGGCCGACGCTGACCGCCGACGGCCTCAGGTTGAAGGAGAGGAGCATCAGTCCGGCGAGCACGAGGATGGAACGACGCGCCGTGGACACCGGCGGATCCTCGCACCCGGTGCAGCGGTCGTCACATCGCCGATCGGCGGTCGGACGGAACCGCGGGGCCTGTCGGCACGCTCGGGCAGGATGGCGACGTGGCCGAGCGAGACGACCAGGACGCCGTCGTGCGACACGTCGACGACGACGAACGCCGCGCGCGGCTCGGCGTGCGCCACGGCCTGGCGCGCCCGCTGGCGGACACGTTGGCCGCGGCGCGGGCGATGACGTGCCTTCACGCGACGGAGCCTGCGTCGGTGCACCTCGCGGCCTGGGCGCGTTCCGGAGCCACCCGCGAGGAGGTCGACCGCGCCCTCTACGCCGACCGCTCGGTCGTCAAGCAGCTCGCCATGCGACGGACCGTCTTCGCCTTCCCGCGCGAGCTCCTGCCGGCCGTCTGGGGGAGTGCGAGCGCCCGGGTCGCCGGGCAGCAGCTCCGGCGGATGGCCAAGGAGATGGAGACGACGGGCATCGCGACCGACGGCCAGGCGTGGGCCGAGGAGCACCTCGCGCTCGTGCGCCGGATGATCGAGGACGACGGGCCGCTGACGACGGCCCAGGTCCGCGTCGCCCTGCCCACGCTCGATGCGCGGGTCACCCGCGGCAAGGGGCAGTACCAGGCGGACGTCGCGGTCGCCGCGTCGGTCATCGTCACCCTCGCCGCGTCCGGCGCGATCGTGCGGGGCGAGAACGACGGCGGCTGGAAGGTCTCGCGACCCCGCTGGACCGCCACGGACCAGTGGCTCGGCGAGCAGCCTGACCCACTCCCCGAGCCCGAGGCGTACGCCGCGCTGGTCACGGCGTGGCTGCGGTCGTTCGGGCCCGGCACCGAGACCGACCTGGTCTGGTGGCTCGGGGCGACCAAGGCGGCCGTGCGTCGGGCGCTCGGCGAGGTCGGGGCCGTCCGGGTCTCTCTCGACGGCGGTGACACCGGGTGGCTGCTGCCCGACGACGTCGACCCGGTCGACGACCCGGGGCCGTGGGCGGCGCTGCTGCCGTCGCTCGACCCCACGACGATGGGCTGGAAGGAGCGCGCCTTCCACCTGGGCCCGCACGCCGGGCCGCTCACCAGCAAGGTCTTCGACCGCAACGGCAACGGCGGCCCGACCGCGTGGTGGAACGGCCGCGTCGTGGGCGTCTGGTGCCAGCAGGACGACGGCACGGTCGACGTCGTCCTCGCCGAGACGGTGTCGAGCGCGGCCCGGAAGGCGCTCGACGCCCGGGCCGCGGAGCTCACCGAGTGGCTCGACGGCGACGTGGTGCGCTCGATCTACCTCTCCCCGCTGGCCCGGGAGCACCTCCGCTCGCGCCTGGCCTAGCCTGACCCGGTGCGAGACCAGCCCGAGCAGCAGGCGCCGCCGGTCCAGCGGTTGCGCGTGCGCTACGCCAAGCGCGGCCGGCTCCGCTTCACCAGCCACCGCGACTTCAGCCGCGCGTTCGAACGTGCGCTGGTGCGGGCCCGCATCCCGATGGCCTACTCGTCGGGCTTCAACCCGCACCCCCGGATCTCCTACGCCGGCGCGTCGCCGACCGGTGCGGCGAGCGAGGCGGAGTACCTCGAGATCGGCCTGGCCGAGGTCGTCGACCCCGCGAGTCTCGCGCGGGACCTCGACCTGGCCCTGCCGGAGGGCCTCGACGTCGTCGAGGTCGTCGTGGCGGCACCGGGTGGTCTCGCCGACCGGCTGGAGGCGAGCTGCTGGCGGATCGACCTGGCGCTCCCACCTGACGTCGTCGCCAAAGCGGTCGAGGCCTTCCTGGCCCGCGAGTCCGTGGGTGTGGAGCGGATGACGAAGAAGGGACTGCGCTCGTTCGACAGCCGGGCAGCGGTGCTCGCGCTCGAGGTCGAGCCGGACGACGCGGGCTCACGGGTGACGGTCGTGCTGCGGCACACCGTGCCGTCGGTCCGGCCCGACGACGTGCTCACCGGACTGCGCCAGGTGAGCGGTCTCGAGGTCGCCGGGGCACCGCGGGTGACGCGCCTGGCGCAGGGACCGCTCGACGAGGCGACGGGGTCGATCGGCGACCCGTTATCCACTTGACAGTGCGGGGTTCCTCGCCCGGGTGTGCGATACTCGACGTGATCGATCGTGCGGCGTGCTGCACGGAAGATCCGACGACGTTCTCGCCGGTTCGCCTCCTCCAGAGGTGGCTCGGCACGCTGAGTCCAAGCATCACCCGACCGCGACGCGGCGGGCTGAGTCGGTGACAGCGACCAGCCATCAAGCCCGGCGACCGCGGTTGGTGAAGCCCGGACGACTGTGACGCACCTGCGGAGGGTGTCGCCGCCACACGAAGGCTTTGCGCCGTCGGCCCTGTCCACGCGGGCCGCAGGCGTCGGACACGTCCGGGGCAGCACACACTGCGTCCGGACCGAGGAGCGACATGCTCGACGATCACGCGGATGGATCCGCGACCTCAGAACCCACCCCTGCCGGTGCCGGCGACTCCGCCGGTGACGCCGCGCCACCGGTGAAGAAGGCGGCGCGCAAGCGCACCACCAAGAAGGTGGCGGCGCCGACCGACGACGGCGGGGCCGCGACCGGCGACACGCCCGACGCCGGCGAGAAGCCGAAGAAGAAGGCCGCCGCCAAGAAGACCACGGCGAAGAAGGCGGCCACGAAGTCGACCTCGGCGAAGTCCGCCGACGCCGGCGACAAGCCGAAGAAGAAGGCCGCCGCCAAGAAGACCTCCGCGAAGAAGTCCGCCGGCGCGGACGCGGACGCCGCACCCGACGACGCGGCCACCTCCTCGGTGGCGGCGCCGCTCTTCCAGGCGCCCGACACCCAGGCCACGTCGGGCCGGCGCCCGGCGAAGAAGGCGACCACCCAGAAGTCGACCCAGAAGTCGACCCAGAAGTCAGCCCCGTCGGGCGAGAAGTCGGCCGACGCGTCGTCGCACGCCGGCGACGACGCCCCCTCGGGCGACCAGGGCGACTCCGGCACCGGCGCCGACCAGGGCGACGAGTCCGGCGACAGCCCGGCCCGTCGCAAGCGCCGCCGCGGCGGCCGACGTCGCCGCAAGTCGGGCGACGGCGACGCCTCGGGCGAGCAGAACGACGGCGACAGCGACACCGCCGACGACACGTCGGCCGGTGACGGCTCCGCCGACGGTGAGTCCACCTCGTCGCGGCGCCGACGCCGGCGCCGGCGCTCGGGCGAGGACGGCGGGGACTCCTCCGACGACCCGGCGAACACCGTGACCCGGGTCCGCAGCAGCCGCAGCGCGGCCGACGAGATCACCGCGGTCAGCGGGTCCACCCGGCTCGAGGCCAAGAAGCAGCGGCGTCGCGAGGGCCGTGAGGCCGGCCGGCGTCGTGCCCCGATCGTCAGCGAGGCGGAGTTCCTGGCCCGACGCGAGTCGGTCAACCGGGTGATGGTGATCCGTCAGCACGACGACGTCACCCAGATCGGCGTGCTCGAGGACAACGTCCTCGTCGAGCACTACGTCGCCCGCGAGTCGCAGACGTCGCTGATCGGCAACGTCTACCTCGGCCGGGTGCAGAACGTGCTGCCCTCCATGGAGGCGGCGTTCATCGACATCGGCAAGGGCCGCAACGCCGTGCTCTACGCCGGCGAGGTGAACTGGTCCGCCCTGGGCCACAAGGACGGCCAGCCCCGCAAGATCGAGTCGGTGCTGTCGTCGGGCCAGACCGTCCTGGTGCAGGTCACCAAGGACCCGATCGGGCACAAGGGCGCCCGCCTGACCAGCCAGGTCAGCCTGGCCGGCCGGTTCCTGGTCTACGTCCCCGACGGCACCACCAGCGGCATCTCCCGCAAGCTCCCCGACACCGAGCGCAACCGGCTCAAGACGCTGTTGAAGGAGATCGTTCCCGAGCACGCCGGCGTCATCGTGCGCACCGCCGCCGAGGGCGCCTCCGAGGACGAGCTGACGCGCGACGTGGAGCGTCTCACCTCGCGGTGGGACGACATCGAGAAGAAGTCCAAGGGCAGCGCCCCGCAGCTGCTGTACGGCGAGCCCGACCTCACGCTGAAGGTCGTCCGCGACCTGTTCACCGAGGACTTCGCGAAGCTCGTGATCGAGGGCGACGACGCGTGGGACACGGTGCAGCAGTACGTCGTGCAGGTGGCGCCCGACCTCGAGGACCGGCTCGAGCGCTACGAGCCGACGAAGGGCCAGGACGTCTTCGGCGCCTACCGGCTCGACGAGCAGATCAAGAAGGGGCTCGACCGCAAGGTCTGGCTCCCGTCGGGCGGATCACTGATCATCGACCGCACCGAGGCGATGACCGTCGTCGACGTCAACACCGGCAAGTTCACCGGCTCCGGGGGCAACCTCGAGGAGACGGTGACCAAGAACAACCTCGAGGCCGCCGAGGAGATCGTCCGTCAGCTCCGGCTGCGCGACATCGGCGGCATCATCGTCGTCGACTTCATCGACATGGTGCTGGAGTCCAACCGCGACCTCGTGCTCCGACGTCTCGTCGAGTGCCTGGGCCGCGACCGCACCCGGCACCAGGTGGCCGAGGTGACCTCTCTGGGCCTGGTCCAGATGACCCGCAAGCGGATCGGGACCGGTCTGCTCGAGTCGTTCTCCCACGACTGCCCCCACTGCCACGGTCGCGGCGTCGTGATCGAGGACGCCCCGGTCGAGCCGAGGAAGGCCGAGGAGGAGCCGCGTCGTGCGCGCCGCGGCCGCAGTCGTGGTGCGAAGCAGGACTCCGCGGACGCCCCTCGCAGCAACGCGCCGTCCCCCAAGGACGTCGCCGCGATGGCGCGCCACCACGACGAGCACCCGGACGAGCACCTGGACGAGGACGACGAGAGCGCCGACCTCGAGGAGCAGGTGGAGTCGGACCGGTCCGACGTGGACGAGCCCGACGACACCTCGGTCGACGCCGCCGAGGCCCTGACGGAGGAGACCCCGGTCGACTCCCCGACCGACACCGCCGACGACCTCTCGGTCGAGCCCGAGACCCCCGGCGAGTCCGAGTCCCGGTCCGAGTCCGACGTCGAGCCGCAGCTGGTGGCCGAGGTCGAGCCGGAGCCCGTGATCGAGCCCGACCCCGAGCCCGCGCCGCCGGCCGAGCCGGAGAAGCCCCGGGTCGTCACCCGCACCCGACGCCGTTCGGCCAGCCGCCCGGCCGGCCCCCGGCCTCGGCCGCGGACGCGACCGACACCGACGGTGGTGCCGGCAGCGACGTGGACGGCGCGGAGCACTCCGTCGACGGGACCCCGGCGCTGCACGTCCCGGTCAAGCGCAAGGGACGCAAGCGCTGAGGTCGCCGGCTCACTTCCTCCGGTAGGGCTCCTGGAAGAGCAGGTGCACGTGCCCGTTCCGGCAGCCGACGGTGGGGTGCGCGACGTACTGCGACGCCGTGGCGTCCGGGACGTAGACCCGGAAGCCGTCCACGTGCGTGCGCCGGCACCGGTGGCGGGGGAAGTTCAGCGCCGTGACCTCGTCGAGCGAGCTCCGGAGACGTGCTCCCGGCTTCAGCACGAACGACCGCACCGCGCTGCGGTCGCGCCGGATCGCGGCGTGACCGATCTGGGTGCCGTTGCCGTCCCCGACGTAGGAGACGCCGCCGAAGCCGCCGGTGCGGCAGGCGTGACCCGAGGTGTTGCGCAGCACGATCCAGCCGTAGCGGTGGCCCATGCCGTCGTCGGAGTGGCGGTACGACGCCGTCAGGTCGGCGTTGCCACAGGCCGCCGTGGCGGCCCCGGCGGGTGCCGCCGGGGTCAGCAGTCCGCCGACGGCGAGGGTGAGACCGACGGTGGTCCCGAGCAGACGGGTGGGAGTCTTCATGAGGTGCCTCCTGGGGCGGGGTGGGACGGTGGCGCGCCGGTCCTGATGAGACGATCGTGATCCGCCCGCTGGTTGCCGTCGCGGAGACCCGGCTGTGATTTTGCGGTGGGTGAGGCGCACGCCGTACCATGAACCCTTGGCGCCCGCTCGTCCGTCGAGCGGCGCGCTCTCTGCCCTGCACCACGCGTCCGAGCCCTCGTGGCCGATGCTGTCGGGCGGGCGGACCAGAGCAAGATCTGAGACCAATGAAGGAGACCGCGGTGTACGCGATCGTGCGCGCTGGCAGCCGGCAGCAGAAGGTTGCCGTGGGCGACGTCATCGAGATCGACCGGACCGACGCGGCCGTGGGCGACACGCTCACGCTGCCCGTCGTGATGACCGTCGACGGTGACAAGGTCACGGCCACCGGGCTCGACAAGGCCGGAGTGACCGTCGAGGTCCTCGGCGCCACCAAGGGTCCCAAGATCGTGATCCAGAAGTACAAGAACAAGACCGGCTACAAGAAGCGTCAGGGCCACCGCCAGAAGTACACCCAGGTCAAGGTCACCGACATCAAGGCCTGACCGGTCTCTCGCTCTCAGCTCTCAGACAAGGACACAACCCATGGCACACAAGAAGGGTGCGGCGTCGACCAAGAACGGTCGCGACTCCAACTCCCAGCGCCTCGGCGTCAAGCGCTTCGGCGGCCAGCTCGTCAACGCCGGCGAGATCATCGTCCGGCAGCGCGGCACGCACTTCCACCCGGGTGACGGCGTGGGCCGCGGCGGCGACGACACGCTGTTCGCACTCGTCGGTGGCAACGTCCAGTTCGGCACCAAGCGCGGCCGTCGCGTCGTCAACATCGTTCCGGCAACGGCTGGCACCAACTGACTCCGAGTAGGTCGATGGGTCTCGACACGCCCGTCGCGACCTCGCCGGCTCGGTCGCGGGGCTCGCTCGACCTCCCCCAGCCCACGCAGACCGCTCGTTCCTCGCGCTCAGCTGCTGTGTGATGGCCCTCCCGTCGTTCGTCGACCGGGTGACGTTGTACGTCGCCGCGGGACGGGGTGGCCACGGCGTCGCGTCGGTCCACCGCGAGAAGTTCAAGCCGCTCGGTGGACCCGACGGAGGGAACGGCGGCCCCGGCGGCTCGGTCATCCTCCGGGTCGACCCGAGCGTGACGACCCTCCTCGACTACCACCACAGCTCCCGGCGCGTGGCCGAGCACGGTGGCCACGGTGCCGGCAGCCACAAGAACGGCTCCCACGGCGCCGACCTCGTGCTGCCGGTCCCGGACGGCACGGTCGTCAGCCGCGTGAGCGGCGAGGTGCTGGCCGACCTGGTCGGTCCGGGGACCGAGCTGGTGATCGCCGCGGGCGGTCGAGGTGGACTGGGGAACGCCGCACTGGCCAGCTCCAAGCGCAAGGCGCCCGGTTTCGCCCTGCTCGGCGAGCCGGGCGACGAGCTGGAGATCAGCCTCGAGCTGAAGGTCGTCGCCGACGTCGGACTGGTCGGCTTCCCGAGCGCCGGCAAGTCCAGCCTGATCGCCGCGATCTCGCGAGCCCGACCCAAGATCGCCGACTACCCGTTCACCACGCTGGTGCCCAACCTGGGCGTCGTCAGCGCCGGCGAGACGACCTACACCGTGGCCGACGTGCCGGGCCTGATCGAGGGTGCCAGCGAGGGCCGAGGCCTCGGTCACGAGTTCCTCCGCCACGTCGAGCGGTGCGCCGCGATCGTCCACGTCATCGACACCGCCACCATCGAGCCCGGCCGCAACCCGGTCGACGACCTCGACGTGATCGAGCACGAGCTGACGTCGTACGGCGGCCTCGACGACCGTCCGCGACTGGTGGCCCTGAACAAGATCGACGTGCCCGACGGTCGCGAGATCGCCGACATCGTGCGCGCCGACCTCGAGGAGCGCGGGCTCCGGATCTTCACCGTCAGCGCGGCCTCGGGGGAGGGCCTGCGCGAGCTGACGTTCGCGATGGCCGAGATCGTGGCCGCGGCCCGCGCCGAACGACCCGAGGTGCCCCGCGAGCGGATCGTGATCCGGCCGAACGCCGTCGACGGCGGTGACGAGTTCAGCGTGGCCGAGACCGGCGACCCGTCGGGCGGAGCCGGACAGCGCGCGTGGCGGGTGCGGGGGCCGAAGCCCGAGCGCTGGGTGCGCCAGACCGACTTCAGCAACGACGAGGCGGTCGGCTTCCTGGCCGACCGGCTCAACCGGCTCGGCGTCGAGTCGCGCCTGGTCGCGATGGGTGCGGTCGAGGGTGACACGGTGCTGATCGGTCATCCCGACAACGCGGTGGTCTTCGACTTCCGGCCCGGCATCGACGCCGGCGTGGAGATGCTGGGCCGACGCGGTGAGGACCAGCGGTTCGAGGAGTCGCGGCCCGCGGCCCAGCGCCGTCGCGAGATCGACGCCGCGATGCCCGACCGGAGCGAGGTCGAGGCGCGTGCCGACGTGGCTCGCCGGATCGACGCGGGCCAGCGCGGACCGGACGACGAGCCGACCGGGCCCACGAGCTACGAGATCGGGTCCGACGCCGACCCCGACCGCGTCGACGCCGACGAGACGGACGGGTGAACGCCGCCCCCTCGCGCGCCGAGCGGGTCGCCGCCGCGCGCCGCGTGGTCGTGAAGATCGGGTCGTCGTCCCTGACGACGACCGAGGGGGGCATCGACCCGGAGCGGGTCCGCCGCCTGGTGGGCGTCCTCGCCGGTGCCCGTGGCCGAGGCGTCGAGGTCGTCCTGGTCTCGTCGGGGGCGATCGCCGCGGGGCTGTCGCCGTTGCACCTCGCCCGGCGACCGCGCGCGCTGCCGATCCAGCAGGCCGCGGCGGCGGTGGGTCAGGGCCTGCTCGTGCACCGCTACACCGAGGAGCTGGCGCGCCACGGCGTCGTCGCGGGTCAGGTGCTGCTGACCGCGGACGACGTCACGCGGCGCAGCCACTACCGCAACGCCCACCAGACCTTCGCCAAGCTGATCGAGCTCGGCGTGCTCCCGATCGTCAACGAGAACGACACGGTCGCGACCAGCGAGATCCGGTTCGGCGACAACGACCGGCTCGCCGCCCTGGTCGCCCACCTGGTCCACGCCGACCTGCTGGTGCTGCTGAGCGACGTCGACGGGCTGTACGACGGCCCTCCCACCGCCGCCGACAGTCGCCTGGTGGCCGAGGTGGCCCTCGCGGACGACCTCGCCGGCGTCCGGATCGGGCGGTCCGGGTCGTCCGGGGTCGGCACCGGAGGGATGCGGACGAAGCTCGAGGCCGCCCGGATCGCCACCGGCGCGGGGATCCCGGTGGTGCTGACCTCGGCGGACCACGCCGGCCACGCGCTGGCGGGGGAGCCCGTGGGCACCTTCTTCCACGCCGCGGCCCGACGACGGCCGACCCGTCAGCTCTGGCTGGCGCACGCGACCGAGCCGAAGGGCGTGCTGCTCCTCGACGACGGCGCGGTCCGCGCCATCACCGAGCGGAGGGCGTCGCTGCTGGCCGCGGGGCTGACGGGTGCGACCGGCGCCTTCGCGGCGGGCGACCCGGTCGACCTGGCCGGGCCCGACGGGGTCGCGGTCGCGCGCGGGCTGGTCAACTTCGACGCCGACGAGATCCCGGCGCTGGTCGGGAAGACCTCGGCCGTGCTGCGGCGCGAGCTCGGCGCGGCGTACGAGCGAGAGGTCGTGCACCGCGACGACCTCGTGCTCCTGCCCCGGCAGCTCTGAACGGACCCGACTGGTTTGGCCTTCACGCGTCGGGGCAGGATCGCCTCCATGACGGCCCGACGACTACTCGCCCTGGCAGCCTCCCTCACGATCGCCGCGCTCGTGCTCGGCACCACCTCCGCGCCGGCGTCGGCACGCACGGTGGACGACCGCTGCGTGCAGCAGCGCGCGCCGATCCCGATGCGGTCCCTGGCCGCGGCGACCCGGTCGGGCTGCTCGCTCGTCGGTCGGGTGGTCACCGACGGCCGCCTCGCTGTGGTGGTGCCGCCGGCCGGTGTGAGCGCCGCGGGCGACGGCATCAGCAGGCACGGCGAGGTGCGGGGCCTCACCGTCACCAACACCGGCCGCACGGTCCGCGCCGTGCGCACGGTGCCGATGTCGGCCGGGACCGGCGGGGGTGGCTGGTACCTCGCACCGCTCAGCTCGAGCACGACGACCAGCTCGACGACCACGTCGACGGACACCTCGACAGCAGACAGCAGCACGACCAGCAGCACGACCGGTCGCACGAGCTCCGCACGCGCCGGGAGCCCGGCGGCCTGCAAGGACCGGACCTACCACCTCGAGCACCACAAGTGGGTCTCCCACCTGCGCTACAAGGTCAACCTGGGCCACATGCCGAAGCGGTTCGCCAAGAAGGACGTCACCCGTCAGATCCGGCGCGCCAACAGCAACATGCGCCTGGGTCGCAACACCTGCGGCAAGCCCCACCTGCGTACCCCGACGGCCCGCTACCTCGGCCACACGCACACGCGGCCGAACGTCAGCGCGGCGAACGGCGGCGTGCGGTGCGGCTCCTTCAACACCCGCAACGTGGTGGGCTTCGGTGGCCTGCCGGGTGGGCTGCTCGGCTGGACCTGCTACTGGTGGAACAGCCGGAGCGGTCGGATGATCGCCGCGGACATGCAGATCGACAACGGCAAGTACCTCTCGACCCACCTGCGCAAGGGCTGCACGAACAAGTGGGACTTCCAGGGCACCGTGACCCACGAGTGGGGGCACGCCTACGGCATGGCCCACACCGGGTCGGGCCACCAGAACCTCACCATGCAGCACCTGCTGGCCCCGTGCTCGACGTACGCCCGCACGCTCGGCATCGGTGACTGGATCGGGATGAACCAGATGTACGGCCACCGCCGGTGACACCTCTCTGACTCCCTCGGGGCTCCTCGGGGGTCTCGTCGGGTGGCCGGTGCCGGATAGGTTCCCTCCGTGCGCGAGCCACTGGACCTGACCTCCGAGGAGATGGAGGAGGAGCGGTACTGGGTCGGGCTCTACGGCGCGTTCGAGGCGCTCGACCTCGACGGCGCCCGCCGGTTTTTCGACGGCTTCGACCGGCCCTGGTGGCTGGTCGGCGGCTGGGCGATCGAGGCCTTCACCGGCGTGCGGCGGGAGCACGCGGACATCGACGTCTCGATGTTGGCCTGCGACGTCCCGGCACTGCGCGAGTTCGTCGGCGACCGCTGGCACCTGTGGACCATCACGGACGGTGCGCTGCGCCCGATGACCGATCAGTACCCCGACCTCCCCGAGCCCGACGGCCAGATCTGGGTGCGTCGCGACGCGGCGTCGCCGTGGGTGATGGACCTGCCGGTCACCCCCGACCAGGACGGCCGGTGGCGCAACAAGAAGCTCCCCGAGCACGTCGCCCCGCTGGAGGAGGTCACCTGGATGACCGACGACGGGGTGCGAGTGCTGAACCCCGAGATCGTGCTGCTGTTCAAGGCCCGGCTCGAGCGGAGCAAGGACGCCCGGGACCTCGGCCACACCTGGCCGCTCCTCGACGAGCACCGACGCTCGTGGCTGCGCGACGCCGTCCGACGCCTCTTCCCCGACCACGCCTGGCTCGAGCTGATGAGCGCGTAATTCGGGTGCGCGGGGCCCGGCGTCTGCCTACCGTTCTCGGCATGGGTATCCAGGAGTGACCTCAGCCAGGCGCCGACCGGCGGCCTGACGACCGCGCCCCAGCACCCCTCTGGCACAGGGCGGGGAAGACGGTCGGGACGTCACTCCTGCTCGTCGGAGCACGCCATGCCCAGCACGTCATCCACGCACATCTCCTTCCCGCCCGTCGGCGCCTCGCACGACGACGTGCGCCGCTACTCCCGGGCCCGCCGCAACCTGCTGCCGCGAGCCGACCACGTCATCGCCGTCTCGGGAGGCTGGGCGCACGAGGTCGCGCTCCGCTCCGGTGCCGAGATCGAAGTGGTGCTGTGGTGCCCGGGGGAGCGGCCCCATCCCGAGCTGGCGGCGACAGCCGCCCGGGCCGCCGAGGGCGCACGTCGCGCGTTCCGCGTGTCCGAGCGGGTCCTGGCCCGGCTCCAGCCGGATGTCTCCGCACCGGCCCTGCTCTCGCTGGTCCGACTCCCTCGCTGGCACGCACCGGCCGTGCTCACCACCGAGGCGCGGCTGGTCCTGGTCGCCGACGGCATCGAGTACGCCGGCAACCTCGGCACGTTGGTGCGCACCGCCGACGCATGTGCCGCCGACGCGCTGGTGCTCACCCGGGCGACCGCGCGGCTCACCCACCCCAAGGCGTTCGCGGCCAGCCGGGGGACGGTGCTGACGACGCCCGTGCTCAGCTTCGAGACGGTGGCGGCGGCCCGGGCGGCGCTCATCGGCGCGGGGTTCACCGCGTACGTCGCGGACCCGGCCGGCGCCACGCCCTACCGCCGGGCGGGGCTCGGCACGGGTCGGACCGCGGTCGTGGTCGGGTCCGAGGGAGACGGTGTCAGCGACGAGTGGCGCGACGGGCTCACCCGTGTCGCGATCCCGATGCGCGGGCAGGCCGACTCCCTGAACGTGGCCGCCTCGGCGGCGATCCTGTTGTTCGAGGCGCGGGCGGTGCTGGACGAACGGTGAGACGGGTTGGCCCTCCGAGTCGCTGCTCGGCCGGGGCGCGCCGTACGCTGGGTGTGACATGCACGACGCGCCCGACCACACCGTCTATCTCGACCACGCCGCGACCACCCCGATGCTCCCGGCGGCCGTCGAGACGATGACCGCACACCTCGGCGACATCGGGAACCCGTCGTCGTTGCACGCCAGCGGCCGCGCGGCCCGGCGCATCGTCGAGGAGTCGCGCGAGACCATCGCCCAGGCGCTCAACTGCCGACCCGGCGAGGTCGTCTTCACCTCGGGCGGGACCGAGGCGGACAACCTCGCGCTCAAGGGGCTCTTCTGGTCGCGCCACGAGGCCGACCCCACCCGGGTCCGGATCCTCGCCTCGTCGGTCGAGCACCATGCGGTCCTCGACGCGCTGGACTGGCTGGCCGAGGAGGAGCACGCCGAGGTCGAGCTGCTCGCCGTCGACAGCCGTGGCCGCCTCGACGTCGACGCCTTCCGCGCCACCGTGGAGCGTGACCCCGGCTCCGTCGCGCTCGTCTCCGTGATGTGGGCCAACAACGAGGTCGGCACGCTCCAGCCGATCGAGGACGTCGTCGCCGTCGCGTCCCAGCACGGCATCCCGGTCCACACCGACGCGGTCCAGGCGGTCGGAGCCGTCCCGGTCGACTTCGCGGCGAGCGGCGTCGACGCCCTCACCCTCACCGGACACAAGCTCGGCGGTCCCTACGGCGTGGGAGCACTCGTGGTGCGCCGCGAGCTGTCGCTCACGCCCCTGCTGCACGGCGGCGGCCAGGAGCGCGACATCCGTAGCGGCACCCTCGACATGCCGGCCATCGCCGGGTTCGCCACCGCGGTCGAGCACGCCGTGAAGGCCCAGCCCGAGTACGCCGAGCGGATGGCGGCCCTCCGCGACGACCTGGTCGAGCGGGTCGTCGAGGTCGTGCCCGACGCCCATCTCCACGGTGACCCGGCGGGCCGGCTGCCCGGCAACGCGCACCTCGGCTTCCCCGACTGCGAGGGCGACTCCCTGCTGATGCTGCTCGACGCGCGCGGCATCGAGTGCTCGACGGGCTCGGCCTGCTCGGCCGGTGTGCCGCAGCCGTCCCACGTGCTGCTCGCGATGGGCCTCGACGACGAGGGCGCGCGCCACTCGCTGCGGTTCACCCTGGGGCGGACGTCGACGCAGTCCGACGTCGACGCGCTCGTCGAGGCGATCGGCCCGGCCGTCGAGCGCGCTCGGGGAGCCCGGATCCAATGAAGGTCGTCGCCGCCATGTCGGGCGGCGTCGACTCGGCCGTGGCCGCTGCCCGGGCCCACGACGCCGGCCACGACGTCACCGGCATCCACCTGGCGCTGTCGCGCAACCCCGCGTCGTACCGCTCGGGGGCGCGCGGGTGCTGCACGATCGAGGACGCGAACGACGCGCGCCGGGCCGCGGACGTGATCGGGATCCCGTTCTACGTGTGGGACCTCTCCGAGCGTTTCCACGAGGACGTCGTCGAGGACTTCATGGACGAGTACGCCGCCGGTCGCACGCCCAACCCGTGCCTGCGGTGCAACGAGAAGATCAAGTTCGCCGCGGTGCTCGACCGCGCGCTGGCCCTCGGGTTCGACGCCGTCGCGACGGGTCACTACGCGCAGGTGCGGACGGCTCCGGACGGGACGGCCGAGCTCCATCGCGCGGTGGACGACGCCAAGGACCAGTCCTACGTGCTCGGCGTGCTGACCCAGGAGCAGGTCGCCCACTCCCTGTTCCCCCTCGGCGACACCCCGAAGCCGCGGGTGCGTGAGGAGGCGGCGGCTCGTGGGCTGCTCGTCGCGGACAAGCCGGACTCCCACGACATCTGCTTCGTCGCCGACGGAGACAACGCCGGCTGGCTGCGCGAGAAGCTCGGCGCACGCGCGCCCAACCACGGCGGCGCGATCGTCGACAGCGAGTCAGGCCATGAGCTCGGCCGCCACGACGGCACCGTCGGCTTCACCATCGGCCAGCGCAAGGGCCTGCGGCTCGGCACCCCGGCGCCGGACGGCAAGCCGCGCTTCGTGCTCGACATCGAGCCGGTCTCGGGCACCGTGACCGTCGGACCCCGCGCCGCCCTGACCGTCGACCGGATCAGCGCCGACCGTCCGCGCTGGTGCGGGGCCACCCCCGAGGGGTCGTGGCACGGGACGGTCCAGCTCCGGGCTCACGGCGGCGAGCACCGGGCGCAGGTCACGGTGGACGGCGGGGCGGTCGAGATCGAGCTGCTCGACCCGGCCCAGGGCATCGCACCCGGCCAGGCAGCGGTGATCTACGACGGCACCCGCGTGGTCGGCTCGGCGACGATCGTGTCCACCGCGCGGTCCGGCGTACCCGCGTGACGGTCGCGACCGGCGTCGGCTCGTGGCCCGGCGCGGACGCCGAGGACTACGCCGAGGCGGTTCGGATCGTGCTGGGCGAGGCGGCCGAGCTGCCCTACCTGCCCGAGCTGCCGGGCCGCGGCGTGACCGCCGGGATGACCGCGCGCACCCTGGCCATGATCACCGACCTGGGCTTCGACCTGCAGCCGGCCGGCTGGCGGCTCACCGACAACCCGGGCATCGACCACCGTCGGGCCCGGTCGCTGCTCGGCCAGGACCTCGACCAGCTGGAGGAGCAGGCGCAGGACTTCCACGGCGTCCTGAAGGTCCAGGTCGCCGGACCGTGGACGCTCGCCGCCACCGTCGAGCGGCCACGTGGCGACAAGCTGCTGGCCGACCACGGTGCCCGGCGCGAGCTGGCCCAGGCCCTGGCCGAAGGGGTCGCGCAGCACCTGGCCGACGTGCGCCGCCGGGTCGACGCCGAGCACGTCGTGGTGCAGGTCGACGAGCCCGCCCTCGCCGCGGTCCTCGGCGGTGAGGTCCCGACGGCCTCCGGCTTCGGGCGGCACCGGGTCGTCCACCCTCCGGAGGCCTCGGCGGCCCTGGCGTGGGTGCTCGAGGTCGCGGGGACGGAGCCGTGGGTCCACTCCTGCGCGCCGGGGACCCCCTGGCCGCTGCTCCGCGGGGCCGGCGCGCGTGGGCTGAGCGGCGACCTGTCGGTGCTCGACGCCGGCGACCTGGACGCGTTCGCGGAGGCGCTCGAGGCGGGGGAGCGGGTCGCGCTCGGCGTCGTCCCGGCCACGGATCCCGACCCGCGTCCCGACCGAGACGTCCCTCACCGAACGGGTGCTCCGGGTGCTGGACATGCTCGGACTGGATCCCGACGTGGTGTCCGACCGGCTCGTGGTCAGCCCCGCCTGCGGGCTCGCGGGCTCCTCCCCGGCCTGGGCCCGGCAGGCGACCGAGCTGTGTCGCGCGGTCGCGCGGCAGCTGAGCGGGACCACCGACTGAGGGACGTCCCGATTCGGGTGAACCCTCTTCCCAAACCGCTCGTATACAACATACGTTGATGGCAGTCCCAGGCTCTCGGAAGGCATCCCCCATGCTGAAAGCTCGTGCCGCGCTCAGCGGCGTCGTACTCCTCGTGGCCACCGCGCTGGCCTCCTGCTCGTCGGTCGGGTCCAGCTCCCCGTCGGCCGACCGCTCGGAGGACGTCGGCTCCAGTACCGGCAACGTCAAGGACGGCGGCACGCTGACCATGGCGCTGTCCGCGGAGCCGGACTTCCTCGACCCGACCCTCGCCGGCTCGTTCTACAGCCGCTACGTCTTCAACGCGATGTGCGAGAAGCTCTACGACCTCAATGCCGACGTGCGCGTCGTCCCACAGCTCGCCGCCTCCTTGCCGACCACCTCGGCGGACGGCAAGACGGTGACCATCAAGCTCCGCACCGGCATCAAGTTCGCCGACGGGACGACGATGGACTCCTCGGCGGTGAAGACGTCGCTCGAGCGCGACCTCACGAACCCGCAGAGCGCCCGGGTCACCGAGCTCGGCCCGATCTCGACGATCGACACCCCCGACGCCGACACGGTCGTGATCCACCTGAAGTCGCCCTTCGCCCCGCTCACCGCGGCGCTGGCCGACCGGGCCGGGATGGTGATGAGCCCGACCCAGCTGAAGAAGACCGGCGACAAGTTCGGCAACGACCCGGTCTGCGTGGGCCCGTTCAAGTTCGCCGACCGCGTCCCACAGAACTCCATCACCCTGGTCAAGGACCCGAACTACTACGACGCCGACAAGGTCCACCTCGACAAGATCGTCTACCGGATCATCACCGACTCCGCGATCCGGGCGGCGAACCTGAAGTCCGGTGACGTGCAGGTCGCCGACACCGTGGGCACCGACGACGTGTCGTCGATCAAGTCCGACAGCAAGCTGCAGATGCTCGAGTCGACCTCGCTGGGCTACCAGGGCCTGACCTTCAACGTCGGGAACACGGCCGGCGTGGGCAAGCCGCCCGGCGCGATCCAGGCGCCGTACGCCCAGGACCCACGGATCCGACAGGCGTTCGAGTACGCCCTCGATCGCGACGCGCTGGTGAAGAACGTCTTCGACGGGCAGTTCGACACCGCCTGCGGGCCGGTCTCGCCCCAGAGCCAGTTCAGC
This sequence comes from uncultured Actinomycetota bacterium, assembly GCA_963809265.1. Taxonomy (GTDB): domain Bacteria; phylum Actinomycetota; class Actinomycetes; order Propionibacteriales; family Nocardioidaceae; genus Nocardioides. The sequence goes on from CAWEJC010000007.1 coordinate 536,300, forward strand.
AGCCCGGCCGTGCAGAAGTGCCGCTCCTACGACCCCGCCAAGGCCAAGCAGCTGCTGCAGCAGGCCGGCGTCCCGGTGCCGTACCAGCTGAACATGCTGGTGACGAACACGCCGGACTCGCTGCAGTTCGCCCAGGCCCTGCAGGCGATGGTCAAGCCCGCCGGCTTCGACCTGAAGCTGCAGCCCCTGGAGTTCACGACGCTGCTCGACCAGCAGGACCAGGGCAAGTTCCAGCTCCTGCAGCTCGGCTGGTCCGGCCGGGTCGACCCCGACGCCAACATCACCAACTTCGTCGGCACCCAGGGCTCGCAGAACGTCGCGGGCTACAGCAACGCCCGGGTCGACCAGCTCCTCGCCCAGGCGCGCCAGACGCAGGACGTCGGGCAGCGGGCCACGCTCTACGGCCAGGTGCAGACGCAGACGGAGAAGGACGACCCGATCATCTACATCTACCGGCAGCGCAACCTCACCGGCGTGAGCAAGGGCGTCTCCGGCGTCCAGGTGTACGCCGACGGGATCATCCGCGTGGCTTTTGCCGGCTACACCCAGTAGTCGGGAGTCCACTCGATGCGCCGCTACCTGCTGCGCCGGCTGGGGCAGTCCGTGGTGACGCTCGTGCTGTCGACCATGGTCGTCTTCGCGGGCGTCCGGGCGTTGCCCGGTGACCCGGCCAGCGCCCTGGCCGGGGAGCAGAACGACCCCGCCCAGATCGCGGCGATCCGGGCGAAGTACGGCCTCGACGACCCCTGGCCCGTGCAGTACTGGCACTACCTGACCCACATCGTCCGCGGTGACCTCGGCACCTCGGTCCGCACCGGGATCCCGGTCAACGACATGCTGAAGAGTGCGCTGCCCGTGACCGCGGAGCTGTCGTTCCTGGCGCTGCTGGTGGCGACCGTGATCGGCGTGCTGGCGGGCGTCGTCGCCGCCACCCGTCGCGGCACGGTCGCGGAGTGGGTGGCCAACGGTTTCGCCCTGCTCGGTCTCTCGGTCCCGAACTTCTGGCTCGGCCTGATGACCATCCTCTGGCTGGCGGTCGCGCTGGAGGTGCTGCCCGCGTCGGGGTACGTCCCCTTCCGTGAGAGCCCCGGCCAGAACCTCCAGCACATGGTCCTGCCGGGGCTGGTCCTCGGCACCCAGCTGGCCGCCGTGATCATGCGCCAGACCCGCTCGTCCATGCTCGACGCCCTCGAGACCGACTACATCCGCACGGCTCGGGCCAAGGGCCTGAACGAGCGGACGGTGATCTGGGTGCACGGCCTGCGCAACAGCCTGATCGTCGTGGTGACGATCGTCGGCCTGCAGCTCGGAGCGCTGATCTCGGGTGCTGTGGTGACCGAGCGGATCTTCGCCCTGCCCGGTTTCGGCAAGCTCACCGTCGATGCCGTCTTCCAGCGCGACTACCCCGTGATCCAGGCGGTGGTGCTGGTGACGGCGACGGCGTACATCGTGATCAACCTGCTCGTCGACCTCCTCTACTCACTCATCGACCCGCGGATCCGGGTCGCGGGAGACGCGACATGACCGTGACCGACACCGTCCCCGTCGAGGGACCGAACGACCCCGACGACCGGCCTCGCCGGCGCCGGGTGTTCCGCCGGTTGCGCCGGAGCCCGCTGGCCCTCACCGGTTTCGTCGTGCTCTGCCTCGCCGTGCTGGCGGCCGTGCTGGCGCCGCTGATCGCGCCGTACGGCGCCGACCACGCCGACTTCAACGCCGTCTTCCAGCCGCCCGGGTCGCCCGGCCACCTGCTCGGCACCGACTCGCTGGGCCGCGACATCCTGTCGCGGGTCCTGTACGGCGCGCGCGCGTCGTTGCTGGTCGGCCTGCTGTCGGTGCTGCTCGCGCTCGTGGTCGGTGTCCCCCTGGGGCTGGTCTCCGGCTACTTCTCCGCCCTCGACACGGTCGTGTCGCGGCTGACCGACCTCGTCCTGGCGTTCCCGTTCCTGATCCTGGCGGTCGGCCTCGCGGCCATCCGTGGCGCCTCGTTGTCGAACGCCGCGCTCGCGATCGGGATCTCCCAGATCCCGGGCATCATCCGGGTCACCCGGTCCGAGACGTTGCGACTCAAGTCATTGGACTACGTCGCGGCCGCGGTCGCCGAGGGTGCCAGCGACCTGTGGGTGGTCGGGCGGCACATCCTGCCCAACGCCACCAGCGTGCTGATCGTCCAGGCGACGGTCGCGATCCCGGCCGCGATCCTGGGCGAGGCGGTCCTGTCCTTCCTGGGCCTCGGCATCCAGCCTCCGTCGCCGAGCCTCGGCACGATGCTGTCCGAGGCCCAGCAGTCCATCTCGCGTGCGCCCTGGACGGCGGTGATCCCGGGCATCGCGATCATGGTGCTGACCCTGGCGTTCAACCTGTTCGGCGACGGCCTGCGCGACGCCCTCGATCCCCGGGGGAGCCGCCGGTGAGCATCACCACGACCGACCGCGACCCGTGGCAGCCCGGCGGCACCGGGACGCCGTTGCTGTCCGTGCGCGACCTGAGCGTCTCGTTCCGCACCGAGGACGGCCGCGTCCAGGCCGTCGACGACGTGTCCTTCGAGGCGCGGGCCGGCGAGCTGCTGGCTGTCGTCGGCGAGTCCGGCTGCGGCAAGAGCGTGATGGCGATGGCCCTGTCGGGACTCCTGCCCCGCAACGCCACGGTGACCGGGAGCGTCGAGCTCGCGGGCCGGGAGCTCGTCGGTGCCTCCCGCGGCGACCTGCGTCGGGTGCGCGGGTCGCGGATCGCCTACGTCTTCCAGGAGCCGATGACGTCCCTCAACCCGGTCTTCACCGTCGGGCGACAGGTGACCGAGGTGCTCCGCCTCCACGAGGGACTCGACCGCCGAGCGGCCACCGACCGGGCCGCGGAGCTGCTCGACATGGTCGGCATGGCCAACCCGCGCGAGCGCCTGAAGCAGTATCCCCACCAGCTCTCCGGCGGCCTCCGGCAACGCGTGATGATCGCGATGGCGGTGGCCGGCAACCCCGAGGTGCTGGTCGCCGACGAGCCCACCACCGCCCTCGACGTCACCGTCCAGGCGGGCATCCTCGACGTGCTCCGGGACCTCCGCGACCGGCTCGGTGCCGCCGTCGTGCTGATCACCCACGACCTCGGCGTCGTCGCCGACATCGCCGACCGGGTCCTGGTGATGTACGCCGGCCGGGTCGTCGAGCGCGGTGAGATCCACGAGCTGTTCGCCCACCCGCGCCACCACTACACGACCGGGCTGCTGGGCGCCGTCCCGACGGCCCGCAGCGAGGGCAGCGGCCAGCGTCTGCGTGAGATCCCCGGCCTGGTGCCGGTGCTCGAGCAGCCGGAGCCCCGCTGCACGTTCGCCGAGCGCTGCCCCGCTGCCGACGACACCTGCCGCACGCAGCAGCCGCCCCTCGCGATCGCGCCACGCAGCAGCCACGAGGTCGCGTGCTGGCACCCGGCGGGCGTCGAGGAGGGAGCGCGATGAGCACCGACGTCGAGCCGGCGACCCCGGTCTGCGAGGTCGTCGACCTCGTGAAGCACTTCGGCCCCGTGCACGCCGTCGACGGGCTCTCGTTGACCGTCCGGCCGGGCGAGGTCGTCGCCCTGGTGGGGGAGAGCGGGTCGGGCAAGTCCACGGTCGGTCGGCTCGTCGTCCGGCTCCTCGACCCCACGTCCGGAGAGGTCCTGCTGGACGGCACCGACGTGAGCACGCTGTCGCGCCGGGCACTGCGGCCGCACCGCCAGGCGGTCTCGATCGTGTTCCAGGACCCGGCCAGCTCGCTCGACCCCCGGATGTCGGTGGGCGACATCGTGGCGGAGCCGCTCCGGCTCCACGGCGTGTCCAGGTCGGACCGGCCCGCGGAGGTACGCCGCGTGCTCGAGCAGGTCGGGATGCGTCCGGGCGTGGCCGAGCGCTATCCACACGAGCTCTCGGGCGGCCAGCGGCAGCGTGTCAGCATCGCCCGGGCGCTGGTGTCCAAGCCGCGGCTGCTGGTGGCCGACGAGCCGACCAGCGCTCTCGACGTCTCGGTGCAGGCGAGCGTCCTGAACCTGCTGGCCGACCTCCAGCGCGACCTCGGCTTCGCCTGCCTGTTCATCACCCACGACCTGGCCGCCGTGGAGTACCTCGCGGACCGGGTCGTCGTGATGTACCTCGGTCGGGTGGCCGAGGTCGGGCACGCGCGAGCAGATCTTCACCCACCCCCGCCACCCCTACACGCAGGCCCTGCTGTCCGCCGCCCCCGTGCCCGACCCGACGACGCAGCGGCGCCGTCGGCGGGTGGTGCTCTCCGGCGAGCTGCCCAGCCAGATCGACCCGCCCACCGGGTGCCGCTTCCACACCCGGTGCCCGTTGGCGGAGGATCGGTGCCGGACCGAGGTGCCCGAGCTCCGCGAGATGCCGAGCGGGGACGACAGCGGCTCGGTCGCCTGCCACCTGGTGGACGACGACGGATCGGGTCCCGACGTCCGCGAGACCGCCGACCCCGCAGCCCAACCCTGAATCGGAGAGCCCACCGGATGAGCAGTCCTGCATGACCGAGATGACGACCCGTCCCACGCTCCGGGGCACCTTCGGCATGACGTCGTCCACCCACTGGCTGGCCTCGCAGTCGGCGATGGCCGAGCTCGAGGCCGGCGGCAACGCGTTCGACGCGCGCCATCGCCGGTGCGTTCGTGCTGCACGTCGTCGAGCCGCACCTCAACGGTCCCGGCGGCGAGGTGCCGGCGGTCTTCGCGACGGCGAGCGACCCGACGCCCACGGTGCTGTGCGGGCAGGGGACGGCGCCGGCCGGCGCCACGATCGAGCACTTCCGGGGTCTGGGGCTCGACCTGGTGCCCGGCTCGGGACCGCTGGCCGCGGCGGTGCCGGGCGCCGTCGACGCCTGGCTGCTGCTCGGCCGCGACCACGGCACCCGCACGCTGCGCGACGTCCTGTCCTACGCCGCGGGCTACGCCCGACACGGTCATCCGCTGCTGCCGAGGGCCGCCGCCACCGTCGCGTTCATGGAGGAGATGTTCACCGACCACTGGCCGACCTCCGGTGCGCACTGGATGCCCCAGGGTCGGCTGCCCGGGGCCTGGGAGATCGTCGTCAACCCGGCGTACGCCGACGTGCTCGACCGGTTGGTCGCCGAGGGCGAGGCGGCGGGCGCCGGTCGGGAGGCGCAGTACGACGCCGCCCGGCGGGCCTGGCGCGAGGGGTTCGTGGCCGAGGCGGTGGACGCGTTCCAGCGCCAACCGTTCCAGGACTCGAGCGGTCAGGCCCATGCCGGCGTGCTCACCGGCGCCGACATGGCGGCCTGGAGCGCGACGTACGAGCCGGCCGTGACCCAGGCCTTCCGCGGGTTCGAGGTGGCGAAGACGGACCTGTGGGGTCAGGGGCCGGTGCTGCTCCAGTCGCTGGCGATGCTCGACCGCTTGCCCGACGACGCTCTCGACCCGTCCACGGTCGACGGCGCGCACGTGACCGCCGAGGTCCTCAAGCTGGCCTTCGCCGACCGCGAGGCGTGGTACGGCGACGGCAGCCCGGTGCGGGTCGCCGAGCTGCTCGACCCGGCGTACGTCGACGAGCGCCTCGCCCTGGTCGGCGAGACCGCGTCGGCGGAGCTGCGTCCCGGCTCGCCCGGTGGTCGCACGCCCCGGCTGCCGGCGCACGTGCTCAGCGGGTCCGGCGCGCCCGACGCCGCCGGGATCGGCGAGCCGACCGTGTCGCTGACGGGCGAGACGAAGGGCGACACCTGCCACATCGACGTGGTCGACCGCTGGGGCAACCTGATCTCGGCGACGCCGAGCGGCGGCTGGCTGCAGAGCTCGCCGACCGTGCCGGAGCTGGGGTTCTGCCTGGGCAGCCGGATGCAGATGTTCTGGCTGGACGACGGGCTGCCGTCCTCGTTGGCTCCCGGGCGCCGGCCGCGGACGACGCTGTCGCCGACGCTGGTGCTGCGTGACGGGGTGCCGGTGCTGGCGGCGGGCACGCCGGGCGGCGACCAGCAGGACCAGTGGCAGCTGGTGTTCCTGCTGCGTCACCTCGCGCTCGGCCAGGAGCTGCAGGCGGCGATCGACGCGCCGATGTTCCACACCACGTCGGTGCCGAGCTCGTTCTACCCGCGCGAGATGACCCCCGGCGAGCTGGTCGTGGAGGACCGGATGGGCGACGACGTGCTCGACGCCCTGGCCGGCCGCGGCCACGGCGTCACCCGGGCGGGCCCGTGGATGCTCGGGCGGCTGTGTGCCGTCTCGCGCGATCCCGACGACCGGCCTGCTCGCCGCCGGCGCCAACCCGCGGGCGAGCCAGGGCTACGCCTGCGGCCGCTAGCCGCTCATCGTTCGTCGACGGGGTCGCGGCTCGTCCTGCATGCCGGGGTGGTCGATCGCGGCGGTCTCGGCGGCGTGCACGTGGTCACGAGCCGCAGCCTCCGCGGCGTCCGGGTCGTGGGCCTCGAGGGCCTCGACCAGGCGCACGTGCTCCTCCCAGGAGTGGGTCGCCCGCGCCGAGGCGCCGAGCCGGAACACCCAGTGCACGTGGCGGTACATCGCGGTGGAGAACTGCACGAGCCAGCGGTTGCCCGACATCCGCATCACGGCCTGGTGCAGCGCGGTGTTCAGCTCGGCGACCCGGGCGAAGTCACCGGTGTCGGTCGCGTCGCGGGCGTCGTCGAGGAGCCGACGGAGCGCGGCCAGCTCCGCCGCCGTCGCACGCTCCGCGGCGATCCGGGCGCCGAGCGGCTCGAGCACCGCCCGGGTCGCGAACATGTCGCGCATCGTCCGTTCGTCGGGCGACGCCACGACCGCTCCACGGCGCGGCTGGAGCTCGATGAAGCCCTCGGCCTCGACGACGCGGAGCGCTTCGCGGACCGGGTTGCGGGAGACCCCGAAGTCGGCCGCGAGCCGGTCCTCGGTGAGCCGCTCGCCGGGTCGGTACTGCGCGTCGATGATCCGGCGTGCGGAGCTCGACGAGCACCTGGTCGCGCAGGCTCAGGTGTCGGTCGCCGATCGACCCGGACGCGACGATCTCGCCCTCGGGCCCGAGCGGTGGCACGGGCGGTCGAAGCGGTGGGCTCACCCGTCGTCACCTCCCGAGTCGGGGACGTCCCGGCACGGCAGCAATGTATACGAAGAACAACCAGCCCCTCCACGCCGGGGTCCGACGCGCGCGGCGGGTTCGGCTCCGGGCGCGGCCACCCGGCGTACGGTCCGTGCAACCTCCGGCCGCCTCGACTCGTTCGAGTGGTGAGGCGGCCCTCGGGGGCCCGGAGAGCAGGGACGGCGATGGCGCGACGTGACGCGGGGGAGTTCACCTCCTTCGTGCTGGCCAGCCAGCCGGCGCTGCGCCGCACGGCGTACCTGATGTGCGGCGACTGGCAGCTGGCCAGCGACCACGTGCAGGAGGCGCTGATCCGGGTCTACCGGCACTGGCCGCGGCTGCGCGGTGAGGCCGAGGCGCGGTCGTACGCACGCAAGGCGGTGGTCAGCGTGGTCATCGACGCCAAGCGGCGTCGGTCGAGCACGGAGGTGCCCGTCGAGTCCGTGACCGACACCGGTGGGCCGGACGAGACCGACCGGTCGGCGGACCGCGAGCTGCTCACCCGGTGCCTCGCCCAGGTGCCCGCGCGGCAGCGTGCCTGCGTGGTGCTGCGCTACTACGACGACCTCTCGGTCGCCGAGGTCGCCGCCGCGCTCGGCATCTCCGAGGGGACCGTGAAGTCCCAGACCGCGCGCGGGCTCGACACCCTGCAGGCCGCCTTCGCGCGGGAGACCGACGACCAGCTGCTCGTGAGCGGGAGGGAGTGAACGATGCCCCGCGACCTGACCGACCTGATGGAGCGTGCGACGTCGTCCGCGCCGCCCGAGCCCACGACGCCGCCGACGTCACCCGGCTGGCTGCCGGACGCCTCCGCCGACGTCGCTCGACGATCGCCGGTGGCCTCGCCCTCGCCGTGGTCGTCGCCGGGGTCGCCGGCTACGGCGTCACCCGCGGCCACGACTCCACCCCGGAGCCGGTGGCCCCACTCAAGTACGGCCAGCAGCTGAAGCTCACCGACGCCGTCCCCGCCGGTGCGGTGCCCGGCTTCCGTGAGCTGCGCTATGCCGTGCCTCCCTCGGACCAGAAGCCCGGGATCGACGGCAGGAACGACTCGGCCTGCCCAACCCGGCGTTCTCCATGTACAGCGACATCGACACATCGGGACGGCTGATCGTGATCCGCCGTGCCGCGGGACAGGACTCCCCGATCGTCAGCGAGGTGCTGGCCGGCCCCGACAGCACCTCGAGCATGGCAACCTCGCCGCCTCCGCCGGCGCGGAACGCCACGAACCCGAACTACTGGATTCCCCGGTTCGGCGAAGACGACCGGTTGCTCTGGACCCCGTACCTCCCGGTGGTCAGCTCCGGTCAGGGTGGGCGCGCGGGTCACCGACCTCGCCGGTTCTCACGACCAGTCACTGGTCTTCGATGGCTCGCAGGCGGCGCCGTCGAACGGGAGCGGTGACGTCCAGGTATCGGGTGACCGATTGTGGTTCACCCACCAGGAGCTCTCCTCCGCGAACCTCAAGGCGGCACCCACAGTTGCGCTGTTCTCCGTGCCGCTCGACGACCCGACGCGCCTTACTTCGGTGGCTCGCCACGTGGTCGCGGCTGGCGAATCCGACGGGACCATCGGATGGGTGACCCGCGACGGCCACGGGTACCTGGGTTACGCCGGCGGACACATCGCCAGTTTCGCACTCCCGCTGGATCCAGGCTGCACGGTGTACCCGTGGGCCAACCAGTTGGATCAGTTCGCCGTGACCCGAGGGCTGCTGGTCTTCGCTGAGCAGTGCGGCACCAAGGAAGCGCGGACCTTCCAACCGGTCGTAGTCGACGGCTCCGGGCGCCTGGTGCTGCACGTCTCCACGCCGTCCTCGGGCGACTACGCGCTCAGTGGCGCCTCGTTTGTGTTCCTCGGTCTCGGTGGGCCGTCGGGCCGACGCGCTGCGACGTACCGCGTCGACCTGCGTGATGGCGCCATGGCACGCCTCGGGGCGGGAGCACTCGAGCATTGACGTGCCCGTGGTCGCGGGCCGCTACGTGCTCTGGCACGACTCGGCCAGCTATCACGTGGGTGAGTTCGGCCCGTAGGCGTGCGGCAGACTGTTGCCATGGACATCGTCAACCCCGAGATCAACGACTACCTGCTCGCCCACTCCGAACCCGCCGACGACGTGCTACGCGACCTGGCCGAGCAGACGCACCGCGAGCTCGGCGGCCGCGCCGGGATGCAGATCACCCACGACGAGGGCGAGCTGCTGACGATGCTGGTGCGGATCACCGGCGCCCGGCGAGCCGTGGAGGTCGGCACGTTCACCGGCTACTCCTCGATCTGCATCGCCCGCGGCCTGCCCGACGACGGCCACCTGCTGTGCTGCGACGTCAGCGAGGAGTGGACGGCGATCGCCCGCGACCACTGGGCCCGGGCCGGGGTCGCGGACCGGATCACCCTCGAGATCGGGCCCGCCGTCGAGACGCTCCGCGCGCTGCCGGCCGAGGAGTCGCTCGACTTCGCGTTCATCGACGCCGACAAGACCGGCTACCCGGCGTACGTCGAGGAGATCCTGCCGCGGCTGCGCACGGGCGGTCTGATGGTGCTCGACAACATGCTCCGCGACGGGCGCGTCCTGGCTCCGGAGAACGACGACGACCGCGCGATCCACGAGCTCAACGAGGCGCTCCTCGCCGACGACCGAGTCGACGTGGTGCTCCTCCCGGTGCGCGACGGGGTCAGCCTGGCGCGCAAGCGCTGACACGACGACGCCCCCGGAGCCGAGGCTCCGGGGGCGTCGTACGTCGGACGGCTGGGTCAGCCGACGTGCACACCCTGCTCGGGGGCGTCGGTGGCCAGCTCCTCGTGCTTGACGTCGAGGAACAGCCAGACGATGGCCGAGCCGGCCAGCATCAGGAACACGCCCGACGATGAACGCGTGCGTGGCGCCGGTGGGGAAGCTGCCCACGTAGGCCAGCGCTCCGACGAGACCGTCGGGCGTGGACACGTTGAGCTTCTCCATCAGGCCCGCGCTGACGTTCGGGTCGAGCCCGGAGACGCCCCGACCGATGGTCGGCGCGATCTGCGAGATGTGACCGTTGGTGAAGTGGCTGCCGACGGTCGAGAGGACCGCGAGACCCAGCGCGCCGCCGACCTGCTGCATGGTGTTCAGCACGCCGGAGCCGACGCCGGAGTCCTCCGCCCGCACGTGGTGCACGGCGGTCAGCGTCAGCGGCACGAACACCGCGCCCATGCCGACCGCCATCAGGAACACGTACGGCAGGATCTGCGTCCAGTAGCTCACGTCCGAGCCCAGGCTCTGACCCTGGCTCACGGCGCTCAGCACGTCGGTACCGCTGTCGGGAACGCTCAGCCGGGAGAACCCGAACAACGCCACGGAGGCCATCAAGGTGCCGACGCCGGCGATGTAGCGCGGGTCGATCCGGCCGACCAGGTTCGACACGATCGTGGCGCTGATGATGATGCCGATGCTGAACGGCAGGAAGGCGAAGCCGGCCTTGAGCGGGCTGTAGCCCATGACGTTCTGGATGAACAGGCTCAGGAAGAAGAACATCGAGAACATCGCTGCCGGCAGCAGCATCATCGCGACGAAGCTCGCCGCCCGGGTCCGGTTCATGAAGATCCGGAACGGCAGCAAGGGGTGCTCCACCCGGAACTCCACCATGAAGAACAGCACGAGCAGGATCACACCCGCGGCCAGGGACGCGATGGTCCAGCCGTCGCTCCAGCCGTACGCCGCGTTGCCGGCGCGGGTGAGCCCGTAGACCAGGGCGAGCAGGCCGCCGGTGCCGGCGACCGCGCCGGGGACGTCCAGCTGCCCGGGGTGCGACTCGGACTCGCGCAGGAACCGCGGAGCCAGCAGGGCCGCGACCAGGCCGATCGGGACGTTGATCAGGAAGGTCAGCCGCCAGCCGTCCTGGGCGTTGAACATGTGGACGTCCAGCCCGGTCAGCCAGCCGCCGAGGATCAGGCCCACGGCCGCTCCGGCGCCCGACATCGCGGCGTACACCGCGAAGGCGCGGTTGCGCGCGGGGCCGGCGGGGAAGGTGGTGGTGATCAGGGCCAGCGCCGCGGGCGAGGCGAGCGCCGCGCCGAGGCCCTGGAGGCCACGCGCACCGAGCAGGAGCGCCTCGTTCTGGGCGAGCCCGCCGAGCAGCGAGGCGACCGCGAACACGGCGAGGCCGATCATGAACACGCGGCGGCGTCCGTAGAGGTCACCGAGGCGGCCGCCGAGGAGCAGCAGTCCGCCGAAGGCGAGGGAGTAGCCGGTCACGATCCAGGTGAGGTTCGTGCCGGACATGTCGAGGTCCTTGCCGATGTACGGCAGGGCGATGTTGGCGATGGTGGCGTCGAGGACGACCATCAGCTGGGCGATGCAGATCAGCACCAGGGCCCAGCCGAGGTGCTGCTGCTTCCCGTCCGAGGTGGCCACCTCGGGCTCGGGAACGCCGACGGTCTCGGCTGCGGTGAGGTCGGACATGAGCTTCCTTTGCTACTTGACTTGCGTGGCTTGTGACTAGATGACGGGTCTCAGCCCTGCGGCCTGACAGCCGGCAGGATGATCTGGTCGATGGCGCGCTCGATCAGCGCTCCGTCGGGCTGCTCGCCGAGCACGAACACCCGGTGCAGGACGATCCCGGCCAGGGCCGGGACGATGATGTCGAGGTCGATGTCGGCGCGGAGGTCACCGCGGTCGCGGGCGCGCTCGAAGACGGTGCGCGACACCTCGGACTTCGGCCCGACGACCTGCTTGCGGAACTCCACGGCGAACTCCGGGTCGGTGGTCACCGCGGTGACCACGGCGCCGAACGTCGCGGTCGTCTCGTGGTCGGCGAGCCCGCCCATGCCGCAGAACGCCGACACGAGGTCGCTGCGCAGGTCACCGGTGTCGGGGATCGCGGGCGTGGACTTCATCCGCGCCAGCGACTCCACGACGAGCTTCGCCTTGGAGTTCCACCGCCGGTAGAGGGTCGCCTTGGACGCCTTCGCCCGCTGGGCGACGGCATCCATGGTGAGGCGGTCGTAGCCGACCTCGGCGAGCACCTCGAGCGCGGCGTCGAGGATCTCCTGCTCGCGGTCTCCCTCGATGCGCGGTCGCGCGGCGGCAGCGGCTTCGGCGGGGGTCATCCGGGGGGCACCTGCTCCTGGTCGACGAGCCCGAGAGGCTCGATGAAACGAAACGGTTTCGTTCCATGGAGACGGTAGCGGAGGATCGCGGATGGAACAAATCAGTTTCATCCGGGGTCCGGACGAACCACCGGAGGGGGCGGGCTCAGCCCAGGACGCGGCGTACCCGGTCCTCGGCGAAGGCGTTCCAGGCGTGGATGCCGGTGAGCAGGTAGTGCCCCCGGTCGCCCATGTCGGTGAACGACGCGGCGCTCGCCACCGCGGCCGCGCGCTCGACGTAGGCGCGGGTGTCGCGGGCCCGGGTGATCCGGTCACGCCGGCCGTGGCCGGCGTGGAGCTCCTTGCCGGCCAGGGCCGCGACGGACTCGTCGGGCGGCAGCCACGGGGCGAGCGCGACGACGCCGCGGACGAGCGGGTGGTCGGCGGCGTGGCAGGCCGTGCGCCCGCCCATCGAGTGGCCGAGCAGCACGACCGGGACCTCGCCGACCTCGTCGCGGATCCGGTCCAGGGCCCAACGGGCGTCCGCGATCTTGTCCGCGCCGTCGCCGTTCCAGCCGACGGACCGGTAGCGGAGCAGCCGGACGCCGACGCCGTCGTCGTGCAGGCGTCGACCGAGCGTGCGACCGAGCGCGGCCGCGCGCTGCCACGAGAGGCTCCGGCCGTTCACGGCCGCCCGCGAGCGGTCCTTCCCGCCGTGCAGCACCAGCACCATCGCCTCCGGCGCCCGCACCGAGTCGTGCTCGGTGAGGATCGGGCTGGGGGCAGGCTCGGTCACGGTCGTCTCCACGCGGCTGGTTCGGTACGCCGACCCGGTCGGATGGGGTGGGCACGCAGCCTCGACGGGGTTGGTCGCATGTCGGCGGTCGTTGGCAGGATAGGGCCATGGGCGAACCGCAGTCGGCGACTCCCGAGGCCAAGGACCGACACCGTCAGCTGAGCGAGGAGATCGACGACGCGCGGTGGCGCTACTACGTCCTCGACGACCCCACGCTCGACGACGCCGACTTCGACCACCGGCTGCGTGAGCTCGAGGGGCTCGAGGACGACTACCCCGAGCTGCGCACCCCCGACTCGCCCACGCAGAAGGTCGGCGGCGCCGTCTCGACGGAGTTCACGGCGGTCGACCACCTCCAGCGGATGGAGAGCCTCGACAACGCGTTCTCCTACGACGAGCTGGCGTCGTGGTACGCCCGGCTCGCCCGCGACGGGGTCGACGACCCCGCCCTGCTGTGCGAGCTCAAGGTCGACGGGCTCGCGATCAACCTCCTCTACGAGCAGGGCCGCCTCACCCGCGCCCTCACCCGCGGTGACGGTCGGACCGGTGAGGACGTCACGCCCAACGTCCGCACCATCGACTCCGTCCCCGACCGGCTGACCGGCACCGACGAGTTCCCGGTCCCCGACCTGCTCGAGGTCCGCGGCGAGGTGTTCCTCCCGGTGGCGGCGTTCGAGCGGCTCAACGAGTCGCTGACCGAGGCCGGCAAGCCGCCGTTCGCCAACCCGCGCAACTCCGCCGCGGGGTCGCTGCGGCAGAAGAACCCGCGGGTCACCGCCTCGCGGGCGCTCGGCATGGTCTGCCACGGCATCGGCGCCCGACAGGGCTTCGAGCCCGTGGCGCAGTCCCACGCCTACGAGGCGCTCGCGGCGTGGGGCCTGCCGACGTCGACCCAGGTGCAGGTGCTCGGCAGCCTGCAGGAGGTGCAGGGCTACATCGAGAACGCCGGCGAGCACCGGCACACGATCGTGCCCTACGAGATCGACGGCGTGGTGGTGAAGGTCGACGACGTCGCGCTCCAGCGCCGCCTCGGGTCGACGTCGCGCGCGCCCCGGTGGGCGATCGCGTTCAAGTACCCACCCGAGGAGGTCAACGCCAAGCTGCTCGACATCCTGGTCAACGTCGGGCGCACCGGTCGTGCCACGCCCTACGGCGTGATGGAGCCGACGAAGGTCGCGGGCTCGACGGTCGAGAACGCCACCCTGCACAACGCCCACGAGGTCAAGCGCAAGGACGTCCGACCCGGGGACACCGTCGTGCTGCGCAAGGCCGGCGACGTGATCCCCGAGATCGTCGGGCCGGTGCTGGGGCTGCGCCCGAAGGGCCTCAAGCGGTGGGTGATGCCGACGAGGTGCCCGTCGTGCGACACCGAGCTCGCCCAGCAGAAGGAGGGCGACAAGGACCTGCGGTGCCCCAACCACCGGTTCTGCCCGGCCCAGGTGCGCGAGCGGGTCTTCCACGTGGCCGGCCGCGGTGCGTTCGACATCGAGGGACTCGGCTACGAGGCCGCGGTGGCCCTGCTCGACGCCCACGTGATCGACAACGAGGGCGACGTCTTCGGCCTCACCGCCGACCAGCTGCTGCAGACCGAGCTGTTCACCCGGGCCGCCAAGAAGAGCGAGGACGGCGACCGTGTCGTGTCCGCCAACGGGCAGCGCCTCCTCGACAACCTCGACCGGGCCAAGGGCGTTCCGCTCTGGCGGGTCCTGGTCGCGCTCTCGGTCCGGCACGTCGGCCCGACGGCCGCGCGGGCCCTGGCCCAGGAGTTCGGCTCGATGGCGGCCATCCGCGCCGCGGCCGAGGACAGCCTGGCGGCGGCCGAGGGGGTCGGACCCACCATCGCCGAGGCGGTGATCGAGTGGTTCCAGGAGCCGTGGCACGTCGAGATCGTGGAGAAGTGGGCGGCGGCCGGTGTCTCGATGGAGGACGAGCGCGACGAGTCGGTGCCCCGCACGCTCGAGGGCCTCACCGTCGTCGTCACGGGGTCGCTGGTCGGCTTCTCCCGCGACTCCGCCAAGGAGGCGATCCTGGCCCGCGGCGGCAAGGCCGCGGGCTCGGTGTCGAAGAAGACCGACTACGTCGTGGTCGGCGACAACGCCGGGTCGAAGGCCGAGAAGGCCGAGCAGCTCGGCGTGCCGGTCCTCGACGAGGGCGGTTTCACCGTGCTGCTCGAGAGCGGGCCATCCGGCCTCTGAGCCGGCCTCAGGCGAGGGCCGCGAGGATCGCGTCCCACGACCGGAGCAACGACTCGAGGTGGCCGAGTCCCGGCAGCACGTGAAGGGTGGCGTCCGGGAGCCGGCCGGCGAGCCACACGCCGTTGCGCGGCGGGGCGTTGGCGTCGCGCTCGCCGTACCAGAGGCTCGTCGGGCACCGCACGTCCGCGACGTCGAAGGTCCAGGGCGCGAAGGCGAGCGCGGCGTCGTTCAGGTAGCCCTCCGGCTGGAGGATCGCCTCGCGGGCCGCGGCCGCGGTCTCGGCGGCTGGTGCCGACAACAGAGCCCGGTCCTCGTCGGGCAGCGACCCCAGCCAGCGACTGCTCAGTGCCTCGTCGTCCACGTCCTCGGGGTCGATGCCCGCTCGCCAGGCCAGGAAGTCGGGCCGCACACGCTCGACGTTCTCCTCGGCGGACCCGGTGGCCAGGTCGCGGAAGAACGCCTGTCCGGAGGCGTCGAGGTCGTCGCGCGGGTACGGCGGGTCCATCCGCGGCGACTCGCCCGGGGTCGCCACCAGCGCGGCGGAGCGGACCCGGTCCGGCAGCAGGGCCGCGCAGGCGAGGGCGAAGGTGCCGCCGACCGACATGCCCAGGACCGCGAACCGGGCGACACCGAGGCCGTCGGCGAGCTCGGCGACGTCGTCCACCACGCGTGCGTACGAGGGGGCGGCAGGTGTCGAGGCGCCGTACCCGGGACGGTTCGCCGCGACCAGCCGGACCCCGGCACGACGGGCGGGCTCGTGGCCGCTCCAGGCCGCCCGGCGCGTGTCGGGACAACCGTGCAGGAACAGCACCGGTGTGCCGTCCGGGTCACCGCCCTCGGACCACTGGAGGATCCGTCCGTCGTGCAGGGTCGTCCGGGGCACCGTGGCAGGTCAGGCCGGGTCGGGCGAGGGTGGCGTCGTACGCGTGCCGAGGTGGCCGCCCTCGATCCGCCAGAGCTGGGCACCGAGGCTCGCCGACAGCAGGAACAGCACGAGCGCGAGCATCTTGTGCCCACCGATCAGTGACCACAGGGTGAGCAGCAGGGTGACCGAGATCATCGCGACCAGGCCGGGTCGCGTGTTGGCCAGTCGGGCGAAGCCGATGGCGCAGCGCTCGGTCGGCGACATCCGCTTGAAGGTGACCTCGCGGTCGGGCATCGGCAGGTGCAGCTCGTCGGGGACGGCGGCGTCGAGGGCCCCGGCCAACGCGTCGCTGTCGACCCACTGCTGCGCCTCCATCTCCAGGACCCCACCGTCGCGGCCGACCAGGCGGCGGGAGCCGTCGCGCCAGGAGAAGAGGGCGACGACGTCGCCGACCGGCATCGCGCGCGCCGTGGTGCCGTGCACCTCCTCGGCGACCTGGGCGTCGGCGGCGAACGTGCTCAGGTCGGCGGGCCAGTTCACGTTCCGGTGCCGCTTCGCCTCCGCTGCCGGCTCGGCCTCGGGGAACGAGACGAGCTTCACCCCGCGCGGGAGCTTGGCGCCGTCCGGCAGACCGATGAGGAGCGTGGCGTCGAGCTCGCGGGCGGCGGCGTCGACGAGCTGGGGGTCGGTGCTGCGCAGCTGGTCGAGCAGCTCCTCGTGGCTGCGCGGCACGCGGTCGCTCAGCACGTCGTACGCCGACTCGAGGGCGACGTCGGCGAGCGCGGCGGGGGAGTCGAGCCGGCTCAGCCGATGCTGCACCGCCTCCTCCACCCAGGCGCGCGGGACGCCGTTCTCGGCCAGGTGGCGCACCACGTCGACGCCGGCGCTCGCGACGTTCGACAAGACCTCGGGCACGACGTCGGAGCCGGCCGCCACCACCAGGTGCTGGTCGTCGACCTCGGTCATGCTCGACCAGGGGCCGTAGACGCCACCGGTGTTCTCGCGCAGCCCGTCGTGCACGGCGCGCTCGAGGACGCCCGGCAGGAACGTCGCCTCGTGGGTCCGCGACACGGCTCCGGTGAGCGTCAGGCCGGCGTCGTCGCGGTACGCCGCGGGGATCCGTCGCTGCACCGGCTCTGCGGGAGCCGGCGGCAGGTACTCGCCGCTGGGGAGGGGGAGCTTGAGGTCGCCCGGCGGCGGACCGTCGAGCACGAGGATCGCGTTGGCCGCGTTGAAGACCCGCCAGGCACGCTCCGCGAGCAGCTCGGGAGTGGCCCGCAGGGAGCCCACCTCGGCGTAGCTCGTCACGCCCGCCCCGGTCGCGCCGTACCGCCACGTCATCGAGCGGATCAGCGGGTCCTGGCGCTGGTGGGCGCGGGCCTGGAGAACGCCGCGCTCGCGGGCCAGCAGCTGGAGGTCCGGTTCGGCGATCCAGCGACACAGGGCGCCGAGGTGGTCGACCAGCTCGTCGGTGGCGCCGAAGGCGGCGAACCGGGTCAGCAGCATCGAGACCTGGCCGTTGATCGGTCGGCTCAGGGACTCGCGGTCGAGCAGCGCGAGGTGCTCCAGCAGGTGCAGCCAGCCGGTCTCGTGCAGCGGCTCGTCGGCCATGCCCTGCCGGAAGATCAGGTGGGCGGCGCTGGCCGGACGGCCCATGTCCACGTAGAAGCACAGGACGCCGTTGACGTCGGTCTCACGGACCGTGTGGAGTGCGAGGTTCATAGTCAGCCTGGGGGGTGGCTTGCGTCAGTTTCCGGCTTCCGACGCTAGCCGTCCCGGGCCGCCGCCGTCCGTGGTTTCGGTCAACCCGAAGGCAAACGTTTGGCTCAGCTCTCGTAGGCGAATCCGGCGTAGCGGACGAAGTCCTTCGTGCCGACGGACGGCACCGGCACGTTGTGGCAGTCAGCCTTGACGGTGCTGCAGATCGTCATCGTGGCTCCCTCGACCCGGAAGACGGAGGAGCTGTCGGACGACCAACCCCACGACGACGTCGGGATCCGGACCTTCGCACCGGTGCCGACGTCGTAGACGTCCTCGGGGGTCGGTCGCGCCGCTCCCTGGTTCCCGGAGACCATCACGAACCGGCCGTCGGGCGAGAGCTGCACGAGGCTGTCGACGCCTCCCGGGACCTCCAGGAGCGACTTCCCGGTCGTGACGTCAATGACCTGGGTCGTGTCGCCGTGGGTGCGCAGCATCCGTCCACCCTGCACGTCCGGGAACGTCGAGCCCGGCACGGTCGTGCTCGGGGACACCGCACCGGTCCGCCAGTTGACGACCTGGGCCGTGTCGTTCATGGCCACGTACACGTGGTCGCCGGAGAGCGAGACGGGCGGGGCGTCCCAGCCACCCCAGTCGAACGTGCCCGGCACGTCGACGGTCGCGACGTCGCGGTCGGTGGTGACGTCGTGGACGATCACCCGTACGTGTCCGCCGGACATGGTGGCCCAGGCCAGGTAGGGCTGGGCCGCGTCCACCGAGGGCGTGACCTCGCCGAGGGTCACGCCGAGCTTCGTCGTCGTGCCGTCGTCCTTGACCAGCTCGAAGTGGAACGGCGCACCACCGTCGGACGAGCCGTCCTTGTTGGTGCGCACCAGGACGCCCGCCGACGTGTAGTAGAGCGTCTGGGCGAACTCCGGCATCGTCGCCTGGGTGCCGCCGGTGCCCACGAAGACGTGGTCGCCGGAGGCGTAGGCGAACGTCCCACCGGTGCCGCCGGACGCGGGACTCTTCTCGCTCGCGCCGCCGCCGAGGGTGACGACGCCGGCCGCCGTCGCCACGACCGCGAGGGCGGCCGCGCCGACACCTCGCTGGGTCCAGGTGCGACGCCGACGCAGGCGATGGCCGGCGGCGAGGATCTCCGACGCCGGGGCGCTCGGCAGGTCGAGGGTCTCGACCTCGCCGTGCAGCAGGGTGGCGAGACGGTCAGTCATGGGTGGCTCCTGACTCCAGTGGGACGACGGTCTCGCCGAGCAGCGTGCGCAGGACGGCGAGGGCGTCGGAGGTCTGGCTCTTCACGGTGCCCTCGGCACAGCCGAGGGCCTGGGCGGTCTCGGCGACCGACAGGTCGTCGTAGAACCGGAGGACGACGACCGCGCGCTGCCGGGGCGGCAGCTGGGCCAGCGCCTCCATCAGCGCCGGCCGCACGGTCGGGTCCTCGTCGTAGGCCTGCTCCCGCAGGCGCTCGGTCGGCTGCTCGTTGCGCCAGCCCTTCTTGCGGAACCAGCTGGCGGCGGTGTTGACCAAGGTCGTCCGGGCATAGGCGCGGGCGGCACCGAGGTCGCGCACCTTGCTCCACGACGCGTAGGTCTTGGCCAGCGCGGTCTGGACGAGGTCCTCGGCCAGGCCGCGGTCACCGAGCATCAGGTACGCCGTTCGGTACAGCGCCGGCCACGAGGCGTGGACGAACTCCGTGAACTCCGCGTCGGAGGGTGGTCGTGCCATGTGCTCTCCCGAGGGTGCTCGGTGGGTGGTCACTCCTCCAGATGCCGCAACGGAACCGAATGGTTGGGTCGGAGTCCGTCTCCCTAGGATGAACCCATGCCCGACACCCCCGAGCACACGATCTCGCGCGACGAGGTGGCCCACCTCGCCGACCTCGCGCGGATCGACCTCAGCGCCGCCGAGCTCGACCACCTCGCTCCCCAGCTGAGCGTGATCCTGGAGTCGATCGCCTCGATCCAGGACGTGGCCGGCGACGACGTGCCGCCGACGTCCCACACCCTGCCGATGACCAACGTCTTCCGCGACGACGTGGTCCGACCCGGTCTGACCGCCGAGGAGGCGCTCAGCGGAGCGCCCGAGGTCGAGCAGCAGCGGTTCAAGGTCCCGCGGATCCTGGGTGACGAGCAGTGAGCGCCGACCGGCGGACGGCGGCCGAGCTGTCGGACGCGTTGGCGTCCGGGGCCACCACCAGCGTCGAGATCACGCAGGCCCACCTCGACCGGATCACCGAGGTCGACGGCGCGGTCCACGCGTTCCTGCACGTCGACACCGAGGGTGCGCTGCGTGACGCGGCGGCGTCCGACGAGCGACGCGCGGCCGGGTCGGCGTACGGACCGCTCGACGGCATCCCGATCGCGGTCAAGGACGTGATCGCCACCCGCGGGCTCCCGACCACCTGCGGGTCGCGGATCCTGGAGGGCTGGGTGCCGCCGTACGACGCGACCGTGGTCGCACGGCTGCGGGGAGCCGGTCTGCCGATCCTCGGCAAGACGAACATGGACGAGTTCGCGATGGGCTCGTCGACCGAGCACAGCGCCTTCGGCACGACCCACAACCCGTGGGACCTCGACCGGATCCCCGGCGGATCCGGCGGCGGCAGCGCGGCCGCGGTCGCGGCCTACGAGGCGCCCCTGGCGATCGGCACCGACACCGGCGGCTCGATCCGCCAGCCCGGCGCGGTCACCGGCACCGTCGGGGTGAAGCCGACGTACGGCGGGGTCTCGCGCTACGGGCTCGTCTCGCTGGCCAACTCCTTCGACCAGGCGGGCCCGGTCACCCGCACCGTGCTCGACGCCGCGCTCCTCCACGAGGTGATCGGCGGGCACGACCCGCTCGACTCCACGTCGATCGACCAGCCCGTGCCTGCGCTGGTCGACGCGGCTCGGCGAGGCGCCGACGGTGACCTCACCGGCGTCCGGATCGGGGTGGTCACCGAGCTCGGTGGCGAGGGCTACCAGGCCGGCGTGCTGTCGCGCTTCGCGGAGTCGGTCGAGCTGATGACGAAGGCCGGCGCCGAGGTGGTCGAGGTGTCGTGCCCCCACTTCGTGCACGCGCTCGCGACGTACTACCTGATCCTTCCGGCCGAGGCGTCGTCCAACCTGGCCCGGTTCGACGCGATGCGTTACGGCCTGCGGGTCACCCCCGACGGTGACCCCAGCGCGGAGGACGTCATGCGAGCGACCCGCGAGGCCGGCTTCGGCGACGAGGTGAAGCGCCGGATCATCCTCGGCACCTTCGCCCTGTCCAGCGGCTACTACGACGCGTACTACGGCCAGGCGCAGAAGGTGCGAACGCTCGTCACGCGCGACTTCGAGGCGGCGTTCGAGCGGGCCGACGTCCTGGTCAGCCCGACCGCGCCCACCACGGCGTTCCCGATCGGTGAGAAGGTCGACGACCCGCTCGCGATGTACCTCAACGACCTGGCCACGATCCCGGCCAACCTGTCCGGCGTACCGGGCATCTCGGTGCCGAGCGGCCTGGCCGACGAGGACGGTCTGCCGACCGGCGTCCAGATCCTGGCTCCGGCGATGGCCGACGACCGCGTCTACCGGGTGGGTGCCGCCCTCGAGACCGCCCTGCTCGACCAGTGGGGCGGCCCGTTGCTCGACCAGGCACGCGGCCTCGAAGGAGTCGGCCGATGACCGACACGCTGCTGTCGTACGACGACGCTCTTGCGCAGTTCGACCCGGCGTTCGGGCTCGAGGTGCACGTCGAGCTGAACACCGCGACCAAGATGTTCTGCGGGTGTCCGACGGAGTTCGGCGCCGAGCCCAACACCCAGACCTGCCCGACCTGTCTCGGGCTGCCGGGCTCGATGCCGGTGGTCAACGCGATGGCGATCGAGTCGGCGATCCGGATCGGGCTGGCCCTGAACTGCGACATCGCGGAGTGGTGCCGGTTCGCGCGGAAGAACTACTTCTACCCGGACATGCCGAAGAACTTCCAGACCTCCCAGTACGACGAGCCGATCGCCTTCGAGGGCTACATGGACGTCGAGGTCGACGGCGAGACCTACCGGGTCGGCATCGAGCGGGCGCACATGGAGGAGGACACCGGCAAGTCGCTGCACGTCGGCGGCAGCACCGGCCGCATCCACGGTGCCGACTACTCGCTCGTCGACTACAACCGGGCCGGCATCCCGCTGATCGAGATCGTCACGAAGCCCGTCCTCGGTACCGGCGCCAAGGCTCCCGAGGTCGCGCGGGCCTACGTCGGGCAGCTGCGCGAGCTGCTGCTCGGGCTCGGCGTGAGCGACGTCCGGATGGAGCAGGGCTCGCTGCGCTGCGACGTCAACCTGTCGCTGTCGGCCCAGGGCTCCGACGGCGCTCGGCACCCGGACCGAGACCAAGAACGTCAACTCCCTCCGCTCGGTCGAGCGCGCCGCGCGCTACGAGGTGCAACGGCACGCGGCCGTGCTCACCGAGGGCGGCACGATCCTCCAGGAGACGCGGCACTGGCACGAGGACACCGGCGTCACGACCAGCGGCCGCGAGAAATCGGACGCCGAGGACTACCGGTACTTCCCCGAGCCCGACCTCGTGCCCGTCGCGCCGAGCCGTGAGTGGGTCGAGCAGCTCCGCACGGAGCTGCCCGAGCCGCCGCACGAGCGGCGCGCCCGGCTGCAGCAGGAGTGGGGCTTCTCCGACCTCGAGATGCGCGACACCGCCGGGGCAGGTGCCCTTGGTCTGGTCGAGGAGACCATCGCCGCCGGTACGACGCCCCAGGCGGCGCGCAAGTGGTGGCTCGGTGAGCTGGCCCGCCGGGCCAACGAGTCGGAGACCGAGCTGGGTGCGCTCGGTGTCGCGCCGGTCGACGTGGCGCGGGTGCAGGCCCTGGTCGACGACGGGACCCTCAACGACAAGCTCGCGCGGCAGGTCCTCGACGGGCTGCTCGACGGCGAAGGGACTCCCGACGAGATCGTCGCCGCTCGCGGGCTGGCCATCGTGTCCGACGACGGCGCCCTGAGCACCGCGGTCGACCACGCCATCGCCGCCAACCCCGACGTCGCCGACAAGATCCGCGACGGCAAGGTAGCCGCGGCGGGTGCGCTGATCGGTGCGGTGATGAAGGAGATGCGTGGTCAGGCCGACGCCAACCGGGTGCGTGAGCTGATCCTCGAGAAGCTGTCCTGACCTGCCCTCACCCGGCCCGGCGACGGATGGACCAGACCCCCGGCGCTTCGGGCTGCCAGGGCGGCGAGGGAAGGCCCGGGCCGGCGCCGGGAGGATCCGGTGCCTTGCTCTCGTAGCGGTGAGCCGTGGGTGTGCTGACCGAGACCAGGTGTCGCGGGGCCGCCGGTGCGACGCCTGCGGCCCAGCCGGGCGCCTCCTTGGCGTAGTTGCAGGCCTCGCAGAGCCCTTGGGCGTTGTCGGCCTCCGTCTTGCCGTCTGCTCGGTGAGGGACCAGGTGGTCGGTGTGGCGGATCGGCGCGTCGCACCAAGGCGTGCGGCAGAACTCGTCGCGCAGGATCACGAAGTGGCGGAGCTGTCCCCCGAAGCGACGTCGACGGGAGTCCATGGCCACCAGCTGACCGGAGTCGGGTCGCACGAACAGTCGGCGCACCCACGCGTCGGCCTTGCTGTGACGGAGCAGCCGTCGGGCTTCGACCGCGGGCAGCGGGCCGTGACCGACCAGGTGGGCGGGTGTGTCCCCCTCGCCGAGGAGAGTCTCGACCGGCATGACCAGCTCGATCTCGACCGGGACGTCGGGCGCGGACGACTGACCGGTGATCCGCTCGACCAGTGTGTCGGCCATGACCTGGCCCTTGCCGCGGCGGTCGCCGTCCGCGCGCGCCTGGTTGGCCTCGTGGACCAGCGCGGCGTACGCGGCGACCCCTTGGACGACCGGCAGGCAGGCCGTGAGGTAGCACATGGTGTCGGGAGCAGGGCGGATCGTGACCCGACGGTCGGATGCGGCCTGGGCGTGGCGGGCAACGGCTGCGCCGGGATCGGCGGCGTACGCCAGCTTGCGGACCTCGCGGACGGTCTGCGCGTCACCCCACGTCGGCAACCGATCGGCGATCCGCTCGTCGATCGCGCAGCGGATGTCGGCGTCGAGGCACGCGGTCTCCCGGGCGACGAGCGTGGCCTGCCACTCACTGACCGTGCCGGCCTTCATCGACTCCAACGTCCGAGGCAGCTCGTGGACCAGGGCCTTGGCCAGCCCGAGGTGGCGCCCACCGCGGTGCGGGCTCTCCATCCTGGCCAGCGCGACCTGTGAGCCGATGCCCTGGCCGGGCCGTTCGGACGCGGTTCCAGCGGCCCGCTGCCGCTCGCGTGCCAGCTCGTCGACCCGGACGCTCAACCGCGCCTGCGCCGCGGACAACGACCGCTTGACGCGCTCCAGAGCGGTGATCGTGTCCAGCGCAGCCTGCTCGTCGAGGTCACGCGGACGGAGCTCGGACAACGTCGCCAGCCAGCCCTGCGACTCGGACACCAGCGGCGCGCGCGTCGCGCCGCTGTCTGCGAATCCCGAGCCCTGCTTCATGAAACTCACGCTAGAGCTACCTGCCGACAGTCCCACGCCGATCGAGGGCGTCATCCACAGGCCGCCCGTCCGCGGCGACGTCCGAAACTCGCGTCGGGGTCGTCGGAAGGCCGTCGCGGCAGAGCGGCACCGGGAGCTGGCGGTGCGCCGTCAAGGCCTCGGGTCTCGCCGATGCGCCGATCACGCCCCCCTTGCCCTATCGTTGAACCTGTTGAAGGGATGGCTCTGCGAGTCGTCCTGGCCGCGCACGAGTGCGGCTTGTATCTCGTATTCCTGGTTTTCGGTTCGCTGGACATCAGCACATATAGATGTCTTCAGCAGCGTGGGGGCACAGTGCCCTCAGCACGAACAAAGGGAATCAACATGGCTCAGGGAACCGTCAAGTGGTTCAACGCCGAAAAGGGCTTCGGCTTCATTGCTCAGGACGGCGGCGGCGAGGACGTCTTCGTCCACTTCTCCGCGATCCAGTCCAGCGGCTACAAGTCGCTCGACGAGAACCAGAAGGTCGAGTTCGACGTCACGGCCGGCCCCAAGGGTCCGCAGGCTGAGAACGTCCGCGTCTCCTGACTTCACCTTGAAGGGCCCCGACCGCGCAGGCGGTCGGGGCCCTTCTTGCGCCCGGCCCGCGACGAGCCGGCCGGACCCACGCCTAGGGCTCGGTGTGACACGCCGCCGGCCACAGCCGGCCGCGAGGGTCTGCTCGCTCCGTGAGCACGTACGCCGGTCCGGGATGTCGCCGATCCCTGGCGAGGAGATAGCCTGCCGCTGTTACATCCAGCACGCCCGTGGTGGGGAAAGCCGGTCGAAGTCCGGCGCTGACCCGCAACCGTAGGTCGTGTCCTTCTCGCGGGACGCGGCAAGCCGGAGCACCCGACACGGCGCGTCCCGATCACACGCTGTCGAGGAACGCAGCGGGTGGGTTCCTGCCCCGGTCCGGGGCGCCTGCCCGCTGTTGCAGCGGGAAGGAAAGCATGTCCACGTACACGTCCGTACGACGCGCCGCCACGGCGCTCGTCGCGACCGCCCTGGCGACCTCCCTGGTCGCCGCCGGCTCCCCGGCCCAGGCGGCCCCGGCCGACCGCGGCGCTCACTGGCTCTCGGGCCAGCTCACCGGCGGGCTGGTCCACAACGACCAGTTCGGCTTCGACGACTACGGCCTCAGCATCGACACGGCGTTCGGGCTGCAGTCGATCGGCGGCCACGCCCGCGACGTCCGGCAGGTCCGCCACGCCCTGTCGTCGCACGTCGGCGACTACACCGGCGCAGGCGGGGAGAAGTACTCCGGCGCCACGGCCAAGCTGCTCGTGCTCGTCCAGTCGACGGGCGGCGACCCCACGAGCTTCGGCAACGTCGACCTGGTCAAGAAGCTCAACGGCCTCGTCACCACCAAGGGCCCGGCCAAGGGGCGGATCGCCGACCAGTCGCAGTTCGGCGACTTCGCCAACACGATCGGCCAGATCCTCGCCGCGCGCGGGCTCACCACCGCGAAGTCCGGCCGCGCCGCCGCGGTCCGCACCTTCCTCCTCGAGCAGCAGTGCCGCCAGGGCTTCTTCCGGCTGAACTTCAGCAAGCCGAAGGCGCAGCACCAGTCCTGCGGCAAGAAGAGCCCCGCCGACCCCGACGCGACGTCGTACGCCGTCGTCCAGCTGTGGAAGGCCAGCAAGGGGCACCCGGCCCTCCGCGACGCCTTGACGAAGGCCTCCGCCTGGCTGGTGAAGCAGGAGCGGAAGAACGGGTCGTTCATCGGCGGCACCAGCACGGCTACGCCGAACACCAACAGCACCGGTCTCGCGGCCTGGGCGCTGGCCACCTCCGGTCGGTGCGCGGCCGCGACGAAGGCGGCCCAGTGGGTGGCCGGGTTCCAGCTCGGCGCTCAGCCCTCCGGTTCGAAGCTCGCCGGTCAGCGTGGCGCGATCGCCTACGACCGGGCGGGGATGAAGGCCGGCCGGAAGGACGGGATCACCACGCAAAGCCAGGACCAGTGGCGCCGCGCCACCACACAGGCGGCCCCGGCGCTGCGGTTCCGGCACGGTTGCTGAGCCGTTGTTGAGCGCAGTGCTGCGACGCGTCGTACGCCTCGCCGCCGCGACCCTGGCGGTCGCGGCGGTGGGCGTCGTCGTGCCGTCATCGGCCCGGGCCGCGACGTGCAGCACCGCCTCCGGCGTCTCGGTGGTCGTCGACTTCCACCAGCTCGGGGGTGGGGTCCAGACGTTCTGCGACGCGGGCGGAGCCGGCACGTACGCCGACCAGCAGTTCGCCGATGCCGGTCACACCCTGACGTACGTCCAGAACGAGCCCTTCGTCTGCCGTGTCGACGGGACGCCGGCCAGCGATCCCTGCGTGCACACGCCACCGGCCGACGCCTACTGGTCGTTGTGGTGGTCCGACGGGAAGTCGGGCACCTGGAGCTACGCCTCGTCCGGGGTCGCGTCGCTCAAGGTCCCGGCCGGGGGCTACGTCGCCCTGTCGTGGCAGAGGGGGAACGCCCAGGTGGGGCCGGGAGTCTCGCCGAAGGCGCACGGCACGCAGCCGTCGTCGAGCCCGACGACCAAGCCGCCGTCGAACCCCCCTCCGTCGCACGGGCCGAGCCACGGGCCGTCGTCGACCACGGCCCCGGCCCTGCCGACCACGTCGCCGACCGCCCCGACCAGCGGGCCGAGCACGAGTCGGCATCCCCACCACAGCAAGGCGACGCACGACCAGCACTCGAGCAAGCCGAAGCCGAGCGATGACGGGTCCGACGGCACGCGCGCCGTCGGTCCGGCGGCCGACGTCTCGGATGGCTCGGGAGGCTCCGGCGGGTCGGGCTCGGGCGGCCTGCCGGGCTGGGTGGCGCCCGTGGCGATCGCCGCGCTGTTCGTCGGCGTCGGCACGATCACGTTGCTCCGCCGGAAGAGCAGCGGCGGCGTCTGATGGGTGGCGGCCTCGCCCGGCTCGGCACCGCACGCCTGCCACGCGACCTGCATCCGGTCGCGTGGTGGGTGTGGGCGCTGGGCCTGGCCACGGCCGCGTCGTTCACGACCAACCCCTACGTCCTGCTCCTCCTGATCGGCGTCGCCTGCCTCGCCGTCGCCGCCCGCCGCTCCGCCCAGCCCTGGGCGGACTCCTTCCGGATCTATCTGTGGCTCGGGGTCGCGATCGTCGTGGTCCGGGTGCTCTTCCGGATCCTGCTCGGCGGCGGTGACGGGGGTCAGGTCCTGGTGCACCTGCCCGAGATCCCGCTCCCGCACTGGACGTTGGGGCTCCGGCTGCTCGGACCCGTCACGCAGGAGTCGCTGCTCGCCGGCCTGTACGACGGCCTCCGGCTCGCCGCGATCGTGATCTGCGTCGGCTCGGCCAACGCGCTCGCCAACCCCAAGCGGCTCCTCCGGTCGGTGCCGCCGGCCCTCTACGAGATCGGCAGCGCGCTGGTCGTCGCGGTCACCGTCCTGCCCCAGCTGGCCGACAGCGTCCGCCGGGTGCGGGCGGCCCAGCTCCTCCGCGGTGGCGACACCGGCAAGGTCAGAGGGCTGCGCCGACTGCTGATCCCGGTCCTCGAGGACGCGCTGGAGCGGTCACTCGCCCTCGCGGCCGGGATGGACACGCGCGGCTACGGCCGCACCTCCGGCGCGACCTCGCGCGAACGTCGTACGACCGGCGGACTGATGCTCCTCGGCCTGGGCGCGGTCGCCGTCGGTGTGTACGGCGGGCTCGACCGCACCACCCCGGCGTGGCTCGGCCGGCCGATGCTGCTGGTCGGTGTCGTGGTCTCCTTCGTCGCGGTTCGGGCCGCAGGACGTCGCGTGGTCCGGAGCCGCTACCGCCCGGATCGGTGGCGCTGGCCGGAGCTGGTGGTCGCGGCCTCCGGCGTTCTCGTGGGCGCGTCCGGCTGGTGGATCTCGCGGCACCAGATCACGGTGGCCTACCCCTCGCTCTCGGTGGCCCCGACCGTCAGCGTGCTCGCGCTGCTGGCCGTGGTCGTCGGCGTCCTCGGCGCACTCAGCTCGCCGCGTCCTGCCCTGCCGGGCGTGACCGGAGGTGGCGTGTGATCGAGCTGCGCGGCCTCGGCTTCCGCTACGACGAGTCGTCGGACCGGCCGGTCCTGCGAGGCGTGGACCTGACCATCGACGAAGGAGAGCTGGTGCTGGTCTCCGGTCGCACCGGCGTCGGCAAGTCCACGCTGCTCGGCGTCGTGACCGGCCTGGTGCCGCGGTTCTCCGGGGGGACGCTGTCGGGCGACGTGCTCGTCGACGGCCGCTCCGTGGTCCACCAGCCGCCGCGCGAGCGGGCGCACGTCGTGGGCTACGTCGGGCAGGACCCGGCCGCCGGCTTCGTCACCGACAGCGTGGAGGAGGAGCTGGCCTACGGCATGGAGCAGCTCGGCCTCCCAGCTGACACCATGCGACGCCGGGTGGAGGAGACCCTCGACCTGCTCGGCATCGCGTCCCTGCGCCACCGCGACCTGCGGACGCTCTCCGGTGGCGAGCAGCAGCGGGTGGCGATCGGCTCGGTCCTGACCATGCACCCCCGCGTCCTGGTGCTCGACGAGCCGACCTCCGCACTCGACCCCACGGCCGCCGAGGAGGTCCTGGCCACGCTCACCCGGCTGGTGCACGACCTCGGCGTCTCGGTGCTGATGGCCGAGCACCGGCTCGAGCGCGTCGTTCCGTTCGCCGACCGGATGGTGCTGCTGACCGGGGACGGCACCGTGCGCCAGGGCACCCCGGCGGACCTGCTCGCGTCGTCGCCCGTCGTCCCGCCGATCGTGCAGCTGGGCCGCACCCTCGGCTGGTCGCCCTTGCCGATGACGGTCCGCGACGCGCGGCGGCTCGCGCGCGGGCTCGACGTCGGGCCGCCACCCGTCGACCGCGCGCCGGCGCACACCCACGACCCGGTCCTGGTCGGCGCGCACCTGACCGTCGTTCGCGGCGGCACGGTGGCGGTGCGGGAGGTGTCCGTGACCCTGCGCCGCGGGAGCGTCACCGCCCTGATGGGGCGCAACGGCTCGGGCAAGTCGACCCTGCTCTGGACGCTCCAGGGCACTCGCGCCCGCCGCGCCGGCACCGTCTCCGTCCAGGGCACCGACCCGGCGGGCGAGCCCGCCGCACGCCGCCGGGAGCTGGTCGGGCTGGTGCCGCAGACCGCCGCCGACCTGCTGTACCTCGAGTCCGTCGCCGACGAGTGCGCCGCCGCCGACAGCGGCTCGGGCCGGCCCGGGTCGGGGGAGTGCCGCAAGCTGCTCGAGCGGCTGGTGCCCGGCGTACCGGACGACGCGCACCCGCGCGACCTCTCCGAGGGGCAGCGCCTGGCCCTGGCCCTCGCCGTCGTGCTGGTGACCTCGCCGCCGGCGCTGCTCCTCGACGAGCCGACGCGCGGTCTGGACTACCCGGCCAAGGGCGAGCTCGCCGAGGTGCTGCGGCGGCTGGCCGACGACGGGCACACCGTGCTGGTGGCGACCCACGACGTGGAGTTCGCGGCCGAGGCGGCCGACCAGGTCGTGGTCCTGGCGGAGGGCGAGGTCGTGTCGGCCGGGCCCACCCGGGAGGTGCTCGCGGCGTCGCCGGCGTTCGCGCCCCAGGTCACCAAGATCCTCGGCCCCGGCTGGCTGCGGGTCTCGGAGGTGACGCGGTGACCACCACCCGCGCCGTCCCGCTGTCCCGACGCTCCGCGCTCGTCCTCGGGGTCGCCTCGGTGGCCGGGCTGATGATGCTGATGTGGCCACTGCTCGTGCGCCAGTCGTCCGGCGGGCAGGTCGGCCCGCCGTTCGTCTTCCTGGCGCTCGTGCCGGTCGTGATCGTGGTCGTCCTCGCCGAGGTCACCGAGGGCGGCCTCGACCCGCGCGTGCTGGCGGTCCTCGGGGTGCTGTCGGCGGTGAACGCCGTGCTGCGCGGCCTCTCCCCGGGCACGGCCGGCGTGGAGCTGGTGTTCTTCCTGCTGATCCTCGCCGGGCGGGTCTTCGGGGCCGGCTTCGGGTTCGTGCTCGGGTGCACCTCGCTGTTCGCGTCGGCCCTGCTGACGGGCGGGGTCGGGCCGTGGCTGCCGTACCAGATGCTCGTCTCCGCCTGGGTCGGGATGGGGGCGGGGCTGCTGCCGCGACGGGTGGCCGGCCGGGCCGAGATCGCGATGCTGGCGGCGTACGGCGTGGTGGCGGCGTACGTCTTCGGGCTCCTGCTCAACCTGTCGTCGTGGCCGTTCGTGCTCGGGATCGCGGTGCCGGGGCACACCGGCCTGTCGTTCGTGCCGGGTGACCCCGTGTCGGAGAACCTGCACCGCTTCCTGGCCTACACGCTGATCACCTCGACCGGCTCGTTCGACACCGGGCGGGCGATCACCAACGCCGTCGCGATCGTCGTGCTCGGGCCGGCCGTGCTCACCACGCTGCGCCGGGCGGCGCGCCGGGTCGTGGTCACCGGGACCGTCGAAAAGGAATGGTGCGCGGACGACGAGGCCCCTAGCGTCGGCCTCTCCGACGAGAACAGGAAGGAGGCCACGATGTCCACACCGTCTCCCGGCCTCCGGGACGAGGCCGGTTCCCAGATCTGAGGAACCCTTGTCTGCTCTGCACTTCTTCCACCCCGCCTCCGTCGAGGAGGCACACTCCCTGCTCGCCGCCAGCGCACTGCCGGTCGACTCCCTGACCCAGCGGCGCATCCGCAGCGACCAGAACCTGTCCGACTACCTGGCCTCGGGACGTCGACGTCCCGAGTGGGTGTGGGGCGTCCGGCGCGACGACGATCCGGCGGTGCTCGGCGTCGTCGGCGCGTTCGGCACCCACGGCGTCTTCCTGCTGGACCTCTTCGGCGTCCCCGACGACCCGGACGTCGCGCGAGCCCTGCTCGCCCGCGCGACCGCCGACGCGCTCGACGACCACGCTCCCGTGGAGGTCTGCCTCTTCGCGCCACCGGGGACGACCGCCGAGGACGACGTGGTGGCTCGGGTGGTCGGTCCCCTGCGGGCCGCCGGCTGGCGGCTGCTGGTCGAGCGGCGGCACTACGAGTTCGAGCCGTCGCCCGACCTGGCCGCCGACCGGACGACCGCGCTCACCTTCGAGCAGCTCAGCGATCCGGCCGACCCGCGGCTCGCGGCCTGCCACCGCGAGGTCATGCGCGACACCCTCGACGAGCACGACCGGTCGGCGATCGACCGCCTGGGCTTCGACGCGGCGTGCGTCGAGAGCCTCTCCGAGCTGGTCAGGGCCGACCCGGTCGACCGGATCCACCTCGCCTTCGACCCCGACGGCGCGGTCGTCGGGATGGTGTCGGGCTTGGTCCACCCGAACAAGCGCGGGGTGGTGGCCTTCGTCGGCGTCGCCCGCGACCACCGCGGGCACGGGTACGGCCGCCAGCTGCTCGCCTGGCAGACCCAGCAGGTGCTGGCCGCCGGCGCGACCACCCTGATCGCCGACACCGACAACGGGAACGTGCCGATGGCCCGGGCGTTCGCCGACGTCGGGTGGGAGCAGACCGAGACCCGGATCGACCTCGTGCACGGTGGATGAGGGTCAGTCGAGGGCCGGCACCGCGGGCCTCGACTCGGTGCGGGTCGCGCCGACGCTCGCGGCGATCACGCAGCCGACCGCCACCCACTGCACGACGGACAGGAACTCGTGGACGAAGACGATGCCGGCCAGCGCGGCGGCCGCGGGCTCGAGGCTCATCAGGATCCCGAACACCGACGGCCGGATCGTCCGCAGCGCCACGATCTCGGAGGAGTAGGGGATCACCGAGCTGAGCAGGCCGACGAGGGCGCCGAGCAGCACGATGCGGGGTTCGCCGAGGCCGCGGCCGGCGAACGCCGCGACGAACGGCGCCATCCCGACCGTGGCGACGATGCTGGCCACGGTCAGGCCGTCGAGCCCGGGCCAGCGGCGCCCGGTGCTCGCCGACAGGAGGATGTACGACGTCCACGCGGCGCCGGCGAGCAGCGCGAACAGGACGCCGGCGACCGTGAGGTCACCGCGTTCGAGACCGAGCAGTCCTACGCCGATGGCGGCGAAGCCGACCCAGACCAGGTCGCGTGCCCGACGGCTCCCCGCGACGGCGAGCCCAAGGGGACCGAGGAACTCGATCGTCACCGCGATTCCCAGCGGGATGCGGGCGAACGACTCGTAGATCGCCCAGTTCATGGTCCCGAGCACGACGCCGAAGGTGATCGCCACCCGCCAGTCGTCCGGCGTACGGCCGCGCAGGGCCGGGCGCCCCACGGCCGTCAGCACCACCGCACTGGTGGCGAGGCGGAGCCAGACCAGGGTCAGCGGGTCGGCGTCGTCGAAGAGGTTCTTCGCGATCGCCGCCCCGAGCTGCACCGATCCGATGCCGAACAGCACCAGCCAGACCGGCGGGACCCTCGACAGCACCCCCGCAACCTACCCATCGCGGGTCAGGGCCGGACGACGTCGTACCAGAGGTTGGTGACACCGGGGGCGTCGGAGACGTGTCGCCTGACCAGGTCGACGGAGTGGCCGCCCGGCCAGTCGAAGAGGCGGGTGCCGTCGCCGAGCAGCACGGGAGCGACCAGGACCAGGATCTCGTCGAGCAGGCCCGCCTCCAGGCAGCCCCGGGCGACCTCGGCGCCGAGCACGTTCACGTACTTCTCGCCCGCTGCTGCGCGCGCGGCGGCGACCGCCGGCTCGAGCGCGGTCATGAACCGGAGGTCCCCGTCGTCGGGCGCGTCCGGCGGCGGGCGGTGGGTCAGGACGACGACCGGTCCGTGCCACTGGCCGCTGAAGGCGCCCTCCTGGTCCGTCCCGCGGTTCGGGTCGTCCCCGTCGTGGGTACGCCGACCCACCAGCAGCGAGCCGATCCGGCCGACGATGTCCTCGGCCACCGGGTTGGGCCCGAGATGCCGGGTCAGCCACTGCATGTCCCCGTCCGGCCCGGCCAGGAAGCCGTCCAGCGACATCGTGCAGGAGTAGAGCGTGCGTGCGGTCATCGTTCCCCTTCCTCGGTGCCGGCCAGCCGGGCCAGTGCCCGCCGGCTGTGCCGCGTCTCGGCGGCGTAGTAGTCCAGACCCCAGTCGGCCACGACCGACGGGTAGAAGAACGGTTCCCCGGGCGCGTCGGCCCCTCGCAGCGACTCGCGCACGTCGCGCAGGTCGCGCCGGGCCCCGGCGAGGTCCGCGACATAGCTCTCCAGCAGCTCACGCATGCGCTCCGGCTCCGACGCGTGGCCGACGAGCAGTCGGAGCAGCACCGTGTGCTTGAGGGTCGGGAAGCCGACCGGTGACCCGTCGACCCACTCGCGCAGGGCGGAGGTGCCCGCCGGCGTGATCCGGTACGCCGTGGTCCGTCGCCCGCCGCCCGCGGACGTCACCGGCTCGAGCAGCCCGTGCTCGGTCAGCCGCGCGAGCTCGGAGTAGATCTGGCTCATCGCCGGCGCGACCCAGTAGAAGCGCAGTGTGTTGTCGGCACGCTGCTTCAGCTCGTAGCCGGTGAGCTCGTCGCCGAAGGTCAGCAGCCCGAGCAGGGCGTACGCCGTCACCGGCAGGCCGGCCTCGTCGGTGCGCAGGTCTTGACTCATCGATGGACCAGACTACTCTTCCAATTAGGAACAGTGAGGGGTCGGCGGAGGACGGGAGAAGTGCTCATGAGCGACACCTTGGTGATGATCGGCACCCGCAAGGGTCTGTGGATCGGCCGGTCCGACGAGGCCAGGCGCGACTGGCAGTGGACCGGCCCGCACTTCCCGATGGAGGAGGTGTACTCCGCCATGATCGACACGCGTGGTGACCGGCCGCGGCTGCTCGCCGGCGCGAGCTCGAGCTGGCTGGGCCCTCAGGTCTGGCGCTCGGACGACCTCGGCGAGACCTGGCAGGAGACCCCCAACGGTGCCGTCCGCTTCCCCGAGGACACCGACGCCTCCGTCGCGCGGGTCTGGCAGCTGACGCCCGGCGTCGACGACGACGTCGTGTACGCCGGCACCGAGCCGGGTGCGATCTTCCGGTCCACCGACCGTGGTGAGCACTTCGAGCTCGAGCGCGGGCTCTGGGACAACCCCCAGCGCGAGGAGTGGAACGCCGGCTTCGGGGGGCAGGCGTTCCACACGATCCTGCCCCACCCGCAGGAGCCGGCGAAGGTGCTGGCCGCCATCTCCACCGGCGGGGTCTACCGCACCGACGACGGCGGCGACTCGTGGTATCCGTCCAACACCGGCGTGAAGGCGGAGTTCTTCCCCGGCGAGCGCACCTTCCCCGAGTTCGGGCAGTGCGTCCACAAGGTCACCCGTCACCCGGAGTCACCCGAGCTGCTCTACCTGCAGAACCACGGCGGCGTCTACCGCTCCGAGGACGGCGGCGACTCCTGGCAGGACATCGCGCCGGGTCTGCCGTCGGAGTTCGGCTTCCCGATCGTCGTGCACCCCCACGACCCCGAGACGGTCTACGCGTTCCCGATCATCGACGCCGGCGCCCGCTGGCCGGTCGACGGGCACGCGCGCGTCTGGCGCTCGACCGACCGTGGCACGACCTGGTCACCGCTCGGCGACGGCGTGCTGCCCGACCACTACTACGTCGCGGTGATGCGCGACGCGATGTGCGTCGACACCCACGACACCCACGGCCTCTACTTCGGTGGTCGCAACGGCGCCGTCTGGGCCTCGCCCGACGCCGGGGAGTCGTGGACCGAGATCCACCAGGACCTCCCGGACGTCTGCGTGGTGCGGGCCGCCGTCCTCTAGCGCCCGGCCCAGCGGCGCCTCGGGAGGTCCCCAGGACAACCGCGGAGGCGTCCCCCGCGTGAGGAGGGTGTCAGCCCGGAGCGCGAGGCGAGGAAGGGCCCTTGAACGTCGACCTCACAGGGGCCCGTCTGCTCGCGGGCACCAGCCTGCGCGGCCTTGCCGCGCGCAAGGGCCTGGCCCTGGCGTCCTGGATGCTCACGACGATTGCCGTGGCCTCCGCCGTCGTGGGGCCGAGCTACGAGGAGACCTCGGCCGACTCCTTCGTGATCACCCAGCTGCGCGCCGAGCCTCGCGTCAACACCGGCCTCACCTACAAGTACGTGCCACCCGCCGACCAGGCCCCGACCCGCGCCACCGTGCTGGCGCGCGGTCAGGCCCAGCGGGTCTCGGGAGCCGACTACGGCCGCGGCCACGCGATGGTCTGGCAGCCGCTGTCGACCACGAGCCTCCCGCACAGCCTCAACCCGGTCGCACCGACGCTGTTGTGGGCTCCGGGCGACTGCCGGCATGTGGCTCTGAGGGGACGCTGCCCGCGGCGCGCCGGAGAGGTCGCGGTCGCGGCCGTCGACACCTTCGACTACCAGATCCACCTCGGCAGCGTGCTCGACCCGTACCACGACGGGAAGCCGTTCACGGTCGTCGGCATCTACCGACCCCGGCAGGACGCCGCGGACTTCGCCTTCTGGTTCGACTCGGAGCAGCTGCGCGCCGTACCGGGTCGCCTGCTGAGCATCCCGGGCAGCTCCATGGACCCGGTCCACCGGCTGGCGCCGTGGTTCACGCCGAGCGCCAGCATCCAGCAGCGACACGACCAGTGGTACGTGTCGGTCGACCAGGAGCTGACCGTTCCGCCGTCGCTCACGCCCACGCACCTCGACCGGACGTCGTCCCGGGTGCGGGCGATCACCGCCGCCGATCGTCGCGGTCACCTCCCGGCCACGCTGTCCTTGGTGCCCGGCAACTCCCTGCCGACCGTGACCCACACCCTGCTGGCACGTCGTGAGGTCATCCGCTCGACCGTGACTCCCGCGGTCATCTCCCTCGTTCTCGTGGCACTGGTCCTGCTGTCGCGGCTTCTGTCGGCCGCGATGGACCTGCGTCGGGGCGAGCTGGCGCTCGCCTCCCTGCGGGGGTACCAACGTCGGCAGCTCTGGTTCCTGGGGATGGCGGAGCCGTTGCTGCTCATGGTCGCCGCGGGGCCCGTCGGCCTCGTCCTGGGATATGCCGCGGCCCGCGTCCTCGCGCACCAGTGGCTGGTCACGGGGTTGCCGGTCCCGTTCACGCTCGCCAGCGTCCTGGCCGCCGGCGGTGTCCTGGTGATGGCCGCGATCGTCGCGGGCGTGGTGGTGAGAACGGCGGTGAGCGAGCCGCTCAGCGCGCAGATCGCCGGAGAACGGCGTCCGACGCGCTCGGGCCGGGTCGGGGTGCTGGTCAGGCTCGTGCTGCTCGCGGCCGCGGCCGCCACGCTCGTCACCGCGTGGAGCCGCTCCCGTCCGACGGCTCCGGACGCCACGGACATCGCCCTGCCGGTCCTGCTCGCGGTCGGCGTCGGCCTGCTCGCGCGCCTCGGGATCGTCGTGGTCGGCGCCTGGTGGGTCCGCTGGACGGCGCGCCGGCGCCCGTTGGCCCCGTACCTCGCGGCCCGGACCGTGCGCCGCCGGCAGGAGGGCACGCTGGTGGTCCTCCCCGTCACCGCCGCGCTGACGGTCGCGGTGTTCTCCGTGGGAATCTCGTCGGCCGCATCGGCCTGGCGCACCAGCGTGGCGGACACCCAGGTCGGCGCGGCACTCTCGTTCCCCACCAGCATGTCGATCAACAAGGCGGTCGGGTTGACCGACCGGATCGATCCGCAGGGTCGCTGGCTGATGGCAGCCGGCGTGAACATCCCGAGCTACGACTTCACGACGCCGACCATCCTCCCCAGGGTCGTCGTCGACAGCTCCCGTCTCGCGCGGGTCGGCGCCTGGCCCTCTCAGTGGACGCCGGGGCGTTCGTCGGCGCAGATCGCCCGAGCCCTCGGACCGCGTCGGCCGCCCGTCCTGCTGAAGGGACGCCTGCTGACGCTGACGGTCTCCAACCGCGTGAAGGGGGACTTCTCGACCCTCGGACCCACGCTCACCGTCCTCGCCGACAACGGTGCGCTCCGCGACGTCGCCACCGGACCCTTCCCCCCAGGGCGGTCCACGTCGACCGTGAGGCTCCGCGGCTGCCGCACGGGATGCCGGCTCGAGAAGATCGCCTTCGGCGGACCCGATGCGCTCGTCGAGGCGATGCACGGGAGCGCGACCATCGAGCGCCTGACCGTCGACGGCCGATCCGTGCCCGGCATCCTCGACCGGCCCTGGCACCGCGACCTCTCGCCGACCGGTGGCGCACAGGCAGTCGTGGGCCGGCCGCTCGTGGCAGACGGCCACCTGACCGTGCACGTCCGGTCCTCGGGTCCGGACAGCTATGCGGCCATCAGCCCCGACGACCTGCCCGCCGTCACGCCGGTCCTGTGGGGCCGCGGGGCCACCCAGGTCCCCGAGCTCAGCACCGGCGCCGGCGGATTGTTCCCCGTGCGGTCGGTCGGGACGGCCGAGTCGATGCCCCTGCGCGGACCGTCCGGGACCTTGATGGACTTCACGGCGTTCATCCGTGTCGCCAGCCTGGGGGCCGGCGACACGTTCGTCTCCATCCTGGCCCGTGCCGACACGCCCCCGAGCGTGCTCCACGCGCTGGCCGCACGCGGCATGAGGACTCCCCGGACCCAGGCCGCCGCCAAGCACGTGCTGGACCAGGACGCGTTCGCGCTCGCGCTCCGGCTCTACTCGGTCGTGACCGCGCTCGTCATCGCCCTGGCCCTGGCCGGGCTCGCGGCGACCCTCGCCGTCCAGGTGCCCGTACGCCGACGCGACGCGGCCGCGCTGCGAGTCGTCGGCGTCCACCGCCGCTCGGTGATCGGAGGCGTCGTCGCGGAGTTCATGGTCGTGCTCGGTGGGGCCTCGGTCGCAGGAGTGGTGGCGGGTGGCCTTGCGCAGTACGCCGTGGTGAAGAGTGTCGCGCTGGGCATCGCCGACGACGCCTTCACCCCTCGCGCCCTGCCGTCGTTCCACGTCACGTCCGGAGCCCGGCTCAGCCTGGCCGTCCTGGTGTTCCTGTTGGTCGCGGCCTCGGCGCTCGCCCTCGTGATCGTCCGGGGTGCGCGTACGTCGTCACTTCGGGAGAGCGCCCGCTGAGCTCGGCGCGGACGCCGCCGGCGCGCGCTCGTAGGCCGCGTCGTCGTCGATGTCACTGGTCGAGTAGTCGTCCATCAGCGCGACCGCGATCAGGGTCACCACCGCGCAGCCCAGGATCGCGAACGCGATGGAGTACTCCGACCCGGTGTTCGCGAGCAGCCAGGTGGCGACCAGCGGTGCCGGGCCGCCGGCGATCACCGAGGCGAGCTGGTAGCCCATCCCGGCGCCGGCGTAGCGCAAGGACGTCGGGAACGACTCGGCGATCAGGGAGGCCTGCGGGCCGTACTGCATGCCGTGCGGGATGAGCGCCAGGAAGACACCGAGGAACGCGATCGTGGCGATCCCGCTGTCCATGGCGGCGAAGAGGACGAACCCGTACACGCCGGTGATGGCGGCGCCGATCATGTAGATCTTCTTGCGACCGACCGAGTCCGACAGGTGGCCGTAGAACGGGACCACCGCGACCTCGAGCGCGGCCGCCGAGAGGATGGCCAGGAGGGCGAAGGTCTTGGAGTAGCCCTCGTCCTCGGTGAGATAGCTGAGCGTGAAGGCGGTGATCACGTAGAACGGCGCCTGCTCCGACATCCGGGCGAAGGCACTGAGCAGGATCGGCTTCCAGTGCCGGCGGATCACGTCGACCGTCGGCATCCGGCTGATCTGCTTCTGTTGCACCCGCTTGGCGAACATCGGGGTCTCGAAGATCTTCAGCCGGATGTAGAGGCCGACCGCGACCATGACCAGGCTGAACACGAACGGGATGCGCCAGCCCCACGACTGGAACTGGTCGTCGGTGAGCCGCCAGCTGAGCAGGTAGAGGAAACCGGTCCCGAGGATCAGGCCGAACGCCACGCCCAGCTGGGGGAACGACGCCATCAGGCCACGCCGCTTCTGGTCGCCCCACTCCATCGAGAGCAGCACCGAGCCGCTCCACTCGCCACCGACGGCGATGCCCTGCAGCAGCCGCAGCGCGACGAGCAGGATCGGGGCCCACGACCCGATCGAGTCGCTGCCCGGCAGGAGCCCGACGATCGCGGTCGAGACCCCCATCAGCAGCAGCGTGACGATCAGGGTGGCCTTCCGGCCGATCCGGTCTCCCCAGTGGCCGAAGAGCGCGGCCCCGACGGGTCGGGCGGCGAAGCCCACGGCGTACGTCGCGAACGACTCGAGCCGACCGGCGTACGCCGTCGAGTCGGGGAAGAAGAGCGCCGGGAAGATCAGTGCTGCGGCCGTGTTGTAGAGGAAGAAGTCGTACCACTCGATGGTGGTGCCGACGGTGCTGGCGAGGGCGGCGAGCCGCACCTGGCGGCGATGCTCGCCGGTGCCTTCCGCCGCGGTGGCTCGTCTGGCTGCCTGCGGGTCGAGGGTCATCAGAGGTCGGTCCCTTCCCCTGCGACCCGGGCCGCAGGTGCACACCTCCCGTGGACGCTCCCGAGAGGCCCCCGCCCGCTGTCCGTACCCCCTCCCGAGCGCACGACACGTGTTGTACGTGCAGACGTGCAAGACGGGGTCCTGAGACCGCGTCGGGCTCGCGGCGGAGGCTCACTAGGCTGCGCAGCATGAGTACGCCGGACCTCAAGCCCCGCTCGCGCGACGTCACCGACGGGCTGGAGAAGACCGCCGCCCGCGGCATGCTCCGTGCGGTCGGCATGGGCGACGAAGACTTCGCCAAGCCGCAGATCGGCGTCGCGTCGAGCTGGAACGAGATCACGCCCTGCAACCTGTCGCTGCAGCGGCTCGCACAGGCCGTGAAGAACGGCGTGCACGCGGCCGGTGGCTACCCGCTGGAGTTCGGCACGATCTCCGTCTCCGACGGGATCGCGATGGGCCACGAGGGGATGCACTTCTCCCTGGTCAGCCGCGAGGTGATCGCCGACTCGGTCGAGACGGTGATGATGGCCGAGCGCCTCGACGGGTCGGTGCTGCTGGCCGGCTGCGACAAGAGCCTGCCCGGCATGATGATGGCCGCCGCCCGGCTCGACCTCGCCAGCGTCTTCCTCTACGCCGGCTCGATCATGCCCGGCCAGGTCGACGGCCGGGACGTGACGATCATCGACGCCTTCGAGGCTGTCGGGGCCTGCCTGGCGGGCAAGATGTCCCGCGAGGAGGTCGACCGCATCGAGCGCGCGATCTGCCCGGGCGAGGGCGCCTGCGGCGGCATGTACACCGCGAACACGATGGCCGCCGTGGCCGAGGCGATCGGCATGAGCCTGCCGGGCTCGGCCGCCCCGCCGGCCGTCGACCGGCGTCGCGACGGCTTCGCCCACCGCTCCGGCGAGGCCGTGGTCAACCTGCTGCGCGAGGGGATCACCGCGCGCCAGATCATGACCAGGGAGGCCTTCGAGAACGCGATCACCGTCGTGATGGCGCTCGGCGGCTCGACGAACGCCGTGCTGCACCTGCTCGCGATGGCCCGCGAGGCCGAGGTCGACCTCACCATCGACGACTTCAACCGGATCGGCGACCGGGTCCCGCACCTGGGCGACCTCAAGCCGTTCGGCCGCTACGTGATGAACGACGTCGACAAGGTCGGCGGCATCCCCGTGGTGATGAAGGCCCTCCTCGACGCCGGCCTCATGCACGGCGACGCGTTGACCGTGACCGGGCGCACGATGGCGGAGAACCTCGAGGCGCTGGCTCCGCCCGGGCTCGACGACGACGTGCTCCGCTCGCTCGACCGGCCGATCCACAAGACCGGCGGGCTCACGATCCTCAAGGGATCACTGGCCCCCGAGGGCGCCGTGGTGAAGTCGGCCGGCTTCGACGACTCCACGTTCACCGGCACCGCCCGGGTCTTCGACGGCGAGCGCGCGGCGATGGACGCCCTCGAGGCCGGCGCGATCGCCGCGGGCGACGTCGTGGTGATCCGCTACGAGGGGCCCAAGGGCGGCCCCGGCATGCGCGAGATGCTGGCGATCACCGGCGCGATCAAGGGCGCCGGCCTCGGCAAGGACGTCCTGCTGATCACCGACGGCCGCTTCTCCGGCGGCACGACGGGGCTGTGCGTCGGCCACATCGCTCCCGAGGCCGTCGACGGCGGACCGATCGCGTTCGTGCGCGACGGCGACCGGGTCACCCTCGACGTCGCGAACCGGTCGCTCGATGTCGAGCAGGGCGACGACTGGGACTCCCGCCGCGAAGGCTGGGAGCCGATGCCGCCGAAGTACACCCGGGGCGTCCTCGGCAAGTACGCGAAGGTCGTGCAGTCCGCCGCACACGGAGCCGTCTGCGGGTAGCGGACAGTACGCGTCCTACTTGATCAGGCGGATCGGGTCGCCGTCGACGCTTGCCGTCCAGGTGGTGGTGTCGCTGACACCTCCGGGGAACGAGACCAGCAGCCGCCACCAGCACCCGCCGGCCTGCCCGACGTTGCAGGTGTAGTTGCTCGGAATCGGGATCTTCAGGTTCTCGTACTTGCCGTTCCACGTGGAGCTGTTGTTGACGTTGGTCAGCTTGCATCCCGAGATCGCCCCGGTGATGGGACCGGCGCCGGTGCACGTCGAGACGTTCGCACCGAGGTTGGAGTCCGACGGGGGCAGCACCGTGACGGTCCCACTGGTGCCGCTGGCCACATCACCCACGTCGAAGAAGCCGATGTTCAAGGTCTTAGAGGCCGCAGCCGGGATCACGCGGACCAGGTTGAAGGTGGTGTTCGCGCCGCTGTAGTTGGCGTAGATCGACATCGCTTGGTAGCCAGCGATGGAGACCGCGCCGCGCTGAGCGCCGGTGACCCGCATGGAGAACCGGTTGTTGCCGGCGCCTCCCACCGAGGTGTCGTCGCCCGTCTGGTTGAACACGGCGGGGTTGTTCGTGAACCCACCCTCGCCGTCCGCCGAGGCGGTACCCGGGATCTTGACGTTCGTCCGGATCTGCAAGTAGTAGTCACCCGCAACCGAGGGGGTGAAGGTGCATAGTTTCACCCACTGGTGGTAGACCTGCGCCAGCGCCTTGTTGTAAGTCGCACTCAGCGTCGAGTCGAGGCTCTTGTTGCTGATGCTGTCCGTTGTGCTCGCCACGTACGGCGGGTACTGCTTCTCGCAGGAGTTGATCGGGACAGCCACCTTGGGGTTGTAGGAGTCTGTGGGCATCCGTAGGCCGTATGACGTGGTGATGCCGGGCGAGGAGCCCTGCGTCGCGTTGGTGTCACCGGTGCAGAAGCTGTTCGGTGAGCCGCCGGACGGCGTCTTCAGGTATCGCGTCGTGCCGTCCGACGGGGTGTACGGGTTCATGGCGTCCTTCATGGTCCCGTTCGGAGCCACGTTGCAGGTGTCACCGTTCTCGACCCAGGCCGGGTCGTAGATCTGGAGCGTCACCGGCGTCCCCACCGCGGCGGTGCCGACGCGAACGATGTAGAAGTAGCCCTGGGGGTCGAATTCGTCGTTAGTGGTGCCCGTGCACCCGGCGGTGCCTGCCGTGTTGCAGTTGCGGGTCATGAACTCGTCGCCGCTGTACTTGTCGGTGTTGGGTCCGGCGACGGCCCCCCACAGCTGCGGGTTGCTGGTGCACGAGGCCCCACCCGGCGGAGCCACGATCACGCTGGTGTCGGGGCCGCGCACCGGATCGCCGTCGTCGGTGCCCGCACCGGGTGGCTCGTTGCCGAAGGTGTTGCAGGGGCTGCCCATGGGCGCCGGACCGTTGAAGTCGGCGGTCGCCGAACGCGTGATCGTGTTGCTGCGGATCCCGAAGCCCGAGCCGAACGCGTTGCCGATCGTGCTGCTGACCGTGACGGTGAGCTGGGTGGGCTTGTCGCCGAGCGAGACCGCGACGGCGCTCGTGCCGGAGTCGGGGTAGCCGTTGCGGCCGGACACGGTGACCGCAGTGCTCTTGGCGGAGGTGAAGTCGTCCGGGAGGTAGGTGACACCGGCCATCGCGGCTGCGTCCGCTGCGTTCTGCACGCGCTGGACCTCGACGTACCACCGCGAGGTGTCGACCGAGATCGCGCAGAGCGGGACCATCAGCACGCCCGCGAACATCGCGACGAGGATGGCGGCGTACCCCCGTTGGTCCTGGCGGCGGCGGCGCAGCCGACCGAGGACGCGCGCGCGCCTCACTGGTGGGCCAATGGCTTGCAGGAGTCGTTCGGGAGGGGCTCGAACTGCATGACGCTGCGCTCCTGGATGCCGATGCCGTTCCCGAAGAGCCCGGTCATCCACAGGTGCGTCGAGTTCATGATCACTCCCACGGACATCCGGGCCGGGTCGTTGATGCAGGCGTTGATGGAGTTCGAGGCCCAGGTGCCGCTGGCGTAGCGGAACTTGTTCAGGCCCTTGTCCCAGACGTACTTCACGCACTGCGTGGTGCAGGTGGCGCTGGTGTTCCCGGCGGGCATCGGATAGCCCTGCGGGTTCGCGTTGTAGACGACGATCCAGTTGATGCTGTCCTGC
This sequence comes from uncultured Actinomycetota bacterium, assembly GCA_963809265.1. Classification (GTDB taxonomy): domain Bacteria; phylum Actinomycetota; class Actinomycetes; order Propionibacteriales; family Nocardioidaceae; genus Nocardioides. The sequence goes on from CAWEJC010000007.1 coordinate 579,724, forward strand.
GGCATCGCCGTCCCGGCCTTCTGGATCGCGTCGGCGGCTGCCTGAGCCAGGGCAGGAACGTTCGGCGGACTGCACGGCGGCGCGTTGCTGCTCGCCTCGCAGAGGCCCTGCCCGGCGGCGGCGCCGACCGAGGCTGTGCGAGCCCCGACGTGCGCGGAGCTGGACACCGACGCGACGTCGCGCATGAACAGCGACATCTCGATGATCCCGAACAGGATCAATGCGAGAAGTGGGGTGAGCAGTGCTGCCTCAACGGCCACAGCACCGCGCTGATTTCGACACTTCTTCATCCGGGGGGCAACCTTTCCGCTGCCCGAACCGTGCCAGAGTCGCGTCGGGTCGCGCCGGGGTTCGGGTAAATATTTGGTGCGGCGGCAGTTTTTTGCCAGAAACGGGTGGTTCCGCACGTCATGCCTAGTCCCCCGGTACTAGCGATCGACCACCGGTCAGGCACTGGTCCAGACCAGGTCAAAGGCGGCGGGCCGCCTCGCCGAGGCTCGCGATCCACTCGCGGCGGTCGTCGTGGCCCTCCTCGAAGGCGAACGACAGGAGGCCCTGGACCACGACCGCGGGGAGCGCGTCGACGAACCCGGAGGTGTCGCCGTACGCCGCGAGCGCGCGGTCCCAGTGGGGCGGCGGCACCGAGGAGAGCAGGTGCCAGGCCAGGTCGACGATGCCGGGCCCGGCGCCGTAGTCCTCCCAGTCCAGCAGCGCGACCTCGCCCTCCGGCGAGGTCCGCATGTTCAGTGCCGAGGCGTCACCGTGGGTGAAGGTCACCGGTCCGGTCGCCTCCGCCCGCTGCTCGGCCTCGGCCACCCGACCGACCAGGGAGTCACCCAGATCTCGCACCTCGACGGTCACCTCGTGGCGGCCGCGGGCGTCGGCCCACGCCTCGTCGAACAGCGGGCCGACCAGATGAGCCACGTCGGGGCGCGGCAGCCACGGCCACCGCTCGACCGCACGGCCCTCGAACCGACGGTGCAGATCCCCGAGCAGGCGGGCGGCGACCTCGGGGTCCGCGCCTGGTGTCCAGTCGGAGAGGTCCTCGAGCTCCAGGTGGGTCGTGCCGTCGTGCTCCTCGGCGAGGTAGCAGGCCGGCACCCGCAGCCCGACGTCGGGCGCGAGCTCGCGGTAGAACCGCACCTCGCGGGTGAACATCTGCAGCACGTCGGGGATGGAGCCGGGCCGGGCGGCCTCGCGCCGCTTGGTGAAGGTCGTCGGCGGCTCAGTCATAGTCGGCCCAGACCCGGCGTTCGCGCGAGTCCACGGTCATGGTGCCGCCGTACGGCAGCACCCACTGGGGCCGGGTGTGCCCGAAGGGCACGCCGACGACCACGACGGCCTCCGGGTTGTAGCGGCCGATCGTCTCGAGCGCGATGTCGCGCTGGGCCGCCCGGTGAGCGGCACGGGTCTCGGGCGTCCGCGGGTCCTCGCGCGCTCCGGCGGCCGCCCGACCCACCACGACGGCGTCCACCGCCGCCAGGAGCCCGCGCTCACCGAGTGACCGGGCGATGTAGCCGAACTCCGAGGCGGGGATGAGATCCTCCGTCGACTCGAGCAGCAGGACGCCGCCCTCGAGCACCGACGGGTCGGCGGGGAACCGGCCGGCCGTCAGGATCCACTGGAGGAGCTCGATCGACCCGCCCCAGGTCGGTCCCGTGACGACGCGCTCCGGGCCGGCCCACGTCCAGGGCTCGGTCGGCTCGCGGTCGCCGTACGACGTCAGCGACGCCGGGTCCGCCCAGTCGAGCCCGTAGTCCTCCGAGGTCCCGGGCTCGGTGATCTCGAGGCGTCCGCCGTCGAACAGCGCCGCGCGCAGCGAGCGGAGGTGGACGTCGTCCAGGGCGGGCCCGGGGCCGATGTGGACCTGGGTCGACCCGCCGTGGAACGCGGCGATGCCCTGGGTCCACAACCAGGACAGGAGGTTCGTGTTGTCGCTGTAGCCCAGGAACGGCTTGGGGTCCGCTCGCACCAGGTCGGCGTCCAGGTGACCGATGACCGTGATCTGGTCGTCGCCGCCGATCGTGGCGAGCACGGCCCGGATCTCGGGGTCACCCCACGCCGCGTTCAGGTCGGCGGCCCGGTCCTCGGCGGTGGCGTCGAGGCGGCGCGTGGTCGGGTACTCGACCGGCTCGAGCCCCAGCACCTCGCGGATCCGCACCATCGCCTGCTCGTGCACGGCCGGTGCCACCGCCGGCGCGGCGAACGCCGCCGACACGACGGCGACCCGGTCGCCGGGGGACAGCTTGGGCGGGTGCACGAGCGTGGGGAACATCCCGACATCCAACCTCGACGGCCCTCCCTGACGACAGCCGATTAGCAGGCGGCGACCGAGGCCACTGCTCGGCGCAGGGCCGCGAGCGACCGGCGTACGTCGTCGTCGGTGGTGCTCCAGTTGCTCACCGAGATGCGCACGATCGCCCGGTCGTGCCACCGCGATCCCGACATCCACGTCGTGCCGTCGGCGAGGAGCGCCGCCGCCACGGCCCGGGTGTGGTCGTCGTCGCCGAAGGTGAGGCAGACCTGGGTGAACACCACGTCGTTGAGCACCTCGCAGCCGGGGATCTCCCGCGCGCCCTCGGCGAAGGCACGGGCGTGGCGCGCCAGCCGTTCGACCAGGTCGGCAGTGCCGGACCGGCCGAGGCTGCGCAGCGCTGCCCAGGTCGCGAACCCGCGGCCTCGCCGCGAGAGCTCGGGGGTGCGCTCCTGCGGGTCGCCGGAGGCCTCGATCAGGTAGTCGCCGTGCATCGCCATCGACGAGGCCAGGGCGTCGGCATCACGGACGATCGCGAGGCCAGCGTCGTAGGGCACGTTGAGCGTCTTGTGCGCGTCGGTCGCCCACGAGTCCGCGTCGGCGAGGCCCCGCACCTCGTCGTGCCACCGCGTCGAGACCGCGGCCCAGAGGCCGAACGCGCCGTCGACGTGCACCCAGGCGGCGTGCTCACGGGCGACCGCGACGCAGTCGGCGAAGGGGTCGAAGGCGCCGGAGTGGATGTTGCCCGCCTGGAGGACGACGATCGTGGGTCCACTGCCGGACGCCAGGAGGTCTCGGAGGGCGTCCGCGCGGATCCGACCCTCGTCATCGACCGGCACGACGTGCGGGTCGCCGAGCCCGAGGAAGCGCAGCGGCAGGTCGACCGACGGGTGCCGCTCCGCGCCGACGACGACGCGCACCCGCGGCCCGCCGGCCAGGCCGGCCTGCACGTCGTGTCCCGCCCGGCGGAGGACCGTGTCGCGCGCCGCCGCGAGGCAGGTGAAGTTGGCCATCGTCGCGCCGGTGACGAACCCGACGGCCGACCCCGACGGCAGCCCGAGGAGGTCGAGCAGCCAGCGGCCGGCCACCTCCTCCACGGCCGCTCCGGCCGGGGTGAGGGCGCGGAGGCCGACGTTCTGGTCCCAGGCCGAGGTCAGCCAGTCGGCGCCGAGCGCGGCCGGCAGGCTCCCGCCGATCACCATCCCGAAGAAGCGGCCCGACGGGATGCCGACCAGGCCGGGCTCGCAGGCCTCGGCCAGCAGGTCGACGACCTCCGCGGCCGGAGTCGGCCCGGCGGGGAGGTCGCCGAGCCGGCGCACCATCTCGTCGGCGTCGACGGCGGGCGGCACCGGGCGCTCGTCCAGCCCGGCGAGCCAGGCGACGGCGTGGTCCCGAGCACGGTCGAGGGCGGCGGATCGGGCTTCCATGAGCCACACTCTTGCGGTCACCGGGCCGGACGTCGACAACCCTTCCGGCCTGCGGTGCGTCCCAGACCTGTCCTGCTGCGGAGCACGAGGGAAGGAACGTCGGGTGCTGCACTTCTCCTACGGCGCGGCGTCGCACGTCGGCCTGGTCCGCGAGCACAACGAGGACGCCGGGTTCGCCGGTGCCTACCTGCAGCTGGTCGCCGACGGCGTCGGCGGCGCCGCCGCCGGAGAGGTCGCGTCGGCCACCACGACGTACGTCGTGACGGCCCTGGCGATGGGCCGACCCGACCAGGACGGCGCCTCGCTGCTCGCCGAGGCCGTGGCCACCGCCCACGAGCAGCTGCACCGGGGCGCCGCCGACGACGAGTCACGGCACGGGATGGCGACCACGTTGACGGCCGTGCTGGTGCGCCACGACCGGGTGACGCTGGTCCATGTCGGTGACTCCCGCGCGTACCTCCTCCGGGACGGCGAGCTCTGTCGGCTGTCGACGGATCAGACACTCGTGCAGCTCTTGCTGGACAAGGGCGACCTCACGCCCGACCAGGTCGCCGGGCACCCCTACCGGAACGTCGTGCTCCGCTCGGTCAACGGTGACGAGCCGGTGGAGCCGGCGCTGCGCGACCTCGACCTCGTGGTCGGCGACCGCCTGCTGCTCTGCAGCGACGGTCTGACCGACTTCGTGCCGGAGCCCGAGATCGTTCGTGGTCTGTCGCCGGACGACGCCGACGAGGCGGCTGAGGCACTGGTCCATCTGGCCCTGGCCGCGGGCGGCCGTGACAACGTCACCTGCCTCGTCGCCGACCTCCGCGACGGGCCGGAGCGCAGGACCGACGGCCGTCTGCTCGGTGCCATGATGGACCCGAGACTCGTCGTCGACCCGGCCGCCATCCGTGCGGTCGGCCCGTGAGGGAGGGGAGCCCCAGGTGGATCTGTCGTCCGTGTGCCGACAACTCCGACCTGCTCTCGCGCGTCTCACTGCCGTGACCAGCCCGAGCCTGCGTGCCCGCGCCAGGTCGCCGCTGTCCTTCGCCGTCGTCGGGCTGGTCGTGCTCGTCCTCCTGGCGGGGATCCTCGGACACCTGGGCAACGACGCGTCCTCCGCCACCGCGGCCGCCCCCCTCGGCCACACCACCGACGTGGACCACGCCGTGGACGCCACCGTCGACGCCGGCCTTCCGTCGTACGTCGTGCCGGCGCCGCCGCCGATCGCACCGCGGGCGCAGCTGCCCGGCGGGGGCTACCGGATCTTCGGCGACCACCGCTTCCTGGTCGCCTACTACGGCACCGCGCAGACCGGGTCCATGGGGGTGCTCGGCGCGAGCGACCCCGCCACCATGCAGCGCCGCCTGATGCGAGCCGCACGACCCTTCAAGCAGGCAGGCGAGCACATCCAGCCCGTCTACGAGCTGATCGTGACCGTCGCGGACCGCTCGCCCGGGCCCGACCACTCCTTCAGCCACGACATCCCCCGTGACCTCGTCGAGCACTACGTGCGAGCGGCCCACCGCAACGGCGCGCTGCTCCTGCTGGACATCCAGACCGGTCGGGCGCCGTTCCCGGTCGTCGCCCAGCGCTGGGCGTGGGCCCTGCGCAAGCCCTGGGTCGGGCTCGCCCTCGACCCCGAGTGGCGGATGGGCCCCCACGAGGTCCCGGCGACGGTCGTCGGCTCGGTGCGGGCGGCCGAGGTCAACCGCACCTCGGCCTGGCTCTCGCGGCTCGTCGAGCGCCACTCACTGCCCGAGAAGCTCTTCGTGCTCCACCAGTTCCGGCTCTCGATGATGCCGGACATCGAGAAGATCGTGCACCGACCGGGCCTGGCGATGGTGCAGCACACCGACGGGTTCGGCACCCGTGGCCAGAAGCTCGCGACGTACCACGCGGTCACGCGCCCGCACCAGTTCCGCCAGGGTTTCAAGCTCTTCTACCACTGGGACATCCACCGGTTCACGCCACAGCAGGTACGCCGGATCCACCCGAAGGTGAGCTTCGTCAGCTACCAGTGACCGGAGCCGGTGCCCGGCGCCGGTCGTACTCCCGCATCAGGGCGAAGATCGCGAAGAACAGCACGAAGATCCCGACACAGACGACCGCCACGTGGTCCCAGCCGTGCAGGTCGTGGTCGAGGAACGGGTAGGGGTACCAGCCGGTCATCGGGCCGGTCACCAGCATCACGACCAGCCAGCCGATCGGCCAGACGGCGGCGGACAGGCAGGCGGGCCAGGTGATGCGCGGACGCGGACCGAAGGCGATCCACCCGACGAACGCCAGCACCGGGACGACGACGTGCAGCAGCCGGTCAGCGACGAGGTCCGCGCCGTTCAGGTGCAGGAGGGGGCGCAGCAGGAACCAGTGCACGAGCCCGGTCACCGTGATCCCGCTGACGGCCGCGATGCGCGCCACCCGCCAGCGCGGTCCGTCGTACGCCGGGTCGTGCGACAGCCGGGCGGTGGTCACCAGGACGAGCGCGTTGCTCTCGATGGTGAAGTAGGCGAGGTAGCGCAGGAGCCGCTCGCCCAGGTTCGGCGGGTAGGCCTCGGACAGCACGCGACCGCCACGGATGATCAGCACCAGCTGGAGGGTGAGCGCCACGAGGGCGACGACGGTGGTCAGGACGTGCCAGGCACGAGCGGCTCTCACGAGCGGCAGCGTAGTGCTCCGGTCGTGCCGGACCGTGGTGCCAGACTGCTGCCATGACGCACGTCCTCGACGACGCCGACCCGCTCGCGCCGCTGCGCGACCGGTTCGTCGGCACCGACTCCTCCCTGGTCTACCTCGACGGCAACTCGCTCGGCCGCCCGCTCACGATCACCGGTGACCGGCTGCGCACGTTCGTCGAGGACGAGTGGGGGCGGCGGCTGATCCGGGGCTGGGACGAGGGGTGGTTCGACCTGCCGCTCACCCTCGGTGACGAGCTCGGCCGGGTCTGCCTCGGGGCCGGCGCGGGGCAGGTGGCCGTCGGCGACTCGACGACCGTGCTCCTCTACAAGCTGATGCGCACGGCCGTCACGGCGCGGCCCGGGCGCACGGAGATCGTGATCGACCGCGACAACTTCCCGACCGACCGCTACCTCGCCATGGGCGTCGCCGCCGAGTGCGGGCTGACGATCCGGTGGCTCGACGTCGACACCGCGGCCGGCGCGACCGTCGACCAGGTCGCGGCGGCGGTGGGGGAGCAGACGGCGTTCGTCGCCCTCAGCCACGTCTCCTACCGGTCGGCGTGGGTGGCCGACGTCGCCGCCATCACCCGGGTCGCCCACGACGCCGGCGCCCTGGTCCTCTGGGACCTGTGCCACTCGGCCGGCTCGGTGCCCGCCGAGCTCGACGCCTGGGACGTCGACCTCGCGGCCGGCTGCACCTACAAGTACCTCAACGGCGGCCCCGGCTCGCCGGCGTTCTGCTACGTCGCGGCGCGCCACCTCGAGACGTTCACGCAGCCGATCCAGGGCTGGATGGGCAACGCGGACCCGTTCCTGATGGGGCCCGACTACGTGCCGGTGCAGGGGATCCGGCGCTTCCTCTCCGGCACGCCGGCCGTGGTCGGGATGCTCGCCGTCGAGGACATGGTCGCCCTGATCGACGAGGCCGGGATGGACGCCGTCCGCAAGAAGTCCGAGCAGCTCACCTCCTACGCCGTCGAGCTCGCCGACGAGCACCTGGCGTCGTACGGCGTGACGGTGGTCTCGCCCCGGGACCCGGCGCGCCGCGGGGGGCACGTGACCCTGCACCACCCGCGGATGCAGGAGGTCGTGACCAGCCTGTGGGAGCACGACGTCCTCCCCGACTACCGCGACCCCGGCGGTCTGCGGATCGGGCTCTCGCCGCTGTCGACGTCGTACGACGAGCTGGAGCGCGGCGTGGACCAGGTGCGCCGCACGCTCGCTGCTCTCGACTGACCCGGACGCACGAAGGGCCCCGGCTCTCGCCGGGGCCCTTCGTCTCAGTCGTCAGACGGGGTCAGTGGTGCGACCCCGACGTCACCGGCCCGACTTCACCGGCGGAGGAGCGGTGACGCGGACGAGCTCGGTCCGGTGTCCGGGAGCCCCGTACATGTGGAACACGAGCGCCCGTCCCGAGCCCTCCATCGTGTAGCTGGCACCGTCCTGGTCGTCGAGCAGACCCTCGCCGCTGGTCTCCCGCAGCGCGGGGGAGCCGATGTTGTAGTCGACGTCACCCGTGCTGTCCTGGTCGGCACCCGTGTACCCGTTGGCCATCGCCGCGCGGTACGTGATGGGGGTGTCGGACCCGGTCAGGTCCGGCCCACCGTTGTCGAGCACGGCGTCGACGTCGACCGGCAGCATGATCGTGTTCGTGTCGAACACGTTCGTGTCGATCTGGTCGCTGTAGAGGTTGGCCGTCTCCACGTCGAGCAGGTCGCCGGTGTTGTAGTCGATCGTCTCCACCAGGTACACGTCGGTGCGTCCCTGGTCGGTGGAGTAGTTCTGCGCGAACGTCTCCAGGTCCGGCAGCCCGTCGCCGTCGACGTCGATGTCGACGTACGGCGTCATGGTGTTGTTCGTGGCCCAGTCACGCCAGGTGGAGAGACCGAACCACACCATGCTGTCGCCGAAGATCGTGCCCGAGCCGGCACCGGCGAAGTGGATGTCACCGGACCGGTCCGACTCGTTGGTCCAGCACTTCGACCGGATCGTCGCCGTGCACTGCGGCTGCCGGAGGCTCGTCGCGCCCCACTGCATCACCGACGCGGTGGAGACGTAGGCGTCCGCGTTGCTCGTGCCCTGGCTGACCCCCGCGCCGTGGAAGGTGAGCTGGTCACCGTCGACGGTCGTGGTGGTCGTGGACACGGGCTTGGCGGCGCCGTACACCGGGACCCGCAGGGCCTGCTTGCCCTGGGGAGTCACCAGCAACCGGCCCGAGCTGTCGGCCACGAACTGACGCGTGATGTCACCGAAGCCCGTCGCCTGCGCCGACTGCATCGTCGGGTCGATCAGGTGGCGTGAGCCTCCGCGGGTGGATCCGCATCGTGACCTTCACCTGGCGAGCACCGTGCGCCGGCACCGTCAGCGACTTGCGCGAGACGGAGTAGCCGACCCCGGTCCCCGGGTTCACCGCCTGGTAGCCCAGCTTGTACGTCGTCTTCTTCGCTCCGAGGTTCCGGACGACGACGGTCTTGGACTTCACGACCGTGCCACCGTCGATCGGCACCTGGACGACACCGAAGCTGGCCGAGACCGGCTGGTTGCCGCCCTTGGTGTAGGCGATCGACCGGGTGGTGACGGCCGCCCGGGCGTCGACCCGGCCGGAGCCGACCCGAGCCGGCGCGTACCGGTGACCGGCGTGACCGGGCTCGGTCCAGACGTCGTGGCCGGCGGTGTTCATGACCGCGGCCTTGAGCCACAGCGGGCTCCAGTCGCGGTGCTTGGACTTCACCAGCGCCGAGACGCCGGCGACCAGCGGCGACGCCATCGACGTACCGGAGATCACCAGGACGTTGTTGCCCGTGCCCATGCCGGCCGAGGCGATGGTGTCGCCCGGAGCCGTCACGTCCGGCTTCACGACGCCGAGCGACCCGTGGGTGCCCCGCGAGGAGAAGGAGGACAGGGTGTCGTTGATCGCCGGGGTGATGTCCTTGATGGTCGCCTGCAGCGAGCCGTCGAAGGTGACGTTCAGGCCGTGGTCCACCGAGCTCTGGAGCCGGTCGGTCTGTGCCTTCGGCAGCTGGATGACCGGGATGTCGGCGCTGCCGGTGATACCGGCGGCGAAGACGTCCAGGCCCGACGTGAAGATCGCGCCGATCGCACCCGCAGCAGCGACGTTGCCGGCGCGGCCGGCCGAGCCGCAGCGCCGGGTGGCGTCGTTGTCGTCCCACGTCAGCCAGGCGACCTTGCCGGCCACGGCGGCCGCGTCGGCGCCCGAGAGCGCGTCACAGCCGTCGGCGTTCGCCGAGGACAGCGAGACCACGTCGCCGGTGACGTTGGGCTTGTTGGCCCAGTCGTAGGCGATCGAGAACTGACCGGCTGCGATGCCCTTGACGGCGTCGGGGGTGTTGACCCGCAACCCGTCCCGCATCTGGAACGAGTCGACCGAGCTGGCGACGGCCAGCGAAGCCGGAGCGTTGCCCGGTGCGCCACCGATGTCGGTGTTGTCGCCGCCGTTGCCCATCGAGATGACCGGCAGGACGCCGTGCTTGGCCAGCTGGCCCACGACCGCGTTCTCGGGGTCGTCCACGACGCCGTCGTCCGAGCCCACCGACAGGTTGATCATGTCGAAGTGGTCCTTGGTGTTGCCGTCCTGGTTGGGGTCCATCGCCCGGTCGAGCGCCTCGAGGACCAGGTCCGTCGAGCCCTCGCAGCCGAAGACGCGGAGGGAGTAGAGCTTGGCCTGCGGCGCCATGCCCGGGCCGATCCGCATCTTGAGCAGCTTCGCCGCGTCGAGCTTGGAGTACTTCCCGGTGAAGGTCTTGCCGGCCTTGTCCACGCCGTACCCGGCCGCGATCCCGGCGACGTGCGTGCCGTGCTCGTTGCAGTCCAGGGGGTTCTTGTCGGGGTGCGGGATCGGCTGGTAGGTGTCGGAGTCGGGGTCGGCGTCGTAGGAGTCGCCGGCGAGGTCGTAACCGCCGAGCACCTTCTCCTTGCCGAGCTTGGGCAGCTTCGCGCGCCAGCTCGGGCTGGTGTCGTTGTTGAACGCCTTCTTGTACGACGCCACGGTGCCCCGGCCGCCGAAGTCGGCGTGCGTGTAGTCGAGGCCGGTGTCGATGACGGCGATCCGCACGCCCTTGCCGGTGTCACCGTTGTACTTCCAGGTGTTCAGCGCGTGCACCAGGTTGGCGGTGTTGGCGTTGGTGGCGGTCTTGGGGATGATCCGCGAGACCTTGACGACGTCGGACCGCTTCGCGAGCGCTCGGACGCCGGCGGCGTCGGTGTTCACCGCGAAGCCGGGGATCAGGTTGGTCGTCGTGTAGAGCTTGACGGCCTTCGCGTCGGCGCCGCGGGCCGAGCTGAACGCCCGATCGGCGTTGCTGCTGATCACGGCGCGCTGGCTGAGCACCTTGCCGGGCACGGAGCGACCGGCCACCTGGCCGGCGTCGACGGCGCCCTGGCCCCGCAGCTGCACGAAGTACGCCGCGCGACCCTGTGGGGTGTTGCCCAGGTGGGCGATCTTGCCCTTCCAGTCGCCCACCTTCAGGTGCGTGGGCGTCAGCTTCTTGACGCTGAAGGACGGGGACCTGGACGTGGACTGTGCCTGGGCGGCCGTGCCCCAGGCTGTTGTGACAGCTGTCGCGGCGGCAACCACCACCAAGCCAGCTCTGCGTGTTCTCGCGGTCACGCACACCACCTTTCGGAAAGCGGCGGGACGGTGATCCCACCGGGACGTGCGGCCGAGCTCGGATGTGCTCCGGCTCACACGCGCGCTGACCCTAAACTGAAAAGGACCTGAGAAGAAGAGCGGGGCGTCGATCGACGCGGATCGGCCTGCCAAATCCACCCCTTCGGGTGCAGGGTGGGGGCATGGCATCCCGCGACACGCTGTCCTTCGCCGAGGTCGAGGCCGCCGGCCTGACCGACTGGCGCCAGCTCTTCGAGGCACTCCGGACCCGGTTCCTCACCGGCGACTTCGCCACCGGCCTGGCGCTGGTGAACCGGATCGGGGAGCTGGCCGAGGCGGCGAACCACCATCCCGACGTCGACCTGCGCTACCCGCACGTCAACGTCGCCCTGTGCAGCCACGACGTCTTCGGTGTGACGTCGCGCGACCTCGAGCTGGCACGCCAGATCAGCGCCGCGGCCGAGGAGCTCGGCGTGACCGCCGACCCGACCGCGACCGCCGTGGTCGAGATCGGCCTCGACACGTCGAACCACGAGGCGATCAAGCCGTTCTGGAAGGCGGTGCTCGCCCTGGACGACCACCCGCACGACGACATCGAGCTGCGCGACCTGTCCGGCGCGCAGCCGACGCTGTGGTTCCAGCGGACCGAGGAGCACGACGAACCCCGGCAACGCTTCCACCTCGACGTGCGCGTGCCGGCGGAGCTGGCCCAGGAGCGGGTCGACGCCGCACTCGCTGCCGGAGGCACCCTGGTGACCCGGGAGTTCGAGCCGCGGTTCACGGTGCTCGCCGACGCCGACGGCAACAAGGTGTGCGTCACCACCGGGCGCGGGCGGGGCTGAGCCGGTGGGCGTCGTCCCGCGATGCGGGACCGTCGTACCAGCATCTGGGACGCCTGGCACACTGGCTTGACGGCGTGGAACCGCGGCGGGGACGGTGGCCCCATGTGCACCGAGCTGCTCCTGCTTCTCGTACGCACCCGACGCGCGGGTTGAGCCCAGGCTCGTCCACGCGTCACCCCTCGCCGCTCCGGCCGAGGGGTTTTTTGTTCCCTGGACCGACCGGCAGACATGGCACAAGACAGGACATGGTGAGGACGCGGTGACGACAGGACAGGCGGGCGCGGCGATGACCGGCGCGCAGAGCTTGATCAGGTCGCTGGAGGCAGCGGGCACCCGGCACATCTTCGGCATCCCCGGCGGCGCGATCCTCCCGGCGTACGACCCGCTGATGGACTCCTCGATCCGGCACATCCTGGTCCGGCACGAGCAGGGAGCGGGCCACGCCGCCCAGGGGTACGCCGCGGCGACCGGCGGCGTGGGGGTCTGCATGGCGACGTCCGGGCCCGGCGCCACCAACCTGGTCACCCCGCTCGCCGACGCCCACATGGACTCCGTGCCGATCGTGGCGATCACCGGACAGGTCGGCGCGAGCGCGATCGGCACCGACGCGTTCCAGGAGGCGGACATCCGGGGCATCACGATGCCCGTGACCAAGCACAACTTCCTGGTCACCGACCCGGCCGAGATCCCGCGCACGGTGGCCGAGGCGTTCCACATCGCCTCCACCGGCCGCCCCGGGCCGGTGCTGGTGGACGTCGCGAAGTCCGCGCTGCAGTCGATGACGACGTACGACTGGCCGAGCGAGCTGCACCTGCCCGGCTACCGGCCGATCACCCGGCCGCACGCCAAGCAGATCAAGGAGGCCGTGCGGCTGATCCTCGACGCGAAGCGACCCGTGCTCTACGTCGGTGGCGGCACGATCCGCGCGGGTGCCTCGCGAGAGCTGCGCGAGCTGGCCGACCTGACCGGCATCCCGGTGGTGACCACGCTGATGGCGCGGGGCGCCCTGCCCGACAGCCATCCGCAGCACCTCGGCATGCCGGGCATGCACGGAACCGTCGCCGCCGTCGCCGGGCTGCAGCGCAGCGACCTGATCATCTCGCTGGGTGCCCGCTTCGACGACCGGGTGACCGGCAACCTCGACTCCTTCGCGCCCGGCGCCCTGGTCATCCATGCCGACATCGATCCCGCCGAGATCGGCAAGAACCGGGTGACCGACGTCCCGATCGTGGGCGACTGCCGCGAGGTGATCGGCGACCTGACCACGCTGCTGCGCACGGAGGCGGCCGCCGGTCACGCGGGGGACTACGAGCAGTGGGTCGACTACATCGTCGGCCTGAAGAAGCGCTACCCGGTCGCCTACGACCAGCCGGCCGACGGGAGCCTCGCACCGCAGTACGTCCTCGAGCGGCTCAGCGCGATCGCCGGCCCGGACACGATCTACTGCGCCGGCGTCGGGCAGCACCAGATGTGGGCCGCCCACTACATCGAGTTCGAGAACCCGCGCACCTGGATCAACTCCGGTGGCCTCGGCACGATGGGATACGCCGTGCCGGCGGCGATGGGCGCGCAGGTCGGCTGCCCCGAGAAGACGGTCTGGGCGGTCGACGGCGACGGGTGCTTCCAGATGACCAACCAGGAGCTCGCGACCTGCGCGATCAACGACATCCCGATCAAGGTCGCGATCATCAACAACGAGTCGCTGGGCATGGTCCGCCAGTGGCAGACGCTGTTCTACAACGAGCGCTACTCCAACACCGACCTCGACTCCAAGCGGATCCCCGACTTCGTGAAGCTGGCCGACGCCTACGGCTGTGAGGGCCTGTCCTGCGACTCACCCGACGACGTGGACGCCACGATCGACAAGGCGATGGCGATCGACGACCGCCCCGTGGTCGTGGACTTCCGGGTGCACCGCGACGCGATGGTGTGGCCGATGGTCGCGGCCGGCACCAGCAACGACGACATCAAGTACGCCCGCGACCTCGCGCCCCAGTTCGACGAGAACGATGTCTGAGATGACCACTCACACCCTGTCCGTCCTGGTCGAGGACAAGCCGGGAGTCCTGGCCCGCATCGCCGGACTGTTCAGCCGCCGGGGCTTCAACATCGAGTCGCTCGCGGTGGGTCCGACCGAGCACCCGGAGATCTCGCGGATGACGATCGTGGTCAACGTCGAGGACTCGCCGCTGGAGCAGGTCACCAAGCAGCTGAACAAGCTGGTCGAGGTGCTCAAGATCGTCGAGCTGGACGGTCCGCTCTCGGTCAACCGCGAGCTGATGCTGGTCAAGGTGCGAGCCGACGCCGCCACCCGCGGCCAGGTGATCGACGCCGTCCAGCTGTTCCGGGCCAAGGTCGTCGACGTCGCGCCGGACGCGGTGACGATCGAGGTCACCGGGAACGCCGACAAGCTGCGCGACTTCCGCCAGGTGCTCGAACCGTTCGGCATCCGCGAGCTGGTGCAGTCGGGGATGGTGGCGATCGGCCGCGGTGCGCGCTCGATCAGCGAACGTCCCCCGCGACCCGTCGCGATCCCCAACGCCGGCTCCTGACAACCTGTCCCCGACCCGCACAACCTCGAAGGAGAGCCCACCGTGGCCCAGATGTTCTACGACGACGACGCCGACCTGTCCGTGCTCCAGAGCAAGAACGTCGCGGTCCTCGGCTACGGCAGCCAGGGGCACGCCCACGCGCTCTCGTTGCGCGACTCCGGCGTCGACGTGCGCGTCGGCCTGCCCGAGGGGTCGAAGTCCCGCGCCAAGGCGGAGGCCGAGGGCCTGCGCGTGCTCACCCCGGCCGAGGCGGTCGAGGAGTCCGACGTGATCGTGATCCTCGCGCCCGACCACGTGCAGCGGAAGCTGTACGCCGAGTCCGTCGAGCCCAACATCACCCCCGGCGACACGTTGGTCTTCGGGCACGGGTTCAACATCCGGTTCGGGTACATCACCCCGCCCGACGGCGTCGACGTGATCATGATCGCCCCGAAGGGTCCCGGACACCTCGTCCGCCGGGAGTACGTCGACGGCCGCGGCGTTCCGGTCCTGGTGGCCGTCGAGAAGGACGCCTCGGGCAAGGCCTGGGACCTCGCCCTCGCCTACGCGAAGGGCATCGGCGGTCTCCGCGCCGGCGGCATCAAGACGACGTTCACCGAGGAGACCGAGACCGACCTGTTCGGTGAGCAGGCCGTGCTGTGTGGCGGCGCCTCGCAGCTGGTGATGTACGGCTTCGAGGTGCTGACCGAGGCGGGCTACCAGCCCGAGGTGGCCTACTTCGAGTGCCTCCACGAGCTCAAGCTGATCGTCGACCTCATGTACGAGGGCGGGATCGCCAAGCAGCGCTGGTCGGTCTCCGACACCGCGGAGTACGGCGACTACGTGTCGGGCCCGCTCGTGATCGACGAGCACGTGAAGGAGAACATGCGGTCGATCCTGGCCAAGATCAAGGACGGCTCGTTCGCCCAGCGGTTCATCGACGACCAGGACGCCGGTGGCCCGGAGTTCCAGGCGCTACGCGCCAAGGGCGAGCAGCACCCGATCGAGCAGACCGGTCGCGAGCTGCGCAAGCTGATGGCCTGGGTCAAGTCGCACGACGGGGACTACACCGAGGGCACCGCCACCCGCTGAGGGTCCTAGGGCCACGACCACCCGGCCCGGTGGACGAGGTAGGTGACCAGGACGGTGGCGCCGAGCACCAGCAGGATGCCCAGCGTCCACGACACCACCTCCAGGGTGACCGGACTGGCTCGGAGCCGACGGAGCCTACCCACGAGGAGCCGCCTGCCGCCCGAACGGGTTCAGCTGGTCGACCAGCGCCTTGACCGTGCGGAGTCCGCCGGCACCCTCGCCCACCAGGCAGCCGCCGAGCGCGCCCAGAGCGATCCCGGGCGGACCGGTGAAGGCCGAGCCGGCACGCGCGGCCGTCAGGACGCCGCCCTCGAAGAGGATCCGCGCGGAGAGGTCGGTGGCGGCCACGAGTCCACCTCCTTCCAGGCTTCCCTGGGCGCACGGGTCGACGAATCGTCGCACGAGCTCGCGCTGACGGGTGTCGACGTACTTGGCGAACCAGTTCCACGGGGCGGCGCAGGCCGTCGTGCCCTGGAGGCAGAGGTCGCGCCGAGCCGAGGTCACCCGCGGGGCCGCTCCGCGGCGATGGCGCAGCGGGCGCCCCGGCTGGTGCGGCGACCACAGCCGGCCGCTCACCGTGGGACCCCAGCAGTGGTGCCGGTCGCAGCGCTGGGCCGAGATGCGCAGCCCGTAGAACCGCTGAGCACGCAGGTGGCCGTGGACGTGCACACGGCGGCGGTAGTGGAAGTAGCCCACGATCCAGGTCTCCACGTGCGTGTGGTGGTTGGTCAGGTGTGAGCCGAGGATGCGGTGCTGAGCCTTCGGCAGGCGGTCGGCGTGCCGAGCCTCCGACGCGGCCGGGGTCAGCACGATGAGTGCCAGAGCCGCCAGCACGGCCAGGAGGCTGCGCGTACGACGGGCACGCGGTGGGGTGGTCATCGCAGGTCCTTTCCGAGGTGGATGGGTCCGTCGTCGCTGACGCCATCGTCCCATACGAAGATGACCATGTATAGATGGTCGTGCGGAGTTGTGGACGAGCTACGCCGAGGCCAACGCCAGCAGCTCGCGCAGGATCGGCACGAGTCGGTGCGCGGAGTCGAGCGTCGCGACCAGTCGGACGTCGCGGCCCTCCTCGCTCACCACCTCCAGCCAGGTCTGGTCGGAGTCGGTCCTGCGGACCAGGCGGACGAGCACGGCCGTGGCCAGGGCCAGCTCGTCGGGGTCGAGCGTCGGGGCACCGGTGACCAGGGCGACGCGCCGCGAGCCGCTCGCATGGTGCTGGTCGTCGGCCGGCAGCCCGGCGACGTGGGTGCTGCGGCACCAGGCCGGGCACGTGCGGGACGCTGGCGTGTCGTCGGTCTGGTCGTGCATCAGTCCCCCGTCCATCGGACCCCGTCTCGCACGGTAGAGGCGGTGTCCGACAACCAGGTGCCCGATCGGCCGGTTGTCCACAGGGACACCCGGCGCACCTGTGAATTGCCATACGAGTATGGTCACCACGCGGGTGCCCGCCAGCACAATCGGGGCATGGCGAGGCAACGACGCGGGGAACCCACGTGGGAGGAGTTCGGTCGGGAGATCGGGGTCAGGCTGCAGCGCGCCCGCGAACGGCGAGGGCTCAGCCAGGAGCGGACCGCACACCTGGCCGGCATCGCCTCGTACACCTACCAGAAGTTCGAGAAGGGCGAGTCGCGGCCGGGTTCGCCCCTCAACCCCCGGCTGTCCACGCTCCTCGCGCTGTGCCGGGTGCTCGAGCTGCGCCTGGAGGACCTCGTCCCGGAGCCGGGCCCGGCCGCACCTCCGGAGCGGTGACGGCGGTGAGCTACACCCATGGGCACGCGGAGAGCGTGCTGAGGTCACACCGCACGCGCACGGCCGAGAACAGCGCGGCGTACCTCCTGCCCTACGTGAGGCCCGATCACCGGCTGCTCGACGTCGGAGCCGGTCCGGGCACGATCACCGCCGACCTGGCCGGGCTCGTGCGCGAGGTCGTCGCGGTCGAGGTCAACGAGGAGGCGGCGGAGATCACCCGGGCCGGGCTCCGCGAGCGGGGCGTGACCAACGCCGAGGTCCTCGTCGCCGACGTGCACGCCCTGGAGCTGGGGGACGGCGAGTTCGACGTCGTCCACGCCCACCAGGTGCTGCAGCACGTCGCCGACCCGGTGGCAGCGCTCAGGGAGATGGCCCGGGTGACCCGGTCCGGGGGAGTGGTCGGGGTCCGCGACAGCGACTACGCGGCGTTCGCGTGGCACCCGCAGCTGCCCGACCTCGACCGGTGGCTCGACCTGTACCGAGCCGCGGCGCGGGCGAACGGCGGCGAGCCGGACGCCGGACGCCGGCTGCTCGCCTGGGCCCACGCCGCCGGGCTGGAGTCGGCCAGAGCGACCTCGACCACGTGGTGCTTCGCGACGCCCGAGACCCGCGCGTGGTGGGGCGGGATGTGGGCGGACCGGGTGACCGGCGTCGGCCCTCGCCGAGCAGCTGGTCCGGGAGGAGCGAGCGAGCCCCGACGACCTCCAGGTCATCGCCGGCGCCTGGCGCTCGTGGGCGGCCGACCCCGACGGGTGGATCTCGATCCCGCACGGCGAGCTGGTGATCAGGATCCCCTGATGCCGCGCTCCTCGAGCCGGGCCAGCCGCGCACGGATGTCCTCCAGCGCGGCCCGGATCGGGGCCGAGATGCCGCTGAAGGTGAGCGTCTCGCGGGCGTAGCTGTACGCCGACAGGGCCGTGGCGACACCACGCAGTGCGTCCTGGTGGCTCAGGCCCATGTCGCGCAGCGTCTGCCGGGCCAGCTCCCGCTGCGGGCCACCGGTGAGGGCGAGCAGCAGGTGCTCGGTCCCGACGTAGGAGTGGCCCAGACCGCGCGCCTGCTCGACGGCGAGCTCGGCGACCGCGTCGAGAGCGGCCGGCTTGCCGCCGCTCCTGGCACGGCCGCGCAGCTCGTCGACCACGTCGTCGGGGTCGAGGTCGGCGGACGTCAGCACGGCCACCGCCAGGCCGCCGGACTCGACCATCGCCGCCATCAGCTCGACCGAGGTCGCCTCCTGCCCGGCCGCCTCGGCGGCCTTCGCGGCATCGGCCAGCACGCCGTACGCCCGTTTGGTGAAGCTGTGCTCCAGGTCCGTCTCGGAGGGGCTCTCCCGGTCGGGGAGATCGATCCCCTGGCTCGCGGCGACGGCATCGGCCAGCGCCTGCTGGCAGACCGCCGAGACCGGGATGCCGGCGGCCTTGACCTCGCCGGCGAGGTCGTCCGGGAGGTAGACGTTGATCTTCGGGGTCATCCGAGGGCTCCTTCTGCGAATATAACCCCAAGATAACCCCAAGCCCTCCACGCGGCAAGGGAGCCGGGGCGTCGAGGGGTAGGTTAGGCAAGCCTAAGTCGATGTCGTACAGTGTCGCCCGTGCTGGGCAACTACCTGATCGGCCTCCGCGAGGGCCTCGAGGCGTCCCTGGTCGTCACGATCCTGGTGGCCTACCTGGTGCGGTCCGACCGGCGGCAGCTGCTCCCGCGTATCTGGGGCGGCATCGCCCTGGCGGTCCTGGTCAGCCTCGCCTTCGGCGCGCTGCTGACGTTCGGCCCGCGCGGGCTGACCTTCCAGGCACAGGAGGCGATCGGCGGGTCACTGTCGATCCTGGCGGTCGGCTTCGTGACCTGGATGATCTTCTGGATGGCACGCGCCGCCCGCAGCCTGAGCGGCGAGCTCCGCGGTCAGATCGACCGGGCCGCCGAAGGGGGCCGCTGGTCCCTCGTCGTCGTGGCCGCGCTCGCGGTCGGGCGTGAGGGGCTGGAGACCGCGCTCTTCCTCTGGGCCGCGACCCAGACCGCCACCGGTGCCCACACCGCCTCCACCGTGCCGGCCTGGCAGCCCATCACCGGCGCCGTCCTCGGGATCGCGACGGCGGTCGTCCTGGGCTACCTGCTCTACCGCGGCGCGGTGAAGATCAACCTCGCCCGGTTCTTCACCTGGACCGGGGCGTTCCTGATCGTCGTGGCGGCCGGCGTCCTCGGCTACGGCTTCCACGACCTGCAGGAGGCCGGCGTCCTGCCCGGTCTGAACTCCCTCGCCTTCGACGTCTCGGGCTCGATCGACGAGGGCAGCTGGTACGGCGCGCTGCTCAAGGGTGTCTTCAACTTCTCGCCGCAGACGACCTGGCTCCAGGCGGCTGTGTGGGCGGCGTACCTCGTGGTGACGATGACCTTCTTCCTGCGCGGCGTACGCCGACGCGGTCGGCCGCACGCGCCGGCCACCTCCGCCGCGCGCGACAAGCAACCGGCCTGACCCGACCCGCTCGAGCCCGAAAGAGATCCCGATGCGCTTCGTCCTGCCCCTGGCCGCCCTGGTGACGCTCCCGTTCCTGGCGGCCTGCACGTCCAACACCACCGACTCCGACAGCCCGGCCGGCGCCGGCGGGCCCATCACCGTGACGTCCGCCGACGACAGCTGCGACGTCTCGGCGGGGACGGCGCCCGCGGGCAACCTGACGTTCAACGTGACGAACAACGGCTCGAAGGTGACCGAGTTCTACCTCTACTCCGCCGACGGCAAGCGGATCGTCGGCGAGGTCGAGAACATCGGTCCCGGCCTGCAGGGCAAGCTGATCGTGACCGCCAACGAGGGTGCCTACCAGACCTCGTGCCGGCCGGGCATGGCCGGCAAGGGGATCCGGTCCGACTTCAAGGTGCACCGAGCCCGCGGGTGGGTCGAAGGCCCCGTCGGAGGACGCCGTCCTGATCAGCCAGGCCCAGAACGACTACCGGGTGTGGGTGCAGAAGCAGGCCGACAAGCTGGTGGCGCAGACCCAGCGGTTCGTGACGGCGTACAAGTCCGGGAAGGACGACGAGGCGCGGACGCTCTACCCGCAGGCCCGGTTCTACTGGGAGGCGATCGAGACCGTCGCCGAGTCGTTCGGCAACCTCGACCCCAAGACCGACGCTCGCGAGGCCGACCTGACCAAGGGGCAGAAGTGGACCGGCTGGCACCGGATCGAGAAGGACCTGTGGCCCCAGCGCGCGCCGGACTACACGCAGCTGACGACGAAGCAGCGGGCGTTCTACGGCGACGACCTCCTCACGAACGTCACCACCGTGCGCGACCGCATCCGCTCGCTGACGTTCACCACGGACCAGATCGCCAACGGCTCCTCCGGCCTGATGGAGGAGGTCGCGACGGGCAAGGTGACCGGCGAGGAGGAGTACTGGTCGCACACCGACCTCTGGGACTTCGCGGCGAACGTGAAGGGCGCGCAGGTCGGGTTCGAGGACGTGAAGCCGCTGCTGGAGAAGCGCGACCCCGCCCTGGCCACGACCCTGACGCAGCGGTTCGCCGACATCGACCGCCTGCTGGCCCAGCAGAAGGTGGGTCAGGGCTACCACCTCTACACCGATCTGAGCCAGGCTGAGATCAAGCGGCTGGCGGATGCGGTCAACGCGTTGTCCGAGCCCTTGTCGCACCTGACCGCGGCCGTGCTGCCCTGAGTCGTCCGCACCCCTGAGGAGGAGTCACCCATCCCCGAGCTCAACGTCTCGCGACGCGGCCTCATCGGCGGGACCGCCGGGGTCGCCGGAGTGGCGGCCGGCTTCGCCGGCGGTGCCTGGTTCGGCGACGACCGCTCGGCGTCCTCGACCGGCGGCGACGCCGCCCCGACGACGTACCCGTTCCGCGGCGAGCACCAGGCCGGCATCGTCACGCCGGCCCAGGACCGCCTGCACTTCGCGGCGTTCGACATCACGACACGCTCGCGTGCCCAGCTGGTCGCGCTGCTCCGGGCCTGGACGACGGCGGCCGAGCGGATGACCCAGGGGCTGCCGGCCGGTCCGGTCGGCCCGACCGACGGCGCGCCGCTGGTGCCGCCGGACGACACCGGTGAGGCGATCGGACTGCCTCCCGGGGGCCTCACGCTGACCTTCGGCTTCGGTCCCGGGATGTTCCGGGACGCGAAGGGGCGTGACCGGTTCGGCCTCGCCGACCAGCAGCCCGAGGCGTTGCGCGACCTCCCGCACTTCGCCGGCGACCAGCTGGACCCCGCGCGGTCGCGCGGCGACCTCTGCGTCCAGGCCTGCTCGGAGGACCCGCAGGTCGCGGTCCACGCCATCCGCAACCTCGCGCGCATCGGCTTCGGCACGGTGTCCGTGCGCTGGTCGCAGCTCGGTTTCGGGCGGACGTCGACCACGTCCACCTCGCAGTCGACGCCGCGCAACCTGTTCGGCTTCAAGGACGGCACCGCCAACGTGAAGGCCGAGGAGACCGCGGACGTCGAGAAGTACGTCTGGGTCGGCGACGACGACCAGGCCTGGCTCACCGGGGGCTCCTACCTCGTCGCGCGTCGGATCAACATGCACATCGAGACGTGGGACCGGCAGGGTCTGCAGCCGCAGGAGGACGTCGTCGGGCGCACGAAGGGGACCGGTGCCCCGCTGTCCGGCGGCACCGAGTTCACCCCGCTCGACCTGACGATGAAGGGGTCGGACGGCCCGCTGATCCCGGTCGACGCGCACGTGTCCGTGGTCAGCCCCGAGCGCAACGACGGGGTCCGGATGCTGCGTCGCGGCTACAACTTCGTGGACGGCTCGAACGCGCTCGGCGGCCTCGACGCCGGCCTGTTCTTCATCGCCTACGTCCGCGACCCGCGCACCCACTTCATCCCGCTGCAGAGCCGGATGGCGAGCAACGACGCGATGATGGAGTACCTCCAGTTCACCAGCTCCGCGATCTTCGCGGTGCCACCCGGCACGAAGCCGGGCGAGCACGTCGGCGCTGCCCTCTTCGCCTGAGGAACAGGCGCTGCTGGTCGGCGGTTGAGCATGCACGTGAAGGTCGAGATCTGGTCAGACGTCGTGTGCCCGTGGTGCTACATCGGCAAGCGCCGGTTCGAGCGGGCGCTGGCGACGTTCCCCCACGAGGTCGAGGTGACCTACCGGTCCTTCGAGCTCGACCCCTCCGCCCCGGTCGGTGGTCGCGAGCGGTCGGTGGAGTCGCTGGGCAGGAGGTACGGCGGGGTGGAGCGCGTGCGCGCGATGCAGGAGCACGTGCGCGAGCAGGCGGCGGCCGAGGGCCTCGACCTCCGGCTCGGAGAGACCCTCCACGTGAACACCGTCGTCGCGCACCGCCTGCTCCACCTCGCGCTGTCGGAGCACGGTCTCGAGGTGCAAGGGCGCCTGAAAGAAGCCCTGATGGCGGCGTACTTCGAGCAGGCCCGTGACCTCTCCGACCCCGCGGTCCTCCGCGACGTTGCGGTCTCCACGGGGCTGGACGGCGCGCGTGTCGACGAGGTGCTGGCCGACCAGGAGTACGCCGACGCGGTGCGCGCCGACGTCGCGCAGGCCGCGGCGTACGGCGCGAGCGGCGTTCCGTTCTTCGTCTTCGACGAGCAGTACGCCGTCTCCGGCGCGCAGCCCACCGAGGTGTTCACCCAGGTGCTCGACCAGGTCTGGCAGGCCTCGCGGCCCACGCCCGTGACCGTGCTCGGCGGCGCCGGCGCGACAGGCGACGTCTGCGGCCCCGAGGGCTGCGACTGATCACGCCCCGTGGCGGTGACCTAGGCGCCGTTCGTGGGTGGGAAACGGTGCCTCACCCACCGCCCGGTGCCGCTATCGGAACGTGGCGGTGACCTAGGCGCCGTTCGTGGGTGGGAAACGGTGCCTCACCCACCGCCCGGTGCCACGGTCGGTCGAGGCAGCGACGACACGCTGCCCCGTATCCGGACGCGCTCGGGAGCCGCCGGCCGTCCCGGGTAGAGTCGTGAACGCACAGCGTCGTGCGGGATCCGTCCGGACTCCCACCCTTCCCAGACCATCGACCTGAGGACATCGCCGCTGTGACCACCCAGCCCGACCGGCCCGTCGTACTCATCGCCGAGGAGCTCAGCCCCGCCACCGTCGAGGCGCTCGGGCCCGACTTCGAGATCCGGCACTGCAACGGCGCCGATCGCGCGGAGCTGTTGTCGGCCATCGTCGACGCGGATGCCCTCCTGGTCAGGTCCGCCACCAAGGTGGACGCCGAGGCACTCGCCGTGGCCAAGAAGCTGGCCGTGGTGGCGCGCGCCGGCGTGGGGCTCGACAACGTCGACGTCCGCGCGGCGACCCAGTCCGGCGTGATGGTCGTGAACGCCCCGACCTCCAACATCGTCAGCGCCGCCGAACTCGCGATCGCCCTGCTGCTGGCGGCCGCGCGTCACCTCAGCCCGGCCCACGCGTCGCTGCGCGCGGGGGAGTGGAAGCGGTCGAAGTTCACCGGCATCGAGCTCTTCGAGAAGACGCTCGGGATCGTCGGGCTCGGCCGGATCGGCGTCCTGGTCGCCCAGCGGCTCGCGGCGTTCGGGATGGACGTCATCGCCTACGACCCCTACGTCCAGGCCGGCCGAGCCGCCCAGATGGGCGTGCGCCTGGTCGACCTCGACACCCTGTTGGCGGAGTCCGACTTCATCAGCGTCCACCTGCCGAAGACCCCCGAGACCATCGGCCTGATCGGCACCGACGAGCTGGCGAAGGCCAAGCCGTCGCTGGTGCTCGTCAACGCCGCGCGCGGCGGCATCGTCGACGAGGGCGCGCTCTTCGCCGCCCTCAAGGAGGGCCGCATCGCAGCCGCCGGTGTCGACGTCTACGCCCAGGAGCCGTGCACCGACAGCCCCCTCTTCGAGCTGGAGAACGTCGTCGCCACGCCGCACCTGGGTGCCTCGACCGACGAGGCCCAGGAGAAGGCCGGGATCGCGGTCGCCCGCTCGGTGCGGCTCGCGCTGAGCGGTGAGCTCGTGCCCGACGCCGTCAACGTCCAGGGTGGCGTGATCGCGGAGGAGGTCCGCCCCGGCATCCCGCTGACGGAGAAGCTCGGCCGCATCTTCACCGCCCTGGCCGGCGAGGTGGCGCAGCAGATCGACGTCGAGGTGCGCGGCGAGATCACCGAGTACGACGTGAAGGTGCTCGAGCTGGCCGCTCTCAAGGGCGTCTTCACCGACGTCGTCGAGGACCCGGTCACCTACGTCAACGCTCCGCTGCTCGCGGCCGAACGCGGCACCGCGGTCCGCCTGGTCGCCGAGAGCGAGAGCCCCGACCACCGCAACCTGATCACGATCCGCGGCACCCTCGCCGACGGGTCGCAGGTCTCGGTCGGCGGCACCCTGCTCGGCATCGGCCAGCGCGAGCGACTGGTCTCCGTCAACGACTTCCCGGTCGACCTCGAGCCGACCGACCACCTGGCGTTCTTCACCTACGCCGACCGGCCCGGCATGGTCGGCACGGTCGGCCGGATCCTCGGCGAGAGCCAGGTCAACATCGCCGGCATGCAGGTCTCCCGCGACAGCAAGGGGGGCCACGCCCTGGTCGCGCTGTCGGTCGACACGGCCATCCCGGCCGAGGCGCTCGCCGAGATCGAGCAGGCCATCGACGCGACCACGCTGCGGGCCGTCGACCTGGCCTGAGCCCGACGGGTTGACCTTCAGGTCGGTCGAGGGTGGAGTGTCCCGGGCATGGATGACGATGTCCTGCTCACGATCGGTGCCTTCGCCCGAGCGGTCGAGCTGAGCCCGAGCGCGCTGCGCTACTACGACGACTGCGGCCTGCTCGTGCCGGCCGAGGTCGACCGCACGACCGGCTACCGCTACTACACGCCGGAGCTCGAGAGCCGGGCCCGGCTGATCCGGTGGATGCGCGACGTCGGCGTCCCGGTCGAGACGATGCGGGTCGTGCTCGACGGCACCTCGGGTGAGGCACGCACGGCCCTCAGCGCGTTCCTGGCGGACCGCACCGAGCACGCCGCGCGGGCCGCGACGGTGGTCAACGTCGTACTGCGCGAGCTGGACCGCGTCGACGAGGCGGCGCGCCCGACCTCGGTCGTCGTGGACGGCCCCGAGCTCGCGGCGGCGCTGCGCCAGGTGCGCCCCGCCGCGGACAACGACGCGTCGTCGCCGTTGGCCTGCCTGCTGCTCGAGCTCGACGGGACCCGCCTCGACGTCGTCGCCACCAACCGCTACTGGCTGGCCTGGCGCGAGCTGGCGGTCCCCGACGTCGCGGGACGGCGTGCGACGACCCCGGCGCGGGCCGTGCTCTCGCCGCAGGGAGCCGGCCGGCTGGTCGACCGTCTCGAGGGCGGCGGTGCTGCCGCCCTGGTGCTGAGCGAGGGCCGGCTGTCGCTCGAGGAGCCCGGCTCGACCGAGGTCGGTGCCGACATCGACACGCGCCCCGTCGCCTACCCGGCGCACCGGATGATCATCGACGGGCTCGACGAGCCCACGACGCGCGTCACGGTGGGTCGCGACGACCTGCTCGACGTGCTCCGGCAGGCGAACCGCGTCGTGGTGGAGGTCGAGGTAGACCCGGAGACGCACGTGCTGCGCCTGACCGCAGCCGAGAAGACCACGCGACTACCGGCCGGCGTCCGGGGGGAGCCGATCCGGATGTTGCTGTCGGCGCCGTTGTGGGCCCGGGCGGTGGAGTCCTGCCTGGGGTCCGAGGTGACCCTCGACCTCCGGTCGCCGCGCCGCCCGATCACGGTGCGCTCGGCGTACCAACCCTCGTTCGCCGCGCTGGTGATGCCGACCTCCAGCGCGACGGCGTGAGCCTGCCGCGGGTCCCCGGTTTCCGTCGATGGGTCGTCGCCCAGACCTGCTCGACGCTGGGGGGATCGGTGTCGTTCTTCGCTCTCGGGTGGGCGGCGACCGGGATCGGTGGAGGTACGGCGGGGCTGGTCCTCACGGCCGGCTCGGTGCCCCTCGCGGGACTGATGCTGGTCGGCGGTGTCACGGCCGACCGGTGGGGGATCCGCCGGCTGATGATCACCTGCGACCTCGGGATGGCCGTGGTGATGGCGCTCGCGGCCTGCGTGCTGGCACTGCGGGGTCCGCTGGGCCTCGACGGGTCGGGCCACGTCGGCCTGGTGGCGGCCCTGTGCGCGATCTCGTTCCTGTCGGGGACGTCGGAGGCGATGCGTCGTCCCGCGTCGGGCGTCTTCCCAAGGCTCTTCGTCGAGCCCGACGACCTGCCCCAGGTGCTGGCGACCATCGGGCTCTGGTCGCAGGTCGTGCGCATCGCGGGGCCTGCTGTCGGCGGCGTGCTGATCGGAGGCCTCGGGCTGGGTGGAGCATTCGCGATCGACGCCCTCTCGTTCGGCCTCGTCGCGATGGCGCTCTCGCTCGTGCTGCCGCCCCGGCCGGACCGGGTCGACAGCGAGGGCGAGTCGATGTGGGGCGCGATCGCCTCCTCCGTGCGAGCGGCACGACGGACACCCGGCGTGCCGGCCGCCCTGCTCGCGGTCGTCGGACTGGCTGCCTCGGTGCTGACCCTGGTGATGCTCGCGGTGCCGGCCTTCGGCCACGCACGTCACTGGGGGCCGTCGCGCACCGGTGTCGTCTCGGCCTGCTGGACGGTCGGCGGGCTGCTCGTCACCTCGGTGGTGGCACGGCGCGGGGCCTTCGGACGGACGGCGATGTGCCTGGGCACCGTCATCGGGGCCGGCGGCGCGGCGCTGGTCGCACTCGCGACACCCCTGGTCACGTCGATGCTCGGCGTCACGCTACTGGGCGTCGGGACGACGGTGACCACGACGCGGCTGATCCCGGTGTTCATGGGCCTCACGCCGCCGACGATGCTGGCCAGGTTCCAGGCTCTGCTCCAGCTCGCGCAGACCGGCGCCACCTTGGTGATGATGCCGGTCCTGGGTGTGCTGGTCGGAACGGCAGGTCCCGCGGCGGCGACGTTGGTCCTCGCCGGCGTGCTGCTCCTGACCACGGCACCGCTGCTCCGGGTCGGGCCGTCAGGCGACCATGACCCGTGGACGGCGGGCCCCGGCGGTGGCGGAGCCGTTGGTGACGGCGTCCCAGGCGTCGGCGAGGCCGTCGACGGCAGCCCGCAGGTCCTCCTCGGGCCGGGTGTAGGGGATCCGGACGAACGAGTCGAGTCCGCCGTCCAGGGCGAAGGCCGGCCCGGCTGAGACGGCCACGTCGCGGCGCTCGGCCTCGGCGGAGAGGTCGAGAGCGCTGCCGCGGTCGTGCAGCGGCAGCTCGCACCACAGCGAGAGCCCGCCCTCCGGCAGCCGGAAGCGCCAGTCCGGCAGCCGGTCAGCCAGGGCCGCGACCAGCGCGTCACGCTGCGTGCGCAGCCGCGCCCGATGTGCCGCCCAGTGCTCCTCCCGGTCGGCCAGCAGCCGAGCGGCGACCAGCTGCTCGAACACCGGCGACCCCAGGTCCATCGCGATCCGTGCCGCGAGCAGCTGCTCGGTCAGCTCGGCCGGACACCGGATCCAGCCGACCCGGAGCCCGCCCCACAGCGACTTGCTGACGCTGCCCAGCGTCACCGCGTCGGGGGCGAACGCCGCGAACGGTCGGGGCATCGGCCCGCCGTCGAGGCGGAGCGCCACGTGCGACTCGTCGACCACCGGGACCGTGCCGGTGCGCCGCAGCAGCGCGGCGTACTCCTCGCGCTGGGCGTCGCTCATCAGGTTGCCGGTGGGGTTCTGGAAGTCCGGGATCAGGTAGGCGAGACGCGGCCGGGCGTCGCGGACGACCCGACCGATGGCGTCGAGGTCCCAGCCGTCCACGTCCATCGGCGCGCCGACCCATCGGGCCCCGGCCCGCCGGAGCGCGGCGTGCCCGTTCGGGTAGCCCGGCGACTCCACCAGCGCGCGGTCGCGGGGACGGAGCAGGCCCTGGGCGACGACCATCAGGGCGGACAGGGCCCCGGGGACGACCAGTACCTGGTCGGGGTCGGTCGGCAGGCCACGAGCGTCGTACGTCGCGGCGATCGCCTCCTGGAGCGCCGGCAGGCCGGTCGGGAAGTAGCCCGAGCCGCCGAGGTAGAGCGGCAGGTCCGCGACGGCATCGGCGTAGGCGGCGGCGATGCCGGGCGCCGCGGCCGAGGCCGCACAGCTGAGGTCGATCAGGTCCTCGGACCCGTTGTGGGGCGTGAGCGACCGGTCGAACGCCTGGCGCCGGCCGCCCGGGAGCCGGGTGTAGGTGCCTGACCCCTGCCGCGCGACGGCGTACCCGGCCTCGGCCAGCGCGGCGTAGGCGCGGGTGACGGTGGTGCGCGAGACCGCGAGCGCGACGCAGAGGTCGCGCTCGCTGGGCAGTCGCAGGTCGACGTCGACCCGGCCGCCGGCGATCAGCAGCCGCAGGCGGTCGGCCAGCCCGGCGTACGCCGGCGAGCGGTCGAAGTCGCCGGCGAGCAGGGTGAGTCGCGACGCGGCAATGGATCCCGTCATGCAGTCCACTCTCGCACGAATGGCTATTGAGCAGTAGTCCAATCTGGGCCACGCTGGTTCCGTGACCACCGTGGCATCCCCGCGCATCCTGCTGAGCGACCTCGGCCCGATCGCCCAGCTGCGCGCGGGCCGGCTCGCCCGCCGGCTCGTGCAGCTGTACGCCGGGCTCCTGCTCTACGGGTTCTCGATCGCGCTGATGGTCCGGGGTCACCTCGGCCTGGCCCCGTGGGACGTGCTCCACTCCGGTCTCACCCACCACTTCCCGATCGACATCGGCGCGGCCCTGGTGATCGTCAGCTTCGTGGTGATGCTGGCCTGGATCCCGCTGCGGGAGGTGCCCGGGCTCGGCACGATCTCGAACGCGATCGTGATCGGGGTCTCGACGGACGTGTTCCTGGCGGTGCTGCCGACGATCCACGCGATGCCGGTCCGCATCGTGCTGCTGGGAGCCGGGATCCTGCTGCAGGGCGTGGCCACCGCGGCGTACATCGGGGCGCAGTTCGGCCGCGGCCCGCGCGACGGTCTGATGACCGGACTGGCCCGCCGCACCGGTCGCTCGCTGCGGCTCGTGCGCACCCTGATGGAGCTCACGGTGGTCGCGATCGGGCTGCTCCTGGGCGGTGTCGCCGGGCTCGGGACGATCGTCTACGCCCTCGCGATCGGGCCGCTCAGCCAGGCCCTGCTGCCGCCGTTCCTGGTGTCGACCGCCCGTAGGGGTGAATCAACTCCCTGAATCGGGGGTACTACTGACGGTTGGGCGCTGGCGCGGGCCGGCTCGGGGAGCCCTGGCGACAGAAGGGTGCGTCGATGTCGGTCGATACCGCTCCGTCACAACCAGAGGGGAAGAAGCGCGACTTCGCGCTCAAGCGCGAGGTCGGCCTGGTCGGCCTGATGTGGGCCTCGATGGGCTCGATCATCGGGTCGGGTTGGCTGTTCGGCGCCCAGGAGGGCCTGGTCGCGGCCGGGCCGGCGGTGATCTTCGCGTGGATCATCGGCGCGATCTGCATGCTGGTGCTCGCCCTCGTCCACGCCGAGCTCGGCGCGATGTTCCCCGTCTCCGGCGGGACGGCGCGCTTCCCGCACTACGCGTTCGGCGGCGCCGTGGGCGCGTCGTTCGGCTGGTTCTCCTGGCTGCAGGCCGCCACGGTGGCGCCGATCGAGGTGTCGGCGATGATCACCTACGCCCAGCACTACGACTTCGCGCACAGCTGGGTGAAGCTGAACGGCACGCTGACCGCCACCGGCATCGTGGTCGCGATCATCCTGATGGCGCTGTTCGTGGCCATCAACTTCCTCGGTGTGCGGATGCTCGCGAACGCCAACAGCGCGATGACCTGGTGGAAGATCGCCGTCCCGCTGCTGACGATCATCGTGCTGTCGTTCGCCAACTTCGAGCCCAGCAACCTGCACGCGGCCAACGGCTTCGCTCCCGCAGGTCTCAAGGGCGTGCTCGAGGCGGTCTCGACGGGCGGCATCATCTTCAGCTATCTCGGCTTCGAGCAGGCCGACCAGCTGGCCGGCGAGGCCAAGAACCCCAAGCGCGACATCCCCCGCGCGATCATCGGCTCGATGGTGATCGGCACGATCATCTACGTCCTGCTGCAGATCGCCTTCATCTTCTCGCTCCCCGACAGCGCCATCGGCAAGACCTGGACCGACGAGGGCAGCAAGGGCTACTACACCCTCTTCACCAGCCCGTTCGCCGAGATCGCGACCCTGGTCAGCGTCGGCTGGCTGGCGACGATCATCTACCTCGACGCCATCATCAGCCCGGCCGGCACGGGAGTCATCTACACGACGGGCTCCTCGCGCGTGGCCTACGGCTTGTCGCGCAACGGCTACGTCCCGTCGATCTTCGAGTGGACCAACGCCCGCGGTGTCCCGTGGATCGGCCTGATCGCGGCGTTCATCACCGGCTGCATCTGCTTCCTGCCGTTCCCGTCGTGGCAGTCGCTGGTCGGCCTGATCACCAGCGCCTCGGTGCTGATGTACGCCGGTGCGCCCCTGTCGCTGAGTGCGTTCCGCAAGCGACTGCCCGACCAGGAACGCCCCTACAAGCTGCCCTGGGCAGGCGTCCTGTCGCCGATCGCCTTCGCCGTGTCCGGCCTGATCATCCTGTGGACCACGTGGGACACGGACTGGAAGCTGGGCGTCTCGATCCTGATCGGCTACGTCATCCTGATCGCCAACCGCGCGTTCAACCTGAACCAGGAGCACCAGCCGATGCTGGACTGGCGGGCGGCCTCGTGGCTGCCGGCGTACCTGGTGGGGATGGGGGTCATCGTCTACATCAGCTCGTTCGGGCCGATGGACGACCCGGTCCTGCCGTTCCTGTGGGACATGCTGGTGACGGTCGTGTTCAGCTTCGCGATCTTCTACTGGGCGATGCAGGTCTGCCTGCCGAAGGAGAAGATCGAGCAGATGATGCAGGAGGTCGTGCTTCCCGAGGAGGAGGGTGTCGACGCCTAGCGTCAGCGCTTGGTGGCGATCAACGCCGAGGCGTCGGGGGCGACCAGCACCTCGACCGCAGCGAAACGGTCGTCACTGAGCCACTCCTCGCGCAACGTGTCGACGCGACCGTCGAAGATCGGCGGCCACGACTGGCACGGCGTGAAGTCGTCGAGGACGACGATCCCGCCGTCGTCCATCAGCTCCACGACCTTGTCGGGGCGCGACGCCGACGGCTTGCCCGAGTCGAGGAACAGCAGCGAGAACGGCCCGCGGTCGAGCATCGTCGCCCAGTCGGCGGCGAGCACCTCGACCTGGTCGTCGTCGAGGAAGATCTCGGCGGCGGCCTCGGCCAGCGTGGGGTCGAGCTCGGCGGTGAGGATCCGGGTGTCGTCACCGCGTACGCCGGAGCGCAGCCAGGCGGTGCCGACGCCGCACCCCGTGCCGAACTCGGCCATCGTCCCCTCGCGGGTCGCGGCGAGGGTGGCCAGCAGCCGCCCGGTCTCGTTGCGGCAGAAGGACACGTAGCCCGCCCGGCGCGACACGTCGAACGCGCGGGTCACGACGTCGGGCAGCTCGGGCGGTGCGCTCATCCGGACATCCTGACGCAGATCTTCACGTCGTCGAGTCTCTCATCTCGGTACTGCCGTCTCGCATCGTGAACTCCTGCGCTTAACCGGCTGCGTCGGCGGGGCCTGCGTCGTACGGTGATCACATCATGCGGAGCGTGTTCGTACTTATCGAGCGCCGCGGCGGGTCCTGACAGACGGGACCGACTCGTCGCGGTGTTCGGCGTTGCGCCGCCCGGTCCTGTCGCCCAGCTCGACCCGATGAGCCGCTCCGCGGCGGATCCGCACAGGACCTCTCCTCTCGCGTGATCCGCGATCCGAGTTCTTGATTCCTCGTTCGTGAGACCCACGACCGGATGCGCCGGCTCCGCCACGCGGCGGCTCGTCGTCCGACCGATCCATCCGACGCAGACGAGGAGCAGTTCCGTGTACGACATGTACCCCGACACCTGGGGTCCCGCCAACCACCAGCCCGAGAACCCGCACAGCCACGAGGCCCTGCAGGCCTCGCTCGACCTGCGGGACAACGGCGGGCAGCGCCCGGACGACAACTAGCCTCGCGCCATGACCTCCGAGCCGACGCCCGACGCCGCGACCGCACCGATCCGGGTGGCCGTCATCGGTGGCGACGGCATCGGGCCCGAGGTCACCGCCGAGGCGCTGAAGGTGCTCGAGGCGTCCGCGCCGGTGAAGATCGAGCAGACGCGCTACGACCTGGGCGCCGAGCGCTACCTCGCCACCGGGGAGGTGCTGCCGGACTCGGTGCTCGCCGAGATCCGCGACCACGACGCGATCCTGCTCGGCGCGGTCGGGGGCAAGCCGGGTGATCCCCGGCTGCCCGCGGGGATCCTCGAGCGGGGCCTGCTCCTGCGGCTCCGGTTCGAGCTCGACCACTACGTCAACCTCCGGCCGTCCCGCATCTACCCGGGCGTCCCGTCGCCGCTCGCCGACCCGGGCGACGTCGACTTCGTGGTCGTCCGCGAGGGCACCGAGGGCCCCTACACGGGCAACGGCGGCCGGCTGCGTGCGGACACCCCCGCCGAGGTCGCCACCGAGGTCAGCCTGAACACGGCGTACGGCGTGGAGCGGGTCGTGCGCGACGCCTTCGCCCGCGCGTCCCGGCGTCCTCGCCGGAAGCTGACGCTCGTGCACAAGACCAACGTCCTGGTGCACGCCGGCTCGCTGTGGTCGCGGATCGTGAACGCGGTGGCCGAGGAGTTCCCGGACGTCACCGTCGACTACCTCCACGTCGACGCGGCCACGATCTTCCTGACCACCGATCCGTCGCGCTTCGACGTCGTCGTCACCGACAACCTCTTCGGCGACATCATCACCGACCTCGCCGCCGCCGTGACCGGCGGCATCGGGCTCGCCGCCTCGGGCAACATCAACCCCGAGCGTGCGACGCCCTCGATGTTCGAGCCGGTGCACGGATCTGCCCCGGACATCGCCGGGCAGGGCGTCGCCGACCCGACCGCGGCGATCCTCTCCGCGGGGCTCCTGCTCGACCACCTGGGTCACCCCGACACCGCCCGGGTGCTGGAGGACGCGGTCCTCGCCGACCTCGCCGAGCGAGTACCCGGGGCCACCCGGCGTACGTCGGAGATCGGCGACGCGATCGCCGGCCGGGTGGCCTGAGCTCCGCTCGCTGCGGCGTCGGTTGCGATCGCCGGTTCACCGGCGATCGCGTCACTTCTCGGGTGTTGCAACGGCCGAGAAGTGTCGAGAGTGACCCCGCGACGTGGCTGCCGTGACCCCTGTGACTCGAGCAGAAGACTTTCGAAAGGTGGACTAACGTGCGTCCCATGGAGACCAGCACGACGCTGACGACCGAGCCGGTGGCCGACGACCGCCTGGCGGAGATCCTGGCGAACCCCGGCTTCGGCCAGTACTTCACCGACCACATGTTCAGCGTGAAGTGGAACCCGGGCGACGGGTGGCACGAGCCCGCGATCACGCCGTACGGCCCGCTCACGCTCGACCCGGCGACGGCCGTCTTCCACTACGCACAGGAGATCTTCGAGGGCCTCAAGGCCTATCGCCACGAGGACGGCAGCATCTGGACGTTCCGGCCGGAGGCGAACGCCGAGCGGATGGCGCGCTCGAGCCACCGGCTCGCGCTGCCCGAGCTCCCGACCACCGACTTCGTCCAGGCCGTCGAGGAGCTGGTGCGCGTCGACCAGCGGTGGGTGCCCGACCCGGCCGGCGAGAAGAGCCTCTACCTGCGGCCGTTCATGATCGCCACCGACCGGTTCCTCGGTGTCCGGCCCGCCGAGCACG
Source organism: uncultured Actinomycetota bacterium (assembly GCA_963809265.1). Classification (GTDB taxonomy): domain Bacteria; phylum Actinomycetota; class Actinomycetes; order Propionibacteriales; family Nocardioidaceae; genus Nocardioides. The sequence goes on from CAWEJC010000007.1 coordinate 613,586, forward strand.
TCACGTTCCTGGTGATCGCGAGCCCCGCCGGCGCCTACTTCAAGCGGGGCCCGATGCCGGTCACGCTCTGGCTCACCACCGACTACACGCGGGCCGGCCGCGGTGGCATGGGAGCGGCCAAGACGGGCGGCAACTACGCGTCGTCGCTGGTGGCCCAGCAGGAGGCGACGGCCCACGGGTGCGACCAGGTCGTCTTCCTGGACGGGCAGGAGGGCCGCTACGTCGAGGAGCTCGGCGGCATGAACATGTACTTCGTCTACCGCGACGGCCGCATCGTCACCCCCGAGCTCGGCACCATCCTCGAGGGCATCACCCGCTCCAGCATCATCGAGCTCGCCGGCAAGATGGGGCACCAGGTCGAGGAACGTCGGATCTCCATCGACGAGTGGCGCGACGGTGTCACCAGCGGTGAGATCAGCGAGGTCTTCGCCTGCGGCACGGCGGCGGTGGTGACGCCGGTCGGCGCCCTGAAGTGGGATCCGTCGACAGGCTCAGGACAAGCGGTGAGCTCGACTCCGGAGGTGGCGGAGGCCGGGGAGGTCACCATGAACATCCGGCGGGCGCTCGTCGACATCCAGTACGGACGCGCCGACGACACCTTCGGCTGGATGCGCCGCATCTGCTGACGACCTCGCCTGACCGGCTCGGACCTCACCGGCCGGTACCGTGAGTGCGTGTCCGTCCAGCCGTCCTCCGCGCGCACGGTGGGGGAGTACACCCTGCTCGCGCTGCTCGGAGAGGGCGGCATGGGAGTGGTCCACCTGGCGCGGAAGGGGGACGGCCCCCGGGTCGCCCTGAAGATCCTGCGCCCCCACATCGTGGGTGACCAGGAGGCCCGTCGCCGGCTCGCCCGCGAGGTCAGCTCGCTGGAACGGATCCGGAGCCGCTGGATCGCCGAGATCGTCGACGCCGACCCGTGGGCGTCGACGCCGTACGTCGCGACCCGCTACGTGCCGGGCCTGAGCCTGCACGACCACGTGCCGCAGGAGGGCCCGATCACCGGGCCCGACCTCCACTGGTTCGCCCGCTGCCTGGCCGAGGGGGTCGCCAGCGTGCACGCGGTCGGGGTCCTGCACCGCGACGTGAAGCCGTCCAACGTGCTCCTCGAGGGGCGCACCCCGATCCTGATCGACTTCGGGCTCGCCCGGGTCGCCGACGACCCCAAGCTCACCCACACCGGGTGGCTGCTCGGCACTCCGGGCTACCTCGCCCCCGAGATCCTGTACGGCGACGACGCGACGACGGCGTCCGACGTCCACTCCTGGGCGGCGACCGTGGCCTACGCCGGCACCGGACATCCGCCGTTCGGGCGGGGCCCGTCGATGGCGATCATGGACCGGGTCCGGCGCGGTGAGCACGACCTCACCGGCCTGCCCGACGACCTACGCGGGCTCGTGGCGGCCGCGCTCGACCCCGATCCGGCGCGTCGACCCGGGCTCCGCGAGATCATCGGCCGCCTCGGCGGGACGGGGGCGACTGCGCCGGCCCCGCCTCGTCCGGTCGTCGAGGATCCGTTCACCCTGCCGCTGGCCCTGGCCGCCCAGGGCGACCCGGCCGCACCGACCGAGGTCGAGGGACCGCGCAGAGCGCCGGCGATCGACGAGCCGTACGACCAGCACCTGGACCCGGCGTACGCCGAGCCGCGTCGCACCCGCCACCTGCCCACCGAGCCGGAGCGCGCTGCCTTCCTCGACGACGAGGATCCCGACGACCTGCCGGTCGACCTCGCGCCGGTGCCCGAGCGCGCCAGTGCGGCCGCCGTGCTCCGGCGTGGTCTCGTGGTGGCCGCTCTCGCCCTGGTCGCCGGCGCCGTCATCTCGGAGTGGCCCTACTGGGGTGTCGCGCTCGTGCTCGGCGTCTCGTGGCTCCTGCGCACCTGCACCATGACCGTGACCGCGCACGGCGACCGCCGTCGGCTCCGCGGCGCCCGCTGGTACGACGTGCTGGTCGCGCCGCTCTCGGCCCCCTGGTACCTCGTCGCGGCTCTGCCCGGCACCGCTGCTGCTCGCGGTCTGGGCGGTCGGGATCGGGATCGCCGGCACGCTGCTGTGCTACGCCGCGGGTGCGTCCACCGCGGGCACGCTGTTCGTCGCCGGGGTCGGTGTGGTCCTCGGGCTCTGGGTCGGTCCGGGCGCGTCGTACGTCCGGTGGCCGGTGCGCGTGGTCGCGCACGCGGTGGCACGGCGGACCGGCCGGTGGGCCGTCCTGACCGTGGTGCTGGTCGCGCTGGCGGGTTTCGTCGGTCACCAGGCCTCGCTGGACGTCGCCTGGGCGCCGTTCGGCAGACCCCCGCTGATCGGCCGCTGAACCCGGCCGGCCCGCGGTCGCAGGATTTTGCCTTCGGGATCGTGCGTCTCGCCTCCAGACTGTCTGGCGGTTCAGTAGCGTAGGCACAGCCGGGCGGGGGCCCGGCGCTCTTCTGAGGGGAAGAGCCTTCTGAATCCGGGGGATTCCATGACGTCGAACATCGACGAGCACACTTCGCACGCCACCGAGCCGTCGCGCGATCACGCGCGGCGCCGCCTGGAGCGTGCCGGTGGTGGCGCTCGCCATCGCCGCACCCGCGTCCGCCGCCACCTCCGGCTGCCACGTGCAGACCGGCAAGCTCGACTGGGACCTGTTCAGCAACGGGAGCAGCCAGCTCGGCAAGGTGCTGGCGACCACGGTCAGCGGGTCACCGTGACCATCACGGTGACCGGCGAGTACGCGGACCGGCAACGGCAACGGTCACCTCGACCTCGACCGGTGGTCAGTCCAAGGTGCTGCGCTTCTACGACCGCGAGAACAAGGCCGACACCAGCCAGACGATCCTGATCACCTTCAGCAAGCAGGTGCAGAACGTCAGGTTCTCGCTGCTGGACGTCGACTCGCAGACCGACCGCCCGACCAACGCCTACGAGGACACGGTCGTCGTGAACACGCCCGGCTGGGTCGGCGCGAAGCACAGCAACGTCAAGGGCTCCGGCACCGCCAAGGACCCGTACCGGGGCAAGACCACCAACAGCCCGGTGGACGGCTCGAGCCCGAACAGCAACGTCGACCTGACCTGGTCCGGCAAGCTGAGCAACGTGAGCTTCACCTACGGCCAGGACGGCAAGGTGAACGGCGGACCGTTCATCGGCATCTCCGACCTGTTCTTCGACACCGTCTGCTGACTCGTCTACGTCGCGGTGGCCGGTCGGATCCTGAGATCCGGCCGGCCACTCCGTCGTGAGGTGCCATGCTGTCCTGCGTGAGCACCACCATCGTCATCACCTAGCGCGTCGGGCACCCCCGACGCGCAGACCTCCTGTCCCGACGGGGGGTCTTTTTGTTTCTCCGGGCACCACCTCCCGAGCACGACGAGCGACCAGGACGGCAGCAGATGGACACCCACGGCGAGTTCCACGTCTACGACACGACGCTGCGCGACGGTGCGCAGCAGGAGGGGCTCAACCTCTCCGTCGCCGACAAGCTCGCCATCGCCCGGCAGCTCGACGAGCTCGGGGTGGGGTTCATCGAGGGCGGGTGGCCCGGGTCCAACCCCAAGGACACCGAGTTCTTCGCCCGGGCGCGCGACGAGCTCGACCTGCGCCACGCCCGGCTCGCGGCGTTCGGGGCCACCCGGCGCGCCGGCGTACGCGCGGCCGACGACCCGCTGGTGGGAGCACTGCGCGACAGCGGCGCCTCCGTGGTGACGCTGGTCGCGAAGTCGCACCCGCGCCACGTGGAGCTCGCGCTGCGCACGACGCTCGCGGAGAACCTCGACATGGTCCGTGACACGGTCAGCCACCTGGTCGCCGAGGGGCAGCAGGTGTTCCTCGACGCGGAGCACTTCTTCGACGGCTACCGCGCCGACCGCGCCTATGCCCTCGAGGTCCTGCGCACGGCGTACGACGCCGGTGCGGACGTCGTCGCGCTGTGCGACACCAACGGCGGCATGCTCCCCGGCTGGGTCGGCGACGTCGTCGCCGACGCGGCGGAGACGACGTCCGGGCGGGTGGGCATCCACTGCCACAACGACACCGGCTGCGCCGTCGCGAACACGCTGGCCGCGGTCGAGGCGGGCGCGACGCACGTCCAGGGCACGATCAACGGCTACGGCGAGCGCACCGGCAACGCCGACCTGGTCGCGGTGGTCGCCAACCTCCAGCTCAAGCTCGACCGGACGGTGCTCCCGGACGGCCTGCTCGGCGAGGCCACCCGGATCGCCCACGCCGTCGCCGAGGTGACCAACGTGCCGCCGGCGGCACGCCAGCCCTACGTCGGGGCGTCGGCCTTCGCGCACAAGGCGGGGCTGCACGCCAGCGCGATCAAGGTCGACCCCGACCTCTACCAGCACATGGACCCGGTGGGCGTCGGCAACGACATGCGGCTGCTGGTCAGCGACATGGCCGGCCGGGCGTCGATCGAGCTCAAGGGTCGCGAGCTCGGCTACGACCTGTCCGGCGACTCGCCAGAAAACAGGGGAGTGGTCGACCGGGTGACCGCCCGGGTCAAGGAGATGGAGGCGCGCGGCTACACCTTCGAGGCCGCCGACGCGTCGTTCGAGCTGCTGCTCGCGGAGGAGGCCGACGGCCGGCGCCCGACGTACCTCACGGTCGAGTCGTGGCGGGTGATCACCGAGACGCTGACCCACGCACAGCCGGGGGAGGAGGCGGTCTCCGAGGCGACGGTGAAGCTGGTCGCGGAGGGCGTGCGGTACGTCGAGACCGGCGAGGGCAACGGCCCGGTGAACGCGCTCGACCAGGCACTGCGGCAGGCCCTGGTGCAGGCGTTCCCGGCGGTCGCCAAGTTCGAGCTGATCGACTACAAGGTGCGGATCCTCGACCAGGGTCACGGCACCGACGCGATCACCCGGGTCCTGATCGAGACCTCCGACGGCGAGGTGTCGTGGGTGACCGTCGGCGTCGGGCACAACGTGATCGAGGCGTCCTGGGAGGCCCTGCTCGACGGGATCACGTTCGGCCTGCGCCGCGACGACCGGGGAACGGCGCGATAGTACGGATCGCCTGACCGGTCCACGGCCGAGCTCCACCGGCTGATTGATCCGTACTATCGGGGCGGCGACCGGGACGGCCACCGGATAGCGTCGGCCGGGTGAGCGAGCTCCACGACCTGACCGCGCTGGAGCAGGGCGACGCCGTACGCCGGGGCGAGGTCTCGCCGCGGGAGCTCGCGGCCCACTACCTCGGTCGCACCGACGAGGTCGGCGCGTTCGTGACCGTGACGCCGGAGCTCGCACTGGAGCGGGCCGACGCGTTGCGTGCCGGTGCCGGACGACGCCGGGCGGCTGTACGGCGTACCGACGGCGATCAAGGACCTGAACCTGACCGCGGGTGTGCGCACGACGTTCGGGTCCGCGGCGTACGCCGACTTCGTGCCCGACATCTCCGACGGCGTCACCCTGTCGATCGAGGCGGCCGGGATGGTCAGCCTCGGGAAGACGAGCACGCCGGAGTTCGGCTCGCCCTGCTACACCGAGCCGGACGTCGCGCCGCCGGCCGTGACGCCGTGGGACCGCACCCGGATGGCCGGAGGCTCGTCCGGTGGTGCGGCCGCAGCCGTGGCGGCCGGGCTGGTGCCGGTGGCCCAGGGCTCCGACGGCGGCGGCTCGATCCGCATCCCGGCGTCGTGCTGCGGGCTGGTCGGGCTTGAAGCCGACGCGCGGTCGGGTGAGCGGCTGGCCGATGTACGGCGAGATCACCGGGCTCGCCACCGCCGGGACGCTCGCGCGGACCGTGCGCGACGCGGCCGCGATGCTCGACGTCCTCGCCGGACGCCGCCCGGGTGACCCGTCGTGGGCGCCACCGGCCGTCGGTTCCCTTCCTGACGGCCTGCGACCGGCCGCCCGGGCGGCTGCGGGTCGCGCGCTTCATCGAGCCGGTGATCGCCGACGCGGAGGTCGATCCCGAGTGCGTGCGCGCCTGGGAGTCGGCCTCGGCGTTGCTGGCCTCGCTCGGTCACGAGGTCGAGGACATCGCCGTGCCGATGCCGCGCGAGGCGGTCCCGACGTTCGAGACCTGCTGGGCGGTGCTGACCGCGCTGTCGCCGGCACCCCCGGGCAGCGAGGGGCTGCTGCGGCCGCTGACCCGCTGGCTCGCGGAGCAGGGCCGCGCCGTCTCCGGCCCGGAGTTCGGGCTCGCGCTCGGGGCGATGCGGCGCTTCGCCGCCGACTGCCTGACCGCGCTCGCGCCGTACGACGCGGTGCTGACGCCGACGCTCGCCGTACCCCCGTTGCCGATCGGTGCCCTGCGCGACGACGACGACCCGGCGGCGGACTTCGCGGCGCAGAAGGCCTTCACGCCGTGGACCTCGACCTGGAACGTGACCGGCATGCCGGCCGTCTCGCTGCCGCTGCACGGACGCCGTCCGGACTGCCGGTGGGCGTGATGCTCGCGGCGCGCCCGGCCGAGGAGGAGCTGCTGCTGTCACTGGCGGCGCAGGTCGAGGAGGCCGCCCCCTGGGCCGGCCGGCACCCGCCGGGCTGGTGACTCAGCAGACGTCGAACGTGCCGCCCGAGCGCCAGTAGACGTTGTCCTCGCGGGTCAGGAACGCGTTCTCGACGAGGTACCGCCGCAACGCCGCGTAGTCCGGGTGGTGGCGCTGCAGGAAGTCGTTGACCTCGGCCTCGGGATAGGTGCGCCCCGGCTCGAACTCCTGTGCCAGGTGGTCGAGCACCACGAGCAGCTTGGCGTGCTTCGTCGGGATCGTCCTGAGCCGGCCGTCGGGCCCGAGGAAGTGCTGGAGCACCCGGTCGTCCATGGTGCCAGCCTAGGAGCCCGTCCCGCGGCGACGACCCGAGCCGATCCGGCCCTCCCGGTGGGTGGCCACGAGTGCGAAGTCGAACCGGTCGATCTCGCAGGCGAGACGGATGTCGTCCTCGTCGACTCCGCGGTACCCGGCGGCCACGCCGGCGCGGAGACCGGCGGCGGCCCGGGAGCGCTGGACCCGGTCGACGGTGTCGGATGGGCGGGCTGCCTCCGGTGACCAGCGCCTGGATGAGGTCGGCGCACGCGGCGTCCTCGTCGGCTCGGCCGCCACCACCGGTGATCAGATAGGTGACGCGATCTGCCCCGGCCGCCGCCAAGGCCCGTGCCGTGGCCGTCGGCGGTGACCAGGCCGGCGCACAGGACGAGGGGTGCGTGCCGGGCGGCATGGGCTCCGACCGTCCCGTTCGCGGTGGTCTGGACGACGGGCCGACCGTCCAGCTCGACGCGCTGTGCCTGGGCGGGGGAGTTCCCGAGGTCGAAGCCGGGGTGAGCTCACCGTCCGTGAGGGCGACGGTCTCCGGCCCCAGCTCCGCCTTGATCCCGAGTGCCTCGGCGGGTGAGGAGGCGAGTACCAGTGTCGACGCGCCACCCGCCAGGACCCACGGGGCAGTGGTGAACGCCCGGAGGACGTCGACCACGACGACCGGCTCGTCCAGCTCGGGGTCCACCTGGTCGATCCCGATCTGCCTCGATCTCACCCGGGCATCCTCGGCGCGGTCACGACCCGGACGAGTCGCTCGCACTGCCGGGCCAGCTCGGCGCGGATCGGCTCCGCCCGCTCGGCGAAGGCTGCGCTGGTGCGCGGCGTACTCCTGCTTGCCCTCGCGGCGTCTCGATCGGGATCGGCGTCCAGGGCTCGCCGGTCGGGTCGAGCACGGTGCCGGTCAGGTCGTACGGCGCGGCCCGCATGTCGACGACCGCGCACGTCCCAGGCGAGCTGGAAGCAGTCGGCCACGAGGTCGGACCCGACCAGGGGCCACAGCCGGAACGCGTGCTTGTAGAGGTCCATGGTCGCGTGCAGGCAGCCCGGTTGCTCGTACGCCGGCCGGTCGTCGCGGCCGGGCCGGAGCTGGTTGAGCGGCGCCGCCGACGGCGTGAAGAAGCGGAACGCGTCGAAGTGGGAGCAGGTGATCCGGTGCGACTCGACCACCTCGTCGGTGCCGTCGGCGCCGAGCCGCAGCGGCACCGGGTGGCGCGTCTCGTCGGCCCGGTGCACCATCGCCCACTCGTGCAGCCCGAAGCAGGCGAACGTCGGGGCGCGGCCGGCCGTCGCCCGCAGCAGCTCGAGGGTCGAGGTGAGCAGCGGCTGACGCTTCTCGAGCAGTGCCGGCGTGCCCGACGCCGGCCAGCCCGGCTGCCAGTCGAGCAGCTTGGCGGGGGAGAAGGAGTAGTAGGTGAAGAGGAAGTCGTGGACCGGGTGCGGCACGCCGGCACGCCGGCGTGCCAGGTGTGGCTCGACGTACGCCGCGAGCCGGGCCCGGTGCAGCCTCAGTCAAGGTCGACCACGGCGCCGTGCAGCTCGGCCAGCATCACGGCCGCCTGCAGGTCGATCCGGGTCTCCTTCAGGGTCGCCGACGTGAGGTCGACGCGGTCGACCGAGGCACGGCGCAGGTCGGCGCGGCGTGAGGTCGGCCTCGCGCACCGTCGCACCGTCGAGCCGGGCGCCCGTGAGCACCGCGCCGGTCAGGTCGGCCATGGAGAGGTCGGCCTCGCGCAGGTCGACGCCGGTGAGGTCGACGACCGGCGAGGACGGCGCCGCGCAGCGTCACCGATCCCCACGCCCCGCCGACGACCGTCATCGGCCGCAGGGTGCACTCGGCGAACACCGAGCCGGTCAGCTTGCAGCCGTCGAGGGTCGCGGTGAAGAAGCTGCAGCGCCGGAAGTCGCAGCCCACGAACGCGGTCGCCCGGTGGGTCGAGGCGTTGAAGCGGCAGGTGTGGAAGGTGCAGCCCTCGAACGTCGTGCCGTTGGTGGTCACCTCGGTGAGGTCGACGTCGGTGAAGACGCAGTCGACGAACCGCACCGGCGCCGATCTCCTCGGCGTACCAGTCCTCGTCGCGGAAGCGCTCGCCCTCCGCGCCCGCTCCAGCACGTCGTTCATGCGCCGCTCCCGTCGGTCGAGCCTGTCGAGACCACGGAGTCCATGATCCACCACGGCCACGGATAGGCTCACGCCCGTGCGTATCGCGAGGTTCACCACGGGGCGACGACCCGACGTACGGCGTGGTCAGCGGCGACGCTCGACGAGTTCGGGCAGCCCGCCGACGACAGCGTCGTCGTCGAGCTGGCCGGTGACCCGCTGTACGCCGGCATCCAGCCGACCCAGACCGAGCACCGGCTCGCCGACGTCCGCCTGCTCGCGCCGGTCATCCCGCGCAGCAAGGTCGTCGCGATCGGGCGCAACTACGCCGCCCACGCCGCCGAGCTCGGCAACGACGTGCCCGAGGAGCCCTTGATGTTCCTCAAGCCGAACACCTCGGTGGTCGGTCCCGGCGACCAGGTGTTCTACCCGCCCCAGATCCGAGCGGCTCGACTACGAGGGCGAGCTCGCCGATCGTGATCGGCCGGATCTGCCGCGACGTCCCGCCGGAGCAGGCGACCGACGTGATCTTCGGCTACACCATCGCCAACGACGTGACCGCGCGCGACCTGCAGAAGAAGGACGGTGCAGTGGACCCGCGCCAAGGGGTTCGACTCGTTCTGCCCGCTCGGGCCCTGGATCGAGACCGACCTCGACCCGCAGGGCTTCGCCGACGGCGTCAGCATCCAGACCCACCTCAACGGCGACCTCGTGCAGGACGGCTCGACCAAGGACCTGATCTTCGACATCCCGACCCTGGTCGCCCACATCACCAGCGTGATGACCCTGCTGCCCGGCGACGTCATCCTGACCGGGACCCCCGAGGGCATCGGCCCGATGCAGCCCGGCGACGAGGTCGAGGTGTCCATCGCCGGCCTCGGGGCCCTGACGAACACGGTGGTGAAGCGATGAGCGACCCGGTCCTCGGCGACCTGCAGCCGTCGGACGTCCGCGTCCGGTTCCCACCGAGCCCGACGGGCAACCTCCACGTCGGCAACGTCCGCAGCGCCCTGTTCAACTGGGCCTTCGCGCGCCACCACGGCGGCACGCTCGTGCTGCGGATCGAGGACACCGACCTCGCCCGCAACACCCTCGAGGGCTACCACTCGATCATCGACTCGCTGAACTGGCTCGGCATCGACTGGGACGAGGGCCCCGAGGTCGGCGGCGACAACGGCCCCTACCGCCAGTCCGAGCGGTTCCCCATCTACGCCGAGGTCGCGCAGGCGCTGCGCGACGAGAAGGCGGCGTACGACTGCTACTGCACCACCGAGGAGGTCGACGCGCGCCGCAAGGCCAGCGGCTCGAAGAACCAGGGGTACGACGGCTTCTGCCGCGAGCTCGGCCCCGACCAGCTGGCCGTCTGGCAGGCCGAGGGCCGCACGCCGGTGCTGCGGTTCCGGATGCCCCGCGAGCCGATCGTCTTCGACGACCTGGTGCGCGGCGAGGTGACCTTCCTGCCCGAGAACGTGCCGGACTTCGCGATCCTGCGCGCCAACGGCGACCCGCTCTACACCCTGGTCGAACCCGCTCGACGACGCGATGATGGGCATCACCCACGTGCTGCGCGGCGAGGACCTGCTCTCGTCGACACCCCGCCAGATCCCGCTCTACCAGACGCTCGCAGCGGCTCGGCGTCGGCAACGGCCCGCCGCGCTTCGGCCACCTGCCGATGGTGATGGGCGAGGGCAACCGGAAGCTGTCCAAGCGCGACCCGGGGTCGGGGCTGCTGGACTACGTCGACCGCGGCTTCCTCCCCGAGGGCCTGCTGAACTACCTCGCCCTGCTCGGCTGGGGCATCGCCGAGGACCGCGACGTCTTCACGATGCAGGAGATGGCCGAGGCGTTCGACATCCGGCGGGTCAACCCGAGCCCCGCGCGCTTCGACATGAAGAAGCTCGAGGCGATCAACAGCGCCCACATGCGCCGCATCTCGCTGCCCGACATGACCGAGCGGGTGATCCCGTTCCTCGCCGAGGCCGAGCTGGTCGACGAGCCGATCGCGTCACGACCAGCGCACGCTGCTCGACGCCGCGATGCCGCTGGTGCACGAGCGGATCAACACGCTGTCGGAGGCCGTGCCGATGCTGGGCTTCCTGTTCGTGGACGACGACGCCTTCACCCGCACCGACGAGATCGACGAGGCCGGGCTCGAGGTCGTGCGGGCGTCGTACGACGCCCTGTCCGGGCTCGACGACTGGTCCACGGCCGACGATCGAGGCGGCGCTGCGCCAGTCGCTGGTCGAGGGCATGGGTCTCAAGCCGCGCAACGCGTTCGGCCCGGTCCGGGTCGCGGTCACCGGCAGCCGGGTCAGCCCGCCGCTGTTCGAGTCGCTGGAGCTGCTCGGTCGCGACCGGTCCCTGGGCCGCCTGCAGGCGGCGCTGGCATGACCCACCCGGGTCGACCTGGCCCGGGGCCCGGTCGCCCCGGACGGGCTGCCCTACCACCGCATCCAGGAAGCCGGCCGCCCGGGCGTCTGGCGGCCGTTGGCCGGCATCGTGCTGATGTTCCTGGGCTTCGTCGCGATCGGCGCGGTCGTGGCCACCGCCGTGTTCGCGATCGTCTACGCCGTCACCGGGCAGGGCACGGTCGACGTGACCCGGCTCGCCGACCTCGAGCACCCGACCCCGCCGGACTGGCCTTCCTCAACGTCGCGCTGGCGACGTTCATCCCGCTGGCGATGTTCGGCAGCCGTGTGCTCCACGGGATCCCCCCGCGCTGGCTCGCGTCGGTCCGCCCGCGCATCCGCTGGCGCTTCCTGCTGGCCTGCCTGGCGGTCTCGCTCGTCGCGCTGGTGGCCACCTTGGTCGCGGGTGCGCTGGTCCCCGGTCAGGACGGCGACGTCAGCTCCCACGCCAACCCGTTCACGACGTCGACGTTCCACTACCTGCTGGTGATCCTCTTCCTCACGCCGTTCCAGGCGGCGGGGGAGGAGTACCTCTTCCGCGGCTACCTCACGCAGGCGATCGGCGGGATGTTCGGATCGGCCTGGGTCGCCGTGCTGCTGCCGGCGTTCCTGTTCGGGCTGGCCCACGGGCTCGGCCAGAGCCCGCCGGTCTTCTTCGACCGCTTCGCCTTCGGGCTGGTCGCCGGGGTCCTGGTGGTCCGGACCGGCGGGCTGGAGGCCGGCATCGCCATGCACGTCCTCAACAACTTCCTGGCGTACGGCGTCGCCCTCGCGTTCGGCGACATGGCCACCACCTTGAACCCCACGGGCAGCAACTGGTGGACCATCCCGGTCACCCTCACCCAGTCGCTGGTCTACCTGTGGCTGGCCGTGCCGTCTGCCGCCGGATGGGGCTCGCGACGACGACGAGTGCGCGCGTTTTGGAGGCCCCCCGCAGCCGCGTGTAATCTTTCCCGGCGGTCGGCCCCGTGCTCGTCGGACTGCTCCCTGGAGCGGCTCAGAGCCACGAAAGCCGGTCAACCATTGGGGTATGGTGTAATTGGCAGCACGACTGGTTCTGGTCCAGTTAGTCTAGGTTCGAGTCCTAGTACCCCAGCGAGAATCCCGGCCCCGGCCGGGATTTTGAGCGTCTGGGGCGGTTCGATAAAGTCTCACCTCGCGTGTTCACGTGCTCGCCCCCGTTGTGTAGCGGCCTAGCACGCCGCCCTCTCAAGGCGGTAGCGCCGGTTCGAATCCGGTCGGGGGTACCAGGTCCGACGGTCGAGGGCGTTGCTCCGCGACGGTGCCATCGGTGGTCGAGGAGGTCGCTCTGCGACGGTGCCATCGGTGGTTGAGGAGGTCGCTCTGCCACGGTGCCATCGGTGGTTGAGGAGGTCGCTCTGCGACCGTCTCGAAACCACGGCGACGCCCCATGATGCGACCTCGGTCCAGCGTTCCCTAGGATCGGGCGCATGTCGTCCGCCGCGCTCGTCCCGTCGTTGGTCCGCCCGAGCAACCGCACCGTCGCGCTGGTCGCCGACGCCGTGCTGGTCGCTCTCGGGGTCGCGCTGATCTCCTTGTCGGCCCAGGTCGTGATCAACCTGCCGCACACCCCGGTCCCGATCACCGGTCAGACCTTCGGCGCCCTGCTGGTGGGCGGCGCGTACGGCGCCAAGCGCGGCTTCGTCACGTTCGCGGCGTACCTCGTCGTGGGCGGACTCGGGTACGGCGTCTTCGCCGGGCACGCGTCTGGCTGGGACGTGCTGAAGTTCTCGTCGGCCACCGGTGGCTACCTCGTCGGGATGCTCGTCGCCGCGGGGCTCGTCGGCTGGCTCGCCGACCGCGGCTGGGACCGGAGGGCCTCACGCTCACTCCCCACGATGATCCTCGGCAACATCGTGATCTATGCGATCGGCGCCACCTGGCTGGCCCACGCGCTCGGGGTCGGCGCCCAGCAGGCGTGGGACCTGGGCGTGAAGGACTTCCTGGTCGGCGACGCGATCAAGATCCTGCTCGCGGCCGGGCTGCTGCCCGCCGCGTGGAAGGCCGTCGACGCCATCCGCCGCTGATCCTGCGGCTGGGTCCCGGCAGGTCCGGATCCCGCTGACGGTCGTGTCCGATTCCCGCCAGAGAGTGTCGGTGCCATCGGTCATGATGGGGGCATGAGCCCGACCACCGCGCCGCCGATGCACCAGGACCCCGAGTCCTGCTACCGCGCCGTGAAGAGCCGCGACCGCAGGTTCGACGGCGTCTTCTACACCGCGGTGCGCACCACCGGCATCTACTGCCGGCCGTCCTGCCCGGCCCGGACGCCGGCGTTCCACAACGTCACGTTCCACCCGACCGCCGCCGCCGCGCAGTCGGCCGGCTACCGCGCCTGCAAGCGCTGCCTGCCCGACGCGACGCCCGGCAGCCCCGACTGGGACGTCGCCGCCGACGTCGCCGGGCGGGCGATGCGGCTGATCGGTGACGGTGTCGTCGACCGCGACGGCGTCGACGGTCTGGCCCACCGCATCGGCTACACCCCCCGACACCTGTCCCGGATCCTGACCCAGGAGCTCGGCGCCGGGCCGCTGGCCCTGGCCCGCGCCAAGCGGGCCCAGACCGCGCGGGTGCTGCTGGAGACCACCGACCTCGGCGCCGCCGACGTCGCGTTCGCCGCCGGGTTCAGCAGCGTGCGGCAGTTCAACGACACCGTCCGCGAGGTCTACGCCTCGACACCCACCCAGCTGCGCGGCGGTCGGCGCGGAGGTGCGGGCGGCACGCTCCAGCTGCGACTGGCCGTGCGCACGCCGTTCGCCGGCCGGGCCCTGCTGGCGTTCCTCGCGACCCGAGCCGTCGCCGGGGTCGAGGTCGCCACCGACACGACGTACGCCCGCACCCTCCGGCTGCCCCACGGCACCGGCACGGTGGAGCTCGAGCTGGCCGACGTCCCGGCGAGCGGCGCCACGGCCTTCGTGCCCGCGACGTTCTGGCTGTCCGACCTGCGCGACCTGGCGGCCGCGGTCGAGCGCGTGCGCCGGCTGGTCGACGCCGACTGCGACCCGGTCGCGATCAGCGACGCCTTCGCCGGCGAGCCCGTGCTCGGCCCGCTGGTGCGCGAGCTGCCCGGTCTGCGGGTGCCCGGCCACGTCGACGGCGACGAGCTCGCCGTCCGGGCTGTGCTGGGCCAGCAGGTGACGGTCGCGGCGGCACGCACCGCCGCCGGACGCCTCACCGAGCAGTACGGCGAGCGACTACCACCGGTCGACGGCGACGCCCGCGAGCGGGTCGACAGCCTCACGCACGTGTTCCCCACCGCCGGGAGGCTGGCCGAGCTCGAGCCCGAGTCGCTGCCGATGCCACGCGCGCGGGGCCGGGCCCTGATCGCCGTCTGCCGTGCCCTGGCCGACGGCGACCTCACGCTCGACCGCGGTGCCGACCGCGACGACGTACGCCGGCGGCTGCTCGAGATCCCCGGCATCGGACCGTGGACGGCCGACTACATCGCCCTGCGCGCCCTCGGCCACCCCGACGTCTTCCTGCCCACCGACATCGGCATCCGTGACGCCCTGCGCCTGCTCGGGCGCGACCCGGCGGACGCCGCCGACCTCGCCGAGGGGTGGCGACCGTGGCGCTCCTACGCCCAGCTCCATCTCTGGCAGACGCTCTCTCCCGCCTCACCCACCCCCACCAGAAAGGGACACTGACATGTGGACCGTCATGGACTCACCCATCGGCGACCTGCGCATCATCGAGCGCGACGGCGTGATCACGGCGATCGAGTTCTCGCCGTTCCGCGAGCACGACGGACGGCCGCGCGGCGACCGTGACGACGCGCGACCGGTGCTCGCCGAGGCCGTGCGCCAGCTGCGCGCGTACTTCGACCACGACCTCAAGGAGTTCGACCTCCCGCTCGACCCGGGCGGGAGCGAGTTCCAGAAGTCCGTCTGGGCCCAGCTGCTGACGATCGGCTACGGCGACACCGCGTCGTACGGCGAGATCGCGAAGCGGCTCGGCAAGACCAACGCCGCGTCCCGGGCGGTCGGGCTGGCCAACGGCAGCAACCCGATCCCGATCGTCATCCCGTGCCACCGGGTGATCGGGGCCGACGGCACCCTCACCGGCTACGCCGGCGGTATCGAGCGCAAGCAGACGCTGCTGGAGATCGAGCAGGACGCGCTGTTCTGAGCGCCCCGCCCGTCACAGTTCCACCACGGTATGTCGACGAACCCGCACTTCCCCTGGCGTGCAGACCGTGGGAAGTGCGGGTTCGCCTGCATACCGTGGTGGAACCGCGAACTCCCGCTACTCAGCAGCAGCCCGCCGCAACGACTCCGACAGCCGCTCGGCGGCGGCGACCACGGCCGGTGCGTGCATCCGGCCCGGCTGACGAGACAGCCGCTCGAGCGGCCCGCTCACCGACACCGCGGCGACGATCTTGCCCGAGGGGGAGCGGACCGGCGCCGACACGGACGCCACCCCCTGCTCCCGCTCGCCCACCGACTGGGCCCAGCCGCGGCGGCGGATGCCCGAGAGTGCGGCGGCGGAGAACGCGGCGTTCTGCAGGCCGCGGTGGATGCGCTCGGCGTCCTCCCAGGCCAGCAGCACCTGGGCGGCCGAGCCGGCCCGCATGGTCAGCTGCGACCCGACCGGGATCGTGTCGCGCAGCCCCGAGGGGCGCTCGGCGGCGGCGACGCAGACGCGGTAGTCGCCCTGGCGACGCCACAGCTGCGAGGACTCGCCGGTGATGTCGCGCAGCCGCGCCAGCACCGGGCCGGCGGTCGCGAGCAGGCGGTCCTCGCCGGCGGCGACGGAGAGCTCGGCCAGCCGCGGGCCCGAGCACGAAGCGGCCCTGCAGGTCGCGGGCCACCAGGCGGTGGTGCTCGAGCGCCACCGCGAGGCGGTGCGCCGTCGGCCGGGCGAGTCCGGTCGCGGTGACCAGGCCGGCCAGCGTGGCCGGCCCCGACTCGAGCGCGGTGAGCACGAGGGCGGCCTTGTCGAGCACGCCCACGCCACTAGTGCTGTCCATATGGCAATACTGCCGTCTCAGATCATGGGACGCAAGTTGTAAGGTGACGCCGACGTCGAACGAGCACGGAGGAGGAAGTGGCATGGGCAGGACCCTGGCCGAGAAGGTCTGGGACGAGCACGTGGTCCGGTCGACCGAGGGTGAGCCCGACCTCCTCTACATCGACCTGCATCTCATCCACGAGGTCACCTCGCCGCAGGCCTTCGACGGGCTCCGGCTCGCGGGCCGTCCGGTACGCCGTCCCGACCTCACCGTGGCCACCGAGGACCACAACGTCCCCACCCTCGACTGGGACCAGCCGATCAAGGACCCTGTGAGCCGCACCCAGGTCGAGACGCTGCGCCGGCAACGCCGAGGAGTTCGGCGTCCGGCTGCATCCGCTGGGCGACCTCGACCAGGGGATCGTGCACATCATCGGGCCGCAGCTCGGGCTCACCCAGCCCGGCATGACGATCGTGTGCGGTGACTCCCACACCTCGACCCACGGCGCGTTCGGCGCCCTCGCGTTCGGCATCGGGACCTCCGAGGTCGAGCACGTGCTGGCGACCCAGACCCTCCCGCAGGCGCGCCCGAAGACGATGGCGGTCAACGTCACCGGCGCTCTTCCCGACGGCGTCACCGCCAAGGACCTCGTCCTCACGCTGATCACCCACACCGGCACCGGCGGCGGCCAGGGGTACGTCGTGGAGTACCGCGGTCCCGCCATCGAGGCGTTGTCGATGGAGGGCCGGATGACGGTCTGCAACATGAGCATCGAGTGGGGGGCGAAGGCCGGCCTCATCGCGCCCGACGAGACGACGTTCGCCTACCTCAAGGACCGGCCCGAGGCTCCGAAGGGTGCCGACTGGGACACCGCCGTCGAGCACTGGACGGGCCTGGTGACCGACCAGGACGCCGTCTTCGACCAGGAGATCGACCTCGACGCGAGCACGATGACGCCCTTCGTCACCTGGGGGACCAACCCGGGCCAGGGCGTTCCCCTGGGTGGCGTCGTGCCGGAGCCCGACGGCTTCGCCGAGGAGGGCGACCGGGTCGGGGCGCGCAAGGCCCTGGAGTACATGGGCCTCGAGGCAGGTACGCCGATGCGCGAGATCCCGGTCGACACCGTGTTCGTCGGCTCCTGCACCAACGGCCGGATCGAGGACCTGCGGGTCGCCGCCGAGGTCGTGCGCGGTCGTCGGGTCGCCGACGGCACACGGCTGCTCGTCGTCCCCGGCTCGGTGCGGGTCCGCCTGCAGGCCGAGGACGAGGGTCTCGACGTGGTGTTCAAGGAGGCCGGGGCCGAGTGGCGCGGGGCCGGATGCTCGATGTGCCTGGGCATGAACCCCGACCAGCTCGCCCCGCAGGAGCGCAGCGCGTCCACCTCCAACCGGAACTTCGAGGGCCGGCAGGGCAAGGGTGGACGCACGCACCTGGTCTCCGTCCCGGTCGCCGCGGCCACCGCGATCCGCGGCACCCTGAGCTCGCCCGCGGACCTGGAGGACAGCTGATGGACGCGTTCACGACCCACACCGGCATCGGCGTCCCACTGCGACGCAGCAACGTCGACACCGACCAGATCATCCCGGCGGTCTACCTCAAGCGGGTCACCCGGACCGGCTTCGAGGACGGCCTGTTCGCGGCCTGGCGCAACGACCCGTCGTTCGTGCTCAACAAGAAGCCGTACGACGAGGGCACCGTGCTCGTCGCCGGCCCCGACTTCGGCACCGGGTCGTCGCGCGAGCACGCCGTCTGGGCCCTGCAGAACTACGGTTTCAAGGTCGTGATCTCGCCGCGCTTCGGAGACATCTTCCGCGGCAACTCCGGCAAGGCCGGGCTGCTCGCGGCGCAGGTCGACGACAAGGTCGCGCTGCGCCTGCAGGATCTCCTGGAGTCCGAGCCGGGGACGACGGTGAGTGTCGACCTCGTCGCGCGGACGGTGCGCGCCGGCGACGGCCCCGACGCGGTCGAGGACTCCTTCGACATCGACGACTACACGCGATGGCGACTGTTGGAGGGTCTCGACGACATCTCCTTGACCCTGGCCCACGACGCCGACATCGCGGCGTTCGAGGAGCGACGTCCCAGCTGGAAACCGGTCACGCTCTGACCGTCCCGACAGCGATTTCCCCATGGCGTAAGGGAAATTGCGGGGCCGCGGCCTGCTCCGAAACCGGGAGCGAGTGCCGCCGCGTACCCCTCGGTTGCGTCAGATAGGCTCCGTTGAGCCGGATTCGACGGAAAAAACATCCGACAGACCCGGCGTGGTGATTGTGACGAACGCCGCGAATACCTAGCGTTCGTCGGGAAGCCGGGCAAAAGGGCCGGCCAACATCGTTCATTGGAAGGGAAGCCGTGAACAAGTCACAGCTCATCGACACGCTCTCCGCGCGCTACGAGGGGAACCGCAAGCAGGCACAGCACGCCCTGGAATCAGTCCTGGACACGATCACGCGCGAGGTCGCCAAGGGCGAGAAGGTCGCGATCACGGGCTTCGGCTCCTTCGAGAAGCGTGTGCGTGAAGCGCGTTGGGTCCGCAATCCGCAGACCGGTGCTCGGATCAAGGCCAAGAAGACGGCCGTTCCGAAGTTCACCGCCGGTGCCGACCTGAAGAACGTCGTCTCGGGTGCCAAGAAGCTGCCCAAGCTGACGCTGGCGGCCGGCACCGCGGCTGCCAAGAGGGCGACCGCACCGGCCAAGAAGACCACGGCCAAGAAGACCACCGCCAAGAAGGCTCCGGCCAAGAAGGCGGCGCCCGCGAAGAAGGCGGCGCCGGCGAAGAAGGCCACGGCCAAGAAGACGACGGCGAAGAAGGCGACCACCAAGAAGGCCGCGCCGGCGAAGAAGGCTCCGGCCAGGAAGACGACGGCCAAGAAGGCGTCGCCGGCGAAGAAGGCTCCGGCCAAGAAGACCACCGCCAAGAAGGCCCCGGCCAAGAAGGCGGCGGCGAAGAAGGCTCCGGCCAAGAAGGCCACGGCCAAGAAGACCGCGAAGAGGACCGCCAAGAAGTCCTGAGCACCTCAGACGAAGGGGCCGCCGATCATCGGCGGCCCCTTCGTCGTGTCCGTACCCGGTGCCGGCGACCGACAGGGTCAGGCCAGCATCGCCGAGCGCGTGTGCGCTCCCAGGCCCAGCAGGTCCGCCGCGGCGAGGGCCCGGGCGTCGTCCACGTCGCGACGGAGCGTCCGGAGGTCTCCGGCGATCTCGGCCGCACCCTCGTCGAGGTGCGCCTCGCGCGAGCGGAACCCGAAGCGAGGGGCGAATGAGTCGTAGGGCGCGGAGTACAGGGTCGTGCCGACACCGTCCTCGTCCGTGACGAACGCGGCCCCCTCTGCCGATGCGAGTGACGAGAGCGCCGCATCGAGATCGGCCGACTGCAGGGCCGGGAGATCGGCGCACACCCCCACCGGGATCGTGTCCGGCCACCGCCGGTGGGCCTCGGCCGCGGCCAGTCGGAGCGACTCGTTCAGGTCGCCGTCGACCCCGTCCGGGATGGTCTCGCAGCCGACCGCGCGGAGATCGTCGGCGAACCGCGCGTCGTCGGTCACCGCGAGCACGGCGACCACGTGCTCGGCGGCCAGGCAGGCCCGAGCCGTGTCGAGTGCGAACGCCGCGGCGAGCGCCCTGCGTCGCGCCGGGTCGACCTCGAGCCGCGACTTCCCGCGAGCCGGCGGTTTGACCGGCAGCAGGACGACGTACGACGCACTCATCGAGCCGATCCTGTCAGGCGCCGCCACGGCACGGCGTACGGGCCGCGTGCGAGTAGCCTGACCCGGACATCGGCGCCGGTGCCGGGTCGATCGAGTCGACGTTCGTGCCACGACGGGAGGGACGCAGGTGGGTATGCGACCGGTGCGGCCGCTGCAGCAGAAGCGAGGCTGGGCCTTCAACCTCGCGGTGCCGATCCTCAAGCCGGCGTTGCTCGCCACGACGAGGCGCACGTGGATCGACGGCGAGAAGATCCCGGCGACGGGGGGCTGCATCCTCGTCTTCAACCACGTCTCGCACGTCGACCCACTGACCGCGGCCCACATCGTCTACGACCACGGCCGCATGCCGCGTTACCTGGCGAAGTCCGGGCTCTTCAAGAACCGTGCCCTGTCGTCGTTCCTCACCGCAGCCGGCCAGATCCCGGTCGAGCGGCTCAGCAAGAACGCCAAGGGCGCCTTCGACGCCGCCGTCGCCGCGGTCCGCGCGGGGGAGTGCGTCGTGGTCTACCCCGAGGGCACGCTGACCCGTGATCCCGACCTGTGGCCGATGGCCGGCAAGTCGGGTGCGGCCAGGATCGCCCTGGCCACCGGCTGCCCGGTGATCCCGGTCGGGCAGTGGGGCGCCCACGACCTGCTGTATCCGTACACCAAGAAGCCGCACCTCTTCCCGCGCGCGAGGATCACGATGAAGGTCGGTGACCCGGTCCCCCTCGACGACCTGCAGGGGCAGCAGCAGACGACGCAGGTCGTCGGCGAGGCGACCCGGCGGATCATGGCCGCGCTCACCGCGCTGGTCGCGGAGATCCGCCACGAGGAGCCGCCCGCCGAGCGATTCGACCCGCGGAAGGCCGGGATGCGGCAGACCGGCAACCCGAGGAAGGCCGAGCAGGACGAGCGGAGGTCGAGGGGCGCATGACGCAGGTCTCCGTGCTCGGGGCGGGTTCGTGGGGGACGGCGTTCTCCTTGGTGCTCGCGGACGCCGGCAACGACGTCACGCTGTGGGCCCGGCGGGAGGAGGTCTGCGACACCATCAACCAGCGCCGCGAGAACTCCGACTACCTGCCCGGGATCGAGCTGCCGCCGACGGTGGTGGCCACCCACGACACCGAGAAGGCGCTGGCCGGAGCGGATGTCGTCGTGTTCGCGGTCCCGTCGCAGACGTTCCGCGCCAACCTCGAGCAGTGGGCGCCGTTCGTGCCGTCCTCGGCGGTGATGGTGTCGATGATGAAGGGCGTCGAGCTCGGCACGCTCAAGCGGATGAGCGAGGTCGTCGGCGAGGTGACCGGCGCCGGTCCGGAGCGCATCGCCGTGGTGAGCGGACCCAACCTCTCCCACGAGATCGCCCAACGCGAGCCGGCAGCGTCGGTCGTCGCCTGCACCGACGAGGACGTCGCCAAGAAGGTCCAGCACCTCGTGCACGGACCGGCGTTCCGGCCCTACACGAGTGTCGACGTCGTGGGCTGCGAGCTGGGTGGCGCCTACAAGAACGTCGTCGCGCTGTCGGTCGGCATGGCCGTCGGGCTCGGGTTCGGGGACAACACGACGGCCTCCGTGATCACCCGGGGCCTAGCCGAGACCGCGCGGCTGGCGATGGCGATGGACGCCAACCCGCTCACGCTGATGGGCCTGGCCGGGCTCGGTGACCTCGTCGCCACGTGCTCCTCACCGCTGTCGCGCAACCGCACCTTCGGCGAGAAGCTCGGCCTCGGCATGACCACCGCCGAGATCGTCGCCTCGACCCGCCAGGTCGCCGAGGGCGCGAAGTCCTGCTCGTCCCTGCTCGCGCTGGCGCAGAAAGTCGGCGTCGACGCCCCGATCGCCGAGCACGTCGAGGCCGTCGTCGACGGTCGGCTCACCGCGCCGGACATGATGGAGTCGTTCATCAGGAGAGACACCAAGTCCGAGATCGACTGACGGGTCGTGTGCCTGAGCCCGCGCTCTGGCGCGGGCTCAGGCACACAACCCGGTCAGAGAGTCTCGAGAGCGCCCGACAGGTCCGACCACAGGTCCTCGACGTCCTCCACCCCGACGCTCAGCCGCACCAGCGCGTCCGGGATGGTCGCCGGCTCCGACTTCCAGCGGCGCCGCCGCTCGAACGTCGACTCCACGCCCCCGAGCGAGGTGGCGTGCACCCACAACGACGTCGACCGCACGAGCCGGTCGGCAGCGTCGGGGCCATCGGCCAGAACGATCGACACGATGCCGCCGAAGCCCGGGTAGCGCACCTCCTCGACGGCGGCATGCGACCGGAGCCGGTCGGTCAGGGTGCGGGCGTTGCTCTCGGCCCGGTCGACCCGCAGGTGCAGGGTGCGCAGGCCGCGCAGCGCCAGCCAGGCCTCGAGCGTGCCGGGGATCGCCCCGATCATGTCCCGCCGGCCCTTCAGGACGTCGTACAGCTGGTCGTCGGCGGTGACGAGGGCGCCGAGCATGGCGTCGCCGTGGCCCGAGAGGTACTTCGTGGCCGAGTGGACGACGATGTCGGCGCCCATCGGCAGCGGTCGCTGCCGCAGGGGAGTGGCGAAGGTGTTGTCGACGACGACGCGGGCGCCGGCGTCGTGGGCGGCGCCGGCGATGGTCTCGATGTCGGCGAGCTCGAGGGCCGGGTTGGTCGGTGACTCGAGCCAGACCAGGGCCGCGCCGTCACAGGCCCGCACGACCGCCTCGGTGTCGGTCACGTCGACGAGCCGCGCGGCCACGCGCCCGCGCGACTCGAGATCGGCCAGCTGCATGACCGTGCCGTTGTAGGCGTGCCGCGGAGCGACGACGACCGCGTCCTGGCCGACCAGGTCCAGGACGGTCGCGACGGTCGCGAGCCCGGAGGAGAACGCGAGACAGCGACCACCCTCCAGAGCGCCGAGCACGTCCTCGAACGCCGTCCAGGTGGGGTTGCCGTAGCGGCCGTACTCCAGGTCGCCGGTCGCGCCGTAGGTCGACGCCATGGTGATCGGGACGTTGAGCGGCTGGTCGGGCGTGTGCGGTGGCCGGCCCCCGGCGACCGCGGTGGTGGCGGGCGACCAGCCCTGGTCGGCGTTCGGATCGGCCATGGTTGCTGAGCGTACGGCGAGCGTCGGGCCGGTCGTCCGGCGGCCGGTCCGCCCCCCGGTAGGGTCGCTCCGATGAGCGAGCCCCCCAGCGAGCACTCGGGTCGACCCCGCAAGCCCCGCGTCGCGATCGTCTTCGGCGGCCGGTCCAGCGAGCACGCGATCAGCTGTGTCACCGCGGGCAGCGTGCTCGACGCGATCGACCGGTCGGCGTACGACGTGGTGCCGATCGGGATCGCCCCGGACGGCCGCTGGGTGCTCGAGTCCGATGACACCGAACGCCTGCAGATCAAGGCGCCCGACCAGCTGCCGAGCGTCGACGGCGACCGGGCCACGATCGCGCTGCTCCGCGAGGCGGACGGGGCCGACCTCGTCGTGCACGAGCCGGCGCAGCCCCCGCAGACCCTGGGCGAGGTCGACGTCGTCTTCCCACTCCTGCACGGACCCTGGGGTGAGGACGGGACGATCCAGGGGATGTTCGAGATGGCCGGGGTCCGCTACGTCGGCGCCGGCGTGCTCGCCAGCGCGGTCGCCATGGACAAGACCTACGCCAAGGTCGTCCTCCGTGCCGCCGGGCTGCCGATGATGCCGTCGGTCACGGTCACGGCGCGCGAGTGGTACCGCGACCCCGACCGTGTCCGCCACCTGGTCGCCGACCTCGGCTTCCCGCTCTTCGTGAAGCCGGCACGGGCTGGGTCGAGCATGGGCATCAGCAAGGTCCACGACCCCGCCGAGCTGGCCGCCGCGATCGAGGAGGCTCACCGGCACGACCCGAAGGCCCTGGTCGAGCAGGCCGCGGTCGGGGCGCGCGAGATCGAGTGCGGCGTGCTGGAGGCGCTCGACGGCACCCCCGAGACCAGCGTCCCGGCCGAGATCCTCGTGGGCGGGGAGCACGAGTTCTACGACTTCGCCGCCAAGTACCTGCCGGAGGAGCACACGCAGCTCGCGGTGCCGGCCGACCTCCCGGACTCCACCTCGTCGGACGTGCGTGAGCTCGCGGCACGTGCGTTCGAGGCGATCGGCTGCGAGGGCCTGGCCCGCGTGGACTTCTTCGTGATGCCCGACGGCTCGCTGGTGCTGAACGAGATCAACACCATGCCCGGCTTCACGCCGACCTCGATGTACCCCCGGATGTGGGCGGCGACCGGTGTCGACTACCCGGCGCTGGTCGACCGGCTCATCCAGCTCGCGCTGCGTCGTTCGACCGGGCTGCGCTGACCAGCTGCCCTCAGTGGCAGGGCTGGACGAGCTTCAGGTACTGCTTGACCAACGGCGCCAGCTCGACCATGGCCGCCGCCTGGCCGCTCGGCCGGTACGTCGCCGGCACGGTCACCTGCAGGATCGGCCGGTAGCCGGCCGTCGACATCACGACGTCGCTCGAGTCGTCGTTCACCTGGTCGGCGGGGACGAACCAACCGACGCCGTCTGCCTCGGTGCACGACGCCGTGCGTGAGAAGCCTCCGGGGACGCCGACCCCGCACTGCGCCACGATCGCCGGGTCACCCCAGGCGGCGCCGAGCGCCGCGGCCGGCTGCGTCTTGCGACGCGACTGCCCGTCGATCTTGTCGGGCAGGGCGTCGGCCAGCCGCTGGCACACGGCCTGGTCGGCGGCGGTGAGCCGGAGCGTCGGGATGCTGACCGGCTCCTTGCCGCAGGCGACGAGCACGAGGCCGAGGGCGACCAGAACCGCGGACAGACGTGCGCCCCGAGATCGCGGCTGCGACCCGGGGCGCGAGAGGGATCCGGCCAAGGTCGAGATCAGATGTGGACGACGGGGCAGGTGAGCGTGCGGGTGATGCCGTCGAGGTTCTGCACGCGGGAGACCACGAGCTTGCCCAGCTCGTCGACGTTGCGGGCCTCGGCGCGCACGATCACGTCGTACGGGCCGGTGACGTCCTCGGCCAGGGTCACGCCCTTGACCTGGGCGATGGCCCGCGCCACCTCGGCGGCCTTGCCCACGTCGGTCTGGATGAGGATGTACGCCTGGACGACCATGGTTGTCTCCTCTGCGCAGTTGCGGGGTCGGTGGCCTTGTCGAGAACTGCCGGGCACAACCTACCGTGCGGTACGCCGGCGCCAACAGGTCGCCCCAGTGGGTGGCGGGCCCACCGGCGGGCCGGGTCTGGTGGGATGTGCGCATGCCGTTCCCAGCTGACGCGACCGTCTCGGAGGCCGGCGAGTTCCCGCTGATCGCCCGACTCCGAGACCTGTTCCCGCAGGGCGAGCAGGTGCTGGTCGGGCCGGGTGACGACGCCGCGGTGCTGCGCATCCGCAACGGCCACGTCGTGGTCTCGACGGACGTGCTCGTGGAGGGGCGCCACTTCCGGCGCGACTGGGCCTCGGCCGCCGACATCGGCCACCGGGCCGCGGCCGCCAACCTCTCCGACGTCAACGCGATGGGCGGGCGGGCACACTCCCTGACGATCGGCCTCGCCGCGCCGCGCGACCTACCGGCCCAATGGGCGCTGGAGTTCGCCGAGGGGTTCGCGGAGGAGGCCGCTCTCGTCGGAGCCTCGGTGGTCGGCGGCGACCTGACGTCGGCCGACTCGCTGGTGATCGCGGTGACCGTGCTGGGGGCGTGCACGCAGTCGCCGGTGCTGCGCTCGGGCGCCGAGCCGGGCGACGTCCTCGCGCTGTGTGGACGCCAGGGGTGGGCCGCCGGCGGGCTCGCGGTGCTCGGCCGGGGCTTCCGCTCGCCAAGGGTGCTGGTGGAGGCCTACCGCCGGCCGGAGCCGCCGTACGACGCCGGGCCGCTCGCCGCGGAGGCGGGTGCGACCTCGATGATCGACATCTCCGACGGGCTGCTCGCCGAGGCGCGCCACCTGGCCGAGGAGTCCGGCGTGGCGATCGACGTACGCCGTGACGCGTTCGAGGTGCCGGAGCCGCTCCACGCCGTCGCCGCCGCCACCGGCGCCGACCCCCTGAGCTTCGTCCTCGGTGGGGGCGACGACCACGCGCTCCTGGCGACGTTCCCGTCGGGTGCGGCGATCCCGGAGGGGTGGGCGGTGATCGGGTCGGTCTCGGAGGGGTCGGCGGTCACCGTGGACGGTGCGGCGTACGACGGTCCGACGGGGTGGACGCACTTCTAGGGCTGGTCACTCCTGTCCCGGCTTCATCACGATAGGCAGGTGAACCGGCACTTCTCGTGCGGAGCTCACCAGGAGAAGTGCGGGTTCGCCTCCTTCTCTTGATGAACCGGCGCACGCGACCCCGGACAGCACGAAGCCCCGGGCACCACAGGCACCCAGGGCTCGCGGAACGTCAGGAGCTCAGCGGCTGACCTTGCCGGCCTTCAGGCAGCCGGTGCAGACGTTGAGGCGCTTGTGGGTGCCGTTGAGGTTCACCCGGACGCGCTGGATGTTGGGGTCGAAGCGCCGCTTGGTGATCTTCTTCGACCACGGCCGGTTGTTGCCGAAGGTCGGCTTCTTGGCGCAGATGTCGCAAACGGCAGCCACGGGGACACTCCTGAGTGGGAAACGGATCGGGGCCCGCGCGCAGCGGGCAACCGGGAAAGAATATCCGACGCACCCGGACCCGGACGAATCGAGCGGGCGGCGCCGGTCGAAACCCACCGGCTCCGCCACTACCCTGGCACCCGCCCGACCGTCTCGGGCCCGAGCCCGAGGAGACGACGACCGACGATGGAAGCACCCACTGGCGGCGGCATCGAGCTCGCGGTCGTGCAGCGCTTCGTCGACGTCGCGGTCGACGCCCTGGCGGCGGCGCGCGAGGAGATCGACGCCCTCAACGTCTACCCGGTGCCCGACGGCGACACCGGCACGAACATGTATCTCACGATGAGCGCCGCCCGTGACGCGCTCCACCAGGCAGCGGCGGAGGACGCCGACCTGCTCACCACCCTGGCCGCGTTCCGGCGGGGGGCGCTCCTGGGCGCACGCGGCAACAGCGGGGTGATCCTCAGCCAGCTCCTCGGCGCCCTCGTCGCGCGGATCGGCCGTGCCCAGCGCGGTGACCGCAACGCGACCGTGATGGCCGAGGCGATGGCCGAGGCGACGGGGGCGGCGTACGACGCGGTGGGGACGCCGGTCGAGGGCACGATCCTGACCGTGGCGAGAGCCGCCTCCGACGCCGCCGTACGACGTGCCGGTGACGACCGCGCCCGTGCACGCGACGTCTTCGCCGACGCCGCCGCTGCCGCGCGCGAGGCCCTCGCCCGCACGCCGGAGCAGCTCGAGCAGCTGCGTGCGGCGGGCGTGGTCGACGCCGGCGGCCGTGGTCTCAGCGTGATCCTCGACGCGGCGGAGACCGTGCTGACCGGCCGGAGGCCGATCCCGGCGCCCCAGCCGATCGGCACCCACACGATCCCCGTCGCCACCGCCGAGGCGGACCTCCACGCGGACGGGCCGGCCTACGAGGTGATGTACCTGCTCGACGCCGAGGACGGCGCCGTCCCGACGCTGCGCGCCGAGCTGGCGCCGCTCGGCGACTCGCTGGTCGTGGTCGGCGGCGAGGGTCTGTGGAACGTCCACGTCCACGTCGACGACGTCGGCGCCGCCATCGAGGCCGGCATCACCGCCGGTCACCCGCACCGGATCCGGGTCACCCACTTCGCCGAGCAGGTCGCCGAGCAGCAGGAGCGGTCCGCCCGGCGTACCCGGGAACGCACCGGGCGCCGCATCGTCGCGGTCTCGGCAGGCCCCGGCCTGGCGCGACTCTTCGGAGACGCCGGCGCGATCGTGATCGAGGGCGGCCCCGGCAACCGTCCCTCCACCGGGATGATCCTGGAGGCGATCGCTGGTTCCGGTGCCGCCGAGGTCGTGATCCTCCCCAACGACCAGGACTCGGTCCGGGCCGCCCGCATCGCCGCGCGGACCGCGGAGGAGGACCTCGACGTCCGGGTCGCGGTGATCCCCACGGCGGCGCAGGTGCAGGGATTGGCGGCCCTGGCCGTGCACGAGCCGGCGCGCGGTTTCGACGCCGACGTGCTCGAGATGACCGCGACCGCGCGCCACACGCGGCACGGCGCCGTCACGGTCGCGGTGCGTCAGGCGATCACCATGGCCGGGCCCTGCGAGCCCGGCGACGTGCTCGGCGTGATCGAGGGTGACTTCGCGCTGGTCGGGCACGACCTCGCCTCCGTCGCGACCGAGATCCTCGAGCGGATGCTCGGCGGCGGTGGCGAGCTGGTGACGCTGGTGGGCGGTGCCGAAGCCGACGGACTGGTCCAGCGGTGCCAGGACTACGTCGCGGACCGGCACGCGCACGTCGACGTCGTGGTGTACGACGGAGGGCAGGACCGCTACCCCCTGCTCATGTCCGTCGAGTGACTGGAGTGCACCGGTGATCAGCCTGGACAGCCCTGTCGCGTCCGTGCTCGGCGCCCAGAAGCCCGCCAAGGTCAAGCGGATCACCGAGGGTCTGGGCATCCGCACCGTGGGCGACCTGCTCCTCCACTTCCCCCGTCGCTACGTCCGCACCGGCGAGCTCACCAAGGTCACCGACCTCCGCAGCGGCGAGATGCTCACGGTCGTGGGCGAGATCGTCGAGAGCGACGTCAACACCTACCTCGACCGACGCACCCGGCGCACGGCCTACCGCCTCGACACGACCCTCCAGACCGACGGTCCCTCGCTGCGGATTTCCTTCTTCGCCAAGTCCAAGGGCGTCAGCGAGTGGCACGCACGGCGGCTCGCGGTCGGCCGACGCGGGATCTTCATCGGCCAGGTCAGCACGTTCCGCAACCAGTGGCAGCTGACCAACCCGACGATGGCCCTGTTCGGCGAGGCCGAGGACGGGGCCGACGACGACGAGTCCGTCGGCACGGCCGTCGCCGCGATCAAGGCCCTGTTCCCGCTCTACCCCCAGACCAAGGGCGTCGACTCGTGGGACCTCCAACGCTCGATCGCCTTCGCCCTCACGGTCGTCGACGACCTCCCGGACCCGATCCCCGACGACGTACGCCGCGATCACCGGCTGCCCGACCTGGCCACCGCGCTGCGCCACATCCACTCGCCGGACTCCTGGCCCGAGATCCAGGCGGCCCAGCGCCGGTTCCGGTTCGACGAGGCGCTGGTGACCCAGCTGGTGATGGCACGCCGGCGGGCGGCTCTGGCTCGGCTCGGTGGCCAGGCGCGCAGCGGCGGCGGAGGGCTGCTGGCGGCGTTCGACGAGCGACTGTCGTTCACGCTCACGGCCGGGCAGGAGGAGGTCTCCGCCGAGATCATGGACGACCTCGCCCGACCCCACCCGATGAACCGCCTGCTCCAGGGCGAGGTCGGCTCCGGCAAGACCCTGGTGGCCCTGCGGGCGATGCTCCGCGTCGTCGACTCCGGAGGCCAGGCGGCGCTCCTCGCCCCGACCGAGGTCCTCGCCCAGCAGCACCTCCGCTCGATCACCGCGATGCTCGGCGACCTCGCGCAGGGCGGGATGCTCGGTGGCGCCGCTGACGCGACCACCGTCGCCCTGCTCACCGGCTCGATGCCGAAGGCGTCCCGCGCCGAGGCCCTGCTCCGCGCGGCGAGCGGCGAGGCGGGGATCGTGATCGGCACCCACGCACTGCTCCAGGAGCACGTGCAGTTCGCCGACCTCGGTCTGGTCGTCGTCGACGAGCAGCACCGCTTCGGGGTCGAGCAGCGCGCTGCCCTCACCGACAAGGCCGGTACGCCGCCCCACGTGCTCGTGATGACCGCGACCCCGATCCCGCGCACGGTCGCGATGACGGTGTTCGGCGACCTCGAGGTGTCGACGCTCACCGAGCTCCCGGCCGGGAGGGCCCCGATCCAGACCTCCGTCGTCCCGTTCACCGACCAGCGCTGGGTCGACCGTGTGTGGGCCCGGGTGCGCGAGGAGGTGAGCCAGGGCCACCAGGTGTACGTCGTGTGCCCGCGCATCACCGGAGACGAGCTCGAGCAGGGCGAGTCCGATGCTCCGGCGTTCGACGACGACGGACAGCCCCTCGACGTGCCGCCGGGCCTGAGTGCGGCCGAGGAGGTCGTGGAGTGGCTGCGTGAGGGCCCGCTCAGCGGGCTCCGGATCGACCTGCTGCACGGTCGACTGGCCCCCGACGACAAGGACCGGGCCATGCGTGCCTTCGCCGCGGGCGAGACCGACGTCCTCGTCGCGACCACGGTGATCGAGGTCGGTGTCGACGTCGGCAACGCGACCACGATGGTGCTGCTCGACGCCGACCGGTTCGGCATCTCCCAGCTCCACCAGCTCCGCGGACGGGTCGGCCGTGGTGGTCTACCCGGACTGTGCCTGCTCGTCACCCGCGCCGAGGGCGACAGCCCCGCGCGTGAGCGGCTCGACGCCGTGGCCGCGACGACCGACGGCTTCGAGCTCAGCCGGGTCGACCTCGAGCAGCGCCGTGAGGGCGACGTCCTCGGTCGTTCCCAGTCCGGCTTCCGCAGCTCGCTGCAGCAGCTGCGCGTGCTCCGCGACGAGGACACGATCGTCGAGGCGCGCGAGGCGGCGACCGCTCTGCTCGCCGACGATCCGGAGCTGGAGCGGGCCGACGGGCTCCGACGCCTCGTGACAGAACTGGAGCATTCACGGCAGTCTGACTTCATGGAGAAGTCGTGACCGCGTCGTGCCCGCGCGCCGGGAGGCCCACACGGCCATGACTCGCATCATCGGGGGACGCGTCGGTGGTCGGCGGATCACCGCGCCACGGGGGGTGAGCACGCGCCCGACCAGCGACCGTGTGCGCGAGGCGATGTTCGCGACCATCGAGTCGTGGTGCGGGTCGCTCGCCGGCCTCCGCTTCCTCGACCTCTACGCCGGCTCCGGTGCGGTCGGGCTCGAGGCCTGGTCGCGCGGCGCCGGGGTGGTGACGATGGTGGAGCAGGACCGGCGTGCCTCGCGCCTGATCGCCGCCAACGCGCAGGAGCTCGGCTTCAAGCGGCCCCAGGTCGTCACCAAGCCGGTCGCGACGGCGCTCGCCGGCTCGCCGTCCGCGCCGTACGACGTGGCGTTCCTCGACCCGCCGTACGCCCTGGGCGAGGAGGAGGTCGCCGCCGACCTCACCTCGCTCGTCGACCGGGAGTGGCTCGTGCCGGGGGCGATGGTCGTGGTGGAGCGCGGCGCGCGCGGCGGCGAACCGACCTGGCCCGAGGGCCTGCACGACAGCCGGCAGAAGCGCTACGGCGAGACCGTGCTCTGGTACGTTCACGCCGCCCAGTCCTAGCGCCCATCAGGCCCAGCCCCGATCAGGAGGCCCCGTGCGCCGCGCCGTCTGCCCCGGGTCGTTCGACCCGGCCACGTACGGGCATCTCGACATCGTCCGCCGCTCCTCGGGCCTCTTCGACGAGGTGGTCGTCGCGGTCGGCACCAACGTCAGCAAGAGCCGGCTCTTCGACCCCGACGAGCGGATCGCGATGATGCGTGAGGCCTGCGCCGACCTGCCCAACGTGTCGGTCGAGGGCTTCACCGGGCTGGTCACGACGTTCTGCGCCGAGCGCGACGCCACCGCGATCGTGAAGGGGCTGCGTGCGGCCAGCGACTTCGACTACGAGCTCCAGATGGCCCAGATGAACGCCTCGCTGACCGGCGTCGAGACGGTCTTCATCCCCACCAGCCCCGACCGCGGATTCGTCTCGTCGTCGCTGGTCAAGGAGGTCGCCGGCTTCGGAGGGGACGTCTCGGCGTTCGTGCCGCCGTTCGTCCACGACCGGCTCCGGGTACGGCTGGGCGAACGCTGAGGCGTTCACCCAGGTCACCGGCGGTTTTGTGGTGCGGAGGCGGGCCGTTACGATACGAGACGATCTGTTGTGGCCAGAAGTGAAAGTGATCCCCTGAGCAAACTGGACCCGAGAGCGCCGCTCGTGCTCGATACTCGCGAGCTCGGTCGCCGCCCGGGGTCCCAGCGCGAGGTGTCACGGACGGTTCCGGCCCCGGCAGATCTGGGCATCGAGGTCCTCGGCGTCCCCGAAGGCTCTCCGGTCGACATCGACCTGAGGCTGGAGGCGGTCATGGAGGGCGTTCTGGTGACGGGGACGGCGACAGCCGCCCTCGCCGGCGAGTGCGCACGGTGCCTGGAGCCGATCTCCGACGAGATCGAGGTGCGGTTCCAGGAGCTGTTCGTCTACGAGGACCAGGGCGTCGATCCGGATGAGGAGTTCGAGGTCAGCATGCTCCAGGACGACCTGGTCGACCTGGAGCCGCTGCTGCGGGACGCGGTGGTGCTGGTACTGCCGTTCCAGCCGTTGTGCTCCGAGGACTGTCCCGGACTGTGCACCGAGTGCGGTGCGCGGCTCGCGGACGATCCCGACCACGAGCACGACGCGCCGGTCGACCCGCGGTGGGCGGCGCTGAGCACGCTGACCGGGCCCGAGCAGGCAGAAGACCAGGCACCCGGACCCTCGGGTCCGACGACGTAGGAGAGATCAGTGGCAGTCCCGAAGCGGAAGATGTCCCGCAGCAACACCCGCCACCGGCGCTCGCAGTGGAAGGCCGTGGCGCCGACCCTGGTGACCTGTGCCAACCCCGCGTGCGGTGCCAAGCACCTGCCGCACCGCGCCTGCGGGACCTGTGGCCAGTACGGCGCTCGCGGCGCCCGTCGCCAGGTCCTCTGAGACCGGGGCGACGACCCTGAACTACGCCACGCTGCGCAGCGCACTCGGCGAGCCCGTCCTGGACGCCGAGCTGCTGGAGCGTGCACTGACGCACCGTTCGTACGCCTACGAGCACGGCGGCCTGCCGACCAACGAGCGCCTGGAGTTCCTCGGCGACTCCGTGCTCGGCGTGGTCGTCACCGAGACGCTCTACCGCACCCACCCCGACCTGTCCGAGGGCCACCTGGCCAAGCTCCGGGCCGCGGTGGTCAACGCCCGCGCCCTGGCCGGCGTCGGGCGCAAGATCCAGCTCGGCACCTACGTCAAGCTCGGTCGCGGTGAGGACACCACCGGTGGTCGCGACAAGGCCTCGATCCTGTCCGACACCGTCGAGGCGGTGATCGGGGCGGTCCACCTCTCCGGTGGTCTCGAGACCTCGGCCCAGGTCGTCCACCTGCTGTTCGACCCGTTGATCGAGGCGGCCTCGGCCCTGGGTGCCGGCCTCGACTGGAAGACCTCGCTCCAGGAGCTGTCGGCCGAGCACGGCCTCGGTGTCCCCGAGTACCTCATCGCCGACGAGGGCCCCGACCACATGAAGACCTTCACCGCCCAGGTCCGGGTCGGCGAGCAGCGGTACGGCAACGGCATCGGCCGCTCCAAGAAGGAGGCCGAGCAGGCCGCCGCCGAGACGGCGTACGGCGAGCTCGCGACCTCGATGGGCCTCACCGACGCGGTCGCCGAGTCGATGGCCGAGTCGGTCGCCGAGTCCACCGACGACTGAGCCCGGCCGAGACCGACCGATCCCACCGTGCCCGAGCTGCCCGAGGTCGAGACCGTGCGCGACGGGCTCGCGCGCCACGTCGTCGGCCGCACCATCCGCTCCGTCGCCGTTCTCCACCCCCGTCCGGTACGCCGCGACCACCGCGGGCCGGCCGGCTTCGCCGCCGCCCTGACCGGGCGCCGGGTCGAGGCCGCACGGCGCCGGGGCAAGTACCTCTGGCTGCCGCTCGACAACGGCGACGCGCTGCTCGGTCATCTCGGCATGAGCGGCCAGCTGCTCGTGCAGGAGCCGGGCGCTCCCGACGAGCGCCACCTGCGGGTCCGGCTCGACCTGGGCGACCGGGAGCTCCGCTTCGTCGACCAGCGGATGTTCGGGGGCCTGGCCGTGTCCGAGGGCGGGGCCGACCTGCCGCCCGAGATCGCCCACATCGCGCGCGACCCGTTCGACCCGGAGTTCGACGACGACCTCTTCGTGGCCAAGGTCCGACGGCGCACCGCCGGCGTCAAGCGCCTGCTGCTCGACCAGACCCTCGTCTCCGGGGTCGGCAACATCTACGCCGACGAGGCGCTCTGGCGGGCGCGCATCCACGGCGACCGACCGGGGGAGCGGCTCCGTCCGATCGACGTACGCCGGGTGCTCGCCGAGGCCCGGGCGGTGATGGGAGCGGCCCTGATCGAGGGCGGCACCAGCTTCGACGCGCTCTACGTCAACGTGAACGGCGAGTCCGGCTACTTCGACCGCTCCCTGCACGCCTACGGCCGCGAGGGCGAGGCCTGCGACCGCTGCGGCACCCCGATCCGCCGGATCGAGTTCATGAACCGGTCGTCGTTCTTCTGCCCCCGCTGCCAGCCCGTGCCGAGGGTGCGTCGGAGCCCCGTCGGGACGTGACGCGAGATTGACCACGGGGGGTCGAGGTGTCACTCTTGAAGACGGCCCCCGACACGGTGGGTCCCCCACATCGGAAGGCACTCCACACATGGCCAAGGCTCTGATCGGCCATCTGCAGCAAGACCGCGGCCTGCCCCTTCGGCTGGCCGCCGAGAACCGTCAGCTGCGGATCAGGATCTCTGAGCTGGAAGCGCTGGTCACCCGGTTGATGGAGGAGAACGACCGCCTCGCCGTCGCATCCGCGGCGCGGGCCCTCGACCTCGATCCCGAGCACCTCGAGATGCAGCCGGCCTGACCTCCGGGTCCCGGCTCACCTCACCAGCGACACCCAGCCACCGCGGCACGACCCACCAGGTCGCAGCCGCCGGGCACTCGGTCGTGCCCAGGCGCCCGCTCAGTGGGCGGCGTCCTCGCGAGCCTTCCGGGGGAGCAGGAACACCACCAGGAACGAGACGGCGAAGCACGCGGCCGAGAGCAGCGTCAGCCACCGGATCGCGGTCACGAAGCCGTGCGCGGGCAGCCAGTGGAAGTACGCCGAGCCGAGCACCGCCACGCCGAGAGCGCCGCAGAACTGCTGCACGGCGTTCAGCAGGCCCGATCCCGTGCCCACCTCGCGGTCGTCGAGGGCGGCCAGGACGAGGTCGAAGAGGGGCGCGAAGATCAGGCCCATCCCGATGCCCATGACCCCGAACGACGGCGCGAGCTGCCAGCCGGTCAGGGCGAGGCCCTGGTGGCCGATCGTCCACCACATCAGCAGCAGGCCGACGATGGAGATCGCCAGCCCCGCGTGCAGCACGGGGCGCCCGAACCTCGGCCCGAGCACCGCGCCCGACGCGGCCGCACCGACCGAGATGCCCAGCGCCAGCGGCACCATGGTCAGCCCGGTGTGCAGCGGGCTGTAGTGCAGCCCGTACTGGATGAAGAGGTTGCCGGCCAGGTTGAAGCCCGACATCGCGGTGAAGAAGGTGCCCAGGAAGACCAGGCCCATCACGAACTGACCGTGGGAGAACAGGGTCGGCTCGATGATCGGGTGGGTGGAGCGACGTTCGGAGACGACGAAGGCGCCGAAGAACACCGCCGACCCGGCCAGCATCAGGAACATCCACGCCGGCCACCCCTGCTCGTGCCCCTGCACCAGCGGGTAGATCAGCAGCACCGACGCGAGCGTGAGCAGCAGAGCGCCGCCCAGGTCGAGTCGCGCGTCTCGATCTCGCTGGAGGTTGCGGGGCAGGTACTTCCAAGCGAGGTACGACGCCACGGCACCGACGGGCACGTTGATCCAGAAGATGGAGCGCCAGCTGCTGCCGAACAGGTCGGCGTCGATCAGGAAGCCGGCCATGATCGGGCCGAGCACGGCCGACAGGCCCATCACGGGGCCGAACGGGATGAACGCCTTCTGCAGGTCGTCGGGGTGGAACGACGCGCGGATCATCGCCAGGCCCTGCGGGATCATCGTGGCGCCGAAGAGCCCCTGCAGCACCCGCGCGGCGATCAGGAGCCCGGCACTCGGAGCCAGCCCGCACAGCAGCGAGGCGACGGTGAAGCCGACCATCCCGACCAGGAACATCCGGCGGCGACCGACGAGGTCACCCAGCCGGGCGGAGGTGATCAGCCCGACCGCGAAGGTCAGCGTGTACGCCGCCAGGATCCACTGCAGCGTGCTCTCGTTGCCGCCGATGTCGCGCCGGATCGAGGGTCCCGCGAGGTTGGCGATGGTCGCGTCGAGCAGGTCCATGACGTCGGCCAGGATCACGACCGTCATCACCATCCAGCGGAACCGGTAGCCGCGCTCGCCGGGCTCGGCCGCCGCGGGGGTCGCGTCGACGTCGGGGCCGGTGGTGGCCGGGGTCGGTGACGGGGTCATGCGGTCCTCCAAGAACGCTGTTCGACAAGTGCGAACGCTGTTCTACTATCGAACACCGTTCGCGTCAAGTACAGTGTTCGTCATGGCTCAGGACGACGACCCCACGACCCGCACCTTCCGCGCCGGTCCGGTGCGCATCCGGGTCAGTGCCGGCCAGGCGGCACCCCGCGAGCGGCTCTCCGCCGACCGGATCGTCGAGGTCGCCCTCGCCCAGATGAAGCAGGGCGGGTACGAGGCGGTCAGCATGCGGTCGGTCGCCCGCGAGCTGGGCACGGGTGCGGCCTCCCTCTACGCCCACGTCGCCAACCGCGACGAGCTCGACGCCCTGGTCCTGGAGCGGGTCGCGAGCCGGCTCGAGGTGCCCGACCCCGACCCCGAGCACTGGCAGGAGCAGCTGCGCGAGGTCATGGTCCAGATGCTGCGGCTGTACGACGAGCACCCCGGCGTCGCCCGGGCGTCGCTCGGCATGGTCCCGATGTCACCGCGGATCCTGGTCACCACCGAGCGGATCGCGGGGCTGCTGCGTGCCGGTGGCCTGCCCGACCAGGCGGTCGCGTGGTTCCTCGACCTGATGGGCCTCTACGTCAGCTCGGTGGCGGTGGAGCGAGACGTGTGGCGCAACCGGACCGCGCTGCCGACCGACCACGAGGAGCACCACGAGGTGGTCCACCAGTTCTTCCGCGACCTGCCCGACGACGAGTTCCCGGTGCTCGCCTCGATGGCGACCGCCCTCTCGACCGGCGACCAGGACGACCGCTTCGGGTTCGGCCTCGACGTGCTGATCGCCGGCGTCACGGCGTACGGGCGCCGCGAAAAGCGAGAGCCCTGAACCCCGTCCCTGACTAGGCTCTCGTCCTCGTGACGGGGATGGCGCGGACGCTCGGGGACCGGCTCGCACCGCCGCGCCTCGGCACCGGGTTCCGGTGGCTGATGGCCTCGTCGTGGACCTCCAACCTCGGTGACGGCCTGGCCCTCGCGGCCGGCCCGCTCCTGGTGGCCTCGCAGACCCACCAACCGTTCCTCGTCGCCCTGGCGGCGGTGCTCCAACGACTGCCGTGGCTGCTCTTCGGCCTCTACGCCGGGGCGCTCGCCGACCGGGTCGACCGCCGTCGGATGGTGATGCTCTGTGACGCGCTCCGCGTCGGCGTGCTGGCCGTGCTGTCGCTGGCGATCGCCTCCGGCGACGTCGACATCGGGGTGGTCCTCGCGGCCATGCTGCTGATCGGGGTGGCGGAGCTGTTCTCCGACAGCGCGGCCCGGACCCTGCTCCCGATGCTCGTGCGGCGGGAGGACCTCGGGATCGGCAACGCCCGGATGATGACCGGCACCATCGCCCTCAACCAGCTGGCCGGTCCGCCCCTCGGAGCCTTCCTGTTCGCAGCCGGGATGACGCTGCCCTTCGTCACCCAGGCCGTCTGCGTCGCGCTCGGCGTCGTCCTCGTCGCCAAGGTCGCCACCCCGCCGGGCGGTGTCCGAGACCTCGAGGGCACCCACGTCCGTCAGGACATCCGCGACGGCATCCGCTGGCTGATGGGGCACCACGCGGTCCGGACCCTGGCGCTGGTGATCCTCACGTTCAACGTGACGTGGGCGGCGGCCTGGGCGGTCCTGGTCCTCTACTCCACCCAGGTGCTCGGCATGGGGGCGGTCGGCTTCGGCGCGCTGACGACCGTGGCCGCGGTCGGCGGACTGATCTCGACGACCTGCTACGGCTGGCTCGAGCGGCGGGTCCGGCTGGCGACCCTGATGCGCGGCTGCCTGACCCTGGAGGTGCTCATGCACCTGGCCTTCGCCCTCAACCGGTCGCCGGTGGTCGCGTTCGTGATCATGTTCGGGTTCGGCTCCTACGCCTTCGTCTGGGGGACGGTGAGCCAGACGGTGCGCCAGCGCGTGGTCCCGACGGAGTACCAGGGCCGCGTCGGCTCGGTCTACAGCGTCGGCCTCTACGGCGGCATCGTGATCGGCCAGGCACTCGGCGGTCTGATCGCCGACCGCTGGGGTCTCACCGCGCCGTTCTGGTTCGCGTTCGTCGGCTCCGGGATCACGCTGGCGCTGATCTGGCGCTCGCTCGCCCACGTCGCGCACGCGGACCAGGTCGCCGCCGAGCAGCCCGTCTGACCTGCAGGTTCACCCCCGGGGTGAGCGCGGACTGCAGGTTCGTGCGCTTGCAAAGACCTGACCCACGGGATCGTTCACTTTCCTATGCAACTACGACACAGTTCGACCGTTGCCGGGACGTGGCAGTGGGCCACGACGGAGCTCGGCGGACGATCCAGGAGTCGACACTCGTGAAGAAAAGAATGTTCGCCGCCCTCCTCGGTGTCGGCGCCCTCGCGCTCACCACCGTGGCCGCCGGGTTCGCCGGGGCGGACGCGGCCACCCCGCGCGTGACCCACATCTCGGGCCTGCACGCACAGCGCGTCTGCGCCAAGGCGACCGCCGGTCACGCCGCCTGTCTGTCCAAGGTCATGGTCAACGGCAAGGGTGCCGTGCCCCAGGCCGCCGCTCCGCTGTCGACGGCCCTGTCGCCGACCCAGCTGAAGGCGGCGTACGGCCTCACCGGGACCAACGGTGCCGGTCGCACGGTCGCGATCGTGGACGCCTACGGCTACACCAACCTGTCGCGCGACCTGACGATCTACCGCAACTTCTACGGGATGCCCTCGTGCACGACGGCCAACGGGTGCCTCAAGGTCATCGACCAGAACGGCGGCACCAACCTGCCCCGCAACAACGTCGGCTGGTCGCAGGAGCAGGCGCTCGACCTCGACGCCGTCTCGGCGGCGTGTCCCGCGTGCAAGATCGTCATGGTGCAGGCGAAGTCGGCCTCCTTCACCGACCTGGGCGCCGCGGTGAACACGGCCGCCAAGCAGGCCGGCGTGGTCGCGATCTCGAACAGCTACGGCGGCAGTGACGCCGCCGACTCGACGTACGGCGTCTACTACAACCACCCGGGCATCGCGGTGACCGCGTCGACCGGGGACAACGGCTACCAGGGCGCGTCCTACCCGGCCTCGTCCACCTACGTGACCGCGGTCGGTGGCACCACGCTGAAGATGTCGGGCACCACCCGCGTCAGCGAGACCGTGTGGAGCGGGGCCGGCTCCGGCTGCTCGACCCTGAACGCCGCGGTCGCCGGCTCGTCGGCGTTCAACACCGGCTGCGCCAAGCGGGCCATGGCGGACGTGTCGGCCGCGGCCGACCCGAACACCGGTGGCCTGAGCGTCTACTCCCCGACGACGGCGAAGAACTCGACCTGGTCGCAGTACGGCGGCACCAGCGAGTCGGCCCCGATCATCGCGTCGGTCTACGCGCTGGCGGGCGGCGGCTACAGCAACACCACGCCGTACCAGCACCCGGCGAACCTGAACGACATCACCAGCGGCAGCAACGGCACCTGCCCCACGACGCAGTGGTGCCACGCCCGTGCGGGCTGGGACGGGCCGTCGGGTCTCGGGACGCCGAACGGCACGGGAGCTTTCTGACCGAACGACGCAAGCAGCGGAGGGGTCGCCCGAGCGGGCGGCCCCTTCGTCTTCCCCGGCGTTCTCGGCGGCGGAGGGCGACGCCAGATAGCGTGGCCCCGTGAGCATGCGATGGGGGATGGCTCGGCCCGGCCGCGGGTCTGACGACGGCTGGTTCAGGCTGGGCAGCATCGAGGTCACCACGACCGTCCTGGTCGTCGTGCTGTCCGTCGTCTCGGTCATCGAGTGGGCCTTCGAGGGCAACGCCGGCGTGATCCAGTCCGAGCTGTCGCTCACGCCCGACGACGTCGTCACCGGCCGGATCTGGCAGCTGCTGACCTGGCCCCTGGCCTATCCCTACGGCGTCGGGCTGTTCGGGATCCTCGCGATCGCGTTCTTCTGGTACTTCGGCACCCAGATCGAGAGCCGGCTGGGCAAGAAGAAGACGGCCTGGTTCCTCGGCATGATCACCGTCGGCCTGGGGCTGATCTGGGTGGTCCTGGTCGAGCTGACCGGGATCTCCAACGGCGTCCTCTCGGGCGCCTTCCAGCTCAACGGCATCAACCAGCTCGAGCTGATGGTGCTGCTCGTCTTCATCGCCGAGTACCCCCAGATCCGCTTCTTCTTCAACATCCCCGGCTGGGTCATCGGCGTCGTGATCATCGCGATCTACGTGCTGGGATACGTCGGCAACCGCCAGTGGCTCTACCTGATCAACTTCCTGCTCGGCCTGCTCCTGACGGCCCTGGTGGCGCGGGCCTGGGGCCTGATGTCGGAGTGGGGTCGCATCCCGCAGCTCAGGCTCCGGCGCACGGCGCGGCCCAAGCGGCAGAAACGGCGCCCCGTGACCGGACCGACCGTCGTCCAGGGCCCCTGGCAGCCCGCCGAGACGCCTCCGGTCTCGCGCGACCAGGCGGCGCTCGACGCCCTCCTCGACAAGATCAGCGCCAGCGGCATGGACTCGCTCACCGACGGCGAGCGCGAGCAGCTGATGATCCTGCGCGACCGGCTCCGCCGCCGCTGAGGGACCCGACATGAGCCTGGGCGACGCGCTGCTGACGTTCGTCTCGGTGTTCATCGCCGCGCTGCTCGCGTTCTACCTCGACGGGCTCCGCGAACGCCGCAGCGCTCGCGCCTGGGTCTCGGAGTACCTCGGCTTCTGGCGAGGCGTCCTCGACCGTTCCAGCGGTGACCGAGCGACCAACGAGGAGGGCCTGGTCCTCATCGGGACGGCGCTCGACACCTGGCTGGCGGACGGTCCCTCAGAGCCGGACTGGGCCTACGTGGACGCCGTCAACGTCAACACCGCCGTCTCCTTCACCCCGTTGCTGCTCAGTGCCGGCGCCGGCGTCGTACCGAAGGAGCTGGTCGGCCAGATGTTCACCGCGGACGCGACGGCACCCGCCCTTCTCAAGCGGTCCGCGAGCGTCTCGCGCCTGTTCGAGGCGCAGATCCTCCCGCTGGTGCTCGCCCGTGTCGCGACCCT
Source organism: uncultured Actinomycetota bacterium (assembly GCA_963809265.1). GTDB lineage: Bacteria > Actinomycetota > Actinomycetes > Propionibacteriales > Nocardioidaceae > Nocardioides. Next base: position 654,542 of record CAWEJC010000007.1, read on the forward strand.
CGACCCGGGTCAGCGCCGCGCTGTCGAGCGGTACCGCGAGGAGTTCCTCGGCCTGCGTGACCACATGCGTCACTACCTGGACCTGCTCGACGAGATCCGCGCCGAGCTCGTCCGGCTCGGCGTCTGACCACCTCGACACCGGCCCCGGATGCCCGAGATCGGGGGTGGTGCTGGGTAGGGTGATGCCCGCTGCACTTCCCCCGCTCCGAGCGCCTGCAGTCATCCCGACGTCCCGTCGTAGCGCCGCCGTTGTGAGGAGCCACGTTGTACCTGAAGAGCCTGACCCTGAAGGGGTTCAAGTCCTTCGCGTCGTCGACGACCCTGCAGCTCGAGCCGGGGATCACCTGCATCGTCGGCCCCAACGGGTCCGGCAAGTCCAACGTCGTCGACGCCCTCGCCTGGGTCATGGGCGAGCAGGGTGCCAAGAGCCTGCGCGGCGGCAAGATGGAGGACGTCATCTTCGCCGGGACGGCGGGCCGCCCGCCGCTCGGCCGGGCCGAGGTGCTGCTCACCATCGACAACGCCGACGGCGCGCTGCCGATCGAGTACTCCGAGGTCACGATCAGCCGGACCATGTTCCGCTCCGGCGGGTCGGAGTACGCCATCAACGGCACGCCCTGCCGGCTGCTCGACGTCCAGGAGCTGCTCAGCGACTCCGGCATCGGCCGCGAGATGCACGTGATCGTCGGTCAGGGGCAGCTCGACACGATCCTGCACGCGACCCCGGAGGACCGGCGCGGCTTCATCGAGGAGGCCGCGGGCGTCCTCAAGCACCGCAAGCGCAAGGAGAAGGCGCTTCGCAAGCTCGACTCGACCGACGGCAACCTGACCCGGCTGACCGACCTGCTCAGCGAGATCCGGCGACAGCTCAAGCCGCTGGGGCGCCAGGCGGAGGTGGCCCGCAGGGCCGCGGCCGTGCAGGCGGACGTCCGCGACGCCCGGGCCCGGGTCATGGCCGACGACCTGCTCACCGCGCGTACCGCGCTCGAGCAGGAGCTGGCCGACGAGACGATCCTGGTCGAGCGTCGCGAGGAGGTCGAAGCGGCGATGGCCGCGGCCCGCGAGAGCGAGGGCCGGGTCGAGGGTGCGCTGCGCGAGGACCTGCCGGCCCTGGCGCGCGCGCAGGAGACCTGGTTCGGTCTGTCCGGGATGCGGGAGCGCCTGCGAGGCACGGCGTCGCTGGCGGCCGAGCGCGTGCGCAACGCGGCCGGGTTCGACGACGAGTCCGCGTCCGACACCGGGCGCGACCCCGAGGAGCTCGAGGCCGAGGCCGCGCGGGTGCGCGCCGAGGAGTCCGGGATCGCCACCGAGGTCGAGACGCACCGCCAGGCCCTCGAGCGGGCGGTGACCGACCGGCGTAGGTCCGAAGAGGCCGCGGCCGAGGAGGACCGTCGTGTCGCCGGGCTCGTGCGCGCCGCCGCCGACCGTCGCGAGGGGCTGGCTCGCCTCGGCGGTCAGGTGAACGCCCTGAAGTCGCGGGCCGCGGCTGCCGACGAGGAGATCGGGCGGCTGGACTCCGCCCGGGCCGCTGCCGCCTCACGAGCCGAGCGTGCCCAGCACGACTTCACCGCCCTCGAGACCCGGATCGCCGGGCTCGACGCCGGCGAGGAAGGGCTCGATGCCGAGCACGAGGCCGCCGTGGCCGTGATGGACGACGTGACGGAGCGGCTGACCAAGGTCCGCGAGGAGGCCGCACAGGCCGACCGCGACCGATCGTCCCTGACGGCCCGCAAGGACGCCCTCGAGCTCGGACTCAACCGCAAGGACGGCGTCGGCGCCCTGCTGGCCGCCTCGGGATCGGTCTCCGGGTTGCTGGGCTCGGTGGCCGCCGTGCTCGACGTCGCGGCGGGCTACGAGACCGCCGTCGCCGCCGCCCTCGGCTCGGCCGCCGACGCGGTGGCCGTCGCCGACGGCGATGCCGCCGTGGCGGCGCTGGGCCACCTCAAGGACGCCGACCTCGGCCGGGCCGGGCTCCTGCTCGGAGGCGGGCCGGTCACCGACCACGCCCCGTGGCCCGCGCTGCCGGGCGACACGGCGTACGCCCTCGACGTGGTGCAGTGCCCCGACACCCTGCGCCCGGCTCTGGCACGCCTGCTCTTCAAGACCGCGGTGGTCGCCGACCTGCCGGCCGCGCGGGCGCTGGTCGCCGACCGCCCCGACCTGACCGCGGTGACCCGAGACGGCGACGTCTACGCCGCCCACTTCGCCTCCGGCGGCTCGCAGAGCCAGCCGAGCCTGCTCGAGATCCAGGCGGCGTACGACGAGGCCTCGGCCGCCCTCGCCGACGCCGTCGCGTCCGCCGAACGACTGGGCTTCGAGATCAGCCGACTCGAGTCCGAGAAGGAAGACGCCCAGCGCGGCGTCGACGTCGCCCTGGCCAAGCTGCACGAGTCCGACGCCACGCTCGCGGCCGTGGCCGAGGAGCTCGGACACCACGGCACGCAGGCCCGCGCGGCGCGCTCGGAGGCCGAGCGGATCGCCCAGGCCATGACCGACGCCCGCGAGGCGCGCGAGCGCGACCTGGCCGGTCTCGCCGAGCTGGAGTCGCGGCTCGCGGCCGCCCAGGAGGTGACCGACTCCCCGGACTTCGAGCCCGACACCACCGAGCGCGAGCGCCTCGTCGAGGCCGCCCGCGCCGCCCGACAGACGGAGATGGACGCCCGTCTCGCGCTGCGCACGAGCGAGGAGCGAGCCCGGGCGCTGCACGGGCGCGCCGACGCGTTGGTCCGCGCGGCCGAGGCCGAGCGCGAGGCGCGGGCCCGGGCGGTCGAGCGTCGCGAGCGGCTGATCCGTGAGGGCCGGGCCGCCCAGGCCGTCGGGGTCGCCGTCGGCCACGTGCTGGCCAAGCTCGAGGTCTCGATCCACCGCGCTGCCGAGCAGCGCGCCGCCGTCGAGGCCTCGCGCGCCGGTCGTGAGCAGGAGCTGCTGGCGGTCCGGGCCTCGCTGCGCGACCTCACCCGCGAGCACGACGAGCTGGTGAACTCCGTCCACCGCGACGAGATGGCCCGCACCCAGCAGCGAATGCGCCTGGAGCAGCTCGCCGAGCGTGCGCTGGAGGAGCTCGGCCTCGACGAGGAGTCGCTCCTCGTGGAGTACGGCCCCGACACCCTCGTGCCGTTCACCGGGGCCCTTCGAGACGGCTCGTACCTCGCCTCCTCAGGAACCGAAGACGGGGATGGCGACGGGAAGCCCGAGATGGTGCCCTACGACCGCGAGGCGCAGACCAAGCGGCTCCGCGCCGCCGAGCGCGCGCTGGCGATGCTCGGCCGGGTCAACCCCCTGGCGCTCGAGGAGTTCTCGGCACTGGAGGAGCGGCACAAGTTCCTGACCGAGCAGGTCGAGGACCTCAAGGCGACCCGCAAGGACCTCCTCGACATCGTCCGCGAGGTCGACGCACGCGTGGAGCAGGTCTTCACCGAGGCCTACGCCGACGTGGCCGCGGCGTTCGACCAGACCTTCTCGCGGCTGTTCCCCGGCGGCGAGGGCCGGTTGGTGCTGACCGACCCGAACGACATGCTCGCGACCGGCGTCGAGGTCGAGGCCCGTCCGCCGGGCAAGAAGGTCAAGCGGCTCTCGCTCCTCTCCGGAGGCGAGCGGTCGCTGGTGGCGGTGGCGTTCCTGGTCGCGCTGTTCAAGGCCCGCCCCTCGCCGTTCTACATCCTCGACGAGGTCGAGGCCGCGCTCGACGACACCAACCTCGGTCGCCTCCTGCAGATCTACGAGGAGCTCCGCGAGACCAGCCAGCTGCTCGTGATCACCCACCAGAAGCGGACGATGGAGGTCGGCGACGCGCTCTACGGCGTCACCATGCGCGGCGACGGCATGTCGACGGTGATCAGCCAGCGGCTGCGCGAGTCGGCCTGACCGATGGGGGCCGAGCGGCCGCCGCGGCCGACGCGCGCCGACTTCGGTCACTGGTCGACCGCGACCACCCGCTGGGCCGACATGGACGGCTTCGGGCACATGAACAACGCCCGCTACTTCGAGCTGATCGACACCGCGATCGACACCCACCTGCAGGAGACGGTCGGGGCCGTCGGCGACGACCCCGACACGATCGGGGTCTTCGCCGAGGCGTCGTGCCGCTTCTTCCGGGAGATCGCCTACCCGCGCCCGATCGACCTCGGGGTCGCGGTCGAGCGGGTCGGCCGGTCGTCGATCGTCTACCGGGTCGGGCTGTTCCAGGGTGCCGACGAGGCGGCGGCCGAGGGCCGGGTCGTCGTGGTGTACGTCGACAACACCGACCCGGCCCGGCCGGCCACGCCCGTGCCCGAGGCGATCCGGGCCGCTGCCGAGGGGATCGTGCGCTGACCGCCTGCGACGCGCGCGGAGCCGAGCATTTGGTGTTCCCTCAGCCGGTTCTGTCAGGGTGGGGACATGTGGTTCTTGGTGGTCGCCATGCTCGTGGTCCTGGTGCTGGCCGGGCTGGTCGTGCTCTACGTCGCGTTCCCGCACCGGGGCGAGGACGTGCCGTACTTCGGGTGGCTGGGCCGCCTGCTGCGCAAGGGTGTCGACACCGCGCCGACCCTCGACAACACCGCCGAGGCCGTCGACTCCGAGGACGCCGGGCACACGCGTGACCAGGACGAGCAGTCCTCGCTCGCGCTCGACCTGGCCAGCCTCGACCACGGTCGGCCCGAGGGTCGTCGCCGCAGCGCCTGAGCGAGGACGTCGCGCAGACCTGGTCCGCTCGAACACCGCAGGGAGCGCCCGGCGAGCTCGCTCGCGCGGCGGCGTGACGGTCTCCGCCGCGGGCAATGATTGGATGACGACATGACCGTGCTGTACCTCGTCCTCGGCATCCTGGTCCTGGGCGCGATCGTCGCCGTCGGACTGGTCACCGCCGGCCGCCGGCGTGGCCCGACTCCGCCGCCGGTCGACTCGGGTGCGCCACCGATCGGCGTACCTGCTCCGGCAGAGGACGTGGCCCCGCAGACGGAGCCCGAGGCGCCTGCCGGCGTCACCACGGTCGAGCGGCCCGAGGGGACGGCGTCGCGGCTGGTCCGCCTGCGCCAGCGGCTCGCTGGTTCGCAGGGCGGCTTCGGCCGCGGCCTGCTGACCCTGCTCTCGCGCGACCGCGTCGACGAGGACACCTGGGAGGCGATCGAGGACACCCTGCTGACCGCCGACGTCGGCGTCGCCCCGACCCAGCAGCTGGTCGAGAACCTGCGCACCCGGCTGCGCGTGGGCGGCAGCGAGGCCCGCGACCCCCGCGGCGTCCTGCGCGACGAGCTGCTCCAGCTGGTCGGCCCGGACATGGACCGCCGCCTCCAGGTCTCCGGCGCCGACGGACTGCCGGGAGTCGTGCTGGTCGTGGGTGTCAACGGCACGGGCAAGACGACGACGGTCGGCAAGCTGGCGCGCATCCTGGTCGCCGAGGACCGCTCGGTGGTGCTGGGCGCGGCCGACACGTTCCGGGCAGCTGCTGTGGAGCAGCTCGCGACGTGGGGTGAGCGGGTCGGCGTCGACGTCGTCCGCGGGCCGGAGGGATCCGACCCGGCGAGCGTGGCGTTCCAGGCGGTCCAGGAGGGCATCGACCGGGGCGCCGACACGGTGCTGGTCGACACGGCCGGTCGCCTGCAGAACAAGGCCGGGCTGATGGACGAGCTCGGCAAGGTGAAGCGGGTGATCGAGAAGCAGGCGCCGGTCTCCGAGGTGCTGCTCGTGCTCGACGCCACGACCGGGCAGAACGGTCTGGTCCAGGCCCGGGTCTTCTCCGAGATCGTCGACGTCACCGGGATCGTGCTGACCAAGCTCGACGGGTCGGCGAAGGGCGGGATCGTGGTCGCGGTGCAGCGGGAGCTCGGCGTACCGGTGAAGCTGGTCGGCCTGGGGGAGGGGCCCGACGACATGGCGCCGTTCGACCCGGGTGCCTTCGTCGACGCTCTGCTCGGATGACCGGCCGGCGCTCCGCCCTGCGCCGGGTGGCGGGCCGGGCCCGGCGCGCGGTGCGCCGTACGCCGCGCAACCCCTACCTGTCGATGGACCTGACCCAGCTCGCGCAGGAGTTCGGCAGCGACAAGTGGGGCGTGCACCGCTACACCCCGCACTACCAGCGCCACTTCGCGCCGTTGCGCGAGCGGGAGATGCTGGTCCTCGAGCTGGGGATCGGCGGCTACGCCCGCGAGCGGCAGGGCGGTGCCTCGCTGAAGATGTGGAAGTGGTTCTTCCCTCGGGCCCAGGTGGTCGGGGTCGACATCCAGGACAAGTCGTTCGTCAACGAGCCGCGGATCCGGGCGTTCGAGGGCTCCCAGGTCGACCGCAAGCTGATGCGTCGGATCGTGAGGCGCTTCGGCAACCCCACGATCGTCATCGATGACGGGAGCCACCGGCCACCGCACGTGATCAAGAGCTTCGCGATCCTGTTCCCGATGCTGGCGGACGGCGGGCTCTACGTGATCGAGGACATCCAGACCAGCTACTGGCCGGACTGGAAGGGCAGCGTCGACCCGGACGACCCGACCACGTCGATGGCGATGGTGAAACGGCTGCTCGACGGGCTGAACCACGAGGAGTTCCTCGACGAGTCGTACGAGCCGTCGTACACCGATCTCCACGTCGTCGCCGTGCACTGCTACCACAACCTCGTCGTCATCGAGAAGGGCGACAACCGCGAGGGCAGCAACAAGCGGGAGGCCGGCAACCAGAAGTGGTACGCCGCCCAGGCCGCCGCGGGACCCGAGTGACGCGGCACGTCGACTTCTTCCCGAACTGGCGCAAGGGCAACCCGTTCCTGTCGATGCTCTTCTCGCGGCTGGGTGAGGTCGACGCCTCCGCCCGGCCGACGGGGCCCCTGACCGAGCACCTGGAGCGCGCCGCCGCCTCGGGATCGCCGGGCCTGCTCAACCTGCACTGGACGACGCCGGTGCTCCGCGGAGCGAGCGACGCGGAGGAGGCGGATCGGCGGGTGGTGCGTCTGGCGGACCTGCTCGACGGGTTCAGAGCGGCGGGCGGCCGGCTGGTCTGGACCGTCCACAACGTGCTGCCCCATGACGCGGCGTACCCCGAGGCCGAGGCCCGCGTGTGCCGGCTCGTGGCCGAGCACGCCGACGTCGTGCACGTGCTGTGCGACGAGACGCTGCCGGCGGTCGCGCCGTACTACCCGCTCGACCCCGCGCGCGTGGTGACGATCCCGCACAGCAGCTACGTCGGGATCTACCCGCAGCGGGTGGGACGCGCGGGGGCCCGGCGCCGGCTCGGCGTCGGCGCCCATGACCGCGTGCTGGCGACGCTGGGGCTGATCCGGCCGTACAAGGGGATCGACCGGCTCCTCGACGCCGTGGCTCGTCCCCCGCTCGACCGGCCCGACCTGCGGCTGCTCGTGGCCGGCCTCCAGGGTGGAGGTCCGGGCATGCAGGCGCTGGTCGAGCGCCTCACCTCGACCCCGCGTGTGGTCAGCCGCGCCGAGCGGGTGCCCGACCGTGACGTCCAGCTGTGGATGGGCGCCGCCGACCTGGCCGTGCTGCCGTACGCCGGGATCCTGAACTCCGGCTCGTTCCTCCTCGCCGAGACCTTCGGGCTCCCCGTGGTCGCTCCCCGCGCCGGCGCCCTGCTCGCGCGCGAGGGCAGCCCCCACGTCCGGCTCTTCGACCCCGACGACTTCGAGTCCGTCCTCGCCGCCGCCGTCACCGACCTCGTCGACGACCGCTCCGCCGCGGCCCGGGCGCGGGACTCCGCCCTCGCCACCGCCGCCGCCAACCCCCCGGAGCTGATGGCCCGGAGGTTCGCTGCGGTGGTGGGGCCGCTGCTGTAGGGCCGCGCAGTTCCACCATGGGATGTCGACGAAGCAGCACTTCCCATGCCCTGTACGTCGTGGGAAGTGCTGGTTCGTCTGCATCCCATGGTGAAGCCGTCGTGGCTCGGCTCAGCCGGCGGCGCGCATGAGCCCGGAGATCCTCGCGCCGGTCACGCGGGGTAGCTCGTAGTCGTGCCACACCAGACGGACCATCCGCATCCCGGTGAGCTCGCGCACGAGGTCCTCACGCCGTTTCTCAGCAAACATGACGTCGCCAGGATTCTGGCCCGGCTTCAAGAGCCGGCCGTACTTCAGGTGTCCATCGAACTCTCCGACGAGGCCATGGTCTGGCCATCCCCAGTCGCACCTCGCCACCAGCACGCCTTGGGCGTCGTAGATCTTGAACTGGCATCTCGGAGCCGGGAGTCCCATCCTCCAGAAGAGCCAGCGACCCCGGGACTCGCCCACGCTCTCGGAGAGTGGCGTCGCCATCCGGACGGGTATGTGGAGATGGCGCATGCGTGGCCACTTCGACATCAGCTCGAACTGGCGGAAGAGCTCAGCCTCGTCGGCGACGCCGCCGAAGAGTGCCGAGTCGAGGACCACGAGTGCCCCTTCGCTGGTGGTCAGACTCCCGGTCTCGAGAGCACATCGGGCCGGCCGTAGAACCCGCATCCCGTCGACGATGGTGACGTCCTGATCGAGACAGACCCCCGTGGTGAGCCACGCCGGCCTCCAGCCGGCCCGCTCCGCCATCCAGCCGCGTCACGTGCACGTGGTCGAGTGGCACGTTCCAGCATGAGAGTCCGTGCGCCAGCGCACCGGAGACGTGGCTGAGCGCCACGTCGCTCCCGAGCGAGTGCAGCACACACCGAGACATCACCAGGTGACGCCCGACCGCGGCCGACGCGGCCCACACATCTGCGAAGACGTAGTAGCCCCGACGCACCCGATGCCAGACCTTCGACCTGACCATTTGTGCCATCGACCGGTCGTCGTACCCGCACTCCCGTGCCATCGCACGCGTGAAGAAACCGAGTTCATCGGTGATGAGTCGCAGTGGATCCATGCGAGTCGATCTGCCCGACTCCCTCCGGGCACAAACAGGGTTCCTGGGCGCCTGTGGATGACCGATCTTGGCGCTGCTCCACCAGGGGATGTCGGTGAACCCGCACATCCCATGGCCTGTGCGCCGTGGGAACTGTTGGTTCGTCTGCATCCCATGGTGGAGCCACGCCCCAACGGCCAGCCCCGTTCACACACCCGTAACACACACCCCCCGGAACGTTGCACGACGGCAACACACGACGCCGTACGCCGAAACACCCGCGCCCCAGGCTGTGCGCATCGAGGTGGTCCGGCCCGGCCGACGGCGTCCGTGGGCGACCACCTCCCCGCACACGAGGTGGAGGTTCCATGGACGGCTACTACGCCTGGATGATCGTGGCCACGGCTCTCGTCCTGATGATGACCACGCCCGGGCTCGCCCTGTTCTACGGCGGCATGACCCGGGCGAAGTCCGTGCTCAACATGATGATGATGTCCTACGTCGCGATGGGCGTCGTCGGCATCGTCTACGTGCTCTGGGGCTGGTCGGAGTCGTTCGGCCCGACGAGTCTCGCCGGCGGCCTGTTCGCCGACCCGTTCACTCTCTTCGGCCTCAAGGACGTCGAGTGGGGCTCCTACGTCGCGGTCTGCTTCCAGCTCACCTTCGCGGTGATCACGGCGGCGCTGATCTCCGGCGCGATCGCCGACCGCGTGAAGCTCTCGTCCTGGGTGGTCTTCCTTCCGCTGTGGGTGACGCTCTGCTACTTCCCCCTCGCCCACATGGTCTGGGGCGGTGGCTGGATCGCGACGCACCTGGCGGCGCAGGACTACGCCGGCGGCACGGTCGTGCACATCAACGCCGGAGTCGCGGGCGGCGTGCTCGCCCTGATCATCGGCCGTCGCGTCGGCTTCATGCGCGACCCGATGAAGCCGCACAACCTGACCCTGACCATGATCGGCGCGGGGATGCTGTGGTTCGGCTGGTACGGCTTCAACGTCGGCTCCATCGTGCTGACCGGCAAGACCGACGCCGCCAGCACCCAGCAGTTCATGACCGAGACCGGCGTGACGTTCCTGAACACGACCATCGCCACGATGGCCGCGATGCTGGCCTGGCTGGCGATGGAGCGGGTCATGCACGGCAAGGCCACCTCCCTCGGCGCCGCCTCCGGGATCGTCGCCGGACTGGTCGCGATCACGCCGTCCTGCGGCGCGGTCAACGTCGTCGGCGCGATCCTGATCGGCGCCGCGGCGGGAACGGCGTGCGCCTACGCCGTGGGCCTCAAGTTCCGCTTCAAGCTCGACGACTCGCTCGACGTGGTCGGCGTCCACCTCGTGGGTGGCGTGGTCGGCACCGTGCTGATCGGGTTCCTGTCGACGTCCGCCGCTCCCGGCGGCATCGACGGCCTCTTCTACGGCGGCGGGCTCACCTCGCTCGGCCACCAGGCCGGAGCGGCCGGGATCTCGATCGTCTGGACCGGTGTCTTCACGACCTTGATCGGGTTGGCGATCAAGTACACGATCGGGTGGCGGGTCGCCGAGGACGACGAGGTCGACGGCATCGACTTCGCCGAGCACGGTGAGTCGGCGTACGACCTCGACGGGCGCTCGGGCGGAGTCCGTACGCCGGTCGCCGCCGGCCACGCCGCGACCGCCGGCAAGACGCCCGCAACCGAAGGAGCGATGGCATGAAGCTCATCACCGCGGTGATCAAGCCGCACAAGTGGGAAGAGGTCCGCGAGGCCCTCGAGACCTTCGGCGTCACCGGGATGACCGTCTCGGAGGTCAGCGGCTACGGCCGCCAGAAGGGACACACGGAGGTGTACCGCGGCGCGGAGTACGACATCGCGCTGGTCCCGAAGATCCGGATCGAGATCGTGGCCGACGACGGTGACGCGGACGACGTCGTCGGGATCATCCAGAAGACCGCGCAGACCGGGCGCATCGGTGACGGCAAGGTGTGGGTGACACCGGTGGAGACAGTGGTCCGAGTGCGCACGGGCGACCGCGACGCGGCAGCGCTCTAGGGGGCGTCGGCGGTCGGAGCGGCGGACCGTGAGCCGGGCGGCCCGCGCGGACGCGGCCGACACGTTGTGCCGTGAGGCGTACGACGGGTCGGGCGCGTCCGCGTCGGGGTGCGCGCTGGTGGCCGTCGGCGGGTACGGCCGGCGTGAGCTCGCGCCGTACTCCGACCTCGACGTCGTCCTGGTCCACGACCCCGGCGTCGACCTGGGGGAAGCGGGGGAGCGGGTCTGGTACCCGATCTGGGACTCAGGAGTGCGGCTCGACCACTCCGTCCGCACCGTGCCCCAGATGCTCGAGCAGGCCGAGGCCGACCTCCGGGTCGCGCTCGGCCTGCTCGACCTCCGCCACGTGGCGGGTGACCCGAACCTCACCCTCCGGCTCCGCTCGGACGTGCTCGCCCACTGGCGGCGCTCGGCCCGCGAGCGACTGCCGGCGCTCCACGACCTGGTGCGCAAGCGGCACGAGGCCGTCGGCGAGCTCGCCCATCTGTCGGTGCCCGACCTCAAGGAGGCCGAGGGCGGGCTGCGCGACGCGACCGTGCTCACCGGGTTGGTCGCCACCTGGCTGGTCGACGTCCCGCACGTCGACCTCGAGCGGTCGCGCCTGGCCCTGCTCGACGTCCGCGACGCCCTCCACGACGTGGCGGGTCGGCCGACGGACCGGGTGGCGCCCGAGGTCTGGGACGGTCTCGCCGAGCGGCTCGGGCTGGCGGACGAGGCGGCCGCTCAGCGGCACGTCCGTCAGCTCGGACGCCGGATCAGCCACGTGTCGCGGCTGACCTGGCGCCGCGTCGACGGCGTCCTGGCCCGGCCGGCGTCCGGGCGCGTCGTACGCCGCCCGGAGCTGGTGCCGGTGGAGCCCGGCGTCGCCCTGTCGGGTGCTGAGGTCGTGCTCACCCGCGATGCTCGTCCGGCGCACGACCCGACCCTGCTGCTGCGCGCGGCAGCCGTGGCGGCCGAGCGCGACGTGGAGCTGGGGCCGGCCACGGCCGCGCGACTGGTCGACGAAGGCGCCCTCCTGCCGGACCCGTGGCCGGCGGCGGCCCGCCAGGCGCTGGTCCGGATGCTCGCCGCCGGACCGGGACTCCTCCCGGTGTGGGAGACGCTGGAGGAGACCGGTGCGCTGGCGACGTTCCTCCCGGAGTGGGAACGGATCCGGCTGCTTCCGCACGCGTCGGAGATCCACCGCTTCACCGTCGACCGGCACGTCGTCGAGACCTGCATGGAGGCGGCCGCCCTGATCCGACGGGTGGCCCGGCCCGACGTGCTGGTGGTCGCGGCGCTGCTGCACGACATCGGCAAGGGCGGGCTCACCGAGCACAGCATCGCCGGCGAGCCGCTGGCCCGCGCGATCGCCGCGCGGATGGGCTTCGACGACGCCGCGGTCGATCTGGTCGGTGTGCTCGTACGCCGGCACCTCCTGCTCGCCGAGACCGCGACGACCCGGGATCCCGAGGACCCCGCGACCGCCGCGTACCTGGCCGGACAGCTCGGCTCGGCGGAGGCGCTGTCGCTGCTCCTCGCCCTGACCGAGGCGGACGCGCGGGCAACGTCCGCCCAGGCCTGGACCTCATGGCGGGCCTCGTTGGTCCGGACGGTCGCCGCCCGGACGGCGTTGGCGCTGGGGGACGACCCGGCTGTGGAGGCGACGCCGACACTCGTCCCCGTGCCGAAGGAGGTACGCCGGGGTGGCGTCGCGATCACGGTCGCGCCCGCCGAGGGTGGGGCGCGGGTGACGGTGCTCGCTCCGGACCGGGTCGGTCTGCTGGCGGACGCGGCCGCCCTGTTCGCCCTGCAACGGGCATCGGTCCGCTCCGCTCGGGCCTGGGCGCAGGGCGAGCTCGGCGTCTCCGTGTGGGAGGTGGGGGAGGACGACCTCGACCCGCGGGTGCTGCGACAGCGGTTCGACGCGATCGTGGCGGGCCGGGTCGACCCGGCCGCGCGGCTCCGGCGCGGTCCGGCAGGCATCGACCCCACGGTCGTCGTCCGACCCGAGGCGTCGGCGCGGGCCACCGTGCTCGAGGTGCGCACCGCCGACCGGCCCGGCGTCGTCCACCTCGTGTGCGCGGCCCTGGCGACGCTCGACCTGACCGTCCTCTCGGCCCACGTCGACACGCTCGGCCCCCAGGCGGTCGACGTGTTCTACGTGCAGGAGGCCTCCGCCGGGATCCTCGGCGACACCCGCGCGGCCGAGGCCGCCCACGCCGTACGCGAGGCCCTGTCGGGGTAGTCCGGGACGAAAAGCATCGGATCTCGGCCGAGAGTGATGCGTCTCGTCACGGACTACCCCGACACACCGCTCACCGAGGCCGGCGGATCCTGATCGCCCGCGGAGTGCCGTCGGGGTGGGTCAGCAGCCGGATCGGGTCGTCGTCGAGATCGTCCGGCGTCGGCGCCACCGGTCCGGAGTGCTCGAGCTCCTTCAGGGCGTCGCGGGCGCGCCCGTGGCCCGGGTTGAACACGTCGATCAGGCCGCCGAACATGTCGCCGGTCGCGCCCAGTCCCTCGCGGCCGCCGGGCTTGCCCAGGCTGCGCTGGTAGAGATAGATCCCGACTCCCGTCAGCAGCAGGATCACGACCCCGCCCACCAGCGTCGTCGCGACCTCGCCCATGTTCACCATCGTGGCACGCCATACACCGGCAGACGGCTGGACGACCCCGCCGGTCCCGCGGAGTCGGGGCGGCGGGGGCGGCCCGGTTAGGCTGGAAGCCCGCATCAGACACCACCGAGGACTGACTTGTTCGCCACGCTCTCCGACCGGCTCGCCGAGACCTTCAAGAACCTCCGCGGCAAGGGCCGCCTCTCCGAGGCGGACATCGACGCGACCGCGCGCGAGATCCGGATCGCCCTGCTCGAGGCGGACGTCGCCCTCCCGGTGGTCCGCGAGTTCGTCGACGCGATCAAGGAGCGCGCCCGCGGCGAGGAGGTCAGCCAGGCGCTGAACCCCGCCCAGCAGGTCGTCAAGATCGTCAACGAGGAGCTGGTCTCGATCCTCGGCGGCGAGACCCGGCGTCTCCGTTACGCCAAGACCGCCCCGACCGTGATCATGCTGGCCGGCCTCCAGGGCGCCGGCAAGACGACGCTGGCAGCGAAGCTCGCGCTCTGGCTCAAGGAGCAGGGCAAGCAGCCGGTGCTGGTCGCGGCCGACCTCCAGCGCCCGAACGCCGTCAACCAGCTGCAGGTCAACGGCGAGCGCGCCGGCGTACCCGTCTTCGCGCCCGAGGCCGGCAACGGCGTCGGCGACCCGGTGCAGGTCGCCCGCGACTCGATCGACGAGGCGCGCCGCAAGCTCTACGACGTCGTCATCGTCGACACCGCCGGTCGCCTCGGTGTCGACAGCGAGCTGATGCAGCAGGCCGCCGACATCCGCGACGCGGTCAACCCCGACGAGATCCTGTTCGTGGTCGACGCGATGATCGGCCAGGACGCCGTGACCACGGCCCAGGCGTTCCTCGACGGCGTCGGCTACGACGGCGTCGTCCTCACCAAGCTGGACGGCGACGCGCGAGGTGGCGCCGCCCTCTCCATCCGGGGCATCACCGGCAAGCCGGTGATGTTCGCGTCGGCCGGCGAGAAGCTGACCGACTTCGACGTCTTCCACCCTGACCGGATGGCCTCGCGGATCCTCGACATGGGCGACGTGATGACCCTGATCGAGCAGGCCGAGAAGGCCTTCGACCAGGACCAGGCGCTCAAGGCGGCCGAGAAGCTCACCAGTGGCGGTGACTTCACCCTCGACGACTTCCTCGAGCAGATGCAGCAGGTCCGCAAGCTCGGGTCGATGTCGAAGATCATGGGGATGCTGCCCGGGATGGGGCAGTTCCGCGACCAGCTCGAGAACTTCGACGAGCGCGAGATCGACCGCATCCAGGCGATCATCCAGTCGATGACTCCGGCCGAGCGGGCCAACCCGAAGATGATCGACGGCTCCCGCCGCGCCCGCATCGCGCGCGGCTCCGGGCGTCAGGTCTCCGACGTGAACAGCCTCGTCGACCGCTTCTTCGAGGCCCGGAAGATGATGCAGTCCTTCGCCAAGGGTGGCGGGATGCCCGGTGTCCCCGGCATGCCCGGCATGGCCGGCGGCGGGAAGCGTGGTCGGGCCAAGCAGGCTTCGAAGAACAAGCCCGGCAAGGGCCGCCGCGTCAGCGGCAACCCCGCCAAGGCCGCCGCGCAGGCGAAGGCCGCCGACGAGAAGGCCCCCGCAGGCAACCCGTTCGGCAACCCCGACGCGGAGGAGATCGACTACGAGAAGGCGGCCGCGGCGCTCGACCTGCCGAAGGACTTCTCGAAGTTCCTCAAGTGACGACCCGGTGAGGGTGCTCGTCGTCGACGGCGCGAACGTCGTGGGCGCGCGCCCGGACGGTTGGTGGAAGGACCGCGCCGGTGCGGCCCGGCGCTTGCACGAGCAGCTCGTCACCGCCGACCTCGACCCCGACATCACCGAGATCGTGCTGGTCCTCGAGGGGGAGGCGAAGGGCGGGGTGCGCGCGGGCCGTGACGGCGACGTGACCACTGTCCACGCGCCCCAGGACGGCGATGCCGAGATCGTCCGGCAGGCGCACAAGGCCGCCGACGCCGGGAAGCAGGTCTCCGTGGTGACCGCCGACCGGTTGCTCGCGGCCCGAGTCGCGAAGGCGGGGCCGACGCTCGGGCCGACCTGGCTGCTCGACCGGCTCTGATCGTCGTTCCAGCGCGTCTCGGGATAGCGGACCGGAACTGTCCGCTTCTGCTCCTAGCGTCGACGGCATGACGACGCTGCTCACCACCGCCCCGACCACCGTTCTGGACTGGCCGGTCCGCGGCCGCTTCGACCTCGCGCAGTCCATCGGTTTCGGCTTCGGCTCGAAGGACCCGGAGGTCGGCCGCGTGATGCGGCTCGCCTTCGTCCTCGACGGGTACGCCGCGCAGGCCGGTGTCGCCGTCAGCCAGCCGGCCGCGGACGTCGTCCGGTTCGAGATCAGCGGAGACGTCGATCCCGACGCGGCCGCCGGTCAGGCCGCCCGGATCCTGTCATTGGACGAGGACGCGACCGGATACGACCGGATGGTCGACCACGACCCCGTCCTGCGACCGGCCTACGCCGCGAGGCCCGGCCTACGCCCGCCGCTGTTCTCCTCGGCGTACGAGGCCCTGGTCTGGGCGGTGCTGTCCGCTCGGCGTCCTGCCGCGCAGATGCGTCTCGTCCGCGAACGCCTGGCGCAGGCGCACGGCCGCGTCCTCGCGGTCGCAGGGGAGCGGGTCGCCGCGCTGCCGACCCCCGACCAGCTGCTGTCCGTGAGGGCGTTCCCCGGCATCCCCGACGTCAAGCTGCGCCGGATGCACGCCCTCGCGGAAGCCGCCAGGGCCGGCCTCGCGGACACCGAGGCCCTGCGGATGCTCGACGCCGAGCACGCCACCGCCGCGCTCCGTCGCTTCGACGGGATCGGGCCGTTCTACGCCGAGCTGGTGACGGTCCGTGCCCTCGGGCACACCGACGTCCTGCCGACGACCGAGCGGCGCGTGCTGGCGGCGACCGCCGCCCGGCTCGGTCGCGACACGTTCACCCACGCCGATCTCGCCGAGGTGGCGGAGGCGTGGCGTCCCTGGCGTACCTGGGCCTGCGTCGCCCTCCGCGCCGCCCACGTGTGAGTCCGCCGAAGTGGGACTTTGTCGCGGCCCAAGTGGGAGTTTGTCGTGACTGAAGGGGGAGTTGGTCCGGGCCCGGCAGGGCGGTTGCGCGGACGCCTGGCCCCCGTTGCTGACAAACCCCCACCTCGAGCCCGACCAAGTCCCACTTCGGCCCGGACCAAGTCCCATTTGGGCGTGGACGAAGGCCCACTTGGTCAGGCGGGCTCGATGGCGCGGCTGATGGCCAGTGCCAGGGAGCCCATCAGCTCCGCACGCCCGCCGAACTTCCCCGACACGACCTCGCACGACGCCGCCGCCTCGGGGTGGGCGTAGCGGTCGACGCCGTCGCGGATCGCGGCGACCAGGGTGGGGGAGGCGCCGAGCGAGCCGCCGACCACGATCCGGGCCGGGTTGAGCGTGGTGCAGACCCCGGCGAGCACCCGGCCGACGGTGTGACCGGCGTCGGTGAGCACCCGGCGTACGGCGGTCTCGCCGTCGGCGTCCAGCTTCAGCAGCCCGGGCAGGTCGAGGTCGTCGGCGTACACCGGCCGCAGCAGCTCGAGGAGCCGCCGCGTCGACACCTCGGTCTCCAGGCATCCGCGGCTCCCGCACCGGCACACCTCGCCACCCTCGCGCGCCAGCACGTGACCGACCTCGCCGGCCAGGCCGGTGGTGCCGCGGTGGAGCCGACCGCCGAGCACGAGCCCGGCGCCGACACCACTGGCGAGCTTGACGTACAGCAGGTCCGCCACGCCGCGTCCTGCTCCGTGCTGGTGCTCGGCCATGGCGCCGAGGTTGGCGTCGTTGTCGACGATGACCGGCAGCTCGATCCGTCGGCTCAGCTCCTGGGCCGGGGCGAGCTCGTGCCAGCCCGGGAGGACCGCATGGTCGACCCGAGCCGAACGCCGGTCGATCGGGGCCGGCACGCAGAGCCCGACCGTGAGCAGCTCGGCGACCGGGATGCCCGACTCGTCGGCCGCACGGCGTACCAGCTCGGCGGCGATGTCGAGGGTGGCGTTGCCGTGGGGGTCGGCGTCGGTCTGGGTCTCGACCTCGGCCAGGATCCGGGCGCTGCGATCGGAGACGGCCACCCGCACGTGGCCGTGCCCGATGTCGACACCGGCGACGCCGCCGGGCCGGATCGCCAGCGCGACCAGCAGCGGAGGGCGACCGCTCCCACCCTTGTACGGCGTCCCCCGGTCCTCGGTCTCGACCACGAGGCCGGTGCCGAGGAGCTCGCTGACCAGGCTGGAGACCGTGGTCCGGGACAGGCCGGACCCGCGGGCGAGGTCGGCACGGCTCTGCGGACCGCCCGAGCCGAGCAGCGCGGTGATCGCGCGCAGGTTCGAGCTGCGGAGCTGGGCCAGGGAGTGTCCGGGCACCGGCGCAGCCTAGACCGATTCGTCCCGGAAGTGGACTAAAGAGCCTCTCCGGAGCCTCAGTAACGCATTGACTCTGACAAAACCCGGTTCCTAGGTTCGCTGCAAGCCACTCACACTCTCGGGAGAGCTCATGACCGCGTTCACGCGCACTCGACGGCGGACGGCCGTCGCCCTCGGCACCGCGGCGGTCCTCGCCGTCGGTCTCACCACCGCCCTCACCCCCGGTGCCTCGGCACACCCTCATGCCGGATCGACCGGTAGGGCCGACACGGCCGCCGCGGCGAAGGCCGACGTCCTGCCCTACCAGGACCCCTCGCTGCCGGTCCGAAAGCGCGTCGCGGACCTCCTCGGCCGGATGAGCCTGGACGAGAAGATCGGCCAGATGACCCAGGCCGAGCGGGCCGAGGTCGACACCGACACCTCGAAGATCACCACCGACCTGCTCGGCAGCGTGCTGTCGGGCGGCGGCTCGGTGCCCACGCCCAACACCCCGACCGCCTGGGCCGACATGGTCGACCGCTACCAGGCCGCCGCGCTGGCGACGCCGCTCGGCATCCCGCTCCTGTACGGCGTCGACACCGTGCACGGCGACGGCAACATGCTCGGCGCGACCGTCTTCCCCCACAACATCGGGCTGGGTGCGTCGCGTGACCCGGCCCTCGTGCGCCGGGTGGAGCACGTCGCCGCGTCCGAGACCCGGTCGACGGGACCGCAGTGGGCGTTCGCCCCGTGCCTGTGCGTCGCTCGCGACGACCGGTGGGGCCGGATCTACGAGTCGTTCGGTGAGTCACCGGCGCTGGTGGAGTCGATGGAGACGGCGATCGCCGGGCTCCAGGGCCCGCGCGGACACCTCTCCGACAGCGACCGGGTGCTGGCCACCGCCAAGCACTTCGCCGGCGACGGCCTCACGACGTACGGCACCGGCTCGAACAACCAGGCGACGGGCACCTACCCGATCGACCAGGGCGTCGACCAGGTCGACCACGCGACGTTCAAGCGGCTGGCGCTCGACGTCTACGTGCCGGCGATCAAGCGCTACCACGTCGGCTCGGTGATGCCGTCGTACTCCGACGTCGACTGGACCGAGGACGGCCTGGGCAACCCGGTCAACATGCACGCGAACGCCGACCTGATCCAGGGCTGGCTCAAGGACCAGCAGGACTTCCACGGCATCGTGATCTCCGACTACAACGGCATCGACCACATCGCGCCGAAGACCTCCACGTTCGCCGACAAGGTCGAGGCCGGGGTCAACGCCGGGATCGACATGTTCATGCAGCCGCAGAACTTCGGCGACTTCGAGACGACGCTGAAGACGCTGGTCGACGGCGGGCAGGTCTCGATGGCGCGGATCGACGACGCCGTCTCGCGGATCCTGACCGCGAAGTTCCAGCTCGGGCTGTTCGAGCACCCCGTACACCGACCGCACCCACCTGTCGCAGGTCGGCGACAAGGCGCACCGTCGCGTCGCCCGCCACGCGGTGCGCGAGTCGCAGGTGCTCCTGCAGAACGACCGGCACACCCTCCCGCTCTCGCGGAGCGGGCACGTGTACGTCGCCGGCAGCAACGCCGACAACATCGGGAACCAGGCCGGTGGCTGGACGCTCACCTGGCAGGGCGGCTCGACGAACGTGATCCCGGGCACGACCATCCTCCAGGGCATCCGCCAGGAGGCGGGCTACAGCCACGTCACCTACAGCGAGGACGCGTCCGACCCGGTCGGCAAGAAGGACGTCGGCGTCGTCGTGGTCGGTGAGACGCCGTACGCCGAGGGGTACGGCGACGTCTTCGGGCCCCAGTGGGCCTTCGACCCCGGCGACCACAACCAGCCGCGGCCGGTCAAGGACATGCAGATCTCGGACAGCGACCGGAGCGCCATCCACACGGTCTGCTCCCAGGCCAAGCGCTGCGTCGTCGTGATCGTCTCGGGTCGGCCGCTGATCCTCGACCAGCAGGTCCGCAACGAGGCCGACTCGATCGTCGAGGCCTGGCTGCCGGGCAGTGAGGGCGAAGGCGTCTCCGACACCCTGTTCGGCCGCGCGCCGTACACCGGGAAGCTGCCGGTCTCGTGGCCGCGGAGCGTCGACCAGGAGCCGATCAACGTCGGCGACGCGCACTACAACCCGCTGTACGCGTTCGGGTTCGGGCTGCGGACGCGATAGCGGCTGGGCGCTGGTCGATCGCGAACTGGTTCATCAAGAGATGCAGGTGAACCGGCACTTCTCAAGCGGAGCTCACCGTGAGAAGTGCCGGTTCGCCTGCTTCTCATGATGAACCGGCGAAGCGGACCACCCCACCAGCTCGCGTCCCCAGCTTCACCATGGGATGCAGACGAACCCGCACTTCCCACGGTCTGCACGCCGAGGGAAGTGCGGGTTCATCGACATCCCCTGGTGAAACCGCGCCCACCGCTCAGACCGAGTCGCCGTCCTCCACCCCGAGCGCCTCCAGCTCCTTCTCCGCAGCCGGGTGCTGGGGGACCGCCTCGAGGTGGTGGGTGCGCACCGCGGCGAACGTCCACAGCTTGTTCAGCACGAACGACAGCGGCGTGACCACGACGATCACGATCAGCTGCGCCCAGTAGAGCCGCGTGCGGAGGCCGCTCGAGTCGTCGAGGGTCCCGGTCGGCAGCGACAGCGGCGAGCCGCGGTGCATCAGCAGGGTCAGCAGCACCAGCCCGATCGCCTGGCCGAGCATGCCGACGGCGAGGAACGGCCAGTACTCCTTCCACCACCTCGAGTGACGGGCGCTGCGGAAGGTCCACCAGCGGTTCAGCTGGAAGTTCCAGAGGTTGGCGAAGAGGAACGCAATGGTCGAGTAGAGGTGGTACCACCGCACGTGGAACTCGGTCGGGCGCAGCGCCGCGATGGCGTCCTCGGGGTGCGGGCCGAGCCGTTTGACGAGCACGAGCACGACCAGGTTGACCGCGACCCCGGTGCCGCCGACCAGGGCGAAGCGCCCGAACTGGAGGGCGTTGCGCCCGTGCCTGCGCAGGACGTCGGTCCGGGGCGTGCTCACGTCGACGCACCCTAGCCGCGATCACCTGACGGCACCCCGGTCGCCGTCGCGTCCCCCGCCGTCTCCACAACGCCCTCCCGCCCCGGCGTACGACGACCCGCGGAGCCGGTAGCGTCCGGACCCATGACGACACCGCGGTTCCGGGGCCCGGTCCTGCCCGACGGCGAGGCGCGCGACCTCTACGTCGTCGACGGGCGGATCACGCTCGAGCCGGTCGCCGGGGCGGAGACCGCTGCCGAGGGCTGGATCGTCCCCGGCCTCGTCGACGCCCACTGCCACGTCGGGCTCGACGCGCACGGCGCGGTCGACGACGAGACCACCGAGCGCCAGGCGCTGGCCGACCGCGACGCCGGCTCGCTCCTCCTCCGTGACTGCGGCTCGCCCGCCGACACCCGGTGGGTGCACGACCGCGACGACCTGCCACGGCTGATCCGTTGCGGCCGCCACATCGCGCGGACCCGTCGCTACATCCGGGGCTTCGCCCACGAGATCGAGCCCGACGACCTCGCGGCGTACGTCGCTCAGGAGGCCCGGGCGGGCGACGGCTGGGTCAAGCTGGTCGGCGACTGGATCTCCCGCGACGAGGGTGACCTCGCGCCGTCGTTCCCGGCCGATGCCTTCGCGACCGCCATCGCCACCGCCCACGAGAACGGCGCGCGCGTCACCGCCCACTGCTTCGGCGAGACCGTGCTGCCGTGGCTGGTGGAGGCGGGCATCGACTGCATCGAGCACGGCACCGGCCTGACCGAGGACCTCGTCGAGACCATGGCGGCGAAGGGCACCGCCCTCGTGCCGACCGCCTACCAGCTCAACAACTTCCCGATGTACGCCGAGCAAGGGGGCGCGAAGTTCCCCGCGTACGCCGCCCACATGCTCGACCTGCACGCCCGCCGCCGCGACACGATCATGGCCGCCTACGACGCCGGCGTGCCCATCTACGCCGGCACCGACGCCGGTGGTGTCCTGGCCCACGGCCTGATCGCCGACGAGGTGGCCGAGCTCGCGTCGTACGGCATGCCGGCCGAGTACGTCCTGGGTGCCGCGAGCTGGCGCGCGCGGGAGTGGCTCGGGTGGAACGCCACCCTCGACGAGGGCGCGCCGGCCGACTTCGTCGTCTACCCGCGCGACCCGCGCGACGGACCTCTCGGTGCTGCGCGAGCCGACGGCCGTGGTGCTGCGCGGGCAGGTCGTGTGAACGAGCCCCAGCTCGTGGCGGCGCTGCGCTCGGCCGGCTGCGTCTTCGCCGAGGACGAGGCCCGGCTCCTGCTCGACGAGGCGACGTCTCCTGCCGAGCTGATGGCGTGGGCGGCGCGCCGGATGGCGGGTGAGCCCCTGGAGCAGATCGTCGGCTGGGCCGCCTTCGGCGGACTGCGGGTCGCCGTCGATCCGGGTGTCTTCGTCCCGCGACGCCGCAGCGAGCTGGTCGTCGAGGTCGCGAGCCGCGAGCCGGCCGACCTCGTGGTCGACCTGTGCTGCGGCACCGCCGCGATCGGGGCGGCTGCTCGCGGCGCGGCTGGCCCGACGGCCGAGGTGCACGCGGCCGACTCCGACCCCGCGGCGGTCCGAAGCGCCCGTCGCAACCTGCACGCCCGACCGGGTGCACGAGGGCGACCTCTACGCCGCCCTGCCCGACGACCTGCGGGGACGCATCGACCTGCTGGTCGTGAACGCGCCGTACGTGCCGACCGAGGCGATCTCGACCATGCCGCGCGAGGCCCGCGACCACGAGCACCGGGTCGCCCTCGACGGCGGGGCCGACGGGCTCGACGTCCAGCGTCGCGTCGCGGCGGGCGCGACGGCCTGGCTGCGTCCCGGCGGGCGGCTGGTGATCGAGACCGGCCGCACCCAGGCGGACCGCACGGCGGCGTTGCTCGGTGAGGCCGGGCTCTCGACCACGATCGAGACCGACGACGAGATCGGTGCCACGGTGGTGGTCGGCCGCGCCTGACCTCGGGTTCCCAGTACGTCGGCGGGGGTGGGCCTGACGGCATGCCCGGCGACCACCCTGGCGGAGGTCCCGGCAGCGTCATCGGGCGCCGGGTGATCCACAGGACCGTGGTGACGACGACCACGGGAGACCCGCTCCGCCGAGCCCGAGGGGCACCAGGAAGCCGAACAGCCCGAGGCGGGCGACGTCGTCCTCCGCCCAGGTTGCGAGCGATCCGGATCTCACCCACCCGGCCCGGTCCGCAGGTGAACGTCAGGTGCCCGTCACCGGTGTCGAACACGCGGACCGCGACCCAGTCGTCGTAGGTGAACTCCTCGCTCGGCCGGCGGAGCTCCACCGGGGCACCGCTCGCCGTCGACCGCCGTGCAGGCGGCCGTCGGATGGCCGCGGACGATGAAGACGGCGCGCTCGCGTGCCGGCCGGCACGGTGACCTGGTGGGTCCCCCTGCTGGCGAACTGCGCGTCGGTGTGGGCGATGGATCGCACCAGGCCGACGATGGCGATCACGAAGACCACGATGGCGATCACGATCATCACGCCGCCGACCGCGAACCACGCCGCGCTGGGACGCGGCTTGGCCGCCGAGACGGGTGGAGCGTTCGGTGGTCGGTACTCCGAGGGCGGGCGGTAGGGCATGCTCACGGGGCTCAGCATGCGCGATTTCGGTGGTCCGCGCCGCGTCTGGCAGAATCTGCCGCTGAGTCTGTCCGGCTCGGTCCCTCTCAACCGGAGCCCGGCAGCCCACCGAGGCAAGTGCCCGTGTCCCCACGCGGCGCCGACCCTCACCCACACACCAGTTTCGAGGAGACACCACAACCGTGGCCGTCAAGATCCGTTTGAAGCGCATGGGCAAGGTCCGTGCGCCGCACTACCGCATCGTCGTCGTCGACTCCCGCAAGAAGCGCGACGGCAAGGTGCTCGAGGAGATCGGGCTGTACCACCCGAAGGAGGAGCCGTCCTTCATCAGGGTCGTCTCCGACCGGGCGCAGTACTGGCTCGGCGTCGGCGCGCAGCCCTCCGAGGCCGTCGCCCAGCTCCTCAAGATCACCGGTGACTGGCAGAAGTTCAAGGGCTACAAGAACACCGAGGGCACGCTCCGCGTGGCCGACCCCAAGCGCGACAAGCTCGAGATCTTCAACGAGGCGCTCAAGGACTCCGCGGGCGAGCCCAAGGGCGAGGCCGTGACCAAGCGTGCCGCGAAGAAGACCGCCGAGAAGCCCGCCGAGGCCAAGGCCGAGAAGCCGGCCGAGAAGCCGGCCGAGGCCAAGGTCGAGGCAAGGCCGACGACCAGGCCGACGAGGCTGTTGTCGCGACCGAGCCGGCCGAGACTCCCGCCGCCGAGGTGACCGCCGAGGCTCCCGTCGAGGAGGCCGCTCCGGTCCCCGCCGACGAGACCCCTGAGGGTGCCGCCGACGTCGCCGAGACGGCCGAGGCCGCCGAGGTCGACGCCGACGCGAAGAGCGACGAGGCCTGAGCGTGCTCGCCGACGCGCTGGAGCACCTCGTGCGCGGGGTCGTCGACCACCCGGACGACGTGGTGGTGCGCGACAAGCAGACGCGGCGCGGGCCGCTGCTCGAGGTCCGGGTCCACCCCGACGACCTCGGGAAGGTGATCGGCCGCAGCGGCCGGACCGCCACGGCGTTCCGCACCGTGATCTCGGCCCTCGCCGGCAAGGGCGGCTCCCGGATCGACTTCGTCGACGTCGACCGGGTGCGCTGACGACTGAGGACGAGGCGGCCTGACACGCCGCCGAGTCCCGTCACTAACCTGACCTTCGTGGACGAGGCCGAGAGCATCGAGGTCGTGATCGGCCGCATCGGCAAGCCCCACGGGCTCCGGGGCGAGGTGACCGTCGAGCTGCGCACCGACGAGCCCGAGCGCCGCTTCGCCGTCGGTACGCCGGTGCGCGCCGAGTCGCCCCGAGGCGCGGCCGCGCCCTGGTCGACGCTGACCGTGACGGCGACCAGGTGGCACCAGTCGACCCTGCTGGTCCGGTTCGACGAGCTGCCCGACCGCACCACCGCCGAGACGGCCCGGGGTCTGCTCCTGCACGCGACCGTGGCCGCCGACGAGACGCCGGAGGACCCCGAGGAGTTCTACGACCACCAGCTGGTCGGCCTGCTCGCGCAGGACCTCGACGGGCGTCCCCTCGGCGAGGTCACGTCGGTCCTGCACGGCGCCCAGGACCTCCTCCAGATCCGCACCCCCGACGGCCGCGACGCGCTCGTCCCGTTCGTCGCCGCGCTGGTGCCCGAGGTCGACCTCGCCGCCAGGAGGGTCGTGGTCGCCGACCGACCGGGCCTGGTGACGGCGTTCCCGGAGGACGGCGCGTGAGGATCGACGTCGTCACGATCTTCCCGGCGTGGTTCGACTCCCTCGACCTGTCGCTGACCGGCAAGGCCCGGGCCTCCGGCCTCCTCGACATCGGGATCCACGACCTCCGCGACTGGGCCCACGACCGCCACCGCACCGTCGACGACACCCCCTACGGCGGCGGCGCCGGCATGGTGATGAGGCCCGAGCCGTGGGGGGAGGCGCTCGACGCACGTGCGGGGCGGCGGCCGCCCGACCCTCGTCGTCCCGACCCCGAGCGGCACGCCGTTCACCCAGGCGACCGCCCGCGAGCTCGCCGGGATCGAGCACCTCGTCCTCGCTTGCGGTCGCTACGAGGGCATCGACCAGCGGGTCGTCGACGACGCGACCACGACGTACGACGTGCGCGAGCTGTCTCTGGGTGACTTCGTGCTGAACGGGGGAGAGGTCGCGGCCGCGGCCTTCATCGAGGCGGTGGTCCGGCTGCTCCCGGGCTTCATGGGCAACCCGGAGTCGCTGGCCGAGGAGTCCCACGAGGACGGGCTCCTGGAGTACCCCGTCTACACCAAGCCCGCCACCTGGCGCGGCCGCGACGTCCCCGCCGGTGCTGCTGTCCGGCGACCACGCCGCGATCGCCGCCTGGCGTCACGCCGAGTCGGTACGCCGGACCGTCGCCAGGCGTCCCGATCTCGCCCATCCTGCCGCCGCGGTGGGCCTCGGCGAGCTCGACCTCGAGATCCGCCCGGCGACCCGGGCGGACGCCGGCGAGCTCTTCACGCTGACCCGCGCGTGCTGGCTGCAGGAGCTCTGGGCCAACCCCGGAGTGCTCATCCCCGCCCTGGAGGAGTCGTTCGAGGACGCCGTGCGCGGCCTCGAGGAGTGGACCACCTTCGTGGCGGTCGCCGGGGGCCGGATCGTCGGCTCCACCCGCGGCAAGCTGGCCGGCGACGGCACGGTGTGGGACGTCGGGCGGGTGATGGCCGCTCCCGACCTCCAGGGGCGGGGTCTGGGCCGCTACCTCCTGCGGCTGATCGAGGACGCCGCGCCCCATCAGGTCACGTCGTACGAGCTGTGGACCGGCGCGAAGAGCGTGGACAACCTCCGGCTGTACAAGAAGGCCGGCTACCGGCTGCGTGGTCCCGCCCCCGGCCCGCCGGGCGCCGTGGTGATGACCAAGCGGCGCTGATTCGCCCGGGTCCGGCCGCGTCTGGCAGGATTGACCCTTGGTCCCTCCGGCCAAACAAGGAACGTCCCGGCGTCGTCGTCGGGATCTCCGCACCGTCTCCTGCCACAGGGGGAGCGCGGCGCCGCCGGCCACCTGGGTGGACCACCAACTGGAAACGACTTTTCCCCACCACGGCTGACCTGTGGCACTCGTGAGGAGAGACATGAGCAACCTCATCACCGACCTCGGCAACGCCGCGAAGCGCGACGACCTCCCGGAGTTCCGCGCCGGCGACACCGTCAAGGTCCACGTCAAGGTCACCGAGGGCACCCGCTCCCGCGTCCAGATCTTCCAGGGCGTCGTGATCCGGATCCAGGGATCCGGCATCGGCCGCACCTTCACCGTCCGCAAGGTCTCCTTCGGCGTCGGTGTCGAGCGCACCTTCCCGCTCCACTCGCCGATCTTCGAGGAGATCGAGATCGTCACCCGCGGCGACGTCCGCCGGGCGAAGCTGTACTACCTGCGCAACCTGCGCGGCAAGGCCGCCAAGATCAAGGAGCGTCGCGACTGAGGGTCCGGTGTTGCGGACTTCTCGGGACCACCCACTGGTTAGGCTCACGTCGTGACCGACAACCACTCCGCGACGTCCCTCGACGAGTACGACGGACAAGAGCGGAACTCCTCGGCCATGAAGTCGAAGAAGCACCTGCCCCTCTGGCAGGAGACGATCCTGCTGCTCGCGATCGCGATCCTGCTCGCGGTGGTGATCAAGGCCTTCTTCGTCCAGGCGTTCTACATCCCGTCGGAGTCGATGGAGCCGGGTCTCGTCAAGAACGACCGGATCCTGGTCGAGAAGACGTCGTACTGGTTCGGCGGCTCGCCGCAGCGCGGCGACGTCGTCGTGTTCAAGGACCCGGGCGGCTGGCTGAGCGAGGCCGAGGACGCCGGTCCCTCCAACCCGATCGGCAAGCTGATGGCGAAGGTCGGCCTGTACCCCTCCGGCGGCCATCTGGTGAAGCGCGTCATCGGCGTCGGCGGCGACGTGATCCACTGCTGCGACCAGTCGGGGCGGATCCTGGTGAACGGGCATCCGCTCGACGAGAAGCCCTACGTCAAGAACACGCCGGGCATGGAGTGCAACGGTCCGATGACCACGACCTGCAAGTGGACCGCCGGCCCGGTGCCGAAGGGCACCGTGTTCGTGATGGGCGACAACCGCGACAACTCCGACGACTCGACCATGCACCTGTGCCAGGGGACGACCAAGTCGACCGACTGCACCCCCGATCCGTTCGTGCCGGTCGACGACGTGGTCGGCAAGGTGTTCGTGCTGCTGTGGCCGCACAACCGGTTCCACGTCCTGCACCGGCCGGCCGACTTCGCCGGCATCCCCGCACCGTCCAAGGCCGGCTCGGGCTCCGGACGCCAGTGACCCGCCTGCCCCCGGGAGCGACCGTCCGGCGGGACGCCGGGCTCTACGGCTACGAGCGCGCGCTGCGGCGCGCGGGCATGCAGGTGATCGCCGGGGTCGACGAGGCCGGACGCGGCGCCTGCGCCGGGCCGCTGGTCGCCGGTGCCGCGATCCTCAAGCCCGGCAAGGGCGGCGAGATCCCCGGGCTGGCCGACTCCAAGCTGCTGACGGAGAAGGCGCGCGAGCGCGTCTACGCCCACGTCGTGCGCAAGGCGGTCGCGTGGGCGGTCGTCGTCATCGAGTCCGACGAGTGCGACCGGCTCGGCATGCACGTGGCGAACGTCGAGGCGCTGCGCCGGGCGGTCGCCCTGCTGGAGGTCGGTCCCGACTACGTCCTCACCGACGGATTCCCGGTCGACGGCCTCGGCGTGCCGGGGCTCGCGGTGTGGAAGGGCGACCGGGTCGCGGCCTGCATCAGCGCCGCGTCGGTGCTCGCCAAGGTGACCCGCGACCGGATCATGGTCGACCTCGACCGCGAGCACCCGGCGTACGACTTCAAGACGCACAAGGGCTACTGCACCGAGGCCCACGACACCGCCCTGGTGCAGCACGGTCCGTGCTCGCAGCACCGGATGCGGTTCGTCAACGTACGCCGGGCGGCGGGCCTCGAGGCTCTTCCCGACGATCCGTCGGCCGAGCCGGCCGAGACCCCGCGTGTCCCGTCCGTCCCCGACCTGGTCGGGGCCACTAGTGTCGGGACCGCGGAGCAGCACGGTCGCCGGGGCGAACGAGGGGAGTCAGCATGAGCGCCGAGGATCTCGAGAAGTACGAGACCGAGATGGAGCTCACCCTCTATCGGGAGTACCGCGACGTCGTCGGCATCTTCAAGTACGTCGTCGAGACCGACCGCCGCTTCTACCTGTGCAACCAGGTCGACGTGAAGGCGCGCACCGAGTCCGGTGACGTGTTCTTCGAGGTCTCCATGACCGACGCCTGGGTGTGGGACATGTACCGGCCGGCCCGGTTCGCGAAGAACGTCAAGGTGCTGACCTTCAAGGACGTCAACGTCGAGGAGCTCAGCCAGCAGGAGATCGACCCGCCCAAGGCCTGATCCGGGCCGGGGTCACTTGATCAGTCGAACCGGATCCCCCGTGATCTGTGCGGTCCAGGTGGTGGTGTCGGTGACCCCGCCGGGGAACGAGACCTGCAGCCGGAACCAGCAGCCGCCGGGCTGGGTCGCCGTGCACGTGTAGCTGCCCGGGATCGGGATGCGCACGTACTGCGACTTCCCGTCCCAGCCGGAGTCGTGGCTGACGTTGTTCAGCTGGCAGTCGGTCAGGGCGCCGTTGACCACGCCGCTTCCCATGCAGCCACTGATGGCGGACGACATGTTGGAGTCGGTCGGCGGCAGGACCCGGATGGTGCCGGGGTTGGTTGCGTCGCCCACGTCGTAGAACCCGATGACGAGCGTCTTCGTGGCCGCAGCCGGGATGACCCGGACCAGGTTGAACGTCGAGTTGGCTCCGGCGTAGTTGGCGTAGATCGACATGTGCTGCCAGCCGGCCACCGATACCGAGGCACCCGGGGCTCCCTTGACCCGCAGCGCGAACCGGTTGTTGCCGCTGCCATGCACCGAGGTGTCGTCGCCGGTCTGGTTGTAGACCGCCGGGTTCCCCTGGTAGCCGCCCTGGCCGTCCGGGCTGCCACCGAGGGCGACGTTCGTGCGCACCTGCAGGTAGTAGTCGCCGGACTGGCTGGGCGTGAACGTGCACAGCGGCACCCACTGGTGGAACACGCCCGCGAGGTCGGGGTTGTACGCCGCGTTGCCCTTGCGCAGCGCGGCCGTCGTCACCTGGTCCTTGGTGTAGCCGGGGTACTGCTTCGCGCAGCCGGCGATCGGCGTCCCGTTGCTCGGGTTGTAGGTGTCGGTCGGGTTCCGCACGTCGAACGACGTGGTGATCAGGTCGCTCCCGCCGTTGTTGACGTCTCCGCTGCAGAAGGTGTTCGCGGCCTTGGCGTACCGCGTGGTGCCGTCGACGGTCGTGTAGTCGTTCATGTTGTCCTGCAGCTGGCCCGACCCGTCGTCCGGTGCGGAGTTGCACGTGTCGCCGTTCTCGACCCAGGACGGGTCGTAGGTCTGCAGCGTGATCGGCGTGCCGACCGCGGCCGGAGCGACCCGGACGACGTAGAAGTAGCCACGCGGGTCGAACTCCGTGTTGGTCGTGCCGGTGCACCCGTCGTTGCCCGAGGCGCACGTGCGGGTCATGTACTCGTCGCCGTTGCCCTTCGGCGTGTCCGGGCCGGCGATCGCACCCCAGAACTGCGGGTTGCTCGAGCACACGGCACCGCCTGCCGGGGCACTGATGACGCTTCCGGCGGGGCCGCGTTCGCTGTCGGAGCTCGAGCCGGTGGGCTCGTTGCCGAACGTGTTGCACGGGCTCCCCATCGGCGCGGGACCGTTGTAGTCCGCGGTCGCACTGCGGGCGATGTGGGCGAGGCCCTGGTTGAACGCCGCACCGAAGGCGTTCCCGATCGTGCTCGTGATCGTGACCTGGAGCTGGGTCGGCTTGTCGCCGACGGACACGTCGACCTGGGACGAGCCGGCGTCGGGGTACCCGTTGCGGCCCGCCACGGCGATCGCCGCGGCCTTGGCGGAGGCGAAGTCGTCCGGCAGGAAGGTCACACCCGCAGTCGCGGCGGCGTCGGCCGCGTTCTGCACGCGCTGCACCTCGACGTACCACCGGGAGACGTCGACCGAGAGGGCGCACAGCGGCACCATCACGGTGCCGGCGAACATCGCCACGAGCATCGCGGCGTACCCGCCCTGGTTGCGGCGGCGCCGGCTGAGCGCGGACCTGAGTGCGCGCTTCACTGGTGCATCCCCGGCTTGCAGGAGTCGTTGGGCAGCGGCTCGAACTGCATCTCGCTGCGCTCCTGGACGTCGACACCGCTGCCGAACAGTCCGGTGACCCACGGGTGGGTGGCGTTCATGATCACGCCGACCGCCATCCGACCGGGGTCGTTGATGCAGGCGTTGATGGACGTCGAGTCCCAGCTGCCGGACGCGTAGCGGAACTTGCCGAGGCCGGCGTCCCAGACGTACTTGACGCACTCGCTGGAGCAGGTCGAGCTGGTGTTGCCGGCGGGCATCGGGAAGCCGTTGCTGTTGGCGTTGTAGACGATGATCCAGTTGATCTGGCTCTGTGGGATCGCCGTGCCGCCGCGTTGGATGGCGTCGGCAGCCGCCTGTGCCAGGGCCGGCACGCTGGCCGGGCTGCACGGTGGCGGGTTGGCACTCGCCTCGCACGTCCCGGGCCCGGCCGCTGGGGAGACCGACGCGGTCCGTGCGCCGACGTGAGCGGCGCTCGACACCGAGACGACGTCGCGCATGAAGAGCGACATCTCGATGATCCCGAACAGCACCATGGCGAGCAGCGGCGTGAGCAACGCTGCCTCGACTGCGACGACCCCCCGGTCGTCACGAAATCTCTTCATGACGATTCCTTCCCCCGGGCTGAAGGTGACAGTGGCTCCTCGAGGGGGGAAGACGGGCGACGGCAAAAACCGACGGGCCGGTGAAGGTTTTGCCATTTGCCTGCTCGTGGCAACCCTGGGATTCGGCAGCGGTCCGCCCTGGTCTAGACCATCGACCGATCGGGTTGATCTCCTGGTCCTGTCGGGTGGTCCTGTCTCGTCGAAGGGCAAGATCTACTCTTGGACCGGGCAGACATCCCGGTCAGACGCGACAGGGCGGGCGGGACCTCTGGTGTCGCGCCGGCGCAGTGAGGGCTGCGCCTGCAGTGAGGGCCGCCGTTCACGCCTCGGCGTGAGTGACACATGGAGTCCTGATCGAGATGCATCCGCTCGCGGGAACGGTTCGGCGAGGCTGGGTACGTCCAGCACCCGTGACCTCGTCGTCCGGCTCACGAGTGGTCGCAGGGTTGACGCGCCCTGGCGCCAGGTGGCGTGCGCTGTTCGGCTGGGGCTCCGCCCCCTTTTACCCTCGTCGGTCGGGTCACGTCTCTCTCACGGGCAAGGCGTGACTCGACCGACACCCCTTCATCGATGGCCAATGACTACCGCTCCGGTGAGCCAATCCCGGCATCGCGTCGCGGGATGCCGGTCCGACTGAGGGACGCGCGTCGGCAGAGGATTGGGAGCGCTGTGGTCATGGTCGCCTCTGCCGATCGTGCGGTGCGGACGAGAACCCGCTTGCCGTTCACACCCTGACTCGCCGCACCCGTCGTCCACAGACGGCGGGTGCGGTACTGCTCGTCGGGGGTGAGCGCGTCGAGTCTGAGAGGCATGACCTCGACGACGGATCCTCCCGTGGGACGACTCCAGGCGCTCGGTCGCTACGGCGAGAGCGTCGCTGCCCGCCACCTGACCGGCCAGGGGATGGTGCTGCTCGACCGCAACTGGCGCTGCGACGCCGGCGAGATCGACCTGGTCCTCCGTGAGGGAGATGTCCTGGTCGTCTGCGAGGTGAAGACCCGCACGTCCGACATCTGCGGGACGCCGCACGAGGCCGTCACTCCCGTGAAGCTCGACCGGCTCAACCGGCTCGGCGCGCTGTGGGCGGAAGCCCACGGCGTCCGACCACCGGAGACTCGGATCGACCTGGTGGCCGTTCACCGACCGCGCCGTGGTGCGTCGACGGTCGACCACGTGCGGGGGTTGCTCTGATGGCGCTGGGGACGACCCACACCGTCTCGCTGCACGGCGCCACCGGCCACCTGATCGACGTGCAGGCCGATGTGTCGCCGGGCAGCGTGGCGACGATCCTCGTGGGCCGCCCGGATGCGTCGTTGAACGAGTCCCGTGACCGCTGCCGGATGGCGATCGCCAACTCGGGGGGAGAGTGGCCGAACACGCGCCGGGTCACGATCCTGCTGTCGCCCTCCGACCTGCTCAAGCGGGGCACGCACTTCGACCTGGCGATCGCGATCGCCGTGCTGGCGGCGTGCGGCGAGGTGCCGCCCGACTCGCTCGCGGACACGCTGCTGATCGGTGAGCTGACCCTGACCGGCGGGCTTCGCTCGGTGCCCGGGGTCCTCCCGATGGTGATGGCCGGGGCGGGCCGAGGGTTCCGTCGCGTGATCGTGCCCGAACCTCAAGTGCGCGAGGCCGCGATGGTGCCCGACGTGGAGGTCTACGGGTTGCGCTCCCTGGCCCAGGTGCGGGCCCAGCTGTGTGGCGAGCTGGTGCCCTCGGCGGCCCCGGTGGCTCCGATGTCGGGGGCACGGCTGATCGCCTGGCGCGGTGCCGACCGGCTCGACGAGCACGACCTGGCCGACCTCGAGGGTGTGGCCGACGTGAAGTACGCCATGGAGGTCGCGGCGGCCGGCGGCCACCACCTCTTGCTGAGCGGGCCGAAGGGCGCCGGCAAGACCTCGCTGGCCGAGCGGATGCCCGGCCTGCTGCCCGACCTCTCGTCCGAGGAGGCCCTCGAGCTGACGGCCATCCACTCGCTGGCCGGCGCCCTCGAGCCCGGTGACGGGTTGATCGTGCGGCCGCCCTTCTTCGCGCCCCACCACGACGCCAGCAAGGCGAGCCTGCTCGGAGGCGGCACCGGACGGGTGCGTCCCGGGGAGATCAGCCGTGCCCACTGCGGGGTCCTGTTCCTGGACGAGTTCCCGCTCTTCCGCTCCGACGTGATCGATGCCCTCCGCCAGCCGTTGGAGAACGGCGAGGTCACGATCGCCCGCGGGGAGGAGTCGGCGACGTATCCCGCCCGCGGGATGGTGCTGATGGCCTGCAACCCGTGCCCCTGCGGTGGGTACTCACCCGAGCCCGGCGGCAACAAGTGCACCTGCATCGAAGCCGCGCGCCGCCACTACCAGCGGCGGGTGACCGGTCCCATCCAGGACCGCATCGACATCCTCCGGCACGTCCTGCCGCCTGCACCCGGCAACCGCGCCCTTCCCGGCGAGCATCGCGAGTCGTCCGCCGACGTCCGGGCTCGGGTCGCGGTCGCGCGTGACCGGCAACGACAGCGGTACGCCGGGCGGCGCTGGCGGCTCAACTCGCAGGTCCCGAGCGCGGTGCTGGCACGCGACTTCCCCATGACCGAGCAAGCCCGTCGCCAGGTCGACGAGGACCTCTACGCCGGGCGACTCAGCCGCCGCGGTGCGGTGCGCGTCCACCGACTGGCGTGGACGGTCGCCGACCTACGCGGGTCGGACACGCCCGACCTGGACGACGTGATGGTGGCGCTCCAGCTGCGGCAAGGGGCTCCCCTGCTGGTCGACGTTCTCCAGCGGCGGGTGTCGTGATCGACGACCGGCTGGCCCGGGTGGCCCTGGGTCGGTTGACCGAGCCCGGTGACCCGACCGTGGCGCGTCTGGTCGCGCAGCTGGGCGCCCCGGGGCTCTACGACGCACTCGCCGCCGAGGGTGACACCCAGGGACTCCGCGTCGACGTCGCGACCCGGCTGCGTGGGCTCGACCCGGCGGCCGACCTCGAGCGGGCGGCCAAGTCCGGCATCCGGCACCTGATCCCGGGCGATGACGAGTGGCCGACCCAGGTCGACGACCTGAGCCGGGCCGAGCTGCTCAACGAGCGCGGCGGGCCTCCGCTCGGCCTCTGGGTCAAGGGACCGCGCCGACTCGACGAGCTGACGGCCTCCGTGGCCGTCGTCGGCTCCCGGAGCGCAACGACGTACGGCGCCGAGATCGCCGCCGGCATCGGCGCCGGCCTGGTCCGGGCCGGGCACACCGTGGTGTCGGGTGCGGCGTTCGGCATCGATCACGCCGCTCATCGGGGCGCCCTGGCCGTCGAGGGCTCGACCGTGGCCGTCCTCGCCTGCGGGGTCGACCGTGCCTATCCACCCGCCCACAAGGAGCTGCTCGACCATCTCGGCCGCACCGCCGCGGTGGTCGCCGAGGTGTCACCGGGCTGTTCGCCGACACGCGGGCGGTTCCTCAGCCGCAACCGCTTGATCGCGGCGCTCACTCGCGGAACGGTCGTCGTCGAGGCGGCGTCGCGCAGCGGTGCCCTCAACACCGCCACCTGGGCGACCCGACTCAACCGGCTCCTGATGGGTGTCCCGGGCCCGGTCACCAACGCCCAGTCACAGGGCGTGCACGAGCTGATCCGCTCCGGGGCCGCGACCCTCGTCACCCACGCCGCCGACGTGCTCGAGGTCGTGGCCCCCGCGGGGGCCTACCTCGCTGAACCTCCCCGAGGCGAACGCCGGCGCCGCGATGCGTTGACGAGCCGACAGCGGCGCGTCCTCGACGCGGTGCCGCTGGCACAGCCGGCCCGGGTCGACTCCATCGCGACCACGGCCGGCGTGGGGCTCCGCGAGGTCCAGTCGGCGCTGACCCGGCTCTACCGGCTCGACCTCGTCGAGCAGTCCGAACGCGGATGGCGGCTCACCCCCGCATCCCAGGAATGAACGGCGGGCCGACCTAGAGTGACGCCATGGCCGGCGCGACCCGCGACATGCCCGCGGTCCTCGCGGAGTACGAGCGACACCTGGTCTCCGAGCGCGATCTCGCGCCGCACACCGTGCGCGCGTACCTCGCCGACGTCGCCGGGCTGCTCGAGCACGCCGACCGGATGGGGCGCACCCAGGTCACCGAGCTCGACCTCCGCACCCTGCGCAGCTGGCTGGCCCAGCAGCAGGTCACCGGTCGGTCGCGCACCACCCTGGCGCGGCGGGCGACCGCGGTCCGGGTCTTCACGTCCTGGCTGGCGCGCAGCGGTCGCATCCCGACCGACGTCGGCGCGAGCCTGCGGTCGCCCAAGGCGCACCAGACCCTGCCCCCGGTGCTCCGGCAGGACGAGGCCCAGGAGCTGATCGCGGCCGCCGCCCGGCGGGCCGACGACGGCAGCCCGATCGGGCTGCGCGACACCGCGATGCTCGAGCTCCTCTACGCCACCGGCGTGCGCGTCGGCGAGCTGGTGGGTCTCGACGTCGACGACCTCGACCGTGGCCGCAACGTCATCCGCGTCTTCGGCAAGGGGCGCAAGGAACGCACCGTGCCGTTCGGCCGACCCGCCGCTCAGGCCGTCGACGCGTGGGTGGACCACGGACGCCCGCAGCTGGTGGCACCGGGAGCCGGGCCGGCGCTGTTCCTGGGGGCGCGCGGCGCCCGGATCGACCAACGCGCGGTCCGGACCGTCGTGCACCGGCGGATCGCGGAGGTGCCGGGTGCGCCGGACATCGGGCCACACGGTCTCCGCCACACGGCGGCCACCCACCTGCTCGAAGGGGGCGCAGACCTCCGGTCCGTGCAGGAGCTGCTCGGGCATGCCTCGCTGGCGACGACCCAGCTCTACACCCACGTCAGCACCGACCGCCTCCGGCAGGCGTACCGCCAGGCTCATCCACGCGCCTGACCGGAACGTGTGGTCGAGGTATCACGCTCGAGAGCCGGCGTTCCTTGCCTGTACCGGGCCGCCTGGGCTCGGCCGAGCGAACAGGGGTGAGGTCCGGTGGGGCTCGAGGTCAAGTTTCCCGGTGTGCAGTCGGTGGTGACCGACGCGGAGTTCGCGCTCTACAACCTGAGCAGCGCGGTGACCGCCCATACGGCTCACGCCAACATGTCGTGCGTGGTCGCCAGCGAGTTCACGCGGGGCTGGTACAAGTCGCCTCTCTTTCGCGATGCGACCGGGGCGATCCTGCCACCGCAGTTCGCCTCGACCGCCGACGTGGTGCCGATGGCGGGCAACCCCTGGCCGATCCCCACCTGCCGCTCGTTCGGCGAGCTGACCTACGTGCTGGCCGACTTCGGGGTGGACCAGGGCTGGCAGGTCGGCCGCCATCCCCGGTCGTTGGCGGACCTGACCGGCGACGGCCGTGCCGACATCGTCGGGTTCGGCGACGACGGTGTGCTGGTCGCTCTCAACAACGGCTCGGGTGGCTTCGGCGGCGTGCAGCTGGCGGTCGGCGATCTCGGGTTCAACCAGGGCTGGCGGACCGATCGGCACCTCCGCTACGTCGCGGACCTGACCGGCGACGGGCGCGGCGATGTCGTCGGGTTCGGTGAGGCCGGCGTCTGGGCGGCGCTCAACCAGGGAGACGGCTCGTTCGGCCCGGCGCAGTTCGTGCTGGCGGACTTCGCTGTGAGCGCGTTCGGCTGGCAGGTCGACCGGCACCCGAGGGTCGTGGCCGACCTGACCGGCGACGGGAAGGGCGACATCGTCGGGTTCGGTGACGACGGGGTGTGGGTGGCGCTCGGTCACGGGGACGGCACGTTCGGCCCGTCGACGTTCGCGGTCGAGGGGTTCGGCTACCACCAGGGCTGGCGCGTCGACCGGCATCCACGGTTCGTGGCGGACCTGACCGGCGACGGGCGCGGCGACATCGTGGGGCTCGGCGACGACGGCGTGTGGGTGGCGCTCAACCACGGCGACGGCACCTTCCGCCCGGCCCAGTTCGTACTGGCGGATCTCGGGTTCAACCAGGGCTGGCGGGTCGACCAACACCTTCGACTCGTCGCCGACCTGTCCGCCGACGGAGCCGCCGACCTGGTCGCCTTCGGGGACGACGGCGTGCACGTCGCGCGCAACCACGGCGACGGCTCGTTCGGGGCGGTGGAGCCGCTCGTCGAGTGGTTCGGCAGCGGCACGGCGTTCCAGAGCTGGACCCTCGACCAGACACCCCGTCTCGTCGCCGACGTCACCGGCGACCGACGCGGTGACGTGGTCGGCTTCGGTCATGACGGCGTGTGGGTCGCGGTCAACGATCCCCACGGCCCGGTCGCCCCGCAGCTCGTGGTGCTCGGTCTCGGCGAGGACGAGGGCGCCTGGCACGTCACGGACCACCCACGCACGGTCGCCGACCTCACCGGCGACGGCGCCGCGGACCTGATCGGCTTCGGTGACGCCGGCGTGTGGGTCGCCTACAACCAGGGCACCGGCCCCCTTCCCGTGCCGATCGCGACCACCTGACGGTGCACGAGCCCGACCCTCGCCAGGAACGCGGCATACGGGAGAGGGGTCCGCACGTCGACGGTCGGTGACCGAGCTGCCGGCAGGAGACCCGCCGGCTGCTCCCGCCACAGCGGGAGCAGCACGATCGGTCCGCCGCCGACCAGGAGCAGCGGGTCGAGGTACGTCGAGCCACGCTTCCAGCCCCAGTGCAGGCACGCGCGAGGGAAGCAGTGGGAGCCGGCCAGCTCGAGCGCCCCGATCGGCTGGCCGCGTGCCAGCACGTCGCCCACCCGCACCGAGGAGACGACCGGCTCGTACGTCGTGCGGGTCGCTCCGTGATCGACCACCACCACTCCGCGACCGGCCAGCCGGCGCGGCGAACGTGACCCGACCGGCCAGTGCGGTGTGCACCACCTGGCCGACGCTGCCGGCCAGGTCGACCCCACGGTGGCCGGCGCCCCACGTCGAGTCGGGCGGGTCGAAGGCACGCACGACCTGGGGCGTCGGCTGCAGGGGCCACACCCCGACCGGAGCCGGGTCCACGGGCGCTCCGACCGCGCCGGCCGGCCGCGCCAGGGAGACAAGCGCGACCAGCGCGATGGCGACGACGACCAGCGGTCCGCGACCGTGGACCCGGATCGGGTGGGGGAGTGACCTGTGCATCCGTCCAGGATCGGGCCGATCAGGGGCGGGTCCGGCGCGGTCGGGACGCGCTGTGGAGGAGCGGGGTGCGGACGCCGTTGTGGACGGTTCGCGGCCCGGCCTCGAGATTTCGGGAAGTGGGCTCGCTCCACTAATCTGGTGTGAGCAGTTCCTTCAGGAGCTGACTTCGCACGTCCGCAGACCGCGACACCGGCCCTCTCCGGCAGGTGATCACCCGTGGGCGACGATCCCCGGTCCCGACCATCGCGACACCTGGTCGGGTCAGATCGCGCGCAGACGTCAGGGCCGCCGGCACCCGCCGGGGGCGACAACTGAGAAACAACGGGCGCCGATGGGCGCCCCGCACAGGAGAACCCCTCATGGCAGTCGTCACCATGCGCCAGCTCCTCGAGAGCGGCGTGCACTTCGGTCACCAGACCCGTCGGTGGAACCCGAAGATGAAGCGCTTCATCATGACCGAGCGCAACGGCATCTACATCATCGACCTGCAGCAGTCGCTGGCGTACATCGACCGTTCCTACGCGTTCGTCAAGGAGACGGTCGCCAAGGGCGGCACGATCATGTTCGTCGGCACCAAGAAGCAGGCCCAGGAGGCCATCGCCGAGCAGGCGACGCGCGTCGGGATGCCCTACGTCAACCAGCGCTGGCTCGGCGGCATGCTCACCAACTTCCAGACCGTGCACCAGCGGATCAACCGCCTCAAGGAGCTCGACGAGATCGACTTCGAGGACGTCGCGGGCAGCAGCCGCACCAAGAAGGAGCTGCTGCAGATGCGCCGCGAGCGCGACAAGCTCAACAAGTCGCTCGGCGGCATCCGCGAGATGAGCCGTACGCCGGCCGCCGTCTGGATCGTCGACACCAACAAGGAGCACCTCGCCGTCGAGGAGGCCCGCAAGCTGCGGATCCCGATCATCGGCATCCTCGACTCCAACTGCGACCCCGACCTGGTCGACTTCCCGATCCCGGGCAACGACGACGCCATCCGCGCCGTCGGCCTGCTGACGCGCGTCGTCGCCGACGCCGTGGCCGAGGGCCTGATCGCCCGCTCCGGCGCCAAGACCGAGGGCGCCGAGTCCGGCGCCGAGGAGCCCCTGGCCGAGTGGGAGCGCGAGCTCCTGGGCGGCGAGGCCGAGCAGGCCGCCGCGGCCGCCACCGGCGACGCCGCTGCCGAGACGCCCGCGGCCGAGGCCACCGGCGCGGCGACCGAGGCGACCGAGGCGACCGAGGTCTCGGCGGACACCACCGAGGCCGTGGTCTCGACAAGCTCGACCGACGGGGACGCCGACTCGACCGACGGGGGCGCCGCCTCGACCGACGGTGAGGCCGCCGAGGCCGTGGACGCGCCCGCCACCGAGGAGCCCGCAGCCGCCGAGGCGACCGAGGTCGTCGCCGAGGTCGCCACGACCGCTCCGGAGAGCGTCGAGACCGAGGCGGTCGCCACGACCACGTCGCCGGCGACCGAGGGCGAGTTCGGTGCCGACTCGGCCGCCCCGCTCGAGGACGGCTCCGCCCCCGAGGGCTTCGAGGTCAAGGGCAACAAGAACTCCATGAAGTTCCATGCCCCGAGCAGCCCGTGGTACGGCCGCACGATCGCCGAGGTCTGGTTCCGCACGGCCGAGGCCGCCGAGGCGGCCGGCTTCGCGAACGCCGAGTCCGGCGACGCGAGTGAGCCGGCCGAGGCCGAGACCGCCGAGGCCTGAGCCGGCTCCACCCACCACGCCCGGTGCGCCGCCCGGACGACGAGCGCACCGCGGCGAACTCCACGACTCACCTGAGAGGCAGGTAGCACGATGGCGAACTTCTCCGCCACCGACGTCAAGAAGCTCCGGGACACGACCGGCGCCGGGATGATGGACGCCAAGAAGGCGCTCGACGAGGCCGACGGCGACTTCGACGCGGCGATCGACGTCCTGCGGACCAAGGGCGCCGCCAAGGCCGCCAAGCGCGGCGCCGAGCGTGAGGCCACGGCCGGCCTGGTCGCCCTGTCGGGCGGTGCGCTGGTCCAGGTCAACTGCGAGACCGACTTCGTCGCCAAGAACGACGACTTCGTCGCTGTCACGCAGCGGATCGCCGACGCGGCGAACGACGCCCACGCCGGCGACGCCGAGACCCTCAAGGGTGTCCCGCTGGACGGCAAGACCGTCGGTGAGGTCGTCGAGGGCCTGGCCATCACGATCGGCGAGAAGATCGAGCTGGCCGGGTCGCCTACTTCGAGGCGCCCGTCACGGCCTACCTGCACAAGCGCGCGGCCGACCTGCCGCCCGCCATCGGCGTGCTCGTGTCCTACGACGGCGACGAGGAGGGCGCGCAAGGCGCGGCGAAGCAGATCGCGGCCATGCGTCCGCAGTACCTCACCCGCGACGACGTCCCCGCCGACGTCGTGGCCAAGGAGCGCGAGATCGCCGAGGCGACCTCGCGCGAGGAGGGCAAGCCCGAGCAGGCGATCGCCAAGATCACCGAGGGCCGCCTCAACGGCTTCTTCAAGGACGTCGTGCTGCTGGACCAGCCGTCGGTCACCGAGAACAAGAAGAGCGTCCAGGCGGTGCTCGACGAGGCCGGTACGACGGTCAAGGGCTTCGTCCGTTTCGAGGTCGGTGCCTGATCCGGTAGGTTTCATCCGGACTTCGGGAGGCCGGTTGCTGATGACTCGCACGAGCATCCGCAGCCGGCTTTCTCTGCATCTGGACCCCCTCGACCGCCCGCGAAGGAGCCGCCCCGTGACCGACTACCGCCGTGTCCTGCTCAAGCTGTCCGGTGAGGAGTTCGGGGGCGGGAAGCTCGGCGTCGATCCCGACGTCGTGTCCCGGATCGCGGGCGAGATCGCCGCGGTCTCGGAGACCGGCGTCCAGATCGCGGTGGTGATCGGTGGCGGCAACTTCTTCCGCGGCGCCGAGCTCCGGCAGCGCGGCATGAACGGTGTCCGCGCCGACTACATGGGCATGCTCGGCATCGTGATGAACTGCCTGGCCCTCCAGGAGTTCCTGGAGCAGCGCGGGATCGTGACGCGGGTGCAGACCGCGATCGCCATGGGCCAGATCGCCGAGCCGTACGTGCCGCTGCGGGCGATCCGACACCTGGAGAAGGGTCGGGTGGTGATCTTCGGCGCCGGCATGGGCCTGCCGTTCTTCACCACCGACACCGTCGCCGTCCAGCGCGCTCTGGAGACCCACTGCGAGGCGGTCCTCTTCACCAAGAACGGCGTCGACGGCGTCTACTCCGCCGACCCCAAGCTCGACCCCACGGCGACCAGGTACGACCGGATCACCTTCGGAGAGGCGATCTCGCGCAACCTCCGGGTCATCGACCAGACCGCCTTCACGATGGCGCAGGAGAACAAGATCGACCTGATCGTCTTCGGGCTGCACCCCGAGGGCAACGTGCTGCGTGTCGTGCAGGGTGAGACGATTGGCACGCTCGTCACCGCCGACTAGTCCTCGGCGCGCGCGAGTGCGACGTACGACGCTCGACCGGCGAGCCCCAGCGCGCTGCCATCGAGTCGCCCGAACCACCGGAAGGACCGACCCGTGATCCACGACATCCTCAACGAGGCCGACGGCAAGATGGACAAGTCCGTCGAGGCGACGCGCGAGGAGTTCTCGGCCCTCCGCGCCGGCCGGGCCAACCCCGCCATGTTCAGCAAGATCATGGTGGACTACTACGGCACCCCGACCCCCCTGCAGAGCCTGGCGTCGTTCACCGCCCAGGACGCCCGCGTGATCCTGGTGTCGCCCTACGA
This sequence comes from uncultured Actinomycetota bacterium, assembly GCA_963809265.1. Lineage (GTDB taxonomy): Bacteria > Actinomycetota > Actinomycetes > Propionibacteriales > Nocardioidaceae > Nocardioides. The sequence goes on from CAWEJC010000007.1 coordinate 696,474, forward strand.
CATGGGCGCGATCGGCAACGTCGAGCGGGCCATCCGCGACTCCGACCTGGGCGTCAACCCCGCCAACGACGGCAAGCTGATCCGCTGCGTCTTCCCCGAGCTGACCGAGGAGCGCCGCAAGGAGTTCATCAAGGTCGCCCGGCACAAGGCCGAGGAGGGGCGGGTCGCGGTCCGCAACCTGCGTCGCCACGCCAAGCAGGAGCTGGAGAAGATGGAGAAGGACGGCGACGTCGGGCAGGACGACGTGACGGGTGCGGAGAAGCGGCTCGACGGGCTGACCAAGAAGCACACCGACACCATCGACGACCTCCTCAAGCACAAGGAGGCCGAGCTGCTCGAGGTCTGAGCACTCGGCTCCCCGACCGCAGCCCGCGCCCTCACATGACTCCCTCATGACTCTGGATCCGCCCGCGCCCGCACAGGACCACGGGCGCGCCGGTCGCAACGTCCCCGTCTCGATCGCCAGCGCGGTCGTCCTGATCGCCCTGATCCTGGCGACCCTGCTGGTCTGGAAGACCCTCTTCATGGTGGTGGTCGCCGCCGCCGTCCTGGTCGCGATCTGGGAGCTCCACCGCGGCTTCGCGGCCAAGGGGCTCGACCTGCCCGAGCAGCCGCTGATGGCCGGTGGCGTCGTGATGGTCGTCGTCGCCTACTACTGGGGCGCCCCGGCCCTCGTCACCGCCACGGCGGTGAGCGCCCTGGTGACGATGCTGTGGCTGCTGCGGCGCGGCGTCCCCGGCTACGTGCAGAACGCCACCGCGTCGGTCTTCACGCTGGTGTACGTCCCGTTCCTCGGCTCGTTCGTCGCGCTGCTGCTGAGCGAGGGCGGTGCCACCGGCTTCGACCGGTACGACGCCGGGGTCAAGGGCATCCTCACGTTCATCGCGGTGACCGCCGCCTCCGACATCGGCGGCTTCGTGGCCGGTGTGCTCTTCGGCAGGCACCCGATGGCCCCGATCATCTCGCCGAAGAAGTCGTGGGAGGGGTTCGCGGGCTCCGCCGTGGCCTGCGTGGCCGTCGGGGTCGCGATGATCGTCTGGGTGCTGGACGCCGACTGGTGGATCGGGGTCTGCCTCGGGCTGATCGCGGTCGTGATGGCCACCCTCGGCGACCTCTGCGAGTCGGTGATCAAGCGCGACCTCGGCATCAAGGACATGAGCCAGGTGATCCCCGGTCACGGCGGCCTGATGGACCGGCTCGACTCCCTGCTCGCCACGATCGCTCCCATCTGGCTGCTCCTGCACTACCTGGTGTTCTAGGGGACACGGACGAGCGCCGGTCCTGGTTCAGCACCGCCGCCCTGTCCGCACCGGGTTGGGGCTGTCGCCTACGCTTCGTCGCTGTGGCGAACCAGTCGAAGAAGGAGCGCGCTGCCGAGCGGCGCGCGGTGGTCGAGAAGATGCAGCGCGAGCAGAAGGCTCGCGAGCGTCGTCGCAACCTGATCGGCGGGGCCGTGGTCGTGGTCGTCCTGCTCGCGATCGCGGGCGGGGTGTTCTTCTCGGTGCACAAGTCCCAGAAGGACGCCGGCAACGTGAACGCCGCGCAGCAGGTGCTGCCGACGAAGCCGTCCGGCAGCACCACCGTGGAGGTGAAGCCGTCCACCGTGAAGAACCCCACCGACATCAAGGGCGTCGTCGGCCTACAACACCGGCGACTACCCAGGTCCGGGCACACCGGGCGCGGATGCCTTGGTCCACGACCACGTCGACGGCCCGGTCACCTACGCCGTCACCCCGCCCGTCGGCGGTCCCCACAACCCGGTCTGGATGAACGCCGGCCTCTACACCGAGCCGATCCCGTCCGAGCGTGCCGTGCACAACATGGAGCACGGCGTCGTCTGGATCACGTACCGGCCGAACCTGCCCGGAAGCCAGGTCGACCAGCTCGTCACCCTGTTCAAGAAGCAGTCGATGATCGCCGAGCCCGGCGACAACGGCCGCTCCAACCGGTTCATGGACGTGTCGCCGTGGGCCGACAACGACCTGCCCGCGCCGATCGTGGTCAGCTCCTGGGGCTACCAGCTCAAGGTGCAGTCAGCGGACGACCCGCGGATCCAGCAGTTCATCGACACCTTCCGGCACAACCAGAAGTACTCGCCGGAGTACGGCGCCGCGGTCGACGGCATCCCGGTCGGCACCGGCGGCTCTCCCGCCTTGAACGGCTCCAGCCAGCCCAACCTCTGAGGACGGCGGAGAGGTGCTGTACCTCGTACGCCACGGGCGCCCGCTGATCGACCGGTCCACGCCTGCGCACGAGTGGCCGCTGGATCCCGCCTTCGCCGACGACGTGCGCGCCCTGCGCCCGAGGCTGCCCGCGCACGCCGACTGGTTCTCGTCGTCGGAGCCGAAGGCCGTCGCGACCACGCGGCTCCTCACCGACGAGCCCGTCGAGGTCGTCCACGACCTGCGCGAGCACGACCGGCACACGACGGACTGGGTCGACGACTTCGAGGCGGTCGTGCGTCGCGCGTTCGCCCACCCCGACACCCCTGCGTACGACGGGTGGGCACCCCTCGCGGACACCCGCCGACGTGTCCTGGCCGCCGTCTCCGGCATCCTCGACCAGCACCGGGCACGCGACGTCGTGCTGGTCGGTCACGGCACCGCCTGGACCCTGCTCCGGGCCGCGCTCCTGGGCGAGGAGCCGGACCTCGACTGGTGGTCGCGGCTCGCGATGCCCGACCTCGCCCATTACCGGGCTGATGTCGGCGCGGGTGACATGCTGGCTCCATGAGCGACAGCGGGACGCCGACCATCGACGAGGAGCCCGCGACCGACCCGAGCTGGTGGCAGAGCTCGCACCCGACGTTCGCCGGTCTGGTCGGCTTCTTCACCGGTGTCGCCTACGTGATCATCGTGCCGGGCATCTATGCCACGCTGCTCAGCCTGCTGCTCAGCGACGACGCGGCGCGACGGTTGTTCCCGCTGGGGATCCTCGCGCTGGTCGTGCCTCTGGCACTGCTGATCCCCCGCAAGACCCGGCGGTTCGCGCAGTTCATGCTGCTCGGTTTCGTCTCGACGGCCCTCGTCATCGGCCTCACCGCGGTGCTCGTGATCTGGCTGCTGGTCAAGCTCGACGGCTGACTCCTCAGCAGGTCGCCGGCGGGATTCTCAGACGCTTCACAGCGACGATCCCGAACGCCGCGCGCGACCGAACGCCGTACTCCTCCATGAACACCTACGGAGGAGAACACCATGAAGATCCCAGCGCTCGCTGCGCTCCTGGCGGCATCGGCGGTCACGCTGGCCGCGTGCGGGGGCGCCGCATCCGGCACCACGGCCGGTGGCACGGGCGGCACCACGCCGGCTCCCGGCCCCGGTCTGCACGTGGCCACGACGTCGCTCGGCAAGGTGCTGGTCGACGCCGACGGCAACACCGTGTACCTGCTGACCGCCGACAGCCGTGGCACGTCCACCTGCGGCAGCGACTGCCTGTCCCTGTGGCCGGCGGTGAGCCCGGGCCACACGAAGCTCGCGGTCCCGGTCGGCTCCACGAAGACCCCTGCCGGCACCGCGACGGCGACCGTCGCCGGCCAGCCGGTCTACACGTTCGCCAACGACCACGGGCCGGGCCAGGTGAACGGTGAGGGCATCCAGGCCTTCGGCGGCACCTGGTACGCCGTGTCCCCGAGCGGCACGGCCGTCACCGGTGCGACGGGCGGGTCCAGCCGTCGACGTCCGGCGGATCGGGGCCGTACGGCGGCGGCTACTGACCGGAGCTGTCGCCCGGCAGCACGAGCATCCCCTCGAGCCGGTCGATGGCCTCGTCGAGACGTTGCGTGATCGTGCCCACGTCGGGGGACATCGGCCAGCCGTCGTCCTCGGGCTCGGACACGGTGAGCAGCGCCCCGATCGCAGCGGCGGCGAACATCCGGACGTCCGGATCGCCCGGCTCGCGGCCGAGGCGCTGCTCCAGTGCCTCGGCCAGCAGCCGGATCGGCCGGGTCATCTCGGCGATCATCCCGCGACGCAGCTCCGGGATCGTCCGGATCAACGTGTTCCGGAGCGTCTCGAGCTCGAGGTCCTCCGTCGACAGCGAGGTCATCCCGGTGACCACGGCGTGCCGCAGGGCGGCCAGTGGCTCGAGCTCGGGGGGTGCCGTCACCAGCAGCTGCATCGTGCGGTGGTCGAGGAAGTCGGCCAGGACGACGTCGTCCTTGGTCGGGTAGTAGCGGAAGAACGTGCTCGGAGAGACCTCGGCCGCGGCGGCGATCTGCTCGACCGAGGTCTCGGCGTACCCCTGCTCGTTGAAGAGCCGCAGCGCCTGGCGCTGGATCTCGGCCTTCGTGCGGGCCTTCTTCCGCTCGCGCAGGCCGACGACCGGCACGTCAGACCCGAGCGGGGGAGTCGGTCGCGACGGCGTCATGCCCCGATTCTGCGACATCCGGCTCCGGCCGCGCCGACGCGCTCACCGGCACGTCGCCGGGAAGGCGCCACCACATGGCGAGCGCGCCCACCACGGCGACGGCCGCGGACACCCACAGGGTCGCGTCCATGCCGTGCACGAACGCCGCCTGCACACCGTGGATCAGGGTGGGGTCGCCGACCCGCTCGGCGACGGTGATGCCGGCCTGCGGCGAGTCCGCGACGGCACCGTGGACGCCGTCCGGCACGGCCAGGTCACCGACCCGCGAGCGGTAGGCACCGTTGAGGATGGCACCCAGCACGGCGATGCCGAGGACGCTGCCGCCCTGACGCATCGCCTGGATCAGGGCGGATCCCGAAGCCGCGCGCTGGCGCGGCAGCGACATCAGGGCCTGGTTCTGAGCCGCGAAGAGGGCCGCGCCGAAGCCGAGGCCGACGAGCGCCGTCCAGACGGCGCACCGGGCGTACCCGCTGTCGACCCCGGTGGTGGCACCGAACGCGAGACCGACCGCGGTCAGGGCGAACCCGCCCCCGGCCAGGGTGCGCGGCCGCACGCGCCGCAGCAGCAGCATCGAGCCGCGCATGCTGACCAGGAGCCCGGCCACCATCGGCAGCGTCCGCAGGCCGGTCCCGAGGGCGTCGCTGCCCAGGACCGCCCGGAAGTACTGCGGCGTCACGAACATCAGGCCGAACAGCGTCAGGCTCGCGATCGTCGCGCCGACCGCTCCCCACCGGAAGGTGGGGTCGGCCCACACGGCGTAGTCGAAGACCGGCACGGCGCGCCGCTGGCGGCGTTCCCAGACCAGGAACGCCGACGAGCACGAGGAGACCGCCGACGAGCGGGAGCAGGGTGAGGACGTCGGTCCAGCCGCGCTCGGGACCCTCGATCACGCCGTAGGTGACGCCGAGCAGTCCGAGGCCGCTCGCGACCACGCCGATCCAGTCGATCGGGCGGTCGCGCTCGCCGCGCGTCTCGGGCATGCAGACGGCCACGGCGACCAGGGCGAAGACGACAACGGGTGCGTTGACGAGGAAGACCGAGCCCCACCAGAAGTGCTGGAGCAGGACGCCCGCCAGGATCGGCCCGAGGGGCAGGCCGATCATCGTGGAGAGCCCGAGGACCATCACGGCCCGCTGTCGCTCCGCGGGCTCGAACAACACCACGGCTGCCGACATGGCGAGCGGGATGAGGACCGCCGAGCCCAGCCCGAGGAGCGCCCGGGCGGCGATCAGCGAGGCCGCCGAGCCGGCGTACGCGCACCAGAGCGAGCCGGCGCCGAAGACCACCAGCGCACCGAGGGTGAGCCGCTTGCGGCCGTAGCGGTCGCCGAGCATCCCGGCCGGCAGCAGCATCGCCGACATCACCAACGTGTACGCGTCGACGAACCACTGGAGCTGCGAGCTCGAGGCGTGCAGGTCGACCGCGATCGTCGGCAGTGCGACGTTCAGGACCGTCATGTCGAGCCCGACCACGAGCATGGTCAGGGCGGTGGCGCCCATGGCCCACCAGCGGGCGTGCGGGGAGCGGATCATCGCCGTCTCCTTCTGAGAGTGAGATCGAAAAGACTGTGACTTGATAATGACAGTAACTATCATAATTGGGTGGAGGCAAGCCGGCGAGGTTTTCGGTGGCTGAGCCCGGGCTGGGATGATCGGTGAGCGATGACGAGTCCCGACCCCGATCCCCAGGCTGCTCCCCGCTCGCTGCCGCTCGTGATGGCCGAGCCGCGCGGCCGGGCCAAGCCGCCCCGGCACCTCGCCGACCTCTCCCTCGAGGAGCGGACGGCGTACGCCGCGGAGCTGGGCATGCCGGCGTTCCGGGCCAAGCAGCTGTCGACGCACTACTTCGACCGGCTCGTCGACGACCCGGCGGAGATGACCGACCTGCCGTCGGTGCAGCGCGACGAGATGGTCGCGGCGTTCCTGCCGACGTTGATGACGCCGGTCCGCACGCTCGAGGCCGACCGCGGGCACCACCCGCAAGACCCTGTGGCGGCTCTTCGACAACGCCCTCGTCGAGTCGGTGCTGATGCGCTACCCCGACCGGGTGACGATGTGCGTGTCCTCGCAGGCCGGCTGCGGGATGGCGTGCCCCTTCTGCGCGACCGGGCAGGGTGGTCTGCAGCGCAACATGTCGACCGCCGAGATCGTCGAGCAGGTCGTCGCCGGACGCGCGGTCGCTGGCGCGCGACGAGGTCCCTGGCGGGCCGGCGCGGGTCTCGAACGTCGTGTTCATGGGCATGGGTGAGCCGCTGGCCAACTACAAGGCGGTGGTCGGCGCCGTACGCCGGCTCACCGAGCCCGCCCCGTCGGGACTCGGGATGAGCGCCCGCGGGGTGACCGTCTCGACGGTCGGGCTGGTGCCGCGGATCAACCAGCTCGCCGAGCTAGGGCATCCCGGTGACGCTCGCCCTGTCGCTGCACGCCCCGGACGACGAGCTGCGCAACGAGCTGGTCCCGATCAACACCCGCTTCTCGGTCGGCGAGACCGTCGACGCCGCCTGGAACTACGCACGGGTCACCAAGCGCCGGGTCTCGATCGAGTACGCCATGATGCGCGGGATCAACGACCAGGCCTGGCGCGCCGACCTGCTCGCCGACGTCCTGCTCGCCCGGGGTGACTGGGGCTGGGTGCACGTGAACCTGATCCCGCTCAACCCCACGCCCGGCTCGAAGTGGACGGCCTCCGACCCTGCTGACGAGCGCGAGTTCGTCCGCCGCCTCGAGGCGCGCGGCATCCCCACCACCGTGCGCGACACCCGCGGCCGCGAGATCGACGGGGCCTGCGGCCAGCTGGCCGCCGCCGAGGTCTGAGCGGTCCGGTCAGTGCCGGTTCATCAAGAGATGTAGGTGAACCCCCACTTCTCGTGCGGAGCTCCGCACGAGGAGTTCCGGTTCACCTACCTATCGTGATGAACCGGTGTCACGAGACCCCCGCGAACAGCGCGGCAGCGTCGTCGACGGTGTCGACCAGGTGGATGTGGTGCGCCATCGGCCGGCCACGGGCGAGCGCCTGGAGCAGCGGCCAGGCGGGGAGGATCTTGGTCCAGTACGTCGTCCCGACGAGCACCATCGGGGCGACCGACTCCGCCTCGGCGTAGTAGTTCTCGCAGGCGTCCTGGAAGATCTCCTGCACGGTGCCGGCGGCACCCGGGAGGAAGACGATCCCGGCGTCGCAGACCTGGAGCAGGATCGCCTCGCGGGTGGCGTTGCGGAAGTACTTCGCGATCGCGGTGGCGAAGAGGTTCGGGGGCTCGTGCCCGTAGAACCACGTGGGGATCCCCAGCGTCGTCGCGGCCCTCGACGCCGTCGGCCACGGTGCGCGCCTTCGCCGGCCCACTGCGTCGACCGACGGCCGGAACGACGGCACGCCGGCGAGCGGAGGCGAGCCGCCGCGGCCAGGTCGTCGCGCGACGAGCCCGCGAAGAAGCCGCCGAGGTTGGCGGCCTCCATCGCACCCGGGCCACCGCCGGTCGCGACGACGTGGTGCTGCCCGAGCATCCAGCCCAGCCGGGCGGCATCGGCGTACCCCGGCGACGACCGGTCCAGGTCGTGCCCGCCCATGACCCCGACCAGACGGCGGCCGGACACCCAGGCCGTCAGCGCCTCGTCGATCGCGTGGTCGTGCAGGGCCTGCGCCAGCGTGGCGCTCGGCGACGGCGGCTCGCCGCGACCAGGCGTACGTGCGCGCGTCGAGGGACGCGGCGTACGGCTCGGTGTCGTAGAGCTCGGCGGCCGTGTAGAGCGAGCGAGCGGTAGGGGTCGACCGGGACGTCGCCGCAGTCCACCCGCGGCGCCTCGGCCATCGGCTTGACCCGGATCGACCGGCCGCGGATCTTGCGCACGGAGCGACCCTACGGTCTGCGCGGGGGGCGCCGGGTCTCGTCAGGCGCAGAGCGCCTTCCTCGACCACCGGTGGGGCAGGCGCAGAGCGCCTTCCTCGACCACCGGTGGGGCGGGCGCAGAGCGCCTTCCTCGACCACCGGTGCGGTCGAGCGCCTTCCTCGAACCGGTCGGGCGCAGGCGCCTTCCTCGACCACCTGGGCAGCGCAGGGCCGACCAGGTCGTCAGAACGCGTGGGCCATCAGCTCGCCGAAGAGCTCCTGCTCGTCGACCGCGAGCCCCTTGCCGCGGAACCAGCCACAGATGTTGGCGCAGTCGCGCAGGAGGTAGTCCATGCCGTTGGCGTTCCCGACCAGGTCCACGACCTGCGGCAGGTCGATGATCACCAGGCGCGGGCCTGCCGCCAGGATGTTGTACGCCGAGAGGTCGCCGTGGACGAGTCCCGGCCTGGGCGAGGGTCGCCAGCGCGTCCCGCAGCTGGTCGAAGTACGACGCGAGCAGGTCCGGGCTCCGGCCGGGTCTGAGCGAGGCGCGGCGCGGTCTCCCCGTCGTAGGTGATCCACTCCATCAGGATCTCGATGCCGTCGATCTGCACCGGGTAGGGGACCGGCAGGCCGAGCTCCCACAGCCGCACGAGAGCGCCCCACTCGGAGATCGCCCACTCGCCGGCCGCGACCTCGCGGCCGAACGTGCTCTTCCGCTTGAGCGCGCGCTCGTCGCGGGAGCGCTTCATCGAGCGGCCCTCGGTGTACGAGGCGGACCGGTGGAAGGTGCGGTGGTCCGGTGCGCGGTACCGCTTGGCGGCCATCACGACCCCGTTGTCCGGGTCGAGCGGGTCGGCGCGCTCCAGCAGGAAGACGTCGGCCTCCTTGCCGGTCTTGAGGATCCCGAGCTCGGTGTCGATCGCGCCCTGCGACGTGACCAGCCAGTCGGGGCGCGGCTCGGGGCCGCGCTGCAGCGGCTCGACGGAGATCCAGGTCGACCAGCGCTGGCCGTCCTCGAGGTCGTCGTACTCCTGGAAGTCGAAGACGAACGACGAGTCGATCCCGCTCAGCGGGTCGACGTGGGTGTAGCTGTCGGTGAAGAAGTCGAGCGCTCAACGCGCTCGCGGGTGCTCCGAATGACATCGGTGGTGGTGCTCCAGTCGTGAGAGTGAACGGCGGTGGACATGCCGAAGACTTCGGTCGTCATGACGCCTCCTCTCATGCGGGCACGGCCGGGATGCCGAGCGCGCCACGAGTGTGCCAGGCGAGCTGCCGGTCCCGCAACGAAATAACGATCTGGCGTCCGCCGATCCATGACGGTCACGACCCCTAGGCTTCCCCCGTGCTGATCCGCCTCGCCACCGTGCTCGTCGCCCTCGGGCTCGTCACCGGCGGCGCGTCCGTCCGGCCGATGGGTGCTGCCCCCGCGCTCGCCGCGGCACCGTCGGGCACGGGCGCCCCGGGCATCGGCGACCCCTACTTCCCCGAGGACGGCAACGGCGGGATCGACGTGCTGTCCTACGACATCCACGACGCCTACCGGTTCACCGGCCGTCTGTCCGGCTGGACCCGGCTGACCCTGCGCACCACCGAGCGCCTGCGCTCCTTCGACCTCGACTTCCTGCTCCCGGTCTCCTCCGTCCGGCTCTCCACCGGGCCGGCGACCTTCGACCGCCCCACCCACCACGAGCTCCGGATCACGCCGCAGCACGCGATCCCGGCAGGGACCAAGGTGCGGGTCGCGGTGCGGTACGACGGCCGCCCGGCGCGCTATGCGTACGCGGGGGAGAGCAACTGGGTCGCCGACGCGAGCGAGGCCGAGGCGGTCAACGAGCCGCACATGGCGCCGTGGTGGTTCCCCGCCAACGACCATCCGCTCGACAAGGCGCGGATGGACCTCCACATCACCGTGCCCGCCGACCGGCAGGTCGTCGCGAACGGCCGCCTCCTCGGCGTACGCCGCGACGCCGGCCACGCGACGTACCACTGGAGCGGTGGCGGGCCGATGGCGACCTACCTCGCGTTCTTCGTCGCCGGTCGCTTCGTGATCCGCCAGGGCACCTCCCACCACCTTCCCTACTACGTCGCGGTCTCGCGGCAGCTCGACCCGGGCGCGCGCCGGGCGGCGCTGAAGGGACTGCTGCGCACGCCCGCCATCGTGGCCTGGCTCCAGCAAGCAGGTCGGTCGCTACGCGTTCTCGCGGACCGGTGGTGTCGTGACCTCGCTCGACCCGGGCTTCTCGCTGGAGAACCAGACCCGGCCGGTCTACCCCCGCGCCGTCTCCCGGCTGCTGATGGTCCACGAGCTCGCCCACCAGTGGTTCGGCGACTCGGTGTCGGTGCACCACTGGACCGACGTGTGGCTCAACGAGGGGTTCGCGACGTACATGGAGCACCGCTGGACCGAGGGTCACGGCGGCCAGACCACGTCGGGATGGCTGCACGCCGCGTACGACGTCGACGCCCGCCGACTCGTCGTTCTGGGACCTCGTCGTCGCCGACCCGGGCGCCGGCGACCTCTTCGACTGGCCGGTCTACCAGCGCGGCGCGATGACCCTCGCGGCCCTGCGCAACCGGATCGGCAGTGCGACGTTCGCCCAGCTGCTCCGGCGCTGGACGACCCTGCACCGCTACGGCCACGGCACCACGGCGGAGTTCGAGGCGCTCGCCGAGAAGCGGAGCGGCCAGGACCTCACGGCGTTCTTCGACGCCTGGGTGAGGCAGCCCGGCCGACCGGCCGACACCGCGGCCAACGGGCTGTAGCCGTCGTACGCCGACTCAGTGGATGAACGGCGAGACCAGCTTCGCGACCCGGCTCTCGCGGCCGGTGCGGGCCTCCTCCTGGTCGGCCCAGGTCATCGCCCGCAGCCCGGCGTTGATGCCCAGCCAGCGCAAGGGCTCGGGCTCCCACGAGCGTGAGCGGTGGCCGACCCAGGGGAGGTGCGTCAGCTCGGTGTCGTGACCGAGGACCAGGTCGGCGAGGGTGCGACCGGCGAGGTTGGTCGTGCCGACGCCGTCGCCGACGTAGCCGCCGGCCCAGCCCAGCCCGGTCGCCGGGTCGAGCCCGACGGAGGCCGTCCAGTCGCGGGTGATGCCGAGCGCGCCACCCCAGGTATGGGTGATCGCGGCGTCCTTCACGTCCGGGAAGAGATCGACCAGCGTCGCGCGCAGGTCGTCGAACACGCGCGGCACCCGGTCGTACGACGTACGGATGCGCGAGCCGAAGTGGTACGGCGCCCCGCGGCCACCGAAGACGAACCGGTCGTCGGCGGTGCGCTGGCCGTAGATGATCAGGTGGCGGTGGTCGCTGAAGGTCTCGCGGCGGCGCAGACCGATCCGGTCCCACACGTCGGCCGGCAGCGGCTCGGTGGCGACGATCAAGGAGTAGACGGGCACCACCTGGCGTCGCTGGCCGTCCAGGGAGCGGGTGTAGCCCTCGGTCGCGCGGATCACGCGCTCGGCCCGCACGGTTCCGTGCCGGGTGACCACCTCGCCGGGGTTGATCGCGGTGGCCGGGGTCTGCTCGTAGATCGTCACCCCACGGCGTACGACGGCGTCGGCGAGGCCGCGCACGAGCCGCGCCGGGTGGATCGCCGCACAGTCGGGTGTGTACGTCGCGCCGCGCACCCGCGTGGCCGCGAGCGACGCCGGTCGCCTCCGCGGCGTCGAGCAGCCGCACGTCGTCCTCGCCGAGGCCCCAGGCACGGGCGTCCTCCACGTCCGCCTGCGCGCGCGCCCACTGCGGTGCCGAGCGGGCCAGCCCGATGGTGCCGCCCTTGGCGGCGTGCGCGTCGATGCCCTCCTCGTCGGCCGCCCGGAGGACCTCGTCGACGGCTCCCCGCATCGCCGCGTGCAGGGCCAGCGCGCCGGCGCGGCTCGACCGCTTCGCGATCGAGTCCAGGGAGGAGGGGAACAACGCCGAGCACCAGCCGCCGTTGCGTCCGCTCGCACCGAAGCCGGCCGTCTCCGCCTCGACCACCGCGATCCGCAGCGTGGGGTCGGCCCGGGCCAGGTAGAGCGCGGTCCAGAGACCGGTGAAGCCGGCGCCCACGATCGCGACGTCGGCGTCGCGGTCGCCGGGCAGCGACGGGCGGGGCGTCCAGTCGTCGTCGGCGGTCTCGTGCCAGAGCGAGAGGCCGCGGTAGTCGCGCCCTGTCGATGGGCTCAGCGCACACCCCACGAGTAGGTCTGCTTGCGCAGCTTGAGGTACATGAAGGTCTCGGTGCCGACCACTCCGGAGATCCGGCGGATCTTGCCCGAGATCACCTCGAGCAGGTGCTCGTCGCTCTCGCAGACGACCTCGACCAGCAGGTCGTAGACGCCGGCGGTGATCACGACGTAGTCGACCTCGTCCAGGTCGGCGAGCGCGTCGGCGACCGGCTCCATCGGGCCGTTCACCCGCACACCGACCATCGCCTGCCGGGCGAAGCCGAGCTCGAGCGGGTCGGTCACCGCGACGACCTGCATGATGCCGCCGTCGATCAGGCGTTGCACGCGTTGTCGGACGGCCGCCTCGGACAGGCCGACGACCTTCCCGATAGCCGCATACGAGCGTCGTCCGTCGGCCTGGAGCTGTTCGATGATGGCCTTGGAGACGTCGTCCAGCGTTGCCCGTGGCTGCTTCTTCGTCACGGGCCCTATGCTGGCAGGCACATGACCACCGGTCCAGCACCGTGTCAACGGCGGAATCCGTCGCACCGCGGTAATTGATACACGGAATCCCTTGTCGCGACCCCGTCTGCATGACACGATCCGAACCGGTCGGAGCAAGGGAGTGCAGATGGCAGCAGGACCCGGTGGGGCGGGCCTCTCGCGTCGGACCGTGTTACGGGGAGCAGGGGGTGTGGCGTTCGCCGGCGGCGAGCCTCGGCGCGCTGAAGCTGCCCTTCTTCTCCGTCTCGGGCGCGCAGCAGGACCCTGCCCTGTGCAAGGCGGCCGACGTGTCGGCCTCGGACAAGCGGCTGATCGTGTCGAACTGGCCGGCGTACATCGACCCGATGAAGAAGCCCGACTCCACGGTGTCGATCTTCCAGAACGAGACCGGCATCTCGGTCAGCTACACCGACGACATCAACGACAACGCCGAGTTCTACGCCAAGGTCAAGAACCAGCTCGCGGCCTGCCAGCCGATCAAGCGCGACATCATCGTGATGACGGACTGGATGGCGGCCCGGATGATCGGCCTCGGCTGGATCCAGCCGCTCGACGCCAGCAAGGTCCCGAACCTGCACAAGAACCTGATCCCACGGCTGCGCAACAAGCCCTGGGACCCCAACCTGAAGTTCCACGCGCCTTGGCAGAGCGGGCTGACCGGCATCGCCTACAACGCCAAGCACACCAAGGCGGTCGGCTCCTTCGAGGAGCTGCTCACGCGGTCGGACCTCAAGGGCAAGGTCACGCTGCTGACCGAGATGCGCGACACGATGGGGTTCATGCTCCGCACGGTCGGAGCCGCATCCCGACAAGTTCACCGACACCCAGTGGCAGAACGCGATCGATGCCCTGCACAAGGCGGTCTCCAGTGGCCAGATCAGGTCGTTCAACGGCAACGACTACCTCAACGACCTGGCGTCGGGGAACACCTTGGCCTGCGAGGCGTGGTCCGGTGACGTGATCATCGCCCAGCAGGACAACCCCGACATCCAGTTCGTGACGCCGGAGGAGGGGCTCTCCCTCTGGGCGGACAACATGATCATTCCCAACCTGGCCACCCACGAGGCGAACGCCGAGGAGTGGATCAACTACTACTACGAGCCGAAGGTCGCGGCGAAGCTCGCCGACTGGAACTACTACATCTGTCCGGTCGAGGGTGCGCAGGAGGAAATGCTCAAGCTCGACCGGTTCGCCGCGAAGAGCAAGCTGATCTTCCCCGACGACAAGATGCTCGCCGACACGTGGGGCTTCATGGCGCTCGACGACCAGCAGGAGATCGCCTACGAAAGGGACTGGTCCGATGTCACAGCTGGCTGATGCCGAGACGGCCACTCCGTCGCAAGGAGGGGCCGCCGGCGGCCTCGAGCTGCGACAGCTGACCAAGGAGTTCGCGGCGTTCACGGCCGTGGACAACCTCGACCTCGATGTTCCGACGGGCTCCTTCTTCGCGCTCCTCGGCCCGTCCGGCTGTGGCAAGACCACGACGTTGCGGATGGTGGCCGGGCTGGAGACGCCGACCTCGGGCACGATCCGGCTGGGCGAGCGGGACATCACCTACGACAAGCCCTACCGGCGACCGGTCAACACCGTCTTCCAGAACTACGCGCTCTTCCCGCACCTCGACATCTTCGAGAACGTCGCCTTCGGGCCGCGCCGCCGCAAGACCGGCGGCGTCGACGCCGAGGTGCACCGCATGCTCGAGCTCGTCGAGCTCACCAGCCAGACCCGCAAGCGGCCCGCCCAGCTCTCCGGTGGTCAGCAGCAGCGGGTCGCTCTCGCCCGCGCGCTGATCAACAAGCCCGAGGTCCTGCTCCTCGACGAGCCGCTGGGCGCTCTCGACCTCAAGCTCCGGCGGCAGATGCAGATCGAGCTGAAGCGCATCCAGACCGAGGTCGGCATCACGTTCATCCACGTCACCCACGACCAGGAGGAGGCCATGACGATGGCCGACACCATCGCGGTGATGAACGCCGGCATCATCGAGCAGATGGGCGCTCCCGACGAGCTCTACGAGAACCCGCGGACGACGTTCGTGGCGAACTTCCTGGGCCAGTCCAACCTGATCGAGGGGACCATCGGTTCCGCGGACGGCGACATGACGACCGTCGACATGCACGGGATCACGGTGTCGGTGCCGAAGGCCCGGTCCCACACGTCGTCCGGCAAGGGCTGGGTCGGGATCCGTCCCGAGAAGGTGCTGATCGGTGACGAGGGCGAGGCGCTGGACGCGCCGGGCAACACGATCCCCGGAGGCGTCGTCACCGACGTCAGCTTCGTGGGGGTGAGCACCCAGTACCTCGTGAAGATGCCCTGGGGCCAGGAGCTGCAGGTGTTCGAGCAGAACACCGGTCGCCGCCGGATCTTCCGGGTCGGCGACAAGGTCGAGCTGTCGTGGCGCCCGGAGTACGCGTTCCTCCTCGACCACGAGCAGGACGCGTCGGCGGGCTCGCACCTGGAAGACGCGTGAGCGCCGCGCATGAGTGAGACCGTGCGCCGCAAGGGCTACGCCGGCTACATCCTGCTGGCGCCCGCGATCGTGTGGCTGGCGCTGTTCTTCCTGGTCCCGTTCTACTCGCTGATCGCGACGAGCCTGTTCAACAAGGGCGGCTCGGACTTCCGCGGGTACAACATGGTCTACCAGTGGAGCAACTACAGCGACGCGCTCAAGGACTACTGGCCGCAGCTGGTCCGGTCGCTGATCTACGGCGGGATCGCCACGCTGCTCTGCCTGATCATCGGCTACGTGCTGGCGTACGCCATCGCCTTCAAGTCCGGGCCGTTCAAGAACCTGATGCTGGTGCTGGTGATCGCGCCGTTCTTCACCAGCTTCCTGGTCCGCACCCTGTCCTGGAAGCTGATCCTGGCCGACGACGGCTGGGTCGTGAACACCCTGCAGTTCGTGCACATCCTCGGCCCGAGCGGCCACCTGCTCTACACGCCGTTCGCGGTGATCATGGGGCTGACCTACAACTTCCTGCCCTTCATGGTGCTGCCGCTGTTCGCCAGCATCGACAAGATCGACTACCGGCTGATCGAGGCGTCCAACGACCTCTACGCCAACCCGATGGTCGGCTTCTGGAAGGTCACCTGGCCGCTGTCGCTGCCGGGCGTCATCTCCGGGACCCTGCTGACGTTCATCCCCGCCGTCGGTGACTACATCAACGACCAGCTGCTCGGCAGCACCAAGACCCGGATGATCGGCAACACCATCCAGAGCCTGTTCACCCAGGCCAACGACTATCCGGCGGCTGGCGCCCTCTCGGTGATGCTGATGGTGCTGATCGTGGCGATGGTCCTGTTCTACGTGAAGCGCGCGGGGACGGAGGACCTGCTGTGATGCGGTGGCTGCGCAACCGGATCGTGCTGATCCTGGGCATCCTGGTCCTGGTCTACACGTTCGTGCCGATCTTCATCGTGGTCCTGATGAGCTTCAACAAGCTGCCCAGCGAGCAGTCGAAGATCTACAAGTTCAACACCTTCACGCTCGACAACTGGCTCCACCCGTGCAACGACCCGAGCATGTGCAGCGCGCTCAAGCTCAGCGTCGAGATCGGACTGCTGGCGACGTTGGGTGCCACGATCCTCGGCACCCTGGCGGCGTTCGCCCTGGTGCGTCACGACTTCGTCGGACGCTCGACCACCAACATCTTGATCTTCCTGCCGATGGCGGCCCCGGAGATCGTGATGGGCTCCTCGCTGCTGGCGTTGTTCGTGGCGATGGGCTTCGCCGGTCAGCTGGGCTTCTGGACGATCCTGATCGCGCACATCATGTTCTGCCTGTCGTTCGTGGTGGTCACCGTGCGGTCACGGCTCGCGGGTCTCAACGACACCCTCGAACAGGCGGCGGCGGACCTCTATGCCACGCCCGCGCAGACGTTCTGGCGGGTGACCTTCCCGCTGGTGCTGCCCGGCATCGCCGCGGCCGCCATGCTGAGCTTCTCGCTGTCGTTCGACGACTTCATCATCACCAACCTGAACGCCGGCAACCGGAACACGTTCCCGATGTACGTCTGGGGTGTCTCGCGCAAGACCATCCCGATGCAGATCAACGTCGTCGGCACCGTGATGCTGCTGGTGTCCGTCGCGATCGTGGTCGGTGGCGAGCTGCGGTCGCGCGCCCGGCGCCGCGCCCTGGCCTGAGCGAACGGTCGGGTCGCCGGGACTCGTGACGGTCGCGGGGCGACCTCCTCGACCAGCGACGGAGGCCGTTCCTACAGGAGGGTGCCGGCCTTGGTCAGGACGTCGCGCAGGATCTGCTCGATCTCGTCGAAGTGCTCCTGGTCGCAGATCAGCGGGGGAGCGAGCTGGACGACCGGGTCACCGCGGTCGTCGGCGCGGCAGTAGAGGCCGGCGTCGTAGAGGGCCTTGGAGAGGAAGCCGCGCAGGAGCTTCTCGGACTCCTCCTCGTTGAAGGTCTCCTTGGTGCCCTTGTCCTTCACCAGCTCGATGCCGTAGAAGTAGCCGTCGCCGCGGACGTCGCCGACGATCGGCAGGTCCTTCAGCTTCTCCAGGGTCTCGCGGAAGCCCGGCTCGTTCTCGCGGACGTGCTCGTTGATCTTCTCCTTCTCGAAGATGTCGAGGTTCGCCATCGCGACCGCGGTCGAGACCGGGTGGCCACCGAACGTGTAGCCGTGCAGGAACGTCTCGGTGCCCTTGAGGAACGGCTCCATCAGCCGGTCGCTGGCGATCATCGCGCCGAGCGGCGCGTAGCCGGAGGTGATGCCCTTGGCGCAGGTGATCATGTCGGGCTGGTAGCCGTAGCGCTCCGCACCGAACATGTGGCCCAGCCGCCCGAACGCGCAGATCACCTCGTCGGACACCAGCAGGACGTCGTACTCGTCGCAGATCTCGCGGACCCGGTCGAAGTATCCGGGCGGCGGCGGGAAGCAGCCGCCGGAGTTCTGCACCGGCTCCAGGAACACGGCGGCCACCGTGTCCGGGCCCTCGTTCTCGATCGCGACCGCGATCTCGTTGGCCGCCCAGAGGCCGAACGCCTTCTCGTCGTCCTCGAAGTACGGCGCGCGGTAGTAGTTGGTGTTCGGAACTCGGAACGTCGACGGCACCAGCGGCTCGAACGGCGCCTTCATCATCGGGATGCCGGTGATCGACAGGGCGCCCTGCGGCGTGCCGTGGTAGGCGATGGCCCGGCTGATCACCTTGTGCTTGTGCGGCTTGCCGGTGACCTTGAAGTAGTTCTTGGCCAGCTTCCACGCGGTCTCGACGGCCTCGCCGCCACCGGTGGTGAAGAAGACGCGGTTGAGGTCGCCCGGCGCGTAGCCGGCGACGCGCGCCGCCAGCTCGATGGCGTTCGGGTGGGCGTAGGACCACAGCGGCATGAACGCCAGCTGCTCGGACTGCCTCGCGGCGGCCTCGGCCAGCTCGGTGCGCCCGTGGCCCAGCTGGCTGACGAACAACCCGGCGAGGGCGTCGAGGTAGCGCTTGCCGTTGACGTCGTAGATGTAGGCACCCTCACCCCGCACGATGATCGGCACGTCGGCCGAGTCGTACGTCGAGTGGCGAGTGAAATGCATCCAGAGGTGGTCACGGGCCGACTGCTGGAGACGTGCGTTGTCGTAGGCGATCTCGCCGGGCATGGATATCGATTCCTCGCGTCTGGTGGGGTGGCCCCATCATGATGCGCCCTCGCAACGCCCGCAAGCGAATCCGTAGGTCGGAGCCGCGAATCGTCACTGAATCCGAAGGTAGGCGGGACCTAGACGTGGCTGGTAGGAAGAGTCCATGACCCGGTACGGCGCCCAGTTCGGTCCCGACATCACCTTCCTCGGCGTCCCGGCGGTGGACGTGGACGACCCCGCCGCGCTCGCCGCGGCCGACGTGGTCGTCGTCGGCGCGCCGTTCGACGGCGGCACGTCGCACCGGCCCGGCACGCGCTTCGGCCCGACGGCGATCCGGCAGACCGACTACCTGCCCCAGGACGGGTCACGACCCCACCTCGCCCTCCGGGTCGACGCGCTGCAGGACCTGGCCGTGGTCGACATGGGCGACGTCGAGATGCCGCCCGGCGAGGTCGAGCGGGCGCTGCACGCGCTCGAGGACGCGGTGTACGCCGTCGCCTCGGCCGGCTCGATCCCCCTCGTGCTCGGGGGCGACCACTCGGTCACGCTGGCCGACGCCACCGGCGTCGCCCGGCACCTCGGCATGGGCAAGGTCTCGATGATCCACTTCGATGCCCACGCCGACACCGGCGACATCGAGTTCGGCTCGCTGTACGGGCACGGCCAGCCGATGCGTCGCCTGATCGAGTCGGGCGCCCTCCGGGGTGACCGGTTCCTGCAGATGGGGCTGCGTGGCTACTGGCCGGGACCCGAGACGATGAAGTGGATGGCCGACCAGGGGATGCGCTCCTACGAGATGACCGAGATCGGCAAGCGCGGCTTCTCCGCGTGCCTCGACGAGGCGTTCGAGATCGCGATGGACGACTGCGACGCGGTCTTCCTCTCGGTCGACATCGACGTGTGCGACCCCGGCCACGCACCCGGCACCGGCACCCCGGAGCCCGGCGGGCTGTCGTCGCGCGAGCTGCTCGACGCCGTGCGCCGGATCTGCCTCGAGCTGCCGGTCGCCGGCATCGACGTGGTCGAGGTGTCGCCGCCGTACGACCACGCCGAGATCACGGCGTACCTCGCCAACCGGGTCTGCCTCGAGGCGATGTCCGGCCTGGCCGTGCGGAAGGTGGGCATCTCCCACGACCCGGCGGGCCCTCTTCTGGAAGGACGCTGATGGCGACGCTGTTCACCGGCGGCTCGGTCTTCGACGGCCACCGACACCTGGCCGGCCACGGGCTGCTCGTCGACGACGGGAACGTCGTGTCCGTGCTCTCACCCGACGGTCTCGACACGGTCGACCGACGAGACCACGAGGTCGTCGACCTGGCCGGCGGCCTGGTCTCGCCGGGGTTCACCGATGCCCACTGCCACCCGATCCAGGGCGGCATGGAGCGGATGCAGTGCGACCTGACCGAGGGCAGCACCCGCGAGGAGTACGTCGCCCTGGTGCGCGCCTACGCCGACGGGCACGACGGTCCGTGGGTCCTGGGCGGCGGCTGGGCGATGGCGGCGTTCCCGGGGGGCACGCCGTCGGCGGCCGACCTCGACGCCGTGGTCCCCGACCGTCCGGTGTTCCTGCCCAACCGCGACCACCACGGCGCGTGGGTGAACTCGCGCGCGCTCGAGCTGGCCGGCATCACCGCGGAGACGCCCGACCCGGCCGACGGCCGGATCGAGCGACTCCCCGACGGCAGTCCCCAGGGCACCCTCCACGAGGGCGCGATGGACCTCGTCGCGGCGTTGCAGCCCGACACCCCTCCGGACGTCTACGCCGCGGGGCTGGTCGAGGGGCAGCAGTACTTGTTCTCGCTCGGTGTGACCGCGTGGCAGGACGCGATCGTCGGGGCGTACGCCGGGATGGCCGACACCGGGTCGACGTACCTCGACGCGGTCGCGAACGGCGACCTGGTGGCCGACGTGGTCGGGGCGCTCTGGTGGGACCGGGAGCTGGGGCTGGCGCAGATCCCCGACCTGGTGGAGCGACGTCGTGCGCAGACAGGTGGTCGCTTCCGTGCCACCAGCATCAAGATCATGCAGGACGGTGTCTGCGAGAACTTCACGGCCGCGCTGCTCTCGCCCTACCTCGACGGGCACGGCCACCCGACGGACAACGCGGGCCACTCGTTCGTCGAGGCGGCGGAGCTCGCCGAGGTCGTGGTCGCGCTCTCCGCCGAGGGCTTCCAGGTGCACGTGCACGCGATCGGTGACCGCGGGACGCGGGAGGCGCTCGACGCGTTCGCGGCGGCGCGTGCCGCCGGGCACAGCGGCCTGCGGCACCACATCGCGCACATCCAGGTGATCCACCCCGACGACCTGAGCCGGTTCGCCGAGCTCGAGGTCGCGGCCAACGCGCAGCCCCTCTGGGCCTGTCACGAGCCGCAGATGGACGAGCTCACCATCCCGTTCCTCGGGGACGAGCGGGCGACCTGGCAGTACCCGTTCCGCGGCCTCGAGCGGGCCGGCGCCCGGCTCGTGATGGGCAGCGACTGGCCGGTCACCTCCCCGGACCCGATCGCGGCGATCCACACGGCGGTCACCCGCACGGCGTACGACGACCCGCGCGAGCCGTTCCTCCCGGAGCAGGCGATCGACCCGACGACCGCGTTCGCGGCGTACACCTCGGGCTCGGCGTGGGTGAACGGCCGCGACCGCGCCGACGGCGCCGGCGTCCTGGCCGCGGGCCACGCCGCCGACCTCGCGGTCCTCGACCGCGACCCCTTCGCGGGCCCCCCCGACGAGATCGGCGCGACCCGCGTGACGTCGACCTGGGTGGGCGGAACAGCGGTCTACCGGGCCTGACGAGCGGCAGGATGCTCCGCCTGGACCCACCGTCGTGACGAAATCCGTCGAGCGGGTCCCTTGGCACTGTCGAATCCGCATCGGGCTTGGTTAGGCTCCGCCCCATGGCGGACCAGACGTTCAGGAACGTGATCAACGGCGAGCTCGTCGACAGCGCCTCGGGGGAGACCTACGACATCGTCGACCCCACGACCGGCGGGGTCTACGCCCAGGCCCCGCTCTCGCGCGCCGAGGACGTCGACCGGGCCTACGCCGCCGCCGACGCGGCGTTCGAGACCTGGGGCCAGAGCACGCCGCAGGACCGGGGCAACGCCCTGCTCGGGATCGCGCAGGCGATCGAGGGCCGGATCGAGGAGATCAACGCCGTCGAGTGCCAGGACACCGGCAAGCCCCTCGGGCTCACGATGTCCGAGGAGATGCCCTACGCGTCCGACCACTTCAAGTTCTTCGCCGGTGCCGCCCGGATCCTCGAGGGCCGGTCGGCCGGCGAGTACATGGCCGACCACACGTCGTGGGTCCGCCGTGAACCCATCGGTGTGGTCGGGCAGGTCACGCCGTGGAACTACCCCCTGATGATGATGATCTGGAAGATCGCCCCGGCCCTGGCCGGCGGCAACACGATCGTCCTCAAGCCCAGCGACACCACGCCGGCGAGCTCGACCCTGCTGGCCGAGATCTGCCAGGAGTTCCTGCCGCCCGGCGTGCTCAACGTCGTGTGCGGCGACCGGGACACGGGGCGCGCGCTGGTCGAGCACAAGACCCCGCAGATGGTGGCGATCACCGGGTCGGTCCGGGCCGGCATGGAGGTGGCGGGCTCCGCGGCGAAGGACCTCAAGCGGGTCCACCTCGAGCTCGGCGGCAAGGCTCCGGTGATCGTCTTCGACGACGCCGACATCGAGAAGGCGGCCGAGGGGATCGCGATGGCCGGCTACTTCAACGCCGGCCAGGACTGCACCGCGGCCACCCGCGTGCTCGCCGGGCCTGGCGTCCACGACGACTTCGTCGCTGCCCTCACCGAGCAGGCGAGGAACACGAGGACGGGGCTGCCCGACGACGAGGACGTGCTCTACGGCGCCCTCAACAACGAGACCCAGCTGGACCGGGTCTCGGGCATGGTCGACCGGCTGCCCGACCACGCGACGCTCGCGGCCGGCGGTCACCGGCAGGGGAGCGTCGGCTACTTCTACGAGCCGACCGTGCTCGCCGGTCTCCAGCAGGACGACGAGCAGATCCAGAACGAGATCTTCGGCCCGGTGATCACCGTCCAGAAGTTCGGCGACGAGGCCGAGGCGCTGCGGTGGGCGAACGGCGTGGAGTACGGACTGGCCTCCAGCGTCTGGACCCGCGACCACGGTCGCGCGATGCGGATGTCGAAGCGCCTGGACTTCGGCGTCGTGTGGATCAACACCCACATCCCTTTCATCTCCGAGATGCCGCACGGCGGGTTCAAGCACTCGGGCTACGGCAAGGACCTGTCGATGTACGGCCTCGAGGACTACACGCGCATCAAGCACGTGATGAGCTACATCGGCGACTGAGCAGCGGGCCGCGAGGAACGAGCGGAACGCGTGGGCGAAGGAGGGTCGAGCAAGCGGCACGACCGAGGAACGAGGTCGTGGACCGCGCGTCGAGACACCGTGAGACGAAAGGCAACCTGAGACCATGAGGATCCTGCTCATCGGAGCCGGAGGCGTCGGCGGAGCGTTCACCGCCATCGCCGCCCGGCGCGACTTCTTCGAGACGATCGTGATCGCCGACTACGACGCGGCGCGCGCCGAGCGTTCCGCCGCAGTCGACGCTCGGTACGTCGCGGCCCAGGTCGACGCGTCCGACGCGGCGTCGGTGACCGCGCTGTGCCAGGAGCACGGCATCACCCACGTGATGAACGCGGTGGACCCCGTGTTCAACATGTCGATCTTTCAGGGTGCGTTCGCGGCGGGCGCCGACTACCTCGACATGGCGATGTCCCTGTCCCACCCGCACCCGGAGACGCCGTACGAGAAGACCGGCGTGAAGCTGGGCGACGAGCAGTTCGCCGTGGCGTCCGAGTGGGAGGGCGCCGGCCGGCTGGCGCTGGTCGGGATCGGCGTGGAGCCCGGGCTCTCCGACGTCTTCGCCCGGTACGCCGCCGACCACGACTTCTCCGAGATCGACGAGCTGGGCACCCGCGACGGGGCGAACCTCGTGGTCACCGACGACGACGGCAACGAGGTCTTCGCTCCGTCGTTCTCGATGTGGACCACGATCGAGGAGTGCCTCAACCCGCCGGTCATCTGGCAGGACGGTGAGTGGCACACCACCGCGCCGTTCAGCGAGCCCGAGGTCTTCGACTTCCCCGAGGGCATCGGGCCGGTCGAGTGCGTGAACGTCGAGCACGAGGAGGTGCTCCTGATGCCGCGCTGGGTCGACTGCAAGCGGGCGACGTTCAAGTACGGCCTGGGCGACGAGTTCATCACGATCCTCAAGGTGCTCCACACGCTCGGGCTCGACCGCACCGAGAAGGTCCGGGTCAAGGGCGTCGAGGTCAGCCCGCGCGACGTGGTCGCCGCCGTGCTGCCCGACCCGGCCACCGTCGGGCCGCGGATGAAGGGCAAGACCTGCGCCGGTCTCTGGGTGACCGGACGAGGAAAGGACGGCGAGCCGCGGTCGACGTACTACTACCACGTGGTCGACAACGAGTGGACGATGCGCGAGTACGGCCACCAGTGCGTGGTCTGGCAGACCGCGATCAACCCCGTGGTCGCCCTCGAGCTCCTGGCGCGCGGCACCTGGTCGGGAGCAGGCGTCCTGGGGCCGGAGGCGTTCGACGCCGTCCCGTTCCTGGACCTGCTCACCGAGTACGGCTCGCCCTGGGGCCGGCGGGAGATGAGCGTCTGACATGGCCGCCGTCACCGTCCGTGGGCTCAGCAAGCACTTCGGGGACGTGCGCGCCGTCGACGACCTCGACCTCGAGATCGCCGACGGCGAGTTCTTCTCGATGCTCGGGCCCTCGGGCTCGGGCAAGACAACGGTGCTCCGGATGGTGGCCGGCTTCGAGCGCCCGACGAGCGGCTCGGTGGTCCTCGGTGACCAGGACGTGACGGCACTGCCGCCCCATCGACGCGACGTGAACACGGTCTTCCAGGACTACGCGATCTTTCCCCACATGGACGTGCTCGCGAACGTCGAGTACGGCCTCCGGGTGAAGAAGGTGGACCGCAAGGAACGCCGTACCCGGGCCGAGGAGGCGCTGGCCGCCGTTCGTCTCGAGGGCTACGCGAAGCGGCGGCCGACCCAGCTCTCGGGCGGCCAGCGCCAGCGGGTCGCCCTGGCCCGTGCCCTGGTCAACCGACCGAAGGTCCTCCTGCTCGACGAGCCGCTGGGCGCGCTCGACCTCAAGCTGCGCCGCGAGATGCAGCTCGAGCTCAAGCAGATCCAGCGCGACGTCGGCATCACCTTCGTCTTCGTCACCCACGACCAGGAGGAGGCGCTCTCGATGAGCGACCGCGTCGCGGTCTTCCGCGAGGGGCGCGTCGAGCAGGTCGCCACCCCGGTGGAGCTGTACGAGCACCCCGCCAGCTCGTTCGTCGCCGGCTTCGTCGGCACCTCCAACCGGATCGGTGGCGACGCGGCGCGTCAGCTGCTGGGCACGCCGGGGGAGTACGCCGTACGCCCGGAGCGGCTGCGGGTCGCGCCACCCGGCACGTCGGTCGAGTCCGGAGAGGTGGCACTCCCCGGTCGGGTGCGCGAGGTCGTGTACCTCGGCCCGATCACGCACGCCATCGTCGAGCTCGACGCCGGCCCGCGGCTGACCGTGTCGCGGCCGAACTCCGGCTCCCGTGCCGGGGCCTCCGAGCCGCCGCTCGAGGCGTCGGACCGGCCCGTCGCGGTGGTGCTCCACCGCGACTCACTGATCGCTCTCTCGGGAGGGACCGAGGAAACCGAGGAGACAGCATGACCATCACCCGCAAGAAGATCCGGCCCCTGGGCGCCCTGCTCGGCGTCGCCGCGTTGGCCCTCGTGGCCGGTTGCGGCTCGTCGTCGGGCTCCGGCACGACAGCGACGCCCGGCAGCAAGGGGTTCACGCCGCCCGACGTCCCGATGCAGCAGTCGATGGGCAAGACGGAGGGCAAGGTCAACATCCTGGCCTGGCCGGGCTACGCCGAGGACGGGTCCAACGACCCCCAGGTCGACTGGGTGACGCCGTTCGAGAAGCAGACCGGCTGCCAGGCGAACGTGAAGTACTTCGCCACCTCCGACGAGGCCGTCAGCCTGATGAAGACCGGCGACTACGACGTCGTCTCGGCCTCCGGCGACGCGTCGCTCCGGCTGATCGCCTCCGGCGACGCGGCTCCGGTGAACACCTCCCTGATCAAGGACTACGGCGACATCGAGCCGTTCCTGAAGGACCGCGCGTGGAACAGCGTCAACGGCCAGATGTACGGCGTGCCGCACGGCTGGGGCGCCAACCTGCTGATGTACCGGACCGACGACGTGAAGCCCGCGCCGACCAGCTGGGGAGCCGTCTTCACCGACGCGGGGAAGTACAAGGGCAAGGTGACGGCCTACGACTCGCCGATCTACATCGCCGACGCGGCGCTCTACCTGATGAAGACCCAGCCCGACCTCGGGATCAAGGACCCCTACGCGCTGGACCAGAAGCAGCTGGACGCCGCCGTGTCGCTGCTCAAGGGCCAGCGGCAGAACATCTCGGAGTACTGGTCGGACTACCTCAAGGAGGTCCAGGCCTTCAAGACCGGTGACTCGGTGATCGGCACGACCTGGAAGGTGATCGAGCAGGTCGCGGCCGGCGAGAAGGCGCCGGTGAAGGCGATCCTGCCGAGCGAGGGCTCCACCGGCTGGTCCGACACCTGGATGATCAGCGCGAAGTCCCAGCACCCCAACTGCGCCTACGCCTGGATGTCCTACATCACCGAGCCGAAGCCGCAGTCGGAGGTCGCGCAGTACTTCGGCGAGGCACCGGCCAACGGGAAGGCGTGCGCGATCACGGGAGCCGCGTTCTGCAAGGCCTACCACGTCACCGACAAGGCGTTCTCCGACAAGCTCTGGTACTGGACGACGCCCATCTCGCAGTGCCTGGACGGTCGCACCGACACGACGTGCACCGACTACGGCGACTGGACCCAGGCCTGGACCGAGATCAAGGGCTAGCGCTTGTCGACACCGACCGCCGACACGGCTCCCGCGCGGGCTCCCGAGCCCGCGCGGGGGTCCCTGCTCGCCCGCTCCGAGGGGCTACGCACCGGACTGCTGCTCCTGCCGCCGATGCTGTGGCTGGGCGTGGCCTACCTGGCCGCGCTCGCGGCGCTCTTCGTCACCTCGCTCTGGGGGCAGGACGACTTCACCGGCCAGATCGTGCGGGTGTGGTCGTTCGACAACTACCGGCAGCTGTGGGACATCCCGGTCTACCGCACCATCGCGCTGCGCACGATCGGGATCGCCGCCCTGGTCACGGTGATCGACGCGCTGCTCGCGTTCCCGATCGCGCTCTACATGGCCAAGGTCGCCTCACCCCGGGTGCGGCGGCTGCTGGTGATCGCGGTGCTGATGCCGCTGTGGGCGTCGTACCTGGTCAAGGCCTACGCCTGGCGCGGCATGTTCTCCGAGGGCGGCCTCATCGACTGGCTCGGCAAGCCCGTCGGCATCCACTCGCCGGGCTACGGCCTCGCCGCGACCACGATCACCCTGGCCTACCTGTGGCTGCCCTACATGATCCTGCCGATCTACGCCGGTCTCGAGCGCGTGCCGAACTCGCTCTTCGAGGCGAGCGGTGACCTGGGGGCCGGGTCGTGGACCACGATCCGGCGGGTCGTCCTGCCGATGGCGTTCCCCGCGGTCGTGGCGGGGTCGATCTTCACCTTCTCGCTGTCGCTGGGCGACTACATCGCGGTCACGATCGTGGGCGGCGCCGGACAGCTGATCGGCACGGTCGTCTACGCCAACGTCGGCTCGGCCAACAACCTGCCGTTCGCCGCGGCGTTCGCGACCGTTCCGGTCGTGGTGATGCTGGTCTACCTCGCGGCCGTGCGGCGCACCGGCGCCCTGGAGAACTTGTGATCATCGACGGACGCCTCAAGGCCGTGCTCCGGGTGCTGACCGGGCTCGTGCTGCTGGTGGTCTACGTGCCGCTGGCCCTGGTGATGGTCAACTCGTTCAACGTCGACCGCACGTTCACCTGGCCGCCCAGCGGCCTGACCTTCCACTGGTGGAACGTCGCCGCCCACAGCAGCGGCGCCCGGAAGGCGCTCCTGGTGAGCATCGAGGTCGGCCTCCTCGCGACGGCGATCGCCCTCGTGCTCGGGACCCTCGCGGCCCTCGCGCTGCGGCGTACCCGGTTCTTCGGCCGCAACGTCGTGTCGTTGTTGATCATCCTGCCGATCGCCCTGCCCGGCATCGTGACCGGCATCGCCCTCAACAACGCCTTCCGCACGATGCTCGGGGTCCAGCTCGGCTTCCTGACGATCGTGGTGGCGCACGCGACGTTCTGCATCGTCACGGTCTTCAACAACGTCCAGGCGCGGATCCAGCGGCTCGGCCCGTCGCTCGAGCAGGCGTCGGCCGACCTCGGGGCGGGCCCGTTCACGACGTTCCGGCTGGTGACCTTCCCGATGCTGCGCTCGGCGCTGCTGGCCGGTGCGCTGCTCGCCTTCGGGCTGTCCTTCGACGAGATCGTGGTGACCACCTTCACCGCCGGCCCGCAGGAGCAGACCCTGCCGATCTGGATCTTCCAGAACCTGTTCCGGCCCAACCAGGCGCCGGTGGTGAACGTCGTCGCGGCCGTGCTGGTGCTGTTGTCGGCGATCCCGATCTACCTCGCCCAGCGTCTATCCGGCGACGTCTCCTCGGGCGCGGCCGGCGCGCACTGACCGTCAGTCGGCGTCGGACTCGACGAGCAGCGGGTTGCCGGCCCGGTCGAGCACGTCGAGGTGCCCGTCCGGCGCGAAGTCCATGTGCCCGATCTGGGCGTCCGGGTCGGTCGCGGTGAAGGTGGCCGAGGTGACGTACCGACCCGGCGAGACCGACCACGTCCCGGCGATGGCGGGCGTGCGGCCGTGCTCCGACACGACGACGCTGGTGGTCGAGATGCCCCGCACCGGCTCCGAGAACCTGACGGTGGCACGGCCGGTGCCGCCGCCGCTGAGGTCGTCGCCGAGCGGGGCGACCCGGTCGGGTCCGGTGATCCGCACCGCTTGGCGTGGCGTCGAGGTCTCGTTCCCCGCGCGATCGCGGACGATGACCCGAAGGCGGCTCGTGCGCGGCGTGGACAGGCAGCGCACGTGGATGCGAGAGACCCAGATCCCGCGATGGCGCGTGCCGGAGATGCGGTGGAACGGGTGCACCCGCGCGTGGGGTACGAACATGCCGGGCGTGGGCACGCCGAGGCCGGCGAGCGAGATCGCGTCGACGCCGGATCCGGAGTCGGACGCGTGCACCCGCACGGTCAGATAGCCGCCGGGGTGCAGCCGCAGCCGATGGGTCGAGAGGCTCAGGTGGACGCGAGGCTTGCGGTGGTCCGGGTGGGAACCGCGCACCCTCAGGGTCGACGCCGGGCCCGCCGTCGCCGGCTCGGCCGAGGCCGCGGCGGTGGTGCCCGGGTGCGCGGACGTGACCTGGATCGTGGCGTCCGGTCCGAGCTCGTCGTACGGCAGGCTCGTGACCGGCCCCTCGGACGGCTTCAGGAGCAACCAGTTGAACCGGATCGGAGCTGCCGGCGCGTTCTGCGGGACCGTCCAGGAACCGGTCCACGTCCCTTGCTGTGTCCTGGCCAGGGCGATCTTCGCGACGTCCGTGTTGTTCGGGTCGAGGGCGTCCGGCTCGTAGACCTGGAGCTGGAGACGAGTGCCGAGCGGGTGTGCCGGGCCGGGGCCGCCCACGTCGTGCGCGTGCACGGTGATGCCGATCGTCGCCGGGCCGTCCGTGACGTCGACCGACTGAGTGGTCGTGCTGAACGAGTCCAGCACAGGTGCTCCGTTGTCGGTGCTCCAGCAGGAGTTCACGTGCGTCGGGGGCGCGGTCGGGTGGTCCTCGCCCGAGGCGGCGCTGACCTGGAGGGGCACGGCGACGAGCGCCGCCCCGGCCATGGCCAGGAACAGGGTGGTACGACGCGGCATGGGTCTCTCCAAGGTCGGCAGCTGGGCTCTTCAGCAGGTCCGACGCACCGGGAGGCGCTCTGGTTCGGTCAGCCCTCGCCCAGCGCTCCGGCGAGCAGGCGCAGCGTCTCCTCGCGATGGGGCGACCGGTCGCCCGGGGTGTCGGCGTAGGCGCCCGCGATCGGGTGCAGCATCACCTCGTCGACGGCGTACGTCGCGGCGAGCTCGGCGACCTGCTTCGCGGCCTCCTCCGGCGTCCCGATGATCCAGCGTCCGGTCATCTGGTCGGCGAGCGCGCGGTGCTCGTCGGGGAGGCCGCGCGACTCCGCGTCCTCGATCGTCGGCTGCGCCGTGAGCGGCTGGCCGGTGCGGAGGGCGACCATGGTCAGCAGGTTCGGCAGCGCCCGCCGGTCGGCCTCTTCCTGGGTCTCCGCGACGACGGCGTTGACGGTGAGGAAGGTGCGCGGCTCGGGGTAGCGCTCGGACGGCTGGTAGCCGGAGCGGTAGAGCTCGAGCGCCTCGGCCGTGCCGCGGCCGGAGAAGTGGTGGGCGAAGACGTAGGGCAGCCCGCGCTCGGCGGCCAACCGCGCCGAGTAGTCGGAGGAGCCGAGCAACCACAGGTCCGCCGACGACTCCGCATGCGGTGTCGCCCGGAGCGCCTGGACGCGGCCCATCACCTGCATCGCGACCCCGTCGGGCGACATCATCGCGACGATGTCGTCGACGTACTGCGGGAAGTGCTCGACCGCGTCGTCACTCACGCCACCGGCGCCGTGCCGGAGCGCGACGCTGGTCAGCGGGTCGGTGCCGGGCGCGCGGCCGATGCCGAGGTCGATGCGGCCGGGGTACGCCGCCTCCAGGAGCGCGAACTGCTCCGCGACGACGAGGGGTGCGTGGTTGGGGAGCATGACGCCGCCCGACCCGACCCGGATCCGCTCCGTCGCCGCCGCGACCAGGGCGATCAGCACCGGCGGGTTGGTGGCGGCCACGGCCGGCATGTTGTGGTGCTCGGCGAGCCAGTACCGGCGGTAGCCGAGCTCGTCGGCCACCCGCGCCAGCGAACGCGTCGCGGTCAGGGCTTGGCCCGTGGACTGCCCGTGGCGCACCGGGACCAGGTCGAGGACGGAGAGGGCGGGAGAGGTCACGCGGGTTGAACGTCGCCCGGCCGGCTCGCCATTCCTTCACCGGCCGCGTGTCACCGACCGTTCCCGGGAGACACGCCTGCCGCTGCTACGGCGTGTCGCCGGGGAACGGTCGGTGACACGGGCCGACGAGGCCGCCGACCGGTCAGGCCTGCGGGCCCTGGGTGCGGACCTCGGCCACCTTGCTCATCGCCTCGCGGAGCTCGCTGAGCCAGTCGTCCTCGTGCTGGCCGACCAGCCGCACGCACCAGGCGAGCGCGTCGGCGCGGGACCGGGCCACACCCGCGTCGACCAGGGTGTCGAGCACCTGGCGCTGCGGCTGGCGCAGCCGGGTCATGGTCGGGGCCGCCAGGTGCGTGTAGAGCTGCTGGTGGTCGCCGATGCTGACGCCCCAGCTCACGGTGCGCTCGTAGCGGTGCTGTGCCTCGCGCGCGATGGACATGCGCTGCTCGCGGGTGTCCTCGCGGAAGGCGCTGGCGCGGCCGGCCCGGGCCTCCGCGGTCTCGGTCTCGGACTCGCCGTTCTCGACGTCGGGCAGGTGGAGGGTGACCACGATCTCGTCGCGGTCGACGCTGATGTCGGCGGGGGAGGTCTGCCAGTCCTCCGGGAGTCGGCCGGTGAACCAGCCGCGCACCCGCTCCAGCGCTTCGTCGGTAATCATGATTACATCATTACACGGCGCTCAAGTGCGGGGGTAGTCCGTGACGTTTCGGTCCCTCATCGCAGCGACGAGGGGCCGAAACGTCAGCGGACTACCCGACGACCCGAGGCTCGAGCAGCTACATCCGGTCGGGGGAGGAGATGCCGAGCAGGTCCAGCCCGGTGACCAGGACGTCGAGGGTCGTCCGGCACAGGGTCAGCCGCGAGGCGCGGGTGGCGTCGTCGACGCCCTTGAGCACCGGGCAGTTCTCGTAGAAGCCGAGAAGGCCTGGGCGGGCTCGAAGAGGTAGCCGCAGAGCCGGTGGGGCTCGAGCGGCGTCGCCGATCTCGTCGACGACGTCGCCGAAGCCGAGCAGGGCCAGGGTCAGGTCGTGCTCGGCCGGCTCGGCGACGACGACCGGCCCGGGTCACGACGTCACCGGCGCGAGCGGAGGATCGAGCGGACGCGGGCTGCGGCGTACTGGAGGTAGGGGCCGGTGTTCCCGGTCAGCGCGACCATCCGGTCGAGGTCGAAGACGTACTCGCTGTCGTGGGCGACCGACGAGGTCGGCGTACTTCACGGCGCCGATGCCGACTGCGGCGCGATCTCGGCCCGCAGCTCCTCGGGCCGGTCGGGGCGTGCCTCGTCGACCACCGCGCGGCCGTCGCGACGGCCTCGTCGAGCAGCGCCATGAGCTTCAGCGGGGCGCCCGAACGGGTGCTTGAGCATCTTGCGGTCGTCGCCGAGCACGTTGCCGATCTGGACGTGCACCGACCTCGACGTCGTCGGGCAGCCAGCCGGCCTTGCGAGCGGTGTCGAAGACCATGTTCAGGTGCAGCGACTGCGTCACGCCGATGACGTAGAGGATGCCGGTCGGCGTGCAGGTCCTCGACCCGGTGGCGGATCGTCGCGAGGTCGGTCGTGCCGTAGCCGTAGCCGCCGTCGGACTTGCGGATGATCAGCGGCACGGGCTTGCCCTCGCGGCCGGTGTAGCCGTCGAGGAAGACGCACAGCGCGCCGTCGCTCACCGTGGCGATCCCGCCGCCTCGAGCTCGTCGCAGATGTCGGCGAGCTCGTCGTTGTACAACGACTCGCCGGCCAGGTCGTCGTCGGTCAGCGTCACGCCGAGCGTGGCGTAGACGCGGTTGAAGTACTGCTTCGACAGCGTCGACCAGCTCGTGCCAGAGGCGCAGGGTGTCGGCGTCGCCGGCCTGGAGCGCTGACCACCCGCGTGCGGGCGCGGTCGGCGAAGGCCGGGTCGGCGTCGAACTTCGCCCGCGCGGCTGGTAGAAGGCGTTGGGGTCGGTCCGACCAGCTGCTGGGCCTCGGCGGAGTCCTCGCCGACGTCGAGCAGGTGCTCGATCAGCATCCCGAACGGCGTGCCCCAGTCGCCGATGTGGTTCTGCCGGATGACCTCGTGGCCGAGGTGCTCCAGGGTCCGCGCGAGCGCGTCGCCGACCACCGTCGTCCGCAGGTGGCCGACGTGCATCTCCTTGGCGACGTTGGGCGCGGAGTAGTCGATCGGCGACGACCTGGCGCTCCTGCGGGCGGGACGCCGAGCCGCGGGTCGGCGCCGAGCTCGCCGACGCGTCGGACACCAGGCGTCGCGCAGCCGGAGGTTGAGGAACCCGGGCCCGCTGACCTCGACCGGCTCGCAGACGTCGTCGAGCGTCGAGGTGCTCGACCAGCGCGGCCGCCACGTCGCGCGGCGAACGCCGAGCCGCTTGGCCAGCGACATCGCGACGTTGGCCTGGTAGTCCGCGAACTGGCTCGGCCGGATCAGCGGATCGCTCGGCGTACTCCTCGCCGAAGGCCGCGGCCAGCGCCGCCTGCACCCGCTGGGTCAGCACCTCCACCGGACTCGTCACGACGGGTGACGCTACCGAGTGCTCAGGCGGTGGCGGTGAACGCCTCCGCCACCACGTCGAAGGCCTCCTCGAGCAGCTCGTCACTGATCGACAGGGGAGGCAGGAAGCGGAAGACGTTCCCCCAGGTGCCACAGGTGAGGACGACGACGCCGTTCTGGTGGCAGTACGCCGCGACCGCACCCGCCCGGGCGGCATCGGGCTCGAGGGTGCCGGGCTTGACCAGCTCGATCGCCATCATCGCCCCGCGTCCGCGGATGTCGCCGATCGTCGGGTGGTCGCCGGCGATCGCCTCGAGCCGACGACGGATGGTCGCCTCGACCGCGCGGGCCCGGGCGGCGAGGTCGTGGGAGCGCATCTCCTCGATCGCCCCGAGGGCGGCCGCGCAGGCGACCGGGTTGCCGCCGTAGGTGCCGCCGAGGCCGCCTGCGTGCACGGCGTCCATGATCTCGGCGCGGCCCGTGACCGCGGCGAGCGGGAGCCCGCCGGCGATGCCCTTCGCGGTGGTGATCAGGTCGGGGACGACGCCCTCGTGGTCGCAGGCGAACCAGTCGCCGGTGCGGCAGAACCCGGACTGGATCTCGTCGGCCACGAACAGAACGCCGTTCTCGCGGCACCACGCGGCGAGAGCCGGCAGGAAGCCGTCGGCGGGCACCACGAAACCGCCCTCGCCGAGGATCGGCTCGATCACGAGGCACGCGAGGTTCTCCGCGCCGACCTGCTTCTCGATCTGGTCGATGGCGCGGGCGGCGGCGTCGGCGCCCTTGATCCCTTCGGTCTCGCGGAACGGGTAGGACATCGGGACGCGGTAGACCTCGCCCGCGAACGGGCCGAAGCCGTTCTTGTAGGGCATGTTCTTGGACGTCATCGCCATCGTCAGGTTGGTGCGGCCGTGGTAGGCGTGGTCGAAGACCACGACGGCGTCCTTGCCGGTGGCGACACGGGCGATCTTGACGGCGTTCTCGACCGCCTCGGCGCCGGAGTTGAAGAGCGCCGACTTCTTCGCGTGGTCGCCCGGCGTCAGCTCGGACAGGGCGACGGCGACGTCGACGTAGCCGTCGTAGGGCGTGATCATGAAGCAGGTGTGGGTGAACGCCGCCACCTGCTCCTGCACCCGGCTGACGACGCCGGGGGCGGCGTTCCCGACCGTGGTCACGGCGATGCCCGAGCCGAGGTCGATCAGGGTGTTGCCGTCGGCGTCGAGGAGCACGCCGCCGCCCGCGGCCTCGATGAAGACCGGGAGTGTCGTGCCGACGCCGTTCGCGACGTACTGCTGCTTGCGGACGAGCTTCTCCTGCGACCTCGGCCCCGGGATCGCGGTGACCAGGTTGCGCTGCTGGGTGAGGGCCGTGCCGCCGGCGACTGTCGTGCTCATGCCGGCAGCCTACGACCGGCGCGAGCGCGGATTCCAGCGCGTCCCGGGCGGCATCCCACGGATTCCGTCGTGGTCAGTGCACCAGTCGATGGAGGGCGAGCCGCGCGGGCAGGACGTAGCCGTACACGACCGCCGCCGGCCCGGTCACGGCGAGCCGCGCCCGCGTCCCCTGCGCACAGGCCTCGACAACGTGCTCCAGGTGCATCTCGGGGAGCCGCAGCGCCGGGGTGACCAGGTGAGGTCGCACCGTCCACGACCAGGTACGCCGCCCCTCGTCCCAGGTGTCGACCTCGAAGGCGACGCCCGTGCCGGCCCATCCGTACACCCGGCCGGAGACGCCCGCGGCGAGGTGGTCGGCGTCGAGCTCGACCTCGCGGATCTGCGGCGACCACGTCGACCAGAGCCGGTGGTCGGCGTACCGCTGCCACACCTCCCTGGGCGAGCGCGGGCCGGTGACGGCCGTTCCGGTCGTGGTCATGTCCCCAGCATGCGGCACGATGGCGCGCATGCCGCTCGCGACCTACAAGGACCTCTGCATCGACGTCTCCGACGCCCGGCTGTCGGGGGAGTACTGGGCGACCATGCTCGGCTGGCGCCTCGAGATGCACGACGACGGCGACGCCGACCTGCGTGACGAGTCGGGGCGCATCCAGATCTGGCTCAACGTCGTCCCGGAGCCCAAGACCGTCAAGAACCGCGTCCACATCGACGTGAACGCCGAGTCGGTGCAGCGCGCCGTCGACGCCGGCGCCACGATCGAGCAGGTCCTGCCGCGCTGGACCATGCTGCTCGACCCCGACGGGCAGGAGCACTGCGTGTTCCCCCGCGAGCAGGTGACGTTCCGGCCCTACGAGCTGGGATGGGACTGCGCCGAGGGGATGCAGGAGAGCCACGACCTGGCGGTCTGGTGGGCGGCGGTCCTCGGCGGCACCGTGGGTGACAACCCGGACCACGGCTTCTCCTGGGTCGAGGGCATGCCCGAGTGTCCTTGGGAGTCCTTCGACTTCGCCGGCGTGCCCGAGCCCAAGACGGCGAAGAACCGGGTGCACGTCGACGTGGTGACCGGCGACCTCGACGCTCTCGTCGCCCACGGCGCCACGGTCCTGCGTGCGAAGGGTGACGGCGGGATCGGCTGGACCGTGCTGGCCGACCCGGCGGGCAACGAGTTCTGCGCCTTCACCGACTGAGGCGGACGATCGAGCCGGCCGGGGCTGGTGAGGGGAGCGGTGAGCCAGGACCGCTTTCGTCGCGCCGTTCCGGTCCTCTCTCACCGCTCCCCGGGATCGGTCAGGGGGTGTGGCGGAGCCGCACCGACAGGCAGGTGACGCAGCCCTCGAGCTTGATGAACTCGCTGATGTCGACCGCGACGACGTCGAGCCCACGCTCCTCGAAGAGCCGCTTGCTCTCGGGAGCGTCCGTGCTCATCAGGACGGTGTCGCCCCCGAGCAGCACGACGTGCGACCCCGACTCCTCGGGCACCCCCAGGAACGACGGCCAGATCGCGGGGTCGTCGACCAGCGGCTCGTAGCCGATCACGGTCCCGTCCGGCAGTGCCGTCACGGCGGACTTCAGGTGGAGGACGAGGCTGATCGGGACGGCGACGACACGGGCGCCGTACGGCTCGAGGTACGCCGTGAGCT
Organism: uncultured Actinomycetota bacterium; assembly: GCA_963809265.1. Taxonomy (GTDB): domain Bacteria; phylum Actinomycetota; class Actinomycetes; order Propionibacteriales; family Nocardioidaceae; genus Nocardioides. Next base: position 732,436 of record CAWEJC010000007.1, read on the forward strand.
GGTCCACCCCCGACCGGTTGGTCCGCCCGCCGAGGCCCACCCACACCGTGTCGTCGTGCTTGAGCACATCGCCGCCGTCCAGCGTGCCGGGAGCCTCGATCGACACGACGTCGTACCCCAGCGCCCCGAGCAGGTCGGCGATGGCGGCGGTCTCCGGCTTGCGCTCGTCGGCCCCCGGACGCGCGACGACGGCCCGGTCGGCGTACATCACCACGTCGTCCTCGATGAAGACGCCGTCGGGGCACTCCTCCATCGGCGGCACCTCGATCGTCTCCCAGCCGGCCGCCTGCAGGGCGTCGACGTACGCCTGCCACTGGCGCATCGCCAGGTCGACGTCGATGGGCTGCCGGTCGATGTGGGTGACGAGTCCCTCAGCGAGGCGGGGCGACGGTCGGCGGACCAGGGCGCGGCGGTCGAGCATGGCGAGCAGTCTCGCGGACGGCCCGACGGTGGACAATGGAGGCATGACCGCCGCTGAGACGCAGCGCCGCGACGTCGTGGTCCTCGGCTCCACGGGGTCCATCGGCACGCAGGCCCTCGACATCGTCCGCGCCCAGCCCGACCGGTTCCGGGTCGTCGGGCTGACGGCGGGGGGCGGGCACCGCGACCTGTTCGACCGGCAGGTGGAGGAGTTCGGTCCGACGTTCAGCGGGCTCGGCGCCGAGGCGTCGGCGGACGCGGCCTCGCGACCCTGCGACGTCGTGCTGAACGGCATCACCGGCGCGGTCGGCCTGAGCGCGACCCTGGCCACCCTCGACGCCGGCAACACCCTGGCCCTGGCCAACAAGGAGTCGCTGATCATGGGTGGCCCGCTGGTCCTCGAGCGGGCCAAGCCGGGGCAGATCGTGCCGGTCGACTCCGAGCACTCCGCGCTCGCGCAGTGCCTGCGCGGCGGCACCGCCGACGAGGTACGCCGGCTCGTGCTCACCGCGTCCGGCGGCCCGTTCCGCGGACGCAGCCGCGACGAGCTGCTCGAGGTGACTCTCGACCAGGCGCTCGCTCATCCCACCTGGGACATGGGTCCGGTCGTCACCATCAACTCGGCCAACCTGGTCAACAAGGGCCTGGAGGTGATCGAGGCGCACCTGCTCTTCGGGATCCCCTACGACCGGATCGTGGTGGTGGTGCACCCGACCAGCGTCGTGCACTCCATGGTCGAGTTCGTCGACGGCTCCACGCTGGCCCAGGCCAGCCCGCCGACCATGCTGATCCCGATCGCCCTCGGCCTGTCCTGGCCCGACCGCGTGCCCGACACGGCCCCGCCGGTGGACTGGACCCGCGCCAACACCTGGGAGTTCCTCCCGCTCGACGACGAGGCCTTCCCAGCCGTCCGGCTCGCTCGCGAGGCCGGCACGGCGGGGGCTACGGCACCCGCCGTCTACAACGCGGCCAACGAGGTCGCCGTCGAGGCGTTCCGGCAGGGCCGGCTCGGGTTCGTCGAGATCATCGACACGGTTGCCCACGTGCTGGGGACGCACGACGTACCCTCGAACACAGCACTGACCCTCGACGAGATCCTGGCTGCCGACGCCTGGGCGCGCGAGGAAGCCGCCCGCCTGATCGACAGACCCGACAAGAGAGCCCGATGACCGTCCTGCTCTACATCCTGGGAGTCGTGGCCTTCGTGCTCGCGATCCTGGCCTCCATCGGCCTGCACGAGCTCGGCCACATGATCCCGGCGAAGGCCTTCGGCGGGAAGGTGACGCAGTACTTCATCGGCTTCGGCCCGACGGTCTGGAGCCGGAAGAAGGGCGAGACCGAGTACGGCGTCAAGGCGATCCCGCTCGGCGGCTACGTGAAGATCGTCGGGATGCTCCCGCCGGACAAGGCCCACGCCGGCAAGGTCGAGTACGACGCCGAGGGCAACCGGGTCGTCACGGTCCGGAAGTCCAACACCGGCCTCTTCGCCCAGCTCATCTCCGACGCCCGCGCGGCGGAGTGGGAGACGATCACCGCCGCCGACGAGGACCGCCTCTTCTACCGGATGACGTGGTGGAAGAAGGTCGTCGTGATGGCGGGCGGTCCGACGGTCAACCTGCTGATCGCGTTCGTGATCTTCGGCGGCCTGTTCGCGACGTACGGCAACCCGGGCGACGAGGTCCTGCACCCCACCGTCAGCAAGGTGGAGGCCTGCGTGGTGCCCGCCGCCGAGGACGGTCGTGTCTGCACGGCGAAGGACCCGGTCAGCCCCGCGAAGGACGCCGGCATCCAGGTCGGCGACCGGTTCGTGTCGTTCAACGGCAGCCCGGTGCACGACTGGACCGACATGCAGGACCTGATCCGCCACAACGAGAACGGCGCCGCGACGCTCGTCGTCGAGCGCGACGGCCGGCAGGTCACCCTGCACACGAACACGATGGTCACGCCGCGACCCACCGACGAGAAGGACCCGACCAAGCTCACCCCGGTCGGCTTCCTCGGCGTCTCGCCCACCGTCAGCTACACCACCGGCGGCCCGCTCTACACGATCCAGCAGATGGGCGGCCTCGCGAAGCAGTCGGCCCAGGCGCTGGCGACGCTCCCGGTCAAGGTCTGGGGCGTGGCCGAGGCGATCGCCGGCGTGAAGGCCCGCGCGGCCGACAGCCCGGTCAGCGTCGTCGGCGGTGGCCGGCTGGCCGGTGAGACCGCGTCGGCGAAGGACTTCCCCCTCAAGGAGAAGCTGGTGAGCCTGCTCGGGCTCGTCGCCGGCTTCAACTTCTTCATCGGGCTGTTCAACTTCGTCCCGCTGCTGCCGCTCGACGGCGGCCACATCGCCGGAGCGCTGTGGGAGGCGATCCGACGCGGCTTCGCGCGCCTGCGCCGACGGCCCGACCCGGGATACGTCGACGTCGCCAAGCTCCTGCCCGTCGCCTACGTCGTCGCCAGCTTCCTGCTGGTGATGGGCGTGGTGCTGATCGTGGGCGACCTCGTCGTCCCGGTCCAGATCTCCTGACGCCTCGGCGACTCGGGCGAACCACCTCCGACGGCCTAATCTGGACAGCATGACCGCCGTCAGCCTGGGCATGCCCGAGGCGCCCCCGCCCGTGCTCGCCCCCCGACGCCAGACCCGTCAGATCCAGGTCGGCAAGGTCGGGGTCGGCAGCGACCACCCGATCTCGGTCCAGTCGATGTGCACGACGCTCACCTCCGACGTCAACACGACCCTGCAGCAGATCGCCGAGCTGACCGCCTCCGGCTGCGACATCGTCCGCGTGGCCTGCCCCAGCCAGGACGACGCCGACGCGCTCCCCGAGATCGCCCAGCACAGCCAGATCCCGGTGATCGCCGACATCCACTTCCAGCCGAAGTACGTCTTCGCCGCGATCGAGGCGGGCTGCGCCGCCGTCCGGGTCAACCCGGGCAACATCCGCAAGTTCGACGACCAGGTCAAGGAGATCGCCAAGGCGGCCAAGGACCACGGCACCTCGATCCGGATCGGCGTGAACGCCGGCAGCCTCGACAAGCGGCTCCTGGAGAAGTACGGCAAGGCCACCCCCGAGGCACTCGTCGAGAGCGCCGTCTGGGAGGCCGGGCTCTTCGAGGAGCACGACTTCCACGACTTCAAGATCTCGGTCAAGCACAACGACCCGGTGGTCATGGTCCGGGCCTACGAGATGCTCGCCGAGAAGGGCGACTGGCCCCTCCACCTCGGGGTGACCGAGGCGGGTCCGGCGTTCCAGGGCACGATCAAGTCCGGCGTCGCGTTCGGTGCGCTGCTCAGCCAGGGCATCGGCGACACGATCCGGGTCTCGCTCTCGGCCCCGCCGGTCGAGGAGGTCAAGGTCGGCATCCAGATCCTCGAGTCCCTCAACCTCAAGCCCCGCCGTCTCGAGATCGTGTCCTGCCCGTCGTGCGGCCGGGCCCAGGTCGACGTCTACAAGCTGGCCGACGAGGTGACCGCGGGTCTCGACGGGCTCGAGGTGCCGCTGCGGGTCGCGGTCATGGGCTGCGTGGTGAACGGCCCCGGCGAGGCGCGCGAGGCCGACCTCGGCGTCGCCTCGGGCAACGGCAAGGGCCAGATCTTCGTCAAGGGCGAGGTGATCAAGACCGTCCCCGAGTCGCAGATCGTGGAGACCCTGATCGAGGAAGCCATGCGGATCGCCGAGGGGATGGAGCCGGTCGACGGCGCCGGGGCCAGTGTCAGCGTCAGCTGACCCGCGCGCCCACCGCGCGGCGTACCTCGGCATCGCCGCTACGACGTTGCTCGTCCTCGCGATCGTGCTGACCCTCGTGCACCGACCGGGCACGAGCGCGCCTGCCGGCCCCGGCGTGGTGGCACCCGCGCCCGCGAGAGCGACGTCCGCGAAGCTGCCCCGTGTCGGTCACGTGTTCATCGTCAACATCGAGAACAAGGGGTTCCGCACCACCTGGGGCCGGCACTCGTCCGCGCCGTACCTCTCCCGCACCCTGCGGGCCAAGGGGCTGCTGCTCACGCAGTACTACGGCACCGCCCACCACAGCCTCGGCAACTACACCGCCCAGATCTCCGGACAGGGTCCGACGTACGCCATCCAGCACGACTGCGGGACCTACCGCGCCTTCCAGGCCACCCGTCCGACGGTGCGGCCGGGCCAGGTGGTCGGCGACGGGTGTGTCTACCCGGAGCAGGTCAGGACCCTCGCCGGGCAGCTGGACAAGGCCGGCCTCAGCTGGCGCGGCTACATGGAGGACATGGCGAAGCCGTGCCAGCACTCACGGCTGGGCCACGGGGAGCAGTGGTCCTCGGCGACGCCGCAGCAGCAGTACGCCACCCGCCACAACCCGTTCATGTACTTCCGGTCCATCACGGCGCGCCCGACGTACTGCCGCGCTCACGTGAAGCCCCTGTCGGCTCTGCGCCACGACCTGCGGACCACGTCGCACACGCGCACCCTGAGCTACCTCACCCCGGATCTGTGCCACGACGCCCACGACGCCACCTGCGCCGACGGTGGGCCGGGCGGCCTGCGCGCCGCGAACGTCTGGTTCAAGACCTGGGTCCCGCGGATCCTGCGATCACCCGCGTTCAAGAAGGACGGGATGCTCGTGATCACCGCCGACGAGTCCGAGGGGGCGAGCGAGGACTCCCGCGCCTGTTGCGGCGAGGGACCGGGTCCGAACGCCGGCCTGCCCGGCCTCGAGGGACCAGGGGGCGGGCGGATCGGTGCCCTGGTCATCTCGCCGTTCGTCCGGCCCGGGAGCACCAGCAGCCGCGGCTACAACCACTACTCGCTGCTCGGCAGCATCGAGGACCTGTTCGGCCTCGGTCGCCTCGGTTACGCGCGCACCGTCACCCATCTCTTCCGCGGGGACGTCTACCGCGCCCGCTGACCAGGTGACGCCCGCCTACGCCCGCGAAAACCGCCGATTCCGACCCCTCGCACGACGGCCAACCCGCGTAGGCTCCCGGGGGTGACCCTGTCCCGGTTCCGCGCCCGTCACGGGGTGAGCGTGCTCGGGCCGGCCGACCTCCAGGACTTCCTCGAGCTGACCGGCCGCAGCCCGGTGGTCAACGCCTTCGCCGAGTACCGCGCGCGCAGCACGAACCTCGAGCCGCGCCTGCTCGCCGGCGAGATCTGGGGACGCTACGACGGCGGCAGGCTCGTCGCGGGTTGCCACGTCGGCGCCAACCTGGTGCCGGTCGAGTGCACCCCGGACGACGCCCGTGCGTTCGCCGAGCGAGCCCTCACCCGGCCGCGGTCCGTGATCACGCTGGTCGGTCTGCAGGACCAGGTGTGGCCCCTGTGGGACGCCCTGTCCGACGCGTGGGGTCCCGCGCGCGAGTCGCGCTGGGACCAGCCCCACATGGAGCTCGCGGCCGCCCCGCTGCTGGAGCCCGACCCCGCCGTACGCCGGACGACGCCGGACGACTTCGCGGTGCTCTACCCGGCCTGCGTGGCGATGTACACCGAGGAGGTCGGCGTCGACCCGGAGGCGGACGGCGGTGGGCCGATCTACCGGTCGCGCGTGCGCCAGCTGATCGGCCTCGGCTGGTCCTTCGCCCGGATCGAGGAGGGCCGGGTGGTGTTCAAGGCCGAGGTCGCCCATGCGACGCCGTACGCCGCCCAGATCCAGGGCGTCTGGGTGACACCCGACCGGCGCGGCCAGGGCCTCGCCGCCCGCGGCGTCGCCGCGGTCGCGGCCGCGTGCCGGCGCGACATCGCGCCCGTGGTCTCGCTGTACGCCAACATCTGGAACGAGCCCGCCCGTCGTGCCTACGAGCGGGTCGGCTTCACCCAGTCCGGCACCTTCGCCACCATCATGTTCTGACCGAGCAGTCGCGCCCGAGGCACGAGGGCGCGGCGTGGGCGAGGTCAGATTGAGCAAGCGACGCGACTGAGGGACGAAGTCGCACGAGCGCGTCGAAATCCGGTGACGGTGCCTGAGGCCTCGCCCGAGCACGAGGGCGCGGCGTGGGCGAGGTCAGGTTGAGCAAGCGACGCGACTGAGGGACGAAGTCGCACGAGCGCGTCGAAATCCGGTGACGGTGCCTGGCGCCTCGCCCGAGGCGCTCGGTCTCGTGACGGTCGCAGAGCGACCTCCTCGACCACCGGGGCGGCGGCACCGAGCGACCTCCTCGACCACCGGGGCGGCGGGACCGAGCAGCGACCTCCTCGACCACCGGGGCGGCGGCACCGAGCGACCTCCTCGACCACCGGGTCACTCCACGCCTCCGACGAGCGACCCCGGTGACGGCGGCCGGGTGGTAACCCTTTCGACCCCTCGGGGAGCCCGACCGTAGGCTTCGCCCATGAGCACCATCCTGCGCATGTCCAGCCTCTTCGTCCGCACCCTGCGCGACGACCCGGCGGACGCCGAGGTGCCCTCCCACCGGCTGCTCGTCCGCGCCGGCTACATCCGCCGCAACGCCCCGGGCATCTACACCTGGCTGCCCCTGGGCCTGCGGGTCCTGCGCCGCATCGAGACCGTCATCCGTGACGAGATGGACGCCATCGGCGCCCAGGAGCTGCTGTTCCCCGCGCTCCTGCCCCGCGAGCCCTACGACGCGTCCGGCCGCTGGACCGAGTACGGCGACAGCATCTTCCGGCTCCAGGACCGCAAGGGCGCCGACTACCTCCTCGGTCCCACCCACGAGGAGATGTTCACCCTCGTGGTCAAGGACCTGTACTCGTCGTACAAGGACCTGCCGCTGGCGATCTACCAGATCCAGAACAAGTACCGCGACGAGGCGCGTCCGCGCGCGGGCGTGCTGCGGGGGCGCGAGTTCGTGATGAAGGACGCCTACACGTTCGACATCGACGACGCCGGCCTCGACGCGTCGTACCAACGGTTCCGCGACGCCTACCGCCGGGTCTTCGACCGGCTCGGCTTCGACTACGTCATCGTCAAGGCCGAGGCCGGCGCGATGGGCGGGTCGAAGTCGGAGGAGTTCCTGGCGCGGGCGAGCGTCGGCGAGGACACCTACGTCCGGTGCAGCCGCTGCGACTACGCCGCCAACGTCGAGGCGGTCGACACGCCCGCCCCCTTCGCCGTGGCCTACGACGACGCACCCGCCGCGCACGCGGAGCAGACTCCGGACACCCCCACCATCGACACCCTGGTCGCCCACCTCGACGCGGCGTTCCCGCGGAGCGATCGTCCCTGGACCGCCGGCGACACCCTCAAGAACGTCGTCTTCTCCGTGCGGCTACCCCGACGGCACCACGGAGGCCCTGGCGATCGGGCTGCCCGGCGACCGGGAGGTCGACACCAAGCGCCTGGAGTCCAAGCTGGGCGAGGGCGTCGTCTTCGAGCCCTTCGGCGAGGCCGACTTCGCCGCGCGGCCGATGCTGGCGAAGGGCTACATCGGCCCCGGCTCGCTGGGTGAGAAGAAGGAGGCGGGCGTCCGCTTCCTCCTCGACCCCCGCGTCGTCGACGGCACGCGCTGGGTGACCGGTGCCGACGTCAGTGGCAGCCACGTGCTGGACCTGGTCGCCGGCCGCGACTTCTCCGGGGACGGGGTGATCGACGTGGGCGACGTCCGCGACGGCGACCCCTGCCCGGTCTGCGGTGCGACCGACGGCGGCACCCTCGTCTCGGCGCGCGGCATCGAGATGGGCCACATCTTCCAGCTCGGTCGCAAGTACGCCGACGCGCTCGGCCTCCAGGTCCTCGACGAGAACGGCAAGCTGGTCACGGTGACCATGGGCTCCTACGGGATCGGTCCGTCGCGAGCCGTCGCCGCCATCGCCGAGGGCACCCTCGACGAGCTCGGCCTGTGCTGGCCCCGCAACGTCGCGCCGGCCGACGTCCACGTCGTGGCCACCGGCAAGGACGACGCGATCTTCGCGGCGGCCGACCGGATCGCCACCGAGCTCGCGGGCGACGGCGTGACCGTGCTCTACGACGACCGCGTCAAGGTCAGCCCCGGCGTGAAGTTCAAGGACGCCGAGATGATCGGCGTCCCGACGATCGTGGTGGTCGGCCGCAACCTGGCCGACGGCGTGATCGAGGTCCGCGACCGGCGGACCGGCGAGCGCGACGACGTCCCGGTCGACGAGGTCGTCAACCACCTGGTCCGGCTCGTCCGGTCCTGAGTCGCCCGGGACGTCATACGTCCTGGTCGCTAGAGCGACCGCTTCGTATGACGTTGCGCGGCCTCGAGCCGGGCGACGGTGCCGGCGAGGCCGCTGCCGACGAAGGCGGCGCCGCCCTCGCCGAGACCGTAGAGCACCTCGTGCCACGGCCCGAGCTGGTGCCAGTCGCGCGCCCGCGTGGTCAGGGCCTCGTCGGGCCGGTACGCCGCCAGCACGGCGTCCGCGAACGTCCGGTCGCTCCCGAGCGCCGTCCAGGCGAGGTCCAGCGCCGGGTCGCCGATGCGGCTGTCGCCCCAGTCGATGATCCCGGTCACCCGGTCGCCCACGACCCGGATGTGCTCCGGACCCAGGTCACCGTGCACCAGTCGCGCGTCCCGCGGCGGGACCGCCATCCGGTCCAGGAGGGCGCGGCCGGTAGGGGCGACGGACGGCGGGAGGAGCGGCAGCACCTCGGCCGCCATCCGGTCGAGGACCAGCAGCACCTCCTCGTGGCTCGACGACGCATCCGGGGCACCGTGCGCCACGGCGTCGGTGGGGTCGAGGCGATGCAGCGCGGCCAGGAACTGCCCCACGGCACGGCCTTGGCCCGCGGACGTCCCGGGGCAGGCGTCTCCGGGGAGATAGGCGTACCTGATCGTCAGTGGGCGCTCCGACACGACGGCCGGCACCGGGACCGGGAGCGGCAGCAGGGGTGCCAGCCAGGGGAGCAGCGCGACCTCGCGGCGTAGCTGGGGCTCGCGGTCCGGGAAGCGTGGCGTCCGCTCGACCCAGCGACCGTCCACGAGGGTGACCCGGTTGTCCCAACCGCCGTCGAAGTCGTCAGGTGCCACGGTCGGACCTCACCAGTCACGGGTCTGGACGGCAAGGGGATTTCCAGCGCCGGCGGCGGGCACCCTAGGGTCGGAGCGTGGACCTCGACGCAGTGATCTTCGACTGGGGCGGGACTCTGACGCGCTGGCACGACGTCGACTTCCACGCCGAGTCACTGGCCCTGGCGTCGGCGGTGACCACGACGGGTCACGATCCCGAGCGCTCCCGTGCCGCCCTGCACGAGGCCGGGCAGACCGTCTGGGGCCGCTCGCGGGACCACCAGCAGAGCTCCACGATCAGCGACCTGTTCCACGAGGCGGGCCTCGACCACGACCCCGCCCTGCTCACGGCGTACCGGGAGTTCTGGGATCCGCACACCGTCACCGATCCCGAGGTCCGGCCCCTGTTCGAGCGACTCCGCGCCGACGGCCTGCGTGTCGGAGTCCTCTCCAACACCATCTGGCCTCGCGCCTGGCACGTCGCGATCTTCGAGCGCGACGGCGTCTACGACCTGATCGACGGCGACATCTACACCAGCGAGATCCCCTGGACGAAGCCCTCGCCGCTCGCGTTCCGTTCGGCGATGGAGGCCGTCGGCGTCAGCGACCCCGCGCGCTGCGTCTACGTCGGCGACCGGCTCTTCGACGACGTCTGGGGCGCCCAGCAGGTGGGGATGCGGGCCGTGCACATCCCGCTCAGCGACATCCCGCCGGCGCAGCTCGGCCACACCGAGGGGACCCCCGACGGGGTCGTCCGGACGCTCTCGGAGCTGCCCGCGGTGCTCGCTTCCCTGTGAACTTCATGTTTTGGCATTGCACAAACATGAGGCACCAACTAGCCACCGACCTCGACCCATGCGTTGCATGATTGTGCACAACGGGTCATGGATCACCCCCCCTTAGATCCTGACCCGGGCCGATTCCCCCAATTGGCCTGGCGCCCGGTGCTTCGGGGAATGTCTCGGGAATTCCTCGGAGCACCAGGCGTCCGCCCCTGGCCCACTCGGGCCGGGGGCCTTTGGGTGTGACCACCCGTCCGGGTCAGGTGGTGCCGAGCCCTGGCAGCGCCTGGGCGGGGCCACCGAAAGTGGTCTCGGCGACAGCCGTGAGGGCCAGAGCCCCGACGGCCCAGCGACGTTCGGCCTCCGAGCTCACCGCCACCAGTGCGGCGTACGTCGTGACGCAGGCGCGCTCGACGCGCAACGCCTCGGCCGCGATCTGGGCGGTCGTGGTCAGCGGGCTCGGGAGCCGGTACGCCGGCTCCGCGGCCACCGGATCGCCCCCGGCCGCGCTCACCAGGGTGCGGAGGTCGTCGCGTCGCTGGAGGTGCGCGTCGTACGACGCGTCGAGGGCCGCGCGGAGCTGGGGCGCGGTCAGTGTCTCGGCCCGTCCACCGAGGGCGCCGAGGACGAAGATCGCCGCGTGCTCGCCGGCCAGCGTGCGCTGCAGAGCGTCGACGTCGGCGGTCATGCGGCATCCCGCAGCACCGGCTGCATCCGGATCCCGGCCGCGACCGACGCCAGGACCCGCGCCAGGTCGCCGTTCTGGCAGGTGATCGCCCACCGGGTGAAGCGCCCGGCCGCACGACGTTCGCGGGCCAGGGTCTCGGCCGGCGTGAAGGCGCGGCTGCGCCGGGTCGTGGGCGGGGGGTCGCCTTGCAGCGCGGCCAGCTGGAGCCGGTGGCACGCCACGAGCGATGCGGCGCCGCTGGTGGCGGAGAGCCGGGTCAGCAGCCCCCGGAGCTCGGCGCGGGCCGCGTCGACGATGTGCTGGTCGGGATCGGGCGGCGGGACCACCGACGGCGCGGACGATGAGTCCCGGCCGAGGTCGCACCCGCCGAGCAGGGCGGCCCCGACGATGCTGGTCGCGCCTCCCGCCCGCAGCAGCGCGCGGCGTGACACGGCGCGCGATCCACGGGAGCCCGACACGCCCGCGACCCTATCGCCGGGCGTGACGCCGAGGCCCGGCGACGGTGTCCGGGCCCGCGCGGGCATTCGCTATCGTGAGTCGCGACAACAGCACAGGAGGTCGCGTCGTGAGCCCGTTCAGTCCGGACAGCTCCGCGGATCACCGATGCGCTCCGTGAGCCGCTGTCCGCCTTGGGTCTCGACCTCGAGGCCGTGGAGCTCGGCCCCGCGGGCAAGAAGCGCGTGCTCCGGGTCGCCGTCGACAAGGACGGCGGCGTCACCCTGGACGACATCGCGGGGGCCACTCGCCGCGTGTCCGACGCCCTCGACCAGGACGGGCTGATGGGTGAGCAGGCGTACACGCTCGAGGTCACCTCCCGCGGCGTCGACCGCCCCCTGACCGAGCCGCGCCACTGGCGACGCAACCACGACCGTCTGGTCCGGGCCCACCTCCACGACGGATCCCAGCTGACCGGCCGGGTCGGCGAGAGCGACGACGCGGGGGTGACCCTCGACGTGTCGGGGGCGCCGCACCACCTCGAGTACGACGCCATCGCCAAGGCACTGGTGCAGATCGAGTTCAACCGGAAGTCCGAGGAGCCCTGATGGACATCGACCTGACGATCCTGCGCGCGCTGGAGCGCGAGAAGGAGATCTCGTTCGAGGTCCTCGTCGAGGCCATCGAACAGGCCCTGCTGACGGCGTACCACAAGACCCCGGGCGCCGTGGAGCAGGCGCGGGTCGAGCTCGACCGCAAGAGCGGGCACGTGACGGTCTACGCCGCGGAGCTCGACGACGAGGGCAACCAGGTCGCGGAGTTCGACGACACCCCCGAGGGGTTCGGGCGGATCGCGGCGACCACGGCGAAGCAGATCATGCTCCAGCGGCTGCGCGACGCCGAGGACGACATCCGCTACGGCGAGTTCTCGGGCAAGGAGGGTGACCTGATCTCCGGCGTCATCCAGCAGGGCCGCAACCCCGACGACGTGATGGTCGACCTGGGCAAGCTCGAGGCGCTGCTCCCGCTCGGCGAGCGGGTGCCGGGGGAGAAGTACCAGCACGGCGAGCGGATCAAGTGCATCGTGGTCTCGGTCCGCAAGGGCATGCGTGGTCCGCAGATCACGCTCTCGCGCTCCCACCCCAACCTGGTCAAGAAGCTGTTCGCGCTCGAGGTCCCCGAGATCGCCGACGGCACCGTCGAGATCGCGGCGATCGCGCGCGAGGCGGGTCACCGCACCAAGATCGCCGTGATGTCCGAGACGCCGGGGGTCAACGCCAAGGGCTCCTGCATCGGGCCGATGGGCCAGCGCGTCCGCAACGTGATGTCCGAGCTCCACGGCGAGAAGATCGACATCGTCGACTGGTCCGAGGACCCCGCCGAGATGGTCGCGCATGCGCTCTCCCCGGCCCGGGTCACGTCCGTCGAGGTGGTCGACGCCGACGCCAGGTCGGCGCGCGTGGTCGTGCCGGACTTCCAGCTGTCGCTGGCGATCGGCAAGGAGGGCCAGAACGCCCGTCTCGCGGCCCGGCTCACCGGGTGGCGGATCGACATCCGCTCCGATGAGGATGAGACGAGCAGCGACGCGTGAGGAACGAGCGCGTCGCGTGGGCTCGGCCAGGTCGAGCAAGGGACGCGACCGAGGAACGAAGGCGCGCGAGCGTGTCGAGACCCGGTGACGGCTCCTGGAGCGGTGAGACACCGGGGTGCGCGTGAGGCTCCTCGGTGTCCTCGGCGGCATGAGCTGGACCAGCACCGAGTCCTACTACCGGCTCCTCAACGAGGGGGTGGCGCAGCGGCTCGGGGGCCTGCACTCGGCGCGGCTGCTGCTGCACAGCGTCGACTTCGACGAGATCGCCGAGCTCCAGCACGCGGACGACTGGCCGGCGACCGCCGAGATCCTGGGGCAGGCGGCGCGCGGCCTGGCCGACGCCGGTGCGGAGGGGCTGATCATCGCCACCAACACGATGCACAAGGTCGCCGACGACGTCGAGGCGGCGTCCGGGCTGCCCCTGCTCCACATCGCCGACGCCACTGCCCGAGCCGTGCTCGACGCCGGCGTACGCCGGGTCGGCCTGCTGGCCACGGCGTTCACCATGGAGGACACGTTCTACGTCGGCCGGCTCGCCGCCCACGGCATCGAGACGACCGTGCCCGCGGCGGACGCGCGCGCGGAGGTGCACCGGATCATCTACGACGAGCTGGTCCGCGACGTCGTCCGTCCCGAGTCACGCGAGTTCTTCCGCAGCGCGATGGCCGACCTGGTGGCCGACGGCGCCGAGGGGATCGTCTTCGGGTGCACCGAGGTGGGCCTGCTCGTCGGGCCGGACGACACCGAGGTCCCGACGTTCGACACGGTCGCGCTGCACGCGGCCGCGGCCGTCGAGTGGATGCTCAGTCCGAGCCGCTGACCCAGTCCAGCTCGAGCACCGGCACCAGGTGGTCGTCGTCGCCTCGTGACCAGTCGGGGAAGTCGAAGACCGCGACCATCACCTGGAGCGGGTACGTCGGTGGGCCTGTGCAGGTGCGGACCGTCTCGCCGTCGACGGTGAACACCGCCGACTCGTCGTCCCAGCGGACGGCGTACTCGTGCCAGTCGGCGACGTCGATCGCGACCCTCGGTGCGGCGAAGTCGTGCACCAGACGCGGGTCGCCGAGCTTCTTGATCCCCGTCCCGACCTCGGCGGAGGTCCCGGCCTCGACGTCCTTCCCGAACACCTCGACCAGGCAGAGCTCGCCGCTGTCCTCCGGCGTCTCCTCGAAGCCGCTGAGCCAGACCGCTGCCATCGAGCGGTGCGAGATCTCCATGCGGCACCGGACAGCGACCCGCCCCCCGCTCGGTAGCCATCCCGCCAACCGGGGCTGCTCCTCGCGCACGGTCTGGCCCGTTCGGAACGGCTGGCCGCCGATCGTGCTCCCCACCGGACCCGAGTGGCCGCCGGAGGCGATGCCGGAGACACGGAGCGGAGTGTCGTGCTGGTCGGGGCACCACAGCCGCTGGTCGACGGGGACGTCCAGCCTGAGCCGCCCGTCTGCGAGCGAGTAGTGGGCGGCGGTCCCGGCGCGGGTGCCCCAGTGGGGGAGGTAGTACGGGTCCCAGACCTCCGGGTCGAGCCGGGTGCCGGCGAAGTCGTCGCGGAAGGCCGCCATGTCCCGAGCCTAGGGAAGCGCGTCGCCGGAGTCAGGGGCCAGGAAGTCCGTGATCGCCGGCCAGTACGCCGGGTCCTCGTGCAGCGTCCCGTGCTCGGCCCCGGGCAGGTCGAGCACCGCCGTGTCCGCGGGCAGCACCTCGAGCAGGCGGTCGGTCCGGGCAGGTCGGACCACGGCGTCGCGCCCCGCCCGGACCACGAGCACCCGGGCCTCGAGCCGGTGGGCGACGGCGGCCGAGTCCCAGCGGTCGCGCAGCAGGTGCCGGACCGGCAGCCTCGGGAACAGGTCTGCGGCCGTGGCGACCAGGCTGTCGAACGGCGTGATCAGGACGAGTCGCTCGACGTGACGGCGTACGGCGACCTGCACCGCCACTCCACTGCCGAGGCTGCGGCCCACCACGTCGACCGGGCCGGGATGCCGGGCGGCTGCGTGGTCGTGCACGGCCAGGGCGTCTGCGGTGAGGACCGGCTCCGCCGGCTTGCCCTCGCTCGCGCCGTACCCGCGGTAGGCGACGAGGTACGACGTGTGGTCGGGGAACCGGGTGCCGAGCTCCGGCACCAGCCAGTCGAGCCCCTCGCCGTTGCCGCCGTAGTAGACGAGGGCCCGCTCATGACCCGGGTTGACCTCCCAGCCACGGAGGGCGACGCCACCCACGCGCAGCAGCAGGGTGGTGTCGGCGGCGGCGATCCGGGTGCCGGCGCCCGGGTAGACGAGTCGGCGGGCCACCGGGGCGAGCAGGGACGCGAGCGGACGCACGGGCGCACCCTAGCGGCGTGGGGGAGCGGCCGGTTCGGGGAATGCGCCGCGGGAGGGGTAGGGTTGAGGACAGTGGCTCGCGCATCGGTTTCCCCTGCCTCTGCATCGGTCTCCGGACCGGTCCGGACGTGCATCGGGTGTCGTGAGCGGGCCGCGAAGAGCGAGTTGTTGCGGGTGACCGCCGGCTCGGACGCCGAAGGCCGGTTGGCCGTGGTGCCCGATCCAGCAGCCATCCGGCCCGGGCGAGGGGCGCACCTGCATCCCACGTCCGCGTGCTACGACCTCGCGGTACGCCGTCGGGCGTTCGGCAGGGCCCTCCGGGTCACCACCGCCCTGGACAGTGCGCCGCTGGCGACGTACCTCGCCTCGCTCGCACCGTGACAGACAGATGACCGACAGATCAGGACTGGAGCAGCAGCTCATGAGCACTCGATGAGTACTTCCCGATGAGTTTGCAACACCCACCAGCGGTCTGAGATCCACCCCTCTCGCAGAGGGAAGCGGGTCTTGGGCCAGAAGGAGAACAGTGGCCAAGACCCGAGTACACGAGCTCGCCAAGACCTACGGCATCGAGAGCAAGGAAGTTCTCGACAAGCTGAAGGAGATGGGTGAGTTCGTCAAGTCTGCTTCCTCGACGATCGAGCTTCCCGTCGAGATGAAGTTCAAGAAGACCTACGGCGACGCCCTGCTGGCCGAGAAGGCCCCCGCAGCGCCCGCCGAGGCCCCGGCCGAGAAGCCGGCGTCCAAGCCGGCCGCGCAGGCGGCACCCGCCGCCGAGGCTCCCGCCACCGTGGACTCCGACGGCCCGGCCACACCGGTGGCCGAGCCCGAGGCGCCCGCGACCGAGGCGACGACCGCGGTCCGGCCCGGACCCAGGCCCGGTCCGAAGGCACCCGTCGAGGCGGAGGCCCCGGCCGAGCCCGAGGCTCCCGAGACTCCGGAGGCGCCGGCGGCGAAGTCCGACACACCGTCGCCACGCCCCTCGGCGCGCCCCGGCACGCCTCGCCCGGGCAACAACCCGTTCGCGTCCAGCCAGGGCATGGGCCGTCGCCCCGCTCCGGCTCCGCGTGAGAGCGACGACGACGAGAACCGCCCGCCGCGCCCGCCTGCCGGCGGACGTCCGGGCATGCCGCGCCCCAACCCGGCGATGATCGCCCGCAACCCCAGCACCTTCGGTGCCAACCGCGGCCCCGGTGGCCCCGGCGGGCCGGCCGGTGGTCCGGGTCGCGGTGGCGGCGCTCCCGGTCGCGGTGGCGCCCCGGCTCGGGGCGGTGCCCCCGGTCGCGGCGGCGTCGGCGCCGGTGCCGGTGCTCCCGGTCGCGGTGGCCCCGGTGCGGGTGCCCCCGGTCGCGGTGGTCCCGGATTCGGCGGTGGCCCCGGTGGTCGCGGTCGTCCCGGACAGCGTGGCCAGACCCAGGGTGCCTTCGGTCGCCCCGGTGGGCCCTCGCGCCGTGGTCGCAAGTCGAAGCGGGCGCGTCGCCAGGAGTTCGAGGCCATGGAGGCCCCGACGATCGGTGGTGTGCGTGTCCGCAAGGGCAACGGCGAGACCGTGCGCCTGGCCCGTGGTGCGTCCCTGACCGACTTCGCCGAGAAGATCAGCGTCGACGCGGCGTCCCTGGTGCAGATGCTGTTCTCGCTGGGCGAGATGGTGACGGCGACGGAGTCCGTGAACGACGCGACGCTCGAGCTGCTCGGTGAGGAGCTCAACTACATCGTCCAGGTCGTGTCCCCCGAGGACGAGGACCGCGAGCTGCTCGAGTCGTTCGACCTCGAGTTCGGCGAGGACGAGGGTGACGAGGCCGATCTCGTCGTACGTCCTCCGGTCGTCACCGTCATGGGTCACGTCGACCACGGCAAGACCAAGCTGCTCGACGCCCTCCGCTCGGCCAACGTGGTCGACAAGGAGGCCGGTGGCATCACCCAGCACATCGGTGCCTACCAGGTCGAGACCGAGGTCGACGGCCAGGAGCGCTGGATCACCTTCCTCGACACCCCGGGTCACGAGGCGTTCACCGCCATGCGTGCCCGTGGCTCGCAGTCGGCGGACATCGCGGTCCTCGTGGTCGCGGCCGACGACGGCGTGATGCCGCAGACGGTGGAGGCGCTCAACCACGCCCGTGCGGCCGACGTGCCGATCGTGGTCGCGGTCAACAAGATCGACAAGCCGGACGCCGACCCGACCAAGGTCCGTGGCCAGCTCACCGAGTACGGCCTGGTGCCCGAGGAGTACGGCGGCGACTCGATGTTCGTCGACGTCTCGGCCAAGTCCGAGCTCAACCTCGACAAGCTGCTCGAGGCGATCGTGCTCACCGCGGACGCGGCTCTCGACATGCGGGCCAACCCCACGCAGGACGCTCAGGGCCTCGTGGTCGAGGCACACCTCGACCGCGGCCGCGGCCCGGTCGCGACGGTGCTCGTCCAGCGCGGCACGCTCCGCGTCGGCGACTCGATCGTCGCGGGTCCGGCTCATGGCCGGGTGCGAGCGCTGCTCGACGAGCACGGCACCTCGATGGACGAGGCCTACCCGGGACAGCCGGCGATGGTGCTCGGACTCTCGGCGGTGCCCGGTGCGGGTCAGAACTTCCTGGTCGTCGAGGACGACCGGATGGCCCGTCAGATCGCCGAGAAGCGCGAGTCCCGTGAGCGTGCGGCCATGCAGGCCCAGCGCCGCGTGCGTCGTACGCTCGAGGACTTCATGGCCTCCATGGAGAAGGGCGAGAGCCAGGAGCTCACGCTGATCCTCAAGGGCGACGTGTCCGGCTCGGTCGAGGCCCTCGAGGACTCGCTGGCCAAGATCGACGTGGGCGACGAGGTGTCGCTGCGCGTCATCGACCGCGGTGTCGGTGCGATCACCGAGACCAACGTGATGCTGGCGGCCGCGTCCGACGCGATCATCATCGGCTTCAACGTCCGGCCGCAGGGCAAGGCGACCGAGCTGGCGGACAAGGAAGGCGTCGAGATCCGCTACTACTCGGTCATCTACAACGCGATCGAGGAGATCGAGGCCGCCCTCAAGGGCATGCTCAAGCCCGAGTTCGAGGAGCAGACTCTCGGCCAGGCGGAGATCCGCGCGATCTTCCGCTCGTCGAAGCTCGGCAACATCGCGGGCTGCATGGTCACCAGCGGTGTGATCCGCCGCAACGCCAAGGTCCGGCTGATCCGCGACGGCGCCGTCGTGGCGGACAACCTCGACCTGGCGTCGCTCAAGCGCGAGAAGGACGACGCTGCCGAGGTCCGCGAGGGCTTCGAGTGTGGTCTCGTGCTGCGGAACTACCAGGACGTCAAGGAGGGCGACGTCGTGGAGGCCTTCGAGATGAAGGAGATCCCGCGGGCCTGACCAGCTCCGTCTGCAGCTCCACCATGGGATGCAGGCGAACCGTCACTTCCCACGGCCTGCACGTCGTGGGAAGTGACGGGCCACCGACATCCCATGGTGGAACCGCACATCAGCGAGACCAGGAGTCAGCATGACCAGCCCCCGAGTCCGGAAGATCGCCGACCGGATCCAGGTCATCGTCGCCGAGATGCTCGAGCGGCGGATCAAGGACCCGCGGATCGGGTTCGTCACCGTGACCGACGTCCGGGTGACC
The DNA here is from genome assembly GCA_963809265.1 of uncultured Actinomycetota bacterium. GTDB lineage: Bacteria > Actinomycetota > Actinomycetes > Propionibacteriales > Nocardioidaceae > Nocardioides. The sequence goes on from CAWEJC010000007.1 coordinate 751,141, forward strand.
GGTGACAGCCAGCAGGCGACGGTGTTCTACACCGTGCTGGGCGAGGAGGCCGACCTCGTCAGCACCGCGGCGGCGCTCGAGTCGGCCAAGGGGCTGCTGCGCTCCGAGGTCGCCAAGCAGCTCGGGATGCGGCACGCACCCACCCTCACCTTCGTGGCCGATGCCCTGCCCGAGAGCGCTCGTCACCTCGACGAGGTCCTGGCGCGGGCCAAGGCGTTGGACGAGGAGGCGGCCTCGCGTCGCGTCGAGGAGTACGCCGGTGAGGCCGACCCCTACAAGAAGCCCCGCGAGGCCGACGAACCTGTCGAGGACGAGTGACGCCATCCGGTGACGCGTCCGGGCTGGTCGTCGTCGACAAGCCCGCCGGCCTGACCTCCCACGACGTGGTCGCCCGGGTCCGCCGGCTCGCCGGCACCCGCAAGGTCGGCCACGCCGGCACGCTCGACCCGATGGCGACCGGCGTCCTGGTGCTCGGGCTCAACCGCGCCACCCGGCTCCTCGGCCACCTGACCCTGACCGACAAGCGGTACGACGCGACGATCCGGCTCGGGGTCACCACGACGACCGACGACGCCGAGGGCGACGTCGTCGAGACCCGCCCCACCGACGGGCTGACCGAGGACGCCGTCCGCGCAGCGCTCACGGCGTTCCGCGGCGAGATCGACCAGGTGCCGAGCGCGGTCTCGGCCGTGAAGGTCGACGGTCGCCGCGCCTACGCCCGCGTGCGGGCCGGCGAGGAGGTCGACCTCCCCCCACGCCGGGTGACGATCCACGACCTCGACGTGCGGTCCGTCGCCCTGCCCGGCGTCGACATCTCCGTGCACTGCTCGAGCGGCACCTACATCCGGTCCATCGCCCGCGACCTCGGCGCCGCGCTCGGTGTGGGCGGTCACCTCAGCGCGCTCCGGCGGACCGCCGTCGGCCCGTTCGACCTGGCCGGGGCCCGCACCCTCGACGACCTCGCCGAGCACTTCTCGCTCACGCCCATCGCCGAGGCCGCCCGGGCGACGTTCCCGGGGCTCGACCTCGACGAGGCCCAGACCGCCGACGTCCGCGTCGGCCGGCGCCTCGACGTCGCCCTGCAGGCGACGACCGCCCTGTTCGCACCGGGTGGCGAGTTCCTCGCCCTGTACCGAGAGGGTGAGGACGGCCGCGCGCAGGCCGTGGCAGTCTTCGGACGATGACCTCGGTCCTCTGGCTCCGCCGCGACCTACGCCGCCGCGACCACCCCGCGCTCGGCGCCGCGGCGGAGGCGACCGAGGGTGACGTCCACGTCCTGTTCGTGATCGACCCGGTCCTGTGGGACGGCTGCGGGCCGGTCCGGCGTGCGTGGCTCGCCGCCAGCGTCCGGGCCGCCGCGCAGTCCTACGACGGGCGCCTCACCGTCCGCGTCGGCGACCCGGTGACCAAGGTCGGAGCCTTCGCGGCGGAGGTCGGCGCGACCGGAGTCCACGTCAGCGCCGAGACGACGCCGTACGGCGCACGGCGCGACGCCCGCGTGCGTGAGCGGCTCGCCGAGCGCGAGATCGACTGGGTCGCCACCGGCTCGCCGTACGCCGTCGGTCCGGGGCTGGTGCGGACGAAGGAGGACACGGCCTACCGGGTGTTCACCCCCTTCTCCCGGGCCTGGCGCGAGCACGGCTGGGCCGACCCGGCTGCCACGCCGCGGGGCGTCACCCTCGGCGAGGACCGGTCCGACGACCACGCCGCCACGCGCCTCGACCGCGCGCTGGGCGAGTGCCCGGTCGACCTGCCCACCGCGGGGGAGGACGCAGCGCTCCGCCGGTGGCGCGCGTTCCGCGACGAGCACCTGGCCGACTACGCCGAGGCGCGCGACCGCCCCGACCGCCCCGGCACGAGTCGGCTCTCGCCCTACCTCAAGGTCGGCGCGATCCACCCGCGGACGATCCTCGCCGACCTCGCCGGTGCCCGGTCCGCGGCCGCCGCGTCGTACGTCGACGAGCTCGCCTGGCGGGAGTTCTACGCCGACGTCCTGCACTCCGAGCCCCGGTCGGCCTGGCACGACCTGCGTCCCGAGCTGCGCTCGATGACCTACGACGACCTCGACGAGCTGGCCGATGCGTGGAAGGCGGGCCGTACGGGCTTCCCGATCGTCGACGCCGGCATGCGACAGCTGGCGCAGACCGGCTGGATGCACAACCGGGTCCGGATGATCACCGCCAGCTTCCTCTGCAAGGACCTCCACGTGTGGTGGCCCGAGGGAGCACGCCACTTTCTGGCGCACCTGCTCGACGGGGACCTCGCGAGCAACAACCACGGCTGGCAGTGGGTGGCCGGCACGGGCACCGACGCCTCGCCGTACTTCCGGGTCTTCAACCCCGTCACCCAGGGCCAGAAGTTCGACCCCGGCGGCGACTACGTGCGCCGGTGGGTCCCCGAGCTCGCGCACCTCCCCGGCAAGCGCGTGCACGAGCCCTGGAAGGCCGACGACGGCTACGAGCACGGCTATCCCGAGCCGGTGGTCGACCACGGCGAGGAGCGCGCCGAGGCGCTCCGCAGGTACGACGCGGCCCGTCGCTGACCGCGAGACGCGACTGGTTAGGCTGCCGGACGTGCAGATCTGGCGGTCCCTGGACGACGTCCCGGCCGACCTCGGCCGTACCGCAGTGGTGATCGGCAACTTCGACGGGGTCCACCTCGGGCACCAGCACGTCGTGCGCGAGGCCCGCGCCGCCGCCGATGCCGAGGGCCTCCGCGTGGTCGCGGTGACCTTCGACCCGCACCCGATGGCGGTGCTCCGTCCGGAGCACGCCCCGACGACCATCACCGATCTCGAGACCCGGGCCGAGCTGCTGCGCACGGCGGGTGTCGACGACGTCCTCGCCGTGCCCTTCGACCGTGACGTCGCGTCGTGGACGCCCCAGGAGTTCGCCGAGCGGGTGCTCGCCGACACCCTCCATGCCGCGATCGTCGTCGTCGGGGCGAACTTCCGCTACGGCACCCGCGCCTCGGGCGACGTCGCGTCGCTCACCGCCAGCGGGAAAGAGCTCGGGTTCCGCGCGGTCGGCGTGCCCCTCGACGGTGGGCCGCAGGTCTGGTCGTCGACGTACATCCGTACCTGCCTGGCGACGGGAGACGTCGCCGGAGCCGCGCAGGCTCTCGGTCGTCCCTTCGTCGTCCGCGGGGTGGTGGTGCGGGGCGACCAGCGTGGCCGCGAGCTCGGCTTCCCGACCGCGAACGTGCCCACGCGCGAGCTCACCGCGGCTCCCGCCGACGGGGTGTACGCCGGGTGGCTGCGGCGGTTCGACACCGGCGAGCGCTACCCGGCCGCGATCAGCGTCGGCACCAACCCGACCTTCGACGGTGAGCGCGAGCGGCGCGTCGAGTCCTACGTGCTCGACCGCGACGACCTCGAGCTCTACGACGTCGAGGTGGAGGTGGCGTTCGTCGACCGGATCCGCGGGATGGTCCGCTTCGACGGTGTGGACGCCCTGATCGAGACGATGCACGCCGACGTCGCGCGGGCGCGCGCGATCCTCGGCGCGACCGCATGACCGAACGACGCCCGGTCGTCGACCTCACCGACGAGGAGGCGCGGCGCGCGCTGGTGCTCAAGTGGGGCGCGGTGCCGGACGGCGTGATCCCGGCCTGGGTCGCCGAGATGGACTACGCCCTCGACCCGGTGGTGCAGGAGGCGCTCGCGCGGGCGGTACGCGACGGGATCACCGGATACCCGGTGTTCGGCTACACGCCCGAGCTCGCCGAGGCCTACGCCGGGTTCGCGCTGCGTCACTACGGCTCGTCGGTCGCGCCCGAGTGGATCCTGCCCGTCGTGGACGTGACGGCGGGCGTGCGTGTCGCGATCGAGGTGCTGTCCGACGACGGCCCGGTGGTGTTCCTGGTGCCCGGCTACTCGCCGCAGCTGGACGTCGCGGCGCTGACCGGACGCCAGCGCGTCGACGTCGTGGTCGACCCCGACGCGGCCCGGGCCGAGGTGGACCTCGACCGGCTCGACGCCCTGTTCGCCGACGGAGCCCGCACCCTGCTGCTCACCCAGCCGCACAACCCGTGGGGGCGGGTGTTCAGCCGCGCCGAGCTCGAGGGGATCCGCGACGTGGTCGTGCGACACCGGGCCCGCGTCGTCAGCGACGAGATCCACGCACCGCTCGTGCTGCCGGGCGCGAGCCACACGTCGTACCTCGAGCTGGAGGGCACGCACGAGCACGCCGTGGCGATCGTCGCCGCGTCGAAGGCGTTCAACACCGCCGGGCTGCGGTGCGCCCAGCTGGTGGTGCCGTCGGCGGCCGACCGGGCGAGGTTCGCCGCGGAGCCGATGTCGCGCAACGACTCCTGGTCACCCCTGGGAGTCGTGGCCGCGGTCGCGGCGTACGCCGACGGCGACCCGTGGCTGGCGTCGCTGGTGGAGCGGCTCGACCAGCTCCGCACCCAGCTCGGCGGGCTGCTGGCCGAGCACCTGCCCGACGTGCGGATGCGACCGCTCGAGGCGACGTACCTGGCCTGGCTCGACGCCCGTGCGTACGGTCACGAGGACCCGGCGGCCGTCGCGCTCGAGCGCGGGCGGGTCAGGCTCGGGCCCGGCCACGACTTCGCGCCCGGACTCAGTGGGCACGTGCGGCTCAACCTGGCCACCAGTCCGGAGCGGCTGACCGAGATCGTCCGTCGCCTCGCCGCTGCCTGGACCTGATCAGCCGAGGATCGTGTCCACGGAGGCAGCCGCCTCCGGGACCGTGAGCGGCTCGACCGCCGGCAGCCCGGCCCTCAGCTGGGCCACCTGCGCCGTGAGCGGTGCCGGCACCGGTCGGTCGCCACGACTCCGGAGCTCGGCGGCGGTCGACATCCACGGCGCCACCGCCGCGGACGCAGCACCACGCGCAGTGGCCACCAGCGCCGCGGTCTCCAGAGCGGTGGCGAGCGGGAAGTGATAGCTGAGCGCCGCCGCGGCGGTCACCGCGGCCCGCGCCCGGTCGGCGGCCTCGTCGAGCTCGCCGCGGCCCAGCAGCGCCAGCGCCAGCAGCGACCGGGCGAGCGGCAGCTCGCGCTCCACGCCGAGCTCGGTCCCCTCCAGGTCCGCGGAGCGGCCGATGTCGGCGGCGCCGTCCAGGTCGCCGTCGGCGAGGTGGAGACCGCAGGCGACCGAGAGGAGCACGACGCGAGCGATGCGTCGTTGCTCGGTGTGCAGGGGCATCGCCCGCCCGACCCAGCGGCGTACCCGGTCCAGCGAGCCGACCTGCCAGGCGACCATCGCGGCCGTCGGCAGGCTCGCGGCGAGCTGCTCGGGCGACCCGCCCTGCTCGCACAGGTCGAGGGCGGCCTGCGCGTACGTCGCCGCTTCCGGGTCGCCACGCTCGGCCAGCACGCTGCCCAGCCCCATCGCGGCACTGACCCGCAGGTCGAAGCCGTGCCCGGATGCCGACTCGATCGCCTGTCTCACCAGCGCGACCGACTCCGGTCCTCGGTCGAGGTCGTCGAGGATCCCGGCGAGGAAGATCTGGGCGCGCGCGACGTAGGCGCTGTCGACGTCGGCGAGCAGCGCGATGGCGCGCTCGAGCTGCGGCACCGCCTCGAGGTCCTCGCCGGCCCAGTAGTTGAGGTAGCCCAGCGCGTACGTCGCGTAGCCCGCCCACTCCTCGCCCTCGTCGCCGCGGCACTCGAGCAGGCGGGCGAGCCAGAAGCAGCCCTCACCGACGTTGGTGGAGGCCCAGTAGCGGTGGAGCCGGAAGGCGAGCTCGAGGCAGCGGCTCCGGTCGGCCACGCCGGTCACGCCGGCTCCGAGGAGCCCGCGGACCGACGGCAGCAGTGCGGTCACCGCGTCCGCGAAGGGCGGGGGAGGTGAGCGCGGGTCGTCGGGCAGCACCGACTGCAGGAGGTCGGCCAGCCGCGCGTACGCCTCGCGCTCCTCACCGGCCGCCGCCAGGTAGGACCGCGCGAACCGGTGCAGGTCGTCGTCCTGCTCGTAGCTCCAGCGCGACCCGGCCCGGTGGGCCGTCACCAGACCGCGGTCACCCAGCTCCCGCAGCAGCCGCACGACCCGGACGGCGGCGACGTCGTCGCCGGCCGAGACCGCGCGGATCGCGGCCAGGTCGACGGTCCCCTCGAGCACGGACATCCGCCGGAAGACCGCCGCCTCGTCCGGTTGCAGCAGGGCGTGGCTGGCCTCGGCCACCTGGCGCACCGCGTCGGCCGAGTCGGCGGTCATCTCGTCCAGGTGCTCGACCACGTCGGCCGGTGACATCGCGGTCAGCTGGGCGGCGACGAGCTCGAGCGCCAGGGGCAGGCCGGCGCAGTGCCGGCACAGCACGTGGAGGTAGGACGCGAGGTCGGCGTCGACGACCAGCTCACCGCCGTACTCCGCGACCCGGTCGCTGATCAGCCGCACCGGGTCGCTGCCGGCCAGCTCCTCGGGAGTCGCGTCGGCCGGAAGGGTCAGCGGCCCGAGGTGCAGGACGCGCTCGTGCGAGATCCCGAGCGCCGCGCGGCTGGTCACCACGATCGTGGTCTCCGGCGCACCCTCGAGCACGGCGTGGGTCAGGCTCGCGGCCCCGTCGCGGACGGCCTCGCAGCCGTCGAGGACGACAACCGTGCGACCGAGCCGGGCCAGGTGACGCGCAACGGTGCGGGCGGGCTCGTCGCCGGCCACCGCGAGCCCCAGGGTCATCGCGACCGTGGCGTCCACCAGCGCGTCCTCCGCGACGTGCGCCAACGAGACCCAGTGCCGTCCGCCGGGCAGGTCGACCGCGCGCGCCGCGACCTCCTGGGCCAGCCGCGACTTGCCGACACCGCCGGGCCCGGTCACGGTGACCAGGCCGGGCCGCGTCGCCGCGGTCGCGAGCCGCCGGAGGTCGGCGTCCCGCCCGACGAAGGAGGTGGTCGACGTCGGTACGCGCGTGGGACCAGACGGCTCCGCCGCCTCGAGGACACGGAGGTATGCCGCGACCGTGTCCGCCGAGGGATCCACACCGAGCTCCTCGGCCAGGAGCGAGCGACAGGCCTCGAACGCCTGGACGGCCCCGGACCGGTCGCCGGCGGCGTCCAGCGCCAGGATCAGGGCCCGGTGGACGCGCTCGTCGAGCGGGTGGGCCGCGACGAGGTGACGACCCAGGGTGACGCCGGCGGCGTGCTCGCCGAGCTCGGCGTACGCCGCGGTGGCGAGGAGCCCGGCCTGCAGCACGGTCTCGCGCAGGCGCACGCGGTGCGGCTCGAGCCAATCGGCGTCGAGGCCGGCCGCGAGGTCGGCCGGGTCGAGGGTGGGCGCTGCCCCGAGGCGGGTGAGGAGTGCGTGCCAGCGTCCGGTCGCCCGGAGCCCGGCGGCCGTGGCGACGGTCGTCTCGAGCTCGGCCACGTCGTCGGTGACGCCGGCCGCCAACCGGTACCCGGTCGGTGTCGTGACCAGGATCTCGGGCCCGAGCGGCGCGAGCCGACGGCGGAGGTCGCCCACGAGTCCGCGGACGGCCACCCGCCACGTCGACGGGGGCTCGTCCCAGATGAGGTCGGCCAGTCGCTCCGCCGCGAGCGGACCCGGCTCGAGCGCGAGGGCGGCGACGAGGAGATGGACGCGACGTCCCCCCAGACGAGCACCTTCGACGGTCTCGGCCGGAGAGCCCCCGGTGACCGCGACGCCGCCCAGCAGGGCGATGCGCACACGCCGATGATAGGACCGACGCCGGCCCGTCCTCCCCCCAGGACGGGCCGGCGAGTGTCCCCGTGTGCCTGCTGCCTGCCTCAGGGCCGGCCGCAGGTCTTGAACGAGAGCGTCGCGGTCACGCTCTTGCGTGCGGTGCCCTTCGCGAAGACCGCGTTGCCCCGGAGGGTGTACGTCGTGCTCGGCTTGAGCGTGGCGCCGTTGACGGACCCGTGCACCGCGTGGGAGCCGAGGCGGATGCTCTTGCGGGCGACGTGCCACCCGTGGGCGGCCTTGGCCTTCACGCTCACCTTCACGCTGCTGACGGGCAGGCACGAGACGGGGCCGGTCAGCCGGACCGTCCCGGCCTTCGACTTCTTCGTGACGGTCCGGGTCTGCGCAGGGAGCTTGATCGCCTGCGCCTTGAGGATCTGCGCCGGCGTTCCCTGCTTCTCGATGGAGTAGATCACCCAGCCGCGACCGCTCGGGCTCGTGGCGATCTGCGCCGACCCGCCGGCGTAGGTGTCCTTCACCTTGAGCCGGAAGCGCGCCGGGCGGTCGCCCTTCGCGAAGTTCGACACGGCCAGTCCGCCGACCTCCGAGTCGACCGTGGCCAGGCGTCCACTGCCGTCGGTCGTGGTGTCGATCGAGGAGATCTCGTTGTGGTCCCCGGTCGTCGCGGGCTTGCCGAAGGACTTGCCGTTCCAGTTCCAGACGTACGGCGTGTAGAGCGCCTTCGTGCTCGCCCCCACCAGCCGGATGTGGCCACCGGCGGTCTGGAGCCGCTCGACGCCGCCCAGGGTGTAGGACTGCGCGACGGTGGAGAAGCTCTTCCACTGGGTGCTGTTCGAGGGCTTCGAGGCGACGGTGACCTTGCCCGAGAGCGAGCCGTACTGGCTCGTGGTCAGCACGGTCTGCTTCCCGTTGTCGGCCACCTGTGCGTTGCCCACGAAGTAGGGACGCGTGAACGACTTCGGGGACGAGGTCAGCGTCGGGTAGTAGTAGACGTGGTTGTCCAGGGTGCTGTTGCCGAGGACGGCGACGGTGACGGCGCCGTTCTTGCCGGGGATGGCCGAGGTCAGCGTGCCGTAGGTCGGTGCGTTCGGGATGGTGGCGGACGCGCCGAGCGCGTTGCCGGTCACCGTGGCCTCGCCGAAGACGGCAGCGAACTCGCCGCTGCTCGGGCCGACCTGGGCGATCCAGACCAGCTCGACGTGCCCCCCGGTGACCACGACCTTGAGGTCCTGGGCACTGGAGGGACCGAGCGCGCTGGCGGTCTGGACTCCGCCGGTGCACCCGCTCGCGCCGGGCTTCAGCACGCACAGGTGGACCTGCCGCAGCGAGGCGTCGCCGGAGTCGTCGCCGATCCACCCGACGTACGCCGTGCCGTCGCTGGTCGTGGCGACGTCGTACCCGCTCAGGCTCACGCCTGACCGGATCGTGATGACCCCGCCGGTCGGGCCCCCGGCGGCCTGGACCGGCGCGGTGAGGCCGGCGGTCATGGCGAGACCGACGGCGGTGGTGAGTGCGGGCACGAGGGCCCGGCGTGTGCGAGACATGGAACTCTCTCTCCTGGTCGTCGGGGGAGGCCCGGCAGATCCGGACCCGACCAGTGGAGCGGTCGCGCGTAACGCTCGCGTAACGCCGCAGCGTTCGCCGAAGCGAGCTTGCTCCCGAGGCGCTTGCCCTGCGCCTAGGCGTCGAGGTCCTTCTCGACCAACGCCGCGATCGCGTCCACGTCGCCCTCGTCGTCGCCGGAGACCTCGACGGTGTCGCCCTTCCCGGCGCCGAGGGTCATGATCATCAGCGCCGAGCTGGCGTCGACGGGGTCGCCGCCGGGGACGCCGATCATGACCTCGGAGTCGAGGTCGCCGGCAGCCTCGCTGATGATCGCGGCCGGGCGGGCGTGGAGGCCGACGGCGGAGCCGACGACGACGGACTTGGTGGGCATGGGTTCTCCTTCTTGTTGGTTGCGCCTCGCGAACAAGCTCGCTTCGGCGTTCGCTGCGGTGGTGGCTCCGCGGCTTCGCCGAGGAGCCACCGTCCTCACTCAGGTCAGACGGTGGCGACCTCGGTGTCGACGGGCCAGACGGTCTTGGCTGCGATCACCGCGACCGCGCCGACGACCACACCGGCGGCGAGTGCCACCAGGTAGCCGAGGATGTTGTGGACGGCGAAGAGCACGAAGATGCCGCCGTGAGGCGCCCGCACGCTGACGTTCAGGGCCTCCGACAGGGCACCGGTGACCGCACTGCCGAGCATGATGGACGGGATGACCCGCAGCGGGTCGGCGGCCGCGAACGGGATCGCGCCCTCGGTGATGAACGACGCCCCCAGGGCCCAGCCGGCCTTGCCGTTCTCCCGCTCGGGGAGTGAGAACAGGTGGGGCCGGAGCACCGTGGCCAGGGCCAGGGCGATCGGCGGCACCATGCCGGCCAGCATCACCGCGGCCATGATCTGCAGGCGCGGGTCGTCGGCCGCGGCCGAGGCGGCCGCCCCGACGCCGGCGGCGGCGAAGCTGTAGGCCACCTTGTTCAGGGGACCGCCCATGTCGAAGGCCATCATCAGGCCGAGCACCAGGCCCAGCAGCACCGCGTTGGACCCGCTCATGTTGGTCAGACCGCTGTTGAGGGAGTCGATCAGCTTCCCGATCGGCTTGCCCAGCACGACGATCATCAGGAAGCCGACGATGATCGTGGTCAGCAGGGGGATCACCAGCACCGGCATCAGGCCCCGCGCCCAGGCCGGCACCCTCCAGCTCGCGATCCAGTGGGCGATGAGACCCGCGAGCACGCCGCCGACGATGGCGCCCAGGAAGCCGGTCGCCGGCAGGCTGGTGGGGTTGGTGGCAGCTCCATCGGTGACGGCGAAGATGTTGGTGGCGAGTCCACCGGCGATGAAGCCCGGGGCGATGCCGGGCCGGTCGGCGATGGCGTAGGCGATGTAGCCGGCGAGCGCCGGCACGAAGAACATGAAGGCCGTCTTGCCGAAGATGAAGAAGAGCGCGCCGAGGTAGGCGAAGAAGCCCGAGTGGAACAACGCGTGCGGCAGCGCGAGGGCCTGGGTGTCGGGCAGGTTGAACAGGGTGTTGTCGACGGCGATCTTGCCGTAGCTGTTGACGATCTCGTCACCGCCGAAGAGGAAGCCGAGGGCGATCAGGAGGCCACCGGCCGCGACGAACGGGATCATGTAGGAGACACCGGTCATCAGGATCCGGCGCGTGCGGCCACCCCACGACTCCTGGGCACCGCCACCGGTGCTGGAGCCGGCGGTCACCGTGCCCTCGACGCGGGGCGCGTTCGGGTCGTCGGCGTACCGCAGTGCCTCGGCGATCATCGCGTCGCCGTCGTCGATGGGCCGCTTGACCCCGGAGGACACGACCGGCTTGCCGGCGAACCGGCCCCGGTCGCGGACACCGACGTCGACCGCGAAGATCACCGCCGACGCCGCCGCGATGGTCTCGGGGGACAGCGGCTTGGCGCCGGCCGAGCCCTGCGTCTCGACCGCGATCGGGACGCCGGCCTTCGCGGCCGCCGCCTCGAGGGCCTCGGCGGCCATGTAGGTGTGCGCGATGCCGGTCGGGCACGCGGTGACCGCGACCAGCGACCTCGCCCCGTCGGGCGTGGCGGACGACGAGCGTGGCTGCCGGCTGTGGCGCGGGATCGTCGCCGACGACGCCCAGCACCAGGTCCACGACCTCCTGCTCGCTCCTGGCGCTGCGGAGGCCGGCGGTGAAGTCCGGCTTCACCAGCGCCCGGGCGAGCTTGGTGAGCAGCTGGAGGTGGGTCGCGTCGCCGCCGGCAGGGGCCGCGATCAGGAAGGCGAGGTCGGCGGGGCCGTCCTTGGCTCCGAACTCCACCGTCGGGCGAGAGCCGGGCGAAGGCCAGCGTCGGGCTCGTCGACGGCGGTGGTGCGGCAGTGGGGGATCGCGATGCCGCCGGCGAGACCGGTGGGGGCCGTGCCTTCACGGGTGATCGCGTCGGCGGCGAGCTGGTCGGGGTCGGCGGTGCGGCCGGCATCGGCCACGATCGCGGCGAGCGCGCGGATGACGTCGTGCTTCTCGGCGCCGAGATCGGCGTCGAGTCCGCACCAGCGCGCTGGTGATGAGGTCGGACATGGTCACTCTCCTGGGGGGAGGTCGAGGCGGGTGACATGGACGAGCTCCGTGCGACCTGCCGGGGGTGGGGGATGGTCGTACCGGGGAGGCCGGCGGCGGCGCTGCCGTAGGCCACAGCGAGGGCGAGTCGTTGCTCGGGAGCGCGCCCGGTGACGTCTCCGAGGAGGTAGCCGAACAGGCTGGAGTCGCCGGCACCGACGGTGCTGACGACGGTGGTCGGTGGGGGGGCGGCGTGCCAGGCGCCGTCGGCGCTGACCAGGACGGCGCCGTGCGGGCCGAGGGTGACGAGCACCGACTCGACGCCGCGGGCGACCAGGTCGCGGGCGGCCTCGGCGGCGGCCGCCGGGTCGGCCTCGAGCGCGTCGGCGTCGTGCCCGGTGAACGACGCGAGCTCCTCGCCGTTGGGCTTCATCAGGTGCGGCGCACTGCCGCGGTCGGCCGACAGGGCGTCGACCAGGGCCTTGAGCGGGGCGTCACTGGTGTCGACCGCGACCCGGGCCCCGGCTCCGCGCAGCGCGGTGACCAGCTCGGCGTACCACTCGGGTGGGGCGCCGGGTGGCAGTGAGCCGGCCAGGACGATCCAGTCGGCGCTGGCCGCGCGGCGTACCAGCGCCTCCTCGAGCTCGTCGAGCAGCCGCGGGGTCGCCTGGGGCCCGGGGCTGTTCAGCTTGGTCGTGGTGCCGTCGGGCTCGGTGATCGTGACGTTCACGCGGAGGTCGCCCTCGTGCTCCACGGGTCGGCAGTCGATGCCGGCGGCCAGCAGCTCCAGCACGAACGGGTCGTCCTTCGCGGCGGGCAGGACGGCGATCGAGGGCAGGTCGGCGGCGACGCAGGCGCGCGAGATGTTGACGCCCTTGCCGCCCGCCTGGGAGATCACCGACTCCGCGCGCTGCACGGCTCCGCGCTCGAGGGGAGCGGCGAGGTTGACGGTCCGGTCGTGGCTCGGGTTGGCGGTGAGCGTGACGATCATGGGCCGGTCCCGTCCGCCGTGACCGAGGGGTGCGTCATGCGACGACCACCTCGACGCCGGCCTTGGTCATCGCGCGCCGGTCGGCGGTCGGAGACGTCGCCGTCGGTGACCAGGACGTCGATCTCGCCCGGCGGCCGCGAACCGGACCGCTGTCTCGATGCCGAACTTCGAGGCGTCCGCCAGCGCGACGACCTCGCGGCCGCTCTCGATCAGGGCACGCTTGACCGCGGCCTCGTCGGGGTCAGGGGTGGTGAGGCCGTGCTCGGCGGTGATGCCGTTGGTGCCGAGGAAGGCGACGTCGACGCGGAGGTGGGAGAGCGCGCTCGACGGTGTCGGCGCCCACGGCCGCCTGGGTGGTGCGCCGGACCCGGCCGGGGAGCAGGCGCAGGTCGATGTGTGCGCTGAGCCCCGCGAGCCGGGCCGCGATCGGGACGCCGTGGGTGATCACGGTCAGCGCGTGGTCGGGTGGGAGCAGCGAGGCCAGGCGGCTCGTGGTGGTGCCGGCGTCGAGCAGGATCGTGCCGCCCGGCGGTGGGAGCCGGTCGAGCGCCGCGCGGGCGATCCGCTCCTTGGTCTCGGTGTTGACCTGGTCGCGCTCGCGGAGGCCCGCCTCGATCAGGGACAGCGACGCCGGGGGGACGACGCCGCCGTGGACGCGGCGTACCAACCCCATCCGCTCCAGCGTGGAGAGGTCGCGGCGGACGGTCTCGGTCGTGACGTCGTACTCTCGAGCCAGCTGGTTGACCGACATCCGGCCGCGCTGGTTGACCAGGCGCGCGATGGCCTGCTGGCGCTCCTCGGCGTACATCGTCAACGCGGACTCCTTCATCTGTGTATGTGTTGTTTTACGCCCGAATCGTGTTGACTTGTCAAGGCGGGCCGTGGCAGCGTGTCGCCATGAGCGACGCCCCGTCCGCCCGCTCCTTCGTCCTGCACGGCACCCCGGTCGTCCCGGGGGTCGCCTACGGCCCGGCCCTGGTGGTGCGCGGCGAGGTGTCGCCGGAGGCGATGGCCGCGCTTCGACGCGCTCGGCGTACGACGAGGAGAGCGGGCTCGCGGCGTACGACGAGGCCGCGCAGGCGGTCGCGGACGGATTCGCCCGCCGCGCCGACAAGGCGTCGGACGCCGCGGCCGAGGTGCTGACCGCCAGCGCCGGCCTGGCGCGCGACAAGGGGCTGCGCTCCGCGGTCCGCAAGCACCTCAGGTCCGGCGACGACCTGCTGGCGTCGGTGCACGCGGCGGTCGACCAGTTCGTCCAGGTGTTCACCTCGATGGGCGGCCTGATGGCCGAGCGGGTCACCGACCTGCGCGACATCGAACGCCGCGTGGTCGCCCACCTGGTCGGCGAGCCGGAGCCCGGCGTCCAGATGCCCGAGACGCCGGTGGTGCTGGTGGCCGAGGACCTGGCGCCGTCCGACACCGCGACCCTCGACCCCGCGGTCGTGCTGGCGCTGGTGACCGAGCGGGGCGGTCCGACCAGCCACACCGCGATCATCGCGCGTCAGCTGGCGATCCCGTGCGTCGTCGGCACGGCCGGGGCGATGTGCCTGGCGGCGGGTACTCCGCTCCTGGTCGACGGCGTCGCCGGCACGGTCGAGCGGCTCGCCCGACGCGGACGAGGCCGAGCGCCGCGTCGCCGCCGACCGCGAGGCGCGCGAGGCGCTGGCGACCTGGAGCGGGCCGGGCGAGACCGCCGACGGCACCCGCGTGAAGATCCTGGCCAACGTCGCCGACGGCGAGTCCGCGCGGGCGGCGGCCGGCGGCCCGGTCGAGGGGGTCGGGCTCTTCCGCACCGAGCTGTGCTTCCTCAACCGCACCGACGAGCCGTCCGCCGAGGAGCAGGCGGCGATCTACGGCGAGGTGCTCGCGCCGTTCGCCGGTCGGTACGTCGTGGTGCGGACCCTCGACGCCGGCTCGGACAAGCCGGTGGCCTTCGCGACCCACGAGGGCGAGGAGAACCCCGCCCTCGGCGTCCGCGGGCTGCGGCTGTCGTTCGACAACCCCGACCTGCTGGTGCGCCAGCTCGACGGCATCGCCGGCGCCGCGCGCGAGACGGGCACCGAGACCTGGGTGATGGCGCCGATGGTGGCGACCGTGGCCGAGGCGGCGGCGTTCGCGGACCGCCGTCCGCGACGCGGGGCCTGAAGCCCGGGGTCATGGTCGAGGTGCCGTCGGCCGCCCTGCTGGCCCACCGGATGCTGGAGGTCGTCGACTTCCTGTCGATCGGCACCAACGACCTGACCCAGTACACGATGGCCGCCGACCGGATGGCCACCGACCTGGCCCACCTCACCGACGCCTGGCAGCCGGCCGTGCTCCAGCTGATCGCGATCACCGCCGAGGCCGGCAAGCAGGCCGGCAAGCCGGTGGGCGTGTGCGGGGAGGCCGCCGCCGACCCGCTGCTCGCGTGCGTGCTGGTCGGGAATGGGGATCACGTCGCTGTCGATGGCCTCGGCGGCCGTCCGACCCGTCGGCGCCCGGCTCGCCGCGGCGAGCATGGACGCCCTCGAGGACGCCGCCGAGGCCGCGCTCGCCGCGAGCGACCCGATGGCCGCTCGCGACGCCGTACGCCGGGTGCTCGAGGGCTGAGGCCCCGTCCCACCCGTCACTGCTTCATCAAGGTATGTGGTCGAACCGCCACTTCTCGTGGCGAGCTCACCGCGAGAAGTGCCGGTTCACCTACCTATCTTGATGAAACCCCAGTCGGCGAACCGGCGTCAGGCGGCGACGTCGGCCGCCGGGGCGGTGATCGACCAGCGCCACCAGCGCGCCCAGGAAGCGCGCGAAGACCTCGGGGTCCTCGAACACGTCGGCGTCGAGGGTCGAGTGGGAGAGCACGAGGTCGGGGACGACGTCGGCACCGGCGACCGTGGCCGAGCGGCGCGCGTCGTCGTGCGACCACTTGCCGCCGAACTTGGTCGGCGTCGCGCCGACGACGGCGAAGGGCTTGCCCTTACAGGGCGCCGACGCCGTAGGGGCGCGAGAGCCAGTCGATCGCGTTGTTGAGCACGGCCGGCATCGTGCCGTTGTACTCGGGCGTCACGGCGAGCACGCGGTCGGCCGCGCCACCTGAGCGCGCAGGGCCTGGGCGCGGCCGGGCACGTCGACGGCGTTGTCATCTCCTCGTTGTAGAAGGGCAGGTCGGCGAGCCCGGTGGCGATCTCCACGGTCACGCCCTCCGGAGCCTCGGCCTGGAGGCGCTCGGCGATGCGGCGGTTGTAGGAGTCGGCGCGCAGGCTGCCGAGCAGGACGACGACGCGCGTGCCACGGGCTTCGGTGTGATCAGTCATGCCAGCTAAAACGGACCATGGTCCGGTTTTATTCCTGTTCCTGTGTCACAGGTCCGCTGCTAGCCTCGCCGCGTGCCGATCCGCCTCCCGCTCGTCGACGACGAGCCCCAGGAGCGCCGCGACGCCGCCCGCAACCGCGAGGCGCTCCTGGCCGCCGCCGACGCGCTGATCGAGGAGTACGGCGTGGACGAGTCACGATGGAGGCGGTCGCGGCGCGCGCCGGCGTCGGCAAGGGGACGGTCTTCCGGCGCTTCGAGAGCCGTGAGGGCCTGATGGCGGCGGTGCTCGACCGCAGCGAGACGGCGTTCCAGGCGGCCATCCTGTCCGGGCCGCCGCCGGTCGGACCCGGAGCCGAGCCGATGGAGCGGCTCCTCGCCTTCGGCCACGCCCGGATCGAGCTCAACCTCCTCCACCGGGGGCTCATCTCGGCGGCGGGCCGCGCGGGCTCCCGCAGCTACGCCGCGGTGTCGTTCACCGCGATGCACGTCCGCTACCTGCTCGGTGAGCTCGGCGTCCGTGGCGACATCGCGTTCCTCGCCACGGCCCTGCTGGCGCCGCTCGAGGTGCCGATCCTGGAGCAGCAGGTGGAGATCGAGGCGATGCACCTGCCGCGGATCCTCACCGCCTGGGACGACCTCGTACGCCGCGTGGTGAACGGCTAGGGCTCGGGCCTCGAGACGGTCACCGCGACCCCGCTCAGGGCGGCGTTGCCGGAGAGGTCGAGGAGCTCGGGGTCGGTGAGGTCGTTGATGGACGCGCCCGCCACCTTCGTCGCGTTCCGGAGCCGGGTGCCGTCGACCTGGTGCCCGTAGCCGTGGGGCAGCGACACGACGCCGGGCATCATGTCGTCGGTCGCGGCCACCTCGACGCGCACGGACCCGACTCGCGACGCGACCGTCACCAGCGCGCCGTCCTCGAGGCCGCGGGCCGCGAGGTCACCGGGGTGCATGAGCAGCTGGTGGCGCGGCTTCCCTCGGGTCAGCCGGGTCGTGTTGTGGAACCACGAGTTGTTGTCCTGCTTGTGCCGGCGCCCGATCAGGACCAAGGCGTCGTCGGGACGATCGTCGAGCCAACTCCGGAGCCGGTCCAGGTCACCCACGAGGAGCGCGGGGACCAGGTCGATCCGGCGGTGCTCCGTCTGCAGGCGTTCGGGCATCGTCGGGCGGAGTGGCCCGAGGTCGACCCCCTCCGGGTGGGCGCGCAGCCGGCGCAGCGAGACCCGCTTCCCGGTGCGGAGCAGCAGCGCGAGCTGCGCCGTCGGGCTCGTCGACAGCCGGGCCCGGCGTACCAGCCGTGCCCGGAGCGGGCCTGTGCGGCGGAGCCGCTTCTCGAGCCGCACGGTCAGGTCGCGGTAGATCTCCCAGTCGTGCCGCGAGCCCTCGGGCTTGGCGAAGACGGCCGGGCTGAAGCGGGCGGTGTTCCGCACCGCCAGCGTGTGGAAGACGAGGTCGTAGTGGTCGCGCTCGAGGGTCGTGGTCGGTGGCAGGATCACGTCGGCGTGCCGGGTCGTCTCGTTGAGGTAGATGTCGACCGCGACCATGAAGTCGAGGGAGTCGAGCGCCCGGCCCAGGCGCGCGGCCGTCCGGCGTCGAGAGCACCGGGTTGCCGGCCAGGCTGACGAACGCCCGGATCTGTCCCCGCCCCGGCCGTCTCGATCTCCTCGCGCATGGCCGCCGCGGGCAGCTCGCCGCCGTACTCCGGGAGCCCGCGCACCCGGCTCCGGTAGCGGTCGTAGTGGCCGGTCCCGACGAACCGCCGTCCCACGACGTCGACCGCCGGCTCGGGGAAGAGCACGCCGCCGGGCCGGTCGAAGTGCCCGGCCAGCAGGTTGAGGCAGTCGATCGCCCAGTGGCACAGCGAGCCGAAGCCCGTGGTCGAGACGCCGACGCGCCCGTACGCCGCCCCGCCGTCGGCCGCGGCGAGCTCGCGCGTGAGCCGCTCGACCACGTCGGCCGGCAGCCCGCTGACCTCCTCGGCCAGGCGGGCGTGAAGGGCTCGACGAGCTCTCGCAGCCGCTCGATCCCGTCGACGTACGCCGGCGGGCGGGCGAGGCCCTCGACGAACAGGGTCCGCAGCATCGCGAGCAGGACCACGACGTCGCTGCCGGGCCGGACGAAGAGGTGCTCGTCGGCGATCTTCGCGGTCTCCGTGCGCCGCGGGTCGAGCACGACGATCCGACCGCCGCGGTCCTGGATCGCCCGCGCCCGCTTCGGGAAGTCCGGGGCGGTCATCAGCGAGCCGTTCGACGCCATCGGGTTGGCGCCGAGCACGAGGAGGTACGACGTGCGGTCCAGGTCGGGGATCGGGATCAGCAGCTGGTGACCGAACAGCTGCCACGACGACCAGCTGGTGGGGCGCCTGGTCGACGGTGGTGGCGGAGAAGCGGTTGTGCGTGCGCAGCGACTTCACGAAGGGCAGGGCGTGGGTGGCCGACGCCAAGCGCGTGCGCGTTGGGGTTGCCGAGGTAGACGCCGACCGCGTCCGGGCCGTGCTCGTTCGATCGTCGCGGCCAGCCGGTCGGCGACCAGGTCGAGCGCCTCGTCCCAGCCGACCTCCTCCCATGAGGTCTCGGTGGTCGAGCCGGTCGGGACTCCGTCGCACGATCGGCCGCCGGAGCCGGTCGGGGTCGTCGTACACGTCGGCCAGCGCGACGCCCTTCGGGCAGATGTAGCCCCGCGACAGCGGGTCGGCCGGGTTGCCGCGGATGGAGGTGACCCGCCCGTCGGTGAGCGTGAGCTCGAGCCCGCAGATCGCCTCGCACAGGTTGCAGGCGGTCAGGCGCGTCCCGGTGAAACCGGGGGCGACCGGCGGGTCCGCGAGCCGCAGCGGGGAGCGCATCGGTCGAGTCTCTCCTACTCGCGAGTAGGAGGACAGCCGCGCATGCCGGTGCCCGGAGGGGAACGCAGGGACCGACGACCCGCCGCCCTCGGGCGGACCGACCGAAGGGAAGCCTCATGGGATACGGACTCGGCATCTTCCTGCTGGCGCTGGGCCTGATCCTCGCCCTCGCCGTCCAGGACACGATCAACAACGTCGACCTGACGCTGGTCGGCTGGATCCTGGCGCTGGCGGTGTCCTGGTGATCGTGCTGACCGCGGTGACGATGAACCGCGGCCGCACCTCGCGCACGGTCTCGACGACGACCCACGCCGACGGCAGCCAGACCACCACCGAGCAGCAGCAGCGCAACGACCCGCCGCCGGCGGTCTGAGCGGCGTACTGCCGTCTGACCAGCGCGTTCACGAGGACGGGTGCCATCCGGGCGCCCGTCCTCGTTTTGGGTGGCGCCGCGCGCCGCTGATAATCTCGTCCGGTTGCCGTGCAACGGCCGCGGATCCAGAGAGCCCAGGTGTACAGCCCCGGCGCGCCGCGCAACGGGAAGCCAGTGAAGGAGCCCGAATGTCGATCGGAACCGACGCGGAGACCAAGAAGAAGATCATCGCCGACTACGCCACGACCGAGGGCGACACCGGCTCTCCCGAGGTGCAGATCGCGCTGCTGAGCCACCGCATCGCCCATCTGACGGAGCACCTGAAGGAGCACAAGCACGACCACCACACCCGTCGTGGTCTGCTGCTCCTCGTGGGTCAGCGCCGTCGGCTGCTGAACTACCTGAACAAGACCGACATCGAGCGCTACCGCTCGATCATCGAGCGTCTCGGCCTGCGCCGTTGACGTCGCGGAGCGGCTGCCCGCCGGGTGGCCGCTCCTTCCACGTTCCGGGCCTGTTCCCGGAACCCGGCCGCTAGGGTCGAAGCACACAACTGAACACACACCATCACCAGGAGCGACCCGCTCACGTCGGCCCGGTCCTCGGTAGTGGCTCTCGAGATCGGCCATCACTTTCGGGCCGGTCCGCGAGCCTCGATCGAAGACCGGCCAGTTCTCGAAGCCTCGAGTCTTCGAGCAGCGGGACGTTCGCGGGGTCGCTCCGCGAAGAGAGAGGGACAGGGAACCTGTCCATGTCAGGTAACTGAAAGCCCGATCATCTCCGCCGTCGAGACCGTTCTCGACAACGGCAAGTTCGGTCAGCGGACCATCAAGTTCGAGACCGGGCTGCTGGCCCGTCAGGCCGCCGGCTCCGTCACCGCCTACCTCGACGACGAGACCATGCTCCTGTCGGCCACCACGGCCGGCAAGACCCCCAAGGACCAGTTCGACTTCTTCCCCCTCACCATCGACGTCGAGGAGCGGATGTACGCCGTGGGCCAGATCCCCGGCTCGTTCTTCCGCAGCGAGGGTCGTCCCGGCGAGGACGCGATCCTCACCTGCCGCCTGATCGACCGCCCGCTGCGCCCGACGTTCAAGAAGGGCCTGCGCAACGAGGTCCAGGTCGTCATCACCGTCCTGGCGCTCGACCCCGACCAGCCCTACGACGTGCTGGCGATCAACGCCGCGTCGATGTCGACCCAGCTCTCCGGCCTGCCGTTCTCCGGCCCGGTCGGCGGCGTCCGCGTCGCCCTGATCGAGGGCACGTGGGTGGCCTTCCCGTCCCACAGCCAGCTCGAGGACGCCGTCTTCGACATGGTGGTCGCGGGCCGGGTCACCGAGACCGGCGACGTCGCGATCATGATGGTCGAGGCCGAGGCCACCGAGCAGACCTGGAACCTGGTCCAGTCCGGCACCCAGGCCCCGACCGAGGAGATCGTCGCCGGCGGCCTCGACGCCGCCAAGCCGTTCATCAAGCAGCTGTGCGAGGCGCAGTCCGAGCTGGCCAAGCAGGCCGCCAAGCCGGTGCAGGAGTTCCCGGTCTTCCTCGACTACGAGGACGACGTGTACGACGCCGTCGAGGCCGCCACCAAGGCCGACGTCGCCACCGCGATGACGATCGGCGACAAGCAGGAGCGCGAGGCCCGCACCGACGAGATCAAGGCGGGTCTGCTCGAGAAGCTGACCGGTCAGTTCGAGGGTCGCGAGAAGGAGATCGGCGCGGCGTACCGCTCGGTCACCAAGGCGGTCGTGCGTGAGCGCGTGCTGCGCGAGAAGATCCGCATCGACGGTCGCGGCCTGGCCGACATCCGGCCGCTGCACGCCGAGGTCGCGGTGCTCCCGCGGGTGCACGGCTCGGCGCTGTTCGAGCGCGGCGAGACCCAGATCCTGGGTGTCACCACGCTGAACATGCTGACGCTGGAGCAGAAGCTCGACACGCTGTCGCCGGAGAAGACGCGCCGCTACATGCACAAGTACGTCTTCCCGCCGTTCTCCACCGGTGAGACCGGCCGCGTGGGCTCGCCCAAGCGTCGCGAGGTCGGCCACGGTGCGCTCGCCCGCCGGGCGCTGCTGCCCGTGCTGCCGACGCGTGAGGAGTTCCCCTACGCGATCCGCCAGCTCTCCGAGGCGATGGGCTCCAACGGCTCGACCTCGATGGGCTCGGTCTGCGCCTCCACCATGTCGCTGCTGCAGGCGGGTGTGCCGCTGCGCGCCGCCGTCGCGGGCATCGCGATGGGGCTGATCTCCGGTGAGGTCGACGGCCAGACAGCAGTACGTCGCGCTGACCGACATCCTCGGAGCCGAGGACGCCTTCGGCGACATGGACTTCAAGGTCGCCGGCACCAAGGAGTTCGTCACCGCGCTCCAGCTCGACACCAAGCTCGACGGCATCCCGGCCGAGGTCCTCGCCCAGGCGCTGACCCAGGCCAGGGACGCGCGGCTGACGATCCTCGAGGTGATGGCCGAGGCCATCGACGCCCCCGAGGAGATGTCGGTCCACGCCCCGCGGATCATCAGCATCCGGGTGCCGGTCGACAAGATCGGCGAGGTCATCGGCCCCAAGGGCAAGGTGATCAACCAGATCCAGGACGACACCGGCGCTCAGCTGTCGATCGAGGACGACGGCACGGTCTACATCGGGGCGACCAACGGCGAGGCGGCCGAGGCCGCCCGCGCCGCGGTCAACGCGATCGCCAACCCGACCATGCCCGAGGTCGGCGAGCGCTACCTCGGCACGGTCGTCAAGACGACCAACTTCGGCGCGTTCGTCTCCCTGCTCCCGGGCAAGGACGGTCTGCTCCACATCACCAAGCTCCGTGCTCTGGTGGGCGGCAAGCGGGTCGAGAACGTCGACGACGTCGTCTCGGTCGGTCAGAAGATCCAGGTCGAGATCGGCGAGATCGACGACCGCGGCAAGCTGTCGCTGATCCCGGTCGTCGAGGAGGGCGCGAAGGGCGAGGAGGCTTCCGAGCCGGCCGCCCCGGAGTCGACCGAGGCCGAGGCCCAGGTCACCGAGTGACCCGCCGGTGACCTACCAGGCAACTGCGACGACCGGCCGGCAGCCCGCTGCCGGCCGGTCGTCGGTTACCCAGCTCTCGGGCGCCAAGCCGTCGGGCACCACGCGCACCCTGCTCAAGGAGGACGGCGGCGTGGTCCGTCGTACGACGCTGCCCAGCGGGCTGCGGATCATCACCGAGCAGGTCCCGGGCCAGCGCTCGGCGACCATCGGGGTCTGGGTCGGGCGTCGGCTCGCGCGACGAGTCACCGGCCCTGCACGGCTGCTCGCACTTCCTGGAGCACCTGCTGTTCAAGGGCACGCCCGAGCGCTCGGCGCTCGACATCTCGGTCGCGCTCGACGCGGTCGGCGGTGAGTTCAACGCCTTCACCGCCAAGGAGTACACCTGCTTCCACGCGCGCGTCCTCGACCAGGACCTGCCGCTGGCGGTCGACGTGCTCGGCGACATGATCACCTCGTCGCTGCTCACCGCCGACGACGTCGACGCCGAGCGCGACGTGATCCTCGACGAGATCGCGATGCACGACGACGACCCCGACGACGTCGCCCACAACCTCTTCGCCGTCGCTGGCCTGGGGCGACTCGCCCCTCGGTCGGCCGATCGCCGGCACCGTCGCCTCGATCGAGTCGATGACCCGCGACCAGATCCGCCGCTTCTACCAGCGCCACTACCGCCCCGAGCGGATGGTCGTCTCGGTGGCCGGCAACGTCGACCACACCCAGGTCGTCCGGCTGGTCCGCACGGCGTTCTCGCGACGCGACTTCCTCGCCGGCACGGCCGAGCCGGTCGCCGAGCGGCAGACCGCGCGGCCGCGCAAGGTCGGCACCGGCATCGCCGAGGCGACCCGCCAGTTCGAGCAGGTCAACGTCGTCCTCGGCGTGCAGGGGCTGACCCGGTCCGACCCCCGGCGCTTCGCGCTCGGCGTCCTCAACGCCGCTCTCGGCGGCGGTACGTCGAGCCGGCTCTTCCAGGAGGTGCGCGAGAAGCGCGGCCTGGCCTACTCCGTGTTCTCCTTCGCCAGCCAGCACGTCGACGCCGGCCTGGTCGGCGTCTCGGTCGGCTGCCTGCCGAACAAGCTCCAGCAGGTGCTCGACGTCGTCCGCGCCGAGCTGGCGAAGATCGCCCAGGACGGCATCGACCTCGACGAGCTGACCCGCGGCAAGGGCCAGCTCAAGGGCGGCCTGGTGCTCGGCCTGGAGGACTCCGCGTCGCGGATGACCCGGCTCGGCAAGTCCGAGCTGGTCGACGACGAGCTGCTCAGCATCGACGAGGTGCTGGCCCGGGTCGAGGCCGTCACGCTCGACGACGTCCGCGCCCTGGCCGGCGAGCTGTTCTCCCAGCCGGAGATCCTGGCGATCGTCGGACCCGAGCGAGGACGTTCCAACCCGACGTAGTCGGGGTGGAACGTCCGCAGCGAGCGCCGCAGCGAGCTTGCTCGCAAGGCGGCTTGAGGATGAGCAGGGCGCCGCAGCGAGCTTGCTCGCCAGGCGGCTTGAGCTCGCACAGGCGGCTGTGAGGATGAGCAGGACGTCCGCAGCGAGCGCCGCAGCGAGCTTGCTCGCCAGGCGGCTTGAGCTCGCACAGGCGGCTTGAGGATGAGCAGGACGTCCGCAGCGAGCGCCGCAGCGAGCTTGCTCGCAAGGCGGCTCGAGGATCGGCCAGGCGGCTGGAGGATCAGCGAGGCGTGACCCGGACGATCCCGTAGAAGCCCGGTGCCGACTGCGGTCCGTCGAGGGTCCAGAGCACCTTCTGCGACCGCGCTACGTCCGGGCACCCGCACCCGCATCTCGAAGCTCACCGCGTTGCGCCGGGAGGTAGCGGCCGAAGCCTCTGGCGACCCGTGGGCCCCGGCGACGCTCGCGAAGTACGGGACCTGCGCGCAGTTCAGCTGCCGGGTGACGCCTGGTGCGCCGAAGGCGATCGAGTAGTCCGGGCACGGGTCGAGCAGCAGTCCGGTCGACGACTCGAGCGACGACGGTGAACACGAGGATGTCGCCCGGGTGCAGCCGCCCCGGATGTGCCCGGCGGCGACGGAAGCCGTCGTACGGCGTCACCACCTGGCCGCCGACCTCGTGGCGGACGTGCCGGTGCCCTGCCGGCAGCGCCTTCCACGGGACCACGACCACCGGCGTCGCCGGCCCCGTCCGGCACGGGCGGTCGACGGCGTCGTCGGAGTCGCCGTCGCCGCCCGCCGGATGCCGACGCCGCCCGCCGACCACGAGCACGGCCGCGGCGGCGGCCACGCGTGGCCGCCAGGGCACGGCGCCGGGGGGCGGCTCGTCGAGCCGGTCGAGGGGTACGGCGGCGGCGCGGGCTGCTCGGCCTGCCAGCGCCGGCGCGCGGCGAGACGCTGATCCAGGCGCTCGTCCATCGTCGTCCACAGGTCAGTCATCGTCGTCTCCCAACAGGTCGCGCAGCCTGGCCCGGGCCTGGTGCAGGGTCGCCTTGACGGTGCCGGGCGCACAGTCCATGACCTCCGCCCGGTGGCGACGTCCAGGCCCACGAAGTAGTGCAGGTCGACGGCCTGACGCTGCCGCCGGCTCAGCCCCTCGACGGCGCGCTCGAGGTCGAGGTCGTGCGTCGCGGGCGGCGCCGCGGCGCCGTGGTCGACCAGCTCGACGACCGCGGCGAGGGCGTCGGCGTGCGGTGGCGGCGGCACCGGTCGGCCAGGATGCCGACCAGCCAGGCGACCGGGCGTACCCCGCGACTCGTCGTACGTCGACCAGCGCTGCCAGGCGCGGATCAGCGCCTCCTGGACGACGTCGTCGCGGTCGGCGGCGGCGACCTGGCGCCCGGCGTAGCGCGTCAGGACCGTCAGGTGCGGCTGCACCCAGTCGCGCGAAGTCCGCAGGGGTGCCGCGCTCGGTCATGTCCCGCCCTCCGGAGATCAGGGTCTCCATGCCCGTTCTACGCCACCAGGGGCCGATGGGTTTAGTCCCCACCCCGGGCGGTGGGGGCGGCCGTGTCCTGCGGTGGCCGAGGAGGCCGTCTCCGGAGGTGGTCGAGGAGGTCGCTCTGCGACCGTGTCCCTCGGTGGTCGAGGAGGTGCGCTCTGCGACCGTCTCGAGACCCGGTGATCGGTGCCTCGGGCCCCGGGCGCCGTCACCGGGTCTCCACACGCCCGTCACGGCTTCGCGGGCTCAGCCGTGGGGCTTGCTCGACCTCCCCGTCGTGAACCGTGACCTCCTGCGTCGGTCAGGGCTCGACGGTGACCTTGATGGCCTCGCCCTTGGCGACGATGTCGAACGCCGAGAGGACGTCGTCGAGCGGGATGTGGCGGGTGATCAGGTCCTTGACCGGGACCTGACCGGTGGAGATGTACTCCAGCGCGCGCTTGTTGTGCTCGGGCGCCGAGCCGTTGGCGCCGTGGATGTGCAGCTGGCGGTAGTGCACGACGTTGGAGTCGCAGGTGATCGTCGGGTTGGTCTTGGGCAGCCCGCCGAAGAACGAGATCCGGCCGTTGCGGGCGGCCATCGCGATCGCCTGCTCCTGGGTGACGTTGGCGGCGGTCGCGGTGATGACGACGTCGGCGCCGCGACCACCGGTCAGCTCCATGACCCGCTCGACCACGTCGACCTGTGAGCCGTCGATGGTCTCGTCGGGCTGGACGGCGTCGGCGGACATCTTCAGCCGCTCGGCGTTGACGTCGACCAGGTAGACCGGGCCGCACTCGTGCACGCCGCGGGCGATCCGGATGTGCATGCAGCCGATCGGGCCGGCGCCGAAGACCACGACCGTGTCGCCGGGCTCGATGCCGAGCAGCTCCTGGGCGTTGATCGCGCAGGCGAACGGCTCGGCCGCCGAGGCCTCGTCGTACCCGACGTTGTCGGGGATGCGGTTCAGGCCGTCGACCTTGAGCACCTGCTGCGGCACGATCATGTACTCGGCGAACCCGCCGTCGTACTGGTAGCCGACCGAGGTCTGGTTCTGGCAGACCGCCATCCAGCCCTTCTGGCACTCGTAGCACTCGCCGCACGGCACCGCCGCGATCACCTGCGCGCGGTCGCCGACCTTCCAGCTGCTGCCGTACGTCGCGTTCACGTCGGAGCCCACCTCGACGACCTCGCCGGCGATCTCGTGCCCGATCGTGCGCGGGGGAGTGAGGTTCTGGTGGCCGTTGTGCAGGATCTTCACGTCGGTGCCGCAGGTCGAGC
The DNA here is from genome assembly GCA_963809265.1 of uncultured Actinomycetota bacterium. Lineage (GTDB taxonomy): Bacteria > Actinomycetota > Actinomycetes > Propionibacteriales > Nocardioidaceae > Nocardioides. The sequence continues at coordinate 777,499 of CAWEJC010000007.1, forward strand.
AGTTGACGACGCGCAGCTTGATCTCGTCGGGTCCGCACACGGGCTCGGGCACGTCCTCGAGCCGGAGGTCCTCGGGGGCGTAGAAGCGCAGGGCCTTCATGGGGTCGGTGGTCCTTTCGGCGATCGGATGGCGGACGCGACGCTAGTCGCTCCGACGCGCAGAAACCACATAAACGGGCACGAAAACCCTGCCCGAACACTTGGCAACGTGCCCGTATGTGTTGCAGACTCGCCCTCACCGGGCGTGATGGGCGTCGCGTCGTCCCGTTCACACGAGAGGAACCCAGATGGCCACGACAACGACTCCCTCAGCAGGCGCCGGCGTGCGGGTGCACGCCCAGCGGTTCGGCACCTTCCTGTCCAACATGGTCATGCCCAACATCGGCGCGATCATCGCCTGGGGCTTGATCACCGCGTTCTTCATCCCGGTCGGATGGACGCCGAACGAGAAGATCGCCACGATCGTCGGGCCCGGCATCTACTACCTGATCCCGCTGCTGATCGCCTACACCGGCGGCTACAACGTCTACAAGATCCGCGGTGGCGTCGTGGGTGCCACCTCGACGCTGGGCATCATCATGGCGACCAGCTCGCCGCTGTTCGACAAGGCGTACGCCGACGCCGGCGGCTCGCCGATGTTCCTCGGCGCGATGATCATGGGCCCGCTCGGCGGCTGCGTGATCAAGAGGCTCGACGGGCTGTGGGTCGGCAAGATCCGGCCCGGCTTCGAGATGCTGGTCAACAACTTCTCCGCCGGCATCTCCGCCGCGGTCATGGCGATCGGGTCGATGTTCATCCTCGGCCCGATCCTGCGTGGCGTGATGACGGGACTGGGCAACGGCGTCGAGTGGCTGGTCCACCACCACCTGCTGCCGCTCACCGCGGTCTTCATCGAGCCGGCCAAGGTGCTGTTCCTCAACAACGCGATCAACCACGGCGTACTCACGCCGCTGGGGCTCGACCAGGCCAAGAGCAGCCGGCCACTCCGCGCTGTTCCTGCTCGAGGCCAACCCCGGTCCCGGCGCCGGGATGCTGCTGGCCTTCATGGTGTTCGGCAAGGGTGTCGCCAAGGCGACCGCGCCCGGGCGCCATCATCATCCAGTTCCTCGGCGGCATCCACGAGGTCTACTTCCCCTACGTGCTGGCCAAGCCGCGCCTGGTCCTCGCCCTGGATCGCCGGCGGCATGACCGGCACCCTGATGAACGTCATCTTCAACTCCGGCCTGGTCGCTCCTGCCTCACCGGGGTCGATCATCGCCATCTAGTCCTCGGTCGCCAAGGGCAGCCTCTTCGGCGTCACGCTCTGTTGGTCCTCGCGCCCGGTGGTCTCCTTCCTGGTCGCCGTCGCTGTTGCTGAAGATCGACAGGTCCGAGGACGACGTCGACCTGACGGCCGCGACCGCGAGCATGGAGCAGCTAAGGGCAAGAAGTCGTCGGTGGCCGGCGTGTTGACCGGCGCGCGGCACCCGCGGCCCGGGGCGCGATCCACTCCATCGTCTTCGCCTGCGACGCCGGCATGGGCTCCTCGGCGATGGGCGCGTCGGTGCTGCGCAAGAAGATCCAGGACGCGGGTCATCGGCGACGTCACCGTGGTCAACAAGGCCATCTCGAACCTGACCGACACCTACGACCTGGTGGTCACCCACCAGGACCTGGCCGCCCGGGCGCAGCCGCATGGCGCCGTCGGCGGTGCTCGTCACGGTCGACAACTTCATGGCCAGCCCGGCGTACGACGAGATCGTGGAGCTGATCGGCGAGGCGAACGGCAACGGCACCGGCGACGTCGTCCGCGGACGACGCCGCGCGGTCGAGGCGCGCGTCCGCCGGCGAGGTGCTGGCGGCCAGCTCGATCCGGCTCGGCGGCCGGGCGACGGTCACGCGACGACGCGATCGACGAGGCCGGGCGGCTGCTGGTGGACGCCGGCGCAGTCGACGAGAGCTACGTCGCGTCGATGCACGACCGCGAGACCTCGGTCTCGACGTTCATGGGCAACGGCCTGGCGATCCCGCACGGCACCAACGAGGCCAAGTCGGTCGATCCGGCGTACCGCGCTGTCGTTCATCCGGTACGACGAGCCGGTCGACTGGAACGGCAAGCCGGCGGAGTTCGTGGTGGGGTCGCGGGCGCCGGCGACGACCACCTGGCCCTGCTCTCGCGGATCGCGGGCATCTTCACCGACTCCGAGCAGGTCGCGGCCCTGCGCTCGGCCGCGACGCCGGAAGAGGTCAGGCCGTCCTCGACGCCGTGAAGGTGTGAGCTCGCCCGCGACGGGTCGTCACGCTCGCCGGTGACGCCCGCGTGCGCGGACGACCCGTGGCGCTACGGCGTGAGGAGCGCGAGGGCGGCGCAGCCGACGGCCCACAGCACGCTGGTGAAGGTGCCGATGATGAACCGCTCGGCGACCCCGGTGTCGTCGCCGGTTGCGCAGCTCCGGGTAGCGGCCGAGGCCCTTGACCGCGAGCACGATCGCGAGCCCGGGGGCCCAGCCCGCGACCAGCGCGGCGTACACCGCGAGCCGCTCGAGGGCGCCGATCCAGGCGCCGCCGCGCAGGACGGTGCCGGCCCGGTCGACGCCGCTCGGGGTCCTCGACGAACGAGAAGACCTGGTGGTGACCAGCCCGCCGCCGGCCACGGCGAGCACGCCGGCCAGCACCGTGACGAGCTTTCGAGGCTCGTGCGTCGGCATCGGGGGTCCAGCCCACGCAGCAGGGCGACCGCGAGCAGGACGACGCGACGCGCCCGCGACGAGCCGGCGGCGCCTGCCCGGTCACCAGGCCGGCGACCGACGCCAGCGCGGCGACGGCGACCAGGATCGTCAGCACGACGTGCTCTCCTGGCCTCATCGGCCAGCCTCCCAGAGCGGTGCGGGTCGAGGAACTCCACCAGCTCGCGGGCGCGTCGCCCCTCGGCGATGCCGGCGGCGGCGGCGCGCTGGCTGACCGCCGACTGGCTGATGCCGATCCGCGCGCCGGTCTCCTCGTAGGTGAGGCCCTGGTCGACGAGGTCGGCGACCTCCCAGCCCCGCGGCGTACGCCGGGACAGCAGCGCCGCCCACAGCCAGATCGCCGACTCCAGGGCGCGTACGCCGTCGCCGTCACCCACCGCGCGGACCCGCCACGGGCTGGACTTGGCCGCGGTCACCGCCTCGCGGGCGTGGAGGTACGCCGGCCCGCGGCCGGCGCGGGCATGGTCGGGCAGGGGGGTCTCGACCGCGCCGATCCCGATGCCGATGTTCCACTCGCCGGCCCGGAGCAGTGGCTCGAGAGCCGCGACCACGGCGGCCGGGTCGTCGAGGACGCCCTGGAACTCGTCGCCGACGGTGCGCTCGAAGGCCAGCCGGGTGGCGACCTCGGCCAGCGACGCTGAGGGCGGCCGGGACCTGGTCGGGGCCACGCCGGCTCCCGTCCTGGTCGACGGTCAGCACCACGACGTCCATGCGCTCATCCCTCCTGAATAGTCTCATAGATTAGAGAATAACCTAATACCTAGTCAACATCAGGGAATGGCCTCATCGACGTCCGATGATCGCGACCACCGGGGGCGCCTTCTGGTCGACCACCGAGACCCGGAACCCGCCCTCGGTGAGCGCGGCCGACGCCTTGCGCACGATGTTCGGCACCAGCTCGGGCTGGGTCGTCTCGTAGTAGAGGTACACCGCGCCGCCGGGCAGCACCCGCTCGTGGAGGAGGGCCACCTCGTCGGCGCAGCCCGCGCACCCAGAACAGGTTGACGTTGAAGGCGAAGACCTTGTGCAGCCGCTTGACCGGGACCCGCAGCGTGGCCAGGTCGATCTGGCGCACGGTCAGCCGTCCCGGCGTCGACGTACTTCTGGTTGCGCCGGCGGGTGCGGTCGACACCGGACTCGGACCGGTCGATGGCGAACAGCTTGCCGGTGGTGAGTCGCTGGCAGATCAGCTCGGCGCCGTATCCCGGGCCGCACCCGATCTCCAGGACGTTGTCGCCGGGCTGCGGGTCCATCAGCTCGACGGCCCAGATCAACCGCGGCGGGACCTGCTGGACTGGCATGGCCTCAGCCTGCCAGATCGCGCGGTCGACGCCGCCCGCGTGCCCGCCGGGTGTTCGCGCAGCGGTCCGCCCGGCTAGGTTGGCCCCGTGACCATCAAGGTGGGCGTGCTGGGAGCCCGGGGCCGGGTCGGCTCCGAGGTGTGCCGGGCCGTCGAGCGCGCCGACGACCTGAAGCTGATGGCCGCGCTGGGCTCGGGCGACGGGCTCGACTCGCTCGCGCTCGCCGACGTCGTCGTCGACTTCACCCGGCCCGACGTCGTGATGGACAACCTGCGCTGGTGCATCGGCCGCGGGCTGCACTGCGTGGTCGGCACCACCGGCTTCGACGAGGCGCGGCTCGACTCCGTGCGCGCGCGCTCGCCGAGGCAGCGCCGCGCGTGGGCGTGGTGGTCGCCCCCAACTTCTCGATCGGCGCCGTGCTGATGATGCGGTTCGCCGCGACCGCGGCGCCCTACTACGAGTCGGTCGAGATCGTCGAGCTGCACCACCCGGACAAGGCCGATGCCCCCAGCGGTACGTCGCGGCGTACCGCGGAGCTGGTCGCGGCCGCCCGGCGCGACGCCGGGCTCGGGCCCGATGCCCGACGCCACCTCGACCGGTCTCGACCGGTGCCCGGGGCGCCGAGGTCGACGGGGTCCGCGTCCACTCGGTCCGGGCCCGCGGGCTGGTCGCCCACCAGGAGGTGCTGCTCGGCGGCGACGGGGGAGACCCTGACGATCCGGCACGACTCGACGGACCGCGCGTCGTTCATCCCCGGGGTGCTGATCGCCGTCCACGCCGTCGCCGACCGCCCGGGCCTGACCGTCGGGCTCGAGGACCTGCTCGACCTCGCTGAGACCGCGCCCCGCCTCGTCGGTCGAGCGGCCTCGTCGTCGAGCGGAGCCGAGACCACGCGTCGCACCTCACCAGCCGGGGAAGACCAGCCGGAGCAGGGCGGCGGTGGCGGCGGCCACGAACACCACGACCAGGAACGGTGCCCGCAGCAGCAGCGCCACCACCGCGGCCGCGAGGCCCGCGAGCCGGGCGTCGACGGTGAGGCGGGTGCCGTCGGCGAAGACCTGGACCGCGACCAGGGCGGCCAGCAGGGCGACCGGGATCAGGTCGGCGACGCGTTCCACCAGGGGGTGGTCGAGCACCCGCGCCGGCAGCGAGAGGCCGGCCAGCTTCAGCAGGTAGCAGCCCAGCGCCGGCGCCGAGGATCGCGAGCCAGGTCATGGTCCGGATCGCTCCCTCGGGTCGGTCGCGGAGCGGGTGAGGAGCCCGGCGAGCAGGGCGACGCCACCGGCGACGAGCACCGGGACGCCGGCGGCGGTGACGGGGACGGCCCCCAGTGCGACCGCCGCGCCACAGACCGCGATGACCCGGTTGCGGGGTTCCGACAGCCGCGGCCACAGCAGGGCGAGGAACGCGCCGCCGACGGCGGCGTCGAGGCCGTAGGTGCGGGGGTCACCGATCAGGTTGCCGGCGACGGCCCCGACCAGGGTGAACAGGTTCCACAGCACGAAGACGGCGGCGCCCGTCGTCACGAACCCGGTCCGGGCGAGGTCATCGGTCTCGCGGGTCACCGACATCGCGGTGGACTCGTCGATCACGAGGTGGGCCGCCGTCGGCCGACGCCAGCCCCGGAAGGCCAGCATCGGCGCGAGCTTGAGGCCGTAGAGCGTGTTGCGGGTGCCGAGCATCAGGGCGGTCAGCGCCCCGGACAGGGGCGCGCCGCCGGCGGCGACGACGCCGACGAAGGCGAACTGCGAGGCGCCGGTGAACATCACCAGCGACAGGGCGCAGGTCTGGAGCACCGAGAGTCCGGCCCCCACGGCGACCGCGCCGAAGGAGACGCCGTACAGCCCGGTGGCGATGCCGACGCCGAGTCCGTCACGGACGACGGCGCGTCTCAGCTCGGGATCGGCCACCCGCCGACCCTAACCAGGGTCACTGACAGGTCAGCGGCGGCGGGTCACGCGGATCGGCCGGGGCCCGAGGTCGGGGTCGTGGGCGAGGGCGAACGCCGCCAGCAGGCCGAGCAGGCCGCCGGCCAGGGCGCCGCCCGAGATGGCCATCGGGAGCGGCGTGACGTGCGCGATCCAGATGCCGGCCACGACGCCGAAGCAGACGCTGATCGCGGCGAGCACGATCCGGTGCAGCAGCGGCAGTGGTCCGAACATCGAACGCCTCCTGGCGTCTCGGGATGGTGCCGGGCGTCCATGGTGACCCTCGGTGGCAGGAAAACCAAGGACTTCCGACGCTCGTCCCGGATCGCCCGGGACGACCTCAGGCGAGGGCGGTGTGCAGGCGCACCTGCCGCACCTGGGTGGTGCCCGTGCCGTCGAGGTCGAGCGTCCGGTGGGCCGTGTCGGCAGCCCAGCCGGCCTCGGTCAGGAAGCGGCGCTGCGCGTCGTCGTCGGCGACGAGCCAGGACACGGCCCGGGCGAAGCGGTCGGCGACCATCGTGTCCGCCGCCGCCTGGAGGAGGCGCGAGCCGTGGCCCTTCCCGCGCTCGTCGGCGTCGACGGTCAGCTCCATCAGCTCGCCGTCGGTCGCCGGGTCGCAGTCGGGATCGGTGGCCGGCGTGGTGATCGCGAACCCGACCACCCGGTTGCGCTCGAGCGCCACCAGGGCGCGGTGGCGTGCGTCGGCCGGATGCGCGAGCGCGTCGCGCCACAGCTGGGCGAAGTCGGCCTCCCGGAGTTCGCCCGCGGCCGGGACCAGCCCGGCGTACGACGTGGCCCAGGCGCGGGCCTGGATCGCGGCGATGGCCTCGGCGTCGTCGGCCCAGGCGATGCGGACCGAGACGTCGGCTGACGGGGTGCTCACGGCCCCATCGTCGCAGCGCGGGCCGTGTTACACCGCATCGGCACGGACTGCAGAAAAGTGTCATATCGCTGGTACGGTGGGGCTCGTGTACGGCAACGACTTCGGCACCGACGGGCAGCAGGCCGCCGTTCAGCCCGACGCTCTCCACGACGAGGTGGCCTTCGCCGCGCTGCTCGCCGACGAGGGCCGCATCGAGCCCCGCGACGACATGCCCGAGGCCTACCGCAAGACCCTGGTCCGCCAGATCGCCCAGCACGCGCACTCCGAGATCATCGGGATGCAGCCCGAGGGCAACTGGATCAGCCGGGCGCCCAGCCTGCGCCGCAAGGCGATCCTGATGGCCAAGGTGCAGGACGAGGCCGGTCACGGCCTCTACCTCTACGCCGCCGCGGAGACGCTCGGGGTCGACCGGGCCGACCTGATCGACCAGCTCCACTCCGGTCGCCAGAAGTACTCCTCGATCTTCAACTACCCGACCCTCACCTGGGCCGACGTCGGCGCGATCGGCTGGCTGGTCGACGGCGCCGCGATCACCAACCAGGTGCCGCTGTGCCGCTGCTCCTACGGCCCTTATGCCCGCGCCATGGTGCGCGTGTGCAAGGAGGAGTCGTTCCACCAGCGGCAGGGGTTCGAGATCCTGCACACGCTGTCGCACGGCACCCCGGAGCAGAAGGCGATGGCCCAGGACGCGGTCAACCGCTACTGGTGGCCGGCCCTGATGATGTTCGGTCCGCCCGACGACGACTCGCCCAACTCCGCGCAGTCGATGGCATGGGGGATCAAGCGCTTCAGCAACGACGAGCTGCGGCAGCGGTTCGTCGACATGACCGTGCCCCAGACCGAGGCGCTCGGGCTGACGCTGCCCGACCCCGACCTGCGGTGGAACGACGAGCGCGGCGGCTACGACTACGGCGAGATCGACTTCACCGAGCTGTTCGAGGTGATCAAGGGCAACGGCCCGTGCAACGCCGAGCGGATGGCCCACAAGCGCGGTGCCCACGAGGCGGGCGCCTGGGTCCGCGAGGCGGCCGACGCCTACGCCGAGAAGCAGGCCGACGGACCGAGTCGGTCGCCTGATGGTCTCGACAGGCTCGACCGACGGACGCACCCGCGACTGGCCCCTCTGGGAGGTCTTCGTCCGGGCCCGCCGCGGTCTGTCGCACGTGCACGCCGGATCACTGCACGCACCCGACGCCGAGATGGCGCTGCGCAACGCCCGCGACCTCTACACCCGCCGCGGCGAGGGCGTCTCGCTCTGGGTGGTGAAGGCGTCCGACATCGAGGCCTCGACGCCCGACGAGCGCGACGCGTTCTTCGACCCGGCGGCCGACAAGATCTACCGCCACCCGACGTTCTACGACGTCCCCGAGGGGGTCGAGCATCTGTGACCCCACGAACCCAGGCGTTGCTCTTCGAGTACACCCTCGGCCTGGCCGACGACGCCCTCGTCTCCGCCCAGCGGATGGGCTGGTGGATCAGCCGCGCGCCGGAGCTCGAGGAGGACGTCGCGCTGGCCAACATCGGGCTCGACCAGCTCGGTCAGGCGCGCACCCTGCTCACCTACGCCGGCGAGCTCGAGGGCGAGGGACGCACCGAGGACGACCTGGCCTACCTCCGCGACGACCGCGACTTCCGCAACGTCAAGCTGGTCGAGCGGCCGATGACCGACTTCGGTGTCGCGATGGCGCGGCTGCTGGTGTTCTCGACCTACCAGCTGCACCTCTACCGCGCCCTGGCTGCGAGTGGCGACGAGACCCTGAGCGCCATCGCAGCGAAGGCGGTCAAGGAGGTCGCCTACCACGTCGACCACGCCGCCCACTGGGTCGTGCGCCTCGGCGACGGCACCGACGAGTCCCACGAGCGGATGCAGGCGGCGCTCGACGCGGAGTGGCCCTACGTCGACGAGCTGTTCGTCCCGGTCGACCCGTCTCTCGCCGACCGTGTCGCCGACCCGGCGGCGATCCGCGACGCCGTCCTGACCGACGTACGCCGGGTGGTCGCCGCAGGCGACGTTGACGGTGCCTGAGGTGGCTCCCGCGCTCGGCGGTGGCCGCGACGGCCTGCACACCGAGCACCTCGGCTTCCTGCTCGCGGAGATGCAGCACCTGCACCGCTCGCACCCGGGGGCGACCTGGTGACGGCGAGGACCACGACTCCGACGACGATGCCGCGGGCCCGCGGCATCGCCGCGACCGTCCTCGACCCCGAGCTGCCGATGGTCACCATCGAGGACCTCGGCATCCTGCGCGACGTCACCGAGGACGACCAGGGCCGCGTCCACGTGACGATCACCCCGACGTACTCCGGGTGCCCGGCCATGGAGACGATCCGCGACGACCTCGTCGACTCGCTGACGATGGCCGGCTACCAGCACGTCGACGTCGAGTTCGTGCTGAGCCCGGCCTGGTCCACCGACGACCTCACCGACGCCGGCCGGCAGAAGCTGGCCCGTGCCGGCATCGCGCCACCCGGCCCCGTCCGGGCCGGAGACCCGGTCTCGCTGAGCCTGTCGGTCCGCTGCCCCCAGTGCGGCAGTCTCGACACCCGGGAGTCGAGCAGGTTCGGCTCGACCGCCTGCAAGAGTCTCTGGGTCTGCCGCGCGTGCCGCGAGCCCTTCGACCACTTCAAGGCCCTCTGACCTCATGTCCCAGCCCCAGTTCCACCCGCTCCGGGTGGCGGCCGTCGAGCCGTTGACCGACGACTCGGTCGCGATCTCCTTCGCCGTCCCACCGGAGCTCGTCGACGACTACCACTTCGTGCACGGGCAGCACCTCACGATCCGTGGCGACGACGGCGAGCGCCGTAGCTTCTCGATCTGCACGACGCCGCGCTCCGGCGTGCTGACGATCGGGGTCAAGAAGCTGCCGGGCGGTGCGTTCTCCGAAGGGGTCGTCGACACGCTGCACGTCGGCGACGAGCTCGACGTGATGACGCCCGCGGGCAGGTTCACGACGCGGCTCGACTCCGCCTCGACCAAGACCTATGTCGCGATCGCCGCCGGCTCGGGCATCACCCCGATCATCTCGATCGTGTCGACGATCCTCGAGGAGGAGCCCGGCGCGCAGGTGATGCTGGTCTACGCCAACCGCACCCACCGCACGGTGATGTTCCTCGACGACCTGCACGACCTGAAGGACCGGTTCCCCGAGCGGTTCCAGCTCGTGCACGTGCTCTCGCGGGAGCAGCAGGACGTCGAGCTGTTCTCCGGCCGGCTCGACGGCGACCGGCTCAGCCGGATCCTGAAGTCGCTGCTCCCCGCCGAGGACGTCGACGAGTGGTTCCTGTGCGGACCCCAGCAGATGGTGGTCGACCTCCGCCAGGTGATCCTCGACCACGGCGTCGAGGCATCCGCGATCCACACCGAGCTCTTCCACGCCGATCCGGTGCCGCGCGCACCCGAGGCCACGTCGTCCTCGGTCGAGGGCGCGGCCCACGTCACGATCAAGCTCGACGGGCGCTCCTCCGACTTCGAGCTGCGACCCGACGACGTCGGCGTCCTCGAGGCGGCCCTGCAGGTGCGCAGCGACCTGCCCTTCGCCTGCCGCGGCGGCGTCTGCGGCACCTGCCGCGCCAAGCTGGTCGAGGGCACGGTGGCGATGGACGTGAACTACGCCCTCGAGCCCGAGGAGATGGCCGACGGCTACGTCCTCACCTGCCAGTCACACCCGACCTCCGAGCGCGTGGTCCTCGACTACGACGCATAGGCGCCGAGGACCTACCGGTAGCGCTCGGGCAGCGGGGCGCCCAGCTTGACCTGCCGCTTGGGCTGACGCAGCGGACGGACCTGCAGCGCGCGCATCACGGCGTACGTCGTGACGCCCTTGTGCGACTCGTCGGGGAACCGGCGAGCGAGCTCCTGACGCAGCCGCCAGCGGAGCCGGAAGACCTCGACGAGGACCACCAGCAGGAGGGCCGGGAGAGCGGCGTTGGAGTAGGTCGCCAGCGCCGAGCTGCCGCTGTAGCCGAAGAACAGCAGGACCACCATCGCCGGGAGCATCAGCTCGAGCAGCGAGAACGAGTGGTCGACGTAGTCGCGGACGAAGCGGCGGACCGGGCCCTGGTCGCGCGCGGGCAGGTACCGCTCGTCGCCGTTGCGCATCGCGGCGCGCATCTGGGAGCTGGACTCGGTGCGGGACAGCTTGCGGGCGGCTGCCTGCTCCTTGCGGGTGCGCGGCACCTTCGCTCGCGCCTTGCGGGCCGCCTCGGCCTCACGGCGCGACGGCGTCGGCCGCCCCTTCTTCTGGGCGGGGGAGGGGACGTCGGACTCCGTCGACGGGGTGGTCGGAGACTCGGACTTGGCTCGGCGGAACAACGCGCTGCTCCCTGGCTGCTGGTGGGTCGCTGGTGTCGGTGAGTGCGAGGAACGGCCGGGCCGCGACGGCCCGGAGCGGTCAGCCTACCGTCGGCGACATCACCTTGACGCCTACCCATAGGCTGACCCACATGAGCATGTGGCAACGCATCAGCCTGATCTTCAGGGCCAAGGCGAACAAGGCGCTCGATCGGGCCGAGGATCCTCGGGAGACGCTCGACTACAGCTACCAGCGCCAGCTCGACCTGCTGGCACAGGTACGCCGCGGGGTCGCGGACGTCGCCACGTCGCGCAAGCGCGTCGAGCTGCAGGTCAACCAGCTCACGGCCCAGAGCGACAAGCTCCAGGGGCAGGCGGAGCAGGCGATCAAGGCCAACCGGGAGGACCTCGCGCGCGAGGCGCTGACCCGCAAGTCGGGCCTGACGTCGCAGATCACCGACCTGAAGACGCAGCAGGTGCAGCTCCAGGGCGAGGAGGAGAAGCTGACCCTCGCCCAGCAGCGGCTGAGCGCGAAGGTCGAGGCGTTCCGCACCCGCAAGGAGACGATCAAGGCGACCTACACCGCGGCCGAGGCGCAGACCAAGATCAACGAGGCCATGTCGGGCATCGGCGAGGAGATGGGCGACGTCGGGCTGGCCATCCAGCGGGCCGAGGACAAGACCGCCCAGATGCAGGCGCGGGCCGGCGCGATCGACGAGCTGATCGCCTCGGGTGCGCTCGAGGACGCCAGCTCGCTCAACCAGGGCGACGACATCTCCCGCGAGCTCGAGTCGATGAGCTCGCAGACGGAGGTCGAGGCCGAGCTGGCCCGGCTCAAGGGTGGCTCCGCCCCCCAGGCGATCGAGGGCGGCCAGGACGGCGGCGACATCCTCGAGGCCGAGCCGCAGACGCAGACCTCGGGCGAGTCGTCCGGGGAGCAGAAGTGATCGTCCGCATCCTCGGAGAGGGCCAGTACGACCTCTCGGACGATGCGGTCTCCGCACTCAACGACCTCGACGCCAAGGTCGAGTCGGCGATCGAGGCCGGCGACGACGCGGGGTTCCACGACGCGCTCGCGGCGCTGCTCGACGGCGTACGCACCGCCGGGGTGCCGCACGACGCGGAGGCCCTCGACTCCTCTGACCTGATCCTGCCGATGGCCGACGCGACGCTCGCCGAGGTCAAGGACATGCTCAGCGGCGACGGGCTGATCCCCGGCTGACGTGCGCCACTTGGAACGTTCGGGGAGAATGGGCGCATGGCCCGCACCCGCTTCGGTTCCGATCTCGGCCTGACCGCCCGGATGACGTCGGTCATGTTCCTGCTCGGCGGCATCTTCGTCGCCCTGATCGTCGTCCTCATGTTCGTCCTGCCGGCGCAGTACGCGCCGTTCATCGCGCTGATCGGGCTCGGTGTCGTGTGGTGGCAGTGGTACAACTCCGACACCGTCGCGATGAAGGCGATGCGGGCCCGCGAGGTGACGCCCGAGGAGGCGCCCGAGCTGCACGCGATGATCGACCGGCTCGTGGCGCTGGCCGACATGCCCAAGCCGCGCGTCGGCGTGGCCGACGTCAACGTCCCGAACGCGTTCGCCACCGGCCGCTCGCCCGAGCGCTCCGTCGTCTGCGTGACGACCGGCATCCTGGGCATGCTCACGGCCGACGAGATGGAGGCGGTGCTGGCCCACGAGCTCAGCCACGTCGCCCACCGCGACGTCCTGGTGATGACGATCGCGTCGTCGGCCGGGATCATCGCCGGCGGCCTCGGTCGCGGGGCGCAGTACGGCGCCTGGTTCGGCGGCGGGCGTCGCGACAACAACAACAACGGTGTCCCGGTCTGGCTGGTCGTGCTCGTCATCAGCCTGGTCGTCTACGCCGTCAGCTTCTTCCTGACCCGGCTGCTCTCGCGCTACCGCGAGCTGTGCGCCGACCGGTCGGGTGCCTACCTGACGATGAAGCCGCGCGCCCTCGCGACCGCTCTGCAGAAGATCGCCGGCGGCATGAACGCCATCCCCGAGAAGGACCTGCGCGCGTCCAGCGCCATGAACGCCTTCTTCATCACGCCGGCGATCAAGGGCGTCAGCCTCGGCCAGCTCACCTCCACGCATCCCTCGCTGGAGCAGCGGCTCGAGCAGCTGGCGAAGATCGAGGCCGAGCTGAGCCGCCCGGTCGACGGCTCCGCGGAGGGGCCCGCCGCGCTGTGAGCCGGTTCTGGGGTGCCATCACCGGGCGGACGACGCCCAAGCAGGCCAACCTCGACTCGCTGTTCCTGGTGCCGTCGGCCGCGGTCACGCTGCAGACGGCCGCCGGGTTCACCCCGACCGGCACCGGCTCGGTCTGCTTCCGCGCGCCCGACGGCGCGGCGTACCAGCAGGTGCAGGACGAGGTCGTGGCGCTGCTGCGCGACGAGGCCGACAAGCCCGACGTCGCAGGTGCACCGCGACGACTTCGGCTTCACCTGGGTGGTCGTCGACCGGGTCGAGGACGACGTCGAGGGCCTCTGCACCGACCTCCACGCCGTCAACGCCTCGCTCGAGGAGCAGGGCTTCTCCACGGGCTTGCTGTGCTCGCTGGTGCCCTTCCACGACGCCGCGGGCCGCAGCGTCGGCCTGGTCTACCTCTACAAGCAGGGCACCTTCTACGCGTTCGCCCCCACCGGCCCGAAGACCCGCGACAACCTGCTGGAGATCCAGCTCCGCGACACCCTCGCCGGCGACCTGCCGATGGAGCAGGACCTCCAGCGCTGGCTGGCCCTCTGGGGTGCCCCCGGCTTCTAGCGCTGACCCGGCAGAAGTTCACAGTCACATGCGCTGACCCGGCACAAGTTCACAGTCACAGTCGCTGACCCGGCACAAGTTGACAGTGACAGGCACGGAGTCGTGCGTGCACTTCTGCCGGGTCGGCGTTCCACGGTGTCAACTTCTGCCGGGTCAGCGCTCGGGCAACCTCGGGGTGGGAGCCTTCCGTTCAGGTGGTGACGGAGGGAGCCACGCGTGAGGGACGTCGACGACAGGGAGTTCGTCCAGTTCGTGGACGGGCACGCCCGCGAGCTCCGGCGTACGGCGTACCTGATGTGCGGCGACTGGGCCCGCGCCGAGGACGCGACCCAGGACGCGCTGCTCAAGCTGTACGTCGTGTGGTCGCGGCTCGAGCGCAGCGGCGGTCTGCGGGCCTACGCCCACCGAGCCGTGACGAACGCGGTCGTCGACCAGTCCCGGCGCCCCTGGCGACGCGAGGTCGGGAGGCCGGACCTCCCCGACGCGGGCCACGACCCGATCGGGAACGTCGACCGTCGGCTGGCCGTGGTGCGGGCCCTGCAGGCGCTGCCGCACCGCCGCCGTCAGTGCGTCGTCCTGCGCTACTTCGCCGACCTCTCCGTGCAGGAGACGGCGGAACAGCTCGGGATCACCACCGGGACGGTCAAGAGCCAGACCGCCCGAGCCCTGGACCAGGTGCGTGACGCCCTGCAGGACCAGGGGCTCGACATCGAACTGGAGGAACAGCTGTGAACGAGCGCATGAGCGACCTGCTCGACCTGGCCGCGGACGACGAGGGCGCCGCCCTCGGGTTCGACGGCGACACGATCGTCCACCGTGCCCGAGCACGACGACGTCGGCGACACGGTGGCGTCGCCATCGGGCTCACCGCCGCAGCCGTCGCCGGTGTGTTCGATGGCGACGCAGCTCGCCGGGTCACCGCGCTCCGCCTCGCAGGGGCCGACGTCCGACCCGACCACCGTGGCGCCGCCGCCACCCTCGTCGGCCCCCGCGCTCACCCCTCAGCAGCAGTCCATCACCGATCAGTGCGCACGGCAGCACCTGCCGGCGCCCGCGATCCCCGCGTCCAGCGGCGACGGGGGCCTCCACCATCCGCAGGTCGGCGACACGATCCAGGACTCGAGCACCAGCGGGCCCCGTGCCTCGTTCCTGGAGGACTGGACCATCGACGCCTACGCGCAGGACGACCTCGGCGTCACCGCCACCTTCGTCAACCCCGGGCACACCCGCTGGGCCAGCTGCGACATCGCTGCGGGGGACACCCAGGACGCCGACGGCGTCTGGACCGCCCCGTTGCCCTCGGGGCCCGTCCCACGGAGCTGGCACGGGCCCAACGGCTTCCGTCACCAGGCGGCGACCGTCGCCTGGTCCCAGGTGTGTGCGCCGGGGGAGGGCAAGGTCTGCGCGCGCGAGCTCTTCGCGGGCTCCTTCGCCCGCTACGCCGGGGTAGCGTCCGCCGTCGTCGACGCCCCGGACGGGACCGTGCTCCACCCGGTCTTCGGCGACGACACCTACGTCTTCCGGCACGCCGAGCAACGGGTCGACCCCCACCGCGCCGCGAACGACGTGCAGTCGCACCCGTCGATGCCGGTGACGCTCCTCGACGACCACGGGAAGCAGATCATCCGCTACGACTACTTCCCGCCGTACGTCGTGCCCGACGGTTGTCCGTCGACCGGAGGCTGCTGATCAGTCGCGGTGGGAGCGGCCGGGCAGGTCGAGCATCCGCTGCAGGGCCACCTGGGCGTAGCGCTCGGTGTCGGGGTCGACGGAGATCCGGTTCACGACCACTCCGTCGACGAGCGACTCCAGCGCCCAGACCAGGTGGGGGAGGTCGATCCGGTTCATCGTGGAGCAGTAGCACACGTTCCGGTCGAGGAAGACGATCTCCTGGTCGGGGTGCTCGCGGGCCAGCCGCTGCACGAGGTTGAGCTCGGTGCCGACCGCCCAGACCGAGCCGGCCGGCGCCGCCTCGATGGTCTTGATGATGAACTCCGTCGACCCGACCAGGTCGGCGCGGGTGACGACGTCGTGAGTGCACTCGGGGTGGACGAGGACCTGGATGCCGGGACGCTTGGCCCGGAGCTCGTCGACCACGTCCGGCCGAGAACCGGCCGTGCACCGAGCAGTGGCCCTTCCACAGGATCACCCGCGCGGCCGCGAGCGCCTCGGCCGAGACGCCGCCGCCGGGCTGCCGCGGGTCCCAGACGACGCAGTCGTCGAGGCTCATCCCGAGCTTGAGCACGGCGGTGTTGCGGCCGAGGTGCTGGTCGGGCAGGAACAGGACCTTCGCGTCCGGCTTCTGGTCGAAGGCCCACTCCAGGGCGACGTCGGCGTTGCTCGACGTGCAGACCGCGCCGCCGTTGCGACCGCAGAAGGCCTTGATGTCGGCGGAGGAGTTCATGTAGGTGACGGGGACGACGCTCTCGGCGACCCCCGCGTCGGTCAGGGCCTCCCAGCAGTCCTCGACCTGGGCGAGGCGGGCCATGTCGGCCATCGAGCAGCCGGCGGCCAGGTCGGGCAGCACGACGATCTGGTCGGGCGACGGTCAGGATGTCGGCCGACTCGGCCATGAAGTGCACGCCGCAGAAGACGATGAACTCGGCCTCGGGCCGCCCCGCCGCGTCGCGCGCGAGCTTGAACGAGTCACCGGTGACGTCGGCGAACTGGATGACCTCGTCGCGCTGGTAGTGGTGCCCCAGGACGAACACCCGCTCGCCCAGCGTCTCCTTGGCGGCACGGGCGCGCTCGACCAGGCCGGGGTCGGACGGCGACGGCAGGTCGCCCGGGCACTCGACGCCGCGCTCGGCGGTCAGGTCGGTGCCGCGCCCGAGCGGCAGCAGGGGCAGGTCCACCGTCGTCATGGGCCAATCGTAGGGACGCCTCCTAGGGTCGACGCATGCGGATGGAAGGTCTCCGGACATTGGTCATCGGCGGTGGCGGCGTGGGCATCGGTCGCGCCATCACCGCGGCGTACGCCGAGCAGGGCGCGGCCGTCGCGGTCGCCGACGTCGATGCGAGCCGAGCGGAGGAAGCGGCCGGGGCCGTGCGGGCGACCGGGCGAGCCGGCGTCGCGCTCGTCGGCGACGTCCGCCGGGTCGAGGACGTGGACGCCCTCGTCACCGGTGCGGCCGAGGCGCTGGGCGGGCTCGACGTGCTCGTGACCGTCGTCGGGGGACAGGTCGCGTTCGTGCCGGCCGTCCGCGTCCACGAGATGACCGACGACGACTGGGACCTGGTCACCGACGTCAACCTGCGCTACGTCTTCCGAGCGGTGCGGTGCGCGCTCCGGGTGTTCCTGCAGCAGGGCACCGGCGGCACGATCGTCAGTGTGGGGTCGGTGACCGGCTTCATGGCGGCTCCCGAGCAGGCCGGCTACGGCGCGGCCAAGGCGGGGCTCCTCAGCCTCGCCCGCACCGTCGCCGCCGAGTACGCCGGCGACCGGATCCGGATGAACGTCGTGACCGCCGGCGCCGTGCGCACGGCCGTCTCGGCCGCCTTCCAGTCCGAGGACGACGTCGACGAGATCCCGCTCGGTCGCTACGGCACGGTCGCCGACGTCGCCGACGCCGCGGTCTACCTCGGGTCGACGGAGTCGGCGTACGTCACGGGCCAGCGGCTGGTCGTCGACGGTGGTGTCTCGGTACGAGGTCCGTTCGCCTGAGCCTCACATCAGCGCGCCGTGCGAGATGTACGGCTTCGGGGGCCGCATGTTGCGCAGGGCCAGGTACCCCTCCTGGTAGAGCTCGAGACGCGCGGCCAGGCCGACGTCGACGGCCCAGCTGTTCTCGGCCGTGAGGTGCCCGACCAGCACGTCATCGCTGGAGGCGATCGCCTCCCACAGCAGCCGCGTCGCCGTCCGTCGGTCGGTCGCCGCGAGCAGCGCGACGCCGTCGTCGAGGTAGGCGTACCCCTGCGCCGACGAGCTCTCGCTGACCACCAGCCGGAACTGCCGGAGCAGGAGCTCGTGGTCGACGCCGTGCGCGGCGCCCCGGGTCTGCCGGTCGACCGAGTTCATCAGGTCGATGTCGTGCTCACTGCCCTCGCGGACCTTCTCGACCACCGGGATCTGCGTGCGGTCCGGCGTGCCGCGCAGGAACATCTGCGGGTAGAACGTGAAGCCGGCGTCGTGGTAGCGCCGCAGCGCCTTGGGGTCGCTCGAGGCGTTGAGCATCCCCCGCAGGCAGCCGCGACCGTGCTCGAGCGCGGGGGCGAGCAGCGCCCGGCCCAGCCCGAGTCCCTGCGCCTCGGGCACCACGGCGTACGACGCGAGCAGCCACATCTTCTCGCGCACGTAGGACACCACGATCCCGAGCAGCACGTCGTCGCGCTCGGCGACCCAGCAGCCGCCGGGATCGGTGGCGATCAGGTGGCGCACGCGGTCGACCCACACGGCGGCGCGCTCGGGGGGACGGAGCTGCGGGTCCGGCCACGCACGGCGGAACATCCGGGTGTCGAGCTCGTGGAAACCGATCGCGGTCACGCGCTCGGCGCCCGCTGCGTCGTCGACGGTCATCGGCCGGATCCGGACGTCGCTCACCCCGCCCAACCTAATGCGGCGCATCGGACGGCGAACCAGGGGCACGGGGGGTGCATGACCTCGATACGCAAGGTCGGTGTCGAGGAGGAGCTCCTGCTGGTGCATCCGGACACCGGCGAGCTCGCGAACGCCGCCGGGGCGGTGCTGCACGAGCACCGAACCGAGCGGGGCGACGACGACCGGCCGGCGGCGGAGGACCTCGAGGGTGAGCTGCTCCGCCACATGGTCGAGACCCACACCGACCCGGCCACCCACCTGGCCGATGTCGCCGCGCAGCTGCGCGAGGCACGACGTACGGCGATCGACGCGGCCGCGGAGTCCGGCGTCGAGGTCGCGGCGGTCGCAACGGCACCACTGGGGCCCCTGGCTCCGGGGGTGAGCGCCAACCCGCGCTACGAGCGGATCGTGCAGGAGTTCGGCGAGACCGGTCGTGGTGCCGGCACGTTCGGCATGCACGTGCACGTCGACATCGCCGACGAGGACGAGGGGGTCCGGGTCATCGACGGGCTCAGGCCGTGGCTGCCCCTCCTGATGGCGATCTCCAGCAACTCCCCGTTCGCAGCCGGCCGCGACACCGGCTACGCCTCGTGGCGCCACCAGGTGTGGTCGCGCTGGCCCACGGCCGGGACCGCCGAGCCCTACGGATCCGCCGCGGAGTACCACCGCGTCGGCGATGCCCTGATCGCGGTCGGGGCGGCCCTGGACGAGGGGATGCTCTACTACGACGCCCGCCTCTCCGCGGCGTACCCGACCGTGGAGATCCGCGTGGCCGACACCTGCACCGACCTCGACGACGCCGTCCTCGTCGCCTCCCTCGCCCGCGCGCTCGTGGAGACCCTCGCGAACGGAACGGACGACGCTCACGTGCGCAGCGACCTGCTCCGTGCCGCCTGGTGGAGAGCCGCCCGCTACGGGCTCAGCGACGACCTGGTCCACCCGCGGACGGGGCGGCTGCTTCCGGCGGCCGACGCGGTGGAGGCGCTGGTCGGGGCGGTCGGGGCGGCGCTCGAGTCCGCGGGAGACCTGCCCCTGGTCCGGGACGGGCTCGCCAGGCTGGCGACCAGCGGCACGGGTGCGCGTCGTCAGCGCCAGGCCCTCGAGCGGACCGGCGACCTCCGCGAGGTCGTGGCCGACCTGGTGACCCGGACGGCCGACGCGGCGCGCGACTGACGCTCAGTCGCGGCCGAGGCGTCGGTGCTCGACGGGGCTCCTGCCGTAGGACCGCTTGAACGCGTCGCTGAAGGTGAACGGGCTCGTGTAGCCCACGGCGCGGCTGACGGCGGCGACGGTGTCGTCGCTCCCGACCAGCAGGTCGGCCGCCAGCGCCAGCCGCCACGCGCTGAGGTAGGCGACCGGCGACTCGCCGACGGCCCGGCTGAAGCGTCGCGAGAAGCCCGCTCGCGAGAGCCCGACCTCGCGGGCGAGACCGTCGAGCGTCCACGCGGCCGCCGGCTGCTCGTGGATCAGGGTCAGCGCGCGGGCGACCTCGGGGTCGTCGCCGGCGCGCAGCCACGGCGGGAGGTCGTCAGCCGTCGTGGCCCAGTGCTGCACCGCGGCCACGACCAGGGCGTCGAGGAGCCGGTCGAGCAGGCTGGCCTGCCCCGGCGCGTCGTGCTCGAGCTGGTCGAGCAGCACCTCGACCAGCGGCGACTCCCAGTCGTCACCCCGGATCACGAACCACGGCGGCAGGCTCGTGAGCATCCGTGCGCCCACCTCGCCGACCGAGGCGTAGTTGCCGACCAGCATGCAGTCCTCGCCGTCGGGGTCGTTCCCCCACGTCCGCAGCCCGTGGGTCAGGGGGAGGTCGAGGCTCTCCCCGGTCGGTGTCTCGCTGCGGTTGCCCGGCTGGATCACCGCGATCGGCTCGCGTCCGGGCTCGTCACCCACGTCGTACGCCGTGTCGCCCTGCACGAGCAGCAGGTCGCCCCGCACGAGCCGGACCGGCGGGTCGGGCTCCCGGGTGAAGTACGACGAGCCCCGCGCCATGGCGACCACCGTCAGCGGGGCCTCGTCGCGCACGCGCATCGACCACGGCCTGCGCATCGGGACCCGGAGGAGGAAGGCGCCACGGGCCCGTGGTGCGTCGATCAAGCCGGCCAGCGGGTCCACGCCTGGAGCGTAGACGAATTCCGATGCAGCAGCGACTTCTACCCATGGAAAGTCTCAGCATTCCACGATGGACTCGGGTCATGAACCTGACCCAGCTCACCACCGCCACCGCCGCCCTCGGCGCCGCCACCTTCGGCGGCGTTCTCTTCGCGTTCTCGACCTTCGTGATGCCCGGGCTCGACGCGTCGCCGCCGTCCGCCGCCGTCGCCACGATGCAGCAGATCAACCGGGCTGCTCCCCGGTCGTTGCTCGCCTTCGACATGGTCGCGACGTTGGCGTTGTGCCTCGTCGTCGCGGTGCTGGCCCTGCTCCGGATGCGCCAGGGCGGAGGCGCCGGCAGCGTCCTCCTCCTGGTCGGCACCGCGCTGTACGTCGTCTCCTTCGCGATCACCGCGATCTACCACATCCCCCGGAACAACGCCTTCGACAGTGTCGTCGCGCACGGACCGCACGCGGCGCAGGCCTGGCACGACTACGCACGCCCGTGGGAGCTGTGGAACCACGTGCGCGCCGGTGCTGCCCTGGCCGGTGCGGCGTCGATGGTGGCCGGGCTGCTGGCCCGGTCGGCGTGAACCAGACCGGACCGGGACACTGGGGCCCGTGCAGGTCCTGATCGCTCCCGACAAGTTCGCCGGCACGCTGACCGCGGTCGAGGCCGCCCGGGCGATCGCCGAGGGCTGGGAGCGTCAGGCACCCGACGACGAGCTCGACCTCGCGCCGATGGCCGACGGTGGTCCGGGCTTCGTCGACGTCCTCCACGAGGCCCTGGGCGGGGAGCTGGCCGCCGTGACCGTCGCGGGCCCGCACCGTGAACAGGTGCCCGGGGCGGTGCTGCGTCGCGACGAGCGCGCCTGGATCGAGAGCGCGCAGGCCTGCGGGCTGGCCCTCACCGGAGGTGAGGGCGCCGAGAGCGCCACGACGTGGGGGGTCGGCGAGCTCTCTGGGACACGCGATCGACGCCGGCGCCACCGACCTCGTGGTCGGGCTCGGTGGCTCGGGCACCAACGACGGGGGCGCCGGTCTGCTGGGTGCACTCGGTGCCACGGCCGACCGGCCGCTCGACCAGGGCGTGGCCGGGCTGGAGGGCGTCACCCGGGTCGATCTCGGGCCGGCCCGCGCGCGCCTCGAGGGCGTCACGGCTCACCTGCGCCAGCGACGTGGACAGCCCGCTGACCGGGCTCTTCGGGGCCACCAAGACCTTCGGCCCGCAGAAGGGACATCGCCGAGGAGCGGCTGCCCGGCCCTCGACGGCGTCCTCGAGGAGCTCGCGGCCGCGACCGACCGCCGTACGTCCTTGGAGAAGGGCGCCGGTGCTGCCGGCGGCCTCGGCTTCGCGCTCCTCCTGCTCGGCGCCGCCCGGCGGCCCGGGTTCGACGTGGTGGCCGACGCCGTCGGCCTGGCCGCCCGGGCGCGCGCCGCCGACCTCGTGCTGACCGGCGAGGGCGCCTTCGACTTCTCCAGCCGCTCGGGCAAGGTCCCGTACGGCGTCGCGACGGTCGCGGCCGAGGCGCTCCGGCCCTGCGTGGCCCTGGCCGGGCAGGTGCTCGTCGGATCCCGCGAGATGCGGGCGCTGGGCATCGAGTCGGCGTACTCGCTGGTCGACCTGGTGGGGGAGGAGCGGGCGCTCGGCGACCCGGCGGGCAGCCTGGCGCAGCTCGCGGCGCGGGTCGCCCGCACCTGGTCGCGGTGAACCGGTCCCCGCGTCCACCGCTCGGTGCGGATCCACGCGGAATAACCACCGCTGTGCGAGAATTGCACCTGTCAGAAGCGCCTGAGAGACGTGCATCTGCGACATCGACGAAGGAGCAACGAGCATGACCGACCAGGTCACCGAGCGCCGTACCGACCAGATCAACCTGAGCCCGGTTGCGGCCTCCAAGGTGCAGAGCCTGCTCGAGCAGGAGGGTCGCGACGACCTCCAGCTGCGCATCTCGGTCCAGCCGGGTGGCTGCAGCGGCCTGCGCTACCAGCTGTTCTTCGACGAGCGCACCCTCGACGGCGACGTCGTCACCGACTTCGACGGCGTGGGTGTCGTGGTCGACCGGATGAGCGTCCCCTACCTGAACGGCGCGATGATCGACTTCCTCGACACGATCGAGAAGCAGGGCTTCACCATCGACAACCCGAACGCGACCGGCTCCTGCGCCTGCGGCGACTCGTTCCACTGATCGCAGACGCGCGAGCGGCTGCGATCGTCGGTGGTCGAGGCAGCGCCGACCGAGCGCGCGTGTCGAAACCCGGTGACGTCTGGAGCAGACGTCTTCCGTCAGTCCAGATAGAGGTTGAGGGCGTTGGCGATCCGGGCGGCGGCCTCGTCGATCGCGATGTCGCGCTTGGGCACCTCGCGCGGGAAGTCGTCGTACTCCAGGCTCGGGGCGCCGGCCACCGCGGCCTCGGCGAGCCGGTCGAGCCTGAGCGCACGGCCGGTGGCGGCCGCGTCGGCCCGCATCGTGGCGGGCGAGTCGATCTCGTCGTACGACGTGCGGAGGCGGCCCATGCCGACGACGCTAACGGCTACCGATGGGTACTCCCAGCCGGAAATCGCCTAGTCTCTCCGAACGTGTCTCTGCTGATCTGTGGCTCCATCGCGACCGACCACCTGATGTCCTTCTCCGGACGGTTCAAGGACTCCATGGTCGTCGAGCAGCTCGACAAGATCTCGCTCTCCTTCCTGGTCGACGACCTCGAGATCCGGCGTGGGGGAGTGGCCCCCAACATGTGCTTCGGCCTCGGTCGCCTCGGGCTGCGCCCGGTGCTCGTCGGCGCGGCGGGTGAGGACTTCACCGACTACCGCAGCTGGCTCGAGCGGCACGGCGTCGACTGCTCGTTCGTGCGGATCTCCGACTCCCGGCACACGGCCCGCTTCGTGTGCACGACGGACAGCTCGATGGCGCAGTTCGCGTCCTTCTACCCCGGCGCGATGAGCGAGTCGCGGCTGATGGAGCTCGCCCCGATCGTGGCCCAGGTGGGGGCGCCCGACTTCGTGCTGATCGCCGCCGACGACCCCGAGGGGATGACCCGGCACACCCGCGAGTGCCGCCAGCGCGGCTACGCCTTCATCGCCGACCCGAGCCAGCAGCTCGCGTTCAGCGACGGCGACCTGATCCGCGACCTGATCGACGGCGCGACCTACCTGTTCTCCAACGAGTACGAGTCGCACATGATCGAGTCGAAGACCGGATGGTCGTCCGCCGAGGTGCTCGACCGCGTCGGCACCCAGGTCACCACGCTCGGCGCCGAGGGCGTGCGCATCACCGCACGGGACGCCGAGCCGATCGAGGTCAAGGCGGCACCCGGCGTCACCGCCGTGGAGCCCACGGGCGTGGGCGACGCCTTCCGGGCCGGGTTCCTGGCCGGGCTCGAGTGGGGCTTCGGGCACGAGCGCGCGGCCCAGGTCGGGTGCGTGCTGGCCGCGTACGTCGTCGAGACCGTCGGCACGCAGGAGTACTCCTTCACACGCGCGCAGTTCGTCGAGCGGGTCCGCACGGCGTACGGCGACGACGCCGCGGACGACGTCGCCGCCCACCTCGGCTGACCCAGGTCCGCTCAGGCGGTCCGGCGCACGACGTAGCGGGGAACCCCGTCGTCCGCCGTCTCCTCGCCGACGTAGGCGTGGCCGGTCATCCGGCACCACGCCGGCACGTCGGCCCGTGCGGCGGCGTCCGTCGCCACGACGGCCAGGACCTCGCCGATCGCCACGTCGCCCACGTGCCGCGCGAGCTCGATGACCGGTGCGGGGCAGACCAGGCCGCGGCAGTCCAGCTCGAGCATCAGACCCGGGCTCGCAGGCTCTCGACGACTCCGGGAAGCACCTCGAGGAACCGCTCGACGTCGTCCTCGGTCGTGTCGCGCCCGACCGAGACCCGGACGTTGCCGTGCGTGAGCGCTCCCATCGCGGCGAGCACGTGGCTGGGCTCCAGGGTCGACGACGGTGCAGGCCGAACCGCTCGCCACCTCGAACCCCAGCCGGTCGAGCTCGGTCACCAGCGCCTCGCCGTCGACGTAGAGGCAGGAGAAGGTCACCAGGTGAGGGAGCCGGTTCCCGTCGTCACCGACGACCTCGACGTCCTTCATCTCGCCGACGACCCGCCGGATCCAGCCGACGAGGCCGTGCATCCGCACGTTCGCCTCCTCGCGCTCCGCCACCACCGCCTGCAGCGCCGCGGCGGCGCCGAGGAACGCGGGCACGTTCTCGAACCCGCTCTCGTGCTCGCCGGCCCGCTCGTCCTCCGGGAACGGCTCGCGCCAGCGCGCCCCCCGGCGTACGACGAGGACGCCGACGCCGGCCGGTCCTCCCCACTTGTGCGCCGACGCCGCCAGCGCCGACCACCCGTCGGGCAGGGGCAGGCGTCCGGCCGATGCGCACGCGTCGACGAAGAGCGGGACGTCGCCGAGCCGCGCGGCCACCTCGGCCACGGGTTGGACGGTGCCGACCTCGTGGTTGGCCGACTGACAGGCGACGACCGCCGCGTCCGTCAGGTCGAGGTCGTCCAGCCGCACCCGCCCGGTCGCGTCGACGGCGACCGCCCGGGTGGTCGCTCCCGACCAGGCCGCGGCCTGCAGCACCGACGAGTGCTCGACGGCGGTGTGCACGATGCGGGAGCCGCGTCGCGCGGCCCCGCGGTGGAGTCCGAGCAGGCCCCGGCGTACCGCCTCCGTGCCGGACGACGTGAAGGTGACCTCGTCCGGCCGGACCCCGAGTGCCTCGGCTGTGGCGGCCCGGGCGTTGTCGAGCACGAGCCGGGCGGCGCGACCCGAGTGGTGGAGCCGCCGGGGGTCCGCGAACGCCGCGTCGAGGGCGGCGGCGAAGGCCTGCTGGGCGGCCGGGTGCAGGGGTTCGCCGGACGCGGAGTCCAGGTAGACCCGGCGGCCCGGTTCGGGGACGCCACCGGGTGTCGCGGCGCTCGGCACCCGGCCAACCTAACCCCGGTAGGAGCGGGCCGACTTACCGGCGACCCACCCCGCCGACCGGGCTGGGGTTCGGATAGTGTGCGGCTGTTGGAGTTCGCCCTGCCAGTCCAGCAGAAAGGCTCGTTCGTGGGTCGGCAAGTTCCCGCTGCCTCGGTCGCGACACCGCCTCGTGCACGTCGTTCCCGTGGCCTCGCCCGACAGGCTGGACTCGTCCTCGTCGCGGCGGTCGTCCTGGTCAGCCTCACCGGCTGCAGCGAGAAGACGCGCCACGAGTGGTCCAACCTGGCGATGCCCGACCCCGCGACGGTCGAGGGCCATCACATCTTCCTGCTGTGGCGCTGGGCCTGGGTCGCTGCGCTCGCGACCGGCGTCGTCGTGTGGGGCCTGATCTTCTACGCGATCTTCCGGTTCCGCCGTCGCAGTGACGACGAGGTGCCCGTCCAGACCCGCTACAACCTGCCGCTCGAGATCTTCTACACGATCGCGCCGATCGTCATGGTCGTGGTGTTCTTCGTGCACACCGAGCGCACGCAGAACCTGATCCGCGAGGACGTCCCGCCGGCCAACCTGTCCATCTACGTCGTCGGACAGCAGTGGACCTGGACCTTCAACTACCTGCCGGGCGGCGACATCAAGACGGCCGACCAGAAGGTGCTCTACAGCGTGGGCGAGGCCGGCAACCCGCCGACCCTGGTCCTCCCGGTGAACCAGACGGTGGAGTTCAAGCTGCACTCGCCCGACGTGATCCACGACTTCGGCGTCCCCGGCTTCCTCGAGAAGGAGGACGTCATCCCGGGCCCGGTCAAGGACGACAACCACTTCTCTGTGACCCCCAACGTCATCGGGCACTACCGCGGCAAGTGCTACGAGCTGTGCGGCGTCTACCACTCGCGGATGCTGTTCAACGTCAACGTCGTCAGCGAGGCCGACTTCCAGGCCTACCTGCAGCAGCTGCAGACCCAGGGCAACGTGTCCGACCAACCCCTGCTCGGCGGCATCACCAGCCAGACGCAAGAGGGCCTCGAGAACGGACCCCAGGGGGTGGCCAAGTGACCGCTACGACTCCGTCGACCGCCAGCACGGTCGAGCAGCCCCGTCGCGAGCTCGGCAAGGCGATCATCAAGGTCATCACGACCACCGACCACAAGGTGATCGGC
>CAWEJC010000008.1:0-332544 GCA_963809265.1 uncultured Actinomycetota bacterium
GTCCGCTGGGCCAGCTCGGCGCGTCCGGCCGGGTCCTTTGAGAGATTGATCTCCACGAACTCGACGCCGCGCCTGTGCAGCAGCTCCTTCACGCGGACGCAGAACGAGCAAGGCTCGGTGGTGTAGACGGTGATCGCCATTACTTCAGAGAATCTAGTGTGCCCGGCCCGCTGAAGACCGAGGCCGTGGTCGTGCGCTCGATGCGCTACGGCGAGGCCGACCGCATCCTGCATCTCTATACCCCACACCGGGGGCGGATGGGCGCGATTGCCAAGGGGGTGCGGCGGACGCGCAGCCGCTTCGGCGGGCGGCTGGAGCCGTTCTTCCGGGTGCGGCTCGTCCTGCACGAGGGTCGCAGCGACCTGCTCACAGTGACGAGCGCGGAGACGGTGAACGCGCACGCCGGCCTGCGCGCGCACGCGGGCGCGCTCGACAGCGCCGCACGGGCATGCGACGCGGTGATTCGCCTGTTCGACACGACCGAGCCACACCCAGGGGTCTTCAACCTGCTCTGCAACGAGCTCGCCCTGCTCGAGGCGTCGAGCGCCTACGCCTCGCACGCCAACCAGCTGGCGTTCCGGCTGAAGCTCCTGCTCGCCGCCGGTTTCGCCCCGCATCTCGGCGCCTGCGCGTCCTGCGGCGAGCCGGATGGCCTCACCGCGTTCAGCGGCGCCGCCGGAGGCGTCGTGTGCTCCGCGTGCGAGGCCGGGTCCTTCCCGCTCGGCGAAGAGGCACACGAGTTCATGACGGCAGCGCTCGGGCAGCCGCTCGCCGACGCGCCGTCTGCGAGCGAGCGCGCCCTGCGCCAGGCCGAGCGCGCAATTGCGGAGACGGTGGAGCATCACGCGCACACCCGGCTGCGCGCCGCGACCGCCGGATAGCATCACTCGGGGATGGATCCGCACGCCGCTCCGGGGCCGGTCGCGCGCTCGTTCGCCGAGCGCCGCGCCGCGTGGGAGGCCGAGCACCTCCGCCCTCGCGGCCCGCTCGTAGCCGGCGCGCCGCGCGGTGCCCGAGGACGACTGCGGGCTGCGGACGCCGCTCGCAGCGCGACCGCGACCGGATCGTCCACTGCAAGGCGTTCCGCCGCCTCAAGCACAAGACGCAGGTGTTCGTGGCGCCTGAGGGCGACCACTACCGCACGCGGCTGACCCACACGCTCGAGGTCACCCAGATCTCGCGGACCGTCGCGCGGGCGCTGCGCCCTCAACGAGGACCTCGTGGAGGCGATCGGCCTCGGCCACGACCTCGGCCACCCGCCGTTCGGCCACATCGGCGAGGACGTGCTCGACCGATGCCTGCAGGAGCGCTTCGGCCGCGGTTCCGCCACTACGAGCACTCGCTGCGGGTCGTCGACGTGCTCGAGCGCGACGGCGCCGGCCTGAACCTCAGCGAGGACGTGCGCGACGGCATCCTCTGCCACTCCGGTCGGCGCCGATGCCGCGGACGCTGGAGGGCAGGATCGTCCGGCTCGTCGACCGCGTCGCCTACATCAACCACGACATCGACGATGCGATGCGCGCCGGGCGTGCTGCGCGGAGAGAGCTGCCGGCGGACGCGATCGCGGTGCTCGGCAACACGGGCTCGATGCGGATCGACCGCGCTCGTGCACGACCTCGTCGAGCACTCGCGAGCAGGCCGGCGACATCGTCCAGGGCGACGAGGCGGGCGCGCGCGATGGACGCGCTGCGGACCTTCATGTTCGACCACGTCTACCTCGGCGAGGCGGCGCGGCGCGAGCACGCGAAGATCGAGACGGTGATCCGACGCTGTTCGCCCACTACGTCGACGACCCGGGCGGCTGCCGACGGCGGCGGCGCGCCCGGCGCGGACCTCGCCCAGCGCGTCACGGACTACATCGCGGGTATGACCGACCGCTACTGCATCCGCGCATTCGAGGCGCTCGCGGTCCCTGAGGCTTCGCGCTCTAGAGTACGCTAGGTGCGGACGAGGTGCCCGCTACACCGACGACAGCAAGGAGCAGGTCCGCGACGCGGTCGACATCGTCGACGGTCGTCGGCCGACACCGAGCTGCGCAAGGCGGGGACGACCGCTACAGGGGCTGTGCCCGTTCCACGACGAGCGCACGCCGTCGTTCGGCATCGAGCCCGGCGCGAAGGTCTTCAACTGCTTCGGCTGCGGCGAGGGGGGCGACGCGTTCGATTCGTCGAGCTCAAGCGAGGGGCTCGACTTCGAGGCGGCGATGGAGCACCTCGCCGAGCGCTACGGCGTCGAGCTGGAGCTCGAGGACGAGGACCCGCACGCGGCCGCAGCGCGCCAGAAGCGCGACCGGCTGCTGGAGCTGCTGGAGCGCACCGCGGCGTTCTACGTCCGCAACCTCTGGGACTCCGCCGAGGCCGCGGAGGCGCGCGAGTACCTGGCGGCCCGCGGGCTGGACGAGGGCGATGCTGCGCGAGTTCCGCGTCGGCTACGCGCCGAGCGCTGGGATACGGTGCTGATGCCGTCGCGCCGCGCCGGGTTCACCGAGGCGAGAACTGCCGAAGCCGGCCTGGCGCTGCGCAGCAAGGGCGGCAGGGCGGTCTACGACCGCTTCCGCGGCCGGATCATGTTCCCGCTGTGCGACGGCGCGGCCGCGTCCTGGGCTTCGGGGCGCCGCCTGAACGAGGACGCAGCAGCCCAAGTACCTCAACTCCTCCGACAACGACATCTTCCACAAGGGACGCAACCTCTTCGGCGCGGACATCGCGCGCGCCATGCGGCCAAAGCGGGCGCGGTGATCGTCGCGGAGGGCTACACCGACGTGATCGCGATGCACCAGGCGGGCTCGCAACGCGGTCGGGCTGATGGGCACTGCGCTGACGAGGACCAGGTCGGCGAGCTCGCGCGGCTCGCCCCGTGGTGCAGCTGGCGTTGGACGCGGACAGCGCCGGCCAGGAGGCGATGGTCCGCGCCCGCGTGGCGACGAGGCGCAAGCTCGAGCTGCGCGTCGTGCCGCTCCCGGCGGGAAGCGATCCCGCCGATCTGGTCGCCGCCGAGGGCGCCGCGGCGGTCCGCGCGCTCGTCGACGCCTGGGTTCCGTTCGTGCGCTTCCGGGTCGAGCGCGAGCTGGACGGTCGGCGACCTGCAGAGCGCCGAGGGCAAGGACCGCGTGATCGAGGCGCTGCGTCCCGTCTTCGCCGGCGTGCCGCCGAGCGCCATGCGCGAGGAGCTCATCCGCATCGTCGCCGACCGCACGGACCTGGCGCCGAGCCTCGTGTCCGGGTGGCTGGCGGCGGGCGCCGCGCCCGCCCCCGCGCACTCGTCGACGCAGGGCTCGGGCGCGGGGCCAGCGGCTCCTGGGCCACCTCGCGCCCTGGCTCTCGACGCTGCCGCCCGCAGCGAGCGCGACTTCCTGGCGCAGTGCCTGGCGCTCCCGGCCGCCGGCCGCGAGGCGCTCGCCGCGATCGACGTCGAGACGGCCTTCACCTCCAATCTCGCGCGGCGGGCGGCGCTGCACCTGCGCGACCACCTCGACGCTCCGGGCGAGCACCTGCCCGAGGGCGACGAGGACCTCGCCGGGCTGGTCGCCGAGCTCGCCGTCCGTGCCGGGAACCGCGCGCCATCCCGCCCCGCGCTGGAGGCCGAAACGCTCAAGCTCGAGCTCGCCCATCTGGACCGCCTCATCGCCGCGGCACGCTCCTCCGGCTCGGGCGACGTGGCCCAGCTGGCCGGCCGCCGGGAGGAGCTCAAGGGCGCGGTCAACTCGGCGATCGACCGGGCCATGGACGAGTCGCTGTCCGTCCGCGACACGAACTAGTGTTCGTGTCACGGACAAGGATCGTCTGGCGGCGGACCTAAAGACAGGGAAGTCGATCGAGTCGATTGCCCGGGAGGCGGGCAAGCACCCCAGCACCGTGGCGTACTAGGTTCGGAAGTTCGGGCTGGAGTCGGCGCATGCGGAGAAGCACCGGCCACGCGGCGGGCTGTCGCGGGAGCAGCTGGAGCCGCTCGTCATTAGCGGAATGACGATCTGTGCGATGGCGGGGCAGCTTGGCGTAGGCACGGGCATGGTCCGCCGCTGGCTCGCGAAACACGGGCTGAAAACGGTCCGGGGAGCTCGGCGGATCGAGAACCTCGACGAGCTGCCGCTCCTGCCCGACGGTGATCTGATGTCCGTCTGCCCCAAGCACGGGCTCACGCGGTTTCGCGCGCGCCGCGATCAAGACGGCTGGCGATGTCTGGCATGCCGCGTGGAGTACGTCGACAGCCGGCGGCGACGGATGAAGGCGCAGCTGGTGCGCGAGGCCGGTGGGTCTTGCCGGCTGAGTGGATACAGCCGGACGCTCTCGGCACTCCAGTTCCATCACCTCGATCCGGCCGCCAAGGAGTTCAACGTCTCTCAGGCGGGGGTCTGGCGGTCCGTGGAGGCGGCCCGCGTTGAAGCGGGGAAGTGCGTCCTCCTGTGCGCCAACTGCCACGCGGAGGTCGAGGCCGGAGCCGCTACCATCACCGCGAACCCAGTGAGTGACCCTCCGGGGTAGCTCAATTGGCTCGGTCCGGGGTAGCTCAATGGCAGAGCATTCGACTGTTAATCGAAGGGTTGTGGGTTCGAGTCCCACCCCCGGAGTACGTGAGGCCCCCGTGTCATCGGGGTTTCGCCGTTCTTGGTCACGTTGTCAGAACCGGGGCAGCCGAGTGCGCCCCGCCCTGGGCGGCCCGTCACATCTGTTCGAGAAGAGCAGAACTTTCAGACCAGTTGTCGCCTTCGCCACCGCCATAGCCACAGGAGCTGCAAGGTCTCGCAGCCTTTGCCAACCGGCTCATCCTGTCGCCGCTCTCCGTTATCTTCCGCGCTCAATGTCCGTGGGGGTACGGACCGGAGGTCACCGGGGAGGGGTCTTTTGATGCGCGCGCTTGCTGTGGTTTTCGCGGTTGTAGGGTTGATGGTCGGTCCGGGCGCCGGTTCGGCGGCCGCCACCACATGGTCGGTCGATCCCGCTACCGTGACCGAGGGTGGCTCATACACGGTCACGATCACGCGCGAGCTCATGGATCCGCTGACGTTCTCGGTGAATGTCTACGCCGGAGCTCCGGGCACTGCCACCGCTGGTCAGGACTTCACACCGCCACCGTCCACTCCGATCGCGTTCGGAGCGCTCGACAATCAAGCGGTCGTCACGATCAACACTCTCCAGGACACCATCGACGAGGCCGACGAGACTCTCACGGTCGCCGTTGCTCGCAACGGCGTGCCCTTGGGTTCCATCACCCGGACGATCATCGACGACGACGCGGAACCGACGCTCGCCGTGGGCGACGCCTCCATGGTCGAGGGCACCGGCGCCGCGCCGACCGTCCTCTCGTTCCCCGTGACGCTTTCAGCTGCCAGCGGCCGGGCGGTCACGGCGGACATCTCGACCGCGGACGGCACCGCGGTCGCCGGGCAGGACTACGTGGCCAGGACCGGCACCGTCTCCATCCCCGCCGGCCAGACCCAGGGCACGTTCACGGTCGATGTCGTGGCCGACGACCTGACCGAGCCGAATGAGTCCTTCACCGTGACGCTCGCGAACCCGACCGGAGCCACGCTCAGCGGAACGGGCAGCGCCATCGGCACGATCACCAACGACGACTCGCCTCCGACGTTGTCGATCACCGGGCCGGCGCCTCAGCCCGAGGGCAGCGACGGGCTCACTACGCCCTTCGCCTTCACGATCGCGCTCTCAAGGGCCATGTCCACATCCCTGCAGGTTGCCTATGCGACCAACGACGGCTCCGCAACCGCACCGGCGGACTACGCCCCGACCGAGCTCACCGTGACCTTTGCGCCCGGCGAGACCCAGAAGGTCGTGACCATTCCGATTGTCGCCGACAGGGCGCTCGAGCCCAACGAGAACTTCTCGGTGACGCTGTCGGACACCGGGGGGCTCATCGCGACCGTCGGAGAGGCGACCGCCATCATCGTGGACGACGACACGCCGGTCGTCGTGCCGCCGCCCCCGCCGCCCCCGCCGCCGGCCGCGGACATCACCGCGCCTCGGGTGACGCTGTCCAAGATCACCTCGAGCCGCGGCGTCATGCGTGTGATGGTGACCTGCGCGGTCGGCGAGAGCGTGTGCCGCGGCACCATGACCATTTTCAGCGTGCCGTCGCGCAAGTCGAAGGTGAAGGCGCTGCGCCGCGAGGTCAAGCTCGCGTCGTCGCTCTTCGTCCTCAAGGGCGGCGAGCGCGCAAGGCTTACGCTGCGGCCATCGAAGCGCGCAGCGGGCTACATCCGCCAGGCGCGGACGGTGCGCGCACGTGGCTACGCCGTGGCGCGCGACGCGGCAGGCAACGTCGCAACCGTGCGGACCACCGGCACGGTGAAAGCCGCGCGCTGATCGCGGCTCACGCCACTCGCGAACCGGCGAAGGACTCCACGAGATCGGCGGCGCGCGCAGCGCCGTCGTTCTCGGCTGCCCACCTCGCCAGAGCGCGGGCACGCGCCCGCAATCCGGGCTCGGCGAGGGCCCGCGCCGACCGCCAGGCGCACCGGCCTCGGCCCGCAGAACATGCGCGGCACGCGCACACCGACTCCGGCCCAATCGATCCGGGCCGCGTTCTCGTTCATGTCGCCGGCGGCCGGCACTGCCACCACGGCCGCGCCCGACGCCAGCGCGCGCACCACCGTGCCGTGTCCTCCGTGGCAGACGACGACGTCGCACCGCGGCATCGTCCGCGCGTAGGACACCCACTCGACCAGCACGCGCGTTGCCGGGGACCTCGCGGCGCGGGTCGGCGGCCGGCGGTTCCACGTCGCCAGCACCCGAACCGGCTCTGCGCGAGCCCGTCCAGCGTCGCGCGCAGAAGGCGGTGCGAGGGGTCCTGCGACGTCGACGGCGCGACCAGCACGAGCGGTGCGTCGCCCGGCGGCAGCTCGACGTCGTCGGTCGGCGGCTCCCACAGCAGCGGCCCGACCACGCTCGTGGCGCGGGCTCCACGCGCCGCGGGTATCGAGCTGCGGGAACGTCGCACCAGGCACAACTGCTCGCTGATGCCCGCCGTGCACGCGCTCCAGCGCCGGCAGCCCGAGCAGCTGCCGCGTCCCGTTCAGCTCCCCGCGGCCCTGCTCGCAAGCCGCGGTCGCCACACGGCCATCAGCGCCGCCACAGCCCGCGGCCCGCCGGCGGTGCGCGGGAGCCGCGCGCCCAGCGAGTAGGGCGGGAAGCCAGCCGGCGGGCGAGGGTCGACGTGGGGGATGAGCGTCGCCCACGGCACGCCCTCCATCTCGGCCGCGAGCGCCGGCGCGAGCGTGAGGATGTCCGAGATCACGGCGTCGGGCCGCACGTCGCGTACGAGCGGCCGGGTCTCGCCGGCAGCGCGCACCACCGCCTCGTAGGGCTTCAGCGAGCGGCCGAGGGTGGGGAAGACGTCGGTATTCCGGGGCGGCGGCGAACACCATCCCCTCGCCCTCGACGTCTCGCGCCAGCGCCTCCACGTCTCAGCACGACGTCGTGCCCGCGGCCGCGAAGCTCGCGGCCCGAGCGCGATGATCGGGAACGTGTGACCGGGGTCGCCGAACGCGCCGAGCAGGAACCGCGTCGCCGCGCCACGCGGCGGGCTCGGCGAGCGGCCGCAGCTGCTCGATCCGCTCGTCCTTGGTGAACGCCATCGGCGACGACGATCGAGCGTCCCGACGCCGGCGTCGCGGAAGACGCGCGAGGCGCTCCGTACGTGGTCGGCGGGCCCGCAGAGCGCGACCATGTCGATCAGCTCGTCGGGGATCGCCGCCATCGCCTCCTCGCGCTTGCCGTCGAGGTAGAGGTCCTGGATCCGCTTGGCCGCGTCCTCGAACCCGTAGCGTCGCGGACGAGCGCGTTGTAGAAGTTCTTCTCGCGCGAGCCCATCCCGCCGATGTAGAGCGCGAGGATACGGGCGCATGACGTTCGCGGGCCGTCTCGACGTCGTCGCTGATGCAGACCTGGACCGTCGGGGCGATGTCGAAGTCGTCGAGCGTCTTGCCTTCGGCCCGCGCGGCTCCCTCCTCCAGCAGCGGCTCGAGCTCGGCGACGTGCTCGGGCGCGAACAGCGTCGGCAGCCAGCCGTCGGCGATCTCACCGGCCAGCTCGTGTTGTTGGGCCCGATCGCGGCGAGGTAGATCGGGATCTCGTCCTGCACGGGCCCGATCGTCAGCTTCAGCGCCTTGCCGGGACCGTCCGGGCAGCGGCAGCTCGATGGTCTCGCCGTCGTAGATCAGCCGCTCGCGCGACAGCGCCATGCGCACCACGGCGACGTACTCGCGCGTGCGCTGGAGCTGCTTGGCGAAGCGCTGCCCGTGCCAGCCCTCGCGACCTGCGGGCCCGACGAGCCGATGCCGAGCAGCATCCGCCCGCCGCGAGAGCTGGTCGAGCGTCGCGGCGGTCATGGCGGTCATCGCGGGCGAGCGGCCGGGCATCTGGAAGATGGCCGACGCCGAGCTTGATCGTCGTGGTCTGCGCCGCCAGCCAGCCGAGGACCGTCGCGGCGTCGGACCCGTAGGCCTCGGCCGCCCACACCGAGTCGAAGCCCAGGCGCTCGGCCTCCAGCACGATCTCGAGCTGGTCCTCGCCGTGAGCCCGAGACCCCAGTAGCCGATGTGCAGACCCGAGCTTCATGGTGCAAGATTCCTTTCAGGCGGAGGAGATTCGTTGCCAGTGCGAGGGGATCCGTAAGTCGTGACGCCCCGCGGGAGGGGCGAACCCT
This sequence comes from uncultured Actinomycetota bacterium, assembly GCA_963809265.1. GTDB lineage: Bacteria > Actinomycetota > Actinomycetes > Propionibacteriales > Nocardioidaceae > Nocardioides. The sequence continues at coordinate 8,662 of CAWEJC010000008.1, forward strand.
ATGCCACGCGACCGATCGCCGATCGAAGACCTCCGCCTCGCCATCGACTGCCTGCCGCTGCGCACGCGGGTGGCGATGCTCGAGGGCATCCGCTCCAACGAGATCATCGTCGGCGCCTACACCGACCGCGACGGCGGCGTCTGCCCGATGCTCGCCGCCCACCGCTGCGGCGGCCGCACGAACTTCATCTCCTTCGCCAGGCGTGGGACCGCTTCGCGGCCGCCAAGCGCGCCCGCCGGCGACCCGCCGCGAGGTCCGCGATGCTCGAGGCCCACCTGCGAGGCCAGCTGCTCGCCGAGGAGCAGCATCGACCTGGCCGCGGCGATCGCCGACCACACGAGCTCGCCGGTCGCCGGCCGCGCCGAGCCCGAGATGCGGCCCGGCGATCCCGGACCGCTCCAGGGAGCTCGCAGCCGCCACGGGCTGGACTGGCTGCGGCCGTTCCGCCGCCTCGACGAGTACGAGCGCGCGCTCGCGCGCGTCGAGGCGGAGCGCGACCGCGCGTCGAGAGCGCGAGCTCGAGCTGGTCTAGAGCCCGTCGCTCGGGCCGGATGAACTGGATCTCCGGCATGATGCAGGCCGGGGAGACCTTGAGCAGCAAGCTTGACGGCCTCGGCGATGTCCTCCGGGCTGGATCATGTCCTCGCGGCGACCTGACCCTTGACGAAGTCGGTCATCGGCGTGTCGACGAACGCCGGGCACAGCGCGGTCGACTTGATGCCCTCGGCGGCGAGCTCCTTGTGCATCGCCTGCGTCCAGCCGACGACCGCGAACTTGGTCGCCGAGTAGACCGACAGCCACGCCTGGCCGCATTTGCCGGCGATCGACGCGGTGTTGACCACGAGCGCGTTGCGGTGCTCGGCCCCGGCCGCCCGCAGCATCTCGATGCTCTCGCGGTAGAAGAGGATGATCGAGCGGAGATTCATGTCCAGCTGCATGTCGAGCTTCTTCGTCTGGATCTCGGCGACGGGCTGCGCCGATCCCGATGCCCGCGTTGTTGACCAGCACGTCGCAGCGCCCGAAGCGCTCGCTGTGCGCGGCGACGACCTGCTTGACGACGTCCTCGTCGCCCAGGTTGCCCGCCACGTCGTCGACGTCGAAGCCCTCGTCGCGCAGCCCCTCGGCGGCCGCGCTCGAGCTTCTCCGGCCGCCGAGCCGCGACCGTCAGGCCGTAGCCCTCGTTGCCCAGCATCCGGGCGATGGCCAGCCCGATGCCACTCGAGCCGCCCGTCACGATCGCTGCTCGCTCCGCCATGTTCTTCTCCCTCGTCGGTAGGCGGGGTATTCAACCAGTACCTTGCGAACCGCGGCCCGGTAGCTCAATGGTCAGAGCAGCGGACTCATAATCCGTCAGATGCAGGTTCGAGTCCTGCCCGGGCCATGCGTCAGTCCATGGACAGTGGGCCTTGTGACTCGCCGGAGAGGAACTGGCGGATGAACTGGTTGTCGGAGTTGAGCATGTCCTCGGCGGGGCCGGCCTCGACGATGCGGCCCTTCCACAGCACCGAGATGTACTCGGCGACGCGGCGGGCGGTCATGATGTCGTGGGTGATGACCGCGAAGGCGGGGAGGTGTTCCTTGTCGCGCTTCTTGGCGTCTTCCATCGTCTGGTCGTGGATCTCGAGGATCAGCTCGCCCAGCAGGGCCGTTCTCACCGGATCCAGGCCGGAGTCGGGCTCGTCGAACAAGACGATGTCCGGGTCCAACACGAGAGCGCGGGCGAACCCGGCGCGCTTGCGCATCCCGCCCGAGAGCTCGTTGGGCATCTTGTCCCACGAGTGACCCAACCCCACCTCGTCCAGGCGGGCGTTGACCAGCTCGGCGATCTCCTCCTCACCCTTCTCGGTGTGCTGCCTGAGGGGGAAGGCCACGTTGTCGAAGAGGTTCATCGACCCGAACAGCGCCCCGTCCTGAAACAGCACCCCGAACTTCTTGCGCATCTCAAAAAGCTCATCGTCGGGCATGTTGGGCACCGACTCCCCGTGCACCAACACATCGCCCTCATCGGGATACAACAGGCCGACCATGTGCTTGATGCACACCGACTTCCCCGTACCCGACGGCCCCAGGATCATCGAGACCATCCCCTCCGGGATCCCCATGTTCAAACCCCGAAGAATCTTGTTGCGACCAAACGCCTTATGCGTATCGATGAACTCCACCGCATCCGGGAACTCGGTCGGATACACCTTGCCCGTATGCCAGCGATACTCGTCCTGCTCGGTGCGTTCGGCTGCGGTCATGCGTCCTCCAGGGTCAGGATTGCAGCTGCCGCATCTCGGGCAGCAATTCGAGCCGCCTGAGCGTCTCCTTCTCGATCTGACGCACCCGTTCGCCGGAAAGGTCGAGCAGCCGACCAGCCTCCTGTCGTGACACGGCGTGGGTGCTGTCCAGCCCGAAGCGCAGCTCCATGATCGTCCGCTCCCGCTGCGGTAGGCGCCCGAGCGCGCGTCCGAGCGCCTCGCCGCGCAGGAACCTGGTGACCGTCTCCAGAGGGCATTCGGCCTCTGGATCCTCGAGCATGTCTGCGAGCACGCCATCGTTGCCTTCGCCGACGGGCGTCTGCAGTGAGGCCGGCGGCGCAGCAGCGCGCAGCAGCTCTCGTACGGTGCTGACGCTGTGTCCGGCTTCCTCAGCGATCTCGGCGGCCGTCGGATCGCGGCCGAGCACCTGAGCGAGCGATGCCTGCGCTTGGCGGATGCCACTCAGCTTGGTGGCGACGTATGCGGGCAGACGGATTGTGCGGCCGTGATCGGCCAGGGCTCTGCCGACCGATTGGCGAATCCACCAGGTCGCGTACGTGGAGAACTTCAGGCCGCGGCGGTGGTCGAACTTCTCAGCGGCACGGATCAGCCCGAGCGAGCCCTCCTGGACCAGATCCGACAGCGAAAGACCTCGGCCGCGGTAGCTTTTGGCCACCGAGATCACCAGCCGGAGGTTCGCCTCGATGAGTTGCCGCTTGGCCTCTAGGTCGCCCCGCTCAATGCGCTTGGCCAGCGCCACCTCCTCGCCGTGGGTGAGCAATGGCACCCGCCGGACTGCGGCAAGGTGCAGGTCGAGCGCCTCATCGTGACTCCGTTGAGTCACCGCAGCAGGACCTCCGGGTTGTCCAGCTTGCCGAGCCGGTCGATGAGCCGACCCACTGGCCGGTTTGAGCACAGCGTCGAGTCGGCGACGAGCTTGGTGTTGGAGCCGTAGAGCGGCCGCCAGCCGATGTGGATGTGGTCGGCGTGGTCGGCCATCGCGTAGGTGTTGTCGGTGCCCTGGAAGGTCATCAGGGTGATGATCTGGGCCGGCTTCATCGTGCCCTGGAGCGTCAGCAGCCGGCGGACGGCCATGTCGGCGATCGAGCCCGGGCCCTGGTGGCCGAGGACGGGCACGCCGTTGATCCTGGCGATGTCGACGGCGGCGCCGTAGCTGTGGTGGCTGACGCTGCCGCCCTTGGTGTAGTACCCGTGGCCGCAGCGCAGCGAGGTCACCGTCGGCTTGAGGCCGGAGGCGGCGAGGAACTCGAGCGTGGCGAGGACGCGGCGGTCGACGATGCCGGCGCGGATGTCCTGGCGGCCGCACTCGTAGACCTCGATGCGCGGGTTGGCCAGCACCCGGCGCTGCAGCTGGGCCTTGCTCATGAGCATGATCTGGCCGATCGAGGGGCTCTTGCCCAGCAGCGGGTTCTTGCCGGCCGCCCGGTAGATCGCCGTCGACTCGAGCAGCTTCCAGCCGTCGAGGATCGGCTTGGGGTCGATCCGCGGAGCGCCGCGGCCGGCCGGCCGGATCTCGAAAAGGAGATGCGGCGCGACCTGCGCGACGTGCGGCCGATGCGGCCGAGCACCGTGCCGGCGGCGACACGCGTGCCGCGGCGGATGCGGGCGGTGCGCCGCTACTCGCACCCGGCGTCCTGCGGGATGGACAGCGGCGCCCGCTCCGGATGCGCGAACAGGCGCTCCTTGACCGGGCCGCCGGAGGGAAGGGAGCGGCCCAGGCCAGGAGCGCCATCGGGAGTCGTTCGCGCAAGGCTGCGGAGGTGTGCGTAGGTGTAGGTGTTGCCGTAGGCGTCGCGCAGCTGGATGAACCGGCCGAGGCGCTCGGTGCGGCCGAGCTTGACGATCTTGCCGTCCTGGACGGCGATGACGGGGGCGCCGGGCTTGGCGTAGATGTTGATGCCGCGGCGGCTGGTGTTGGCCTCGACCGGCAGCGCGGCGTTCTTGCCCTTGACGATCCGGCGCGAGCGTCGCGCTCGGAGAGGTCGTCGGCGTAGCGGGCGCGGCGTGGACGGGGAAGTGGCCCTGGGTCAGGCCGGTGAGCGAGCCGACGAGATCGGCGGGCAGGCCGCCGATGACGCGTGCGCGCATGCAGGACCGAGTCGACGTACCAGTCGGCGTGGTTGTAGGCGAAGATCGCCTTTGACAAGTCTGTGTCGGCGCCGGCGGCCCTCAGGTAGCGGGCGGCGGCGAAGATCGCGTCGACCGGGTTGTACGGATCGCGCGTGCCGTCCTTGTTGGCGTCGGTGCCGTACTGCTTCCAGGTGGCGGGCATGAACTGCATCCAGCCCAGCGCCCCGGCGCACGAGACGTTGAGGTTGCGTCCGTAGTCGGTCTCGATCTCGTTGATCGCGGCCAGGACCTCCCAGCGGATGCCGTACTGGATGCCGGCGGCCTGGTAGATCGGCAGCAAAAACGGCGGGATCCGGAACTTGTCGATGAAGAAGTTCGGCACCCCGATCGGAGCCGGGCCCGGCAGCGCCAGGCGAAACGTCGGGTTGGCGGCGGTCGGCAGCCCGTCGGCCTCACGGAAGCGGGTCTTGCGCGGGCGCGGCGCCGGCTTGACCTTGTGCGGCACCACGGCCTCGGTGACCTTCTCGACGATCTCCTCGGCTTGGCGCGCCTTGCGCTTCTCGGTGCCGGCGTCTTCTGCGGCTTGGCCGTCCTCGGCCCCGGCTGCGTCATCGGCGCGGGCGCCGGCGCGGGCGCTGCGCCGTCGGAGATCGAGACGATCGGCGTCTCGACGCCCGGGATCTGGATCTTGTCCAGCGGCGTCCCGGGGGGCACGTCGAGCGGTCACCGTGATCACCTTGCCGTCGAGCAACGTCACGGTCAGCGACCGCTGCTGCGCGTCGGCGGGAAGCGCGACGGCGGCGAGCCCGGCGCCGGCGGCGCCGATCGCCGCGGCGTAGCGCAGGCGCCGCATCAGCGCTCGCGCTTCGCGGTCCCGACAGGCCGCGTCGTGCGCTCAGCGGGCTTGATCCGCAGCGACAGCTCAACGAGGTCGCGCTGACCACGAACCGTGTGCTGGAGCAGGGCGCCTGCGCGCGTGATCTCGGTGACGTGTGGATAGAGCATCTCGGCCTCCCGTCCGTACAGTGCTCTGAAGCTACGGCCCGCTGACCGGCCCGTCTTGGCGCGGCGGCACAGTCACCCTGGCCGACCCCTGTGTCTGCGGACCAACGGCGAGATAGGTCGCCTCGAGCTCCTCCAGGGCCCGCCCGCAATGCAGCGCCAGGTGCTGGCTGTGCGGCAGTGTGTCCGGGCAGGCCGTGAACGACATCTGTAGTTGGCCGCCGTACGAAACGGCGACGATCACCAGTCCATACCCGTCGTAGATGACGGTCAGCGCGTGCAGCTCGTCGAGGGCCGCCCCGTCGAGGAACAGCCGGTCCCGTGGCCCCGGCACATTGGAGATCGGGACGTTGAACAGCGGGGGACGCGGCCGCCCATCCGCAGCAGCTGCTCGGCGAGGATGGGCGAGACCGCCAGCAGCGTGTAGGCGTCCACCGCACTCGGGGGCATCGCGCGCAGGCGCTGTTTGGCCTGCACCGTTGCTGCCCGGATCGCCTCGAAGCGCTCACGCACGTCGTCGATGTCCGTCGCCAGTGCCAGCATCGCCCAGCTGATCGCATTGCCCACGTCGGCGTCGCTGTCCCCCCGGCGCACCGACACGGGCATGTTGGTGACGAGCGGGCGCTCGGGCAGTTCCCCGATCTCCTCGAGATATGCCCTGAGTCCGCCGGCGCAGACCGCCAGCACGACGTCGTTGATCGTGCCCCCGGTGGACTCGCTGAGCGTCCTGAAGCGCTCCATCTCGAACGATTGCGTCGCGACACGCCGTCGCGCGGTGATCGCGCCGTTGATGGCCGACCCCGGTGCGCTCCACGGTCGCGCCGACAGCCCCGTCAGGGTTCGCCTGACCGCATGAAGCCCACCGGTCACGCCGCGCGCCCCGGTTCCGACGGCGGCGATCGCCGACCTCAGCGGGTTGGTCCGGCCAGGACGCCGCGATCGCCGCCGCGGCCGCTTGAACGCCCAGATCGGTGGCACGTCCTGGGCCGTCGGATCGTCGGACAGCCACCAGTCCACGATGCGCAGGGCCGTCACCCCGTCGGCCAGCGCGTGGTGCATCTGGCCCAGAACAGCGAAGCGGCCATCCTCGAGCCCGTCGATCACGTGGACCATCCAGGGAGGCCGCGAGTGGTCCAGCGCGGTTCCGTGCAGGCTCGAGACGACTTGTGCCAACTCGCGCTGCCCCCCGGGTGCGGACAGGGTGACCCGCCGCAGGTGATAGTCGGGATCGATCTCCGAGACGAGGTCCCACTGCGGCACCAACCGGCTGAGAAGGCCGGGCTTCAGCCTTCGGTCGAAGGGCGCAGAGGGAACCCGGTGGCTGCGCATCCGATCGGTGAGCGCGTCGACGAAGTCATCGCCGGCGCCCGGCGGGGGGGTGAACAGCGCGAGGACGCTCCCGTGCATGAGGTTGGAGTCGGTCTCCAGCCAGATCCAGCCGGCATCCAGCGGGCGAACCATCTCTGTCGGCATAGTCGCTCCGATCTCCGTCGCTCAGCCTTGCCGAACCCGGTCTTCGTAGGCCGCCCGTCCGGCCAGGTCGGAGTCGCGCAACACGGCCGTCTCGGCGCCCAGTCTGCGGTTGATGGTCTCGGCCAGTCCCCGCGGCAGCATCTTGTTGGTGCGCAGCAACACGCCGAAGACCGCCGGCAGGTAGACACGTGGCCTGGACCGCCCGCCCTCGAGGGTCTCGACGACGGCTTGCGCGACCTGCTGCGGCGTGACGTTGGGAATCCCGGCCGGGCCCTTGATTCCGGCCGCCAGCTCGGTGTCGACGGCGCCGGGCAGGATGACCGACACCTGGACGCCGCGCTCGCGGAACTCGAGCCGGGCGGCGTCGCTGAACATGATCGCGGCGGCCTTACTCGCGTTGTAGACGGCCAGTCCCGGTACGGGCGCCTCGCCCATCGTCGAGGCGACGTTGACGACGTGCCCGCCGCCACGAGGTGCCATCAGTGCCAGCGCGGCCCTGGTCCCGTTGATCGTGCCCAGCGTGTTGACCTCGATGATCCGCCGGGTCAGCGCGTCGTCCTGATCCAGCAGATGGCCGGCGGGCATGATCCCGGCGTTGTTGACCAAGGCGTCGAGCGGGCCGAGCTGATCCTCGACGTCGCCCAGAAACGTCTGGAAGTCGTGCGCGTCTGTCACGTCCAGGCGCACTGCGCAGCCGACTCCGAGCTCGCTCGCGGCGATCTTGAGCGCCTGCTTGTCGATGTCGGCGATGGCGACCTGCGCGCCCGCTTCCAGCAGCGCCGCCGCGATCGCGTGTCCGATCCCGCGCGCGGCCCCGGTGACCGCCACGACCTTTCCGCTCAGCTTCGACATCAGCAGCCCAGCTCGCTCAGGGTGTCGTGATCCTCTATGGCCGCCGCATAGCGCTCGGCCATCGCGACCACTCGCTCCAGCGGCTGCATGACGGCCGGCGTCGCCGCCCAGAGGAAACCGTGCAGCGTGTGGCGCACGTCGTCCGTCCACGCAGCGTCCATTCCCACCAACGGGCCTCCCGCAGACGCGAGCGCTTCGAGGTAGCGGTCGAGGAGCTCTCGCTCGTGCGCGCGCCGGTCCTCGACCGAGAGCGCACCGCCGATGAAATACGCGACGTCGTAGGCCCACGGTCCCAGGCACACGGTCTGCCAGTCCAGGAACCCGGGATTTCCCTGGGCGTCGCGGTAGGTGTTGCCGAGGTGCGCGTCGCCGTGCACAACGCAGTGTGGTCCGGAGTCGTCCTCGGCCCAAAGCCGCTCGAAGGCCCGCAGGATCCGGTCCGGGTCCTGAAGCGAGTCCGGCAGGACCGGGGCGCCGTCCTGGGCGAAGTGCTTGTCCCAGTGCTCGCGGCTGAGGAACATCGAGGCGGCCCCGCGCGGGGCGGATGACCCGACCTCGAGCCAGTCCGGCCCGCCAGATGTCTGGGCATGCCAGTTGGCCTGTACCTCGAGGGCGGCAGCCACGTCATCGGCGGTCCACGGCGCCGTGGGGTCGCCGAACGTGCAGCCGGTCGCCACAAGATCATCGAGCAGCACGACACCCTGTCCACCTGCCGGGTCGACGCCCGCGAACCAGCATCGCGGCACGCCTGCAAAGCGGGCGGCGAGTTCGCCGAAGAACCGGGCCTCGAGTACGTAGGCCGGACCGAGGCCCCAGTCGCTCATCCGCTCGTCGAACCCGCCCTTGGCGCACAGATGCCGGGGCGGATCGCCACCGGCCGCGTCTTCGGCGTAGGTGACCTCGAGCCGGACCTTCGTGGCCGTGCCCCACACCACGTCGGGGAACTGCACGCTCTCGACCGGCTGGCCGAGCGCCTCGGTCAGCCAGTCGGCCGTGATCTGTTCCGGTGTGGCAGGTAGCGCAGTCTGTTGAACCAGCACGCAGGGCTCCTCTCGCGTCGGGCGACCGACTGAAACCTGCCTGTCCGCGGAGATCGCGGTGTGTGCTCCTGGCACAGCGGCGCTCCGCTTGGTCGTGCGCTCAGCCCCTGCTCTCCCCACCTGGCCGCAGGAGCATGCCGCGATGCTCGATGGCACTGGCTCCAACGACGAGTTCCTGGAGACGCTGAAAAGCACCGGGCCACGGGTCTGCGCCAAGACCGACCAGGTCAGCCACGAGATCGTGAGCGAGATCCAGGCCGCAGTCCCGCAGCTCGCAGCCGACGCGGCCATGGCGTCCGAGATCGCGGCGGCGGCCGAGGCGACACTGAGGCAGTTCTTCGCGATGCTGCGCGAGGAGGTCGATCCGGCGCGCGCCCAGTTGACGCCCGAGATGACCCGTCTCACGCGCGAATTCGTCCATCGGGGAGTGGACCTCACGGCCGTCCTGCACACGCTGCGGATCGGGCACGCGGTCATCTGGAGGCGGTGGCTCGAGGTCCTGCGCACCGAATGCAAGGACCCGATCCTGCTCGGCGACGCGCTCGGCCTGGCCTCTGAGCTGCAGTTCGCATACGTCAACGCGCTGTCGACACAGGCCGCCGAGGAGTACCGATCCGAGCGCGAGCACTGGGCTCGCAGCGCCGACGCCGTACGCGTAAGCGTGCTCAACGCAATCCTCGACGAAGAGCAGGTCGACTTGGCGATCGCCAGCAGCCGGCTGGGATACGAGCTCCGGCGCGAGCACCTCGCGCTGATGCTGTGGACCCAGGCCGACCCGGCCGAAGCGCCCTTCGAGGAGTTGCGCGGCGCCGTGCAGGCGATGGCCGCCACTGCCGGCTGCCCACGTCCGCTCGTCATTCCCATGGGCGACCACCTGCTGGCAGCCTGGATGGGAGGCTCGCCCGCGCCGGCTCCGCGCGAGCTCGAGGCGATCGCGCGCGGCGCGATCGACCAGTCAGGCGTGCACATGTCCGTGGGAACGGTCGGTGATGACGTGGCGGGGTTCCGCCGCAGCCACCAGGAGGCGATGTGGGCGCGCGGCGTCGCCACCCGGGCACGCGCGACCGCCAGGCTGGTCGTGCGATACGACGAGGTTGCGCTGGCCGCGATAGCGCTGGCTGCCGAGGACCAGTCGTGCAACTTCGTCTCGCGCGAGCTCGGCCTGCTGGCCGGCACTGATCCGGACACCCGAAGGCTCGCGTCCACCTTGAGGGTCTACCTGGACGAGGGCTCGAGTCTCGACCGGGCCGCACGCCGCCTCGGGGTGCACAAGAACACCGTGCTCAACCGCGTCAAGCGGGCCCGCGAGCTGCTCGGGCGCGGGCTCGACGAGCGGACGCTCGAGCTCCAGGTCGCGCTTGCCTTCGCGCGCTTCCGGGAGGGCTCGCTGCGCGATGACACCGAGTGTGCCGCCAGCACACACCCCTCCGAGCCGACTGGGTCGTGAGCATGGTGAGCAGCTTGGCGCCGAAACATACGATCGCCTCGTGTCCAAGGCTTCTCGAGAGGAGAATGCGGCGGCAGGGAGGATGGACGGACGGGTGGCCATGCTGAGTGCAAGACCCTCGGGCCGTGCCGGCGATCTGCATGACGCGCTGAGCGCAGCCCTGACCTGCGGCGACCCGATCGTCGACCGTCTCGCCTACGCACGTACGAGCGTTAGCTTCCAGATCGAGGGGGAGGACGACAGCGTCACGCTCCTGCTCGATCGCCGACCGCCCGAGCTCGCCGACTCACGCGAGCCCGCGGAGATCGACATCGAGCTCACGCCCGACCAGGTTGCCCGCTTTGCCGCCGGCCGGCTTCCGATGCCGGCGGCGGTGGCGACCAACTCGGTCTACTACCGCGGCCCAGTGCGCAAGTACCTCGAGGTCGACCCGATCCTGCGACGGCTCCTGGGCGGCCTCGACGACCCCGGCAACGGGCGCTGGGCCGACGAGGAGATCCCTCCGATCGGTGATCTCGACCCCGAGTTGCTGCCATCGAGACGGTCGACCTGCACAAGGCCTTCGGGCGCCCGCAGATCCTCGCCGGCGTCGACCTGAAGATCCCCGAGGGCGTCGATCTCGGCCGTGCTGGGCCCGTCCGGCACCGGCAAGAGCGTGATGCTCCAGCACATCATCGGTCTCATGCGGCCGGACGCGGGCGACGTGCTCGATCCGCGGCCGGCCGCTCAGCCAGATGTCCCACGCCGAGCTGCTCGCTCTGCGCCGCGACGTCGGCGTCATGTTCCAGGACGGCGCGCTGTTCAGCACGATGAACGTGTACGACAACGTCGCGTTCCCGCTGCGCCAGCACACCGACCTGCACGAGGTCGACGATCCGCGACATCGTGGTGGACCAGCTCACCGAGGTTGGACTCGCCAACGCGGCGACCCGCTGCGGCAACCAGCTCTCGGGCGGCATGAGGAAGCGCGCGGGGCTCGCCCGCGCGCTCGTGCTCGAATCCCGGAATCATCATCTGCGACGAGCCCGACTCCGGCCTCGATCCGGTGCGGACCGCGCTGCTGGGCGAACTGCTCGTCGAGCGGCATCGCGCGATTGGCGGGACGATGGTCGTGATCACGCACAACATCACCCTGATCAAGACCATCAGCGAGCACATTTCGATCCTTTACCGCGGCAAGATCATCGAGTCCGGGCTCGCCGAGCAGATCTACAACTCGGAGAGCGAGTTCGTGCGGCAGTTCCTGGCCGGCAAGAGCCAGGGTCCGCTGGGGATGGACGCGTAGCGATGGTCGTCGGCGCTCTCGATTCCGCCGCCCTGTATCGCGAGCTCACCGCGTGCCGATCCGTCGGCGAGCTGTTCGCAAGCGCCGCCGCACTCGGATGCGCGACGTGCGGTTTCGAGCGCGGCGTGGTGCTCGACAAGGAGGGCCATCGCCTGACTGCGACCACCTCCGACGCTCTTTCCGACGACGCCAGTGACCGGCTGCGGCGCGAGGTTCTACGGAGGCCGATCCCCGACATGGCGTCCATCGCCGGCAACCTGCAGCTCGACCATGCCGCGATCGCGATGATCACCGTCGACACGGAGCCGCTGGCCGTGCTGGTGCTCGACCGGTCAGCCGCCCGGTCGGCGCCCAGGAGCACGTGGCCGTGGACACCTTCGCCGCCATCGTCGCGGTCGCCCTCGAGCTCGTCGTGCTGCGGGAGCGGGTGGCCCAGGCGGCGCGTCAGCTACGTCACATCACGCGGTTCGCCGAGGCGCTCAACGCCGAGCTGCTGACCGCGCCCGTCGACGATCGGGCGGCGCGGGCACCTGCTCGAGCTCCCGGTCGGCCCGCCCGCGGGTTCGCCGACCACGAACCATCAGCGGCTGCGCGAGATCTTCACCGAGCGCGAGGCGGAGATCGCCGAGCTGCTCGTCGAAGGACGCTCGAACCGGGACATCGCGCAGCAGCTGTTCGTCTCGCCCGAGACGGTGAAGATGCATGTCGCGCACATCCTGCGCAAGCTCGACGTCAACAACCGCGTCGAGGCTGCCACCCGGCTGCTGACCACTGATTACCCCCGCGCGGGTAGATGACAGCACCCGGTTGGGGATAGCCCGGCATTCGATTCAAGGAGATAGTCGAAGCCATGGCTAACGCCAGCGTCAGGGAGGCGCCTGCTCCGGCGGCGCAGCGTGCCCAGGACCTCTTCTACGGCTCGGCCATGTTCGAGCGCATCAAGTCGGCGGGCCAGATGGGCGCCCTGGCCGTGCGCGTGCCGCGGCTCGTCTTCCGCCCGCCGTACACCTGGTGGCGCGACTCCGTCGTCGAGGCCGCGGTCGGCATGCGCCGCAGCTTCCTGCCGCTGCTGCTCTCGCACAGCGTCTTCCTGCTGAGCTTCGTCGTGATCATCTTCGGCGGGGTCCTGACCAACCTCGGCGTCGCCGAGCGCGAGGCCACGGCGACGATCCTGTTCTGGTCGCGGGAGATCGGCACATGGATCACCTCGATGATCTTCGCCGGCATCGTAGGCGCGTCCATCACGGCCGACATCGGAGCCCGGCGCATCCGTGAAGAGCTCGACGCGCTGGCCGTGCTCGGAGTCGACCGCACACGCACGCTCGTGGTCCCGCGTGTCATGGCCGCCACGTTCGCCGCGCCCGCGCTGGTCTTCGTCAGCGTCCTGGTGATCAACCTCATCAACTACGGGCTGGGCCCGTCGATGATGGGCTCGTTCGACCGGGCGCTGGTGCCCTACATGGTCGGCCACTCGGTCCTCGCGACCGACCTCATCTTCCCGATGCTGCTCAAGAACCTGATCATCGGGTTCGGGGTCGGGATCATCGCGTGCCACAAGGGGCTGACCTGCAAGCTGGGGGCCGAGGGCGTCGGCCGGGCCGTCAATCAGACCGTCCTGATCTCGTTCTTCGCGATCTGGATGTTCAACAGCTTCTTCAACCTGGCCTACCTCAGCGTGTACCCCGACGCCGTCGTGGTCCGAGGGTGATCGACGATGGCCGTTGAGCTTCCGCCGCCCCCCGAGCTGGTCGCCAAGCCCGAGCGCAAGGCCGGGCCGTTCCGTGACGTCGTCTACGAGGCCGGCGACCTCGCCAAGACCTCAGGCTCGTCGATCCGTGGACTCGTCCATACGCCGCGCTACTTCTCGGAGATCCTGCGCCACACCGCGAGCATCACCAAGCGGGCGTCGCTGCTCGTGTTCATGATGAACGCGTTCCTCGGGATGAGCGTCGTCAATGCCGGCTACTTCTTCCTGCGGTCGATCGGCGCGTCGGACTTCCTGGGAACGGTCAGCGGCTACGCCGCCCCGCGTGTGCTCGGCACCACAATGTTCGGCTACGTCTTCACCGCGGCGGTCTGCTGCGCGATGGCCGCCGAGCTGGGCGCGATGAAGATCAACCAGGAGGTCGACGCCTACAACACGACCGGCGTCGACCCCAAGGCCTACGTGGTCGGCACGCGCCTTGCGGCGGTGATCCTCTTCATCCCGATCGGGACTGCGCTGAGCCTGATCGGCAACCTCGCGGGCGTCTACTTCGGCTCGGTGATCGTGCTGGAGGGAATCACCGGCGAGACGCTGCTCCCGGAGGAGGAGACCTCCGGTGACCGCGAGGACGAGCCCGCCACCGAGCGGTGCGGCCGGCACCCACCACGGCATGCGCGCCAGCGTGACCGCCACGGACACGACCCGGACAGCCACCTGGGGTGAGCCGTCGGCGTTGAGGGCCACAGCCACCTCGCGACCCCGGTCCGCCCGCCAGCGCAGGGTCTGCGACCCCGTGCCCTGCGCGGACGCGGTCCACGTGACCTCGTCTCGCACCGTGGTGCTGGGCGGCCCGCCGCCGTGGTCGGCGCGCATCGTCGCGGCGCCTCCGTCCGCCGAGTCGTCGCCGAGCGTGGTGTGAGCGACACCCGCGAGGTAGTGATCGACGTCGGCGGGGGAGCCCACGCCGACGAAGACCGGCCGGCCGTCCACGCCGGCCACCACGAGTCGCACGTCGGCCGCCCAGCCGAACAGGGTGTCCCGCCAGTCGGTGCTCCCGGTGGCGAGCCCGTAGCGATCCGTGCGATAGGTGCCGTGCGCCCCGAGGTCGACGTAGGTTCCGCTCGAGCGGGCCCACGCGGCGTACCCGCCCGCAGCGACGAGCACGGCCGCGAGAGTGAGCAGCGCGAGCGCCGTCAGGAACGGCGTGCGACGGTGCGCACGTGGTCGGGCGCTCATGCCGCCGCCCCTTCCTCGACCGGAGCCGGCGTGGCCGGCACGACGTGCGGCGGCACCCAGACCACCGCGACCACGGCTGCGACGAGCAGCAGCACCCCGCTGAGCACGAACGCCGCGTGGTAGCCGTGGGCGAGGGCGTGGAGCCCGCCGCCGTCACCGGCGCGACTCGCGACCGTCGCCAGGACGGCGAGCGCCAGGCTGCCGCCGAGCTGTCGGCTGCTGTTGAGCAGGCCGCTCACCATCCCGGCCTCACGCCGGAGCACTCCGGACGTCCCGAGGGTCAGGGTCGGCGCGATGGTCGCACCGAGCCCCATCGAGGCCGGGATCGAGGGCAGCAGGAAGTCGACGTAGTCCGCACCGACCGCGAGGCGGGCGAAGCCGAGCATCCCGACGGCGCCGAGCGACAACCCCGCGGTCAGCACGCGACGCGTCCCGAACCGCTCGACCAACCGGCGCGCTGGACACGGTCGTGATCGCCATCCCGGCGCAGAAGGGGACGAACGCCGCACCGGTCTCGATCGGACCGAAGCCCATCACGTTCTGGAGGAACAGCGACGCGAAGTAGAAGCCGGCCAGGGTCGCGCTGCCGATGAAGGCGATCACCACGGTGGCCACCCAGACCGGCCGGGCCTGCAGCACGCCCAACCGGACGAGCGGGGCTCTCGCCCCGAGCTCACGCCGGACGAACGCCGCGCCCGCGAGCACGGCGACGGCCAGCGCGACGACGGTGAGGCCGCCGGTCCAGCCGTGCTCCCCGGCCCGTACGAAGCCGTACACGAGCAGGCTCATCGAGGCGGTGGCCAGCAACGCGCCGGGGAGGTCGAGACGCGCCGGCCCCGGCGTACGGAGGTCCGGCACCGCGCGAGCGAAGAAGGCCGAGATCGCCACGAGGGGCACGTTCACGAACAGGACCCAGCGCCAGTCGAGGTACTGCACCAGGACGCCGCTCACCAGCACGCCCAGGGCGCTGCCGGTGGTCGCCACCAGGCCCCAGGTCGCCATCGCGCGCCGTCGACGCGGCCCCTCCGGGAAGGTCACCATGATCACGGTCAGGGTGAGGGGAGCGAGAACGGCGGCGCCGACGCCCTGCGCCACGCGAGCGCCGATCAGCTCACCGGGGCTCTGGGCCAGACCGCCCAGCACCGACGCGGCGCCGAACAGCACCAGGGACCCCAGCATCGTGCGCCGGTGGCCGAGCAGGTCGGCGATCCTGCCGCCCAGCAGCAGGAGCCCACCGAAGGCGAGCGTGTAGGCGTTGACCACCCAGGAGAGCGCACCCGCGTCGAAGCCGAGGGCCGCGTCGATGTCCGGCAGCGCGACGTTCACGACGCTGAGGTCCAGCACCACCATCAGCTGGCACAGGCAGGCGGCCGTGAGCACCGCCACAGCACGGTCCCGCGGTGGTGAGCTGCCTTCTGCCGATGGATGGTCGACTCCCGTCGCGAGAGCCGAGGTGGGGTGTTGCCGAGTCATGGTCGAACCTTTCCGAGTACAGTTACTGAACGTGTTCAGAAAATTAGCACGCAGATCCCGGAACGTCGAAACGAGGGGCGCGCACGTGCGGCCGGACGGCTTGGCATGATGAGCCCGATGCCACGACCACCGAGCGGTGCCCCGAGCGGTCGTCCGCCGCGCACCTCCCGTGCGGAGATCGTGGACGCGGCGCGCCGGCTGATCGACCGGGACGGGTGGGAGCGGCTGACGATCCGGAAGCTGGCGGGGGAGATCGATGCGTCGCCGGCGACCGTCTACAACCACGTGCGCGACAAGGACGACCTGCTCGTGCTGGTGCTGAACGAGGAGGCGGAGCGGGTCATCACCCGCCCGGACCTGCCGTCCGACCCGCGTGAGCGACTGCTGGTGGTGGCGACGTTGATGCACGACCTGCTCGCCGAGCGGCCGTGGGTCGTCGAGATCATCACCGCCGACGACCTGCTCGCCGACACCGCGTTCTGGCTGGTCGAGAACATCGTCGCGGCGGGAGTCGAGGCCGGGCTCGAGCGGGACGACGCGGTGCACCTGTACCGGCACGTCTGGTACTTCACGGCCGGCGAGATCCTGATCCGGAGCCGACGCGGCCGCCGGCGCGACGAGCGCGACGGTCCGACGTACCGC
Source organism: uncultured Actinomycetota bacterium (assembly GCA_963809265.1). Lineage (GTDB taxonomy): Bacteria > Actinomycetota > Actinomycetes > Propionibacteriales > Nocardioidaceae > Nocardioides. The sequence continues at coordinate 25,151 of CAWEJC010000008.1, forward strand.
GACCAGGCGCTGTCCCGGCTCGACGCCGCCACCCATCCCTACCTCGCCGAGCTGGGGAGCCGCTGGGCGTCGCTGACGGCCGAGGACACGTTCGAGGAGGGTCTGCGAGCCCTGGTGGACGGCACGTTGGGGAGGGGGTCGACCTGACCGCCCGCCTGTTCGAATTGACATAATGTCAGTTATCGGCGATGTGGGAAGGCAGGATCGGAACCGGTGAGAGAGGCGATGTCGAGAACCCGTGGCCCGCGTCGTCCCCGGTGCGACAGCGGCCATCCCGGTCGCGTCGTTACCTGAGGAGGAGCTCATGGCCAAGTACCTGGTGCTCAAGCACTACCGCGGCGGTCCCGACCCGGTCGTCGACATCGACCCGATGGACCAGTGGGAGCCCGCGGACGTCGACGCGCACGTGCAGTGGATGCGTGACTTCGCCACCCGGCTCGAGGAGACCGGCGAGTTCGTGGAGCACCAGGCGCTCTCGCCGGAGGGCGCGTTCGTGCGCTACGGCGGCGAGGGCCGGCCGCCGGTCACCGACGGGCCGTTCGCCGAGACCAAGGACCTGATCGCCGGCTGGTTGATCATCGACGTGGAGTCCTACGAGCGAGCCGTCGAGGTGGCGGGCGAGTACTCCGCCGTGCCGGGTCCGGGAGGCGTGCCGAACTGCGAGTGGCTCGAGGTGCGTCCGTTCTACGGCTCCCCCACGGCCATCTCGGAGTGAACGAGGCCCTGCTGCGGGAGCTGATCCCCGCGGTCACCGGTGTCCTCGTCCGTCGCGGAGCCGACTTCGCGACGGCCGAGGACGCCGTCCAGGACGCGCTGCTGCGGGCCCTGGACACCTGGCCGACGGATCCGCCGAGAGATCCGAAGGGCTGGTTGATCACGGCCGCGTGGCGCAAGTTCCTCGACGCCACCCGCTCGGAGGGCTCGCGTGCGGCGCGGGAGTCCCGGGTCGCGGCCGAGCCCCTGCCGGGACCGACCGACGACTCCGCCGACACCCTCCCGCTCTACTTCCTGTGCGCCCACCCGTCGCTCACGCCGGCGTCCGCAGTGGCGCTCACGCTCCGGGCGGTCGGTGGTCTGACGACGCGCCAGATCGCGGCGGCGTACCTGGTGCCGGAGGCGACCATGGCCCAGCGCATCAGCCGCGCCAAGCGCACCGTGGCCGACGTGCGTTTCGACGAGGTCGGAGACGTGGCCACCGTGCTGCGGGTGCTCTACCTGGTCTTCAACGAGGGCTACAGCGGCGAGGTCGACCTCGCCGACGAGGCCATCCGGCTGACCCGCCAGGTGCGGTCGATGACCGACCACGAGGAGGCGTCCGGGCTGCTCGCGCTGATGCTGCTGCACCATGCGCGTCGCTCGGCGCGGACGACGTCCGGCGGCGACCTCGTGCCGCTGGCCGACCAGGACCGGTCCCGGTGGGACACCGGGCTGATCGCGGAGGGCGTCACCATCCTGCAGACGGCGCTCGCACGCGACCACCTGGGCGAGTTCCAGGCGCAGGCGGCGATCGCCGCGCTGCACGCCGACGCAGGGTCGGTGGCGGAGACGGACTGGGTCCAGATCGTGGAGTGGTACGACGAGCTCGACCGGCTCACCGACAGCCCCGTCGTCCGGCTGAACCGGGCCGTCGCCGTGGGTGAGGCGGACGGGCCGCAGGCGGGTCTGGTCGCCCTCGGGCAGGTGGATCGGTCGGTCCCCCGGTACGCCGCCGTCGAGGCCCATCTCCGCGAGCGGGCCGGCGACCTCGCCGCGGCGGCAGGGCTCTACGCCGACGCCGCGCGCGCCGCCTCGAACCTCGCCGAGCGCGAGCACCTCACCCGGCAGGCGGCGCGGCTGAACGGCGTGGTGCGCGGCTGACGTCGTTCGCCCGACTGCTCAGGGGTGGTACCAGGTGGCGGTCGACGTCGGCCGGAACCCGACGCTCCGGTAGAGCGCGCCGGCGGCGTCCGACGAGTAGGAGATCTTGAGCCGCCGGGCTCCGCGGGCGACCAGTCGGTCGATCCCCTCGGCCAGCATCGTGCGGGCCAGACCCTGCCGTTGGAAGTCGTCCTCGACCCGGACCGGCTCGATGAGCCCCACCTGGGTGGTGGGGTCGAACCAGTACAGCGAGTACGCGGCGGTCCGTCCGTCGGCGGTCTCGACGGCGAGGTCGAGGGTCGGGTCGTAGAGCGGGCACTGGGCGAGACGCTGGGCCACGCCGTCCCCGGCGCGGCTCCGCAGCGGATGGGGCGCGTCCTTGCGTTGGCTGCGGTCGACGAGCACGTAGCCCTCCGGAGGTGTGCTCACGGCGGGACGGCCGTCGGCTTCCATCCAGGCGGTGCTGTCGTGTGCTCCGGCGGTGAGCCCGGAGCTCTCGGGCAGCCCGCGGAACGTCGCGTCGTTGTCGTTGAGGGTCAGCTCGAACGCGTCGGTGTGCCGGGCGACGTCCGCGAGCGCCCGCTCCCACACGACGTGCGGGTCGGGACCTGGGGTGTCCGGCACCACGACCGGGTCGCACTGCCAGTGGCCGTCGGGCTCGCTGGTCAGCAGGACACCGGCGACCGGCCCGTCGTCGTCGACCCAGAAGAGCTTCTCGACCTCGTCGGACCGCCCGGGCCGGCGCGACCACCACTGCAGGTCCGCGGCCTCCCAGACCCCGGCCACGGGGTCGGCGCGGCGTGCACGCTGCAACAGCTGGCTGCCCAGCAGCAGGGCGTCGTGCCCCGCCACCCGGACTTCGCGTACCGACATCCTCTGCTCCTCCGTCGTCCGACCCCTGATCCCATCACGAGGGTGAGCCCGGCCGTCAGGCGGCGACGACACCCAGCTGCCGCAGCTGGGCGAGCGAGTCGACGACGCCCCACGTCCGCACGATCTGCCCGTCGGCGAACCTGAGCACGAAGATCTCGTCGTAGGAGATGCGGCGACCGGTGGGCGGGCGGCCCTGGTACTCCCCGAGGTTGGTCCCGCTGACGACGTCGCGGACGACGACCGTGTCGCCCTTCGCGATCACGTCGTCGATCCGGATGTGCAGGTCCGGGAAGGCGTGCAGCAGCATCGCCCAGAGCCGTTTCAGGGTCTCGGGCGCGGGCGCCTCGGTCGGGAACGGCGTCGCGATCGTCGCGTCGGGCGCGACGAGGTCGTCGATCGCCGCGCCGATGACCGTCTGGTCGCGGCCGTTGACCGCGGCATGGAAGCGGCGGTAGGCCGCGACGTTGCGTGACTCTTCGTCGGTGAGCTGGTTGTCCATGCCCTCCTGACGCATCAGTGGCCCGGAACACGACAGCCGGCCGCTGGTGGGGGCGCCGGAGCTCCTCCCGGGGCGGCTCCGAAACGTTGCCGTTTGGTCCCAAACCGCAGACATCATCGGCGTGTCGTTGCGGTTTGGGACCAAACCGCAACCTTGTATACAAGCGCCACCGACGCTCGAGCGGAGGGCTCAACCCCCGACGTACGCCGCGAGGTGTTCCCCGGTGAGCGTCGTCGGCTGCGCGACCAGCTGCGCCGGCGTTCCCTCGAAGACGACCCGACCGCCGTCGTGACCGGCACCGGGCCCGAGGTCGATGATCCAGTCGGCGTGGGCCATCACGGCCTGGTGGTGCTCGATCACGATCACCGACTTGCCGGAGTCGACGAGCCGGTCCAGCAGACCCAGGAGCTGAGCGACGTCGGCGAGGTGCAGGCCGGTGGTGGGCTCGTCGAGGACGTAGACCTCGCCCTTGTCACCCATCTGGCTGGCCAGCTTGATCCGCTGCCGCTCGCCGCCGGACAGCGTCGTCAGGGGCTGCCCGAGGGTGAGGTAGCCGAGCCCGACGTCCTCGAGCCGGTCCAGGACCTGGTGGGCGGCCGGGGTCGCCGCCTCGCCGTCGCCGAAGAACGCCTCGGCCTCCGCGACCGACATCTCGAGCACCTCGGCGATGTTCTTGCCGCCCAGCGTGTACTCCAGCACCGACGCCTGGAACCGCCTGCCCTCGCACTCCTCGCAGGTGGACTCGACGGTCGCCATCACGCCGAGCTCGGTGTAGATGACGCCGGCTCCGTTGCAGCTCGGGCAGGCGCCCTCGGAGTTCGAGCTGAAGAGCGCGGGCTTCACGCCGTTCGCCTTCGCGAAGGCCTTGCGGATGGGCTCCAGCAGGCCGGTGTACGTCGCCGGGTTGCTCCGCCGCGACCCCTTGATCGCACCCTGGTCGATCACCACGATGCCGTCGCGATGGTCGAGCGAGCCGTGCACCAGTGAGCTCTTGCCCGAGCCGGCCACGCCGGTGACCACGGCGAGGACGCCGAGCGGCACGTCGACGTCGATCGCCTGGAGGTTGTGCGTCGAGGCGTTCCGGATCTCGAGCGTGCCGGACGGTGTCCGGACCGACTCCTTGAGCCTCGCCCGGTCGTCGAGGTGGCGACCGGTGGTGGTGTCACTCCCCCGTAGCCCCTCCACACTCCCCTCGTAGCAGACAGTGCCACCGGCCGCGCCCGCGCCGGGCCCGAGGTCGACGACGTGGTCGCCGATCGCGATCGTCTCGGGCTTGTGCTCGACGACGAGGACGGTGTTCCCCTTGTCGCGGAGCTGGAGGAGCAGCTCGTTCATCCGCTCGATGTCGTGCGGGTGCAGGCCGATCGTGGGCTCGTCGAAGACATAGGTGACGTCGGTGAGGGACGAGCCGAGGTGGCGGATCATCTTGGTGCGCTGGGCCTCTCCCCCGGACAGCGTGCCGGCCGGCCGGTCGAGGGAGAGGTAGCCCAGACCGATCTCGGTGAAGGCGCCGAGCAGGTGGCTCAGACCGGCGAGCAACGGCGCCACGGACGGCTCCTCCAGCTCGCCGACCCACTCGGCGAGGTCGCTGATCTGCAGGCGGCAGAGGTCGGCGATGCTCTGGCCCTTGATCTTCGAGGACCGCGCGTCCTTGCTCAGCCTGGTGCCGTCGCACTCGGGACAGGTCTGGAAGGTGATCGCGCGCTCGACGAAGCGGCGCACGTGCGGCTGCATCGCCTCGACGTCCTTGGAGAGCATCGACTTCTGGATCTTCGGGATGACGCCCTCGAAGGTCAGGTTGACGCCCTCGACCTTGATCTTGGTCGGCTCGGCGTACAGCATCGTCTCGAGCTGCTTGCGGGTGAACGACGCGATCGGCTTGTCCATCGGGAGTCCCATGCCGGCGAACAGTCGGCCGTACCACCCGTCCATGGAGTACCCCGGGACGGTCAGCGCCCCCTCCGCCAGCGACTTCTCCTCGTCGTACAGCGCGGTCAGGTCGAAGTCCGAGACCGCACCCATCCCCTCGCAGCGCGGACACATCCCGCCTAAGTAGACCTGCTTGCGCACGGTGTTCTTCTCGACCCGGCCCCCGGCCTTCTCCGTGGTCATCACGCCGCTCGCGACGCGGGTCGGCACGTTGAAGGAGTACGCCGTCGGCGGTCCGACGTAGGGCTGACCCAACCGGCTGAACAGGATCCGCAGCATCGCGTGGGCGTCCGTCGCCGTTCCGACCGTCGACCGCGGGTTGGCGCCCATCCGCTCCTGGTCGACGATGATCGCGGTCGTCAGCCCCTCGAGCACGTCGACGTCCGGCCGCGCCAGGCTCGGCATGAAGCCCTGGACGAACGCGCTGTAGGTCTCGTTGATCATCCGCTGCGACTCCGCGGCGATCGTCGCGAACACCAAGGAGCTCTTGCCCGAGCCGGAGACCCCGGTGAACACCGTCAGCCGACGCTTCGGGAGGTCGACACTGATGTCCTTGAGGTTGTTCACCCGTGCGCCCGTCACCCGGATCACGTCGTGACTGTCGGCCACGCGCGTCTCCGGTCGTGCTGCGGGCTTCCGGGTGCTCGGGCTCATCGTCTCTCCGTCTCTCGGCGGTCGGGCCGGCCGGCTGTGGACCTCACGCTACGGGCCGCCGGTGATCCACCGCCCTGCTCAGCCGGACGTCGCCTCCCAGAGAAACCCGTCCGGGTCGGTGAACGAGCCGGAGTCGCCACCGATGGTGATCCCGTGCGAGCCGTCGCCGGCCGGCGGGACCCCGGCGTCCTTCGCCAGGGCCGCCCGCTTGTAGAGGCCGAGGCCCAACGCCGACCCCGGGAGGTCGAACTGGACGTACTTGCTGCCGAAGCTCTTCTCGACCGCCAGGCCGCGCTCGACGTACAGCGCCTTGGTGGCCTTCACGTCCGCCACTCCGAGCAGGAGGACGACCTGGTCGACGTTCTTGGTGGCCGGGCCGCTGTTCTTCTTGGTCGAGGTCGCGACCTTCCAGATCGCGCCGTCGGGGGCCTGGACGACGCCGCCGTAGCCCCAGAAGCTCTTCTCGGCCGGCTTCAGGCTGCTGGCGCCGGCTTCGCGGGCGGCGCCGATCAGGGCGTCGACGTCGGCCGGCTGGGAGACGACCAGCGACAGGGTGTAACCGCGGAATCCCGTCGAGGGCTCCCGGGACTCGCGCACCCGGACGGCGTCGCCGAGCTCGAAGGCGGACTTGTAGAAGACCTCGGCGGCGGTGGTGTCCGGTACGTCGAGGACGACGTGGTCGATCGCAGGCATGACAGCTCCTTGTCTGATGGGGGTGGTGGTGAGGGGTGGGCCGGTCGTGGCCGCGCAGCCCACCGCCGGGTCGAACCCGGGATGACACATGACAGGCGGTTCTGGGGTGGCCGGCTCAGGGCCGTTGCTGGATGCGGACGAGGTTGCCCGCGGGGTCGCGGAAGGCGCAGTCGCGGATGCCGTAGGGCTGGTCGGTCGGCTCCTGGACGACGTCGACGTCACGGCCGGCGACCTCCTCGAACGCCCGGTCCACGTCGTCGGAGGCCAGCAGGAGCACGCCGTAGGTGCCCTTGGCCATCATCTCGGCGATGGTGCGGCGCTCGTCGTCGGTGATGCCGGGATCGACGGCGGGAGGCGTCAGCACGATGCTGGTGTCGGGCTGGTTCGGCGGGCCGACCGTGATCCAGCGCATCGTGCCCTGGCCGACGTCCAGCCGCACCTCGAAGCCCAGGGCGTCGCGGTAGAAGGCCAACGACGCGTCCGGGTCGGTCTGCGGGAGGAAGCTCGAGTGAATGGTGATGTCCATGACCGTCACGCTAGGGGCGGCTGGACGCGGGTGCTTCTCGATTCCTGATCGGTCTGGTGACCTGCTTGGTGATGCAGGACGGCGTCTCGGCGGCCCCGCCGGCGCTCTGCTCGCGGTAGGCGCTCGGTGACACGCCGACCAGCTCGGTGAACCGCGTGCTGAAGGTCCCCAACGACGAGCAACCCACCTCGAAGCAGACGTCGGTGACACTGAGGTCGCCGCGTCGCAGGAGCGCCATCGCCCGCTCGATCCGGCGCGTCATCAGGTAGGAGTACGGCGGCTCGCCGTAGGCCCGCTTGAACTCCCGGCTCAGGTGGCCGGCCGACATGTGGACGCCGCGGGCGAGGGCCTCGACGTCCAGGGGCTGGGCGTAGTCGCGGTCGATCCGGTCACGGACCCGGCGCAGCAGCGCGAGGTCGCGCAGGCGCTGGTCGTCGGCCGGATCGGTCACCCCGCCATCGTGCCATGCTGCCGCGCGTGGACGACGACCTCGATGCGGTGGATCGCGCCGCGGCGGCGAACCGCCTCTTCCGGCCGGTCGAGGTGACCGCGACATCCGTCACCCGGCCGGCCACGACGGCATCGCCCACGATCCACCGTGCTCTCGAGCACCTCCGTGCTCGGGGACTGACGGAGGTGCCGGAGCCGTTGGCCCTCGAGGGGGAGGTCGAGCGGCTCGGGTTCATCCCCGGCGCCTCCGGCGGCGACGGCTGGTACCACCAGCACACCGACGAGGGCCTGTCCTCGGCCGCGCGGCTCCTCCGCCGGATCCACGACGCGAGCCAGGACTGGACGGCGCGGCCGGACGCGACCTGGGGAGCTCCGGCAGTGCGTGCCGACGAGGTGGTGCTCTGCCACGGCGACCCCGGGCCGTGGAACTTCGTCTGGCACGACCACGAGGCCGTCGGGCTGATCGACTGGGACTACCTGCACCCCGGGCCGAGGCTCGACGACGTCGCCTACGCGCTGCGGTGGTTCGTGCCGCTGCGGGCCGACCAGCACGTGCTGGACTGGCACCACTTCCCCGAGGTGCCGGACCGGCGACACCGGGTGCGGGTCTTCCTCGAGGCGTACGGCGACCTCCCGGCGTTCGACGTGGCGGACGAGGTGACCCGGAGGATGCGCTCCACCCGCGACCTGATGTCGAAGCTGGCGGTCGAGGGCGTCGAGCCCCAGCGCACCTGGGTCGCCGACGGGGCCCTGGCCCGCGAGGAGGCCGAGATCCGGTGGGTCGAGGAGCACCGTCACCTCTGGGACTGAGCGCCCTCCTCCAGGTGCAGGTCGACGAACGGCACCGGCTGGTCGTCGACGACGTAGCGGTCGTGCTCGACGAACCCGTGGCTCTCCGCGAACCGCAGGCCGTCGGCGTTCGACTCCAGCACGACCGTCTCGATCCGGCCGGCCGAGAGGCCACGGGCGTCGGCCAGCACGCGGTCCAGGTACGCCGCGCCGAGCCCACGCCGCCGGAAGGGCGCCAGGACCCGCACGATCACGGTCGCCGTCCCCGACTCCCCCGCCGGGGGACGCAGCGTCGCGCAGCCGACCAGCGTGTCGCCGACGTAGGCCACGGTCAGCTGGTGGCGGGTCGCCCGCTCGGCGACCTCGGTCTCGCTCAGCGGCGCGGTCGGGATGATCTCGTTGTGGACCTCACGCCACTCGGCCAGACGGTCAGGAGCGGCCGGCCGGACGTGCAGGAGGTCGGCGCCGAACACGAGCACCTCGCCACCGCCCTTCACTGCCCGGCGCTCGAGGCGCAGGCCGATCTTCTGCGCGACCCGCTGCGACGGCAGGTTCTCGGGCCGGATGATCGCGACGAGGTGTGGGACCGCCGCGTCGGAGGCCGCGCGGCGCACGGCGGCGGCCGCCTCGGTGGCGAGCCCCTGGCCGCGCAGGTGCTGGTGCACGTGGTACCCCACCTCCACGTGCCAGTCGCCCTCGATCTCCTGCATCGTCAGGCCGCAGTCGCCCACGAAGGCGCCGTCGTGCGTCTCCACGACCCAGAGCCCGAAGCCGTGCGTGGCGTAGTTCTCCTGGGTCCACGCGATCCAGCGCTCGGAGTCCGCCCGGGTACGCGTGCGCCGGTCCGGCCGCACCGGGTCGGGTGCGCCGAGGACCGCGGCCATCTCGTCGAGGTCGTCGGGGACCATCTCGCGAAAGCGCAACCGTGGTGTCGGCATGGGGAGCATCCGACTCACTGTAGGAGGTGGTCTCAGCCCGGCGTCGTGGCGTCGAGCCCTGCGGTGGCCAGCCACCGCCCGAGGATCCGCTCCAGGTCGGCTCGGTCCCGCTCCCCCAACGTGGACAGCACCTCCTCGTCGGCCGCCATCACCGCGGCGAACACCTCGTCGAGCTTGGCCGAGCCGTCCGGTGTGAGCCCGACCTGGACGGTGCGGCGGTCCCGCACCTCACGGACCCGCCGGACGTACCCGTCCTCCTCGAGCCGCTGGACCCGCTGGGTGGTGGCGCCCGGCCGTGACCCGGCAGCGGCGGCTGAGCTCGCCCGCGGCCAGGCGGTACGGCGTGCCCGAGCGCCGCAGCGCGCCCAGGACGTCGAGCCGGCTCTGGTCCAGCCCGAACCCGGCCAGCGCCTCGGACCGCGCCCGCATCAGCGCCGCAGCCAGCCGCCAGAGGGGGGTCACGACCCGGATCGAGGAGACGTCGTCGTCCGGGCGCTCGCGCTCCCAGGCCGCGACGATCTCCTCCACTGCGTCACCCCGACCCTCTGGCATGGATATACTTTAGCGCTAAAGTGATGGGTATGGACCTCCACGACTCCCCTCACGTCCTCGTCGTGACCGGTGCCGGCTCCGGCATCGGCCGCGCGGTCGCCCAGCAGCTCGCCGCCCGACCCGAGACGCTGGTCCTCGCCGGCCGGCGACGTTCCGCCCTGGCCGAGACGGCGGCCGCACTCGATGCCGGTACCGCTCCCCTGCTGGTCGACGCCGACCTCTCGACGGCACCGGGTGCCGCGCGCCTGGCCGAGGCGGTCGCCGGACGACCCGTGGCGGGTCTGGCCCTGGTGGCGGGCGGCGTCGGGGACTCCTCCGACCTGCCCGGCCTCGAGGGCGTGGCCGCCTCGTGGGAGAGCTCCTGGCGGATGAACGTCCTCACCGCCGTGCTGACCGTCGAGGCGCTCCGCGACGGCCTCGCCGACGGCGGCGCCGTCGTGGCCCTCGGCTCGATCGCCGCCGGCCGCGGAGGCGGTGCCTACGGCGCGGCCAAGGCCGCCCTCACGCCCTGGGTCCGCGACCTCGCCCGCAGCCTCGGCCCGCGGGGTGTCACCGCGAACGTCGTGGCTCCCGGCTACACGGAGGACACGGAGTTCTTCGGCGACTCGATGAGCCCCGAGCGCCGCGGGCAGCTCCTCGCCGAGACGTTCACCGGTTGCGCCGGACGTCCCGAGGACGTCGCCGCCCTGGTCGCCTTCCTGCTCTCCGAGGGCGGACGGCACGTGTCAGGGCAGGTCCTGCACGTCAACGGAGGCGCCCTGCTCGCGGGCTGACCGCGCCCGCCTCTTGATCGCCTCGATCACCTCGGTCTTGGCATCGGCGTAGGCGTTCATGTCGGCCCAGTCCCGCGCGGTCAGCTCGCGCTTGGTCCGTTCGTAGAGCGATCGGTCCGCCTCGTCCCGTCGCAGGTGGTCGCGGAGGAGCACGTAGTCGTCGATGGCCGGGTCACCCGGCTCGAGGACGTGGACGTGCACGTCGCGAGCGGGCGTCCGCACCAGCCGATGTCCAGGCTCGCGCACCCGGAGCTCGTATCCGCGCCCAGCAGCGGGTCGACGTAGTCCTCCTCGCAGTGATGTCGGGCACGACGACCAGGACGTCGATGATCGCCTTGGCGGCCAGCCCGGGGACCGACGTCGACCCGATGTGCTCGACCACCAGGGCAACCTCGCCCAGGGCATCACGGATCCGCGCCTCGTGGTCGCGGTAGGCCGCGGGCCAGGAGGGGTCGGGATCTGCGAGGACGAGCTCGCGCTGCTCCACGCCGCCGACCAGCTCGGGCTCGACGACGTCCGGACGGCGATGGTGATGCTCGGACGTGGGCATCGGGCCAACGTATCCCGGTCCCAACCGGCCTCAGGCGTCGGCGAGCTCCCGTTCGGGTCGCTCACGCTCCTGGAGCTCGGTGGCCGCGTCGCCGTACAGCAGGGTCAGAGCGATGGACCCGAGCGGCGTCAGCGCCACCTCGACGACGAGGACGATGACGGTCAGCGACCACAGCGGCAGCGAGGTGAACGAGATCAGCAGGATCAGGCCGAGCAGGATGCCGAGCCCGTGGATCACCGCCCAGACCAGGCCCACGAACAGGGCCGTGTGCCACCACCGGTGACGCACCAGGGCTCCCGAACGCCGGCGGGCCGCCGCGCCGCCGAGCCCCTCGCGCATCACCACCTGGCCGAGGTACTGGAACCGGACCGTCAACCACGCCGCGACCGGCACCCCGACACCGGTCCAGGAGAGCAGCGCGATCAGGATCGCCGCCGGGAGGTACGCCGAGGCGAGCTCCCGCCAGCGCCCACCTACGGCCCGGACCGCGACCCAGCCCCGCCCCAGGGTCGACCGCGAGTCGCCGTCGTCCATCAGGTGCGTGACGGCCGCGGAGACCAGGAGCACCGTGAGCGGCCAGAAGCTCGTGGCCACCCAGGAGGAGAACAGGAGGTTGTTGCCGGGCGGCGCCTGCTGGGTCGACACGTGCACGATCGTGCCGATGTAGGGCAGGTGCTGCAGCAGGAGGACGTCGAGCACCGCCAGCACTCCGACCGGTACGGCGAGCAGGCCGGCGACGACGAACGCCGGGACGTGTCCTCGGTACAGGTTGACCGCCGAGCGCACGATCTCCCCGGACCGACGCCGGCGCACCACGGGGTAGGCCGGGACCTTGTCCCAGCGGGTCCGTCGCAAGATGAAGACCAGGACCAGGGCGACGACGCCGAGCATGCCGAGCACGGCACCCGGCTGCGCGGCGTACCTCACGTAGAGGACCGAGCCCGTGCCGACGACGTTGCAGAAGGTGCCGACCAGGGCGGGCGGGTGTCGCTGCCGCCGGGGATCACGAACGACGAGGGACGCAGGTCCTGCTGCCAGGTGACCGGCTTGCGCCAGCGCGGCTTGCCGAGCGGTCCGTCCGGGCCGTTGTTGGGTCCGGAGTGCCGCTCGCCCCATCTCCCGTCGAAGCCGAGCCAGGCGTCCTTGCCGTTCGGTCCGGAGGGCTTGTCCGGCAGGAGCACGGCGGTGGGGACGACGCGGGTGTTCGGGCTCTGGGTGTTGTCGCAGCCGAAGCCCTCGTCGGCGCTCCGGCCGAGGAAGAGCGCCGGCTCGAAGTAGCTGGCGTGGGAGCCCTCCGAGGAGAAGACGACCGGGTGGTCACCTTCCCGGCGGAGCTTGCCGGAGGTCCAGTCGGCGGTCTCGCCGCCGGTGTGCTGGGCGTAGCCGACCTGGAACGGCTCCGTGTCGAGCGCCGCCTCGACCGACGGTGCCTTGATCAGGACCTGGACGAACTCCCAGTCGCTCTCGTGCTTGTCGTTCCAGTCGTTGTAGTACCAGTAGAGCCAGTACTGGACCGCGACGTAGCCGGGCTCGTCGGCCTGCGTCGCCACGTGCGCGTAGACCGCCGCCTTGGACAGCGGTGTGTAGCGAGCGCTGTCCTTGGCGTAGAGGCAGCCGGGCGACAGGGCGTCTCCGGGAAGGTCGAGGTAGGTGCCGGTCCCCCGGCCGTAGAGGTCGGCCGCCGACGGGCCCCACGTGATGACGGCATCGTGGTTGCCCACCTGGCGCAGGGCGATCTCGGGGTTGTCGAGCAGCGCGTCGACGCGCATCGGCACGTAGGGCTCGCCCGGGCCGCACGGCTTGTCGAACTCGCGCAGCATCACGATCGGGCTGTACTTGTCGGCGAGCTGGCGGGCCGCCGGGCCGGAGTCGGCGTACGCCGGTGCGGTCAGGCCGAGGATCGTCAGCAGGGTCGCCACGACGCACCCGAGCGCCGCGCAGACGGCGGCCACGCGCGTCGTGCTCCGACCGGTCCTCACCCCGGCCCTCCCTTCCCCGTGCTGCGGTCACGCTAGGGAGGGTGGGACTCACCCGGCAAGAGAGGTCGGTCCTCGACGAGTGCGACGCTGTCTCGTGAGCGAACCCGTGCGCACACCGGACCTGCACCCCCTGCTCGCCCGGCGCTGGAGCCCGCTCGGTTTCGACGAGAGCCATAGCTCTCGGCCGACGAGGTCCTGGCTGCTCCTGAGGCGGCCCGCTGGGCGCCGTCGGCCGGCAACAGCCAGCCCTGGGCCTTCGTCGTCGGCCGCCGCGGCGACCGACGTCCACGAACGCCTGGTGGCTGCGCCTGGCGCCGAGCGCCCGACGCTGGGCGCCGCGAGCGCGGCGCTGCTCGTCGCGAACCTCTCGCACCGGCTCGTGGAGAGCACCGACTGGGAGTTCTCGGAGTTCGCGCGCTGCGGACCTCGGCCAGGCGGTCGCCCACCTCACCCTGCAGGCCCAGGCGCTGGGGCTGGGGGTCCGCCAGTTCCGCGCGTTCGACCGCGGACGGGCATCGCGACCGACTTCGAGGTGCCGACCCACTGGGAGGTGACCTCGATGGCCGCGATCGGGCACCCCATCGTCGTGTCCGAGCCGCTCACCGGGCGGCGAGGACTCGCCGTCACGTCTGACGGCTCAGTCTCGACGAGATCCCTGGGTGCCTCTCGACGGACCCCGGCTCCAGCGCGGTCGGCGGGGGCCTCGAGGGAGCCGACGACCCAGATCGGTCATGGCGCGCGCGGACCTCAGGTGAACCGACCATCCGGAACGACGTCGGCAGGGCGGTCAGCTCGGCGGCGTACCAGTCCGGCTCGTCGGTCGTCGCGACCAGGCGGGACGTCGCTGGCGTCGAGCGCTCCACGAGGCACCGAGCTGCGAGGCAGCCATGCCAGCACATCGTCGAGCGGAGCGTCGATCTCGACCTCGACCGCTTGCTTCCAGCCCATGCGACAGATGCTCCTCCAGCACGCGTCCAGCGGGTCGAGATCGGCCGGCGGCTCGAACGGGTCGGCGAGCTGCGCGACCCGCGCACACCCGGTCGACGCGGAACACCCGAGCGCATCGCGGCGTGCGACCAGCGAGCAGGTACCACCGGCGATGACGGACCGCGACCGCCCAGGGTCGAGGTCGACGTCGCACTGCGGTCCTCGGTGAGCCGTAGCCCAGCCGCACCCGCTGGGGGCGTCGCGACGCCTGGGACGAGAGCACGGCCGTAAGTCGACGTCGGGGACCCCCACGTGCCGGCCGCGCGGGGGCACCCGGCGTACGGCGTCCACGGGTCGAGCGAGCGGCTCGGGCAGTGCGCGGACGATCTTGCCCAGCGCCTCCCGACCGGGCTCGGTGATCGCGCCGCCGGATGACCTCGAGCACCGCCATCACGAGGCCGAGCGCCTCGGCCGTGGTGAACATCAGGGGCGGCACCCGCAACCCGCGCCGATCCGGTAGCCGCCGTAGCGCCGCGGGTCGACTCGACCGGGATGCCGGCCTCGCGCAGGATGCGCGACGTAGCGGCGGATAGCGCGGTCGGAGAGGCCGAGCCGGTCGGCGAGCCGGTCGGCCGTGATCCCGGGGCGTTCTGGATCAGCTCGAGGACCAGCAGGGCCCGGGCGGCGGGGCTCGCGTCGTCAGACCACAGACTCCTCAGCTTTCCGGAAGGAGAACGTCCGGAACCGACCCTACAGGTCCGCCATGCCCGACGAACGAACGACCGACGACACCCGGAGCCACCGATACTGCGGCCGGCACCGACGCCACCCAGATCTAGGGCTACGCTGGACCGGATGCGGTGGACGTTCCCTGGAAGACGGCGGCCTGGACCCCGCCGGGCTCCCCGGACGATCGGAGCGTCCTCGCTATGACCTGGGCGGCCTGCTCAAGCACCTCGCGACGGCCGAGGACTACGCGACCACCGTCAAGCTCCACCGGAGAGCCGATCGGCCCGCACTGGGCCGAGACCGGCTGGACCGCGACGAGGACTGGGAGTTCACTCGGCCGCCGACGACTCGCCCGGAGCAGCTGTACGCGACGTACGACGGGGCGGTGGCCGGTCACGGGCTCGGTCGCGGCGGCCGTCGCCGAGCACGGGCTGGAGATGACCATCGCCGCCCACGACGACGAGGGGCGCCACGCCAACCTGCGCCGGCTGGTCTGCGACATGGTCGAGGAGTACGGCCGCCACACCGGCCACGCCGACCTGTTGCGCGAGGCCGTCGACGGGCTCACCGGCGAGGACCCGCCCCCGGATGGAGGCCGTGAGGTCGGGCCGGCCTCACGACATCGGTACCCTCGGGCTCCTCGGCGGTGGGGCTCGCCGACACCGGACCAGCGCCGGGTGTGAACCGCGGCACCGTCCGCCAACAGTCCCTACCCGACCGGTAGGAGCCCTGCATGCCCCCGCACGACCGCACCACGACCCGTTCCCGGGGTTCCCGGTCGATCCCGACGTCACCGCGCGCGGCCGGCGTCGCGCCCCCGCGCGTGCACGGGCCGCCTGGCGCGTGGTCGCCGTCGGCGGCGCGCTCGGGTCGCTCGCCCGATGGGCCCTCGCCGAGGCGTTCCCGCACGCGCGCGGGCATCTCCCCTGGGCGACGCTCCTGGCCAACGTCGTCGGCGCTTCCTGATCGGCGTGCTGATGGTGGTGGTGATCGAGCGCTGGCCCGAGCGGCGCCTGGTCCGGCCGTTCCTCGGGACCGGTGTCCTCGGCGGCTTCACGACGTTCTCGACCTACGCGGTGGACACCCGCGACCTGCTCGCCGCCGGCCGGCCGGCGCCTGGCGGCGGCGTACCTGGTGGGCACGCTGTCCTCGGTCTGCTCGCGGTCGTGCCGGGTCTCCCTGACCGAGCGGGTGGTCCGATGACGTCGCTGCTGGTGCTCCTCGGCGGCGCCCTCGGTGCTCCCGCCGCGCTACCTGACCGACCTCGCGGTGCAGCGCGCCACGCCTCCGGTTCCCGTGGGGCACGTGGACGGTGAACGTCGTCGGCTCGTTCGTGCTCGGTGTCGTCGCGGCGTCGGGTCCCGACGCTGGGCTGGTCACCCTGGTGGGCACCGGCTTCTGCGGGGCGCTGACGACGTTCTCGACGTTCGGCTACGAGACCGTCCGGCTGACGGAGGAGGGCGAGACCGCGGCGGCGGTGTCAACGTCGTCGGCAGCCTCGTCGTCGGGCTCGCCGCTGCCGTCAGCCTGGGCTGGGCGCTCGGCTCCGCTCTCTGAGCGCGGTGCGTGAGTCCCTGCGTCGCGGTGCTTGGATGGGCCCATGCACCCCGAGTCCGCCGAGGACTTCTACGCCCGCGATCCTGGCCGCCACCGGATGCCGACGGCCGGCTGCGCGGTCGCCGTGGAGGAGATGCCCGGGTGGGACATCTTCCCGTTCGAGATCGACTCGCTGCGGATCAAGCCGCTCCAACCGCTGGCCGACGCCGAGCCGCCGCGCGGGGGCGAGGACCCGGCCGAGCTGCTACTGCGCCGGCGACCCCCGACCCCGCGATGGCCGAGCGTTCGCGTGGAGCAACGAGCGCTGGCAGCTCCACCTGCGACACCTCGATCGGCTGCCGATCGGGCTCAACCTCGGCCCGCGCGAGCACTGCGACCTGCCGACCGTGCCCGACCACCTCGGCCGGCGAGATGGGTCGGCTGATCGTCGCGGTCTCCGCCGCGGTCGAGGTCGCTGCCCAGCGTCGGCCGCGTCCAGCTCGCCAAGTACGGCGACGGCGGCGCCCACCTGCACCTGTTCTTCTTCGGCCGCCCGGCCCGGATGCTGCAGCTCCGCGGCTCACCGCTGCTCGACTGGGAGGAGAACCTCCCGCCCGTGCCGCTGGAGGTCGCACCGGGCCAACGCGGAGCACGTCGCGGCGCAGCTGCTCGCGCGCGTCGGTGGGTCCGGTCCCGGCTGGCTCTGAGTTATACAAGGGCTCTTGTACGACGGTGCGGTGACCGGTCAGGCTGGGCGCATGACCCGTCGTACCGCCGCCGAGCGCCACCTCGACTCGGCGCCCCTCCCGAGCTCGGAGCGCGACCCCTCCGACGAGCTCGCCGAGATGCTGATGGCCTTCCACCACCCGATCCGGCGGTGGCTCACCGAGCTGCTCGGGCGTCGAGGGACCGGCCAACGTCGGCCAGCTGGCCGCGCGGACCGGCCTTGCCGTCGGCTCGGTCAGCCACCACCTCAAGGTGCTCCACCAGCAGGACCTGATCGAGCCCGCACCCGAGCTGGCGCGCGACACCCGCGAGAGCTGGTGGCGGCTCAAGCCGCGGCGGATGACGTGGAGCGTCGGAGGACTTCGAGCGAGGGCACGCTCGGCCGGCGGGTGGCCGAGACCGCCGAGGCCGAGAACTTCCGGTTCCAGGTGCGGGCGATGCAGGACTGGCTGCGCCGCGGCCCCGACGGAGCACGCCCGACGTGGCGCAGCGCCGCCGAGCTCCGTCGACACCTACGTCCCCGCGACGCGAGGAGCAGGTGCGCGACCTCGCGCGGCCGGCTGACCGAGCTCGTCGCGACCTGGTCGGCGGAGTGCATCGCGGACGCCGCCGAGCACCCCGACGCCGAACGGCGTCCCGTCGCGGGCGATCGCGCGGGTCTTCCCCAGCGAGCCGGTGCGGCCATGAGCGCCGCCGGCGAGCCCGAGCCCGCTCGGGATCGGCTCCCCTCCCCGCCGGTCCGACGCGACCCGATGGTCCTGGCCTGGCTCGCGGCCGTCGGGCTGTCGTGGTTCGGCGACTACGCCTGGAACGTGGCGCTCGCCTGGACCGCGGCGCACACCCTCTCGCCGGTGGTCGCCGGCGTCGTGCTGGGTGCCGAGATGCTTCCGCAGGCCGCTGCTGGTCCTGGTCGGCGGCGTGCTCGCCGACCGCTACGACCCCCGCCGGCTGCTCGTCGCCGGCCAGGTCGGCCAGGCCGCCGGTGCTGGTGCCTGGGCGCGCTGGCCTGGTCGTCGCGGCATCCACGGCGCGCCCGATCCTGCTCGCGATCGCGGTCGCGTTCGGCATCGCCAGCGGGCTGACCCTCCCGGCCGGGCACGACGCTGGTCCGCCAGATCGTGGCCGGCGACGACCTCGGCACGGTCGCAGGGCTGGAACCAGATCAGCAGCCGCGCGATGAAGCTGCTCGGCGCGCCCGTCGGCGGCGATCCTGGTCGCCTGGCGCGGCCCGGTGGCGGTGATGCTCGTGGATGCGGCCACGTTCCTGGTGATCGCCGCCGTCCTCGCTGCTCGTCGTACGCCCGCGGTTCCGGCTGCCCCGGGCGGCGCACGACCGCTGGCGCGACTCGTTCACCGACGGGATGCAGCTACCTGCGCAGCCACGACACCGCGAAGCTCTTCGTGATCGGCCTGACCGCGCTCAACGTGTTCGTCACGCCGGTGACCGGCCTCGGCGTCGCGCTGCGGGTCAGCGGCTCCGGGCTGGGGCGCGCACTGGCTCGGCATCGCCGACGCGTGCCTGGCGGCCGGCGCGATCGTCGGCAGCGTGGTCGCGATCCGCTGGCAGCCGACGTACGGCGCGGCCGCGGCGCTTCCGGGTGCTCGTCGTCCAGGGCCTGGCGATCGCCTGCGTCGGGATGGGCTGGCGGCCGACTCTGGTGGTGGCGATGGCGGTGCTCGGCTTCACCGCCGGCGCGGCGTCGGTCTGGCTCAGCGCGGCGTTCATCCGGGCGATCGACCCCTCGCACCTGGGCCGGGTCTCGTCGGTCACCAGCCTGGGCGACATGACGCTGATGCCGCTGTCGGTCCCGGCGCTCGGCGCGGTCGTCCACGCCACCAGCGTGCTCACCGCGACGCTCGTCTTCGGCCTGTCGATGTCGGTGCTGTGCCTGTGGTTCGCCACCCGGCGGGCCATCCGAGCCCTGGCCGCCTGAGCCCCACCGGCACCATGGCCGTGCGGCTCGATGGTCCTGACGCTCCGGTGGCACGTTCGGACCATTTGTCCCCGCATTCGACTGTCGCTGCCCGCGCACGCTCCGGAGCAAGATGGGTCATCACTCCGGGCGACACGCACCGGGAGGCAGTCAGTCATGTGGGACACGGTCAGCGACAACGACCAGCACCTCTCGCACGACCTGCCCTGCCCCCGGTGCGGCCACGCGATGCACACCTTCCTGGCGTGCGACGAGCGGTGCGACTGCGCTCCGTGCGTGATGCCGGGCAGCCACCGCGAGTGCGCGTCCGCCAGCTGACCCGGCCGGCCGCCCCCGCCGAACCCGGGCTCGACCGTCCCCCGGCCGAGCCGGTCCAGCGCGTACCGCGACCAGGGCCGCGGCGGTCGGGCGCGCCTTCAGTCGGTACCGGTCCGCGATGATCGCGCTCGATCTCGGCGATCGAGCGCTCGGTCTCCTCGTGGAGCACGGCGTGCCAGCCGGCGGCGCGCGCCGCTCGACGTTCGCGCGGCACGTCGTCGAGGAACACGACCTCGCTCCGGCTCGACGCCGAGCCGCGAGGCGGTCGAGCTCGTAGATCGGCCGGGTCGGGCTTCGCCAGGCCGACCTCGTGGGAGTAGACGATGTCGTCGGTCATCGTCCTCGAAGCCGCAGTGCCGCTCGGCCTCGCGGGCGCCCGGGCCGGAGTTGGACAGGATCCCGGCGCTTGAGCCCGCGCCCCCGCAGCCCGGCGAACCAGTCGACAGCGGCTGGTCGAGGGTGCCGACGTACCAGCGCCAGTAGTCGGCCATCAGCTCGTCGGCCTGGGCGTCGGTGAGCCCGAGCCGCTCCTGCCAGTGCGCGCGGACCTCGGCCTCGGTCGATCTCGCCCAGCCCGGGTCGCCGGCGAAGTCGCACGCCGCCGCGACCGAGCCCGGCGCCAGGCCGTGCCGCTGCTCGAACGGCGCCGGGGAAGACGTCGTCGTCGATCACCTCGAGCACCGACGCCGATGTCGAGCACGACTGCCCGGATCACCGCCGGCCACCCGAGCCGTGGGGCCGGACACCGCGTCGCTTCCCTGGCCCACTTGGGTAACGTCATGCCGGACATCCTGACCCACCGGACACGCCAACCAGGGAGTGTGGACTTATCTCACACATGAGATATCGTGGCCCCATGACGGAGGACTTCAAGGGCCGCATCGGGAAGCTGATCCGCGACGCACGCACCCACCGCGGGCTCACCCAGCAACAGCTGGCCGAACGCCTGCAGACCAGCCAGAGCGCGGTGAACCGCATCGAGAAGGGTCACCAGAACCTCTCCCTGGAGATGGTCGCCCGGATCGGCTCGGCCCTCGACTCCGAGATCGTGGCCCTCGGCGCCGGTCCGACCCACCTGCGGGTCACCGGCCCCACCACGCTGTCGGGCGAGATCGAGGTGAAGACCTCGAAGAACGCCGGCGTCGCCCTGCTCTGCGCCTAGCCTGCTCAACCGCGGCAAGACCACGCTGCGCAAGGTCGCCCGCATCGAGGAGGTCAACCGGCTGCTCGAGGTGCTCGGCAGCTTCGGCGTCCAGACCCGCTGGATCGGCGACGAGGGCGACCTCGAGATCGTCCCGCCCAAGGAGCTCGACCTCAGCTCGATCGACGAGGCCGCCGCCCGGCGTACCCGCTCGGTGCTGATGTTCCTCGGACCGCTGCTCCACCGCGCCGACACCTTCGAGCTGCCCTACGCCGGCGGCTGCAAGCTCGGCACCCGCACCGTCGAGCCGCACATGGCCGCGCTGCGGCCCGTTCGGCCTCGAGGTGAAGGCCACCGAGGGGTCCTACCACGCCACGGTCAACCGGGCGATCGAGCCGACCCGGCCGATCGTGCTCACCGAGCGCGGCGACACGGTGACCGAGAACGCCCTGATGGCCGCGGCTCTGCACCCCGGCACCACGATCATCCGCAACGCCTCCTCCAACTACATGGTCCAGGACCTCTGCTTCTTCCTGCAGAAGCTCGGCGTCGGCGTCGAGGGCATCGGCACCACGACCCTGACCGTCACCGGCCGCGAGGAGATCGACGTCGACGTCGACTACGCGCCCGGCCGAGGACCCGATCGAGGCGATGTCGCTGCTCGCCGCGGCGATCGTCACCGAGTCGTCGATCACGATCCGCCGCGTGCCGATCGAGTTCCTCGAGATCGAGCTCGCGGTGCTCGAGGACATGGGCTTCAAGTACGACCGCTCCGAGGAGTACGTCGCTGCGCAACGGCCACACCCGCCTGGTCGACCTCACCACCCACCCGTCGCTGCTGACCGGCGCCGCTGGACAAGATCCACCCGATGCCGTTCCCGGGCCTCAACATCGACAACCTCCCGTTCTTCGCGCTGATCGCGGCGGTCGCCGACGGCCAGACGCTGATCCACGACTGGGTCTACGAGAACCGCGCGATCTACCTCGTCGAGCTCAACAAGCTCGGCGGCCAGGTGAAGCTGCTCGACCCCCACCGGGTGATGGTCGAGGGACCGACCCGCTGGACCGGCACCGAGATCGTCTGCCCGCCGGCGCTGCGTCCGGCCGTGGTCGTGCTGCTGGCGATGCTGGCCTCGAAGGGCACGTCCGTGCTGCGGTCGACGTACGTCATCCACCGCGGGTACGAGGACCTCGCCGAGCGGCTCAACCAGCTCGGTGCCCAGATCGAGACGTTCCGGGACCTCTGACCGCCCGGGTGAGCGACCGGCTTCCCCTTCCTCGACGACGGCGGCGCCGTGCTGGCGTTCGCCCACCGTGGCGGTGCGCGCCATCCCGAGCTCTCCGGTCTCGAGAACACCCGCACGGCGTTCGCGCACGCGGTCGCCCTGGGGTACCGCTACCTCGAGACCGACGTCCACTCGACCCGCGACGGCGTGCTCGTCGCCTTCCACGACGCCCTGCTCGAGCGGGTCACCGACGGAGCCGGCAGCCTCCGAGACCTCGACGTCGCGGACCTGGCGGCGCGTGCGGGTCAGCGGTCGCGAGCCGGTCCCGACGCTCGCCGACCTCGTGGCGCGTTCCCGGACGCCCGGTTCAACATCGACCTCAAGTCCGACGCCGCCGCCGCACCGCTCGCGGCGCTCATCCACGAGCACGACCTCCACGACCGGGTGCTGGTCGGCTCGTTCTCGGGGCGACGCCTGCGCCGCTTCCGGCGCGCTCGCCGGGCCGCGGGTCGCCACCTCCGCCTCCCCGGGCGAGGTCGCGGCGTACGTCGTGCTCCCGGCCCGGCTCGCCCGTCGCTGGCACCCGCCGTGGTCCCGCCGCGCTGCAGGTGCCCCATCGCGTGGTCCGCTGGCGTCGCCGTCACCACGGCTCGTCTGGTACGTCGCGCCCACGCGGCGGGGCTGCACGTGCACGTCTGGACGGTCGACGACCCCGACGAGATGCGACTCCTGCTCGACCGCGGGGTCGATGGCCTGATGACCGACCGCACCGACATACTCCGAGCTGTGCTGCGCGAGCGCGGCCTGTGGCCGGACGACGGACGGAAGGACGCCTGATGGAGCCCGCCGATGAGCGCGGGCATCGCCGACCTGGAGCCGTTGTGGCGGTCCCGGGAGCAGAAGGCCTGGAACTGGTACGACTGGGCCAACTCCGCCTACTACACGACCATGCTGACGCGTGCTGTTCGCGCCGTTCATGATCACCGTCGCCGGCCGCGCGGCGGGCTGCGGCAACTCCGCCGACGACACCTGCGACAAGACCGTCGACGTGCTCGGCCTGCACCTGGCCGCGGGCTCGCTGCCGTTCTACCTGACCAGCTTCGCCACCATCGCCAGCGCCTTCGTGCTGCCGGTCGTGGGCGCCCTGGTCGACCGGTCGTCGCGCAAGAGGTGCACATGGCGGCGTTCGCCTGGACGGGGTCCTTCTTCGCGGCCCTGCTCTTCCTGATGCGCGGCGACCAGTGGCAGCTGGCGGCCTTCGCGATCGTGGTCAGCAGCATCCTGGGCGGCTGCTCGCTGGTCAGCTACTACGCGATCCTGGTCGACATCTCCACCGAGGACGAGCGCGACCGGGTCTCGTCCCGGGGCTGGGCGTTCGGCTACCTCGGCGGCGGCCTGCTGCTCGCGCTCAACCTGGTGATGGTCCTCGCGCACGGTGCGATCGGCCTCGACAAGGAGCTCGCCGTCCGGATCTCCCTGCTCTCCGCGGCGCTCTGGTGGGCCGGGTTCACCGATCATCCCGTTCCTCCGGCTGCGCGACCACCCCGCCCGGGCCGTCGTCCCCGAGTCCGGCGGGTCTGCTGCGCCGGTCAGCTTCGGGCAGCTGTTCACCACGCTGCGCGAGATGCGGCGGCTTCCCGATGACGCTGACGTTCCTGGTCGCCTTCCTGTTCTACAACGACGGCATCCAGACGGTGATCGGCGTGGCCTCGACGTACGGCTCCAAGGAGCTGGGCTTCGGCGACGGCGTGCTGATCGCGACGATCCTGCTGATCCAGTTCGTCGCGTTCGGCGGTGCGCTCCTCTTCGGGCGGCTCGCCGCGAGCGTACGGCGCCTACCGGTGCATCCTGTGGGGCACCTACGCCTGGATGGTGATCGTCGTGCTGGCGATGTTCCTGCCCCGCAAGAACGTCGCCGCCTTCCTGCTCGTCGGCGTCGCGATCGCGATCGTGCTGGGCGGCACCCAGGCGCTGTCGCGCTCGTTCTTCAGCCTGCTGATCCCCCGGGGCCGCGAGGGCGAGTACTTCGCGCTCTACAACGCCTGCGAGCGCGGTACGTCGTGGTTCGGCACGTTCCTGTTCGGGGTCGTGTTCCAGGTGACCGGCTCCTACCGGCCGGCGATCGTCGCGCTGATCGTGTTCTTCGTGCTCGGAGCGGGCTTCCTGCTCCGTCTCGACCCGCGACGCGGCATCGAGGAGGCCGGCAACGCCGTTCCGATGGTGGTGTGACCGCTAGAATGATTGTGAACTCGTGAAGTCGGTGTCGCGACCGAACCGATGTGACCCGCCTCGCGTCTTCCTAGAGGAACAGTGCGCGCCCGGCGTACGTTGAGCAAGACAAGGAAATCCGTCACGTGTGGTCGTCACGAACACCGGGTACGGACGTCTTGTTGATGTACGCCTCGGGCGTACCCGGGGGCTACAGATCGCTGGAGGTGAACCTTCATGGCAGAGCGCACACTGCGTGGCGCGCGGCTGGGAGGACAGAGTTTCGAGGACGAGCGCGGCATCGAGTTCGCCGCTCGTCAGCAGTCGCGGATACCGCTGCGTGAACGGTCACGAGTTCGAGGTGACCATGTCGGTCGAGGCCGAGGTACCCGCCGTGTGGGAGTGCCCGCGCTGTGGTGCCGAGGCACTCAGCACGTCGGGCATCCGTCCCGAGGAGAAGGCCGAGAAGCCGGCCCGTACCCACTGGGACATGCTGCTCGAGCGCCGTTCGGAGAAGGAGCTCGAGGACATCCTCAAGGAGCGGCTCGAGCTGCTCCGCGAGGGTGAGATCGGTCCCGCTCACCTGCACCGCGCCAACTCCAAGCGGCGCGTCAAGTCGAAGTGACCGACGACGATCGGGTCACCGATCGTCGTCGATGACCTCGCCCCGGACGACGGGACCCTGTGGCCCGGGTCCGGGGCGTCGTCCGTCCAGCAGCCGTCGCGAGAGGTAGCGGGTCAGCAGGCGCCGGGCCAGCGGCCGGGTGAACGGCAGGATCAGCACGATCCCGAACACGTCGGTGACGAACCCCGGGCTCAGCATCAGGGTGCCGCCGACCAGGATCAGCGCTCCGTCGGCGAGCTCGGTGGCGGGCATCCGGCCCGACTCGATCGCCGTGGTCAGCGCCTGCCAGGCTCGTCGCCCCTCGCGCTCGATCAGCCAGCTGCCGAAGATGCTGTCCGCGATCAGCAGCAGGATCGTCCAGCGGCGCCGATCACCTGGCCGACCTGGATGATCACGTAGATCTCCAGGATCGGCATGATGATGAACGCCGCGATCAGCAGCCACCACGGGAAGCGGCGCCGGCGCACCGCGCGGCCCGACGATCCACCGAACGTCATCGCCGCCACCGCGACGTGACCTGCTCGCGACGCTCGCGCAGGCCCCAGGTGGTGACCCTGCGCAGCGACTCGACGGCCACCTGACCGCTCATCTTGGAGTCGCCGCGCACCCGCTCGATGAACTCGATCGGGACCTCGCGGACCCGGAGCCCGAGGCGCAGGCAGCGCGACCACCATGTCGGTCTGGAAGACGTAGCCGGTGCTCTCCACCGTGGCCAGGTCGATCGCCTCGAGCGCGGCTCGACGGAACAGCCGGAAACCGGCCGTCGCGTCGCGCACCTTCACCCCGAGCAGCATCCGGACGTAGAGGTTGCCGCCGCGTGAGAGCAGCTCGCGCCGGAACGGCCAGTTCACGACGCTGCCGCCGGGGACCCAGCGGGAGCCGATCACCAGGTCGGCGTCGTGCGAGCGCGTCGAGAAGCAGGTGGAGCTGCTCGGGCTGGTGGGACCCGTCGGCGTCCATCTCGCCGATCACGTCGTAGCCGGCGTCGAGGGCCACCCGGAAGCCGTGCTTGTACGCCGCCCCCAGGCCGCCCTTCTCCGAGCGGTGCAGGACCTGCACGGCGTCGTCACCGGCCGCGAGCTCGTCGGCGATCTTGCCGGTGCCGTCGGGTGAGTTGTCGTCGACCACGAGCACGTGGACGTCGGGCTGTGCCGACGCGGAGTCGGCCGACGATCCAGGCCAGGTTGTCGGCCTCGTTGTAGGTCGGCACGACCATCACCACGCGGCCCAGCGGGGCCGGGCGCGGACGGGTCGTTCGGTGGTCATGCCGTGATCCTGTCGACAGGCGGGAGGGTGGCAGCGTCCGCACGGAGGCGTTCTGCGCGTCCGACGATACTGAGTCCGACGGCCAACAGCCAGCCGACCACCACCAGACCCACGCAGAGGCGGCCCAGCCAGGGCCCGATCCGCACGGCCGGGGTCACCACGTCGTAGAGCCCGACCCGGGAGTCGACGTAGGCCCGCGTCCGGGCCGGGACCGACGTGACCACCGAGCCGTCGGGGGCGATCACGCCGGTGACGCCGTTGATGGCCGCGACCACGACGTACCGGTGGGTCTCGATCGCGCGGAGCCGGCTGATCGCGAACTGCTGGTCGATCTGGTCGGTGTGGATGAACATCGCGTTGCTGGTCTGGACGACGATCGAGCTGCCCGCCGCGGGAGAGCTGGGCGTACAGACCGTCGTCGTAGGCCACGTCGAAGCAGATCGCGTCGGCCACGCGGGTGCCCGCGACGTCGAGCGGCTCGACGCGGGTGCCGCGCACCATGTCGCGGGGGATCTGGTTGAGCTGCGGCCAGGTGGGACCCGAAGAGCCAGCGCCACGGGATGTACTCCCCGAACGGGACCGGGTGCCACTTGGTGTACCGGTCCCCCGCCCCGGTGACCGGGTCGAAGACGATGCCCTGGTTGAGGACGTGCTTCGGGCCGCCGTCGACGACGACACCGGCCAGCAGCGGTACGTCGATCGCGTCGACGGCGTCCTCGATGTCGGCACGCATCTGCTGGTCGTAGAAGGGGTCGACGGCCGTGGAGTTCTCGGGCCAGACCACGAACGCCGGCTTGGGCACCGTGCCCGCCGCGACGTCGGCGGCCAGCCGCCTGGTCTCCACCTCGTGCTGCTCGGTGATCCGGCGGTAGTGGGCCAGCACGTCGGTGCCGTCACCGGGCACGTCGCCCTGGACCGCGGCCACGTCGACCTGGCCGGTCGTGGCGGCGGAGTACGGCGCGAGGGACGGTGCCGAGGCCACGGCCAGGACGCCGACCGCGCCCGGCCAGCGGGAGCAGCCGCGTCCGCCGCTCGCGACCGGCGTACGCCGCGGGCCAGGAGCGTGCCCGAGGCAGCGCCAGGACCAGGCTGACGCCGGTGGCGCCGACGTACGGGCAGGGCCTCCGCCACCGGGGTGCCCACGACGGCGTAGGACAGGCGGCCCCACGGCATGCCGCCGGCCGGCCAGGTGCAGCGGATCGACTCCATGGCGACCCAGGCGGCCGCGAGCCAGAGCGGCGCTGCCGGCAGCCGCCGCAGGGGCACGGCGGCCGCGCCCAGCACGCCGTACCAGACGGTCTGGGTCAGCGAGAGCCCCAGCCACGGGATCGGTGCCGACGACGTGCAGCCACCACAGCAGGGCGACCTGGAAGGAGGCGCCGAAGACCAGGCCGGGGATCCACGCCGTGCGCGCCGGCAGCCCGTCGGTGACCACGAAGAACGCCGCGACCGCGAACGGCAGCAGCCGTAGACGTGGGTCGGGGGAAGCGAGAGCGCGAGTGCCAGGCCGGCCACGAGGGCCACGAGGCAGCGGGTGCGCATGGGAAGAAAGTAGCCGGGGCCCGAGGAGTTGCCGTGGGAGTGGGGCTGACTGTCAGGCCCGGCTTGCGAGCAAGCTCGCTGCGCCGTTCGCGAGAAACGTCTCGCTTCGGCTCCGCCGAATCGGAGACGTTCTCGCTCAGGCATTGACCGGAGAGGGTTGCGGCCCTTCGGGCCGACCGGACCACGACTGGCTGCCGCGACCCCGGAAGTTGTCTAGGGGGACCGCGTCCCTCTCCGGTCTCGCTCTCGCGGGGCAAGAACCGATCTCCGCGAACCGGCTGCCCCGGTGGGCGGACTCCCACCGGGCGACCCGGCCACTCGGACGTCGGTCTTGCACCCACGAATGCCTGAGCGAATGCCCGCACCTTTGGTCATCCGGGACCGGGTTGTCAACCGCCCGCTGACCTGCGAGGACGCGCGAAATCCGCAGGTCAGCCACGGTCGCGTCGGCCGGAGTTCATCCGAGAATTTCGCACGGAATCGCGGCGTGTCCGGCGGTCGACACGCCGGGCAGGTGAACGGTCGTTAACCGCGCTCCGGAGCGCTGCGCGAGCCGGCGCAGGCGGACGACCGACGGTGCCGGTCGCCGTGGTCGCCACCAGCGGCGGGTCGAGCAGCTCGGCCGCGCCCGGGCTGGTCGTCGGTCGGCGTCCCGCGCGCGACGACGGTCACCGACAGCTCGAGCACCCGGCTGCGGGTGCCGACCCGCACCAGCTCGCAGACGATCTCGAGGACGTCGCCGGCGCGGACCGGGCTCCTGAACTGCACGTCGGCGTACGACGCGAACAGGCCCTCGTCGCCGTCGGTGACGATGCACATCTCGGTGGCGACGTCGCCGAACAGGCCGAGGCTGTAGGCGCCGTCGACGAGGTTGCCGGCGTAGTGGGCGTGGGAGTAGGGCACGTAGCGGCGGTGGACGACGCGAGCGCCGACGTCCTGGCCGTTCTTGGTCGGCATCCTCAGCTCGCCTTCCTGGTCGACTGCGGGGCGGCGTGGGAGCGAGGCGGTGGACCAGGAACGACGCGACCTCGCCGGGCGTCGTGCCGCGGGTGAAGACGCGGTCGACGCCGAGGTCGGCGGCCATCGTCTCGTCGAAGCGCGGCCCACCGACGATCAGCAGCGGCCGCTTGTCGGGCGGGTAGGACTCACGGAACGCCGCGGACATCTCGCGGGTGTTGAGCAGGTGGGCGTCGCGCTGGGTGACGACCTGGGAGACCAGGACGGCGTCGGCCTTCTCCTCGCGCGCCCGCTCGACGAGCTCGGGCACGCTGACCTGGGCACCGAGGTTGACCACCTTGAGCTCGCGGTAGTACTCCAGGCCCTTCTCGCCCGCGAACCCCTTGATGTTGAGGATCGCGTCGATCCCGACGGTGTGGGCGTCGGTGCCGATGCAGCCGCCGACGACGACCAGCCGTCGCCGCAGGCTGCGCTTGATCGCGGCGTTGGCCTCCTTCGGGCGTGAGCAGCGGGTAGTCGCGCTCGACGACCTCGACCGATGCTCGGGTCGACCAGGTGGTTCACGCGGCCGTAGACGACGAAGAACGTGTAGCTCCTCCCCCATCGGCTTGGCGTGCACGACGAGCGCCGGGTCCATGCCCATCTTGTTGGCCAGCTGGGCGGCGGCGCCCTCGGCCACCTTGGAGTGCTTGCATCGGCAGGGTGAAGCTCAGCTGCACCATGCCGTCGCCGGTGGTGTCGCCGTACGGGCCGGATCGGGCCTGTCGCGTCGGTCGAGCTCTGTCGAGACCATGCTCACGTCGCCTCCAGCAGCTCGCTGGCGGGGTTCCAGTAGTCGCGCGGCCTTCTTGGCCACGCCCTCGAGGCCCTTGCCCTTGTCGGCGGGGCGCTTCATCAGGCCGAAGGTGCCGTCGGCGATCGCCTCGAGCAACGGGGCGCTTGCCCGGCTCGTCGGCGATCTTCTCCAGCAGGTCGATGGTCTCGCCGAGCACCTGCCGCGCCCGGCTCGGCGATGAAGCCGTCGGGCTCGGGCCGGAAGTCCTCGCGCAGGTTGCCGGCGGCGTTCATCACGTAGCGGACGTTCTGCAGGGCCAGGTCGCGGTCGGAGATCCACGGCGTGACCACGGCCTCGGTCATCATCCCGACCAGCAGGATGCCCTGGCCGGTCAGCGCGCCGACGAGGTTGAAGAAGCCGTCGAGCAGGTAGCCGCGGAAGACGTCGCCGGTCATGTGCCGGGTCGGCGGCATCCACTTCAGGGGCGCGTCGGGGAACAGGTCGCGGGCGAGCATCGCGTGGGCGAGCTCGAGGCGGAACGAGTCGGGGACGTCGGGGTCGATCTCGAAGGCGTGGCCCAGGCCGAGCTGCCAGTCCTCGAGCCCCGCCTCCTTGGCGAAGTACTCGTTGAGCAGCTGGCTGGTGGTGACGGTGTGGGCGGCCTCGACGGCGTCGGCGGTGGTGAGGTAGTTGTCCTCGCCGGTGTTGATGATGATCCCGGCCCGGGCGTGCACCTGGCGGCTGAAGCGCTGGTCGACGAAGGTGCGGATCGGGTTGATGTCGCGGAAGAGGATCCCGTACATCGAGTCGTTCAGCATCATGTCGAGCCGCTCGAGGCCGGCCAGCGCCGCGATCTCGGGCATGCAGAGACCGCTGGCGTAGTTGGTGAGCCGGACGTAGCGGCCGAGCTCCTTCGACGTCTCGTCGAGTGCGGCCCGCATCAGCCGGAAGTTCTCCTGGGTGGCGTAGGTGCCGGCGAAGCCCTCGCGGGTCGCGCCCTCGGGCACGAAGTCGAGCAGGCTCTGCCCGGTCGAGCGGATCACCGCGATGATGTCGGCGCCCTCGCGGGCCGCGGCCTGGGCCTGCGGGATGTCCTCGTAGATGTCGCCGGTCGCGACGATCAGGTAGATCCACGGCTTCGCCGGGGCGTCGCCGATCCGTGCGACCAGGCGCTCGCGCTCCTTGCGGCGGGCGTCGATGCGCTTGATGCCGGCACCCACCGCCTTGCCGGCGGCGCTGCGGGCGCGCTTCTCGTCCTGGCCCTCGGGCAGCCGGAACGTGACCGAGCCGGCGGAGGCCTTCTCGGCGAGCTCGCGCAGGTCGGCGCCCTCGGCGCGGCGCAGCGGCGTCCCAGACCGGCAGGGCGACGCCGTGCTCGAGGCCGACGTCGGCCCGGACGCACGTCGACGAGCCGGTTGACCCACGGCGTGCCCTCGGCGTCGGCGCCCTCGAGACCGGCCAGGCGCAGCGTGGCGCGCTCGACGGAGACGGTGGTGTGCTGCTGGGCGATCCTGCACGATCGGGCGGCCGACCTTGCGGGCCAGGCGACCGGGCCTGGCGGACGGTCGCGGGGTCGAGGTCGAGCTTGCCGCGCGGCCTGCGCTCGGCGTGGTCGTCGTCGCCATCACAGCCTCCGCTCGAAGAGTCGGCGTACGCCGTCGGACTCGCGCAGCAGGTCCATCGCGTACGCCGCGTGGCCGGGCGTGTAGCCGTTGCCGACCAGCATCGTGACGTCGGCCGCCACGCCCTCGGCGCCGAGCGCCGCGGCCGAGAACGACGTCGCCATCGAGAAGAAGATGACGGTGCCGCGCTCGGCGGTGGCCAGGATCGCTCCACCCTCGCACCCGGGGACGTCGACGCACACGACGGTGATGTCGGCCGGGCCGCCGGCTGCGGTGACCGCGTCGCGCAGCGCGATCGGGTCGCGGGCGTCGGCGACGACCACCTCGTCGGCCAGTCCGGCGTCGCGCAGCAGCGCGGCCTCGGCCTCGTGCGGCACCACCCCGATCGTGCGCGACGCACCCTCGCGCCGAGCCGCGGCCAGGCTCAGGGAGCCCGGACTTGCCGGCGCCGCCCACGACGGCGACCGACCGGGGCGTCGTACTGCTGGACGACGCGGCGCGGTCAGGGCCGGTGCTCCGCAGACGTCCATCACCGCCAGGCTCAGCGCCGGGCGCCAGGTCGTCGGGGATCTTCGCCGCGATCGAGCGACCGAAGAGGATCGCGTAGCCGTCGGCCGGGACCTGCTCGCTGCGGCCGTCCCAGCGCTCGAGCCCGTCCTCGATCACCAGCGGGGTGAGGCTCAGCGAGACCAGGGTGGCGATCGCGGTCGCCGACCTCCAGGCCCGAGCGACGACTCGGGGCCCACCTCCTCGACGGTGCCGATCAGCATGCCGCCGGAGCCGGTCACCGGGTTCTGCATCTTGCCGCGCTCGGCGACGATCTCGAGCACCTCGCGGCGGACGGCCGGCACCGTCGTGGTCGTGCTTCCCCTCGAGCTGGCGGAACGACGCGGCGTCGAGGTTGAGGGTCTCGACGCGCACCCGCACCTCGTCGGGCCAGAGCTCGCGGCGGGTGTCCAGCCGCTGGGCGGCCTGGGGCAGCACCACCGCGTCGTCGAGGACGCGGTGCAGACCGGTCGGGTCGCTGGTCGCCGCCCGAGCTGCGCGGGCGTCGGAATCGGTCACAGGCACCGACATCTTCTGGGTTTCCTCCGCTGAATCGCCTCATGTACGAAAGAATCTGCGGCGTGGCATTGGACTGACCGCACGTTCTCCGCCTACTCTGACATGAGAGCGGCTCGCCTCACAACTGGCGCGCCGTCCGCCTGCACGCCCGTCCGTCATCGTCACCCAGGAGCGTCAGCCATGAGCATCGAGACCTCGATCGGTCTTGAGACCGGTCAGCCCTACCCCTACCGCCGCGTCGAGCTCGTCGAGCCCGACTGGACCCGTTTCCCGGGGTGGAAGGACGTCACCGCCGAGGAGTGGGCGTCGGTCCAGTGGCAGCGCGCCCACTGCGTGAAGAACCTCAAGCAGCTGCGCGAGCTGATGGGCGACCTGCTCGACGAGCGCTTCTACGCCGACCTCGAGCGCGACCAGGCCGAGCGGGCGACGATGTCGATGCTCGTGCCGCCGCAGATGATGAACACGATGGCGCCGCGCGACGAGCCCGCGGGCGCCGGCTCGCTGACCGAGGCGTTCTACGCCGACCCGGTCCGCCGCTACATGCTGCCGGTCTTCAGCGACCGTCGTACCGACTGGGCTCCCACCCGCACGCCACCCGCGACTCGCTGCACGAGCACGACATGTGGGCCACCGAGGGGCTGACCCACCGCTACCCGACCAAGGTGCTCGCCGAGCTGCTGCCGACGTGCCCGCAGTACTGCGGCCACTGCACGCGGATGGACCTGGTCGGCAACTCCACCGCCGTGATCGACAAGCTGAAGTTCGTCGGCAAGCCGAACGACCGGCTCGGCGACATGCTCGACTACCTCCGTCGTACGCCGGGCGTGCGCGACGTCGTGGTCTCCGGCGGCGACGTCGCGAACATGCCGTGGCCCCGCCTCGAGGCGTTCCTGACCGAGCTCCTCGAGATCGAGAACATCCGCGACATCCGGCTGGCCACCAAGGCGCTGATGGGCATGCCGCAGCACTGGCTGCAGCCCGAGGTGGTCGAGGGGATGACCCGCATCGGCAAGACCTCGCGCGAGCGCGGCGTCTCGGTGGCGATCCACACCCACGTCAACCACGCCAACTCGGTGACGCCGCTGGTCGCCGAGGCCACCCGCACGATGCTCGACACCGGCATCCGCGACGTCCGCAACCAGGGCGTGCATCCTCAACGGCGTCAACGCCGACCCGCACGCGCTGCTCGACCTCTGCTTCGCGCTGCTCGATGGCGCGCAGATCATGCCGTACTACTTCTACATGTGCGACATGATCCCGTTCTCGGAGCACTGGCGGGTCTCGGTCGCCGACGCGCAGCGGCTCCAGCACTCGATCATGGGCTACCTGCCCGGCTTCGCCACCCCGCGGATCGTCTGCGACGTGCCGTTCGTCGGGAAGCGGTGGATCCACCAGCTGTCCGACTACGACACGGTCAAGGGCATCTCGTACTGGACGAAGAACTACCGCACCTCGATCGAGGCCGAGGACCCCGAGGCCCTCTCGCGCCACTACGAGTACTACGACCCGATCCACACCCTGCCCGCCGAGGGTCAGGCGTGGTGGGCCGAGCACGGTCGGCTCGACGAGTCCGCCCTCAAGGCGGCCGAGGTCGCCGAGGCGTCGCGTCGTACGGCGGCACTCCAGGCCCACTGATCCGGGCGGGACCCGGACCCCCGGCCCCGGACCCCCGGGCCCCGGACCTGAGGCCCCAGACGTTGCGGTTTGGGACCAAACCGCAACAAATCCGGGCCCGGACGTGCGGTTTCTGCCCATTCGGCGACCCTCGGGCGCACCCGTCGCATGCATGGCCCGGTAGGGCTCGGGTACGTCGTCCCCCTACAACGCGGACCTTCGACCGCGTTCACCCGACAGGACCGGCCGCATGGGAGCGCAGCCGGCCAAGGGGGAGGGAGAACGACATGGCACGCAACACCCACGACCACACCGGACTGCTGAGCAGCCTGGTCTCCGGAGCCAAGGACATCCCGCGCAACGCCTCGTGGCTGGCGGGCAAGGCACTGCCGCACGAGAGCGGCGCCTCGAACGGGGCCGGTAGCAAGAGCAAGGACGCATCGGCGGGCAACGGCAGTCCCCGCAGCTTGGCCCAGCGGGCCGGCGACGCGGTGCGCGAGGCCCTGCCAGGACAGGACTCGGTGGAGAACCGGCTGTCCCAGGCACGCGACGGCGCGGATCGCGCCCACGAGGCCGAGGAACGTGCGGTCGAGGCCGCCGAACGCGCCCATGACCTGACCGAGCGCGTCGACGCCGTCCGCGCCGAGGAGCAACAACGCCTCGACGGGGTGCGCCAGCAGCTCTCCGACGAGGTCGATCGGCAGGTCCGGGCCGCCGAGCAGGAGGCCGAGGAGCACGTCGCTCAGGCCCGGCGCGCGGCCGAGGCGGACGCCGAGAAGTCCTTGCAGCAGGAGCAGGAGGCGTCGGCACGCCGCGAAGAGGTCGCGCAGGCCGAGGCCGAACGCGCGCAGGAGGACGCACGCGCCCGCCTCGCCGAGGCCACCGAGCGACTGGCGCGCGCCCGTGAGCTCGCCGAGGAGGCGGCTGCTCTCGCCCAGGAGGCTGCCGAACGGGCCCGAGCGGACGCCGAACGGATCAGTGCCGCGGCCCGCTCCGACCGCAAGGAGGCCGACCAGGCGGTCAGCCAGGCACATCAGCTCCGCGAGCGGACCCAGAGAGAGGCGGCCGCGGTGACGCGCGAGGTGAACCGCACCACGCGGCCGGGCACCCTCGCCACGATGTCCAAGTCCGACCTGCTCCACCTCGCGCAGGAGCGCGACGTGGCCGGCCGTTCGTCGATGTCGAAGAAGCAGCTCGTCTCGGCGCTGGAGAAGAAGCAGTGAGCACGACGACGAACCTGGCGCGGTCGGCCTGGAAGCGACTGAGCCCGGACTCGCCCCTGGACCGGGTGACCAAGCAGGTGCCCCTTCCGCCGCGCGGGAGCGGCCTCGTGCGCACCGGCGTGACCGCCGGCGCGACGCTCCTGGTGCTGTCCGCCGCCAGTGCTGCCACGTCCGCGATCAGGCGGCGCGTGGAGGGCTCGTGAGAGTCACGGCGCTCGGGGCCCTCGCGGTCGGCTACGTCCTGGGCACCCGAGCCGGGAGGGAACGCTATGAGGAGATTCGGCAGCTGGCGAGCCGCGCGGCGCGCCGCCTCGAGGACTACGGCTCGTCGGGGACGCTCGCGACGTGGGTCGACGAGGTCGGTCACCGGAACGGCTCTGGCACCTGACGGCGACGGTCGGCTCTCCGAGGGCGTCCTCGTGGAGACGCACCTGCTGGCGCGCGTGCTCGGCGTACGCCTGCTCCGCGTCGACGGCATCGTCACGTTGGCACCCGCCCGGCTGTCCGCCGCGCCCGTGGATCCCCGCTCGGTGCCGCTGACCTCGACCATGGAGCTCGGGGCAGGCCTCGACCGCGCCGCGCACCTGCTGCGCGACTGCGAGCGCCACGCTCCCGAGGACGACCGACGGCTCAGGTGACGCCGCGGTTCTCGTACGGCGTGCTGAGCACGATCGTGGTCCGGGTGGAGACGTTCGCGTCCGACCGGATCCGGGCCAGCAGGTCCTCCAGGGCGTGCGGCGTCTCGACGCGGACCTTGAGGATGTAGGACTCGTCCCCCGCCACCGACCAGCACGACTCGATCGCGGTGATCCCGCGGATCCGCTCGGGGTAGTCGTCGGGCTGGCTGGGGTCGATCGGCGTGATCGAGACGAACGCGGTCAGCGCGAGCCCGAGCTCCTCGTGGTTGACCGAGGCGCCGTAGCCGGCGATGACCCCGCGCTTCTCCAGGCGCTTGACCCGCTGGTGCACCGCGGACGTCGAGAGGCCCGTGGCCTTGCCGAGGTCGGTGAAGGACATCCGGCCGTCGGCGGCCAGCAGCTGGACGATCGCGCGATCGGTCTCCTCCACGCCGACGACCCTAGCGTCCTGGCCACCCCGGATGCGTAGGCTCACGCCCGTGGCGAGCGAACAGCGGCTGATGGTCCTGGACTCCGCGTCGATGTACTTCCGTGCGTTCTTCGGCGTTCCCGAGGTGACCGCCGACGACGGCACGCCGGTGAACGCCGTGCGGGGGTTCCTCGACTTCATCAGCCGGCTGGTCGGTGACTACCGCCCCACCCACCTGGTCTGTGCGTGGGACAACGACTGGCGGCCCCAGTGGCGGGTCGACCTGATCCCGTCGTACAAGGCCCACCGGGTCGTCCGGGCGATCCCCGGCCCGCGTCCCGACATCGAGGAGGTCCCCGACCCGCTCGAGGTGCAGGTCCCGATCATCCTCGAGGTGCTCGCCGCCGCGGGGCTGTGCGTGATCGGCGCCGACCACTACGAGGCCGACGACGTCATCGGCACGCTGGCGACCGGTGCGCCGATGCCGGTCGACGTCGTCACCGGTGACCGCGACCTGTTCCAGCTCGTCGACAACGCCCACGGCGTGCGCATCCTCTACATCGCCCGCGGCGTCGGGAACCACGAGCGCGTCACGGACGAGGTCGTCGTCGAGAAGTACAGCGTGCTGCCCAGCCAGTACGCCGACTTCGCGACCATGCGAGGTGACGCGTCCGACGGCCTGCCCGGGGTGGCCGGGGTCGGCGAGAAGACGGCGTCCTCGCTGCTGCTGAAGTTCGGCGACCTCGAGGGCATCGTCGCCGCCGCCGGCGACCCGGAGTCCGACATGTCCCCGGGGCCCCGACGCAAGATCCTCGACGCCGCCGACTACCTCGCCGTGGCCCCGACCGTCGTGGCGGTCGCCCGCGACATCGACCTCCCGGCGTACGACGCCACCCTGCCCTCGGCGCCGCGCGACCCGGAGCGGCTCGAGGAGCTGGCCGCCCGGTACAACCTCGACTCCCCCGTGAAGAGGCTCCGCGCCGTCCTGGCCGGCTGACGTCGTTCGCGGGCAGGTCAGCGCAGCATCTCGGCGACGGCGATCCGCGCCGCGGACGGACACCCCTTGGTGAACCCGTAGAACGGACCGAAGTCGCGGGTGGCCGAGAAGCCGGTCACGAAGAGGCCGGGGAGCGTCGTCTCGAAGCCGGGCGAGAGGTCCGGGAACCCGTCGGTGACCGAGACCTGGTCGACCACGCCGGCGAGGTAGGGCACCGCGGCGAGGTCGGCCCGGTAGCCGGAGGCCGCGATGACGTGGTCGACGTCGAGCAGCTCGCCGTCGGACAGGGCGAGGCGGACGACGGCGTCGTCGGTGGCGTCGACGGCTGTCACCTGGGTCTGGGGTCGCGAGGTGACGACGGCCGGGTCGAGACGTGGGGTCAGCCAGTGCTCCAGCGTCAGCCGGCCGACCCGCCAGAACTCGAGCGCGATCGCCTGCTGCCGCTCGACCGGCAGGCCCCGCCACCAACCCCGCTCGGCCTCGGTCTGCTCGACGTAGGGGTCCACGAACGCCCAGCTCACCTTCTCGAAGGCCGGGGTGTCGTGCCGGTGGACGACGTCGACCTTCGCGGCGCCGTGGTCACAGAGCAGGGCCGCCCACTCGTAGGCGCTCTGCCGGCCGCCGACGACCGCGACCCGAGCGCCGGAGAGGTCGTCGAAGGTGACTCGCTCACTGGTGTGGGAACGGCGCTCGGCCGGCACCGCGTCGTACCACTCCGGCCGCTGGGCGTAGTGGGCGATGCCCGGTGCCGCGAGGACCTTCTCGGCGGTGATCGTGGTTCCGTCGCCCATCACCGCCTCGAAGTGTCCGTCGGAGGTGGTCAGGCTCTCGACCATCACCTGCTCGATCTCGAGCTTCTTCTGCTCGCGGAACCACTCGGTGTGGTCGAGGAAGACCGAGATCGGGATCGGGTCGTGGTCACCCGGCAGGTAGCCCCGCTCCTCGAAGAACGCCTCGAAGCGTGTGCTCACCGTCGGCGTCGAGCGTCCAGTCGCGGCCGGACCGCAGGTACATGTCGGCGGGCATCTGCTCGCGCCAGAAGCTCATCGGCCGCCCGACGATCCTGGTCCTGATCCCGCGCGCCTGTGCGTGCGCCGCCGCGGAGTACGCGTACGGCCCCGCCCCGATCACCAGCAGGTCGGTCTCCCCCATGCCCGGCATTGTGTCCCCTGGCCCGCCGAACTCTGCGGTTTGGGACCAAACCGCGCATTTGGAACGATCCAGGTTGCGGTTTGGGACCAAACGGCAACGTCGCGCTCACCCGCGGGAGGGTCAGTCCTCCAGCGGCGCGACGGCGACGACACCCCGACGGATCCGGCGTACGACGTCCCGCGCGTTCTCGCGGAGGGGGCCGCCGCCGGCGGCGTCGGCGACCTGCCCGCAGAGGTCGATCAGCTGCTTGACCCACCGGACGAAGTCGCCGGCGGTCAGGTCGCTCTCGTCGAGCACCTCGCCCAGGTCGTCGCCCTCGGTCCAGCGGTACGCCGCCCAGGCGAGCCCGGCGTCCGGTCGGCGGAGGAAGTCCAGCCGGTGGTCCCGCTCGACCGCGGACAGCTCACGCCAGAGCCGCTCGAGCTCGTCGACGACCCGCTGGGTGTCACCTCCGGGCACCCGCGGAGAGACGACGTCCTCGGGGCGCCGGGACTCGTAGACCAGGGTCGACAGGGCCGACGCCAGCGCCGACGGGCTCAGCCCGTCGAGGACGCCCAGCCGCAGCGCCTCGGCCACGACCAGGTCGAGCTCGGAGTAGATCCTGCGCAGCGGCCTGCCGAGGTCGGTGACGTCGTCGTCGGCGAGGTAGCCGAGCGTCTCCAGCACGTCGCAGACCCGGTCGAACTGGCGGGCCACGG
Source organism: uncultured Actinomycetota bacterium (assembly GCA_963809265.1). Lineage (GTDB taxonomy): Bacteria > Actinomycetota > Actinomycetes > Propionibacteriales > Nocardioidaceae > Nocardioides. The sequence goes on from CAWEJC010000008.1 coordinate 63,541, forward strand.
TGTTGGTGCGCTGGTCGACCCGGCGCTGCAGGGTCTTCGCGTCGCGGTCCAGCTTGAACCACCGCTCGGCCCAGCGGGCGTGGTCCTCGCGGTCCGGGCAGTCGTGGCAGGGGTGGGCGCGCAGCTGGCTCCGCAGCTCCTCGACCTCGTGGTCCTCCCGCGTCGTCGGTTCCTCCGCGCGGTTCGCGGCTCGGCGGCGGCGGAGCCAGGTCGTGGGTGGCGCTGCGCAGCGTCGAGGCCAGGTCACGCCGCATCTGCGGGTTGCGCGGGTTGAACTGGCGCGGGATCCGCAGCCGGCTGAGCGCGGTCACGGGGCCCGGGAAGTCGACGACGGTGAGCCGGCGCGCCTGTCGCTCGGCGGTCAGCACCTGCGGACGCGGGCCGTCGGCCGAGATCCCGCGGTCGAGGACGACGGCGTACCCGGCGAACTTGCCGCCCGGCACCTCGATCACGTCACCCCGGTGCAGCTGGGACAGCGAGTCGAGGACCTCCTGCCGCCGGTCGGCGCGCCGGGACCTGGCGGCGTTCTTCTCCAGCTCGGACACCCGCTGCCGGAGCGCGGCGTACTCCATGAAGTCGCCGAGCTCGCAGGCAGCGGCGTCGGCGTAGCCCTGGAGCGCGTCCTCGCTCTTCGTCAGCTGTCGGGCGAGCCCGACGACCGCCTTGTCGGCCTGGAACTGGGCGAACGACATCTCCAGCAGCTCCCGCGCCCGGGCGCGACCGACCTGGTGGACGAGGTTGACCGCCATGTTGTACGACGGGCGGAAGCTCGAGCGGAGGGGGTACGTGCGGGTCGACGCCAGGCCGGCGACCTCCGACGGGTTGATGCCGGGCTGCCACAGGACGACGGCGTGCCCCTCGACGTCCAGGCCGCGACGGCCTGCGCGGCCGGTGAGCTGGGTGTACTCCCCCGGCGTGATGTCGGCGTGGGTCTCGCCGTTCCACTTCGACAGCTTCTCGAGCACCACGGTGCGGGCCGGCATGTTGATCCCCAGGGCCAGCGTCTCGGTGGCGAACACGGCCTTGCAGAGCCCGCGCACGAACAGCTGCTCCACGCACTGCTTGAACGCCGGCAGCATGCCCGCGTGGTGGGCCGCGACGCCGCGGGTGAGCCCGTCGAGGAAGTCGTGGTAGCCGAGCACCACCCGGTCCTCGTCGGGCAGGTCCGCGCACGCCTCCTCGACGTAGGCGAGGATCTCGTCCCGCTCCTCGGGCGTCGTGAGCCGCAGCCCGGACCGCAGGCACTGCTCGACGGCGGCGTCGCACCCGACCCGGCTGAAGATGAACACGATCGCCGGCAGCAGGCCCGCACCGTCGAGCCGGTCCAGGACGTCGACCCGGCTGGGGATCCAGACCCGGCGCCCGTTCCCGACGGGTCGTCGGCCTCCGCGCTGCGGCCGGCCCTTCGGCGTACGCCGGTCCTTGAGGCGGCTGCTCGCGAAGTCGTCGCGAGCGATCCGGAGCAGCTCGGCGTTGACCGGAGCGCCCTCCTTGACGAACCCGGCGGCAGCGTCGACGTCGGAGGTGGCGAACAGGTCGAGCATCCGGCGGCCGACCAGGACGTGCTGGTAGAGCGGTACCGGACGCCGTTCCTCGACGATCGTCACGGTGTCGCCGCGGACCGTCTCGAGCCACTCGCCGAACTCCTCGGCGTTGGAGACGGTGGCGGAGAGGGAGACCAGGGACACCGAGTCGGGCAGGTGGATGATCACCTCCTCCCAGACGGCACCGCGCGACCGGTCGGCGAGGTAGTGCACCTCGTCCATCACGACGTACCCCAGGCCGGTGAGCGTGCTCGAGCCGGCGTAGAGCATGTTGCGCAGCACCTCGGTCGTCATCACGACGACGGGAGCCTCGCCGTTGACCGAGGTGTCACCGGTCAGGAGGCCGACCCGGTCCGCGCCGTAGCGCCGGACGAGGTCGTGGTACTTCTGGTTCGACAGCGCCTTGATCGGGGTCGTGTAGAACGCCTTCCGACCGGTCTGGAGGGCGAGGTGGACGGCGAACTCGCCCACGACCGTCTTGCCGGAGCCGGTCGGAGCCGCCACGAGCACGCCCTTGCCCTCCTCCACGACGCGGCAGGCCTCACGCTGGAAGGGGTCGAGCCCGAACTCGTAGAGGCCCGCGAACGCGTCGAGGACCGGGGTGAGGCTCATGTCAGAACCGTAAGCGCCCCCGGTACGCAGTCCACGGTCAGGGGCAGGGGGCCGAAGCGCTCGCCGTCGGCGTACGACACGATGCCCGGTGCGGCGACGGTGACCGAGCGGACCAGGTGGTGCTCGTACTGCGGGTGGTGGACGTGGGTCCCCTTGAACAGCTTGGGGTAGGTGCGGACCAGGTCGGGCTTCGAGATCGGCTTGATGATCACGACGTCGAGCAGGCCGTCGTCGAGCACCGCGCCCTCGGTGATCCGCAGGCCGCCGCCGAACGACGGCCCGTTGCCGACCGCGACCAGCATCGCCTCCAACGAGACCTCCCGGTCGTCGAGCCGGAGGGTGTACGGCAGCGGTCGGAAGACCCGCAGCTCGGCCAGGGTGGCGATGTTGTAGCGCATCTGCCCCTTGGGCCAGGTCATCCGGTTGGCGCGCTCGTTGACGACGGCGTCGAACCCGGCGGCCAGGACCGTGACGAAGTAGCGAGAGCCGCTGCGAGCCAGGTCGACCGTGCGCGACTGGTTCCCGGCGATCACCCGGTCGACGGCCGCGTCGGGGTCCTTGCGCGGGAGGTCGAAGTAGCGGGCGACGTCGTTCCCGGTCCCGGCCGGGATGATCCCGAGCGGGGTGCTCGTCGTGGCCACCGCCTGAACGGCGAGGTGGACCATGCCGTCCCCGCCGCAGACCACCAGCGCGTCGACCCCGTCGGCCACGCATTGGCGCGCCAGGTCGAGCGCCTCGTCCGCGTCGCGACCCTGGAGGTCGCGGACGGTCAGCCCCGCGTCCCGCAGCCGGATGACGGCCCGCTCGCGGATCCTGGCGCCCTTGCCCTTGCCGGACGTCGGGTTGGTCAGGAGGGCGATCTCCCTGCTCGGCACGCGCGCAGACTACCGGTCGGTAGACGTGCCGTTTGGTCCCAAACCGCAGGTTTCCGGGCGTCGGTGTTGCGGTTTGGGACCAAACCGCAACTATTTCAGCGCCGTTCCGGGCCCACCCGGAGCCGCACGGCGTACGACCCCGGCCGAGCACCGACGGCGCGGGCGAGCCGACCGACCGCCTCCAACGCCGCCTCGGTGTCGATCCGCGATCCCGGGACGGCGAGGACCAGCCGGTCACCCTCGTCGGCGATGAGGACCTCGCCGTGCCGCCACAGCTGGTGGGCCCGCACCCGCGTGGTGTCCGCGGCGATCGGCTCCGGGTAGGCGTCGTCGACGGCCAGGAGGTCGCAGGCGAGGGCATCCTGGCCGCTCGCCGTCAGGGTGCCGGCGACGCGGTGTCCCGTGGCGAGCCCGCGCTCGGCCTCCCAGGTGACGTCGCACTCCCCCAACCAGTCGGGCAGGTCGAACGGGTCCGACTCGTCGTACGACGGCGCCCCGGGCGGTGGGGTCACAGGGGTGAGATCTCGTCGTCCGCCCACTGGTCGGTGCGGTGGGCGCCGCGACCACGGACCCGGTCGGAGACCCGGGCGATGATCTCCGAGAAGACGAACAGGATCAGCATCGGGATGGCCAGCATCAGCATCGAGAAGGGGTCCGTCGACGGCGTGGCCACCGCGGCGAAGACCATGGTGCCGATGATGATCCACGGTCGGTTCTTGGCCAGGGCACGGCCGCTGATGATGCCGGCGAAGTTCAGGAGCACCACGAACAGCGGGATCTCCATGGCGATGCCGAAGATCAGCAGCATCCGCATCTCGAAGGAGAAGTAGCCCGCGAAGTCGACCAGGTTGGTCACGCCCTGCGGCACGAACGAGATCAGGACCGTCAGGCCCTTGGGCAGCACGTAGTAGCCGAGGGCGACGCCGCCGAGGAACAGCGGGCCAGCCACGGCGGCGAACATCCGGGAGTACTTCTTCTCGTTGGCGTGCAGCCCGGGCAGGATGAACGCCCAGATCTGGTAGAGCCAGTAGGGGCTGGCGGCGATCAGGGCGACGACGCCGCACAGCTTGAACTGGAGCAGGATGCCGCCGCCGGCGCCGTTGATCACCGGCTCGGTCTTGATCGGTGGGTGCCGGTTCGCCAGCGCGTCCCGGGCCTCGTTGTAGGGGTGCTGCACGACCTCGAGGAGCTGGTTGTAGAAGAAGATCGCCACGCAGAAGGCGATCACCAGCACCAGAGCCGAGCGGATCAGTCGCGCGCGCAGCTCACGGAAGTGGTCCGAGAGCGCCATCCGACCGTCGGGGCCGACTGCGTTGTGCGGCTTCCCGCGCAGGAGGTCGACAACACCGACGATGGACACGGGACCGGCTGCTCGTGCTCAGGCGCCGTCAGGCGCCGGAGTCGCCGCGCTGGCCGGCTTCGCGCTCGGCCGCCTGCTTCGCCTCGAAAGCTGCACGCTCGGACGCCTGGCGTGCCTCGAGCGACTGGCGGTCGTCGAGCTCGCGCTGCGACGCGGTCTTCACGTCGGTCTCCGCGTCGTCGTCCCCCAACCCCTTGGTCTCGGCCTTGAAGATCCGCAGGGCGCGGCCGCTGCCGCGGGCGAGCTCCGGGAGCTTGGACGCGCCGAACACCAGGACGACGATCACCAGGATGATGATCAGCTCTGGCGTGCCGAGGTCGGGGAGCAGCAGGGGAGACATGAGCAGGTCCTGACGTGAGGCGTCGATTGCTTCGTCAGTCTAGCCCGCAGGGTGGTCGTACAGGGCCAAAGCCCGCCGGATCGCCTCGGCCGCGCCGTCACCGTAGTGAGCGGGCTCGAGCACCTCGGCGTACGGCGTGAGGCGGAGCAGGAGGCGCTGCAGCCACCGCTCGTCCCCCACGAGCAGGTCGACGTCCGACCCCCCGTCGGGCCGGGAGCGCACCTCCTCGACCGAGTAGTACTCCTCCATCCAACGGGCCTCGGGCTGCAGCCGGAGCGTCACCCGGGTCGCCTCGTCCCCGCCGAAGACCCCGTCGGAGAGGTCGCGGGGCTCGCTGGCGTCGGTGGTGACCTCGGAGTCCAGGACGGTCGCCTCGTGGATCCGGTCGAGGCGGAACAGTCGCGGTGCGTCGGCGCTGTGGCAGTAGGCGTCGAGGTAGTTGACTCCGTGGTGAGAGACCACGCCGTGCGGGTCGACGATGCGCTCGGACTCCTCGTCGCGCGCGGGCACGTAGTACGTCAACCGGACCTGCCGGCGTCGGCGTACGGCGTCCTCGAGCTGGGCGCGGAGCGCCAACGTCGCGGGGACGTCGTCCCCCGGGTCGACCAACGGCGTGCTGCCGGCGGCGGCAGCTTCCAGCTTGGCGAGGGCTCGGTCGACGACCTCGCGAGTCTCCGGGTCGGCGCCCGCACGTAAGGCGCGGAGCGCCACGATGATGGCGCTCGCCTCCGTCGGGGTCAGCCGCAGGGGGCGGGCGAGGTAGTCGGCGTTGGAGACGCGGATGACGCCCTCGCCCTCGAGGGCATCGAGGTCGACGTCGATCAGGTCGTCGGGGAACCCGCCGGGGAGCCCGCACAGGAACAGGACCCGGAGGTCCTTGTCGAGCTGGTCCTCCGGGACGCCGAGCACCCGCGCGGCCTCCTCCAGGGACACCTGGTCTCGCGCGTGGAGGTACGGCACCAGGCGCAGCAGTCGGCCGACCTGGTCCTTGGCCGCCCCCGCCGTGGCCGTGCTCACGAGGCCGCCCCCACGGCCAGGCGCAGACGGGCCACGACCTCGTCGCGCAGGGCGGGCGGGCCCTCGACGTAGACGTCCGCGCCGAAGGCGAGCAGCTCGTCGGCCTGTGCGCCGGGTAGCCGCAGGCGGTCCCAGGGCGTCTCCTCGTCGGGCCCGTCGACGTCGGCCTCCACGCTGGTCGCCGAACGCCGCAGCACCGCACCCGCACCCGGACGGAGCAGGACCACGGCTTCCTCCGCCGGCGTCGAGGGAGCGAGTCGCCGGGCGGCCTCGCGGACGTCGGTACCCGGCGGTACGACGAACGAGCCCGCCGGCCCGCTCATCGTGGCGGGCCCGACGACCCGCGACAGCCGGAACACCCGCTCCTCGCCGCGGTCGGTGTCCTGACCCACGACGTACCAACGCCCGGAGAAGCGAACGACACCCCACGGCTCGAGGTGTCGGGTCAGGGGCTGGTCGTAGCCGGGTCTGCGGTAGTCGAAGGTGACCGGCGCGCCGTGCCAGCGTCGCCTCCCAGAAGACGTCGAACGACGGCTCGTCGGCGGTCAACCGGGGCTGGGCGATCTCGAGGGCGCCCAGGTCGAGCTCGAGTCCCGCCGCCGTGAGCTTGCCGACGGCGTCGGTGGTGGCCTCGGCGAGACGTGCGTGCTCCCAGACCCGGGTGGCCAGGGCGACCACCGACGCCTCGTCGGACTCGAGGCTGATCTCGGGGAGGGCGAACTGGTCGGCCCGGATGCGGTACCCGGGCTCGTCGTCGAAGTAGGCGTCCATCTGGCCGACCTCGATCGGCACCCCGAGGCTGCGCAGCTCGTCCTTGTCGCGCTCGAAGGTCTTCTCGAACGCGTCGGTCGACGGTGCGTCGGCGTACAGGATCTCGCGGATGCGGTTCTTGGAGACGTAGTGCCGCTGGACCAGCAGCATGATGAGCAGGTTGAGCAGGCGCTCGGTCTTCGACGCGGTCACCTTCGACTCCGGGAGGACATGCCGCCCATCCTGCTCAGGCGGCGCCCACGATGTCGACCACGAAGTACAGCGTGTCGGTGCCCTTGATGCCCGCGCTGGGCTGGCCCTTCTTGCCGTACCCGTCCGCCGGCGGGATCTCCAGCACGACCTCGCTGCCCACGCGCTGGCCGACCAGGGTCTTGTCCCAGCCCTTGATCACCCGTCCTGCGCCGATCTGGAAGGTCGCCGGTGAGTCGCCGTCGAAGTTCTGGTCGAACGGCTTCTTCCCGTCGTACACCTCGCCGAGGTAGCGGGCGAAGATGGTCTGGCCCTTCTTCACGACCGGTCCGGTGCCGTCGTAGAGGTTGGCGGAGTGGAGCTTGCCGTCGGGCCTCGGCGTCTTGCCGAAGTCGAGGCCGGAGATGACGCCCTTCGACGACTCGATCTTGGGCGCCCACGAGGGGGCGGCGTGCTGCTTGCCGTCGGGCTTGTCCAGGGGCTTGCCGATGATGTCGAAGACGATCAGCACGGTGTCCTTCTGGCTGATGCCGAGCTGGGTGTTGCCGGTGGGACCGAAGATCTCCTCGCCCGGTGCGAACACAGCGACGCGCGAGCCGATCGTCTTGTCCTTGAGCGCGTTCAGGAAGATCGCCTGGACCTGCGAGGAGAGGGTCACGACCTGCGGCTGCTTGTCCTGGTAGGAGCTCGCGACCGTCTTCTGCGGTCGTCCCGTCGGCGATCACCGTCTGGATGATCAGGGAGTCGCCGGTCGCGACCGTGTCGCCGCTGCCCTGCGTCAGGACCTTGGTCTGGTCCTTGGTCTCGGACACCGCGCTGCCGAACTTCACCGTGGCGTCGGTGCCGACGTCACCGGTGATGGAGACGGCGTCGAAGGCGGCGGTGCCACTCCCGCTGTCACCGGACGAGCCGGCGCTGCTGTCGCTGCTCCCGCACCCGGCGAGGGTGAGGGCGGCAGCCACCAGGGCAGCCGAGAGGAGTCGGAGGTGGAGTCGGGTGTGCACAGAAGGCCCTTCGGGGTACGACGGCTCGGGAACGGCCAACCCTAGCCGCCGGGCGGTTGCCGACCCGAACCCGGTCGCGCGGCCATTGCGGTTTGGTCCCAAACCGCAATGATCAGGCCCTAGATGTTGCGGTTTGGTCCCAAACCGCAACAGCGAAGGGCGTCACATGCCGTCGATCAGGCGCTGGACTCTCTCGTCGTACGCCCGGAACGGGTCCTTGCAGAGCACCGTTCGCTGAGCCTGGTCGTTCAGCTTGAGGTGGACCCAGTCGACGGTGAAGTCGCGCCGGCGCTCCTGCGCCTTCCGGATGAACTCACCGCGGAGCCGGGCGCGGGTCGTCTGCGGCGGCACCGACTTGGCCTGGAAGATCTTGAGGTCCGTGGTCACCCGGGTGACGGCTCCCCGCTTCTCGAGGAGGTAGTAGAGACCTCGATCGCGGCGGATGTCGTGGTAGGCCAGGTCGAGCTGGGCGATCCGTGGGTGGCCGAGCGGGAGACCGTGCTTGGCGCGGTAACGGTCGATCAGCTTCCACTTGATCACCCAGTCGAGCTCGCGGTCGACCAGGCCGAGGTCGTCGGACTCGACCGCCTTCAGGCCGCGCTCCCACAGGTCCAGGGCCTGCTCGATGATCGGCGTGGAGATCTCCCGACGATCGACGAAGTTCCGCGCCTTCGACAGGTACTCGTGCTGGATGTCGAGGGCACTCGCCTCACGGCCGTTCGCCAGCCGCACCTTGCGTTGACCCGTGACGTCGTGGCTGATCTCACGAATGGCCCGGATCGGGTTCTCCATCGTGAGGTCGCGCATCACGACGCCCTCCTCGATCATCCGCAGCACCAGGTCGCAGCTGGCCACCTTGAGCATGGTGGTCGTCTCGCTCATGTTCGAGTCGCCCACGATCACGTGCAGCCGGCGGAACCTCTCGGCGTCGGCGTGCGGCTCGTCGCGGGTGTTGATGATCGGTCGCGACCGCGTCGTGGCGCTGCTGACGCCCTCCCAGATGTGCTCGGCGCGCTGGCTGACGGCGTACGACGCACCGCGCGCGGTCTGCGTGACCTTGCCGGCGCCGACGATGATCTGACGCGTCACCAGGAACGGGATCAGGACGTCGGCGAGCCGGTTGAACTCGCCCGCCCGGCTGACCAGGTAGTTCTCGTGGCACCCGTAGGAGTTGCCAGCGGAGTCGGTGTTGTTCTTGAAGAGATAGATCTCGCCGGCGATGCCCTCGTCGTGCAGGCGTTGCTCGGCGTCCTTGAGCAGGCCCTCGAGGACTCGCTCCCCCGCCTTGTCGTGGGTGACCAGCTCCCCCACGTCGTCGCACTCGGGAGTGGCGTACTCGGGGTGGCTGCCGACGTCGAGGTACAGCCGGGCGCCGTTGCGGAGGAACACGTTGGAGCTGCGCCCCCAGCTGACGACCTTCCGGAAGAGGTACCGGGCCACCTCGTCGGGACTCAGCCGGCGCTGGCCCTTGAACGTGCACGTCACGCCGTACTCGTTCTCGATCCCGAATATCCGGCGGTCCACGGGATCACCCTATGCCGCCCGGCCATGTCCGGCTCGGGACGCACGTGGCGGCGGACCGTTTTGTTGCGGTTTGGGACCAAACCGCAACAAAGAGCCCTCGCAGGCGGCGGTTCATGCCCAATCGAAGCGCCCCATGGCGCGCCGCCAACGGTTGAGAATGCGCGCCCGACCAGCCTCCGAGTACAGCGACTCCGAGACCATCCGCTGCCATCGGCTGAGGCGAACGGCCCGGTGCGGGCGGCCACGAGCGCGATCGAGCTCGTGCATGGCGACCGCCGGGTGGTTGACGAGGTCGTCGAGCGTGAACCCTCGACGTCGGTACCCCGCCTGCGTCAGTTGCCGCTCGCGGCGTAGGTCGGATCGATGCTGGTGCGAACCTCGATGTCCGGCCCCGTCGTACTCGTGGAGGTCGCTGGTGCCCACGACCAGGAGATCCGCTCGTCCCACCGCCCGACCGTCGGCTCCCAGAAGGGTCACTTGTGGCTCGACCGGTACCTCCATCACGTCGTGGAAGCGCCGCAAGAGCGATTCGCCGGCGGACTCGGCTCTGGCATCGGAAGCGTCGTACGCCGCCCGAAGAGCCCGAGTACCTGGTCTACGGCTGCTCAGCACGCGCGTCATGCGTTCCCGCTCCAGGTCGCCATGCCGCCGCGCTGAGTCGATCAAGATGAGGAGATCGAGGTGTCCGAGATCGCGGGCCGCGCGAAGGAGGATCTCCTCGGGCTCGTCCACGGGAAGATCGGAGACGCGGCGTCGAGGCCCTGGACCGTCCTCTCGGGGAACGAGGCGAGAGCAGATCAGGCCGACTCGGCGCGGTCGGCGTTCGCCGTCGTGCACGGCGGTGAAGATCGGAACACACTCGGGCAGCCGCGGAAGCTGCCAGCCGAGCAACCGGGCGGCGGTCACGTGCGTGAACGCTGCCCCGTCCGGCAGGACCAGCAGCCATGCGCGCAGGTCGCGAAGGAACTCGTCGTCGGGCGAGAGTGTCGTCCGCTCCGGGACGAAGAGCCCGTGACTCACGCGTCGGAACCCTCGCAGTCTGACCTCACCCCTGATCGGCCCGCACTCGGATCTCATGCCACCAGGCTGCAGCAATCAGCCGTCCGCTCAGGATCATCGTTGACGGGCTTGTGGACAAGGCGCCTCGGTAGCTGCCTTGTGCATGCGGTTTGGTCCCAAACCGCACCGAAGATGGGCCATCGGTTGCGGTTTGGGACCAAACCGCAACCTCGTCAGCGCATTACTCGGAGCTGCCTGACTCGTCGGGTGCATCCGCCGGCGTGGTGTCGTCGGGGATGTCGGCAGGGTCGATCTCGGCCGAACCGGTCGAGTCGGCGGGAGCCGCAGCTTCGACCTCGGGTGCGGGCTGTCGGTCTCCCAGCAGCGCCTCGAGGCGTGCCGGCATGAGACGCAGGAACTTCCTCGGCTGGGAGCGGGTGCGGTCGAGAACGGCGACCTCGAGGGCACTCGCCGGGATGACGCGTTCGCCCGTGCCGCCGTTGCCGTCCTCCGGGCCACGACCCAGCGCCGCCACCGCCACGTGCAGGGCATCGGAGAGCGAGGCGTTCTCCGTGTAGTGCTCCTCGAGGTACGCCGCGACCACGTCGTCGGCCCCGCCCATCACGGCGTACTGGTGCTCGTCGGTGACCTGACCCTGGTAGGTGAGTCGGTAGACCTGGTCGTCGGCCGGAGCGTCCCCGATCTCGGCCACGAAGATCTCGACCTCGTACGGCTTCTCCCCGCCGCTGCTGAAGATCGTGCCGAGGGTCTGGGCATAGGCGTTCGCCAGCCCGCGGCCGGTGACGTCGCGACGGTCGTAGGCGTAACCGCGCATGTCGGCCAGGCGGACGCCGGCGATGCGGAGGTTCTCGAACTCGTTGTAGCGCCCGACCGCCGCGAAGGCGATGCGGTCGTAGATCTCGCTGACCTTGTGCAGCGCCTGCGACGGGTTCTCCGAGGCGAAGAGGACCCCGTCGGCGTACTGGATGGCCACCACGGACCGACCGCGGGCGATGCCCTTGCGCGCGAAGTCGGCCCGGTCCTTCATCAGCTGCTCGGGCGAGACGTAGAACGGCATGCTCATGTCGAGGTCCTCGCTCTCAGGTCAGGGCCGCGGCCGGGCCGTCGGGACGGTTCATCCGACCCGCGATCACGGCGTCCGCGATGTCGGCGACGTCCGTGTCGGGGAGCCTGCGGCCACCCTCGGCGGTGATCACCTGGACGACCGGGAAGATCCGGCGTGTCAGGTCCGGGCCACCGGTGGCGGAGTCGTCGTCGGCCGCGTCGTAGAGCGCCTGGACGAGTGCGGTCACGCAGTCACGCTCGGACAGATCCTCGCGGTAGAGCTTCTTGAGGGACCCGCGGGCGAACAGGGATCCGGAGCCGACCGAGTGGAACGCCGTCTCCTCGTAGCGGCCGCCGGTGACGTCGTAGCTGAAGATCCGGCCCTGCCCCACCGACATGTCGAACCCGGCGAACAGCGGTACGACGGCCAGGCCCTGCATGGCCATCCCGAGGTTGCCCCGGATCAGGGCGGCCAGGCGGTTGGCCTTGCCGTCCATCGACAGGGTCATCCCCTCGATCTTCTCGTAGTGCTCGAGCTCGACCTGGAACAGCCGCACGACCTCGACCGCGAGGCCGGCGCTCCCGGCGATGCCCACCGCGGAGTACTCGTCGGAGGGAAAGACCTTCTCGATGTCGCGCTGGGCGATGATGTTGCCCATCGTGGCCCGTCGGTCACCGGCCATCACCACGCCACCCGGGAAGGTGGCGGCCACGATCGTCGTCCCGTGCGGGGCCAGGTCACCGGCATGTCCCTGGGGCACGGCCCGACGTGCGGGCAGCAGGTCGGGAGACGTCGTGGCCAGGAAGTCGACGAAGCTGGAGGTGCCGGGCGTCATGAACGACGCCGGCAGGCGGGAGTCGTCCACTCCTACTGGCCACCCTTCTGGATGAACGACTTCACGAAGTCCTCGGCGTTGGTCTCGAGGACGTCGTCGATCTCGTCGAGGATGGCGTCGACGTCGTCGTCGAGGGCTTCCCTGCGCTCCGCGACGTCCGACTCCGGCGCGACGTCGGTGACCTCGTCGGTCTCGCCCGACTTGCGCGGCTGCTTCTGCTCCTGAGCCATGCGTTCACCCTAGCCGTTCCACCCCTACGACGAGGGCGCGTCCCGCACACCTAGGGTGGCGTGACGTGAACGCGCTCTCCCCTGCTGTCGTCGCCGATCTGGCACCCGAAGGCGTCCTCCGGGCCTCCATCAACCTCGGCAACCCCGTGCTCGCGGCGGGCACCCCCGAGGAGCCGAGCGGCGTGACCGTCGACCTGGCTCGGGAGATCGCCGCCCGGCTCGGCGTCGCGGTGGAGCTGCTCTGCTTCGACGCGGCACGGAAGTCCTACGAAGCGCTCCACACCAAGATCGCCGACATCGGGTTCCTCGCGATCGAGCCCGAGCGCGAGGCGGAGCTGGCTTTCACCGCGCCGTACGTCCTCATCGAAGGGGTGTACGTCGTGCCCGACGGAGCTGCGATCGCCGAGCCGGCGGACATCGACCGGCACGGTGTCCGGGTCGGTGTGAAGCGCGGCTCCGCCTACGACCTGTTCCTGACCCGCAACCTGGCCACCGCCGAGGTCGTGCGCGGGGACGAAGGGGTGGAGGTCTACGTCGGCGAGGGCCTGGAGGCCGGGGCCGGTATCCGGCAGCCGGCCACCGCGTGGGTGGAGTCCCATCCCGGACATCGGGTCGTCGAGCCGGCGTTCATGCAGATCCGGCAGGCGGTGGCGACCACGCGTGACCGCCAGGCCTCGAGCATCGACTTCTTGAGGAACGTGGTCGACGAGCTGAAGACGAGTGGCTTCGTGGCCGAGTCCCTCGCCCGGGCCGGACGCGCCGGTGTGACGGTCGCTCCTCCAGCCTGACGCCGGTACGGAAATGTTGCCGTTTGGTCCCAAACCGCAACATCTGGCCCCGCAGAACTGCGGTTTGGGACCAAACCGCAGGTGTCAGGCCGACCCCGGCACCTCAGCGCGTGAGGGCGCGGAACAGCTCCTCGGCGGTGGCGCAGCGGTCGATCAGGTCGGCCACGTGCGCCTTCGACCCCCGGAGCGGGTCGATGGTGGGGACTCGCTGCAGCGACTCGCGCCCGGGGAGGTCGAAGATCACCGAGTCCCACGAGGCGGCGGCAACCGAATCGGCGTACTTCTCCAGGCAACGCCCGCGGAAGTACGCCCGGGTGTCCTCGGGCGGGTGGTGCATGGCCCGTTCGACGGCGTCGTCGGTCAGGAGCCGCTCGATGCGCCCGAGCTGCACCAGCCGGTGGTACAGCCCCTTGTCCGGGCGGATGTCGCTGTACTGGTAGTCGATCAGCTGCAGCTTGGCGTTGTCCCAGTCGATGCCGTCGCGCTCGCGGTAGGAGTTCAGCAGCTTCAGCTTCGCGACCCAGTCCAGCTCGCGGGCGCACAGCATCGGGTCCTGGGCCAGCCGCGTGAGCACCGACTCCCAGCGGTCGAGCACGTCGACCGTCTGCGCGTCGGCGTCGGAGCCGAGCTTGTCGTCGACGTACTTGCGCGCCAGCTCGAGGTACTCCCCCTGGAGCTGGAGCGCCGTCAGCCGCCGTCCGTCCTGGAGCGTCACCTGCTCGCGCAGCGTGGGGTCGTGCGACACGGCGCGCAGCGCCGCCACAGGACCGTCGATGCTCAGGTCGGAGGTGATGAAGCGGTCTTCGATCATCGCGAGCACGAGCGACGTGGTGCCGACCTTGAGGTACGTCGAGACCTCGGCCAGGTTGGCGTCGCCGATGATCACGTGCAGGCGGCGGTACTTCTCCGGGTCGGCGTGCGGCTCGTCGCGGGTGTTGATGATCGGCCGCTTCAGCGTCGTCTCGAGCCCGACCTCGACCTCGAAGTAGTCCGCCCGCTGGCTGAGCTGGAACCCGTCCTCACGACCGTCCTGGCCGATCCCGACCCGCCCGGACCCGCACACGACCTGGCGGCTGACGAAGAACGGCGTCAGGTGCCGGACGATGTCGCTGAACGGCGTCGTGCGCGGCATCAGGTAGTTCTCGTGGGCGCCGTACGACGCACCCTTGTTGTCGGTGTTGTTCTTGTAGAGGTTGATCGGGGTGGCGCCCGGCGTGAGCGCAGCCATCCGCGTGGCGTCGAGCATCACCTGCTCGCCCGCCTTGTCCCACAGCACCACATCGAGGGGGGTGGTCACCTCGGGCGTGGAGTACTCCGGATGCGCGTGGTCGACGTACAGCCGCGCCCCGTTGGTGAGGATCACGTTGGCCAGGCCGAGGTCCTCGTCGGTGAGCTGGCTGGGATCGGCCAGCTGGCGGCTCAGGTCGAACCCACGCGCGTCGCGCAGGGGCGACTCCTCCTCGAAGTCCCACCGCGCGCGTCGCGCCTTGATGGTCGCGCTGGCGTAGGCGTTGACCACCTGGGAGCACGCCACCATCGGGTTGGCGTGCGGCTGCCCCTGCACCGAGATCCCGTACTCGATCTCGGTGCCCATCACCCGGCGTACGGTCACGGGCCGAGCCTACGCGTCGTCGCCGCACGGGCCGGCCCCCTGGTCTCGTGCGGACCAGGGGGCCGACTCCGTTCAGGTCAGCGCAGTGCGTGGGACAGGCGCTCGGCGGCCGACCGCGGGAGCGGGACGGCGCCTCCGGTCTTCTTGTCGCCGACCGAGACCGGTCGGAACGTGAAGGAGACCAGCCGGCTCTCGGTGAAGGTGCCCGAGCCGTTGAGCGCGCAACCGAGGGCGATGTTGGCGTTGGAGATCTTCTGGGTCGGGTTGTTCGTGTAGTCGATGAACCCGAACTTGAAGGTGTCCTGCGTGGTCTTCGTCGACGGCCATAGACCTTATTGTGGTCGAAGGTGCCCTCCGCCCAGGCGGCGAGCAGGGGCGCGCTCTTGTCAGCCACCAGGCAGGTGTAGCTGTCGCCGGAGCCGCCGGCGTCGGACACGATGCCCGAGATCCCGATCTGGTAGGTGCCCTTGGGGATCTTGGCGAAGAACAGCTTCGGCGTGGTTCCGGTGAAGGTGGCGCCGACGGAGCCGATGTGGAACCGGATGATCTTGCCCGCGAGCTGGCTCGCGGACTTGCCGCCGACCATGTTGGCGTTGAGGTTCTTGACCATCTTCTTGCTGTTGACGACCAGCGGCGGAGCCGACTTGATGTTGTTCAGGCTGAGCGCCGGACCACGGCCGGTGTTCTTCAGCGACGTGGTGCCGCCGGCCTTGTTGGCGTGACCGAGGACGAACGCGTTGCCGGTGGCGGCGTACGACGTGAGTCCGGCGCCGGCCACCAGGACGGTGGCCGCGGCCACCGTGGTGAGGCTCGCTCGGAGGGATGGACGACGAAGCATGAGATCTCCTGCGGATGTGGGGGTTGAGGTGGCTATGAGTGTTCTGAGCGCGCACGGCGCGCCACAATGCCCCGATCGGCGCAGCCCCCTGACCCCGATGGGCCAGGGGGCTGCGGATCGGTGAGCTCAGCGCGCGAGCTGGCGCCTGCAGCTTGCGCTGCGCGTTCTTCGTGATGTCGAACGGCTTGCCGTGCTTGATCGCGGCACCGACGCTGTGGAAGGAGAACGTGATCGGCTGGGCGATCTGGATCGGCCCGGTGCCGCTGGCCGCACATCCGATCAGCAGCCGCTGGTTCTTGGAGAACTTCGCGAAGCCCTGCTGGTTGATGAACGGGCCGTCCTGATCGCTGATGGTCCTGATGAACTCACCGTAGATGAGCGAGATGTTGCTCGGGTTGTTCACGAGGCGCTTGTCGACCAGCAGGCACTCGAGAGAGTCAGTGGTGGTCTGACTCGTCCAGATGCCGGTCATCGAGTAGTGGACCCAACCCGTGGGCGGCTTGATCGTGAAGAAGTGCGCGTCGGTGTCGATCGTGCCGCCGGACTGGCCGAGGCGGTAGAGGTCGTAGCCGTTGAGGGTCTTCGCGGTCATGCCGCCGACCATGTTGGCGTTGAGGTGCTTGACCATCTTGCTGCTGTTCAGCTTGAGCGGCGGCGCCGACTTGATGCTGTTCAGGCTCAGCGCCGGGCCACGACCCGTGTTCTTCAGCGACGTGGTGCCGCCGGCCTGGTTGGCGTGGCCGAGGACGAGCGGGTGACCTGTCGCGGCGTACGTCGCGATGTCGGCGCCGCCGACCAGCACGGCCGCGGCGGCCAGCGTGGTGACGGTCGCGCGTAGGGATGGACGGAACATGCGGTTCTCCTCTTGGGTGGTGGTTCCTCCGGCGAACGCCTCGGGATGTGGGGGCAGACGGCTGGCCCGCCGTTCCTCTGCCCCGGTCGAGGCAGAGCAACGGCGACGTGGTTCAGCGACCGGGCAGAGCCCGGATGCGAACGATGGGCGGAGTGGCGGCATACGACGTGAGACCTGCGCGGAGAGGTGGACGACGAAGCATGGGGGTCTCCTCGGGGGGTGGGTCGGTCGACAAGATGAGGTCGCTTCACCACAGCCTGATACATGACCGCCCCCGGCACGGGGCTTTCTCCGCTATCGCTCCGGCGACGACTCCCGGGCGCCGGCTCCGCACGACCGCTCGGTCACGACGCGGTCTGCTCCCCCTCGGTCGCGTCGCGGCGCAGCGGTGCGTCGTTCCACGTGTCGGTGGTGACGCCGGTGATGGCGGGCATGGTGCCACCCGGCGACGAGAGCCAGGAGGACGACGAGGGGCCAGAAGATGTCGAGGGGGTCAAGCACGTGCTCGCCTCCCCCGCTGGTCCCGTACGACGGGACGGCGGGGGGAGGTCGTTCGGGCGCGACGAGCCGGCGCTCCTCGAGCAGCGCGCAGCGGACACACGTGAACCATCGGACTCCCCCCGGAGCATTGCTACGGGACGAGTGTCGCGGTGCGGAAGCGGTTGCGCATGACGTGGCGCAGCCACCGACGTGGTCCTCCCGGACCATCCAGCCCCTGGGGTCGGCTCTCGCTACAGGTACTGGCCGGTGTTCGGGACCGTGTCGATCGAACGACCCGGCTCGGTGCCCTGCTTGCCGGTGATCAGGGTGCGGATGAAGACGATCCGCTCGCCCTTCTTGCCGGAGATCCGGGCCCAGTCGTCGGGGTTGGTGGTGTTCGGGAGGTCCTCGTTCTCCTTGAACTCGTCGACGCAGGCCTGGAGCATGTGCTGCACCCGCAGACCGCGCTGGTCGTGCTCGAGGAAGTCCTTGATCGCCATCTTCTTCGCCCGGTCGACGATGTTCTGGATCATCGCGCCGGAGTTGAAGTCCTTGAAGTAGAGGACCTCCTTGTCGCCGTTGGCGTAGGTGACCTCCAGGAACCGGTTCTCCTCGGTCTCGGTGTACATCCGCTCGACCGTGGCCCGGATCATGCCCTCGACGCAGGCGTCGCGGTTTCCACCGAACTCCGCCACGTCGTCGGCGTGGAGCGGGAGCGACTCCACGAGGTACTTGCTGAAGATGTCGCGGGCGGACTCGGCGTCGGGGCGCTCGATCTTGATCTTCACGTCCAGCCGGCCGGGTCGCAGGATCGCGGGGTCGATCATGTCCTCGCGGTTGGAGGCGCCGATCACCAGGACGTTCTCGAGTGCCTCGACTCCGTCGATCTCGCTCAGGAGCTGCGGGACGATCGTGTTCTCCACGTCGGAGGACACCCCGGATCCGCGGGTGCGGAACAGCGAGTCCATCTCGTCGAAGAACACGATCACCGGCGTGCCGTGGCTGGCCTTCTCACGGGCACGTTGGAACACCAGCCGGATGTGCCGCTCGGTCTCACCGACGTACTTGTTCAGGAGCTCGGGGCCCTTGATGTTGAGGAAGTACGACTTCCCCTCCTGGCCGGTGCGCGCCGCGACCTTCTTGGCCAGGGAGTTGGCGACCGCCTTGGCGATCAGGGTCTTGCCACAGCCCGGAGGACCGTAGAGCAGCACGCCCTTGGGCGGCTTCAGCTGGTGCTCGGTGAACAGCTCGGGGTGGAGGTAGGGCAGCTCCACGGCGTCGCGGATGGCGTCGATCTGGGAGACCAGGCCACCGATCGACTCGTAGGCGATGTCCGGCACCTCCTCGAGGATCAGCTCCTCGACCTCGGACTTGGGGACCCGCTCGTAGGCGTACGCCGCACGGCTGTCGAGCAGCAGGCTGTCGCCGGCTCGCAGCGTGTCGGCCTTCAGCGGGTCGGCGAGGCGGACGACGCGCTCCTCGTCGGCGTTCGCGATCACCAGGGCGCGCTGGCCGTCGGCGAGCAGCTCCTTGAACATCACGACCTCGCCGACCTGCTCGAAGTCGAGGGCGGCAACGACGTTGAGGGCCTCGTTGAGCATGACCTCCTGGCCCTTGACCAGGCTCTCGAGGTCGACCGCGGGGCTGACGTTCACGCGCAGCTTGCGGCCACCGGTGAACACGTCGACCGAGTCGTCCTCGTTGCGCTGGAGGAAGGTACCGAAACCGGCCGGCGGCTGCGCGAGCCGGTCGACCTCCTCCTTGAGCTTCATGATCTGCTCGCGGGCCTCACGCAGGGTCTGCGCGAGGCGCTCGTTCTGGGAGGTGACGGCAGACAGGGAGCGCTGCGTGTCGGCGAGCCTGAGCTCCAGGCTGCGGGAGTGACCGGGCGAGTCGGACAGGCGTCGTTGCAGATCGGTGACCTCGGACTCGAGGAACCGCACCTGCTCGGAGAGCTCGCGGGCGCTTCGTCCCTGTCCACCCGACGCGTCGTTCGAGGCGTCCTGACCAGTGCTCATGTGTCCCCACCTCCTGTTTCGACCCTACTCGTCCACGATGGTCCGCCAGGCCCGAATGGGGTCGCGTTTCTCACGATTTGATCTCGGCGTGCGGACCGCGACCACGAGCGGGTCACTCCGCGACCGGTTCCTCGGGCACGCCGGGCGGCCGCGGGCCCTGGTAGTCCGGGCCGTACGCACCCGGCGCCGGACGCCGCTTCTTCAACGGAGGTCGCTCCCCCGGAGCCATCCGTCGTGCCGTCACCAGGAACGCCGTGTGGCCGATCATCGCGTGGCCCGGACGGACGGCGAGCCCCTCCACGTGCCAGTCGCGCACCAGCGACTCCCACGCCTGGGGCTCGGTGAAGCCGCCGTGCACGCGGACACCCTCCACGAACCGCGAGAGCTGGGTGGTGGTGGCGACGTACGCACAGAGGATGCCGCCGGCGCGCAGCGCTCCCGCGGCGGCGTCCAGGCACTCCCAGGGCGCGAGCATGTCGAGGATCACGCGGTCGGCCCGGGCACCGGACGCCGGGAGCTCGTCGGCCAGGTCGCCGATGGTCAGAGTCCAGGCCGGGTGGTCGCCCCCGAAGAACTGGGTCACGTTCTGCCGGGCGACGTCGGCGAACTCCTCGCGGCGCTCGAACGACGAGACCGTGCCGTGGGGGCCGACCGCCCGAAGCAGAGAGCAGGTGAGCGCACCCGACCCGACCCCGGCTTCCACCACGTCGGCGCCCGGGAAGATGTCGACCATCGCCACGATCTGCGCCGCGTCCTTCGGGTAGACGACCGCGGCGCCGCGGGGCATGGAGACGACGAACTCGCTGAGCAGCGGCCGGAACACGAGGTACTCGCCGCCGGCCGACGAGGCCACGGTGAAGCCCTCGTCGCGCCCGATCAGCTCGTCGTGCTCGAGGTGACCCTTGTTGGAGAAGAACCGCTTGCCGGGCACGAGCTCGAAGTTGTGCCGCCGACCCTTCTGGTCGGTCAGCCGCACCCACTCACCGGCCCGCAGGGGCCCGCGGTGCACCCCCGCCCATGCGTCCGGTGGGACGTCGGGTGCGGCGGTCGGGTCCGGCTGGTCGGGCATGCCCGGGAGGGTAGCGGCCGGGGACCGAGGGTTGCCGTTTGGTCCCAAACCGCAACCTGGAACGTTCCAAACGCTGCCGTTTGGTCCCAAACCGCAGGTTTTGAGGAGATCGCTCAGGCGCTGGCGCGGAAGGCGCGGTCGACGTCGGCGGTCGACAGGACGCCGAAGATGCTGCCGTCGACGTCGAGCAGGAGGTACTCCCCGGACGGACGCGAGCTGATCGCCCGGATCAGGTCCTCACCGCCGATCCCGGCCGGCAGCTGGAGGCCGGAGTCCAGCGAGCGGGCGACCGAGGACGTCGGGACCCAGGCGCGACGGTCGGCCGGCACCGACATCAGGGCGGCCTCGTTCACGACTCCGACCGGGGTGCCACCTGCGGTCACCGTGACGATGCTGCCCGCCTGCGCCTCCTGCGCGCGGCGTACGGCCTCGGCGAGCGGGAGGTCGCCCGGGACCGTGAGGGTACGGCGGGCCAGGTCACGTGCGACGAGGTGCGGCATCCGCGAGCGCACCCGTGCGGACTCGAGCGCCGCCGAGGCGCCGGTCCACAGGAACATCGAGATCACTCCGGCGAACACGAAGTCGACCACGGTGGGGGTCCCACCGAAGACCTTCGCCGTCAGGAACGGCCAGCCGATCGCGAGCAGGGCGACGACCCGACCGCCCCAGGCGGCGACGATCGTGCCGCGATGGACGTCGCCGCTGGCGCCCCAGACGATGGACTTGAGGACGCGGCCGCCGTCGAGCGGCAGTCCCGGCACCATGTTCACGATCCCGACGAACAGATTGGTCCACGCCAGCCCCGAGAGCGCGAGGCCGATCAACCCACCGGGCACCGCCAAGGAGGCCAGGAACGCCGCCAGGGCGACGCCGAGCGACGACAGGGGGCCGACGACCGACACCCAGAACTCCTGGCGCGGGCTCTCGGGCTCGCCGTCGATCGAGGTCATGCCGCCGAAGAACTGCAACGTGATGTGCTGGACCGGCAGGCCGAACCGTCGTGCGACCAGGGCGTGGGACGCCTCGTGAGCGAGCACCGACATGTAGAGCAGCACCGCGAGAGCGAATCCGGCGACGTACTTCAGGTCCCCGAGACCGGGCTCGGCCTTCTCGATCGCGGGCGCCGTGATCACCGCGATCAGGCCGGCGATCAGGAACCACGATCCGCTCACGAGCACGTCGCTGCCCGCGATCGTCCCGACCTTGAAGGTGCCGGGAGGACGCGGTGCCGGGCCGCGGGAACCGCGGTCGTCGCTCATGCGTCGAGGCTATCGGAACGGCCGCGGCCGGATCGGCGGTACGGCGCGCGCCGTACGAGCTCTGTCGGTGGTCTCGCCTACATTCGCAGCATGAGCACGACGCACCCCGCGCCGTTGGCGACGACCGCGGACGGAACGCCGTCACCGGCGGAGCTGCGGTCGACCCCGGTGGACGGCGTCGACGTGCTCGGAGCACTCTCCCCCAGCCGGGCCTCCGACTTCATGACCTGCCCGTTGCTCTACCGCTACCGCACCATCGACCGGCTCCCCGAAGAGCCGTCCGCGGACGCGCTGCGGGGCACCCTGGTGCACAAGGTCCTCGAGGACCTCTTCGACCTGCCGTCGCAGACGCGGACGCCCGACCAGGCGCGCGAGCTCCTGGTCCCCACCTGGGAGACGCTGCTGGAGGCCGAGCCGGCACTGGCCGAGCTCTTCACCGACGACGGTCCGGACATCGCGGAGTGGCTCTCGTCGTGCCGGTCCGTGCTCGACCGCTACTTCACCCTCGAGGACCCACGTCGCCTCGAGCCCGCCGAGCGGGAGCTGTACGTCGAGGCATTGCTCGACTCGCGGCTGCTCCTCCGCGGCTTCGTCGACCGGCTCGACATCGCCCCCGACGGCGCGATCAGAGTCGTGGACTACAAGAGCGGCCGGTCACCCAGCGAGATGTTCGAGGCCAAGGCGCTGTTCCAGATGAAGTTCTACGCCCTGGTCATCTGGCGCACCCGCGGCGTCGTGCCGGCCATGCTGCAGCTGGTCTACCTGGGCAACGGCGAGATGCTGCGCTACGTGCCCGACGAGTCCGACCTGCTCGCCACGGAGCGCAAGGTGGAGGCCATCTGGCGAGCCATCGTCCGGGCGCAGGACTCCGGTGACTGGCGGCCGAACAAGTCGCGGCTGTGCGACTGGTGCTCGTTCCAGTCGTTGTGCCCTGAGTTCGGCGGGACGCCGCCGCCGCTACCCACCCGCGCCGGTGATCCCGGTGAGCTGACGGAGGACGACGTCGACTGATCCGCCGTCGGCTCGCGGTGGTGAACCCGCCGCGCGAAAGGTTGCGGTTTGGTCCCAAACCGCAGTTCCAGGCGCCGAAAAGATGCGGTTTGGGACCAAACCGCATGCCTCACGTCACCCGAGTGACGGATGAGGCGACCTACCCCACCTCGTTCCGCTCCGCCCACAGGGCGGCCTGGGTGCGGTCGACGACGCCGATCCGCTGGAACGTCGACGTCAGGTGCGCCTTGACCGTCCGCTCCGAGATCCCCAACCTCCGCGCGATCTGCTTGTTCGCCAGCCCCTGGCGCACCAGTGCCAGCACCTCGGTCTCGCGGGGCGTGAGGTCCGCCGCAGCGGACGGCGTACGACGGGCGCCGAGCAGCTCGCGGGCGGCACGGGGGTTGATGGGTGACTCGCCCCGGGCGACGGCCCGGATGCCGCGCAGCACCTCGTCGGGCTCCGCGTCCTTGAGCAGGTACCCCAACGCCCCCGCGTCCAGCGCCCCG
This sequence comes from uncultured Actinomycetota bacterium, assembly GCA_963809265.1. Taxonomy (GTDB): domain Bacteria; phylum Actinomycetota; class Actinomycetes; order Propionibacteriales; family Nocardioidaceae; genus Nocardioides. The sequence goes on from CAWEJC010000008.1 coordinate 86,323, forward strand.
ACGATGCGCTCGGCGTCGGAGTACGACGTCAGCACCAGGACGTCGGCCAGCTCCTCGCCGACGATCTCGCGGGTCGCCGCGACGCCGTCGACGCCGGGCATCTGCAGGTCCATCAGGACGACGTCGGGGCGGACCTCGCGGACGAGGATGACGGCCTCGGCCCCGTCGGCGGCCTTGCCGACCACTTCCAGGTCGGGCTCGCCGGCGAGCAGCTGCTCCAGCCCGGCCCGGAGCATGGCGTGGTCGTCCACGATCACGACCCGGATCGGGTCGTCGTTCGACCGGGTCATCGTCGTTCCACCACCATCTGCACCGTCGTGCCGGCGTCCGGCCTCGAGTCCACCCGCACGCGGCCACCACCGTCCTCGACCAGGCTCTGGAGACCGCGCAGGCCGTACGACTCGTTGCCGACCTGTGCCTCCGGGTCGAAGCCGATGCCGTCGTCCTGCACCAGCAGCCGCACCTGGCGGTCGTCGCCATTGACGTCCACCGTCAGTCGCGACGCGCCCGCGTGGCGTACGGCGTTCCGGATCGCCTCCTGCGCGACCCGCCACACCAGCGTCACGACGTGGTCGGGCGCGCCGTCCATCCCCCGGACGGACACGGCGGTCGTGATCCCCGACGTGGCGGCGGGAGCGGTCAGGTCCTCCAGCGCGGCGCCCAGACCCGCGGCGTTCAGCCCCGGCGGGTGGATCTCGACCAGGAGCGACCGCAGCTGACGAAGAGACCGGCGCAGCGCCTGGCTCGAGCCGGACAGCTGCTGACGCAGCTCCGGCGAGAGCGATGCCTCGCGGGCGGTCCCGGAGAGCGCGAACGCCGTCCCGGCGAGCTCCTGGACCACCCCGTCGTGCAGGTCGCGGGCGATCCGGCGGCGTTCGGCCTCCGACGACTCGACGGCCCGCTGCATCAACCGCTCCCGTGCCCGGGACGCGCGCGTCAGCCGCAGGGACAGGACACCGAGGAGCGGGACGCCGAGCAGCAGCAGCGCGGCGAGCGCCCCGACGGTGATCCGCCGGAACGGCTTGAGCACCTCCGCGGAGCGCTGCTTGACCGTCTCGACCGAGTAGTAGGCCTCGAAGAGCAACGGCTTGTCGTCCTTGGTCTCGATGCGGGTGTAGACCTCCAGGAGCCCGTCCTCCTCGGTCTCGAACTTGTTCTCCTGTCGGCGCAGGTCGGAGACGCCTCCCTCGGTGGCGCCGCTGTTCAGGACGCTGGTCTGCTCGTCGTCCAGCTTGAACCGTTGCCCGATCAGCTGCGTCTCGTCGCTGTAGACGATCGTGCCGTCGGCACGCCAGATCTTGATCCGACGCACGTCGCTGACCATGAGCCGGTCGTGGACGCGCCGGTCGAACCGGTCGATCGCTCCGGGATCACCGTCGACGAGCCCCTTCGGCATCGCGGGCTCGGCCACCGAGTGCGCCAGCAGCTCCGTGGTGACCCGCGCATCGGCCAGGGCCTCGGACCGGGCCGCCCGCTGCGAGAAGACCCCGGTCGCCCACCAGGTGATCCCGAAGAGCAGCAGGCTGGCGACCACGAACTGGATCACCGGGTTGGCCCACGGACGCCGCAGAGCGGTCACGCGGCGCTCCTTCCCCCGGGGGTGCGGGCCGGGAGGGAGCCCGCGTCGTTGATCTGGTCAGTCGGCGTCGGTCGGATCGGCAGGTTCAGTACGCGATGGTGCCACGGCAGACCTGCCCACGATGAGTGGCTCGGAAGACGAAGTGGTCCTTGCCCGCCAGGTTGGCCATCCGGCGTTCGACCTCGAACGAGCCGCTCCGGCCCGCCGTCTGCTTGGTGCCGGTGGCCGACACGCTGCCGTTGTGCTTGAAGCGCCAGTGCCAGACCTGGCCCGACGTGTTGCTGTCGATCTCGCCCTCGACCTCGAGCCGGCCGTCGTCCGGCTTGGCCTTGAGCTTCCAGTGCGCGCCGCCCGAGCACCGACCACTCGTGCGTACGTCGTCACCGCCACCGTGCGAGGCGGTCGCCGGCGCGACGAGGCCGAGCGGCAGGGTGAGTGCCGCGACGGCGAGGGTGGCCAGAGCGGTACGGGTGACCATGTCAGTACTCCTCGGGAACGGGTGTGAGGAGACCAGGATCCGTCCCCGGCGGTCCGGTTCGCCATTGAACGCTGGTACTACGACCCGGGCGGCCGAACGGTTCAGCTCCCGCTGTCGGCACCCTCGTCCGGGTACAGCACGCACGCCACCTCGACCCCGCCGACCCGTCGCAGCCTCGGAGCCGGAGCCGGCTCGAAGACCACGTTGACGCCCTGGCCGGCGTCCTCGATGGAGGTGACGCCCGACCACAGGGGTTCGCCGGGGTCCTCGGCCCTCATCCGGTCCAGGATCGTGCGGACCTCCGCGCTCCCGCCGGCACCGAGCGTCGCCGTGGTCGACGGGGTGTCCAGGTGCTCCAGGTCGCCGATCGTCCGGCGTTCCTCGTCGTACGCCGAGTCCGACCGCAGCCAGTGCTCCTCGACAAGGGTCCGCAGGTCGCGCGACTCCCATCCGCAGGAGGCCACCGCCTCCGGGCAACGGGGGTGGAAGGCACACCCGAGGGGCGGGTCGGCGGCGTCCGGGATCTCGCCGCGCGGCAGGTCCCTCGGCACCATCTTGTCGGGGTCGGCCTCCGGGATGGCCGCCAGCAGCGCCTTGGTGTACGGGTGCCGAGGGTTGGCGAAGATCTCCTCGGTCGGTCCGATCTCGACGACCCGGCCGAGGTACATGATCGCGATCCGGTCGCAGAAGTACTTCGCGGTCGCCAGGTCGTGGGTGATGTAGATGTACGTCAGCCCGAGGTCGTTCTTCAGGTCGAGCATCAGCTGCAGGATCTTGGCCCGGACGCTCATGTCGAGCATCGACACCGGCTCGTCGGCCACGAGCAGCTCCGGGTTGAGCACGATCGCCCGCGCGATCACCACCCGCTGCTTCTGCCCTCCGGACAGGTCACGCGGGTACTTGGTCAGGAACAGCTCGACCGGCGACAGCCCGACGCGCTCGAGCGCCTCCACCACCCCGGCCCGGCGGTCCTTCGCCGACTTCATGCCGTGCACCCGCAGCGCGTCGCCGACCGCCTCCTCCACCGTCATCGACGGGTTGAGGGCGGCGTTCGGGTCCTGGAACACCATCTGCACGACGCTGCGGAGCTTGCGGAGCCGGCGCCGGCTGAGGTCCGCGATGTCCTGGTCCCGGAGGTGGATCGAGCCGGACGTCGCGGGCACCAGCCCCAGGAACGCCCGTCCCAGCGTGGACTTCCCGCTGCCGCTCTCACCGACCAGGCCGACGACCTCACCGGGTCGCAGGGCGAGGTTGACGCCGTCGACCGCCTTGATCGTGCCGGAGTCACGGCCGAGCAGGCGAGCGAGGGTTCCCCCGCGCAGCTCGAAGTGCACGGAGAGATCACGCACCTCCACCAGGGAGGGCGCGTCGCTCGTGGTGTCAGGCTTCGTCGGCAACGGTCAGCTCCTGCTGCTTGAGTGGCTGCTTCCCCTCGGCCGGGACCTGGTCGTCGGGACCGACCAGCCAGCACTCGACCCGGCCACCGCCGGGGCGTTCGATGTTGACCGGGTTCTTGCTCGCGCACACGTTCATCGCGTCGGGACACCGCGGGTGGAACCGGCATCCGTCCGGTGGGTCGACCAGGTCGGGCGGGGCTCCCTCGATGTAGTGGAGCCCCGTGGTCGACAACGAGATCGTCGAGCGAAGCAGCTCCCGTGTGTAGGGGTGCTGCGGGTTCTTGAAGACCTCGGCGACCTTGCCCTGCTCGACGATCCGGCCGGCGTACATCACGGCGACGCGGTCGCAGGCCTCGGCCACGATGCCGACGTTGTGCGTGATCAGCAGGAGCGACGTCTGGAAGTTGCGTCGGAGGTCGTTGAGGATCTGGACGATCTGCGCCTCGACGAGCACGTCGAGCGCCGTGGTCGGCTCGTCCGCCACCACGAACGCCGGTCGGAGCACCAGGGCCAGCGCGATCATCAGGCGCTGACGCATGCCGCCGGAGAACTCGTGCGGGTAGGAGCGGTACCGCGTCGGCGGGATCCCCATCAGGCGGAGGACCTCCAGGGCGCGGTCGCGGATCTCGTCCTTGGACAGGTCCGGCTCGTGCTGCTTGATCGTCTCCTCGAAGTGCTGGGAGATCCGCATCAAGGGGTTCAGCCGGGTGAGCGGCTCCTGGAAGATCATCCCCAGCTCGGCGCCCCGCAGCTTGTACGCCGCCTTGGAGCTGAGCTTGAAGATGTCCTGGCCGCGGAACAGGACCTCCCCGTCCCGCTTGGCACCGTCGGGCAGGAGCCCCATCAGGCCACGGCCGAGGGTCGACTTGCCGCACCCGGACTCCCCCACCAGACCCAGGGTCTCGCCGGGCGCGAGGTCGAAGCTCACGCCGTCGACGGCCCGGATCGCGCCACGGGTCGTGCCGTACCAGACCCGCACGTCGCGCGCGGAGATCACGGGACCCTGGGCGGCAGACGCGGGCACCGAGGTGTCGGAGAGTTCCATGGTCACGTCAGCGCTCTTCCTCGACCGGAGCGGCCGACTCACGTGCGGGCATGACGACCGGGAGCAGCCGGCGCCGTCGCAGGCTGGGGTTGAGGGTCTCGTTGAGGCCCTCGCCGACCAGGGTCAACCCGGTCACCAGGAGCACGATCGCCAGGCCGGGATAGAGGCCCGTCCACCACACACCGCCGCCGGCATCGGCCAGGGCGCGGTTCAGGTCGTGGCCCCACTCGGCGGCGTCGGTGGACTGGATCCCGAGTCCGAGGAAGCCCAGCCCGGCCAGGGTGAGGATGGCGTCGGCGGCGTTCAGCGTGCCCAGCACCGGCACGCTCTGGACGACGTTCCCGAAGAGGTACCGCCGCATGATCGCGAAGTCGGTCGCCCCGATCGCGCGCGCTGCCTCGACGTACGTCGCCTCCTTGGCGCTGAGCGTCGTGTTGCGGACGACCCGGAAGTACTGCGGGATGTAGATGACCGACAGGGACAGCGACACCGCGAGCACCGTGCCACCGAGGAGGTTGGTCAGCAGGAACGAGAAGACGATCGCGAGCAGGAACGAGGGGAACGCGTACATGGCGTCCATCACCAGCACGAGGATCCGGTCGAGCCAGCCGCCGTAGTACCCCGACACGATGCCGAGCGGGACGCCGAGGAGCACGCAGACGAAGATCGAGAGGATCACCACCTCGAGCGCCGTGCGCGCGCCCCAGATCACCCGGGAGAAGACGTCGAAGAAGAGCCGGTCCGTGCCGAACAGGTGGGTGGAGCTGGGGTGACCGAGCTTCGGGAAGTCGGTCCCGTGGGCCGAGGACTGCGCGAAGCCGTAGGGAGCGAGCCACGGGGCGAAGATCGCGCAGATCACGAAGACGGCCGTGAGCAGCATTCCGACCACGAGCATCCAGCGAGCCAGCCCGGCCGTCTCGGTGAACGGTCGGGCGAGGGTGTGGAGGATGCCGCGCATCAGAACCTCACTCGCGGGTCGATGAGAGCATTGATGATGTCGACGATCACGCTGATCAGCACCACGGCGATGGCGAACACGGTGACGATGCCCTGCACCGCGCCGTAGTCACGGTTGTTGATGTAGAACACGAGCTTCTGCCCGAGGCCCGGCCAGTTGAACGTCGTCTCGGTCAGCACCGCGCCGCCCAGCAGCAGGGCGAACTGGAGTCCGACCACGGTGATCACCGGCACGAGCGCGTTGCGGAAGGCGTGGCGCCACGTCACCTTGCCTCGCTGGATGCCCCGTGCCTCGGCGGCCTCGACGTAGTCGGCCTGCATGGTCATCAGCATGTTGACCCGCACCAGCCGGATGAAGACCCCACAGATCAGCAGACCCAGGGTGACAGCGGGGAGGAGCAGGTGCTTCATCACGTCCTCGATCGCGGTGCCGTTCCCACTCAGGAAGACGTCGAACAGCAGGATGTGGGTCTTGGGCTTGACCTCGAAGATCGTGATCGGGCTGGCATCGCCGGACGTGGGCAGGCCGAGCGGCTCCGCGACGTACACCTGGAGCAGGAACCCGACGAAGAAGATCGGCGCCGCGTAGCTCACGATGCCGAACAGCCGGATCACCACGTCGGAGACCGAGTCGCGGTAACGACCCGCGATCAGCCCGAGCGGGACGCCGACGACCAGCGCGATGACGAAGGCCGACAACGTCAGGCTCAGGGTGGCTCCGCCGTTGTCGCGGATCACGCGGAGCACCGGTTGGTTGTCGCTGAAGGTGGTGCCGAAGTCGAGGTGGGCCACCGAGGACAGGTAGTCCCAGTACTGCGCGAGGAGCGGACGGTTGAAGCCCAGCGCCTGACGCCGCTGCTCGAGGGCCTGCGCGTTGAGCTTGCCGCCGAGCGCCGCCGAGACGGGGTCGCCCGGGGCCACCCGCAGGACGACGAAGACGACCGTGAGGATGACCCAGATCATCGGGATCACCAACAGGATGCGCTGCAGGATGTACCGCGGCAGGGATCCTGATCCAGCACGGGTCATGAGGAGTGCCTCCTGGCACGGCTCGTGGGGAGAGACCCCTCAGGGTCTCCCCCCACGACCGTGTGCTGTGGGTTGCTCAGCCGGTCTTGGTGACCAACCAGAATCGGAAGATGAACGACGGGTCGAGGGTCGACTCGACTCCGGACATCCCCTTGCCGTACACAGCGGTGTTCTGCCCGACCCACGAGGGGATGAACGGGACGTCCTTCGCTGCGATGTCCTGCAGCTGCCCGAAGATCTTCTCTCGCTTGGACTGGTCGCTGCTGCCCTGCTCCTTGGCGATCAGCTTGTTCACCTTCGCGTTGTGGTACCCGTTGGCGAAGAAGCCGCCGTCGACCATGAACGGCGACAGGTAGTCGTCACCGTCGGGGTAGTCGGGGAACCAGCCCAGGATGAACAGGTCGTAGGCGCCCTGCTTGTAGATGGTCTGGTACTGCTCCCACTCGGTGCTCTTCAGGCTGACCTTGAACAGCCCACTGGCCTCGAGCTGGCGCTTGACCTCGTTCGCCTCGTCCTCGGTGTTCGGACCGTAGTGGGTGGGCGTCCAGCCGACCGTCAGGTTGACCGGCGTGCTGATGCCGGCGTCCTTGAGGATCTGCTTGGCCTTGGCCGGGTCGGGAGCGCCGTACGCCGCCTTGAACGCGTCGTTCGCCCCGCCGTAGCCGGGCGGAACGATCGAGTACAGCGGGTCGACCGTGCCGTCGTAGGCGTCCTTGGCGATCGCGTCACGGTCGAAGACCTGGGCCGCGGCCTGCCGGATCGCCAGCTGCTTGCCGACGGGGCCGTCGACCTTCCAGACCCAGTAGCGGATCTCCGAGCCCTTGCCCGTCGCCACCGTGACGTTGGAGTCCTTCTTCAGGTTGGCGATGTCGGTCGGTGCCAGGCTCCGCCAGGCCACGTCGACCTCACCGTTCTTCGCGGCCAGCGAGAGCGCGGTCGTGTCGGAGTAGTACTTGACGAAGACCTGAGCCGTCTTGCCCGGGTTGGGCCCGGTGTAGTTCGAGTTGAGCGACAGCACGGCCTGGTCCTTGGCCTTGTACTGGTCGAGCTTGTAGGGGCCCGACCCGACGATCTGGTCGTCGGAGAGCTTCTTGTCGGCGGGGAACTTGTCCTCGTCGACGATCGCGGCCGCACCCGGGTAGGTCAGCACGTACTGGAACGTGGTGTCGGGGTGGTCGAGGTGGAAGACCACGGTCGTGTCGTTCGGCGTCTCGATCGCGCCCTTGTTCAGCGTGACCGTGCCGTCCTTGGCGGTGTCGGTGATGCTGCCGAGCAGGTAGATGGCAGCGCCGTTCGCGTCCTGGATCTTGATCGCGCGCTCGAAGCTGTACTTCACGTCCGAGGAGGTCAACGGGTCACCGTTGGAGAACTTCTCGCCCGGGTTGAGCGTGCAGGTCAGCGTCTTGGGGTCGTTGTAGGTGCACGACTTGGCCGCGTCGCCCACGATGTCGGTCGAGTTCGGCGGGACCGTGACCAGGGTCTGGTACAGGTTGTACTCCAGGGTCGAGGACCCCAGGTCGTAGGAGCCGGCCGGGTCCAGGGCCGTCACCGAGTCGGTCGTGCCGAGGATCCACGGGGCGCCCGTGCCTCCGGCGCCCGGCTTGGCATCACCACTGCTGTTGCTGCTGCCGCACGCGGCAAGAGCGACGGCGAGTGCGCCGGCCCCTGCCACTGCCACGAGCTTGTGTCGGATCACGAGTCATCCCCTCGTTGTTCATGGGTGCTGCGCCCGACCCCACTCCGACCGGGCGCATTCGTGCCGAGAACATAGCGGCTGACCCGGGTCGGGTCCATCACCGGCGCTCTCGGAGGAGGTCGCGATCGCGCAACGATTGACACCGACCACCGAAATGTCGCCGTTTGGTCCCAAACCGCACATTGGAACGGTCCAAAACTGCGGTTTGGGACCAAACCGCAGTCAGCCCGGGAGCACGGACGAGGCGGTGAGTCCTGCCAAGGAGTCGGTGAAGACCCGGCGCGGACCCGGGGGGACGGCGACGTGGAGGGGTGCGCAGAGCACCGTGCACCCGGCGGACGAGGCCGAGGTGGCGCCGGTGTCGGAGTCCTCGATCGCCAGGCACTCGCCGACCAGTACGTCGAGCCGCCGAGCCGCGGTCAGGTAGGGCTCCGGGTGCGGCTTGCCGCGGTCGACGGTGTCGCCGGTGACCACGACGGCGAACGTGTCCTCCGGCAGCGCGCTCGAGGATCGGCTTCACGAACCGCGTCCACGACATCGTGACCAGGGCGCACGGCACCCCCGCCTCACCCAGGGAGGTGAGCAGCTCCAGCGAGCCCTCGCGCCACGGCACGGCGTGCTCCACCTGGTCGATCACGGAGTCGAGCATCTCCTCGACGATCTGCTCGGGAGCCGGCTCGATCCCCATGCGCTCACGCATGTGGCGCGCGGCGTCGAGCAGGTCGAAGCCGACCACCTCCAGGGACTGCTCGGCGCGACCAGCGGCCGCCGTACTTCTCCGCGAGGGCGAGCTCGGCCACGGTCCAGTAGGGCTCGGTGTCGACCAGGGTGCCGTCCATGTCCCACAGGACCGCGGCGTACGAGTCGATCCGACGGCCGGCGGCGTTCGGGTCGGACAGGGTCACCCGCTCAGTCCTCGGGGTCGTAGCCGAGGTTGGGAGACAGCCAGCGCTCGGCCTCGGCCAGCGTCCAGCCCTTGCGCTCGGCGTAGTCGGCCACCTGGTCGGGGGCCAGCCGGCCGATCACGAAGTACTGCGACTCCGGGTGGCTGAAGTAGATCCCGGACACCGAGGCACCGGGCCACATCGCCATCGACTCGGTCAGCTCCATGCCGGTGTTGGTGCTCGACGTCGAGCAGGTCCCACAGCACCCGCTTCTCGGTGTGGTCGGGGCTCGCCGGGTAGCCGGGCGCCGGGCGGATGCCGGCGTACTGCTCCTTGAGCAGCTGCCGGTTGTCGAGGTGCTCGTCGGGTGCGTAGCCCCAGAGCTCGCGCCGCACCCGCTCGTGCATCCGCTCGGCGAAGGCCTCGGCGAGGCGGTCGGCCAGCGACTCGAGCAGGATCCCGGAGTAGTCGTCGAGGTCCGCCTTGAACTCCTGCGATCTTCTCGTGGGCTGCCGAGCCCGGCGGTCACCGCGAACATCCCGACGTAGTCCTTCAGTCCGGTCTCCTTCGGCGCGACGTAGTCGGCCAGGCACCGGTTGGGTACGCCGGGCCGGTGCGCGCCCTGCTGCCGCAGGTGGTGGAGTACGGCGTGCGGGTCGCCGCGCGACTCGTCGAGGTAGACCTCGATGTCGTCACCCACCGCGTTGGCCGGGAACAGCCCGACCACGCCGTTGGCGGTCAGCCACCTCTCGTCGACCATCCGGTCGAGCATCGTCTGGGCGTCGTCGTAGAGCTTGCGCGCGGTCTCGCCGGACTCGGCGTCCGTCGCAGGATCTCGGGGAACGAGCCCTTCATCTCCCAGGCGTTGAAGAACGGCTGCCAGTCGATGTAGCGGCGGATGTCGGCGAGGTCGACGTTGCGGAAGACCCGCACGTGCTGGGTGGCGCCGGGCAGCCCGATGATCGGCGAGACGTCGTGGTCCTGCTGGAGCAGCAGGCGCGGGCGCGGCGGCCGGTAGCCGGTCCACGTCGATCGGGGTCCGGGCCGCGCGGGCGTCCGCGAGCGTGGCCAGCGGCCGGTCGTTCTTGGCCGCGTGCCGGGTGCGCAGGGAGTCGTAGTCGGCCTTGACGTCGGCCAGCAGCTTCGCGCGCTGGTCTCGTGCGAGCAGCGCCGCGGTGACCGGCACCGAGCGCGAGGCGTCCTTCACCCAGACCACGGGCCCGTCGTACTTGGGGTCGACCTTGACCGCGGTGTGGGCGCGCGAGGTGGTGGCGCCGCCGATCAGCAGCGGCAGCGTGAAGCCCTGGCGCTGCATCTCGGAGGCGACGTTGACCATCTCGTCGAGGCTCGGGGTGATCAGGCCGGACAGGCCGATCGCGTCGGCGCCGACCTCGCGGGCGGTGTCGAGGATCTTCTGGGCGGGCACCATCACGCCGAGGTCGATCACCTCGTAGTTGTTGCACTGGAGGACGACGCCGACGATGTTCTTGCCGATGTCGTGGACGTCGCCCTTCACCGTCGCCGTCACGATCGTGCCGTTGGTGTCCTTCTGCGTGGCCAGCGCGGGGTCCTTGGCCTTCTCCTCCTCGATGAAGGGGATCAGGTGGGCGACCGCCTTCTTCATGACCCGGGCGCTCTTGACGACCTGGGGCAGGAACATCTTGCCGGCGCCGAACAGGTCGCCGACGACGTTCATGCCGTCCATCAGCGGGCCTTCGATCACCTCGATCGGGCGGCCGCCCGCGGTCGGCGATCTCCTGGCGCAGGGCCTCGGTGTCGGCGACGACGTGGGCGTCGATGCCCTTCACCAGCGAGTGCGTGATGCGCTCGCGCAACGGGCAGCTCGCGCCACTCCTCGGCCGCCTCCTCGACCTCGCCGGCCGCGATGTTGTAGCGCTCGGCGATCTCGAGCAGCCGCTCGGCCGCGTCGGCGCGCCGGTTGAGGACGACGTCCTCGATCCGCTCGCGCAGCTCGGGGTCGACCTGGTCGTAGACGACGAGAGCGCCGGCGTTGACGATGCCCATGTCGAGGCCGGCCTCGATCGCGTGGTACAGGAAGACCGCGTGGATCGCCTCGCGCACCGGGTTGTTGCCGCGGAACGAGAAGCTGACGTTGGAGATGCCACCGGAGACCAGGGCCCCGGGAAGGTTCTCCTTGATCCAGCGGGTCGCCTCGATGAAGTCGCGGCCGTACGTCGCGTGCTCCTCGATGCCGGTCGCGACCGCGAACACGTTGGGGTCGAAGATGATGTCCTCGGGCGGGAAGCCGACCTGCTCGGTGAGGATCCGGTAGGCCCGCTCGCAGACCGCCGTACGCCGCTCCAGGCTGTCGGCCTGGCCGTCCTCGTCGAAGGCCATCACGACCGCCGCCGCGCCGTAGCGGCGGCACAGCCGGGCGTGCTCGACGAACGTCTCCTCGCCCTCCTTCATGGAGATGGAGTTGACGATCGCCTTGCCCTGCACGCACTTCAGGCCGGCCTCGATCACCTCCCACTTGGAGGAGTCGACCATCACCGGCACCCGCGAGATGTCGGGCTCGGAGGCGATCAGCTTGAGGAAGCGGTCCATCGCCGCGACCCCGTCGATCATGCCCTCGTCCATGTTGACGTCGATGACCTGCGCGCCGGCCTCGACCTGCTGGGCGGCGACCGACAGGGCCGGTGTCGTAGTCGCCGTCCTTGATCAGCTTGCGGAACCGGGCCGAGCCGGTGATGTTGGTGCGCTCACCGACGTTGACGAACAGGCTCTCCTCGGTGATCGTCACCGGCTCGAGACCGGACAGCCGCATCGCCGGCGCGACCGTCGGGCACGACGCGCGGCGGCGACGCCCTTGGCGGCGTCCGCGATCGCGGCGATGTGCTCGGCCGTGGTGCCGCAGCAGCCGCCGACGATGTTGAGCAGGCCGCTGGTGGCGAACTCCCCCAGCACCTCGGCCATGTGGTCGGGCGTCTCGTCGTACTCACCGAACGCGTTGGGCAGGCCGGCGTTCGGGTGGGCGGAGACGAAGCAGTCGGCGACCCGGGAGAGCTCGGCGACGTAGGGACGCAGGTCCTCGGCGCCGAGGGCGCAGTTCAGGCCGACCGCGAGCGGGCCGGACGTGGCGGACGGAGTTCCAGAACGCCTCGGTGACCTGGCCGGACAGGGTGCGCCCGCTCGCGTCGGTGATGGTGCCGGAGACGATCACCGGCCAGCGGCGCGCCGTGCTCCTCGAAGAGCGTCTCGAGCGCGAAGATCGCGGCCTTGGCGTTGAGGGTGTCGAAGATCGTCTCGACCAGCAGGATGTCGGCGCCGCCGTCGACCAGGCCGCGCGCCTCCTCGAGGTAGGCCGCGACCAGCTCGTCGAAGGTGACGTTGCGCGCGCCGGGGTCGTTGACGTCGGGTGAGATCGAGGCGGTCTTGGACGTCGGGCCGAGCGATCCGGCGACGAACCGCGGCCGGTCGGCGGTCGACGCCGCGTCCGCGGCCGCCCGCGCCAGCGTCGCGGCCGCGACGTTCAGCTCGTAGGCAGGTCCTCGAGGCCGTAGTCGGCCTGCGAGATGCGGGTGCCGTTGAACGTGTTGGTGCAGATGATGTCGGCGCCGGCCTCGAGGTAGGCGTCGGTGGATGGCGCGGATGACGTCGGGGTTGCTCAGCGAGAGCAGGTCGTTGTCGCCGGCCAGGTCGCCGGGTCGTACGACGCGAAGCGCTCGCCGCGGTAGGCCGCCTCGTCGAGCCGGTGGCCCTGGATCATCGTGCCCATCGCGCCGTCGAGCACCAGGATCCGCTCGCGGAGCAGCCCCGTGAGCTCCGCGGTCGCGTCGGGACGGTGGTCGTCTCCTCGGTCACGGTCACGGCACTCCTCCGCTCGTGGGACACCAGCCTAGGAAGGCCGTCCCGAGTGGTGGACCCCGTTTCCGCATCGTGACACCGGCCGGTAGCGGCTCGCCAATTCCTCGGTGAGAAGCGCTCCGCGGCGCCGCCGGCTGGTCCGGATGACTACTGTTGTCGAGTGATCGAGATCGAGGAGATCGACGACCTGGTCGAGCCGGTGGTGATCGCCGCCTTCGAGGGCTGGAACGACGCCGCGGACGCGGCCTCGTCGGTCGTCGACCACCTGATCAAGGTCTGGGACGCGCGCGATCATCGGCGCCATCGACCCCGAGGAGTTCTACGACTTCCAGGTCAACCGCCCGATCGTCGGCAGCGACGAGCTCGGTCACCGCCGGATCACCTGGCCCAGCACCCAGATCGCGATCGCCTCGCCGCCCGACCTCGACCGCGACGTGATCCTGATCCGCGGCATCGAGCCGAACATGCGCTGGCGCCAGTTCTGCGCCGAGCTGCTGGCCGCCTGCGACGACCTCGGCGGCGAGCTCGTGGTCACCCTGGGCGCCCTGCTGGCCGACACCCCGCACACCCGGCCGATCCCCGTGTCCGGCACGGCGACCGAGCCCGACCTGGTCGACCGCCTGAAGCTCGAGCAGTCGACGTACGAAGGGCCGACCGGCATCGTCGGTGTCTTCCAGGACGCCTGCATGCGGCTCGACGTCCCGGCCGTGTCCTACTGGGCGGCGGTGCCGCACTACGTCGCCCAGCCGCCGTGCCCGAAGGCGACCCTGGCCCTGCTCGGGCAGCTCGAGGAGCTCCTCGAGTGCAGCATCCCGCTCGGCGACCTGCCCGAGGACGCCCGCGCCTGGGAGCGCGGCGTCGACGAGCTCGCCGAGGAGGACGAGGACGTCGCCGACTACGTCCGGGCGCTGGAGGAGACCCGCGACACCACCGACCTCCCCGAGGCCAGCGGCGAGGCGATCGCCCGGGAGTTCGAGCGCTACCTCAAGCGGCGCACCGAGGACGGCTGAGGCCGGCGCTGGCTACAGGGCCAGGCCGAGCGCGGCGTCCAGCAGGGCGCGGATCGTCGCGCCGGCGTCGGGGTCGCCGGTGTCGGCCGAGCCCGGACGTCGCCCAGCGTGGCGTCGACCCACGCGTCGACCGCGGCCACCGCGGTGGGGGCGTCGAGGTCGGTGGCGAGGGCCGCGAGGACGGCGTCGACGACCGGCTGCGGCAGGGGCGCCGGCACCGAGGGCGAGCGCCGTGCGCCAGCCGGTCGAGCTGGTCGACGGAGGCCCAGAGCTGGTCGTCGGTCCACTCCCAGTCGGAGCGGTAGTGGTGGCGCAGCAGGGTCAGCCGGATCGCCATCGGGTCGACGTCGCTGTTGCGCAGCGCGGAGACGAAGACCAGGTTGCCCTTGGACTTCGACATCTTCTCGCCGTCGTAGGCGACCATCCCGGCGTGCACGTAGGCCTGGGCGTACGGCGCGCCGGTCAGCACCTGGGCCTCGGAGGCGCACATCTCGTGGTGGGGGAAGACCAGGTCGACGCCACCGCCCTGGACGTCGAACCGCTCGCCGAGCAGGTCCAGGGCCATCGCCGTGCACTCGACGTGCCAGCCCGGGCCGCCCGCGCCCGAGCGCGCTGTCCAGCGCCGGCTCGCCCGGCCGCTCGGCACGCCAGACCAGGCAGTCGAGCGGGTCCTTCTTGCCGGGCCGGTCGGGGTCGCCGCCGCGGTCGGCGAAGACCGCGAGCATCTGCTCGCGGGTCCAGCCCGACTCCTGCGCCGAAGGCCGGGTCGGCGGCGACCGAGAAGTAGAGGTCGTCGTCGACCTGGTAGACCGCGCCGGCATCCTGGAGCCGCCGGATCAGGTCGACGATCAGGTCGATGCGACTCCTCGGCGCCGGGGAAGTGGTCGGGCGGGAGGATCCGCAGCGCGGCCATGTCCTGGCGGAGCAGCTCGGTCTCGCGCGCGGCCAGGTCGCGCCAGTCGATGCCGACCTTCGCGGCCCGCTCGAACAGCGGGTCGTCGACGTCGGTGACGTTCTGCACGTAGACGACGTCGTGACCGGCGTTGCGCCACGCCCGGTTGAGCAGGTCGAAGCCGAGGAACGTCGCGGCGTGGCCCATGTGGGTGGCGTCGTACGGCGTGATGCCGCAGACGTAGAGCCGCGCCGGGCCGTCGGGCCGCGTCTCGACGAGCCCGCCGGTGGCGGTGTCGTGCACCCGCACCGGAGGGCCCGTCACGGGACAGGGCAGGCAGGTCCGGAGCAGGCCACGCACGCATAGCCCGGAGACTACGGCAGCCGTCGCGCGGCGTCGTCCGGGTGTCAGAAGGGTGGCCACGGGATCGCCCGCCAGCCCTGGCCGGGCTCGGGCAGGGTGCCGACCCGCAGCAGCCGCTTCACCCGACGCCGGGTCGCCTCGACCTCGTGCGGGGTGACCAGGTCGAGCAGCCGCTCGCCCAGGTCGTCCTCGAGCCGGTCGGACAGCTGCTCGAGGGGGGCGCGGTCCTCGTCGGTCAGCAGCTCGCCGGCCCAGCCCCACAGCACGGTGCGGAGCTTGTGCTCGACGTGGAAGGTCAGGCCGTGGTCGACGCCGTAGCGGTGACCGCCGGTCATCGCCAGCACGTGCCCGCCCTTGCGGTCGGCGTTGTTGACCACGGCGTCGAAGACGGCCATCCGGCGCAGCTGCGGGGTGTCCTCGTGCACCAGCGAGATGACCTGGTCGCGGTCGTCGAGCCCCTCGAAGACGTAGAGGTAGCCCTCCGGGCACGTCGGTGTCGGGCACCAGCGTCACGGCCTCCTGGACCGGGTCGGGCTCCTGCCACAGCTGCACCATGCCCGGGCCGTGCGGCCCGTCGCGGCGGAAGGTGAGCGGCACGATGTCCCAGCCGAGCGCCTCGGAGACGACGTACGCCGCCTCCTCGCGCTGCGGCGAGCGTGCCGTCGGGGAAGTCCCACAGCGGCCGCTCCCCCGCCACCGGCTTGTAGACGACGCGGCGGCCGTCGATCTCACCGACGAACGTCGCGTTGGACGCCGGCATCACCCGGCCGTGCAGGGTGAGCTCGCCGGTGCAGCAGGCCGTCCACCGTCAAGGGTGGCCCTCAGGCCGGGTCGCGGCGCCGGAAGCCGTTCGCCCGGACGCACAGGTGGCCCTCGGGGTCGATCGGGTTGCCGCAGAACGGGCAGTCGGGCCGGCCGGCCTCGATCACCAGGCTGGCCCGCTGGACGAAGGCGCGCGCCGGCACCGGCCTCGAGCCGGACCAGGAAGACCTCCTCGGGCTCGGGCTCCTCGCTCCGTCGCTCGTCGTCGGCGGTGTCGGTCAGCGGGAAGACCTCGATCACGACCGGGCGATGTCGGGGTCCCACGACAGGGTCATGGTGCCGGCCCGGAACTGCTCGTCGATCGGCTGCTCGAGCGGGCCGGAGTCCTCCAGGCCGACCGGCGCGACGGCCGGGATCAGCGTCTCGTTGCCGGCGCTGGCCATCACCTCGTCGAGCAGCTCGTCGATGCGCTCGGCCAGGACCGCGACCTGCTGCTTCTCCAGCGCGACGCTGACCGTGCGCGGACCCGAGCGTGGCCTGCAGGAAGAAGGTGCGCGCGCCCGGCTCGCCGACCGTGCCCGCCACGAAGCGCTCGGGCGGGTCGAACTCGTGGATCACGGGCATGGCTCCACCTTATGCAGGCGTCGGAAGACCGGATCGAGCGGTTCAGGCGCGGGACTCGTGGCCGGCGCCGCCACCGACCGCGGCCCCCGTGGTCGCGCCTTCGTGCGGCTGCCCTTCTTGGAGGGCTTCGGGGCGAGCCAGGAGAGGTCGCCCTCGTGGGTGTTGGAGGCGAGCACGTAGGGCCGGGCCTCGGTGTAGCGGATCACCGAGATCGAGGCCGGGTCGACCTGGATGCGCTGGAAGAGGTCGAGGTGCATGCCCAGGGCGTCGGCGAGCACGGACTTGATCACGTCGCCGTGGCTGACCGCGAGCCACACCGCGTCGGCGCCGTGGGCCGCCGTGACCGCGGCGTCGCGACGGCGTACGGCGTCGACGGCGCGCGCCTGCATCTGCGGCAGTGACTCCCCGCCCGGGAACGTCGCCGCCGACGGGTTGCGTCTGCACGGTCTTCCACAGCGCCAGCCTGGCGAGCTCGCGCAGCTTGCGGCCCTGCCACTCGCCGTAGTCGCACTCGGTGAGGGCCTTGTCGCTGTGCACGCGCGGCTCGGCCGGCCTGGCGTACGCGCGACGGCGCGGGCGGTCTCCCGGCACCGCTCCAGCGGGCTCGAGACGAGCTCGGCGAGCGGGACGACGGCCAGCCGGTCGCCGGCCCGCTCGGCCTGGGTCCGGCCGAGGTCGTCGAGGTGCACGCCCGGCGTACGCCCGGCCAGGGTGCCGGAGGCGTTCGCGGACGTGCGCCCGTGCCGGAGCAGGATCACCGTGGCCATGCCCCGAGACTAGGGCGCGTAGCCGGACGGCCCTGCGCGGAGCGCTTCACGGCGTACCGCCGGGTCTAGCGTGGTGCCGTGATCGTGGACAGCGCCGTCTACCGCAAGGGGAAGCGGATCGTCGACGACCTCCCGCCGAGCGAGCTCGGCCGGGTCCGCAAGCTCGCGACCGAGCCCGGCGACTTCGTCTGGGTCGGCCTGCACGAGCCGAGCGAGGAGGAGCTCGCCACCGTCGAGGAGGAGTTCGGCCTGCACCCGCTCGCCGTCGAGGACGCCTTCACCGCCCACCAGCGGCCGAAGCTCGAGCGCTACGAGCACACGCTGTTCCTCACCCTGAAGTCGCTCTGGTACGTCGACGCCGACGACGCCGTCGAGACCGGTGAGATCAACATGTTCGTCGGCGACGGACTTCGTGATCTCGGTCCGGCACGGCGCCGGCTCGGAGCTCCACAGCGCCCGCCGCGACCTCGAGGCGAAGGCCGCGGTGCTGACCCACGGGCCGTCGGCGGTCGTGTACGCCGTGTGCGACCGCATCGTCGACGGCTACCTGTCGGTGATGACGCTCGCTCGAGGAGGACGTCGACGAGGTCGAGACCTCGGTGTTCTCCACCCAGCGCACCAACGACTCGGCCCGCATCTACACCCTCAAGCGCGAGATCGCCGAGGTCCGCCGCGCCGTGCTGCCGCTGCGCGAGCCGATGCGGCGCTTCGCCACCGGCGCCGTACCCGGCATCGACGAGGCCTCGGCGCCGTTCTTCCGCGACGTCCTCGACCACCTCAACCAGGCCGCCGAGACCGTGGACGGGCTCGACCAGCTGCTGTCCACGGCGTTCGACGCCCACCTCGCGCAGATCTCGGTGCAGCAGAACGAGGACATGCGCAAGATCTCGGCCGGCGCGGCCATGGTCGCCGTGCCCACCCTGATCGCCGGCGTCTACGGCATGAACTTCCACCACATGCCCGAGCTGCTCTGGCAGCTACGGCTACCTGTACTCGATCCTGCTGATGGTGCTCGTCGTCGGTGGCCTCTGGGTCTTGTTCAAGCGGTCCGGCTGGCTGTGAGGGTCAGGTGGCCGACATGACGCCGCTGGCCAGCAGGACCAGCAGCAGGGCGCCCAGCGCGACCCGGTAGGGCACGAACCACGTGATCGCGTGGTGGGCGACGAAGCGCAGCAGCCAGGCGACGCAGGCGTAGGCGACGAGGAAGGCGACCACGGTCCCGACCACGGTCTCGCCGAGGCCGATGTCGCCGCCGAGCGCGTCCTTCAGCTCGAAGATGCCCGGCGGCCAGCAGGGCCGGGATCGACAGGAAGAACGAGAGCCGGGTGGCCGTGACCCGGTCGAGGCCGCGGAAGAGTCCGGCGGAGATCGTGGCGCCGGAGCGCGACACGCCGGGGATCAGCGAGACGCACTGCACGATCCCGACCACGATCGCGTCGGTGAGGTTGAGCCGCTTCTCCGAGCGGTCCTGGCGGGCCGCGCGCTCGGCCGCCCACATCACCGCGCTCCAGCCGATCAGGGCGATCGCCACGACCCACAGGCTGCGCAGGTCGTTCTTGATGACGTTGCGCAGGACCAGCCCGACGATGCCGACGGGGATGGTGCCGAGGATGACGTACCAGCCCATCCGGAAGTCCTGGTGGCCGCGGTACTCCGGCTTGGCGAGGCCGAGCACCCAGGTCCGGATGATGTGGCCGATGTCGCGGGCGAAGTAGACGATCACCGCGAGGATCGCCCCCATCTGGATGACCGCGGTGAAGCCGGTGACCGCCGGGGTCGTCGACCTGGAGCCCGAGCATCTTCTCGGCGATGGTGAGGTGTCCGGTGCTCGAGACGGGCAGGAACTCGGTGAGCCCCTCCACGATGCCGAGGATGATCGCGTCGAAGTAGTTCATCGCCAGCTTTCGGCGTCGGGGATGGCGGCGGGACCAGGCTAGAGGTGCAGCCCACCAAGCCGTGGGAGCCGCCACCCCGCAGGCTGCGACGGACTACGTTTGTCCGCATGCAGCAGCGGGCGGTCGGTGCCACGGGCCTCGATGGTCTCGCGGCTCGGCCTGGGCACCATGTCGTGGGGTCGGGAGACCGACGAGCACGAGGCCCGCGACCAGCTGATCGCCTTCGCCGAGGCGGGCGGCACGCTTCGTCGACACCGCCGCGGGGTACGCCGACGGCGCGTCCGAGGAGCTGCTCGGCCGGCTGATCGGCGACGTCGTCGCGCGGGACGAGGTCGTCATCGCGACGAAGGGGGGCATCTCGCGCCGTCGCGGCGAGCGCGAGGTCTACGCCTCCCGAGGTCGGCTGCTGGCCGACCTCGACGCATCTCTGCGCCGCCTCGGCGTCGACCACGTCGACCTGTGGCAGGTGCACACGTGGGTCGACGGCGTCCCGATCGAGGAGACCCTGACCGTGCTCGACCACGCGGTGGCCAGCGGCCGCGCGTCGTACGTCGGCATCTCCAACTACACCGGCTGGCAGACCGCGCAGGCCGCGACCTGGCAGCGGGCCGTGCCCGGGTCGGGCGACGCTGGCGTCCACCCAGATGGAGTACTCCCTGGTCAACCGGCGGATCGAGGCGGACGTCGTGCCGGCCGCCGAGGCGCTGGGGCTCGGCATCCTGCCCTGGTCGCCGCTCGGCCACGGTGTCCTCACCGGCAAGTACCGCAACGGCATCCCCTCGGACTCGCGCGGCGCCTCGGAGTCGTTCGGGCGGATCATCGAGCGCTACCTCGACGCACGCTGCCAGTCGGTCATCGAGGCGGTCGCGAAGGCCGCCGACGGGCTGGGCTGGTCGATGACCGAGGTCGCTCTGGCGTGGGTGCGCGACCGCCCCGGCGTGACCGCCCCATCGTCGGGGCCCGCACCGCCAAGCAGCTCCTCGGCGCCCTCGGCGTCGAGGAGCTGACCCTGCCGCCGGAGATCGTCGCCGCCCTCGACGACGTCTCGGAGGACTGACCGGTGTCCACCGCCCAGGCACCGTCCGGGATGGCGCGTCCGCCCTCGCGCGGGGTGGAGTGGGAGTTCGAGAAGCTCACGATCGCCCGCGACTTCTCGCGCAACGTCGTCACCAAGATGCTGGTCGAGCGCGCCGAGCACGGCGGCTGGGAGCTGGACCGGGTGCGGATCGCGGCCGACGGCACCCGACGCGTCATCCTGCGCCGCAAGATCATCCGGATGCGGCCGACCCTGTACTGAGCGGTCAGATCTCCTCGAGGAACCGGTCGAGCACCCGCGCCCCGAACTCCAGAGCGTCCACCGGCACCCGCTCGTCGACGCCGTGGAAGAGGGCGGTGAAGTCGAGGTCGGCGGGCAGTCGCAGCGGCGTGAAGCCGTAGCTCCGGAGACCGAGCTTGTTGAAGTGCTTGGCGTCGGTGCCCTCCGCTCATCAGGTACGGCGCGACCGTGGCCTCGGGGTCCTCGGCGAGCAGGCACCGGGTCATCGCGTCGACGAGGTCACCGTCGTACGGCGTCTCCCAGGGCTGCTGGTGGGAGAGGAAGGACCGCTCGATGCCCGTCTCCGCAGAGCTCGGCGATGGTGTCGAAGAACTCGTCCTCGTAGCCCGGCAGGAAACGCCCGTCGACGTGGGCGGTGGCCTCGGTCGGGATCACGTTCACCTTGTAGCCGGCGCTGGAGCATGGTCGGGTTGGCGGTGTTGCGGATGACCGCTCCCATCATCCGTGCGGCCTCGCCGAACTCCTCGACCAGCGTCTCGGCGTTCTCGGGGTCGCCTCGGTGCCCGCGATCTCGCCGACGGCGGCCAGCAGCGTCTGCATCGTCGGCGTCAGCCGCACCGGCCACTCGTGCGCGCCGATCCGCGGCCACGGCAGCGGTGAGGCGCGTGACCGCGTTGTCGTCGTTGATCATCGAGCCGTGGCCGGCACGACCGCGGGCGGTCAGCTTCATCCAGGCCATGCCCTTCTCGGCGGCCTCGACGAGGTAGAGCCGCTGTCCGCGGATCGTCGTGCTGAAGCCGCCGACCTCGCCCACCGCCTCGGTGCAGTGGGCGAGGTGCTCGCGGTGGTGCTCCACCAGCACCTGGGCGCCGTGATGGCCGCCCGCCTCCTCGTCGGCGGTGAAGCACAGCACGACCGGCCGCTCCGGGACGGCCCCCGCACGGGTGCGGGCGCGCACGACGGAGAGCAGCATGGCGTCGAAGTCCTTCATGTCGACCGCACCGCGACCCCACACGTAGCCGTCCTGGATCTCACCGGAGAACGGGTCGACCTGCCAGTCCTCGGCCGCCGCAGGGACCACGTCGAGGTGGCCGTGCAGCAGCAGCGCGCCCTCGCCGCCCGGCGTACCGCCCCACTGCGCGACCAGCGACGTCCGGCCCGACTCGAGCTCGAACAGCTCCGACTCGATCCCGACCTCGTCGAGCAGGGTCGCGACGTGCTCGGCCGCCTTGCGCTCCCCCGGCCCGGAGTCGTCTCCGTAGTTCGTGGTGTCGATCCGGATCAGGTCGCGGCACAGGTCGACGACCTCGCCGCCGGGCTCGTAGGAGGGCTCGTACGCCGTCGTTGCCGGGTCGGTGCTCGCGGTCGCTCTGCCATGGCACCCATCCTGACACCACGACCGCCTCGGGAGCCTCTTGCCGATGTGAGGATCGGGGTCCCCGGTTGCTAGAGTTCCCTCCGCACTCGTCCGGGTGGCGGAATTGGCAGACGCGCTAGCTTGAGGTGCTAGTGCCCGTATTAGGGCGTGGGGGTTCAAGTCCCCCCTCGGACACTCTCTCTCCTGCAAGGACAGCCGGACGATGGCCGAATCCCCCGCCGGCCCGGCCCTCGACTGGGACCGCCCGGTCACCGACCGCCTCGTGCTGCGGTCGCTGCGAGGCGCCGTCGACTACCTCGCCGACGAGCTCCGTGACGTGGCGGCCGCCGGTGCGGTGGGGATCGACGTGGTCCGACGCCATCCCGACCGGGTGACGGTCGAGCTGAACGGCCCGTTGTCGGACCTGCGTCCCCTCCACTTCTTCTCCGAGGCCGCGGTCGACCTCGGCGAGGTCGGCGACGGCGACCTCTCGGGCGGGCTCCTCGCCGAGCGGCTACGCCGGTCGCTCGACGTGGGCGCGCTGTCGGCACTCGGAGGGTCCGCGGTCACCTTCCGCGTCGGCGACCTGGGCGAGGTCCGGTGGGCCGCCCGTGACCAGCTGATCGAGTCCTGGGGCTGGCGGAACTCGCCCGGGGACTGGCAGGTGAACGTCGAGCTGGTCGACGGTCACCTGGTGGCCACCCTCGGCGACCTGCACCTGACCCGCCGGCACGGACAGCTCGAACGTCTGCCCGCCTCCACCACGCCGGTGCTCGCTGCCTCGCTCGTCCGGCTGGCGAAGATCCCCGACGGCGCGGGCGTGCTCGACCCGTTCTGCGGTGCCGGGACCAACCTGCTCCTCGCGCACGAGATGGCCTCACCGGGCCTTCTGCTCGGTGTCGACCTCAACCGCGATGCGGTGCGCGCGGCCCGGGCCAACGGCCTCCATCGGCAGACGCGGCTCCAGGCCGTCCGCGGGGACGCCACCAGGCTGCCGGTCGGGTCCGGGCGGGTCCAGCGGGTGATCGCGAACCTGCCCTTCGGCAAACGGGTCGGGTCCCACGGCGCGAATCAGGCGCTCTACCCGTCGTTCCTGCGCGAGCTGGACCGCGTGCTGGCCGGAGACGGCCGGGCAGTGCTGCTGACCGAGGACAAGCGGCTGCTCGTGGAGTCGGTCCAGCGCACGCGCGGACTCCGCGTCATCAAGGAGGTCACCTTCGCCACGGGCGGTGCGCACCCCTCGGCGTACGTCGTCGTGCGGTCCCGGGGTCAGGCCCGCCGGCGCGCCGGCTGAGGAGAGCCCCGTCGGACCCCCTGCTCGGGACCAAGGTCCCTGGGAGCGGTGCGATCGGGCGGGAGACCCTGGCCCCGAACGGGAGCAGCACCACCCGTTCGGTCGTGGATGAAGGCCCCACGGCAGATTTTGCTCATCACCCGTCACACAGGTCACACAAGTGACCCGGGGACGGTGTGGGTCATTGTGCTCGGGGGGACTGCCCGTCACTCTGGCTCCGGGGGAACGTTCGGGGGAACGTTCGCAAGGGGGATGCACCATGGGGGGACGCGCGCTCGCAACGCCGTTGGAAGAGACTGACGACGTGGCTCGACACGTACGACGAGATCAGGAGTCGCCCGGCGAGAGTCCGGCGATCCGGTTGCTCGACGCCTTGGGCGCCGGCGACGAGCTCGGGGTGCTCGCGGTCTGCAGCGACACCACGACGGTGTCGGCGGACAACATGGCGTGGTCGTGCCGAGGCCGCGACGAGATCCTCGAGATGCTCGCACAGGTACGTGCCCGCTTCCCGGGCCTGACCTTCGAGTCCCGGACGCGGCACGTCGGCTTCGGCCTCGTCATCGACGAGGCTCGGGTCCAGGACGAGCTGTTCGACGAGATCGCCGCTCTCGACGAGCCCGAGACCGTGGCGTCCGAGCCGTCCGCGGAGGAGCCCGAGGTCGGGAAGTCGCTCGTCCACCCGATGTGGGACGAGCCGGTCACCGAGCACCGCAACGTGGTGGCCCTGTGGCAGAGCACACCGGAGGAGATCCTGCCTCCGAGCCGGCTGAACCTGCCGGTGCGGGTCACGGTCCGCCACGACGACCTCCAGGTCCACGACATCAGCCTGAGCTTCCCGGCGGCGCTCCTCAAGCGAGCGCTCGGCCTGCGTGTCGACCCGTTCGAGATGTCATTGAGTGAGATCCAGTCGGCCTTCATCGCGCCGGTGGGGGCCGGCTTCACGACGCACACGCTGGCCCGGCCGGAGCTCAGGCTCGCGCCGCCGGTCCCGGCCGATCCGGAGCCGGCGATCGCCGACGAGGAGCCGCCGCGTCGTCGACGCCGGCGGCTCGTGCCCGTTCTCCTCCTGCTCGCGGTGATCGCGGCCGGTGGCTGGTGGATCGTGCAGGGCAGGGACGCCGGCACCCAGGCGACGCCACCGCCGACCACCCAGACGAACGACGTACAGCCGTCGACGTCTCCGTCGACCTCACCGTCCGCCTCGCCGTCGTCGTCCAAGGCGCCGACCGTCATCCAGGGCAGCCCGAGCAACGCGCCGACCCGCAAGCCGAACGTGACCCTGAAGTCGGACCTCGCCTTCGGCTTCAACAGCTCGACCCTGTCGCCCGAAGCGCGGACTGCGATCGACCAGGTCGCGCAGCAGGTCCGCAACGCCGGCCTGAAAGGGACGATCTACGTCGACGGGTACACCGACAGCATCGGGTCCGCCGCCTACGGCCTGGTGCTCTCGCAGCGCCGGGCCACCGCGGTCTCGAACTACCTGGGATCCCAGCTGGTGGGCGCTCCCGTGACCATCACCTCGATCGGTCACGGGGAGGCCGACCCGATCGCCTCCAACGCCACGAAGGCGGGCCAGGTCGCCAATCGCCGGGTGACGATCACGCTGCCCAAGCCCTGACCGGAGACCGCCTCCGCGTAGGGTGACGAGGTTCCGTCCTCGTCACCCACCGGAGGTCCGGTTGTCTGCTGCTCTGCTGTTGATGGACTTCCAGGTCGGCGTCGTCGAGCAGCTCGGAACGCCCGAGGTGCTCGACGCCGCGCGTACGGCGCTCGAGGCGGCCCGCACGCACGACGTTCCGGTCGTGTTCGTCCGGGTGGGGTTCCGGGCAGGAGCACCAGAGGCGAACCCACGGAACAAGACCTTCGCGACGCTCGCGGATCGGCCGGGGATGGGTGAGACGGAGCCGGGCACCCAGGTCGTCGGTGAGCTCGAGCCGCGAGCCGCGGAGCTGGTCGTGGTCAAGCGTCGGGTCAGTGCGTTCACCGGCAGTGACCTCGACGTCGTGCTGCGCGCGGCCGGGGTCGACCACCTGGTCCTGTCCGGCATCGCGACCAGCGGTGTCGTGCTGTCCACGCTGCGCGAGGCGGCCGATCGCGACTACGGCCTCACCGTCCTCGCCGACGCCTGCTCCGACCGCGACCCGGAGGTCCACCGCGTGCTGACCGAGCGGGTCTTCCCGCGGCAGGCGGACGTCGTGACCCTGGCCGAGTGGGTGGCTGGCCTCGGCTGACGTCAGCCGACGCCCCTACCGTGTGTCCATGACCGAGCCGCTCCGCGTCGCGTTCGTGACCGGCACGACCCCGGACAAGTGGGCTCGTGCCTGGCGCGAGCAGCGACGCGGTCGCCTGGAGCTGGTCCCGGTCGACGAGGTCGACCAGGAGGGCGTCGTACGCCGGGGAGAGGTCGACATGGCGCTGGTCCGGCTGCCGGTCGACACCGACGACCTGCACTGCGTCCGCCTCTACGACGAGCAGCCGGTGGTCGTGGCGGGGCACGAGCACCTGGTGTCGGCGGCGGAGACGGTCACGGTGGCGGACCTGGTCGACGAGCAGCTGGTCCGGCCCCACCACTCCGGCTGGCGCCCCGAGGTGGACCAGCTGAGGTGGCCGGTGATGTCCGAGCGTGAGGCCATCGAGACGGTCGCCGCGGGGACGGGCATCGTGGTCGTGCCGATGTCGGTGGCCCGGTTGTTCCAGCGCAAGGACGTCGTCCACCGCGAGGTCACCGATCTGCCGCCGACCACGATCGCCCTGGTCTGGCGGCGCGATCGCGACGACGACACGACCCAGGCCTTCGTCGGTGTCGTCAAGGGCCGCACCGCCAACAGCACCCGTCGCTAGGGCTGCTCAGCACTAGGCTGCGGCCCATGTCAGCGCTCGTCGCCTCGGCTCCCGGCCGGGTCAACCTGATCGGCGAGCACACGGACTACAACGGTGGCCTCTGTCTTCCGCTCGCACTCCCCCAGCGCACCACCGTCTCCCTCGTCCCCCGCACCGACGACAGGCTGAGCCTGTCCAGCGCGCAGGAGGACGACGTCTGGGAGGGCTCGGTCGAGGACCGCCCCGAGGGCTGGGCGGCGTACGTCGCGGGCGTGGTGCAGGCGATGCGCGACGACGGGCACGAGGTGCCCGGCTTCGACGCCACCATCGACTCCGACGTCCCGCTCGGCGCCGGTCTCTCCAGCTCGGCCGCACTCGAGTGCTCGGTGGCCACGGTCCTGGCCGGCCTGCTGGGTCTCGACCTGGCCGACCGCGCCGTACGCCGGCAGCTGGCCACGGCCTGCATCCGCGCGGAGAACGACTACGTCGGCGCCCCCACCGGCGGCATGGACCAGACCGTGGCGATGCTGGCCGAGCCGGGCCATGCGCTCCTGCTGGACTTCTCCGACGGCAGCGCCACTCCCGTCGAGCTCCCCCTCGACGACGCCGGGTTGACGCTCCTGGTCATCGACACCCGGGTCAGCCACGTGCTCACCGACGGCTCGTACGGCAACCGGCGCACCGAGAGCGCCGCAGCTGCGCGCGCGCTCGGGGTGGGCAGCCTGCGCGAGGCCGACCCGGCCCGGGTCGAGTCGCTCGAGGACCCGGTCCTCCGCCGCCGGGCCCGTCACATCGTCTCGGAGAACGTCCGGGTGCTCGCCGCCGTCGGCGCGATCGGCGACCGCAGCTGGGAAGCCCTCGCCGAGGTGCTGGACTCCTCCCACACCTCGATGCGTGACGACTTCGAGATCTCCTGTCGGGAGCTGGACCTCGCCGTCGAGAGTGCCCGGTCCGCAGGTGCCCTCGGGGCGCGGATGACCGGTGGCGGTTTCGGCGGCTCGGCCGTCGCCCTGGTGCGCCGACGGGAGATCGAGCAGGTGCAGTCGGCGGTCACCCGGGCCTTCGCCGACGCCGACCTCGACCACCCGGCGTACCTCGTGGTGACGCCCGGCGACGCGGCCCGGCTCGAGAGCGTCCTGAGCACCTAGAACCACTCGGACGGGGTGCAGATCGAGTGCGCGTACTCAGAGGTGACCAGGTATCCGGGCGGATCCGCTACCACCGCGCCGAAGGCGAACCTTGAGCCATGACGACCACCAGCGACACCACCGCCAAGAACACCAACGCCTTCTACCTGCAGGCCGCCGCCTCGTTCGGCGTCGCGCTCTTCACGATGCTCGCCGCCATCTACTACCTGCCCGCCGACTCCTGGGTGAAGGGCTTCCTCGCCCTCGGCACCATGTTCCTGACGACCTCGAGCTTCACACTCGCCAAGTGCGTGCGTGATGCCCAGGAGGACCAGATCGTCTTCCGCCGGCTCGACCAGGCCCGTCTGGAGCGCGCCCTCGCCACCCACGACCCGTTCAAGAACGCCGGCTGACGCGTCAGAACGGCAGCCCCTGCCACAATCCCGATCGTGCCCTTGCCCGATCCCGCAGTCGTCGTCCTCATCGGCGCTGCGGGGTCGGGCAAGTCCACGTGGGCGCTCGACCACTACCGCCGCGCGGAAGTCGTCTCCTCCGACGACCTGCGCGGCGTCGTCGGCTCCGGCCCGGCGGACCTCGACGCCTCGGCCGACGCGTTCGACCTGCTCGAGCGCATCGTCGGCGCCCGCCTCTCCCGCGGCCTGACCACCGTCATCGACACCCTCGGCCTCGATGTCGACCGTCGCCTCGCCTGGCGCGACGCCGCCCGCGCCGCCGGGCTGCCCGCCGTCGTGGTCCTCGTCGACACGCCCGGTGACGAGTGCCGGCGTCGCAACGCGCGCCGCGACCGGCCGGTGCCGGCCCCGGTTCTGGCCGATCAGGTACGCCGCGCCTCGGCGGTCCGCGACGTCCTCGACGCGGAGGGATGGGACCACGTCGAGGTCGTCTCCGGGAGCGGCGAACCACGCGGTTTGGTCCCAAACCGCAGTGTGGAACGTTCCAAGACTGCGGTTTGGGACCAATCCGCAACACCCACGGCCGGCCACGGGGTGAAGGTGGTCCTCCAGCTGTCCCGGTTCCCCTGGGGCGAGGACCCCGGCGCGTGGGTGCGCGACATGGCCCTCGCCGCGGACCAGGCCGGCTTCAGCGGGCTCGCGCTGATGGACCACCTGATCCAGATCCCCCAGGTCGACTCCGCGTGGCAGCCGATCCCGGAGCCGTGGGTGACCCTCGGCCTGGTCGCGGGTCTCGACACCCGGCTCGAGCTCGGCACCCTGTGCACGCCGGTGACGTTCCGACCGGCCGGCATCACGGCCAAGGCGGCGGCCACCCTCGACGCCCTGTCGGGCGGC
Source organism: uncultured Actinomycetota bacterium (assembly GCA_963809265.1). GTDB lineage: Bacteria > Actinomycetota > Actinomycetes > Propionibacteriales > Nocardioidaceae > Nocardioides. The sequence continues at coordinate 114,713 of CAWEJC010000008.1, forward strand.
CGGGCGTTCCTCGGCGTCGGTGCCGGTTGGTGGGAGCGCGAGCACGCGGCGTACGGGCTGCCGTTCCCGCCGGCGCGCGAGCGGCTCGACCTGCTGGAGTCGACGATCGAGACCTGCCGCGCCCTCTGGGCGGCCGGCACCAAGGAGTACGCCGGCGCGCGGGTCAGCCTGCCCGAGACGACGTCGTACCCCCGGCCGGCCCACGACATCCCGGTCGTCGTCGGCGGCAACGGCGAGCGGCGCACGCTGGACATCGCCGCCCGGCTCGGGGACGCCTGCAACCTGCCGTCGGACGTCGAGGTACTGACCCACAAGCTCGCCGTGCTCGACCGGCACCTGGCCGCCGCCGGCCGGACGCGCGACGACGTCGCCGTCACCGTGCTCGACCTGCCGGTCATCGGCCGGGACCGCGAGGATGCGTGGGCTCGCGTCGAGCGGCTGCGAGGTCGGACTGCGGCCGCGGCCTTCGCGCGGCGTACGCATGCCGGGACGGTCGACCAGCATCGCGAGCGCTACGCCGAGCTCCGGTCGCTCGGTGTGAGCACGGTGTTCGTCGGCGTCCGCGGGCTCGACGTCCCCGGAGGAGCGTCGCCGCACTGGCCGGGCTGAACGCGTGAGCTACTTGAGCTCGGCGCTGGACAGCCCCAGCACCCGGCGGGCGACGATCAGCTGCTGGATCTGCTGGGTGCCCTCGAAGATGTCGAGGATCTTCGAGTCGCGGGCCCACTTCTCGAGCAGCTCGCCCTCGCTGTAGCCGACCGAGCCGCACAGCTCGACGCACGACAGCGTGACGTCGGAGGCCGTGCGACCGGCCTTGGCCTTGGCCATCGAGGCCTCCATCGCGTTGGCCTTGCGGTTGTCGGCGAGCCAGGCGGCCTGGAGCATCAGCAGACGCGCGGCCTCCCAGTCGGCCTCCATCTGGAGGAACTTCGCCGCCGCCGCACTCTGCACGATCGCCGGTCGGTCGTAGTCGATCTCGACGCCGGCCTCCGCCAGGAGGTCACGGGTGAGGTCGAGCGCCGCCTGGGCGCAGCCCACCGCCATCGCCGCGACCAGCGGGCGGGTGTTGTCGAACGTCGCCATCGCGCCGGCGAAGCCCTGGCTGGTGTCGACGTCGGGCGAGCCCAGCAGGTTCTCGGCCGGGACGCGGCAGTCCTCGAAGCGGATCGTCGCGGTGTCGGACGCCTTGATCCCGAGCTTGTGCTCGAGTCGCTCGACGGTCATGCCCGGCGTCCCCTTCGGGACGACGAACGACTTGATCGCCGCTCGTCCCTGGTCCTTGTCGAGGGTGGCCCAGACGACCACGGCGTCGGAGCGCTCGCCGGACGTCACGAAGATCTTCTCCCCGTTGAGGACGTAGGCGTCGCCGTCGAGGACGGCGGTGGTGCGGATGTTGGCGGAGTCGGAACCGGTGTCCGGCTCGGTGATCGCCATCGACGCCCACACGTCGCCGAACCGTTCCTGCTGCTCGGCGTTCGCGACCGAGGCGATCGCAGAGTTGCCGAGACCCTGCCGCGGCAGCGACAGCAGCAGCCCGACGTCGCCCCAGCACATCTCGGCGATCCCGAGCACCGAGGCGAGGTTGGTGCCGTTCCTCACCGAGCCGTCGTCGTCACGGGTGTCGTCGCGCTTGACCCCGGACGCGCCGGCGCCCGAGCTCGCACCCGACTCGGAGAGCCCGTCGATCATGGAGGCGAGCAGGTCGAGCTCCTGCGGGTACTCGTGCTCCGCGCGGTCGTACTTCCGGCTGATCGGCCGGAGCATGTTCATCGCGACCTGGTGGGCCTGGTCGCGCAGCTGGACGAGCTTCCGGGGGTCGTCGAGGGAGATGGGCATCAGACGAGCACCCCGCCTTCCATGATCGAGATGGCCCGGAGGTCGCGGTACCACCGCTCCACCGGGTGCTCCTTGACGAAGCCGTGGCCGCCGAGCAGCTGGACGCCGTCCAGACCGATCCGCATCCCCTTCTCGGAGCACAGCGTGCGGGCCAGGGCGACGTCGCGGCGCGACGTCCTTCCCGGCGGCGGCGCGGGAGGCGGCCTTCCAGGTGAGCAGCCGCATCGCCTGCAGCTCGATGGCGATGTCGGCGACCATGAACGCCACCGACTGCCGGTGGGCGATCGGCTCGCCGAACGCGTGGCGCTCCTTCACGTACGGCGTGACGTAGTCGAGGACCGCCTGGCCCACCCCGACCGACAGCGCGCACCAGGCGATCCGCGAGAGGCGCACGCACTCGGCGTACGTCGTGCCGTCGGCCGCGCCGAGCACCTGGCTCGCCGGCACGCGGACGCCCTCGAGCGTCAGCGTGGTGAGGGACGCGGCGCGGACGCCCATGGCCGGGTCGGCCTCGACCGACAGACCGTCCGACCCCGCCTCGACGATGACGAGCACGTTGGCGCCGTCGAGGCGGGCACCGACGACGAACAGCTCGGCGTCGGCGCCGCGCGGCACCATCGACTTCACGCCGTCGAGGACGAGCTCGTCGCCGTCGAGGGTCGCGGTGGTCCGTGGCGCGAGGACGTCGTAGAGCGGGCGCGGCTCGGTGAGGGCGAGCGCGGCCGGCGCCACGTCGTCACCGGTGAACGCCGGCAGGTAGGTCTGCTGCTGCTCGTCGGTGCCCCACGTGGAGAGGGCGGTGGCGACGGCACCGGGAGCCAGCGACGCGACGGCGAGGCCGAGGTCGCCCCGGGCCAGCGCCTCCGCCACCAGGGCGCCCGCCATGACGGCGCGCTCCTCGGAGATGCCGCCCAGCGACTCGGGCACGCCGAGCAGCGGCAGACCGACGTCCTGTCCGGCCTTCAGCACGGCCGGGGGCGCCGCGCACGCCGCGTCGGCCTCGGCGGCCGCGGGGCGGAGCACCTCGGTGGCGAGCTCGGTGACGACGTCGACCAGCAGCTGCTCGTCCTCGGTGGGGGTCAGGTCGAAGACCCCCGAGGCGTGGCGGTCGCGGCCCGCTGCCCGGCGCGGCCACGCCTCCCGGCTCGGGCGAAGGCGCGGCCCGCCGTGGTGGCCGTCCGGAAGCCCCCGCGCGTCACGGTGAAGACGGCCTGCTCGGCCTGCTTGCGCAGTCCGACCCGGTCGAGCAGGTCGCTCTGCGCCAGCCGGTTCATCGCGGCCACGGCGTAGCCGATCGGGTCGCGGGACTCGCCGCGGGCGATGCCGTGCCGCCCTCCTGGACGCAGGTTCTTGTGGAGGAGCATGGGCCAAATGTAACTCGGAGTTACATTTGGCGGCCACCGCGACGCGGGTGCTCCCGGTCACAAGCGTGTGCGCACCGATCTCTAGGATCTCCGCATGCCGCTCGACCCCAGCCCGTCCGCGCACGCGCCGTACGGCGCCCTGCCGGACGGCGGCACCGTCAGGACGGTCGTCCGCTGGGGTGCGCCGGTGATGCACCGTCGGCAGGCCGACGTCACGACGTACGACGGCGAGCTGCGGTCGCTGGTCGCCGACCTGACCGCGACGATGTACGCCGCCGACGGGGTCGGGCTGGCGGCGTGCCAGATCGGTGTCGACCAACGGGTCTTCGTCTTCGACTGCCACGACTCGTCGGGCGAGCGGACGGTCGGCGTGGTCTGCAACCCCGAGGTCACCCTGCCCGAGGGCCGCGACCGGAAGCTGGACGAGGAGGAGGAGGGCTGTCTCTCCCTCCCCGGTGGGTACGTGGCACTGGCGCGTCCGGACACCGCCACCGTGACCGGCACCGGGCTCGACGGGGCGCCGGTGACCTTCAGCGGCGAGGGCATGCTGGCACGGTGTCTCCAGCACGAGACCGACCACACCGTCGGCACGGTCTTCGGCGACCGGCTCTCGACCCGCATGCGCAAGAAGCTGCAGAAGAACCACGAGAAGGCCGCCGACCGGTATCCCGACGACTGGCCCGCGTCGCCGGCCTCAGTCGATTGACCCGACCGCGTCTTCCTCCATCGCGGCTTCCTTCCTGATCTCCTCCATGTGCTCGTGCATCGTGTCCTCCGGGAGCCGGGAGCCGATCGCGAAGTAGTAGATCGCGACACTGAAGATCGCCGTCAGGGCGGCGCCCGTCCAGAACCCCATCCGGGCATCGTCGTCGAGGTCACCCGCGAAGAACGAGAGCACGGTGAGGCCCGCCAGCCAGGCGACCATCCACATGCCCGACCTGAGCTCGAGCGGAGGGTTGCGCTTGCGAATCGTCTCCTGGACCGCGAGCAGGGCCAGCCCGAGCAGCACGGTGACGAAGAGCTTCCAGTTCACCGTCCACCCGGCCCAGACCACGATCAGGTTCGACGACATGAACGCCAGCAGCGGAATCACGTCGCCGCCGGGCACCCGGAAGGGGCGCTCCATGGACGGATCCGTACGCCGCAGCGCGGCCAGCGACCAGCGGCCGGCCGCGAACGAGAGCACGGTCGCGGAGGTGATGAACCCGACCAGCTGCTGCCAGCTGGGGAACGGCAGGAACACGATCAGCCCGAGCACGAAGGCCACCACCAGGCCGACGACGGGTACGCCGTTCTTGTTCGTGCGTGGCAAGCTGGTCTGGGGGCGTTGCCGTTGCGGCCCATGGCGTACGAGACGCGCGAGGTGACCGTGGTGTAGATCAGGCCGGTGTCGGCGGGCGAGATGATGGCGTCGGCGTACAGCAGACGTGGCCAGCCAGCCGAGGCCGAGTGCCGACGAGACCGCCGCCAAGGGCCCGAAGTCGTTGGTGAACCCGAGGGTGCCCCAGCCATCGGCGAGAGTCCTTCGGGTTCAGGGCGCCGATGAAGGCGACCTGCAGCCCGATGTAGATCACCCCGGTCAGGAGGACGGAGCCGATCACCGCGATCGGCACGTACTTGCGCGGGTTGGAGGTCTCACCGGCGAGCTCGATCCCCTGCGGAAGCCGAGGAACGAGAACACGATCCCGGACGTGGCGATCGCGGTGAAGACGCCCTCGGCGCCGTTCGGTGCGAAACCCTGGCGAGGTGAAGTTGGATCCGTGGAACTGGGTGAGCAAGAAGGCGATGATCACCACGGAGATGATCGCCAGCTTCCACCAGACCAGCACGGTGTTCACCTTGGCGAACCAGGCGACGCCGAAGTAGTTGATCACCACGAACAACGCCATCAGGATCACCGCCGAGACGTAGCCGAGCGCCGTCAGCGTGTGCACCACCTCACCGTCGACGGTGTGCTTGGTGGTGAAGTCGGCGTACTTGGTCGCGTACTGCAGGGCTCCCTCGACCTCGATCGGGGCGACGGTGGCGCAGGCGATCCAGAGGATCCAGCCCGAGATGTAGCTGGAGAAGGAGCCGAAGGCGATGTGGGGGAAGCGCACGACGCCGCCGGAGACCGGGAAGACGGTACCGAGCTCGGCGAAGGTCAAGGCGATCAGCAGGATCATCACCATGCCGATGGCCCACGAGAGGATCGCTGCCGGTCCGGCGATGATGGCGGCGTTCATGGCGCCGAACAGCCAGCCGGAGCCGATGATGGAGCCGACACTCGCGAAGAGCAGGCCGATCAGGCCGACATCGCGCCGCAGGGAGGAGCCTGAGCCCGCCTCAGGGTCCTGGGTGGTGGTGCCGCTCATGGAGGTCCTTCCGGATCAGGGCAGTGCCGTCGCCGCCGAGGGCTCCACCGAACCACGGGCTCGGACCTGTTCTCACACCCCAAAGGATGAGCACGTCCGAGAGCGACCGGTCAGGTCGTCAGCCGCGCCGGGCGGTGACGTAGCAGGCCACGGCGGTCGCGGCGGCGACGTTCGAGCGAGTCGATGCCGTCGCGCATCGGGATGACGGCCCGGCGGTCCGCCGCCTGCTCCCAGCGCGGCGAGAGTCCGTGGCCCTCGGAGCCGAGCACGAGGGCGACGCGGTCGAGGCCGGCCACCGTCTCCTCGATCGGCGAGGCGTCGTCGGCCAGGGTCAGGGCCACCGTCGTGAAGCCGCGCGCGGACAGGGCGGGGAGGGCGTCGTACCAGTCCGGGAGGCGGGTCCACGGCGTCGAGAAGACCGCACCCATGCCGACCTTGATCGACCGGCGGTAGAGCGGGTCGGCGCAGCGCGGTGCGAGGAGGACGGCGTCGAAGCCGAACGCGGCGCCCGCAGCGGAAGATCGCGCCGACGTTCGTGTGGTCGACGACGTCCTCCAGCACGAGCACGTGGCGAGCGCCGTCGAGGACCTCGTCGAGGCCCGGCAGCGGACGCCGTTCGAGCGAGGCCAGGGCGCCGCGGTGGACGTGGAAGCCGGTGACCTCCTCGGCCAGGGCCTCGCTGACGACGTAGCACGGTGCGTCACCCGCGGAGAGCACGTCGGCGAGTCCGTCGAGCCAGCGCGGTGCCATCAGGAACGACCGCGGCGTGAACCCGGCCTCGACGGCGCGGCGGACGACCTTCTCGCCCTCCGCCAGGAAGAGGCCGTGCTCGGCCTCGAGGTGCGTGCGCAGCTGCACGTCGCGCAGGTCGCGGTAGTCGGCGAGCCGCGGGTCAGCGGGGTCGGTGACCTCGATCAGCTCTGCCATGTGCCTATGGTCTCGACTCCGCTCGACCGGCGAAGTGTCGGGGTGGGCGACGGCGACGACCTCGCCCACCACGATGATCGCCGGCGGGCGTACGCCGTGCCGGTCGAGGTCGTCGCCGAGCCCACCGAGCGTGGTGAGCACCGTCTGCTCGCCGGGCATCGAGCCGTCGCGGACGACGGCGACCGGGGTCGCGGCGTCACGACCCGACGCCACGCAGTCGCTGCGCGATCGCGGGGGCGTTCTCGACCGCCATCATCAGCAGCAGCGTGCCCCGTAGCCGGGCCAGGGCGTCCCAGTCGACCAGGGAGTCGGGATGTCCGGGCGGCACGTGGCCCGACGCCACGGTGAAGTCGTGCGCGACCTGGCGGTGGGTGACCGGGATGCCGGCCACCGCGGGTACTGCCAGCGGGCTCGACAGCCCGGGGATCACCTGCACGGCGACGCCGGCCTCGCGGCACGCCTCGACCTCCTCGAACCCGCGCCCGAACACGAAGCTGTCGCCGCCCTTGAACCGCACGACCCGCTGCCCGGCGAGCGCCCGCTCGACGATCAGCCGGTTGATCTCCTCCTGACGCGCCGCGTTGCCGCGGGGCAGCTTGGCGACGTCGACCACCTCGGTCGTGGCAGGCAGGTCGCCGAGGAGCTCGCGCGGCGCCAGCCGGTCGGCGACCACGACGTCGGCCTCCATCAGCGCCTTGCGGCCGGCCACCGAGATCAGCTCGGGATGCCCTGGACCGCCGCCGACCAGGGTCACGCCGGGCACCGAGGGTCGGCGTTCGCTCGGCGGCGATCGTGCCCTCGTGGAGGCCGGTCACGATCGCGTCGCGGACCGCCGCCGTACGCCGTGGCTCTCGCCGGCCGAGCACGGCGACGGTCAGCCCGTCGTACCGTCCGGTGGCCGGGGTCCACGCCGTCGCACTGGTGCCGTCGTCGGAGCGCACGCAGAAGACCCGACCCAGCTCGGCCGCCTTGCTCACCTGCTCGTTGACGGACGGGTCGTCGGTAGCGGCGATGACGTACCAGGTGTCCGCGAGGTCGTCGTCGGCGAACCCGCGCTCGACCCAGCGCACCTCGCCGGCCAGCACCTGGCCCTCGATCGCCGGGGTGATCCGCGGCGAGACGACCACGACGTCGGCACCGGCGGCGAGCAGGCCGGGGATCCGGCGCTGCGCCACCTGTCCGCCCCCGACGACCACGACCCGGCGGCCCGCGAGCCGCAGACCCGAGGGGTAGGGCGGGTGGTCGTCCATGTCCTCATCATCCGCTGGGGTCGGCGCGCCCCGCGTCCGAGTCTCGGACGGGCCGATCGACCGACGTCCTCGAGACCGGCACTGTCCGAGCGCTAGGTTCGACCGCAGTGGTCCAGGTCGGTGCGAAGGTTCCCCACGTCCGCCAGTCAGGAGAGCAGATGAGCCTCGACCGTCCCGTGAAGCCCGACCCCTACGAGCTTCTCCCGAAGGTCCCCTCGTTCACCGTCACCAGCGACGACGTCACCGACGGCCAGCCGCTCAAGGACGACCAGGTGGCGGAGTTCGGCGACACGGTCGCCGCAGCTGTCGTGGAGCGGCGCACCGGAGGGCACGCAGAGCTACACCGTCACCTGCTACGACCCCGACGCGCCCACGCCGAACGGGTTCTGGCACTGGTCGCTCGTCGACCTGCCCGCCGACGTGACCTCGCTCGACGCCGGGGCCGGCGCCGAGGGCGCGACCCTGCCGGGCAACGCCTTCATGCTCGTCAACGACGGCGGCGTGCGCGGCTTCATGGGCGCGGCTCCACCGGAGGGCGACCAGGTGCACCGCTACTTCTTCGTCGTGCACGCGGTGACCCAGGAGAGCCTGGGCGTCGACGACTCCGTGTCGAACGCCGTCCTCAGCTTCAACCTGGTCTTCAACACCGCCGGCCGCGCGATCATCACCGGCACCTACCAGCACTGACCCTCCTCGCCGCCCGGTCTGGCCTCGACAAGCCCGACCACGTCAGCCAGACTGGGCGGCCCACAACCGCACAGCGCGCACGACCCGACACCCCCGCCTCTTCCTGAGGCGGGGTCACTTGGCGTGCGTCGACGGGCCTCGGAAGGGCTCGTCCGGCAAGGAAGGGAGGTCACCGTGCTGTACGCCGCCGTCGCCGCGCGGTCGTTCCGTCGTTTCAGCACCTACCGCACCGCCACCCTGGCGGGCGTCTTCACCAACTCCGTGTTCGGGGTCATCTACAGCTACGCCTACCTCGCGCTCTGGCACCAGCGGCCCGATGCCGGCGGGCTACGACGCCACCGACGCGGTCACCTACGTCTGGCTCGGCCAGGCGCTGCTGATGACCGTCGCCCTCTGGGGTGGCGGCACGACCGACGACCTCGCCGAGCGGATCCGCACCGGCGACGTCGCCATCGACCTCTACCGGCCGGTGGGCCTGATCGGCTGGTACCTCGCCGGCGACCTCGGCCGCGCGGCGTACCACCTCCTGGCGCGCGGGGTGGCGCCGACGATCTTCGGGCTGCTGCTGTTCGACATCGCGATGCCCGCGACGCCCGCGGCGGCCGTCGGCTTCCTGCTGAGCCTCGCCCTGGCGGTCGTGACCAGCTTCGGCATCCGCTTCCTGGTGGCCTGCTCGGCGTTCTGGCTGCTGGACCAGACCGGCATGCGGATGCTGTCCGGCGTGCTGGCGATCTTCCTGAGCGGGATGACCCTGCCGCTGGTGATCTTCCCCGAGCCGCTGCGGAGCATCGCGCTGGCGCTGCCCTGGGCGTCGTACCTCCAGACGCCGGCCGACATCTGGCTGGGCCAACGCTCGGGGACCGCGATCCTCGACGGCCTCGCGGTGCAGGCCCTGTGGATCGTGGTGCTGCTGGCGCTGTGCCACGTCATGCTCGGCGCCGCGACGCGGAAGGTGGTGGTGCAGGGTGGCTGACCTGCGCACGGCACCGGAGGAGTACGCCTGGATCGCCCGGATGTGGGTGCGCTCCTCGCTGGCCTACCCGCTCTCGTTCTGGACGCTGACGATCGGCAGCGCCCTGATCACGCTGCTCGACTTCGTCGGCCTCGGGCTGATGTTCCACTCCATCCCGGCCCTCGGCGGCTTCAGCCTGCGCGAGGTCGCGCTGCTGTACGGCGCCAGCGGGATCGGCATCGGGGTCGCCGACCTCCTGATCGGCAGCGTCGAGCAGGTCGGGCTGCACGTCCGCACCGGCACGCTCGACGCGATGCTGACCCGGCCGGTGCCCGCTGCTCGTGCAGGTGTGCGCGGACCGCTTCGCGGTCCGCCGGCTCGGGCGGATCAGCCAGGCGCTGGTGGTCTTCGGGTACGGCGCCTGGTGGGTCGACTGGACCCTGCCCAAGGTCGGCCTGGCAGCGCTGATGGTGGTCTCGGCCTGCCTGATCTTCTTCTCGCTGTTCGTCGCCTTCTCGTGCATCCAGTTCTGGACCGTCGACTCCACCGAGTTCGCCAACGCCTTCACCTACGGCGGCAACACGATGACGCAGTACCCGATGACGATCTTCCCGCGCGAGGTGCTCAAGGGGCTGACCTTCGTGGTGCCGCTCGCGTTCGTGAACTGGTACCCGTGCCTCTACCTCCTCGACCGCCCCGACCCGTTCGGCCTGCCCTCCTGGTTCGCCGTCCTCTCCCCCGTCGCCGCCGTCCTGACCCTCGCCGTCGCGGGTCTCGCCTGGCGCACGGGGGTCCGCCACTACACCTCCACCGGGAGCTGAGATGACCGCCGAAGTGGGACTTTGTCACCGCCCAAGTGGGACTTTGTCGCCCCCGAGGTGGCGATTCGTCCTCCCTCATCCGGCGTACCGAGCCGGACGAACTCACACCTCGAGCGTGCGGAAGTCCCACTTCGGCGGTGACAAGTCCCACTTCGGCGTGGGAGAGCAACCACGTGGGAGCAGGGAGGGGATCGATGAGCCTGATCGACGTCCACGACCTCGCCCGCACCTTCGTGGTGCGCAAGCGAGCCGGCACCTTCCGGCGCACGCGCAGCGAGGTGAACGCCGTGCGCGACCTGACCTTCGCGATCGAGGCCGGGGAGATGGTCGGCTACATCGGCCCGAACGGCGCCGGCAAGTCCACCACCATCAAGATGCTGACCGGCATCCTCGTGCCGACCTCGGGTCGGCTGCTGGTGGCCGGTCTCGAGCCCAGCCGTCAGCGCACCGAGCTGGCCCGACGGATCGGCGTCGTGTTCGGTCAGCGCACCACCCTGTGGTGGGACCTCCCGCTGCGCGACAGCTTCGAGCTGCTGCAGAAGATCTACCGCGTCGACCCGGCGCGGCACCGCCGCAACCTCCAGGAGTACGTCGAGCTGCTCGACCTCGGCGACCTGCTCGACACCCCCGTCCGCCAGCTGAGCCTGGGCCAGCGGATGCGCGGCGACATCACCGCGGCGCTGCTGCACGACCCCGAGATCCTCTACCTCGACGAGCCGACGATCGGGCTCGACGTGATCAGCAAGGGCCGGCTGCGCGAGTTCCTGCGCACCCTGAACGCCGAGCGCGGCACGACCCTGATGCTCACCACGCACGACCTCCAGGACATCGAGGCGCTCTGCGACCGGGTGATCGTGATCGACCACGGCACCGCGGTGTTCGACGGCCCGCTGCCGGACCTGCACCGGCGGGGCGGCTCCCACCGGACCCTCGTCGTCGACCTGGTCGACGAGGTGGCGCCGATCTCGGTCGCCGGCGCCGAGACCCGGAAGGTCGACGGGCCACGGCAGTGGCTCAGCTTCCCCGCGGGCGAGAGCGCGGCCCCGATCGTCTCGGCCGTGGCGTCGGCGTACGACGTCGCGGACCTGTCGATCCAGGAGCCCGACATCGAGGACGTGATCCGGGAGATCTACGCCGGCGCGTGACCGCAGCGGCCCGCCCGAACGGCCGGCTCGTCAGCGCAGGGGTGCGGCCAGCGAGAGGCGGGCCGGGTGGCGCCGTCCCGGCGAGGTCGACCTCGAACGCCGAGCGCGTCGAGGTCGTCCTGCCGCACCGCCCGGTCGGTCCGGAGCAGCACCAGCCCGACCGACGCGCCGACCGTGGCGCCGTACGCCGCGCTGGTCACCTGTCCCGCCGGCTCACCGTCGCGCAGCACCAGCTCGCCGCCCCAGACCATCGGCTCGGGGTCGTCGAGGACGAACGACACCAGCCGGCGTCGCTCGCCGGGGACCGCGAGCCGGTCGCGGTGGGCGGCGAGCGCCGTCGCGTCCCAGGAAGTCCTTGGCGCTGCCCGACCGCGCGCCCAGGGCGGTCGCGAACAGCAGCCCGGCCTCGACCGGCGTGAGGTCCGGGTTGAGGTCGCGGCCGAAGGCGCGGTAGCCCTTCTCCAGGCGCAGCGACTCGATCGCGTGGTAGCCGGCGTCGGCAAGACCCCCCGGCAGCATCCCCTCGCCCACCGACCGCAGCGCGTCGTACACCGCGGGCGCGTCGGCCATCGGCACGACCAGCTCCCAGCCGACCTCGCCGACGTAGGTCATCCGGGTGGCCCGGAGGTCGACGCCTCCGACGCGCACCGAGCGGCTCGTCGCGAACGGGAACGCCTCGTCCGACCAGTCGACGTCGCTCGACGCGCCGAGCAGGTCGCGTGAGCGCGGTCCCATCACGCCGATCACGGACAGGTCCTCGGTCCGGTCGCGGACCGTCACCCGCGCGCCCGGGAGCCAGGTGGCGGTCGATCCAGTCGAGGTCACGGATCGTCGTGGCCGAGCTGGACACGAGCAGGAACGAGTCGGGCCGGTGCGGGTGACCGTCAGGTCGGCCTCGTAGGTCCCGCGCGCGTTGAGGAACGGCGTGTAGACGCAGCCGCCGACCGGCACGTCGACGTCCGCCGCGCAGATCCACTGCAGCGACGCGAGCGCGTCCGGCCCGGAGACGTCGTACAGCGAGAACGACGTCTGGTCGAAGACCGCGACCCGCTCCCGCGTGGCCCGCTGCTCCGCCACGCACCAGGGCAGCCAGTCCGGCCGCCCCCACGTGTACGCCGCCCGCGTCGGGGCCGGTCGGGCGCGAAGACGAGCGGCCGCTCCCAGCCCATCCGGCTGCCGAACACGGCGCCCCGCGCGGCGAGCCGCTCGTGCAGCGGCGAGACCCGCTGGGGCCGACCGGTCTCCGGCTCGCGCAGCGGCCAGGGCACCTCGTAGTGGAGGCCGAGGATCTCCGCGACCCGGGACCGCAGCCACGCCTCGTCCCCGTGGAACGGCGCGAACCGGCGTACGTCGACCGCGACCAGGTCGCTGGTCGGCTCCCCCTCGACGATCCACTCGGCGAGGGCGCGGCCGGCGCCCCCGGCCGACGCGATGCCGACGGAGTTGAAGCCGGCCCCGACGAAGTAGCCGTGCAGCCCCGGCGCCTGACCGAGCAGGAACTGGTTGTCCGGCGTGAACGACTCGGGGCCGTTGTAGAACTTCCGGATCCCGGTCTCGGCGAGCGCCGGGACGCGCACGATCGCCTGCTCCATCAGCGGCGAGAAGTGCTCCCAGTCCTCGTCGAGGAGCTGGAACTCGAACGGGTGCGGCAGGTCGGACGGGTGCACGCCAGGGCTTCGCGTCCGGCTCGAAGCCGCCGACCACCAGCCCGCCGACCTCCTCCTTGAAGTAGGTCCAGCCGTCCGGGTCGCGCATGATCGGCAGGTCGGGATGGGTGCCGTCGACCTGCTCGGTGACGACGTAGAAGTGCTCGGCCGAGTGCAGCGGCACGGTCACGCCCGCCAGGTCACCGAGCGCCTTGGCCCACTGGCCGGCGCAGTTCACGACCACCTCGCACTCGACGTGACCGGCTCGGTCCGTACGCCGGTCACGCGACGTCCGGCTCGGCCGTCCGCGACGTCGAAGCCGGTCACCCGCACTCCCTCGACGACCGTCGCGCCGCCCTGACGCGCGCCCCGGGCGAGGGACTGGGTGAGGTCGGCCGGGTTCACCTTGCCGTCCCCGGGCAGCCAGATCGCGCCGAGCAGGTCGTCGACCTGCATCGGCGGCCAGAGCTCCTGGGCCCGCGCGGGGCTGATCAGCTCGCAGTCGAGGTCGTAGGCGACGGCGTTCGCGGCGGTACGCCGGAGCTGGGTCATCCGGTCCTCGGTCCGGGCGACGATCACGCCGCCCGACGTTGCGGTAGCCGGTCGCCAGCCCGGTCTCGGCCTCGAGCGAGGCGTAGAGCTCCGCGGAGTACTGCACCAGCCGGGTGCCGGACTCGCTGGCCCGCAGCGGTCCGACCAGCCCGGCGGCGTGCCAGGTGGTGCCACCGGAGAGGCTGGCCCTGCTCGAGCAGCAGGACGTCGGTCCAGCCGAGCTTGGTCAGGTGGTAGGCGACCGAGCACCCGACGACTCCCCCGCCGACCACCACGACCTGCGCGCGCGCCGGGAGGCTCAGCCATCCGGTCGGCCACCTGCTCCAGCAGCCGCGGCAGCCCGCCACCGCGGAACGTCGCGGCGGCCTTCTCGTAGCGCTCCATCCCGAACGAGTGGAAGTCGTAGTCGATCGGGCTCGCGGCCTCCTGGATGAAGCCCCACAGCGCCCAGCCGTACTGGCTGCACAGCGCCTGCACCCGCACCCGGGCCCGGTCCGCCGGCGTCGGGGTCGCCGAAGTAGGCCTCGCACCAGGCGTCGATCTGGTCCTCGGAGAAGTCGCACTCGGTGGTGGTGTTGCCCAGCTCGAAGCAGGCGTCGTTGTTGCCGGAGTACTCGTAGTCGATCAGCCAGACCTGACCCTCCCGCCGTCGTCGATGTAGTTGGCCGCGAGCAGGTCGTTGTTGCACGGCACCGTCGGCCGCGGTGCGGCCGCGAGCGCCCGGCGTACGTCGTCCCAGGCCGTCGGCATGGTCGGCGTAGCCCGGCGGCAGGGCGATGCCCGGGTCGCGCACCACCTCGAGGTAGCCGGCCTGCCGGGCGAACATGTCGAAGTCGCCGGTGAAGCGCGGGCCCGACGTGGAGCCGGCGTACGGCGTCGGCGGAGCGCCGCAGCACCGCCGGGTCGGCGAAGTCGGCGTTCTCCAGGGACTGCCCGGCGAGGAAGCCGATCACCGTCATCGACAGCTCGGGCCGGTACTCGAGCACCTCGGCGCCGACGCCCGCCTGGTGCGCCGCGACCGCGTTGTCGTGCTCGGCCTCGCGGTCGATGCCCGAGCAGCGTCGGCGTCGCCTCGGGTCCACCGGACCACCACGTCGAGACCGGCGTCGTCCTGCACCCGCAGGTTGGTGTTGGTCAGGCCGCCGGGCAGGTCGGCCACACGCCAGGACCGCCCGGCCAGGCAGGCCAGGCGGTCCAGCGGTGGTGCGTCGTCAGTCAAGCCTCGGCGTCAGTCGTCGAACGCCTCGACGACGGCTTCGTCGATCGTCTGCGACCGGGCCCTTGAACCAGTTCTTCGCCGAGACCGACCACCAGATCGCCAGGATCAGCAGGACGCCGATCGTCATGAACGGCGCGTAGTTGACGCTGGCCCAGTCGAACTCGTCCTTCCACGGCGCTCCGAGCGGCGAGGTGGGGAGCATCAGCATGATGCCGACCACGATGATCTCGACCACGGCGATCGGGTTCATCCACTTGTACTTGTTGCCGTTGTTCCACGAGCCGACCTCGAACTTCTCGCCGTGCCGCCAGCGCAGGAAGATCGGGATCGCGAACGAGAAGTAGAGCCCGATCACCGACACCGAGGTGACGGCGTAGAACGCGGTCGGGATGCCGTTGACCGACTTCAGTGCGGGCAGCGTGATGATCCCGCCGACCACGGCTGCGCAGATCACCGCGTTGGCCGGCGTCCGGTTCGCGTTGACCTTCGACCAGAGCCGCGAACCCGGGCACCGCACGGTCGCGGCTGAACGCGAACATCATCCGCGAGGTCGAGGTCAGGCACGCGGTCGCGCAGAACAGCTGCGCGGCACGCGGAGATGAACAGCAGCAGCCCCGCCCACTTGTCGCCCAGCGCCGCGTCGAAGACGTAGGCCACGCCGCCGGCCGGGATGCTCGCGTAGTCGGGTGCGCCGTTCGACCTTCGGGATCGCGAAGGTCACGGCGAGCAGCAGGATGTAGCCGCCGACCGCCGAGTAGAAGATCGACTGCCAGATGCCGCGCGCCGCCGACCGCGCCGCGCCCTGGGTCTCCTCGGAGAGGTGCACCGAGGCGTCGAAGCCGGTGATCGTGTACTGGGTCAGGATGAAGCCGAACGGGATGATGATGAAGAGGTAGGTCAGCGAGCCCGTCGAGCCGCCGTCCCAGCCCGAGCCGTTGAACCGGTCGGTGAACACCTGCTGGAAGCTGAGGTGGTCGTCCGGGACGAAGATCAGCACCAGGACGCAGGAACGTCGCACCGGCGACGTGCCACCAGCACCGAGATGTTGTTGATCACCGCCAGCAGGTGGCTGGAGAAGATGTTGATCACGGCGATGACCGCCAGGATCACCAGGAAGAAGATGAAGACGCGGTTCAGCGAGAACGCTGTCGAACCAGCCCCAGACGTCGAAGGTCAGCTCGAAGAAGGTGGCGCAGCCGTAGGCCACCGACGCGGTCACCGCGACCAGGCCGATCAGGTTGAGCCAGCCGGTGAAGAAGCCGGCCCGGGCCCGCCGAGCTTGGAGGCCCAGTAGTAGATGCCGCCCGAGGTCGGCATCGACGACGACCAGCTCGGACATCGTGAAGCCGATGATCAGGATGAAGGCGGAGATGATCGGCCAGGACCACGAGATCGAGACCGGGCCGCCGTTCGCGATGCCCGCGCCGTACGTCGTGAGGCAGCCGGCCAGGATCGAGATGATCGAGAAGGAGATGGCGAAGTTGGAGAACCCCGACCACGAGCGGTTGAGCTCCTGCTTGTACCCGAGCTTGGCGAGGTGCTGGTCGTCAGCGGTGAGTTCTCGAGCCGTCGCCTGCATCGAACGCTTCGGCCATGGACGACCCTTTCGGGAACGGATGCGGTTGGCCGGAGGCTAGACCCGCGCGGATTCCGTCAGTAAAGAGGTGCGCCGGAAAATTCGGTATGAACCCAGACCATTGACAGGCGATGTCGTGGGTGCCACACCTGACCCGCGTGACGCCTCGCCGCACGACGACGGCGCCCTGCCCGACCTGGCACGGGTCGTGCTGCGGCCGGTGCGCGGGCACCACGCGTTCGAGGCGTGCGTGGAGCAGCTCGCCACCGCGATCCGGCTCGGCGTCTATCCCCTGGGCAGCATGCTGCCCGTCGGAGCGAGAGCTGGCCGAGCGGATGCACGTCTCGCGCGCCACCCTGCGGGAGGCGATCGTCGCGCTGCGCGCGGCCGGACCTGGTCGAGACCCGCCGGGGACGTGGCGGCGGCACGGTGGTCACCATGAAGCCGCAGACGCCGTCGGCCCGCAAGGCGGCGCGAACGCACGGCCGCGCAACGGGCGGACTGGCTCGACGCCTGGACGTTCCGGCGGATCGTCGAGCCGGGCGCCGCCTGCCAGCTGCCGCGCTCGACCCCGCTGGACGACCAGGCCCGGGCGCGGCTGGAGGCGGCCCACCTGGCCGTGGCACGGGCGACCAGCCGGGCCGCCGCGCACCGGCAGGCCGACTGCCGCTTCCACCTCGACGTTCGCCTCGCTGACCGGGTCGCCCCGGACGATCGAGTCGGTCACCTCGGTGCAGGCGAGCCTGCACGAGATGCTCAGCGCCGATCCCGGTGCTGGACGCCAACATCGCGCACTCGGACGCCCAGCACGACCACGCTCGTGCGCGCCGTGCTGGCCGGCCGGGCGGACCGCGCCCGCCAGACCATGGAAGAACACTGCGACGACACGGCCGCGCTGCTGCGCGGCCTGCTCGGCTGAGGAGAGGCCCCGATGGCACCACCCAACGACCGCTTCCTGACCCTCGACTCGCTGCGCAAGCGGATCGAGGACGGCGAGATCGACACCGTCGTCCTGGCCTTCACCGACATGCAGGGCCGGCTGCAGGGCAAGCGCCTGCACGGGCAGTACTTCCTGGACGTCGTCGTCGAGCACGGCACCGAGGGCTGCAACTACCTCCTCGCCGTCGACATCGACATGAACACCGTGGACGGCTACGCCATCTCGTCCTGGGAGCGCGGGTACGGCGACATGGAGTTCGTGCCCGACTGGGACACCATCCGGCTGCTCCCCCACCTGCCGGCGACGGCGATGGTCCAGTGCGACCTGGTCTGGCTCGACCACGCGCCGGTCGTGCAGTCGCCGCGGACGATTCTCAAGGCCCAGCTCGACGCCTTCGCCGAGCGCGACCTGGTGGCACTGTCCGGCACCGAGCTGGAGTTCATCGCCTTCAACACGTCGTACGAGGAGGCGCACCGGCAGCGCTACCGCGAGCTCGACCCCGTCAACCAGTACAACGTCGACTACTCGATCCTCGGCACCACGCGGGCCGAGCCGCTGCTGC
Organism: uncultured Actinomycetota bacterium; assembly: GCA_963809265.1. Classification (GTDB taxonomy): domain Bacteria; phylum Actinomycetota; class Actinomycetes; order Propionibacteriales; family Nocardioidaceae; genus Nocardioides. Next base: position 132,544 of record CAWEJC010000008.1, read on the forward strand.
GCGACATCCGCAACACGATGTACGCCGCCGGCCTCGACGTCGAGGGAGCCAAGGGCGAGTGCAACTTCGGCCAGCACGAGATCGGCTTCCTGTACGCCGACGCGCTGGTGACCGCCGACAACCACAGCGTCTACAAGACCGTCGCGAAGGAGATCGCGGCGCAGCGCGGCCAGTCGATCACCTTCATGGCGAAGTACAACGAGCGCGAGGGCAGCTCCTGCCACATCCACCTGTCCCTGCGCGGGAAGAACGGCGACGTCGTCTTCTGGGACGACGCTCGGTCCGATGGCGGGGGGCGGTCGACGATGTACGACAGCTTCGTGGCCGGGGTGCTCGCCACGATGCGCGACTTCACGCTGCTCTACGCGCCGAACGTCAACTCCTACAAGCGGTTCGCCGACGGCTCGTTCGCCCCGACCGCGATCGCCTGGGGTGAGGACAACCGCACGTGCGCCGTGCGCCTCGTCGGTCACGGTCCCAGTGCCCGCATGGAGAACCGGGTGCCCGGCGGCGACGTGAACCCCTACCTCGCCCTGGCCGCCATGCTGGCCGGCGGCCGGCACGGCATCGACCAGGAGCTGGTGCTGGAGCCGGAGCTGAAGGGCAACGCCTACCACTCCGACAAGCCCCACGTGCCGCACACGCTGCGCGAGGCCCGTGAGGCCTGGGCGTCCTCGGACCTCGCGCGCGCGTCGTTCGGCGACGAGGTGGTCGACCACTACACGAACATGGCCGACGTCGAGCTGAAGTCCTTCGACGCGGCCGTCACCGACTGGGAGCTGGTCCGCTCCTTCGAGAGGATGTGAGAAGGGCACGATGGTCTCGACGAGCTCGGCCGACGTGTCGGTCCTGATCAACCCGGCCACCGGTCGCGCGCTGCGTGAGGTGCCCTCGGCCTCGGAGGCCGAGACCGACGCAGCGATCGCGGCGGCCCACGACGCCTTCCCGGCCTGGCGCGACCTGGCACCCGGCGAGCGGGCGCGGCTGCTGCGCGCCTTCGCGGCGATCGTCGGCGACCACAACGAGGAGCTGGCCCGGCTCGAGGTCGAGAACGCCGGGCACACCATCGGCAACGCGCGGTGGGAGGCCGGCAACGTCCGCGACGTCCTGAACTACTACTCGGCCGCACCCGAACGACTGGTCGGCAAGCAGATCCCCGTCGCGGGTGGCATCGACCTCACGTTCCACGAGCCCCTCGGTGTCGTCGGCGTGATCGTGCCCTGGAACTTCCCGATGCCGATCGCCGGGTGGGGCTTCGCCCCCGCCCTCGCGGCCGGCAACACGGTCGTGCTCAAGCCCGCCGAGATCACGCCGTTGACCGCGATCCGGATCGGCGAGCTGGCGCTCGACGCCGGGCTCCCTCCAGGGGTCTTCACGGTGGTGCCCGGCAAGGGCTCGGTCGTCGGCAACCGCTTCGTCACGCACCCCGACGTCCACAAGGTCGTCTTCACCGGGTCGACCGAGGTCGGCAAGCAGATCATGGCCGGCTGTGCCGAGCAGGTGAAGCACGTGACCCTCGAGCTCGGCGGCAAGAGCGCCAACATCGTCTTCGCCGACGCCGACGTCGCCGGCGCGGCCGCAGCGGCGCCGGGCGCCGTCTTCGACAACGCCGGCCAGGACTGCTGCGCACGCTCGCGGATCCTCGTGCAGCGCTCGGTGTACGACGAGTTCCTCGGCCGGCTCGAGACCGCGGTCACGGAGTGGCGGGTCACCGACCCGACCGACGAGGCCAGCCAGATGGGACCGATGGTCTCGGCCGGGCAGCGCGACTCCGTGCAGCGGTACGTCGACGCCACCACCGTCGCCTTCCAGGGCGGCGCCCCGGACGACGACGGCTTCTGGCTGCCGGCGATGGTCACCGAGTCGCGGGACGTGGCCGACCCGGTGTGGCGCGAGGAGGTGTTCGGCCCGCTGGTCGCGGTGATGGCGTTCGACGACGAGGACGAGGCCATCGCGCTGGCCAACGACTCGGCGTACGGGCTGTCGGGCTCGATCTACACCCAGGACCTGGGCCGGGCGCTCCGGGTCTCGCGCGGCGTCCAGACCGGCAACCTCAGCGTGAACAGCCACGCGAGCGTCCGCTACTGGACACCGTTCGGCGGGTACAAGATGTCCGGCCTCGGCCGGGAGCTCGGGCCGGACGCGCCCTATGCGTTCACCGAGGAGAAGAACGTCTTCATCGCCACCTGACCTCGTCGGTCGAGCTGGTCGAGACCACGGGCACACGAAAGGACACAGTGCATGGCAGGACGCATCGAGGGCCGGGTGGCCGTCGTCACCGGTGGCTGCTCCGGGATCGGGCTGGCGACCGTGCGGCGGTTCGTCGCCGAGGGCGCCCGGGTCGTGATCGGCGACATCGACGACGAGGGCGGTGCCCGGGTCGTCGACGAGCTCGGGGGCGTCGAGCACGCGACGTACGTCCACGTCGACGTCACCGACAAGGACCAGGTCGACGCGCTCTTCCGGACCGCGAAGGACACCTACGGCTCGGTGGACATCGCGTTCAACAACGCCGGCATCAGCCCGCCCGACGACGACTCGATCCTCGACACCGAGCTCGATGCCTGGCGCCGGGTGCAGGAGGTCAACCTGACCTCGGTGTACCTGTGCTGCAAGGCCGCCCTGCCCTACATGCTCGAGCAGAAGCGTGGCTCGATCATCAACACGGCGTCGTTCGTGGCGGTGATGGGCGCGGCGACCAGCCAGATCTCCTACTCGGCGTCGAAGGGCGGCGTGCTGAGCATGAGCCGCGAGCTCGGGGTGCAGTTCGCCCGCGAGGGGGTGCGCGTCAACGCGCTCTGCCCGGGGCCGGTGAACACCCCGTTGCTGACGGAGCTCTTCGCCGCGGACCCGGAGCGGGCCGCCCGTCGGCTGGTGCACGTACCGATGGGTCGCTTCGGCGAGCCCGACGAGATCGCCGGCGCCGTGCTGTTCCTCGCGTCGGACGACTCGTCGTTCATCACCGCGAGCACGTTCCTCGTCGACGGTGGGATCTCGGGCGCCTATGTCACCCCGCTCTGACCGTCCGGTCATCGGCGTCTCGACCTACCGCGAGTCCGCGCGGTGGGGCGTGTGGGACACCCTGGCCGACGTGCTCCACGCGCAGTACGCCGATGCGGTGCTGGCTGCGGGTGGCGTGCCGGTCCTGCTCCCGCCCGCCGCGGGCACGGAGGACGTCGCCCGGGTCGTCGTGTCCCGCATCGACGGCCTGGTGGTCAGCGGAGGTGCGGACGTCGACCCCGGCCGCTACGGCGCCGAGCCGCACCGGCGTACGACGGGCTGGCGCGAGGACCGCGACGCCTGGGAGACCGCGCTCCTCCAGGCGGCCGACGAGTCCGGGCTGCCGACGCTCGGTGTCTGCCGCGGCATGCAGCTGATGGCCGTCGCCGCGGGCGGGTCGCTCCACCAGCACACGCCCGACCTCGTCGGCCACGACGAGCACAGCCCCGGCGGCCCGTCGTTCGGGCGCACCGCGGTCAGCACGGCAGAGGGCTCGCGGCTGCGGGCTGCCGTCGGCGAGCGGGCCGACGTCGGCTGCCACCACCACCAGTCGGTCGACACCCATCCCGGCTTCGAGCCGGTGGCGTGGGCGGTCGACGGCTCGCTGGAGGCGATGGAGCGACCCGGCACCCGCTTCTGCCTGGCGGTCCAGTGGCACCCCGAGGTCGGCACCGACCACACCCTGTTCGCGGCCCTGGTCGCCGCGGCCGCCGAGCGACTGGAAGTGCGGGGACGCTAGTCCGTCGCGTGCCGGCCGTCGACGAGCTCGCGCAGGATGTCCGCGTGCCCGTTGTGCTGTGCGTACTCCTCCAGCACGTGCAGGTAGACGTGCCGCAGGTCTGCCTCCCGGCGGTCGCGACCGAAGACGAACCGCTCGTCGAGCGACCGGCCCGCCACCGCGCGCTTCACCTCGACGACCTCCGCGCGGAACGTCGCGAGATCGGCCTCCGCCGTCGCCGGGTCGACGAGGTCGAGGTCGTCCTCCGCGCCGTCCACCTGGTACAGCGGAGCGACCTCCTCGCCGGCGAACCGGAAGCGGAACCAGATCCGCTCGACCTCGGCGAGATGGCGCACCAGGCCGAGGAGCGAGAGCGTCGAGGTCTTCACCGGACGCCGGACCAGCTGGGCGCCGTCCAGGCCGGAGCACGCCTGGAGCAGGAGCCCGCGGTGGCGGTCGAGGAACCCCTCGAGCGCGGTGGCCTCGTCGGCGGGGCGAGGCGGTCGGACGGGTACGACGTCGGGGGCGGTCCAGGCCATCCGACCGATCCTGTCAGACTGCGTCGGTGAGTGCCGCGCCCGAGACCCACGGCGCGCAGCCCCTCCGGATCAGCCGGATGCTGGCCCTGGCGACGTCGGCGTTCCTGGTGCTCGCGGCCGAGCCCCTCTACCTCCTCGTCGACACCGCGGTCGTCGGCCACCTCGGGGCACAGGCCCTCGGCTCCCTGGCCGTGGGCACGACCCTGATGGCGCTGCTCGCGATCGTCGGCACGTTCGTGGAGTACGGCACCACCTCGCGGTCGGCGCGTTGGTTCGGCAACCACCAGCGCGACCGCGCTGTCGACGAAGGCGTCCAGGCGTCCTACCTCGCGGTCGGCATCGGCGTTGCCGTCGTGCTCGTCGGGCAGCTCACGGCGGGTCCCCTGACCCGCCTGCTCACCGGCTCGTCGACCTCGCTGCAGGGGCCGGCCGAGCACTGGTTCCGGATCGCGCTCTGCGGGATGCCCATGGTCCTGCTCGTCCTCGCCGGCAACGGCTGGATGCGCGGCATCCAGCTGACCCGTGCGCCGGTGGTGATCGTGCTGGCGGCGAACGGGCTCTCGGCAGCCGCGTCGCCGCTGCTCGTCTACACGTTCCACCTCGGGCTCGTCGGGTCGGCGTGGGCCAACCTCGGAGCGCAGGTCGTCGCCGCCGCGCTGTTCGTACGCCGGCTCCGGGCCGAGGCGTCCTCGCTCCGCCCCGATCTCGTGGTGATGCGGGCCCAGCTGGTGCTGGGCCGGGACCTGATCGTGCGCGCCGCGGCCTTCCAGGGCGCGTTCATGGTGGCCGCCGGCGTGGCGGCGCGGATGGGCACGGCCCAGATCGCCGCGCACCAGATCGGGATGCAGCTCTGGGAGTTCACGGCGCTGCTGCTGGACTCGTTCGCCATCGCCGCCCAGTCCCTCGTGGGCGCCGCGCTCGGTGCGAGCGACGCGCGGGCCGCTCGTCAGCTGGCCGGGCAGGTGGCCCGCTGGAGTGCCGGCGCCGGCGGGGTCTTCGCCGTGCTCTACGCCGCGGGCTGGTGGGTCGTCCCCCGGCTCTTCACCTCGTCGCCGGCGGTCTGGCACCAAGCGCATCTCCTGTGGCCGTGGTTCGTGGTGATGCTCCCGGCGGCCGGCATCGTGTTCGGTCTCGACGGGGTGCTGATCGGGGCCGGGGACGTGGCGTTCCTGCGGACGATCACGATCATCGCCGCGCTGGGCGGGTTCGTCCCGCTGACCCTGGCCGCGGCGTACTGGGACTGGGGCATCGGCGGGGTCTGGGCCGGCCTGACGGCGTTCATCGTGGTCCGGCTGGTCGGCATGGTGTGGCGGGCACGCACCGACCGCTGGCTCGTCCTCGGGTCGGGCTGACCCGGGTCGACCCGTCCCGTCCCCGGTCCGGGCGCGGACTGCCAGGATGGGCCCATGACCGCCAGCGGCCGCCGCGACATCCTGGGACCGCCGTACACGGCCGAGAGCCTCGAGCTGCCCGACGACGACGAGGGCCGGGTCGTCGCCACGCTGGTGCGGCGCTCGGCGGGCCGGCGTACGACGAAGGCCGTCCTGCACGTGCACGGCTTCGCCGACTACTTCTTCCAGACGACGTACGCCGAGTGGTGGACCGAGCGCGGCTACGACTTCTACGCGCTCGACCTGCGCAAGTACGGCCGCTCGATCCTGCCCCACCAGACCCCGAACTACGTCGCGGACCTGACCGACTACTACCCCGAGCTCGACCTGGCCTGGGACCGGGTCAGCTCGGGACACCGGCACGTCGTGCTGAGCGGTCACTCGACCGGCGGGCTGACGGTGCCGCTCTGGGCGCAGGCGCGACGCACCGACGCGCGCGGTATCGCGCTGAACGCCCCGTGGTTCGACCTGCAGGGCAAGGCATGGGTGCGGCTGGGGCTGACGCCCGTGGTGCAGCAGGTCGCCAAACGGCAGCCGATGCGGATCATCCCGCGCACCGTGACCGGCCTCTACGCCCGGTCGCTGCACCGCGACCACGAGGGTGACTGGGACTTCAACCTGGACTGGAAGCCGATCGAGTCGTGGCCGGCGTACGCCGGGTGGCTGGCCGCGATCCGTCGTGGCCACACCGCGCTCCACCGGGGCCTGTCCCTGCCGTTCCCCGCGTTGGTGCTCACCAGCACCCGCTCCACCGCCCCGACCGAGCTCGGCGAGGACGTGCACTCCACCGACATCGTCCTCGACGTCGAACAGATCCGGCGCTGGTCACCGGCGCTCGGTCACCACGTCACCTACGTCGGCATCGCGGGCGCCCGCCACGACGTGTACCTGTCGCGCGAGGAGCCCCGAGGCCGCGCGTTCGACGAGCTCGGCCGCTGGCTGACGGCGTACGTCGAGGGGTAGTCCGGCGAGACGCGCATGTGGTGAGGTGAGCGGCGAGGGAGGCACCATGACCGATGACCGAGAAGACCGTCGCGCGCTCTTCGACTGCCTGCAGAGCGCGTCCACCCAGGGCCAGTTCTTCGCGCGGGTCGCCGACGACGTGGACTGGACCGTGCAGGGCACCCATCCGCTCGCCGGGCGCTACCACAGCAAGCAGGAGTTCACCGAGCACACGTTCGCCCGGTTGGCCGGCGTGCTCCGCGAGGGCGCCGAGCTCGAGGTCGAGCACCTCTACGTCGACGGCGACACCACGATCGCGGAGCTGCGCGCCACGTCGACGACCAACGAGGGCGCCGCCTTCGCGAACCGTTACTGCTGGGTCTGCCGGTTCGACGGCGACACGATCGTCGAGGTCCGGGCGTACCTCGACTCGATGATGGTGGCCTACACGGTGCTCCGCAACGAGCTGCTCTGACGGCTGGTGGGCGTCGTCTCGGGGTAGTCCGTGACGTTTCGGCCCCTTTCCGGCCCGACCGAGGGCCGAAACGTCACGGACTACCCCGGCGACACCTCTACTTGAGCAGGAACGACGCCAGCGCGGCCAGGCCGACGATCACGATCACCACGCGCAGGACCAGCGGCGACAGCCGGCGGCCGACGGTCGCCCCGAGCTGGCCGCCGACGATCGAGCCGGCGGCGATCAGGGCCACCACCGTCCAGTCGACGTCCGCGACGAACAGGAAGATCACGCCCGCAATGGCGTTCACCAGGCCGGCCAGGACCTGCTTGAGACCGTTCAGCCGCTGGAGTGAGTCGTCGATGGCGATCCCGAGGATGCCCATCAGGATCACACCCTGGGCGGCCCCGAAGTACCCGCCGTAGACGCCGGTCCCGAGCACGGCCGGCCAGACCCACCACGGACCGAACTCGCCCGTGGCGCCGTCGTGCCGGGCGTTCACCCAGGTGGACACCCGCGGCTGCAGGACGACCAGCACCAGACCGAGCAGGATCAGCACGGGCACGATCGCCCGGAACGCGCCGGCGGGGAGCACGAGCAGCAGCACCGCACCGATCACGCCGCCGATCAGCGAGCCGCTGCCGAGCCGGATCGCCCGTGCCCGCTGGCCGTGCAGCTCACGGCGGTAGCCGACGATGCCCGACGCCACCCCGGGTACGAGCCCGATCGTGTTCGAGACGTTGGCGGTCACGGGTGGGACCCCGAACGCGAGCAGGGTGGGGAACGTGATGAGGGTTCCCGAGCCCACCACGGCGTTGATCGCACCGGCGGCCCCGCCCGCGAGGAGCACGGCCACCATCTGGAGAAGGGTCACTGAGCCGGCGGAGCCTCCGGCGAGTCGCCACCGGCCTGGTCGGGCGGCGGTGCGGGAGTGTCGGTGGGCTCCTCGGCCAGGTGGGCTCCCTCGGCGTTGCGGCCGGGGTTGGCCGACCGCTCGGCCTCGGCGATCGCGTCCTCGACCGCCTTGTTGGCCTTGGAGAGCTCGCGGTCGGTGGCGGCCGGGAGCGCGCGTCTCCGTCGTCCCCATGTCGACCCGGTTGCGCACGCCCCCGGTCTGCTTCGGGATGCCGACGATCTCCTGGACCGACGAGCCGAGGCCCTCGAGCGCCTTGGTGAACTCCGACGGCACGACCCAGACCTTGTTGGCGTCGCCCTGGGCGATCTTCGGCATCATCTGGAGGTACTGGTAGGCCAGCAGCGACTGGTCCGGCTGACCGTCGTGGATCGCCTGGAACACCGTCTGGATGGCCTGCCCCTCACCCTGTGCCCGCAGGATCTGCGCCTCGCGGTCCGCCTGCGCGCGCAGGATCTGGGACTCGCGGGCACCCTCGGCGGAGAGGATCGCGGACTGCTTCTCGCCCTCGGCGGTCAGGATCGCGGCCTGGCGCCCGCCCTCGGCCGTCAGGATCGTGGCCCGCTTCTCGCGGTCGGCACGCATCTGCTTCTCCATCGAGTCCTTGATGGAAGGGGGCGGGTCGATGCCCTTCAGCTCGACACGGTTGACGCGGATGCCCCACTTGCCGGTCGCCTCGTCGAGCACGCCGCGCAGGCCGGAGTTGATCTGGTCGCGGCTGGTCAGCGTCTCCTCGAGGTCCATGCCGCCGACGATGTTGCGCAGCGTGGTCATGGTCAGCTGCTCGATCGCCTGGATGTAGTTGGCGATCTCGTACGTCGCCGCGATCGGGTCGGTGACCTGGAAGTAGATGACGGTGTCGATGGAGACCACCAGGTTGTCCTCGGTGATCACCGGCTGCGGCGGGAAGCTCACCACCTGCTCACGCAGGTCGATCAGGTAGCGGACCTTGTCGACGAACGGGACGACGATGTTCAGTCCCGCCGGCAGCGTCTCCTTGTACTTCCCGAAGCGCTCGACGATCCCCGCCCGCGCTTGCGGGATGATCCGCACCGTGCGCGCCAGCATCACGATGACGAACAGCACGATCACCGCAAGCAGGGCGTAGACGACCTCCATGGTCGCTCCTTCTCTCAGTCGTTGCCGGGAGGGTTCCCCGAGCTAAGGCATCAGCTCGCCGACCGGGTGAACGTACGCCGTGGCACCGCGGATCGCGAACACCTCGACCTTCTCGCCCGGGGCGATCGTGAGGGAGTCGTCGTAGGGGCAGGCCGACCAGATCTCGCCGGCCAGCTTGACGCGTCCCGGGTGGTGGGCGGTCAGCTCCTCGGTGACGACCCCCTGCTGACCGACGAGCTTGTTCATGCCGGTCACGAGATCGGGTCCGCTGTGCAGCTTCTTGACCAGCTCCGGCCGCACCATCGCCAGCATCGCGGTCGAGGCTCCGGCCGCCAGGAGGACCTGGAGGATCAGCGGGAACGACGCGAGTGCGGTGAGCGCGCCCACGACCGCGCCCACGGCGATCATGATCAGGATCAGGTCGAGGCTGACCATCTCTGCCACGCCGAGCGCCACCGCCAGGACCAGCCAGGCGGCCCAGAGGTGATCTCCCAGCCACTCCACATCGAGAGCCTATCCCGCAGGGGTACGCCGAACGGCCGATTGCGGGGTCACGCCTCGGAGCGGCGGCGCGCGCGGCGGCGGGCCGACCAACGACCGCCTTCGTAGCTGAGGACCAGCGGCATGTCGAAGGTCTCGGTGAGGTGCTCCTCGGTGACGACCTCGCGGATCGGACCAGCAGCCACGACGCGCCCCTCACGCAGCAGCAGGGCGTGGGTGAATCCCGGCGGGATCTCTTCGACGTGGTGCGAGACCAGCACGGTCGCGGGTGACGTCGGGTCGAGCGCCAGCGTCGAGAGGGTGACGACGAGGTCCTCCCGGCCGCCGAGGTCGAGCCCGGCGGCGGGCTCGTCGAGCAGCAGGAGCTCGGGGTCGGCCATCAGGGCCCGGGCGATCTGCACCCGCTTGCGCTCCCCCTCGCTGAGCGTGCCGAAGGTCCGGTCGAGCAGGTGGTCGGCCCGGACCGACGCCAGCAGCTCGCGGGCGCGGTCGTGGTCGAGGTCGTCGTACGCCTCGCGCCAGCGCCCGACCACGGCGTACGACGCGCTGACGACGACGTCGCGGACCAGCTCGCCGCGCGGGATGCGCTCGGCGAGGGCGGCGCTGGTCAGGCCGATCCGGGGGCGCAGCTCGAAGACGTCGACGGTGCCGAGCACCTCGTCGAGGATCCCGGCCACGCCGTCGGTGGGATGCATCTGGGCCGAGGCGACCTGGAGGAGCGTGGTCTTCCCCGCGCCGTTGGGACCGAGCACCACCCAGCGCTCGCCCTCGGCGACCCGCCACGAGATCTGGTCGAGCAGTGTCGCCTGGCCCCGTCTCACGGTCACGTCGGCGAACTCGATCACCGCGACCATGGTCGCCACCCTATCCAGCGGGAGGGCGTCGCGCGGTGCGTAGGGTGGCGCTCCGTGGTCGCCCTCGATCTCCCCGTCTCCGCGCAGCTCGCGTGGTGGGGAACCGCGTGGCTGCGCGGGCACGTCGTCAGCGACCTCGTGCTCGACGCCGTGCTCGGCGACGACGCCACCCACGTCGTGGCCGGCCTGCCGGACGTCGACGGCTCGGCGCCTCTGTCCCGGGCGCTCGCGGAGCTCCGGATCGACGGCGCTCGCTGGTTCGGCCTGGCGCTGCCGGTCTCGGGCGACCCGGTCGGCATCGGCGGCCCGCCGGAGTTCGGCGACCGCCGCCCTCGAGGCCGGTGAGGCGGTGGTCGCCGGTCGAGCTCGGGCTCGTGCCCCGGCGCGTCGGCGCGGCGGTCGAGTGGACGGCGTACGCCGCCTCGCCGCGCCAGCTGACCGACGTCGGCGAGGCCGACCGCGGTCTCCGGCTCGCTCTCCGGGATGCCGCCACCTCGCTGGCCGAGCTCGACGTGGCGCGGTGGCGCCCGGAGGCCGCGGACGCCCTGATGAACCTCCATCACGCGCCCCGGCTCAAGCCCCCGCCCGGGACCCCGCCCCGCTGCGCGGACCTCGCGGCCCGGGCACTGCAGGCGCTCGGCATCGTCGACCTGGCGCTGGAGGACGACGGCGGCGCCCTCAGCGCAGCCGAGATCTCCGACCGCCGCGCGGCGCTCCAGCCGCTGGGCGCCGCCGCCCGCCGCGGGCCTCGTGGCCGCGTGCTCCCCGGAGGTCTGGCCCGAGTGAGGACGTTCCGCCCCAGCTTGCTGGGGCGGAACGACCGCAACGAGCGACGCAGCGAGCTCGCTCGCACGTCGAACCCCACCAACCCCGCCCCAGCTCGCCGGGGCGGAACGACCGCACGACGAGACGAGCGACGCAGCGAGCTCGCTCGCACGTCGAACCCCACCACCGCCCCAGCTCGCCGGGGCGGAACGACCGCAACGAGCGACGCAGCGAGCTCGCTCGCACGTCGAACCACCCGTGTCCCGACGCTCAGGCGGTCTGCCAGACCGCCAGCGCATTGCCCGCCGGGTCGCTGAAGTGGAAGCGCCGCCCGCCGGGGAACTCGAAGGGCTCCTCGTCGACGGTGCCGCCGGCCGCCTGCACCGCGGCGTACGTCGCGTCGAGGTCGTCGCTGTAGAGGATCACCAGCGGCAGGCCCGCGCCGGCCGGTCGCTCGGGGTTGAGCCCGCCCATCTCGCCCTCACCACCGGGCCGGTTGATCCCGGTGTAGGCCGGGCCGTAGTCGGTGAAGGTCCAGCCGAACGCGTCGGCGTAGAACGACTTGGCCGCCGGGATGTCGGGGGCAGCGAGCTCGACGTAGTCGAAGGTGTGGTGTCGCGTGTCTGCCATGCCGCGTCACAGTACGGACCGCCGCCGACACCCTCGACGCGCTCGATAGCCTCGGAGGGCCATGAGCGACCAGAAGCCCGAGACGCTGCTGCTCACGTCTCGGGGAAGGACCGGCCCGGCGTCACCTCGGCGATGTTCCGGACGCTCACCAAGGCCGGCGTCGAGGTGCTCGACATCGAGCAGATCGTGCTCCGGCGCCGCCTGATCCTCGGCATCCTGGTCACCGCCCCGCGCGACTGGAAGAAGCTGCGCGCCGCGGTCGAGGCCACCGTCGCGGAGCTCGGGATGACCGTCGAGGTCGACCGCGGCACCGGTGACAACCGCGGACGCCGCGAGGGCCGGTCGCACGTCACCGTGATCGGCGCACCGCTCAGGGCGTCGGCGATGGCCGCCGTCGCCGGCCGGATCGCCGACAGCGGGGCGAACATCGACCGGATCGAGCGGATGGCGCGCTACCCGGTCACCGCGATCGACCTGCACGTCTCGGGCGCGAACCCCGACCGCCTCCGCGCGATGCTCAGCATCGAGGCCGCCGCCCAGGGCGTCGACATCGCGGTGCAGCCGTCCAGCCTGCTGCGACGTGCGATGCGGCTGATCGTGATGGACGTCGACTCCACCCTGATCCAGGGCGAGGTGATCGAGCTGCTGGCGGCGCACAGCGGCTACGGCACCGAGGTCGCGCCGTCACCGAGCGGGCGATGCGCGGCGAGCTCGACTTCGAGGAGTCGCTCCGCGCACGCGTCGCGCTGCTGGCGGGCATCCCGGCGACCGCCCTCGACGAGGTGTACGACGCGCTGGTCCTGGCCCCGGGCGCCCGCACACTGGTGCGCATCCTGCGCCGGCTCGGCTACCGCTTCGCCCTGGTCTCCGGCGGCTTCAGCCAGATCACCGACCGGCTCGCCGCGGACCTCGGCATCCACTACTCCCGCGCCAACGAGCTCGAGATCGTCGACGGCGACCTGACCGGCCGGATCGTCGGCGACGTCGTCGACCGCGCCGGCAAGGCCGAGGCCCTGCGCTACTTCGCGGGCGAGGTCGGCGTCTCGGTGGACGCGGTGGTCGCGATCGGCGACGGCGCCAACGACCTCGACATGCTCGAGGTCGCGGGGCTGGGCATCGCCTACAACGCCAAGGCCCTGGTGCGAGAGGCGGCCGACACCACGGTCAACGTCCCCTACCTCGACGCGATCATGTACCTGCTCGGGATCAGCCGCGAGGAGATCGAGGCCCTCGACCTCGAGCACGGCCTGGTCACCCCCGCGCCGCCGGTGGGATAGCCCGTTCCGCCGTACGACGGGTGTGTGGTGCTGGGGGTGTCGTTCAGGCCCGGCCGACGTGGAACGACGACCAGGCGCGCGGAGGCCAGGTCGAGCCCGGCCCACGGGCCGGAGACGTCGAACACGGCCAGGGCCCCGGTGGGGAAGCCGGTGGCCATCTCGCGTCCGGCCTCGTCGTCGCCGCTGCCGTCGTCGAGGAGCTGGGCGAGGTAGGCCATGGTCGGGTTGTGGCCGATGACCACGAGCGCCTCCACCTCGTCGGGCGTCTCGCGGACCAGGTCGAGGGCGGACTCGGGGCCGGCGGTGTAGAGGCCGTCGGAGTACGTCGGCTCCACCTCGAACGACCCGCCCTCGGCCACGGCCAGCCAGGTGGACGTCGTCCTCCGGGCTGCCGAGACCAGGGCGCCGTCGGGCGTCACCCCGCTGCCGGCGAGCCAGCGTCCCGCCTCGAGCGCGTCGTCCCAGCCGCGCTGCGCGAGCTCACGCAGCGCGTCGGTCTCGCCTCCGGGCTCGGCCTTGGCATGGCGCATCACGACCAGCCGGCGGGTTCCCGGCTCGGACGGCACGCTCACACGCGAACTCTCGCACCGGCTAGCCTTCCCTGTCATGCCTCGCCCCGATCAGCAGGTCGCCGACGAGCAGCACCCGCCGTCATCCGGGCCCGGCCCGCTGATGATCATCGGCGGGGCCGAGGACAAGCTCCGCCGGCGCACGATCCTCACCGACTTCGTCACCGCGAGCGGCGGCCCCGACGCGCGGATCGTGGTGATCCCGACCGCCTCGAGCCTCGGCGACGAGGTCGTCGAGGTGTACGACGCGCTGTTCCGCAAGCTGGGCGCCGGCGAGGTCACGGCGCTGTCGGCCCGAGAGCCGCGAGGAGGCCCACGACCCCGACCTGGTGAAGGTCGTCGACGAGGCGACCGGAGTCTTCATGACCGGTGGCAACCAGCTCAAGCTGTCCGTCGATCATCTGCGGCACGCCGGTCGGCGACGCGGTCGTCCGCGCCCACCGGCGCGGCGCCGTCGTCGCCGGCACGTCGGCCGGCGCCAGCATCCAGTCGTCGCACATGGTCGCGTTCGGCGGCGGCGGCGCCACGCCCAAGCAGCGGATGACCCAGGTCGCCGCGGGGCTGGGGCTGCTCGCGACCACGGTGATCGACCAGCACTTCGACCAGCGCAACCGCTACGGCCGGCTGCTGATGATCGTCGCGCAGTCACCGCAGCTGCTCGGGATCGGCGTCGACGAGGACACCTGCGCGACCGTGACCGTCGAGGACGGCCACGAGATCCTGCGGGTCACCGGGCCGCGGCGCGGTCACGATCCTCGACCCGGCCAGCTGGTCACGAACGCCTACGAGGCCAAGCGCTCGTCACCGCTGCTGGCCAGCGGCGTCGTCCTGCACGTGCTGCCGGCCGGCACGGCGTACGACCTGACCGACGCGGGCGCTGCGCCGCACGACGCCGCCGGTGTCCGACGCAGGACGCCGCCGAGCTCGCCGAGGCGCAGGCCGACCTGCGCCAGATGGCCCGCGACATCGCCGCCGACGACGTCAGCCCCACCCACCTGCGCCGACGTCTGGCCCGCAAGCGGCCCGCCCGCAAGACTGGGCGCGCCGTCGAGGCACCACCCCCGCACGAGCAACAGGACGGAGATCCCCGGTGAGCGAACGCCCGACCCCCGACCTCGAGATCATCGAGACCCGCGTCTACCGCGGCCCCAACATCTGGTCCTACGACAAGGCGATCCACCTCGTCGTCGACCTGGGCGGGCTGGAGCAGTACCCCACCGACAAGCTCCCGGGCTTCACCGAGCACCTCCTCGAGGCGCTGCCCGGTCTCGTCCACCACTCCTGCTCGCGCGGCCGCAGGGGTGGGTTCGTCGAGCGGCTCCAGGAGGGCACCTGGCTCGGGCACGTCACCGAGCACTGCGCCCTCGCCCTGCAGCAGGTCGTCGGCCACGACATCCGCCGCGGCAAGACCCGCGGGGTGAAGGGCGAGCCGGGCCGCTACAACGTCATCTACGGCTACATCGACGAGAACGTCGGGCTCGCGGCCGGCCGCCTCGCCGCCCGGCTGGTCAACCACCTCGTCCAGGCCGACCCGGAGTTCGACTGGGACGGCGAGCTCGAGAGCTTCATCATCCGCGCCGAGCGCACGGCGTTCGGGCCCTCGACCCAGGCCATCATCGACGAGGCGGTCAGCCGCGACATCCCGTGGATCCGGCTCAACCAGTACTCCCTGGTCCAGCTCGGCCAGGGCGTCCACGCCAAGCGGATCCGGGCGACGATGACCTCCGAGACCAGCTCGATCGCCGTCGACATCGCCTCCGACAAGGACCTCACCACCAAGCTGCTCGGCGCGGCCGGGCTGCCCGTGCCCAAGCAGGAGTCGGTGCGCAGCGCCGACAGCGCGGTCGCCGCGGCCCGTCGGATCGGCTTCCCCGTCGTGGTCAAGCCGCTCGACGGCAACCACGGTCGCGGCGTCTGCCTCAACCTGCAGGACGACGACGACGTGCGCGAGGCGTTCCCGATCGCCGAGGAGCAGTCGCGGCGCGGCATCTGCATCGTCGAGTCGATGGTGACCGGCAAGGACTACCGCTGCCTGATCATCGACGGCCGGATGGCGGCGATCGCCGAGCGCGTGCCGGCCTCGGTCACCGGCGACGGCCGGGCGACGGTGCGCGAGCTGGTCGACCTGACGAACGCCGACCCGCGTCGCGGTGTCGGGCACGAGAAGGTGCTGACCCGGATCAAGGTCGACGCCGCCGCCGAGGAGGTGCTGGCCGGCCAGGGCCACACGCTCGACTCGGTGCCGGCCGAGGGCGAGACGGTGAAGCTGGCGCTCACCGGCAACATGTCGACCGGCGGCATCTCCATCGACCGCACCTTCGAGGCCCATCCGGAGAACGTCGAGATCGCCGAGGAGGCGGCCCGGATGATCGGGCTCGACATCGCCGGCATCGACTTCATCTGCCCCGACATCACCGAGCCGGTGCGCGACACCGGCGGCGCGATCTGCGAGGTGAACGCCGCCCCGGGCTTCCGGATGCACACCCACCCGACCATCGGCGAGCCGCAGTTCATCTCCAAGCCGGTCGTCGACATGCTCTTCCCGCCCGGGCGCCCCGTCGCGGATCCCGATCGTCGCCGTCACCGGCACCAACGGGAAGACCACGACCTCCCGGATGATCAGCCACATCTTCAAGGGCATGGGCCGCAAGGTCGGGATGACCTCGACCGACGGCGTCGTCATCGACGAGCGGCTGCTGATCAAGGCCGACGCCTCCGGCCCGCGCAGCGCGCGGATGGTCCTGCAGAACCCACGCGTCGACTTCGCGGTCTTCGAGGTCGCGCGCGGCGGCATCCTGCGCGAGGGCCTCGGCTACGAGCGCAACGACGTCGCCGTCGTCCTCAACGTCCAGCCCGACCACCTCGGGCTGCGCGGCATCGACACCGTCGAGCAGCTGGCCGACGTGAAGGCCGTGGTCGTCGAGGCCGTGCCGCGCGACGGGCACGCCGTCCTCAACGCCGACGACCCGCTGGTCCGCGAGATGCGGCGCCGGTGCTCGGGCCAGGTCGTGTGGTTCTCCATGGAGGAGCCGGGCTCCGAGGTACGCGAGATGATCGAGGCCCACTGCCGCCGCGGCGGCAAGGCGCTCGTGCTCAACCCGTCCGACCGCGGCGAGATGATCGTGGTCAAGCACGGCCGCCGCGAGATGCAGCTGGCGTGGACCCACCTGCTGCCCGCGACGTTCAACGGCCGGGCCCGGATGAACGTCCAGAACTCCCTGGCCGCCGCCGCGGCGGCGTTCGCGGCCGGCGCCCCGCTGCACGACATCCGTCAGGGCATGCGCACGTTCTCGACCAACTACTACCTCTCCCCCGGCCGCCTCAACGAGGTCGAGGTGAACGGCGTGCACGTGATCGTCGACTACTGCCACAACGCCCCGGGCATGCGGATGCTCGGCGACTTCGTCGACCGGGTCGGCGAGTCCCTGTCGGCGACCTCCGAGCTCGGGAAGCTCTCCCGGATCGGCGTCGATGGCGACCGCCGGCGACCGTCGCGACGAGGACATGCGCGAGCTCGGGGACGGTCGCGGCCCAGCACTTCGACGTGGTGATCGTCCGCGAGGACGACGCCCTGCGCCGCCGCGAGCGCGGCGAGACCTCGGCCCTGGTCGCCGAGGGCGTGCAGGCCGGCGATGGCCGACGGCGCCCGCTGCAAGCAGGTCGAGGTGGTGCTCGACGAGATCGAGGCCGTGCGCCACGCCCTGGCCCGGGCCAACCCGGGCGACCTCGTCGTGATCTGCGTCGACCAGCACGGCCGGGTGATGAGCGAGCTGGAGAACTGGTCCAACCGCGCCCAGGCCGGCTCCGGCGAGAACCCCGACGCCCCCGCGGCCGACCCCGACTACACGCCGGCCGAGCCGGTCGAGGTCGGTCCGAGCATCTGAGGCGCCCTAGCCGCGGACGGCCTCTCGAGGCGCCGCATGGCGTCCGGGACCGCCTCGGCGTCGATGCCGCCGAACCCGACCGCGAGGCCGGGGCGGGGCGGGCGCTCGCGGTAGCGCGCCGAGAGCGCCTCCACCCGTACGCCGCGCGCCGCCGCCCGAGCGGCCACCGCCCGGTCGTCGGTCGCCCCGTCGCGGAACAGGCGCGCCACGTGCAGCCCGGCGACGGACGGCACCACCTCGAGCACGTCGTCGAGCCGCGCGAGCCCGTCGAGCACCAGCCCGCGCCGCTCGCGGTAGACCGCGCGTGGCCCGGCGTACGTGAGCGGCGTGGTGTCCCTCGGCGAGGAACTCCGCGAGCGCTCCCTGCGTGGTCAGGTCGCCCTCCCAGGTCGTCACCCGCTTGGCCTCGCGCAGGGCCGGCGGCAGCGACCGCGGCGGCACCAGGAACCCGGTGCGCAGGGCCGGGAGCAGCGACTTGGAGAACGTGCCGACGTAGACCACCCGGCCGTCGCGGTCGAGGCTCTGCAGCGGCTCGACGGGCTGGTCGGCGAAGCGGAACTCGCTGTCGTAGTCGTCCTCGACGACGACGGCGTCGTGCTCGACCGCCCAGCGCAGCAGGGCCGCGCCGGCGCGCCAGCGACATCGCGACCCCGGTCGGGAACTGGTGCGACGGCGTGACGTAGACCAGCCGGGCGTCGTGCGGCAGGTCGTCGACGACCAGGCCCTCGTGCGTCGACCGGGACGCCGCGCACGACGGCCCGGTGGGTCTCGAAGAGGCGGTGGACGGCGGCGTACCCCGGGTCCTCGACGGCGACGACCGTGCGTGGCGCGACCAGCACCCGGCCGACCAGGTCGATCGCCTGCTGGGCGCCGGCGGTCACCACGACGTCGTCGGCGGCGGCCACGACCGATCGGGACAGCCCGAGGAACCGGGCGATCTCGCTCCGCAGGCGGAAGGAGCCGCGGCCGCCGTACGTCGCCTCCTCGAGCCGCGAGCGGCGCAGCTGGGCCGAGACCAGCCGCCGCCAGACCTCGAGCGGGAACAGCGCGGGGTCGGGCAGGCCGATCGAGAGGTCGTGGACGCCGGCGGTCGCGCGGTCCGCGGCGTGGGCTCGACCTCCCAGATCGGCAGCGGTCGGACGGCGCCCGCCCGGGCCCGGCGTCCGGTGCGCCGCTGCGGATCGAGCGACACGATCGGCGACGTAGGTGCCCGACCCGGGGCGGGCCTCGAGGAAGCCCTCGGCGGTCAGGCGGTCGTAGGCCGCGGTGACGGTGCCGCGCGCGACGCCGAGCTGGCGCGCCAGGTCGCGGGTGGCGGGCACCCGGTCACCGGCGGCCAGCCGCCCGTCGAGGACGGCCGCGCGCAGCTCGCCGGTAGATCCGGGCGACCCGGTCGCCCGGACCGTCGAGGGAGACATGGAGGTCCACCCACCACCCCTTTCGGGATAGTACGGATCAATCCGCACGCCATTCTCCCGCGAGGGCATGCGAACTGATCCGTACTATCGGTCAGTCGGCCAGGACGGGCTCCCAGGCGCGGGTGGCGACGGCGAGCGCGTTCCAGGCGTTGATGGTGACGATCAGCGACGAGCAGGGCGCCGACCTCGTCGGGCGACCAGTGGGCGGCGACGGCGTCGTACTCCTCGGTCGGCACGCGGGTCTCGGCGACGCGGGTGACGACCTCGGTGAAGCGGAGGGCGGCGCGCTCACGCTCGGTGAAGAACGGCGACTCGTTCCAGATGGCGACGGCGTTGATCCGCTGGGCCGACTCGCCGGCCGACGCGGCGTCGGTGCCGTGCATGTCGACGCAGTAGGCGCAGCCGTTGATCTGGGAGGCGCGCAGCCGGACCAGGTCGCGGAGGCCGGCCGGGAAGCCGACCCGGTCCAGCTCGCGGGTGGCGGTGGTGTCGAGGTGGCCCATCGCCTTGCTGAACGCCGGCGCGGCGGCGTCGACGTCGAGGCGGGTCGGGATCGCGTGGCGGGTGTCCTGCTGGGTCGTGGTCATGGCTCCAACCTAGGCCCGATCCGGACCAGACGGATGGGCCGGTTCGGGTCCAGTTCGACTGGTCCACCTCAGCGCCGGATCAGCAGCACCCGGGCGTCGGCCGGTGGGCGGTTCCGGAACGCCGCGCGCGGCACGCGCGGCCCGAGCTCGAGGCGCGCCGGGTGGCGCCGGAGCAGGCCGCGCGCAGCCGCCTCGGCCACCACCAGGTCCGCCGAGCGCAGCTCCCGGACGGCGAGCAGCCGCCGGACCAGCGCGTTGATGCCGGCGTACGGCGGGTTGGCGACGACCCGGAACGGGTGGCCGGGCCAACGGAAGGTCGCGACGTCCAGCTCGATCACGGCGACCTGGAGCCCGGCGAAGCGCTCCCGCAGCGCGCTCGCCCGCCGCGGATGGAGCTCGACCGCCAGGACCCGACAGCCGGCGCGCGCCAGCGGGGCCGTGAGGGCGCCCTCGCCGGCGCCGAGGTCGACGACGACGTCACCCGAGCGCACGGGCGACGACGCGACGAGGCGCTCGGCCCACTCAGGCCTGAGCGGGTGCCAACCCCAGCGCTGGGCGGTCGAGCGCCGCGGCTGTGCCGCGGCCACGGCGGACCATCACCATGTACGTCACCATGGCCGCGACCCTAGGCAGAGGAGGTCCGCGGGGTCGACCGGATTTCCGCACGACACGGCGTCCTTCCACCGGGACCGGGACCAATCCCCGCCCTCGGGGGGTTGTGGCGAGCTGCACGGCAGCGATAGGCAGGGGAGCAGCTCTCTCGGGAGGAGACCGCCATGAGCGCCGTACGCCGCACCCGGCTGCTGGCCGCCGCCGGACTCGCCACCACCGTGGCAGCCGCCCTCACCGCGACCACCGTCGTGGTCAGCCCGGCCGGCCAGGGCGCCCAGCCGTCCCCACCACGGGTACACGTATGGGTGACGACCCCCGACGGCGCCGAGCAGATGCACGACCGCGGGACCGTTCCCTTCGCCGCCGGCGCGGCGAGCGACCAGCTGACGATCACGGTGGACCCGAGTCGTCGCTACCAGCGGATGGACGGCTTCGGCGCCTCCATCACCGACTCGTCCGCGTCGGTGCTGATGGAGCTCGACCGGGCGACCCGCGACGCGACGATGCGCGACCTCTTCGTCACCGACGGCCTGTCGTTCCTGCGTCAGCCGATCGGGTCGTCGGACTTCGTCGACGGGCCCCACTACACCTTCGACGACGTGCCGGCCGGCGCCACCGACTACGACCTCTCACACTTCTCGATCGACCACGACCGGGCGCGGATCCTGCCGCTGCTCCGGCAGGCACTCGCGCTCAACCCCGACCTCAAGGTGATGGGGACGCCCTGGAGCCCGCCGGCCTGGATGAAGACCAACGACTCGTTGGTCGGTGGCCGGCTGATCGACGACCCGCGGATCTACCGGGCCTACGCCGAGTACCTGGTCAGGTTCGTCCGGGCCTACCAGTCCGCCGGCGTCCCGATCTGGGGCCTGACCATCCAGAACGAGCCGCAGAACCGCACGCCCTCCGGCTATCCCGGGACCGACCTGCCGACGCGCCAGGCGGCCCAGGTCATCGACCGGCTCGGGCCGGCGCTGCGGCGCGGCCGGGCTGCGCACGAAGATCCTCGGCTACGACCACAACTGGTCCGAGCACCCCAACGACGTCGCCAACACGCCGCCCGGCGAGGACCCGGAGACCGAGTACCCCACGCTCCTGCTCCAGCTCCAGCGCTGCGCGCTGGATCAGCGGCACGGCGTACCACTGCTACGCGGGCGACCAGAAGCGGATGACCGAGCTCCACCTGGCCTTCCCGCGACAAGCCGATCTGGTTCACCGAGTGCTCGGGCTCCCACGGCGCGACCGACCCGCCGGCCCAGGTCTTCCGCGACACCCTGACCTGGCACGGCCGCAACCTGACCCTCGGCGTGCCCCGCAACTGGGCGAAGACCGTCGTCACCTGGAACCTCGCCCTGCACGCCGACGGCTCGCCCCACAACGGCGGGTGCGACACCTGTTCGGGCGTTGTCACGGTCAACCCCGACGGCACGGTCACGCGCAACGCGGAGTACTACACGCTCGGGCACCTCGCGCGGTTCGTGGAGCCCGGGGCGGTGCGGGTCGCCAGCTCGTCCTACGGGAGCACGGCCTGGAACGGCCTCCCGATGAGCGCGGCCTTCGTCAACCCCGACGGCTCGACGGCGCTGGTGGTGAACAACGAGTACGACGACCCCCGCACGGTCGCCGTCGCGGTCGGCGACCGGCACGTCGACTACACGCTGCCCGGCGGCTCGCTGGTCACCTTCACCTGGCCCGCGTCACGGGCTCTGCACACCGAGGGGCACCTCGTCGATCCCTGGACGACCTCGATGACGTCGAACGTCGGCGACCCGACCACGCTCCCGGCGGCCACCGACGACGACGGCTCGACGCCGTGGTCCTCCGGCACCGCCCAGGCGGCCGGTCAGTGGGTCCAGGTCGACCTGGGCCACCGGCAGCGGGTCCGCCGGGTCGTGCTCGACGCCGGCCCGTCGTCGTACGGCTGGCCGAACGACGTGGCGCCCTCCGCCGACTACCCGCGCGGCTATCGCGTCACGGTCAGCTCCGACGGGACGCACTGGACCGCCGCCCGCGACGGTGCCGGCACCGGCCAGCTGACCACGCTCGCCGTGCCCCACCGCCCGATCCGATACGTACGGGCGACCCTCACCCGAGCGGACGACCACTCGTGGCAGGTCGCGGACGTGCGGGTGTACCGGTAGCGGTTTCGGCGACCGGCCGCCGCTCCCCCACCAGCAGCACGACGAGGGCACCGACCAGCGAGACCGCGGCCGTGACCAGGGCGGCGCGGTTCCAGCCCGTCGACCAGCGCGGCGGCGGTGACCGGTCCCGACGGCGCCGCGACCACCGAGACGACGGTGACCCCCAGGGCCGAGCCCAGGTAGCGGGCGGTGTTGTTGGCCCCGCTGCCCAGACCCGCCTGCGCGGGCGGGACGCTGGCCACGCTCTCGCGACCGAGCGCCGCGTTCAGCACGCCGCTCGCGACGCCGGCCAGCAGCAGGCCGGGCACGAACCGCCCGGCGCCGCTGCCGGTGTCCACGCCCCAGAGCATCAGCTGGCCGACGGCGATCACCACCAGCGCGATCCCCATCCGGGCCCGGCCGGTCCAGTGGTGCGGCAGCCGACGCGAGACCAGGGCCGTGACGACGCTCGGGCCCGGACCACGCCAGCATCAGCCACGCGGTGGTCGTCGGGCGGCAGCCCGAGCGCGATCCCGGCGAAGCCGGAGACGTAGGACAGCAGCGCGATGATGCCGCCGCCGGTGGCGAGCGCGGCCACGGTCACCGCCGCGAAGGCGGGCCGCCGGAAGAGGCCGAGGTCGATCATCGCGTGGTCGGAGCGCCGCTCCACGACCACGAACGCCGTCAGCAGGACGACACCCAGGCGCCAGCAGGACGACCACCAGCGGCCGCGTCCAGCCCTCACGTCCCTCGGTCAGCCCGGCCAGCAGGGTGCTCGTGCCCAGGGCCAGCAGCACGACGCCCGGGACGTCGAGCCGGGCGCGGTGCGCCGATCGGCGACTCGGGGCAGCCGGTCGCGGTGAGGGCCAGCACGATGCCGGCCGCAGCCAGCACGGCGTACACGTCGCGCCAGGAGTGCCAGCGCCCCAACCAGGTCGACAGGATCGGGCCGACCGCGATGCCGGCGCCGACGCTGGCGCCCCACAGCCCCGTCGCCCGGGCCCGCTCGAGCGGGTCGGGGAAGGCCGTCGCCAGCATGCCCAGCCCGGACGCGATCACCGCCGCGCCGCCGATGCCCTCGACGATCCGGGCCAGCACGAAGACCGCGACGTCCGGGGTGACCGCCGCGACCAGCGAGCCGACAGCCAGCACGAGCGCGCCCGCGACGAACGTGCGCCGCCGCCCGAAGTCGTCGGCGACCCGGCCTGCGGTCAGCAGGAACGCCCCGAGGCCGATGCTCATCGAGCTCAGGATCCAGGTGCGCCCCGAGGCGCCGGCGTCGAGCCCGGCGGCGGTCTGGTTGAGGTTCGCGAGCGGTGCGGTGAAGGCCACCAGGACGGCGAGGGTGCCGAGCGTGGCGCTGAGGAGGGTACGGCGGGCGGTGGTCACGAGGGCTCCATTTGGTCTGTTCATCGAACTATCGCTACCGTAGCAGATATAGTTCGATGAACAGACCAGATCGATCTCGGGACGGAGACACCGATGCCCCTCGGCACCGACTACGCACGCCAGGACTGCTCGCTGGCGCGCTCGCTGGAGGTCGTCGGCGAGCGGTGGACGCTGCTGATCCTGCGCGACGCGTTCTTCGGCGTACGCCGCTTCTCCGACTTCCAGGCCCACCTCGACATCTCCCGGGCCGTGCTCAGCGCCCGGCTCGACGCCCTCGTCGCCGACGGCCTGCTGACCCGGTCCGGAACCGGCCACCCGGAGTACGCCCTGACCGAGGACGGCCCTGGGGCTGTGGCCGGCGCTGTACGCGCTCGGCCAGTGGGGCGAGCGGCGGACGACGCCGGGGCGGCCGCGCCGGCTGTACCGGCACGTGGGCTGCGGCGAGCTCGGAGCCGACGGGCGCTGCACGACGTGCGGCGCGCTTCCCGGCGCCGGGCGACATCGAGGTGCGGCCGGGCCCGGGCTCCGACCCGACGCTGCGCGACGACCCGGTGTCGGTCGCCCTGCGCGAGCCGCATCGCCTGCTGGAGCCGCTGGCCGTGCGCTGACGCTCAGCCTCGGCGCGCGCGCGCACCTTCGCGCCGAGCGCCTCGGGGGTGTCGGCGGTGCCGCCGTGCTCGGCGATCCAGGCGTAGACCGCCTGTCGCTCGGCGTGGCACATCAGCCCGACGACGTCGCCCGGGTCGGCCCGCCCGACGAGGGCCGCCAGGCACGCGACCTCGGTGGGGTACGCCGGGACGTCGGTGACGCCCGACGCGCTCGGCGCCGTCGCGCAGCAGGCCCTCGAGCTCCTCGAGCGTGCGCCCGCGCAGGTAGCGCTCCTTGTGCCCGATCGCGACGACGTCGGCCCCCATCGCGCCGATCTCGCCGAGCCGGCCGAGCAGCTCGTCGGTCCGGTCACCGACGGCGCCGAGGCCGAGCAGCAGACGCGCACCGGGACGGCGTACGCCGGCCATGATCTCCAGCAGCGCCTCGAGCCCGGCCTCGTTGTGGGCCAGGTCGATGACGACCGAGGCCTGCCCCCGGTCGACGGGCACGGTGAAGAGGTTCATCCGGCCAGGGTTGTGCTCGGCGTCGGGGCGGAAGGAGCGCAGCCCCTCGACCACGGTCTCGCGGGCGATCCCGATCGCGAGCGCGGCCGAGGCGGCGGCGAGCGTGTTCTCGACGTTGAACCGGGAGAGCCCGGCCAGGGTCATCGGCACGTCGACCAGCTCGACCAGCGGGTCGGGGTCGGACGACGGGCGCAGCACCGACACCCAGCCGTCGATCACCGTGGTGGCGCGGCCGCCGGCGTCGAGCGTCTCGCGGATGGCCGGCGAGTTGGGGTCGCGGGAGAAGACCCACGGGCGGGCGCGGATCACGCTGCGCATCGCGAAGACGCGCGGGTCGTCGCCGTTCAGCACCGCCCAGCCGCGGCGGCGGGTGATCCGCGGGACGACGGCCTTGACCTCGGCGAGCTGGTCGAGGGTGTCGATGCCCTGCAGCCCCAGGTGGTCGGCGCTGACGTTGGTCACCACGGACACGTCGTTGCGGGTCAGGCCGATGCCCTTGAGCAGGATGCCGCCGCGGGCGGTCTCGGTGACCGCGAACTGCACGCCCGGCAAGCCCGAGCACCCGCCCGGCGCCGCTCGGGCCCGAGTAGTCGCCGGCCTCGACCAGCTCGCCGTCGAGGTAGATGCCGTCGGTGTTGGACCAGCCGACGACCTGCCCGCTCGGTGCGCGCGATGTGGGCGATCATCCGGCTGGTCGTGGTCTTGCCGTTGGTGCCGGTCACGGCCACGACCGGGATGGTCGGGGTGATCGTGTGCGGCCCGTCGCCCTCGGGTGGCGCCGCACGCGCTCGGCGGCACGGCCGACGGCCTCCTCGACGTCCTCCCCCGGGATCGCGTCGAGCACGTGCGCGACACCGCGCCCCATCTCCTGGGCCCGGTCGCGGTGACGCCACGGGTAGGACACGACGATCACGTGGGGGTCGCTGGTCGGCCGCACCCGGACGGCGAGCCGGACGCTCCCCGACTCGCGCGCGATCTCCCGCACCAGCCGGGCCACCGCCCGCAGCGCGAACCGCTGCCGGAACCCGGTGTCCGGCTCCCCCGGCCGCGCGCGGTCAGCCCGATCCGGCGGGCCAGCCGCTCGGCCGTCGCGGTCGGCGCCGAGGCCAGGCCGGTGATGTCGAGGGTGAGCTTGATGGCCGCGCGGGGGAAGTAGAGGTTCGGGCCCTCGAGGACCCGCAGCTCGATCAGCGACGTCACGCGCGCACGCTACCCAAGCCTCCGCAGTTCGCCGTAGGGCATGACGTCACCACCCTCTCCTGCCCCCGAACGGTGGCTTCTCACCGCTCGGGTCGGTCAGGCGCCCATCGCGTGGTAGCCGCCGTCGACGTGGACGATCTCGCCGGTGGTCTTGGGGAAGAAGTCGCTGAGCAGGGCGACGACGGCGCGCGCGGTCGGCTCCAGGTCGTTCAGGTCCCAGCCGAGCGGTGCGCGCTTGCCCCACTCCTCCTCGAAGAGCTCGAAGCCCGGGATCGCCTTGGCCGCCAGGGTCTTGAGCGCACCGGCGCTGACCAGGTTGCAGCGGATCCCCTGCGGTCCGAGGTCGCGCGCGAGGTAGCGGTTGCACGACTCGAGCGCGCCCTTGGCGAAGCCCATCCAGTCGTAGCCGGGCCAGGCGACGGAGGCGTCGAAGGTCATCCCGACGATGCTGCCGCCCTCGCCCATCAAGGGGAGGGCAGGCCGTGGTCAGGGCCTTGAGGGAGTACGCCGAGACGTGCACCGCCTGCGCGACGTCCTCCCAGGGACCCGTCATGAACTTGCCGCCGAGCAGCGTCTCGGGGTTGCCGTAGGCGATCGAGTGCACGACGCCGTCGAGGCCGTCGACGTGCTCGCGGACGGCGTCGGCGAGGCCGTCGAGGTGCTCCTGGTTCGTCACGTCGAGCTCGAGCACGGGCGGCTCGGTCGGGAGCCGCTTGGCGATCCGCTTGGTGATGCTGAGGGCGCGGCCGAAGTTGGAGATCAGCACGGTCGCGCCCTGCTCCTGTGCGACCTTCGCGGTCGCGAAGCCGATCGAGGAGTCCAGGGTCACGCCCGCGACCAGGATCCGCTTGCCGTCCAGGATGCCGCTCATGCCTTGCTCCTCGTGGTGGTGGGATCGTGCTCAGTGGCCCATGCCCAGGCCGCCGTCGACCGGGATGACGGCGCCCGGAGACGTAGGACCCGCCCGGGGACGCCAGCCAGGTGACGGCCGACGCGACCTCCTCGACGGTCGCCGTAGCGCTGCAGCGGCACCTGGCCCATGATGCTGGCCTTCTGGTCGTCGGTGAGCACCGCGGTCATGTCGGTGTCGATGAAGCCCGGCGCCACGACGTTCGCGGTGATCGACCGGGAGCCGAGCTCGCGGGTCAGCGACCGCGCGATGCCGACCAGACCGGACTTGGACGCGGCGTAGTTGACCTGACCGGCCGAGCCGAGCAGACCGACCACCGAGGAGATCAGGATGATCCGCCCGCGGCGCAGCCGGAGCATGCCCTTGGCCGCGCGCTTGGTGAGCCGGAACGTGCCGGTCAGGTTGGTCTCGATCACCGAGGACCAGTCGTCCTCCGACATCCGCAGCAGCAGGGTGTCGGCGGTGATGCCGGCGTTGGCGACCAGCACCTCGACCGGGCCGTGCGCCGCCTCCGCGTCGGCGAACGCCTGCTCCACGGCGGCGGCGTCGGTGACGTCGCAGGTCAGGTGCGAGCGCGCCGTCGGGACCCCCGCCGGACCGCGACGTGACGGCGACCTGGTCGCCCAGCGCCAGGAACGCCTCGGCGATCGCGCGGCCGATGCCGCGGGTGCCGCCGGTGACCAGGACCGACCGGGCTGGCTCTGCTCGTCGCTCGTCCACCGCAGGCTCTCGGACGCTAGCGTCACTCGTCCTCGAGCCGGAACCCGACCTTCAGCCCGACCTGGAAGTGCTCGACGTCGCCGTCCTTGACCTGGCCGCGGACCTGGGTGACCTCGAACCAGTCCACGTGGCGCAGCGTGGCGCTGGCCCGGCGGACGGCGTTGCGGATGGCCTCGTCGATGCCGTCGGGAGAGGTGCCGACGAGCTCGGTGACGCGATAGGTGCGGTTGCTCATGGCTGCGGACTCTACGCACCCGATCCGATCGCCGGCTCCGGCCACGGACTCATCCGTGGCGACCCGGATCAACCGGGAGGCGGACTTATGGTGAGGTATGGCGCGCCCGAAGCGCGGGGCTGAGGCCCCGGTCCGCATCACGACGGCGTCCGCGGGCGCCGGCGCGGACATCTCGGCGCGCCAGAAGCGCTACGTGATCACGATGGGGGTCCGCACCCTGTGCTTGGTGGCGATCGCCTGCTCGCGATCACCCACGCGGGCCCGGGCTGGCTGCCCTGGGTCTTCATCGGCGGGGCGGTGTTCCTGCCCTACGTCGCCGTGGTGATGGCCAACGCCGCCGAACACGAAATCGGACGGATTCGAGCTCCGGGACGGCTCATCGCGGGAGCGACGAGCTGCCCCCGGGCACTGATTCCGAATGAGATTCGCGCTCGAACGGGGTTGGATGCCCGGCCGTCCGATCGTGTAACAATCTGCGCCCGTGTCGTCGGTTTCCCCGAGCTCGACGCGACACCGACGAGTGCCGGAAAGCTTCCCCCGTGGCTGTCTGGCACTCGTCGTGATTCGACCCCTCCTCGACCACCGACGTGACCCGGCTAGCCCCCGATGGCCGACATCGGGCGGTCGGGCTGCAGGAAGGCCGGGTCGTTGATGCCGTGGCCCGGCAGCTTCGAGGCCATCGCGGTGACCCAGCGCTCGGCGAGCTCCGCGTCGTCGGCGCCGGCGCGCAGCGCGGCGCGCAGGTCGGACTCCTCGCGGGCGAACAGGCAGTTGCGGACCTGACCGTCGGCGGTGAGCCGCACCCGGTCGCAGTCGCCGCAGAACGGGCGCGTCACCGATGCGATGACTCCGACCGTCGCCGGGCCGCCGTTGACCAGGAACAGCTCGGCCGGGGCAGCTCCCGCGCGGCTCGCGTCGCCGGGGTCAGGGTGAACTCGCGGCCGAGCCGCTCGAAGATCTCGTCGGCGGTGACCATCCGGTCGCGGTGCCAGTCGTGCTGGGCGTCGAGCGGCATCTGCTCGATGAAGCGCAGCTCGTACTCGTGGGCGACCGCCCAGCCGAGCAGGTCGCACGCCTCGTCGTCGTTGACGCCGCGGAGCAGGACGGCGTTCACCTTGACCGGGGTGAGGCCCGCCTCGTGGGCCGCCTTGGCCCCGCGGAGCACGTCGTCGAGGCGGTCTCGGCGGGTGATGGTCTTGAAGCGGGCCGGGTCGAGGGTGTCGAGGCTGAGGTTGACCCGGTCGAGGCCGGCCTCGGCCAGGGCCGTCGGCCGTGCGCTCGAGCCCCAGGCCGTTGGTGGTGACCGAGAGCTGGAGGTCGTCGCCCAGCTCGCGGGTGCGCCGGACGATGTCGACGAAGCCGCGGCGGATCAGCGGCTCACCGCCGGTGAACCGCACCTCGCGGATGCCGAGCCGGCGTACGCCGATCGTGATCAGCCGGACGACCTCGTCGTCGGTCAGCACCTCGGGGTGCGGGCAGCCAGTCGAGACCCTCGGCCGGCATGCAGTAGGAGCAGCGCAGGTTGCAGCGGTCGGTCAGCGAGACCCGGAGGTCGGTCGCGACCCGGCCGTAGGCGTCGGCCAGTGCCAGCTGCGTGCTCACCTGGCGAGTCTAGGTCGGTGCCCTGCCCGTCTCCGGCCCTCACCGCCCGGCCGATAGCCTCGAACGGTGCCTTCCCGAGCCCGCAGCCTGCGCTTCCTGCTCAGCAGGCGTTGGCTCCTGCTGCTGGTCACCGTGCTGCGTGCTCGCCTACGCCTGCCTGCTGCTCGGGCGCTGGCAGTGGCACCGGCTCGAGGGCAAGAAGACCGGCAACGCGATCATCCGGGCCAACCAGAAGGCGTCGCCCGCGACCCGTCGACCAGGTGCTCCGGCACGGCGTGGACCCGCCGTCGTCCGACCAGTACGCCGTGGTCTCGGCCACCGGCACCTACGACGCCTCGAAGACCGTGATCATCCGCTACCAGACCCGCGACGCGGCGCTCGGGAGTCGACGTCGTCGTGCCGCTGATGACCTCGTCCGGCACGGCGCTGCTGGTCGACCGCGGCTGGTTCGCAGACCTCCAACCAGGGCCTGACCGACGCCTCCCAGGTGCCCGCGCCCCGCCGTCGGGGAAGGTCACCGTGACGGGCTGGGTGCGGCAGGACGCCGGCGGCGGCGCGGCCGCAGGTGGTCAACGCCTCGGCCCGCGCCATCTCCAGCGCCCAGATCGAGCCGGCGATCGGGATGCCGGTCTACGGCGGGTTCGTCCAGCTGCTCACGGAGTCGCCCCGGGCCGGCCACCCCGCTGACGCGCGCGCCGACCCGCCCGACCTCAGCAACGGCCCGCACTTCTTCTACGCGCTGCAGTGGTGGTTCTTCGGGATCCTGGCGATCTTCGGCTACGGCTACCTCGCCTGGGAGGAGGCCACGGGCCGCGCCGACCTGCGGCGCGCCCAGCAGCCGGCCAAGAAGCCGCGCGACCCGCCGGTGGTCCGGTGGCTCAGAGCGCGCGCATGACGCCGCCGTCGACGGGGAGCATGGCCCCGCTGACGAACGACGCGGCCGGGCTGAGCAGGAACGCCGCGGCACGGCCGAACTCTGAGGGCTCGCCGTCGCGTCGCAGCGGGATCCGCTGCGCCGCGCCGGCCTTCGCCGCCGCCGGGTCGTCCTGCAGAGCGTCCAGCTCGGCGACCCGCTCGGTGCCGACGCGCCCCGGCAGCAGGCCGTTGACCCGGATGCCGCGCGGCCCCAGCTCGTCGGCCAGCTGCTTGGCGACCATGGCGAGCCCGGGCCGCAGTCCGTTGGAGATCGCCATCTCGCGTCAGCGGTGCCCTTCACGCTGGTCGAGAGCACGAACGCGAGGAGCCGCCCTCCCCCAGCTCGGCCGCGACCTCGCGGGCCATCCGGACCGCCCCGAGGAAGACCGAGCCGAACGCCGTCGTCCACTGCTCGTCGGTGGTCGCGCTCACCGAGCCCGCGGGGGCCCGCCGACGCTGATCAGGGCTCCGTCGAGGCGACCCCAGTGCTCGCGAGCCGCGGCGATCAGGCGGCCGGGGAGATCGGGCTCGGCGTTGTCGCCCACGACGTACGCCGCCCGGTGCGTCGTGGGTCGTCACCGAGGTCGCGGACCGCCGCCTGCAGCGACTCCTCGGTGCGCCCGGAGAGCACGACCCGGGCGCCCTCGGCCACCAGCACGTCGGCGGTGGCCCGGCCGAGCCCGCGGGCCCCCCGGTGACGAGGTAGACGCGGTCGGAGAGTCCGAGGTCCATCACCCGAACCTAGTCGGGGCCGCTGCTGGTCGCCCGGCGCGTCCTGACGTGCGCCGCTGCGACCCGCGGCGGTCCTGCCTCCGAGCACGGTCCTCGGCACCGACGGTGCGCGACCCATCGCCGTAGGCTCCCGGCGTGAGCACGGAACCGAGTCCGCGGACGTCCGTTGATGTCGGAGGTCCGGGTCGAGGACAGGAAGCAGACCAGGTCACCCGGGACGACGTGCTCGGTCGCCTCGCCGCCGCCGTCGGGTCCGTCACCGTCGCGCACCCGGTCCGCGTCGCCCTCGACGGAGCCGCCCGCGGCCGGCAAGACCACGCTCGCCGACGAGCTGGCCGTCGTCCTACGCGGGCAGGGCCGCCGCGTCGTTCGGGCGACGATCGACGACTTCCTCGTTCGCACGGGCACGGCGCTATCGCCGCGGTGAGTACTCGGCCGAAGGCTGCTACGTCGACGCCCAGGACCGTGATGCCCTCATCCGGGTCCTTCTCGACACGCTCGGGCCGGACGGGGATCGGCGCTTCCAGCACGCGGTCTACGACCAGGACCACCGAGTGCTGTGCTGTCCCCGGCGGTCGGGACAGCCTCTGCCGACACCGTCCTGCTGTTCGACGGCGACTTCCTGCATGCGCCCGGAGCTGGTCGAGCGGTGGGACCTCCGGGTCCTCGTCTCGACCGTCACTCGAGAGGACCGTGGCTCGTGCCGCGATCCGGGAGCGCCGGGCTGTCCTCTGCCGCCGAGGTCGAACGACGCTGGCGCGAGCGGTACATCCCGGCCCAGGAGCTGTACGTCACGAGGGCGCGCCCGACCGATCACGCCGACATCATCGTGCACAACGACGATCCCGAGCGGCCGGTCTGGGAGCCCGCACGCACTGACCCCGTCACTCCGCAGGAGGGCTCACGCCGAGGCGGGCGTGGTCTCGTCGCTGCCACGGAACTGGGTGCGGTAGAGGTCGGCGTAGAGGCCGCCCTGGGCCAGCAGCTGGGCGTGGGTGCCGCGCTGGACGATGCGTCCGGACTCGAGCACCAGGATCAGGTCGGCGTCGCGCACGGTGGACAGCCGGTGGGCGATCACCAGGGAGGTGCGGCCGGCGAGCGCGGCGTCGAGGGCGCGCTGCACGGCGACCTCGGACTCGCTGTCGAGGTGGGCGGTGGCCTCGTCGAGCACCACGATCGCCGGCGCCTTGAGCAGCAGCCGGGCGATCGCCAGCCGCTGCCGCTCGCCGCCCGAGAGGCGGTAGCCGCGGTCGCCGACCACGGTGTCGAGCCCGTCGGGCAGGGCGCTGACCAGCGGGGCGATCTGCGCCGCCTCGAGGGCGGCCCAGATCTCGTCGTCGGTCGGCGGTCGGGCCGGGCGTAGAGGAGGTTCGCGCGGATGGTGTCGTGGAACATGTAGGCGTCCTGCGTCACGTAGCCCACGACGTCCTCGAGCGACTGCAGCGTCACGTCGCGGACGTCGTGGCCGCCGACCCGGACGGCGCCGGAGGTCGCGTCGTACAGCCGGGCGACGAGGTGGGTGACCGTGGTCTTGCCGGCGCCCGACGGGCCCGACCAGCGCGACCATCTGCCCGGGCTCGGCCGCGAAGGACAGCCCGTGCAGCACCTCGCCGGAGTCGCGCGACTCGGTGCGGGCGACGTTCTCCAGGGAGGCCAGCGAGACGTCCTCGGCCCGCGGGTAGCCGAAGGACACGTCGTCGAACTCCAGCGAGGACGCCGTGCGGGGGCAGGGCGACGGCGTCCGGCTTCTCCTGGATCAGCGACGGCAGGTCGAGCACCTCGAAGACGCGGTCGAAGCTGACCAGCGCCGTCATCACGTCGACCCGGACGTTGGACAGGCCCTGGAGGGGCCCGAGCAGGCGGAGCAGCAGGGTGCCGAGCGCGATCAGGGTGCCGACCGAGAGGTGGCCCTGGACGGCGAGGTAGCCGCCGACGCCGTAGACCAGCGCGGTCGCCAGCGACGGGACCAGCGTCATGGCGGTGAAGAAGACCCGGGTCAGCAGGCGAGATCCGGATGCCGAGGTCGCGGACCGTGGCCGCCTTCTCGGCGAAGTGGGTGTCCTCGGTCTGCGCGGTGGCCGAAGAGCTTGAGCAGCATCGCGCCGCCGACGTTGAACCGCTCGGTCATCGCGGTGCCCATCTCGGCGTTGCCGTCCATGCGCTCCCGGGTCAGGACGGCCATCCGGCCGCTGACCCAGCGCGACGTCAGCAGCAGGAGCGGGAACAGCAGCAGGCACAGCAGCGGTGACCTGCCAGCTCAGCGCCAGCATCGTGACGCCGACGACCACCACCGACACGAGGTTGGACACGGTGCCGGACAGGGTCGAGGTGAAGGCGCTCTGGGCGCCGATCACGTCGGAGTTGAGCCGGCTGACCAGGGCGCCGGTCTGGGTGCGGGTGAAGAACGCCAGCGACTGGCGCTGGACGTGGGCGAACACCTGGGTGCGCAGGTCGTAGATCAGGCCCTCGCCGATGCGGCTGGAGAGGTAGCCGGTGAACAGGCCCAGCAGCGCGTCGGCGAACGGCCGCCAGCGCGACGCCGACCGCCAGCCAGACCACGACCGAGACGTCGTGGGCGAGGATGCCGTGGTCGACCAGGCGCTGCATCAGCAGCGGGGGCACCACGACGAGGCCCGCGTCGAGGACGGTGCCGACCAGGAACAGCCCGATCGACCGGCGGTGGGGCTTGGAGAAGCGGATCACCCGGCGCAGGGTGCGCCGCTCGATCTTGTTCTCCAGGATGCCGCGGTCGGAGTGCAGGGTGCGCCACGCGGCGGCAGCTGAGTCCGGACATGTCACCTCCTTGCGCTCGGTCCGTCAGCATCTGCCCAACGCTTCGTGCGCGGTGCCTGTTCCGAGTATGGAGGCGACCACCGACAGTCATCGCCCGGCGGTCACGGCTCCATCAGCCGCGCCAGCTCGCGGAACCGGCGGATCTGCGCCTCGCGCTCGTGTCGGCGCTGCTCCTCCAGCGTGCGGCCGGACGCCGCCAGCAGCAGCGCCTTGGTCTCCCGCACCGCGCCCGCCATCGGCGCCGTCACCGCCGCGACCAGGTCGGCCAGCGGCGCCGTCGAGCTCGGCCAGCGGGCACACGACCGTCGCCAGCCCGATCTCGAGCGCCTCGGCGGCACCGACGTTCCGCGCGGTGGCACAGATCTCCAGCGCCCTGGCGTAGCCGACGCTCTCGACCAGCGGCTTGGTGCCGGTCAGGTCGGGGACCAGCCCGAGAGCCGGCTCCTTCATGCAGAACTGGCGCGTCGTCGGCGACGACCCTCAGGTCGCAGGACAGGGCCAGCTGGAAGCCGGCCCCGATCGCGTGCCCCTGGACGACCGCGATCGACACGAACCGCGGGTCGCGCAGCCAGGTGAAGCCCCGCTGGAAGCGGTCGACGGTCTCGGAGATCTCCTCGTCGCTGCGGGTGAGCAGACCCACCACGGACTCCGGGTCGTCGGCCGGCCGTCGCCGGGTCGAGCATCGCGCGGTCGAGCCCGGCCGAGAAGCTCTGCCCCTCACCGCGGACGACGACCACCCGGACGTCGTCGGGCACCTCGTCGCCGATGTCGGCCAGCGCCCGCCACATCGTCGGCGTCTGGGCGTTGCGCACCTCGGGCCGGCTCAGCGTGACGGTCGCGACCGCGCCGCTGACGTCGTACCTGCAGCCCGGCGGCGGCGAGCTCCTCGGGAGTCATGCGGTCACTGTAGGGTCCGCCGAAGTGGGACTTTGTCGGCCCCGAGGTGGGACTTCGTCGGCACCGACAAACTCCCACTTGGGCCGCGCGTTTCTCCCACTTCGGCGGTGACAAAGTCCCACCTCGGCGGTCAGGCGAGGGAGACCAGGTCGGCGTAGGAGTCGTTCCAGAGGTCCTCGACGCCGTCGGGGAGGATCAGCACCCGGTCGGGGTCGAGGGCCCGGACGGCGCCCTCGTCGTGGGTGACCAGCACGATCGCGCCCTGGTAGCCGCGGATCGCGGCCAGCACCTCCTCGCGGGAGGCGGGGTCGAGGTTGTTGGTCGGCTCGTCGAGGAGCAGCACGTTGGCGCTCGAGACGACCAGGATCGCCAGCGCCAGGCGGGTCTTCTCGCCGCCGGACAGCACCCGCGGCGGGCTTGTCGACGTCCTCGCCGGAGAACAGGAACGAGCCCAGCACCGACCGGGTCTCGGTGTCGGTCAGGGACGGCGCCGCCGTGCGCATGTTCTCCAGCACCGTGCGCGAGGTGTCGAGCGTCTCGTGCTCCTGGGCGTAGTAGCCGAGCTTGAGCCCGTGCCCCGGCGCGACCTCGCCGGTGTCGGGGTCGTCGACCCCGCCGAGGATCCGCAGCAGGGTGGTCTTGCCCGGCGCCGTTGAGACCGAGGACGACGACGCGCGAGCCCTTGTCGATCGCGAGGTCGACGTCGGTGAAGACCTCGAGCGAGCCGTAGGACTTCGACAGCTCGGACGGCGGTCAGCGGCGTACGCCCGCAGGGCGCCGGCTCGGGGAACTTGATCCGGGCCACCCGGTCGCTGCGCCGCTCGGCCTCGATCCCGCTGATCATCTTCTCGGCCCGCCGCATCATGTTGTGGGCGGCCTGCGCCTTCGTCGCCTTGGCCCGCATCTTGCTGGCCTGCTCGAGCAGTGCGTCGGCCTTGCGCTCGGCGTTCTGCCGCTCTCGCTTGCGGCGGCGCTCGTCGGTCTCGCGCTGGGCGAGGTACGCCGACCAGCCCATGTTGTAGACGTCGATCTCCTGGCGGTTGGCGTCGAGGTGGAACACCTTGGTCACCGTCTGCTCGAGCAGGGCCGTGTCGTGGCTGATCACGACCAGACCGCCCTTGTGGGCCTTGAGGAACTCCCGCAGCCAGATCACCGAGTCGGCGTCGAGGTGGTTGGTCGGCTCGTCGAGCAGCAGCGTCTCGGCACCGGAGAACAGGATGCGGGCGAGCTCGACGCGCCGCCGCTGGCCGCCGGAGAGGGTGCGCAGCGGCTGGGTCATCAGCCGGTCCTCGATGCCCAGCGAGGCCGCGATCTGGGCCGCCTCGGCCTCCGCGGCGTACCCGCCCCCGGCGTGGAGGTCGGCGTCGGCGCGCTCGTAGCGCCTCATCCCGCGCTCGCGGACGGCGGTGTCGTCGCTGCCCATCTCCTCCTCGGCGGCCCGGAGCCGGCGTACGACGGCGTCGAGGCCGCGGGCGGACAGGATCCGCTCGCGCACGGGGACCTCGGGGTCGCCGGTGCGCGGGTCCTGGGGGAGGTAGCCGACCGAGCCGGTCGCGGTCACCTGGCCCGACGCGGGCAGGCCCTCGCCGGCGAGGATCCGGGTCAGGGTGGTCTTGCCGGCTCCGTTGCGGCCGACCAGCCCCACCTTGTCTCCCGGCCCGACCCGGAAGGAGACGTCGTGCATCAGCAACCGCGCCCCGGCTCGCACCTCGAGCTGTTGGGCACTGATCATCAGGCTGGTTAGTCTAGGGCGGCCTGCTCAGCCCGCTGATGGCCCCGGGCACCCGAGGCCCCCTGCGGCGAGGAGTCACGATGCGGTTCAACCCGAAGGCTCGGCTGGACACCGAGCCGCGTGCGCGACGGCGGCGGAGGCGGGGGCGCCGGCGGTGGGCTGGGCGGCGGCGGGATGCGCATCCCGATGCCGGGCGGCACCAAGGCCGGCGGAGGCATCGGGCTTGGTCGTGATCGTCGTGGTGATCCTGCTGCTCAAGGCCGTGCGCGGGCGTCGACCTCACCGGCGCCGTCTCGGCGGCGGCGTCAGCGGCTACTCCGCGAGCCGCTTCCAGGGCGACTCCACGGCGTACCAGGGTGTACGACGGGCCAGGACGCCAACGACCACCCCGACACCTGTGGCGTGGTCGCGGTCGAGAACTCCCTGGTCGACTACTGGGCAAGGACGCTGGCCCAGCAGTCGCCCGAACACGAAGTTCCAGCCCGAGGCGGCGATCGTGACCTTCTCCGGCTCGACCTCGAGCGGCTGCGGCCAGGCGCCAGTCGGCGATGGGGCCGTTCTACTGCCCGACCGACCAGACGATCTACTTCGACCCGTCCTTCTTCCACGACATCCTCCAGCAGCAGCTCAACGGCCCGTCCGGTGCGTTCGTCGAGCCCTACGTCATCGCCCACGAGTTCGGCCACCACATCCAGAACCTCCTCGGCACGATGAGCAAGGTGAAGACCCAGCAGGGCCCCAACAGCGACTCGGTGCGGCTCGAGCTCCAGGCCGACTGCTACGCCGGCATGTGGGCGCGCAGCGCCACGCACCACCGAGGACAGCCAGGGCAACGTGCTGATCCAGGACCTCACCGACCAGGACATCCAGGAGGGGATCGCCGCCGCCAAGTCGGTCGGCGACGACACGATCCAGAAGGAGACCAGCGGCAAGGTCAACCCGGAGCAGTGGACCCACGGCTCGTCGGCGGCGCGCGTCCACTGGTTCACCGTCGGCTACCAGAACGGCACCCTCGACGCCTGCAACACCTTCAACGGCCAGAACGTCGAGTGAGGCGCTCGAGCGGCAACCGTCGCCGGGGCCGGACCTGCACGTGGTCGTCAGCCGGCGCTCGCACGAGCAGGGCTCCGGCCGCGGTTCCTCTACCGCGAGGAGCCCATGAGCCTAGGACTCCGGCTGGTCGGCCCTGGTCGGCGACGAGTCCCCGAGGAGCTGGACGACCCGGACGCGATGCTCTCCCAGCCCGTGGCGGCTGGTCGAGCGCTGGCC
This sequence comes from uncultured Actinomycetota bacterium, assembly GCA_963809265.1. Classification (GTDB taxonomy): domain Bacteria; phylum Actinomycetota; class Actinomycetes; order Propionibacteriales; family Nocardioidaceae; genus Nocardioides. The sequence goes on from CAWEJC010000008.1 coordinate 170,346, forward strand.
CGAGCTGCGAGCCGTCTTCGAGACCGGCCGACCCGGAGCCAGTGGGTGTGGGACGACGCCGTCAGGCGTACGTCGGCCTGGCTCCCCCGGCTGTTAGTTTCGAGCGGTGCCGTACTCCTACCTGTCCCACCTCGAGTGCTCCGCACCGGCACGTCGTACGACGCCGACCGGGTGCAGGGCTCAGCGACGTGGGCGCCCGCTGCTCGCGCGCTACGACCTCGGAGCAGGTGCGCGACTCGGTCACGCGCGAGGAGATCGCCGCTCGGCCGGCGACGCTGTGGCGCTACCACGAGGTCCTGCCCGGTCCGGGACCCCGCGCACGTGACCACGCTCGGCGAGGGGATGACGCCGCTGCTCCCGCTGCCGGCGTACGGCGCCTCGATCGGCGTCCCCGGCCTGCTGATGAAGGACGAGGGGCTGATCCCCACCGGCACCTTCAAGGCCCGGGGCGCCGCCGTCGGGGTCTCGCCGGGCGCGTGAGCTCGGGCGTGAAGGCGGTCGCGATGCCGACCAACGGCAACGCCGGCGCCGCCTGGTCGGTGTACGCCGCGCGGGCGGGGCTCGGCAGCCTGGTCGTGATGCCGGTCGACGCGCCCGAGATCACCCGTCGCGAGTGCGTCGCCGCCGGCGCCGAGCTCTACCTCGTCGACGGCCTGATCAACCACGCCGGCGCCCTGGTCAAGGCCGCCGTCGAGGAGCGGAGCGGCTACCAGGAGGTCTCGACCCTCAAGGAGCCCTACCGCATCGAGGGCAAGAAGACGATGGGCTACGAGATCGCCGAGCAGCTCGGCTGGGACGTGCCCGACGTGATCCTCTACCCGGCCGGCGGCGGGGTCGGGCTGATCGGGATCCACAAGGCGATGCTGGAGCTGCAGGAGCTCGGCTGGATCGGCGAGCGGCTGCCGCGGCTGGTCGCCGTGCAGGCCGAGGGCTGCCGGCCGATCGTCGACGCGTTCGAGGCCGGGCTCGACGAGAGCACGCTGCGGGACGGCACCCACACCCTCGCCTTCGGCATCAACGTCCCCAAGGCCCTCGGCGACTTCCTGGTGCTCCGGGGCGTGCGTGAGTCCGAGGGCACGGCCGTCGCCGTCAGCGACGACGCGATCCTCGCGGAGCTCGCCGCGCTCGCCGCCGCCGAGGGCACCTGGATCTGCCCCGAGGGCGCCGCCTGCCTGGCGGCCGCGCGCGAGCTGCGCGAGAGCGGCTGGATCGGCGAGGACGAGCGGGTCGTCGTGCTGAACACCGGCACCGGCCTGAAGTACCCCGAGACCGTGGGCGTCGACGTACCCGTCCTGGCGCGCGACGGACACGTGCCCGGCCCGCACTGAGGTCACAGCAGCGCCTCGACCAGGGGGAACTGCCGCTGCAGGGTGCGGAGGTACGGCGCGACGGCGGGGTGGCGGTACTTCCCGGCGAGGGCGCCCTCTCCCCCGGCGACCCGGGCCAGCGCCCACTCCGCGCGCGACAGCGCGGTGTACGCCGCGCTGACGCGCATCCCGAGCGGCGACCTCGTCGCCGGTCGCCACGCCGTCGGGCAGCCCCATCAGGTAGGCGTCGAGCAGGGGCTCGGCGTCCTCGCGGGCGTTCTGCAGGAACAGGCCGAGGTCGGCACCCACCGGGCCGTGCCCCACGGTGCTCCAGTCGATCGCGACCACGTCGTCGCCGTGGCGGCCCGGCAGGTTCTGCGCGGCCGGGTCGCCGTGCTGCGGCACCTGCGGGAGCGCGTCGAGCTCGCGCAGGAGGGTCTCGCGCCGCGTCCAGAGCCGGTCGGCGACGTCGGCGACCGTGGTGCGGGCCAGGGTCGGCCAGCCGCCGCGCTGCTCGACCCGACGCATCCGGTCGCGCAGCTGGCCGACCGCGAGCCAGCGGTGCCGGCCGAGGTCCGCGCCGGCGAACCGGCCCATCGCGTGCGCGACGTACAGCCCGTTCAGCGCGGCGTCCTCGACCCACTCGCTGGTCAGGGTGATGCCCTCGTCGTCCTCGGCCGACGTCGGTGGGGGTGGCCCGCAGCCCGGGGTGCGCGTCGGTGACGCCGCTGATGGCGACGTCCGCCTCGCGACGCCAGTAGGCGAAGTGGTGCGGCTCGGAGAACTCCGGAGGGTCGTCGGGGCCGGGCGCGCCGAGCCGCTTCACCACCAGCGCATGGCCGTCGCGCTCGGTGCGCCAGACGCCTACCGTCGAGGTCCCGGTGCCGCCGGTCACGGCGAGCCAGACGGGATCGGGCTCCCACATGGGCCGGACGCTATCCGATGTCGCGCTCCCGATAGCGCCACCAGGCCGCGAGCGACCAGCAGTGTCGCGAGCAGCGGTCAGGACCAGCTCGGGAGCGACCGCGAAGCGGCTCGGCCGGCACCTTCGGCACGTGGGAGTACGGCGAGAGCCCGGCCACCCAGCCCGGCAGCTGCAGCAGCTCGGCCAGCGGGCCGAGCAGGAAGAACGCCACCACCAGCACCCAGCCGGCGATCGCCCACCCGCTCCGCACGGCGACGGCGAGCAGGGCGAGGGCGGCCACGACCCACACCGCGGGGATCTGCACCAGGGCCGCCGCCAGCACGCCGCCGGCGGAGACGTGGGCCCCGAGCGGAGCCCGAGCGCCATCGCCGACGCCGGTCACCAGGAGCAGCCAGGCGGCGCCGCCGAGCGCGACCACGGCGATCGCGGCGAAGGCCGCGCGAACGGCGTGGTGGCCGTCGCCAGCACCTCCTCGGTGCGGCCGTCGCGCTCCTCGGCTCCGCCGTGCCCGACGACGGTGGCGACGAAGCAGCTGATCACGATCGCGCCGACGGACACCAGGGCGGCGACCAGGGTCTCCTGCAGGGCCCCGACTCCGCCGAGGCGCTCCATCAGCTCCCGGGCACCGGTCGGAGTCGAGGATCGAGCCGACCCCGGGGACGATCGCGGCCATCAGGACCCCCAGCAGCGCACAGGCGACGGTCCAGACCGCCGAGGCTGGTGGCGTGGACCTCGAGGTTCAGGGCGAGGGCGTCGGCCAGCCGCGGCGAGCCCGTGGCCGGGCCGGGCCGGTCGGCGAGCAGGCCCGCGCCGAGGTCGCGCCGCGCGCGCAGCACCAGAGCGGCGACCGCGAGCGCCAGCGCGAGCGCCAGGTCGAGCAGCAGCACCCACGCCGCGGGGTCCGGACCAGGCGCGCAGCCTGCGTCGACCAGCCGAACGGCGAGAGCCAGGCCAGCCAGCCGGCCGACGGTCGTGTCGCCGAGCGCGCGGAGCCCGAAGAGCACGGCGACCACGCCCGCCGCGACGGCTCCGCAGGTGCGGGCGTCGGCCGAGAGCTGGGCGCTCACCGCACCGATGCCGGTGCCGACCAGGCCGAGCCCGAGCCACGAGCCGGCGAACCACAGCGAGCCCGCGACCGGGAGCCCGCCGGCGATGTCGCCGGCGGCGGCCAGCACGGCGACGAGGACGGAGACGACGGCGCCGACGCACGATCGCGCCCACCAGCGGCGCTCGCGGGTCGATCGGCGAGCCCGCCGAGCAGCTCCGCCCGCCCGGACTCCTCCTCGACGCGGGTGTGCCGGCGTACCAGCGCGATCGCCAGGGCCATCACCAGCACGGCGTACGTCACGGTGGTCTTGGTCATCGCCAGCTCGCCGAGGCTGTGGACGTCGAGGATCGGGCCGTAGAGCGCGACCAGGGCCGAGCTGGCGTTGATCGACTCGGCCGCCGAGACCCGGTCGGCCGAGCGTCGGGTAGAGGCCGTCGGTCGCGGCCGCCGAGGCGTAGCAGAGCAGCGGTCAGCACGCCGGCCCAGGCGCCGACCAGCACCCGGCTGCGCCGCAGCGCGAACCGGGTCAGGACGGCCGACGCCCGGTCATGACACCGGCTCTCCGCGGTAGGCGTCGAGGAACAGCTCCTCCAGCGAGGGCGGCGTGCTGGTCAGGGTGCGGACGCCGGCCCCGGTCAGGGCGGTGAGGACGGCGGGAAGTCCCTCGGGCTCCACCGTGCAGGAGACCACGGACGCCTCGACCGACAGGTCGTGGACCCCGGGTACGCCGGACAGGTCGGGCACCTCGCCGACCACCTCGGCCCGCACCTGGGAGCGGTGCAGGTGCCGCATCTGCGTCCAGCGAGCCGGACTCCACCGCCCGTCCGTCGCGGATGATGGTCACCCGGTCGGCGAGCCGCTCGACCTCGCTGAGGATGTGGCTGGACAGCAGCACCGTGGTGCCCTCGGCCTTCCGCTCGGCGACGCAGTCGGCGAAGACCTCCTCCATCAGCGGGTCGAGCCCGGAGGTGGGCTCGTCGAGGATCAGCAGGTCGGCGGGTGCGGCGAACGCGGCCACCAGCGCGACCTTCTGCCGGTTGCCCTTGGAGTACGCCCGGCCCTTCTTGGTCGGGTCGAGCTGGAACCGCTCGAGCATCTCCGCCCGGCGGGGGTGGTCCGCGGGCGCCCCGCGCATCCGCAGGAACAGGTCGATCACCTCGCCCCCGCTGAGGTTGGGCCACAGGCTCACGTCGCCGGGCACGTAGGCCAGGCGCCGGTGCAGCTCGGCGGCCTGCGACCACGGGTCGCCGTCGAAGAGCCGCACCTCCCCCGCGTCCCGGCGCAGCAGACCGAGCAGGATCCGGATCGTGGTGGACTTCCCGGCCCCGTTGGGCCCGAGGAAGCCGTGCACCTCGCCGCGCCGGACGGACAGGTCGAGCCCGTCGAGGGCGCGCGTGGCGCCGAACGTCTTGACCAGACCCCGGACCGCGATGACCTCGTGCTCACTGACCTCGTCACGTACGTCGTTCACCCCTCGACCGTACTCTTTCTTCATGAAATCCTGAAACTTCATAACGCTTGTTACCATGGGCGACATGACCAGTCGCTCCGTCGAGCAGTTCGGTGCCGCGCTCGCCGACGCCGGGCTCCCCTCCCTGCCGTCCCGGGTCTTCTCGGCACTGCTGATGGACGACGACGGGCGGATGACCTCGGCGGAGCTGACCGGCCTGCTCGGCGTCAGCGCCGCGGCGGTCTCGGGCGCGGTCAAGTACCTCGCCCACCTGCAGATGATCCGCCGTGAGCGCGAGCCCGGGTCGCGGCGCGACGTGTACGTCGTCGACGACGACGCGTGGCACGGCATGATGGTCCGCCGCGACCGGCTCTACGCCCCGCTGCTCCGCGCCCTGGACTCCGCCCTCGACGACCACGGGCCCGACGACCCGGCGTACCACCGGATCCGGCTGAGCGCGGAGTTCCTGCGCTACGTCGACGCCGAGATGGGCAAGCTGGCCGACGGCTGGGCCGAGCGGAAGCGGGAGCTCGAGGAGAGCTGATCGAGGGGCCGGCCGTGGTCCGCGGCGTAGGCGCTAGGTTCGGCCCGTGACCGCTCTTCTCGACACCACCACCCGATCCCTGCACCGCATCGCCCTCGGCAAGCAGCGCGAGGGGCGTGTGCCCGGGCTGTTCGCCGGCGTGGCCCGGAAGGGCAGCCTGGTCTGGGGCGAGGGCGTCGGCCAGGCCGACCTCGGGGACGAGCGAGCGCCCACGGCGGACGACCAGTTCCTGATCGCCTCGAACACCAAGACCTTCATCGCGGTGATGGTGATGCAGCTGCGCGACGAGGGGCGGCTCACCCTCGACGACCTCCTCGGCGACCACGTGCCCGAGGTGTCCCACCCGATCACGATCCGCCAGTGCCTCGCCCACGTCTCGGGCATGGCGCGCGAGCCGCTCGGCGACGTCTGGGAGACCCTGGAGAACCCGACCGCCAAGGAGCTGCGGCGCGACTTCGACGACGTCGAGAGGGTGCTGCGGCCGCACGACCACTGGCACTACTCCAACGTCGTCTTCGCGATGCTCGGCCAGCTGATCGAGGAGCTCGACGGCCGCTCCTGGGAGGAGTCGCTGCGCACCCGGCTGCTGCGGCCGCTGGGGATGACGCGCACCACCAACGGCTTCGACGGCGGCCCGCGGGTCACCGGCTACTACGTCCCGCCGTACGACGACGTGCCGCGCGAGGAGCCGGTGATGGACCTCAAGGCGCTGGCGCCCTGCGGCGGCCTGGCCAGCACCGCCGACGACCTGGCCAACTGGTCGGCGTTCGTCGCCGACCCCGGCGAGCTGCTGTCCGCGGACACGATCGAGGAGATGTGCCAGCCGCAGATCCTGCTGACGCCGGAGAGCTGGAACGCCGCGATGGGCCTCGGGTTCTTCCTGATCCGCTCCGCCACGGGTCGCACCTGGGTGGGCCACACCGGCGGGATGCCCGGCCACATCACCGGGGTCTTCACCCACCGCGAGTCGGGCACCGGCGGCATCGTGCTGATGAACGCCTCGGCACCGCCTCCGCCCGACGCGTTCGCGATCGAGCTCGCCGACCACGTCGTCGAGCACGACCCGGTCGAGCCGGAGCCGTGGCGGCCGGGCACCGACGATGCCCGAGGAGTTCCGCGGTCTGCTCGGCCGGTGGTTCTCCGAGGGCCAGCCGTTCGTGTTCTGGGTCGAGCAGGGCGAGCTCAAGGCACGCATCGACAAGCCCGCGGCCGCGAAGATGACCCCGTCCCGCTTCGAGAAGGTCTCGGACGACGTCTACCGCGACGTCGCCGGCCGCGAGCGCGGCGAGCTGCTCCGGGTCAGCCGGGCCGACGACGGCACGGTGACCAAGCTCAACTGGGCGACGTACCTGTTCACCCGCGAGCCGATCGCCTTCGGGGAGAACCTCCGGCCCTGACGGCACCTCACTCCGGCCCGACCACGGCGTGGGGGACGTACGCCGCCTCCAGGCGCGCGCACTCCTCCGGGCCGAGCTCCAGGTCGAGCGAGGCCAGGGCGTCCTCGAGGTGCGCGGGCTTGGTCACGCCGACCACCGGCGCCGCCACCCCCGGCCGTTCGCGCAGCCAGGCCAGGGCGACCTGGGCGGGAGGACGACCGAGCTCGGTCGCCACCTCCACGAGGGCGTCGACGACGTCGAAGTCGGCGTCGGAGTAGAGCTCCTGCGCGGCCGGGTCGTTCCCCGACCGCGTGGTGCTCCCGGTGCCACCACGGGTCCGCGTGCCGGTGAGGAGGCCACGGGCCAGCGGGCTGTACGGCAGCACGCCGATGCCCTGGTCGAGGCACAGCGGCACCATCTCCCGCTCCTCCTCGCGGTAGGCGAGGTGGTAGTGGTTCTGCATCGCGACGAAGGGATGCCACCCGTGGCGCTCGGCGACGTGCTGAGCCTTCGCGAGCTGCCAGGCGTACATGCTCGACGCACCGAGGTAGCGCGCCTTGCCGGCCCGGACGACCGAGTCGAGCGCCTCCATCGTCTCCTCGATCGGGGTCTCGTGGTCCCAGCGGTGGACGTAGTAGAGGTCGACGTGGTCGGTCCCCAGCCGGCGGAGCGACGCGTCGATCGAGCTCAGGACGTGCCGCCGCGACAGTCCGCGATCGCCGGGAGCGTCCGACATCGGGTAGTAGACCTTCGTCGCCACGACGTAGTCGTCGCGGCGCGGGAAGAGCTCGCGCAGGAGCCGGCCGGTGACCTCCTCGCTCGCGCCCCGGTCGTAGACGTCGGCGGTGTCGAACGCCGTGACGCCGGCCTCGACCGCACGGCGCACCAGCGGGCGGGCGGCGTCGAGGTCGAGGTGCCAGGCACGCCGCGAGGTGTCGCCGAAGCTCATCATCCCGAGCACCAGCCGCGAGATCTCCAGACCGCTGGAGCCGACGTGGGTGTGGCGCATCACGATCCCGCCTCCCGAGGACGGTGCAGCGCGACCGCCGCGCCCGACCAGGGCGATCCCCATGAGCTCCTGTCGCGCGGGCACCTGGCCGAGCACGACGAGGCCGCAGACCGTCGCGGTGACCGGCAGCAGGGCCAGCATCAGCGCATAGCTGGCACGGGGCAGCCGGGCCATCGCCCACTGGTCGGCGACGTAGGGGACGACGGTCGAGCAGATGCCGACGCCGATGCCCCAGCGCAGCCAGGCGGATGCGTGAACGCCGGCGCCGCCTGGGTCGATGCCGAGCGGCGTGGCGACGACCGCCGCGACCACGACGGCCACGGCGAGCCGGTCGACGCCGGTGGGCGCGGTGCGCGTCGCGGACGACCCCGCCGGCTGCGTCGGAGGCGGCACCGTGGCGATCCGGTGGCCGAGCACGACGTAGAGGACGAAGCCGACGCCGTTGGCCGCCGACCACGCCAGGCCCGCGGCACTCGCGTCGATCCGGACCTCGGTCAGCAGGGCGATGCCGGCGCAGGCGAGGGCGAGGGCGGTGGTGTTGCGGCGCGATCGCGCGCCGTACGCCGCCAGGGCGACGATGCCGAGGAACTCGATGCTGGCCACGGTCGCCAGCGGCGCCCGGTCGAGGGCGAGGTAGAAGGCCGCGTTCATCGCGGCCAGCACGACGCCGAGGGCGAGCATCGTGCGACGCTCGGCCGGCGCGGCGTCGCGAAGGACCGCCCAGGGGCGGCGCCAGACCGCGAGGACCACGGCGGCGGACGCGAGCCGGAGCCAGGCGACGCCGAGCACGTCGACGTGGACGAAGAGCAGGACCGCGAACGACGGGCCGAGGTAGTGGAACGTCGCGCCGAGGACGACGGCGCCGAGCGCCGGGGCGTCACGGCGGCCCGCACGCCGGGCTCGGACCGGGTGGAGACGGGCTCCGAGACGCTGCTGGGCACGTCGTCCATCCTCGGAGGCTGGTGGTCGCATCTGAAGGGTTGATCCCAGGCTCGTCGCGTGATCTCCTTGGGAATCGAAGGTGGATCCGATGACTGACCTGCAACTCCACGAACAGCTCGACGAGACCAACCGGCGCCTCCTGCGCGAGCTGCACGCCGACCCTCGGCTCTCGATGTCCGAGCTCGGCCGCCGCGTCGGGCTGTCGGCCCCGGCGGTGAGCGAGCGGGTGCAGCGGCTGCAGCGGGCCGGGGTGATCGCGGGCTTCCGGATGGAGGTGGACCCGGCGGCGCTCGGCCTGCCGGTGACGGCGTTCGTCCGGCTACGGCCGGCGCCGGGGCAGCTCACCCGGATCGCCGAGCTCGCCGTGGCCACCGAGCAGGTCAGCGAGTGTCACCGGATCACCGGCGAGGACTGCTTCCTGATCAAGCTGCACGCGGCGACGGTCGCCGGGCTCGAGGACGTGCTCGACCTCTTCCTCGTCCACGGGCAGACGGTGTCCTCGATCGTGGTCACGAGCCCGGTGCCGGGTCGGCCGCTGCCGATCCCCGACTGAGCACCGGACGGCGTTCGACCGAGGCCGCCTGTGACGGTCAGGGGGGTCAGGCGTCGACGAGGGCTGCGTGTGCACCCCTCGGTGCGACGTCCGCCTCGACGGCCGGGTCGGGATCGACCTTGGCGAGGCGGCTCAGGATGCCGAAGCCGCGGCGGCGCGGGTGCGATCCGCTCGTGGGTGCCGGAGCCTCGACGACCTCGGGGCTCACGTCGAGACGCATGTGCCGGCCCTGGTAGCCGGTCGGCGTCTCAGCCGTCTCGGCGCGGTCGGTGTCGTAGTGGGTCGTACTGGAAGTCGTCATCGCGAGTCCCCCCGGACTGCTCCTCCGGCGGGTCCCTCGGTCCACCGGGTGCGTGGCTTCTCCACGCGTCCATCACGATGACACCGCCGTTCCGGGCCAGGGCGGGAATCGGTGGGTTTTTACCTTGCTGACCGCGGATCCCGGCGTGAGCCCGCACCGGGTCAGGCGTTGACGACGTCGATCCGGACCGCTTGGGCGTCGGCGATCGCGCGGTCGAGCACGACCCGCCTCGGGTCAGGCACGGCCAGCCACGGCCCGGTCACGGCGAGCCGGCCGAGGCGCGCGTCGGTGAGCACCTCGTCGACGGCGGCGTGGTCCCCGCCGGTGACCAGCGGCATGCCCCCGCGCACCGCGTCGCCGGCCAGGATCCGGGCCGCGTGCTCGGCGGCCGCCTCGTAGGCCTGGCGTGCCTGGTTGTCCCGACGCCGGGCGAAGCGCTGCTGGCTCTGACCGCCGGCCTTGGTCCGGCCCTGCACGTGGCGCTGCCCGATCTTGTGCTCGGCGAGCTCGCTCCCGGTCAGGCGCGCCACCGCGAACCCGCCCTTGCGGACCAGGAGCACGCCCCACGTGTCCGGCGCGACCACGCCGCCGGCGAAGGCCTTCGGATCGGCGTCGCCGGCGTACGACGCGTCGAAGGGCGGCCGGGCCGCGAACGTCGACCCGTCGGCGGCGGTGCCGACGAGCGCTCCCGCGGCCACGGTGAACGTGGTGTCGCCGTGCCGGCCGGCGAAGTTCTCGACCCACCGCACCAGGCGCGCGGCGGGCACGAGGACCTCGGTCATCGGTTCATCCCCAGGTCACGCGGACGCCCTCGGACCACAGGTCCAGGCCGTCCGCGGTCACCTCGTGGCTGCGGTTCCACAGCGTCAGGTAGAGAGCGACGGCCGACCCGTCGAGCACGACGTCGGCGGACTCGTCGCCCTCGCCGCGGCGCGTGACGGGATGAGCCTCGCTCACGGTCACCAGCCAGCGCAGGTCGCTGTCGTCGGGGAGGACCGCGACCGTGGTCGGGTCCTCGGCCCGCAGCCGCGAGCTCGGGCGCTGCAGGAAGCCGGTGAGGAGCTCGTCGATGCCGTCGAGCGCGAGGTCGGTGTCGATCCAGGTGTCGGCGGCCCGCGGGTGACGGCCGAGGTCGGCCGACAGGGCGTCGACGGCGTGGATCGTGGTCTCGTGACACTGCCGGCGCGCCCAGAAGCGCCGGGCCGGCGGGGCGTCGGCGAGGAAGACCAGGGCGTCGAGGTCGTCGGGAGCGTCGCGGATCGTGTCGACGAGGCGTTCGGCACCGCTGCACAGCCAGGCCACCGGGTCGCCGGCCTCCACGCCCTCGCGCTCGACGGCTTCGTCGTCGATCCGTTGCCCGAGGATCGTGGCCGTCGCCCACCGGTGCACGAGGCCCTGGTGGGCGACCAGCCGGCGTACGTCCCAGTCGGGCGTCGTCGGGACGCCGACCTCCATCCCGGCCGTCGCGGCGTGGGTGGCGAAGGCCCCGATGGCTGCGCGCAGGCCTACGAGGTGGCGCTCGAGGTCGGGAACCGGCTCCATGCGCGCAGTGTGGCAGCCGACCCGGTCCGGACGCCCCCGAGATTCGCGTCAGGCGTCTGTCAGGCAGGTACGTCACGGTGCGGACGTGGCGGTGGGTCTGCTGGGTGCCGGGACGATGGGGTCGCCGATGGCGCGGACCCTGCTCCGACGCGGTGTGGAGCTCGTCGTGTGGAACCGCACGCCGGCCCGGGCGAGCGCCCTGGCCGCCGACGGTGCCCGGGTCGCGGTCGACGTGGCCGAGGTCCTCGCGTGCTGCGACGTGGTCCTGGTGATGCTCGCGCACGCCGACGCGATCGATGCGGTGCTGGACCGGCACCCGGGCGGCTTCGGCAGGGATCTGCAGGGCCGGACGATCGTGCACATGGGGACCACGTCCCCGGCGTACTCGGTCGGGCTCGAGCGGGACCTGCGCGCGGCAGGCGCGTCGTACGTCGAGGCGCCCGTGTCGGGTTCGCGGGTGCCGGCCGAGCGTGGAGAGCTGGTCGGGATGCTGGCCGGGGAGCCGTCGGCGGTCGAGCGTGTGCGGCCGTGGGTGGCGCTGATGTGCCGCGAGACTCACGTGTGCGGAGCCGTCCCGAGCGCGCTGACGACCAAGCTGGCCGTGAACCTGTTCCTGATCACGATGGTGACGGGCCTGGCGGAGGCGTGGCACTTCGCCGAGGAGCACGGCCTCGACCTCGACACGGTGCACCGGGTCCTCGACGCCGGACCGATGGCGAGCGCGGTCTCGGCCGGCAAGCTCGCCAAGCTCGCGGTCGCCGACTTCTCGGTCCAGGCCGGGCTGTCCGACGTCCTCTACAACAACGCGCTGATCGCGGCAGCGGCCTGCGACCGCGGGACGGCCACTCCCCTCCTCGACGAATGCCACCGGTTGTTCGCGGAGGCCGAGGCGCTCGGGCACGGGGGTGAGGACATGGTCGCCGTCATCCGGGCCCTTCGATCGCGAGCGGGTTGAGCGGCACCGCGCGGTACTCCGCGACGCCGCTCCCCCGCCACTCCAGCGACCACGAGGACGCACGCCGTCGCAGGAGGCGGACCACCGCGTCGGAGTCGGACGACGTCGTCAGCTGGAGCTCGCGCACGCCGTACGACGTGCCGGCTCGCAGCAGCGCGTCCGCGAGCCGGCCGCCGACGCCCTGCCCCTGCCGCTCGTCCACGACGACCATGGCCGGCTCCCACGCGCCCGCCCCGTCGGAGACCAGCGAGGCCAGCCCGACGAGCCGCTCGCCCTCCCAGGCACCCAGGTCGACCCGCGGCAGGTCCGGCCCGGGGCCCAGGCCGAGCAGCCACCGCGCCTCGCTCCGGCCACCGAGGAACCGCCGGGAACGGGTCTCCTCGGAGCAGCGGGCCCACATCAGCTCGACCGCCCGGAGATCGCGGTCGTCGACCGGGCGTACCCGGAGCGGGACGCCGGGAAGCGGTGGGCGGGAGACGGCGAGGGTGCTCATGTCCTCATCGAACGCGCCGCGCCTGACGGCCCGCTGACCGTCGAGCGCTGGGACTGACAAGCCGCTGACAGCCGATCATCTCGGAGAGGCTCCCGACCCTCGTGCGGTGCCAGACTTGTCAGCATGACCGAGTCGGCGAGCAACCCGCTGTGGCGGCTGGCAGAGATCTACCACGCCGTCGTCTACTTCGCGCCCGAGCGCCCGGCGCGCTACACGGCGCTCGGGCTGAAGGGCGGCTGGATGGGCTACTTCGCCACCCGGTCCGGCGCGCTCGGCCGGGTGGCGCCGGCGGTGGTGACCGCGGCGTTCTACAACTTCAAGCACACGATGGTCGAGCGGGCACTGCCCGACGCCTGGCTCTACACGACGCCGGAGCAGGCGGTCGCCGCCCGGCTGGACGTGTTCGACGCCGCGATCACCCGGCTGCTCGCCGACGACGTACGTCGCCCCGAGGTCGCCGAGGCCGCACGCCTCGCGGCGGAGGCGGTGCGGCTGGCCGACGTACCGGGGCGCGTGATGTACGCCGCGCACGCGGCCCTGCCGGTCCCCGAACCCCCGCACCTGGCCCTGTTCTGGGCCACCGCGGCACTCCGGGAGCTCCGCGGCGACGCCCACAACATCGCCCTCGCCACGGCCGAGGTCGACGGCTGCGAGGCGCACGTCCTGCTCGAGGCGCTGTCGCTGGTGCCGCCCGACCAGCGCTCGTACCGGGGCTGGGACGACGACGACTGGGCCGCCGCGCAGGAGCGCCTGCGTGGCCGCGGATGGCTCGACGGCCGAGGTCGGATCACCGGCGCGGGTCGCCGGGGCAGGGCCGAGATCGAGCGGGAGACCGACCGGCTGAGCGCCGCTCCCTGGCTCCGGCTCGGCGACGCGGGCTGCGATCGGCTCGGCGCGATCCTCACCCCCCTGTGCGCCGGCGTCGTCACCGGCGGGGGCCTCCCCTACCCGAACGGCATGGGCTCCCCCGCCGTGCCCGAGCTGGCGGCGTCCGGATGAGCTCCCGGTCCGGCCGGTCACGCGGGGCACCGGTGGTGCGGCTGCTCGGGGCGGTCGGCGTACGACGAGACGACGGGGCGTGGACGACGCCGCCACGGCTGGACGGTCTGGTCCTGGCCCACCTGACGCTCGCGGAGGGCCGGACGCTCACGGTCGACGACCTGATCGACGCCGTGTGGGAGGACGACCCGCCCGAGCGCGCGCGGAACGCCCTGCAGGTGAAGGTCTCACGGCTCCGCGGGCTGCTCGGCGAGCGCGGCACCGCGTTGAGCTACTCCCCCGGGGGCTACCGGCTCGCGCTGACGTCGGACGACACCGACGTGGGCGCGTTCGTCGAGGAGCTCCGCTCCGGTCAGGAGCTGGTCCGCCAGGACCCCGCTGCGGCCGTCGAGGTGCTCACCGCAGCCCTGGACCGGTGGTACGGCGACGCGTTGGCCGACCTGGGCGACCACCCACGGCTCGTCGCGGCGCGCGCGCGACTGTCCGAGCTGCGGACGGTGGCGGCCGAGGCCCACGCGGAGGCGTTGCTGGCACACCCGGACACCCGTGGTCACGGCGTCGCCGCGCTCCGGTCCGTGCTGGAGGCCGAGCCCCTGCGACCCCGCGCCCGCGTGCTGCTGATGGAGGCGCTCGACGCGTCCGGCCGGCGCGCCGAGGCACTGGCGGTGTACGACGCGGGCCGGCGTCTCTACGCCCACGCGGCCGGGCTGGAGCCCCCGGAGGAGGTACGCCTCGTCTTCGAGCGGATGCTGGACGCCGAGCGCGAGGCCACGCGCCGCGCGGCGGCCACGACGGTGGATCGTGGCGTGCCCGAGGGGCTCGCCGCCACGGTGCGGTGGGTCGCCGACGACGGCGACGTCGACGCGGCGTTGGGGCTCGCCCTCCGCGGCACGTGGTGGTGGTGGCTGTCCGGCCAACGGAGCCTGGGTCAGGACCTGCTCACCGACCTGGTGGACCGCGCTCGGCTCGACGGGTCGCCGGTCGACGGGCGCGCCGTGCTGAGCGCCCGGGCGTGGACGTCGCTGTACGAGTCCCTCGGCCCCGGCGCCACCGACGCCCTCGCACGTGGCCGGCAGACGCTCGAGCTCGTCGGCCGCCCGGCCTGGAGCCGGCACGACTGCCTGGCCGCGACGCTGGTCGCGGAGCGGCTCGTCGAGCGCGGCGAGCGTGAGTCGGCCGGGCGTCTCCTCGACCTCGCCACGCGGGAGCAGGCGCGGCGAGGTGACGAGTGGGGCCAGGCGTTCTGCGCCGTCGTCGGAGCCCGCGCGCTGCTGAGCGCCGGCGACGTGACGGGCGCCCTCCAGCGGACGGAGTCACAGCTGCGGCGGTTCCTGGCCCTGGGTGACCTGGCCGGCCAGGTCAGCTGTCTCGACGTGATCGGCACCTGTCTCGAGGCGATGGGCGAGCTCCCCCGCGCTGCCGAGGCGCACACCCGGGCGCTCGCGCTCGCGCGGCGCGCCGGAGCCCCGGAGTGGGAGGCCGGTCACCTGGTGCAGCTCGGCAACGTCGGCGTCCTGGCCGAGCGCCCGGACGCGGTCGCCGACCTCGACCGGGCCGGCGGGCTGAGCGCCGCGCTCGGCGCCGACGCCGTGACGGCGTGCTGCCACAACGGTCTGGGGGTCGCCCACGCGTTCGCCGGCGACCACGTGGCCGCCGCCGAGGAGCACCGTGCCGCCCACTCCTGGTACGACGTCGTCGGTTCCCTGTCCGGTCTCGCCTACACGGGGGCACGGCTCGCGCTGGCGACCGAGGACCCGGTCGGCGCCGCATCCTCGGTGCGGGTGGCGCTGCGCACCGCCGACCCCCGGGCCGTCGCCCACTCGCTGGAGGCGGTCGCACTGACGACGCCCGACCACGCCCGAGCCGCCCGCGGGTTGGGCGCCGCGGCGGCGTTGCGGTCGGCGTCGTCGGACCGGCTCGCGGAACCGCACGAACGGGTGCTCGGGGCACGGCGCACCGTCCTGCGCGAGGCGCTCGGATCGGCGGCGTACGACGTGCTGGTGGCGGAGGGCGGTGCCGAGCCGCTCGTCGAGGCGGGGCACTGGTAGGCAGTCAGACGCGCAGCCCGGTCGGGAAGCCGTCGATGCTCTCGAGGTTCTTCTCGGCGTGGTACGCCGCCAGGGCCTCGGGCGACTTCTTGGTCGCCCAGCCGGCCATCAGGTCGCGCTGACCCGCCACCTCCATCAGCGGGACGCCGTACCCGCACGAGGTCTGCACCAGGTCGACGGCGACGTCGTACAGCTGGCGCGCGCCGGGCATCGCCGGGAACAGCCCGGACAGCTCCGCCCAGTCGTCGTCACCGGGCTGCACCTCGCGGGCGGTGCCGTAGAGACGCAGGATCAGCGGCTCGCGGACGAACGAGCAGAACATGATCGTCATCCGATCGGTGTCCAGCAGGTGCGCGGCGGTCTCGTTGCCCGAGCCGGTGCCGTTCAGCCAGGTGACCCGATCGGGACCCAGCACCCGCAACGAGTCGAGTCCCTTGGGCGAGACGTTGACCCGCCCTCCCCGGGCCGCGGTGGCCACGAAGAACATCGGCTGGCGCTCGATGAACGCCCGGTGCCGGTCACTGATGCAGTCGAACTTCTTGCTCACCGGGTCAGTGTTCCAGGAGACCTGGATGTTTCCGGATTTCGTGACGCGTCACCCGTCCCGTCGCTTCGCTCCGGCTCGGGTCGAGCGCTCCTCAATCTCTTCGCTGACCGACGTCCTCGCAGGCTCGGCCGTCGCGCTCAGACATTGAACCCGAGAGCGCGGAGCTGGTCGCGGCCGTCGTCGGTGATCTTGTCCGGGCCCCACGGAGGCATCCAGACCCAGTTGATCAGGACGTCGTTGACCAGGCCCTCCAGGGCCGAGTTGGTCTGGTCCTGGATCACGTCGGTGAGCGGGCAGGCCGCCGAGGTCAGGGTCATGTCGATGACGGCGTTCGTGTCCTCGTCGACGTGGACGCCGTAGACCAGGCCGAGGTCGACGACGTTGATCCCGAGCTCGGGGTCGACGACGTCCTTCATCGCCTCGGTGACGTCCTCGACGGTCGTCGTGCCGCCGGGGGCGGATGCCTGAGCCTGGGGCACCTCGGGCAGGTCGCCGTGGTCGGCGGTGTGAGTGGTCACTTCGTCTCCTCCTTGGTCTCGACAAGCTCGACCGACGAGGTCTGGGCCGTCGTGGTCGCGTCCTTCCAGGCCATCCAGGACAGCAGGGCGCACTTGATCCGGGCCGGGAACTTGGCGACGCCGGCGAACGCGATGCCGTCCTCGAGCACCTCCTCGTCCGGCTCGACCTGACCCTTGCCCTGCATCAGGGTCAGGAACTCCTCGTGGATCGCCATCGCGTCGTCGACCGGCTTGCCGATCACCAGGTCGGTCATCACCGACGCCGAGGCCTGGGAGATCGAGCAGCCGAGGGCGTCGTAGGAGACGTCGCTCACCCGGCCGTCGGTCAGGTGGACCCGGAGCGTCACCTCGTCACCGCACGTCGGGTTGACGTGATGGACCTCCGCCTCGAAGGGCTCGCGCAGGCCCTGGTGGTGGGGGTTCTTGTAGTGGTCGAGGATGATCTCCTGGTAGAGAGCATCGAGATCTGTGGACATGACGCTCAACTCAACTTGAAGTAGCTGCGGGTGTATTCCAGGCCCTCGACCAGCGCGTCGATCTCGGCCGGCGTCGTGTAGAGGTACGACGACATCCGGGTCGAGCTCTGCACACCGAACCGCTGGTGCGCGGGCTTGGCGCAGTGGTGGCCGGCCCGGACGGCGATGCCCCGCGTGTCGAGCACGGTGGCGACGTCGTGCGGGTGGACGCCGGCGATCTCGAAGGAGACCGCTCCACCACGCTGGGTCGCGTCGAGGGGTCCGAGCACGGTCAGCCCGGGCACGGTGGCCAGGCCGTCGAGGGCGTACGCCGTGATCGCCTGCTCGTGCCGGTGGACGTTGTCCATCCCGAGCACGGACAGGTAGTCGACGGCCGCACCGAGGCCGACCGCCTCGACGATGGGCGGCGTCCCGGCCTCGAACTTGTGCGGGATCGGGGCGTAGGTCGAACGCTCCATGGTGACCGTCTCGATCATCTCGCCA
Organism: uncultured Actinomycetota bacterium; assembly: GCA_963809265.1. Classification (GTDB taxonomy): domain Bacteria; phylum Actinomycetota; class Actinomycetes; order Propionibacteriales; family Nocardioidaceae; genus Nocardioides. The sequence continues at coordinate 187,862 of CAWEJC010000008.1, forward strand.
CCGCCGAGGAACGGCGGCAGCTGGTCGAGCACGGCGCGGCGGCCCCACAGGACGCCGATCCCGGTCGGGTCCGACGACCTTGTGACCCGTGAACGCCAGCAGGTCGGGGCGCTCCTCGTCGGGCATCCCCGCGAGGTCGATCGGCAGCTGCGGCGCCGCCTGCGAGGCGTCGACCACGACCAGGGCGCCGACCTCGTGGGCACGACGCGCGATCGCACCGATCGGGTTGACGGTGCCGAGCATGTTGGAGACCCACACCAGGGAGACGACCTTGGTGCGCTCGGTGATCAGGTCGTCGACGTTCGAGAGGTCGAGGTGCCCGTCGTCGGTGACGCCGAACCAGCGCAGGGTCGCGCCGGTGCGCTCGGTCAGCAGCTGCCACGGCACGATGTTGGAGTGGTGCTCCATCTCGGTGATGACGACCTCGTCGCCGGGTCCGACCTGCCGCTCCCCGGGCCAGGCCAGCGTGTTCGCGGCGAGGTTGAGCGCCTCGGTCGCGTTCTTGAGGAAGACGACCTCGTCCCGGTCGGGCGCCCCGAGGAACGCCGCCACCTTGTCGCGGGCGTCCTCGAACGCCGCCGTCGACTCCGCCCCCAGCTGGTGCATGGCCCGCGCGATGTTGGCGTTGTGCCGCTCGAGGTGGTCGACCATCGTGTCGATCACGACCTGCGGCTTCTGCGAGGTGTTCGCGGAGTCGAGGTAGACCAGCGGATGGCCGTCGGCCATCGGGCGCGACAGGATCGGGAAGTCCTTGCGGACGACGTCCAGGTCGGGCAACAGGCCTTCCATCTGCCTCATCTCCTTCTGCTTCTCACGTCGGTTCGGGACGGTCGCAGAGCGACCTCCTCAACCAGCGGCGGCGGCCTCGGCGATGTACTTCTCGTAGCCTTCGGCCTCGAGCTGCTCGGCGAGCTCGGGGCCGCCCTGCTCGGCGATCCGGCCGGCCACGAAGACGTGGACGAAGTCGGGCTCGATGTAGCGCAGGATGCGGGTGTAGTGGGTGATCAGCAGGACGCCCTTGCCCTCCTGGCCGCGGAAGCGGTTCACGCCCTCGGCCACGATCTTCAGCGCGTCGATGTCGAGCCCGGAGTCGGTCTCGTCGAGCACGGCGACCTTCGGGTTCAGCAGCTCGAGCTGGGCGATCTCGTGCCGCTTCTTCTCGCCACCGGAGAAGCCCTCGTTGACCGAGCGCTGGGCGAACGTCGGGTCGAGGTTGAGCTGCTCGAGGGCGCCGTTGACGTCCTTGACCCAGGTGCGCAGCTTCGGCGACTCGCCGTCGATCGCGGTCTTCGCGGTGCGCAGGAAGTTCGACACGGACACACCCGGCACCTCGACGGGGTACTGCATGGCCAGGAACAGCCCGGCCCGGGCGCGTGCGTCGACGGTCATCGCGAGCACGTCCTGGCCGTCGAGGGTGACCGAGCCCGGAGGTGACGGTGTACTTCGGGTGACCGGCGATGGAGTACGCCAGCGTCGACTTGCCCGACCCGTTGGGACCCATGATCGCGTGGGTCTCGCCGTCCTTGATGGTCAGCGTGACGCCCTTGAGGATCTCCTTGTCCTCGTCGTCGGTCTTGACCGAGACGTGGAGGTCCTTGATCTCGAGAGTGCTCACTGGGGTACTACTCCGTTCAGGGTGGTGGTGACGTCGACGTACACATCCGTGCCGCGTACCTCGACGGGGAAGGTGGCCACGGGTTCGGTGGCCGGGAGTCCGGTGGGCTTGCCGGTGCGGAGGTCGAAGCGCGACCCGTGCAGCCAGCACTCGACCGTGCAGCCCTCGACCTCGCCCTCGCTCAGCGCGACGGCGGCGTGGGAGCAGGTGTCCTCGACGGCGAAGATCTCGTCGCCGTCCTTGGCCACGGCGACGTCCTGGTCGCCGATGGTGGCGCCGACGGCCTCGCCGTCGCGGAACTCGTCGAGCGAGCAGGCTCTCTCGAAGCTCATCCGAGCTCCTGGAGGACGTTCTTGGCGAGCTCGGCCTCGACCGTCGCCGCCAGCTGCTCCTCGAGCGCGGGGACGGCGATCCGACGGATCAGGTCGTTGAAGAACCCGTGCACGACCAGGCGACGCGCCTCGTCCTCGGCGATGCCGCGCGAGCGCAGGTAGAACAGCTGCTCGTCGTCGAACCGACCGGTGGCGGACGCGTGGCCGGCCCCCTCGATCTCGCCGGTCTCGATCTCGAGGTTGGGCACGGAGTCGGCCTGGCAGCCGTCGGTCAGCACGAGGTTGCGGTTCTCCTCGTAGGTCTCGATGCCCTCCGCGACCTTGCGGATCAAGACGTTGCCGATCCAGACCGTGTGGGCGCCCTGGCCCTGGAGCGCGCCCTTGTAGGTGACGTGGCTCTTCGTCTTGGGGGCCGTGTGATCGACGAACAGGCGGTGCTCGACATGCTGCCCGGCGTCGGCGAAGTAGAGGCCGAGCATCTCGATCTCGCCACCCGGCCCGTCGTACGTCGCCGTCGTGTCGTGGCGGACGACGTCGCCGCCGAAGGTCACTGCGACGTGCTTGAGGCGGGCGTCGCGACCGACCGTGGCGTGCTGGGTGGAGTGGTGCACCGCGTCGTCGGCCCAGTCCTGGACGGTGACGTAGGTGAGCTGAGCGCCTTCGCCGACGACCAGCTCGACCGTGTCGGCCCAGACGGCCGACCCCTCGAAACGCAGCACGACGGTGGCCTTGGCGTGGTGGCCGACCTTGACCAGCACCTGACGGGCGACCGCCTCGCCCTCACCGCGGCCGGTGACCGTGATGACGACGGGCTCACCGAGCTCGGTCTCGGCCGGGATCTCGATGGTGCGGACGGACGGCGCCTCGGCCCAGACCCGGGCGGCGATCCGGTCGGTCGGCACGAAGCCCGACAGACCGCGCTCGGAGTCGGCGACGGCGACGTTGTCGGTGACGACCTCGGCCGGCACCTCGAGCTTCACGTCGAAGCCGTCGCCGGCCAGCGGCGCGTCGTCGTGGAGACCGCGCAGCCGCTTGAGCGGCGTGAAGCGCCAGACCTCCTCGCGCCCGGTGGGCACCGGGTGGTCGGCCAGATCGAACGAGCCCACCGGATGGAGGTGGGAGGAGACATCGAGACCCATCAGCCGACGGCGCCTTCCATCTGCAGCTCGATCAGCCGGTTGAGCTCGAGCGCGTACTCCATCGGCAGCTCCTTGGCGATCGGCTCGACGAAGCCACGCACGATCATCGCCATCGCCTCGTCCTCGGCCATGCCGCGCGACATCAGGTAGAAGAGCTGGTCGTCGGAGACCTTCGAGACGCTCGCCTCGTGACCCATCGACACGTCGTCCTCGCGGATGTCGACGTAGGGGTAGGTGTCGGAGCGGGAGACCTGGTCGACCAGGAGCGCGTCGCACAGCACGTTGGACTTCGAGCCGTGGGCGCCCTCGTTGATCTGGATCAGCCCGCGGTACGACGTGCGGCCACCGCCGCGCGCCACGCTCTTGCTCAGGATCGAGCTGGACGTGTTCGGCGCGGCGTGGACCATCTTCGCCCCCGCGTCCTGGTGCTGCCCCTCGCCGGCGAACGCGATCGACAGGGTCTCGCCCTTGGCGTGCTCGCCGAGCAGGTAGATCGCGGGGTACTTCATCGTCACCTTGGAGCCGATGTTGCCGTCGACCCACTCCATGGTGGCGCCGGCCTCGCACGTGGCCCGCTTGGTGACCAGGTTGTACACGTTGTTCGACCAGTTCTGGATGGTCGTGTAGCGGCAGCGACCACCCTTCTTGACGATGATCTCGACCACCGCGGAGTGCAGCGAGTCGCTGGAGTAGATCGGCGCGGTGCAGCCCTCGACGTAGTGCACGTAGGCGTCCTCGTCGACGATGATCAGCGTCCGCTCGAACTGACCCATGTTCTCGGTGTTGATCCGGAAGTAGGCCTGCAGCGGGATGTCGACGTGCACGCCCTTCGGCACGTAGATGAACGAGCCACCGGACCACACCGAGGTGTTCAGCGCGGCGAACTTGTTGTCGCCGACCGGGATCACGGTGTTGAAGTACTCCTGGAAGAGCTCGGGGTGCTCCTTCAGCGCGGTGTCGGTGTCCTTGAAGATGACGCCCTGCGCCTCGAGGTCCTCGCGGATCGAGTGGTAGACGACCTCCGACTCGTACTGCGCGGCGACGCCCGCGACCAGGCGCTGCTTCTCCGCCTCGGGGATGCCGAGCTTGTCGTAGGTGTTCTTGATGTCCTCGGGCAGGTCCTCCCACGAGGCGGCCTGCTTCTCGCTGGACCGGACGAAGTACTTGATGTTGTCGAAGTCGATGCCCGAGAGGTCGGACCCCCAGGTCGGCATCGGCTTGCGGTGGAAGAGCTTGAGCCCCTTCAGGCGCAGGTCGAGCATCCACTGCGGCTCGGACTTCTTGCCCGAGATGTCGCGGACGACGTCCTCGCTGAGGCCGCGCTTGGCGGTCGCACCGGCGTCGTCGCGGTCGGCCCAGCCGAACTGGTAGCGGCCGATGCCCTTCAGCTCCGGGTTGAGCTCTTCGATGGAGGTCATGACTTCCTCTCGCTGGTCGAGCCTGTCGAGACCCCGGCGGGGATCCGGTCGCCGGGGGCGTGCGGGATGCAGGTGGTGCAGACGCCGTCGCCGTGGGCGATGGTCGCCAGGCGCTGGACGTGGCGGCCGAGGACCCGGCCGATGGCCTCGGTCTCGGCCTCGCAGAGCTGGGGGAACTCGTGGGCCACGTGGGAGACCGGGCAGTGCTGCTGGCACAGCTGCTCGGCACCCGCCTGGCCGTCTCCACCGGCGCTGAGCAGCGGCAGCGACCGCACGGAGGCGGCGTAGCCCTCGCTGGAGAACACCGCGGCCAGGGCCTCGGCCGGTGTCAGGTCGGGGTCGGCCGAGGTGATCACGTCGTAGTCACGCTCGATGAACGCCACCCGGCGCCGTGCGAATTCCAGGACGGCCTCGTCGCCCCCGGTCTCGGCCAGGTAGCGGAGCGCCTGGACGGCGAGGTCGTCGTACTGCTGGTCGAAGTGGTTACGCCCCGCCTCGGTGATCGCGAAGACCTTCGCCGGACGTCCGCGGCCGCGGCTCACGGTCGGGCGGGGGTCGCGCATCTCGAGCGCGCCCTCGGCCAGGAGGTGGTCGAGATGGCGGCGTACGGCGGCCGGCGTCAGGTCGAGCCGATCGGCGAGAGCAGCGGCCGTCGAAGGGCCGTCGACCAGGATCGACCGCACGACGCGCTCACGCGTCGGCTGGTCCCCGGGGACGGTTCCGTCGAATTCCACAACACCAGTGTGCCGTTAATGTTTTGACTGATTCAAGTAAGGCTCCCCTTACCCGCGACCAGGGCGATAGTCCGCGATGACTACTCGACCTTCACCCGACCGGTTGTGCGGAACGGAACCGCCGGCTCGCCCCGCTTGGTTCACTGGGCGCACACTCCGCCGACCCCATCCACCTCTGGCACCCGAGGACCTGCATGCCGCAGCTGCGCTCACTCGCCCGGTCGAAGGTCGTCCTCGTCGTCGGCGTCCTGCTCAGCGTGCTCGTCCCGGTGCTCACGCTGCCGCGGCTGCCGCACGTGAGTCCGGTGCCGGTCCTGCTGGGCGTGGTCCCCTGGCTCGTGGGCAAGTACGTCCTCTGCCCGCTGCGCTGGCGAGTCCTCACCTCCGAGCCGCGCGGCCGGTGGTGGCACGTGCGGGCGTCCGCCGAGGGCGAGCTGCTCGGCCTGCTCTCCCCGGGGCACCTCGGTGCCGACGTGTGGCGGGTGCACCGCCTCACCCGCACCGGACTGGGCCGCGGCGACGCCGTCCTCAGCGTCGGGACGGACCGCCTCGTCGGGGCCGTGGGCCTCGTCGTGTTCGTCCTCTTCGCCGGTACGTCGCTCCCGCTCTCCTGGGCCCTGCTCTCCGGTGGGCTCACCGTGCTCGCACTCGCCGCGGCGCTCGTGGTCCGTCGCGTCCGACCGGACCTGCTGCCCCGCAAGCCCCTGCCGCCGCCGCGCCGGCTGGCGCACGCCTTCCTGCTCTCGACGGCCTACCAGCTCTCCATCGCCGCCCTCCTGATGGGCACGATCGACGCCACCGGGCACGACCTCTCGCTGCTGGCCGTCCTCGGCGCGTTCGGTGCGAGCCAGGTGGCCGGGGCGGTGCCGGGTCCCAACGGCGCCAGCCCCCGTGACGGAGCCCTGGTGGCGGCCCTGATGCTGACCGGCATCCCGTGGCAGGCGGCGTTCGCCGCGGTGACCCTGAAGGCCGCCATCGCCTGGGCACCGGCCCTGCTCCTGGGCGGCGCCAGCCTCGTGCTCACCCGTCGCGCCCTGCGTGCGACGAGCGACGCCGTCCCCGCCTGACGACGGTCCACTGACGGTCTGCTGACGGTCCGCCGCTCGGTTCATCCTGCCGAGTGATTCTCCGGGCCCCCGGTATTGCCGGGTCCGGCCCACCCTCCTGGGTCGACAAGGTGCGACGGGGATCGCATCACGAACAGGAGGAACGTCCATGAAGATCATCAGCGCGAACCGCTATGCCACGGTCGCCTCGACCGCGGCCCTGGTCGTGGCGCTCGGCGGCACGTCGTACGCCGCGGCTCAGATCACGAGCAGCGACATCAAGGACCACACCATCCAGGTCAAGGACATCGCGACCAAGGCCCAGGTCACGGCCAAGTCGGTCCACAACGACTCCGGCACCGCCATGACCGGAGCCACGAAGACGGTCCTGCAGCTCAACCTCCCGGCCGGCAAGTACGTCGTCAACGCCAAGGCCGTGGCCGAGTCGGGGACCAACGGCGCCTACGCCTCGTGCTTCCTCGTCGCGCCCAACGGCAACACGCTGGACACCTCGTGGTGGTTCGGTGGCGCGACGTACGGGTACGGCACGCTGTCGAACCAGGCCGTCATCAGCCTCGGTGGCACCGCCACCGTCCAGCTGCGCTGCTTCGGCTCCTCGTCGGGCGTCTACGAGAAGCACCTGACCGCGCTGCGGGTCGCGTCGTTCAGCAACCTGACCGGTCCCGACGTCGCGAAGGTGCCCGAGCACCGCACCCTGGCGAAGCACTGAGCACCGGCTGAGGGGACGACCCTCGCCCTACCGGAGAGACTCGCCGGTTAGGGCGTAGGGTCGTTCCCATGCCGGGATCGATTCTGGGAACTGAGGTCCGTCGCGTCGAGGACCAGGAGCTGCTGCTGGGGAAGGGCACGTTCGTCGACAACCTCGACAGCGACGGCGTGGCGCACGCGGTCTTCGTTCGCAGCCCCTTCGCCCATGCGCGGATCACCGGCATCGACACCACCGAGGCCAAGGCGGCCGAGGGAGTGCTGGCGGTCTACACCGCCGACGACCTCGGGAAGGACAACCTGCCGAGCTTCGCGACGGTGAACAAGCAGGCGCCGCGGTCCGCCGTGGCGGTCGACAAGGCGCGCTACGCCGGCGACCCGGTCGCGCTCGTGATCGCCGAGACCCGCGCGCTGGCCGTCGACGCCGCCGAGCTGGTCGACGTCGACTACGACGACCTGCCGGCCGTCGTCGACGTCGAGGAGGCCCTGGCCGAGGGCGCCCCCCTCCAGTTCGAGGAGATCGGCTCCAACATCGCGACCTTCCGGGCCGCGAAGAACGCCGATGAGGACGTCCTCGACGACGCCGACCACGTGGCGCGGGTGCGGATGGTCAACCAGCGCATCGCGACGGCCCCGATCGAAGGGAACGCGATCCTGGTCCGGCCGACCGACGAGGGCATCGAGGCCTGGGTCTCGACCCAGCACCCGCACATGGCCAAGGACCTGCTCGCGAAGACGATCGGCGTCGAGCCGGAGCACGTCCGGGTCGTGGCGCCGCACGTCGGCGGCGCGTTCGGCGGCAAGGCCGGCACCAGCACCGACCACGCCGCGATCGCGATCGCCGCCCGCAAGCTCGGCCGGGCCGTGAAGTGGACTGAGACCCGGAGCGAGGCCATGCTCTCGATGCAGGGTCGCGGCCAGGTGCAGTACGTCGAGCTCGGGGTGAAGAACGACGGCACCATCACCGGGCTGCGGATGCGCATCCTGGGCGAGTGCGGCGCCTACGCCGGCTTCGGCGGGGCGCTCGCCGTGGGCCCGACGTACATCATGTCCCAGGGTCCCTACGTCGTGCCGCGGCTGCGCTTCGACGCGATCGGCGTGATGACGAACACCGCTCCCGTGGGAGCCTTCCGCGGCGCCGGTCGGCCCGAGGCGGCCGCCGCGCTCGACCGGGTCATCGACCTGGCCGCGCAGGAGCTCGGCATCCTGCCGGAGGAGATCCGCCGCAAGAACCTGATCCCCAAGGACGCGTTCCCCTACTCGACGCTGACCGGTCAGACCTACGACGTCGGTGACTACGAGCTCGCGCTCCAGGAGGCGCTGCGCATCGCCGACGTCGACGCGGCCCGAGCCGAGCAGCGTCGGCGGATCGAGGCCGGCGAGAAGCGACTGCTCGGCATCGGGCTCGCGACGTACGTCGAGATCACCGGCTTCGGCGGGTCGGAGTTCGGCTCCGTCCAGATCCACGCCGACGGCGGCGCCACCGTGATGTCCGGCACCTCGGCCCACGGCCAGGGGCACGCCACGTCGTTCTCGATGATCGTGGCGGACACCCTGGGCATCCCGATCGAGAAGATCAGCTACCGCCAGTCCGACACCGCGGTCGTCCGCACCGGCGGCGGCACGGGCGGCTCGCGGTCCCTCCAGCTCGGTGGCAACGCCGTCAGCAAGGCCGCCGACGAGACCCGTGACCAGGCGATCGCGGTGGCGGCGCGGATGCTCGAGGCCAACCCGGAGGACGTCGTGCTCGAGGACGACGGCTTCGGTGTCGCGGGCGTCCCGGGCGACCGGATCGGCTGGCCGGCGCTCGCGGCGTACGCCCACGAGCACGACGGCGGGCTCGGCGTCGACACCGACTTCACCCAGGACGGGGCGACGTTCCCGTTCGGCGCCCACGTGTCGATCGTCGAGGTCGACACCGAGACCGGGCAGGTCACGCCGTTGCGGCACGTGCTGGTCGACGACTGCGGCCGGATCGTCAACCCGCTGATCGTCGCCGGCCAGCAGCACGGCGGCGGCATCCAGGGCATCAGCCAGGCGCTCTGGGAGGAGATGGTCTACGACGAGTACGGCACCCCGATCACCAGCTCCTTCGCCGACTACGCCATGCCGACCGCGGCCGACGGGATCATGCTCGAGGCCTCCAACACCGAGACGCCCACACCCGTGAACCCGATCGGCGCCAAGGGCATCGGTGAGTCCGCCACGATCGGCTCGACGCCGGCCGTGCAGAACGCCGTCGTCGACGCCCTCAAGCACCTCGGGGTCAAGCACGTCGACCTCCCCTGCACGGCCCAGCGCGTCTGGCGGGAGATCCAGGACCCGCGTGCCGACGTGTGGCGCGAGCCGCCGGCCGCCTTCGAGGGGCTGAGCAACGAGGGTGACGAGCCCGACATGGTCGAGGCCTGACGACGGGACCGTCCCGGCACCTTCCTACACTTGGCGCGTGTCAGCGCCCCTCGATCCCACGGTCGAACCGGCCGTCGAGATCGACGGGCTGGTCATGCACTACGGCGACAAGGTGGCCGTCGACGGCCTCTCGCTGACCGTCGAGCGCGGGAGCATCACCGCGGTGCTCGGGCCGAACGGCGCCGGCAAGACGACCACGCTGGAGACCGCCGAGGGCTACCGGCGGCCACAGGCGGGGTCCGTCCGGGTGCTCGGCCTGGACCCGGTGACCGATCGGCGCGCCCTGCTCCCCCGCATCGGGGTCATGCTCCAGGGCGGCGGTGCCTGGAGCGGCGTGCGTGCCGACGAGATGCTGCGTCACGTCGCCCGGCTGCACGCGCACCCGCTCGACCTGGACGCCCTGTCCGCCCGGCTCGGGCTGGGCGAGTGCGGCCGTACGCCGTACCGACGTCTCTCCGGTGGTCAGCAGCAGCGGCTCGGGCTGGCGATGGCCATCGTCGGGCGCCCCGAGATCGCCTTCGTCGACGAGCCCACGGCGGGCATGGACCCGGCAGCTCGGCGGACGACGTGGGACCTGCTCGCGGAGCTGCGTGACTCGGGCGTGACGGTCGTGCTGACGACCCACTACATGGACGAGGCGGAGCGGCTCGCCGACCGGATCCACATCATCGACCACGGTCGGCTGATCGCGAGCGGGACGCCGCTCGAGCTCACCCGAGGCGGTCATGCGGCGACGATCCGGCTGGTGGTGACCAAGCCCTTCCCACCCGACGCGCCGGAGTCGCTCCGTCGCGCGCTGGGCAACCGGGTCGAGGTCACGATGCTCGACGAGCTGAGCATCGTGGTGACCGGCCCGGCCGACGCCTCGAGCCTGGCGGTCGTCTCCCGCTGGTGCGAGGACAACGACGTGCTGCCCGAGTCACTCACGCTCGGCCAGCGCACCCTCGAGGACGTGTTCCTCGAGCTCACCGGACGCGAGTTGGCGTCATGAGCCTCGATCTGGCCCCGCGACCCGGTGCGGCGCCGTTCCCGCGGATGGTGGCGGCGCAGGCGGCGATGGAGGCGCGGCTGATGCTGCGCAACGGCGAGCAGCTGCTCCTCGCCGTGGTGATCCCCGTGATCGTGCTGATCGGCGGGGTCACCGGTGCCGACCACCTCGGCCTCGACCTCTCCCACCGGCCCGTCGACGTGTTCACCCCCGGCGTCCTCGCCCTGGCGGTGATGTCCACGGCGTTCACGTCGTTGGCGATCGCCACCGGCTTCGAGCGGCGGTACGGCGTGATCAAGCGCCTGGGCTCGTCCCCGCTCCCCCGGTCCGGGCTGCTCGCCGGCAAGGTCGGCGGGCTGCTGGTGATCGAGGTCTTCCAGGTGGTCGTGGTCTCGGTCGTGGGCTTCGTGCTCGGCTGGGACCCCGCGAACGGCGTCGTCGGCGCGCTCCTCGCCGTGCTGCTCGGTACCTTCGCCTTCGCCGCCCTCGGGCTGCTGGTGGCCGGGGTCCTCCGGGCCGAGGCCACTCTGGCCGCGGCCAACCTGGTCTACCTCCTGCTGATGGCCGGCGGCGCGGTCGTGCTCCCGAGCTCGTCGTACGGCGCCTTCGGCGAGGTCACCCGGTGGCTGCCGTCCGGCGCCCTGGGCGACGCGATGCGGCACGCCTGCCTCGACGGCGGCGTGGGCTGGCGGGACCTGCTGGTGCTCCTGGTCTGGGGCGTCGTGGGGACTGTGCTCACGGCGCGGACGTTCCGATGGGAGTGAGTCCAGGCCGGACCAGCAGGGTGCTGCGCCGGTGCGCGTGGGCCACGCTGGTCGCCAACATCCTGCTCGATCGTCACCGGCGGCGCCGTGCGCCTGACCGGCTCGGGACTGGGCTGCCCCACCTGGCCGCGCTGCACCGACTCGTCGTTCACTCCGCACGGGACCATCGGGCCGCACCAGCTCGTCGAGTTCGGCAACCGCACGCTGACGTTCGTCCTCGTGGCGATCGCCGTGGCGACGTTCGTCGCGGCGCGCCAGGAGGCCCGCCGGCTCGAGCGGCCTGACCTGCTCCGTCTCTCGGTGGTCCTGGCGCTGGCGATCCCCGCTCAGGCCGTGCTCGGCGGGATCACCGTGCTCACCGACCTGAACCCCTGGATCGTCTCGTTGCACCTGATCATCTCGCTGGCGATCGTCTCGGCCGCCGTGCTCTTCGTGCACCGCCTCGACCACCCCCCGTCGGCACCCGGGACGGGCGTCGTGGCGAGCCTCGCGTGGACGACGTACGGCGTCACCTGGCTCGTCCTCTACGCCGGCACGGCGGTGACCGGCTCGGGTCCCCACGCCGGTGACGCGAGCTCGCCGCGGAACGGGCTCGACCCGCTCCAGATCAGCCAGTTCCACGCCGACCTGGTGTTCCTGCTGATCGGGCTGACGGTCGGGATGTGGTTCGCGCTCCGCGCGACCGGAGGGGACCCGCGTCCGGTGGTGGCCCTGGCCGCGGTCGAGGTGCTGCAGGCGGCGATCGGGTTCATCCAGTACTTCGCCGGACTGCCGGTCGCCGTGGTGATGCTGCACATGCTGGGGGCCGGGCTGGTGGTCGCGACGGCGACCTGGCTGCTGGTGACGACGCGCGAGAACCGACCTCGCCCGGGCCCGAGCTCGCGGACCAGGTCTCCGCGGCTCGCCAACGACGAGCGGTGACGTAGGACCGGTTTGACGAGCCGAAACCGATCCCAGCTCACCGCCACCCGGGAGCTGAGCCACCGGGCCGCAACTAGCGGTGACGTAGGACCGGTTTGACGAGCCGAGACCGATCCCAGCTCACCGCCCCCGGGACCTGAGCGACCGCGCCCCAGCCAGCGGTGACATAGGACCGGTTTGACGACCCGAAACCGATCCCAGCTCACCGCCACCCGGGAGCTGAGCCACCGGGCCCCAGCCAGCGGTGACGTAGGACCGGTTTGACGACCCGAAACCGATCCCACCTCACCGCTCCACGCGGGAGGACCGGCCGGACGAGCACGGGAACGATGGACGACGATCGGCCTGCACCCCCGTGGACAGGCCAACCGTCGTACTGACACAGACGCATCAGCCGGCCGTTTGGTTGCCTCGCCGGCCGACTTCGCGGGAAATACCGAGGACCGGAGACACCGAGGGTCAGTGCACGAGCGGTTCGAGCGCGACGGCCACGAAGAGCAGCGAGAGGTAGAGGTTCGACGCGTGGAACAGCACCATCGGCCGGATCACGCTCAGGTCCTCGGTGCCGCGGGTCCGCGCCCACATCCGGTGCGCCTGCACCAGGAAGACCGCGCCGAGCACGGCGGCCACGGCCGGGTACAGCAGCCCGGTACCGGCGACCGGCCAGAGCAGCAGCGAGGTCGCCACCATCACCCAGCTGTAGAGCACGATCTGCCGGCCGACGACCTCGGCCCGGGCCACCACCGGCAGCATCGGGACGTCGACGCCGGCGTAGTCCTCGCGGTAGCGCAGGGCCAGCGCCCACGTGTGCGGCGGCGTCCAGAAGAACACGACCAGGAACAGCACGACCGGTGACCAGGCGAGGTGGTCGGTGACCGCGGTCCAGCCGATCAGGGCCGGGAAGCAGCCGGCGAGGCCGCCCCAGACGATGTTCTGCGTCGTCCGCCGCTTGAGCAGCATCGTGTAGACGAAGAGGTAGAAGCACTCCGCCACCACCGACAGCACCGCCGAGAGCGGGTTGACCCAGACGAAGAGGATCACCGTGGCCAGGACGCCGAGCACGAGGCCGAAGGCCAGCGCCGCCGCCGGCGTGACGATGTGGCGTGGGATGGCCCGACGGCGGGTGCGCCGCATCTGCTCGTCGATGTCGCGGTCGTAGACGCAGTTGAGCACCGAGGCCGACCCGGCCGAGCAGGCACCACCGACGACCGTGGCCACGACCAGTCCCAGGTCGGGCACGCCGCCGGCCGCGAAGAACATCACCGGCACGGTGGTGAGCAGCAGCAGCTCGATGACCCGCGGCTTGGTGAGGCCGACGTACGCCGCGAGGACGTCGCGGAGTGTGGCGGGATCCGTCGTCCGAGCCTGGTCCGGCGATGACGCCGCCGAGGCTCGATGGCCGACGTATGTCACACGGGGTCCTCGGGTACGGGGTGGTGGGAGAGCAGAACACGAGCAGGCGCCTCGCAGTCTAACTCCCGGGGTGAGTAGTCTCGGAGACGCCTGAGCAGGTGCCCGAAGGGGCGCTCGTCCGACACGAACGGAGCCGGGAAAAGACGTGAGCACGACACCCGCGAAGCTGGACTGGAACGAGACGGACGACCAGGCCGTCGACACCGTTCGCGTCCTGGCCATGGACGCCGTCCAGAAGGTCGGCAACGGCCACCCCGGTACGGCGATGAGCCTCGCGCCGGCGGCGTACCTGCTGTTCCAGAAGGTGATGCGGCACAACCCGGCCGACCCGCACTGGCCCGGCCGCGACCGGTTCGTCCTCAGCTGCGGCCACTCGAGCCTGACCCTCTACCTCCAGCTGTACCTCGGTGGCTGGGGTCTCGAGCTCGAGGACATCGAGGCGCTGCGCACCTGGGGCAGCAAGACCCCCGGCCACCCGGAGTACGGCCACACGGCCGGCGTCGAGACCACCACCGGCCCGCTCGGTCAGGGCATCGGCAACGCCGTGGGCATGGCGATGGCCGCCCGGCGCAAGCACGGCCTGCTCGACCCGAACGCCGCCGTGGGCGACTCGCCGTTCGACCACCACATCTACGCGCTCTGCTCCGACGGCGACATCGAGGAGGGCGTGTCCGCCGAGGCCTCCGCGATCGCCGGCGTCCAGCAGCCTCGGCAACCTCACCCTGATCTACGACGACAACCGGATCTCGATCGAGGACAACACCGACATCGCGCTGGCCGAGGACGTCGGCGCCCGCTACGAGGCCTACGGCTGGCACGTCCAGCACGTCGACTGGACCCACGGCGGCACGAAGTACGAGGAGGACGTGCCGGCGCTCTACGCCGCGATCCGCAAGGCCGAGGCCGTGACCGACAAGCCCAGCTTCATCGTGCTCCACACGATCATCGCCTGGCCCGCGCCGAACGCGCAGAACACCGGCAAGGCCCACGGCTCGGCCCTCGGCGCCGACGAGGTCGCCGCGACCAAGAAGGTCCTCGGCTTCGACCCGGAGAAGAACTTCGAGGTGCCGCCCGGCGTGCTCGAGCACACCCGGCAGGCCGTCGAGCGCGGGAAGGCCGCGCAGGCCGCGTGGAACGACGAGTTCGTCGCCTGGTCGAAGAAGCCGTCGGCCGACCTCGCCCTGTTCGAGCGGCTGCAGACCCGCTCGCTCCCGGAGGGCTGGACGAGCGACCTGCCGACGTTCGACGCCGACGAGAAGGGTGTGGCGACCCGGGTCGCGTCCGGCACCGTGATCAACGCCGTCGCCGAGGTCCTGCCCGAGCTCTGGGGCGGCTCCGCCGACCTGGCCGGCTCGAACAACACCACCATCGAGGGTGTCCCGTCGTTCCTCCCCGGTGACCGGGCCACGAAGATGTGGAAGGCCGACCCGCTCGCCGGCCGCGTCCTGCACTTCGGCATCCGCGAGCACGCCATGGGCGCGATCATGAACGGCATCGCGGCCCACGGCGGCACGCGCGTCTTCGGCGGCACGTTCCTGACGTTCTCCGACTACATGCGTGGCTCGGTCCGGCTCGCCGCGATCATGGGCCTGCCCGTCACCTACGTGTGGACCCACGACTCGATCGGCCTCGGCGAGGACGGCCCGACCCACCAGCCGGTCGAGCACCTGGCCGCCCTGCGGGCGATCCACGGCCTCGACATCGTCCGGCCGGGCGACGCCAACGAGACCGTGGCCTGCTGGCAGACGATCCTGGAGCACACCGACCGGCCCGCCGGGCTGGTGCTCAGCCGGCAGAACCTGCCGACCTTCCCGCGCGGCAGCGACGGCTACTCCGACACCAGCAACGTCCACCGCGGTGGCTACGTCCTGCTCGACGTCGACGGCGGGCTCCCCGACGTCGTGCTGATCGGCACGGGGTCCGAGGTCCAGCTGGCGGTCGCGGCGCGCGACCTGCTCGCCGCGGACGGCGTGCGTGCCCGGGTGGTCTCCATGCCGTGCCGGGAATGGTTCGACGCCCAGGAGGCTTCGTACCAGGAGACGGTGATCCCGCCGACGGTGAAGGCACGCGTGTCGGTCGAGGCCGGCATCGCCCAGGGCTGGCGCGAGGTCGTGGGTGACCACGGCCGGATCGTCTCGCTGGAGCACTACGGCGCATCCGCCGACTACGCCCGGCTCTACCAGGAGTTCGGCATCACCGCCCAGGCCGTCGCCGCGGCGGCCCAGGACAGCATCCGGAGCGCCACCGACTGACGCTCTCACCCTCACAGGAGGGAACCATGACCGACCGCCTGCAGCAGCTCTCCGAGGCCGGAGTCTCGATCTGGCTCGACGACCTGTCGCGCGAGCGCCTGGAGACCGGCAACCTCGCCGACCTGGTCGAGAGCTCCCACGTCGTGGGGGTCACCTCGAACCCGTCGATCTTCCAGTCGGCGCTGAGCAAAGGCGAGCGCTACGACCCCCAGATCCGCGAGCTGGCCGGTCTCGGCACCGACCGCGACCAGGCCGTGCGGGTGATCACCACCGACGACGTGCGTGAGGCGTGCAAGGTGCTGCGTCCGGTGTACGACGCCACCGACCACGTCGACGGGCGCGTCTCGATCGAGGTCTCCCCCGGGCTGGCCCACGACACCGAGGCCACGGTCGCCGAGGCCGCCGACCTCTGGAAGACCGTCGACCAGCCCAACCTGATGATCAAGATCCCCGGGACCGTCGAGGGCGGGCCGGCGATCACCGAGACGCTCGCCGCCGGCATCAGCGTCAACGTCACCCTGATCTTCGGTCTCGACCAGTACCGCAACGTGATGGACGCCCACCTGGCCGGTCTGGAGAAGGCCCGCGAGAACGGCCACGACCTGACCACGATCCACTCGGTGGCGTCGTTCTTCGTCTCCCGGGTCGACACCGAGATCGACAAGCGCCTCGACGCCACGACGTCCGGGCCGGGCACCGACCCCGACCTCAAGGGCAAGGCCGGCGTCGCCAACGCGCGGCTGGCCTACCAGGCCTTCGAGGAGATGCTGGCGAGCGACCGCTGGAAGGCCCTCGAGGCCGACGGCGCCCGCCGTCAGCGCCCGCTCTGGGCCTCGACCGGCGTCAAGAACCCTGACTACCGCGACACGATGTACGTCGACGACCTGGTCGTCGAGGACACCGTGAACACGATGCCCGAGAAGACCATGCATGCCGTGGCCGACCACGGCGACATCAGGGGCGACCAGGTGCGGCCGTTCTACGCCGACGCCGCGGCCCACATGCAGGCCCTGGCCGAGGCCGGCATCGACTACGACGACGTGATCGAGGTCCTGATCAAGGAGGGCGTCGACAAGTTCATCACCGCGTGGGACGAGCTCCTCGACTCGGTGAGCACGGCCCTCGAGGCGGCTGCCGCGGGCGAGGGCGCCGAGTGAGCGACGGCCCCGTCGACCCGACCACGACGGAGGCCTGGGCACGCCTCACCGCTCTCGCCGACGGCTTCGCACCCGACCTGCGGGCCTGGTTCGACGCCGACCCCGGCCGGGTGGACCGGCTCGGCTTCGAGGCCGCCGACCTGCACGTCGACCTCTCCAAGTCGTTGCTCGACGACGACGTGCTGACGGCGTTGCTGGCGCTCGCCGACGAGGTCGGGGTGACCGAGCGCCGGGACGCGATGTTCGAGGGCCGGCACATCAACGTCACCGAGGACCGCGCGGTCCTGCACACGGCGTTGCGCGACCCGGAGGGGATGCACCTCGAGGTCGACGGCGTCGACGTCGTCGACCAGGTGCACGAGGTGCTCCACCGGGTCTACGCCTTCGCCGACCAGGTGCGCAGCGGGGAGTGGACCGGTGTCACCGGCGAGCGCATCCGAACCGTGGTCAACATCGGGATCGGTGGCTCCGACCTCGGCCCGGTGATGGCCTACGAGGCCCTGGCGGCGTATCGGCAGGACGGTCTCGAGTGCCGCTTCATCTCCAACATCGACCCGACGGACGCCGCCACGACGCTGGCCGGGCTCGACCCGGCCACCACGCTGTTCATCGTCTCGAGCAAGACCTTCGGCACGCTCGAGACCCTGACCAACGCCCGGCTGTGCAAGGCCTGGCTCCTCGACGGGCTCGGCGGATCACCCGGTGGTGCCAACGACGAGGCCGAGGCGGTGAAGAAGCACTTCGTCGCGGTCTCCACCGCACTCGACAAGGTCGAGGCGTTCGGCATCGACCCGGCCAACGCGTTCGGCTTCTGGGACTGGGTCGGCGGCCGCTACTCCCTCGACTCCGCGATCGGCACGTCGCTCGTGGTGGCGATCGGTCCGGACCGGTTCGCCGAGCTGCTCGCGGGCTTCCACGCGATGGACGAGCACTTCCGGACCACCGAGCCGGCGCGCAACGTGCCGCTGCTGCTGGGGCTGCTCAACGTCTGGTACTCCAACTTCCTCGGGGCCCAGAGCCACGCGGTGCTCCCCTACTCCCAGCTGCTGCACCGGTTCCCGGCGTACCTCCAGCAGCTCACCATGGAGTCGAACGGCAAGGGGGTGCGCTGGGACGGCAGCCCCGTCACCACGACGACGGGCGAGGTCTTCTGGGGCGAGCCCGGCACCAACGGGCAGCACGCCTTCTACCAGCTGATCCACCAGGGCACGCGGCTCATCCCGGCCGACTTCATCGCGTTCGCCAACCCGGCGTACCCCCTGAGGGACGGCGACACCGACGTCCACGAGCTGTTCCTCGCGAACTTCTTCGCCCAGACCAAGGCGCTCGCGTTCGGCAAGACGGCCGACGAGGTGCGCGCCGAGGGGACCGCGGAGTCGATCGTGCCGGCGCGCGTCTTCACCGGCAACCGGCCCACCACCTCGGTGATGGCGCCCGAGCTGAGCCCGTCGGTGCTCGGTCAGCTGGTCGCGCTCTACGAGCACCTCACCTTCACCGAGGGTGCCGTCTGGGGCATCGACAGCTTCGACCAGTGGGGCGTCGAGCTCGGCAAGCAGCTGGCCCAGCAGGTCGGCCCGGCCATCGCCGGTGACGCGGACGCCCTCGCGGGCCAGGACGCCTCGACCCAGTCCCTCATCGCCTACTACCGGGAGCACCGTCGTCCATGACTGATTGGGTCAACCCCCTCCGCGACCCGCAGGACCGGCGCCTTCCGCGGATCGCGGGACCGTGCGGCATGGTCCTGTTCGGCGTCACCGGCGACCTCTCGCGCAAGAAGGTGATGCCGGCGATCTACGACCTGGCCAACCGCGGCCTGCTCCCCCCGGGCTTCAGCCTCACCGGCTTCGCCCGGCGCGACTGGGCCAACGAGGACTTCGCCCAGGTCGTGCACGACTCGGTCAAGCAGCACGCGCGCACCGAGTTCCGTGAGGAGGTGTGGCGGCAGCTCGCCGAGGGCTTCCGCTTCGTCCCGGGCAACTTCGACGACGACACGGCGTTCAACACGCTTGCGACGCACGATCGAGGAGCTCGACGAGGTCCGCGGGACGGGCGGCAACCACGCGTTCTACCTGGCCATCCCGCCGGGCTTCTTCGGAGACGTCGTGGGGCAGCTCAAGGAGCACGGCCTCGCCGAGCCGGCCGAGGGCTCGTGGCGCCGGGTCGTGGTCGAGAAGCCGTTCGGTCACGACCTCGAGTCGGCGCGTGAGCTCAACGCGACCCTGGCCTCGGTCTTCCCCAGCGGTGCGATCTTCCGGATCGACCACTACCTCGGCAAGGAGACGGTGCAGAACATCCTGGCGACCAGGTTCGCCAACACGATGTTCGAGCCCATCTGGAACTCCAACTACGTCGACCACGTGCAGATCACGATGGCCGAGGACATCGGGATCGGCGGCCGGGCCGGCTACTACGACGGCATCGGCGCCGCCCGCGACGTCATCCAGAACCACCTGCTCCAGCTGATGTCGCTGGTCGCGATGGAGGAGCCCACGTCGTTCGACGCCGAGAGCCTCCGGATCGAGAAGCTCAAGCTCCTGCAGTCGATCACCCTCCCCCGCCGCCTCGACCTCACCACCGCCCGCGGGCAGTACGCCGAGGGCTGGCAGGGCGGCGAGAAGGTCGTCGGCTTCCTCGAGGAGGAGGGCGTCCGCAAGACCTCGGCCACCGAGACGTACGCCGCGATCACGCTGCACGTCGACAACCGCCGCTGGGCCGGTGTCCCGTTCTACCTGCGCACCGGCAAGCGGCTCGGCCGCCGGGTCACCGAGGTCGCCGTCGTGTTCAAGCCGGCACCGCACCTGCCCTTCACCCGGGCGGCCACGGAGGAGCTGACCCACAACGCCCTGGTGATCCGGGTCCAGCCCGACGAGGGGATGACCCTGCGGTTCGGCTCGAAGGTGCCGGGCACCCAGATGGAGATCCGCGACGTGAACATGGACTTCGCCTACGGCGGGTCCTTCACCGAGTCCAGCGCCGAGGCCTACGAGCGGTTGATCCTCGACGTCCTGCTGGGCGACCCACCGCTCTTCCCGCGCCACGCCGAGGTCGAGCGGTCGTGGCAGATCCTCGACCCGGTGCTCGACCACTGGTCGCGGAAGGGCCGACCCGAGGCGTACGAGTCCGGCGGCTGGGGGCCGTCGTCTGCCGACGCCATGCTGGCCCGCGACGGCCGCGTCTGGAGGAGGCCCTGATGACCTCACCCCTCGACGTTCTTCGCCTCCCCCGCTCCGCTCCTCCGCCGAACAACATCGAGGGGACCCCGAGATGATCGAGCTCGTCGAGACCAACGCCGCAGGGATCGCGGCCGAGTTCGTCGCGTCCCGGCTGCGCGCCGGCAGTCCCGCCATGAGCATGGTGATGACGCTGATCATCGTCGTCGACGAGGACGACGCCGAGGACGCCATGCGGGTCGCCCGCCAGGCCTCGCACGAGCACCCCGCTCGGGTGCTCGGCGTGATCCTGGGCGACGCCCGCGGTACGTCGCAGATCAACGCCCAGGTCGGCACCGGGTCGGGGTGGACCGGCGAGACGGCCCTGATCCGGCTCAAGGGTGAGGTGGTCCGGCACGCCGAGTCGGTCGTGCTCCCCCTGCTGCTCCCCGACTCGCCGGTCGCGATCTGGTGGCCCTCCGACCCGCCCGAGGACCCTGCTGCGGACCCGCTCGGCCGCCTCGCGCAGCGCCGGATCACCGACGCCGCCGCCGCGTCTCGTGGCAAGGGCAAGGCCATCCACCTGCAGTGCTCGTCGTACGCCGCCGGCAACTCCGACCTGGCCTGGACCCGGATCACGCCCTGGCGCGCCCTGCTCGCCGCTGCGCTCGACCAGCAGCCGCTCAAGGTCACGGGTGGCTCGGTGACCGCCGAGCGGATCAGCCCGAGCGCCGAGCTGCTGGTCGCCTGGTTGTCCGACCGGCTGAAGGTGCCCGTCGACCGCAAGAGCTCCCGCGGTCCCGGCATCACCGAGGTGCGTCTCGACACCAAGGAGGGGCCGATCGTGATCTCGCGGCGCGACGGCCGCCTGGCCACCTACTCCTCGCCCGACCGCCCCGACCGACCGGTGGCGCTCAAGCGCCGCCAGCTCCCCGAGCTGCTGGCCGAGGAGCTGCGGAGGCTCGACGAGGACGACGTGTACGCCGCCACCGCCCGCAAGCTGATCAAGCTGTACCGGTCATGAGTGCCCTGCCCGTCCCCCGCGTCGAGGTCCACGAGTCCGCGGCCGACCTGGCAACGGCCGTCGCGGGTGCCCTGCTGCGGGTGCTCACCGTGCGTCAGGCGGGGGGCGACGTTCCCGACATCGCCCTCACCGGCGGCACCATCGCCGACAAGATCCATCGCGAGCTCGCCCGGCTCGCCCCCACCAGCGACGTCGACTGGACCCGGGTCTCCTTCTTCTGGGGCGACGAGCGCTTCGTCGCGCCGGACTCCGACGACCGCAACGCCAAGCAGGCGCGGGAGGCGTTCCTCGACGCGATCGGGGTCGACCCGGCGCGGGTGCACGAGATCCCCTCGACGGCCGACGTCGAGACGCTCGAGGCTGCCGCCGCGGCGTACGCCGACACGGTGCGGTCGAGGGGGACCGGGAGCTTCGACGTCCTGATGCTCGGTGTCGGTCCCGACGGCCACGTCGCCTCGCTCTTCCCCGGCTTCCCGCAGCTCGCGGTCGACGACGCGATCGCGGTCGGGGTCACCGGCTCGCCCAAGCCACCACCCGAGCGCGTCACGCTCACGTTCCCGGCCCTGAACCGCTCCGAGGAGGTCTGGTTCGTGGTCAGCGGCGCCGACAAGGCCGAGGCCGTCGGCCGCGCCCTGGCCGCCCAGCCGCCGGGCGTCCAGGAGATCCCGGCCACCGGTGTCCGCGGCCGGACGGAGACGATCTGGTTCCTCGACCGCGAGGCGGCGTCACACGTGCCCTGAGGGCTCGGCGTCCGGAACGGTCAGTCACTCCTGCGGCGGGTCGATCGTCCAGAGCGGGACCTCGCGCAAGGGGTGCAGCTGGTCGTCGGTCTCGGCGTGCGAGTTCTGCTGGGCGACCGTGGTCCCGAACTCGATGTGCTCCATCACCGCCCGGCGGAACGCCGGGTCGGCCGGCATCCCGGCCTCGTCCAGCGCCGCGGCGTACAGGTCGACGAACCGCTGCCGTTGCTCGTCGGTGATCCGGAGACCGCGGTGGACGTCGATCAGGTGCCGGAAGCCGAGCTCGCGGGAGAAGTCCCCCGGGCCACCGAACGACTCGGCGGTGAACATGGTCAGGTGCTCGACGTGCCGCGCCTGGCCCGCGCCGAACAGCGGCTGCAGCAGCGGATCACGCAGCACGCTGTCGTAGAACGCCTGCTCCAGCCGGTGCAGGCCGTCCCAGCCGCCGGCAGGTCGTAGAGGGTCGGTGCGTCCTCGGTCATCCGAACAGCCTGCCAGCCAGGCCCAAGGCTCCGGCTCTCGTCCGATGCCCCGGGTCATCGGGGTTTCGAGACGCGTCACCCGGCCCGTCGCAGGCTCCGGTCCGGGTGGACGCTCCTCAACCCTGATCGCGCCCACGCCGTGCCCTCGTTCCTCGGGCCCGGCTGCGCGATCAGAAGATGATGTCGCCGGACTTGCGGCGGGTGCGGAGGAGCTGGATGGCCTCGTCGAGGATCGACTCGGCCTCGGCGTCGGAGCGACGCTCCTTCACGTAGGCCAGGTGGGTCTTGTACGGCTCGATCTTCGGGGCCGGCGGCGGGTTCTCGGAGTCGAGGCTGGCGGGCAGCCCGCACTTGGGGCAGTCCCACGAGTCGGGCACGACGGCCTCGACCGCGAAGGTCACCACCGAGCGGTGCTCGTGGGAGCAGAAGTAGGTGACCGCCTGGCGCGGCGCGGCCTCGCCGCGCTCGGCCTCTCCCATAGGTCCAGCGCCGACCCGACTACCACGGATCGCGTTTCCTCCACCAGCCACGTGTGACGGACCTTTCTCAGTTGGAGTAGGCCCGCAACAGGCCCAGGGCGATGACGCAGGCGAACCAGATGGACCCGACCCCGATGGTGAACCGATCCAGGTTCCGCTCCGCCACAGATGATCCCCCGAGCGAGCTGGACACACCGCCACCGAACATGTCGGACAGCCCGCCGCCGCGGCCCTTGTGGAGCAGCACGAGGACCACCAGCAGGGTGCTGGTGATCACGAGGAGAACGGTGAAGACGGTGGTCACGAGGACATAGCCTACGTCACGGTTGCGACCATCCCGAACCGGCCCGTAGAGCGGTCGGCACCGGCATCCGCCCCGGCGGCGACGCGGACAGCGGCGTCCTCAGAGCGACGGCATGTCGTAGAAGCGGCAGACCCCACCGAACTCCTCCGCCTGGAGACTGGCGCCGCCGACCAGCGCTCCGTCGACGTCGCGCTGGGCCATGATCCCCGCGATGTTGCCGGCCTTCACCGAGCCGCCGTACAGGATCCGGCAGCCGTCGGCCGCGTCGTCGCCGGCCGTCTCGCGGATCCGGCCGCGGATGGCCGCGCAGACCTCCTGGGCGTCGTCGGGGGTCGCGACCTCGCCGGTGCCGATCGCCCACACGGGCTCGTAGGCGACCACGAGCGCGGCGATCTCCTGCGGCTTGAACCCGGCCAGCGACCCATCGACCTGCCCGAGCGTGTAGGGCACCTGCTCGCCGGCCTTGCGTACGTCGAGCCCCTCGCCGACGCAGACGATCGGGGTCATTCCGGCCGACACGGCCTGACGGGCCTTGGCGTTGACGGTGTCGTCGGACTCGCCGTGGTACTCCCGGCGCTCGGAGTGCCCGACCACGACGTACGAGCAGCCGAGCCTGGCCAGCATCGTCGCCGCGATCTCACCCGTGTAGGCGCCCGCGTCGTGCATGGAGACGTCCTGCGCGCCGTACCGGATCGAGAGCCGGTCGCCGTCCACCAGCGTCTGCACCGAGCGGAGATCGGTGAACGGCGGGACGACCACCACCTCGGTGCGGGCGTAGTCGTGCTTCTTGTCGGCCAGGATCCAGGCGAGCTTCTGGACCAGCGCCACCGCCTCGGAGTGGGTGAGGTTCATCTTCCAGTTGCCCGCCATCAGCGGGGTGCGACCGGGAGTGCGGGCCATGGTGGTCCTTTCAGGGTGCCGTGGTCTCGACTTCGCTCGACCGACGAGTATTCGCTCGACCGACGATGGGGGGCGGGTCAGCGCTCGAGGACGGCGATCCCCGGGAGCTCCTTGCCCTCGAGGAGCTCGAGGCTGGCGCCGCCGCCGGTGGAGATGTGGCCGAAGGCGTCCTCGTCGAACCCGAGCTGGCGGACGGCGGCGGCCGAGTCGCCGCCTCCGACCACCGAGAGGCCGTCGACCTCGGTCAGCGCCTGGGCCACCGCGCGGGTGCCGTCGGCGAACGCCGCGGTCTCGAAGACCCCCATCGGTCCGTTCCAGAAGACGGTCTTGGCGTCCGCGATCGCCGAGGCGAACGCCCGCGCCGAGTCGGGCCCGATGTCGAGCCCGAGGCTGTCGGACGGGATCTCGTCCGCCGGTACGACGCGGGGCTCGGGCTCGCGGTCGTCGGAGGGGAACTCGCTGTCGACGACGATGTCGGTCGGCAGCAGGATCTCGACCTGCGACTCCTCGGCCCGGCTCAGGTAGCCACGCACGGTGTCGAGCTGGTCCTCCTCGAGCAGGCTCTTGCCCACCTCGTGGCCCTGGGCGGCGAGGAAGGTGAACACCATCCCGCCCCCGATCAGCAGCCGGTCGGCCTTCCCGAGCAGGTTGTCGATCACGCCGAGCTTGTCGGACACCTTGGACCCGCCGAGCACCACGACGAAGGGGCGCTCCGGGTCGACGGTGAGCTTGCGGAGCACCTCGATCTCGGTCGCCACGAGCTGCCCCATCGCATGGGGCAGCCGCAACGCGACGTCGTACACGCTGGCCTGCTTGCGGTGGACGACGCCGAACCCGTCGGACACGAACGCGTCGCCGAGCTGGGCGAGCTGGTCGGCGAAGGCCCCGCGCACGTCGTCGTCCTTGCTCGTCTCGCCCGCGTTGAAGCGGACGTTCTCCAGCACCGCGACATCACCGTCGGCCAGTCCGTCGACGGTCTCCTGGGCCGACGGCCCTACCGTGTCGGTCGCGAACGCGACGTCGCGCTCCAGCAGCTCACCGAGCCGCGCGGCCACCGGGCGCAGCGAGTAGCGGTCCTCGGGCTCTCCCTTCGGGCGGCCCAGGTGGGCCAGCACGACGACCTTGGCGCCGGCGTCCGCGAGGCTCCGGATGGTCGGCACGCTGGCCCGCACGCGGCCGTCGTCGGTGATCCGGGATCCGTCGAGGGGGACGTTCAGGTCCGAGCGGACGAGGACCCGCTTGCCCCGGAGGTCGCCCAGCTGGTCGACGAGGCTGTCGGTCCCCGCCACGGTCAGAGCGTCTTGCCGACGTACGTGATCAGGTCGGCGAGCCGGTTGGAGTATCCCCACTCGTTGTCGTACCAGCCGACGACCTTGACCTGGTTGCCGATCACCTTGGTCAGCGGGGCGTCGAAGATGCAGGACGCCGGGTCGGTGACGATGTCGGAGGACACCAGGGGGTCCGTGGAGTACTTCAGGATCCGGCCGTCGGCGGCCTTCTCGACCGCGGCGTTGACCTCGTCGACCGAGGTCTCGCGGCCCGCCTCGAAGGTCAGGTCGGTGGCCGAGCCGGTCGGGACCGGCACGCGCAGGGCGTAGCCGTCGAGCTTGCCCTTGAGCTCGGGCAGCACCAGGCCGATGGCCTTGGCCGCGCCGGTCGAGGTCGGCACGACGTTGATCGCGGCCGCCCGGGCCCGCCGGAGGTCCTTGTGGATGTTGTCCTGGAGGTTCTGGTCGGCGGTGTAGGCGTGCACCGTCGTCATCAGGCCCTTGACGATGCCGAACTCCTCGTGGAGCACCTTGGCCATCGGCGCCAGGCAGTTCGTGGTGCACGACGCGTTCGAGATGACGGTGTGCGCCGAGGGGTCGTAGGTCCCTTCGTTGACGCCCATCACCACGGTCACGTCCTCGTTGGACGCCGGGGCGGAGATGATCACCTTCTTCGCGCCGCCGGAGTCGACGTGGGCGCGTGCCTTGGTCGCGTCGGTGAAGAAGCCGGTGGACTCCACCACCACGTCGACGCCGAGGTCGGCCCACTTGAGGTGGGCCGGGTCGCGCTCGGCGAAGGTCTTGACGACCTGGTCGCCGACGCGGATCTCGTCGGCGCTGGCCGTGACGTCGGCGTCGAGACGCCCGAGGATCGAGTCGAACTTCAGCAACGGCGCCAGGGAGCTGTTGTCGGTCAGGTCGTTGACGGCGACGATCTCGATGTCGGCGCCGGACGCGCGCACCGCGCGGAAGAAGTTGCGGCCGATCCGGCCGAAGCCGTTGATGCCAACTCGAACGGTCACTGTTGCTCCTCAGTCAGGGGGCCGTGTCGGTGTCTCGACCTTATCGCCCGCTCGGGAGTCGCCGGACAGGGTGACCCCCTGTCGGTCGGGCTGGTCGAGACCAGGGTCGGTGCGCCCGGCACCTCACCGGGTTTCGTCTCGCCTGACGCGGCTTCGCACGCTCAGCCGCGGGCTCGCTCAACCTGCGCTCGCCCACGCCGCGCCCTCGTTCCTGGGGCTCGGCTGCTCGCTTGCTCAGTCATCCTCTTCGGCGAGCATCTCCGGCGTCAGCGAGGCCTCGGTGTCGGGGATCCCGAGCTCCTCGGCGCGCTTGTCCGCCATCGCCAGGAGGCGGCGGATGCGGCCGGCGATGGCGTCCTTGGTGAGCACCGGCTCGTGGAGCTGCCCGAGCTCCTCGAGGCTCGCCTGCTTGTGCTCGAGACGGAGGCCGCCGGCCATCTTCAGGTGGTCGGGCACCTCCTCGCCGAGGATCTCGAGGGCCCGCTCGACGCGCGCCCCGGCGGCGACGGCGGCCCGGGCGGAGCGTCGGAGGTTGGCGTCGTCGAAGTTCGCGAGCCGGTTGGCCGTGGCCCGCACCTCGCGGCGCATCCGGCGCTCCTCCCAGGCCATCAGCGCCTCGTGGGCACCGAGCCGGGTGAGCAGCTGGGAGATGGCGTCGCCGTCGCGGATCACGACCCGGTCGACGCCGCGCACCTCGCGGGCCTTGGCGGGGATCCCGAGCCGGCGGGCGACGCCGACGAGGGCGAGCGCGGCCTCCGGTCCGGGGCAGGTGACCTCGAGCGACGAGGAACGACCGGGCTCGGTCAGCGAGCCGTGGGCCAGGAAGGCGCCACGCCACGCGGCCACCGCGTCGCAGGCACCGCCGGACACCACGGCCGGGGGCAGGCCGCGCACCGGCCGGCCGCGGTTGTCGAGGAGGCCCGTCTGCCGGGCCAGCGCCTCGCCGTCCTTGACGACCCGGACCAGGTAGCGGCTGCCCTTGCGGATGCCGTTGCCCTGGACCATCGCGACGTCGCTCTGGTGACCGAAGACCTCGGCGATGTCCTTGCGCAGCCGACGGGCCGCGGCGCCGGTGTCGAGCTCGGCCTCGACCACGATCTTGCCGCTGACGATGTGGAGGCCACCGGCGAAGCGGAGCATCGTCGACACCTCGGCCTTGCGACAGCAGGTCTTGGTGATGGTGGTGTTGGCGATCTCCGCCTTCACCTGAGCCGTCATCGCCATGCGGCCGATCCTGCCATGCGCGTCAACAACCCTTGTGGGTAAGGCCGATCCGCGGGACCTTCGTCACCCGATGGAGGCCAGGACCTCGGCGTACGCCGATGCCAGCTTCTCCGGGTCGTGCCTCGGAGAACCGTCGTCGCGGGCGACGTCGGCGACCAGCACGCGCGCACCGCACTTGCTCGCCAGCGCCTCCAGCTCCGCGAGGTCACCGGCGCCCGATCGGTCGACGAGGACCGTCCCGAGAGCCAGGTCGGGGGCGTGGTCGAGCAGGACCGCGAGGTGGTCGACGGCGCCGAACCCCTCGGTCTCGCCGTCCTGGGGCGCGAGGTTGAGGACGACCACGAGGTGGGCGTCGGTCTCGGTGAGGGCGTGCGCGAGGGCCGGGACCATGAGATGGGGCAGCACCGAGGTGAACCACGAGCCCGGGCCGAGCACCACCAGGTCGGCGTCGCGGACGGCGTCGACGGCCTGGGGGCAGGGGCGCAGGTCGGGCGGGAGCAGCGAGATCGACTCGATCGCACCGTCGGACGTGGCCACGGCGACCTGCCCGCGCACGGTGGTCAGCGCCTCCGGGTCGGCCGGGTCGAGGCCGCTGACCTGGGCGGAGATGTCGAGCGGGGTCAGGGCCATCGGCAGCACCCGACCCCGGGCGCCGAGCAGGCGGCCGACCCAGTCGAGCGCCTCGACGTGGTCGCCGAGCAGCTCCCAGAGACTGACGATCAGCAGGTTGCCGGTGACGTGCCCGTTCATCTCGCCGGTCCCGGCGAACCGGTGCTGCAGCACCTGGGCCCACGTCTCGCCCCACTCGTCGTCGCCGCACAGCGCCGCCAGCGCCATCCGCAGGTCGCCGGGCGGCAGGACGCCGAACTCCGAGCGCAGGCGTCCCGACGAGCCACCGTCGTCGGCCACGGTGACCACGGCGGTGAGATCCACCGGGAGGTGCCGGAGGGCGGACAGGGACGCGTGCAGGCCGTGGCCGCCGCCGAGCGCGGTCACCCGCTGCTGGTACGGCGGGCTGTCGTCGAGCACGTCACTCCCGCCCGAGGTCGCGGTGGACCGTGCCGACGTCGTACCCGGCCTCACGCAGCTGCCGGGCGATCTCCTCGGTCATCGCCACGCTGCGGTGCTTGCCGCCCGTGCACCCGAGGGCGATGGACATGAAGCGCTTGCCTTCACGGAGATAGCCCTGCGCGACCCCTGACAGCATCTCGACGTAGCGGTCGACGAACTGGCGCGCCCCCTCCTGCTCGAGGACGTAGCCGCTGACCTCGGCCGAGCGGCCGGTCTGACCGCGCAGGTGCGGCACCCAGTAGGGATTGGGCAGCCAGCGCATGTCGGCGACGAAGTCGGCGTCGACGGGGATGCCGTACTTGAACCCGAAGCTCATCACCGTGACCCGGAGCCGCATGGTGTCCGGCGTGCCGAACGACTCGGCGATCCGGTCGGTGAGCTGGTGGACGTTGAAGTCGGAGGTGTCGATGACCAGGTCGGCGTTGGCCCGGAGGTTGGCCAGGGCCGTGCGCTCACGGTGGAGACCGTCGATCAGCCGGCCGCTGGCCTGCAGCGGGTGGGGACGCCGGGCGGCCTCCTGGCGACGGACGAGCACCTCGTCGGTGGCGTCGAGGAAGAGCAGGGTGGTGCCGCGACCCACGGCGTGCTGGGCGAGGTTGGCCTGCAGGGACTCGAAGAACGCGCCCGACCGGACGTCGACCACCACCGCGATGGGCTGGCTGGTGCCGCGGCTCTCGTCGACCAGTCGCACGACCTCGCGCAGCAGGGACGGCGGCAGGTTGTCGACGACGTAGAAGCCGAGGTCCTCCAGCTCCTTGGCGGCGGTGCTGCGGCCCGCGCCGGTCATCCCGGTGACGACGACGACCTCACCCAGGTGCTCGGGTGGCAGCCCGGCGATCGGCTCGGACATCACTCCTCCTCGGTGATCTCGCCGGTGGCGGTGTTCACGGTCTGACGGCTCGCCTGACCAGCAGTCTGACGCGACGCGCGCTGGACCGCATCCTTGATGGCCACGGCGGTGCGCGGGCCGATGCCGGGGACCAGCGCGATCTCGTCGACCTCGGCGGCGCGCAGCTTCTTCAGCGATCCGAAGTGCTTGACCAGCGTGCGCCGGCGTACCTCCCCGAGGCCGGGGACGTCGTCGAGCATGCTCTCGACCATCGACTTCGAACGGCGTGAGCGGTGGTGGGTGATCGCGAACCGGTGGGCCTCGTCACGCACCCGCTGGAGGAGGTAGAGACCCTCGGAGGTGCGCGCGAAGATCACCGGGTCCTCCTGGTCGGGCAGCCACACCTCCTCGAGCCGCTTGGCCAGTCCGCAGACCGGGATGTCGACGACGCCGAGCTCGCGCATCGCCGCTTGGGCGGCGGCGACCTGCGGTGGACCGCCGTCGACCACGACCAACCCCGGCGCGTAGGCGAACTTCCGGGGCCGGCCGGTCTCGGGGTCGACCAGCATCGGGCCCGACCCGGTGTCGACCTCGGTGGACCTGGCCTGCTCGTCGAGCAGCCGCCGGAAGCGCCGGGTGATCACCTCGTGCATCGAGGCGACGTCGTTCTGCCCCTCGACCCCCTTGATCAGGAACCGGCGGTACTCGCTCTTGCGCGCGAGGCCGTCCTCGAAGACGACCATGCTCGCCACGACCTCGGTGCCCTGGAGGTTGGAGATGTCGTAGCACTCGATCCGCAACGGCGCCTCGTCGAGGCCGAGCTGCTGCTGGATCTCCTCCAGCGCCTGGTTGCGGGCGGTGAGGTCGGTGCCGCGCTTGGTCTTGTGCATCATCAGGGCCTGCCCGGCGTTGCGCGCGACGGTCTCCTGCAGGGTGCGCTTGTCCCCGCGCTGCGGCACCCGGATGCGGACCCGGCTGCCGCGCTTCTCCGACAACAGCTCCTCGAACACCTCGTGCTCGGGCGGCAGGGCCGGCACCAGGATCTCGCGGGGGACGGCGCCCTCGTCGTCGTCGGCACCGGCGTACAGCTGGAGGAGGAACTGCTCGACGAGCTCGGCCGTGCCGCCCTCGTCGACCCTGTCGGCGACCCAGCCGCGTTGCCCGCGGATCCGGCCGCCACGCACGTAGAAGATCTGCACCGCGACCTCGAGCGGGTCCTCCGCGAGGGCGATCACGTCGGCGTCGGTGCCGTCGCCGAGGACGACCGCCTGCTTCTCCAGCGCCTTCTCGATGGCACCGAGGTCGTCGCGGAGACGAGCGGCCCGCTCGAAGTCGAGCTCGTCGGAGGCGGCGTACATCTCGTCGCGGATACGCCGGACGAAAGCGTTGGTGTGGCCGCCCATGAAGTCGCAGAAGTCGTCGACGATCGCGCGGTGGTCGTCGGCGGAGATGTTGCCGACGCACGGGGCCGAGCACTTCTCGATGTAGCCGAGCAGGCAGGGACGGCCGATCTGCCCGGACCGCTTGAAGACGCCGTTGGAGCAGGACCGCATCGGGAAGACGCGCAGCAGCTGGTCGACGGTCTCGCGGATCGCCCAGGCGTGGCTGTAGGGGCCGAAGTAGCGCGTCCCCTTCTTCTTCGCGCCGCGACCGACCATCACCCGCGGGTAGTCCTCGCCGACGGTCACCGCCAGCCAGGGGTAGGACTTGTCGTCGCGGTACTTCACGTTGTAGCGCGGGTCGAACTCCTTGATCCAGCTGTACTCCAGCTGGAGGGCCTCGACCTCGGTGTTGACCACGGTCCACTCGACCGCGGCCGCCGAGGTGACCATGGCGGCGGTGCGGGAGTGCAGGTTGCCGATGTCCTGGAAGTACGACGTCAGCCGGGAGCGGAGGTTCTTCGCCTTGCCGACGTAGATGACCCGGCCGCGGGCGTCGCGGAACTTGTAGACACCCGGCTGGGTCGGGATCTCCCCCGTCTTGGGACGGTAGGACGCCGGGTTGACCACGTCCTCAAGCCTACGGGCCGGCGACGACACCCGACCCGACAGCCAGGACCGTCGCCAGCGTGGGGTCGGCGGCGTACGCGATCCGTGCGCCGTCCGCCTGCGCCTGCCGCAGCGCGTCGAGCGCCGTCGCGGTGATCCGCTCCCCCGGCGCGAGCAGGGGTACGCCGGGCGGGTAGGGCGCGACCACCTCGGCACACACCCGGCCGGCGGCTTCCGCCCAGGGCACCGGCTCGCGCTCGGCGAAGAACGCCTCTCGCGGCGTCAGCACCTGCTCGGCGTCGGTGGCCCACGCCGCGTGCGCGACGACCGGACGTGCCTCGCCGAGGTGGCGCTGGATCGTCGCGGCCAACGCCTCGGCGAGGTCGACCACGGCGCGGTCGTCGTCGGCCAGGGTCACCATCGGCACGAGGAGGTCGCGGTCGGCCATCTCCAGCGAGAGGCCGGCGGCGGCCAGGTCGCGGTCGACCGCGATCCCGTCGGCTCCGGTCGCCGCGAGGAGCAGCACGAGCTTGGCGTCGTCGAAGCGATCGGCACCGAACGTCGACGCGTCCGGCAGCACCAGCCCGGGCACCCGACGCAGGACCCCGCGGGCCCGGCGTACCCGCTCGAGCAAGGCTCCCAGCAGCTCCTCGCCCTGCGCTGCCATCAGGGCCAGGGCACCGTCCACCCCGGCGAGGATCGCGCCGGAGGGTGACGTGGTGGCGGCCGCGTCCATGGCCCGGTCCAGCCGGTCACGGGCCAGCAGCCCGGTGCGGGCGACCACCACGGCGCCCTGGTTGAGCGCCGGGAGGGCCTTGTGGGCGCTGGTCACCACTGCATCTGCACCGGCCATGAGCGGATGCGCCGGCAGGTCGGGGTGACCGCCCAGGTGGGCGCCCCAGGCGGCGTCGACGACGAGCGGGACCCCGGCCCTGCGAGTCACCTCGCTCAACGCGGCCACGTCGGCGCAGGTCCCGACGTACGACGGGCTGGTGACGAAGACGGCGCGGGCCTCCGGGTGCTCCCGGAGCGCGTCCTCGATGGTCGAGGCGTCGAGTCCGAGTGGGAGGCCGGTCGGCTGGTGGAGGGGCGGATGCACCCACACCGGTCTCAGGCCGGCCAGCACCAGACCCAGGTGCACGGACCGGTGCGAGGTCCGGTCGACGACGACGGTGTCACCCGGCGAGCCGACCGCCAACGCGAGTGCCTGGTTGCCGTGGGTCGACCCGCCGACGGAGTACCGGCACCAGTCCGCCCCGAGCCGCACGGCCGCCCGCTCCTCGGCCTGCCGGACCAGGGCGTCGGCCTCGCGGACCGGGGCCAGGCCGCCGTACAGCGGGACGTCGCCGGCGACGACCTCGCCGATCAGGTCCACCGCGTGCTTGTGGCCGGGGATCGTGAACGGCCGGAGACGACCGGAGGCGAGGCGCTGCTGCGCGTCGACCCACGCCCGGAGCAGCGGTGCGTCGTCGAGCCAGGCCGGATCCACGCCCGGATGCTCCCACGTCACGATCCGGCTACGCACGGCGCCGGAGGCTGAGTCAGCGCACCTTCGAGGTCCTGGCCGACGTCTTCGACACCGTCGCGTACCCGGGCTTCGTCCCGGTCACCCTCACCGTGATCCGCCGGCCCTGCTGGGCATGGGTCAGCGTCAGCGAGGCCCCGGAGCGTGCTTGATCTTCTTCCCGTTCGGCGAACCAGGAGTAGGCGAACGTCGTGCCGCTCGTCCAGGCGCCGGGCCTGGCGGTGAGCGTCCTGCCGACCTCGGCCCTGCCCGCACTCCCCGGCCTCGACGCCTTGAGACTCCGAGGAGCGAACCGGACGGTGACGTGCGCGCCGCCCGCGTCGAGGGCACCGACGTGGACGCTCAGGTCTCCCGAGCCGTTGGTCCACGTGGAGCCGGCGCCGAGCGAGGTGTCGCCGTTGTCGTCCAGGACCAGGGTGTCGACACCCGAACCGTCGCGGGCGGCGTTGATGGTGACCCCCGGCGCGTAGCGGAGCGGCCCCCGGGTCGAGCTTCAGGTACATGCCGTGGGCGGTGTAGAACGCGCCGACGTCCTGACCCCTCCCCGAGCGGTAGTCGAGATAGAGCGCTCTGCCGGTGTCGGGGTTGACCACGCGGACACTCCGGAGGCCGGCGTCGTGGTCGCGCGGCCTGATCGTCGCGCTCACGTGGACCGCCGTCGTCCCGAGCCCGATCGGGACGTCCCGGACCTCACCGTCGTCGGTGATCCCCTGGAAGACCCGGTACGGCGTGCTGAGCGCGGTGAGCCCGTTGTACCCGGGCAGCACGTAGCCCATCACGTCGTACGCGCCGAAGTACTCCAGCGAGGATCCCGAGACGCGGGCGTTGGCGTGGGCGAAGCCGTAGTTGTGCCCGGTCTCGTGGGCGTAGGCGCCGTTGATCGCGGTGCCGGCCTTCACGATCAGGGCTCCCCCGCTGGCGAAGCTGGTGCCGACGGTGCCCTCGCCCACCAGGCTGCCGCTGGAGCAGGCCGGTGACACGAAGACCACGAGCTGGTTCGATCCGCCGAACATGTCGACGTCGGGGAACCTCGCGGCCGCCTCCTGCACGACGTCGAAGAAGTCGCTGCCGAGACCGCAGTCGGTCGTGCTCAGGGTGGTCTTGTAGTGCGTGACCCTGTCGGGCACGCGGATGCTCGTGATGGCGCCGTTCGCCTCGCCCTTCCAGTAGGAGGCGACCGTGCTGACGTGGCCGAGCAGCTTCGAGTCCCGCTGACCGAGGGCACCCTTGTTGTCCATCGCCGTGACGAACTGCTGGTGCGAGGTCGACGTGACGGTGGGTGCCCGGGCGGTCAGGGTCGGTGTGCCCGAGACGCGCAGCGTCAGGGAGCGCTGGTCGACCAGCTGGAGGGCGTCCGACCCCGAGGCGGAAGTCGCGCCCAGCGTCGCGTTGCGCGCGACCGACGTGCCGTGGGCAGCCAGCGCGGAGACCACCGAGGCCGGCAGCACGAGGCGACCGGTGAAGTGCGAGAGCGGGCGGGCGTCCCCGAGCGGGCCGCTGACCGGCACGATGTCGCCGTCCGCCAGCGCGACGGCGTACGTCGGCCGGCTGCCGGGTTCGTCGGTCTGCGCGACCAGGAGGGTGCCGTGCACCTCCACCGTCGTCGCTGCGACGGGCTCGGCGGCACCGGCGTCGGTCGACGTGGCGGCCACCACGGCCGCGGCCGACAATGTCAAGGCTCCTGCGAGCACAGCGATCCGTCGCATGCCTGGCATGTCGCCCCCCGGCGGTGTTTCTCGGCAAGACGACGCCCCCGGCGGTCTTCATCGAGAAGACGACGCCCCCCGGCGTACGTCTCACCAGGAGACTAGGCGGTCACCTGTGGCACGTCAGCCGAACGCGGGACTGGACGGCCTTCGTGACGCGTGTCACGGAGGCCGAGGCTCAGCCGGGGACGACGTTCGCGCCCTTGACCTCGACCGCGATCTTCGGCAGGGCCGCGACCGACCCGGCGGCCGAACCGCTGGGGCCGGCCACGTTGCTGCCGTCGGTGATCGAGAACTGGCTGCCGTGGCAGCCGCAGTTGATCGTGCCACTGGCGACGCTGGCCAGGATGCAGCCCTGGTGGGTACAGGTCGCGGAGAACCCCTCGAAGGTCCCCTTCTGGGGCTGGGTGACCACGACGTTCCGGCTGGCCAGGATGACGCCACCGCCCACCGGGACGTCCTTGGCGGCCACCAGCGAGTCGTCGGCCGGCGCCTGGCTCTTGCCGTCGGTGCTGCTGCTCTGCGAGCTGGACGGGTCCTGCGCGGAAGCGCTCGACGAGCCGCCACTGCCGCAGGCGGACAGCAGCGGAAGGGTCAGGCCACCCACGGCCGCACCGGTGAGGGCACGACGTCGGGTGAGGGCGGGGTCGGTCACGGGGATGCTCCTCGTGGTCGGCGGGTGGTCGGCGGCGGTCAGCGGATGTTCTGCGGGGTCTGCGGGGTCTGCGGGACCAGGCTCTCGACGCTAGCCGGGCCGCCTGAGGTTTCGCTGTGGGACCTTCGTCCTAGGACCTACGCACGGGCGTGACGCAGCGTTCGATCAGTGGGCGCTCGGTCTGCCGGCGTCCGGTCAGGAGGAGCGACCGCCGGCGAGCAGGGGTGCGAGGAACTGTCCGGTGTAGCTGCCGGCATCGGCCGCGACCTGCTCCGGCGTCCCCTCCGAGATCACGGTGCCGCCGCGCGACCCGCCCTCGGGCCCCATGTCGATGATCCAGTCGGAGGTCTTGATCACGTCGAGGTTGTGCTCGATGACCAGGACGGTGTTGCCCTTGTCGACCAGGCTGGACAGGACGCCGAGGAGCTTGCGGATGTCCTCGAAGTGGAGGCCGGTGGTCGGCTCGTCGAGGACGTAGACGGTGCGGCCGGTGGACCGCTTCTGCAGCTCGCTGGAGAGCTTCACCCGCTGCGCCTCGCCCCCCGAGAGCGTCGTGGCCGGCTGCCCGAGCCGGACGTAGCCCAGCCCCACCTCGCAGAGCGTGACCATGTGTCGCGAGATCGCGGGCACCGCGGCGAAGAACTCGGCGGCCTCCTCGATCGGCATGTCGAGGACCTCGGCGATGGTCTTGCCCTTGTAGTGCACCTCGAGCGTCTCGCGGTTGTAGCGGGCGCCGTGGCAGACCTCGCACGGGACGTAGACGTCGGGCAGGAAGTTCATCTCGATCTTGATCGTGCCGTCGCCCGAGCACGCCTCGCAGCGCCCGCCCTTGACGTTGAACGAGAACCGGCCCTGGAGGTAGCCCCGCATCTTCGCCTCGGGCGTCGAGGCGAACAGCTTGCGGATGTGGTCGAAGACCCCGGTGTAGGTCGCCGGGTTGCTGCGCGGCGTACGACCGATCGGCGACTGGTCGACGTGGATCACCTTGTCGACGTGGTCGAGCCCGTTGATCCGCTTGTGGCGGCCCGGGACCGCCCGGGCGTTGTAGATCTGCTTGGCCAGGCTGGTGTAGAGGATGTCGTTGACCAGGGTCGACTTGCCGGACCCGGAGACGCCCGTCACCGAGACGAACAGGCCGAGCGGGAACGAGACGTCGATGTCCTGGAGGTTGTGCTCGCGGGCGCCGACCACCTTGAGCTCGCGGCCCTTGGTGCGGGGACGCCGCACCTCCGGCACCGGGATCTCCCGGCGGCCGGACAGGTAGAGCCCGGTCAGCGAGTCGCGGTGCTTGAGCAGGCCCTTGACCGGACCCGGAGTGGACGACCTGGCCGCCGTGCTCGCCGGCACCCGGGCCGATGTCGACGACCCAGTCGGCGGTGCGGATCGTCTCCTCGTCGTGCTCGACCACGATCAGGGTGTTGCCGAGGTCCTTGAGCCGGACCAGGGTCTCGATCAGCCGCTGGTTGTCGCGCTGGTGGAGACCGATCGACGGCTCGTCGAGGACGTAGAGGACGCCGACCAGGCCCGCCCCGATCTGGGTGGCGAGCCGGATGCGCTGGGCCTCGCCGCCCGGAGAGCGAGCCGCTGGGCCGGTCGAGGGAGAGGTAGTCGAGGCCGACGTCGAGCAGGAAGTTCAGCCGCTCCTGGATCTCCTTCAGCACCCGCTCGCCGATCTGCCGCTCGCGGGCGGACAGGTCGAGGTCGCGCAGGAAGTCGGCCGTCTCGTTGATCGGCAGGTGCGCAGACCTCGGCGATCGACTTGCCGCCGATCGTGACCGCGAGGCTGACCGGCTTGAGCCGGCTGCCCTGGCACGCCGGGCACGGCACCTCGCGCATGAAGCCCTCGAACCGCTCGCGGCTCGTGTCGGACTCGGCCTCGCCGTGCCGGCGCTCGACGTAGGTGCGCACGCCCTCGAACTCGGCGTAGTAGGCGCGCTGCCGGCCGTAGCGGTTGGTGGTGACGACGTGGACCTTGGTCGGGTGGCCGTCGAGCAGGCTCTTGCGGGCCTTGGCCGGCAGCTTGTCCCACGGGGTGTTGAGGTCGAAGCCGAGCTCCTCGCCGAGCGCCCCCATCAGCCGCAGGAAGTAGTCGGCGACGTGGGCCTGGCTCCAGGGCTGGATCGCGCCCTCGCCCAGGGTGGCCTGGGAGTCGGGGACGACGAGGTCGGGGTCGACCTCCATCCGGGTGCCGAGGCCGTGGCAGGTCGGGCAGGCGCCGAACGGGCTGTTGAACGAGAACGACCGCGGCTCGAGCTCGTCGGTGTCGAGGTCGTGGTCGTTGGGGCAGGCCATCCGCTCGGAGAACTTCATCTCCCGGCCGGGGTCCTTCGCCGGCAGGTCGACGAAGTCGAGGATGACCAGACCGTTGGCCAGCCGCAGGGCGGTCTCGACGGAGTCGGTGAGCCGGCGCTTGGAGGACGCCTTCACGGCCAGCCGGTCGACGACCACCTCGATGGTGTGCTTCTTCTGCTTGTCGAGCTTGGGCGGGTCGTCGAGGGTGTGGGTCTCGCCGTCGACGCGCACGCGCGAGAAGCCGTCTGTCTGGAGCTGCCGGAAGAGCTCGACGTACTCGCCCTTGCGGCCACGGATGACCGGCGCCAGCACCTGGAAGCGGCGCCCTTCCTCGAGACCGAGGACGCGGTCGACGATCTGCTGCGGCGTCTGCCGCTCGATCGGCGATCCGCAGACCGGGCAGTGCGGCCGGCCGGCGCGCGCGTAGAGCAGACGCAGGTAGTCGTAGACCTCGGTGATCGTGCCGACGGTGGACCGAGGGTTCTTCGACGTGGACTTCTGGTCGATGCTCACCGCGGGCGAGAGCCCCTCGATGAAGTCGACGTCGGGCTTGTCCATCTGGCCGAGGAACTGGCGCGCGTACGCCGAGAGCGACTCGACGTAGCGCCGCTGACCCTCGGCGAAGATCGTGTCGAACGCCAGGCTGGACTTGCCCGAGCCCGACAGACCCGTGAACACGATCAGGGAGTCGCGCGGCAGGTCGAGCGAGATGTCCTTGAGGTTGTGCTCGCGGGCACCCCGGATGATGAGCTGGTCGGCCACTGCTGTCCTCGGGCTGGTCGTCTGGTTCGATGATCGTCGCGGTGTTCGAACACATGTTCGCTCGCACTCGCTGTCGGCGCAAGCCTGACACGGCCCACCGACAGTCCCGATCCTATGCAGTCGAACCAGCGCCGGCCTCACCCCGAACGCGGTCGTCCGACCCGCGGGACGGTGTGGTGACGGTGGTGTTGGATGGGCGCATGGCCACCGACCGCGTGCTGGCGACGGAGCTGCTCCACGGCGCCACGACGCGGCTGATCCGCGCCGTCGACGCCCTCGACGACGGCGACTGGACCTCGCCGTCGCTCCTGCCGCACTGGTCCCGCGCCCACGTGGTGGCCCACCTCGCGCTGAACGCGGAAGGCATGGCCCGGGCGCTGCGCGCCGTCGTCGCCGACGAGGGCGGCGACCGCGAGGACGACGAGGTCGGGACGATGTACGACTCCGACGAGAAGCGCGACTCCGACATCGTCGCGCTGGCAGCCCGTCGACCGAGCGAGATCCGGGATCGGCTGCTCGGCGCCACGACCCGGCTCAACGACGCGATCGGAGCCGTGCCCGACGACGCCTGGGACACGCAGCTCGAGCGGACGCCGGGCGGCCGCGTGGTCCGGGCCCGGGCGTTCCCGGGGATGCGACTGACCGAGCTCGAGATCCATCACGCCGACCTCGGCACGTCGTACACGCCGTCCGACTGGTCGACGACGTTCGCCGGCGTCCTGCTCGACTCGATGGCGCGCCGTCCGGACCTGCCCGGCCCGTTCGAGGTGGCCCCGCTCGACCTGCCGGGGCGACGGTGGCGCTTCGGTGCCGAAGACGACGGCCCGGACGTCCCCGTCGTGACCGGTCCCGCCGGCGACCTCGGCTGGTGGCTGACCGGGCGCCCCGCCCCGGACACCCTGTCCTGCTCGCGCGGCGAGCTCCCCTCGATCGAAGGTTGGTGACCCGTGAGCGCTCCGAGCAGCTACACCGGTGAGGTCTCCCCCGGCGGCGACCCGCAGTCCCGGACCGCGGGGTCGCTGGAGATCACGAAGGTCGCCGTCGACCCGCAGATGTCCAACAACTGCTATCTCCTGCGCTGCACCGACACCGGCGACCAGGTGCTGGTCGACGCCGCCGACGACGCGCCGCGCCTGCTGGAGCTGATCGGCGACGGCGGGCTCACCGCAGTCGTCACCACCCACCAGCACTGGGACCACCACCGGGCACTGGCCGAGGTGGTGCAGGCCACCGGCGCCGTCGTGGTCGCCGGCGAGCCCGACGCCGACGCGATCACCGAGCAGACCGGGGTCGCCGTCGACCAGCGGGTCGGTGAGGGCGACCGCATCGCGGTCGGCACCTGCTCGCTCGTGGTCATCCCGGTCGCCGGCCACACGCCGGGCTCGATCTGCCTCGTGTACGACGACGGGTCCGGTCGACCGCACCTCTTCACCGGCGACTCGCTCTTCCCCGGCGGCGTCGGCAACACCCAGGGCGACGCCGACCGGTTCCACCAGCTGATCGACGACGTCTC
Source organism: uncultured Actinomycetota bacterium (assembly GCA_963809265.1). Taxonomy (GTDB): domain Bacteria; phylum Actinomycetota; class Actinomycetes; order Propionibacteriales; family Nocardioidaceae; genus Nocardioides. The sequence continues at coordinate 227,709 of CAWEJC010000008.1, forward strand.
GACGCGCCTGTTCGACGCGCTCCCCGACGAGACCTGGTTCTACCCCGGCCACGGCGACGACTCGACCCTCGGGGTCGAGCGACCCCACCTCGACGAGTGGCGCGACCGGGGCTGGTGAGCAGGCCGTGAGCGGCGGCGGCTTCACCCCCACCCGGGGCTTCACCGGGCGACGTCGGCCTGAGCGACCGGGCCGCCTGCCGCCGGGGCAGTACGACACCGGCTCCGACTGGCCCACGCTGACCGCCGAGGTCACTCCCCACCTCGATCCGGAGCAGTGGACGATGACCGTCGACGGGCTCGTCGGGTCACCGACCACGTGGACCTGGCGGGAGATCCACGCGCTGCCGGGGTCGACGTACTTCGGCGACATCCACTGCGTGACCACCTGGTCGATGCTCGACACGACCTTCGCTGGGGTCAGCGTCGACACCCTGCTCGAGATCGCCCGGCCGGCTCCGGACGCGGCGTACGTGATGGCGCACTCGACGACCGGCTACACGACGAACCTCCCGCTCGACGACGTCACCGGTGGGAAGGCGTGGGTCGTCTGGGAGTACGACGGGCGCCGGTTGCCGGTGGAGCACGGCGGTCCGGTGCGGCTGCTCGTGCCGCACCTCTACTTCTGGAAGTCGGCCAAGTGGGTGACCCGGCTCGAGGTGATGGCGAGCGACCGACCCGGGTTCTGGGAGCAGAACGGCTACCACGACCGCGGCGACCCGTGGCTCGAGCAGCGCTACCAGGGCGACCCGTGAGCGCGCTCCCCGACGTACCACCGAGCGACGCGTCGTCGAGCGACCGACAGCCGACCACCACCTGGACCACCGCGCGGGTCGCCGAGGTGGAGCGGATCGCGGACCGGCTGGTGCGGCTGCGGCTCGCGCCGTCCGCCTGGACGCCCGGGCTGCCCGGTCAGCACGGCATCGTCCGGCTCCGCGCCGAGGACGGCTACACGGCGCAGCGCTCCTACTCCCTCGCCTCCGACCCGGCCGACCCCCAGGTCGAGCTGATGGTCGAGTGCCTCCCGGGCGGCGAGGTGTCCGGGTTCCTCCACGACGAGGTCCGGGTGGGCGACGTCCTGGAGCTTCGCGGGCCCATCGGTGGCTGGTTCACCTGGACCGGCGACGTCACCGCGGTCGCGATCGGGGGCGGCACGGGGGTCGTGCCGTTGGTGGCGATGCAGCGGTACGCCGCGCGGCTGGGCCTCGCGGACCGGCTCCGCGTCGTGGCCGTCGGCCGGACCCTGGCCGAGCTCCCCTACTCCCGCGAGCTGCTCGACGCCGGCGCCTTCGTGGCGCTCACCCGCGAGAACCTCGGCAGCCGCGTCGCCGCTCCGCCGTACCCCTCGGAGCTCGAGCCGCTGGTGCGCGACGTCGAGCGTGCGTACGTCTGCGGCTCCGTCGGCTTCGCGTCGTACGCCACCCGGCTCCTGGGCGAGGTGGGGGTCCGGACGGACGCGATCCGGGTCGAGCAGTTCGGCGCGACGGGGTAGCCGCCGGCAGACCTCAGGCGCGCAGGACCGCCCGCACCACCGCGTCGGCACCGGTGCCGACGACGGCCCTGGGCCGCTCTTCGGCGACAACGATCTGCCAGTGGTCGGGGTCGAGCGCCCCGACGGCCTCCCCGACCGTCACCTGGACCTGACCCGCGGCGGGCGTCGGCTCACCCGTGGCCGGGTCGACCGGGAGGTGGCCGACGAGGAAGAGGGTGCCGCCGGGGGCGACGCCGCCGGCGAGTCGGGTCACCCTCTCGGGGACCGAGCCGTCGACGTGCACGTAGAGAGAGGTGACGAGGTCGAACGCGCCGGCCGGCGGCGTCCAGCTCCCGAGGTCACCCTCGACCCAGTCGATGCGCTCGGCCACCTCGTCTCCGACGGCCGCGGCCGTCGTCCGAGCGAGCTCGAGGGCGGCCGCGGAGAAGTCGACCCCGGTGACCCGCCACCCCGACGAGGCCAGCCAGATCGCCTCGGCGCCGTGCCCGCAGCCGGCATCCAGGGCGCGACCGGTGTCAGGGCGCGGTGGCCGGGCCCGTCCCGTTGCGGAGCAGGTTGCCGCGCCCGGTCGGCCAGGGCAGACACGCGGTGCCCGAGCCCGGGACCGTGTAGACGTCGACCCCGTGGTCGATCGTGGTGAGCACGATCTCGAGCGTGCCGTTCCCGGTGAGGTCGCCGATGGACGGTGCCGCGGCCACGCCGATCCCGTTGCCGTCGTACGCCTGGTGTCGCAGCCGGGTGACCGAGAGCTTCTTCCCGTGGGCCGACAGGACGAACAGGCGTCCGGCGCCGCGGTGAAGCGCATAGGTGCCGAAGACCAGCTCGGGAGTGCCGTCCCGGTTCAGGTCCGCCGCGACGACCTCCGACGCAAACGTCTTCGAACGCCGCGGTGCGTACTGGAACGACCAGAGCCGGTGACCGTTCGGCCCGACGGCGTACACCTTGCCGCCGGGGACGGCCGCAACGATCTCGGGCCGGCGGCTGCCGACGAGGTCCACGACAGTCGGCGCGGGGATGCCGCTCGGCGGGTACCAGTCGCCGTCCGGTCGGTAGACCGGGTGGTTGGTCATCGGGAGCGTCTCGAAGCCACGGTGGCGTCGTGCGGAGCGGCTGCCGTCGCCGTACGCCCCGTCCAGCGCCATGAACGCGTAGCCCTGGGTGCGGTAGGGGATGTGCCGCTCGACGTTGGGCAGCCCGATCACCTCGTTGCGGCCGTCGCCGTCGAGGTCGGCCACCGCAGGCGGCGACGCGGTCCACTGCAGCCAGGCCTGGTGCGCCGGGCTGGGCCAGGCGCCGGTGTGGCGGTGGTACTGACGCTGCTCGACGCGTGGGTCGGCCCACCTGATGAACTGCCCCCAGCCCATCCTGCGGCCGGCGGCGTTCGACTCCCGGTTGGTGAACCACTTCGAGGCCAGGATCGAGGTGCCGTCGTCGTTGAAGGCGTTGATCTGGTGGTTGTCGAACGTGGTGATGATCTCCAGGTCGGGGTCGTTGTCGATGTTCCCGATGGCGACGTTCTCGCCGTAGGCGCCGTAGCCGTGGTTGCCGACCTTGTTGAAGTGCAGGTCGTTGCCCTTCCCGCCCAGCCGGTTGTAGCGCGGCCAGGCCGGCCGGTGGCCGCCCCGCGGCTGGAAGAGCTTGCCCCGGGCGTTGAAGACGAAGACCTGCGCGCCCGTCGGTGAGGTGTTCGTGGTCGTCGCGACCACCTCGACTCGACCGTCGTGGTTCAGGTCGGCGGCCGCCAGCCCACGCACCTCCGGCGACTGCCCACCGCTCCGGACCGACGCCGGCCAGCCACGCTTCAGGTGCAGCCGGCCATGTCGGAACGTGTACGCCGCCACCGAGCCCGAGCCTCCGACCACGATGTCGGGGATCCCGTCACCCTCGAGATCGGTGACCACCTCCGGCGCGTACACCCGCCCCTCGGTCGCACTCCCCCGGCCCAGCTGGTGCCCCTTCGCGTCGAACACGAACGTCGAGTAGAAGGGCGCCACGATCTCCTTCCGCCCGTCGTGGTCGAGATCCACCAGCCCGGGCGAGGCGAACCAGCCGGTCTCCCCCGTGGCGATCCGACGGACGAACTGCGGTCGCCGGACGGGATGTGTCCGACCGTGGGCGGCGCACGAGGTGGTCGCTGCCTGCAGCGCGTCGTCGACCGTGGCGTTGAAGGACGCCCTGGCGTTGACCGACGCCGTGGCGTGCGGCGATGCCGTGGCGTGGGCCGATGCGCCGGCGACCAGCAGCCCACCGAGCGAGAGGACGAGAGCGCGAGACAGCCGCATGTCGGGACCCTACCGACATCACCGGGTCGCACGTCGTCGCTCACGTGCGGCGGGTGTAGCGGACGGCGCCGGTGGGGAGTCGTCGTTGGTCGTAGGTGGGGTCGTGGGCGCGGTGGTGGTGGAAGGTGCAGAGCAACATGCCGTCGTCGAGGTCGGTCTTGCCGCCTTGGGACCAGGGTTCTCGGTGGTGGTGGGCTTCGCACCAGGCGGCGGGGATGTCGCAGCCCTCGGCCCGGCAGTGGCGGTCGCGGATCGCGAGGGCTTTGCGTTGGGCGGGTGAGAAGAGGCGTCGGGTGCGGCCGAGGTCGAGGATCTCGGATCGTCCGCCGAGGACGACGGGCAGGATGCCGGCGGTGCAGGCCAGGCGTCGGGCCTCGGCGGCGGTGATGGTGTCGCCGGTCGACGTCTCGGCCAGCCCGAGCCCGAGGTCGTTCTTGAGGGTGTGGAGGTCGATGGTGACCATCACCGAGGTCGCGGTCCCGCCATGGGACGGGAGCCCGTCGGCGGGGATGTGTTCGAGGAGGGCGCAGAACGCCTCACCCCGACGCCGGCTCAACGGCAGCTGGTCGACGTCGGAGTCCAGCGACGGGAGCCGGCGGGGTGAGGTGTAGGCGTCCAGGTAGGCCCGCAGCCGGGAGGCGACGTGGTCGGGGAGCCGGGCGTACAGGTCGGTGGACCCGTCGCCGCGGGGCCGGAACGACAGCCTGGTCGCGGCCCGGGCCCGCGCTTCTTCAGCGGCGAGGGCTCGGGCTTCGTGCTGGTCGGCGACGTCGGGTGCGATCACCTCGAGCAGTCCGTGGCCGAGCCGGCGGAGTGCTTGTGGGGTCGAAGTGACCGGCCTCCCCGAGCAGGTGCGCCTCCGCCTTCGCCCTGAGCTCGGGGTCGAGATCGGCGGGTAGCTCGTCGAGCGAACTGGACCAGGACGCCGGCTTGCTCCCAGGTGACCTGCGCCGGACAAGACCGCGTCTCCGACGCCTGGCCACCGGTCCCGCAGGGCGACGCCGAGGTGTTCGTCGTGAGCCGCTTCGCGGCGGGAGGTACGGGTCTCGACCGCCAGCCACGCACCGGCGGTCCGGGCGCCGGACTCCAACGCCAGGTCGCCCCGACCGCGAGGACCTGCGCCCGTAGTGCGGTCACGCGTGCCGACAACCGGGTCAGCTCGACCAGCAGTGCTTTCTGGTCGCTGATCGGGGCGAACAGCGGGTCCACCCCGGTCGCCTCGTCGAGCGCCACACCCGCCGCGTGCACGGCCGCGAGCAGCGGGTGCTCGCGGTGCGGAGTGGTGATCGACATAGGACCATCGAAGCACCACCCACCGACACTCAGACCGTCAGAATCCCCTTATCCACAAGGGTCCTGAGAACTCGAGTCCTCAGAGCGAGCGACCGCGGTATCGCCGGGTTCACGGGCGCAGAGCGCCTCCTCAGGGGCTGGCGCCTGTCACGAGACCGGCGCCCTCGACTCCGCTCAACCACCGGGGCTCCTCTCAACCACCGCGGTATCGCCCGGGTTTCGTGACGGGCGCAGAGCGCCCTCCTCAACCACCGGAGAACGGCCAGCGCCTCCTGCTCCACCACCGGGGCCCGCGCCTCGCCGTTGGTCGAGGAAGGCGCTCTGCGCCTGTCACGAGACCAGGCGCCCGCCACGCTCAATCCGCGGAGGAACCCAGCCCGTCCAGGGCGGTCATGTCGTCGTCGGACAGCTCGAAGCCGGCGACGTCGGCGTTCGAGCGGATCCGCTCGGGGTTCACCGACTTGGGGATGACGACGAACCCGTGCTGGAGGTGCCAGCGGACGATCACCTGGGCCGTGGTCCGGCCGAGCCGGTCGGCGACCGCCGTGATCGTCGGGTGGTCGAGGGTGCCGCCGCGCAGCGCGCTGTACCCCTCGAGGACGACGTCGCGCTCGCGGTGCTCGGCGACGGTCCTGGCGTCGTAGAGCAACGGGCTCCACTCGATCTGGTTGACCGCCGGTCGCACGCCCGTCGCGTCGGTGACCTCGTCGAGGAGCCCGGCGTCGAAGTTGCTGACCCCGATCTCGCGGGCGAGCCCGGACTCGCGGGCCTCGACGAACTCGCGCCAGAGCTCGACGTTGGCCGAGCCGTCGCCGGGCCAGTGGACGAGCCAGAGGTCGACGTGGTCGGTCCTCAGCAGGTCGAGGCTCGCCCGCAGGGTCTCGAGGGCACGGCCCGCGTTGCTCGGTGGGCACTTCGTGGTGACGAACACGTCGTCGCGGGACACGCCGCTCTCGGCCAGGCCGCGCCCGACCTCGCCCTCGTTGCGGTAGACGGTCGCGGTGTCCAGGTGGCGGTACCCCGCTCCGAGCGCCGCCTCCACCGCCCGCACGGCGTCGTCACCCTTGATCTGCCAGGTGCCGAAGCCGAGGAGCGGCATCGACGAGCCCTGCGCGAGGGTCGCAGCCTGGTCCGGGATCCGGGGAGAGTCGTTCATGCTCGCGAGCGTAGCCAGCGGGCCCGAGATCCCCGCCGGCCGCCTCCGTCCGGGTCAGTCGCCGAACAGCACCTGAGCGGCGTACGCCGTGTCGAAGTACTCGCGGACCGAGACGATCAGGCCGTCGACCACGCGGAAGACGACCGCGTAGTCGTTCTCGTAGCGTCGGCCCGAGCGCGTCGTGGCCCGGCTGGTCCACTCAGCGACGGCGTGCTCGCCGTCGGCGACCACCAGCGTCAGCTCCTGGCTCAGCGGCTGCGTCGTGTCGAGCCGCTCGGTCATCTGGACCAGGAAGCCGTCCAGGATCTCCCCCGGCCCGGTCCAGGTGCCCGAGGTCGGGAGCCCTCCGCGCAGCCACCAGGTCGCGTCCGGGGCGAAGCTCGCCGCGCAGGGCGTCGACGTCCCCGCGCTGCAGTGCGGCGACGTAGGCCTCGACGACGGCCCGCGTCTGCTCGGTCCGATCGGCGACGGATGTGCTCATGACTCCTCCAGGGTGTCGGGTGGGGTGACGGTGAGAACGACGTTGCCGCGCACGCGGCGGGCCCGGAGTGCCTCGATCGCCGCCGGGGCGCCGTCCCACGCAGTCACGAGTCCGAGCTCGGGGTGGAGCCGCCCGTGGGCGACCAGGTCGACGAGGACAGCCAGGTCGTCGCCGTAGCCGTCAGCACCGCGCGTGTAGTCGAACTGACGAATGCTCGCCTGCGCCGGTCCCTCGAAGAACTCGAAGAAGTCCAGGGTCACCGGCCGCCGGCTCGCCTGCCCGAACCAGAGGACCAGACCCTCGGCGCGCAGTCGCCGCAACGCCCGGGGCAGCACGTCGCCGCCCACGGACTCCATCACCACGTCGAACGGCGGGCCTTCGGTCGGCACGTCCGGGCGGACGTCGCGTGCCCCCAGCTCGCGGAGCCGCTCGCCGCGCTCCGCCGACGCACTCAGCGCGGTCACCTGGGCGCCCGCACCAGCCGCGAGCTCGACGAGGTAGTGCCCGACACCGCCACTGGCACCCGTCACCAGCAGCCGACGACCCACGAGCGGGCCCGCCTGCCGGACCAGGCGCAGTGCGGTCAGCCCGGCGAGCGGCAGGGCGGCGGCGACGAGGTCACCGACGTGGTCGGGAAGGACGGCCAGGTCGCGCACCGGCACGACGACCTGCTCGGCCCACCCCCCGGCCGGCGGGTGTCCGACCACGCGGGCGCCCACGGGCGGGCCGCTGCCGTCCTCGGCGGCACGGGTCACCACACCCGCGACGTCCTTGCCCGGTCGCCAGCTCGGTCGCGGGTGCTCGAGCAGCAGGGTCTCGCCGCGGTTGACCGAGAAGGCGCGTACGTCGACCAGCGCCTCGTCGGCGCACGGGCTCGGACGCTCGACGTCACCCATCCGGACCAGTCCGGGCTCGCCGGGGGCCGGGAGCCAGGCCCGCACCATGGCCGACCCGCGTCTCATCGTCGTCCCTCCCGCGCCGCCCCGATGGCGACGAGCAGGGCGACGCCGGCGACCAGCACCGCCTCCACGGAGGCGGCCCAGACCATGCCGTGCGCCTGGCCGGCGGTGCTGCCGTGGCTGCCCGCCGCTGCGAAGTAGATGGTGCCCACGACGGCGACGCCTGCCGACGCGGCGAACTGCTGGACCGTGGTCAGCGCGCCGGCCGCGGCGCCCGCGTGACGGCCGGGGACGTCGACGATGGAGCGACCGATCAGCGAGGGCAGGACCAGGCCGTTCCCGGGTCCCATCGCGGCGGCCACCAGGGTGAGGACCACCGGGGACGTGGCGTCGCCCTGGAGCCCGACCAGGACCGCCACCGCGACCAGGGACGACGGCCGTGAGCAGCGCACCGGCCACGATCGGCGCCACTCCCCAGCGCTCCACCAGCCGGTGGCCGACGAACGCGCTGACCATGAAGAGGAACGCCGTGGGCGTGAACACCAGGCCCGCATGCAGCGCGTCGAGCCCGAGCCCCTCCTGGGAGAAGAGGGTCAGCGTGAACATGTAGCTCGCGAAGTAGAGCGAGGAACGCGAAGTTGGCCGCGAGCCCGGCGCTGAACGACCGCACCCGCAGCAACGCCAGCTCCAGCAGCGGGCTCGCCGCCGCGCTGCCGAGCGTGCCGCTCCCAGCGCAACGTCGCGACCCGCACAGCACGGCGGCCGCCATCAGGACCCAGGTCCACGCCGGCCAGCCTGCACCGTGCGGCCGAGGGTGAGCGGCACCAGCAGCAGGGCGAGCGAGACGGCGAGAGCCAGCCGCGCCGAGCGGGTCGAGCGCGCCCGGCGTACGACCGGCCCGCGGCTCGCGGGAGGCAGCCGGGTGGCGAGCAACGCACCGGCGATCCCGACCGGCACGTTGACCAGGAAGATCGTGCGCCAGCCGAGCCCGGCGACGTCGGCTGGTGACCAGGACCCCGCCGAGCACCTGCCCGGCGATCGCCGCCGACGCCCGAGCGCGACGCCGTACCAGGCGGTGGCCCGGCTCGGCGTCGCTGGGCCGGCAGGACCGCGGTGATCAGGCCCAGCACCTGCGGCAGCATCATCGCGGCGGTCAGCCCCTGGGCGAGCCGCGCGGCGATCAGCTGGCCCGGCGTCGCCGCGGTCCCGCAGAGCAGCCGAGGTGGCCGCGAAGCCGCAGCATGCCCGAGGACGTACATGCCGGCGGTGGCCGAACGAGGTCGCCGAGCCGGCCACCGGTGCACCAGCGCCCGCGGCGTAGGCGAACGCGTAGCCGCCGACGACCAGCTCGAGCGCGACGTCGCCGATCGTGAGGTCGTGCCGCAGGGTGGGGGCAGCGACGTTGACGACGAAGAAGTCGAACTGGGCCATGAACGTCGCCACCAGCAGGACCGCCACCATCGCGGCCTCGTTCCGCGGCCGTGACCATCGCGCGTCGTGCTCCCCCACGCGAGCGTCCGGTGTCATCTGGGCCAACGCCCTCGTCTCCTTCGTCCGAACGGCGTGCCGGTCACGCCCTGCGGCGATCCGACCACCGGGAGGAGACCCGAACCAGACGACCTTCGCGCTCGCTGCGATCAGCGACCGTGATCGTGGGGCGTCACGTCACCGAGGAACGGCGAAGCCGGTGCGCCACGACGCGTGCTCGAGCTCGAAGCCGAGCCCCGACCGGAGCCAGGTGTTGTCCGCACCGCGGGCCCACGGCTCGGCGGCCCCGACCGGTCCGGGGGGCGGAGCCGGTGCTCCCACGGCCTCGCAGAACGCCGGGACCCAGGTGAGGCCGTCCGCCGGGTCGTCGTCGCAGACGTTGACCGCGCCGGTGGGCCACTCCAGCGCCGCCACGGCCGCCCGGGCCGCGTCGTCGACGTGCACGAAGCTGGTGACATCGGCGTCCGGGACGAGCCGACCGGACCGCGCCTCGTCGGCCCGCAGCCCGTCCGCCGCGAACCACGTGTCGGGCCCGTAGAACATCCCGTAGCGGAGCACGACCCACTCCGGCGCCACGGCCGCGGACTCCTCCACGGTGGCGACGGCTCGCACCGTGCGGCCCCGCGGGTCCTCCGCCGAGACGTCCAACGCCTCCGTCTCCTGGGCGAGTCCGGACCCGGGCACGTAGGCCCACGCGATGCTCTGCGCGACCACCCGGCGTACGCCGGCCGCCCGGACCGCCGCCGCCAGGGCGGCGCTGCCGGCCAGTCGGAGCTCGCCGTTGGCGGGACCGACGCCGGTCCGGAGGTCGGTGAGCTGGTTCATCACCACGTCCGGAGCGGCTGCGGTGACCGCCCGGACCATGGCGTCCTCGTCCTTGGCGTCCGCGACGAGCGGGGTGGCACCGAAGGACCGGAGGAGGTCGGCGCCGGCCTCGTGCCGGGTCAGACCCGTGACCCGGTGGCCGGCCTCGACCAGGTCCGGGACGATCCGCCGGCCGAGGACTCCGGTCGCTCCTGCGAGGAACACGTGCATGGCTGCTCTGCCTTCTCTCTGCACTCGGGCCCGGCGACGACGCAGCCGGGCGGGGACCCATCAGCACACCGTCCACCGGTCCGGCGATCCAGCAGCGAGCGGCTCTCGCCGTGATCGGCGTTCGTGATCGTCGCCGTTCTCCCCCAGCCTAGCGACTGACAAGACGGTCCGTCTCGTCTTGACGGCGAGACGCTGCGTCTCGTAGCGTCGGGCCATGGCAAGCGTCGAGCTGCGTCAGCTGCAGTACTTCGTGGCCGTGGCCGAGCACCTGCACTTCGGGCGGGCGGCCGAGGCCCTGTCGATCGGCCAGCCGGCGGTGAGCCAACAGGTCGCCCGTCTCGAGCGGACCCTCGGCACCGAGCTGCTCGACCGCACCCCGCGAACGGTCCGCCTCACCGAGCACGGGAGCCGGTTCCTGCCCGAGGCCCGCAAGGTGCTGGTCGCCGTCGAGCGCGCCCGCGCGTCCGTCACCCGGTCCGAGGAGGACCCGGGAACCCTGCGCATCGGCACCTGCTCGGGTCTCGCCGGACGCCTCGACGCCTTCCTCGCCGCGGTGAGCGAACGCCGTCCGGGAGCGGCGGTCGAGCTCGCCTCGGTCCCCCAGCGACCCAGGCTCGAGCGCGTGGCCGCCGGTCAGCTGGACGCGGCCTTCGTGCGCGGCGTCCCGGCCGCCGCCGGCGTGGAGGTCGTGGAGGTCTGGAGCGACCGCCTGGTCGCGGCCGTCCCGGCCACCCACGAGCTCGCCGAGCGCGACGCGGTGTCCCTCGCCGAGCTGGGAGAGCTGCCGCTGCGCCTGGTCAACCGTCGGGTCAACCCCGTGCTGGTCGACCTCGTGCTGGGCCGGTGCGCGGAGGCGGGCGTCCACCCGCACCGGCTGGTGTTCGACGGTGGCCCGGTCGACAACCTCCTGGCCGCGGTCTCCACCGGAGTGCCGTCGTGGACGGTCCTCTACGAGGCGCACGCCCGGATGATCCGGAGTCCCCGCGTGGCGTTCGTCCAGGTCGAGCCGACCCTGTCGATGCCCACCTGCCTGGCCTTTCCCGAGCACGCCACCTCCCGGGAGGCCGCACCGCTCCTCGAGGCGGCCCGCGTGGCCGCGGAGGCCGCCTGAGGTGTCGGGAAGGCCCCGCCGCCCGTAACCGGTTCGAGACCGATCGGGCCTTGCCCTCGACCGTTCCTCAGGGGAGAGTGAGCGCGGCCGTCACGGGGCGGCCCCGTCAGGGGGACAGATGAACCACCACCTCATGCCCGGACGTCGACGTGCGGGGATCGTCCTCGCCACCGTCGCGTCGCTCGCCGTGGCCGGCTCCGCGGCCGGCACGTCGTACGCCCACGAGAGCGGGAGCAAGGCCGCCGCCGCGCACGCCTCGCCCCGCGCGTCCCACGGCGGTGCCGTGCGCGACCCGTACGTCGACGTCACCGCGCAGGGCAGCCAGGCCATCACCCGCGCGCTCCGGAACTCCGGTCGCGTGTCGCGGCAGCCGGCCGCCAAGGCGTTCCGGGCCGCCCAGCCCGACGGCACCGTGCTCGACATCAGCGGGACGACCGGGACGGTCCGCTTCCTGGGCAACCTGAACGGCTTCCTGACGAGCGCGAGCAAGAAGTCGGCGAAGAGCATCGCCCTGGGCTACGTCCGGTCGCACGCCGGGGCCCTGGGGCTGACGACCGCCGACCTCAGCACCTTCCACCTCGGCCGGACCTACACCGACATCTCCGGCACCCGTCACCTCTTCTTCACCCAGCGCATCGGCGGCAGCAGCGCCGCCCGCAACGGTCTGACCGCGTCGGTGAACCGCAAGGGACGCCTCCTGACGCTCGGCGGCATGCCGATCACGACGGCGTCGGCCACCAAGCTCCCGCCCGCGTCGGCCCTGACGATCACCACCGCCGCCGAAGCACTGGCGCGCACCCGTGGTCCCGAGGCCCCGGGCGCTGCCACGAACGCCGACACGGCCCAGCGCGTGGTCTTCGCGACCGGCAACGGGCTCCGCCCGGCGTGGGAGACGGTGGTGACGTCCTCCGAGACGCCGGCCACCACCATCATCGACGCGGTCACCGGCGAGGTCCTCCTGCGCACGCCCCTCAAGCAGTACGAGCACAGCACCGGCCGGGCGTACCCGTTCTTCCCCGGCTCGCGACGCGGTGGACACCAGATCAAGGTCGACTTCACCAAGAAGGGCTGGCTGAACGGCCACGCCCACAAGCTCAGCGGCAACAACTCCCACGCCTTCTCCGACGTGAACGACAACAACAAGGCGAGCAAGTCCGAGGAGGTCCACCCCCTCAAGGGTCACTCGTGGGGCTACCGGCTGACGCCGTTCCACCCGGGCCTGGGCGCCAAGAAGTTCTGCAGCAACCCGTGGCCGTGCTCGTGGAACCCGAACAAGGCCTTCTCCTGGAAGAAGAACCGGGCCCAGAACGCCACCCAGGTCTTCTACTTCGTGAACAACTGGCACGACCACCTGAAGAAGGCGCCGATCGGCTTCAACGAGGCGGCCGGCAACTTCCAGCTGAAGAACCACGGCAAGAAGGGCAAGGGCGGCGACCCGGTCGCCACCCAGACCGACGACGGGGCGAGCACCGGCACCGGTCAGCTGCACGGTCTCCCCGACGGCAACCACATCGACAACGCCAACATGTCGACGCCGCCCGACGGCCACCGTCCGACGATGCAGATGTACCTGCAGCACGCGCCCGGCTCGAAGTACCCCTCCGAGGACCCGTTCTCCCCGACGAACGTCGGTGACGAGGCGGACACCGTCTACCACGAGTACACCCACGGCCTGTCGAACCGGTTGAACGTCGACGTCCACGGCCGGTCCACCCTCGGTGGCGTGCAGGCCGGGGCCATGGGCGAGGCCTGGAGCGACTGGTACGCGATGGACTACCTGGTGGCCCACCACCTCCAGCGCGACCGCGCCGGCAAGGCCGACGTGCGGCTGTTCGTCTACGACGGTGAGGGCGTCAACTTCGACCGCACCGAGCCGATCGACTGCAAGGTCGGCCAGACCGCCAAGCTGTGCAACGGCGGCACGACCGGCCACCGCGGCGGCTACACGTACGCCGACTACGGCAACGTCGTGGGCGGTCCCGAGGTCCACTCGGACGGCGAGATCTGGGCCCAGACCCTCTGGGACCTCCGCGGTCGCCTCGGCTCCCGCAAGTCCGAGTCGATCGTGACCCGGGCGATGGAGCTCGCGCCGTACAACCCGTCGTTCATCGACATGCGCAACGCGATCCTGATCGCCGACACCGCCGTCTTCGGCGGCAAGGACCACACCGCGATCTGGAAGGTCTTCGCGCACCGCGGCATGGGCTTCTACGCCGGCTCGCTCGGGGGCAACGACACCGAGCCCGCCGCGAGCTTCGCGATGCCCCCGGCCAGCCTGAACCCGGGCTTCATCCACGGTCGGGTCACCGACGGCGACTCCGGCGACCCGCTCAAGGGACTCACGGTCTCGCTGGCCTTCCAGGGCTCCGGCGCTGCGAACCCGACGACCGTCACCGACGCCAACGGCGAGTACCTGCTCAGCAGCATCCCGGCCGGCACCTACAACAAGCTCCTGGTCACCGGCGGCGGTTACCGCGCCCAGGACCGGGACGTGCTGGTGCAGGGCGGCGACACGACAACGGTGGACTTCGCGCCTCGGCTGAACTGGGCCGGGCCCGGCAAGGGAGCGACGGCGACGGCCGACGGCCGTGACTTCAGCTCGATCGGCTGTGGCGCCGACGCCGCGATCGACGGCAGCCAGGCCTCGGGCTGGAGCACGGACGCCACTGCCTCCGGCAGCGGGATCCAGGAGCGGCACCTCACGGTCGACCTGCACCGTGCGCTCGACCTGACCGGCTTCGCGGTCGACCCGTCGTCCACCTGTGGCGACGACCCGAGCTCGTCGACGGCGGGCTACCGGATCGAGACGTCACCTGCCGGCGCGACCCACGTGTGGACCGTCCGCTCGAGCGGCACCTTCACGTCGGCCCAGAACGGCACCCTGGTCCCGTTGAACACGACGGCCGCCGGTGTGCAGTTCATCCGGTTCACGATCATCAGCGACCAGGTGCCGAACTTCGCCGCCACCTGCGGCGGTGGCGGTCAGCTGAGCGGATGTCGGTTCACGGACATGAGCGAGCTGCAGGTGTTCGGCGTCCCGTCCCCCTGAGGGGCGGCGCCGAGAACGTCAGTGCGGGTCGGCCAGGAGGGCCGTGAAAGCGACCTCTCCTGCGCCGACCAGCGCGGAGTCAGGGCCGAAGGCCGGCAGCGCCAGGACGACACCGGGGCCGGCGTCGCCGAAGGTGTAGCGGGTGACCGCGGCCTCGACCTGGGGCCGGGCCAGCTCGAGCACCTCCCCCAGTGAGCCACCCAGGATCACCCGCTCCGGGTTCAGGGTGTTCAGCAGGTTCGCGATCGCGCGGCCGAGCGTCTCGGCCGCTCCGGTGACCGCGCCCAGGGCCGCGGCGTTGCCGGCGTGCGCGTCGGCGAACAGGGCGGCGACCTTCTGGTCGGTCCGCGGGCCACGCCGGCCGGCCAGCTTCAGCAGGGCGCTCTCCCCCAGGAAGGTCTCCATGCAGCCGTGCTTGCCGCAGTGGCACAGGGGTCCGGACGGGTCCAGGACGTTGTGCCCGATCTCGCCGGCGTGACCGTCCCGCCCGCGCACGGGTACGCCGTTGATGATGATGCCCGCGCCGACGCCGATCCGGCCGATCAGGAAGACGACGTCGTCGGAGTCGCGGGCGTTGCCCCGCTGGTGCTCGGCCAGCACCGCCAGGTCGGCGTCGTTGCCGACGACCACGGGGGTCTGGCCCGGCATCGCGTCCTGGAGCATCCGGCCGATCGGGACGTTCTCCCAGCCCAGGTTGGGGGCCACCCCGATGCGGCCGGTGGCGACGTCCACCGTGCCGGGGATGCTCACGCCCACTCCGCACACGCGTCCGGGTGACGCGGCCGAGGACCGCATCCGCACGACGGCGTCGAGGACCAGGCGCACGAGCCCGTCGGGCTGCACGACACCGTCGGTGGTGATGACCTCGCGGGCCGCGACGGTGCCGCCGAGCGTGATCGCGGCGACCGTGACGTGGGCGACGTCGACGTCGACCCCCACGGCGTACGGGCCGGCGGCGTGAGGGGCGACGACGTGCGACGGACGGCCGACCCGCGCGCCACCACTCGGCACGACCTCCTCGACGAGACCCAGCTGGGCCAGGTCGCTGACCAACGCTCCGACCGTCGAGCGACTCACGTGCAGGCGCTGGGTGAGCTCGGCCCGGGTCAGGGCCCCGTCACGGTGGACGTGGCTCAGCAGCAGCGACAGGTTGTGCTGCCTGATGTCGTCCGGGCGTACCGCGCCCGCCGTGGGTCGTCCGGCCACCGTTGGGGTCAGGACCTCGCCGCCCGGCGGCGCGAGACGGCGTCGATGGCGGCGGCCAGCAGCAGCACGACGCCGGTGATGACCTGCTGCCACTGCGGCTGGGCGCCCAGCTTCGCGTTGAGCTGCAGGCCGTTCGGGATGATGGCGATGACCAGCGCACCCATGATCGCGTCGCGCGGCTTGCCGCGGCCGCCGAACAGGGAGGTGCCGCCGATGACCGCGGCCGCCACCGAGAACAGCAGCACGTTGCCGGAGCCGAGGTCGAGGGAGGCGGAGGACTGGTACGACGCCAGCATGATGCCGCCGAGGGCGCCGAACGCCGAGCACAGCGCGAACGCGGTGACCTTCATGTGGACGACGTCGATGCCCGCGCGGCGCGCGGCCTCGGCGTTGCCGCCGGTCGCGTAGAGGTGGCGGCCCCAGGTGGTCTTCGTCAGCACGAACGTCGCCACGATCATCAGCACGAGGCAGATCACGGCCGGCACCGGGATGCCCTCCTTGACCACGCGGCCGAAGCCGCGGTTCTGGGTGGCGAGCAGGGTGATGAACACGCCCACGACGAGGATCGCGCCGCTGCGCAGGGCGATCAGGGCCATGCCGTCACGGGACAGGCCGCGCCGGGCCGCCTTGATCGAGGTGTAGAACGAGTACGCGACGTAGCCGCCGATCACGACGATCGTGAAGACCCAGCTCCACAGGATGCTGAGGTTGCCGTAGGCGAGCTTGTTCCAGAGGGTGTAGTTCGAGGTGTTGATCGGCTGTCCGCTCAGGGCGAACTGCAGCACGCCCTGCCAGGCCAGGAACAGGGCCAGGGTGACCACGAAGCTCGGGATGCCGACCTTGGCGACCAGGTAGCCGTTGAGGACGCCGATGGCGGTGCCGATGCACACGGCCGCCACCAGCGCCAGGAAGAGGTGCTGGGTCAGGTTGGTGAGGATCAGCACGAAGCCGATCGCGACGACCACCCCGGCGCTCCAGGCCTTGAGCCAGAACGCGAGCGCCACCGCCACGGCCATGCCGATCACCAGGGCCCAGTACATGAGCCCGGGGAGGGCGCCGTGCAGGTGGTGGTTGAAGACCGCGACCGCCGCGATCGCGGCACACGTGCCGCCGGCGGTACCGGCCGACAGGTCGATCTCGCCCAGCAGGAGCACGAAGACCAGGCCGAGACCGATCACCGCGATGTAGGCGCCCTGGCTGGGGATGTTGCCGATGTTGGCCTTGGTGAAGAAGCGCGAGCTCACCTGGCTGAACAGGACCGCCAGCACGACCAGGCCCAGCACGGACGGCAGGGCGCCGGGGTCGCCCGTGCGGAGGCGACCGATCCAGTCGCGCACCGCGTCGGCGATGGAGCGCTCCTCGACGTCGAGGGAGAAGCTGCTGGCCCGGTCGCCGGTCGGCAGGGTGCCGGAGTCGACGTTGGTCTCGGGTGTGTTGCTCGACATCCCGCTCCCCCTCAGATGCTCTCGTCGGCGGTCGCTCGGGCGAGACCGATGTCGCCGCTGCGTCCGGAGGTGATCAGCTCGACGATCTGGGTCGTGCTGGTGTCGGCCGTCTTGACCTCGGCGGCCACCCGGCCGAGGTAGAGGGCGACCACCCGATCGGCCACCTCCATGACGTCGTTCATGTTGTGCGAGATCAGGACCACGCCGCGGCCCTGGTCGGCGAGGCGGCGGACCAGGTCGAGCACCTGCCGGGTCTGGGCGACGCCGAGCGCGGCGGTGGGCTCGTCGAGGAAGACGACCTTGCTGTTCCAGAGCACCGCCTTGGCGATCGCCACGGTCTGGCGTTGGCCACCGGACAGGTTCGCGACCAGCTGGCGCACCGACGAGACGGTCCGGACCGACAGGCTGGACAGGGTGGCCCGGGCCTGCTTCTCCATCTCGCCGTCGGAGAGGAACGCGCGTCCCGAGGTCAGCTCGCGCCCCAGGAACATGTTCTGGGTGATGTCGAGGTTGTCGGCGAGGGCGAGGTCCTGGTAGACGAACTCGATCCCGAGCGCCGTGGCGGCACGCGGGTCGCTGATCGTCACCTGCTGTCCCTCGAAGGTCACCGTGCCGCTGTCGATCGTGTTGATGCCCGCGAAGCACTTGACCAGCGTGGACTTGCCGGCGCCGTTGTCACCGACGAGTGCGGTGACCTGCCCGGGATAGACGTCGAGATCCACGTCGTGGAGGACATGGACGGGCCCGAAGCTCTTGTTCAGCTGGCGGGCGGACAGGATCGGGTCGGACACGATGAGCTCCCCTGGACGATCGCGCGGAGGCCTCCGGGGGCCGGGGATGAGGTCATCCCCGGCCGCCGGAAGCGATGGTTCACTCGGTTAGCTGATCCCCAGGGCCGAGCACTGGGTCTCGATGCCCTTGCAGATGTCGCTGGCCTTGAGCGCCCCGGCCTTGATCACGTCGTTGACGTTGGCCTGGGTGATCACCTGCGACGGCAGCAGCAGTGCCTTGATCTTGTGGCTGGACGACTGCGGGTCGGCGAAGTCGCTCAGGGTCATGCCGGCCGAGGACGGGTCCTTGCCCTGGATCAGGGCGATGGCCAGCTGCGCGGCGGCCTGGGCCTCGAGCTTGACGTCCTTGAAGATCGTCATGCTCTGCTTGCCGGTCACGATGTTCTGCAGACCCTCGACGCCGGAGTCCTGACCCGTCACGACGACCTTGCCGTCGAGCCCGTTGGTCTTCAGGACGCCGATCACGGCGTTGGCGATGTCGTCGTTCGCGGCGAGGACGCCGTCGACGTCACCGTTGGCGGCGGTCAGCGCCTGGCTGAACGGACCAGGAGCGTTGGCGACGTCCCAGCCCTTGACGACCTGCTCGCTGACGATGTCGGCCCCGCTGCCGTCGAGCACCTCGTGGGCGCCCTTCTTGAACAGCACGGCGTTGTTGTCGACGTCGGTGCCGCCGTCCATCATGATGATCTTCGGCTTGTCGATGCCCTGCTGCTTGAGGCAGTCGAGCAGGGTCGTGGCCTGCAGCTTGCCGACGTCCTCGTTGTCGAAGGACACGTAGTAGGGCGCGGTGCCGCCGAGGTTGACGCGGTCGTAGTCGATGACCTTGACCCCGGCCTGGTCGGCGGCCTTCTCCACACCGGCGCCCGAGGCGGCGTCGATCGAGTCGATGATCAGCACCTTGACGCCGTCACCGATCATGCTCTGCGCGATCGAGGCGAACTTGCTCTTGTCGCCCTGGGCGTTCTGCACGTCGGCGGTGATGCCGGCGTCGGTGAGCGCCTTGGTGAGCAGCGGCTTGTCGTAGAGCTCGTAGCGGGTCGACGAGGTCGTGTCGGGCAGGATCACCCCGACCTTTCCGCTCGCCTTGCCGAGGTCGACGCTGGCGGGCATCTTGGCTTGGCTCGTCGGCGGGCTGTCCAGCTTGCAGGCGGCGGTCACGCCACCCCCGCTGCTCGAACCGCCGTCGCTGGCGTTGCTGCTGTTGGATGAGCCGCAGGCGGTGAGGCTGAGAGCCGCCGCGACCCCGAGGATTCCGATCGAAGCTGTGGTCCTGCGCATTCGGCTGCGCCCTTCCGTCCGGCGGTACGGCGGGTCGACGCCGTACCGGTTTATGTTTCGTGCGCGAACATATAGCCCGGGAGGCCCGTCTGGCTAGAGACCTTCATGAAATCGTCACCAGCGTGTCATCTCGCCGTGCTACTGCTCGGGGGTCTCGGCGGGCCACCGCACGCAGGTCCAGTGGTGGTCGTCGGCGGTGAGCTCCACCACCGCGCAGTTCCCCAGGCGCGCCGGCGGGTCGGCCGGCTCCCGCGTCAGGACCAGCGGCAGCGTCAGCCGCATCAGGCCCCCGTGACTGACGGCCAGCACGGTCTCGCCGCGATGTCGCTCGGCGATCTCGAACAGCACGTGGTGCATCCGATGTCGCAGCTCCGCACCCGTCTCGCCACCCGGGAGCCGGCGGTCGAGGTCGCCGGCCAGCCACGCCGCGTAGGTCTCGGCGAAGGGGTCGTCCGCTCGCGACCCCGCCATCGCGCCTACGGAGAACTCCCGGAGGCCCTCGCGCGTCGTGACCGTGACCCCGAGCCGGGTCGCCGCGATCTCCGCCGTCTGCACCGCACGGGCGTAGGTGCTGGTCCACACGTGCGTGATCCCGCGATCGGCCAACCGGCCTCCGAGGGCGTGGGCCTGGTCGCGCCCGACCTGGGTCAGCGAACCGCCCTCGTCGGCCCAGTGGTGGGTCTCGTACTCCGCCTCGGCGTGCCGGGCGACCAGGATCGTCGCCGGCGCGCTCACCCCGCGGCGACCTCGGTCGAGGGCCGGTAGGGCGACAGGACGCAGAACTCGTTGCCCTCCGGATCGGCCAGCACGACCCAGCCGCGCTCACCTTGCCGCAGGTCGTCGACCAGGGTGGCGCCCAGGCCCAGGATCCGGTCGATCTCCTCGTCCCGGGTCCGGTCGGTCGGACGGAGGCAGAGGTGCATGCGGTTCTTCACCGTCTTCGGCTCGGGGACCTTGAGGAAGAGCAGGTAGCGGTCGTCGGGGCCGGTGAGGCCGCACTCGTCGTCGTCGGTCTTCATCGCCCACTCGTCGTCGACGGTGAAGTCCTCGAGGACCTGGCCCCACCACATGGTCTGGGCATACGGATCGGCCGCGTCGATGCAGAAGTTGGAAGCGCGAGATGCCATGCCCGCAGCCTAGATCTGATCCTCCGGCTGCGCTCAGGCCCAGGCCAGCAGGACCTGGGCCGTCGGGTCACCGGTGCGGGGCCGCACGAGCCCGAGGTCGTACGCCGCCACCGCGGCCTGGGTGCGGTCGCGCAGCCCCAGCTTCCGCAGCAGGCGCGCCACGTGGGTCTTCACGGTGGCCTGGCTCAGGAACAGCTCGCCGGCGATCTCGCTGTTGCACATCCCCCGCGCGATCAGCGTCAGCACCTCGCGCTCGCGGTCGGTCAGTCGGTCCATCTCGGTCGCCCCCTGCTCCCTGTCTTCCTCGGTGTCCACACCCTGGCTCTCGTGACGCACCGCGCGTGAGAGGCAGCCGTCCCGACTTCCCGGGACACCCGTCCCGCCTCCCGGGAGCGCGGCCTCCCGGGTCGGCCTCGAGTTACCGCTGGGTAGCATCGGGTCGTGTCCTTCCTCCGACGCCGACTCCTCACGGCCGCGCTGACCGCGAACGCGGTCCGGCCCCCGGCCACCGGCCTCCGCGGCGGCCTGGCGTCGTTCGCGCTGGGCTGGCCGACCGGCGAGCTCGCCCCGCAACTCCTCGCACTGACGGCGGCCGACACGGCTGTCCACCTCGCGCGCGGACGCGACCGCCGGAGCCGGCTCGGCCTCGCGCTCGCGGCCGGCACCGCCATCGGGCTGGTGCACCTGGTCCGGCAGAGCCGTCAGGTGCAGGTGCTCGCCGAGCAGTCTCTCGTCGACACCCTCGGTGAGGAGTACGCAGACCGGCCGGGCGAGCGACCGACGAAGGTCGACCTGGCGACGCCCTGGCGCAAGCTGCTGAACCCGTTCTCGCGGCGCAACCCGCGGGTCCGGGTCGACCGCGACGTCCCGTTCAGCGACGCCGGCAAGCGCGGGCTGCTCGACGTCTACCGGGGCGCCGGAGCCGACCCGGTCGGGGCGCCGGTGCTGCTGCAGGTCCACGGCGGCGGCTGGACCATGGGGTCGAAGAACGACCAGGGCATCCCGCTGATGCAGCGGATGGCCGAGCGCGGCTGGGTCTGCGTCGCGGTCAACTACCGGCTGGCGCCCCGCGACCCGTTCCCCGCGCAGATCGTCGACGTGAAGCGGGCGATCGCCTGGGTGAAGGAGCACATCGAGGAGTACGGCGGCGACCCGTCGTACGTCGTGATCACCGGTGGCTCGGCCGGTGGCCACCTGACCGCCCTGGCGGCGCTGACACCGAACGACCCGGCGTACCAGCCGGGATTCGAGGGGCAGGACACCCGGGTCCAGGCCGCCGTCCCGTTCTACGGCGTCTACGACTTCGCCGGCGCCACCGGCCTGAGGAACGCGCTGCTGATGCGCGACCGCTACCTCGCCCCGAAGATCGTGCAGCGGACGTGGGAGGCCGACCCCGAGGTCTTCGAGCAGGGCTCCCCCATCCTCCGGATCACCGAGGACGCGCCGGACTTCTTCGTGCTCCACGGCGACCACGACTCGCTGGTCGCGGTCGAGCAGGCGCGGTTGTTCGTCGCGGCCCTGCGCGAGACGTCGAAGAACAGCGTGGCCTACGCCGAGTTCCCCGGCACCCAGCACGCCTTCGACGTCTTCCCGTCGATCCGCTCCGAGCACGTCGTCCGCGCGGTGGAGCGCTACCTCGAGTGGCACCGGGCGCGTCGTTGACCGACGACCTCCTCGCCCTGGCCCGCGCCGCGCGGGGGTTCATGCCGGACGACGAGGGTCTCGCCCTCCACGACCTGGCCCTGGAACGCCTCCCGCACGGCCCGGTGCTCGAGGTGGGTGGCTACTGCGGCAAGTCCGCTCTCTACCTCGGCGGCCGCGGCTCGGGTCCTCGGTGGCGGTCTCGTGTTCAGCGTCGACCACCATCGCGGTTCCGAGGAGAACCAGGCGGGCTGGGAGCACCACGACGCGTCGCTCGTCGACGCTCGCACGGGGCGGATCGACACCCTCCCCTTCTTCCGGCGCACGATCGAGGACGCCGGCCTGGAGGACGTGGTCGTCGCGGTCGTCGGTGACTCCGCGACGGTGGCGGCACACTGGCGCACGCCGCTCTCGCTGCTGTTCGTCGACGGCGGCCACGGGGAGGTGCCCGCCCGGGCCGACTACGCCGGCTGGGCGCCCTGGGTGATGCCCGGCGGGGTGCTGGCGATCCACGACGTGTTCCCCGACCCCGCCGACGGCGGCCGCCCGCCGTACGACGTGTACCTGCGCGCGCTCGCCTCGGGGTCGTTCCGGGAGCGGGCCGCGGTCGGGTCGCTCCGCGTGCTGGAGCGGGCCTCAGGCGCGGCCGGCGAGGACGTCGGCTGAGGCGCAGCCGCACTCCAGGGCGAGCGGCTCGGGGTCGGGCACGAGCCCGGTCCCCCGGAAGACGCCGGCGCCACCGGTCACCTCGGCGAGCGCGTCGTGGGCGAGCAGGGCCGCGGCGGTCGTGAACGTCGTGTGCTCGGCCGGCCAGTTGACCTGGTCCTGGTAGACGTAGCCGGTCCAGTAGGACCCGTCGGGCTGGCGGAGGTGCCGCGCCGCAGCGAACATCCGCCGCGCGCGATGTCGGTCGCCGAGGGCGTCGAGCGCCAGCGCGAGCTCGCAGGTCTCGGCGCCGGTCACCCACGGGTTGGTGTCGACGCAGCGGACCCCGAGGTCGGGCACGACGAAGTCGTCCCAACGCGACGCGATCAGGGCGTGCCCGGCGGCGCCGCGGACCGCGCCGCCGAGGACCGGGTAGTACCAGTCCATCGAGAACGTCGACTTGTCCAGGAAGGAGTCGCGGTGCTCGCGCAGGGCGTGACCGAGGCGCCCGGCGGAGAGCTCCCACTCCGGCTGGGGGTCGTCGAGCAGCTCGGCCAGGGTCAGCCCGGCGCGGAGGGCGTGGTGGACGCTGGCGGAGCCGGCCAGCAGCGCCTCGCCGTTGACGGTCGCCGGTACGCCGTCGTGCCACTCCTGCGACCAGGCGATGCCGCCGAACGGCAGCTGGAGCCCGCACACGTAGTCGAGGGCACGACGCACCAGCGGCCAGTGGGCGGCGACGAACCCGAGCTCGCGGCGTACCAGCCAGTGGTGCCACACGCCGACGGCGACGTAGGCCGCCATGTTGGTCTCGCCGCTCGGCGTCCTCGACGCCGCCCGCGACCACCTTCATCGGCCAGGAGCCGTCGGGGCGCTGGGTGCGCCGGACCCAGGCCCAGGCCCGATCGACCGCCTCGAGCCGGTCGGCCACCAGCAGGGCCATCGCCGCCTCGACGTGGTTCCAGGTGTCGGTGTGGCCGCCGATCGTCCACGGGATCGCGCCGTCGGCCTCCTGCACCGCCGCGATCGCCGCCCCCGACGCGGCCACGTCGGTCTGGGTGAGCAGCTCAGGACCCATCGAGGTCCTCGAGCTCGGGCTTGTGCAGGTAGACCACGAGGCTCTTGCCGAGGACCGGGTTGAGCGCGCGCTCGGTCCACTGCGTCAGGCGGGGCTTCTTCATGATGTCCCAGACCAGGAGGCGGTGGTACGCCTTGACCATCGCGTGCTCGTCGTCGTCGACGCCGACGGCGCACTTGATCCACCAGTACGGCGAGTGGAGGGCGTGCGCGTAGTGGCGCCCGTCGTAGACCAGCCCGGCGTTCTCGGCCTTGGTGACCAGCTCCGCGTCGGTGTAGATGCGGATGTGGCCGCCCGGGGTGTCGTGGTAGGCCCGCGACAGCTTCCAGCAGACGACCTCGGGGAACCAGCGCGGCACGGTCAGGGCGATGGTGCCGCCGGGCCGGAGCACCCGGACGAGCTCCGAGAGCGCCTGCAGGTCGGCGGGCACGTGCTCCAGGATCTCGGCCGCGACGATCCGGTCGAACTCGCCGTCGGCGAACGGCAGGGAGAGAGCGTCACCCTCCTTGACGTCGGCTTCGGCGCCGGCGGGCACCTCCCCGGCCTGCTGCATCGCCACGAACAGGTCGCGGACCTTCCCGAGCTCGTCGACGTCCTGGTCGAAGGCGATCACGTCGGCGCCGCGGCGGTACATCTCGAACGCGTGCCGCCCCGCGCCGCAGCCGAGGTCGAGGGCCCGCTCCCCCGGGCGGAGGCCGAGCCGGTCGAAGTCAACGGTGAGCACGTGTCCTCCTGAACCCCTCGAGCGCCTCGGTGTACGCCGCGGCGGTGGCGGCGGCCACCGCGCGCCAGCTGAACAGCTCCTCCACGCGTCGGCGCCCGGCGGCGCCGTAGCGGGCCCGGCGCTCGGGGTCGTCGAGCAGGGCCGCGAGCGCATCGACCAGCTCGCCCACGTCGCCCGGGGTCACCAGGTCGGCGCAGAGACCGTCGGGTCCGACGACCTCGGGGATCGCGCCGGCCCGCGAGACGACCAGCGGGGTCGCGGTCGCCATCAGCTCGGCCGTCGGCAGCGAGAACCCCTCGTAGAGGCTGGGCACGCAGGCGACCTCGGCCGAGCCCATGAGCTCGACCAGCTCGGCGTCGCTCACGCCGTTCACGAAGCGCACGTGGTCGCGGATCGCCAACGAGTCGAGCAGCTGCTCGGTGCGGCCGCCCGGGACGGGTCTGGTGACCAGCAGAAGCTCGAGCGCCGGGCGCTCCGTGCGCAGCTTGGCGAAGGCCTCCAACAAGGTCGCGATGCCCTTGAGCGGCGCGTCCGCGCTGGCCATCGCCAGGATCCGGCCGGGCACGCGGGGCGACGTCGGCGGCACGAATCCGTCGTCCACACCGAGGAGCACGACCCGCACCCGGTCGGGGTCGACGCCGAACTCGCGGACGACGTCTCGGCGGGACGACTCCGAAGGAACGAGCACCATCCGCATGCCGCGGGCCACCCGTGCCTGCATCCGGACGAAGCCGTACCAGCGGCGCAGCGGAGAGACGCTTCTGCCAGGTCTCCGCGCTCGCGAGGTCGATCCGGCGGTCGATGCTGATCGGGTGGTGGATCGAGGCGACCAGCGGCAGCCCGGTCGCGGCCTCCACGCCGAGCAGGGCCGAGCCGAGCGTCTGGTTGTCGTGCACGAGGTCGAACTCGTGGGCGCGCTCGCGGAGGGTCCGCAGCACCCGGCGGCTGAACGTGCGCGGCTCCGGGAACCCGGCGGTCCACATCGTCGCGACCTCCTGGACGTCGACCAGGTCGCGGTAGTCGTGGAGCGGAGGCGTCCGGAACGGGTCGGGCTCGCGGTAGAGGTCCAGGCTGGGGACCCGCGTCAGGCGGACGCCCTCGTCGAGGTCGGGGTACGGCTGCCCGGAGAACACCTCGACGTCGTGCCCGAGGCGGACCAGCTCGCGGCTGAGGTGCCGGACGTAGACGCCTTGGCCGCCGCAGTGCGGCTTGCTGCGGTAGGACAGCAGGGCGACGCGCACGCAGAACACCTTCCGGGACGGGGCCGCGCCGATGCTACCGGCCAGTAGGAAGGACCTTAACCGGTGCTCAGCTGGCCTCGCTCGAGTGCCCGGGGAAGACGTGGGCGCTCGGGTCGATCACCACCGCAGCGTTGTTCACCGCCGTCGCCGCCTCGCCGAACCCGACCGCGATCAGCCGCACCTTGCCGGGGTACTCGGTGATGTCGCCGGCCGCGAAGACCCGCGGCAGGTTCGTCCGCATGGAGCCGTCGACCACGACGTGCCGCTTCTGCACCTCGATCCCCCACTGCTGCAGGGGACCGAGGTCGGCGATGAAACCCAGGGCCGCGACCACGGCCTGGGCCGGACGGCGGGCGGGTTCCTGACCGTCGACGGCGATCTCGACCTCCGCCACGGTCGGCTCCCCGAAGAGCCCGGTGACCTGGGCCTTGGTGATGATCTCGACGCTCGAGTCGCGCACCTGCTGAACGGTGCGCTCGTGGGCGCGGAAGGCGTCGCGTCGGTGCACCAGCGCACGGAGCGGGCGATCGGCTCGAGGTGGACCGCCCAGTCGAACGCCGAGTCGCCGCCGCCGACGATCACGACGTCCTTGCCGGCGTACGGCGCGAAGCTGGGCACGAAGAACTCCATGCCGCGACCCAGCCAGCCGTCTCCCGCGGGCAGCGGCCGCGGTGAGAACTTGCCGATGCCGGCGGTGATCAGCAGTGCCTTGGCGGTCAGCGTGGTGCCGTCGTCGAGGGTGATCGTGACGTCGTCGTCACCGGTCGCGAGCTCGGTCGCGGTCCGGTCGAGGAGGTACTCCGGCTCGGCGGTGTTCGCCTGCTCCACGAGCCCCTCGACCAGGTCGCGGCCCTTGATCGCCGGGAAGCCGGCGACGTCGAGGATCAGCTTCTCCGGGTACATCGCGGTCACCTGGCCGCCGAGCTCCGGGAGGGAGTCGACGACGGCGACGCGGAGACCGCGGAACCCCGCGTAGTAGGCGGCGAACAGTCCGGCGGGACCCGCTCCGATGATGGCCAGGTCGGTGTCGTGATGAGGCACGTGGCCACTCTGCCGCACCGACGACTGAACGGCCAGTCAGTCCACGCCTCAGCGGGTCTGCACGTTGGCCACCAGCCAGCCGTCGTCGCCGTGCACCAGCGTGACCAGGGCCCGGCGGGCGGCGTACGACGGAGGGCCGCCGTTGGTGGTCGTCCGCTGGTCCAGGAAGAGCAGCGCGAGCACCTCGTCGGAGGAGGCCCGCACGACCCCGGAGGCCGCCACGCGGGTCACGGTGCTGGTCCGGCTCGCGACGACCCGGCCACGGACCGGCTGCGCCGTCGTGCGGTAGCGAGCCGCCATGTCGGCGGTCATCAGGGAGGTGACCTGGGCCAGGTGGGCGTCGTAGCGACGCCAGGACCCCGAGAAGATCGCGGCAGCATCCGTCGCGGCGGTGTCGACCGCCGACTGGGCATCGATGTCGCCGACCACGACCGGGCGCTCGGCGCTCGGTGTCGGGGACGACGTGCCCCAGAGGTACCACGCCTCGGCGCCCCCCGTGGCGGCGAGGACCAACGCGCAGGTGCCGAGGGCGACGGTGGCACGCCGGCTCATCGGGCATCCCCCACGAACCCGATGTCGGAGGTCAGCCAGCGCGCTCCCTCGTGCACGAGGGTCACCCGGAAGCGGAAGTCGCGGGCCTGGTCGGTGCCGTGGGTCCGCCGGTTCGAGACGGTTCCCGTGGTCGCCACGATCACCGTCGCCCGGGTCGGGCTGATCGCGGCGACGCCGGCCCAGACGACCCGCCCGGTCATCGCCGAGCGGTTGCGCTGGAGGACCCGGATCACCGCCGCCGCCGAGCGGACGTAGTGGTCGCGGAAGTCGCCGGTCGCACCGGCCGCGACCGCGTCGACCGACTCCGAGGCCCGGTCGTAGCGCAGGTTCACGAACGCCGTGACCTCGGTGGCCGCGGCCGTGAGGACGTCGCCGTACCGGACCTGCCGCGTCGCCGCGTCGGCCCGGTCGCCGTGCGTGCGCCAGCTCAGTGCCGCACCGAGCCCCGTGGCCAGGACCAGGAGCACGACGAGCATCGTCAGCCAGCGGTTCGCCGTGGTCACTCGGGCCCCCTCCCAGGCTCGACCGGTGTCACGCGCCTGCCGCATCGTAAGCCCGGGTGACACCTCGCCGAGCGCTGCGACGCGGGCCTTTCCTACGATGCCGGGATGAGCCAGTCGCCTGCCCCGAGCCCGTTGTCCGTCGCCGTCGACTCCCTCGGACCGGACGGGGTCGTCTCGGTGGTCGCCCGGGTCTCGGGCGAGGACCAGCCGCGTGTCTCGGTCGAGCCCGACGCCCGTCACTACTCGGCCAGCATCATGAAGCTGCCGATCCTGATCGCCGTCCACCGGCTCGTGGAGCGCGGCGACCTCGACCTCGGCCGAGCAGTGCGGGTGCACGACGAGTTCGCCTCGCAGGTGCCCGGCCACAGCTTCACCATGGACCAGGAGGAGGACTCCGACCCCGCCACCTGGTCGGCGCTCGGCGCCGACGTCCCGCTGGGCGACCTGGTGGAGCGGATGGTGACCGTCTCGGGCAACCTGGCCACCAACGTGGTGCTCGACGAGGTCGGGACCGACGAGGTCGCCGCCGTCCTGGCCGACGCGGGCTGCTCCGAGCGGACGACGATCGTGCGCGGCATCGAGGACTACCCCGCGCGTGACTCCGGCATCGACAACCTGATCACTGCGGACGACATGGCCCGACTCCTGGTCGCGCTCGCCGAGGGGCGGCTGGCCGGGCCTGCCGCGACGGAGGCGTGCGAGCGCACCCTGCGGGCGCAGGAGTACCGCAACGGCATCCCGGCCGGGCTGCCCGACGGCCTGGTGATCGGCAACAAGACCGGCTGGATCTCCAGCGTCAACCACGACGTGGCGCTGGTCCGGGCCCCCGAGCTCCCGCCCGTGGGCCTCGCCGTACTGGTCTCGGCACCGGGCTCGGAGGAGGAGCGCGAGGCGGGCATCGCCCGCATCGCCGCGGCCGCCTGGGCGGAGGTCACCCGATGACCACGCACCTGGTGACGGCCGAGGTGGCTCCGGTCTGGCGTGGCCCGGCCGGGTCGGAGCGGGACGACCGGGTCACCGAGGCCCTGGTCGGCGAGCCCGTCGTGGTCACGGGAGCCGAACGGGACGGCCGGGTCGAGGTCGTGCTCCCGTGGCAGCCGTCGTCGCTGGGCGAGCTCGGGTACCCGGGCTGGATCGACGCCGCCGATGTGGGCGCCGCCGACGCCGACCCGCCGGCCCTGCACGTGCCGGAGGCCTTGTTCCCGGCGGATGCGGATGACTGCCTGGCACTGGCCCGCACGCTGCTGGGCACGCCGTACGTCTGGGGCGGGCTGAGCGGTCACGGCATCGACTGCTCGGGTCTGGTCCACCTGGCGCACCGGGCTCTGGGCACGACCGTGCCGCGCGACGCCGCCGACCAGGCAGCCGCCCTTCCGGCCGTGGCAGTGGACGACGTACGCCGCGGCGACCTGTACTTCTTCGCCCGACCGGGACGGCCGGTGCACCACGTCGGGCTCGTGGTCGAGCCGGGCGTGATGCTGCACGCCTCGGACCGCGACGGCGGGGTCGTCGAGGCCCCGCTGGCGTCGACGGGGAGGACCGACGACCTGGTCAGCGCCGGTCGCGTGGTGCTCGCCCTACGATGACCCGGTGACCACGGGGAGCAGCGGCAGTCTCTGGAGCCGTTTCCAGCACGACCCGCGAGACCCGGCGTACGCCGGGATGCGGGCCTCCGACCGCGACCGCGCGGTGGTCCACGACGCCCTGGCCGAGGCCTACGCCGAGGGGCGGCTGGACCGCGACGAGCTCGACGACCGGACCTCGCAGGTCGACGCCGCGAAGACGTACGGCGACCTGGTGCCGCCGCTGCTCGACCTCGCGGCCGATGCGGCGGTGCCGGCCGTGAGCATCGCGTCGCGGCCGGACCTCGAGCGGAAGGCTGCGGGGTACTACCGCGAGAAGCTCGGCGAGGCCTTCCTGGGGTTCCTGTTCCCCAACCTGATCTGCTGGGTGATCTGGTTCGTCGCCGGGCACGACTTCCCGTGGCCGATCTTCGTGCTGATCCCGACGGTGGGGAACCTGGTCCGGATCATGGCCAGCAAGCAGTCGATCATCGACGGGCGGATCGAGAAGCTGGAGCGCAAGCAGGCCAAGGCCCTGGAGCCGCCCAAGCCCTCGAAGGCCGGCACGTCGAAGTCGGGCACGTCCTCGACGTCGAACGACGACGGCCGCGTCCTCCGGGAGCAGAACAAGCCCGAGCAGGCCTGACCCGGGTCGGGGTTTCGTGACGGTCGCAGAGCGACCTCCTCAACCACCGACGTCGGCCGACCGCAGAGCGACCTCCTCCACCACGCCGTACGGCGAGTCCGGGCCCGGCCGGTGGTTGAGGAAGGCGCCCTGGCGCCTGTCTCGAAACCTCCGGGACTGGTCGGTGGACCAGGCACCGTTTGCTGGTCCGAAAGGCGCCTCACCCACCGCCACCCGCCCACACCCGCGACGACCGGTGGACCAGGCACCGTTTCCTGATCCGAAAGGGTGCCTCACCCACCGCCACGGTCGCGGTCAGGCGTCCCAGCCGTCGGGGCGCAGCTTCTTCGGCAGGCCCTCGACGACCAGGCGGTAGGACTCGTCGACCGCGTCGAGCAGCTCGTCGTCCGGGATGCCGGCGAACGCCAGGTCGTTCCACCCGGAGCGGCCGATGTAGGCCATCACCGACGCGCTGTCGGGGTAGCGCTCGAGCCACTCGTCGGCGGCCTCACGACTGCGGGCGGCCTTGATGCCGACCCCGCTGCCGCCCAGGAACGCGAAGATCTTGCCCCGCTCCCCCGGGCCGACCTTGAAGACCGGGTGGGGGTGGTCCCACGGGTTGTCCGGCCACGCGCCGGGCTTGGCCGCGCAGTGGGCAGTGATCCGCTCGATGTCCACGACCTACTTGGTCGCTTCCATCATCTGGCGGAGCTCCTTCTTGAGGTCGTTGACCTCGTCGCGGAGCCGGGCGGCGAGCTCGAACTGCAGCTCGCCGGCGGCGGCCTTCATCTGGTCGGTGAGCTCCTGGATCAGGGCGGCCAGCTCGGAGCTGGGCAGCCCGGCGATGTCCGCCGCGTGCTGGCCGGCGTTCAGCTGGCCGAGCGCCGGGACCGGCTGGCCCTGCCTTGAGCTTGACGCCGCCGGCCCGGCCCTTGGCCTCGGTGCCGGCCCAGGTCGCCAGCAGCGCCTGGGTGTCCTCGCCCTCGCGGGCGAGCATCTCGGTGATGTCGGCGATCTTCTTGCGCAGCGGCTGCGGGTCGACGCCCCGCTCCTTGTTGTAGGCGACCTGCTTGGCCCGGCGACGGTTGGTCTCGTCGATCGCCGACTCCATCGACGGCGTGATCTTGTCGGCGTACATGTGCACCTGACCGGACACGTTGCGCGCGGCGCGGCCGATGGTCTGGATCAGCGACTTGTCGGAGCGCAGGAAGCCCTCCTTGTCGGCGTCGAGGATCGACACCAGCGACACCTCGGGCAGGTCGAGACCCTCGCGGAGGAGGTTGATGCCGACCAGGACGTCGTAGTCACCGAGCCGCAGGTCGCGCAGGAGCTCGATCCGCTTGAGGGTGTCGACCTCGGAGTGGAGGTAGCGGGTGCGGATGCCGGCGTCGAGGAGGTAGTCGGTGAGGTCCTCCGACATCTTCTTGGTCAGGGTCGTGACCAGGATCCGCTCGTTCTTCGCCGTGCGCGTGGTGATCTCGTGGATCAGGTCGTCGATCTGGCCCTTGGTCGGCTTGACCACGACCTCGGGGTCGATCAGGCCCGTCGGCCGGATGATCTGCTCGACGACGTCGCCGCCGACCTTGTCGAGCTCGTAGTTGCCGGGCGTGGCCGAGAGGTAGATCGTCTGGCCGATCCGCTCGAGGAACTCCTCCCACTTCAGCGGGCGGTTGTCCATGGCGCTCGGCAGCCGGAAGCCGTGGTCGACCAGGTTGCGCTTGCGCGACATGTCGCCCTCGTACATCCCGCCGACCTGCGGCACCGCGACGTGGGACTCGTCGACGACCAGCAGGAAGTCCTCGGGGAAGTAGTCGAGCAGGCAGTTGGGCGGGGTGCCGTGGTCGCGGCCGTCGATGTGCATCGAGTAGTTCTCGATGCCGGCGCACGACCCGACCTGCCGCATCATCTCGACGTCGTACGTCGTGCGCATCCGCAGCCGCTGCGCCTCGAGCAGCTTGCCCTGCCGCTCGAACGTCGACAGCCGGTCCTCGAGCTCGGCCTCGATGCCGTTGATCGCCCGCTCCATGCGCTCCGGGCCGGCGACGTAGTGGGTGGCCGGGAAGACGTAGAGCTCGTCGTCCTCGCTGATCACCTCGCCGGTGACCGGGTGGAGCGTCATCAGCCGCTCGACCTCGTCGCCGAAGAACTCGACCCGCACGGCGTGCTCCTCGTAGACCGGGAAGATCTCGAGGGTGTCGCCGCGGACCCGGAACGTGCCGCGGGTGAACGTCATGTCGTTGCGGGTGTACTGGATCTCGACCAGCCGTCGCAGGATCGAGTCGCGGTCGCGCTCGTCGCCGACCTTCAGCTTGAGCATCCGGTCGACGTACTCCTGCGGGGTGCCGAGGCCGTAGATGCACGACACGGTCGACACCACGATCACGTCGCGCCGGGTCAGCAGGGAGTTGGTCGACGAGTGGCGCAGCCGCTCGACCTCCTCGTTGATCGAGGAGTCCTTCTCGATGTAGGTGTCGGTCTGAGGGACGTAGGCCTCGGGCTGGTAGTAGTCGTAGTAGGAGACGAAGTACTCGATCGCGTTGTTGGGGAAGAGCTGGCGCAGCTCGTTGGCGAACTGGGCCGCGAGCGTCTTGTTGGGCTGCAGGACCAGGATCGGGCGCTGGATCTGCTCGGCCACCCAGGCCACCGTCGCGGTCTTGCCGGTGCCGGTCGCGCCGAGCAGGACGACGTCGTTCACCCCGCCCTTCACCCGCCGCACGATCTCCTCGATCGCGGCCGGCTGGTCACCGCTCGGCTGGTAGTCGGAGACCACCTCGAACGGCGCCACCCGGCGCTCCAGGTCGGTCACAGGTCGCATGCGTCCAGCCTAGACAGGCCCACCGACAGGCCCCCGGGAGCCGAGCCGGCGGGACTCAGTAGCTCGAGCGCCGTCGCAGGTAGCCCTCACCGATCTCGTGCAGCTTCTCCGCCCCGAACGACGCGTCGTGACCCGGGTGGACGAGCGCGACGTCGAGGGTGAGCAGCCGCCGCATGGAGGCGACGTACGACGGGATGTCGGCGCCGACCATCTCGTCGAGCAGCGCACCGTCGTAGACCACGTCCCCGGTGTAGAGCCACCGCAGGTCCTCGTCGAGGACCACGATGCTCCCGGGGGTGTGGCCCGGCAGGTGCAGGATCCGGAGGCGCCGGTCGCCGAGGTCGATCACGTCGCCGTCGACCAGGCTGCGGGTCACCGTGGCGGGTCGGACGCGGTACGCCGCAGGGTCGTAGCCCGGCTCCGGGAGCGCCGTCAGCAGCGACTCCGGCAGGTCCTCGTCGTCCGGGAGCGCGAGACCGAGGAGCTCCAGCTCGGTCCGCGCGTGCAGGCTCGCCGGCGGCGGGTTCGCGATCGAGCCGGCCTCGAGCGCGTGCACGGCGACGTGGGCGAGCCGTGGGCGCCACCGGTGTGGTCGAGGTGGCTGTGGCTGATCACGGCCAGGGTCTCGTGCTCGAGCACCTCGGGCAGGTGGCGGCGCAGCGAGGCGACCCCGAGGCCGGTGTCGACCAGCACGTCGTGCGTCCGGCCGCGGATCCACCACAGGTTCGCCGACACGAGGTCGCTCAGGTGCGGCTCGGTCACCTTCGTGACCCCCTCGCCGACGTCCTCGACGCCGAACCAGGGGGACGCGACGGTCAGCTCGAGCTCGGCCATGCGCAGACTCTCGTCCCCTCCGACACGGGAGGGATCCTGCCACCTGGCGCCGACACCTCAGGTCGCGTCCCCGACCTCACTCCGCCGGGCCGGCCGGCGTGCGTGCCCCGATCGTCAGGCTCGCGACCGCCGCGATGCCCAGGACGCCGGCGATGAACGCCAGCGACGGGAGGATTCCGACGTCGGGCACCGGCAGGGCGCCGAGGTGGTCGACGTGGGAGCCGCGCAGGCCTTCGAGGACGAGCTTGATCCCGATGAACGCCAGCACCAGCGCGAGGGCCGGCTGCAGGTAGACCAGCCTGGTCAGCAGGGCCTCGACGACGAAGAACAGCTGTCGCAGGCCCAGCAGCGCGAAGGCGTTGGCGGTGAGGATCACGAACGCGTCCTGGGTGAGCCCGAGGATCGCCGGGATCGAGTCGAGGGCGAAGACGACGTTCGCCACGGCGATCGCCGCGACGACGACCACGAGCGGCGTCCACATCGCGCGCCCGTCCACCGTGGTGCGCAACCGGTCGCCGACGTACGCCGGGCCGATCGGCAGGTGCCGACGCAGGATCCGGAGCACGCGGTACTCCTCGAACTCCGACTCGTCGTCCGTCTCGCGGAGCAGGGTGACCGCCGTGTACACGAGGAGCAGCCCGAACAGGTAGAAGGTCCACGACGCCGCGGAGACCAGCGCGGTCCCACCCACGATCAGCACGGCCCGCATCAGGAACGACAGCACGATCCCGATCAGCAGGGTGCGGTCACGGGCCACGGCCGGGACCGCAAAGGTGTTCATGATGACCAGGAAGACGAACAGGTTGTCGACGCTGAGGCTGTACTCGGTCAGGTAGCCGGCGAAGAACTCGGTGCCGGCCCGCCCGTCGGCGGCGAGCAGCGCGGCTCCGAACAGCACCGCCGCCGCGACGTTGGCCGCCACCCACCACAGGCAGGTGCGCAGGGTCGGCCGCTCCTGACGCCGCGCCACCGCGACCAGGTCGGCGGTGACGAGCAGGACCAGCAGGACCGCGGCAGCGATCCAGAGCGGCGGGGCGACCGACGTGTGCACAGGACCTCCGGACGTGGATGACGACCGGAGGTCTCCTCCACCAGCCCGTTGCCGGGAGGCCGGGGCGCCGGGCCGGGATGGTCCAGCCGTGATGACGACGCGTCCGTGCGGGAGTACTCCCCTCCGTCGCCGAGCCTAGCCGCGGCGACCGGCGCTCGGCGACAGGGGCCGCGGCTCGGACGGCAGGTCGTCGCGATCGCGACGCGACGGCGGCGGCGTCGCGGGGAGGCGTTCGCGGCGCGGCTTGCGCCACAGCGCCCCCAGGTCGAAGTCGGCACGGTCCGGGTCGAGCGTGTGGAAGCCGGCGGACGGCGTGAACGTCAGCTCACCGACGTACGGGTGCCCGTCGATCTCGTAGAGGTCGACGCGGACGAACGGGAAGCCCTCCCCCAACGTCTCGGCGATCCAGATCATCGTGTCCAGCGACTCCGGCCGCGGCGGGTAGCGCTCGTGGGTGCGCTGGGAGACCGACCGGAACGGCTCGTGCCAGTCGCGGTCGACGATCCGGCCGCCGTACGTCGGCAGGCCGCGGTCGGTGAACCAGTGGATGTAGTGGACGCGGCCGTGGTAGACCCAGAACTTGTAGTCGTCGGGCAGCACTCCGGGGTCGCCGACCCGCTGCTCGACGATCAGCCGTGGTGGGATGCGGGCGTACTGCCACTCGCCGCCCCTCTCGCCGTAGGTCCTCCGCAGCCAGAGGGCGACCTTGCGCTCGATCCTGCGCCAGGGCACGCGCCCGCCGGCCGGGACCTCGATCATCTGGTGGCACCCGTGGGCGGCCTTGATGAGGTAGGGACGCGGCCAGCGGCGGCGTCGCGCAGCGGTGGCAGCCGGCGCCCGTGCCAGTACGTCGGGATCACGTACTCCTGGCCGACGCGCTCGGCGATGTACTGCTTCGCCTCGATCTTGTCGGTCAGCGTGACCAGGCGCGGGTCCCGCCGGAGGAACTTGTGGTGCTGGACCCACTCGCTGTGCGTCCGCGGGAACAGCAGGTGCATCCGACGCCCGAACAGCTGTCGGTACTTGCGCCGGCATCGGCGCAGCGTGCGCCACCAGGTCCACGCGCCGTCGACCGCCCTCACGACTCTCCGGCCGGACACTCCGGTCCCCTTCCCCTGACCCGAGCGCCACTCCGCACCCTCCCGGGAACGTCACCTCTCCCGCAAGTCGTCGTCCGCCGCGCTGCCGCGACCCGGCCCGGCGGGTCGAGGGCGTCCGGGCCGATGGGTAGTTTGGCGACGTGCCCACCCGGACCTCGTCGACGACAGCCGACCGCTGGCTGCCGCTCGTACGACGGATCGTGCTCGGGATCGTCGCGGCACCGTTCCTGATGGCGATCGGGATGACGCTGGTCGACTCCTACCGCCGGCGGGGCAAGCACCGCGCCGCGTCGTTCCCGACGGAGCGGCCGAGCACGGTGCCGGTCGGCGACGGCGAGGTCACGACGTACACCTACGGCGCCGACCTCTACGACGACATGATCGCCGCCATCGACGGCGCCGAGCGCCAGATCCTGTTCGAGACCTACATCTGGAAGGGCGACGAGGTCGGCCAACGCTTCAAGGACGCGCTGGCCGCGGCTGCCCGGCGCGGCGTCGAGGTCTACCTGATCTACGACGCCTTCGCCAACCTCGTCGTCTCGCCGCGGTTCAAGCGCTTCCCCTCCGGCATCAAGGTGCTGCGCTACCCGGTGTACGCCGCCGGGTGGCGGCCGTTCGACCTGCGGCGCTACGGCCGCGACCACCGCAAGATCCTCGTGGTCGACGAGTCCATCGGCTTCGTCGGCGGCTACAACATCGGCGCGGCCTACGCGACGGAGTGGCGCGACACGCACGTGCGGATCGTCGGGCCGGCCGTGTGGGACCTGAAGCGGGCGTTCGCCGACTTCTGGAACCTCAACCGCCGCCGTCGCTTCCGAGCGAGCGAGCGACCGTTGCTGCTCGAGACGGCCTCGACCTGGGAGCCGACCATCCGGTTCCACCGCAACGTGCCCCGACTGTGGATGTTCCCGATCCGGTCGATGTACCTGGAGGCGATCGCCCGGGCCAGCAAGAACATCTGGCTGACCACCGCCTACTTCCTGCCCGACCCCGACTTCGCCGACGCGTTGACGGCGGCGGCGCGGCGCGGGGTCGACGTCCGTCTCCTGATCCCGGCCAAGTCCAACCACGTCGTCTCCGACTGGATCTCGCGCGGCTACTTCGGGCAGCTGCTGAGCGCGGGGGTGAAGGTGCTCCGCTACCGCGATGCGATGGTCCACGCGAAGACGGCCACCATCGACGGGACGTGGTCGACGGTCGGCACGGCGAACATCGACCGGCTCAGCCTGAGCGGCAACTACGAGATCAACGTCGAGATCATCGACGCCCGGCTCGCGGGCTCGCTGGAGGAGATCTTCCGGATCGACGAGTCGAACTGCCTCGAGCTGACCCGGGCCGAGTGGGAGGCGCGGGACATCTACCGGCGCTTCACCGAGTTCGTGCTCAACCCGCTCCGTCCGCTGCTCTGAGGCACTCCTCGGCGAGCGCCCGCCAGACGACGGTGGCCGGGGGCTCCGTGGCCGAGGCGTTGGTGGCCACGACCAGCGTCAGCCCGCGCGTCCGCTCGGACATGCCGACGACCGTGAACCCGCCGTACCACCCCCGGTGTCCCTGCCACACCCCGCCTGGGACCGCCATCCGGAACGTGCCCAGGCCGTAGGTGCACATGTCGGGGTGGTCGTACGCCGCGGCCTGCGGCGTGGTCGTCGTCATCAGCTCCACCGAGGCCGGGTCGAGGACCGTCCCGCCGCACGAGCAGGGCGTCCAGGAACGTCGCCGCCCCGGTCGCGGTGCCGGCGAAGAGGCCGTCGCCGAACGGGAGCCCGAACAGGTCCGTGGGGATCCCGATGGCCGGGTGCCCGGCGGATGCGTCGACGAGGGAGCCGTCCGGCCGCACGTCGTACCCGTGGGACATCCGGTCGAGCCGCACCCGGGAGCGGTGCATCGTGAGCGCGTCGTCGTCCGGGGCTCGGCCGTAGCGGCGGGTCAGGGTCGCCCAGGCGTCGGCGAAGCCGTCGTCGCCGCCGAGGACCCGGCCGAGGATCTCGGTGAGCACGACGTAGCCGGTGTTCGAGTACTCCCAGACGGTCCCGGGCCCGACCGGCTCGAGGATCCCCGGGCGGAGCATCTCCCAGGTGAAGGGCCGGTCAGGGTCGTAGTCCGCCCCGCTGCCCGGCTCGTCCTCGTCGGGGCGCAGCAGGGCGGCGACGGCCGGGCTGTCGTAGAGGTCGGGGTAGCCCGACGTGTGGGTGAGCAGCATGCGGGGCGTGACCGTCGCGGTGCCCGGCACCTCGTCGCCCAGGAACGTCGCGGCCGGGGCGTCCAGGTCGAGACGGCCCTCCTCGACCAGGCGGAGGGCGAGAGCCGCCACGAGGGGCTTGCCCAGGCTGGCCAGGCAGAAGACCGTCGTGTCGGTGACCGGCGTACCGGCGTCGCTGTCCGCCACGCCGTCGGTGCCCGTCCAGGTCACGTCGCCGTGGTCGACCAGGGCCGCCTGGACACCGGGCGCGGACGTCTCGGCCGCGGTGCTCGCGAGAACGGACGCGAGGCGGGTCCCGAGGTCGGCGTCGGAGCGGTCGTGGGACATGGACGTGCCTCTCACGCGTGGACGGCAGCGACCCGAGAGGTGCCCGGCACGCTAGCGCACGGGCAGGTGGGTGCGCGGTGCCATGCGCGGGCCGTGCCGCGGACGCCCGCCGGCGAGTCCGTGGATGAGCGCGACCGCGCGGTTGCGCTGGGGGCGCCAGGGCTCGAGGAACTCGCGCAGCTCCTCGTCGTCGTACGGCGTGCCGGTCACGGCCCAGCCGACGTCCTTGGCGACGTGGTAGTCGCCGAAGCTGACGGCGTCGGCGTCGCCGAAGGCCCGCGAGCGGACCTCGGCGGAGGTCCACTCCCCGATCCCCGGCAGGGTGCGCAGCTTCGCGTCGGCGTCGGCCGCCGGTGAGTCGGTCGAGCGTGTCGGCGACCGTGGCGGCGCGGACCAGGGTGCGGGAGCGGGCGGGGTCGATGTGGAGCTTGAGCCACTCCCAGGACGGGATCCGGCGGACGGTGGCGGCGCTCGGCTGCACCCAGAGCCGGAGCTCGCTGCCCGGTCCCGGCGCCCGCTCGCCGAACCGGTGGACCAGCCGCCGGAAGCCGGCGAACGCCTCCTGTCCGGTCACCTTCTGCTCGATCACGGCCGGGACCAGGGTCTCGAAGACCCGGTGGCTGGCACCGAAGCGGACGTGGGGGCGCCTGCGGTGGGCCTCGCGCGACCAGGGGGTGGAGGTCGGCGCGGAAGCCGGACGGGTCGTCGTCGGCGCCGAGCATCGCGGGGAGCCGGTCGAGCGCCCAGGCGGCGCCCTCGCCCCACGCCTCGGCCAGCACCTCGCCGTCGCGTCGCGGTGCGACCCGCAGCGTGGCCGGGCCGTCCGGCGTACGGATGCCGCGCCAGGCCTCGTCGCCGTGCACCCGGAACGTCGGGTCTCCCCCGCCGTGCCGCTGCTGGCCCAGGATGCCGAGGGCGTGGCACGGCCAGTCGGGCCGCCACACCCGCTGCTGCCCGTCGATCACGTCGGTCACGTTACGTGGCCGCGCCGACGGGTGGGTTCCGGTGTCGACTGGAATGGCGCCACTCACCGCCACTGCAGCTCCACCAGGGGATGTCGACGAACCGTCACTTCCCACGGTGTGCACGCCATGGGAAGTGACGGTTCGCCTGCATCCCATGGTGAAGCCGCGGCAACCGAGCCTCACCCCACCGCCGCGGCAGCCGCCCGCCCGGCCACCCGCCCCGAGAACAGGCACCCACCGAGGAACGTCCCCTCGAGGGCGTTGTAGCCCATCATCCCGCCGCCGCCGAACCCCGCGGCCTCGCCGGCGGCGTACAGGCCGGGCACGACGGAACCGTCCGCGGTCAGGCACCGGCCGGAGAGATCGGTGACCAGCCCGCCGAGGGTCTTGCGGGTCAGGATGTTGAGGCGGACCGCGATCAGGGGCCCGTTCTTCGGATCGAGGATCTTGTGCGGCGACGCGACCCGGACCAGCTTGTCGCCTCGGTAGGCCCGGTGCTGCCGGACGAACGCCACCTGGGTGTCCTTGGTGTACCGGTTGTCGATCTGCAGGTCGCGCGCCTCGATCTGCGCCCGCAGCACGGACTCGTCGATCACGGCGCCGCCCTGCGACGGACCGCCGATCGCATTCATCCCCCGCACCAGCTCGGTCAGCGTGTCGGCGACGACGAAGTCGGCGCCGTGCTCCTTGAACGCCTCGACCGGACCCGGCGCGCCGTCGCCGACGACCCGGCCGAGGAGCAGCTTCACGTCGCGCCCGGTCAGGTCCGGGTTCTGCTCCGAGCCCGACAGCGCGAACTCCTTCTCGATGATCTTCTGGGTGAGCACGAACCACGAGTAGTCGTAGCCCGTCTCGCGCAGGTGACGCAGCGTGCCGAGGGTGTCGAAGCCCGGGAGGTACGGCGCCGGCAGGCGCCGGCCGGCCGCGTCGAACCACAGCGACGAGGGCCCGGGCAGGATCCGGATGCCGTGGTTGTCCCAGATGGGGTCCCAGTTGCGCAGCCCCTCGACGTAGTGCCACATGCGGTCCTCGTTGATCACCTCGGCACCGGCCGACCGGGAGATCCCGATCATCCGCCCGTCGACGTGCGCCGGCACACCGCTCACCATGAACGCCGGCGGGGTCCCCAACCGCGCGGGCCAGGCCGCGCGGACCAGGTCGTGGTCGCCACCGATCCCGCCGCTGGACACGATCACGGCCCCGGCGGTGAGCTCGAAGTCCGCGACCTCGTCCCGGTTGGTCGCCCGGCCCCGTTCAGCGGCGTCCGGCGCGAGGACCTTCCCGCGTACGCCGGTCACGGTGCCCTCACCGACGACCAGCTCGTCGACCCGGTGCCGGAACGCGAACCGCACCCTCCCCGTGGCGACGTGCTCGCGCACGCGGCGCTCGAACGGCTCCACCACCCCCGGCCCGGTCCCCCACGTGATGTGGAAGCGGGGCACGGAGTTGCCGTGACCGTCCGCGCGTCCGTCGCCGCGCTCGGCCCACCCGACCACCGGGAACAGCCGGAGCCCCATCTGCCGCAGCCACGACCGCTTCTCGCCGGCCGCGAAGTCGACGTACGCCTCCGCCCAGCGCCGCGGCCACAGGTCCTCCTCGCGGTCGAACTGGGCACTGCCCGTCCAGTCCGACCAGGCGAGCTCGTGGCTGTCGTGCACCCCCATCCGGCGTTGCTCGGGCGAGTCCACGAGGAACAGGCCGCCCAGGCTCCAGAAGGCCTGGCCGCCGAGCGACTGCTCGGCCTCCTGGTCGACCAGCACCACCCGGCGTCCGGCGTCGGCCACCTCGGCCGCGGCGGCGAGACCCGCCAGCCCGTGCCCGACCACGATCACATCGGCGTCCATGGCTGGGCGACCGACGTAACGGCGTACGCGAGCGCGCCTAGGGTCGGCCTCGTGAGCGACGCCACGAACGAGCGCCCCCTCGAGGAGGGGATCGAGCGAGACTTCAGCCGTCAGATGTCCTACGGCGACTACCTCCAGCTCGACACCCTGCTGTCCGCGCAACGGCCGCTGAGCGACCCGCCCCAGCACGACGAGCTGCTGTTCATCGTCCAGCACCAGACCACCGAGCTCTGGCTGAAGCTGCTGGTCCACGAGCTCCGCTCCGCCCGCGCCCTGCTGGCCACCGACGACCTCGCCCCCGCGCTCAAGCGGATGGCGCGGGTCAAGCACATCCAGCACACGATCACCGACCAGTGGTCGGTGCTGGCGACGCTGACGCCGTCGGAGTACGCCGAGATCCGGCCCTTCCTGGCCACCTCGTCGGGCTTCCAGTCGGCGCAGTACCGCGAGGTCGAGTTCCTGCTCGGCAACAAGAGCCACGACATGGTGAAGGTCTTCGCCCACGATCCCGGGGCGCACGCCGCGCTCACCACGCTGCTGTTCCAGCCGTCGCTGTACGACGAGTTCCTGGCCCACCTCGCCCGTCAGGGGTACGCCGTCCCGGCCGCCTGCCTCGACCGCGACTGGTCCCAGCCCTACCGGTCCGACCCCGACCTGGTGCGGATGTTCGCCGACGTCTACGCCGCGCCCGAGCAGCACTGGGGCGTCTA
This sequence comes from uncultured Actinomycetota bacterium, assembly GCA_963809265.1. Taxonomy (GTDB): domain Bacteria; phylum Actinomycetota; class Actinomycetes; order Propionibacteriales; family Nocardioidaceae; genus Nocardioides. Next base: position 269,294 of record CAWEJC010000008.1, read on the forward strand.
CGAGACGTGCGAGGAGCTCGTCGACGTCGAGGACAACTTCCAGCAGTGGCGCTTCCGTCACCTCCAGGTCGTGCAGCGCACGATCGGCCTCAAGACCGGCACGGGCGGCTCCTCGGGCGTCGACTTCCTCCGCCGTGCCCTCGACCTCACCTTCTTCCCCGAGCTGTACGAGGTCCGCACCCTGATCGGCGAGTAGCCGGTCCGGAGCCGTGTAACCGACCGTTCCCGCGACACGCCGGTCGCTCGATCGGCGTGTCTCCAGGAAGCGGTCGGTTACACGTCCCCTTGCCCCGTCGGCGGGCTCGGGCAGGATGGCCGCATGCTGCTGCGCGACCTCGTGGAGACCTCGGGCGTCGTCGCCGCCACCCGCTCGCGCAAGGCCAAGGTGGCCGCGATCGCCGAGCGCCTGGGTCATGCGGAGGCCGACGAGCTGCCCGTCGTGACGGCGTACGTCGGCGGCACGGTCCTGCAGCGCCGTACCGGCGTCGGCTGGCGAGGGCTGAGCGCGCTCCCCGATCCCGCCGACAGCCCGTCCGTCACCGCGCTGGAGGTGCACGAGACCCTCGACCGGCTGGCGGCGATGTCCGGAGCCGGGTCCCAGGAGCTGCGGGCCTCCGGCGTGCGCGACCTCTTCGCGCGGCTGACCACCGACGAGCAGCGCTGGCTGCGCGGGGTGATGACCGGCAACGTCCGTCAGGGAGCTCTCGACGCCCTGGTCCAGGAGGCGATCGCCGCCGCGTCCGGCGTGAAGCTGACCGTCGTACGCCGCGCGGCCATGCTCGCGGGCGGCACCGTGCCGATCGTGGTCGCCGCGATGACCGGCGGCGAGGACGGCTCTCGCCGAGGTCGGGCTCGAGGTCGGCCGGCCGGTGCTGCCGATGCTCGCCTCCACCGCCCCCGACGTCGCGGCCGCGATCGCGAAGGCCGGCGGTGGCGACGGCACGCCGGTAGCCGTCGACACCAAGCTCGACGGCATCCGGATCCAGGCCCACCGTCACGGCGACCGGATCGTGATCGCGACCCGCAGCCTCGACGACATCACCGACCGGCTCCCCGAGGTCGTCGACGTCGTGCGCTCCCTGCCCGGCGGCGACCTCGTGCTCGACGGCGAGGCGATCGCGATGGACGACGAGGGCCGCCCGAGGCCGTTCCAGGAGACCGCCTCGCGCACCGCGATGAGCGCCGGTGTCGCCGTCACGCCGTACTTCTTCGACGTCCTCCACGTCGACGGCCGCGACCTCCTCGACGTTCCCGGCACCGAGCGCCTCGAGGTGCTCGACGCGCTCGTCCCGGAGGCGCACCGGGTGCCGCGCCTGGTCACCGACGACCCCGAGGCGGCCGCCGCCTTCGCCCAGGACGCGCTGGCCCGCGGCCACGAGGGCGTCGTCGTGAAGAGCCTCTCGATCGGCTACGCCGCGGGTCGCCGCGGCTCCGGCTGGGTCAAGGTCAAGCCGGTCCACACCCTCGACCTGGTGGTGCTGGCCGTCGAGTGGGGCAACGGCCGCCGCCAGGGCTGGCTCTCCAACATCCACCTCGGTGCCCGCAACCCCGACGGCACCTTCACGATGCTCGGCAAGACCTTCAAGGGGATGACCGACGAGATGCTCGCCTGGCAGACCGAGCGCTTCACCGAGCTCGCGGTCGAGCCGGAGACGATCCGCGACGGGTACGTCGTACCGCTGCGCCCCGAGCAGGTCGTCGAGATCGCCTTCGACGGGCTGCAGCGCTCGACCCGCTACGCCGGCGGCCTGGCCCTCCGGTTCGCCCGCGTCGTCCGCTACCGCGACGACAAGTCGGCCGACGAGGCCGACACCATCGAGACCGTGCGGTCACTGGCCGCCGGGTAGGTTCGCAGGCGTGATCGAGCTGAGCCGCGGTGACCGGATGGCCCTGACCCGTGACGACGGGACCACCCTGGGCAAGCTGACGATGGGTCTGGGCTGGGACAAGCAGCCAGGCGCGGGACCCCTGTCCGGCAGCAACACCCCCGACGTCGACCTGGACGCATCGGCGATCCAGTACGCCGGGGACCAGCTCTTCGACCTCGCCTTCTTCAACCACCTCGAGACCCGTGACGGCTCCGTGGTGCACCTCGGCGACAACATCTCGGGACGCGGCGAGGGCGACGACGAGCAGATCACGGTCGACCTGGCGAAGGTCTACCCCCAGGTCGACACGATGCTGTTCCTGGTCAGCAGCTACCAGGGCCACACCCTGGAGTGGATCGACAACGCCTACTGCCGGCTCGTCGACGAGGACGACGTCGAGATCGCCCGGTTCACCCTCACCGAGGGCGTGCCGCGCACGGGCTTCATGCTCGCCAAGATGGTCCGCGACGAGCAGACCTGGCAGCTGGAGGCGATCGGCCAAGGCATCTCGGTGAGCGTCCCGACCGAGTCCCTCGACGTGCTGGCGCGCTTCGTCTGAGCGAGCGGGTCAGCGCTGGGGGCAGTTGAGCTCCGCGCCGTTCGGGTACTTCACGGCGACCGGGCCTCCGGAGATCGGGTACGTCGCGGCTCCGGTAAGCGCCTGAGCCGTGTGGGCGCCGTCGGCTTCGTCGACGCGCAGCTGGGCCACGACGTGGTCGCCGGTCGGGTTGACCATCGTGCTGACGGTGTCGCCGGAGCCGTAGACGTAGCCGAGGACGAGGTTCTGGCCCTCCCAGTGGCACGACTCGAACCGCTGTCCGCCCGGGTGGGCGCTGAGGTACCAGCCGATGCTGGAGATGACGAGCGCCACCCCGAGGAGGGCGATCACGGCGTACTGCAGGATGCGGATCCGCATGCCTGCAGTCTTCCGGGTCGCACCCCCGGAGTTGCGGACCTCCTCCACGATCCGGGCGGTGTCGTTCCTCACCTCGCTGGCAACGGGAGGTCGGCGAGCACGAGGTCGAGGGTCGCTCGGATGCTCGCGGCCCGCTCCGACCGGCGTACGGCGTCCACCCGCGTGCGCTCCTGGCGGTAGAGATCGTCGCCGTCGTACCGGGGGAAGACGTGCTCGTGGTAGTGCCAGACGTCTTGGTTGCCGGCCGGCTCGTTGTGCTGCCGGCTGCTCGTGCCCTCGGCTCCCATCCTCGAGAAGGCCAGCGCCACCCGTCGACGCAGCGCGGCGATCGCGCCGAGCAGGTCGTCCGGCATGTCGTAGAGGCTCTCGTGGTGCTCGACCGGGATCAGGAGCACGTGGCCCGGATACGTCGGCGCCCGGGAGAACTGGCTGGCCGAGACGAACGCCATCAGGTTCGTGCTCCGGAAGACGATGTCGTCGGGCCCCGACCAGGTCACGTCCTCGTCGAAGCGGCCCTGCACCATCCGGCAGAACGGGCAGTCGTAGTCGGGCGGCGCATGCGTCACGCCGTGCCACGGTAGACGAGGTCGACGAGCGCGCCGGCGTCACACCTGTGCAACTCCGAGTTGCAGCAGTCGTACGATGCCGGGATGGCCAGCACGTCCCGCACGGAGCGACCCCAGGCCCGGCGCAGCGCGACCGCCGTACGCCGTCGCGCCCGCGAGTCGGCGATCCTCGCCGCGACGCGGACGCTCTTCGACGAGCGGGGGGTCGCGGAAGCGCAGATCGAGGACATCGCCCGAGCCGTCGGGATCAACCGGGCGATCGTCTACCGGCACTTCACCGGCAAGGAGGAGCTGTTCGCGCTCGCCCTGGTCGGTTACCTCGACGAGCTCGGCGCGGCGCTCACCGAGGCGGCCGAGTCCGAGCGGAAGCCGCGCGAGCAGCTGGCCGCCATCGTCTCGGCGTTCGTCGACTACGGCGTGGCCCATCCGGCGTTCGTCGACTGTGCCCACAGCCTGATGCGCCGGACCGGTACCGAGCTCTTCGACGAGATCTCCGAGGGCGCGATGCTGCGCCTCGGCCGCGCCATCGCGTCGTGCCTGGCCGTGCTCCGCCGTGCGCTCGAGGCGGGCGTCGAGGCCGGCGACTTCACCGTCGCCGATGCACCGCTCCTCGCCAACACGCTCTACGCCACCGGGCTCGGCGGCCTCCAGCTCGCCCGGGTCGGACTGGTCATCGACGAGGTCGCCCCCGGCGTGCCGCATGTGGGCACGATCGGGGCGGAGCAGGTGAAGGCGCTGCTGCTGACGTCGGCCCTGGCGATGGCCCAGGGCTGAGTTCTCGATAGTACGGATCACGCGGCCGCCCATGACCGCGAGGTCACCCGCGGATTGATCCGTACTATCGCTGGGGCGGTCAGCGTTCGAGGATGGCGGTGACGCCCTGGCCGCCGGCGGCGCAGATGGAGATCAGGGCCCGGCCGGAGCCCTGCTGGGCGAGCAGCTTCGCGGCGACGTTGAGGATCCGACCACCGGTCGCGGCGAAGGGGTGGCCGGCGGCGAGCGAGGAGCCGTTGACGTTGAGCTTCGAGCGGTCGATCTCGCCCAGCACCGAGTCGAGACCCAGCCGCTCCTGGCAGAACACCGTGTCGTCCCACGCCTTCAGGGTGGCCAGCACCTGCGAGGCGAAGGCCTCGTGGATCTCGTAGAAGTCGAAGTCCTGCAGGGTCAGGCCCCGGCGGGCCAGCATCCGCGGCACGGCGTACGCCGGTGCCATCAGCAGGCCCTCGTTGCCGTGCACGAAGTCGACCGCCGCCGTCTCGTGGTCGACCAGGAACGCCAGCGGCTCGAGCTCGTGCTCGGAGGCCCAGGCCTCCGACCCCAGCAGCACCGCGGACGCGCCGTCGGTCAGGGGCGTGGAGTTGCCCGCGGTCATGGTCGCGCCCTCGCCCTTGCCGAAGACCGGCTTGAGCTTCGCGAGCTTCTCGGCCGTGGAGTCGGCGCGCAGGTTGGAGTCGCGCTCGAGCCCGCGGAACGGCGTGACCTGGTCGTCGAGGAAGCCCGCGTCGTACGCCGCCGCCAGGTGCTGGTGCGACAACGCCGCCAGCTCGTCCTGCTCCTCGCGGCCGATCCGCCACTCCAGCGCGGTCAGGGCGGCGTGCTCGCCCATCGACATCCGGGTGCGCGGCTCGCCGTTCTGCGGGATCGACAGGCCGATGTCGCCGGGCCGGATCTGGGCCAGCGCGGTGAGCCGGCCGCGGGTGTCGCGGGCGGCGTTGACCTTCATCAGCTTCTTGCGGAGCTTGTCGCTGATCGCGACCGGCGCGTCCGAGGTGGTGTCGGTGCCACCGGCGATGCCGGCCTCGATCGTGCCGAGCGCGATCTTGTCGGCGACGATCGCGGCAGCCTGCAGGCCGGTGCCGCAGGCCTGCTGGATGTCGGTCGCCGGCGTCTCGGCCGCGAGCGTGGAGCCGAGCACCGACTCGCGGGTCAGGTTGAAGTCGCGGGAGTGCTTGAGCACCGCCCCGGCGACGACCTCGCCGAGCCGCTCGCCCTCCAGGCCGAAGCGGGAGACCAGCCCGTCGAGGGTCGCGGTCAACATCTCCTGGTTGGAGGCCTCGGCGTACGCCCCGTTGGACCGGGCGAACGGGATGCGGTTGCCGCCGAGCACGGCGACCGGACGTCGGCCGGAGGTGTCGCTGTTCATGCTCCTATCCTGGCGGCACGGGCCGCCGGACCCAATGGAATGAGCGCCACGTCACGAAACGTGGACGGTGAGTTACACATCGAGTTACATGAGGAGCCATGACCGACCGCTACCAGGACTTCGCGTCCTCCTCCCTGGGCAGGCTGCTGGTGAAGAACCTCGGGCTGCCCGACCCGGTCACGCTCGAGCGGTACGTCGCGGGGTCGCCGCTGGTGACCGGCACCGTCGTCCTGGGCGGCACCGGCCGGCTTGCCGAGCACCTGCCGGTGATCCTCGAGGAGCTCGGCATCGACACGACGGCGACCACCGAGGCCGGCAGTCGCTACAAGGGGCTGGTCTTCGACGCCACCGGGCTCACCGACCCCGGGCAGCTGGTCGCCCTCCGCGACTTCTTCACCCCGCTGATGCGCAGCCTCGAGACCTGCGCTCGGCTCGTGGTGCTCGGCACTCCCCCCGAGCAGGTGTCCGGCGCCGAGCGGATCGCCCAGCGCGCGCTCGAGGGCTTCACCCGGAGCCTCGGCAAGGAGGTCGGCCGTGGCGGCACGTCGCAGCTGGTCTACGTCACCGACGGCGCCGAGGGTGCGGTCGGGTCGACCCTGGGCTTCCTGCTGTCGCCGAAGTCGGCGTACGTCTCGGGGCAGGTCGTGCGCATCGGCACGTCGGTGAAGGAGCCGGCCGAGCACCCCGACTGGCAGCGCCCCCTGGCCGGCAAGGTCGCGCTGGTCACCGGCGCCGCCCGCGGCATCGGCGAGCAGATCGCCCGGGTGCTCGCGCGCGACGGGGCCACCGTCGTCGGGGTCGACGTGCCGCAGGCGGCCGACGACCTGATCCGGCTGACCAAGGAGCTGGACGGTGACTACCTCACCCTCGACATCACCGCCCACGACGCCCCGAAGCGGATCGCGCAGCACCTCACCCAGGCCCACGGCGGCGTCGACGTCGTCGTGCACAACGCCGGCATCACCCGCGACCGGCGGCTTGGCGAACATGGACGACGAGCGCTGGAGCTCGGTCCTCGCCGTCAACCTGGTCGCGCCGGAGCGGATCACCGACGAGCTGCTCGCCCAGGGGCTCATCCACGACAACGGCCGGATCATCGGCGTCGCCTCGATCGCCGGCATCGCCGGCAACGTCGGCCAGACCAACTACGCCGCCTCCAAGGCCGGCGTGATCGGCCTCGTCGACTCGCTCCAGGCGGGCCTGAAGAAGGGCATCACGGTCAACGCCGTCGCGCCCGGCTTCATCGAGACCAAGATGACGGCCGCCGTGCCGTTCGCGACCCGCGAGGTCGGGCGCCGGCTCAACGCGATGAGCCAGGGCGGGCTGCCGGTCGACGTCGCGGAGACGATCGCGTGGTTCGCCAACCCGGCCTCGACGGCCGTCAACGGCAACGTCGTGCGCGTCTGCGGCCAGATGATGCTGGGGGCCTGACGTGGCCGGCGTCCTGCTCCGAGCCGCACTCCCGTCGATCCCGGTCGTCAACCAGCTGCCGGGCGTGCGCAAGACGGGTGGCTGACCCGTCGGCGCTGCACGAGGTGCGCACCGCGACGGTCACGCGCGAGCACGTCACCGCGTACGCCGGCGTGTGCGGGTTCCCGGTCAAGGACACCGCGCCGCTCACGTTCCCGCACGTGCTGGCGTTCCCGCTGCACATGGCGGTGATGACGTCGCCGGCCTTCCCCTTCCCCGCGATCGGCACGGTCCACCTGGCCAACACCATCACCCAGCACCGCCCGGTCCGCGTCGGCGAGACCCTGCAGCTCGAGCGTGCACACGTCCCAGGTGCGGCCCCACCCGAAGGGCCGCGCGATCGACTTCCTGGCCACCGCGACGGTCGGCGAGGAGACGGTCTGGGAGAGCACGTCGACCTACCTGCGGCGCGGGCGTGAGGTGGTCTCGACAGGCTCGACCGACGACGGGCGCTCGACGACGACGAGCGCTCGACCGACGGCGACCGCGGCGGCTCGACGGTCGAGCCTGTCGAGACCACGAGCCAGGTCGTCCCCGGCCGGGTCACCTGGCGCCTCGGCGGCGACGTCGGCCGCCGGTACGCCGCGGTGTCCGGCGACCACAACCCGATCCACCTCTACCCGCTGACCGCGCGGGCGCTGGGCTTCAAGCGCCAGATCGCGCACGGCATGTGGAGCCTGGCGCGCTGCGTGGCCGCGCTGGAGAACCGGCTGCCCGACGCGGTCACCGTCGAGGCGACGTTCACGAAGCCGATCTTCCTGCCCGGCACCGTCGCCTTCGGCCAGGACCCGGTCGACGACGGGATCGCGTTCGCCCTGACCTCCCCGACGAGCGGCGCACCGCACGTCGTCGGTCGCACCCGCACCGTCTCCTAGTCCGGGTGGGTCTGGCCGGTCCGCTCCGCCGTGGGGGACCATGGCCCATGCAGGTGGAGCAGGCGGAGAGCGAGGCCGACCTCGACGAGGTGCGCCGGCTGTTCCGCGCGTTCCTCGCCTGGCACCGCGAGCGGCACACGAGCGACGCGCAGCTCATCGACGCGTACTTCGACGACGAGGCGTGGGAGCGGGAGCTGGCCGACCTGCCCGGCGCCTACGCACCACCCGACGGCAGCCTGCTGCTCGCCCGGCAGGCGGGCGTCGCCCTCGGCTGCGTAGCCGCCAAGAGGCTCGACGACGAGGCGTGCGAGATGAAGCGGATGTTCGTGCCGCCGATGGCGCGCGGCCACGGCGCCGGTCGCGCGCTCGCCGAGGAGGTGGTGAGCCGGGCGAGGGCCGCCGGCTACCGCCGCATGTACCTCGACACCAGCGTGCGGCAGACCGAGGCGATCGCGCTGTACGGCAGCCTCGGCTTCGTCGAGGGCGAGGCGTACGGCGACGTGCCCGCGGAGCTGCTGGGCTGGTTGCTGTTCTTCCGCCTCGACCTCTAGCGCGTGCGCTGCCGGATCAGCCCCTCCTGGGCCACGGTCGCGACCAGGGCGCCGTCCTCGGTGAACACCCGCGCCAGGGAGAGACCGCGGCCGCCGCTGGCCGACGGCGACCACTGGTCGTAGAGCCACCAGCGGTCGGCCCGGAACGGCCGGTGGAACCAGATCGTGTGGTCGAGCGAGGCCGGCATCAGCTTCGGCGAGCCGATCTCGACGTCGTGCGGCACCAGCGCCGCGCCGAGCAGCGTCAGGTCGCTGGCGTAGGTGAACGTGGCCGTGTGCAGCACCGGGTCGTCGCCGAGCTCGCCGTTGATCCGCACCCAGAGCTGGGCACGGGCGGGCCGGTCGGTGTCGTCGGCCAGGTGGGTGTGGCCGGGGTACGTCGAGTTGCCGAGGTAGCGCGTGTCGAGCGCGGCCCACTCCTTGGCGAACTCGGTCGCGGAGCGCTTGTCGCCCGAGCGGAGCTCGGCCAGCTGGGCGAAGGTGAGCCCCTGGTCGGGCCCGGGCACGTCGGGCATCGCGTCCTGGTGGTCGAAGCCCTCCTCCGGCCGCTGGAAGTTCGCCGTCAGGTAGAAGATCGGGTGGCCGTGCTGGCGGGCCACGACCCGTCGGGTCTCGAAGGAGCGACCGTCCCGGATCTGCTCGGCGTCGTAGATGATCGGGATCGTCGTGTCGCCCGGCCGCAGGAAGTAGGCGTGCAGCGAGTGGACGTCGAGCCCGTCGTCGACCGTGCGGATGCCGGCGATCAGCGCCTGCGCGGCGACCTGCCCACCGAAGACCCGCTGCCGGTCGGTGTCGGGGCTGTTGCCCCGGAACAGGTCGGTGTCGAGGGTCTCGATGTCGAGGAGCTCGACGAGCTCCGCGGCGGAGGAAGGCATCGGCGCGGGTCTTCCTAGCTCTCGGTCTCGGGGCCGTCCAGGCCGGCCAGGAACTGCTCGAACTGGCGGCCGATCTCCTCGCCCGTCGGGATCGGCTCGTTCTCGGCGAGCAGGCGAGTTGCCTTCCTGCTCGGCGCGCGCGAACGCGTCGTACTGCTGCTCGAGCGCCTGCACGACCTCGAGCACCTCGGTGTTCGCGCGCGAGGTACGTCGCGATCTCCTCGTCGCGTTCGCGGGCGGCCGACCGCAGGTCGCTCAGGTCGACCGCGATCCCGGCGGCCCGCTCGACGTGCTCGAGCAGGGCGACCGAGGCCTCGGGGAAGTCGAGCTGGGCGAGGTAGTGCGGGATGTGTGCCACGAACCCCATGGTGTCGTGCCCGGTCTCGCCCAGCCGCAGCTCCAGCAGGGCCTGGGCGGAGGACGGGATGCGCAGCTCGCCGCGCCACGGGCTGTCGGCCGCGAGCAGCTCCGGGTTGTTGGCGTGGTGGGTGATCGCGATCGGCCGCGTGTGCGGCACCGCCATCGGCACCGCACCGAGGCCGATCACGCGGTGGACGCCGAGCCGCTCGACGACGTGGCGAACCGTCGCCGCGAACGCCTCCCACTTGTTGTCCGGCTCGGGGCCGTGCATGAGGAGGTACGGCGTGCCCGCGTCGTCACCGAGCAGCCGCACCACGAGGCGCGGCGCGTCGTACTGCTCGTAGTGGTCGCGGACGAACGACATGGCCGGCCGGCGCGCACGGTAGTCGTGGAACTCGTCGACCTCGAACGTCGCCACCACCCGGCCTCCGCCCGCCTCGTTGACGAGGTGGCGGGCCGCGATCGCGGCGGAGTTCCCGGCGTCGAGGAACCCGTCGAGGACGAGGACCATCGCGAGCTCGGTGACTCCGTCGAGCTCGGACACGTCGTCGACGATGTGGACCAGCCGGTCGGGATCGGGCACGGGAACCTCTCGGGTCGGGGACACGGTTCAGCGTCCCGGACCTCCACCCTATTCCGGAGCCCGCGGGGCCCGAGCCTGCGAGATCCCGTCCGGGGAGGAGGTCGTGCGCTGCTCGCGCGATCAGTCGCGCGTGACCCGCTCGGTGATCGGGAGCGGCTCGTGGCCCTCGGCGGCGAGCCGCTCGACGATGCCGCGGGCGATGGTCTGGGCGTTGAGGCCGATCCGGTCGAGGATCGCCTGACGCTCGGCGTGGTGGAGGAACTCCTGCGGGATGCCGTGCAACGAGAACGGCGTGGTCACGCCCTCGTCGGAGAGCAGCTGGAGCAGCGCCGCACCCGCGCCGCCGACGCGGCCGTTGTCCTCGATCGAGACGACGAGCCCGTGGTCGCGGGCGAGACCCACCAGGGCCGGGTCGAGCGGCTTGACCCAGCGCGGGTCCACGACCGTCACGCCGATCCCCTGTGCCTCCAGGCGCTGGGCCACCTCGACCCCGACCGCGGCCATCGAGCCGACGGCGACGACGAGCACGTCCTTGGCACCGCGGCGTACGAGCACGTCGCAGGAGCCCGCCCGGTCGACCGCGGGGATGTCGTCCGGGGGTGTGCCCTTCGGGAGCCGCACGACCGTGGGGGCGTCGTTGACGTCGACGGCCTCGCGCAGCAGCTCGCGCACGCGGGCCCCGTCGCGAGGGGCGGCGAAGCGCAGGCCCGGCACGACCTGGAGGACCGACATGTCCCACATCCCGTTGTGGCTGGCGCCGTCGGTGCCGGTGACACCGGAGCGGTCGAGCACGAAGGTGACGCCGCAGCGGTGCAGGGCGACGTCCATCAGCACCTGGTCGAAGGCGCGGTTGAGGAACGTCGCGTAGATCGCCACGACCGGGTGCATGCCGCCCATGGCCAGGCCGGCGGCGCTGGTGACGGCGTGCTGCTCGGCGATGCCGACGTCGAAGATCCGGTCGGGGTACGCCGCGGCGAAGCGGTCGAGCCCGACGGGGTAGAGCATCGCGGCGGTGATGCCGACGATGTCCTGCCGCTCCTGCCCGAGCGCGACCATCTCCTCGGAGAAGTAGTCGGTCCAGATGCGGCCGGCCGGACGGGCCTCGCCGGTCTCGACGTCGAAGGCGCCGATCTGGTGGAACTGGTCGGTCTCGTTGCGCTCGGCGGGGTTGTAGCCGAAGCCCTTGTGCGTGATCACGTGGACGATCACCGGCCCGCCGAACCGCTTGGCCTGGGCCAGCGCCTGCTCGACGGCGTGGCGGTCGTGGCCGTCGATCGGGCCGACGTACTTCAGCCCGAGGTCCTCGAACATGCCCTGCGGGGCGAGGGCGTCCTTCATGCCCTTCTTCATCGCGTGCAGGGCGTCGTAGACGGCCGGACCGACGCCCTTGACCTTGTTCAGCCGGCTCTTGACGAGGTCGAGCATCTCCTCGTAGCGCGGGTTGGTCCGCAGGGTCGCGAGGTGGGAGGCGAGGCCACCGACGGTCGGCTGGTAGGACCGGCCGTTGTCGTTGACGACCATCACCAGCTTGCGGTCCTTGCCCACGGCGATGTTGTTCAGCGCCTCCCAGGCCATGCCGCCGGTGAGGGCGCCGTCGCCGATGACGGCGACGACGTAGCGGTTCTCGCCGCGGATCGCGTAGGCCTTGGCGAGCCCGTCGGCGTAGGACAGGGAGGTCGAGGCGTGGGAGTTCTCGACGAGGTCGTGGTCGGACTCGGTCCGGCTGGGGTAGCCGGACAGTCCGCCCTCGGTGCGCAGCGTGTCGAACTCGGTCGCGCGGCCGGTCAGCATCTTGTGGACGTAGGCCTGGTGGCCGGTGTCCCACACGACGCGGTCGCGCGGCGAGTCGAAGGTGCGGTGGATCGCGAGGGTCAGCTCGACGACCCCGAGGTTGGGCCCCAGGTGGCCGCCGCGCGGGGCACAGGTGCGCACCAGCTCGTCGCGGATCTCGGCTGCGAGGGTCTCGAGCTGGTCGTCGGTCAGGTCGCGCAGATCGGCAGGTGAGGTCACCTGCTCCAGCAGTCCCATCGACGTCCCTTCGCTCGGTTGCCCCAACCCGTCGAGTGTATCGACGGGGGCCTCGCGCACCGAGCCGACGGCGCCGTAGGCGGTGCCCGGTCAGCCCGGGGCGCCGAGGGGCGCGTCGTGGGTTGCCTGGCGTCGTCAGAGCTCCACGTAGGCGAGGGCAGGCTCCTGGAGGCTGCTGAGCCAGACGCGGCCGTCGTGCTCCCGGACACCGGTGACCATGTGGAATCCGTCGGCCGGCGCGTCGATGTCGTGGACGAGGGCGCCGCCGTCGTCGTAGGCCTGGACCCGGACGGTGCGCTTCGGGCCCGGCTGCAGCCGGGCCGGGACCCGGGTGGCTGCGCGGCGCAACCACGGCGGTCCGTGCTGGATCCGTTCGACGAGGGCGTCGACGGGAGAGGCGAGGGTGACCCAGATCAGCCCGTCGCGGCCGCGGGCGATGTTGTCGGGATAGCCGGGCAGACCGGCCACGAGGAGGTCGCGGTCGCCGGCACGCGGCCCGGTCAGCCACCGGCGTACGACGGTGCGGGCCGCGGTCTCCGCGACGGCGACGAACGACTCGTCCGCCGCCAGCGCGACTCCGTTGGCGAAGGACAGGCCGTCGTCGACGACCTCGGGCTCGACGGCACCCGGGTCGAGGCGGAGGAGGCGGCCGGTCTGCGTGTTCATCGCCATCTCGTCGCGCCACCGGTCGAGGCCGTAGTGGGCCGAGGAGTCGGAGAACCACACGGTGCCGTCGGCGGCCACCGCGGCGTTGTTGCAGAAGGCCATCGGCCGGCCCCGAACGGTGCGCGTGAGCACTTCGACCGCTCCCGAGGCGGGATCGACCCGAAGCAGTCCCCGCGAGTCGCAGACCACCAGCCGGCCGTCGGGGCCGATCTCGATCCCGACCGGACGGCCTCCGGTGTTCGCGACCTGCTCGATCCGGCGGGCGTCCTGGGCGACCCGCCAGATGGCGCCGTCCTCGGTGCCGGTGAACGCGGACCCGTCGTCGGCGACGACGACGTCCTCGGTGCCGAATCCCGGCACCGGCACGACCTGCAGCTCCATGCCGCCATCTTGGCGGACGTGGACCCGGGCGGTGGTTCAGCCACCGTTTCGCGGCGCCGAAGGGTGCCTAAACCACCGCTCCGGACAGGCGACGGTAGGTCGCCGAGTCGAGGAACGCCGGCACGGCCAGCACCCCGGTCATCGTCAGGTCGAGGTGGCGCGCCCGCTCGGGCTCGACGAAGACGATCTGGCGGCCCTCGTGGCAGTCGATGTCGTCGTCGGTGAGGTCGACGCGGGCGACGAAGAGATGCACCTGGTCGACGGACCCGTAGTTCGGGTGGAACACCTCGAAGGTGGCGAACCGCTCGAGCGTGCCCGGGCTCCAGGTGGACGCCGGTCTCCTCGGCGACCTCGCGGTAGGCGCCGGCCTCGGGCTCCTCCCCCGGCTCGAGATGCCCCCCGGACAGCCCCCACTTGTCCGGGTCGATCGGGGCGTGCTCGTCGCGCTCCTGGAGCAGGACCCGTCCCCCGGCGTCGACGAGGAGCACGCAGCCGAACGCCTGCGGCTCGACGCGGCCGAACCGCTCGACGTACGCCGGGTGCGCCATGATCCGCGGGAGTCCGTGCACCAGGTTCCGGCCCCATCGCAGGGTGTGGATCGTGCGCGGGTCGACGAAGACGATCTGCCGGCCCTCGTGGCACACCACGTCGGCGTCGGTGAGGCCGGTCAGGGCGAGGTACAGCGCGAGGTCGTGGTCCTCGTCGCAGTCGTCGCAGAAGTAGCTCAGCGTGTCGACGTGCGTCAGGTCGACACCGGCGACCTCGGTCTCCTCCTCGAGCTCACGGACGGCCGCCTCCGCGTCGGACTCGCCGTCCTCGACCCCGCCCCCGACGAACGACCACTGGTCGGGGTTGACAGGGGCGTTCTCGTCCCGCTCCTGGAGCAGGAGCCACCCCCGGGCGTCGACCAGGACCACGGCGGCGATGCGTCTGCTCACCGCCCCATCCTCACGGGGCGCGGAACGTCGCCGTCACCGGGTGTCCGCCGAAGGAGCCGTGCAGCGTCGCTCGGGCGCCCTCCCGACGGGTCGCCCAGTGCCCGTGCAGCCGGCCGTGCCGCCCGTGACCGGCGACGGTGAGGTCGACGGTCATCCGGTTGGCGTAGCGCCGCCACGTGGCGGTCCCGCTCACGGCGAGGTCGCGGGTGAGCCGCACGCCGTGCAGGTGGAACACCGTCGTGCGGTCGCCGGTGTAGCTCCAGGTCCCGCCGCGCAGGCCGACGTAGTGGCCGGAGTAGTTGTTCCACCACCGGTCGACCAGGTCCGCGACGGTGGCGGCCGCGGCCGGCGCCACGCGCCGCGCCAGGAGCGAGCCGCGACCCGGGCCCGGCTGGAACGCCGGCCAGCGTGCGGGGGAACGACCCCATCGTGCGCATCGGCGGCACGTGCGCCGCACACCCGTGGCGCGGCCACCGGGACGGCGTCCGCACGAAGCGCCGGAGGATCCGCACGGCGCAGTCGTCGGTGTCGCCGACGGCGTCGACGTGGAAGCTGTTCGCGACGACGATCTGCTTCGAACGCGGGAACTGGCGGGTCACCATCGCGGCCTCGGCGGGCGTGGTGATCGAGTCGAGCTCGCCGCTCAGCACCAGCGTCGGCACGCGCGAGTAGTGCCCGCCCGGCGGGTGTGGCGGGCGGGCCGGGTTGTCGGCTGCGGCCTCGCGGCCACCGCGTGCACCAGTCCAGCTCCTGCCAGTCGGAGCGGGCGTACTCGCGGACCGTGAACGGGCCGTAGGTGTGCGGGAACGACGCCGTACGCCGGGCCAGGGCGCGGTGGTACTGCCGGAGACGCGTCGCCGGCGACGCCCGTCATGTCGTAGAGCTGGGGGTAGTCGTGGCACGCCACGGCGGCGTCGAGGCCCTCGCTGTAGTCGCGCACCGGACCGGCGTCGGTGCCGCCACCCTCGGCCTCGGCGACCAGGCGGAGCAGCGGCGCCCGGTCGCCGTGCAGCGCGGAGCGGAGGGCGGCGGTGAGCTCGCGATAGGCGTAGGGGCCGTAGGTCGCGCCGAAGGCGGTCGTGGCGAGGGTCTCGGCGCTCACCGTGACCCGGGCGCGGCGCCCGTCACCGTCGTGCGAGATGCCGTGCCACGGGTGTCGGCGGACGTGCGTGCAGCACGCGGCGCATGGCCTGCGCGACGCCGAGACCGTGACCGCGGCAGGCCGGCGAGCGCCGGCACGACCTTCACGAACGACGAGCGCATCGCCGGACCCTGCGTCGGGTACCAGGCGGACTCGCCGTGCGGTCGGGTAGGCGCCGTCGAGCACGATGCTCCGGAGCAGGTCCGCGTGCCGACCCGCGAAGACCTGGGCGAAGAACGTGCCGTAGGAGTCGCCGTACATGTCGACCTGCCCCAGGCCGAGGTGGCTGATCACGGCGGCGAGGTCGTCGGCCGACCGGGCGGTGGTGTAGTCGTCACTGCGCGCACCGAGGCTCCGTCCGCAGCGACGCGGCGGCGACCGAGTAGGCGATCGTCAGGTTCTGCAGGGCGGGGCAGTCGAGCGCCGCGGAGCGCCCGGTGCCGCGCTGGTCGACGAGCAGCAGGTTGTGCCGGTCGAGCAGCGGCCCGTACATCGCGGCGTACGACGCGCCGGTCCCGGTGGTCGAGTAGCCGGGCCCGCCCTCGTGCGGGACGAACGTGCCGAGGGTCGGCCGGCTCTGGTCGCGGGCCGGTGCGAAGGCGAACCCGACGCGCAGCGTCCCGGCCGCAGGATGACCGGGCTCCCACGGCGCGCCGGAGGTGACCGCACTAGGCGCGGGCGACCACGGAGCAGGGGCGCAGGGTCAGGTCACCGACCGTGATCGGCGAGCGGGCCCGGTCGACGTGGGCCTCGGCGATCTTGTGCCGGTAGGGCGTCGGGCCGCCGGGGTCGGCGGTCGCGGACGGAGCGAGGCCGAGGGCCAGCGCCCCGACGGTGACGGGGACGAGGAGGCGCAGGCGCATGGGCGCCAGCATGTCCCACGGACGTCGGTTCGGGAACCGTCTAGCCGCGCTCGTGGCCGTCGAGGTAGGCCGCGACCAGGCCGCCGATCGTGTCGAGGTGGTACCCGCCCTCCTGCACGACCACCGCCGGGACGCCGAGCGAGCCGAGCAGGCGGCCGGCGGCGGCGTACCCGTCGGCGGTGACCTGGAGCGGGCTCTCGGGGTCGTCGGCCGCGGCGTCGACGCCGAGCGAGACGACCAGTGCGTCGGCGCTCGCGGCGTCGTCGGCGAGCTCGCGGACCGCCTCGAGCCAGGGCGCGTCGCCGGTGCCCTCGGCCAGCGGCAGGTTGCGGGTGGCGCCCGCGCCGTCGCCGGCGCCGGTCTCGTGGGCGTGGCCGAAGAAGTGCGGGAACCAGCCGGCTGCGGGGTCGACGTGGAGCGAGCCGTAGCGGACGTCGGAGCGCTCCCAGAAGATCGCCTGCGTGCCGTTGCCGTGGTGGGCGTCGAGGTCGACGACGGCGACGGTGGCGTGCCCGGCGTCGCGGAGCGCCTGGGCGGCGATCGCGGCGTTGTTGAGGTAGCAGGAGCCGCCGTACCCGTCGCGGGTGGCGTGGTGGCCCGGCGGCCGGCACAGGGCGTACGCCGTGGTCTCGACTCCGCTCGACCGACGAGAGGAGGTGACGAGGTCCACGGCGGTCAGGGCGCAGTCGACGGCCGCCCGGGCGGCCTCCCAGGTGCCGGGGCCGACCAGCGTCATCGTGTCGTAGCCGAACTCCCCGGCCCGGCCGTGCGTGGCGGCTGCCCGGGTCGGCGGCATGCCCTGGGTCATGGCCGGGGTCGGGAAGACGTAGGGCACGACCCGGTCCTGGCCGACCAGGTCGTCGTACGGTCCCTGCATCCACTCGCCGTGGATGGTCCGCAGGTGGTCGACGAACGCCGGGGCGTGCACCCGGCGCAGCACGTCGTCGTCGTGCGCCGTCGCCTCGACCAGCTCGTGGCCCGAGGTGGCCTGCGAGGATCCGGTCGACGCGGGCCGGCAGCTCCGTGCCGTCGGTCGGCACCCCCACCCACACCTCGCGCATCGGCTCGTGCCGGCGGGTCTCGGGCGACCAGACGACGGGGATCGGCATGTGCTGAGCATGTCAGTCACCACTCCGCTCTGGAGCGAGCCAGTGGCCGCTGGTCGAGGAGGGCGGCCTGCACCGGGCTGCCGCCGGTGGTCGAGAAGGGCGCCCAACGCCGGGCTGCTACCGCTGGTCGAGGAGGGCGGCCTGCACCGGGCTGCTACCGGTGGTCGAGGAGGGCGGCCTGCACCGGGCTGCTACCGGTGGTCGAGGAGGGCGCCCTGCACCGGGCTGCCGCCGGTGGTCGAGGAGGGCGCTCTGCGCCCGTCACGAGACCCCCGCACCCGACAGCCAAGCGTTCTGGTCTCGGCTCCGCTCGACCGGCGATCAGGCCGGGGCTCGACCGAGGGGCGGGGCCGGCTGGTTGGATGAGGGCATGCCGCGCGCCCGTGACCTGGGGATCGTGATCGGGGCGCTCCCGACCGGACCGACCAACTCCGTGCTCGACGTGCCGGGGGTGGGGCTCGGCCACGCGACGGTCGTCCGCGACGAGCCGCCGCCGCCCGAGGGTCGCGGCGATCGCGCGCACGGGCGTGACCTGCTTGGTGCTCGCCGAGGACGCGTTCACCCGACTGGTCCCCGCCGGCGGCGCGGTGCTCAACGGCGCGGGCGAGTGCACCGGCTTCATCACCGCCGCCGAGTGGGGCTCGGCCGAGACGCCGGTCTACCTGACCTCGACCCTCCAGCTGGGCCGGGTCTACGACTCCGCCTGCCGGATCGAGCTCGAGGTGAACCCCGCGTGCGCGACCGACTTCATCATCCCGGTGGTCGGTGAGTGCGACGACTCCTGGCTCAACGACGCCCGCCGGATGCAGGTCGAGCACGACGACGTCGTCGCGGCGTACGACGCGGCCATGGCCTCGCGCGGGTCCGCGACCCCGCCGGACGAGGGCGCGGTCGGGTCGGGCACCGGCATGTCGTGCCTCGGGCTTCAAGGGCGGGATCGGGACGGCGTCCCGCGTGGTCGGCGAGCACACCGTCGCGGTGCTGCTGATGACCAACTTCGGCGCGCGCGAGGAGCTGATCGTGAACGGCGTCCCTGTCGGGAGGAGCCTGGGCGGTGGTCTCGACAGGCTCGACCGACGAAGACAGCTCGACCGACGGTGGCGAGCCGTGCAAGCCGGCCGGGTCGTGCATCGGGATCGTGGTCACCGACGCCGCCGTCGACGGGGCCTCGTGCGCCCGGCTGGCCCGACGGGTGGGGCTCGGGCTGGCGCGGGCGGGGTCGGTGGCCCACCACGGCAGCGGCGAGATCTTCATGGCGTTCGGCACCGGGATGCGGATGGACCGCGACGGCAAGCCCGACGGCACCCCGGTGCGTGACCGGCCGCGCGCTCGACCCACTCTTCACCGCGGTGGTCGAGGCGGCGGAGGAGGCGGTGCTGAACTCGATGTTCACCGCCCCCACCGTCACCGGGCGCGACGGCAACACCAGCGAGTCGGCCCACAACGACGCGGTGCTGGCCCTGGTCTCGACAGGCTCGACCGACGCCGAGCCGAGCTCCGCCGACGCCGAGCCACGCTCGACCGACGCGTCATGAGGGAGCAGGAGGTGCGGATCCCGGTCCGCGACGGGTCCTGGCTGGCGGCCACCCTCTACCTCCCCGACGAGTCCGCGGGGCCGCAGCCGTGCCTGGTGGAGGCGCTTCCCTACCGCAAGGACGACCTCACGTCGTCGTACGCCGAGAGCTACCGCAGCCTGTGCCGGGACCACGGGTACGCCGTCGCCCGCATCGACGTCCGCGGCACCGGCTCGTCACCGGGTGATGCGGTCGACGAGTACCAGGAGGCCGAGCAGCGCGACCTCCCCGACGCGTTCGCCTGGCTGGCGGCGCAGGACTGGTGCGACGGCCAGATCGGGATGTGGGGCACGTCGTACTCCGGCTTCAACTCCCTGCAGATCGCGATGGAGCGACCCCCGGAGCTGAAGGCGATCTGCGCGATCTTCGCCACCGACGACCGCTGGACCGACGACGTGCACTGGCGCGGCGGAGCGCTGCGGCTGGTCGACCTCGTCGACTACGACCACTACATGTCGCCGATGTGCGTCCTGCCGCCGGTGCCGGCCGTGTGGGGCGACGGCTGGCGCGAGGAGTGGGAGCGTCGGCTCGAGGTCAACGAGCCGTGGGTGCTCACCTGGCTGCGCGAGAACCGGCACGGCCCCTACTGGGACCACGGATCCGTGCGGCTCGGCGGGACGACGTCGGGCTACGAGCGGATCGGCTGCCCCGTGATGATCGTCTCCGGCTGGGCCGACGGGTACCGCAACAACTCCTTCCGCACCGTCGCCGCAGCTGGCCGAGCACGGCATCCCGCACCGGCTGCTCGCCGGGCCGTGGGCGCACGCCGACCCGGCGACCGCGATGCCCGGGCCGCGGATCGACTTCGACGCGGAGCTCGCTGCGTGGTTCGACCACTGGCTGCGCGGCACGGGCGAGCACACCGACCGGCTCGACGTCTTCATCCGTGCCTCGACGCGCCCGGAGATCGACCTCGACCTCCACGAGGGGCGCTGGGTGACCCTGCCGTCCGTGCCGCCGGTCAACCACGCCACCCTCGACCTGACCGCGCCCGCGACGCTCGCCGTGGCGGCCGACGTCGGCACCACCGCCTGGATCGACTGCGCGGGCCACCTGCCGTGGGGGCTCTCCGGCGACCAGCGCGTGGACGACGAGCGCTCGCTCACCTGGGAGGTCGAGCCGCCGCCGAACCCCGTGGTCGGCCACCCGGTCTTCCGGGCCAGGCTCTGGGCCACCGAGCCCGCGGCGTCCCTGTCGGTGAAGCTCTGCGACGTCTTCCCCGACGGCACCTCGGCGCTGGTGTCGCGCGGGTCGGTCGACCTGGCCTACCGGGATGGCGTCCACGCGCCGCCGTCGCCACTGGTGCCCGGCCGCGAGGTCGAGGTCGAGGTGGTCCTCGACGCCTGCGCCTACGAGTGGACGCCGGGGAACACGCTGCGGGTCTCGGTCGCCGGCGCCGACTGGCCGAACACGATCGCTCCCCCCGGCCCGGTCTCGATGACCCTGCGCACCGCGTCGGTCACCCTGCCGTTCCTCGACGGCGACCACCCGGTCCCGACGTTCGGCGCGGGAGCCGAGCACTCGTCGGAGACCCTCGAGGGCGTCGGGTGGTCCTTCCACCACGACGTCCTCGAGCGCCGACGTCGGCCACGACCCGTTCGGACTCGCGCTACAGCACGCCGTACGACGGGACGGCCCACGAGCTCTACCTGGGCGAGGTGTCCGTCGACACCCGCACGTTCGCCCAGAAGGCGTGGGCCAACACGGTCTTCGACCTGGCCTGGCCGGGCATCGAGGTGGCCGTCCGCTCGACGATGACCGTGCAGATCACTCCGCACGACGTACGACGTGCGGATCTGGACCCAGGCCGTGCTCGACAGCGAGGCGATCAGCGAGCGGGAGTGGCAGGAGTCGATCCCCCGCTGAGGCTCTGTAGCGAGTGCTTCAAATCACGTCACGAAGCAGTCGCTACAGTTCGCGTGCAAGGCCCCGACCTGTCATGCTGGTGGAAGCGGGAAAGACTCGCTGCTCTTCTGAAGGAACCCCCATGTCGTACGTCTCCGCCGCCTCGAACCGCCCCGCCTCGAAGGTCGCTCGGTTCACCGCGGCCGTCCGCAGGAACTGGACCGAGGCCCGCTACGCGGACCGCCAGCTGATGGCGATGCGCACCAGCCTCATCCGCCACGTCGGCTGACTCACACCATCCAGTTCGCCTCGTACTCCGGGTCGGTCAGACCCGGGCGGTCGAAGCCGAACGCCGACACGTCGGAGGGCGTCTCCCCCGTCGTCACCAGGTCGGCCAGGATCCGGCCGAACGTCGGCGCGAACTTGAAGCCGTGGGCGGAGCCGAGGCCGACCACGACGGCCGGATGGTCGGGCACGCGCGCCAGGACGAAGTCCCGGTCGGGCGTGAGCGTGTACTGGCAACGCAGTGACCGGACGACCTGGCCGGTGCCCGGGAGCAGCGAACCCATGAACGCCGCCAAGCGGTCGCGCATGTCCGCGATCGGGCTCCGACGTGCGGTCGTCCGGGTCGACGACCGGCCCGCCGCAGTCCTGCGCCGCCTTCACCGTCGCCTCGCCGTAACAGGGGAAGCCGTAGTAGGACGGCTCGTCCATCCAGATCCAGACCGGCAGGTCCTCGAACGCCGCGGGATCGGCCGGCTGCGAAGTACGTCGGCTGCTCCAGCGTGACCGTCAGCGGGACCTCGACGCCCAGGCCGGCCAGCACCTGGTTGGTCCAGGCGTCGGCAGCGACCACCACACCGCGACAGGTGTACGTCGTGTTCCCAGCCTCGACCTCGACGTGCGAGCCGTGGTCGGTCACCCGCGTCACCGGCGTGGAGCCGAGCAGCGTGGCACCGGCCGCGGTCGCGAGGCGCTGCATCGCGGCCGTGCCGCGCGCGGCCGGCACGATCGCGCCGCGCTCCTGGTACAGCCCGAGCGTGCCCGCCGGCGGGTGGAACTGCGGCCAGCGGCGCCGGATCTCGTCGACGTCGAGCTCCTCGAAGTCGATCCCGACCTCGCGCAGCGAGCCGACGTAGTCGACCGGGCTGATCGCGCAGCCGGGCGGGAACAGGTCGAGCCCGCCGGCGACGGTGACCAGCGTCTCCCCCGACTCCGCCTCCAGCCGCGCCCAGTCGTCGTACGCCTCCTGGGTCAGCCGCACGTAGGCCGGCGTGTGGTAGCTGTGCCGCAGGATCCGGGAGGTGTCGTGGGAGGCGCCGCGCGCGTGCCCGAGCTCGAACTGCTCGAGCCCCACGCACCGAGTGCCCGCGGGTCGCCAGCTGCCAGGCCGCGCCGGAGCCGAGCGCGCCGAGCCCGACGACGACGTAGTCGACCTGTGTCACGTCGGGTCTCGACTTCGCTCGACCGACGAGCCAGGCTCGACCGGCGAGAGCCGCGGCAGGAGCCAGCGCCGGATGTCGGCGGAGTCGTCCTCCATCGGCGCGAACCAGCCGTGCGTGTAGGCGCGCGACGACATCCCGCGCTGCACCGACTCGCAGATCGCCCAGTCCTGGCGGTTCACCATGTCCCAGAAGTCGCCGGCGTCCGACGGGTCGAACGACGCCTGGCGACCTCGTCGGCGGCGAACAGCAGCCGGCACTCGATCATCGTGCGGTCGACGGCCGAGCGGCTGCAGCGTGAACGCCGCGACGTGGTCGGCGGAGCACGAGAGCATCAGGTTGGGGTAGACCAGCTCGCCCTTGTGCCGCATCTTCTCGGCCTCGTTGAGGCCGGGCAGCGGAGCCCGGTCGGTGGTGCCGGACATCGTGAAGGTCCAGGCGCCCTCGCGGTGCGGGATGCCGTCGTCCCAGTCGAGGCCCGTGCCCGCCCCCGGCGAACGACGGCACCAGCCGCGACAGCTCCGGGTGCACCGGCCCGCAGTGGTAGCACTCGTTGTAGTTCTCGGCGACGACCTTCCAGTTGGCCGCGACCTCGTAGGTGAAGGTGAGGCCGGTGACCAGGGAGGCGAGGTCGTAGTTCGCCAGCGTGCGGTCGCCCGCCGACGCTCTCGGCGAGAGGCGACGCGGACGCGGGCGTGGGGTGGACGAACACGAAGCCGCCCCAGGCCTCGACGCCGACGACGTGCAGCGAGAACTCCGGCGGCTCGACGTCGCCCTCCTCGGTGTGCGGCGCCCGCAGCAGCGAGCCGTCGAGGGCGTAGGTCCACGAGTGGTAGGGGCAGCGGATCGACTTGGCGCCGCACAGCTGCGGGCCCGCGCCCGGCTCGGTCGGGAAGAGCTGGGAGCCGCGGTGCCGGCAGACGTTGTACGCCGCGTGCAGGGCGCCGGCGGCGTCGGAGGTCACCAGCAGCGACTCGCCCAGCACCTCGACGACGGCGACCCGCTCCGGCTCGTGGAGCCCGAGGTCGGCGACCCGGCCGACGCAGGTCCACTCCCGCAGCAGCACCCGCTCGCGCTCGTCGCGCCCAGGCCGCGGGGTCGACGTACAGCTCTCGGGGCAGGGCGGCCTGCAGGGTCATCGATGCTGCCTCCGCGTCTGGGCGGTCGCCGCCCGCGACGCGACCAGGTGGCAGGCGCAGCGGTGTCCCTCGGGCTCGCCCGACAGGATCGGCAGCGGACGTGCCGCGGCAGGCCTCGGCGACGCGCGGCGGCCTCGCCCGAGGCCAGGGCCGGGCAGCGCGGGTGGAACCGGCAGCCGGACGGGATGCGGGTCGGGTCGGGGATCTCGCCGGTCAGCACGACCGGCTCGAGCCGCTCGATCTCCGGGATGACCGAGAGCAGCGCCTGGGTGTAGGGGTGCTGCGGCGCGGTCAGCACCTCCTCGGTGGGACCCGGTCTCGACGACCCGCCCGAGGTACATCACCGCGATCCGGTCGGCGATGTTCCAGGCGAGGCCGAGGTCGTGGGTCACCACGAGGACCCCGAGACCGAGCTCCTGGCGCAGCTTGAGCAGCAGCGCCAGGATCTCGCCGCGGATCGAGGCGTCGAGGCTGGAGACCGGCTCGTCGGCGATCAGCAGCTGGGGCTGCACGCGCCAGGGCTCCGGCGATCAGCACGCGCTGGCGCTGGCCGCCCGACAGCTCGTGGGGGTAGCGCAGGAACAGCGACTCGGGTGGCCGCAGCCCGGCCGACGACGAGCGCGTCGGCGACCAGCTCGGTCTCGGTCTTGCCCGAGCCGGAGACCAGCTTGTGGATCCGCAGCCCCTCGGCGACGGAGTCGTAGACCGTGTGCCGCGGGTTCAGGGCGCCCGGCCGGGTCCTGGAGCACCAGCTGGACGTGGCGCCGCAGGCGCTTGAGCCCGCGGGTCGACCGGTTCATCGCCTGGCCCTCCCAGCGGATCTCGCCGGCGGCCGGCCGGGTGAGCCCGACCAGGCTGCGGGCCAGGGTGGTCTTGCCGGAGCCCGACTCCCCCACCAGGGCCACGACCTCGCCGGCGCGGACGCACGAGGTCGGCGCCGTCGAGGGCGCGGGCCACGCGGCCGCTGCGGGTCGTGAACTCGACCCGCAGGCCGGTGGTCGACAGCTCCGCCGTCGTGTTGACGGTCATGGCGGTCGCCTCGGGCACTCGTGGTCTCGACCGGCTCGACGGACGACGGGCTCGTGGTCTCGACAGGCTCGACCAACGGCGGATCCCCGATCCGGACGCACGCCGCGGCCCGGCCCTCGCCGTACGTCGCGAGCTCGGGCTCGGCGGGCAGGCAGACCTCCGCGGCGCGCGGGCAGCGCGGCGCGAAGGAGCAGCCCTGGGTGAGGTGGCGCGGGTCGGGCGGGTCACCGGGGAGACCGGCCGGGCGCGAAGCGAGCCGCCGGGTCGCCCACCCGGGGGAAGGCCGCGGACAGGGCGCCGGCGTAGGGGTGCAGCGGGTGCGGCGAAGACCTGGTCGGCCGGGCCCTCCTCGACCACCCGGCCGGCGTACATCACGGTGATCCGGTCGCAGAGGTCGGCGAGCACCGACAGGTCGTGGCTGATCATCATCATCCCGACCTCGCGCTCGCGCACGAGCTTCGAGAGCACGTTCAGCACCTGCGCCTGCACCATCACGTCGAGCGCGGTCGTCGGCTCGTCGGCCACCACCAGCTCGGGGTCGCAGGCCAGGGCCATCGCGATCATCACCCGCTGCTTCTGGCCGCCCGAGAGCTGGTGGGGGTAGCTGCGGGCGCGTGCGGGGTCCAGACCGACCTGGTCGAGCAGCTCGTCGACCCGTCGCCGGCACCGCGTCGCTCGGACAGCCCGGGCGGTGGACGTGCAGCGGCTCGGCGAGCTGGGCACCGATCCGGTGCACCGGGTTCAGCGAGTGCAGCGCACCCTGGAAGACGATCGAGGCGCCGGCCCAGCGGACGGCGCGGAGCTCACCCCAGCGCATGGTGAGCACGTCGCGGCCGTCGAAGAGCACCTCGCCGGTCACGGTCGCGCTGGCCGGCTGGAGCCGGAGGACGGTGCTGGCCAGGGTGGACTTGCCGCAGCCCGACTCGCCCGCGACGCCCACGATCTGGCCGCGCTCGACCGTCAGGTCGACCCCGCGGACGGCGGGCAGCCCACCCTCGCCGGTGGCGTAGGTGACGTGGAGGTCGCGGATCGCGAGCAGCGGCGCGCGGCGTCTCATCGTACGCGCTCATCGGCAGCCGGGGGTTGAGGACCTCTTCGAGCGCCTGGCCGATCAGCGTGAACGCCAGCACGACGAGCACGACGCAGACGCCGGGCGGGATGACGTACCACCAGCAGCCCGGTGGTGATCGCCCCGACCTCGTAGGCGCCGTCGAGCATGGTCCCCCACGAGGTGCGGGTCGGGTCACCGAGGCCCGAGGAAGCTCAGCGTCGTCTCGGTGAGGATCGCGCCGCCACGGTGAGCGTGGTGTTGGCGAAGACCATCGGCATCACGTTGGGCAGCACGTGCTTGCCCATCTGGTGCCAGCGGCCCGGCGCCGATCGCCTCGGCGCGCTCGACGTACGCCCGCTCCTTGATCGACAGCGTCTGGCTGCGGATCAGCAGCGCGGTGCCGGGCCACGACGTCACGCCGATCACGATGACGATGTTGAACAGCGACCGCGCCCGAGCACGGCGGCCAGCGCGATCGCCAGCGGCAGGAAGGGGATCACCAGGAACCACTCGGTGATGCGGAAGGTGATCCGCCCGACCCAGCCGCCGAAGTAGCCGGAGACCAGGCCGAGCAGGGTCCCGATCACCATCGAGATCACCGTCGCGGACAGGCCGACGAAGCAGCGAGATCCGGGAGCCCCAGATCAGCAGGGTCAGCACCGACCGGCCGTTCTCGTCGGTGCCCAGCAGGTAGTGCGACGACGGGGCCCCGAGCACGGGACCGTTCGGCACGGGTCACGTCGAGGCCGTCGCGAGCTGGCCAGGATCGGCGCGGCCAGCGCGACGACCACGAAGACGATCAGGATGCCGAGGCCGATCACGCCGCTGCGGTGGGTGCGGAACTGGGCCCAGCCCGCGCTTCCACGCCGCGACCCGGCGCTGGCGGGTGAGCTGCCGCGTGGAGAGCCGCGGCGCCGCGGGCTCGCCGGTGGTCGTCATGTGCGCACCCTCGGGTCGAGCCAGCCGTAGATCAGGTTGGCGACGAGGTTGGCGAGGATGACGCCGGTGCTGGCGACCAGGAACGTGCCCTGGAGCACCCAGAAGTCCGGCACCCCGATCGCGTCGCGTGGACAGGAGTCCGAGGCCCGGGATGGAGAACACCGTCTCGACGGTGATCGCGCCGGACACCACGAAGCCGAGGTTGAGCGCGATCAGGGTGGTCGTCGGCAGCAGGGCGTTGCGTACGGCGTGCCGGTTGCGGACCACCACGTCGCGCAGCCCCTTGGCCCGCGCCGTCTGCAGGTAGTCCTCCCCCAGCTCGTCGAGCAGCGAGCTGCGCATGATCAGCGAGTACTCGGCCAGGTAGGCCAGGGTCAGCGTCGTCACCGGCAGCACCAGGTGCCACATGGTGTCGAGGACGCCGTGGAGGGAGGTCGGGTCGACGTCGGTGAGTGCAGACCGCCGGTCGGGAAGAGCCCGGGAACGAACGAGAACCCGACGCCCAGCCCGGCGATCAGCAGCAGCCCGAGCCACCACTCGGGCATCGAGTAGAGCGTCAGCGACGTGCCCGTGGAGATCCGGTCGAACCAGCCGCCCCGGTTCCAGGCCCCCCGGAGACCGAGGTAGACGCCGATCACGGTCGAGAGGATCGTCGAGGTGCCGACGAGCAGCATCGTGGGCCACAGCCGGTCCATGATCAGCTGCGAGACCGGCAGCCGGTACTGCAGCGAGATCCCCAGGTCGCCGTGCGCGGTGTTCTTCAGGAACGTCAGGAACTGCTGGGGCATCGACTGGTTCAGCCCGTAGGTCTTGTTGAAGGCGTCGAGCTGGGCCTGGCTGGTCAGGCGGCCGCGCCCCAGGGTGCGCGCGGGATCGCCCGGCAGCACCCGGAACAGGAAGAAGTTGACCACCAGCATGAAGAGCAGGCTGCCGATCGACCCGAGCACCTTCATCCCGACGTACGTCCCGTAGCCCGGCGCCGTCCGCGCTGCGCGGCCTCCTCGCCCTCGGCGACGAGCCCGGGCTCTGCGACCAGGCTCATGCGTGGCCCACCGCGCCCGGGCTCGACACGTCCGACGGACGGGTGCGGCTCACTCGCGGTCCTCGACGGTGGACCGGCGGCGCATCATGGTCACGCCGCCGCCCGCGAGCAGGACCAGGACCACGATCCCGGCGCCGATCAGGAACGGCGCGTTGGAGGACGAGTCGTCGGTCGTCGCCGACGCCTTCACCGCGCCGGTGAGTCCGGGAGCCGCGTCGCAGGCGCCGGCGTCGGAGGCCGGCTTCATGTGGACGTAGTTGTAGACGCCGTACTGCTCGAGCCAGATGCCGCCCGGGTTGGGCTGGGTGACGAGGCACGCGAACTTGTCGCTGCGCACGGCCTCGCCGATCGAGGAGTACGCCGTCACCAGGTACGGCGAGTCGCGGTAGAGGATCTCCTGCATCTGCTTGATCTGGTCCACGCGCTGGGCGTGGTCGGTCGCGACGTGCTGCTGACTCGTAGAGCTTGTCGTACTGCCGGGTTGCAGTAGAACGAGTCCGACGAGCCCTGGCGCTGGCCGCACGTCATGTAGCTGAGCATCGAGTCGGGGTCGGGCTCGACGTACCAGCCCCACTGGAAGGCGTCGAAGTTGCCCTTGTAGATCTCGTCGGTCAGCTGGCTCGAGCTGTAGGTCGAGACCTCGGACTTGATGCCGAGGTCGGCGAGCCAGGTCTTGAAGTAGTCCATGGTGTTCAGCGAGGTCGGCGAGTCCGAGCGGGCGGCGAGGCGCAGCGTGCCGATCGGCTTGCCGTCGGGCAGCGTCCGGAAGCCGTCGGACCCCTTCGTGTAGCCGGCCGCGTCGAGGAGCTGTCCGGCCTTGGCCAGGTCGAAGGTGAACTTCTGGTCGGCCGGCGGCTCCCAGTGGTACTCGGTGTAGTTGGGCGGCACGATCGTGGTGCCCGGCAGCCCGGCGCCCTGGTAGACCTTCTGGATCAGCTGCGGCAGGTTCAGCGCGTAGCCGAGCGCGTGCCGGAACTTCGGGTCGAGCACCGCCGGGTTGGGGTTGCCGATCTTCTTGGTCCCCTTCGCGTCCGCCACGGAGCCGGCGTTGAAGGCGATCTCGTCGAAGCCCGGCGAGTTGCCGTTGTGGGCGTGATGATGCCGGCTTGCTCTGCAGGCTCTTGACCTCGAGCGCGGTGATCCCCTCGACGAAGTCGGCCTCGCCCTTGATCAGGGCCTGCACCGCGGAGTCGTCGTTCTTGTAGAACTGGAAGATGACCTCGTCGATGTGCGGAGCGCCGCCCCAGTAGTCGGGGTTCGCCTCGAACTTGAAGGTCTGCCCGTCGGCCGTGCCCGACACGAGCCGGAAGGGTCCGGAGCCGACGACCGGCTTGCCGCCCTTGGGCTCGGCGGCGTAGCTCTTGATCTCCTTCTCGCTGACGCCCTTCCAGATGTGCTCGGGCACGATCGGGATCGGCAGCAGGGGCAGCGTGGCGATCGGCTTCTTGAGCTTCAGGACCAGCGTCGTGGCGTTCGGCGCGGTCACCGAGGTGACGCCCTTGAGGTAGGAGAGCCAGTTCTGGCTCTCCGCCGTGCCGTGCAGGATCCGGTTGTAGGTGAACGCGACGTCGGCCGCGGTCAAGGGGACTCCGTCGGAGAACTTCACGCCGCTGCGGACGGTGAAGGTCCACGTGGTGCCGTCGGGCGAGGTCGTCCACTTGGTGGCGAGCCCGGGCTCGGGCGACATGTCCTTCATCGAGTAGCCGACGAGGTAGTCGTAGGTCAGGCCCCACATCTCGTACGACGGCGCCTGGAAGCCGAGGAACGGGTTGAGCGAGTCGACGCCCTCGCCGAGCATCGCGACGTGGAAGACGACCTTGTCCTTGGCCTGGGCCGGTGCGCCGACCGCCAGACCGGGCAGCACCGTGGCCAGCAAGAAGCCGAGCGCGACGAGGAGCGCGCCGGCGGTACGGTGACCGCCGTGCCGACCTCGTCGTCCGACGCCGCCCCGCAGGTGCCAACCCCTCCGGTGGCCGCGCGCGTCCCGTTCGTCCACTCCGAGCACGGTGTCGATCGACCCGACCCCTATCACTGGCTGGGCGGGGACGACCCCGCCGTGCTGGCGCACCTCGTCGCCGAGCGGGCCTTCTACGACGCGTCCACTGTCCATCTGGACTCCCTCGGCTCCACCCTCAAGGCGGAGATGCTGTCCCGGCTACCGTCCGTCGACGAGTCCGCCCGCTGGTCCCGCAGGAGGTTCTCCTACTGGACCCGCCACCCCGTGAACAGCGACTACGCCGAACTCTGGCGACTGAATCATGATTCAGAGGCCGGGTCAACGACCGAATCCGAATCGTCATCGCTGTTCTTCGACATGAACGCCGAGGACCGCGGTACCGGCTACCTCGACCTCGGGGTGACCGCGGTGAGTCCGGACGAGGACCTGCTGGCCTACAGCATCGACACCGAGGGCGACGAGGTCTTCGAGCTGCGGTTCCGCGACCTGCGCACCGGCGAGGACCTCCCCGACCGGGTGCCGCGCAGCTACTACGGCTGCGCCTGGAGCGCCGACTCGCAGCACTTCTTCTACACCGTGCACGACGACGCCTACCGTCCGTTCGAGGTACGCCGGCACCGGCTGGGCACCGATCGGCCGACGACGTCGTCGTGGCCGAGGAGCCCGACCCGCGCTTCGAGCTGGACATCCGGGCGACCCGGAGCGGCGACCTGGTCCTGATCTCCAGCGAGAGCCGGCTGACCAGCGAGGTGTGGGTCGTCGACGCGCACGACCCCGAGTCACCCGCCCGCTCGGTGGGCGGGCGGCGCGCACGGCGTCCTGTACGACGTCGAGCACGCGGGCGACTCCCTCCTCGTCGTCACCAACGACGACGCGGTGGAGTTCCGGCTGATGTCGGCGCCGGTCCCCCGCGACGCCGACCAGGACCACACCGTCTGGACCGAGGCCCGACCGGAGCGCCCGGACGAGCGCCTGCTGCGCGCCGACGGGTTCGCCGACGCGGTCGTGCTCTCCTACCGCGCCGAGGGGCAGCACCGGCTCCGGGTCGTGCGCCCCGACGACCTCGGCCGGCGACGGGATCGTCGTGCGCAGCCGGGACGAGGTCGGCTGCCTCGACCTCGCCCGCAACGAGCAGTACGACGCGACCGCGGTCACCGTCTCCGACGAGACCTACCTCCGTCCTCCGGTCTGGTCGTCGGTGGACCTGCGCACCGGTGAGACGACCGAGGTGCACCGGGGCGAGGCGCCGGGCCACGACCCGGACGCCTACGTCGTCGAGCGGCGTACCTTCCCGGCTCCCGACGGAACGCCGGTCCCCGCCGTCCTGATGCGCCACCGCGACACCCCGCTCGACGGCACCGCGCCCGCGCTGATCTACGCCTACGGCGCCTACGAGGCCGTCGACGAGCCGGAGTGGGACCCGGGGCTGCCGAGCCTGCTCGACCACGGCGTCGTGTACGTCCACGCCCTGATCCGCGGCGGTGGCGAGGGCGGGCGCCGCTGGTGGCTCGACGGGAGCATGGCCACCAAGCAGCACACCTTCGACGACCTGGCGGCGGTCGCCGACCGGCCTGGCCGCGGACGGGCTGGTCGACGGTGCGCGGATCGCGACCCGCGGGCTCAGCGCCGGCGGGCTGCTCCAGGGCGCCGTCTTCAGCCAGCGCCCGGACCGGTGGCGCGCCGTCGTCGCCGAGGTGCCGTTCGTCGACGTCGTGACCACGATGTTCGACGCGAGCATCCCCCTCACGATCAACGAGTGGGAGGAGTGGGGCGACCCGCGGATCCGCGAGCAGTTCGACTGGCTGCGCGCCTACTCGCCGTACGACAACCTGCCGCCGGCCGGCACCCGGCCCGACCTGCTGGTCACCGGAGCCGTCCACGACCCGCGGGTGATGGTGCGTGAGCCCGCCAAGTGGGTCGCCGCGCTGCGCGAGTCCGACCCGGAATGGTCGCCGCGCCTGCTGTTCCGGTGCGAGACCAGCGCCGGCGCGCACGTCGGGCCCGTCGGGTCGGATCGGCCACCTCGCCTACGAGGCGGAGATCTACGCCTGGATCCTCGACCGGCTGGGAGGGAACGCATGACCGGCCTGCACGACGAGGTCATCGGGGTCGCCCGGGACCTGATCCGCCTCGACACCACCAACGCCCGCGAGCCCGGGCTCGGCAACGAGACGCTGTGTGCCGAGTACCTCGCCGACTACCTGCGCGGCAACGGCGTCGAGGCCGAGCTGGTCGCCCGGAGCCGCACCGGGCGAACATCGTGGCGCGGATCCCGGGAGGGTCTCGACAGGCTCGACCGACGCAGGAGGTCCGACCGACGAGACGGCCGAGTCGCTGGCGTTCGTCGGGCACACCGACGTCGTGCCGTGCGACCCGCGCGACTGGACCCACCCGCCGTTCGAGGCGCGTCGTCGACGACGACGGCTGGCTCTGGGGCCGCGGCGCGGTCGACATGAAGAACGAGGTCGCGGCGCGGGCCGTGGCGATGGCCGAGCTCGCCCGCAGCGGCTTCCGGCCCCGCGGCGACCTGTGGTTCATCGCCGTCGCCGACGAGGAGGACGGCTTCGCCGACGTCGGGATGCGCTGGCTGCTCGAGGAGCGCACCGACATCCGGCCGACCCACAGCGTCAACGAGGGCGGCGGCGAGCGGCTGCCGCTCTCCGACGGCCGCGAGATGGTCTGCTACTCGGTCGGCGAGAAGGGCACCCTGCCGGTGCAGGTCACCGCCGTCGGCGAGGCCGGCCACGCGTCGGTGCCGACGCTGGGCCGCAACGCCGTACCCCTGCTCGCGCGGCTGCTCCCCCGCCTCGGCGACGGGCTGCCCGAGCCGAGCACGGCACCCGAGGCGATCGCCATGCTGCGCGCGCTGCTCGGGCGTGACGAGCCCGACCTGGCCGAAGGCGCTGGCGGAGGCCGACGCGCTGTACGACGGGCTCGGCGACACGATCCAGGCGCTGATGGGCTCGACGATGGCGCCGACGATGCTGTGGGCCTCGAACAAGCGCAACGTGATGCCGGCCCGGGCGACCGCCGAGGTCGACAGCCGGATCCTGCCCGGGTACGACGCAGGCGGACGTCGAGGCGCGGGTGCGGGCGGCGCTCGGCGACGACATCGCCTACGAGCTGGACTGGCCCGAGGCGATGGTCGCCGGCGTCCAGCTCGCCGGTCGACGGCGTCGTCCCCGCCGCGATCGCGGCGTTCCTGGAGGCCGAGGGCGACCCCGGCACGCTGCTGCCGACGTTGTGCACCGGGTTCACCGACAGCAACTTCCTGCGGGCGGCCGGCGGCACCCACGCCTACGGCTTCAGCCCCTTCCGGGCCACGCCGAACGACGTGCTCGAGGCCGGCTACCACAACGCGAACGAGCGGGTCCACGTCGACGACCTGCTCCTCTCGACCCGCTTCCACCTCGACCTGGCGCGGCGCGTCCTCGGATGACCCCGCAGCCGCCGCAGTTCCCCGAGCCCGCGTCGACCGCCGACCTGCGCGGGCTGCTGCTGGACTACCTCGACTTCTTCCGCGGCATGGTCGCCGAGCAAGCTCGACGGGCTGGCCGACGCCGAGCTGACCGGGTCGGCCGTGCCGTCGGGCTGGACGCCGTCGGGGCTCGTGCACCACCTGGTCAACGTCGAGCGCCGGTGGCTGGTGTGGGGCTTCCTCGGCGAGCCGGTCGACGACCCGTGGCGCGACGCGGCCGACGGACGGCGGCTGGGTCACCCTGGACCTGTCGGTCGCCGAGCTGCGCAGCGCTGCTCGACGAGGCGGCGGTGCGCACCCGGGCGATCGTCGAGGCCCACGAGCTGACCGAGGTGGCGCAGGTCGGCGGCCGGTTCACGCGACGTCGGGGCAGCGCCCCAGCTGCAGTGGATCCTGCTGCACCTGATCCAGGAGTACGCCCGGCACACCGGCCACCTCGACATCGCCCGCGAGCTGATCGACGGGCGCACCGGCGAGGACGGCTGAGCGGTCGTGTGCCTGAGGACGGTCCCTGGACCGTCGTCAGGCACACGACCCCTCCTCAGCCGAGGTGGAGCACCCGCATCGTGCGCCTGGCCATCCGCTTCTCGCCGAGGGCGTTGGGGTGCACGACGACCGGGTTGGTGCCCTGGAGCACCGGCTCGATCCACCGGACTCCGGCGGCCTGACAGGCGTCGTGACCCTCGGAGACCCGGCTGAAGTCGACGTACGTCGATCCGGTCGCGGACGCCGCGCGGTGGACGGCGTTGTCGAGCGTCGCCTCGACCCGACGCAGGTAGGGCACGTCACCGGTCGCGATCGGCATCTTGTCGAAGCAGCCCTGGGTCCTGGGCAGGATCCACGGGTAGCCGAGGATCGCGACGCGAGCCTTCGGCGCCCGGCGGTGCACCGCCTTCAGCGCCTTCACCAGAGCGGGGTAGGTCGTGTGCCGGATGTCGTGCCGGAACTGGTTGCCGTAGGTGTCGCGGCACGGGCTGCCCTGCCCGAGCGTGGAGAGACCGGCGGCACCACACTTCACGATCGCGCCGATGAACGTGTTGTTGTCGTTGCCGCCGATCGTCATCGTCACCAGCTGGGTGCCCTTGCGGAGGGCGTCGAGCTGGGGAGCGACGCCGGGGTACTGGCTCTGCTTGAAGTCCTTGGTCTCCGCGGCGCCGCAGGTCACGTCGGTCAGCCGGGCGCCGGTCCGCGCGGCGATCACGTGCGGGTAGTTGGCCGTCGAGCGGACGCAGAGCGGGCTCGTCGGGTCCGGTGGGAGCACGCCGGACGCCGCGCTGTAGGAGTCGCCGAGCGCGACGTACCGCAGCGGGCCCTTCGCCGCCTCGGTCGGGCCCGAGACGGACAGGACCATCAGCAGCGAGGCAGCGGCAGCGGTGAGAACGGCGAGGGTACGGCGCATGGGGGTGGCCTTCCGGTCGGGCACGGACATCCCCTCAACGACCACCCCCGGGCCCGGGTCACGCGAGGTGACCCCGGGACAGCTCGTCGGTCGAGGCCGTGGTCCCGGCGGGGTGGTTTCGTGACGGGCGCCAGGGCGCCCTCCTCGACCACCGATCTCCGCATCTCGGCGGGACCGCCCATCTCGGCGGTCGAGGAGGTCGCTCTGCGACCGTCACGAGACCACCGACCCGTCTTCGTCGGTCGAGGCCGTGGTCCCGGCGGGGTGGTTTCGTGACGGGCGCCAGGGCGCCCTCCTCAACCACCGACCTCCGCCGATCGGCCAGTCGGCGGTCGAGGAGGTCGCTCTGCGACCGTCACGAGACCACCGACCCGTCTCGTCGGTCGAGGCCGTGGTCCCGGCGGGGTGGTTTCGTGACGGGCGCCAGGGCGCTCCTCAACCACGATCTCCGCATCTCAGCGCTCCTCCACCACCGACCTCCGCGGACCGCCCATCTCGGCGCTCCTCCACCACCGATCTCGGCGGGACCGCCCATGCTCGGCGGTCGAGGAGGTCGCTCTGCGACCGTCACGAGACCTCGGTGACCGGACTGCCTCGGTCGTCAGAGCCGGGCGACGTAGCGCCGGCCGCGCAGGGCCTCCTCCACCAGCCCGACCTCGCGGCGTACGCCGAGCAGCCGCGCCTCCTCGGCCTGCCAGGTCGTGATCGCGGCCTCGACGATGTCGAGGTCGGCCACCTCGCGCAGCCCGGAGCGCGCCTCGCTCAGACCGCGCCGGCAGGCGGCCTGGTTGGCCTCGATGTGGAGCACCGCGAAGCGGGCGAGGACGACGGGGTGGCGGCGCAGCGCCGGGTAGGCGCGGTAGTCGGGCGGGCACTGGTCGAGCAGCCAGTTGCACGCGGTGCGCTCCCAGTCGGGGGCGTCGGGGGGCCGGACCTCGCGGGGCCAGCCGGGCGGTGAGACCAGCATGGCCCATCATGAGTCGAACACGTGTTCGAGTCAATGCCGTCGCTCCAGCCGAGCGCGAACCGCTCCTCGATCTCGGCCAGCCCGGGGTCGCGCAGCCCGGCCGCGTCGTGGTCCCACCAGACGTCGGGGTAGATCAGCTGCCCGGTCATCCACTCCTCGTGCCCCTCGAACAGCACGCACTGGAACGCCACGCGCGGCGTCCGCTCCAGGGCCGCCGGCAGGAAGCCCGTGCCGGTCGGCCCGCTCGAAGCCGCGCGCGCCGTAGTAGACGCGGGCTGCCCTCGAGGAACAGCGCCGGCACGCCGCTCCCCCGGGCGGTCTCGACCGCCGCCGCGACCAGGGCGGTGCCGATGCCCTCGCCCTGCCGCTCCGGGCTCCACGGAGAGCGGGCTCAGCACCCAGACCTCGACCAGCTCGCGGCGGGCGTCGACCCAGGCGCGGCTCAGCCCGACGTGACCGAGCACGTGCCCGCCCTGCTCGACGACCAGCCCCGCCCGCCGGTGGTGGCCGAGCCGGGCCCAGATGTCGGCGACGCTCTCCCCGTGCTCGTCGGACCTCCGCGCCGAAGGCCGCGGCGATCACGCGGAGCACGTCCTCCCGGTCGACCGGCTGCTCGGGTCGCACCTCGTAATCCATGCGACCCAACGTGGCACGGCCTCGTACCGTGCCGCACATGGATATCAGCTCGCTCGCCTTCCGCACCGATCTCGCGATGCTGGAGCACTCCGGCAGCCTGGTCGAGGACCGCGGCACCCACCTGGTCGTGCGGACGCCGGACAACCCGTCGTACTGGTGGGGGAACTTCCTGCTCCTGGCGACCGCGCCGGCCGACACGCCGACGAGGCCGCAGGCGTGGCTGGCGACGTTCGAGGCCGAGTTCCCCGAGGCGCGGCACCGGACGTTCGGCGTCGACGGGCGCGACGGCGGCCGCGACGACCTCGCGCCGTTCACCGAGCTCGGGTTCGAGCCCGACGTCTCGTCGGTGATGACCGCGACCGCCGTCCACGAGCCGCCCCGCCCGAACACCGACGCGACGTACCGCCCGCTGGACGAGCGACGCCGACTGGCAGCAGCAGATCGAGCTGGACCTGGCCGGCGAGGATCCCGGGAGCCACAGTCTCGAGTTCGTCACCGCCCGCGCCGCGGCCGAGCGTCGCCTCGTCGACGCCGGGTACGGCGCGTGGTGGGGCGCGTTCGAGGGTGACCGGCTCCTCGCCTCGATGGGACTGTTCACGGCCTCCCCGGGCTGGCCCGCTTCCAGAACGTGAAGACCCATCCCGACGCCCGCGGGCGCGGCCTCGCCGGCACGCTGGTGCACCGGGTCAGCCGCTACGGCTTCGACGAGCTCGGCGCCCAGACGCTGGTGATGGTCGCCGACCCCGACTACCTCGCGATCCGCATCTACCGCAGCGTCGGCTTCGCCGACACCGAGCGGCAGCTGCAGGTCGAGCGCAGGCCCGGCGCCGAGCGCCCTCGGACAGGCCCGAGGCATCCGGCACCGGCGGTGTGCCGACGGTGGATCAGCGGTGCGAGACGACCGCGCCCCGGTGGTCAGGATCAAGGTGCGGGCGTGGTGGTGCTTCCGGTGGTGGTGGCGGTGGTGGTGCTTCTTGTGGTGGTGCTTCTTGTGGTGGTGCTTCCGGTGGTGCCCTTGCTGCCGTGGTGCCCGAAGTCGAACAGGCTGTCCAGTGAGCCGGCCTGGGCGTCGAAGGACGCGTCACCGACCCGGCCGGTGTGCCAGTTGTCCTCGATGAACTTCAGGATCGAGGCCTGCTCGGCGACCGGGTGGTGGTCGACGTAGTTCGACCTTCGAGTACGGCGAGATCGCCAGCAGCGGCAGCCGCGGGCCGTAGCCGCAGCGGTCCTGGTAGCCACCGAGCGTGGCGCCGGCGCCGGCCGAGCACTCGGCGGTGTCGTTGAGCGGGTCGCTGGAGCCGTTGACGGTCGTGCCGTCGACGTGGTCGTACCAGCCGTCGGAGTCGTCGTAGGCGATGAAGATCGCCGTGCTCTTCCAGAACTCCGAGCCCTGGATCGCGTTGATCTGCTTGACCAGGAAGTTCTGCTCGTCGATCGGGTCGGAGTACGCCGCGTGGCCGTCCTGGAACTCCGAGGCCTTGAGGAAGCTGACGGCCGGCAGGTTGCCCGCCTTCAGCGCCTGGGCGAAGTCGCTCAGGTCGTACTGGTGGTTGGCCTGGTCGGTGTGCCCGATCATCGCCACCGAGGTCGGCGGCAGGTGGTGCGGGTTCGCCGTCGAGGCGTAGTACTGGAACGGGTTGTGGTGCGGGCTGTAGTCCACGACCGAGGCGCCGG
This sequence comes from uncultured Actinomycetota bacterium, assembly GCA_963809265.1. Taxonomy (GTDB): domain Bacteria; phylum Actinomycetota; class Actinomycetes; order Propionibacteriales; family Nocardioidaceae; genus Nocardioides. The sequence goes on from CAWEJC010000008.1 coordinate 306,799, forward strand.
CCTGGTTGGTGTGCGTCGAGTCGCACTTCGCGTAGGTCCCGGCGCCGGCGTACGCCGTGGTCGGCTTGAAGCCGCCCTGGAACCAGCCCCAGGTGACGCCCTTGGCGTTGAGCAGGTCGCCGATGTTCTTCTGCCCGGGCTGGGCCGCGGCGAGCGTGTTGGTCGAGGTGTGGTCCTTGTCGGAGCAGTCGTCGTACGCCGGGTCCGGGTCGTTGATGACCGTGCCGACGCCGTTGCCGTCCGGCGACGACCAGCGTGTAGGTGCCGGCGGGTCGGCGACCTGCTGGCCGGTCGGTCGAGTCGACCTGCGGTGAAGCCGTGGGTCTGACCCGAGACCAGGTTCAGCGCGCCGGGCGTCGACGGCCCGAAGGTGGTGTCGAAGGAGTGGTCGCTCATCGCGTAGTGCTGGGCGTAGTTCCACAGCGCGGTGACGGTGTTGCCGTCGTAGTAGTCCATCGTCAGGCCGGGCTCGCCGAACAGGCCGCCGGTGCAGGAGTCGACGCTGACCTTCTGGACGAACATGTCCATCGTGCCGTTGTCCTCGGCCTGCTGCTCCGGGCCGTAGTTGTGGTTCTGGTCGCAGGTCATCGCCTCGCGACGGCGAGAGCCGCGAGGGGTTGTACAGGTTCGGGTTGTGGTGGAGCAGCCCGCCGTGCAGGAGGTTGTCGTTCGGCGGCGTGTGCCGCGACGCGTGGAACGGCGTGCCGTCGACGTTCTGCGCGTCGGGTAGGTGCCGAAGTAGTGGTCGTAGGAGACGTTCTCGTCGAAGATCACGACCACGTGCTTGATCGGCGTGGTCGTGGCGCGAGACCTTCGTGCTGCTGGTGGGGATCCGGGCCGTGGCCGGAGAGCCCTGGGCGGCCAGGACGAGCGCGCCCGTCGCGAGCGCGGCGACGCGCCGCGCCCCCGAGATACCGCGTGCGACGATGAGGCATCTGCGGTGTTCCTTTCCTGGAGGTGCCTCCACCCCAGTCCCCCCGCATGACCCCTGGGCACTGCATAGATGACCGATGGGTGAACCTCTCGCGACAGCTCGACGAGCGTCGGCGTCAGGCGAGGAGCGCGCGGCCGTACCAGTCGCTCGGCGTCGCGGACGCCCGGGCAGGGCGAAGAAGTAGCCGCCGCCGACCGGTGAGATGTAGTCGACCAGCGGCTCGTCGGCCAGCCGCTTCTGCACCGTCGACGAAGGCCCGGTCGAGGTCCTGCTGGTAGCAGGCGAAGACCAGGCCGCAGTCCAGGTTGCCGTTCACGTCGAGGCCGCGGTCGTAGTTGTAGCCGCGGCGCAGGAGCTGGCTCGGGGCCGACTGCGGCGTGCGCGGGTTGGCCAGCCGGATGTGGGCGTCGAGCGGCGTCGTCGCGCCGACCGGGTCGTCGGGGTAGTCCGGGGTGTCGGTCTCGGCCGAGCCCGGACAGCGGGCGCCCCGGTGTCGCGGCGCCGGCCGATCATCTTCTCCTGCTCCTCGATCGTCACCCGGTCCCAGAACTCCACGAGCATCCGGATGACCCGCACGACCTGGTAGCTGCCGCCGGCGGCCCAGCCCGGCTCCCCCGGCGCCTGTCCAGACCAGGCTGTCGAAGTCGTCGTACGCCGGGTGCGCGATGCCGTCCTTGAAGCCGAGCAGGTTGCGCGGCGCGCCGCTGGGCCGGGCCGGCGAGGCGAAGCCGTCGACCCGCCAGCGGGGCTGCAGCAGACCCCGGGTGAGCTTGAGCAGCTGGCGCTGGGCGTGCATGACGGTGTCCGGGTGGTCCGCGCAGAGCTGGAGCATCACGTCGCCGTGGCACTGCGCCGGGTCGAGGTCGTCGTTCGGGAAGGTGTCCATCGGCCGGAGCCGGCGCGGCCGCCGTCCGGCCAGCCCGAACCGGTCGTCGAAGACGCCCGACCCGAGCCCGACGGTCACGGTCAGCCCGTCGGCGGGCACGACCGGGCCGAGCGTGCCGTCGTCGGACGGCGGGACGCCGATGCCGGCGTCCGGCGGTCGACCCCCGGCGGTCAGCGCGCGGGCACCCTGGGTGAGCAGCTTGAGCATCAGGGCGAGGTCGCCGCGCGAGCCGGCCGTGACGTCGGCCGCGAGGAACGCGGCGTACTGCTGCCGGGGCGTCTCGATCCCGGCCTGGTGGTCGCCGTGGAACGCGACGACCCGATCGGTCGGTGACGTCGCCTCGCCGGCCCGGGCGTGGGGCCGGCCAGATCGCGCCGGCGACGCCCGCGCCGCCGAGAGCGGCCGCACCGGTCAGGACGCCGCGGCGTGGGACCTGCATCACCGCCCGCCTCCTCCTGGAGCGACCCGACGGCGACGGTCAGCCGCGGCTCGAGCGTGGCCGGGATGGCCGCGAGCCGCTCGGTGAGCAGGCTCAGCGAGGCGTCGAGCCGCTCCCGCTCCTCCGTCGGGAGCCGGTCGACCGGAACCCGTGCGCCCGGACGCGTCGCGCGGGTGAAGGCGGCCAGGGTGCGGCGCAGGGCCGCCCGGATCTGCGCCGGCGTGGGCGACCCGCGTCGGTCGATCGGTCGCGCGAGCGCGTGCAGCACGGCGCCGGTGCCGACCAGCTCGGCGCGCACGCTGTGCGACGTCGGTGTGGCTGCCGAAGTCGTCCTGCCCGGTCAGCTGGAACTGCAGGGCGTTCTCGGCGATCTCGTGGGCCCGCAGGGTGAGCGTGAGGGGGTCGAGCTGGGTGGAGCCGAGCTGGCGCGGCAGCCGAGCCGACGTCCCGGACGAGGATCGCGACGTCCGGCCGCAGCCGGGCCTGGCGTCGCCCTCCCCCACAGGTCGCGCTCGACGCGGTGGAAGCCGGTCCAGTGCGGGCTCGGAGGTGCCGCCCGGGATCCCGGCGGGGAGGCCGTCGATCGCGTCGCCGAGGTCGCCGAACGCGTCGTACGCCGCGCCCAGGCGCTGGTAGTCGAGGTGGGCGGTCAGCCAGGCTGCTCCGAGCCGCCGGTCGGTCACCGGCGTCGACGAGCGTCGCGGAGCCGGTCGGGTGTCGCGGACGAGCGGCACGAGGTGACGGCGTACCCAGCCGCTGGTAGGCCTGCGCCGACGGCACGAGCTGGCTCTGGGTGAGGATCCGCACGCCGGGAGTGCCCGAGCCCGGCCCGGTGATGGTGCGGGTCGGGCCGGTGGCCGGCGCCTGGTCCTCCATCAGGCAGGCCAGGGCGTAGCGTCCGGCGGCCAGGGGCACGTGGACGTCGACGGTGGTGCCCGGGCCCGAGCGGCTCGATGTCGGCGTACACCAGGCCCGCGTGCGACGCCGCGGCCGACGACCTGGACCTCGCCGGCGTACTGGTCGGCGTTGTGCAGGGTGAGGTCCTGGTCACCGGCGGCGTCGGGTCGCCAGCCCGAGCCGCAGTCGCTGGTCGAGACGTCGACCGCGCGGCCGCCTGGTCGGCCGGCCCCGAGCTGCCGGCCGTACCCGAGGTGCGCCTGGTGCCGCAGCCCGTCAGCAGGAGGCCGAGCGCGACGGGCGACGGCGGTGGACGAGACGCGGCATGACGCCGTCACGCTAGGCAGGCGCAGGTCGCGCGCGGGGCGTCCGTGGCGACGTGAACGGTGAACGGTGGGAACGCGTCGGGCGGTCAGGGGTTGCCGGGCGAGGCCATGATGTGGGCCCCGCCCTTGCAGGTCGCGAAGGCCGCCTCGGGAGCGGTGTGCCCGTCGCCGTAGAACTTCAGGAGAGATCGGCAGTCGCGGGTCGTCGGCGCCGTTGAGGTCGAGCTGGGCGTTCCACACGGTGACCACCACCGGAGCCGGGAGCCCGGGGTACGGCGAGAGCATCGATCTTGCCGCTCTTGACCGTGTCGAGCGCGGTCTCAGGCTCTGCACGTCGGCGGTGTCGAGGCCCGGGCGGTAGGTGATCCACACGGTGCCGTGCTCGAGGTCGTGGACGGCGTTCTCGTTGCGCGGCGGGGCGTCGTAGCACCCCGCAGTCGTCCCAGGTCGGGTCGTGCGGACCGCCCGCGGGAGGGACCTGCTGGTAGTCGACGGGGTCGGAGGTGTGCTGGCCGCCGACGAAGTCGTAGTACTTCGTCGCCTTCAGCTGCGGGATGTCGTTGTGCGGGTCGCCGCCGTGCGCGGGGGCGCGTGGCCTTGTAGACCTGGAAGCCCAGCACGGCGACCAGCACCAGCACCCGAGCAGGCGATGATGCGCTCGCTTGACCTGCGGGGTTTCCCGCGCGGGGGGTGGCGCTGGACACGCCGGGAAGGGTATCGGGACGGCGGTGGTCGTCAGGGCGAAACGAGCACGTCGGCGAGTTCCGGCGAAGTCCTCGCGCAGGCGGCGGAGAGCGTCGCGCGCCTGGGACTTGACGGTGCCGACGGCGATGCCGAGCGCCTCGGCGGTCTGGACCTCGGTGAGGTCCTCGTAGTAGCGCAGCACGATCACCGCACGTTGGCGTGGCGCGAGCGTCCCGAGGGCCCGGTGCAGGGCCAGCCGGTCGTCGACCGCCGTCGGTCGGACTCCCGCACCGTCCGGGCAGCGTGTCCGTCGTGAGCTCGCGCCAGCGCCGGGAGCGCCACCGCGAGACGTTCTGCCGGACCAGGATCGTGCGGACGTAGGGCTCCGGGTCGCCGTCGATCCGCTTCCAGGCCCCCACCGCCTTGACCAGGCTCTGCTGCAGCAGGTCCTCGGCGTCCTGGTGGTGGCCGGTGAGCAGGTACGCCGTGCGCAGCAGCGCGGCGTACCGCGCCGCCACGAACGCCTCGAAGTCCTCACGCCCGCCGGGCACGGATCCCCCAGAGCGCAGAGCCGCGCAGAGCACAGAGCGAGGCCGAACAGCCCGCCGAGCATCCAGCGCGAGGTCCCACGGGCGCGGCGGGGCCGTTGCGCAGGGAGCGCTCGGCGCCGCCGAGCAGGTCGGTGGCGACCTGCGCGGCGACCGAACCGCGTGGATCAGCGGTGCCGACGGCGCCCGCTCCGGACGTCGATGCTGTCCACCTGCGCCGACTCGCGGCGATCGCGCTCGGCGCCACGGACGCGACGACGTGCGTCGTCGTCGAGCCAGCCGTCGATCTGGTAGATCTCAGCGCTGCTCGGTCACGACGCGCGAGACAGTGGTCGCAGCGCTTCACCGCGCCGCCGGGCAACGCGTACCTCGCCGGCGAGTGGTGGGTCCGCGTCCGAGGTCGAGAGCCTCACCAGCGTGGTGCCGGTCGGGCTCGACGGAGGGTCCGCTGCCACGTCGTGGAACCGCGACGGTGACGCGAGACCGCTGGTCGGCGCGGTGTCGACGAGCTGCCGAGTCGGTCCAGCAGCGGGCCACGGCCACGAGCGTGACCGGTCGACGAGTCCACGCCGGCGGAATCGCCGGCGTCGATCGAGCGCCAGGCGTGTCGGGCCGATCCGAGTCGCCACAGTCCCAGCGGTAGCGAGCCGTCGCCGCGACCAGCCATCGACTTGCTCTCCCGTGCGCCCACTGAGTCCGCAGCCGGAAGACCAGCGTGTCGCCGCCGGCCCAGACGAGAGTCGACTCGGCGAAGCCCGTGCGCCGTGGCTCTGAGCTCGCTCAGTGCTGCGACCGTCACCGTGTCGTAGATCGCGCACGTCCATGCCGACGGCATCGACTGGGCTCGTGCGGCGTGCCCGACGTGCGCGCCGGTCACCCAGTAGGCGAGCGTGCCGGCCGTCCGGCGAGAGGGCGACCAGCCGGATGGGTCGAGCATCGGCGACGGCGTGTCGGGCAGCTCCAGGAACCCGTAGTGCTCGGTCGAGGCCGTGACCCCGTAGACGAGCCTTCTCGGTGTGCAACAGCGACTTCCGGTCGGCACGCCCGACCGCCACGAGCTGTCCGGGCGGGCCGTCGAACGCCGTGGAGCCAGGGGCTCGGGTGTGAAGAACCGGTCGGGCACGTGGGGGCTGCCGTTCGGGTCGGCGGGCTGCACGGGACGTGGTCGCGTGCCAGGTCCAGCCGCCGACACCCGACCAGCGCCACGAGCAGCGACGGCCAGCGCGACCCGCCCTGCCACGGCTGACCCGGCGCCGGCGTACGCCACGGCTCCAGAGGTCGACCGGCGGCGACGCGGCCGGCGTGTGCCCGCCAGGTCCGTCAGCCGGTCGTGCAGGTCGCTGGCCATGGTCCTCCTCCTCGGTCGACATCCTCACCCACTCCTACGCCTCGAGGAGGGGTTCGGAGGGGTCGGTCAGACGACCGAGTGCACCAGCAGGGCCACGCGGAGACGGTGCAGACGACCAGCACGGCCCACCGGAAGGCGTCACCCTCGACCAGCGCCACGCGTACGCCGGCCGACGACGTACCCCACGAGGACGCCGGGCGCGAGCACGAGCGCGAGCAGGGACGGCTCCCGGTCCAGCGAGCCCGAGATCGCCAGCCCGGTGAGGCTGATGATCACCCCGACGAAGAAGAACACCGACAGGGTCGCGCGGACCACCTCCGGGACGCCGCGCTGGTACAGCAGGGCGATCGGCGGGCCACCGACCGAGGTGGCCGTGCCGGTCGCGCCGGCCACGAAGCCCGCGGCGGCGAGGCTGACGGGGTTCAGCGGGACGTCGACCGTCCGGATCGTCAGCGCGACCGCCAGCAGGACCATCACCCCCAGCGCGACCCCGATCTGCTGCTCGGTGAACGAGGCGACGAGCCAGGCGCCGAGGACCGTGCCGGGCACCCGCGCCGGCAGCGACCAGAGGGTCGAGCGCCAGTCGACGTGCTCGTGCTCGTCGGCCAGGTTCAGCCCGGAGATCAGCAGCGCGAGCCACAGCGGCAGCACCGGGACCAGCGACGGCGCCACGAGCGCGACCACCGGTGCGGTGAGCAGCCCGAGCCCCAGGCCCACCACCGCCTGCACGTAGGCGCCGACCATCGCCACCAGGCCGATCAGCACGACGACCTGCCAGGAGAGATCGGTCAACGAGCACCGCGCATCGGGCCACCGGGACGCTCGTAGGACTCCGCGACGATCTCGGCGACGACCGACAGGGCGATCTCGCCGGGAGCCTTGCCGCCGAGGTTGTGCCCGGCCGGCACGTGCAGCTTGTCGAGGTGGGCGACGCCCTCCGCCGCGAGCTCTGCCAGCACGGCGCTCGGCCCGTCGCCGGCTCGCCATCATCGCGACGTACGACGCGGGCGAGGCGAGCGCGTCGCGCAGGAACTGCGGAGCGTCCGGCGCGTCGTGGTCGCAGAGCACGACCGCGTCGCCCTCCGCCGGAGCCAGCGACGCCAGCCCCGGGCCGCCCTCGTCGTCGGCGAGCACCACCACGATCCGGCCCACGGCCGTGGCGATCGTGAGGATCGCCTGCGAGATCGGGTTGGCGCTGAGCACGAGGATGCGCCCGTGCTCGGGCCGCTCGTCGGACCAGGGCTGCTCGCGATGCGTGGTGGCCACGGGCCCACCTTGCCAGGTGATCGTCGCCAGGTGCCGGTGTGTCAGTGGGCGAACGGAGGTCCGGCGCCGAACTGCGGTTCTCTTGTCGCAGCCACTCCCGTGGGAATCCGCGGGAGTGGCCTCCAGACCACGACGGTCGCCGTCTCCTCAGATCCCCGTCAAGGAGGCGGCGGCCGTCGTGCACGGTCGACGGCAGCTCCAGGCCGAGCGCATCTCGGGGTTGGACCTGCCGTTGTGTCACCGGGCGAACAGAGACCGCCCGTCCCCGCGGCGGTTCTCTGGCAGCCGGCACGGTTCGCCGGGCAGCAGGTCGGCCGCGTGCCAGCACGGCTGCCCTTCCCGTCACCTCTCCCGACGTCGAGGGGCAGCCGTGCAGCAGCCCGTCGTCGTACGCCGACGACCGCTGGCACCCGGTCGTCGTGGACGCTCCGGCCCGGTGTGACGTCAGGCCTCACTGTCCAGGTGTCGCTCGATCCGCTCGACCTTCGCGGTGAGCTGCCCGGTGTCGTGGCCGGCCCGGAGGTCGGCCTTGAGCACCAGGCCGACGCGCGGCGAGGTCTCGGCCACGGCGAACACCGCCTTCTTGACCACCGCCATCACCTCGTCCCAGCTGCCCTCGATGTTGGTGAACATCGCGTTCGTCTCGTTCGGGAGCCCCGACTCGCGGATGACCCGGACGGCCTCGGCGACCGAGGCACTCACACCCCCGGTCTCCGGTCGTCGCGGGGGCCGCCGGAGGGACTGATGCTGATCGCCACGAGCATGGCTCCCACGCTAGCCCGACCCTGAGGGGCGACCCCGGGGCCCCTAGGGGTCGCGGGCCGCTGAGGCAGGGACCGGATCAGCATGCTCCCCGATGTGGGCGAGGGGCCCGGCCGGGCGAGAGTCCTGGCCATGATCATCGTCGAATCACTGACCAAGAAGTACGGCGGCTTCACCGCCGTCGACCACGTGACCTTCCGCGCCGAGCCCGGCCGCGTGACCGGCTTCCTCGGCCCCAACGGCGCCGGGAAGTCGACCACCATGCGGATCCTGGTCGGCCTCACGCCGGCCTCGTCGGGCACCGTCGACCGTGCTCGGCCGCCGGTACGCCGACCTCCCGAACCCCGGACGCGAGATCGGGGTGCTGCTCGACGCGTCGGCGCAGCACGCGGGTCGCACCGGCCGCGAGATCCTCACCCTCGCCCAGCGCACCATGCGGGTCTCCCGCTCCCGCGTGGACGAGATGCTCGACCTGGTGAGCCTCAGCGAGGAGGAGTCCGGCCGCCGGGTCCGCGACTACTCGCTGGGCATGCGGCAGCGGCTCGGCATCGCCACCGCCCTGATCGGCGACCCGGAGGTGCTCGTCCTCGACGAGCCGGCCAACGGTCTCGACCCGGCCGGCATCCGCTGGATGCGCGACCTGCTCCGGGGCTTCGCCAACAAGGGCGGCACCGTCCTGCTCTCGTCGCACCTGCTGCACGAGATCGAGGTCGTCGCCGACGACCTCGTCGTCATCGGCAACGGCCGCATCGTCGCCGCCGGCACCAAGAGCGAGCTGCTCGAGGCGGCCGGCACCTTCGCCAGCGCTCCCGACGTGGCCGCCCTGGCCGACGGCCCTCAGCGCCGCCGGGCACACCGCCGAGCCGTCGCTGGGCGGCGTCCGCACCGATGCCGACACCGCCCAGGTCGGGCGCGTGGCCCTGGCCGCCGGCGTACCCCTGACCGAGCTGCGCCCCGCCGACGGGGCCGGGCTCGAGGAGATGTTCCTCGAGCTCACCAAGGACAACGCACGAGAGGAAGTGGCGGCATGAGCACCGCAATCGATCGAGAACACCAGCGTCGCCGAGGAGCGAACGTCCCCGCTCGCAGCACGCACCGATCCCGTTCCGGACCGTCGTGGGGGTCGAGGCTCGCAAGGCGTTCGACACCCGGTCCGGGTTCTGGCTGCTGGTCGCCATCGCGGCGGCGGGCGTGCTCGCCACCGGCGCCGTCCTCGCCTTCGCCTCGAACAGCGACCTGACCTACGACAGCTTCGCCGGCGCCATCGGCGTCCCGATGACGATCCTGCTCCCGGTGGTGGCGATCCTCGCCGTCACCGGCGAGTGGAGCCAGCGAGCCGGGCTGACGACGTTCACCCTCGTGCCGCACCGCGGCCGGGTGATCCGCGCCAAGCTCGCCGTCACCGTCGCGATCGGCGTCAGCTCGATCGCGCTGGCCCTCGCGGTCGGCGCGGTCGGCAACATCGTCGCCACCGGCCTGAAGGGCATCGACACCACGTGGGACCTGTCGCTTCGAGCAGCATGCTCTACATCGTCGGGGCCGACCTGATCGGGATGCTGGTCGGCTTCATGCTCGGCGTCGTCATCCGCAACTCCGCGGGCGCGATCGTGACCTACTTCAGCTACTGGTTCGTCCTGCCGACCCTGTCGATGGTGCTGGCCGCCAACCAGTCGTGGTTCGAGAAGGCCCAGCCGTGGGTGGACTTCAACTACAACCAGGGCAACCTGTACGACGGCGGCTTCTCCGGGCAGGACTGGGCTCCAGCTCGCCCTGACCGGCGCCGTCTGGCTGCTGCTGCCCCTGGCCTTCGGCCTCTGGCGGGTCATGCGGGCCGAGGTGAAGTAGCCGCGACTCGCCGTCATACGTTCGGATCGATCACCCGGAACGCATGACGATCGGCTTCCGGCCGACTGATCGCGTACTGTCCGGACGTCGAGGGTCGCTCGGGATACTGGGGCCATGACGGTCGCGGATCAGCCCGCGCTCGCGGGCGACGTGTGGGACGACCTGACGGAGCGGGCGCGCCGGCGCCGGCTCCTGTTCGACGTCGGGACCGCCGTCGCTGTTCACGCTCCTGGTGGGCGCGGTCCAGCTCGCTCTGGCTCCTGCCAGCGCCGTCGCGGCGGTGCTCCTCGGGGTCGCCCTCGGGGTGCGACGGCTCGCGATCCCGGCCATGGTGCTCGCCGCCGTCGCCGCGTCGGTGGCCCAGCTGGTCACCTCGCAGCTCGCCCTGGTCGCCGACCTGGCCTACGTCCCGCTGTTCTTCACCCTCGGCGCCCATCGGTCCCAGGCGGTTCGGCGGTTCGGGCTCGCCTGCGTGCTGACCGCGGTCGTCGTCGCCGGCGATCTGGACGTCGGCGCACGGGATCGGCGGGGTCTCCTCCACAGCCTCCGGCGCCGTCACGACCGGAGCGCTCACCGCGATCGTCACCGGCGGTGGCTGGACAGCCGGGCTCCTGCGGCGGCAGCGCATGCAGGCCGTGCAAGCCCGCGTCGACGCCACCGTCGCCGCGGTCGAGCGTCGCCGGCTCGAGCAGCTCTACGAGCAGGAGCAGGAGCGGGCCCGGATCGCCGCCGACATGCACGACGTGGTCGCCCACTCGTGGGCGGTGGTGGCCGCCCAGGCCGACGGCGCCCGCTACCAGATCCGCGCCGACCCGGCTCGCGCCGAGGAGGCCCTCGAGGTGATCGGGCAGACGGCGCGCACCGCGATGCTCGACGTCCGCGCGCTGCTGACGCGGCTGCGGGAACGCCGTGACCTCGACGGTCGCCCTCACCCTCGAGAGCTCCGAGGACGGTCGTGACGCGCATGCGCGCCTCGGGCATGGCGCTGGAGCTCTCCAGCCACGGGGAGCCGCCACCCCACCCGGACGACGCCGTCCTCGTCACGGCCCGGCTGGCTCTGGCCGAGGCGCTGACCAACGCTCTCAAGCACGGCGACCTGACCCGGTCGGTCACGGTCCACGAGGACTGGACGGCCGGCTACCGGCTCCGGGTGGTCAACACCGTGCCGCACGACGCCACGGCGCCGTCGAGTCCGGGTGCCGGCGACGGGTCACGGTCTCCGCGGCATGACCGAGCGCGTCTCCGAGCTCGGCGGGCGGGTCGCGGCCGGGCTCGACGCGGACCGATGGGTCATCGAGGTCACCATCCCGGGAGCTGCCTCGTGACCGTCCGCGTGCTCCTCGTCGACGACCAGGCGATGTTCCGTGCCGGGATCGCGATGGTGCTGGGCTCCCAGCCCGATCTGGAGGTCGTCGGCGAGGCCGGCGACGGCGCGGAGGCCCTGGAGCAGGTCGCGGCGACCCACCCGGACGTCGTGGTGATGGATCTCGAGATGCCCGGTACCGACGGCGTCGAGGCGACCCGGGCACTCGTGGAGCGGTACGCCGACGAGGCGCCCAAGGTCCTGGTGCTCACGACGTTCGACCTCGACGAGGCAGCGGCGTCCGCGATCGAGGCCGGCGCCAGCGGGTTCCTGCTCAAGTCGGCCGACCCCGAGCTCCTGCTGGCCTCCATCCGCGCCGTGGCCTCGGGCAGCAACGTGGTGGCAGCCGGCGCCACCCGCCGCCTGTGGGAGCGCTTCCGGGCGCGCCCGACCCGCACGCCCGGTGCCCGACTACGACGCCCTGACCGAGCGGGAGCGCGAGATCCTGCTGCGCGCCGCGGCCGGCCTGTCGAACGCCGAGATCGCCGAGCTCGAGCACCTCGCCGAGGGGACGGTGAAGGTGCACGTCTCGCGGATCCTGGCCAAGCTCGGGCTCCGTGACCGGGTCCAGCTGGTCGTCTACGCCTACGAGCACGGCCTGGTCTGACCCGCGCGACGCGGCGGCGGCGTACCTCTCAGGTGATACGCCGGATCACGACCTGCGCCAGATGTGTGGCCGCGTCGGCGTTCCTAGCGTGGCGGCATGAGCACGCATCGATCACCCGTCGTCTCCTTCCGCTCCGTCTCCAAGCTGTACGGCGAGGGCACCGCCCGCGTCGAGGCCCTGGCCGAGATCACCGTCGACATCCGCGCCGGCGAGTTCACCGCGGTGATGGGCCCCTCCGGCTCGGGCAAGTCGACCTTCATGAACCTCGCGGCCGGTCTCGACGACCCGTCGGCCGGCGAGGTGTGGGTGGCGGGGCAGCCGCTGCACGCGGATGGACGACGACGCCCGCACGCTGCTGCGCCGCGAGCACGTCGGCTTCATCTTCCAGGCGTTCAACCTGGTGCCGACCCTCACCGCCCTGGAGAACGTGCTGCTTCCCGTTCGAGCTGGCCGGCCGCCGGCGCGGCCCCGACGAGCGCGCCTGGGTGCGACACCCTGGTCTCCACCCTCGGCCTCGCCGACCGGACCGGTCACCGGCCCGGGCGAGCTCTCCGGCGGTCAGCAGCAGCGGGTGGCGATCGCCCGGGCGCTGGCCTCGCGGCCGCAGATCGTCGTCGCGGACGAGCCGACCGGAAACCTCGACACCGCGCTCCTCCCGGGAGGTGCTCGCCCTGCTGCGGACGGCGGCGCGCGAGTACCACCAGACGATCGCGATGGTCAGCCACGACCCCGTCGCCGCGTCGTACGCCGACCGCATCCTGGTGCTCGCCGACGGCCGGATCGTCGGCGACCACGGACCACTCACCCCGCAGCAGATCTCGGACCTGCTGATCTCCCTCGAAGTGGGTGCGGCATGAGAGGCGGCCTGGTCCTCGGCGGCCCTCGCGAGCTCGGCACCGTCGGCCTGGTGGCGGCACTGAGCGGCTGCTACGCCGGCGTGCTGGTCACCACCAGCAGCTTCCTCGCGGCCGGCGGCGAGCATGCCGCCGCCATGGGCGCCATCCTCCAGGTGGTGTCCACGGTGTTCATCCTGATCGCCGTCTACGTCGCGGCCGTGGTGATCGTCAACGCCGTCGACACCGTGCTGGCCGGGCGGCTCCCCCAGATCGCCCTGCTGCGCCTGCTGGGTGCTCGCGCCGCGACTCTGCGGGCCACCGTGATGCGAGGCGTCGGCGTGGTCGGCGCCGCGAGCGCGGTCCTCGGAGCGGTGGTGGGCACCGCTCGCAGCCGACCTGCTCCGTGTGGAGCTGGTGCACGGCGGACACCTCCCGCACCAGCACTACCCGGTGACCAGCGCGTGGCTGGTCGCCCCGGTGCTCACCGTGGGGGTCGCCTCCGCCGCTGGCCGGATGGGTGGGCTCGCGCGGCGTCCTCAGGGTGTCGCCCGCGGCGGCGATGTCCGGCCCCGTCGCCGCCGACCCGTTCACACGCCGGGTCGCGACGGACACGAGCGGCGGTCTCGCTGGTGCTGATCGCCGGCGGCGCCCTCCTGCTCGTCGCCGCTGCCGCTGCTCGGCGAGACGGCGCACGCTCGCCGGCTTCCTCGTCGCCGTTCCTCGGGGCGATGACCGCCTCGACCGGCCTGCTCGTCGGCGCGCGCACGGTGATTCCGGGACTGGTCGCGCTGACGAGCCGGCTGCTCGGTCGCAGCCCCGAGGCCCGCATCGCCGGCCGCAACGCCCTCAAGGACCCGCTGCGGACGACCCGCTCCACGATGGGACTGGTCATCGGCGTCACCCTGGTCACCACCTTCGCGTCCGGCCTGACCGCCCTGCGCCGATCGGTGAGCTCGTGGCCGGACATGAGCGCGGCCCAGCAGGCGCAGGCCCACCGCGCGATCTCGACCACGACCCAGGTCCTCGTGGCGGTCGTCGTGATCACGTCGCTGATCTCGGCCGTGGGCTTCGTGAGCACCATGTCGCTGACGGTGATCCAGCGGCGCCGTGAGATCGGGCTGCTGCGGGCCCTCGGCTTCACCCGGCGCCAGGTGCGCCGGATGATCACCCTGGAGTCGGCCGCGCTGTCGGCCACCGCCATCGCCTTCGGGATGGCCCTCGGGCTCGTCTTCGGATCGGTGGGCGCCCAGAGCCTGGTCGGCAGCTACACCCGGGGTTCGTCTGGGGCCTGCCGTGGTTCGTCCTGGCCGGCACGGTCCTCGGCGGCTCGCGCTGGTCGTGGTCGCGGCCCGCCCACCGGCCCGCCGCGCGGTCCGGGTGACGCCGGTCGAGGCGCTGCGGGTGACCTGAGGCGCGGGGCGGGGTCAGTCCTCCGGACGGTTCCGCTGAGGCTCCTCCCCGCCCCATGATCGGGCCGTGGACGAGACCGACGGAGCCGTCCATCCGGCCGAGCAGGATCCCGCTGGTCGCGCTCGCCTGCGGCGCCGCCGTCGCGGTGCTGCTCGGCGTGAACGACCGCCGCCACCCCGGCTGGGTCGAGCCGGTCACCCTCGGCTTCGCCTCGGTGATCGAGATGAAGACCTGGCTGTCGCTCGGGATCGGCGTCCTCCTGCTGGTGCAGCTGACCCTGGCGCTATGGATGTACGGCCGGCTCGGTCGCGCCGGCTCCCTCGTGGGTCGGGCCCACCCACCGCGCGGTCGGTCGTCGTCACCGTCGTCGTCAGCCTGCCGGTCGCCTACGACTGCCTGCTCCGTTCGGCGTCCAGACCTACGAGCCCCGCGTCCTCGCCCACGCCCTCCTCGGGTGTGCGGTCTACGGCGCCTTCGTGGTCAAGGTCTTCGCGGTCCGCAGCCACCACTCTCCCGTCTGGTTCCTCCCGGTCGCCGGCGGCGTGTTCTTCGCACTCTTCCTGGCGACCGTGCTCACCTCGGCCGTCTGGTACTCCGCCGAGTACGGCGTCCCGACCGGCCACGAGTACTGATCTGCGTCGGACGTCATACGAACGGGTCGCCAGAGCGACCGGAACGTATGACGTCCCACCGGCGACAGGGGTCAGGCGCGGAGCAGGTTGCGCAGGACGAACGGCATGATCCCGCCGTTGCGGTAGTAGCTCGCCTCGCCGGGGGTGTCGATGCGGACCGTCGCCTCGAACTCGTCGGTGCGGCCGTCCTTCTCGATCGGGACCGTGACGGTGCGCGGGCGTGGTGCCGTCGTTCAGCTCGGTGATCGCCGACGATCGAGATCGTCTCCTCGCCACTCAGGCCCATGTCGTCGGCGGTCTTGCCGGCGGGGAACTGCAGCGGCAGCACGCCCATCCCGATCAGGTTCGACCGGTGGATCCGCTCGTAGGACTCCGCGATCACGGCCTTCACACCCAGCAGCGCGGTGCCCTTGGCCGCCCAGTCGCGCGACGAGCCGGAGCCGTACTCCTTGCCCGCCAGCACGACCAGCGGCGATGCCCGGCCTCCTGGTAGTTCTCGCGACGCCTCGTAGACCGTCGTGACCTCGCCGTCCTGGGTGAAGTCGCGGGTGAAGCCGCCCTCGGTGCCCGGCGCGAGCTGGTTGCGGAGCCGGATGTTGGCGAACGTGCCGCGGATCATCACCTCGTGGTTGCCGCGGCGCGAGCCGTAGGAGTTGAAGTCGCGCTGCTCGACGCCGTGCTCGGCGAGGTAGGCGCCCGCCGGGCTGTCCTTCTTGATCGCGCCGGCCGGGCTGATGTGGTCGGTGGTCACGGAGTCGCCGAGCTTCAGCAGCACGCGCGCGCCCTCGATGTCGGTGACCGGCTCCGGCTCGTACGGCATGCCGTCGAAGTACGGAGGCTTGCGGACGTACGTCGAGTCCTCGTCCCAGGCGAAGGTGTCACCCTCGGGCGTCGGCAGCGACTTCCACTGCTCGTCGCCGGCGAACACGTCGGCGTAGTCGTCGGTGAACATCTCCGAGGTGATCGCCTCGCCGATCACCCGCTCCACCTCGGTCGGCGACGGCCAGATGTCCTTGAGGAACACGTCGTTGCCGTCGGAGTCCTGGCCGAGCGGGTCTCCGAACAGGTCGACCTCCATCGAGCCGGCCAGCGCGTAGGCGACGACCAGCGGCGGCGACGCGAGGTAGTTCATCTTCACGTCGGGGTTGATCCGGCCCTCGAAGTTGCGGTTGCCGGAGAGCACGCTGACGACCGCGAGGTCCTTCTCGTTGACCGCGGCGCTGACCTCGGGGATGAGCGGGCCGGAGTTGCCGATGCACGTCGTACAGCCGTAGCCGACGAGGTTGAAGCCGAGCTTGTCGAGGTACGGCGTGAGGCCGGCGCGCTCGTAGTAGTCGCTGACCACCTTCGAGCCCGGCGCCAGGGTCGTCTTCACCCAGGGCTTGCTGCGCAGACCCTTCTCGACGGCGTTCTTGGCCAGCAGCGCGGCGGCGATCATCACGCTCGGGTTGGAGGTGTTGGTGCACGAGGTGATCGCCGCGATCGAGACGGCGCCGTGGCCGATCTCGAAGGTCTCGCCGTCGAGGGTGATCGTCGGCGGTGGCGTCCTCGTCGTCGGTGTAGTCCTTCAGCGCCTTCGCGAACGACTCACCCGCCTTGGTGACCTCGACGCGGTCCTGCGGCCGCTTCGGGCCGGCCAGGGACGGGACGACGGTCGACAGGTCGAGCTCGAGCCGCTCGCTGTAGCGCGGCTCGACCGACGGGTCGTGCCAGAGGCCCTGCTCCTTGGCGTAGGCCTCGACCAGCGCGAGCTGCTCGGTCGGGACGGCCGGTCAGCCGGAGGTACTCGATCGTCTGCTGGTCGATCGGGAACACCGCGATCGTGGAGCCGAACTCCGGGCTCATGTTGCCGATGGTGGCGCGGTTGGCGACCGGGAGCGCGGTGACGCCCTCGCCGTAGAACTCCACGAACTTCCCGACCACGCCGTGCTGGCGCAGCATCTCGGTGATCGTCAGCACGAGGTCGGTGGCGGTCGAGCCCTCGGGCAGCTCGCCGGACAGCTTGAAGCCGACCACGCGCGGGATCAGCATGCTCACCGGCTGCCCGAGCATCGCGGCCTCGGCCTCGATGCCGCCCACGCCCCAGCCGACCACGCCGATGCCGTTGACCATGGTGGTGTGGGAGTCGGTGCCGACGCAGGTGTCGGGGTACGCCGATCAGCTCCGCTCGTCCTGAGCCTGTCGAAGGGTCGACCTCGCGGGTGAAGGTGACCCGGGCGAGGTGCTCGATGTTGACCTGGTGGACGATGCCGGTGCCCGGGGGCACGACCTTGAAGTCGTCGAACGCGCCCTGGCCCCAGCGCAGGAACTGGTAGCGCTCCCGGTTGCGCTCGTACTCGATCTCGACGTTGCGCGCGAACGCCTCGGGCGTGCCGAAGACGTCGGCGATCACGGAGTGGTCGATGACCAGCTCGGCCGGCGCCAGCGGGTTGATCTTGGTGGCGTCGCCGCCGAGGTCGGCCATCGCCTCGCGCATCGTGGCGAGGTCGACGATGCACGGCACCCCGGTGAAGTCCTGCATGATCACGCGCGCCGGCGTGAACTGGATCTCCTTGTCGGGCTCGGCCTCGGCGTCCCAACCGGCCAGGGCCCGGATGTCGTCGGCGGTGATGTTCGACGCCGTCCTCGGTGCGGAGCAGGTTCTCCAGGAGGACCTTCAGGGAGTACGGCAGGGCTCGACGGACCGCGTCCTCGGAGCCCGTCGCCGCGGACCGCCGACAGCCGGTAGATCTGGTAGCTCTCGGTCACCGACCTCGAGCGTGCCCTTCGCTCCGAAGCTGTCCTTGCTGGCCATCCGCCACATCTCCTCGTCGAGTCGCTGTCCGCGCCGCCCATCTTCGCCTTCACCGGGAACGAGGTCGACAGCCGGGTCGATATCTTGATATCAAGATACATCGTGAGCAAGGCGAACGTCGAACCGACGGCCGGACGGCCCTCGTGCCGGTGATTCCGGGCCACTCAGACCGGGAGCCGCTCGCCCCGCTCGTCGAGGAGTGCCGCCGGGGCGCTGAGCCGCCAGGCCTCGAAGACCAGCTCGGCCAGCTCGTCGCGCTCGATGCCGTCGAGGTGGGCGACCACCCAGCCGTAGCCGTAGGCGGTGAACTGCACCTCGAACACGTCGGGACGCTCCGCCACCAGCGCCTGCTGCTCGGCGATGGTCTGCCGCAGCCCGATCGTGCAGGTCGGCTCCCAGAGGTAGCCGAAGGTGCGGCCCTCGACCTCGAGCTTCGTGTAGTGGCAGCAGCTCGACCATCGTCGCGTCGTCGAGCTGGCCGACGAGCTCACGAGCGTCGGCGATGTCGCACGGCATGCGCCGAGCCTGGCACATGCCTCCGACACGCCTCAGGTGCGTCGGTGGTGGGCCCAGTCGCCGTTGGGTTGTCGGCGGAGGTCGAACCGTGTGTCGTGGGCCCGAGGGTGGTGGTGGCCGCACAGCGGCAGTGCCCGTCGTCGAGGCCGGTGGCTCCGCCGTGGGACCAGGCGAGGCGGTGGTGGATCTCGCACCAGGAACTCCCTGTCCTCATCCTCCTCCTGGATCCCTCGTGGGCGGAGCGTTCCAGGCGTAGCCTCGGTCCATGAGCGAAGGTGCACCGGAGCGCGTGACGATCGAGCTGACGCCCGCGGAGACGAAGCTCGTGATCGCCGCCTTGCAGAGGTTCGAGCCCTTCTGGCCGGCCGACCTCGACGACCTCGGCCGGGCCGAGCTGCTGGCCGGGGTGCGCGAAGCCATCGACCGCGTCACCGGCTCGCTCGAGGGTCGCAGCCCGGCCGCCAGCCGCTGACCGACCCCTACGCCCCCGGGCGACGAGCGGGCTCGAGCAGAGCGACGCACTCCACGTGGTGCGTCATCGGGAACAGGTCGAAGGCGCGGAGCGCCGTGCAGCCCGTAGCCCAGCTCGGCGAACGTCGCCAGGTCGCGGGCGAGGGCGGCGGGGTCGCAGGCGACGTAGGCGACCGCGCGCGGGGCGCGGTCGGCGATCTGTCGCACGACCGGCGCTTGGCGCCCTCGCGCGGCGGGTCGAGGACGACGAGGTCGAACGGCTCGTCGTACGCCGACGGCCAGGACCCGGTCGACCGATCCGTGCTCGACCCGCACCCACGACGGGAGGTTCGGTCCGGGCGTCGCGACAGGCGATGTGGGAGCCCTCGACCGCCACCACCCGGCCGCGTCGGGCCGACCGCGTCGGCGAGGAACGCCGCGAACAGCCCGACCCCGGAGTACAGGTCGAGCACCGACTCCCCCGGCTCGGGGCGCATGCCAACTCGAGCACCGACTCGACGAGCACGCGCGGCGCCTCGAGGTGCGACTGCCAGAAGCCGTCGGGGTCGACGCCGGAACTCGTGGGTGCCGTACGACGTCTCGACGGTCTCGACCTCGTGCGCGCCGGGAGGCCCGGCGTCGATCAGGCAGTCGTCGATCTCGACGACCTCGTCGGAGCGGTGGACGTGCAGGCCGCGAGCGCCGCCCGGCAGCGCGACGTAGCGCATCCGGGTGCGCCAGCGCAGGGCCGGCGGCACCTCCTCGACCGACGACGTCGACGTCGAGCCCGGCCAGCCGCGAGCAGCTGCTCGCGGACCACGGCCGACTTCAGGGCGCGCTGACCGGCGGGCGAGACGTGCTGGAAGTCGCAGCCCGCCGCAGAGCCCGGGGCCGGCGTACGGGCACGGGCGCGGCACCCGGTCGGGCGACGGGCGACAGCACCGACACGGCGTCGCCGCGCCAGAAGCGGTCGCCGTCGGAGCCCTCGGTCACCTGGACGACGACCCGCTCGCCCGGCAGCGCATGGCGGACGAAGACGACCCGGTCGTCGTGAGCGCGGACCACGCAGTGGCCGCCGTGGGCGACGGGGCCGACCTCGGCCTCGAACCGCTCCCCGACGTGCGAGACGCCCGCGGGGCGCGCGTTCGCGAACGCGGCGCCGGCTCACCGGATGACGGCGTCGATCGGGGACGTCATCGGTGGACCTGCTTGCGCGGGCGGCACCTGGCCGCCCGGTCCGGACGGTGCCACGGCGCAGGTCGCCGGCCTTGACCCGGTCGACCTCGCGACGGGCGCGGTCGCGGGCGATCTGCGAGGACTGCGAGCTGGTAGGGCACCGAGGTCACCATCACCCCCGGCGTGAACAGCAGCTTGCCCTTCAGCCGCAGCGCCGTCTGGTTGTGCAGCAGCTGCTCCCACCACCGGCCCACGACGTACTCCGGGATGTAGACCGCGACCACGCCGCGCGGGTTGGCCTTCCGGATCTGGATGGCGTACTCGACGATCGGCCGCACGATCTCGCGGTACGGCGAGTAGAGGACCTTCAGGGGTACGCCGAGGTTGCGGTCGTCCCACTCCTGCACGAGCGCCTTGGTGGTGGCGTCGTCGGAGGCGACGTAGACCGCCTCGAGCACGTTCGGCCGGCTCGCCTTGGCGTAGGCGAGCGCCCGCAGCGTCGGCTTGTGCAGCTTGGACACCAGCACGACCGCGTGCACCTTGGTCGGCAGGATCTTGTCCTCGTCGTCGGCCGCGAGCTCGCGCGCGACGTTGTCGTAGTGGCGCCGGATCGCCCTTCATCAGCGCGAAGAAGCAGCACATCGCCAGGATCGCGATCCAGGCGCCGGCCAGGAACTTGGTGAGCAGGACGATCACGAACACGACGGCGGTCATGCCCAGGCCGAAGGTGTTGATCATCCGGGAGCGCATCATCCGGCGCCGCTCCGCGGGGTCGGTCTCGGTCTTCAGGTGTCGGGTCCAGTGCCGGATCATGCCCAGCTGGCTGAGGTTGAACGAGACGAACACGCCGACGATGTAGAGCTGGATCAGCCGCGTGGTCTGGGCGTCGAACGCGACGATCAGGACGACCGCGAAGCCGGCCAGCAGGATGATGCCGTTGCTGTAGGCGAGCCGGTCGCCGCGCGAGCCGAGCGCGCGCGGCATGAAGCCGTCGCGGGCGAGGATCGAGCCCGAGCACCGGGAAGCCGTTGAACGCCGTGTTGGCCGCGAGGACCAGGATGATCCCGGTCATGGCCAGCACGAAGTAGAAGCCGGGGGTGAAGTCGTTGAACACCGCCTTGGACAGCTGCGCGATCACCGTGGGCTGGTGGAAGTCCGACGGGAAGCGGCGGCCCGAGCGTCGCGGAGCCGGGAGATGTCGGTGGGGTCGACGTACTGCAGGCCCATCGTGTTGGCCAGCACGATGATGCTCATCAGCATCGTGATCGAGATCGTGCCCAGCAGCAGCAGCGTGGTCGCGGCGTTCTTGCTCTTCGGCTTGCGGAACGCCGGGACGCCGTTCGAGATCGCCTCGACGCCGGTCAGGGCCGCGCTGCCGGAGGAGAACGCCCGCGCGAGCAGGAAGACGAGGGCCAGGCCGGTCAGGTGCCCGCTGGCCGGGAACCCGCGGGCCGGGATGATCGTGTACGTTCGCGCTCTCGACGTCCGGGCAGCGACCCGCTGGCGCCGCGGATCGCGCCGACGAGCGCCATCCCGATCACCCCGACCATGAAGCCGTAGACGGGGATCGCGAAGAACGCCCCCGACTCCCGGACGCCGCGCAGGTTGAGCGCCGCCAGCACCACCACCAGGACGACCGCCATCTCGACCTGGCGACCCTGGCCATCCACGGGATCGCGGAGCGCGGCGTTCTGCACGCCGGAGGAGATCGACACCGCCACGGTCATGACGTAGTCGACCAGCAGGGCCGAGGCCACGGTCACGCCGGCGTTCTGGCCCAGGTTGACCGGTGGCGACCTCGTAGTCGCCACCACCGCTGGGATAGGCGTGGACGTTCTGCCGGTACGACGCCACCACCGTGAGCATCACGATCGCGACGACGATGCCGATCTTCCAGGACAACGCGTACGCCGAGGCCCCGGCGAGCGACAGGGTCGAGGAAGACCTCGTCGGGCGCGTAGGCGACCGAGGAGAGCGCGTCGCTGGCGAAGACCGGCAGCGCGATCCGCTTGGGCAGAAGGGTCTCGCCGAGCTGGGAGCTCCGCAGCTTCCGACCCAGCAGGATCCGCTTGGAGACATCGCCGACACCCACGAGTGGACAGGATACGGTTTCCCCGTGCACGTGGTGATCATGGGATGTGGCCGGGTCGGATCGACCCTCGCGCGCGACCTCGAGGAGCGCAACCACACGGTCTCGGTCATCGACAGCGAGCCCGACAGCTTCCGCCGCCTCGGGCCGGGATTCAACGGCGACAAGATCACCGGCTACGGCTTCGACCAGGAGGTCCTGGAGAAGGCCGGCATCCGCCGCGCGGACGCGTTCGCCGCGGTCTCGAGCGGCGACAACTCCAACATCATCGCCGCGCGTGTCGCGCGCGAGACCTTCGGCATCGACCAGGTCGTCGCCCGGATCTACGACCCCGGGCGCGCCGAGGTCTACCAGCGTCTGGGCATCACCACCGTCGCCACCGTGAAGTGGACCGCCGACCAGGTGCTGCGGCGCCTGCTCCCGGTCGGCGCCGAGCCGGACTTCCGCGACCCCTCCGGCACCATCCGGGTCGACCAGGTCCCCGCCCCGACCGCCTGGGTCGGCCATCGCACCATCGACTTCCAGGCCGCCTCGAAGTCACGGATCGCCTGGATCGACCGCCTCGGCGAGGGCATGCTGCACGACGATCGACAGCGTGATCCAGGAGGGCGACCTGCTCCACCTGGTGATGCGCGAGGAGAACGCCGCGGGCGCCTACCAGGTCATCAACGAAGGCCCGGAGGAGTGAAGGTCGTGTCGCTGTCATGAGGGTCGCCATCGCCGGAGCCGGTGCCGTGGGCCGCTCGATCGCCCGCGAGCTGATCACCAACGGCCACCAGGTCCTCCTCATCGACAAGGACCCGCGGTCGATCAAGACCGAGCGCGTGCCCGACGCCGAGTGGCTGCTCGCCGACTCGTGCGAGCTGTCCTCGCTGGAGGAGGCCCGCCTCGACCAGTGCGACGTCGTCATCGCCGCGACCGGCGACGACAAGGCCAACCTCGTCACCTCGCTGCTGGCCAAGACCGAGTTCGCGGTGCCCCGCACGGTCGGCCGCGTCAACCACCCCAACAACGAGTGGCTGTTCAACGAGGCCTGGGGCGTCGACGTGAACGTCTCGACGCCGCGGATCATGTCGGCGCTCGTCGAGGAGGCGGTGACGGTCGGCGACCTGGTCCGGCTGTTCACCTTCCGCCAGAGCAACGCCAACCTGGTCGAGCTCACGCTGCCCCACGACTCGCCGTACGTCGGGAAGCCGTCGGGGCTGATCCCGTTCCCGGAGAACGTCGCGCTGGTGACGATCCTGCGCGACGGCCAGGTCTATCCGCCCGACGGCGAGCAGCCGATCGAGGCCGGCGACGAGCTGCTGTTCGTGGTGTCGGCCGACATGGAGGACGAGCTCGAGATGCTGCTCAACCCTGACCACTCGCAGGGCTGACCTGCCCGGGCTGCTGATCAGGGTGCAGCGGCGTGTGGTTGCGGCCGAGCAGCCACGACATCGCGCCCAGCGCGGCGAGCTGCAGCGGCCAGCCCATCACGATCTTGAGCACGCCGAGGGAGGCGACCGCCGTGTCGGCCGAGAGGCTGCCGGAGTGGCCGGCGAACCAGATCGGCCACTGCACCACGGCCCGGACGGCGCACGGCAGCACGAGCAGCCAGGTCAGCCGTGCTGCACAGCCGGACCACCTGCCGGTCGGCGTGCCAGGCGGTCGGGTCGCCGGTGACGCTGCCGATCATGAAGCCGACGAGCGGCCAGCCGGTGAGACAGGTGAGGGCGATGACCACGGCGTACCCGCTGTTGTAGAGCAGGCCCGGCAGGAAGTAGGCGAGCGCCTGGTCGTCGGCACTGCCGCCACGGCTGGCGGCGAGGTGGACGAAGAACCAGCCGATCGCGATCCCGACCAGGGCGTTGACGCAGAACTTCACCGTCTGCCGCTGCACGAGCCGCGCCGCCAGCTCGACCACAGCGACACCGACGCTGGCGCCGAGCGCGACCTCGAGGTGCCGGGTCAGCAGCCAGACGACCGTGAACGTGAGCGTCGGGACCGCAGCCTCCGCCATCCCCCGCCGCCCGCCGAGAGCCTCGCTGAGCTGTCGGCGGACCAGGGCCTCGACCGTGTCGGTGGTCGGTGGGCTACCGGTCATCGGATGTCCGTACGTCGGGTGGCGGGGCGGGATCTGGGTCGCCTCGCCGGGCGGTCAGGGCAGGGATCAGGGCAGCAGGGTGTAGCGCGGGTTGTAGATGATGCGGTCGCCGGCGTGCCGGCCGATCCGGCCCTGCACCTCCAACGAGCGGCCCGGCGAGATCGCGGCGATCTCGCGGCGGCCGAGCCAGACCAGCATCAGCGAGTCGGAGCCGTCGAAGAGCTCCGCCTCGAGGGCGGGGACGCCGCCCCGCGGCCGCAGGGTCACGGTCTTCAGGGTGCCGCGCAGCCGGACCGGCTTGCGGTCAGGGCAGTCGGCGATCAGGTCGCAGCGGCCGGCCTTGGTGGTCTTGCGCAGCTCACGGGCGTGCTGGTCCTCGGCGTTGGCCCAGCTGCTGATCGTGCGCCGCAGCTTGCTCTTCTCGCCCATGGGTCCAGCCTAGTTCGCCGAGAGGGAAAGCGGGGACGGTCAGCCGAGACGCTCGGCGTCGTCGGGCAGGGACAGGGGCAGGGCGTCGCCGACCGGCATCGCGTGGGCGCCGCGGTGGACGACGACGCTGGAGAGGGCGTCCTCCCAGTCCTGGGCGCCGTCCGGCTCGACCGCCGGGTCGCCGAGGAAGGTCGCCCGGAGCAGCCAGCGGGCGCCGTTGACGCCGATGATCCGCGACGGCTGCAACGCCTGGGTGCCGTCGGGGAGGACGACCTGCATCTGGCAGACCAGCTCGGTGCCCCAGCGACCCTGTCGTTCGCCGGCGGTCCCGCCGTGCCGGGAGATGTCGGCGGCGATCTGCGGCCGGACCTCGCTCCAGAGGTCGCCGTTGCGCGGCGCGGCGAAGGCGCGGAGCTCGAGGGCGCCCTCCTCCGCGGCCAGCATCACCGACTGCACCTCGCCGCTGGCCTCGTCGACCTGCAGCCGCAGCTCGGCACCCTCGCGAGGCGCCACCCGCAGCGAGCCGAGGTCGATGCGGTCGAGCCCGTCGTCGGGCAGGTCGTCGGAGTCCCAGGGACCGCTGACGTCCTCGTGCTGACCAGCGGGCCCGCCCTCGACCTCGACGGTCTCGTCCGGTGGCGAGCTGGCCTTGCGGCGGAACATCAGTGCATCTCCCAGCTATGTGTCACGAGTGGTCGGGGCGTGGGGCCGCCGAGCCCGGCGGAGCCTCCGGTTGAACCGTATCCCCCGGCGCCGCTCACCGACTCCGGGAGGGCGTCGACCTCGGCGAAGACCGCGTGCTCGAAGCGCTGGAACACCAGCTGCGCGATCCGGTCGCCGCGGCGCAGCGAGACCGGCTCGGTCGGGTCGTGGTTGACCAGCAGGACCTTGACCTCGCCGCGGTACCCCGCGTCGATCGTGCCCGGGGTGTTGACGATCGAGATCCCGTGGCGCGCCGCCAGGCCCGAGCGCGGATGGACCAGCGCGACGTAGCCCTCGGGCAGGGCGAGCGCGATGCCGGTCGGCACGACGACCCGCTCCCCGGGCGCCAGCGAGACGTCGACGGTGGTCATCAGGTCGGCGCCGGCGTCGCCGGGGTGGGCGTACGCCGGGAGCGGGAGGTCGCGGTCGAGCCGGACGATCGCGACGGGCAGACCTGTCTCGGGGACTGCGTCGGGCACGAGCCGGACCTTATCGCCGCTGAGCCACCGTGAGGATGGTTGGGTAGTGCGCCGTGCCCGTGCCCGAGCCGCCCGACGCCTCCTACTCCGAGCGGCTCAGCGTGCCGCTGCGCTGGTGGGTCCAGGGCACGATGCTGGTCGCGACCTTCTGGCTGGCGTTCGTCGTCTCGACCCCGGCCGTGGTCGCCTGGTCGGCGACGGCGGTGCTGCTGCTGGTGATGGTGGGGGTCTTCGTCGGGTACGGC
>CAWEJC010000009.1:0-13442 GCA_963809265.1 uncultured Actinomycetota bacterium
CCCGCTGGGTGTCCCCGTCGCGAAAGTCGGCGCGACTCACCCTTTGGTGTGATTCGTCGGTCATCGACCGATGTCAGTCTCTCGATGTCACATTCACGTTCACGTTCTCGGGAGGAACAGTGACCAGAACAATCAGACCCATCCGCCTGCTCGCCGTACTCGTCGGGCTGGTGGTCGCTCTGGCCGCGCTTCAGGCGCCATCGTCCGCGCGGCCGGCCCAGAGCAAGAGCCAGACCCAAACCGACCGGCTCGCCACCGCGACGCACGGCGTGCGCGCGTCCGGCGTCGACGGCATCGCCTGGTACAAGGACCCCGCCACCGGAAAGGTCGTGGTGACCGTCGACAAGACCGTCTCCCAGGCCGAGGTGGCCAAGATCCGCAGCTCGGTCCCGGACGCCTCGGCACTCCGGATCAAGCACACGACCGGCACGTTCCGGCCGTACCTCAGTCGTGGTGACGCGATCTACGGCGGGCAGTACCGCTGCTCGCTCGGGTTCAACGTCGTCAGTGGAAGCACCTACTACTTCCTCACGGCCGGTCACTGCGGTGCGGTCGCGAGCACGTGGTACGCCGACTCCGGTCACAGCACGGTGATCGGCCCGACCCTGGACTACAGCTTCCCCGGCGACGACTACGCGTTGGTGCAGTACACCAACACGTCGCTCACGCACCCCGGCGGGTTCACCGCGGCGAACGCGGTCCTGGGTGAGCACGTCACGCGTACCGGCTCGACCACCGGCACCCACAGCGGCACCGTCACGGGACTGAACGCCACCGTCCGGTACGCCGAGGGCACGGTCAGCGGTCTGATCCAGACCAACGTCTGTGCCGAGGGCGGTGACTCCGGCGGCCCGCTGTACGACGGCACCAAGGCACTCGGGCTGACCTCCGGCGGGAGCGGCAACTGCACGACCGGTGGGACGACCTTCTTCCAGCCGGTCACCGAGGCCCTCAGCGTCTACGGGGTCTCTCTCTACTGATCCACTGATCCATCCCCCTTGCGGCCCGCCGGTTCCCCGTCCGGCGGGCCGCGCCACGTTCAGGGTCAGTGCGCGGTCGCGCGCGTGTGCATCCGCTCGCCGGGGCGACCGAAGATGCTGAGCACCTCGGCCGGACCATCGCCGGTGCTGCCGAACCAGTGCGGCAGCTGGGTGTCGAACTCGGCAGCCTCCCCCTCGTCGAGCACGAGGTCCTGGTCGCCGAGCACCAGGCGCATCCGTCCGGCCAGGACGTAGAGCCACTCGTAACCGTCGTGCGTGCGCGGGTTGGGCTTCGACTGACTCGCGGGGATGACGATCTTCCAGGCCTGGACGCCGCCCGGGTGACGCGTGAGCGGGAGCACCGTGCGCCCCTTGACCCGGCGCGCTCTGAGCCTGATGCGCGGGTCGCCCACCTCGGGTGCTCCGACCAGGTCGTCCAGGGGGACGCGGTAGGCCTGCGCCAGTGGCAGCAGCAGCTCGAGGCTCGGGCGGCGCTGGCCGGTCTCCAGGCGAGAGAGGGTGCTCTTCGAGATACCCGTGCGTTCGGCGACGTCCGTCAGGGTGATGCCGCGCAGCTCGCGCACCTTGCGCAGCCGAGGGCCGACCAGGTCCAGGGTGGTGTTGATCGCGTCGGTCACGCCACCATTCCACCGAGGATTCCCAGAAACGGCAACACTCGTTGTCACTGCAGCATCGGACGGCGATCCTCGTGGACATGAGCGAGTACGACGTAGCAGTCATCGGCGGCGGTGCCGCCGGCCTCTCCGCCGCCCTGGTCCTGACCCGGGCTCGGCGCGACGTCGTGGTGATCGACGCGGGCGAGCCGCGCAACGGCCCGGCCGCGGCCGTGCACGGCTACCTCTCCCGGGACGGGATGGCCCCGGGCGACCTGCTCGTCGCCGGCCGCGAGGAGGTGTCGGCGTACGGCGGGCACCTGCTCGCGGGCACCGTGAGCGACGTCCTCCGTCGCGAGGACGAATTCCAGCTCAGACTGACCGGCGGGGCCACCTTGGCCGCGCGTCGCGTCCTGGTCACGACCGGACTGCGCGACGCGATCCCCGACCTCCCCGGACTCCGCGAGCGCTGGGGACGCGACGTGCTCCACTGTCCCTACTGCCACGGCCACGAGGTGCGCGACCAGCCCCTCGGAGTGCTGGGCGGTCGCCCCGAGGCCGTCCAGCACGCCTTGCTCGTGCGGCAGTGGTCGGACGATGTCGTCTACTTCGCCCAGGACCGCCCTCCGAGTGCCAGCGAGCACGAACAGCTGGCGGCCCGCGACATCGCCGTCGTCGATGGACCGGTCGCCCGGGTGCTCGTCGAGGACGACGCGTTGATCGGCCTCGAGCTCGCCGACGGGAGCGTGGTCCGTCGTACGGCGATCTTCGTGCGGCCCGACTTCGTGCCGAACGCCGACCTCCTCGTCGGCCTCGGCTGCGCGACCCATGACGACGGCTGGGTCGTGGCCGCCCCGACCGGCCGCACCAGCGTGCCTGGGGTCTGGGTGGCCGGAAACGCCGCCAACCCGCGCGCCCAGGTCATCACCGCCGCCGGCGAAGGATCCGCCGCGGCGATCGCGATCAACGCCGAACTCGTGGACGACGACGTCCAGCTCGCCCTGCGCGAGTGTCACACCACCAGGAGGAACTCATGAGCGACCCGACCACTCCCACCGCCGTCCCGCCGCCCAGCAAGCACCAGCTCGCGCTGATGATCTGGGTGGCCGTCTTCCCGACGCTCACCGTGCTGAACCTGGCGCTGGGCGACTCACTGGCGAGCCAGCCGAAGGTCGTGCGGACGTTCGTGCTCGCGACCATCGCCGTCCCGATCGTCATCTACGGCCTCATGCCCCGGCTGCATCGGATCCGCGTGCGGATCCTGCGCGCCGCGGCGTGAACTCGGCGCAGCCGGTTCGCACGGTGGTTGAGGAGCGAGCTCTGCGAGCATCTCGAAACCACCAGTCGGCCACTGGGTCACGGTGGTTGAGGAGCGAGCTCTGCGAGCGCCTCGAAACCACCAGTCGGCCACTGGGTCACGGTGGTTGAGGAGCGAGCTCTGCGAGCATCTCGAAACCACCAGTCGGTCATGGGTCACGGTGGTTGAGGAGCGAGCTCTGCGAGCGTCTCGAAACCACCAGTCGGTCACTGGGTCACGGTGGTTGAGGAGCGAGCTCTGCGAGCGCCTCGAAACCACCAGTCGGTCACTGGGTCACGGTGGTTGAGGAGCGAGCTCTGCGAGCGCCTCGAAACCACCAGTCGGTCACTCGTGACAGGCTCGGGCCATGGAACGAGTGTGGGTGTTCGACCGACTGGCCGTCTCAGTCCTGCGGGTCGACTTCATCGATCCCGCAGTCGCGCACGAGCCGGACGCGCGAGAGCGCGGCGTTCGGATCGAGGTCCGGCCGGTCACCACGAACGCCGCCGGGTCGGTCTACGCGTCGTGGACCAGGACCATCGAGCCGGGCGCGTGCCGCATCGACCTCCTCGAGTCCGCCCCGGGGGCGGCCGACCGCATGCACTGGCACCCCGACATGACCGACGGCGAGCCGGGTGAGCGCAGGTTCGACACCGCGATGCCGCCCGATCCGGTGGGCTGGTTGACGACGTTCCTCCGCGACGGGCTCGGCGACCACCTGGCGAGGCTGGGCGTGGCCGGCGTCGGGGACGATCTGGCGGCGATCGCCGACGCGGCCGAGGAGATCGGCGGGGCGGTCGGCGTCGGGCTGGTCTGGGCGCGAGAGCCGTGGCCGGACGTCGAGCACGACGCGCGCGGGATGGCGACCGTCCAGTGACCCGGCGCCTCCTCGGGGTGGGCGACGTCGAGCTGTGCGTCGACGACTTCGGCGACCCGAGCGACCCGACGATCCTGCTCGTCGGCGGAGCTGCCGCGGCGATGGACTGGTGGGACACCGAGCTCTGCACGCGTCTCGCCGACGGCGGGCGTCACGTCGTCCGCTACGACCACCGCGACACCGGTGAGTCGACGACCGGCGAGGCGGGGAAGCCGGCGTACGGCGGCTGGCAGCTCGGCCGTGACTGCCAGGGACTCATCGAGGCGCTCGACACAGGCCCCGTCCACCTCGTGGGCCTCTCCATGGGCGGTGGCATCGCCCAGCTGATCGCCATTCGGCGTCCCGACCTCGTCCGCACGTTGACCCTGGCCGACACCAGTGCGGTCGGCGGCGTCGACGCGGACCTGCCCGGTCCGAGCCCGAGCCTCGACGAGTCGTTCGCGAACCCACCGGCCGACCCCGACTGGAGCGACCCCGACTCGTACACCGACTGGGTGGTGGCCGGCCAGCGTCCCTACGTCGGTTCACTCGGCCTGGACGAGCCCCGCGTGCGCGCGACGGCTCGCCGGATCCATGCGCGCAGCCATGACCCGGCCGCCGCCAACAACCACTGGCTCGTGGTCAGCGGCGACGTGGAGGATCAGGAGGAGGACGGAGCGAGCCCCTCGACGTACGCCGGATCATCGCGCCGATGCTGGTGCTCCACGGCACCGACGACCCGCTGTTCCCGCTGCCCCACGGCCAAGCACTGGCCGAGGCGATCCCCGGCGCGCGGCTCGTCGAGCTGCCCGGCGTAGGACACGAGGTGCCTCCGCCGCCGGTGTGGGACATCGTCGTCCCGGCTCTCCTGGAGCACACCGACTGAGCTTTACGGAATATTCCTTGACAGGAATATTCTGTTGTGTGAATACTTGTGGTCATGGACACGACTACAGCGGCCCTCGGGGACGCAGCCCGATGGCGCATGGTCGAGCTCCTGGCCGAGCGGCCGCGGTCCGTCGGCGAGCTCGCCGACCTGACCGGTCTGCGCCAGCCGCAGGCCACCAAGCACCTCCAGCGACTGGCGCGCGCCGGGGTGGTCGCGGTCTTCCCGCTCGGACACCGCCGTGTGTACGCCCTCGAGGGAGCGACACTCGAGGAGCTCGAGCGCCGCCTTCACGAGCTGGTCGAGGCCGCCCGCAACCACACCGACGAGCGCGACGTGATCACCCGCTACCAAGCGGCCATTCAAACCGAGGCCGCCCGCGCCGATCGCGACAGCTGGGCGGACGGACGGTCCTTCACCTTCGACCGTGCGCTCTCGGCCCCTCGCGACACGGTGTGGCAGCACTGGGTCGACGCGAAGCTGCTCGCGACATGGTGGGCGCCGCCGTCGTTCACCGTCACCCGATGTGCCCTGGTCCCCCGTCGCGGCGGACGCGTCCTGCTCGAGTACGCCGACACGGACGGCCACACCTACCTCTCGGAGGGTCGGGTGCGGACCGCGAAGAAGGCAACCCGGCTCGCGTTCGACCTCTCGGTCGTCGACGCGGACGGCGGCGTCATGTTCACCGGCCAGTACGACGTCACCTTCACCGACGACCCGGAGGGGACCCACCTCCACGTCGACCTCAGCATCACCGACACCACCGTCGAGGCCGTTCCCGCGATCGCCGGCATCGAGACCGGGTGGGGTCAGGTGCTCGACCAGCTCGTCACCGTTCTCAACGGAAAGGATTCACCGTCATGACCGACACGACCGGACGCCTCGTCCGCGCGAACATCAGCCTCTCCCTCGACGGTCGCTACCACGGACCGGGTGGCCCCGGAGACCTCGGCGCGATCATCCCCTACATGACCACCGACGTCGCCCGCGGCCAGCTCGCGCGCATCCACGAGGGCGCGACCACCGCGGTCCTCGGACGTGGGAGCGCCGAAGGCTTCCTCGGCTGGTGGGGACAGGTGGCCGAGGACGAGAACGCCGACCCTCGCGACCGCGGCTACGCCCAGTGGCTGATCGGCACCGACAAGGTCGTCTTCTCGACCACGTTGACCGAGGCTCCCTGGGAGCGCACACGTCTCGTGAACGGGCCTGCCGCCGACATCGTGGCCGAGCTCAAGAGCACCGGCGAGGGCGACATCCTGATCAACACCAGCCCGAGCATCAGCAAGCCGCTGCTCGCGGCCGATCTCGTCGACCGGCTGTACCTCATGATCACGCCCGAGATCGCCGGCGGCGGGCAGCACTTCTTCGACGAGGGCCTCTCCGGCTCGCGGTGGACGCTCGCCCATCAGGAGATCGGCGACCTCGGCGAGATGGCCCTGGTCTACGACCGCGCACGCTGACCCTCGGTGGTTGAGGAAGGCGCCCTGGCGACACTCAACCACCGTCGGGCGTGAGCTTCTGCCGGGTGTAGGTCGCGAAGGCGGTCGGCAGGGCCACGGGCACGCGCCCGGCCGCTGCGGTGCTCGCCTCCTCCAGCACGTCGGCGGCGGCGAGAACGGCAGCGCGCAGGTCGGCGAGGTCGAGTCCCGCGACCGTCTCGTCGATCCCGGAGGGCAGCGCGGCCGGATCGTGGTCCAGCACCTGCGACAGCCCGTGCCACGGATAGCTCGCTCCCGTGGCGGTCGCCCAGAGCCGCCAGATCCGGTCCCGGCACTCCTCGAGACGCTGGCGTGCCTCCCAGGCGGAACCCCGACGGAGGTACTTGTCGGCGTCCAGCAGGGCACGCCAGCCGAGGAACGTCCAGGTGCGCACCTGGTCGCCGGACACGTCGTACGCCGAGGGCATCGGCGGCTCCTCGCGCACGCCGTCCGCCCGGTACAGGGCCACGAAGTCGGGGGCAGCCTCGCCTCGGCGTACCTCCGACTCGGCGATGACGGCAAGGTCGAGCTGGACGCCGTCGGCGCGCTGGACGAACACCCTCCGGATCAGGAACTCGGTGCTCGACGTCTCCTCACGCAGCACGTCGACCGCTTCGTCAACGCCCAGGTGGTCGACCAGTGCCTGCTCGACGCCGCGCACCCGTGAAGCACCGGCCGAGCCCCGCGCGGCATCGACACCCACGGCCGCATCGACGTCGGACAGCTCGTCCGCGGCACCGCGGCCGAGGGAGCAACCCACCGACAGTGACGTGACCGCCGGCGTCGTCTCGCAGAAGTCCAATAGTCCCAACAGCGTGTGTCGATGACGCTCGAGACCGGGTCCGAGCGCGGTTGTCCAGCCGCGGCCATCCGTCATCCGCGCAACCTATCGAGCGCCCGCAAGTACCTCAGTCGACCCCGGTGAGAGGCCGTCCGAAATGAGGTACCTCAGCGGCAAACCTAGGCATATCGAACGGGAGTGCGGGCGGTCCCGCCGGCCTTGTATCCACAGAGACATCAACCCCGAGGAGCTCCCATGTGGCCCGCAGCCCTGACCTACGTCCTGTCCAGCGACGAGCGACGCAACGCCCAGCCGGGCGACCGCCACACGAGCCGTGTCGTGCGTAGACGCGCGGCGCGGCGGCGTGACAGGTGAGCACCGACGTCGTGCGGATCAGACCGCTCGAGGACGGCGAGACCGCACCGGTGCTCGCCGTCTTCGATGGTCTCGGTGCGCGCTCGCGCGAGCTCCGCTTCATGTCCCCCAAGTTCCGGCTCACGACCACCGACCTTTGCCACCTCACGCACGTCGACGGCGTCGACCGCGTGGCTCTGGTGGCGGAGCTGCCGGACGGCAGGCCGGTCGGCATCGCTCGTTTCGTCCGTCATGCGTGCGACCACGCGGCCGCCGACGTGGCCGTGGCGGTGGTCGACTCGTGGCAGCGTCGCGGCATCGGCGCCCAGCTCGCAGGGGCGCTGGCGACCTGGGCTCGCCGGGTCGCCGTACGCCGCTTCACCATCGACATGCTCCGCGACAACCGCGGCGCCCTGCGCCTGATGCGCCACGCCGACGGAGACGTGCTCCCCGTGGCAGTCGACGCCTACAGCGCGGAGTTCGAGCTCGCCCTGACCGACGCGCGCGCATCGCGACAATACGTGGTCGACGACGCCAACTTGGCGTCGGTAACTTAGCGGACCTCCACTCCACCGGGAGGTACCGTGCTCGCCCGACTGGCCGATCTCGGGATCGCCGCTCCTCGCCGTGTCCTCGTCGTGGCCGGCCTGCTCTTCGTCCTCGCCGG
Organism: uncultured Actinomycetota bacterium; assembly: GCA_963809265.1. GTDB lineage: Bacteria > Actinomycetota > Actinomycetes > Propionibacteriales > Nocardioidaceae > Nocardioides. The sequence continues at coordinate 7,914 of CAWEJC010000009.1, forward strand.
CGTCTTCGGCAGCTCGGCCGCCGACCACCTCTCCTCGGGCGGGTTCCGCGACCCGGGCGCATCGTCGACGAAGGCCGAGGAGATCCTCCAGCAGGACTTCCGCGCCGGCGACGCCAACCTGATCATCGAGGTCACGTCCTCCAGCGGTGTCGACGCGGACGCGGCCCGCACCCGGGGAATGGCGGTCGTCAAGGCCGTCGAGGACTCGCCGTACGCGAGCCAGGTGCAGTCGTACTGGACGGCTCCGAAGGGCCAGGCCGCGGCGCTGCGCAGCACCGACGGTCGGTCGGCGCTCGTCGTCGCCCGCATCGCCGGCGACGACGCCGAGGCGCCCGAACGGGCAGCCGCGGTCACCGAGCCGCTGACCGGCGAGCGCGACGGCGTCACCGTCCTCGGGGGCGGCATCGGCAACGCCTACCAACAGGTCAACGACCAGACCAAGGACGACCTCGCGATGGCCGAGGGCATCGCGATCCCGATCACCGTCGTGGTCCTGATCTGGGTCTTCGGGAGCCTGATCGCCGCGCTGCTTCCGCTGGCCGTCGGGCTCAGCGCGATCATCGGCACGATGGCGATCCTGCGAGGGCTCGCCGCGCTCACGGACGTCTCGATCTACGCACTCAACATGACCACCGCGATGGGCCTGGCCCTGGCCATCGACTACAGCCTGTTCGTCGTCAGCCGCTACCGCGAGGAGACCGCGAACGGCGCGTCCTCCGCCGACGCCGTACGCCGCACCATGCAGACCGCCGGCCGCACGGTCCTGTTCTCGGCCTTGACCGTCGGACTGTCCCTGGCCGCGATGCTGGTGTTCCCCGTCTACTTCCTCCGGTCGTTCGCGTACGCCGGACTGGCCGTGGTCGGTCTGGCCACACTCGCGGCGCTGGTCCTCCTGCCGGCGCTGCTGACTCTCCTCGGGCCACGGGTGAACGCGCTCGACCTGCGGGCCGGAGTCCGGCGCGCCCTACGGCGCCCGGCGCCGACACCGAAGCTGCTCGAGCAGAGCTTCTGGTACCGCTTCGCCACGGCGGTGATGCGCCGCGCACTGCCGGTGGCCCTGGGTGTCACCGCACTGCTGGTGATCCTCGGCCTCCCGTTCGCCGGCGCGCACTTCGCCTATCCGGACGACCGCGTGCTGCCGACCAGCGCACAGGCACATCAGGTCGGCGACGACCTGCGTGACCGGTTCGGCTCCAACGCCTCGTCGACGATCTTCGTCGTGTCCTCCGACACCGGCGACGGCGCGGACCAGGCAGGTAGCTATGCCGACGCGCTGTCGCGGCTCGACGGCGTCACCGCGGTCAACTCGGCCGCGGGGACCTACGCCGACGGAGGGGCCGTCGCCCCCGCGGACCCATCCCTGGCGGCGGGCGGCGCGACGTACCTGGCCGTGCACACGAGCCTCGACCCACAGTCACCGGAGGCCAAGGACCTCCTGGCCGCGGTGGAACGCACCGACGCGCCGTGGCCCACCCTGGTCGGCGGTGCGACGGCGGACAACCGCGACAGCCTGGACGCACTCGACCGCGCCCTGCCCTACGCCCTGATCTGGATCGCGGTCGCCCTGTTCACGGTGCTGTTCCTCTTCACCGGCAGCGTCGTCCTGCCGCTCAAAGCCCTCGTCCTGAACACGCTCTCGCTGTCGGCGACGTTCGGTGCGATGGTCTGGATCTTCCAGGACGGCCACCTCGGCTGGCTCTACCCCGAGCTCACCACGACCGGGTTCTTGGTGCCGACGATGCCACTGCTGATGTTCTGCGTCGCCTTCGGCCTGTCGATGGACTACGAGGTCTTCCTGCTCTCGCGCATCCGTGAGGCCTGGCTGGAGTCCGGCCGCACGTCGGCGGACAACTCGCACGCCGTCGCCGTCGGGCTCGGGCGAACCGGTCGCATCGTCACCGCTGCGGCGCTGCTGATGGCGATCGTGTTCGCGGCGATCGCCACGTCGGGCATCTCGTTCATGATGATGTTCGGCACCGGCCTGACCCTCGCCGTACTGATGGACGCCACCGTCGTCCGGGCCACGCTCGTGCCGGCGTTCATGAGGCTGGCCGGGTCCTGGAACTGGTGGGCACCCGGCCCTCTGGCGCGGCTCCACAGCCGGATCGGGCTCTCGGAGGACGCTCCTCCGGCCCGGGAGCCGGAGCCCGTCTGAGCCTCACATCTGCTGGGCGAGCCCGACCACGTGACCCAGGGGGTCGGCGATGAGGGCGAACCGGACACCCGGCACGTCCACCGGCTCCTGCACGACCTTCCCGCCGAGGCTGGTGGCCTGGTCGATGCTGGCGGCCATGTCCTCGACGCCGATGAAGAACGTGACCAGGTCGGTGTCCCCCTGGAGCGGGCTGATCGCGGTGTAGAGCGCGTCCGGCACTCCGGTGTCGACGAACGTGTAGCCCGGGTAGGCGCCTTCGGTGGGGTAGGTCCAGCCGAACATCTCGCCGAAGAACGCGCGCGTGGCGTCCGGGTCACTGGAGCGGATCTCGGCGTGGACGACGGGTGACGGGCTCATGGTGGCCTCCTGCATCTGTGGCCACCCGGACGGGTCGGCCTCCTTTCCCTATGACGGGCGAGCTACGCCGAAATCGACTGGTCGCGGGGTCGGCGTGGTCGGAGAGAACCGGACCCTGCGGGAACCGTGGACGACCGTCGGGGGTCGTCATCTTGTCCGGGCAGCGCACGTCGTCGCCCGATCACGACCGAAACGTTCTCGGGGTACTACCTGCCATGGAGGCCGACATGCCACCGAGAACACGCCTGCCCAGCGCCGCAAGCCAAGCCGCAGCGGCACCAGTCCCTGGTCTTCTCGCGGCTCCCGCACAGATCAAGGTCGCGGCCTTCGGGGACTCCCTGATGTGGGGTCAAGGTCTGCGAGAGGCCGACAAGTTCAAGAACGTGGCCACGCGCAACTTCGGGATCCTCGCCGGGGGCAAACCGGCCTCGATCGTCTACGACAAGTCCCGCTCCGGAGCGAAGATCCGCGCGACCGATGCCGAGCGGCATGACTTCGTCGACATCTTCCCTCACCTCTTCACCGGCCAGCCCGTGCGCGTCAAGGACGCCTTCACCGCCGGGACGGACGAGAGCCGGGCTTCAGGGCTGTACGGCGAAGTCCCCTCGACCTTCCCGACGGTGCGCGCTCAGGTGAGCATGCTGCCCGCGACCCTCGGCAGGACCATCGACGTCGCCCTCGTGGACGGGGGTGCCAACGACTTGGGGCCTGAAGAGGTCGTGAACCCGGAGAAGCACTCGGGGAGTCAGTTCGTCGGCGCGTTCGACGGTCTGATCCGGCGGATCGCCTTCGACGACGTCACCGACCTCCTCATCCGGGTGCGGGAACGCTGTCCGAAGGCGGTCGTCATGTACTTCGGGTTCTTCCGCCCGATGTCGTTCCGGTCCAGCACCTCGAAGGTCGAGGCGCTGCTCCGATACGAGCTGAACGACGAGGTCGGGTGGTGGCTCAACGGCATCCTGGACATCACCGACGTCAACCGTGTGATCCACGATGCGCTCACACGCTCGGAATGGCTGCTCGGTCGATGGACCTACTGGACGCGGCAGGCCGTGGCGGCCTTGAACCGTGACGAGGCGCGTCGGGGACCGGGTTTCTTGTTCGTCCCCTGCGGGTTCGGCGACACGAACTCGGCGTTCTGCTCCTCGCCCTTCCTCTGGGAGGGCTACCGGCAGCCGGCCGGTGACGACGCCGAGGCCCGGCGCATCCGCGAGACGCCGCGTGCGAGCCAGCGGGCCAACATGGTCGCGGTCCACACCCTGGGCCAAGCACACCTCCCCATCCCGCCCGCGACCGTGAGATCGATCGAGTCGCAGATCAACGGTCCGGACAGCCTCAAGGCCACCATGCGGGACTTCGCGCAGGGACACGCGGTCGGCGAGAAGATGGTCGAACAGATGGGCGAGGAGATCGCGCGAATCCAACGGGCGCTGATCGCGTCGGTCAGCCACCCGAACCCGACCGGCGCCCTCTCGTACGCCGACCTCGCGACTGCTCGACTGCGCACGTGGCATGAAGCCCAGGAGCGGATCGCCCTGGAGTCCTCCGCTGCGACGACGACACCTGGACGCCCCACCCTCGACCAGGAACTGCGTCGCTACGGGATGCGTGGCAGCGGTCCGGTCGAGGCGGACGCCGGTCACCTCGACGTCGACTCCCTCGCCGTCATCACCCGCACCGCCGAGTCCTCCGAGGCGAGGTTCGTGCCGAGCGTGTTCCTCGTCGTCAACACGCGAACGACGTCCGGCAGCACCAAGAAGTTCGTGTTCCCGCTGACGTTCCCCTACTACATGACGACGATCCAGGGGCCTGTGCAAGCACGATTCGTTCGCAAGATCATCCCGCACTTCGAACCGGGCGAGACCAACCGCCTCACCGTCGACACAGGTGGGACGTTGCGCCTCACGAGCATCCTGTCGTGCGAGCTCGTGATCGGGCCTGACCCCACACCGACCAGCCCTCAGATCGCCGACGACTTCGGACGCACGTGGCGTCCCGAGTCCGTGATCCTCGAGGTCAACGGGCGCCAGGTCGCGACCGTCACACCGCCGCTCGGAACGAGCCTGGGGGTCGGCGGCCGCCTCAACCTGTCGTGGCCGCCGGCCTCGACCCCTCCGGCCACTCCGCCGACGGTGCGACCGGTGGTGATTCGACCGCGCTAGGACGCCGGCGTCGCGGGCGACCCGCTGGCGGTCGCGGCGTGGGCACACAGATCACCTCGCGACCGGCGGAGGCGGCGCGCCTCCGCGTGCCAGCGGGTCCTGCCCCCCGTGCTGGGTTGGTTGCGAGGCGCCCTCAGCGCGCCTCCTCGACCAACGAGGTCTTGCCGGTCGCGTTCTGGCGCTGAGTCTTGGGCGCCGTGGCCGCGGCGGAGGTACGGCGAGCGACGAGGTGGGCGCGCAGCGAGACGCGCCCCCTGCGGCGGCGACGGCTCGGCTGGAGCTCCTCGTCGACCATCTGCAGGGCGATGAGCTTGGCGAGGGCGGGGCTGTTGATGAAGCCGTGCATGGTGACTCCTCGGTCGGGTTCGGACGTCTTCGTGTCACGAACCTCGCCGTAAGCCGCACGCCCCTACATCAGGCAGATGCCGTAGGCACCTCCCACATCTCGCGGGTCATCTCGTACTCGACCTCGGTCTGTCCCTCCGAGCGGAAGGTGCGGACGTAGCGCATGCCGAGCCGTTCCATGACGGCGCGAGAGGCGGCGTTCGCGTCGATCGCCTGTGCGATCACCCGGCTCTGGCCGACCGTTCCGAAGGCGTGCTCGAGAAGTGCCCTCGAGCCCTCGGTCGCGTAGCCGTTCCCCCAGGACCGACGGAGCAGGCGATAGCCCAGGTCGCAGACGGTGAGGTCGTCCGGTTGGTCCGGACCGTGCGCGGGGCGCGCCCAGACGAGACCGACGAACTCGTCCCCGTCGTACGCCGCCCAGTAGCCGAGCCCGTCCACCCGCGCCGCCTGGGCACGTCGGCGGCCGTGCGCGGCGATCGCCTCCTCACGCGACGAGGGTCCGCCGACGAA
>CAWEJC010000010.1:0-93420 GCA_963809265.1 uncultured Actinomycetota bacterium
CATCGGGTTCAGGACCTCGTAGCCCTGTTGCCACCAGTACCGCGCGATCACGTCGTGCAGCGCGAAGACCTCTGGGTGCTACCCATGTGCAGGTCGCCCGACGGGTAGGGGAACATCGTCAGGGCGAAGCGCTTCTCGCGCACCCCCGACCGCGCCACGTCGTCGCTCGCGCGGAACGGCTGCAGGTCCTCCCAGACGCGGTACCACTTGTCCTCGACGGCCGCGATGTCGTACGTCGCGGCCTCACCGTCGACCGCGACGGCGGTGGGTTCCTGGCTCATGGCGTGACCCCAGCTCTCGTCGCTTTCTCGGGCATGTGGGAACCCCTCGCAGGGAGGGGTGGCCGCGCGATCAGGGATACCGATCAGCGCGGCTGTCCAAGAAGCAGCGACGACGTGTGCATGGCACCCATCTTAGCGGACGACGTGCTCGGTCATCGCCAGCGCCCTGGGAGCGCAGGTCGTGGGGCGCGGAGGGTGGCCGAGGCGACGCCGTTCGGGCGCGGAGCGACGCTCCGCTCGGCCAGGCCTCACCGGTCACCACTGAAACAGAACCGCGGGTGTTCCTTGCGCTTAGTAGGCGTTGCAACGGCTACTGAGCGCAGGGATCCCCGGCTGACCGGGGATCCCGGCGACCCGACCCCACACACCTGGTCTGAGGGCGGGAGCACGCCCTAGGTTCGCAGTGTGACCGACCTCAGCAGGTACGACGACTGGCTGACCTGGCTGCGCGAGCGGGGTGAGAACGACGCCGACGTCCGCGCGGTCTTCGTCGGCGGCTCGGCGGTGACCGGCGGGTACGACGAGCACTCCGACCTCGACGTCGAGGTGCTGGCGACGCCGGGCGAGGCGGTCGCGACGTACCGGCGGCTGCTCGACGCGGCGCGGCGCGACTTCGAGGTGCACCAGGTCTGGGAGCTCCGGAGTCGACGTACCCCGACGGCCGCCAGGCCTTCCTCAACCTCACACCCGACGCCGGCGACATGGACCGGCCGACGCGGATCATCGACCTGCACGTCTCCGACCTCGCCGACGAGCACCGGTTCGTCGACGGCGCCGTCACGGAGAGCCGCTCGTCGTCCACGACCCCGAGGGCCTCGTCGGTGCGACCCGACGACGAGGAGGCGCTGGCGGGCGCCCCCGCCGAGGCCGTCAGCAGACGCGGCTCGGCGACAGACCGCGGAGTGGCTGGTCAACCGCGCCATCGCCCGCGGCGACAACGCCGAGGCGTGGCCATGCTCCACAGCTACGGCGTCGCGGCGCTGGTGCGACTGCTACGGATCCGGCACTGCCCCGCCCGCCACGACTTCGGGCTGCGCTACCTCGCCACGGACCTCCCGCAGGGGTACGCCGAGCGCGTCGCCGCCCTGCTGGAGGGCGACACTCTGCGCGCGCGCGCCGAGCGACGTTCGCCTGGCAGGACGAGCTGCTCGGCGAGCTCGGCGAGGGCCGCGACGGATAGTGCGGATCACGCGGACGGTCCGGGCCGCCAGTCGACCGGCGTCTGGAGCTGTACGATCGGGCCGGACGCATCAGCCGACGCCGCCGGCCCCGCCCTCGTCGTCGACCCGCCGCCCGGCCGCCTCCTCGACGGCCCGCTTGTCCGCCTCGAGCTGCTCCTCGTCGACGACGATCGGCCGGGTGATCGCCCAGCTGATCATCAGCGCGCCGAACACCAGCAGCACCAGGCCGACCCACAGGTTGGCGTTGATGCCGTCGGCCTTCGCCTTGTCGGCGTCGGAGGTGGTGAAGGAGGCGATGACAGGACCACGCCGTACAGGAACATCAGCGCGCCGACGATGTTGCGGACGTCGAACAGACTGACCTTCTTCATGACGCCTCCCTCCTAGCGGAAGAGCAGGTTGAGGATGATGACCATCACCAGCGAGATGCCCGCGAGCTTGGTCGGCGAGGTGTACCAGTGGCCGGCGTGCTCGTCGAGCAGGTCCTCCTTGGGCGTCAGCGAGTAGACCAGGCCACGGAGCTCGGACTCGACCCTGGGCTGGGTCACCATCGTGACGACGACGCTGACCAGGATGTCGACGACGAACGCCGCACCCGCGGCCACGAAGCTGCGCCCTGTCCGCTCAGGTGCAGCACGCCGGTGCTCGCCGAGCCGAACGCGTCCTCGGAGAGGAACGCGACCGCGACCGCTGCCGCCGTACCCGAGACCAGGCCGGTCCAGCCGGCGGTCGCGGACATCCGCTTCCAGAACATGCCGAGGATGAACGTCGCGAACAGTGGTGCGTTGAAGAACCCGAACAGGGTCTGCAGGTAGTTCATCATGTTCGGGAACTGGCTGGCGAAGTACGACGTCCCGATCGCCAGCACGGTGGCCACGAGGGTCGCCCAGCGCCCGAACTGCGTGTACCAGTGGTCGGGCTTGTCCTTCTGGATGTAGGTCTGCCAGATGTCGTAGCTCATCACGGTGTTGAACGCCGAGATGTTGGCCGCCATGCCGGCCATGAACGCCGCGAGCAGACCGGCGATCGCGACCCGAGCAGCCCGTTGGGCAGAGCTGTTTCATCAACAGCAGCAACGAGTCGTTGTAGGTGATCCCACCCTCCCGGTGCGGCACCCTTGGCCTTCATCTCGGCCAGCGGCGACACCAGCAGCGCGGCGAGCATGCCGGGGATGATGATGATGAACGGGATGAACATCTTCGGGAACGAGCCGATGATCGGGGCGCGCTTGGCGGAGTTCATGTCCTTGGACGCCATCGCCCGCTGCACCTCGACGAAGTTCGTCGTCCAGTAGCCGAAGGACAGCACGAAGCCGAGACCGAAGACGATGCCGACGACCGACCAGAACGACGAGCAGAAGCCGGTCAGGTCGGTGCCCGGCCACGACTTGGTCTGGCCGCCGGTGCCGGCCTTGTCCATGGCGTCCTGCATGCCGTTCCAGCCGCCGATCTTGTGCAGCGCCAGGTAGGTGAGCGGCAGCAGCGCGGCCACGATCACGAAGAACTGCAGCACCTCGTTGTAGATCGCCGCCGACAGCCCGCCCAGGGTGATGTAGGAGAGCACGATGATCGCGGCGATCACGGTGGAGAGCCAGATGTTCCAGCCGAGCAGCGCGTTGACGATCGTGGCGAGCAGGTAGAGGTTGACGCCCGCGATCAGCACCTGGGCGAGGGCGAAACTGATGCTGTTGACCAGGTGCGCCGTCGGGCCGAAGCGCCGGAGCATGAACTCCGGGACGGACCGCACCTTGGAGCCGTAGTAGAACGGCATCATCACCACGGCGAGGAAGAGCATCGCCGGGATCGCGCCGATCCAGTAGTAGTGGAACGTCGACATGCCGAACTGCGCGCCGTTCGCCGACATGCCCATGATCTCGACCGCGCCGAGGTTGGCGCTGATGAACGCCAGCCCGTGACCCACGCCGGCAACGACCGCCCGGAGAGGAAGAAGTCGATGCTGCTCGAGACCGAGGCCCGGGCCGACAACCCGATCCCCAGCACGAACACGAAGTAGAGCGCGATCAGCAGGTAGTCCACCCAGTTCGCGTCCATGCGCAGGATCGACGACGCCATGACATCCATGTAGACCTCCGAGTCATCCGTGGGCAGTTGTCCGAAAGGCAGACGCACGTTACTCCCGGAGCCGACAGATCTACGGGACCGACATGCGACGTACCCCGGTCGGGGGCCGGCGAAACGCAGCCCGACCCCTACGATGCCGCCATGGGCTCCCTCGACCTGTTCCGGCTGGACGGTCGCGTGGCGATCGTGACCGGCGCCTCCTCCGGGCTCGGCGTGGCGTTCGCGCAGGCTCTGGCCGAGGCGGTGCCGACGTCGTGCTCGGGGCACGACGGGCCGACCGGCTCGCCGAGACCGCGGCCCTGGTGGAGGCCACCGGACGGCGCGCGCGTCGCGGTCGAGACGGACGTGTCCGACCCGGAGGCCTGCACGGCGCTGGTCGCAGGCGGGGATCGAGGCGTTCGGGAAGGTCGACGTCCTGGTGAACAACGCCGGCGTCGGGACCGCCGTCCCGCCACGCAGGAGACCCCGGAGCAGTTCCGGTCGGTCATCGACGTCAACCTCAACGGGTGCTACTGGATGGCACAGGCGTGCGGCCGGGTGATGCAGCCCGGCTCCTCGATCATCAACATCTCCTCGGTGCTCGGGCTGACCACGGCCGGCCTGCCCCAGGCGGCGTACTCCTCCTCCAAGGCCGGCCTGATCGGGATGACCCGCGACCTCGCGCAGCAGTGGACCGGCCGCAAGGGGATCCGGGTGAACGCGCTCGCGCCGGGGTTCTTCGCCTCGGAGATGACCGACCAGTATCCCGACGGCTACCTCGACCGGATGCGCACCGCGTGCCCGCCGGCCGGGCGGGCGACCCCGCCGAGCTCGCCGCCACCGTGGTCTTCCTGGCCTCCGACGCCGCCGGCTACATCACCGGCCAGACCCTCGCCGTCGACGGCGGGATGACGATCACCTGAGGCTCCGTCGTGACCCGCTCGGGAACTCCTGGGCGGAGCCGGACTCGCCGCGGTGCGGCCCGGGTGTGCGCGGGTGCTCGTCGGCGGGCTACGGGGCTACCCGGCCGATACCTCGTCGACGAGCCTCGCCGGGCGAGGGTACGTCGTGCGCGCCCTGGTCCGCTGAACCGGACCAGTCGGCGGTGGTGTCCTCGGCCGCCGAGGTGGTCGTCGGTGCGGCCACCGAGCCGGGTGGGCTCGACGGCGTCGCCGACGGCGTCGACGTCGTGGTATCCGCACTGGGGGTGACGCGTCCGCGACGCGGGTCGACCTACGAGACGGTCGACCTCGGCGCCAACCTCCGGCTGCTCCGTGAGGCGGAGCGCGCGGGGGCGTCGGCGTTCGGTTACGCTCTGTCTTCCGTGGAGAGGAACTCCGGCGACCGTGCCGCTGGCGGACGCCAAGGAGCGGTTCGTCCAGGCCCTGCGCGAGGGGTCCCTGGCCCCCACCGTCATCCGTCCGACCGGCTTCTTCTCCGACATGGAGTCCTACCTGCGGATGGCCGAACGCGGACGCTGTTGGCTGGTCGGCGACGGACGAGCACGGATCAACCCGATCTCGGGCGCCGACCTGGCGGTGGTGTGCGCCGATGCGATCGCAGACGGGGACCGGGCGGTGGACGTCGGCGGTCCCGAGACGTTCACGCACCGTCAGGTCGCCGAGCTGGCGTGCGACGTGGCCGGCAGCCGTCGCCGCGTCCGCGGCACACCGGTGGGCGCGGTGGGCTCGCCGCTCGCGGGCTGGCCGGGGTGACGCGGGACCGCGTGCACGGCCCGGTGCAGTTCCTGCTCGCGGCCACGACCTCCGACCTGGTGGCTCCGGCGTACGGCAGCCACACCTTGCGGGCCCACTTCGAGGAGGCTCACCGACGCGGGTGAGCCTCAGAGGCCGTGCCGCTCCCAGTACGCCGCCATCGCGTCGTCGGCCTCACTCGGCCACACGCCTCCGGCCCTCTCCAGAGCCGCGCGCCCGTGCGTGCGGATCGCGTCGCGCACAGCGGTCATGGCCACGATCACCGACCGGCGTTCGGCGGCAGGTGCCGGCAGCCCGGCCAGCACGGCCCGCTGCTCGGGCGTGAGCCGGCTGCTCCACTGCTTCACGCCCATCGGCGGCAGCGGCTGGTTCGACTCGACGAAGAGGTCGTACAGCAGGCGCGCGTGGTTGTGGACGGCGACCTGACCGAGGAGCCAGTCCTCCCGGGCCACGACGGCCGCCGGGAAGATCGCGCACTGGCGGAGCACCTCGGTGGCGATCGCCTCCATCCGTTCGGTCCTCGGCCCACGGCCGTCGTCCTCCGACCGGTCACGCGGCGTCAGACCGTCGCGGTCGAGCACCGCCACGCGCTGGGTGTACGCCGAGCCCGCGACCTCGTCCGGCGTCTCGAGCAGCACGTCGACCCGCAGGCCGCCGCGGGTGGTGAACGCCCACCCGGCGACCCCGGGGATCGGCAGAGCGATCACGGCACCGACGGTCGTCCAGACGTCTGCGTCGAGGAAGGCGCTCGGGTCGGTGACCGTCACGACCAGGTCGAGGTCGCTGCCCGCGTCGGCCACCCCGCGGCCGACCGAGCCACCGAGCCACACGGCCCGGACCCGGTCGTCGTCCTCGAGCCCCTCGACGACGCGGGCGAGCAGCGCGGCGTAGCCGTCCTCGAGAGAGGAGATGGCGTCGAGCACGTCCGCGGACAGCGCCATCACGTGACTCTCGGCCAGCGGCGGGCGGGCTCGCGCTCGATCGCGCCGGTGGCCGCGAGCACCGGCCGGACCACGCCGGTCAGCGCTCGTCCGGGGCCAACAGCATGTATCCGCACCAGGCCAGGAACAGCACGAGGGCGCCCATGAAGACCCAGGGCTGCTCGAACTCGAAACCTGCCGCGACGGCCACCACGAGCACGCCGCCGATCAACGCACGAAGAGAGGGAAGCTCCACGCCGCACAGATTACCGAGTCCGGGAACGCCGGACGTGGCGCCCCGGGGAGCTGGTGGTCGAGCCCGGCCGAGGCGCCACGCTCCCCCGTCGTACAGGAGTAGCGCGTGTCGGCACTGGGTCCGGGTGCGAGCCATGACCGTATCGCGGCCGGCGTCCGACCACCAGGGAGCCACCCGTGAGGTCGGCGGAGCCCGGAGCCAGGGCGATACAGTGCGGGTCCGATCGTCGTACGCCGGGAAGCGGGTCGCCGTGAACGCGCACGACGCGCCGACCGCGCCCGACGAGAGTGCTCCGGGTGCCCGCGATCTGGCTCGCCGGGCCCTGGCCGACGCCGTCGTCGACGACAACCTGGCCGGCCTTCCCTCGGCCTTGCAGCGCGTCTGCCGCGCTCTCACCTCGTCGCTGTCCCTGGCCGGTGCCGCCGTGCAGGTGATCACCGGGACCAGCGACCCGGTCGTGCTCGGCAGCTCCGACGACGTGAGCCGCCGCCTCGGCGAGATCCCGTTCGAGGTCGGCGAGGGCCCCTGTCTCGAGGCGTTCGCGAACGCCCGGCCGGTGCTGGTGCCCGACCTGCTGGGCGCCGGGCAGTCCCGATGGCCCGGCTACGTCACGGCCATCCGAGACGAGGGCATCCGTGCGTCGTACGCCCTTCCTCTGCACGCGGGTGCGGTCCGGCTCGGGGTCATGGAGGCCTACAGCGCCAGTGCGCGTTCGCTCTCCGCGCTCGAGGTCTCCGTGGCGCTGGTGCTGGCAGAGGTCGCGACGGGGTGCCTCATCGACACGCCCACCGACTCGGCCGCCGCCCTGCTCGACGACCGCGGCCTGATGAAGGCGATGGAGCGTCGCGTCGAGATCCACCAGGCCCAGGGCATGGTGACCGTCGACCTCGGCATCGGCCTCGCCGAGGCCCTGGCCCTGATGCGCGCGCACGCCTTCAGCCGAGGCGTGCCCTTGCTCGACATCGCCCGGCTGATCCTGGCCGGCGAGCGGATCGCCCTGCTCGGAGGGGACTGAGTGCAGACGAGCCGTTCGGAAATTACCCTGTCACTGAGAGAGAGTGATTCCTGATGATCAGCAGCAGCCGTCTTTCCGATCTCTTCGTCGAGGTCGCTGACACCCTGGTCGAGCACTTCGACATCGTGGAGTTCCTGCACGGGGTGACCGTCAGCGCGGCGGAGATCACCACGAGCAGTGCCGTCGGCCTGATGCTGGCCGACCACGAGGGAAACCTCCGGTTCATGGCCGCGTCCAGCGAGGACGCCCGCCTGCTCGAGCTGTTCCAGCTCCAGAACGCCGAAGGCCCCTGCCTCGACGCCTTCCGCACGGGCGAGGAGGTCGCCGACGTGGTGATCGCATCAGCCGGCGAACGCTGGCCGGTCTTCGCCCCTCATGCGGCGGAGCTCGGGTTCGCGGCCGGACACTGCTTCCCGCTGCGTCTTCGAGACACTGTGATCGGGGCGATGAACACCTTCCGTGCCGAGCCCACCCCGCTCGAGGACGAGGAACGCCGGGTCGCTCGAGCCCTCGCGGACGTCGCCACGATCGGTCTGATGCAGGAACGGGCCCTGCGCCGTGCCGAAGAGCTCACCGAGCAGCTCCAGTTCGCCCTCAACAGCCGGGTGGTGATCGAGCAGGCGAAGGGCGCCGTGGCTCGAGCGCTCGACATCGGCGTCGACCAGGCGTTCGAGGTGATCCGCCGGTACGCGCGGACCCACCGGCGGCGGCTCACCGAGGTGGCCCGCGAGACGGTCGAGGACCACGCTGCCCTGAGCGCTCTCACCGCGTCCTGGGCCCCGACCGAGTAGCGCGGGCAGCCCCCGTCGTCGACGCGAGCTCGGTCGCCGCGGCCACGGCAGTTCTACCCGTGACCGCGATGGCGTAGCCTGACCGAGCCTCCCGGACCCTGAGGCCCGAGCGGTGCGTGCGCCCCGTCGGCTGTCCCCCGTCACCGCGGGGCGTACGTCTGTACGCCGCCCGCGGAGAGCGGGGCGGGGTTTCCCCGCTGGGAGGACCGGCGACGACGGACACGTGCTCGGGCTCGAGACACACACCGAGGGGCGGACGTCGCGCTGGGTGGGATCCACACCCACGCGCGGCGCTTCCTCGGGACTCGCCCGTCGACGACGATGGGGACGTGCCCACCAGGTGGTCCGTCCGCTCCCGCTCCTCGGTGCTCTCCATCGCCTCCACCGACTCCGTGCTCTCCATCGGCTCCGCCGGGTCGGTGCTCTCGATCGGCTCGGTCGCCTCGTTCGCGTCCATGGGGTCGGTCGGGTCGGCCATGTCCCTGCTGTCAGCCGGCTCGTACCAGTCCCGCGGCTCGGTGCTGTCGGGCCAGGCCGACGGGTCCGTGCTCTCGTGGCAGAGCACGAGGAGCCTGCGTGGCCACCGCGACGACGGTTCGGTGAGCCCCGCGCTGACGACGGGCCTGGTCGTGACGACCACGCTGGTCGCGGCCCTCGGCTGGCTCCGGCTCCGGAGGACGTGGGCCTGACGTGCGGAAGGGCCGCCCGGGAGCGGCCCTCGTCGTACTCGGTGGAGCTGAGGGGACTCGAACCCCTGACCCTCTGCATGCCATGCAGATGCGCTACCAGCTGCGCCACAGCCCCGCGGCGTCCAGCCCCGGTCACGCAGGGGCAGGCAACTCGGAGATGTTAGCCAACCGGCCCGTCCGGGACGAAATCGGGCCCGTGCACGACGTCGGTCGCCCGCGCGTTGTACGACGTGAGCCGGACGCCGCCTTGCCGGCCCGAGTCGGTGAGGACCGTCCAGCCGCAGTTCTCCATGCCCTGCAGCGACCGTCCGAGCTCCCAGGGCCAGCCGAGCAGGGCCAGCAGACCGACCTTCAGGCAGGCGCCGTGGAGGACCGCGATCCCCGTCTGACCGGGCCTCAGGGCACCGAGGCACTCGCGGACGGCCGGCAGGACCCGGTCACGCACCTGGTCGGTGGTCTCCTCGCCGGGCACGAACCGGCGCGCGGAGCCGTCGGACCACGACGCGTGCTCCTCGGGGAACTCGACGGCGAACTCGGCCATCGTCAGCCCGGAACGCTCGCCCACGTCGTACTCCCGGAGTCGCGCGTCCTTCTCGATCGGGAGCCCGGTGGCGGTGGCGACGTGCTCGGCGGTCTGGGTGGCCCGGATCAGGTCGCTGGACCACAGGCGCACCGCACCGAAGCCCGCGAGCGCTCGGGCGGCCGCGCGGGCCTGGGCGTGGCCGGTCGCGTTGAGCGGCACGTCGGCATGCCCCTGCGCCCGACCGGTGAGGTTCCAGTCGGTCTCGCCGTGCCGCAGCAGGACGAGCGTGCGGGCCTGGTGAACCGACGGGCGTGCCACGCCCCGCTCAGCCGGCGTTGGCACTGATGACGTCGGCGGGCAGCGTGATCAGGGGGCAGTCGCGCCACAGCCGCTCGAGGGCGTAGAACTGCCGCTCCTCCTCGTGCTGCACGTGGACGACGACATCGCCGTAGTCGATCAGCACCCACCGCCCGTCGCGCTCGCCCTCGCGGCGGATCGGCTTCTCGCCCAGCTCGCGGAGCTTGTCCTCGATCTCGTCGACGATCGCCTTCACCTGACGGTCGTTGGTGGCCGAGGCCAGCAGGAACGCGTCGGTGATCGCGAGCTCGTCGCTGACGTCGAAGGCCAGGATGTGCTGCGCCAGCTTGTCGGACGCCGCGCGCGCGGCTGTGTGGACGAGGGAGACAGCGTGGTCGGTGGCGGTCATGCAGAACTTTCGGAGGGGACGGTGGACTGACGCGGGTACAGCTGGTGCTTGGCGATGTACTGGACGACGCCATCGGGCACGAGGTACCACACGGGCTCGCCCCGCATCGTACGTCGGCGGCAGTCGGTCGAGCTGATCGCCAACGCCGGCACCTCGACCATGGTGACCCGGTCGCTCGGGATCTTGCCCAGGGTCTCGGCGTCCATCACGAAGCCGGGGCGGGTACAGCCGACGAACTTCGCCAGGTCGAACAGCTCCTCGACGTCACGCCAGGTGAAGATGTCGGCCAGCGCGTCCGCGCCGGTGATGAAGTACAGCTCGGCGTCCGGGAAGGCCTGGCGCAGGTCCCGCAGGGTGTCGATGGTGTACGTCGTACCGCCGCGGTCGATGTCGACCCGGGACACCCAGAACCGGGGGTTGGACGCGGTCGCGATCACCGTCATCAGGTAGCGGTCCTCGGCAGCGGTGACCTGGCGGTCCGCCTTCTGCCACGGGGCTCCGGTCGGGACGAACACGACCTCGTCGAGGTCGAACCAGGACTGCACCTCGGAGGCGGCCACGAGGTGGCCGTGGTGGATGGGATCGAACGTGCCGCCCATCACCCCGACCCGGCGGGCCCGGTCGGTCATCGGTCGGTCATCGGCCGGTCACGGCGCGATCATCGGGGCACTCAGCTGTGCTCGCGTCCCGCGCCGAACACGAGCAGCGCGAGCATGAGCAGCAGCAGGATGCCGAGGGCGGTGCCGCCGACCACCCAGTGGTTGACGATGAGCGGAGTCACGGGTGAAGGGTATCCGACCGGCTCCCGGTCACCGGACGTGCCCGTCGCCGGTGACGACGTACTTGGTCGACGTCATCTCGGGCAGGCCCATCGGGCCGCGGGCGTGCAGCTTCTGGGTGCTGATGCCGATCTCCGCGCCGAAGCCGAACTCCCCGCCGTCGGTGAACCGCGTCGACGCGTTGACGAGCACGGCGGCCGCGTCGACCTCGGCGACGAACCTGCGCGCCGCCGCCTGGTCGCCGGTCACGATCGCCTCGGAGTGCCCGGTCGAGTACCGCCGGATGTGCTCGAGGGCCGCGTCGAGGTCGGGGACGACGGCGGCCGAGATCTCGAGACCGAGGTACTCCCGCGCGTGGTCGTCGTCGGTGGCGGGCTCGACCCCGTCGTACGTCGCGAACGCGGGGTCGCCGTGGATCATCACGCCGGCCTCCTGCAACGCCGCCACGACGCGGGGCAGGAACACGTCCGCGATGTCGGCATGGACGAGCAGCGACTCGGCCGCGTTGCAGACGCTGGTGCGGTGGGTCTTGGCGTTGAGCACGATCGCGAGGGCCATGTCGGCGTCGGCCGCGGCGTCGACGTACACGTGGCAGTTGCCGACACCGGTCTCGATCACCGGCACCGTCGACTCCTCCACGACGGACCGGATCAGCCCGGCACCACCGCGTGGCACGAGCACGTCGACGAGCCCGCGTGCGCGCATCAGCTCCTTGACCGTCTCGCGGGAGTCGGCCGGCACGAGCTGGACGCAGTCGGCGGGCAGTCCCGCCCCCTCGACGGCGCCGCGCAGGATCTCGACGAGCGTGGCGTTGCTGGAGGCGGCGCTGCTGCTGCCCCGCAGCAGGGCGGCGTTGCCCGACTTCAGGCAGATGCCGGCCGCGTCGACGGTCACGTTGGGCCGGCCCTCGTAGATCATCCCGACGACGCCGAACGGCACCCGCACCTGCCGGAGCTCGAGCCCGTTGGCCAGGGTGCTTCCCCGCACCACCTCGCCGACGGGGTCGGGAAGTCGGGCCAGGTCGCGCAGCCCCTCGGCCATCGCGACGACGCGCTCGTCGGTCAGCCGTAACCGGTCGATCAGCGGGGCGTCGGTGTCCGCCTCCTCCGCCCGGCGTACGTCGTCGGCGTTCGCCGCGAGCACCCGCTCGGTCTGCGCGTCGAGCGCGTCCGCCATCGCGTGCAGCGCGGCGTCCTTGGTGGCGCGGGTCGCGAGCGCCAGGTCGCGGGAGGCCGTCCTCGCCCGCTGCGCCAGCTCGTCGACGTCCCCGCCCATGGGAGCAATCTAGGTCGCAGCCGAGGCGGCGAGAACATCGTCCACGCTACGGCGGCCCTCGGCGGACGGGCTCGTCTCCGGCGTGAGCTGGTCCATCGCCAGCGCGGCACGTAGCTGTCGGCGGATCGACGGGACCAGCGCCCCGACCGTCACAGACCCCACCAGCAGCGCAGCGGGCGGGATGTGACGTGGTGACCCACTCCAGTCGTGCGCCGCCATCACCTTCTGCGCGAGCTCTTCGAGAGTCAGGCCCGCGGGCCCCACGACGTCGATCGTGCTGCCACGCGCGCTCCTGTCGAGCACCACGCCGGTGACGACGTCGGCCACGTCCCCGACGCTGACCCACCACAGCGGTCGGTCACCTCGGCCGAAGACCACAGGGCGATGGGAACGACCGGCGGTCTTCTCGAGGATCTCGACCCAGAGCTCGACGAACGCTGCTGACCGGACGACCGTCCACCCCACCCGAGCTTCGCAGAGACACTGCTCAGCGGCGTACTTCTCCCGCGCGATCTCCAGAGGGCTTTCCGAAGAGGCATGGGTCACCGAGACCAGGACGACGTCGGCGCCGGCCCGTGCCGCGCCGGCGATCAGGCGCTGGTTCCCCTGGCGATCCACGGTGCGGGGGCTGACCTTCCCAGGACCGGCGAAGCCCTGCACCGCCGACACCACGACCTCCGCGCCCTCCAGAGCGCGTGCCACGTCGTCGGACGACCTGACGTCACCGCGCACGAGCTCGGCTCCCTCGGGGACCGTGCCGGTCAGGCCCCGAGCCAACACCCGCACCGGGTGCCCAGCAGTGACCAGACGGGACACGATCTTGCTGCCCAGGCGGCCGGTGCCACCTGCGACCACGATCACGGCGTCCCGCCGACGGCCGCGGCCACCGCGCCGTCGGCGTCGAGCGTCTGCTGGTCGACCGGCTCCAGGTAGAACCGGACGCCGTGGGCACGACCGTCGCGGACGGTGAACACCATCACGCCTCGCATCACGTGGTGCATGCCGTCTCGCCGCGTGCCCCGCATCTCCCATTCCGACCAGATCGAGTCGCCGTCGACGGTGCACGCGACGACGTCCGCGACCAGATCCGGCACGCCTGCCAGGATCGTGGTCCAGTTGCGGCGTACCTGCTCGGTCCCCCGAAAGTCCCGCGCAGGATGGCAGGGCGTGAGGTTCGTGTAGTCGTCGGCGAAGCACGCGACGATCCCGTCGACGTCGTGGGCGTTGGTGGCGTCGCGGAGCCGCCTCAGGAAATCTGGCAGTGACACGTGATCAGCTTCTTCGGAATTTAGTTACAGTATGTTGTAACGAATAGGAGTGTGATCCTCGTGGCGCGTGCCGTCAAGGGCCGCCGGTACGACGGCTCCGGTCGTCGAGCTGCAGCTCAAGCGAGGCGTGAGCGTGTCCTCGAGGTCGCCTCGCGCCTGATGCTGCGCGACGGCTACGACGCGACGACGGTCACCGCCGTAGCGGAGGGCGCGGGCGTCTCGGCCGAGACCGTGTACAAGGCCTTCGGTGGGAAGCCGGGCCTGGTCCGCGCGCTCTTCGACCAGGCACTCCGGGGCGCCGGGTCCGTGTCGGCAGAAGCACGTTCGGACGTGCTTCGAACCACCGATGCCCCCACCCTGGTCGCCGGATGGGCCGCGCTCGCGACCGAGGTGGCCCCTCGAGCCATTCCGGTACAGCTGCTGGTCCGAGATGCAGCCCGCTCCGATGCGGGCCTGCGCGAGGAGTACGACGCGATGGATGCCCGGCGGCTGGGCCGGATGCGCGAGAACGCGCGTGCCCTGGCCGCGCTCGGCGGCCTGCGCGCGGGGATCACCGTGGACGAGGCCGGAGATGTGCTCTTCACGGTCTCGTCGCCGGAGATGTACGAGCTCCTGGTCCTCCGGCAGGGCTGGTCGGTCGAGAGGTACGGCCGCTACGTCCGCGACACCCTGACCCACGCGCTCCTGCCCTGACGGTCCGGACTCGATGTAGGCCGCCTCGACTGGGACTCCGGACTCCGTCCGTCCGGGCTTCCAGGACGTCACTCAGCCCTTCCGCTGCTTGACCTCCTCGGTGACCGCGGGCAGCACCGTGTGCAGGTCGCCGACGACGCCGAAGTCGACGAGCTCGAAGATCGGGGCCTCGTCGTCCTTGTTCACGGCCACGATCGTCTTCGAGGTCTGCATCCCGGCCCGGTGCTGGATGGCGCCGGAGATCCCGGCCGCGATGTACAGCTGGGGCGACACGGTCTTGCCGGTCTGGCCGATCTGGTAGCTGTGCGGCTTCCAGCCGGAGTCCACGGCCGCCCGCGAGGCACCGACTGCGGCACCGAGCGCGTCGGCGAGGTCTTCGACCGGCTCGAACTTGCCGCCGGTGCCGCGCCCGCCGGACACCACGATCGCGGCCTCGGTCAGCTCGGGACGGCCGGTCGCCTTGCGCGGCTGCGAGGCCACGATCTGGGCCCCCTTGGCGGCGTCGGAGACCGTCACCGAGAACTCCTCGACCTCGGCAGCACCCTCGGCCTCCTGCGGGGCGGCCGAGTTCGGCTTCACGGTGATGATCGGGGTGCCCTTGGTGACCTTGGCCTTGACCGTGTAGTTCCCGGCGAAGACCGACTGGGTCGTGACCGGTCCCTCTTCGACGTCGACGGCGTCGGTGATCAGCCCCGAGTCGGTCTTGATCGCGAGCCGGCCGGCGATCTCCTTGCCCTCGGCGGACGAGGCGATCAGCACAGCCCCGGGTGAGGTCTTCTCCATCAGCTGCTGCAGCGCCTCGGCCTTGGGCGCCACGAGGTAGCCCTTGAGCGCCTCGTCGTCGATGACGTAGACCTTCGCCGCGCCGTACTTCTTCACGGCCTCGGCGACCTCGGCGCCCTTGCCCTGGGGCCCGATGAAGACCGCGGACGGCTCGCCGATGCGGGCCGCGAGGGTGAGCATCTCGTACGTCGGCTTCTTGACCGCACCCTCGGCGTGGTCGACGACCACCAGGATCTCGCTCATGTCTCTGCTGCTCCTCGAGTGCTCTCGGCTCAGATGAACTTCTTGGTGGCGAGGAAGTCGGCCAGCGCCTTGGCGCCCGCCCCTTCCTCGTCCTTGACGATCTCGCCCGCCTCGCGCGGCGGACGCGCGGTGGTGTCCTCCACCGACGTCCAGGCCACGGACAGGCCCACGTCGCCGGCGTCGACACCGAGGTCGGACAGGGACAGGGTCTCGAGCGGCTTCTTCTTGGCCGCCATGATCCCCTTGAACGACGGGTAGCGGGCCTCGCCGGACTGGTCGGTCACCGAGATCACCATCGGCATCGTGCCGCCGACGACCTCGGTCGCGACGTCGCCGTCACGCTGGATCCGGACCTGGTCGCCCTGGGTCTCGACCTTCGAGGCAAGCGTCAGCTGCGGCAGCGAGAGCCGCTCGGCGAGCATCGCCGGCACCACGCTCATCGAGCCGTCGGTGGAGGCCATCCCGCACATCACGAGGTCGTAGCCGCCGTCGCCGCCGGCCTTCTCGACCGCCTTCGCGAGCACCAGCGACGTGGCGATCGCGTCGGAGCCGGCGATCGCGTCGTCGGCCACGTGGACGCCCTTGTCGGCACCCATCTGCAGCGCCTTGCGGACCGCGTCGACGGCCTGCTCGGGCCCCACGCAGAGCGCCGTGACCTCGACGTCGTCGGGGTTCTCGGCCTTCTCCTTGATCTGGAGGGCCTGCTCCACGGCGTACTCGTCGAGCTCGGACAGCAGCCCGTCCACGCCCACCCGGTCGACGGTCTTGTCGTCCTCGAAGTGCCGGTCTCCGGTGGCGTCGGGCACGTACTTCACACAGACAGCGATCTTCATGGCCTGGACGGCCCTCCTGTGTTCTCCGTCAGATGGTGTGCTCGTCACGCTACCGGGATGCGCGAGAGCACAGGTACTCAGGCCGCGGTGGCATCCCTCACAGTGTCACTGTCACGGTCCGGGGCACGCCCGCAGGCGCGGCACGGCAGGTTCCGGGCATGCGAACGGCCCCGGTGCTCGGGACACCGGAGCCGTTCGACGTCGTTGCTCAGTCGGTCACTTGACCGTGAACGCGTCCTTGCCGGACGAGCCCTTGAGGGTCTTGCTGCCGGCGTACTTCGCGGTGATGGAGTACTTGCCCGTCGCCTTGACGCCCTTGAAGACGACCTTGGCGATGCCCTTCTTGTTCACCTTGCCCGACAGGGTCTTGACCTTGTGGGTGCCCTTCTTCAGGGTGAACGTCACCTTGCCGGTGGCGGCCGTGCCGTAGCGCGCCTTCACCTTCGCGGTGCTGGTGGCGCTCTTCTTCTTGGCGGCGTACGACGCGGACTCCTTGGTCTTCGACGCGTCCTTGACGACCTTGGTCGTCACGGCGGTCGCGCCGCTCATCAGCGTCGTGGTGCCGGCGTCGTTGATGCACTTGCCGGTGGTGCCCGGGGTCGGGAACACGACGTCGCCGAGCTTCTTGCCCGCCGCGTCGTACCCGGTGAGCGTCACCTTGCCCAGGTTGCCGAGCTTGTAGGTGAACGCGCCGGTCTTGGTCCCGGTCAGCGTCGAGCCCTTGGCGTTGGCGTTGGTGGAGCCGGCCGTGCCGTTGCCCAGCGCGGTCTTGGGGAACTTCAGGCTCAGACCCGCCTGCGTCGCCGAGGGCGCGGTCACGATGCTCCCGCTGAACGTCTTCCAGCCCAGGCCGGCCGTGGCCAGGCCCGTCGTCGCCGCGTCGAGGGTGAAGAGCGCCGTCGTGCCCACGGGCTGACCCACGGCCATCTTCGAGCCGACCGCCTTGACGGTGTAGTCGGCCGTCGGGTGAGCAGGACCGAACTGCGTGGTGCACGTGTACGCGGCGGAGGCCGTGGATCCGGCGGCGAGGGCCGGAGAGGCCATCGCGGTGATGGTCAGTGCGGCCGCGCCGGCGGCACCGATGAGCTTGAGTTGCGTGGAACGAACAGTCATATCTGGGTTGCCCTCCAGGGGAATCGAGATCGGGCGGGGCGCTCCCCGGCCCCGCGCCATGCACCTCATCACACCCCCCGGACAAATGCCAGGGTCCCCCGGCGGCGCGGCGTGTGATTTGAGCGGAATCTCAGGAACTCCGCCTCAGGGCCGGACGACGCGTTCCACGATCCGGCCGACGACGAGCCACACGACCGCCGCCAGACCCCAGTTGACCAAGGCGTTCTTGGTCAGCGCGGAGTGGGTGTGGCCCTTCCAGTGGGCGACACCGTCGACCCGGGAGAAGACGCCCAGGTCGAGCTTGTCCGCGGTGTCGATGCAGAACTTCACCAGGGAGTTGTCGGCGTTCGCCTTGAGCGCGATACAGAGGGCGCCGACGGCGAGCACGAGCGCCGCCAGTGCGCACAGGATCCACACCACCTGGGCGACCCGGGCCCGTACCGCGTTGGCGGCCGCCTTCGCCTGAGCCGCCCGGTCGACCGTGGGCTCCTCGACCTGGTCGTCACCGGGCTCGTCGGCCCGGGAGGTCCTGCCTGCCATGGGCCCGAGGATCCCACAGGGCACGCTCGCCGCGCAGGAGGTCGGCCAGCACGTCGGTGGGACTCAGCGACCCTGGAACTCGGCCTTCCCGGGTCCGTTCTCGACGAACGACGTCATCCCGATCCGGCGGTCCTCGGTGGCGAAGAGGGCGGCGAACTGCTGGCGCTCGATCGCCAGACCACTGTCCAGGTCGACCTCCAGGCCCTGGTCGATCGACTCCTTGGCGGCCCGCAGGGCGTACGTCGCGGCCGCGCTGAACTGCCGCGCCCAGGCCACCGCCTCGTCGTACACCCGGTCGGCGGGGACGACGCGGTCGACGAGCCCGATCGCGAGTGCCTCGTCGGCCTTCACGAACCGACCGCTGAAGATGATGTCCTTGGCCCGGCTCGGGCCGATCAGCCTGGTCAGGCGCTGGGTGCCGCCGGCGCCGGGGATGATCCCGAGCAGGATCTCCGGCTGGCCCAGGGTCGCGTCGTCGGCGGCGAAGCGGACGTCGGCACAGAGCGCCAGCTCGCAGCCGCCGCCCAGGGCGTAGCCCGTGATCGCCGCGACGACCGGCTTCGGGATGCGGGCGACCGCGGTGAACGACGACTGCAGGGCACCGGAGCGCTTGACCATGTCGACGTACGACATGTCGGCCATCTCCTTGACGTCCGCACCCGCGGCGAAGACCCGCTCGCCGCCGTAGACCACGACGGCCTTGACGTCGTCGCGGGCGCTCGCCTCGGCGGCGGCGGCCCGGATCTCCTCCTGGACCTGCACGTTGAGGGCGTTCATCTTCGGCCGGTCGAGCCGGATGGTGCCGACGCCGTCCTCGACCTCGAGCCGCACGAACTCCGCCATGTCTCCTGCTTTCCGTAGGAGGTGATCTCGACGGGCTCGACCGACGAACGGTCTCGACAGGCTCGACCACCGGGGAACGGGGGTTTCTCCGGCATTCTGCCGAGCGTCGGGAACAATGTCGCCGGTGACCCCTGGTACCTGGCGCCGACCCGGCGAGAGCGCGCCGGTGTGGCCGGGGCGGACCTGGCCGCTGGGGGCGTCGTACGACCCGGAGGCCACGAACTTCGCGGTCCGCGCGCCCGAGGCCACCCGGATGTGGGTCTGCCTGTTCGACGACGAGGACCACGAGACACGGCACGTGCTGACCGAGCTGTCGCTGGGCATCTGGCACGGCGCCGTGCCGGGCGTGGAGCCGGGCACGCGCTACGGCTACCGCGCCGAGGGGCCGTGGGCTCCCGAGCTGGGCCTGCGCTTCAACCCGGACAAGCTGCTGCTCGACCCCTACGCCCGGGCGGTGAGCGGGGGGCTCGCCGACGACCCCGCGATCTACGGCTACGACGTGACGTCGCCGACGCGCCGCAGCCGCCTCGACTCCGCGGCGTACGTCCCGAAGGGGGTCGTCGTGCACGACCCGGGCTTCGACTGGGGCGACGACCACCGGCCCTACACGCGCTGGCGCGACACCGTGATCTACGAGCTGCACGTGAAGGGCATGACCGCCCTGCACGACCGGGTGCCCGAGCATCTCCGTGGCACGTACGCCGGGCTGGCCACGCCCGCGGTGACCGACTACCTGCGCGACCTCGGGGTGACCGCGGTCGAGCTGCTCCCGGTGCAGCAGTTCGCGAGCGAGCCCCACGTCATGGCCCGCGGGATGGCGAACTACTGGGGGTACAACACGCTCGGCTTCTTCGCCCCGCACGCGGCGTACTCCTCGTCCGGCGACCGGGGTGGTCAGGTGCGGGAGTTCAAGGAGATGGTGAAGGCACTCCACGCGGCGGGGATCGAGGTGATCCTCGACGTCGTCTACAACCACACCGCCGAGGGCGAGGCGACCGGACCGACGCTGTCGTTCCGGGGGCTGGACGACCGCGCGTTCTACCACCGGGTGGACCACCGCCGACCGGGCGATCTCCCCGTGCTCCCGGAGAGCGACGACACCTACTGGGACATCACCGGCTGCGGCAACACCGTGAACACCTCCGACCCGTTCGCCCTGCGGCTCGTCCTCGACTCGCTGCGCTACTGGACCTCGCAGATGCACGTCGACGGCTTCCGCTTCGACCTGGCATCGGCACTGGCGCGCACCGGTCACGACGTCGACATGGCGTCGCCGCTGATGACCGCGATCGGGCAGGACCCGACCTTGCGCCACGTGAAGCTGATCGCCGAGCCGTGGGACACCTCGATGGACGGCTACCGGGTCGGCGAGTTCCCGCCGGGGTGGGTGGAGTGGAACGACCAGTACCGCGACACGGTCCGCGACTTCTGGCGGGGACGGTCCAGCGGGATCCGGACCGTCGCGACCCGGCTGGCCGGCTCGTCGGACCTGTACGCCGACGACGGGCGGTCGCCGTACGCCTCGGTGAACTTCGTGACCGCGCACGACGGTTTCACGCTGCGCGACCTGGTCTCCTACGACGTCAAGCACAACGAGGCCAACGGTGAGGGCAACCGCGACGGCTCCGACGACAACCGGTCGCAGAGCTTCGGCGTCGAGGGCGAGACCGACGATCCCGAGGTCGCCGCCCTGCGCCGGCGTACGGCGGCGAACCTGCTGGTGACCCTCTGCCTGTCGAACGGCGTCCCGATGATCACGGCGGGCGACGAGCGCGGGCGGACGCAGGGTGGCAACAACAACCCCTACGTGCAGGACAACGCGACGTCGTGGGTCGACTGGCGGGCCGACGACGCGTGGCTCGACGTCTTCGAGATCACCCAGGCGGCGCTGCGGCTGCGGCGCGAGCACCCGGCGCTGCGGCAGCGGCACTGGTTCGAGGGGCGCCCGACGATCGAGGGCGGTCGCAAGGACCTGACCTGGGTCCACCCCGAGGGTCGGGAGATGACCGGCGACGACTGGGCCGACAACGAGCTGTGCGTGGTCGGGATGCTGGTCACCGGCGACCCGCTCCGCTCCCCCGGCCCCCGGGGCGAGCAGCAGTGGGACCGGTCGTTCCTGATCTGGCTCAACGCCGAGGCCGACCCGGTCAAGGTGACGATGCCGACCGACGGCTGGCTGCGCGACGGCGAGGTCGTGGTGTCGACGTGCCCCGAGCACTCGCCGGGCACCGCGGTCTCCCCCGGCGAGTCGATGACCCTCGACGGTCGCACCGTGGTCGTGGTCCGCGAAGGCTGACCAAGTGGGCCCTTGTCAGCGCCGAGGTGGGCACTTCGTCAGGGTCGAGGTGGGCACTTCGTCAGGGTCGAGGTGGGACTTCGTCAGTCGAGTGTCCCGACTCGAGCGGAGCACGTCGTGACCGAGTCCCTCTTCGGCCCGGACAAACTCCCACCTGGGCGCGGACAAACTCCCACTTGCGGCCTGACCAAACTCCCACTTCGGGTCAGGGGAGGGCGACCAGGCCCATCTCGGAGACGGAGGCGAGGACGCTGTGGCGGGGGACGATCCGGACGGAGTAGCCGAAGGCACCGCCGCGCTTGAGCTGGACCTCGCCGTCGAAGCGGTAGCGGCCGCCGTCGTAGCTGTCGGCCAGCTCGAGCCGGGTGACGGTGGAGTCGACCAGGTCGTCGTCGCCGTCGATGACGCCGTGCACGACCTCGACCGCGACGTCGTCCGGCGTCAGCGACCCCAGGGCGACGAACGCCCGCACGGTCAGCACCGAGCCGACCTCGGGGTTGTCGCCGACGCCATGGCTCTCGACGTGCTCGACGCGGACGTCGCCCCAGCCCGCCCGGACCTGCTTCTTCCAGGAGGCGAGCTCGGTGGCGCCCTTGTAGTCGGAGTTCAGCGCCCGGCCGGTGACCGCCGCCGGCGTGTACAGCTGCCGGACGTAGTCGCGGACCATCCGGGTCGCCAGCACCTGGGGGCCGAGCGACTTCAGCGTGTGGCGGACCATCTCGATCCACCGAGCCGGGGACGCCGTCGTGCGTCGACGTCGTAGAAGCGCGGCGCGACGTCCTTCTCGATCAGGTCGTAGAGCGCGGTCGCCTCGAGGTCGTCGCGCCGGTCGACGTCGTCGACGCCGTCGGCGGACGGGATCGCCCAGCCGTTCGAGCCGTCGTACCACTCGTCCCACCAGCCGTCGAGGATCGACAGGTTGAGCCCGCCGTTGAGCGCGGCCTTCATGCCGGAGGTGCCGCAGGCCTCGTAGGGGCGCAGCGGGTTGTTCAGCCACACGTCGCAGCCGGGGTAGAGCGGCTGGGCCATCGCGATGTCGTAGTTGGGCAGGAACACGATGCGGTGCCGGACCTCGGGGTCGTCGGCGAACCGCACCAGCTCCTGGATCAGCCGCTTGCCGCCGTCGTCGGCCGGGTGTGACTTGCCGGCGATGATCAGCTGGATCGGCCGCTCCGGGTGGAGCAGCAGGCGCTTGAGCCGCTCGGGGTCGCGCAGCATCAGCGTCAGCCGCTTGTACGACGGGACCCGCCGCGCGAAGCCGATCGTCAGCACGTCGGGGTCGAGCGCCTCGTCGATCCAGGTGCACTCGGCGGCCGGGAAGCCCGCGCTTCAGGCACGGACTTCAGCAGCCGCTGCCGGGCGTCGAGCACGAGCCGCTCGCGCAGCTGGCGCTTCACCGACCAGATGTCGGCGGACGGGGTGTGGTCGACGGCCTCCCAGAACGAGTCGACCGCGTCGGCGTCGCCGTTCGCGCCGTGCCGCTCGGCGAGGTCGAAGACCTCGCGCCCGACCCAGGTCGGGGCGTGCACGCCGTTGGTGATCGACGTGATCGGCACCTCGGCCTCGTCGAAGGCCGGCCACAGGCCGTGGAACATCTCGCGGCTCACGTGGCCGTGCAGCTGCGAGACGCCGTTGGCGCGCTGCGCCAGGCGGAAGCCCATCACCGCCATGTTGAACACGGTCGGGTCGCCGCCGGCGTAGTCCTCGGCGCCGAGGCCGAGGATCTGCTCGAGCGGTACGCCGGCGACCGGGCCGGCGGAGCCGAAGTACTGCTCGATCAGCTCGCGCGAGAAGCGGTCGATGCCGGCCGGCACCGGCGTGTGGGTGGTGAACACGGTCGACGCGCGGGAGACCTCCAGCGCGGTCGGGAAGTCGAGCTTCGGGCCGCCCTCCTCGACGGTGAGCTCGCGGATGCGCTCCACGCCGAGGAAGCCGGCGTGGCCCTCGTTGGTGTGGAACACCTCGGGCTCGGGCGCGCCCGTGAGCCGGGCGTGCACACGCAGCGCACGGACGCCGCCGATGCCGAGCAGGATCTCCTGGCGCAGCCGGTGCTCGGAGGAGCCGCCGTACAGCCGGTCGGTCACGTCGCGGTAGTGGTCGGGGTTGCCCTCGACGTCGGAGTCGAGCAGCAGCAGCGGCACCCGGCCGACCTGGGCCACCCAGATCTTCGCCAGCAGCTCCGGGCCGTCGGGGAGCGCGATCGAGATCGTGGCCCGCGCGCCGTTCTCCTCGCGGAGCAGGCGGATCGGCAGCTCGTCGGGGTCGAGGACGGGGTAGGTCTCCAGCTGCCAGCCCTCGCGCGAGAGCGACTGCTTGAAGTAGCCCGCGTGGTAGAGCAGGCCCACGCCGACCAGCGGGACGCCGAGGTCGCTGGCGGCCTTGAGGTGGTCACCGGCCAGGATGCCGAGGCCGCCGGAGTACTGCGGGAGCACCGCGGTGATGCCGAACTCCGGGGAGAAGTAGGCGATCCGCGTCGGCGCGTCGTCGCCGGCCCGGCGGCTGTACCACCGCTCACCGCCCAGGTAGGCGTCCAGGTCGGCCTTGGCCGCGCCGAGGCGGTCGAGGAAGCCCTGGTCGGCCGCCAGCTCCTCCAGCCGCTCGGGGCTCACCGCACCCAGCAGCCTGACCGGGTCGTGCTTGGTCGACTCCCAGGTCTCGGGGTCGACCTCCACGAAGACGTCCTGGGTCGGCGGGTGCCAGGACCACCTCAGGTTCCCGGCGAGATCGCCCAGCGCGGACAGCGCCGGGGGCAGGACGGGACGGACGGTGAAACGACGGATCGCACGCACCCGAGCCGACGGTAGCCGAGAATCACTTGAACGATCCAATTTTGCGATGGACCGGCATGAGGACGCGCCGGTCGACGCAGGTCCCGCAGTCCCTTGGGGTCGTCGGCTATCTTTAGTCAAGTAGTTTAGCTTGACTTAATGAGGTATTGACCACATGCCCGCTTCCCCAGGCTCCGTCGACGTGCACCAGCACCTCTGGCCGCCCAGCGTTCCTCGACGCGCTGCGACGCCGCTGCCGACCTCCCATGCTGCGTGGGTGGACGCTCTACGTCGAGGGCGAGGCGCCGTACGACGTGGACCCGGCGGACCACGACGTCGAGCTCCGCGCGGGATCGAGCTGGCCGCGGGTCGCGACCTCGTCCTGCTGTCGATGTCGACCCCGCTCGGCGTCGAGGGGCTGCCGACGACCGAGCGCGGCGAGCTGCTCGACGCCTGGCACGAGGGGGTGCTCTCGCTGCCGACGCCGTTCCGTGCCTGGGCCTCGGTGGCCGACCGCGACCCGGACCCCGACGAGATCACGGCGGCGGTCAAGGACGGCTTCGTCGGACTGCAGGTCGGAGCCCAGCTGATGCTCGACCCGCAGGCGCTGGAGGCTCTCGGCGCCCGTGCTCCGGCGGTGCGAGGAGCTCGACGTCCCGGTCCTCGTGCACCCGGGGCCGGTGACGCGCGTCCCGGGCGCACCGGCCTGGTGGCCCGCGGTCCACCAGTACGTCGGGCAGCAGCAGGCAGCGTGGTGGGCGTGGGCAGCGGCCGGGAGCTCACTCCTCCCCTCGCTCCGCATCTGCTTCGCGGCGGGTGCCGGGCTGGCCCCGCTGCACCACGAGCGCTTCGTGGCCCGTGGCGGCGGGCGGCTGCGCGGTCGACCCGTCGCGTGTTCGTCGACACCTCGTCGTACGGACGACAGGCCGTGGACCACCTCACGCGCGCGCTCGGGATCGACCCCCTCGTGCTCGGCAGCGACCGCCCGTACGCCGAGCCGATCGACCGGACCCTCGAGACCGACCTCGGTGACGCGGCTCGACACGCCATCTCCGTCCGCAACCCGCGGCGACTCCTGGAAGGAACCACCTCATGACCCACCCGCTCACCGACCCGGTCCGACCTCGGCCGCGCGACCGACCGCGCGACCGCCCCGCTCGGCCTCCCCGACGACCTCCTGGCCGGGCTCCCGCAGGGAGACCTCCACAAGCTCCAGCTGCGCGAGCTCGCCGACCGGATCGCCGCCCGGCCCGAGCTCTGGGAGCCCCACGTCGCCTACGACGACGACCACCGCCACTACGTCTCGCTCTACCGCGACTCCCACGTCGACGTCTGGATCCTGTGCTGGACGCCGGTCAACGACACCGGCTGGCACGACCACGACATCTCGTCCGGCGCCGTCGCCGTGGTGCACGGCTGCGTCACCGAGCACGACCTCGCGATCGGGCGCGAGAGCGTGCGCACCGACGTGCCCGCCGGACACTCCTACTGCTTCGGCCCCGACCACATCCATCGGATGGTGGGTCGCGACCCCGGCAGCGTGTCGATCCACGCGTACTCGCCGCCGCTGTGGCGGATGGGGCAGTACACGTCGAAGGACGGCGTGCTGCGTCGTGCCTCGGTCTCCTACGCCGACGAGCTCCGCCCGCTCGACGACATCGACCCGGAGGGCTGACCCCTTCGGGTGAGGTGGAACGCGCGGTCGTCTCGGCTGGCGGCACCCGGGCTCGCGGCGGCTTGCATGCCCCTGGGGGATTCGGAAGGGTGACGAGCATGGTCGGTCGCATCCCCGTCATGGACGTCATGCCCTTGGTCGACCTCGGTCGACTCCCGGCGAAGGCGACCGCCGGCGAGTCCCTGCCCGTCTCGGCCACCGTCTTCCGCGAGGGGCACGACAAGCTCGGGGCCGAGGTCGTGCTCGTGGCCCCGGACGGCACGAAGCGCCCGGCCGTCCGGATGACGCCCACGGACGTGCCCGACCGCTACGCCGCCTGGGTGACCCCCGACTCCGAGGGCGCCTGGACCTTCGAGGTGCACGCCTGGTCCGATCCGGTCGCGACGTGGGAGCACGCCGCCGGCCTGAAGATCCCGGCCGGCGTGGACGTCGAGCTGATGTTCACCGAGGGCGGGCTGCTGCTGGACGAGGTGGCCGCCGACCGCACCCTCGACAAGCACGAGAAGCAGGTCGTCGCCGGTGCCGCCTCCGCCGCCCGCGACACCTCCCGCCCGGTCGAGGCCCGGCTCGCCGCCCTCCAGTCCCCCGACCTGGTCGCCGTCCTGGCAGCCCACCCGGTCCGCCGGCTGGTCACCGTCGAGGGTCCCTATCCGCTCTACGCCGACCGGCAGCGCGCGCTGTTCGGCAGCTGGTACGAGTTCTTCCCGCGGTCCGAGGGCGCGACGTACGACGAGAAGACCGGCCGGGCGGTCAGCGGCACGTTCGCCACCGCGGCCGAGCGGCTCGACGCCGTGGCCGCGATGGGCTTCGACGTCATCTACCTGCCCCCGATCCACCCGATCGGCGAGGTCAACCGCAAGGGCCCGAACAACACCCTCGACCCGGGGCCCGACGACCCGGGGTCGCCGTGGGCCATCGGCAGCAAGGACGGCGGCCACGACGCGGTCCACCCCGATCTCGGCACGGTGCAGGACTTCGACGGCTTCGTGGAGCGCGCCCACGCCCTGGGCCTCGAGGTCGCCCTCGACCTCGCCCTGCAGTGCGCACCCGACCACCCCTGGGTCACGCAGCACCCGGAGTGGTTCACCACCCAGGCCGACGGCACGATCGCCTACGCCGAGAACCCGCCGAAGAAGTACCAGGACATCTACCCCCTGAACTTCGACAACGACCCGAAGGGCATCTGCAAGGAGGTGCTCCGCATCGTCCGGCACTGGATGTCGCACGGCGTCCGGATCTTCCGGGTCGACAACCCGCACACCAAGCCGGTGGCGTTCTGGGAGTGGCTGCTGCGCGAGGTGCGCCGGACCGACCCCGACGTGCTGTTCCTGGCCGAGGCGTTCACCAAGCCGGCGATGATGTCCGGCCTCGGCGCGATCGGGTACCACCAGAGCTACACCTACTTCACCTGGCGCACCGCCAAGTGGGAGATCGAGGACTACCTCCGCGAGGTGTCGAGCGAGACCGACCACCTGATGCGGCCGAACTTCTTCGTCAACACCCCCGACATCCTGCACGCGTTCCTGCAGTACGGCGGCCCGCCGGCGTTCAAGATCCGGGCGATGCTGGCGGCCACCGGGTCGCCGAGCTGGGGCGTGTACGCCGGGTACGAGCTCTTCGAGCACGTCGCCGTGCGACCGGGCAGCGAGGAGTACCTCGACTCGGAGAAGTACCAGATCCGGGTGCGTGACTGGGCCACCGCGGAGCAGGAGGGCCGCACCCTCGCGCCGTACCTGACGATGCTCAACGAGGCACGCCGCGCCCACCCCGCCCTCCAGCAGCTGCGACACCTGGTCGTCCACTCCAGCGACGACGAGAACGTGCTGGTGTTCAGCAAGGCGACCGGCGCGTGGTCTCCACTCCGCTCGGCCGACGAGCCCGACGAGCCCGACGACCTGGTGATCGTGGTGATCAACCTCGACCCGCACGCCGCCCGGGAGACGATGGTGCACCTCGACCTGCCCGCGCTCGGGCTCGACTGGCACGACAGCCTCGCCGTCCACGACGAGGTCACCGGCCAGGACTGGCACTGGGGCCAGCACAACTACGTCCGCCTGGACCCGGGCACGGAGCCGGCTCACCTGCTGACGGTCAGGAGGACGGCATGACCGCGGTCTCGACAGGCGCGACCACCGGGAACGAGAGCACCATCGTCGGCGCGACCTCGGAGCAGGAGCAGCCCGACTGGTACAAGACCGCGGTCTTCTACGAGGTGCTCGTCCGGTCGTTCCGCGACTCCAACGCCGACGGCACGGGCGACTTCCAGGGCCTGGTCGAGAAGCTCGACTACCTGCAGTGGCTCGGCGTCGACTGCCTGTGGGTGCCGCCGTTCTTCACCTCGCCCCTGCGCGACGGCGGGTACGACGTCGCCGACTACACCTCGATCCTCCCCGAGTGCGGCACCGTCGACGACTTCCGCGACTTCATCAGTGCCGCGCACCAGCGGGGCATCCGGGTGATCATCGACTTCGTCATGAACCACACGAGCGATGCTCACCCGTGGTTCCAGGCCTCCCGCAGCGATCCGGACGGCCCTTTCGGCGACTTCTACGTCTGGTCCGACACCGACGAGATGTACGAGGACGCCCGGATCATCTTCGTCGACACCGAGCCGTCGAACTGGACCTGGGACCCGGTGCGTCAGCAGTACTTCTGGCACCGCTTCTTCGCCCACCAGCCCGACCTCAACTTCGACAACCCGAAGGTCTACGAGGCCATGCTCGAGGCGATGTCGTTCTGGCTCGACATGGGCCTGGACGGCTTCCGGCTGGACGCCGTGCCCTATCTCTTCGAGCGGCCCGGCACCAACGGAGAGAACCTCCCCGAGACCCACGAGGTGCTCCGCCAGGTCCGCGCGTTCATCGACGAGAACTACCCCGGGCGCGTGCTCCTCGCCGAGGCCAACCAGTGGCCGGCCGACGTCGTCGACTACTTCGGCGGCAAGCGCGACGAGGACTCCGGCGAGTACCTCGGCGACGGCGACGAGTGCCACATGTGCTTCCACTTCCCGGTGATGCCACGCATCTTCATGGCCGTCCGGCGCGAGTCCCGCTTCCCGATCTCGGAGATCATGGAGCAGACGCCGCCGATCCCGGGCAACTGCCAGTGGGGCATCTTCCTGCGCAACCACGACGAGCTGACCCTGGAGATGGTCACCGACGAGGACCGCGACTACATGTGGGACGAGTACGCCAAGGACCCCCGCATGAAGGCCAACATCGGCATCCGCCGACGCCTGGCTCCGCTCCTCGACAACGACGTGAACCGGATGGAGCTGTTCACCGCGCTCCTGCTGTCGCTGCCGGGCAGCCCGGTCCTCTACTACGGCGACGAGATCGGGATGGGCGACAACATCTGGCTCGGCGACCGCGACGGCGTCCGCACGCCGATGCAGTGGACGCCGGACCGGAACGCCGGGTTCTCGTCCGCCACCCCCGGCAAGCTCCACCTGCCGGCGATCCAGGACCCGGTCTACGGCTACCAGAGCGTCAACGTCGAGGCCCAGCTCGAGGACTCCTCCTCCCTGCTCCAGTGGACGCGCCGGATGATCCACGCCCGCCGCGGGCACCCGGCGTTCGGGCTCGGGGACTTCCTCGACCTCGGCGGGACCAACCCGTCGGTCCTGTCCTACGCCCGCGAGCACGCCACGCCCGACGGACCACGCGACGTGATCGTGTGCGTCAACAACCTGTCCCGCTTCGCCCAGCCGGTCGAGCTGGACCTGCGCCGGTGGGAGGGCTACGTCCCGGTCGAGCTGCTCGGTGGGGTGCCCTTCCCCGCGATCGGCGAGCTCCCGTATCTCCTGACCCTGGGTGGGTACGGGTTCTACTGGTTCAGGCTGACCGCCCCACCCGAGGAGGCCACAGCCCCGTGACAGACGAGACCCGTACCGATCCGACCACGCAGCAGGCGTCCGGAGGCGCGCCGTCGACCCCGACCGACGACCACCTCCGACAGCTGACCGAGTACCTCGAGGGCGCCCGCTGGTTCGGCGGCAAGGGTCGTGGGCTGCGGGTGACCGGCGTACGCCGGCTCGGCGTGATCGCCGACGACGACCCCCGCGTCGTCGTCGACCTGGCCGAGGTGACCTACGACGACGGCGGCACGGACCTCTACCAGGTGCCGCTGGCGCTCTACACCGATCCGGTCCACCGGCTCGACCATGCCTTCGTCGGCTGGTGGGAGGACCCCGACGCGGGGTGGACCCACGCCTACGACGCCGTCCACGACCGCGAGGCGATGGCGGCGTACCTGCGCGCCTTCGCCTTCCCGCCCGACGGCCCGGTCGAGTTCCACCGCCTCCCGGGCGAGGAGCTGGACGCGACCGCCTCCTCCACGCCGTTCACCGGCGAGCAGTCGAACTCCTCGGTGGCCTTCGGGGAGCAGGCGCTGCTGAAGATCTTCCGGCGGATCACCCCCGGCACCAACCCGGACATCGAGGTCCACGAGCGGCTCACGCTGGCCGGGTCGGAGAACGTCGCCGCGCTGCTGGGCTGGATCGAGTGCGACGCGGCTGGTTTCGAGACGACTGAGCACGGCGGTCGACGAGGCGCGCCGGCGCCGTCACGAGACCCCGCCAGCGACGTCCTCCAGCTGGCGATGCTGCAGCAGTTCCTGCGCACCGCCAGCGACGGGTGGGAGCTCGCCCTGACCTCCGTGCGCAACCTGTTCGCGGAGGCCGACCTCTACGCCGACGAGGTCGGTGGCGACTTCGCCGGGGAGGCCCAACGGCTCGGTGAGGCGGTCGGCCAGACGCACGCGCTGCTGGCCGAGCACTTCCCCACCGGTCGGCGCACGGCCGACGACCACGCCGAGCTCGCCCGGGCGATGACCGAACGGCTCGACGCGGCCGTCGCCGTGGTCCCCGGGCTCGACGAGCACGCCTCCGGACTGCGTGACCTGTTCGCTGCCGTCGCCTCGCTCGGGGCCGCCGAGATCCAACGGGTCCACGGCGACCTGCACCTCGGCCAGACCCTGCGGACGGCCAAGGGCTGGAAGATCGTGGACTTCGAGGGCGAGCCCGCCAAGCCCCTGGCCGAGCGGGTGCTGCCGGACTCCCCCTGGCGCGACGTGGCGGGGATGCTGCGCTCCTTCGACTACGCACCGCGGGTCGCCGCGATGACGGCCGCCGCGACCGGCGACGACGGGAGCGACCAGCGGGCCTTCCGCGCCGCCGAGTGGTCGGCGCGCAACCAGGCGGCGTTCCTCGAGGCGTACGCCGGGCGCGAGCTGACCGGCGACGAGCAGACGCTGCTCGCGGCCTACGTCGCCGACAAGGCCGTCTACGAGTGCGTCTACGAGGCGCGCAACCGGCCCAGCTGGCTGTCGATCCCGATGGCTGCGCTGAGCCAGGCCCCCGAGGGCCTCGAGAGCAGGGGACAGCGATGAAGCAGGTGCCCACGACCGAGATCGAGCAGCTCACGCGAGGCGAGCACGGCCAGCCG
Organism: uncultured Actinomycetota bacterium; assembly: GCA_963809265.1. Classification (GTDB taxonomy): domain Bacteria; phylum Actinomycetota; class Actinomycetes; order Propionibacteriales; family Nocardioidaceae; genus Nocardioides. The sequence goes on from CAWEJC010000010.1 coordinate 30,691, forward strand.
CACGCCGTGCTCGGCCCGCACCCGGACACCGGCGGGGTGACCTTCCGCGCCTTCAAGCCCCTGGCCCGCAGTGTCACGGTGGTGACCGCGGACGGGGCCCGCGTCCCCCTCGAGCACGAGCACGAAGGCGTCTGGGTCGGCGTCTCGACCGACACGATCGACGGCCCTGCAGGTGACGTGCCGGACTACCGGCTGGAGGTGGAGTACGGCGAGGGTGCGATCACCGTCGACGACCCCTACCGCTTCCTGCCCACGCTCGGCGAGATGGACCTGCACCTGGTCAACGAGGGCCGGCACGAGCTGCTGTGGACGGTGCTCGGTGCGCGGGTCCACCACTACGCGGCCTCGACCGGCGACGTGACCGGCACGTCGTTCGCGGTCTGGGCGCCCGGGGCGCGCGGCGTCCGGCTCGAGGGCGACTTCAACCGCTGGGACGGTCGCGAGCACCCGATGCGTCAGCTCGGCGAGTCCGGGGTGTGGGAGCTGTTCGTGCCCGGCGTCGGGGCCGGCGCGGGCTACAAGTACGTCGTGCTGGGCGCCGACGGCGAGTGGCGCGAGAAGGCCGACCCGATGGCGTCGTGGGCGGAGGAGCCACCGGCCACGTCGAGCCGGGTCTTCGAGTCGAGCCACGAGTGGGGCGACGACGCGTGGATGAGGGCGCGAGCCGAGCGGCAGCCGATCTCGCAGCCGATGTCGACCTACGAGGTGCACCTGGCGTCGTGGCGCAAGCGGCACGGCAACGTGCTCACCTGGGACCAGCTGATCGACGAGCTCGTCCCCTACGTCGCAGACCTCGGCTTCACCCACGTCGAGCTGATGCCGGTGATGCAGCACCCCTTCGGCGGGTCGTGGGGCTACCACGTCACGTCGTACTTCGCCCCGGACTCACGCTTCGGCGACCCGGACGGCTTCCGGCGACTCGTCGACGCGTTCCACCAGCAGGGGATCGGCGTCCTCCTCGACTGGGTGCCCGGTCACTTCGCGACCGATGCCTGGGCGCTCGCGCGCTTCGACGGCACCCCGCTCTACGAGGACCCCAACCCGCAGCGGGGCTGGCACAAGGAGTGGGGCTCCCACATCTTCAACTTCGGCCGCCGCGAGGTGCGGAACTTCCTCTACGCGAACGCCCTCTACTGGCTGGAGGAGTTCCACGCCGACGGGCTCCGGGTGGACGGTGTGGCCTCGATGCTCTACCTCGACTACGCACGCCCGGACGGCGAGTGGACGCCGAACAAGTTCGGCGGGAACGAGAACCTCGAGGCGGTGCAGTTCCTCCAGGAGATGAACGCCACCGTCTACAAGCGCGTCCCCGGCGCCACCACGATCGCCGAGGAGTCGACCTCGTGGCCAGGCGTCACCCGCACCACCGACAGCGACGGACTCGGGTTCGGCTTCAAGTGGAACATGGGGTGGATGCACGACACGCTCGACTACCTCAAGCGCGAGCCCGTGCACCGGTCGTGGCACCACAACCAGCTGACCTTCGGTCTCACCTACGCGTTCACCGAGAACTTCGTCCTGCCGCTGTCCCACGACGAGGTCGTCCACGGCAAGGGGTCCCTGCTGCGCAAGATGCCCGGTGACCGCTGGCAGCAGCTGGCGAACCTCCGTGCCTACCTGGCCTTCATGTGGGCCCACCCCGGCAAGCAGCTGCTGTTCATGGGTGGCGAGCTCGGCCAGGAGTCCGAGTGGGCCGAGTCCCGTGAGCTGGACTGGTGGCTGCTCGATCATCCCGAGCACCTCGGCGTCCACCGGCTGATGAAGGACCTCAACCGCGCGTACGCCGGCTCCCCCGCCATCTGGTCGCGTGACCACGAGGCCGACTCCTTCGAGTGGATCGACGCCAACGACGCGGGCCGCAACGTGTTCTCGTTCCTCCGCCGCGGAGGCTCGACCGGCTCGACCGACGGCGGCGACTCGGCGGGCGCGCCGAGCACCCTGGTGTGCGTGTCGAACTTCGCCGCCGTTCCGCACAGCGACGTCCGGCTCGGGCTCCCGGAGGCCGGCGACTGGCGCGAGGTCGTGAACACCGACGCCGCGACGTACACCGGGTCCGGCGTCGGGAACCTCGGCGTCGTCACGGCGCACGAGGGCGCCGAGCAGGGCCAGCCCGCCCACGCCACGGTGGTGCTGCCGCCCCTCGCGACGATCTGGCTGCGCCGCGACTGAGTCGGGTGACCGGGTCGGTCTCAGGCCGCGACCGGCCAGCAGACCTCGGTCGTGTGCGCGAGCAGGTCGTCCTCGTCGCCCGTGGGGATGTACCGCTCCCGCACGGGACCCTCGGAGCTGGTGGCCTGCTCGACCACCCAGCGGCCGACGGCACCGTAGGCACGGTCGAGGTCGAGGGGCGGGCCGTCGAACGTCGTGACGGCCAGGTGCGCCGCCGGCACGTCGTACGTCGTCACCCGGGTCGGCAGGCGCTGCGGCACGCTCGCGACCGGGACGAAGGCGACCAGCGAGCCCTCCTCGTCGGCGAAGAACTCGGTGGGGAACATCGCCCCGTCATGTCCGGCGCGCGCGGCCCCGCTCACCCGCACCGCCCGATGCAGCTCGCGGAACGCCTCCATCCACCAGGCGACGACGTCGGCGGCGCCGACCCGGTCGGTGATCGCGAGCGTGGTGAAGGCGGGCTCCTGCCGGAAGGCGACGGGGAACGACGCGCGCCCGTCGCCCGCCGGGTCGACGACGAGCATCCGGCGCAACGAGTCCACCGTGTCCTGGGTCTCCCGCAGCTGGGCACTCATCCGGTCGAGGTGGTCCACGATCACGGCGTTCCTCGCCTCCTCGTCGGGAGCGTCCAGGAACGTGCGTAGCCGCTCGATCGGCAGGTCGAGGTCGCGGAAGCGCCGGATCACCTGGGCGGTGGTCACCTGCGACGTGTCGTAGTAGCGGTACCCGGACGAGGTGTCGATCCGGGCGGGGGCGAGCAGACCGGTCTCGTGGTAGTGCCGCAGGGTCTTCACCGACAGGAAGGTCATCCGCGAGAACTCCCCGATGCTGAGGAGCCGGGCACCGGTGCCGGACGTCTCGGGCGTCATCCGGACATCCCACACTCTCCCCCCGGGGGAGGGTCAATCTCGTTTTCCGCGTTGACCCTCCCCCCAGGGGAGACCGGAGCGTCCCCGCCATGCGAACCACACGACGTACCACCACCGAACGGGACCGCGAGGCGATGGCCTCCCGTCACGACGCCTCCGCAGCGGGCTGGGCCCCGCTCGTCGTCCTGATGGCCGGCATCTTCCTCGTCGTCCTCGACTTCTTCATCGTGAACGTCGCGCTGCCGTCGATGCAGCGCGACCTCCATGCCTCCGACAGCGGCCTCGAGTGGGTCGTCGCCGGGTACGGCCTCACCTTCAGCTCGCTGCTCGTCGCGGCCACCCGTCTGGGCGACCGCTGGGGTCGCCGGCGGATGTTCTCGCTCGGCACCGGCCTGTTCGTGGTCGCCTCGGCGGCCTGCGGGCTGGCGCCGTCCATGGAGCTCCTGGTCGGCGCCCGGCTGCTCCAGGGCATCGCCGGCGCGATGGTCTCGCCGATGGTGCTCGCCCTGATCGGTGACGTGTACGCCGGGCCGCGGATGCCGCGGGCCATCGGCGTGTACTCGATGGTGATGGGCCTGGCCGCGGCCACCGGGCAGCTGATCGGCGGGTCGTTGATCCAGCTGGACCTGGCCGGCTCGGGCTGGCGCGCCATCTTCTGGGTGAACGTCCCGATCGGGCTCGCCGCCCTGGCCCTGGCGCCACGGCTGCTGCCCGACCGTCGCGACGCGAGCGCCCAGCGGATCGACCTGACCGAGGTCGTGCTGGCCACGGCCACGCTGACGGCGCTGCTGCTCCCCCTGCTCGAGGGCCGGCGGCTGGGTTGGCCGGCGTGGACCTGGGTCTCGCTGGCCGGGTCGGTGGTCCTCGGGCTGCTGACCATGGTCCGGGGCCGGACCCGGCTCCGCCGCGGACACCGACCCCTGCTGGAGCCGATGGCCTTCCAGATCCCGAGCGTGCGCGTGTCCCTCGCGTGCCAGGGCCTGCTCTTCGCGGGCCAGGCGTCGTACTTCGTCGTCCTGGCGCTCTACCTGCAGAACGGCCGCGGGCTCGGTGCCCTCGCGTCGGGTGGCGTGTTCACGCTGGTAGCCGTGCCGTACATCGTCGGGACCGCGCTGCAGCCGACGCTGGCCCGGGCGCTGGGCCGCTGGACGGTGCCGGTCGGCGCGGGGCTGTTCTGCGCAGGACACCTCGCCCTCCTGGCGGCGGTCCACGAGCACGGTGTCGGCGGCCCGCTCGTCGACCTCGTCCCAGGGCTGGCCCTGGCCGGCGTCGGCATGGGCATCACCCTGACCCGCCTCATCGACGCGGCCATGACGGGTGTCGAGCCGGCGTACGCCGCGGCCGTGTCCGGCGTCATGTCGACGGTGCAGCAGGTCGGGAACGCGGTCGGCGTCGCCGTGATCGGGATGGTGTTCTTCGGCAGCCTCTCCGGCGGCTACGCCCACGCCCTGGCCTGGAGCCTGGTCGTGCTCACCGGGATCACGGCCGCGGTCGCCCTGCTCGGCTCCCGGCTCCCCGGCGCGACTCCGGTCGGCGAGGAGCGGGAGGTCGCTCCGGTCCTCGCCGGCTGAGCCGAACGCCGGTCCAGCCCCTCCGCGACGACCGTCGCGGAGGGGCTGGTTAGGGTCGGAGGGTGACCGATCGGGAGGAGCCGCTCACCGACGGCGTCGTGACCCTGCGGCCCTTCGACGAGCGCGACATCGACGCTCACGTCGCGGGTGACGACGAGGAGATCCGGTACTGGTTCGACGCGCCCGGCCGGTCGACGCACGACGGCATGGCCGAGGTGGTCGAGCGATGGCGACGAGAGCGCGAGGCCGGCACCCGGCTGACGTTCGCCGTCCTCCACGAGGGAGCCACCGTCGGCGTCGTCGAGGCGCGTCCGGAGGGCGAGGCCGCCTCCCTGTCCTGGACGATGTACTCCGGACACCGCGGACAGGGCTACGCCACCCGTGCCACCCGGCTCCTGGTGCAGCACGCCTTCGACGACCTCGGCGTACGCCGCGTGCAGGCCGAGATCGATCCCCGCAACGTGGCCTCCCAGCGCGTCGCGACCCGCTCGGGCCTGCGCCGCGAGGGCCTCCAGCGCCTCGAGCCCGGCATGGCCGACCGACCGGACACCCCCGGCATGATGATCTACGCGAGGCTCGTCAGTGATCCGCCGATCAGCGAGCCCGAGGGGTTCCGGGCCCTGCTCAACTCCTTCCTCCCCCGCAAGCGGGCGATCAGCCAGCTGCTGGTCCGCGACCGCGACGGCCGGGTGCTGATCTGCCGACTCACCTACAAGAACGACTGGGACCTCCCCGGCGGCGTCGTCGAGGTGGGCGAGTCGCCCCGGCTGGCCGCCGCCCGCGAGGTCGAGGAGGAGCTGGCGCTCGCGATCGACGCAGGCCCGTTGCTGCTCACCGACTGGCTTCCGCCCTGGAGCGGCTGGGACGACGCGGTCTGCCTGGTCTTCGACGGCGGTGAGCACGACGCGACCCTCACGGACGCGATCGTGAAGCAGGCGCGCGAGATCCGGGAGGCCGAGTTCGCAACGGTGGAGCAGGTGCGCGAGCGGTGCGCCGACTTCACCGCACGACGGATCGAGTCGGCCCTGGGCAACCTCGGCGCGGGCGGCGGTCCGGCGTACGTCGAGAGTGGTGGCGATTCCTGAGGTCGTCGGTCGGGCCTGTCGAGACCACGAAATGGGGTGATGGCGCCGGGCCACGCGACAAGGAAGGATCGGCCGCATGACCTACGTCTACGACTTCACCGAGGGCGACAAGGACCAGAAGGACCTGCTCGGCGGCAAGGGCGCGAACCTCGCCGAGATGACCAACCTGGGCCTCCCGGTGCCGCCGGGCTTCACGATCTCGACGGAGGCGTGCCGCGCCTACCTGGAGGCCGGTGACCTGCCCGACGGGCTCGCCGGCGAGATCGACTCCCACCTGGCCTCGCTGGAGGAGGCGATGGGACGCCGGCTCGGCGACGCGAGCGACCCGCTCCTCGTCAGCGTCCGGTCGGGGGCAGCGGTCTCGATGCCCGGGATGATGGAGACCGTCCTGAACGTCGGCCTCAACGACGAGTCGGTGCGCGGCCTGGCCCAGCAGAGCAGCAACGAGCGCTTCGCCATGGACTCCTACCGTCGGCTGCTGCAGATGTTCGGCGCCACCGTGCTCGGCATCGAGTCCGAGGTGTTCGCCAAGGCGCTCGACAAGCAGAAGAAGGAACGCGGCACCACCTCCGACACCGACCTCGACGTCGACGACCTGCGTGCCCTGGTCGAGACCTTCAAGCAGGCGATCCGCGACCACGCCGGCCGCGACTTCCCCCAGGACCCCCGCGAGCAGATGGAGCTGGCGATGCGGGCGGTCTTCGACTCGTGGAACACCGAGCGGGCCGTGCTCTACCGCCGCCAGGAGCGCATCGCCGAGGGCATGGGGACAGCGGTCAACGTGCAGGCGATGGTCTTCGGCAACCGTGGCGACGACTCGGGCTCCGGCGTGGCGTTCACCCGCGACCCGGCGTCCGGCAACCAGGGCGTCTACGGCGACTACCTCCAGAACGCCCAGGGCGAGGACGTCGTCGCGGGCATCCGCAACACGGTCTCGCTGGCCGACATGGCGGAGATCGACCGGAAGTCCCACGACGAGCTCCTGCGGATCATGGAGAAGCTGGAGAAGCACTACCGCGACATGTGCGACATCGAGTTCACCGTCGAGCGGGGCAAGCTCTGGATGCTCCAGACCCGGGTCGGGAAGCGCACGCCGGCGGCGGCGTTCCGGATCGGCCGGCACATGAGTGACGAGGGCCTGATCGACACCGACGAGACCCTGCGCCGGGTCACCGGCGCGCAGCTGGCCCAGCTGATGTTCCCGCGCTTCGACGAGAAGGCCGAGCGCACGCTCGTCGCGACCGGCATGAACGCCTCACCCGGCGCCGCTGTCGGCAAGGCGGTCTTCGACTCCGACACCGCCGTCGAGTGGGCCGAGCGCGGGGAGGACGTGATCCTGGTGCGCAAGGAGACCAACCCCGACGACCTGCGCGGCATGGTCGCCGCCAAGGGCATCCTCACCAGTCGCGGCGGCAAGACGTCGCACGCCGCCGTGGTCGCCCGCGGCATGGGCCGCACCTGCGTCTGCGGCGTCGAGGCGCTCGACGTGAACGCCAAGAAGAAGCGGGCGAAGGTCCGCGGCGGCGACCCCATCCGCGAGGGTGACGTCATCTCCATCGACGGGACCACCGGCGAGGTCTTCCTGGGCGCCGTGCCCGTCACCGACTCCGTGGTGATGCGCTACCTGGAGGGCGAGCACATCGACGAGGACCTCGTGCAGGCCGTCGACCGGGTGATGAGCCGAGCGGACGACGTACGCCGGCTCCGGGTGCGCGCGAACGCCGACACCCCCGAGGACGCCGCCCGGGCCCGCCGGTTCGGGGCGGAGGGCATCGGCCTGTGCCGCACCGAGCACATGTTCCTCGGCGAGCGGCGCCAGCTCGTGGAGAACCTGATCGTGGCCGACGACGAGGCAGGGCAGGAGGCCGCCCTGGCGGAGCTGCTCCCCCTGCAGCGTGACGACTTCCGCGGGATCCTGGAAGCCATGGACGGGCTTCCCGTCACGATCCGGCTGATCGACCCGCCGCTGCACGAGTTCCTGCCCGACTACACCGAGCTCTCGGTCAAGGTGGCGCTCGACGACGAGGCCGACCTGGAGGACGAGCACGACCAGCGGCTCCTCGAGGCCGTCAAGCGGCTGCACGAGCAGAACCCGATGCTCGGCCTGCGCGGCGTCCGGCTCGGCATCGTCATCCCGGGCCTGTTCAAGATGCAGGTGCGCGCGATCCTCGAGGCCGCGGCCGACCGGCTGGAGGCCGGGGGCGACCCCCAACCGGAGATCATGATCCCGTTGGTCGCCGCCGTGACCGAGCTCGACCTGATCAAGGGGCAGGTCGGTCAGGTGGCCGCCGACGTCGAGCGCGAGCGCGGCCGGAGCGTCCCCCACAAGGTCGGCACGATGATCGAGCTGCCGCGGGCGGCCGTCACCGCCAACGAGATCGCGAGGTCCGCGGAGTTCTTCTCGTTCGGCACCAACGACCTCACCCAGATGACCTGGGGCTTCTCGCGGGACGACGTGGAGTCGTCGTTCTTCAGCCGGTACCTCTCGCACGGGATCTTCCAGGTGAGCCCCTTCGAGTCCCTCGACGTCGACGGGGTCGGCCGGCTGGTCCGCCACGCTGCGCGCCTGGGTCGGCAGGCCAACCCCGACCTGCACCTCGGGGTCTGCGGTGAGCACGGCGGCGACCCCGCCTCGATCCACTTCTTCGACGAGGTCGGCCTCGACTACGTCTCCTGCTCGCCGTTCCGTGTCCCGGTGGCGCGCCTCGAGGCCGGCCGGTCGGCCCTGGGCAAGCCCAGCGACTCGACGGCGTAGCCCCGGGCTCGTCGGTCGAGCTTGTCGAGACCAAGGGTCGATGCTCCGACGTACCCGACCGGGTTTCGACACGCTCGCGCGACTTCGTTCCTCAGTCGCGTCGCTTGCTCAACCTGGCCGACCCCACGCGCCCCGCTCGTTCCTCACGCGCCGCTGGTCGTCTCAAACGGCCAGCCGCGCCGCATCGGCCCGTCGACACCCGGCTCGATGTAGTGCTCCGTGCCGAAGGCCAGCCGGAACACGTCGTCCGGCATGCTCAGGAACTGCTCGATGTCGGTGGCCTGCGACCGGTGCGCCTCCATGGAGGCCCGTCGCTGGTCGAGGTACGCCGACACGTCGACCTGCCAGGTGATCACCGACTCCGGCTCGCCGAGCGGGTTGCCGTCGTCCATCGGCTCGTCGGGGTTCCAGTCCGGGTCCTGCCCGGCCGCGCGGCTGGCCTCGAACGCCCGGACCAGCGCGTCGCGGTTCATCGTCGACTCCAGCAGCCGCGGGGTGCGTCGGGCGAGGGGGGCGGCGCGATGCACGAGGTGGTGCACCTGGATGTGGTCCGGGTGGCCGTACCCACCGTGCCAGTCGTAGCCGACCAGGACGTCGGCGTCCTCCTCGTCGAGGACGTCGGCGAGCCTGCGCGCCGCCACGTCCAGGTCGGCGCTGTGGAACGACCCGTCGGCGGCGTTCTGCTCCCACCCGGTCATCCCGGAGTCGGCGTAGCCGAGCCAGACGACCCGGGCGAGTCCGATCGCGCGGGCGGAGGCGTCCGCCTCACGCCGGCGGTACTCGGCGACGGTCTCGCCCTCGACGGCATCGGTGGCGACCTCGCCGAGCTCGCCGTTGGTCGCGAAGACGACGACGACCCGGTGACCCTCGGCGGCAGCGCGCGCCATCGCACCCGACGTCTGCGACGCCTCGTCGTCGGGGTGGGCGTGGCAGTAGACGATCGTGGCCATCAGCGGGTCCTCAGAACAGCGCCGAGGCGAGGTTCTGCCGGCCGCGCAGCACGCGCGGGTCGTCGTTGCCGACGGCCGCGAACAGCCCGATCAGGTGCTCGCGCGCGCGGTTGCGCTCGTCGCCGGCGGTACGCCGGACCAGCTCGACCAGCCGGGTGAACGCGTCGTCGACCTGGCCGCCGAGCAGGTCGAGGTCGGCGACCATGGTCTGCGCGTCGACGTCGTCGGGGCTGCTCTGCGCGGCCGCGCGGGCGGCGTCGAGGTCGACGCCCTGGGTGCGCTGGAGCACCCGGGCCATCGCGAGACCCGCCGCGGCCTCGGTGTCGGCCGGGTTGGCGTCGACGAGCCGTTGGTACTCGGCCACAGCTCCGTCGATGTCGTCGTTCTCCAGCGCCTGCTGCGCCGCGGCGTAGCGCGGGTCGACCTGGTCGTCGTCCTCGTCCCCCTCACCGCCGGGCGCGGCGGAGAGCGGCTGGTGGCGCGAGGTGATGCCCTGCGCCGTGAGCCCTTGGGCCAGCTGGTTGAGCAGCGTGTCGATCTCGTCGCGCCGGAGCACGCCGGGGATGGGCTGGGCCGCCGGACGACCGTCGAGGATCACCATCAGCAGCGGCACCTGGGCGATCTGGAGGCTCTGCGCGATGGTCGGGGAGGCGTCGATGTCGACGAGGCCGGCCAGGAAGCGCCCGTCGTACCCGTCGATCGCCGAGACGACCTCCTCGGCGTACGCCGTGCTCTCGGGCACCCGGTCGGGCGAGAAGAAGACGAGCACGACCGGGGCGGTGACCGACGACTCGAGGAGGGTCTGGAAGTTCTGCTCGCTCACCGCGACGGAGTACGCCGAGTGGCCGGCCATCGGAGCGCCGCCACCGCCCGCGGGGCTCGCGGCGGGCGGTTGTCCGGCGCCCGCGGCGGGTCGGTTGAGGCCCGAGAGGTCCACGGCACCGGGACGGCTGAAGGGCTGCTGGGTCATGGTCTCCATCCTAGGGAGGGCCGCGCCGAGCGCTCAGTCCGGGAGGACCTCCCGGGACACCACACCGAGAGCATGGCCGGATCGTGCGTCCACGAACTCCCATTTTCGGCACTGCCGCTGCGGCCGCGGGGAGGACGCTGCGGCCTCGGGCTTCGGAGCACCGCCGGACGACGTGGCGCAACGGCTGGTCGCCGCGAACGCCCATACCTGCACGTGGACCGCCGGAGGCGACGCATCGGCGTCGGTGAGCAGCCCGTAGTAGCCGCGCACGGTCGCGGGGATCGGGGTGAGCTTGGAGGCGTCCGCCACCAGCGCGTTGAAGGCGCGCTGCTCCGAGAGGGTCTGCCCGTCGTCGGGTGCCGCGCCGAGGGGGAGGAACGTCGTCGCTCGGGTTCCGGACTCGACGTGGACGGCACTCCCGGTCACCACCACGGTGTCGTCCGGGCTCGCGCCCGCGACCGGGGCCGCGGACGCGTGAGCGGCCCGGCGCGTGGGCTCGAGGTCGTGCCGCGACCAGACCACCGCGCCGATCCCCGCACCCAGCAGGGCAAGCGCTGCCACGAGAGCGAGCGCGCGCGAGGCCATCCCCCGATGGTCCGGCACGGCCCGACGCTCGGCAACGTCAGAAGCGGGCGGGCTCGCGGTACTCGCCCCACTCGGCGCGCAGGGCGTCGCAGATCTCGCCGAGGGTGGCCTCGACCCGGCACGCCTCGAGCATCGACTCGATCATGTTGCCTCCGGCACGCGCGACGTCGACCATCGCCTGGATCGCCGCGGCCACGCCGGCCTCGTCGCGCGCCGTACGCCGGGCCGCGAGCTCGCGGACCTGGTCGACCTCGACCTCGTGCGACACCCGCAGGATCTCCAGGTCATGGGTGATCGACTCGGTGTGGACGTTCACGCCGACGATCTTCTTGTCGCCCTTCTCGAGCGAGGTCTGGTACTGGAAGGCGGCCTCGGCGATCTCCGACATGAACCAGCCCTCCTCGATGCCACGCAGGAGACCCTTCGTGACCGGGTTCTCTCCCTTCCCGGTCGCCGACGCCAGGCCCGCGGCGTCGTCATGGGTGAGGGTGGAGCCGCCCATCGCCAGGATCCGGTCGAAGATCGCGTTCGCCTCGGCCTCGATCTGGTCGGTGAGGGCCTCGACGTACCACGAGCCGCCGAGCGGGTCGGCGACGTTGACGACGCCGGTCTCCTCCATGATCACCTGCTGCGTGCGCAGGGCGATCTCGGCGGCCTGCTCGCTGGGCAGGGCCAGCGTCTCGTCGAGGGCGTTGGTGTGCAGCGAGTTCGTGCCGCCGAGCACGGCCGAGAGCGCCTCGATGCCGGTGCGCACGACGTTGTTGTAGGGCTGCTGGGCCGTCAGCGAGACGCCGGCGGTCTGGGTGTGGAACCGCAGCCACTGCGCCTTCTCGGACTGCGCGCCGTAGACGTCACGCATCCAGCGCGCCCAGATGCGGCGGGCGGCGCGGAACTTGGCGATCTCCTCGAAGAAGTCGACGTGCGCGTCGAAGAAGAAGGACAGGCCCGGGGCGAAGACGTCGACGTCCAGGCCACGGCTCAGCCCGAGCTCGACGTACCCGAAGCCGTCGGCGAGGGTGAACGCCAGCTCCTGCGCGGCGGTCGAGCCGGCCTCGCGGATGTGGTAGCCCGAGACCGAGAGCGGCTTGTACGCCGGGATCTTCTCGGCGCAGTACTCCATCAGGTCACCGATCAGGCGCAGGTGAGGCTCCGGTCCGAAGAGCCACTCCTTCTGCGCGATGTACTCCTTGAAGATGTCGGTCTGCAGCGTGCCGTTCAGCTTCGACAGGTCGGCGCCCTGGCGCTCCGCGGTGACGAGCATCATGCAGAACACCGGGACGGCGGGCCCGCTGATCGTCATCGAGGTGGTGACGTCCTCGAGCGGGATCGAGTCGAAGAGCACATCCATGTCGGCGGCGGAGTCGATCGCGACGCCGCAGTGGCCGACCTCGCCGAGGCTCTGGGGGTCGTCGGAGTCGCGACCCATCAGGGTCGGCATGTCGAAGGCCACGCTCAGACCACCGCCGCCGCGGCCGAGGATCATCCGGTAGCGCTCATTGGTCTGCTGCGCGTTGCCGAAGCCCGCGAACTGCCGGATCGTCCAGGTGCGGCCGCGGTAACCGGTGGGATACAGGCCTCGCGTGAACGGGAACTCGCCCGGCCACTCGGCCTCGGTGCCGTCGGCCGGGCCGTAGGCCGGCTGCACCTCCATGCCGGACAGGGTGGTGAAGTCCGCTTCGCGCACTCGCGAGCGGTCGTAGCGGTCCTGCCAACGGGAGCGAGCGTCCATACCCGAAATAGTAGGACGTCCTACTACTTTCGCCTAACCCCGGTCATAACCGGTTGCCGGGTCGCGGTGGTCACGCTCAGACTCTCGTCCCGTGCCGGGCGACGACAGGGGTGACGACCACGTGAGTGACGACGTACCCGATCTCGGTCCGGTCCCCGAGCGGTTCCCCGTCACCGAGGACCTGGCCCGGCGGCTCGTGGCCGCCCAGCTTCCCCAGTGGTCCGACCTGCCCGTGCGACGGGTGGCGAGCGAGGGCTGGGACAACCAGACGTTCCACCTCGGCGAGGAGATGTCGCTGCGGCTGCCGAGTGCCGAGTCCTACGCCCTCGCGGTCGAGAAGGAGCACCGCTGGCTGCCGCTCCTGGCCGGTCTGCTCCCCCGGCAGATCCCCGTCCCGCTGGCGCAAGGGGCACCCGGCGAGGGATACCCGTACGTGTGGTCGGTGTACCGCTGGCTCGACGGTGACGCAGCCGACCTCGACACCATCGCGGACCTGACGGAGTTCGCGACGGCCCTCGCCGACTTCCTCCTCGCTCTGCAGGCCGTCGACCCCACGGGCGGGCCAGGACCCGGCCTGCACAACTGGTACCGGGGCGGCACCCTCAGGACCTACGACGCGATGGCGCAGGACGCACTCGCGACTCTCGAGGGCCACGCTCGCACCGAGCTGGCCCACGAGGCATGGCAGGCCGCGCTGCGGTCTCGCTGGGACGGACCACCCGTGTGGTTCCACGGCGACATGGCGCAAGGGAACCTGCTGGTCAAGGACGGCGCGCTGGCGGCCGTCATCGACTTCGGCACCTGCGGGGTCGGCGACCCCTCGTGCGACCTGGCGGTGGCCTGGACGCTGCTCGACGGCGAGAGCCGCGCTGCGTTCCGGAGCCGCCTGGCCGTGGACGACGACCTGTGGGCGCGGGGCCGGGGCTGGGCGCTGTGGAAGACGCTCACCGAGTGTGCCGGCGCTCTCGAGGACGGCGGTCCCGAGCTCGCCGCCGCGATGGACGTGCTGGACGGGATGCTCGACGAGTACGCCGGCGAGGACGGCGCCTGAGCCGTCAGCGCACCCAGCGATAGACCTGGCCGGCGCGGATCTCGACGTCACTCGGGGGTTTCGGCGTGGGGTGCCCCTGCAGGTGGTCGAGCACCTGGTTGCGTCCCCGCAGCGACACGTCGCCGTCGACGAAGTGGAGGGAGGGGTGCAGCAAGGGGCGTACGTCGTGCCAGGCCTGCTGCTCGACCAGGTCCCACGCCTGCGCCGCGGGCAGCGGCTGGTCGGGGAGGTCGTGCAGCATCCGTGGGGTGCACATCCGCCAGGCGTCGACGACGAGCTCGCGCATCTCGACGTCGCCGAGCCGGTCGAGGTGGACGCAGACCCACTGGTAGCGCAGGTCCGCGGTGCCGGGCAGGTAGAACGTCTCCGGGGCGGAGGCGACCAGCCCCTCGCGCTCGGTCCTGGGGAAGCCGAAGCCCATGTCCGACTCGTCGCGCGAGAACGCCACGAACACGATCTGCTTCACCCGGAACTTGGCGCGCCCTCGGACCTCCACCTCGTAGGCGCGCGGCAGCGCCGACGCCACCCGTCGTACGTCGTCGGACGTGGTCATCCCCCGATCGTGGACCCGAGCACCGACAGACCGCGACCTCAGAAGTCGCCGGCCGCCCCGCGCACGGGGCGGAGCAGTGCGGAGAGCTGGTCGAGCTCGGCGTCGGAGAGCGCGCCGAGAGCGAAGTCGGCGCCGACCAGGTCGGCGGTCGCGACCTCGACCAGCGCCCGCCCGGCCCCGGTGACCTCCGCCAGGATCGCGCGGCCGTCGTCGGGGTGCGGACGGCGGGCGACGAGGCCGTCGGCCTCGAGCCGCTGGACGATCGAGGTGATCGACGTCGGGTGCACCTGGAGCCGCTCCCCCATCTTCCCGAGGGGCAGTGACCCGCGGGACGAGAAGCACAGCAGCACCAACGCCTCGTAGCGGGCGAAGGTCAGCCCGTGCGGCTTGAGGATCGCGTCGAGGCGGCCGAGCACCAGCTGCTGGACCCGCATCAACGACGTCACCGCGTGCATCGCCGGGACGGCGTCCCACCGCAGGCCCCACTGCCGGGCCGCCTCGTCGATGGGGTCGAACGGCAGCCGGGGCATGCCGCGCAGCCTAAACGGGGTGACCGATGTCCGTGCGCATGGTGCGATGGGCGGGATGGCAGACGACACCGTGGAGCTCCCGCCGCACCTCCGTCCCTTCGTCCTCCCGCACGAGCCGGTCGAGCCGGAGTCGTCGGGGGGCTCGACCTCTACCTGCCGGGCTCCACGCCCGCGCCCGCGGTGCTGATGGTGCACGGCGGCCCGGTGCCGCCCGAGCGGCCCGTGCGACCTCCGCAGTGGCCGGCGTTCCGTGGGTACGGCGCGCTGCTGGCGAAGGCCGGGATCGTCGCCGGGATGTTCGAGCACGGCTTCGTCGACGACGACTCGCTGCCCCGCGCCCGCGACGACGTCGGCAACGCCCTCGAGAGGCTCAGGGCCGACCCGCGCGTCGACCCGGACCGGGTCGGGTTGTGGTTCTTCTCGGGCGGAGGCTTCCTGATGGGGTCCTTCCTCGAGCCGGTCCCCGACGGCGTCGTCGCGCGTCGCGGGCACCTACGCCGCCGTCGGCGACGAGGAGCTGCCGGACCTCGGCCTCGTGGACGGCATCGAGGCCGCGCCGCGGTCGGCCGTCCCGCTGCTGCTCGTGCGCCCCGAGCACGACACGAAGTGGATCGTCCCGATCACCGAGGACCTGCTCGCGAGGTGTGCCGCCGCCGGACGTGCGGTCGACGTGATCGACGTGCCGGGAGCCCACCACGGCTTCGAGACGGTCGACGACACCGACCCGGCGCGCGACGCGATCCGGGCGTCCGTCGCCTGGTGGGCCGACGCCCTGCGCTGACCGGGGCTCAGAGCTCGGCTTCCCATGTAACACGCCGTCCACGGTGCTTCCACGCCGACGCAACGGCATGGAAGGTCAGTGGACGGCGTGTTACATGCGATCAAGCAGAGCCGGGCTCAGAGCTCGGCGAGCAGCGTCTCGGCCGCGGCGTACGGGTCGGACTCCCCCGCCGCGACCTGGGCCGCGAGGTCGTCCAGCTCCGAGCGGCCGTGCACGTCGCCCCATCGCGCGCGCAGAGCGGTCAGCGCGATCGCCTCGATCTCGTCGCGCGCCCGTCGGGTACGCCGCACGGCCAGCTCGCCGGAGGACGCCAGCCAGTCGTGGTGCCGGTCGATCTCCGCCGCGACCTCGTCGAGCCCTTCGGGCTTCGAGGCCACGGTCTTCACGATCGGCGGTCGCCAGTCGCCCTCGGGACGGTCGGCCAGGGCGAGCATCGAGCGCAGGTCGCGGCGCAGGGTGTCCGCACCGTCGCGATCGGCCTTGTTGATCACGTAGAGGTCGCCGACCTCGAGGATCCCCGCCTTGGCGGCCTGGATGCCGTCGCCCATCCCCGGAGCCAGCAGCACCAGGGTGGTGTCGGCCAGCCCGGCGATCTCGACCTCGCTCTGCCCGACGCCGACCGTCTCGATCAGCACGACGTCGCAGCCGGCGGCGTCGAGCACCCGGATCGCCTGCGGTGTGCTCCACGCCAGCCCGCCGAGGTGCCCGCGTGACGCCATCGAGCGGATGAAGACGTCACGGTCGAGCGCGTGGTCCTGCATCCGCACCCGGTCACCCAGCAGGGCGCCGCCCGAGAACGGCGACGACGGGTCGACCGCCAGCACGCCGACGCGCTGCCCGGCCCGGCGCAGCTCCCCGACCAGCGCCGACGTGGACGTCGACTTGCCGACCCCGGGAGCACCGGTGATCCCCACGATCCGTGCGTGCCCCGTGTGCGGCGCCAGGGCCGCGGTGACCTCGCGCAGCAGTGGTGACTCGTCCTCGACCAGCGAGATCAGCCGCGCGACCGCGCGCGGGTCACCGTCGCGGGCGCGGGTGACCAGGTCCTCGACGACCCGGCCGTCGTCGCTGTCACGCTGCCGCGAAGGACGTGGTGTCACCTCAGGCCGGGACGTGGATGATCAGGGCATCGCCCTGTCCACCGCCGCCGCACAGCGCGGCGGCACCGACGCCACCGCCTCGGCGCTTCAGCTCGAGGGCGAGGTGCAGGACGATCCGGGTGCCGGACATGCCGACCGGGTGCCCCAGCGCGATCGCTCCGCCGTTGACGTTGACCTTCGACTCGTCGAGACCCAGGGCCCGCGTGGAGTCGATGCCGACGGCCGCGAACGCCTCGTTGAACTCGACCAGGTCGAGGTCGGCCGGGTTGATGCCCTCCTTGGCGCACGCCTTCTGCGTCGCGTTGGCCGGCTGCATCTGGAGCGTCGAGTCGGGGCCCGCGACCATGCCGTGCGCGCCGATCTCGGCGAGCCACTCGAGACCGAGCTCCTCGGCCTTGGCCTTGCTCATCACGACGACGGCCGCGGCCCCGTCGGAGATCTGCGAGGCGGAGCCCGCGGTGATCGTGCCGTCCTTGCTGAACGACGGACGCAGGCCGGCCAGGGACTCGACCGTGGTGTCGGCGCGGATGCCCTCGTCCTGCGAGACGACGATCGGGTCGCCCTTGCGCTGCGGGATGGAGACCGGGACGACCTCGTCGTCGAAGACGCCGTTCTTCCAGGCCGCGGCCGCCTTCTGGTGCGAGGCGGCGGCGAACGCGTCCTGCTCCTCCCGGGTGAGCTCGCTGTGCGCCTGGTTGTAGCCCTCGGTCAGCGCGCCCATCGCCTGGTCGGTCGCCTGGTCCCACAGGGCGTCGTAGGCCATCGAGTCGACCAGGGTGACGTCGCCGTACTTGAAACCCTCGCGCGACTTCGGCAGCAGGTGGGGCGCGTTGGTCATCGACTCCATGCCGCCGGCCACGATGATCTCGGCCTCGCCGGCGCGGATCAGCTGGTCGGCGGTCGCGATCGCGTTCAGGCCGGAGAGGCAGACCTTGTTGATCGTCATCGAGGGGAGGGTCAGCGGGAGCCCGGCGTGGATGCCGGCGGTGCGCGCGGGGTTCTGCCCGGCGCCGGCCAGGATCACCTGGCCCATGATCAGGTAGTCGACCTGGTCCCCGGTCACGCCGGCCTTCTCCAGGGCGCTCTTGATGGCGACCCCGCCGAGCTCCGCGGCGGTCAGCGACTTCAGGCCGCCGAGCAGCCGACCGATCGGCGTACGAGCACCGGCGACGATGACGTTTCCGGACATGAGGGTGCCTCCCACCAGCAGACGGACGTTCGCCCTCGACGATACCGACCGGCCTACGACGGCCGCGAGCCGTGGCACCCGCCCCGGCTGAGGAAAACCTCACACGCGGCCGCGCCCTCCGACGTACGACGATGGGACCATGACCAGATCCGCCAGCATGGACATCCCCGATCACCTCTTCCTCGCGATCGACCACGTGGGCATCGCAGTGCCCGACCTCGACGCTGCGAAGGCGTTCTACCGGGACACGTTCGGCATGGAGACGGTCCACGAGGAGACCAACGAGGACCAGGGCGTGCGCGAGGCGATGGTCCGGGTCGGGCCGGCCGACGACGCACCCGGCGCGATGATCCAGCTGCTCGCCCCGCTCGACGACACCTCCACGATCGCGACGTTCCTCGACCGCAAGGGCCCCGGCATCCAGCAGCTCGCCTACCGGGTGACCGACGTCGAGGCCGTCGCCGAGGTGCTGCGCGGCCGCGGCCTGCGCCTGCTGTACGACGAGCCGCGCCGCGGCACGCACGGCTCCCGGGTCAACTTCGTCCACCCCAAGGACACCGGAGGCGTCCTCATCGAGCTGGTCGAGCCGGCCGCGACGGGCGCCTGAGCCGGAGGACGACGAGGGCGACCAGGAAGCCGAGCACGCCGACGCCACCGGTCAGCTCCACGAGGTGGGCGACGCTGTCGAGCGGCGCCATCCCGACCCACGCCGCCAGCTGGTCGTGCCAGGCGACGGCGGCCAGCCCGGCCAGGCTGCCCACCACGACGGCTCGCTCGGTGCGCCGGTCGCGGGCCGGCCGGTCGACGAAGCCGAGCACGGCGTTGGTGAGCACGCAGAACGCGTAGTAGCACGTGACCTCGACCGCGAGACCCCACGCGATCAGCAACGGGTCGGTCCAGCGCTCGCCGTACGCGAGCGCGCCGATGATGACGACCGCGGCGACGACGCTGGCCCCCAGGAACACCGACCGGTCGTGGCGGCGGACCCACACCGCGAGCCGGGCCGGCAGCACGTCGCCGACCCAGTCGGCGTCCCGCTCGACGGGGAGGTCGGCGAGGCACCGCACGCCGATGCCCGCGACGACCGGAACCGGGATCGTCAGCACCGCGAGCACCACCACCAGCCAGGTCGTCCGCCCGGTCCAGAGCGCGTGGTCTGCGCGCAGCAGGACGGCGAGCCAGCAGACCAGGGCGGTGACGCTGTCGAACGCCGTCATCAGCAGGCCGGCCTTGACCAGGTCGCGCCGGCGGCCGGCCGCTCCGGACCGCCCCCAGGGCAGCCACGGCCCGGCCATCCTCGACGCGGTGACGGTGAGCAGCATCGGCAGGGCGAACACGGCCAGCGACACCCAGGTGTGGAACGGGTCGTCCTGCCAGGGGGTCGCGGCCAGCAGCGTCTTGTCCTGGATGCCCACCACGAGGAAGACCTCGAACAGCACGGTGAGCACGAGCGTCGAGGTCAGGACGCGGGTGGCGGTGGTCGACGGCGGCGGCATGCCGCCATCGTGGCCCGCAGACACCTGCCATGAGCCATCCGTCACAGAACCTCCACGGTCTCTGCACACTTCACTAGGGTGCCGAGCACACTCGCCCCCGACGCAGGAGACGACCGTGCAGCAGATCCTCGACGCCCTCTCGTCCGGTACCGCGACCGCGGACGACTTCGCCGCGCTGGAGGTGCCGCAGAGCTACCGGGCCGCCACCGTCCACCAGGACGAGGTCGACCTGTTCGAGGGCCTGGAGTCCAAGGACAAGGACCCCCGCAGGTCCCTGCACATCGACGAGGTGCCGCTGCCCGAGCTCGGACCCGGCGAGGCGTTGGTCGCGGTGATGGCCAGCGCCATCAACTACAACACGGTCTGGACCTCGATCTTCGAGCCGATGGCGACGTTCGGATTCCTCGAGCGCTACGGGAAGCTCAGCCCGCTGACCAAGCGGCACGACCTGCCCTACCACATCGTCGGCTCCGACCTGTCCGGCGTCGTGCTCGCCACCGGCCTCGGCGTGCACGCCTGGAAGCCCGGCGACGAGGTCGTCGCCCACTGCCTCTCGGTCGAGCTCGAGAGTCCGGACGGCCACAACGACACGATGATGGATCCCGAGCAGCGGATCTGGGGCTTCGAGACCAACTTCGGCGGCCTCGCCGAGATCGCGCTGGTCAAGTCCAACCAGCTGATGCCCAAGCCCGCGCACCTGACCTGGGAGGAGGCCGCCTCGCCCGGGCTGGTGAACAGCACGGCGTACCGGCAGCTGGTGAGCCGCAACGGC
The DNA here is from genome assembly GCA_963809265.1 of uncultured Actinomycetota bacterium. Taxonomy (GTDB): domain Bacteria; phylum Actinomycetota; class Actinomycetes; order Propionibacteriales; family Nocardioidaceae; genus Nocardioides. The sequence continues at coordinate 50,846 of CAWEJC010000010.1, forward strand.
GCCGCGATGAAGCAGGGCGACAACGTCCTGATCTGGGGCGCGAGCGGCGGGCTCGGCGGCTTCGCCACGCAGTACGCCCTCAACGGCGGCGCCGTCCCGGTCTGCGTCGTCTCCAGCGAGGAGAAGGCCGAGATCTGCCGGCGGATGGGCGCGGAGCTGATCATCAACCGGTCGGAGGCGGGGTACCGGTTCTGGAAGGACGAGCAGACCCAGGACCCGAAGGAGTGGCGGCGCTTCGGCTCCGACATCCGCGAGCTCACCGGCGGCGAGGACGTCGACATCGTCTTCGAGCACCCGGGGCGCGAGACCTTCGGCGCCAGCGTGTACGCCGCACGCAAGGGCGGCACGATCGTCACCTGTGCCTCGACCAGCGGCTACCTGCACGAGTACGACAACCGCTACCTCTGGATGAACCTCAAGCGGATCATCGGCTCCCACTTCGCCAACTACCGCGAGTCGTGGGAGGCCAACCGGCTGATCGCCAAGGGGATGATCCATCCGACCCTCTCGCGCACCTATCCGCTCGAGGAGGTCGGCCAGGCGGCCCTCGACGTCCACCACAACCTCCACCAGGGCAAGGTCGGTGTCCTGTGCCTGGCTCCCGAGGAGGGCCTGGGCGTGCGCGACGAGGCGATGCGGGCCCGGCACCTCGAGGCGATCAACGCGTTCCGCGGGGTCTGATCGGGCGCCGTCTCGCTCGGGAAACCGCGGACGAACCTCGCGACACGCCCGGGACCCGACGTCGTTCGTCCGCGGTTTCCGCGGCCGGACCACGGTCGCCCCAGGTCAGCACGGCGTGTCGCAACTCGGCGCCGTTTCCGCGCGTCCCACGGGGTGGCAGTGGTTTCGGCGCATCGGCCAGACTGGGCCCCACACCCGAGTTCCCGGAGGTAGTCCACACCATGAGCGACCAGGGCCTGTCCATCTTCGACGAGCCGGAGGAGACCCCCGACGGACCCGAGGAACAGCCCACGCAGGTGATGGAGGCGGTGCCGGCCGAGCCCGCCGAGCCCGCCGAGCCCGCCGAGAAGGCGTCGCCCGAGGCCGCCCGGCCGACCCCGCCGAAGAAGTCGGCACCGACCCCGAGCGAGCCGCGCCCGGAGACACAGCCCGCCGACGAGGCCACGGAGCCGGCCGCCGACCCGGAGCCGACGCGCCCGGTGCCGGCGACGCCGGCGTCGGCCGCCCCGACCCAGAACCGGACGGCTCCTGCCCAGCCGATCGCCCCCAGCCGACCGACGATGCCCGCCGCGGCGGCCGCCCCGGCGTTCACGACGGTCCGGCGTGGCGGCTACGACAAGGCCAGCGTCGACGGTCACCTGCGCCAGCTGCAGCAGGACCAGGCCGGCGCCGCCGCGGCGTTGGGCGAGTCCCAGCGGCGGGTGGCCGAGCTCGAGGCCCAGCTCCGCACCGCGCAGGACGAGCTCGCCGAGAACGCGAACCCGTCGTACGCCGGTCTCGGCGGCCGCGCGAGCGCGATGCTGCGGCTCGCCGAGGAGGAGGCCAGCGAGATCCGCGAGGCCGGTCGACGCGACGCCGACGAGATCCGCGAGCAGGCCACCCGCGACGCGAAGAGCATCCGGGCCGAGGCCACGCGCGAGGCCGACGACATGCGGATCGTCCAGCTCAAGGAGCTGGACGAGATGCGTGCGCGGGTGACCGCCGACGCCGAGCAGGAACGGGCCCTGGCCCTGACCGAGGCCGCGGACCTGCGCGCCTCCGCGAAGCGCGAGAGCGACCAGCTGCGGCTGGCGGCGACGCAGGAGACCCAGGAGCTCAAGGTCGGCGCCACGCGTGAGGCCGAGCAGGCCCGGGCTGCCGCCGACCGCGAGGTGCAGGAGGCCCGGCGCACCCTCGCGGTGGAGAAGGAGCGCCTCGCCAAGGAGGCCAACGAGCACCACGCGTCGGCCACCGCCGAGACCAACCGGCTCGTCGAGGACGCCGAGCAGCGCGCGAACGCGGCCGAGGCGCGCTCCCGCGAGGCCACGACCCAGGCCAACGCCCACCGTCAGCAGGCGCAGAAGGAGTCCGAGGCACTGCTCTCTCGAGCACGGCGCGAGGCCGAGCAGATCGTCGCGTCGGCCCGCACCCAGGCGGACGCGATCACGACCGCCGGCAACGCCGAGCACGAGCGCAACATCGCCGCCCTCAAGGCCGAGGTCGACCGGATGACCAAGCGCCGGGAGGCCATCTCCGCCCAGCTCGGGTCGCTGCGCGAGATGATGGCCGGGTTCGGCGACGACGACCAGTCCGACTCCTGACGACGCCACCCCCGTGGGCGATGCGCGCGGGAGGGGGTCGGCCACCATAATCAGCGCATGACCGACACCCCGGGGCCGGACGACTCCGAGCCGACCGAACGGGCCGAGGATGCGGCCGGGCGTGCCGAGGACGCCGCCGACCGGGCCGAGGACACGGCGGAGCAGGTCGACGAGCGCGCCGGCCGGGTCGAGGCGGCAGTGGCCGTGCTCGACGGTGACGGTGACGGCGAGATCGACGACGCGGTCACCTTCCTCCACGACCCCGAGCCGCCGGACGACCTGGGTGAACCGGGCCGCCCGCTGAGCAGGGGCCCCTTCATGTGGGGCCTCTTCGGCGGCCTCGGCGCCCTGGTGGCGATCTGGATCGCGCTGATGGTGGTCTCGATCCGCGGCGTGCTGGTCCTGGTCGTCGTCGCCCTCTTCCTGGCGGTCGGCCTCAACCCGGCGGTCGAGTTCCTGATGCGCCGCGGGCTCCGCCGGCCCTGGGCCGTGCTGTGCGTGATCCTCGGCGTGGTGCTGGTGTTCGCGGGCTTCCTGGTCCTCCTCGTGCCGATCATCAGTCACCAGGTGACGGCCATCGGCGACAACCTGCCCGGGTGGTTCGACCGGCTGCAGAAGAACGACCAGATCCGGAAGTTCGACGACAAGTACGACATCACCAGCAAGGTCGAGGACTACGTGAAGTCCGGCACCTGGGCGCAGAAGGCGTTCGGCGGCGTCGTCGGCGTGGGCCTGGCCATCCTGGGGATCCTGCTGAACGCGTTCGTCGTGGTGGTGCTGACCCTCTACTTCCTCGCGTCGCTGCCGTCGATGAAGAAGGCGGCGTACTCCCTCGCCCCGGCCTCCCGTCGCGACCGCGTCTCGCTGCTGGGCGACCGGATCCTCCGCAACATCGGCGGCTACGTCTCCGGTGCGTTCGTGGTGGCGACGTGCGCGGGCCTCAGCACGCTGGTGTTCCTGTTCATCGTCGGGCTCGGCAGCTACGCCCTCGCGCTCGCGATGGTCGTGGCCCTCCTCGACGTGATCCCGATGATCGGCGCGACGATCGGTGCCGTCATCGTCTGTGCGATCGCCTTCGCCACCGACATCAAGACCGGCGTGATCGCGGTGATCTTCTACATCGCCTACCAGCAGATCGAGAACTACGTCATCTACCCGAAGGTGATGTCGCGGTCGGTCGAGATCCCCGGGGCACTGACCGTGGTCGCGGCCCTGGTCGGTGGCACGTTGCTCGGTGTCGTCGGCGCCCTGCTCGCGATCCCGACGGCCGCCTCGATCCTGCTCCTCGTGCGCGAGGTGTTCCTCCCCAGACAGGAGGCCCGCTGAGCGGGCCGGCCTGGTGATCGAGTCGACGGCGATCACGTCGAGGCCCACGCAGAGCCTCCTGGCAGACTCGGCTCCATGAGCTCGGCCTGCTGCGCGCCCGACCGGCCAGGAGGGGCGCACGACGTGCCGGAAGACGTGGCGACCCCCGTGCCGGAGGACGACCGGGGTCCGGCACCGACCCTGGCACCCATCCCGGCCGGGACGTTCGCGATGGGCACCGACGACCCGCGTGGGTACGCCGCGGACGGTGAGGGGCCGGTCCACGAGGTCGCGCTCCCGGCGTACGGCATCGGGACGCACACCGTGACGAACGCCGAGTTCGCGGCATTCGTCGCGGCGACGGGGTACCGGTCGACGGCCGAGCAGCTGGGCTCGTCGTTCGTCTTCGCCGGCCTGCTCCCCGGCCACTTCCCGCCGACCCGCGCCGTGGCCGAGGCGCCCTGGTGGCGTGAGGTGCTCGGCGCGACCTGGGACCACCCGGAGGGCTCGCAGTCCTCGATCGCCGGGCGGGAGCAGCATCCGGTCGTCCACGTCAGCTGGTACGACGCCGTCGCGTTCTGCCGCTGGGCCGGGGTCCGCCTGCCGACCGAGGCAGAGTGGGAGCGCGCCGCCCGCGGTCCCGAGGCCGGCCGCCACTACCCCTGGGGGGACGAGCGCGAGCCCGGCGGGACCCACCGGATGAACGTCTTCCAGGGCTTCTTCCCCCAGTTCGACAGTGGCGACGACGGCTGGGTCGGCACCTGCCCGGTGCAGACGTTCCCGGCGAACGGCTTCGGGCTGCACGAGACGACCGGCAACGTCTGGGAGTGGTGCGCCGACTGGTTCGACCCCCGCTACTACCGCCGCTCCCCCGCGTCCGCCCCGACCGGTCCGGAGTCCGGCAGCGCCCGGGTGATGCGCGGTGGCAGCTACCTGTGCCACGACAGCTACTGCTGGCGCTACCGGGTCGACTCGCGCAGCAAGAACACCCCCGACAGCAGCGCCGGCAACGTCGGCTTCCGGGTCGCCGCCGACGCGTGATCGCGCACGCCGGTCAGTCGACGCGGGCGGTCAGGTAGTAGCACCCGACCGCCGGGGTGCCGCCGTACCCCTCCGGCAGGTAGGGGGCCGGGCCGGTGACGTCGAGCGGCGTCCACACGCCGTCGTCCCGGAGGCGCTCGACCACAGCCGGGCACTCGCGCTCGGGCCACAGGTCCTCGCGCTGGGTCAGGACGACGAGCCCGCCCGGCCGGGCGACCCTCGCGAACTCGCGCCACACCTGCTCGACCTCCGGGCAGGTACGTCATCACCCCGACGCAGACCACGGCGTCCACGCTGTCGTCCTCGAGGTCGAGCGGCTGCTGGAGGTCCGCGGGCTCGACCGAGTCGTACGCACCGGACTCCCGGGCGATCCCGAGGGAGGCCTCGGAGATGTCCCGGCCGAGGAGCCGTCCGGTGAAGCCTCGGGAGCGCAGCGTCCGGCCGACCAGCCCGGTGCCACACCCGACGTCGAGCACGGAGTCCGCCTCGGGGTGCCGGGTGAGCACGGTGTCCGCGACCACGACGGGCGCCCGGTAGGACCACGCGGCCAGGTCGTCGTCGTAGCTGCGGGCCCACTCGTCGTACCGGTCGGCGACCTGGCGCGGATCGCTCGTGCCCTCGTGCAACCAGTCGCTGATCGGGACCTCGTCGGGAACCATCGCAGCAGCGTCTCACGCCGGAGATGTGCGTGGAGAGAGCAACCGCGGGCTCAGGGCTCCGGCTGGGCCTCCGCAGTCCGACGCACGGCGGGGTAGCGGGCCATCGCCTCGAGGTCGCCGAGGTCGGAGTGGTTGCGGATGTAGCGGCGCGCGGCGTCGTACGGCGGGGCGTAGTCCCAGGCGGGCGGCGTGCCGCGGGTGTGGGCCTCCCCGACGATCCGGCGGCGGCGCTGGCTCTCGCGCACCTCGCGGTCGATCCGCTCGAGGTCCCAGCGGGCGGCGACCTCGGCCTTGAGCTCGGCCAGCACCTCGGCGGCCTCGGGGTCGTCGGCGCGGTTGACCCGTTCGAGCGGGTCGGTCGACGAGGTCGAAGAGCTGGTCGGGGTCGACCGGTGAGTGGATGAGCTTCCAGGAGCCCCGGCGGATACATGACGATCGGGGCGACCGCGCCCTCGGCGAGGTACTGGCCGACGACCACCTCGCGGTCGTCGTGGTCACCGCGCAGCAGAGGCATCAGGCTCTCGGCGTCGAGGGGCTCCGCGACCGCGACGTCGTCGCCGCCTGCGATGCCGACCAGCGTCGGCAGGAGGTCCATCGTCGAGACCGGGGAGGAGACCCGCGACGGCGTCGAAGCGCCCGGGAGCGGAGACGACGAGCGGCACCCGGGCCGAGCCCTCGTAGAAGCTCATCTTGTACCAGAGCCCGCGCTCGCCCTGCATGTCCCCGTGGTCGCTGGTCAGGATCACGACGGTGTTCTCGAGGCGCCCGGTCACGCGCAGGATCTCCAGCAGGCGCGCGAGATGGTCGTCGACGTACGACACCGCGCCGAGGTAGGCGTGCCGGGCGTCGCGGACCATGTCGTCGGTGATCTCGGCGTCGTCCATCGCGCAGACCGCGCGGAGCCGCTCGTCGTGCGGGTGGGTGATCGACTCGTCGTAGCCGTACGCCGGCATCGGGATGTCGGCGTGGTCGTAGCGGTCCCAGTACTCCTGCGGGATCGCGTACGGGTCGTGCGGGTGGGTGAACGAGACCACGAAGCAGAAGGGCCGCTCGTCACCGGACCGGATGTGCTCGAAGAGCCCTCGCTCGGCGGCGAAGGCGACCTCGTCGTCGAAGTCGAGCTGGTTGGTGCGGACCGTCACGCCGGCGTCGGTGACCGACGACATGTCGTGGTACCAGTGCGGCCGCTCGTCGGTGTCCCAGTCGGGCGTCCAGTCGTAGTCGGCCGGGTAGATGTCGGTGGTGAGCCGCTCCTCGAAGCCGTGCAGCTGGTCGGGCCCGCAGAAGTGCATCTTCCCCGACGAGCACCGTGCGGTAGCCCTCGGCCCGGAGGTGGTGGGCGAAGGTCGGCAGCTCGGAGGAGAAGCCGGCGGCGTTGTCGTAGGTGTGGGTGTTCGACGGCAGCAGCCCGGTCATCATCGACGCCCGGGCCGGCGTGCACAGCGGGCTGGCGGTGTAGGCGTTGTCGAACACGACGCCGCTCTCGGCCAGCGCCGGCCATCGCCGGCGCCTGGGTCACGTCGTTGCCGTGGAACGGCATCGCGGCAGTCGTCAGCTGGTCCGCGATCACGATGAGAATGTCGGGACGGTCTGGAGCAGCGGTCACGCGGAGTGCTTTCCGTCCGTCGGACGCGGCACCGGCGGGACCTCGCCGGTCGCCGTCTCGAGGGACGGGGTGTCGGAGATCAGGTGCTTGGTGTACTCCTGCTGCGGGTTGGCCAGCATCGCCGCGGTCTCGCCGTACTCCACGATCGCGCCGTTCGCGAGCACGGCGACCTTCTGGGCGATCGAGCGCACGAGCGGCAGGTTGTGGGTCACGAAGACCATCGACAGGCCCAGGTTGCGCTGCAGCTCGCCGAGGAGCTCGACGATCGCCGCCTGCACGCTGACGTCGAGCGCGGAGGTGATCTCGTCGCAGATCAGGATCGAGGGCTTCGAGATCAGGGCGCGGGCGATGGCGACGCGCTGACGCTCGCCACCCGAGCACTGGTCGGGGTAGCGCCGCGCGTAGCTGGCCGACAGCGAGACCTGCTCGAGCATCTCGCCGACCATCGTCTCGGCCTGCTTGCCCGACGCGATGTTGAACACGCCCAGCGGCTGGCCGACGGACTCGCCGATGGTCTTGCGGGGGTTCAGCGAGCCGTAGGGGTTCTGGAAGATGTACTGGATCTGACGGCGTACGTCGGTGCTGCGCGACGCGGGCCGACTTGGCCAGCTCGGTGTCGCCGAGCCTGATCGAGCCGGTCCAGTCGTGGTGCAGGCCGGCGATCGGCGCGAGCGGTCGTGGTCTTGCCGGAGCCGGACTCACCGACGACGGCCAGGATCTCGCCCTTGCTCGAGCGTCATGTTGATCGAGTGCAGCACCTCGGTCGAGCCGTAGAAGCCCACGACGTTGTCGATGGTGAGGACGGGCTTGTCGCTGTCGGGCTCGGGGAGCGCGACCGGGTCGCCGTACTCGGTCTGCTGGTACTTCACGACCTCGTGGGCCTTGATGCAGCGAGCCGTGTGGCCGGGCTGCACCTCGACCGGCTCCGGCATCGCGACCTCGCACTCGTCGATGCGCAGGGCGCAGCGGGGCGCGAAGGAGCAGCCGTGCGGACGCTTGCCCGGGGACGGCGCGTGGCCGGGGATGCCGACCAGGCTGCGGCCGCCCGCCAGCCGCGGGATCGCGCCGACCAGGCGGCGGGTGTAGGGGTGTGCCGACGACTCGAACAGCTCGTCGGCGGGGCCGAGCTCGACGATGCGGCCGGCGTACATCACCGCGACGCGGCGTCGCGACCGCGGCCACGACCGCGAGGTCGTGGGTGACGTAGAGCGCTGCGACGTCGTGGGCGGTCGCGAGGTCGCGGACCGTCGCCAGCACCGTGGACTGCGTCGTGACGTCGAGTCCGGTCGTGGGCTCGTCGAGGATGATCAGGCTGGGCCGGTTGGCGAACGCCATCGCCAGGCCGACGCGCTGCTGCTGGCCACCGGAGAGCTGGTGGGGGTAGCGGCGGAGGTACGCCGGGTCGTCGGACAGGGCGACCTCGCGCATCATCTCGGCGAGTCGCGCGTCGTTGGCCTTGTCGTCGTTCTGGCCGTGCGCCTCGAGCACCTCGCGCAGCTGGGTGCCGATCCGCAGGGCCGGGTTCAGCGAGGAGGCGGGGTCCTGCGGCACGTAGGAGACGCGCGAACCGCGCAGGCGGCGCAGCTCTCCGTCGCCCATGGTCAGGATGTCCTGGTCGCCGAGCATGACCGTGCCGCCGGCGATCTGCAGGCCACGTCGTGCGTGCCCGAGCAGGGCGAGCCCGACGGTGGTCTTGCCGGAGCCGGACTCGCCGACGACGCCGAGCACCTCCCCGGGGCGATCTCGAACGACGCGTCGGGCACGACGGCGACGCCGCGGGTGGTCTCGATCCGGAGGTTGCGGACCGTGACAGCGGCTCGGCCCCCGGTGGTCGAGCCCTGCTGGTCGGGCAGCTGGTCGGTCGTCACTCGTCTCCCCGTTCCCGGTCGATGCCGGCGGCGGTTCGGCCGATGCCGTCACCGATCAGGCCGGTGCCCATGGTGAGCAGGGCGATGGCCAGGATCGGCAGCAAGGCGCCCCATGGCTCGTAGGCCAGCGCGACCTGGTTCTTCTGGATCATCGTGCCCCAGTTGGCGGCGTCCGGGTTGGCGGACAGGCCCAGGAACGCCAGGGCCGAGATCACCGCGATGGAGTAGGTCAGGCGCAGGGTCGCCTCCACCATCATCGGGCCGAGGATGTTGGGCAGGAGCTCACCGAACAGGATCCGCATGCGCGAGAGGCCCATCGCCTCCGTGGCGCCGATGAAGTCGCGTTCGACGACCGGTTGGGCCGCGCCGCGCGCGACCCGGGCCACGCGCGGCGCGGTGGTCAGCGCGATGGCGAGGATGATCACCCAGTTCTTGGCGCCGACCAGGCTGACCGCGACCAGCGCGAGCATGATCTGCGGGAACGCCATGATCACGTCCATCAGGCGCATCAGGATGTCGTCGAGGGCGTTGCGGGCGTACGCCGCCACGAGGCCGATCACGACACCGAGGACCACGCCGATGACGGTCGAGACACCAGGGCGATCACCAGGATGCTGCGGCCGCCGTACAGGAAGCGGCTGAGCACGTCGTAGCCGAGGTAGTCGGTGCCGAACACCGTGCCGCTGGCCGAGCCGGACGAGAACGGCTTGGCGATGAACTCGTCGGCTCCGTGCGGCGCCACGAGCGGGCCGACGACCGCGATCAGCACCAGGATCAGGGTGAGGACGGCCCCGATGCGCGTGCGCCACAGGCGCAGGGAGCGCGCGAGCAGCGTCGTGGAACGCACCGACGGTGTCGGGGCGTCGACGCCCTCGGCCAGGGCGGGGGCTGACTCGGTCTGGCTCATGCCGCGGCCCTCACAGTCGTGTCCGCAGTCGTGGGCGTGACCAGGATGGTGGCCACGTCGGCGAGCAGGTTCAGGAGACGTAGACCGCCGCGATCAGCATCGCGAGCGCCTGCACGACCGGGATGTCGTGGTTGGTGCACCGCGTCCACCAGGGCGAGCCCGATGCCGGGGTAGTTGAACACCGACTCGATGACGACCACGCCGCCGGCGAGGTAGGCGAGGTTGATCGCGATCACCTGGAAGACCGGACCGATCGCGTTCGGCAGCGCGTGCCGGATCAGCACGGTGCGCTCGGGCAGGCCCTTGAGCCGCGCCATCTCGACGTAGTCGCTCTCGAGCACCTCGATCATCGAGGCCCGCATGATGCGGGAGACGTACGGCGCGACCGCGATCACCAGCGTCGCCACCGGCATCACCAGCTCGTCGGGGTAGTCCCACGCATGGGTGCCGGGCGGTACCGGACTGATCGCCGGCAGCAGGTGGAAGACGTTGGTGGACAGCAGGATCACCAGCAGCACCGCGACCACGAACTCGGGCAGCGCCGCCAGCAGCAGCATCAGGTTGGAGCTGACGGTGTCGAAGAGCTTCTCGCGCCGCAGGGCGGCGTAGGAGCCGATCGCGATCGAGATCGGCACCGAGATCACCGCGGCCAGGACCACCAGCACCGCGGAGTTCGCGATGCGGGAGCCGAGCACGCGAGCTGACCGGCTGGGACGACGCCAGCGACGTCCCGAGGTCGCCGTGCAGCAGGCCGCCGAGCCAGCTGGAAGTACTGGCCGACCTTGGAGCTGTCGAGGTGGAGCTGCTTGTGCAGCGCCGCCAGCCGGTCGGGCGTCGCGTCGCGACCCAGGATCGCCCGGGCAGGATCGCCGAGCAGCTGGGTCGAGACGAAGACGATGACCGAGACGAGGAACAGCACCAGGAGGCCGAGGAGCAGTCTCCGGATGATGAAGCCGGCGATCCCTCCGCCGCGCAGGAACTTCATTCGGGCGGCGCCGTTCTCAGGCGAACCAGATAGTGCGGAACCCGTGCCCGAAGCCCGCCGAGGTTCAGCGTGCCCTTGCTGGGCTTGAGTCCCTGCGACCTTCGTGGAGTGACCGTCGATGAGGCTGTTGAAGTAGGGGATGATGTAGCCGCCGTTGTCGTACTCGGCCTTCTGCATCTCGTGCTCGATCTCGATGCGCTTGTCGGTGTCGGTCTCGGCCAGGGCCTGCTTGTACAGGTCACCGAAGTTCGAGCCCTCGCCCGACTTCGGCGGCCAGTGGGTCTCGTTGTACGGCGAGTTGGGCAGCGAGCCCTGCTGCACCTGGTTGAGGTAGCCGCGGGTGCCCCAGAAGTCGACCGAGAACGCCAGCTTGAGGTAGGCGTCGCCGTAGTAGTTGGGGTCGTTCTTCACGGTGATCGTTGACGCCGGCGTGCCTTGGCCTGCGAGGCGAAGACGCTGGCCAGCTCGACCATGCCGGAGGCACCGTTGGTGGTGTGCAGGTCGACCGTGAGGCCTTCCTTGCCGGCCGACTTCAGCAGGGACTTGGCCTGGTCGATGTCCTGCTCACGCTGCGGGAGGTCCTTGTCGTAGCCCTCGTCGAACGGCGCGTAGATGTCGTTGGCGACCTGGCCGTAGCCCGACCCGAGCTGGTCGAGGATCTGCTGGCGGTCGACGATCAGGCGCATCGCCTGGCGGACCTTCGGGTCGTCGAACGGCGCCATGTCGATCGCCATGCAGATCGGGATCCAGCCACCGGTCTGGGAGATCAGCGGCCTCGACACCCGACGACTTCACCGCGTCCACCTGGTTGGCGGGCAGGTCGGTCATCGCGTCGATCTGACCGCCCTTGAGGGCGTTGATCTGCGCGGTCGAGTCGCTGAAGTCGGTGATCGTGACCGTGTCGAAGTACGCGTCACGCCAGTAGTCGGCGTACCGCTCGTGGACGCTCTGCTGGCCGGGCGTGAAGCTCTTCAGCTTGTAGGCGCCGGTGCCGATCTGGGTCGAGACGTCGCCCTTGAAGGTCTGGTAGCCCTTGGGCACGATGCCGAAGGTGTAGCTGGCCAGGGTCTGCGGGATGGTGGAGTCGGCGCTGAGCAGAGGCAGCTGGACCGTCAGCTCGTCGATCTTCTTGAGGTTCTTGATGTCCATCGTCGCGGTCGCGGCGAACCCGGTGAGGCCGTTGGCCTGGGTGCCGATCCGCTGCAGCGAGTAGATGACGTCGTCGGCGGTCAGGGGCTTGCCGTTCTGGAACGTGATGCCCTTGCGCAGCTTGATCGTGTACTGCTTCGGGTTGTCCGCCTCGACGCTCTCGGCCAGACCCGTGCTCTGCAGCTGGTAGTCGTCGTCGAACTCCAGCAGCGTCTCGAACGCCGAGACCAGGCGGGCCTGGTCGGGCTTGGTGACGATGTTCTGGCCGTCCATCATGTCCTTGGAGCCACCACCGGTGACGCCCAGGCGGAAGTTGCCGCCGGCCTTCGGGGTGCCCGCAGCGGTGCTCTCACCACCCGAGGGAGCCGGGGCGCTGCCGGAGCCGCACGCCGCGAGCGAGCCCACGACCACGACGCCGCCCGCTCCCATCAGCATGCCTCGACGGGACGGGACCCAGAGGCTGTCGTCCCTCTCGGTCACCTGCCAGCGCTTCTCGCCTGATCCGGTCATCTGCGACGCCTCTCGCCCGCCGGTCGCTCCATCTCGCAGCCACCGATGTCGGTGACCGAGGCGTTCCGGGTGTTCGTATGATGAATGCACCGTTCACATGCGTGTCAAGCATCACGCGCAGAAATGGGCACCTCGGGGCATATCGGGGTCGAAAGTCCCGGGGTTGACGCGTGAAAGGGTGCGCCATGAGCAACAACCGGTCCGATCGCGTCCCGGCGGACCTGGACGGATTTCGGGAGCCGCAGCGCGGTTTCCACCACGTGGAGGTGCCCGCGCCGGACCCTCGGCCCTGGCCCCGGGACGAGCGCCCGCTCGAGGTCCGCGTCGTCGGAGCAGGACGCGAGATGGGACTCGGCGAGTTCCTCGACGTCACCTCTTCGACCTCCTGCGTCGTCGTCGTCGACGGCGTCCTCGTGCACGAGTGGTACGCCGACGGCGTCACCGCCGACGACCGGCTGCTCGGCAACTCCGCGACGAAGTCGGCTCTCGCGCTGCTGACCGGGATCGCCGTCGCGAACGGGCAGCTGTCCCTGGAGACCCCGGTCGTCGACCTGGTGCCGGAGCTGCGCGACAGCGGCTACGCCGTCGCCACTGTCCGTCACGTCCTGACCATGACCACGGGTCTGGACTGGGCCGAGGACTACCACGACCCCGACAGCCGCGCGTCCCGGTGGATCCGTCTCTGGCGCGAGGGTCTCGGTGGCACGCGTGACCTGATCGCCGGCATCCCCGCCGGGGTCGCACCGGGCACCCGCTACGCCTACTGCAGCCCCGACTCGATGGTGCTCGACTGGGTGCGCGAGCGGGCCACCGGCGCGTCGTACCCCGACGCAATGGCCGACGTGTGGCGGACGATCGGGGCGGAGCGACCCGCCGTCGTGGGCCTCGACGGCCCGGCGTCCGGCGGCGGGATCGCGATGGCGGCGGCCGCCCTCGCGATCACGGCACGTGACTGGGCCCGGCTCGGCTGGCTGCAGGTGGACGGCACCTGGGACGGCGTACCGGTCGTCAGCGAGGCGTGGGTGGAGGCGAGCAGCCGCCCCGAGCAGGCGTTCCTCGAGCCGGGCCGGCTCCCGAGCACGATCACCACGCACGCCGGGTTCGGCTACCACTGGTGGCCGGTGGTCGGCGACGGCAGCCGGGTGATGGCCGACGGCATGCGCGGCCAGTTCGTGTACGTCGACCGACCACGTCGGACGGTGGTGGTGAAGACCTCCGCCTGGCCCTACGCCGACCCCTGGTGGGACCGCCAGTGCCGCGATCTGTGCTACCTCGGCCTGCCCGCGATCGCCGAGGCCGCAGCGGGCGGCTGAGGCCTCCGGCGGCACGCGTCGACCTCGCGGCCCGCCTGCGGGATCTCCCCACCCATGTCACGATGTGCCCCGTGGCCACCGACGCCGACGTCACCGAGGTGGGTTCCGACCCGGCTCTTCCGGCGCGCGTCCAGTCCGTCGACCGGGCCCTCCGGCTGCTCGAGGTCGTGGCCGCGACGGCTCCTCGTGGGGAGACCGTGACCACGCTCGCGGCCCGCTGCGAGATCAACCGCGCCACCGCGTGGCGCCTCCTGGGCACCCTCGAGGCCCGCGGCCTGGTCGAGCGCGACCCGACCACCAACCGCTACCGCATCGGCCTGGCGATGATCCGGATGTCCGCCTCCGCCGGGTACGACGGGCTGGTGCGCCGGACCCGGCACGTCCTCGAGCGGGTCTCGGAGCAGACCGGCGAGACGGCCGACCTCGCCGTTGCCGGCCAGCACGGCGTGACGTACGTCGGCGAGGTCGCCCCGCCGTCGGTGATGGCGATCAACTGGGTCGCCCGCGAGGTGCCGCTGCACGCGACGTCCACCGGCAAGGCGTTCCTGGCCTGGCTCCCCCGCGACGAGGCGCGCGGCATGCTCGACGTCCCGCTCCCCCGCTTCACCGACACCACCGTCACCGACCCCGATGCCCTGATGGCCGAGCTGGACGTGATCCGCGAGCGCGGCTACGCCGAGTGCGCGGGCGAGCTCGAGCCGGCGCTGTACGGCGTGTCCGCGCCGATCCTGAACATGGACGGCCGACCGCTCGGCGTCTTCAGCGTCTGGGGGCCGGTCGGCCGGGTGCCGGTCACCCGGTTCGCCGAGCTCGGCCCGCTCGTGGTCGAGGCCGCCGCCGAGGTTCGCGCCGCCCTGCTCAGCTGACGGGCGTTCGGAGGCATGTCACCGACCCCTTCCGGGAGACACGCCGTGATGTCCACCGGCGTGTCGCCTCGCAACGGTCGGTCACACATCGACAACACCGACCCGCGGCGGCCTGAATCGTCGTTCAAAATCCCCGGCGCGGAGTCTTGACAACCAGGGGCCGTCCGGGAGAACCGTTTCAGATGATGCGACGCGCGTTCGCATCGTGCACGTCCATCGGATCCCCAGACCCAGGAGCTAGCCATGCCGGCACGCAAGGTCATCATCACCTGCGCGGTGACCGGATCGGCCCACACGCCGACCATGTCGCCGAACCTTCCCTACACCGTCGAGGACGTCGTCGACCAGTCCGTCGCCGCCGTCGAGGCCGGCGCCGCGATCATCCATCTGCACGCCCGCGACCCGAGGGACGGCCGGCCGACCGCCGACCCCGCCGTGTTCCTGGACTACCTCAAGGGGATCAAGGACTCCACCGACGCGGTGGTCTCGATCACCAGCGGCGGAGGCACCGGCATGTCGGTCGAGGACCGGCTGCGGGTGATCTACGAGACCCGCCCCGAGCTGTGCACCCTGAACCTCGGCACCTTCAACTACGGCAGCTTCCCGATGATCCCGAAGTACGCCGGGAGCTGGAAGTACGACTGGGAGGAGCCCTACCTGGAGAGCACCCGGGTCGAGCCCTTCGTGAGCACGTTCGCCGACATCGAGCACATGCTCACAGGACGTCCGGAAGCAGACCGGCTCGCGCTTCGAGTACGAGGCCTACGACATCGGGCACCTCTACACGCTCGCCTACTACCTCGAGGCCGGGCTCGTCGAGCCGCCGATCTTCCTGCAGACGATCATGGGGGTGATGGGCGGCATCGGCGCCACCGTCGAGCACCTCGCCCACATGCGGTCGACGGCCGACCGGCTGCTCGGGGACGCCTACGAGTGGTCGGTGCTCGGCGCCGGCCGGCACCAGTTCGAGATGATCACCGCCTCCGCGGTGATGGGCTCCCACGTGCGCGTCGGCCTCGAGGACGGCCTGTTCATCGGCCGCGGCGAGCTCGCCGAGTCGAACGCCCAGCAGGTCGCCAAGATCAAGCGGATCCTGGCCGAGCTCTCGATCGAGCCGGCCACCCCCGAGGAGGCCCGCGCGATCCTCGGGCTCAAGGGTCTCGACCAGGTCGGGTGGTGATGGCCGCCGGTCGCACCCGGCCGGACGCCGTCCGCACCGTCACCGTCGTCGGGACCGGTGTCATCGGCGGCGGCTGGGCCGCGCACTTCCTGCGGCGCGGGTACGACGTCGTCGCGTGGGACCCCGGTCCGGACGCCCGTACCCGGCTGTCGAGCCTGCTCGACACCGCGTGGCCCGCGCTGGAGCGGCTAGGGCTCTCCGAGGGTGCGAGCCGGGACCGGTTGCGCTGGGCCGACACGCTCGAGGACGCGCTCGCGGACACCGACTTCGTGCAGGAGTCCTCACCCGAGGTGCTCGAGGCGAAACGCGCGCTGCTCGCGCAGATCGACAAGGCGACGAGCCCCGAGGTCGTCGTGGCCTCGAGCACGTCGGGGCTGCTGATGACCGACATGGCCGTGGACTGCGTCAACCCCGGCCGCTTCCTGGTCGGCCACCCGTTCAACCCGCCGTACCTGATCCCGCTGGTCGAGGTCTGCGGCGGTCAGGAGACGGAGCCGGACGCCGTCACCTGGGCCGACGAGTTCTACACCCTGGCCGGCAAGCGGTCGCTGAAGATGGACCACGAGGTGCCCGGCTTCGTCGGCAACCGGGTCCAGGAGGCGCTGTGGCGCGAGGCCTTGCACATGGTCGAGTCGGGGCAGGCGACGGTGCAGCAGATCGACGACTCCATCGCCTACGGACCCGGCCTGCGCTGGGCGATCATGGGGCCGATGCTGACGTTCCACCTGGCCGGTGGTCCGGGTGGGATGGGGCACATGCTCGACCACTTCGGCCCGGCGCTGCTGGAGCCGTGGACCCGGCTCGAGGCACCCGAGCTCACCCCCGACCTGCGCGACCGGGTGGTCGCTGGAGTCGACGAGGAGGCCGCGGGCCGCACCGTGGCGCAGCTGGAGCGGAAGCGCGACGCGTTCTTGGTCGACCTCCTGCTGCTGCTGGAGAAGCACCGCGACGACGGCGATGGCTGAGTCCTCGACCGTCGACGAGGGGCGGTTCACGGCGTACCGCGAACCGGTGCGCCCGGAGTGGCTCGACTACAACGGGCACCTCAACGACGCCAGCTACGCGATCGTGCTGACCGCCGCGCACGAGATCCTGCTCGAGCACCTCGGGCTGAGCGCGGACTACCGCGAGAGCCACCAGGCGTCGATGTTCACCGTCGAGATGCACCTGCACTACCTCGCCGAGGTCTCCGCGGGCCAGACGATCACGGCCTCGACGGCCGTGACCGAGGCCGACCACAAGCGGCTGAGGCTGAGCAGCGAGCTGTACGCCGACGGGACGCTCGCCGCGACCGGGGAGTGCCTCTACCTCCACGTCGACACCGCCGCCGGACGCACCGCTCCCCTGCCCCCGGACCGTCAGGCCCGCGTGGACGCGATGCTGGCCGCCCACGGAGGAGCCGGGTGATGAGCGACTCGACGCCCAGCCGGGTGACCACGCCGTACGAGGGACAGGCCGCGGTGTGGGACGACGCGGCGCCGATCGACGCGCCTCTGCGGCTCCACCGGACGAACGCGCCGCCGGAGTGGATGGACTACAACGACCACATGAGCGAGTCGTGCTTCCTGCTCGCCTTCGGCGACAGCGCCGACGCGTTCTTCCGCTTCATCGGCATCGACGAGGCCTACCGCGCGGCCGGGCACTCGCTCTACACCACCGAGACCCACCTGCACCACCGCCAGGAGGTCTCGCTCGGCGACCCTCTGGTGATGACCCTCCAGCTGCTCGACCACGACCGGCGCCGGCTCCACCTCTTCCACGAGATGCGGAACGGCGAGACGGACGCCGTGGTGGCCATGGCCGAGCAGCTGCTGGTGCACGTCGACATGGAGGCCGGTCGCTCGGCCGACCTGCCCCCTGACCTCTACGACCACGTCGTGGCCATCCGGCAGGCACACGCCGTGCTGCCGCAGCCGGCCGTGGTCGGCCACCCCATCGCCATCCGGCACAGCAACTGACCCCCACGAGGAGCGGACATGGACTTCGGTCTGGACGACGAGCAGCGCGCCATCGTCGACACGGTGCGGACCTTCGTCACCCGTGAGCTGTACCCCCACGAGGAGGAGGTGGAGCGCAGCAACGAGGTGACCCAGGAGCTCGCCGCCCAGATCCGGAAGCGGGCGATCGACGCCGGGCTGCACGCGGCCAACATGCCCGAGGAGCTCGGCGGCGGCGGGCTCGACTCGGTCAGCATGGCGCTCGCCGAGCGCGAGCTGGGGAAGGCCAGCTACCCCTTGCAGTGGCTGGTGGCCCGGCCCAGCAACATCCTGCAGGCGTGCGAGGGCGACCAGCGTGAGCAGTACCTGCTGCCGGCCGTGCGCGGCGAGCGCTACGACTGCCTGGCGATGACCGAGCCGGGCGCCGGGTCCGACGTACGGTCGATGACCACGCGCGCGGTCCGCGACGGCGACGACTACGTCATCGACGGCACCAAGCACTTCATCAGCCACGCCGACAAGTCGGACTTCGTGATCCTCTTCGTCGCCACCGGCACCGAGGAGGTCCGCGGCCGGAAGGTCAACCTGATCACGGGCTTCCTGGTCGACCTCGACACCCCGGGTCTGACCGTGGTCCCCGGCCCGCACAGCGTGTCCCACCGGGGCTACCACCACAGCGAGCTGGTCTTCGAGGGCTGCCGGGTCCCGGCGAGCCAGCGTCTCGGCGAGGAGGGCCGCGGCTTCGACCTGATGGGCGAGTGGCTCGGGGCCAGCCGTCTCACCGTGGCCGCCACCAGCGTCGGCCGGGCCCGGCGCGTGCTCGACATGACGACGCAGTGGGCGGCCGACCGGAAGCAGTTCGGCCAGGCGATCGGCAAGTTCCAGGGCGTCGGGTTCCAGCTCGCCGACATGGTGACCGAGCTCGAGGCCGCCGAGCTGCTCACGATGCGCGCGGCGTGGAAGCTCGACCAGGGCACGATGACCGACCAGGACGCCGCGATGGCCAAGCTCTTCGCCTCCGAGGCACTGGGACGGATCACCGACCGCGCCCTCCAGATCCACGGCGGCATGGGCCTGATGGAGGAGCTGCCGATCGAGCGCTTCTGGCGTGACGCGCGCGTGGAGCGGATCTGGGACGGCACGAGCGAGATCCAGCGGCACATCATCAGCCGCTCGTTGCTGCGCCCGCTGGGTGCCTGAGGCAGCCGTGCCCGACGCCGCACGGAGCCGGCTGCAGCGACTCCTCGACCCGCGCAGCCTGGCGGTGGTCGGCGGCCGCGCGGCCGAGGTGGCGGTCCGGCAGTCCCTCGCGATCGGGTACGCCGGGGAGCTGTGGCCGGTCAACGCCACCCGCGACCAGCTCGGCGGCGTCCCCTGCTTCGCCGATCTCGCAGAGCTGCCCGGCGTGCCGGACGCGGCGTTCGTCTCGGTCAACCGCGAGACCACGATCTCCGTGGTCGCCGAGCTCGCCCGGCTCGGTGTCGGCGGGGTCGTCGCGCACGCCTCGGGGTTCGCCGAGGACGGCGAGGAGGGCGCGCGCCTGGAGCGCGACCTGGTCGCGGCCGCGGGTGACCTGGCTCTGATCGGTCCCAACTGCCTGGGGTTCGTCAACTACCTCGACGGCGCCGCGCTGTGGCCCGAGCAGCACGGCGGCGTCCGGGTCGAGAGCGGCGTCGCGCTGGTCGCGCAGAGCGGGAACATCGCCGAGAACCTCACCATGCAACGACGCTCGCTGCCGGTGGCCATGCTCGTGACGATCGGCAACAGCGCCGTGACCGGCGTCGTCGACCTCGTGGAGACGATGCTCGACGACCCGCGGATCACCGCGATCGGGCTGTGCCTGGAGGAGATCCCGGAGGTCTCGGCGTTCTCGCGGGTGGCGATCGAGGCGCTGCGCCGGAAGGTGCCGATCGTGGCCCTGAAGTCGGGCTCGTCGGAGCTGGGAGCGCAGGTGACGCTGAGCCACACCAGCTCGCTGGCCGACTCCGACGTCCTGGTCGACGCGCTCTTCCGGCGCCTCGGCATCGCCCGGGCGCACGACGTCGAGACCTTCCTCGAGACGCTCAAGCTCCTGCACGTCCAGGGCTGCCGGCCGGGGACCCGGATCGCGTCGGCGAGCTGCTCGGGCGGCGAGGCCGCACTGCTCGCCGACCTCGCCCACCGGACCGGGTTGACGATGCCGCCGCTGCCGGAGGACACCCGCGCGCGGCTGCACGACGTGCTCGGCGACCGCGTCTCGGTGCGCAACCCGCTCGACTACCACACCTACATCTGGGGCGACGGCGAGCGGCTGACCGAGTGCTTCACGGCGTTGCTGGATGCCGACCTGGACCAGCACCTGCTGATGCTCGACTTCCCCCGCGGCGACCGGTGCGACGTCGGTGAGTTCGAGACGACCGTGACCGCGTGGCAGGCCGCGCAGCAGAAGACGGGTGCCCGTGCGTGCGTCGTCTCGTCGCTCCCGGAGTCCATGCCCGAGGCCGTCGGCGCCCGGCTGAGGGACGCCGGCATCGCGCCGATGCAGGGCATCGCGAGCTGCCTGACGGCCATCGCGGCCGCCGCGCAGATCGGCGAGGCCCAGGCCGCGGTCGACGAGATCCGGTCACTGCCCCCGGCGGGGACGGCCAGGTCCGGGACGGTCGTGGCGTGGGACGAGGGCGACGCCAAGGCCGCGCTCGCGTCGTACGGGCTCGGCGTACCGGCGTCGGTCCAGGTCGAGGACGTCGCCGACGCCCCGGCCGCGGCCTCCTCGCTCGGGTTCCCGGTCGTGCTCAAGGCCGTGACCACCGGGCTCGCGCACAAGTCGGACGTCGGCGGCGTCGTCGTCGGGCTCGACTCCGAGGACGCGGTACGACGGGCGGCGGCCGCGATGGCCGGGCTGGCCGAGGGATTCCTGGTGGAGCGGATGGTCGACGGTGTGGTGCTCGAGCTGATCGTCGGGGTCCAGCGCGACGCCCGGCTCGGTCTCGGCCTCACCCTCGGCGCCGGCGGGGTGCTGGTCGAGCTGGTGGACGACGCTGCCACGCTCCTGCTGCCCGTGAACCGGGCCGACATCCGTCGTGCCCTCACCGGACTGCGGATCGGTCCGGTGCTCGAGGGCTTCCGTGGTCGCGTCGCCGACCTCGAGGCAGTCGTGTCCGCGGTCGAGTCGATCGCGGCGTTCGCGACCGACCACGCCGACCGGCTGGTCGAGATCGAGGTCAACCCCCTGCTGGTGCTGCCCGAGGGTGCGATGGCGGTCGACGCGCTGATCCGGTTGGCTGAGCCCGAGGAGGCATCGTGACCACAGCAGTGCGCGCCGAGGCGCGCGAGGGAGTGCTCGTCATCACCCTCGACCGTCCCAGTGCCAACGCGATCGACGTCGCCACCAGCCTGGCGCTCCACGACGCCTTCGCCCGGCTCGAGGCCGACCCGGACCTCCGGGTCGGGATCGTGACCGGCGCCGGGGAGCGGTTCTTCTCGGCGGGGTGGGACCTCAAGGCGGCCGCCGCGGGCGAGGCCGTCGACGCCGACCACGGTCCGGGCGGCTTCGCGGGGCTGACCGAGCTGTTCGACCGCCGCAAGCCGGTGATCGCCGCCGTCAACGGCATGGCCTTCGGTGGTGGGCTCGAGCTGGCGCTGGCGGCGGACCTGATGGTCGTGGCCGACCACGCCGAGCTCGCCCTGCCCGAGGTGCGCGTCGGTGTCGTGGCGGACTCCGGCGGCCTGCTCCGCCTCCCCCAGCGCCTGCCCGCCGCGGTCGCGCGCGAGCTGCTGCTGACCGGGCGCCGGATGGGCGCCGACGAGGCCGCGCGGTGGGGACTCGCCAACCGCGTGGTGCCGATGGACTCGCTGCTCGACGCCGCTCTCGAGCTGGCCGGCGAGATCGTCGCCGGGGCGCCCCTGGCCGTGGCCGCCGTGCAGGAGGTCCTGGCAGCGACGGCCGGCCTCGACGTGCGCGACGGCTTCGCCCGGATCCGCTCCGGTGACCTCGCGGCGTACACCGCGATGCTGCGCTCGGAGGACGCCGTCGAGGGCCCCCGCGCCTTCGCCGAGAAGCGCCCGCCGCAGTGGCACGGGCGCTGACCCGTCACTTGTTCACCCCGACGGGCGCTGACCCGTCACTTGTTCACCCCGACGAGCGCCGACCCGGCAGTTGTTCACGTCGTACGCCGGCGTGAACTTCTGCCGGGTCGGCGTCACCCGGCGTGAACTTCTGCCGGGTCAGCGTGCGGCTCACCGGCTCGGACCACGATCACGCCGCCCAGCAGGAGGACTCCGCCGAGGAGCTGCACCCAGCCCGGCAGCTGGCCGAGCAGCAGCCAGGCGAAGATCACGCTGAACAGCACCTCCAGGAGCCCGAGGAACGACGCCAGGCGCGGGCCGAGGGCGCGGCTCGCGACGATCCCGGTGACGTAGGAGACCGCGGCCGTGACCACGCCCAGCGCGAGGACCGGCAGCCACCAGGGCACGGACGCGTCGTTGTACGTCGCGTCGCCGGCGCTCGCGGCCATCGGGACGATCCCCACCAGACCGGCGAGACCCAGCGCGATGGTGCCCACCGTCAGCCCGCCCGCGGCCAGCACGATGGGAGGAAGGCCGTTGTCCTCGCCCGCCGACACGACGAAGAAGAACGCGCAGCCGACCATGCCGCCCAGGGCCCAGAGGACACCGATCCCGTCGACCGAGTCGACGGAGAACACGTTCAGCACCAGCAGCAGCCCCGCGATCGCGACCGCCGCGCCGGCGACCGTCAGCCGCGACGGCGCCTGTCGGTGGCGGGCCCACAGCCAGCAGACGACGGCGACCGGCGCGGCGTACTCGATCAGGATGGCGACCGCCACGGGCAGCCGCTCGACGGCGTTGAAGTACGCGAACTGGCACCCGGCCACCGCGACCAGGCCGAAGGCGAGCAGGAACCCGGCGTTCGCACGCACGAGGTACCAGCGGCCGCGCAGCGCGACCACGGCCGGCCCCGCCAATGCGACCGCGCCGACACCGATCCGGCACATCACCAGCGCCGCCGGTGACCAGCCGGCGTCCAGCAGCCCCGCCGCCAGCGCACCGGAGAGGCCGAACGACGCCGCGGCCAGCACGGCGAAGGCCAGACCCGCGCGGGCGCGGGAGTCTGCCGCGAGCTCGCTGTCATGAGTCAACGTCGCCATGACAGATGACGCTAGAACGGTCTGGTGTAATCTGTCAACGTGGTTTTCACTCATGACACCGAGGCGTCCTTGCTGGCGGCCGTCTCCCTGGTGAACTCCGCAGAGGAGCCGGACACGCTGACGACGCCGGCGGAGCTGGAGTCGTTCCTCGACGAGCACGAGTTCACCGGCACCCGCCTGCACGACGAGGCCGAGCTCCGGCTGGTGCGCGAGCTGCGGCCACGCCTGCGTGCCCTGCTGACCAGCGACCGCGACCACGCCGCGGGACTCGTCAACGACCTCCTCGGCGAGGAGCACGCGCTCCCCCAGCTGGTGCGGCACGGCGAGCACGACTGGCACGTCCACGCCGTCGCCCCGGACGCGCCCCTGGCGACCCGGATCGCGGTCGAGACGGCGATGGCGATGGTCGACGTGATCCGGGCCGACGAGATGTCGCGGCTCGCCGTGTGCACCGACGTCGACTGCGAGGGCATCGTGCTCGACCTCTCGCGCAACCGGTCGCGCCGCTTCTGCAGCACCGCGTGCGGCAACCGGGCCGCGGTGGCGGCGTACCGCGCTCGGCAGCGCTGAACAGGCGTCTTGCGGACGCCCCTCGTCCGGATACGTCGGTAGCGTGCCACCCATGGCCATCGCAACGTTCCCGAGCATCGTCCTCGACTGCCCCGACCCCGCACCGATCGCGACGTTCTACGGCGCCCTCCTCGACTGGAAGGTCGAGCTCAGCGACGACTGGGCCGACGTCAAGGCCGACTACGGCCAGTGCCTGTCGTTCCAGAAGGTCGACGACTACACACCGCCGGTCTGGCCGGGTCAGGACGTGCCGCAGCAGATGCATCTCGACGTGATGGTGGAGGATCTCGACGCCGCCGAGGCCGCGGTGCTCGAGCTGGGCGCGACCAAGCACGACCACCAGCCCGGTACGACGTTCCGGGTCTTCCTCGATCCGGCCGGTCACCCGTTCTGTCTCTGCATCAGCTGAGCCGGCCGTGGTCTCGACAGGCTCGACCGACCAGGGCACCGCGGAGCTGAGCGTCCGGGCCCTCGCTCCGGACACCTGGGACGCGTTCGCCGAGCTCGTCGAGCGCCACAACGGCGTCTTCGGCGGCTGCTGGTGCACGTACTTCCAGACCCTGCACGAGGAGAAGACCTTCGACCGGGAGAGCAACCGCGCGCTCAAGGAGCGCCTCGTGCGCGAGGGACGCGCCCACGCCGCCCTGGTCTTCGACGGCGACGTCGCCGTGGGCTGGGCCGAGTTCGGCTCGTGCGCGGAGCTGCCGAACATCTACCACCGCCAGCAGTACGACGCGGAGGCCGACCTCCGGCCCGACTACCGGATCACCTGTCTGTTCACCGACAAGCGCTATCGCCGCGGCGGGGTGTCGGCGCTGGCCCTCCAGGGGGCGGTCGACCTGATCGCGCAGGCGGGCGGTGGCGTCGTCGAGGGCTATCCCCACGACCCGCAGGGCAAGCGCGTCGCCGTGCTCTACGACGGCACGCGCGCCCTCTTCGAGCGGACCGGCTTCACCTTCGTCCGGGCCAAGGGCCAGCGCAACACCGTGATGCGCCGGACGGTTGCTCCGGCGCCCTAGCGACCCACCCCTGCGTCGACGAAGCGGCGGAGCACCTCGAGGAACACCTCGGGCTGCTCGGAGTGCACCCAGTGCCCGGCGCCCTTGATGGTCACCAGCCGGTTCGCGGGGAACCAGCGGTCCATGGCGTCCGCGTACGCCCGCGCGACGTAGTCGGAGTCCGCTCCGGCGACCCACAGCACCGGGCCCCGGTACGGCGGGGTGTCGGCGAGCCGGTCCTCCGGCCACTGGCCGATCACCGGCAGGTCCCTGCCGAGCACGTCGAGGTTGGCCTGCCAGCGCCAGCCGGCGCCGTCGCGGCGGAGGTTCTGGAGCAGGAAGGCGCGCACCGTCGGGTCGGGCACGGAGGTCGTGAGCGCCGCGTCCGCATCCCCGCGCGACTCCAGCGAGCCCAGGTCCAGGCCCTGCATGGCCGCGACGTAGCCCTCGAACTGCGACAGGTGGTCGTAGGCGACCGGGGACACGTCGACCACGCAGAGCCGCTCGACGAGCTCGGAGTGCCGCAGCGCCAGCACCATCGCGACCTTGCCGCCGAGCGAGTGCCCGACGAGGGCGACCGGGTCGTCGGGGTCCAGCAGCCCGGCGACCTGGTCGGCGACCCGCAGGTAGTCGAACCCGTCGTCCCAGGCCGAGCGGCCGTGGTGCGGCAGGTCCACGAGGAGCACGCGGTGGTGGTCGCGCCGGGTCGGATCGGCCAGGGCCTTGCCCGTCTGGGTCCAGTTGCGGCCCTGGCCGAACAGGCCGTGCAGGAAGACGACGCGCGTCCCGCCCTCCCCCAGCGCGGTGGTGTGCAGGCCGGAGTCACTCACCCCGGCAGTCTTCCAAACGCCGGCCGTGCGGACCTCAGCACCACCGGCGTACGCCGTGCCGGGTCAGGTCGACGTCGCGACGCACGACCGCGATGCGGTGGGAGAAGTGTCGGCAGGTCCAGCGGAAGGCCTTCGGGTGGTACTCGACGGCGAGGACCCGGTCGCCGTAGTGGTCGACGTAGCTCCCGCACTCGCGGTACTGCCCGCACTGCTCGGCGACGGCGAAGTCGAAGCCCACGGACGTCCCGTCCCACTCCGCCCAGTTCTTCTGCGCGGCCGCCAGCCCGGCGGCGTGCGCGCGCTTCACCAGCAGCGCGGCGTACCTCTTGTCGTCGGTACGCGAGAGCAGGTGGTGGCTGCGGCTGAAGGAGTCGAGGTTGTCGTACTCCACGGCGTCGAAGCCGTCACTCGCGCACCGCTCGGTCCAGCGTCCGACGATCCGGGCCAGCGCCTTCCGCTTCGCCGCGGTGCGCGTGTCGAGGAGCCACTCCCCCCACACCGAGTCGACGACCGGCCGGCCGCCGTCCTTGAGGACGAGCCGCCAGTGGTGACGGCGCCTGAGCACCGCATCTGAGCACCGAGCTCACTTCTGGTCGAGCTCGGCCTCCGGGTCGCCGGTGATCGTCTCGCCGCGGCCCAGCTTGCTGTGCGAGTAGCCGTAGAACGCGTAGACGACGATCCCGATCACGAACCAGACCGCGAACCGCACCCACGTCTGCCACATCAGCTGCGAGACCAGCCACAGCGAGAACCCGATGCCCAGCAGCGGCACCACCGGCATCAGCGGCACGCGGAACGTGCGGGGCAGGTCGGGCGACCGGTAGCGCAGCACGATCACCGCCCCGCAGACCACCACGAACGCGAGCAGGATGCCGATGTTCGTGAGCTCCGCGGCCGTGCCGATCGGCACGAACCCGGCGATCGCCGCGGAGACCACGCCGACGATCCACACCGGGCGGCTCGGGGAGTGGTGCTTGTTGGTCTTCGCGAACCAGGCCGGGAGCAAGCCGTCGCGGGAGATGGCGTACCACACGCGCGAGGCGCCCAGCGTGAACGAGAACAGCACGGTGACGATGCCGACGATCGCGCCCACGGCCACCACCTTGGCGAACGCCGGCAGACCGACCGCCGAGAACGCCTCGCTGAAGGCGGCGGTCGCGGAGAGGTCCTTGTAGTTCACCATCCCGGTGAGGACGGTCGAGGCCAGCAGGTAGAGCACCATCGCGATGGCCAGGGACAGCACGATCGCCTTGGGGAGGTTGCGCTCGGCCTCCTTCGACTCCTCGGCGGCGGTGCTCATCGCGTCGTACCCGAAGACCGCGAAGAACACCGTCGCTGCTCCGGTCGCCACGCCGCTGAACCCGTACGGCATGTACGGCGTGAGGTTGTCCGCCTTGACGAAGAACACGCCGACCACGATCACCGCGATGACGATCACGACCTTGACGAACACCAGCCACGTCTCCACGCGGACGCTGCTCTTGATGCCGCGGTTGAGTAGCCATGCCACACCCAGGCAGAGCAGCACGGCGAACAGGTCGACCCGATGACCGGCTCCCGTGCCGGGCGCGCCGAGCATCCAGGAGGGCAGGTCGATGCCTAGGGCCAGCAGCAGGAACGAGACGTACTGGGAGACGCCGATCGCGACCACCGCGACGATCGCGGTGTACTCCAGCAGCAGGTCCCAGCCGATGAACCAGCCGATGACCTCGCCGAGCACCGCGTAGCCGTAGGTGTAGGCGGAGCCGGCCTGTGGGATGAGGCCGCCGAACTCGGCGTACGACAGTGCGGCACATGCGCTCGCCATGCCGGCGAGCAGGAACGACAGCGACACCGCCGGTCCGGCGTCGGTCTTCGCCACCGGTCCGGCGAGGGCGAAGATGCCCGCACCGATGATCGCGCCGAGACCGATGGCGGTGAGCTGCCACAGCCCGATGCTGCGTTCGAGACCACTGTCGTCCCCGGCGCCGATCGGCTTGCGTCGGAAGATCCCCGAGGTGGCCTGCGCGGAGCGGTCTCGCGGGGTGTTCATGCCTCTATTCTCGAGCGCCGGGCCGCCGCGCGGATGGCTCCGGCGTTCCTCAGCGCCACCTGGCGCAGGGCCAGCAGGCCGAGGGTGAGGCCGTAGCCGATGATCAGGGCTCCTGCGTGGTGGGCCAGCCCGGAGACGACCGCCTGCAGGAACCCGTCGGACGGCTCGGCGAAGCTCCCTCGGGCGACCACCGCCAGGATGGCGAAGACGCTGGCCAGCATCAGCGGCGGGCAGACGCCGACCACGAAGAAGTCGCGGGGATGCACGGCGAGTGCGGCTGCGACGCAGACGAGCACGAAGGCGATGTCGGTGAGCAGGGTGACGTCGTCGAAGATCATCAGGTCGAGCGTCGCGACGAGCAGCACCACCACTCCGCCGGCCACGGCGAGGAGCGGGCCGGGTCTGCGGCCCTCTTCCCAGAGCGTCTTTTGGTGAGGCGCACCTGTGCTCACAGCAGCACGGTAGGCCGCCTCCGTGGTCATCTCGGGACGACGCGCCGCACCGGCTCGGGCGGTGGCTCACCCGTGTCGTCGAGCTCGGGGAGCTCCGCACGCTGGTCTGCGACGCTGTCCAGCAGCTCCGAGGCCGTCAGCGGTCGGGGAATGTCGACAACCGGAGCCGGCGGCGGGATCTCGTCGTTGGCGACACCCAGCCCACCGAACCGGCGCGCGGAGACGAGCACCCGGTTCTCGATGGACCCCACCGCCCGGTTGTAGGAGCTCACCGCGCCGGTGAGCGAGCGACCCAGCCGGTCGAGATGGCCGCCCATGGTCCCCAGGCGCTCGTAGAGGTCACGGCCCAGCTCGTGGATCTCGCGAGCCTTGTCGGCCAGCGTCTGCTGCGTCCACGCGTAGGCGACGGTCCGCAGCAGCGCGATGAGGGTCGTCGGGGTCGCCAGGATGACGCGCTTGTCCGCTGCGTACTCCAGCAGCGACGGGTCGGCCTCGAGGGCGGCCGACAGGAACGACTCCCCGGGCACGAAGAGCACGACGAACTCCGGGGTCGCCGGCAGCGCCCGCCAGTAGCCCTTGGCCGGCCAGGGCGTCGACGTGCTGGCGCAGCTGTCGGGCATGCCGTTGCAGGTGGGCGGTCCGCTGCTCGTCGGACTCCCCGGGATCGTCCGCGCAGGCGTCGAGGAAGGCGTCGAGCGGCACCTTCGCGTCGACCACGACGCTCTTGCCGCCCGCCAGGTGCACGACCATGTCGGGTCGCAGCACTCGCTTCTCGATCAGCTCGTCGTCGCCCTCGACGTGGGCGGACACCTGCTCGGTGAAGTCACATCGGTCCACCATCCCCGCGAGCTCGACCACCCGGCGCAGGTGCAGCTCTCCCCACCGACCACGCACCTGGGGTCGGCGCAGCGCGGTCGACAGCGAGGTGGTCTCGCGCCGGAGGGTGTCGGTCGAGTGCCGCACCTCGTCGACCTGCTGCTTGAGCTGGCTCTGCCAAGAGACACCGTGCTGCGCCATGTCGCGCAGCTGGTCGTGGAGCCGGTCGAGGCTCTCTCGCACGACAGCCGCCTCGCCGGCACGTGACTCCGCCTGTTGCAGTGCGCGAGCGCTCCCGCCCGCGTCGTACGCCGTGACCGCGGGTGCGCGCCCACAGCACCCCGACCACGGCGCCGATCAGCACACCGGTCAGCAGCAGGGCGAGGACTGACAGCGTCGTCGCGAGGTCGATTCCCAGGCTCATGGTTCGAGGATGGCGGCTCGCACCGACAGTTCGGCGGAGATCGAGACCCGCGGGTGTCGTGTGCCGCTGGCTGGGTATGAGGGTGGCGTGACGACGGCCGCTTCTCGGGGCCTGCTGCGTGGCACGGCTGCCGAGAGCTATGAGAGGTTCCGGCTCGGCTACCCCGACGAGGTGGTCGACCGGACGCTCGCCTATGCCACCAGGCACGTCCGCCGAGCCGTGGAGGTGGAGGCGGGCACCGGCAAGGCCACCCGCGCGTTCGCCAGCCGCGGGGTGCACGTCACCGCTCTCGAGGGCGACTCGGACATGTTCACCGTGCTCTAGCCGCGAGACCGCCGGCATGCCGGTCGAGCCGGAGCTCTCCAGCTTCGAGAAGTACGACGGGCCGCCGGTCGACCTGGTCTACTCCGCGGCGTCGTGGGACTGGACCGATCCGCTGCACTCGTGGACGCGTGCCGTCGACCTGCTCGTCGACGGCGGTGTGCTGGCGTTGTTCGGCAGCCCGATGCGGGTCGCCGACTGCCGGCTTCAGGCAGCGGTCGACGGCGTGTTCCCGCGTTCGGACCAGCACGTGCAGGCATCCGCGGGCTGGCTGCACGACGAGCTGACGACCTCGTCGCTCGTCGTCGACGTCGAGCACCACGTGCTGCCACGCGAGGTGGTGCTGCCACAGCGGGAGTACGTCGGCTACCTGTCCACGGTGCACCGATTACGCCGAGCTGCCGATGGAGGAGCGACAGGACGTGATGCGCCAGATCACGGCCGTCCTGCCCGTCCAGGTGCCCGTCGACATGACGGTCGGCCTGCACCTGGCCCGACGCGTCAGTCGCTGAGCTCGACGATCACGGGCGCGTGGTCGCTCGCGCCCTGGCCGGCACGCTCGTCGCGGTCGACGCGCGCACCGCGTGACCCGCTTCTCCAGGGCGGCCGAACCGAGCACGAAGTCGATCCGCATCCCGCGGTTGCGCTCGAACCGCTGCCGGTAGTAGTCCCAGTAGGTGTAGACGTCCGGGTCCGGCTGGTGCGGTCGCACCAGGTCGGCGTAGCCGGCGTCGACGACCGCCTGGAACGCCGCTCTCTCCGGGGGCGTGACGTGCGTGCTCTTGGCGAACTGCGCGATGTCGAAGACGTCCTCGTCGCGAGGTGCGATGTTCCAGTCGCCGGTCAGCGCGACCTGGGCATTCGGTTCGGTGGTCAGCCAGCTCGCGGCTGCGTCACGAAGCTTTGCCAGCCAGTCGAGCTTGTAGACGTAGTGGGGGTCGTCGGGCTTTCGGCCGTTCGGGATGTAGAGCGACCACACCCGCACCCCGTTGCACGTCGCGCCGATCGCCCTCGCCTCGGCGGCCAGCGGGTCGCCGTACTCCGGCATGCCGGGGAACCCCCGCTCGACGTCGGAGATCCCGACCCGTGACACGACCGCGACGCCGTTCCACTGGTTGTGACCGAAGGTGGCGACGTCGTACCCCATCGCCTCGAGGCCCATGACCGGCCACTGGTCGTCACGGACCTTCGTCTCCTGCAGCGCGAGCACGTCTATCTGCTGCCGCTCCAGGAACGCTTCGACGCGTGAGATGCGGGAGCGGACGGAGTTGACGTTCCAGGTGGCGATGCGCACGCCACGACCATAGAACGTGGGTCAGGAGGCGCTGTTGCGCACTTCGCGGGAGGCGAGCCAGGTCTCCAAGAGACCTTCGCGCGAGTCGAGGTAGGACTCGAGGTGCCTGTCGAAGAGGGCGATCTCGGGCTGCAGCGCGAACATGCGGTAGTCGAGCAACCGCTCGCGGCGGCACTCGTGCGGGCGCGGGTCCGTGCGGTCGACGGACGCGCCGCAGTCGGTGCACGGCATGAACCGAGATGTGAACAATTTCCGATACCTCCGGGTCGAAAGATGCCCGATCGCGGACCAGTCCAAACAACGACGTCGTACCTGTGAGTGAGGGCAAGGTCACACGACAGCAGAGCTACTTCGAGACCGGCTCCGTGATGGCCCGGCCCCGGCCTGCTGCCCGGCCGGCCGACGATTCGGCCCTGCCCCGGCGCGACCGTAGACTCGCCGCCCGTGGCACTCACCATCGGAATCGTCGGGCTCCCCAACGCGGGCAAGTCGACGCTGTTCAACGCGTTGACCAAGAACAACGTGCTGGCCGCCAACTACCCGTTCGCGACCATCGAGCCCAACGTCGGCGTGGTCGGGGTGCCCGAGCCGAGGCTCGCGACGCTCGCCGGACTCTTCGACTCCGCGAGGATCGTCCCCGCCACCGTCGAGTTCGTGGACATCGCCGGCATCGTGCGCGGCGCCAGCGAGGGTGAGGGCCTCGGCAACCGGTTCCTCTCGCACATCCGGGAGTCGGCCGCGATCTGCCAGGTGACGCGGGTCTTCCGCGACGAGGACGTCAGCCACGTCGACGGCAAGGTGGATCCGGCCGGTGACATCACGACGATCCAGACCGAGATGATCCTGGCCGACCTCCAGACCGTCGAGAAGGCGGTGCTGACGCCTCGAAGCGTGGCTTGCCCTCCTCGACATGGCGGCGCGCTCGGGTGGCGAGCTGGCGCGCGTTGTCCTCGCTCTTGCCGACGATCTCGGCGATCTCCGCGTAGTCGTAGTCGAAACGTCGTGCAGCAGGAGCGCCGCGCGCTGCTCGGGCGAGAGGCTCTCCAGCAGGACGAGGAACGCCATAGAGAGCGAGTCGGCGAGCTCGGCCTGGCGCGCCGGATCCGCGTCGCTGTCGGTCACGAGCGGCTCGGGCAGCCACTCGCCCACGTACGTCTCGCGGCGCACCCGCGCGGAGCGGAGCTGGTCGATGGCGAGCCGCGTTGCGACCGTTGCCAGGTAGGCGCGCGGCGACTCGATGCGCTCGCCCCGGTTGAGTGCCTCGTGGAGTCGCAGCAGCGCTTCCTGGACCACGTCCTCCGCCTCCGCGACGCTACCGAGCATCCGGTAGCCGATCGCGAAGGCGGTCGGGCGCAGCGCCTCCAGGAACTCCTCGTGGGTTCCGCTCACGCGGCCACCTGGGCGAAGCCCTCTCTCCAGCTCGGGTGCTTCGGCTCCCAGCCGAGCTCTCGCTTCGCCTTGGCATTCGAGGCTCCGCGCACCTCGGTCATCATGACGGTTACGGCCTCGCCGGCGAGCATCCGGCCGAGCCAGCGAGGCACGTGCCGGGGCTGCGGCGCGCCCAGCGCGCTGGCCGCCGCCGGCAGCCAGTCCGCCACCCGCGCCGGCTCGTCGTCGACGATGTTGTAGATCCCGCGGTGACCGTGCTCGATCGCCGCCACCGTGGCGTCCGCCGCGTCCTCGATGTGGATGAAGGACCAGACCCCGGCGCCGTTGCCGACCACCGGGAACTTCCGCTTGCGGACCGCCTCGATCATCTCGCCGCCCTCCGAGCTGAGGCTGGTGCCCGGGCCGTAGAAGCCGCCGTAGCGGAGCACCACGCCCTCGGTCCAGTCGGCGCGCGTCACGGCGCTCTCCAGGTAGAGGATCGCCTCGAGCGTGGAGCGCACCGTCTCCGGGGGCGTGTGGTCGAGCGGGTCATCCTCGGTCTTCACGGGCCCGCCCGTGCGCTCGACCGGCCAGCCCGCGTAGCTCTGGGCGACGAAGCGCTTCACCCCGACCGCACGGCCCGCAGCCAGCAGGTGGTCCGTGGCCTCGGTACGAAGGCGGTTCGTCTCGGCGAACGTGCGCTCGAAGTGGCGGAGGTCGAGGTCGCCCGACAGGGCCGTGAGCTCGTGCACGATCACATCGGGCTCCGCCTCCGCCACCACGTGCGCGACCTGCTCCGCGTCCAGCGCGTCCATCACCGCGGGGGTGGCGCCGAGCTCGAAGATGGCCTCACGCTTGGACTCGCTGCGCGTGGTGCCGACGACCTCGTGGCCGCGCGCGACCAGCTTGGGAACAAGCTGCTTCCCGAGCGCTCCGGTGGCACCTGCAACCAGGATCTTCATGGCTTCTCCTCTCGTCGTTGTCTACCTATGTGACGAGACAGGAGGCCGGTATGTGACAGCGTGAAGCTCGACTGATCTCGGAGCTACGCCACTTCGAGTTCCTGCTGGGCGCCCCGCGGCGGGCGGCCGCGGATCAGGTCGGCGGCGCGCTCCGCGAGCGCGATCACCGGGGCATTGGTGTTGCCGCGCGGCACGGTCGGCATCACCGAGGCGTCCACCACGCGCAGGCCCTCGACGCCGTTCACCCGCAGCTGGCGGTCCACGACCGCGCCCGGGTCGTCGCCCATGCGGCAGGTGCCGACCGGGTGGTAGAGCGTCTGCACGCGCGCCCGCACGTGGTCGATGATGTCCTCGTCCGAGTGCGACCCCGGGCCGATCAGCATCCCGGTGGAGAGCTCGCCGAGCGGGCCGCTCTCGCAGATCTCGAGGCAGGTGCGCACGCCGGCCACGATCGACGCCACGTCGTCCGGGTGCTCGAGGTAGTTGTGCATGATCAGCGGCTTCGCGGTGGGGTCGGGCGAGCCGAGTGCCACGAACCCACGGCTCTTCGGCTTGAGCACGCACGCACCGAGCGGCGAACCCGTGCCCGTCGCCCGGCACGAGCCCCTCCGACTGGAAGCGGGCGGGCGCGAAGTGGAACTGGACGTCGGGCGCCTCGAGGTCGTCGCGGGTGCGCATGAACCCGCCGGCCTCGGCCACGTTCGAGGTGAGCGGGCCGCGCCCCTCGGCCTCGAACAGCGCCAGGTTCTCCTCGTTCAGCGCGCCGAACAGCGAGATCTCCTCGTCGATCGAATAGACCGCGCCGGCGTTCGGGTGGTCGTGCAGGTTCAGCCCGACCTCGGGCAGCTCGGCGACGACCTCGATCTGGAGGTCCTCGAGCTCGGCGGGACGGCCGAGGCCGGAGAGCATCAGGAGCTGCGGCGAGTTGTAGGCGCCCCCGCAGACGATCACCTCGCGCTCCGCGCGGTGCACGAGCATCTCCGACAGTCGCATGCCCACGACGCCGACCGCGCGCTCGCCCTCGAACAGCAGCGAGAGAGCGTGCACGTGGGTCTCGACGGTGAGGTTGGGACGGTCCATCACGGGGTGGAGGTACGCCACGGCGGCGCTCGCCCGCGCGCCGTTCCGGTGGGTCACCTGGTACCAGCCGACGCCGTCCTGCTCCGCGCCGTTGAAGTCCTCGTTCGCGGGCAGCCCCTGCACGGCGGCCGAGTCCAGGAACGCCTGCGCCAGCGGGTTGCGCGAGCGCCCCTCGGACACCGGAAGCGGGCCGCCGGCCCCGTGGTAGTCGTCCTCGCCGCGCTCGTTGTCCTCGGAGAGCTTGAAGTAGGGGAGCATCTCGTCCCAGGTCCAGCCCGGGCCCCACTCGTCGTAGTCGATCGGGTTGCCCCGGATGTAGACCATCGCGTTGATCGACGACGAGCCGCCGAGCACCTTCCCGCGCGGGAGGTAGATGCGGCGGTCGTTCGCGAACGGCTCGTAGATCGTCGAGTGATCCCAGTCCTGCGCCGTCCGGTAGAGGGCCGAGAACGCGACGGGCAGGTGGACCAGGTCGTTCGTGTCCGGTCCCCCGGCCTCGAGCAGCAGCACGTTCACGTCCGGGTCCTCGGACAGGCGGTTGGCGAGCACACAGCCGGCTGAGCCGGCCCCGACGATCACGTAGTCGTACATAGGCCGACGCTAACCGGGTCAGGACGGACAGGCAAGCTATCCTTCCGGCCCTCATGGCCGTCCCCAAGCAGAGACAGTCCCACTCGCGGACGAACAAGCGCCGCTCGCAGCACAAGATCGAGACGCCGGGCCTCGTGCACTGCCCGCGCTGCCACGCGCCGCGCCGCCCGCACCGCGTCTGCCCGAACTGCGGCACCTATGCCGGCCGCGAGGTCGTCGTGCAGCAGGCCGGGGTCGACACAGACGACGAGTGATCGCGGTCGACGCGAACGGCGCCGACCAGGGGCCGCGCGCAGTCGCCGAGGGAGTCGCCCGCTCAGGGCTGCCGGTGCTGCTGTTCGGCCCCGCGGCTGAGATCACCGGTCCCGCCGGGCCGAACGCCGAGGTCGTAGACGCCCCGGAGACCGTGAAGGCGGGGGAGGAGGCCGTGGCGGCCGTCCGCTCCAGGCGCAACGCCTCGATCGTCCAGGCCGCCGCCGCGGTGGGCGACGGCCGCGCCGACGCTCTCGTCTCGGCCGGCAGCACCGGCCCGACGCTGGCCGCAGCCACGCTGTCGATCAAGCGCATCAAGGGCGTCTACCGCCCGGCGCTCGCGGTGCTGATGCCGATCCCCGGCGGTCCGGTGCTCCTGCTCGACGCGGGCGCAAGCGTGGAGGTGCGCCCCGAGCACCTCGTCCAGTTCGCCTACATGGGCGCGGGCTTCATGGAGGCGGTGGTGGGAATCGAGCGGCCCTCGGTCGGGCTTCTGTCCGTGGGCGAGGAGTCCGGCAAGGGCACCCCGGACGTGCTCACCGCGCACGAGCGCATCTCCGAGGGCGGGCTCAACTTCGTGGGGAACCTGGAGGGCTTCGACCTACCCCACGCGCGGGCGGACGTGATCGTGGCCGACGGCTTCACCGGCAACGTCGCCCTGAAGGTGCTCGAGGGCACCGTGAAGGCGATCACGGGCGAGATCCGCAGCCGCATCCGCTCCGGCTTCGTCTCGAGCCTCGGCGGGCTGCTGATCCGCGGCAAGCTCGGGGGGCTGCGCGACGACCTCGACCCCGAGAAGGTCGGCGGCGCGATCCTGCTGGGCCTCCGGAAGCCGGTCGTGGTGGGGCACGGGAGCTTCGGGCCCGTCGGCATCGAGCACGCGGTCAAACTGGCCCAGCGCGCGGTCGACGAGGACATGGTGGGCCGCACCACGGCGGCCCTCGAGTCCGCCGGGGCGTTGCGGTCCGCGACCGCTGCTAGCGTCGCTTCGCGATGACCCGCGAGGAGGTTCTCGACCGCATCCGCGAGCACCTGGCCACCGAGTTGGAGGTGGATCCGGTGCGCATCGAAGACTCCACCCGCTTCAGGGAGGATCTGGAGGCGGACTCGCTCGACCTGGTGGAACTGGTCGTCGAGCTCGAGGACAGCTACGGGGTTCGCATCCCGGACGAGGAGGCGGCCAAGATCCTGACGGTCGGCCAGGCCGCAGACTTCGTCGCCGCCCATGCCCCGGAGCTCGAACACTGAGTCACTCGCAGAGCTGCTTGCCGAGCTGCCCGAGGACCTGCGGCGGCAGGCGTTCACGCACGCATCCTGGGTTGAGCACCGCTCGGACGCGTACGAGCGGCTCGCGTTCCTGGGGGACGTGGTGCTGAGCCTCGCCGTCTCGGACCACCTCTTTCCGCGCTTCGAGCGCTATGGCGCCGGCCGGCTCACGAAGGTCCGCGCTCAGGCGGTGAGCGGCTCCTCGTGCGCGCGGGTTGCGCGCGAGCTCGGCGTGCCGGAGGAACTGCGCGCCACGGCGCCCGCGGGGCAGCACCGGGCGCAGCGCCGACATGCTCGTGGAGTCGGAGCGCGTGCTCGCCTCTGTCTGCGAGGCGATCATCGGCGCCGGCTACCTCGCGTTCGGCATCGAGCGCACGGCCCCGGCGGTGGTCGCGTCGTTCGCCGAGGAGATCGAGCAGGCCCTCGAGCACCCGGTGGACTACAAGTCGGTGCTCCAGGAGCGGCTCGCCCGGCGCGCCGAGCTGGTGGTCTACCAAACCGTCTCCGAGGAGGGCCCCGCGCACGACCGCAGCTTCGTGGCCGCGGCCGAGGTGGCGGGAGAGGAGCTCGGGCGCGGAGAGGGAAAGACGAAGAAGGCCGCTGAGCAGGAGGCGGCCCTGCACGCGCTGGACGCTCTCGACGAGGAGGCGGCCTCTTAATGCATCTGCGCTCGATATCGATGAGGGGCTTCAAGTCCTTCCCGCAGCGGACCAAGCTCGAGTTCGGCACCGGCGTGTCCGTGATCGTCGGCCCGAACGGCTCCGGCAAGTCGAACATCACCGACGCCGTGCTGTGGGCGCTCGGCGAGCAGTCGCCGCTCGCGGTGCGCGGCCAGTCGATGAAGGACGTGATCTTCGCGGGCGCGGCACGGCGTTCAGGGCTCGAAGACGGCCGAGGTCGAGGTCGTGATCGACAACCACGACGGCGCCCTCGAGATCGACTTCTCCGAGATTTCGATCGTGCGCCGCCTGGAGCGCGACGGCGAGGGCGAGTACCGCCTGAACGGCGCGCGCTGCCGGCTCGTGGACGTGGTCGAGGTCCTGTCCGACTCGGGGCTCGGCAAGGAGATGCACTCGGTGGTCTCCCAGGGCAAGGTCGAGCAGATCGTGCTCTCGCGGCCGCGCGAGCGCCGCCTCCTGATCGAGGAGGCCGCCGGGCTCGGCAAGCACCGCAAGCGCCGCCGGCGCGCGCAGCTGAAGCTGGAGCGCACGGAGGAGAACCTGTCGCGCTCGCTCGACGTGGAGCGCGAGGCGCGCTCGCGGCTGCGGCCGCTGAAGCGCCAGGCCGAGGCGGCGGAGCTGCACGAGCGCCTGGAGCGCCAGACGCTCGAGGCGCGCTACTCGCTGTCGCGCGACGCCGCCCGCAGCGCCCGGCTGGCCCTGGCCGAGGCCGAGGAGCGGGCCCGCAGCGTGCGCGGCGAGCGCGACGAGGCCGAGCGCCTGCTCGGCGAGGTGGCCACGGCGCCGCGAGCAGGCCGAGGAGGCCTTCGCCGCCCAGACGCGCGATCGCGAGCGCCTTCAGGCGCGGCTCTACGCCGCGCGCTCCGCGAGCGAGCGGATCGCGATGCGCCTCGAGCGCGTGCGCGAGCAGGCCGTGGCCGCGCGCGAGCGGCGCGAGCGGCGGCTGCGCCAGCTCGAGGTGCTCGAGCAGCAGGCCGCCGCGGACGCGGACCTGAGCTCCGAGGAGGAGCGCCCCGAGGACCGGATCGCCGCGATCGAGCGCGAGCTGGCGGCCCTCGACGTCGGGACGCGAGCAGCGCCTGGAGGGCGAGCTGGCGGGCCTCGAGCAGGAGCTGGCCGGCGCGCGCGGCGCGGGTGTGCCGAGCTGGAGCAGGCTGCCGCCGAGCGGCGCGGCGCCCTCGAGGCGGCCGAGCGGGCGGCGGAGGAAGCCCGCACGGCCCGCCGTGACGCCGAGCGCGCCGCCGAGGCCGCCCGCGCCCTGGTCGCGCAGGTGGGCGCGGAGCTCGCGGCGGTGAACCAGTTCGTGCGCGGAGCGGGCGGCGCGCTCGATCGGCGCAACCCGCTCGCCGAGCGCCTTCACGTCGAGCCCGGCTACGAGCTCGCGCTGGCGGCGGTGCTCGGCCCGCGGCTCACCGCCGCCGTCGTGAACGACCGCGGTGAGGGGGAGCGTGTGCTGGACGCGGCCGGCGAGGACGGCGCGAAGCGTCCTGCTTAGGGTGGCTCAGGGGCACTTAGGCAGGACGGTCCTCGTGCCGCGGTCGTTCCGGCCTCACCTTCGGTGCCGGGCGGGCAGCTACTTGCGCAACTGGTGCGTCCCGAGCCGGACGTCGCGGCGCTGGC
This sequence comes from uncultured Actinomycetota bacterium, assembly GCA_963809265.1. GTDB lineage: Bacteria > Actinomycetota > Actinomycetes > Propionibacteriales > Nocardioidaceae > Nocardioides. Next base: position 89,133 of record CAWEJC010000010.1, read on the forward strand.
GGAGCGGCTGCTGGCCGGCGTCTGGGTGGTGGAGTCGCTCGATGCGCTGCCGGAGAGCTTCGGCGGCATCGCCGTCACGCGCGCGGGGCGCCTCTTCGACGCCCGCACCGGCGAGCTGGCCCAGGCGCCGGCCGGCGGAGCCGAGCGCCTGCTCGAGGAGCTCGGCAGGCGCGACGAGCTCGTGGCCGCGTCCGAGCGCGCGGCCGCCGAGGAGTCGCAGGCGCGGGCGGCGCTCGAGCGGCTGGCCGCAGCGGTCGCCGACGCGGACACCGCGCGCGAGGCCGCCGAGAGCGCGCTGCGCGCGGCGCTGCGCGAGGCGGCCGAGGCCGAGGAGGTCGTGAGCCGCTCCGAGTGGGTCATCGCACGCCGCCGGGAGGCACCCGACGACGGCCCCGAGGCCGTGCGCCGCGCGGAGCTGCTCGGAGACCTGCGCGCGGAGCAGCGGCTCGCCGAGCGCATCGAGCGCGAACGCGAGGAGCGCGCACGCTCGGTGGCCGCCCTACGGGCCGGCGCGGAGCACGACCTCGCGCTCGCCGACGATGCCGACCGCGCGGCCGAGGCTCTCGAGAGCGCGCGCGAGTCTGTCGCCGGCCGCCGCGACGCTCTCCAGCTGGAGCTCGAGGCGGGCGCCGCCGCCGGCGAGGAGACCGCCGCCGCACTGAAGTCCTGCGCCCAGGAGGAGGCCGAGCTCCAGGGGCGGCTGAAGCGACGCCAGCGAGGCGGTGACCGCCGCCGAGGTGTCCGCGCAGCAGGTGCGCGACTCCGCCGCGGACGCCGAGCGCGACCTGAACGAGCTGGCCGGCCGCCTCGGGCTCGAGCCCGAGCCCGGCACCGAGGCGCTTCCGGACGAGGAGCGCGAGGCGCTGCTCGCGAGGGTCGAGCGGCTGATGCGTCGCCGCGAGCAGCTCGGCCCGGTGAACCCGCTCGCCAAGCAGGAGTACGACGAGGCGGTGGCGCACGTGGAGGAGCTCGAGGCCCAGCGCGGCGACCTCGAGACGGCGCTCGCCGAGCTCGAGGGCCTCATCAAGGAGACCGACCGCCGGATCCGCGAGGCGTTCGAGCAGACCTTCGAGGCGGCCGCGAAGAACTTCGAGGACGTCGTCCAGCACCTGTTCCCGGGCGGTCGCGGCCAGCTGCGGCTCGTCCAGGAGGAGATGGGGCCGCGGCCCGTCGTCGGGGGCGAGCCGCTCCCCGACGGCGAGGCGCCCGAGCCTGAGGCCGAGGACGAGGAGCAGCCGGAGGCCGGCGTCGAGATCGAGGTCACGCCGCCCGGCAAGTCCACGAAGCGCCTGTCGCTTCTCTCCGGCGGCGAGAAGTCGCTCGTCGCGCTCGCCTTCATGTTCGCGGTCTTCCTCGCCCGGCCGTGCCCGTTCTACATCCTCGACGAGGTCGAGGCCGCGCTCGACGACATCAACATCGACCGCTTCCTCCAGCTCGTGAAGCGCTACTCCGACCGCGCGCAGTTCATCGTCGTGACCCACCAGAAGCGGACGATGGATGCCGCCGACACGCTCTACGGCGTGAGCATGGGCGGCGACGGAATCTCGCGCGTCGTCTCACGAAAGCTCGCCGGGCGCCCGGCGGAGGAGCACGCGCTGGCGTCCACGAAGAGGCCGCCGCGTAAAGGAAACCCCGCCTCCAGGCCGACTCTCCAAGTTGGGAGACCAGACCTATGGAGGAGCGGGGATGAGGGGCAGAAAGACAGTTCTGGCGCTGGTCGCGATTGCGGCCATGCTCTGGTGTCGGCGGTTGCGCTCGCGCACGAGGGACGCGTGTGCCGGGCACGAAGGATTCTGATGAGCTGACGATGGCGGCGGCAACGACCGCGTCTTCGCGCGCGGCGGCGACGACACCGTCGACGGCGGCGCGGGCGACGATCGCCTGCGCGGCGGGAGCGGCGACGACGAGCTCTTCGGCGGCGACGGCGACGACCGCCTCAAGGGTGGCCAGGACGACGACTACCTGGACGGCGGCGACGGCGACGACGTACCTCAACGGTCGCGGCGACGGCCGCGACGAGGACAAGATCGTCTGCGGCGACGGCTACGACGTGGTCAACCTCGGCAGGGCGATGTCGTCCTGGTCGAGGTCGACGTCGGAGCATCCCGAGGATCGAACGGCGACGAGGAGCCGGACGACGAGGAGCCGGGCGTCGTGAACGGGCGCGAGGACGACGACTGCGAGAGTCATCGCGGCCGAAGGACAGGGACGGGGGGAGAAGCCTGTGCCTCGACGCGCTCGCGATGCGAGGAGCCGTGCGCGGCGCGCCTCACGCCGAGCTGCGGCGACGAGGAGCCGTGCGCAGCGCGGGCGGCGATGAACTGCGAGGAGGAGCCGGACCGGCTTCGCGAGCCGGTCGAAGAGCCGGAGCCGGACGAGCCGCGGCGCGTACTGCGAGGCCCCGGTCGAGGGCGACGAGCCGGCGCGCTCGGTAAGAGCGGGCGGGCGGGCGCCCTATCCTCCGCGTCCTCGTGGCGCGCACCTGGCAAGAGCTGTTCGACACCGGCGAGGACGCGCCGCAGCCGCGCTGCGGACGCGGACGACGGTGATGCTCAGCGCGGCGGGTTCTTCAGGCGCCTGCGCGACAACATGTCGAAGACGCGCCAGGCGATCGGCGCGGAGCTCCAGACCACGGTCTTCCAGTCGCTCGACGACGAGGCGTTCGAGAAGCTGGAGGAGACGCTGATCTACGCCGACGTGGGCGCGCCGACCACCGCGAAGATCGTGGAGCGGCTCGAGACGGAGGCCGAGAGCGGCGAGCTCTCCGGGCGGCGAGGAGCTCTCGCGCCGGCTGCGCGAGCTGCTCGCCGACACGGCGCGCGTGGAGGGCGACACGATCCCGCTCACCGAGCACCCGACCGTGATCCTCGTGACGGGCGTGAACGGCAGCGGCAAGACCACCACGATCGGGAAGATGGCGTGGCACCTCCAGAAGGAGCTCGGGCGCTCGGTGCTGCTCGCCGCCGGCGACACCTTCCGAGCGGCGGCCGCGGAGCAGCTCACGCTCTGGGGCGAGCGCGCGGCTGCGAGATCGTGCGCGGGGAGGAGGGCTCGGATCCCGGCGCTGTCGTCTTCGACGCCATCGAGGCGGCCAAGGCGCGCGGCCACGACGTGGTGCTCGTGGACACCGCGGCGCCTCCACACCCAGCAGCACCTGATGGACGAGCGCGCAAGGTGCGCAACGTGATCCAGCGCCAGGCGCCGGGCGCCCCGCACGAGACGCGCTCACGATCGACGCCACCACCGGCCAGAACGGGCTGCGCGAGGCGCCGCTGTTCGGCGAGGCGGTGGAGGCCACCGGCATCGCACCCACGAAGCTCGACGGCACCGCGAAGGGCGGGATCGCGCTGGCGACGCCAGGAACTAGGCGTGCCGGTCAAGCTGATCGGGAACGGCGAGGGACTCCAGGCAGCCGCGCCTGTTCGACCTGGACGACTTCGCACAGGCGATCCTGGCAGCCGCGAGCGAGCCCGGCGACGGCACGCGCGTGGCGGGTGGGGCTGCCAGAGCCCCAGCAGGGTGAGCCGTTCCTGCCCGGGTCGGTGTTCGCCGCCCCGTTCCACTTCATCTTGGTGAGCCGGGCGAGGCCACTCACGTCTTACACCCGCTACGGCAACCCGACCTGGGCTCGCTACGAGGAGGCGGTCGGCGGCCTCGAGGATGCACACGCCGTCCTGTTCGCCTCGGGAATGGCCGCTGCCGCGGCGCTTCTCCTCACGCTATCTGGGGCCCGGATCCGTGCTGGCGGTCGACTCAGGGCTGCTACCTGAACGTGCGGCGTCCTGGCCAAGCACGCACCTCGGGGCGCGCGGGGTGGAGGTCCGCCTCGCGCCTGCCGCCGAGTTGGCGCAGGCCGCGCAGGGGCGCCGACATGCTCTGGCTTCGAGACACCCTCGAACCCCCGGCTCGAGGGTCTATGACATCGCGGCCCTCGCCGGGCTTGTGGGGTGACAACCGTGGTGGACAACACTACTGCTCGACCCGCCCTCCAGCGGCCCGCTCGACAACGGCGCCCGCTCTCTCGCTCACGAGCGCGACCAAGCAGATGAGCGGGCACGCCGACATCGTGCTCGGCTACGTGACCACCCGCGACGCCGAGGCGGGCGGAGAGCCTGCGGAACTGGCGCCGCGCAGACGTGCGCTCATCCCCGGATCCTTCTTGACCTGGCTGGCGCACCGCTCGCTGCCGACGCTTGCGCTCCGCCTGGAGCGCGGCTGCGACAACGCCATCGCGATCGCGCGGCTGCTGGCCGCCCGCGACGATGTCGAGGAGGTCCACTACCCGGGT
>CAWEJC010000011.1:0-43256 GCA_963809265.1 uncultured Actinomycetota bacterium
GATCTCGTCGACCGAGACCGACACCTACGCGCTCAAGGAGGAGTACGGCTCCCACGCCGTCCTCCTGCGCTGGCTCTGCGAGCGCCCGGCGTCGCGGGTCCTGGACGCCGGGTGCTTCGACGGTCGCTTCGCCGACCTGGCCCGACAGCGCGGCCACCACGTCACCGGCCTCGACCGGCAGAAGATGGACGGGGTCGCGCAGCGGGTCGACGCCTTCATCGAGGCCGACCTGAACGAGCCGCTCCCCCAGGCCCTCCAGGGCGCGTTCGACGTGGTCGTCGCCGGCGACATCCTCGAGCACGTCGTGGAGCCGCACTCCCTGCTCAGCGGCCTGGCCGAGGCGCTGCGCCCCGGCGGTGAGGTCCTGGTGTCGGTGCCCAACTTCGGGCACTGGTACCCCCGCGGCCGGACGACCCTGGGCCGGTTCGACTACGACCAGCGTGGCCCTCTGGACCGGGGCCACCTGCGCTTCTTCACCCGTGACTCGATCGAGGCGCTGATCGGCAACTGCGGTCTGCGGATCACCGACCGGGCGACCGTCGGCACGCCGTTCGACATGCTCGCCGCCGGTGGCTCCCGGGTGCGCGAGCGGGTCGCATCGGGAGCGGCGCGTACCGACCGGGTGGCGACACGGGTCTGGCCCCGGCTGTTCGGGTACCAGTTCCTGTACCGCCTGGAAGTGATGTGATCCCTGCACCTGGCACGGAGCGCAACCGACTCGTCGCCACCACGGCAGGGCTCTTCCTCGGCGGACTCGCCTACCTCCTCACGCTCTTCGACTACCACACGAGCCTGACCCGCACGACGCTGCAGAGCGGCCTGTTCTCGACGTTCTACGACCAGCAGGCGCGCGCCATCCTGGACGGTCACGTCGACCTCCCGACCGACAGCCTGGGCATCGAGGGGTTCGTGCACGGCGGCCGTACCTTCATGTACTTCCCGCCCTGGCCGGCGATCCTCCGGCTGCCGGTGCTGCTCACCACCCACGAGTACGACGGCCGGCTGACGCTGCTGTCGATGCTGGTCGCGTGGGTGGTCTTCGCGGTGATGGTCACCAAGCTGGTTGGTTCCTGCTCCCCCGGCTGAGCGGCTACGACGACGTCACGGCCGGCACGGGCGCCGTGGTCGCGCTGTTCCTGGCCGCCGCGACCGGCGGCACGTTCCTCACCTTCGACGCCGGCCAGACCTGGGTCTACCACGAGGCCTACGTGTGGGCCGTGGCGTCGGTCGTCGGCGGCCTCTACTGGCTGGTCCGCCTCCTGGCCGAGCCCACGCGGCACGCCACCTGGTGGCTCTTCGTGTTCGCCCTGCTCAGCGTCGGCTCACGCGCGACGGAGGGTTGGGCGCTCTCGCTGGCGGCGATCGCGCTGGGTCTCTGGTGGCGCTTCTGGCCGCGCCGCGCCGAGACCAACCCGCTGTGGTGGCGGGTGCTCCTCGCCGGCGCCATCCCCCTCCTGCTGTCGATCGCCCTCAACGAGTACAAGTTCGGCACCGTCTACATCTTCCCGTTGCAGGACCAGGTCTGGACCGCCCTCAACGAGCACCGGCGCGAGGCCCTGGCCGCCAACGGCGGCGGCCTCACCGGGCCGCAGTTCTTCACCACGTCGTTCATGGCCTACCTGCGTCCCGACGGGATCCGGTTCGTCGACTACTTCCCGTTCATCACCCTGCCCGCGCATGCCGCTCCGGCGTACGACGGGGCCTTCGTCGACCAGACCTACCGCACCGGCAGCGTGACGGCGTTCATGCCGCTGCTGATGGTGATGTTCCTGGTGTCGGTCGTGGCGGTGGCCCGACCCCGGGCCGGTCGCGCGCTGGCCCTGCTCCGGCTGCCGATGCTGGTCTCGGTCCTGATCACCGGCGGGGTCATGGGCTACGGGTACTACGCGGCCCGCTACGCCAGCGAGTTCGTGCCGGCCCTGGTGCTCGGTGGCGCCGTCACCACGGCCCTGCTCTGTGGACTGCTACGCCGGCGCCGCGGGTGGCGCGCACCGGCCCTGACCCTGCTCGCGGTCGGTGCCGCCTTCTCCCTGGTCGCCCAGATGTCGATCGGGACGACCATGGCGGCGTTCGTCCACCGTGGCGACTCCCTCGAGCGCTACCTCAGCTGGCAGCACGACGTGAGCCCGACGGCGCAGGGACGCCTGGTCTCGCAGGTCGACGGACTGCCCACCGGCGGCAACACCGACGACCTCGCGATCCGCGGCAGCTGCGAGGCGCTCTACCTGAACACCGGTGACAAGTACCAGCCCTGGATCCCGGTGCAGGAGCGCGACCGGGTGCTCGAGCTGACCGCGACACAGCCGCGGCTCCGCCCGGGAGCCGTCACGTTGCTGACGGTCACCGGGACCGACCCGCAGAGCGTGCGCGTGGAGGTGAACCATCGCCAGCAGCTACGGTTCGTGACCCGGTACGGCGACGCGTACGCGCGCACCCCGTGGGTCGACGTGCCGACCACCGGCACGGTCCGGCTGGGGATCCGCAACCAGATCGGGATCGGCTTCTTCCAGTTCGTGGCCACGCCGGGCGGACAGGCCGGCTTCCTGCCCTCGGTCTACTTCGACCGCGACCAGAACAGCCTCCCGGCGCTGCTCAGCCTGACCGACTCGGCGTCTGCGCTGCGCTCCCTGGGCCTGTCGCTCCGTCAGCTGCCCGGGCTCGACATGCCGCTGTGCGACGAGCTCGCCCACGAGGCCGGCATCCCGCTCACGCCGGGGGCGTCGTGAGGATCGCCTTCCTGTCGTGGCGCGACACCGGTCACCCGGACGGCGGCGGCTCCGAGGAGTACATCGAGCACGTGGCCGAGGGACTCGCCGCTCGGGGGCACGACGTCACGATCCGCTGCGCGGCGTACGACGGGGCGCCGAGTGACGAGTGGCGCCGCGGGGTGCGCCTCCAGCGACGCGGGCACCGGCTGACCGTCTACCCACGCGGCCTCGCCTGGGCGACGCTCGGCGGCGGTCGGCGCTGCGACGCCGTCATCGAGGTCGTGAACGGGATCCCCTTCGGGCTCGGCCTGGTCCGGCGGCGGACGACGCTCCCCCTCGTCCACCACCTCCACCGGGAGCAGTGGCGGATGATCTACCCCGGCTGGCGCGGCCACGTGGGCTGGCTGATCGAGCGCACCACGGTCCGGCTCTACCGGAGACTCCCCTTCCTCACCGTCTCGCACGCCACCGCCGACGACCTCGTGGCCCTGGGCGTCCCGCCCAGCGCGGTCCGGGTGGTGCCGAACGGCGCCGAGCGGCGTCCGGTGCAGGCGGTGCCGCGGTCCCCGCTCACGCTGTGCACCCTGAGCCGGCTGGTCCCGCACAAGCGGATCGAGCAGGCCGTCGACGTCGTCGTCGGGCTCGCGCCCCGCCACCCGGGCCTACGGCTGCGGGTGATCGGGACGGGGTGGTGGGAGCCGGAGCTGCGCCGGTACGTCGCGGCCGCCGGGGCCGACGACCTGGTGGAGCTGGTCGGCCGGGTCGACGCCGACGAGCGCGACCGGGTGCTGGCCTCGGCCACGGCGATGCTGCTGCCGTCGGTGCGCGAGGGCTGGGGACTGGCCGTGATCGAGGCGGCGCTGCAGGGCACCCCGACGGTGGCCTACCGGTCAGCGGGCGGCGTGGGTGAGTCGGTCCGCGACGGCGAGACCGGCCTGCTGGTGGACTCGCCGGCGGGACTCGAGGCGGCCGTCGAACGCCTGCTCACCGACGAGGAGCTGCGGGAGCGGCTCTCGGGAGCGTGCCGCGCCTGGGCGCTGTCGTTCGACTGGGACCGGGCGGCGGCCGACGTGGAGTCGCTCGTGCGCGCCCGGGTCGCGGGTCAGGTCGCGGGCTGACCGTAGGCCAGGATCGGCTCGTTGTGCGGGTTGGTGCTCGGCGCCTTGGTCTGGGAGTGGACGAGCCCCAGCGAGACACCACCGGCCAGCACCACGCCCACGAGGGCGGGCACGAGCACCGAGGTGATGATCGACATCTAGGACTCCTTCTCGACCGAGTGAGGCGACTCTAGCACCGGGCCGCCGGGGTCCCGGCGTCTTCGCGACCGCGTGCCCGCGACCACGGCCACGAGCGCACGACCACCAGGAGGAGGGCCAGCAGGTCGCCGCCGACGACCGTCAGGCGACGCCACGGGGCCGGGGAGGGCGCGCTGACCGCGTCGGGCACGGCGTACAGGGTGAGCTGGGGGGTGGCGAGGACCCGGCGCAGGCCGGACACGTCGACCTCGCCCGCCGCAGGGTCGTCGGCGTAGACCACGACCCAGCCGACGCCGAGGCGCGGGAGCGCGTCGGCAGGTCGCCCCCGGTCGAGCGCGGCACCGACCCTGTCGTCTGCGGCGCTCTCCCCGTGGACGCCCGGTCGCCGACGACCAGGTCGTCGGAGGTGATGACCGGGCGGTCGACCATGCGCACGAGCGGGTCGGACGACGGATAGCCGGTGCCCCACGCGAAGTTCCGGTAGGAGCGCCAGGGAAGCGTGACCAACGCCCGGTCCGGGGGTCCGTCGTCGACCGTGGAGGCGACCCGATCGAGCGCGGCCGGGAACGGGATCGGCTGGACGGTGCGCCAGACGAGCCCGGCACCATCGGGCACGAGCGCGATCGGGACCAGCACCAGCAGCAGCCCGACGGACACGACCACCTCGAGACCCCACCGGCTCAGCGCGCGCGAGAGCACGTCGACGGCCGCCCCGAGGGGGCAGGCCACCAGCAGCACGAACGGTGCCAGCAGCTTCTGACCGTCCCGCAGCAGGCCGGTGCCGGGCACCGACGTGACGGCGTGGCGCAGGAGGTCCTGGCCGACGCCCGTCGTCAGGGCGAGAGCCAGGAGCAGGCCCACGACGCCGAGGGCCGCGAGGCGCGGCGCCAGGTCCGGGGTGAGCCGCCACCAGTGGCGGGTGCCGAGCACGACCGACGCGACGACGACCACGATCGCAGCGACGGCCAGGGGCGGAGTGCCGCAGTCGGGCACGCTGAGCCCGTCCCAGATGCCGCCGAGCCCGAGTAGGGCGAGCGCGGGGTGCCCGGCGGCGTCGGAGCCCGGCGCGAAGACCGAGACTCCGGCCGGGTCGGACGTCGTCCGGGCGCCGCCTTGACCAGGGACGGCACGACCCAGGGCAGCTGGAGGAGCGCCACGATGCCAGCACGAGCCACCAGGACCGCGAGGCGACGGGACGCTCCGCCGGCGACGACGCCGGCCAGCGCGAACAGTCCCCCGGTCGGCGGTCAGGGAGGCGAGCGCCGACCACAGCACCGCCGCCGGCGAACGCTCCGCCCGAGCCCCGTACGGCGATGGGTCGCCGGAGGCGAGGACGACCCAGGGCAGTGCGGCGTAGGCGAGCACGAGCGCCCACTGCCCGAGCGCCATCCGCTCGACGACGAAGGGGTTCCAGACCGCGAGGCCCGAGGCAGCCAGGCGTGCCGTGGTCCCGAGCGCCGCCGTCAGCCGGAGGACCCCCCAACCCGCCAGGGCGAGCGTCAGCACGGAGCAGCGCCCGACCGATCACGGCGCCGTCGGCCACCGAGGTCGACCAGCGCGATGACGGCGTCGAGCGGGACGGACCGGGGCGCGCTCCCACCCAGGCCGAGCGCGGCGTCGGTCAGCGGCTCGTGCGGGACGAACACGAGGTCGCGCGACAACAGGTGACCTGGATGCCGTAGCGGCGCCAGCAGGACGAGGGAGAGCGCGAGCGGCCACAGGCCGAGCAGCATCACCCGCACGCGGGCCATCCGTCCTCCGATCGCCCCAGTCCTGGCCGCCGATCAGCCTAGGGTGTGAGCCCCGAGGGACAGGGAGGACCGGCCAGGTGGACCAGCCCGGTTTCGCCGATGCCTGGGCGCTCGCCGAGCCGCTCGAGGGGTGGCTGACGCGGGACCAGGCCGCGGTGCTGTTCGACGCTGTCCGGTCCCTGGCACCGGGCTGCACGGTGGTCGAGATCGGCAGCCACCAGGGCCGCTCGACGGTGGTGCTCGCCTCGGCCCTGCCCGAGGGCGGGCGCGTGGTCGCGGTGGATCCGTTCGCCGGACTGGCGGTACGGCGGCCCGGACACACGTGCCCGGCTGGAGCGCCATCTCGACGCGCGGGGGTGGGCGACGCGGGTCGAGGTCGTCGCCACCACCTCGCGCGCGGCGTTCACGGCGTACGACGGTCGAGCGTGGACCTGGTGTACGTCGACGGCAAGCACGACTACTGGACCGTGCGGGAGGACCTCCGATGGGCCGATCGGGTCTCGACGGGCGGCGCGGTCCTCGTGCACGACGCCTTCTCGTCGCTCGGGGTGACCCTGGCCCTGCTGCGTACGCTGCCGGTCGCTCCCCGACTCGCCTACGCCGGCCGGACGGGCTCGCTGGCCCGGCTGGACGTACGCCGGCCCGGCTCGCCGACCGCCTCCGGCCGTTCACGCGAGCTGCCGTGGTGGGTGCGCAACCTGGTGGTCAAGGTGCTCCTGCGCCTGCGGCTCCGCGGTGCGGCCCGGCTGCTCGGCCACGATCTCGCCGAGGACCCGTACTGAGCGAGGCCGACGGTCAGGCGGCCAGGGCGACGGATCCCGGCATGCCCGTGCGCACGCAGTCGCAGGTGTCGCTGCACGCCAGGTAGGTGTGCACCGCGTGCCCGCAGCCCGCGCACGGAAGGTCGTGCGAGAGGTGAACGTCCATGGTCTCGACGGTGTCCCACATGATGCTGCCTCCTGCTCGTTCGGCTCTTGCCTCACTCCAAGGTCGAATGGCATCCCCCGAAATCGACACCTGACGGCTCGGTAGGCTGCCGCCCATGTCATCGGCAGCGGGATCTGACGCTGCCGCGAAGCTCCGTGGTGGTGGTGGCGTCGCGCTCGCGATGCTGGTCCTCAACGTCACGACGTACGGCTTCACGATCGCCTCGGCCCACATCCTCGGACCCACCGACTACGGCGCGCTCGCGGCGTGGATGAACCTCCTCCTGGTCGTGAACGTCGGCTCCCTCGGCCTCCAGGCGACGGCCGCACGCCGGCTCTCCTCGGGCGAGCACGACCTCGACGACGTCGAGCCGCACCTGGTCCGGCTGACGCTGGTCGGCTCGGTCGCGCTCGGCGTCGTGCTCCTCGTCCTGACACCGGTCATCAACGTCACCCTGCAGCTCGACGACCTCCTGATGGCGGCGCTGCTCGGGGTGTCGTCGGTGCCGCTGACCCTCGTCGGCGGACTGACCGGCATCCTCCAGGGCGAACGCCGCTGGGGTGCCCTGTCCGCGGTCCAGATCTGCATCGGCGTGCCCCGGCTCTTCGTCGGCGTCGGCCTGATGGTGTGGCACCCGGAGCCGCGCTGGGGTGCGATCGCGGTGGCGATCACCCTGGTAGCCCCGGTGGGTGTCGGTCTGCACGCGCTCCGCCACCGACGCCTCCGCCCCGGGGTCGAGCGCGCGGGCCTGCGCTCGCTGGTGATGGAGATGGTCCACAACTCGCAGGCGCTGCTGGCGTTCTTCGCCCTCAGCAACGTCGACCTGATCGTCGCGCGGCACACCCTCGACTCACACGATGCCGGCCTCTACGCGGCCGGCCTGATCCTGGCCAAGGCGGTCCTGTTCCTGCCGCAGTTCGTGTCCATCGTGGCGTTCCCGGCGATGGCCTCGGGGGACAGTCCACGCACGTTCGTCCTGGCCGTGGGCGCGGTCGTGGTGCTCGGCGCGCTGGCGACCCTGGCCACGGCGGTGCTGCCCGGGCTCGCCCTGATCTTCGTCGGCGGATCGGAGTACGACGACGTCCGCTCGCGCCTCTGGATCTTCGCCGTGCTCGGCACCTTGCTGGCGTGCTTGATGATGCTCGTCTACGCCCTTCTCGCCCGGGGTGGGCAACGCAGCGTGTATCTCACCTGGGTCGCGCTCGCGGTGATCATCGGGATCGGGCTCACCGTCCACTCGGTCGCGGGGATGCTGACGGTCGTGATCGCGGTGGACGCCGTCCTCGTCCTGGTGCTCCTGCTCGCCCACCAACGCAGCGCCGGCGCGCCCGGACGCGGCGGAGCGGTGACCGAGGCGTATCCGACCGGCTGAGGCCGTGCCGCCCGGTCTCGTCACGCCGGTCGCGCCCTCGCAGGCTCGGCCGCGCGGCTCGCTCGACCACCACCAGCGCGAGCACGCAGTCGCTGCGCTCCTGCGTCCCGCGCTCAGTGCGCGGCGTCGTGCCAGGAGCGCCCGGTGCCGACCGACACGTCCAGGGGAACCGCCAGGTCGGCGGCTCCGCCCATCTCGCGGCGGACGATCTCCTCGAGCGCGTCGCGCTCGCCCTCGGCCACCTCGAACACGAGCTCGTCGTGCACCTGGAGCAGCATCCGGGAGCTCAGCCCCGCCTCGCGGATCGCGCTGTCGACGTGGAGCATCGCGACCTTGATCAGGTCGGCGGCCGAGCCCTGGATCGGTGCGTTGAGGGCCATCCGCTCGGCCATCTCGCGACGCTGCCGGATGTCGCTGCTCAGGTCGGGCAGGTAGCGCCGGCGTCCCCACAGGGTCTCGGTGAACCCCGTGCGCCGCGCCTCGTCGACCACGCCGGCGAGGTAGTCGCGAACGCCGCCGAACGTCTCGAAGTACTCGTCCATCAGCCCCCGCGCCTCGCTCGGGTCGATCCGCAGCTGAGCGCCCAGCCCGAACGCCGACAGCCCGTAGGCCAAGCCGTAGTTCATCGCCTTGATCTTCGCCCGCTGGCCCGGCGTCACGTCGTCCGCCGGCACCTGGAAGACCCGCGAGGCCGTGATCGAGTGGAAGTCCTGCCCGGACCTGAACGCCTCGATGAGCCCCGCGTCCTCGGACAGGTGGGCCATGATCCGCATCTCGACCTGGCTGTAGTCGGCGGTCATCAGGCAGTCGTAGCCCTTCCCGACGACGAACCCCTCACGGATGCGCCGACCCTCCTCGGTGCGGATCGGGATGTTCTGCAGGTTGGGGTCGGTGCGACGACAGCCGGCCGGTCGCCGCGATCGTCTGGTTGAACGTCGTGTGGATGCGGCCGTCGGGCTGCACGGTCTTGAGCAGTCCCTCGATCGTCTGTCGCAGCCGGCTGACGTCGCGGTGTCGCAGCAGCGCCATCAGGAACGGGTGCTCGGTCTTCTCGAACAGGCCTTGCAGGGCGTCGGCGTCGGTGGTGTAACCGGTCTTGGTGCGCTTGGTCTTGGGCATGGCGAGCTCGTCGAAGAGCACGACCTGCAGCTGCTTGGGCGAGCCGAGGTTGATCTCCTTGCCGATCACCCGGAACGCCTCGGAGGCGGCGTCGCGCACCTCGGTCGCGAAGTGGCTCTCCAGCGACTCGAGGTGGTCGATGTCGACCGCGATGCCGATCTCCTCCATCAGGCCAGCAGGTCGACGAGCGGCAGCTCGACGTCGGCGAGCAGGCGGGTGCCGCCGGTCTGCTCGATCTCGCCGTCGAGGGTGTCGGCGAGGTCGAGCACCGCCCGCGCGTGGAGCATGGCGGCGTCGGCGATGCCGCCCCCGCCGGTCTCGTCGTCGAAGAGCAGCTCCTCCTGGGCGTCGTCGGCGGTGCCCTGCTTGAGCTCGCGCTTGAGGTAGCGCAGGGTGAGGTCGGCCAGGTCGTAGGAGCGCTGGTCGGGTCGCACGAGATAGGCCGCGAGCGCGGTGTCGCTGACGAGCCCGCGCAGCGGCCAGCCGCGCGCCGCCAGCGCCAGCATCGGGCCCTTCGCGTCGTGGAGCACCTTGGCCCGCGCCGGGTCGCCCAGCCAGGTCATCATCGCGGCGTCGTCCTCCGGCGTGACGTCGGCGGCGTCGACCCACGCCGCCTGGCCGTCGGCGGCCGCGAGCGCCAGCCCGCGCACCTCACCGGTGCCGGCACCCCACCCGCCGTGCACGGTGAGGCCGGTGCGGGTGTCGGGGCCGGCGTGCTCGTCGAGCCAGCCGGCGACCTCGCCCCCGCCCAGCACCACGCCGACAGCTCGAAGCCCGAGTCGTCGATGTCGTGGTCCTGGACGTCCCACGACTCGAGCAGCCGGTCGCGCAGCACCCGGAACTCCAGCGAGTCGAACAGCGTGTGCACCAGGTCGCGGTCCCACGACTGGGCCTCGAGGTCGGTCGGCGCCAGCTCGAGGTCGAGGTCGCGGACCAGGGCGTTGAGGCGCCGGTTGCGGATGACGTCGCCGAGGTGCTCGCGGAGCGCCTCGCCCTTCTTGCCGGTGATCTTGTCGGCGTGGGTGATCACGTTGTCGAGGCCGTCGTACTCCTTGAGCCAGCGCGCGGCGAAGCCCGGGCCGACGCCCGGGACGCCGGGGAGGTTGTCGGAGGTCTCGCCCACGATCGCCGCGAGCTCGGGATAGCGCTCGGGCGGCACGCCGTATCGTCCTCGACCGCGTCGGGCGTCATCCGCGCCAGCTCGGAGACGCCCGCGCATCGGGTAGAGCACCGTGGAGTGCTCGGTCACGAGCTGGAAGGCGTCGCGGTCGCCGCTGAGGATCAGCACCTCGAAGCCCTCGGCGAGGGCCTCGGTGACCAGCGTGGCGATGATGTCGTCGGCCTCGTAGCCGTCCTTGGAGAGGTGCTTGATCCGCAGCGCGTCGAGCACCTCGTTGATCAGCGGGAGCTGGCTGGAGAACTCCTCGGGCGTCTTGTTCCGCTTGGCCTTGTACTCGGCGTACTCCTGCGAGGCGGAAGGTCTGCCGCGACTTGTCGAAGGCGACCGCGATGTGGGTCGGCTGCTCGTCGCGCAGCACGTTGATCAGCATCGAGGTGAAGCCGAAGACCGCGTTGGTGTGCTGGCCGGTGGTGGTCGAGAAGTTCTCCACCGGGAGCGCGAAGAACGCGCGGTAGGCCAGCGAGTGGCCGTCGAGCAGCAGCAGCCGCGGCCGGGTCGTGGTCTGGGTCGCAGTGACGGCGTCGGGCACCTGCCGACTCTATCCAGAGCCACCGACAGCCGGCGCGGCCCGATCCGGCAGGATGACGGGCATGACCGACGACCCGATGCTGGCGGCGTTCATCGCCGGCGACGACGAGGGCATGGGCGCCCTCAACCACAAGATGGGCGTGAAGATCGTGGAGGCGTCCGCGGAGCGGGTCGTCGCCACGATGCCGGTCGAGGGCAACACCCAGCCGTACGGCCTCCTGCACGGCGGCGCCTCGGTGGTGCTCGCCGAGAGCCTCGGGTCGCTCGGGTCGGCGATCCACGCCCACCCCGACCGGATCTCGGTCGGCGTCGACATCAACGCCACCCACCACCGGGCGGCGACCGGCGGACTGGTGACCGGTGTCGCGACGCCCGCTGCACCTCGGGCGCAGCATGGCGTCCGTACGAGGTCGTCATCACCGACGAGCAGGACCGGCGGGTGTGCACCTGCCGGATCACCTGCGCCCTGCTCCCGAAGGACCGGGGCGGGTGCCCGGGCTAGCTGCCCGAGGCGGTGCGCGACACGGAGCGCGCGTGGCGCAGGCTGCGGCGTACGGCGAGCACCTGGGTGACCTGACGGCCACCCGGATGACGGGCCGCGAGCTTGGCGCGCACGGCGGGCGTCGGTGCCATCCGCAGCACCGCCTGGGGGCCGAGCGCCAGGCGGGCCATGAACCGGTTGGCCTCGCGCGAGCCGGACGCCGCCGCCGTGGCGACGTGCCCGATGCCGAGCTCCTCGGCCCAGGTCACCGCCGACTCGACCAGCGCCTTGCCGATCCCGCGACGGCGGAACGCCGGCGTGCACGGCCGCGTTGTGCACCTGCAGGACGGGCTCGGGGTTGACCGGCGAGTACGTCGCGGCCTTGAGGAACGCGGCACCCGCGAAGGCGCCGTCGTACTCCGCGACCACGAGGCGCTCGCCGGGGCGATCGGGGAGCTGCTCGATGGCGGTGGCCAGGTCGTGCAGGTGCTCGTCGGTGCCGCGGCGCAGGAACGGCTGCCACAGCGCGGCGAGGTCCTCCGCGTCGGACAGCGTCGCGTCACGCAGGCTGACCAGGGACCGGCTCATGCGGTCCTCCTACGGATTCCGACGTGCGAGGTGAGATGGCGAGGCGACTTCATCCGTTGACCTCCAGGCCGACGAAGGAACGGCACCTTCCGGTCCCCCCGTCGATGCCGCACGGGCAGACTACGCTCAGACAGCCCGCTTTGTCCCCCGGTCCCAGAGGAGACGTGTGATCGCCGGTTCCGGCACAGCCGTCAACGTGCTCACGGTGCTGGTCGGATCGTCGGTCGGCGTGCTCGCGGGCAACCGTCTGCCGACCCGCACCCGCGACCTCGTCACCGACGCCCTGGGCCTGGTGACCCTGCTGATCGCGGGCCTCTCGGCGGTCGCCGTCAACGACCCGGACCTGGCCGCGAAGGTGGGCCCGCACGCACCGCTGCTGATCGTGCTCGGCTCGCTGGTGATCGGGGGCGTCGTCGGCTCCCTGCTGCGCCTGGAGCAGCGCGTCGAGGGTCTGGGCGGCTGGCTGCAGCGCCGGCTGTCGGGCACGTCGGACTCGACCGAGCGGGCCCGCTTCATCGAGGGGTTCGTGACGGCGTCACTGGTGTTCTGCACCGGACCGCTGACCATCCTCGGCTCCCTGTCCGACGGGCTCGGGCACGGCGCCGACCAGCTCTACCTGAAGGCGACCCTCGACGGCTTCGCCGCGATCGCGTTCGCGGCGTCGTTCGGCTGGGGCGTCGCCGCCAGCGCGCTGACGGTGCTGGTCGTGCAGGGCGCCATCACCGCGTTCGGGGCCGCGCTCGGCGACGTCCTCCCCGACGCCGAGCTGGCCGCCATCACCGCCGCCGGTGGGCTGATGCTGGTGGGCGTGGCCCTGCGGCTGCTGCGGATCCGCGAGATCGCGGTCGCCGACCTGCTGCCCGGACTGCTCGTGGCCCCGTTGCTCGTCCAGGCGGTCGCAGCGTTCCGATAGACGTCGGTCGAGCTTGTCGAGAGCACGGTCACCGCGGTCAGGCACCGTCACCCGGTCTCGACACGCCGTTTCAACGGGCCTCCACTCGCACGCTCGTGGAGTCCCTAGACGTCGCCGCCCAGATAGGCGGCCTTCACGGAGTCGTCGCCGGACAGCTCCTCGCCGGTCCCGGAGCGGACGATCTCGCCGGTCTCGAGCACGTGCGCCTGGTGGGCGCGGCGCAGGGCCTGGGCGGCGTTCTGCTCGACCAGGAGCACCGTGGTGCCCTGCTGGTTGATCTCGGAGATGATGCCGAAGATCTGCTGGATCAGCCGCGGCGCGAGCCCCATCGAGGGCTCGTCGAGCAGCACCAGTCGAGGTCGTGCCATCAGGGCCCGCCCGATGGCCAGCATCTGCTGCTCGCCGCCCGACATCGTGCCCGCCGACTGGTTGACCCGTTCCTCGAGCCGCGGGAACAGCTGGAAGACCCGTTCGAGGTCCTCGCGGTAGGCCGGTGTCTTGCGGTCCTTGCGGACGTAGGCGCCCATGTCGAGGTTCTCGCGCACCGTCATGCCGGGGAAGCATCCCCGCCCCTCGGGTGACTGGCTGATCCCCAGCTTGACCCGCTCGTACGACGGCAGTCGGGTGATGTCCTGGCCGTCGAAGACGATCTTCCCCTCGCGGACCTTCCGGAGCCCCGAGATCGTCTTCAACGTGGTGGTCTTGCCGGCCCCGTTGGCACCGATCAGCGTGGTGACCTCGCCCTCGACGCAGCTGAAGGAGATGTCACGGATCGCCTCGATGTGGCCGTAGTTGACGCACAGGCCCTCGACCTCAAGAAGCATCTTCTTCGTCCACCCCCAGGTAGGCCGCGATCACGGCCGGGTTGTCGCGGATCTCGGCCGGAGGGCCCTCGGCGATCTTGCGTCCGAACTCCAGCACCACGACGCGGTCGGTGACTCCCATGACCAGGCGCATGTCGTGCTCGATGAGCAGCACGGTGTAGCCGTCGTCGCGGACCTTCCGGATCAGGTCCATCAGCCGCTGCTTCTCGGCGGGGTTGAAGCCGGCGGCGGGCTCGTCGAGACACAGCAGCTTCGGCTTGGTCGCCATCGCCCGGGCGATCTCGAGGCGACGCTGGTCGCCGTACGAGAGGTTCTCGGCGAGCTCGTCGGCGCGACGACTACCGACGCCCACGAAGTCCAGCAGCCGGTAGCCCTCCTCGATGGAGGCCGCCTCGGTGCGCCGGTGCAGCGGAGTGCGGAACAACGCGTGGAACATCCCGACCTTGCTGTTGGCGTCGGCACCGACCAGGACGTTCTCGAGGGCGGTCATCGACTTGAAGAGCCGGATGTTCTGGAACGTCCGCGCGATGCCGAGCTTGGTGATCTGGAAGCGCTTCATCTTCGCCAGGGTGGTGCCGTCGAAGCGGATCTGGCCGCTGGTCGCCTGGTAGACACCGGTCATCACGTTGAAGCACGTCGTCTTGCCTGCGCCGTTGGGCCCGATCAGGCCCAGGATCTCGCCCTCCTTGATGTCGAAGGAGACCGAGTCCAGCGCCGAGACGCCACCGAACCTGATCGTGACGTCGTCGACCTCGAGCAGCGCCTTGCGAGAGTCGGGGGCAGCCGGAGTGTCAGGCATCGACGGTGTCTCCTTCCAGCTCCTCGATCTCGGCCTGGGCCCGCAGCGCGCGTCGGGTCCGGCGCGGCGGCAGGATGCCCTGCGGTCGGAACGTCACGATCACCATCAGGCTGATCCCGAAGATCAGCAGCCGCCAGTCGCTCAGGGTCCGGAACCGCTCCGGGAGATAGGCCACCAGCACGCCGCCCACGAGGGCCCCCCAGCGGTTACCCGCGCCGCCGATCAGGACCGCGGCGACGAAGAGCATCGACAGCTGCAGCGGGAACACGTCCGGGCTGATGAAGCCACCCTGTCCGGCCGCGAGCATCGAGCCCGCCACGCCACCGATCGCGGCACCGGTGGCGAACGCGAGGAGCTTGTAGCGGAACGTCGGCACCCCCATCAGCTCGGCGGCGTCCTCGTCCTCGCGGGTGGCCTCCCAGGCACGACCGACCCGGCTGTCCTTGATCAGGATGTCGGCGATCAGCACGAGGATGATGATGGTCAGGATCAGCCAGTAGTACGGGATCGCGTCCAGCACGCCGAACGTGAGGAACGGCGTCTTGTGGAAGTTGTCGACCGAGGGGATCAGGCCGTCCCACTGCAGGTGCGGGATCTGGAAGAGGCCGTCCTGGTCGACCCCGATCGGGTCGGGGCCGATGCTGGGTGGTGGCGGGATGTTCTTGATGCCGGCTGACTTGCCCAGCCACGGGGTGTTCTTGGCGATCTGGGTGATGATCTCGCCGAAGCCGAGGGTCACGATGGCGAGGTAGTCGCCGCGCACCCGGATCGCCGGGGCCCCCAGGAGGAGTCCACTCACGGTGGTCACGACCAGGGCGAGCGGCAGCACCAGGAAGAACGGCCAGTGCGCGTGCTGCGAGGTCAGGACGCCGGTGGTGTAGGCGCCCGTCGCGTAGAAGCCGACGTATCCGAGGTCGAGCAGGCCCGCGTAGCCGATCACGATGTTGAGGCCGACCGCGACCAGCGCGTACGACGCCGCGGTCACCATCACGCCACCGAAGTCGGACGCGGGGGTCGTGATCAGCGGCGGCTGGGCGATGGGAAGCGCGTACGCCGCCAGGATGCCGACCGCGATCATCAGGAGGCGGGCCCACCGGGACCGCATGAAGGACGGCAGCGGGACCTGGAGCGGGCGACCCCACCCGCGCGACTTGCGGGTGGACGCCGGGGCCGTGGCACTCATGCCCGTGCCTTCCCGAGGGACTCGCCGAGGATGCCCGTCGGCCGGACCAGCAAGATGAGCACCAGGAGGACGAACGTGACGACGTCTCTCCACTGTGTGCCGAAAACGGCCGATCCCCAGTTCTCCATGACGCCGAGCAGCAGCCCGCCGACCAGAGCGCCGCGCAGGTTGCCGATGCCGCCCATGACGGCGGCGGTGAACGCCTTGACGCCGATCAGGAAGCCCGCGTCCTGACGGGTGGTCCCGATGCGCAGCATGTAGAGCGTCGCGGCGACCCCGGCCATGAGGCCGCCGATCAGGAAGGTAGTGCGGATCACCCGGGTCGAGTTCACACCCATCAGAGCGGCTGCCTCGGGGTCCTGGGCGACCGATCGGATGCCGCGGCCCAGCCGGGTGCGACGGACGAAGAGGTCGAGCAGGAACATCATCAACAGCGCCGCACCGATCACCAGGAGATCGACGTCGGTGACGCCGTACCCGGCGAACTCGAAGACCTTGTGCGGGTCGACCGTCACCGGCGAGGAGTAGACGTTGCGCGCCTGGGCGACGTAGTTGTGCAGCTTGTCCTCGAGCCCGAACCAGCCCGCGATCCGGTCGCGAAGCCCCATGATCTCCGCCAGCGAGAACGACGCGCCGATGGAGGAGATCAGGATGACCAGCTTGGGTGACCCACGCCTGATCAGAGGTCGGTAGGCGAGACGTTCGACCAGGAGAGCAACGGCCGCGGACGTCGCCATCGCGACGATCACGCACAGCAGCAGGAGTCCGGCCGTGCTGCCCAGGCTCTGGGAGACCGATGTCGTCCCGTGGACGAGCACCACGACCCAGGCCGTGGCGAAGGTGCCGTACATGAAGACTTCGGAGTGGGCGAAGTTGATGAGCTGGAGGACGCCGTACACCATCGTGTACCCGAGGGCGACCAAGGCGTAGATCGCGCCGAGCGCGAGGCCGGTGATGGTCAGCTCGGCGAAGTTGCTGAACAGGAACCCGAAGTCCACCGTTGTCCCTTCGGTCGGGTGGGACGGCCAGCGGTTGCGGCCGGGAGCCTCGTGACTCCCGGCCGCAACCTAGGTCGTGTCGATCTCTCGGGCGACGACTACTTGATCAGCGTCGGGTTCGCGGTGTCGAGCTTGCCGCCCGTCACCTTGTACGCGTAGATCGTCTGCGCCGAGATGTCACCCTTGCTGTCGAACTTGATCGGGCCGCTCACACCGGTCTTCTCGTAGCTGCCGATGAAGGTGTTCATGTCGGAGTGGCTCGTCTTCCCGGCCTCGAGGCCCGCCAGGAAGATGTTCGTCGCGTCGTAGGACTGGGTCGAGTACAGACCCGCGTCCTTGTTGTTGACGGCCTTGTACTTGGCGTTGAAGTCGGCCGGCGCAGGAGCAGCCGGAGCCGACAAGATGGCGCCCTCGGCGGCCTGTGCACCCGCCGTGCTGACGAACGCCGGGTCTTCCGAGCCGTCGCCGGACATGAACAGCCCCTTGAAACCGGCCTGCCGCAGCTGCTTGCACAGCAGCCCGCCCTCGGGGTAGTACCCGGCGTAGAACACCGCGTCGGGTGACGCGGACGTCACCTTGGTGACCGTCGGGCCGAAGTCCGTCTGCTTCTGCTGCACCGCGTCCTCGCCGGTCATGGCCGAGCCGAGTGCGTCCTTGACGAAGCCGGCCAGACCCACGCTGTAGTCCTGGTCGTCGTGGATCAGGTAGATCTTCTTGGCGTTGGCGGTGTCCTCCATGTACTTCACGTCGGCCGCACCCTGGATGCTGTCGTTGCCGATCACGCGGTGCCACGTGCTCCAGCCCGACTGGGTGATGGTCGCGTTGGTCGCCGACGGCGAGATCGACGGCAGCCCCGCTGCGAAGAAGGTCTTGCCGGTCGCCAGCGACTCACCGGAGAAGCCGGGACCGACCAGGCCGATGATCGAGGGGTCCTGCACGATCTTCGTGGCCAGCGGGGTCGCCTTGGCGGGGTCGCCCTGCGAGTCGGACACCTTCAGACCGACCTTGCAGTCAGCGTGGGCCTTGTTGTACTCGTCGAGGGCGAGCTTGATGCCTCCGACCATGTTCTGGCCCAGAGCGCCGGCGTCACCCGTCGTGGCTCCCAGGAAGGCCAGGTTGTAGTTGCCGCAGTCGCCGCCACTGGCGGTGCCGCCGCTGCTGTCGCTGCTGCCGCAAGCGGTGAGCGCGAGCCCGGCCGCCGCAAGAACGGCGAGGGCGCGCAGATTGGGCTTGATCCCCACTTTTCCTCCGTCAAAGAACAGCCGCACCCCGTCGTGCGGCGTTGTCGAGATGCCGGGGAACCTAGCACCTTCGGAGGGTGAGTCTCGCCCCGACATGGCTGATTTGCAGGTTTGCGACTTCCGACGGGGCGCTCGACCGCCCCCAGCAGGGTCGACGGTCCCGTGCAAGGGGCCGTCCGGCCCTAGCCCGACGCCGTGCTCGACGACGCCCTCGGCGACCTCGCGCATGGACCGGCGGAGGTCCATCGCGGTCTTCTGGATCCAGCGGAAGGCGTCGGGCTCGGTCAGTCCGAGCTGCTCCTGGAGGATGTCCTTGGCGCGGTCGACGGCCTTGCGGGCCGCGAGCTGGTCGCCGAGGTCGGTGACCTCCTGCTCCAGGGCGTCCAGCTCGGTGAACCGGCTCATCGCGATCTCGATCGCGGGCACCAGGTCGCTGCGCGTGAACGGCTTGACCAGATAGGCCATCGCGCCGGCGTCGCGGGCCCGCTCGACCAGCTCGCGCTGGGAGAACGCCGTCAGGATCACCACCGGCGCGATCCGGGCCTCGGCGATCCGCTCGGCGGCCGCGATGCCGTCGAGCACGGGCATCTTCACGTCGAGGATCACCAGGTCGGGGCGCTCCTGCTCGGCCAGCTCGACGGCCCGGGCGCCGTCCCGGCCTGGCCCACGACGGCGTACCCCTCCTCGGCGAGCATCTCCGCGAGGTCCATCCGGATCAGCGCCTCGTCCTCGGCGATGACGACGCGGCGTGGCTCCGGAGGTGGTCACCACGGAAGGCTATCCGGGCGGATCCGGCCGTCGGCGGTCCGGTAGGTTGGGCGGCCGTCGCCCCGGTATCCCAACCGGTAGAGGAAGCGGTCTCAAACACCGTCCAGTGTGGGTTCGAATCCCACCCGGGGCACGTGGGGTGGCGCCCGGTGTCGGGGCGCGACGGTTCATCATGAGAGGGAGGTGAACCACCACTTCTCGTGCGGAACTCACCTGGAGAAGTGACTGCTCGCCTTCATCTCTTGATGAACCAGTGACCGCGCGATCCGTTCAGGTCCGGCGGCGGTACGCCGGGGCGACCTCGTTGATCGCGTCGCCCATCCGGTGGATGCGCATCGCGTTGGTGGAGCCCGGGATGCCCGGTGGAGAGCCGGCGATGATCACGACCTGGTCGCCCTCCTCACCCGGCCGATCTCCAGCAGCGCCTCGTCGACCTGGCGGACCATCTCGTCGGTGTGCTCGACCGGCTTGGTCAAGAAGGTCTCCACGCCCCAGGACAGCGACAGCTGGGAGCGCACCGCGCCCCTCGGGGGTGAAGGCGAGCACCGGGACCGGACCGCGGTAGCGCGCAGGCGCGTCGTGCCGAGTCGCCGGACTGGGTGAAGGCGACGAGGTACTTCGCGCCCACCCGGTCGGCCACCTCGGCCGCGGCCTTGGCGATCACCCCGCCGCGGGTCCTCGGCTGCCAGTCCATCGCGGCCATCTTGGCCAGCTCGTGGTCCTCGGTGGAGGCGATGATCCGGGCCATCGTCTCGACGGTCTCGATGGGGTACTCCCCCACGCTGGTCTCGCCCGACAGCATCACCGCGTCGGCGCCGTCGAGCACGGCGTTGGCGACGTCGGACGCCTCGGCGCGCGTGGGCCGGGGGTTGTCGATCATCGACTCGAGCATCTGGGTCGCCACGATCACCGGCTTGGCGTTGCGGCGGGCCTTGTCGATCACCCGCTTCTGCAGGAAGGGCACGTCCTCGAGGGGGCACTCCACGCCGAGGTCGCCGCGCGCGACCATGAACGCGTCGAAGGCATCGACGATCTCGTCGAGGTTGTCGATCGCCTGCGGCTTCTCGATCTTGGCGATCACCGGCAGCATCACGCCCTCCTCGCGCATGATCCGGCGCACGTCCTCGACGTCGGCCGCCGAGCGCACGAAGGACAGCGCGACGAAGTCGACCGAGGTGCGCAGCGCCCAGCGCAGGTCGTCGATGTCCTTCTCGGACATCGCCGGGACGCTGACCGCCACGCCCGGGCAGGTTGAGCCCCTTGTGGTCGCTGACCTTGCCGCCGACCTCCACGCGGGTGGTCACGTCGTCGCCCTCGACCTTGAGCACCCGCAGCCGCAGCTTGCCGTCGTCGACCAGGATCGGGTCGCCCTCGCTGACGTCGCCGGGCAGCCCCTTGTACGTCGTCCCGCAGATCGAGGTGTCTCCCTCGACGTCGCGGGTCGTGATCACGAACTCGTCACCGACCGCGAGCTTCGCCTTGCCGCCCGCGAAGGTCTCGAGCCGGATCTTGGGGCCCTGCAGGTCGGCGATGATGCCGACGCCGTGACCGGTCGAGTCGGAGGCCTGCCGGACGAGGTCGTAGCGGCGGCGGTGGTCGTCGTGGTTGCCGTGGCTCATGTTCAGCCGGGCGACGTCCATCCCGGCCTCGACCAGGCGCCGGATGTCGTCGGCGGTGTCGACGGCGGGACCGAGCGTGCACACGATCTTGGCTCTACGCACGACTCTCAACCTAGCGCGTGTTGGATCGTTCCAAGCAGCGGACGCGGGCTCGGAGTTCGTCCGGACTCCGGCCACCTTCGGCGTCGTGCGTCGGCGTCACACGACGAGCGGCCGGGCCGTGGGCGGGATCGGGCTCGGCAGCGAGGTCTCCCCCGTCAGGTACCGGTCGACCGCGGCGGCGGCGGCCCGGCCCTCGGCGATCGCCCACACGATCAGCGACTGCCCCCGGCCGGCGTCACCGGCCACGAACACGCCGTCGACGCTCGAGCCGTACGACGCGTCGCGGGCGACGTTGCCGCGCTCGTCGAGGTCGACCCCGAGCTGCTCGACGAGCCCCTCGCGCTGCGGACCGGTGAAGCCCATCGCCAGCAGCACCAGCTGAGCCGGGATCTCGCGCTCGGACCCCTCGACCGGCTGGAACGACGCATCCACCTCGACCAGGCGCAGCGCCCGGACCCGGCCCGCATCGTCACCGAGGAACTCCTGGGTGGACACCGCGAAGACCCGGTCACCCGCCTCCTCGTGCGCCGACGAGACCCGGAACGTCATCGGGTACGTCGGCCACGGCTGGTGGTCGGGCCGGACCTCGGGCGGCTGCGCCAGGATCTCCAGCTGGGTGACCGACCGGGCGCCCTGCCGGATCGACGTCCCGAGGCAGTCCGCGCCGGTGTCGCCGCCGCCGATGATCACGACGTCCTTGCCCCTGGCCGTGATCTGGTCGAGCACCTCCTGACCGAGCGAGGCGCGGTTGGACTGCGGCAGGTACTCCATCGCCTGGTGGATGCCGCCCAGCTCACGGCCGGGCACGGGAAGGTCGCGACCGAGGGTCGAACCGACAGCCAGGACGATCGCGTCGTAGCGCTCCCGCAGCCGGGCAGCAGTGAGGTCGGAGCCCTCCGCGCCCACCTCGACGCCGGCCCGGAACACCGTGCCCTCACGGCGCATCTGGTCGAGCCGCCGGTCGAGCACCGCCTTCTCCATCTTGAACTCGGGGATCCCGAAGCGCAGCAGCCCGCCGATCTTCTCGGAGCGCTCGTAGACCGCGACGGTGTGGCCGGCCCGGGTCAGCTGCTGGGCGGCGGCCAGGCCTGCGGGGCCCGAGCCGATCACCGCGACCGTGCGGCCCGAGAGCCACTCCGGCGGTCGCGGCCGGACGTAGCCGGACTCCCAGGCCCGGTCGATGATCGCGACCTCGACGTTCTTGATGGTGACGGGTTCCTGGTTGATGCCGAGCACGCAGGCCGTCTCGCACGGGGCCGGGCAGAGCCGCCCGGTGAACTCGGGGAAGTTGTTGGTGGCGTGGAGCCGCTCCATCGCGCCGTCCCAGTCGTCGCGATGGACCAGGTCGTTCCACTCCGGGATCAGGTTGCCCAGCGGGCAGCCCTGGTGGCAGAACGGGATGCCGCAGTCCATGCAGCGCGACGCCTGGGTCGCGATGATCGGCAGCAGGGCCCGCCCCGGCCCGCCGGGATAGACCTCGTTCCAGTCGTGCACGCGCTCCTGGACCGGACGTCGCGGGGCGACCTCCCGGTCGTGCCTGAGGAAGCCTCGGGGGTCAGCCATGGAGCACCTCCATGATCCGCTTGTCGACGGCGTCGCCGGCGAGTCCGTCCCGCTCTGCCTCGGCACGCGTCTCGAGGACGCGCCGGTAGTCGCGCGGCATGATCTCGGTCAGTCGGTCGACGGCGTCGGGCCAGTCGGCCAGCAGCTCGGCCGCCACGTCGGAGCCGGTCTCCTCGTGGTGACGCCTGACCAGGTCCCGCAGCTCCTCGGCCACGTCGTCGGGCACCGGGCCGAGGTCGACGAGCTCGGGGTTGACCCGGTGCTCCTCGAGGTCGAGGACGTACGCCGTCCCGCCGCTCATCCCCGCCGCGAGGTTCCGTCCGGTCTTGCCGAGCATCAGCACCCGACCACCGGTCATGTACTCGCAGGCATGGTCGCCCACGCCCTCGACCACCGCGGTGACCCCGGAGTTCCGCACGCAGAACCGCTCCCCGACGCCGCCCCGGACGAAGATCTCGCCCGACGTGGCGCCGTAGCAGATCACGTTGCCGGCGATGATCTGCTCGTGCGCGGCGAAGGCCGCGGACCGGTCGGGCCGGATCACGATCCGGCCACCCGAGAGCCCCTTGCCGACGTAGTCGTTGGCGTCGCCCTCGAGCCGCAGCGTGATCCCGCGCGGGAGGAACGCCCCGAACGACTGGCCGGCCGACCCGATCAGGGTGAGGTCGATCGTGTCCGGAGGCAGCCCGTCGGCGCCGTGCCGCCGGGTCACCTCGTGACCGAGCATCGTGCCGACCGTCCGGTTGACGTTGCGTACGGCGAGCTGGGCGCGCACCGGCTCGCCGCCGTCCAGCGCCGGCCGGGCGATCCGGATCAGCTCGTTGTCGAGGGCCTGGTCGAGCCCGTGGTCCTGCGGCTGGGTGTGGTGCAGCGTCTGGCGTGCGAACTGCTCGCCCACCTCGGCGACGTGCAGGATCGGTGACAGGTCGAGCCCGGCCGCCTTCCAGTGGTCGACGGCACGGGTCACGTCGAGGGTCGCGACCTGTCCGATCGCCTCCTCCAGGCTGCGGAACCCGAGCTCGGCGAGGAGCTCGCGGACCTCCTCGGCGAGGTACTCGAAGAACGTGACCACGAACTCCGGCTTCCCGGAGAACCGCTCCCGGAGCACCGGGTTCTGGGTGGCGACGCCCACCGGGCAGGTGTCCAGGTGGCAGACGCGCATCATGATGCAGCCGCTGACGACCAGCGGGGCGGTCGCGAACCCGAACTCCTCGGCCCCGAGCAGCGCCGCGACGACGACGTCGCGGCCGGTCTTGAGCTGACCGTCGGTCTGCACCACGATCCGGTCGCGCAGGCCGTTGATCAGCAGGGTCTGCTGGGTCTCGGCGAGGCCGAGCTCCCACGGTCCGCCGGCGTGCTTGAGCGAGGTCAGGGGCGACGCCCCGGTGCCGCCGTCGTGGCCGGAGATCAGCACGACGTCGGCGTGAGCCTTCGAGACCCCGGCCGCCACGGTGCCGACGCCGACCTCGGCCACCAGCTTGACGTGCACCCGGGCGCTCGGGTTCGCGTTCTTCAGGTCGTGGATCAGCTGGGCGAGGTCCTCGATGGAGTAGATGTCGTGGTGCGGAGGCGGGCTGATCAGCCCGACGCCCGGCGTCGAGTGCCGGGTCTTCGCCACCCACGGATACACCTTGTGCCCGGGGAGCTGACCGCCCTCGCCCGGCTTGGCCCCCTGCGCCATCTTGATCTGGAGGTCGTCGGCGTGGGTGAGGTAGTCGCTGGTGACCCCGAACCGGCCGGAGGCGACCTGCTTGATGGCGCTGCGTCGTTCCGGGTCGTGGAGACGGTCGGTGTCCTCGCCGCCCTCGCCGGTGTTGGACTTCCCGCCGAGCCGGTTCATCGCGACGGCCAGGGTCTGGTGCGCCTCGCCGCTGATGGAGCCGTAGGACATCGCGCCGGTCGAGAAGCGCTTGACGATCTCGGTGACCGGCTCGACCTCGTCGATCGGGATCGGCGGCCGGCCGGTGCCGTCGGCGTCCTTGAACCGGAACAGCCCGCGCAGCGTCATCAACCGCTCCGACTGCTCGTCGACGCGCGCGGTGTACTGCTGGAAGATGTCGTAGCGCCGGGCGCGCGTCGCATGTTGCAGCCGGAAGACCGTCTCCGGGTCGAAGAGGTGGGGCTCCCCTTCGCGCCGCCACTGGTACTCACCGCCGACCGCGAGCTCGCGGTGGGTCGGGCTGATCCCGCCGCGGGGGTACGCCGTGCGGTGACGGCGCGCGACCTCCTCGGCGACGACGTCGAGCTCGACGCCACCGAGCTTGGACGTCGTACCGGTGAAGTACTTGTCGACGAGGGTCTGCGAGAGACCGACGGCCTCGAAGATCTGCGCGCCGGTGTAGGAGGCGACCGTGGAGACGCCCATCTTGGACATCACCTTGAGCACGCCCTTGCCCAGGCTCTTGATCAGGTTGGTGACGGCCACGTCGGGCTCGACGGTGACGTAGTAGCCGTCCCGGGCGAGGTCCTCGACGGACTCCATCGCGAGGTAGGGGTTGACCGCGGCCGCGCCGTACCCGATCAGGAGCGCGACGTGGTGCACCTCGCGGACGTCGCCCGCCTCGACCAGGAGGCCGACCTGGGTCCGGGTCTTCTCGCGCACGAGGTGGTGGTGGACCGCGCCGGTCAGCAGCAGGGACGGGATGGGCGCGAGCTCGGCGGTGCAGTGCCGGTCGGAGAGCACGATCACCCGTGCGCCGCCGGCGATGGCGCTGGAGACCTCGGCGCAGATCTCGTCGAGGCGCCGGGCCATCGCCTCGCCGCCACCCTCGACCTCGTAGAGGCCGCGGCTCACGTGGGTGATGAAGCCCGGCATGTCGCCGTCGCGGTTGATGTGCCGGATCTTGGCCAGGTCGTCGTTGTCGAAGACCGGGAACGGCAGCACGATCTGGCGGCAGGTCGCCGGGGTCGGCTCCAGCAGGTTGGCCTCGGGGCCGATCGTGCCGGCCAGGGAGGTCACCAGCTCCTCGCGGATCGCGTCCAGCGGCGGGTTGGTGACCTGGGCGAACATCTGCGCGAAGTAGTCGAACAGCAGGCGCGGCCGGTCGCTCAGGACGGCGATCGGGGTGTCGGTCCCCATCGAGCCGAGCGGTTCCGCCCCGGCGTTGGCCATCGGGGTCAGCAGGACCCGGAGCTCCTCCTGGGTGTAGCCGAAGACCTGCTGGCGCCGGGTGACCGAGGCGTGGGTGTGGATGACGTGCTCGCGCTCGGGGATGTCGGCGAGGTGGATCAGGCCGGCGTGCAGCCACTCGTCGTACGGGTTCTCGGCGGCGAGCTCGCCCTTGATCTCGTCGTCCTCGATGATCCGGTGCTCGTCGACGTCGACGAGGAACATCCGGCCCGGCTGGAGCCGGCCCTTGCGGACGATCGTGGCGGGGTCGAGGTCGAGCACGCCGACCTCGGACGCGAGCACGACGAGGCCGTCGTCGGTGACCCAGTAGCGGCTGGGGCGCAGGCCGTTGCGGTCGAGGACGGCACCGATCTGGGAGCCGTCGGTGAACACCACGCAGGCGGGCCCGTCCCACGGCTCCATGAGGGACGCGTGGAACTCGTAGAAGGCGCGGCGTTGGGCGTCCATCTCCCGGTGGTTCTCCCAGGCCTCCGGGATCATCATCAGCACCGAGTGCGGCAGGCTGCGGCCGCCCATGTGGAGCAGCTCGAGCACCTCGTCGAAGCTCGCGGAGTCGGACGCGCCCGGCGTGCAGATCGGGAAGAGCCGGTCGAGGTCGCCCGGGATCAGGTCGCTGGTCAGCAGGGCCTCCCGGGCGCGCATCCAGTTGCGGTTGCCCATCACCGTGTTGATCTCGCCGTTGTGCGCGATGAACCGGAACGGATGGGCCAGCGGCCAGCTCGGGAAGGTGTTGGTCGAGAAGCGCGAGTGGACGACGGCGAGGGCCGAGGCCACGCGCTCGTCGGTGAGGTCGGGGTAGAACGCGTCGAGCTGGGCGGTGGTCAGCATTCCCTTGTAGAGCAGGGTGCGACCGCTCAGCGAGCCGAAGTACACGTCCGTCTCGTGCTCGGCCCGCTTGCGCAGGCAGAACGCCATCCGCTCCAGCGCCATCCCGGTGATCCGGGCCCCGGTCGCCTCGACGAAGAGCTGGCTGAACGCCGGCATCACGGCCGTGGCCGTCGCGCCGAGGCTGCTCGGGTCGACCGGGACGTCGCGCCAGCCGAGCACGGTCAGGCCCTCCTCGTCGGCGAGCTCCTCCACGCGTTGACGGGTCTTGGCCACCGCATCGGCGTCGCCCTCGAGGAACGCCGTGCCGACGGCGTACGCACCGAGCGGCGGGAGCTCGAAGTCCACGACCTCGCGCAGGAACGGGTCCGGGACCTGGAGCAGGATGCCCGCGCCGTCACCTGAGTTGGGCTCGGCACCGGCGGCACCGCGGTGGTCGAGGTTGCGCAGGGCGGTGAGCGCCTGCTCCACGATCCCGTGACTGGCCACCCCGGTCAGGGTGGCCACGAAGGCGACCCCGCAGGCGTCGTGCTCGAAGCGCGGGTCGTAGAGGCCCTGGGCGGGCGGTCCCGTGTGCAACGTCCGCATCCGTGCTCCCGTCGTCGGCGCCTGCTCCGGGGGTCCGGCAGGCAGTCGGGCGAGGCGTGCAGGGGACGGCGTTGGCCCAAGCCCGGTCAGGATAACCGTGGGTCCGCATGATCATGCGGACCTTCTTGCTCCTCGGACAGGTGGCGGGACCCCCGTCGGGATCACCGGCTCACCGGCGATCGCGTCGCTTCTCGGGCGTTGCCACACCCGGGAAGTGACGGGAACGCCCGGGTGATGTGATCGGCGGGACGGATGTGGCTCGCGGGCGGGGTTACGCCTCGGCGCGCGGCTTCTTCCAGGTCGAGCAGGCGACGCGACCGAGGGATGGAGCGCGGGAGCGGAGTCGAGAGCCGGCCGCTGGCCCCTGTCGGGATCCCCGGTCGACCGGGGATCCCGTCGCTTCGTAGCCGTTGCAACGGCTACGAAGCGACGGGAGTGCGTCGGCGATGGGGCGGATGTGGCAGATGTGACAGCTCACCCGCGGCGAGGGGCATGCGCGCCCTGGGGCTCGGCCACAACGAACGAGCCCCGCGATCGCGGGGTGAGGTGGCGGGAGCGGGTCGAGACCCCGGTACCGGTGCCTGCGGCCGCTGCCCGTGGTCTCGACAAGCTCGACCGACGGGCAGGTCGACCGCGACCGACAGGGCAGGCTCCCCGACGGGCAAGGCCCGATCCACGGGCATGGCGTGGCCGGGAGTGGCGGAAACCGCGGAGGAAATGCCCGTCAGGGGCCGGGATCGGGCGGGTTCTTCCGCGGTTTCTCGTTCGCGGCCTCTCCCGAAGGGGTCGCCTCGGCGGGCGTGAGCTCGTCGCTCGGTGTCTCGGCTCTCGCTCTCGGCGGCGGCAAGATCGGCGGCCAGGCGCGACTCGGTGTAGACCACGGTCTCGCGGCCGGGGCGCTTGCGGCCCACGACGACGAAGTACACCGCCGCCAGGACGAAGAGCACGATCGAGGTCCACACGTTCAGCCGGAGGCCGAGGACGTGCTGGTACTCGACGTTGTCGATCCGGAGCGTCTCGATCCAGCCACGCCCGGCGGTGTAGGCCATCACGTAGAGCGCCAGGACGCGGCCGTGACCGAGCTTCCACCTCCGGTCGGCCCAGAGGACGAAGCCGAACGCCCCGAGGTCCCAGATGCACTCGTAGAGGAACGTCGGCTGGAAGGTGGCGTACTGCTCGTAGCCGGGCGGCCGGTTGGCCGGGTCGATCTTGAGCGCCCACGGCTGGGTCGACGGCCGGCCGAAGAGCTCCTGGTTGAACCAGTTCCCCCACCGACCCATGGCCTGGGCGACCAGTACGCCGGGCGCCATCGCGTCGAGCACCGGGGGCACCCGGATGCCCTTGCTCCGGGCGCCGATCCAGACGCCCACGCCGCCGAGCGCGATCGCTCCCCAGATCCCGAGGCCGCCGCGCCAGACGTAGAGGGCGTCGATCGGCGTCCGGCCGGCGCCGAAGTAGAGGTCGTGGTCGGTGATCACGTGGTAGAGCCGGCCCCCGATGACGCCGAACGGCACGGCCCACAGCGCGAGGTCGGTGACCTCGCCGCGCCGGCCGCCGCGCCCGACCCAGCGCCGCTCGCCGATCCAGATCGCGGCGATGATCCCGGCGATGATGCACAGGGCGTAGCCGCGCAGCGGGAGCGGTCCGACGTACCAGACGCCGTCGGCGGGACTGGGGATGAAGAGCGTGGTCACGGCTGGCACGGACTCGTTCCTAGTTCAGGAGCTGGTGGATGTCGTGGGCGAACTCGGGTGCGGTGGTCCCGAGCGTCCAGACCACGGGAACGACGTTCTTGCCGTCCACGCCGAGGACCTGCGTGCCGTGGGTGACGTCGTAGCCACCGGACGGCAGCCGGCGGCCCTTCGCGATCGGGACGCCCACGTCGGTCGCGACCTTGGTGATCGTGGGCAGCGGGCCGGTGACGCCGACGAACGACGAGGAGAAGTGGTCGAGCCACTGCCGGATCACCGGGCCGGTGTCGCGCGCGGGGTCGGTGGTCACGAACACGACCTGCACGTTGTCGCGGTCGCTGCTGTCCAGCTGGAGCAGAGCCGAGGCCAGCGTGGCCATCGTGGTCGGGCACTCGTCGGGGCAGTGGGTGTAGCCGAAGAACAGCAGGGTGAGGCGCTTCGTGGTGTCCTTGGCCAGCGAGTACGGCTGCCCGTCGGTGTCGACCAGCTCGGTCGCGGGCACGTGGTACTGCTGGTGCAGCACGGCGCCGGAGAACGTGTCGGCGGAGCTCTTCGAGCAGGCGCCCAGCACCACCCCGACCACGAGGGCGAGCGCGAGCAGGGCGGCCCTACGCACGGCGCACTCCCCGGGCCAGGTCCTCGGTCAGGGTGGTGAGGGCGGTGAGCGCCACCGTGCCGTCGTGGTCGAGCAGGCACCGGACGAACGCCGAGCCGACGATCACCCCGTCGGCGAACGCCGCGACGTCGGCCGCCTGGTCGCCGTTGCTCACGCCGAGGCCGACGGCGACCGGGAGGTCGGTGACGGCCTTCGTACGGGCGACGAGCGGGCCCGCCAGGTCGCTGCTGGTCGCGCGGGCACCGGTGACACCCATCACCGCCGCGGCGTAGACGAAGCCGCGGCTGGCCGCGGTGGTCATCGCGATCCGCTCGTCGGTCGACGACGGAGCCACCAGGAAGATCTTGTCGAGGTCGTGGGCGTCGGCCGCGGCGATCCACGCGGCCCCGCTGTCGGGCGTGAGGTCGGGGGTGATCAGCCCGGCTCCCCCGGCGCTCGCGAGATCGGCGGCGAACCGGGCGACGCCGTACTTCTCGATCGGGTTCCAGTAGGTCATCACCACGGTCGGCGTGCCGGTCGCGGCCACGGCCTCGACGGTGCGCAGGACGTCGCGCGTGCGGACGCCGCCGTCGAGCGCGCGCTGCGCGGCCGCCTGGATGGTCGGGCCGTCCATCACCGGGTCGCTGTAGGGCAGCCCGACCTCGATCACGTCGCAGCCGGCGTCGACCATCGCGCGGAGCGCCTCGATCCCGCCCTCGACGGTCGGGAACCCGGCCGGGAGGTAGCCGACCAGGGCCGCGCGATCGTCGGCGCGTGCCTTCTCGAAGGCGGTGCCGGCTCCGGAGCTCACACTCATGAGACGGGATCCGCCTCGCCGTGGTTCGCCTCGCCGAGGTGGAACCACTCGATCGCGGTGTCCATGTCCTTGTCGCCGCGTCCGGAGAGGTTGATCAGCATGATGTCGTCGGGGCCGTAGGACCGGGCCACCTCGAGGGCGCCGGCGATCGCGTGGGCCGACTCGACCGCCGGGATGATTCCCTCGGTGCGGCTCAGCAGGGCCAGGGCCTCCATCGCCTCGGCGTCGGTCACCGGGGTGTACGACGCCCTGCCGGACGCAGCCAGGTGGGCGTGCTGCGGCCCGACGCCGGGGTAGTCGAGCCCGGCCGAGATCGAGTGCGACTCGATGGTCTGGCCGTCCTCGTCCTGCAGCACGTAGGTCTTCGCACCGTGGAGCACGCCGGGGTCGCCGGCCTTGATCGTGGCCGCGTGCCGCCCGGTCTCGAACCCGTCTCCCCCGGCCTCGAAGCCGTGGATCTCCACGTCGTCGTCGAGGAACGCGGTGAACAGGCCGATCGCGTTGGAGCCGCCGCCGACGCAGGCGGCGATGCCGCGCGGCAGCACGCCGTACCGCTCGAGGCACTGGGCGCGTGCCTCGTCACCGATGGCGCGGGTGAAGTCGCGGACCATGCTCGGGAAGGGGTGCGGCCCGGCCGCGGTCCCGAACAGGTACGCCGTGTGGTCGACCGAGGCGACCCAGTCGCGGAGTGCCTCGTTGATGGCGTCCTTGAGGGTGGCGCTGCCGGAGTCGACCGGGATGACCTTGGTGCCGAGCAGCTGCATCCGGGCGACGTTGAGCGCCTGACGCTTCACGTCGACCGAGCCCATGTAGACGGTGCAGTCGAGGCCGAAGTACGCCGCGGCGGTCGCGCTGGCGACGCCGTGCTGGCCGGCGCCCGTCTCGGCGATCACCCGGGTCTTGCCCATGCGACGGGTGAGCAGGGCCTGGCCCAGCACGTTGCGGATCTTGTGCGCCCCGGTGTGGTTGAGGTCCTCGCGCTTGAGCAGGATCCGGCAGCCGACCTGGTCCGACAGGCGGGTCGCCTCGTAGAGCGAGCTCGGGAGTCCGGCGTACTCACGGCAGATGGTGGCGAACTCCTCGGTGAAGGCGGCGTCGGCCATCGCCTCCTGCCACGCCACGGTCAGCTCGTCGAGCGCCCGGACCAGCGCCTCGGGCATGAAGCGGCCGCCCCAGCCCGACTCACCTCCGAACCAGCCGTGCTCGTCGGCGTCCCACGTGGTGCGTGGCGACTCGCTCATCGCGTCACTCCTGACATCGAGCGGACGGCGCCCTCGGGGTCGCCGTCCCGGACGAGGGCCTCGCCGACGAGCACCGCGTCGGCACCCTCGCCGACGAGCCGGCGTACGTCGTCGGGTCCGGTCACGCCGCTCTCGGCGACAGCGACGACGTCTTCGGGGAGCATCGGCGCGAGCTTCGCGAAGGTGGCCGCGTCGACGTCGAGGGTCTTCAGGTTGCGCGCGTTCACGCCGATCAGGCCGGCGCCGAGCGCGACCGCGCGCTCGGCCTCGGGCTCGTCGTGCACCTCGACCAGTGGCGTCAGGCCGAGCTCGCGGCAGGCCTCGTGGAGGCGTTCGAGGAGGTCGCCCGGCAGCGCGGCCACGATCAGCAGCGCGAGGTCGGCGCCGTGGGCGCGGGCCTCGAGGAGCTGGTAGGCGTCGACGACGAAGTCCTTGCGCAGCACCGGCAGGTCGACCGCGGCGCGGACCGCGTCGAGGTCGGCCAGGCTGCCACCGAAGCGGCGTTCCTCCGTGAGCACGCTCACCGCGGCCGCGCCGCCCCGTGCATACGCCGCCGCGAGCGACGCCGGATCGGGGATGTCGGCCAGGTTGCCCTTGCTGGGGCTCCGGCGCTTCACCTCCGCGATCACCGACGAGCCCGGCCGGCGCAGCTCGGGCATCGGGTCGCGCGGCGGCGGCACGTCGAGCAGCCGCGCCCGGAGATCCGCCTCGGAGGTGGCCGCCCGACGCCGGGCGAGGTCCTCGCGCACGCCCGCGACGATGTCGTCGAGCACGGACATGACGGGCCCTCCACAAGCTCTCTGGACTCTGCGCGGAATCGCCGCCCAGCCTCTCACGCGGTCCCAACGCCCTCCGCATCCGCCCGACCTCCGGCCACCGGCGCGGTCGTTGACTCATCGCCCCGCCGAATGAGTAGGGTCGCCGCTCACGATCACCGCTGGGTGACCACGACAAGGGGACAGACACATGAGCTACGACGCACCGCCGCCTCCGCCGCCGCAGTCGCCGTACGGCGGTGGCTACGGACAGCCACCGGCCAGCAGCAGCAACAAGCCCGTCTGGGCCCTGGTCTGCGGGATCCTCGGCGTCCTCTGCTGCGGCCTGCTCGGCATCCCGGCCATCATCCTCGGTCGTCAGGCCGCAGCCGAGGGCCAGCCCGGCGGCATGGCCAAGGCCGGCGAGGTGCTCGGCTACGTCGCCCTCGGCCTGATGGTGCTCGGGTTCATCCTGTTCGCCGCGGGCGTGCTCAGCTTCGGTGGCAACAACTGACCGCTGCCGCGAGCCGGCTCGCGTCCGTCAGGGCGCGAGCCAGCTGCCCGGGACGTTGCGGGCGACCGTGAACGCGATCGCGAGCGCGACCAGCCCGACCTTGACCGCCGACGGCAGGGCCGGGACGGCCCGGACGTCGCGCCCCGTCCACGCGGCATAGCTCCAGCGCCCGAAGACGACCAGCGCGAACGGGATCGCGAGCACCATCAGCAGGTTGCTGGACGCCGCCTGACCGAGGTGGCCGTCGGTGAGGTCGTTGACCCCACGCAGACCCCCGCAGCCCGGGCAGTAGAGGCCGGTGACGGCGTAGAGCGGGCAGACCCCCCACGAGTGCGTCACGTGGGGGTCGCGGACGTGGAGCGCCAGGCTCGCCGCGGCGACCGCGGCGGCACTGAGCAGGGGCCCACGGATCCGGTCCGACCGGGATCGGACCGGGGTGACGGGGACGGCCGCGAGCGTCATCAGTGGCCTGGGCCGTTGAGCCCCATCTTCGCCATCACCACGAACACGACCAGCGACGCCACCCCGATCGCGGCGCCCACCCAGAAGACCGGCCGGCTGATGGGGTCGAACATCAGGCCGATCCCCGCGACCACGAAACCGAGCATCGCGACAGACACTGCGGCCCACGCGGCCGGGGTGTTGCCGTGGTTGTCAGACATGCAGGGCTCCTCAGGGGTCCTCAAGGGGGTCCTCGGCGGTTCGGTGAACGGCATCCTAGTCGGTGGTCGGGGTCGGTCGGGTCGCGCCCCTGGTCGATGGCGCGCCACAGGTCGACCTCCTCCATCTCGGCCGGATCGACCACCTCGTCGCGCGTCGTGGGGGCGTCGTAGCGACTGCCCATCTCGGGCCACGACGAGACGGTGCGGACGGCGACCGCCGCGGCCGCGAGGGCCAGGACCGCTCCGACGAGGCCGACGTACCACCAGGCCGTGGCGTGCGCCCCGGTCGGCGTACGGCCGAGGTCGACCGTGGCGTTGCGGGCGGAGTGGAGCGCCGCGGAGCGGCCGACGACCGCGGTCACGACCAGCCCGACCGCCGTGACGGCGACCAGGATCGCGACCACCCGGCGCACCCAGCCGCGGGTCACGAGCAGCACGCCCCAGGCGGCCAGCCCGACCAGGCCCAGTGCCGCGGCGAGCGGGACGTGCCCGCCCGTCTTGTCGACGAGCGTGGATCCCGCCTGACCGTCCGGCGACGCCCAGGGCTTGGACCCGGCCAGCGCGCTCAGGCCCGTGCCCACGAGACCGACCAGCACGGCGGGGCCGAACCAGCGCCGCCCCTCAGCCGCGGGCGCGCTCATCGGACTCCCAGACCAGGCCGTCGTCGAAGCAGGTCCGGGTGCCGGTGTGGCAGGCCGGCCCCTCCTGGTCGACCCGGAGCAGCACGGTGTCGCCGTCGCAGTCGAGGCTGACGCTGTGCACCCACTGCCGGTGGCCGGAGGTCTCGCCCTTCGTCCAGTACTCGCCACGGCTCCGGCTCCAGTACGTCGCCCGGCCGGTGGCCATCGTGCGCGCGAGTGCCTCGTCGTCCATCCAGCCCAGCATCAGGACCTCACCCGAGTCGTGCTGCTGGGCGATCGCCGGCACGAGCCCGGCGTCGTTCCTCCTCAGACGCGCGGCGACAGCGGGGTCGAGATCCATGCGTCCAGTGTTCCATCCGGCGCGACCACGACCTGATCCCCCGTCACCGGCCTCCGGGGCGGCTCCTGGAAGGTAAAGAATTCGCGGCGCTGAATCACGCATTTCGACGTCCCTCGCCGGTCCTCGTGGGTGCTCCCGGTCTCGGGCGAGGGGCTCCGGCGCGAGGGTGCGACCCGCCCCGCGAGCACGGTCGGAGGCCCCGAGCGTGGCCCGGCCCGGGGCGGTGGCAGCCCCGCGGCGGGGCCATGATCCGGGTGCTCCTGCGGCCGGCCACGCGTGGAATCGCCTGTGGGGCAGGCGTTCCGGTGCGAATTGCGTCGTGTGACACACGAGCCGCGTGGTGCGGACGCGACCACCGGGACGGGCCGATGCGGGTGACGACGGCGAGCATCGGGATCACCCACGCCGGGCCGCCTGCGTCGGCGTGGTCGACGGCGCCGGGGCGACCGAGCCGGCACCCCGGGAACGTCGCGCTGACCTGAGGCACCTGGTCAATTTTCTGCAAAGCGCCTTCGCACCACCGTCACCCTTCGCTACCTTGACGAAACAGTGGCCACACCCCCCAAGCCCATGGTCACTACGAACGGCGCTCGCGCTCTCCATGCGAGCGCCGTTCTTGGTTCCTCCCTCCTACGGCAGATCGGCCCGGAGACGGAGGCCCGCCCAGAGGCGTCCGCCACACCCCGCGAGCACCTCGTCGGCGACGGTGGCGAGGGACTCCCGCTCACCCGCC
Source organism: uncultured Actinomycetota bacterium (assembly GCA_963809265.1). GTDB lineage: Bacteria > Actinomycetota > Actinomycetes > Propionibacteriales > Nocardioidaceae > Nocardioides. The sequence goes on from CAWEJC010000011.1 coordinate 34,453, forward strand.
AGCGCTCGGCGTAGGGCGAGGTCGAGCGCCTCGGTCAGTCGCGTGCCACGGCGGTCATCGAGGGCTTGGAGCTCGCGGACGAGCCACTTGCCGCTGCCGGTCCAGGCGCCGGCCGACCCCAGTGCCAGCTCGGCGGTGGCGCGCCACACGGCGACCACGACGGCCGAGGCCTCGGCTCCCGAGGCCATGTCGGCCAGGTCGTCGAGGAGGTCGGTGAGGCCGTACCGCACCAGCTCCAGCTCGTCGCCGACCAGCGGTCCCGGCCCCCGCTCGAGCACCTCGGCGCAGTGCCGGCGTACGTCGTCGCCCGCCCTCGCCCAGCAGGGGGACGCCGGTGGCCACCAGCCGCGCCATCGTCGGGTGTCGTCGACGGAGGTCCTTCGCCACGAAGAGCTCGATCGACGAGGCCGTGTGCACGAACAGCTCGACCGGCCACCCGGCGTGCACGAGGGACTCGCGGTGGACCTCCGTGTCGCCGGGCGACGCCGCGTCGAGGAGGACCGTCACGTCGAGATCGGAGGTCGCGGTGGCCCGGCCGGTGGTCGTGGAGCCGGCGAGCCAGGCCTGGACGGCGTGCGGGTAGCGCTCGGCGACCAGGGCGCGGGCCGCCTCGTCCGCAGGGGGTCTCATGGCCCGATCCTCCCGTGGGTTCAGCGGACCGGGTGACCCGCCTCCGCGAGCGCGGTCTTGACCTCGGCGATCGGCGACCGTGCCGAAGTGGAAGACCGTCGCGGCCAGGACGGCGTCGGCACCGGCGTCGACCGCCGGCGGGAAGTCGGCGGCCGCGCCGGCGCCACCCGAGGCGATCACCGGGACGCTGACGGCCGCGCGGACCAGCCGGATCAGCTCCAGGTCGAAGCCGGAGGCGGTCCCGTCGGCGTCCATCGCGTTGAGCAGGATCTCGCCGGCGCCGAGCTCGGCGCGCCGCGGGCCGCCCACGCGACCGCGTCGAGCCCGGCGGACTTCCGGCCGCCGTGGGTCGTGACCTCGAACCCCGAGTCGGTGGCCGAGCCCGGCGTGCCCGCCGGGCGTCCACCGACAGCACGAGCACCTGGTTGCCGAACCGGTCGGCGATCTCGGCGACGAGCTCGGGGCGGGTGGATGCGCCGCGGTGTTGACCGCGACCTTGTCGGCACCGGCGCGGAGCAGGCGGTCGACGTCGTCCACCGAGGACACTCCCCCACCGACCGTCAGCGGGATGAAGACCTCCTCCGCCGTGCGCGACACGATCTCCATCGTGGTCGCCCGCCCCTCGTGGGAGGCCGAGATGTCGAGGAAGGTCAGCTCGTCGGCGCCCTCGGCGTCGTAGCGACGGGCGAGCTCGACCGGGTCGCCGGCGTCGCGGAGGTGCTCGAAGTTCACGCCCTTGACCACCCGCCCGGCATCGACGTCGAGGCACGGGATCACCCGGACGGCCAGGCTCATACGCCACCCCCGTCGGTCGCGCCGACCACCCGCAGCGCGTCCTCGAGCGTGAAGCGGCCCTCGTAGAGCGCGGTCCCGACGATCGCGCCCTCGACACCGTCAGCGACGAGACCGGCGAGCGCCTGGAGATCGGCCAGCTCGGTGATCCCGCCGCTGGCCACGACCGGCCGGTCCGTGGCGGTGCAGACGTCCTCCAGGAGCTGGAGGTTGGGCCCCTGGAGCATGCCGTCCTTGTTCACGTCGGTGACGACGTAGCGGGCGCAGCCCTCGGCGTCGAGCCGCGCGAGCACCTCGTAGAGGTCGCCGCCCTCGCGGGTCCAGCCGCGGGCGGCCAGCGTGCGTCCTCGTACGTCGAGCCCGACGGCGACCCGGTCGCCCCACTCCGCGATCGCGCCGGCGCACCACTCCGGCTGCTCCAGCGCGGCGGTGCCGATGTTGACGCGGCGGCAGCCGGTCGCCATCGCGGCGGCCAGGGACTCGTCGTCGCGGATGCCGCCGCTCAGCTCGACCCGGACGTCGACCCGGCCGACGATCGAGGCGAGCAGCTCACGGTTGTGCCCACGCCCGAACGCCGCGTCGAGGTCGACCAGGTGGATCCACTCCGCGCCCGGCCTCCTGCCAGCGCAGCGCCGCCTCGACCGGGTCGCCGAAGCGCTTCTCCGACCCGGCCACACCCTGCACCAGCTGGACGGCCTGGCCGCCCGCGACGTCGACAGCGGGCAGCAGCTCGAGGTGCGTCGACACGCGCCCGACCCTAACGGCGGCGGACGCGGTGCCGGGCGCCCGTCTCGACGCGCACGGCGGTGACGACGTCGCCGATCTCCAGCGGACGGGTGGCGTCGACGCACGACGGTGCGTGGCGCCCCGAGGGCCTCCGGGTGCTCGGCCGCGTCCCGGATCCTGGCCAGGGTGTCCTCGTCGGCCGGCTGGTGCGGTGGCCACGACCGGTTGCGAGCGACGTACCGCTCGACGGCCACGACGGCGGGTACCTGGCACCGCACCTCCACGACGCGGTCCCACCAGCGGCTCCAGGAGCCGCCGGACGCGCTCGGTGTCGCGGCGCGGGGCGATCCAGATGTCGACCACTGCCTGGCCGTCGAACGGCCTCGAGCCGGCGCACGAGCTCGGCCTCGGCGTCGTAGCGCAGCCAGTCGCGCGGCGTGTCCTCGGCGTCGGCGGCGAGCTCGTCCTCGATCTCGTCGAGCGAGACCAGGCGCAGCCTGAGCGCGCTCGGCGAGCGCGGCGCGACACGGCGCGTCTGCCGGCCCGGACACCGGTGACCACGACGAGCGGCGTCATCGTCGCTGACACCATCAGCCGGACCACGGGGAAGACGACCAGCGCTCACCACGAGCGCCGCCAGCCGGGCCGCCCAGTCGGGGCGGACCAGCCAGACCAGGAGGTTGAGCAGGAACAGCACCCGAACGTCGCCATCAGCTCGGCGCGCCGCCGCGCGGCGAGCACGCCCGGCTGGAGCGTGGGCCGCGGGGAACCAGCCGGTCAGCGCCTGCTTCCGAGCGCGCGCCCGGGCCCGCCGCTCTGCCTCGCGCTGCCGGGCGGCGGCCTTGGCCGCCGCCTCGCGCTCGCGCTCGGCCCGGCGCCGCGCCCGCTCCTTGCTCACAGGGCCCGAGCTCCGGAGCTCCAGCTCCCCGGAGCAGGGCCGCGCCGGCGTCGCCGGACTTCTCCGGGTGGAACTGGGTCGCGCGACAGCGGGCCGTTCTCCACCGCGGCCACGAACCGGTCGCCGCCGTGCTCGGACCAGGTCGACCAGCGGGCGCCGGGTGTGCCCGTCGGTCACCAGCTCCCAGGACCGCGCGGCGTAGGAGTGGACGAAGTAGAACCGCTCGCCCTCGACGCCGGCGAAGAGCCGGAGCCCGTCGGGGACGTCGACGGTGTTCCAGCCCATGTGGGGGACGACGGGCGCCTGCAGCCGCTCGACCACACCCGGCCACTCGTCGCAGCCCTCGGTCTCGACGCCGTGCTCGACCCCGCGCTCGAAGAGCACCTGCATGCCGACGCAGATGCCGAGCACCGGGCGCCCGCCGGCGAGCCGGCGGCCGATCGCTCGCGGCCCCTCGACGGCGCGCAGCCCGGCCATGCAGGCGGCGAACGCGCCCGACCCCGGGGACGACGAGCCCGTCGGCGTTCTCCGCCGTCGCCCGGTCGGCGGTCAGCTCGACCGTCGGCACCGGCCCGCTCCAGGGCGCGCACGGCCGAGCGGAGGTTGCCGGAGCCGTAGTCGAGGACGACGACCGCTTGCGTCAGAGCGTGCCCTTGGTGGAGGGCACGCCGGTCTCGCGCGGGTCGAGCGCGACGGCGTCGCGGAAGGCCCGGGCGAACGCCTTGAACTGCGCCTCGACCAGGTGGTGGGGGTCGCGCCCGGAGAGCACCCGCACGTGCAGCGCGATCTGGGCGTGGAAGGCGAGCGTCTCGAAGACGTGGCGCGTCAGCGAGCCGCTGTACGCGGCCCTACGTCGCCGCCGATCACGACGTACGCCTGACCGTCGGGCTCGCCGACGTGCACGCAGTAGGGGCGCCCGGACACGTCGACCGCGCACTGCACGAGCGCCTCGTCGAGCGGCACCAGCGCGTCGCCGAAGCGCCGGATGCCCTGCTTGTCGCCGAGCGCCTCACGCAGCGCCTGGCCGAGCACGATCGCCGTGTCCTCGACCGTGTGGTGGGCGTCGATGTGGGTGTCGCCCTCGGTGGTGACGGTGAGGTCGACCAGCGCGTGCCGGGCGAACGACGTGAGCATGTGGTCGTAGAAGCCGACGCCGGTGGAGACGTCGGAGCGGCCCGACCCGTCGAGGTCGACCTCGACGTGGACCTTCGACTCCTTGGTCTGCCGGTCGAGCGTGGCGGTGCGGGTCATCGGTCGGTCCTCCGTCGGGCTCGCGTCACGGCGGTGAGTGCCTCCCGGAATGCTGCCATCTCGGCCGGCGGTGCCGATGGAGACCCGCAGCCAGCCGTCGGGGCCGGTCTCGCGGATCAGCACGCCCCGGTCGAGCAGCCCCTGCCAGACGGCGTGCCGGTCGGGGAAGCGTGCCGAAGAGCACGAAGTTCGCGTCACTGTCGGCGACCGCGAAGCCCTGCGCACGCAGCCAGTCGACGGTCGCGTCGCGCTCGGCGCGCAGCGTCGTCGACGGCGCGCGAGCAGCTCGTCGGCGTGGCGCAGGGCGGCACGGGCGACGGCCTGGGTGACCGCGGAGAGGTGGTAGGGCAGGCGGACGACGCGCAGCGCGTCGCAGATCTCCGGCGCCGCCGCGAGGTAGCCGACGCGGGCGCCGGCCAGCGCGAACGCCTTGCTCATCGTGCGGGTGACGACCAGGTTCGGGTGGCCGGCAGCAGCTCCAGCGCGCTCGGGGTGCCGGCGCGGCGGAACTCGGCGTAGGCCTCGTCCACGACCAGCGACGCCGTCGTCGAGCTCCTCGCACAGCGGCGCCGATCGACCTCGTGCGGGAGCGCGGTGCCGGTCGGGTTGTTCGGCGACGGGCAGGAGCACGACGTGTGGTCGGCGTTCGCGGACCAGGGCGACCGCGCGCTCGGCGTCGAGCGTGAAGTCCTCCTCGCGGTGACCGACCTCCCAGCCGGTGTGGGTGTCGCGGGCGTACTCCGGGATACATCGAGTACGTCGGGGCGAAGCTCAGCGCGGTCCGGCCCGGGCCACCGAAGGCCTGGAGCAGGTGGAGCATCACCTCGTTGGAGCCGTTGGCCGCCCAGACCTGCGCCGCGTCGACGCCGTGCCCGAGGTAGGCCGCCAGCGCCTCGCGGAGCGCGCTGAACTCGCGGTCGGGGTAGCGGTTCAGGTCGCGCGCCGCCTCGGCGACGGCGCGCTCGATGTCGGCCACCACGGCCGCGGAGGGCGGGTAGGGGTTCTCGTTGACGTTGAGCAGGACCGGCACGTCGAGCTGCGGGGCGCCGTAGGGCTCGATGCCGCGCAGCTCCTCCCGCAGGGGGATCGGGCTCATCGGTCGAACCGGACGCTGACCGCCTGGCCGTGGCCGGGCAGGTCCTCCGCCTCGGCGAGCGTCGACCACGTGGCCGGCGACCTCGGCGAGCGCGTCGCGGGAGTAGTCGACGACGTGCACCGCCTTGAGGAAGGCGCGCACCGACAGCCCCGACGAGTGGCACGCGCAGCCGGCCGTCGGCAGCACGTGGTTGGAGCCGGCGCAGTAGTCGCCGAGCGACACCGGCGTGTACGGGCCCGACGAAGATCGCGCCGGCGTTGACCACGCGGGCGGCCACCGCCGCGGCGTCGGCCGTGTGGATCTCGAGGTGCTCCGCGGCGTAGGCGTTGACCACGTCGAGCCCCTGGTCGAGATCGTCGACGAGGACGATGCCGGACTGCTGCCCGCCGAGGGCGGTCCGGATCCGCTCGGTGTGCCGCGTGGCGATCACCTGCTTGTCCAGCTCGGCCTCGACGTCGTCGGCGAGCCGCAGCGAGTCGGTCACCAGCACGCTGGCCGCCTGGGGGTCGTGCTCGGCCTGGCTGACCAGGTCGGCGGCGACGTAGGCCGCATCGGCGGTGTCGTCGGCCAGGACCGCGATCTCGGTGGGCCCGGCCTCCGAGTCGATGCCGATGCGCCCCTTGAGCAGGCGCTTGGCGGCGACGGTGTAGATGTTGCCCGGCCCGGTGACCAGGTCGACCCGCTCGCACTCCCCCGCCCCGTAGGCGAACATCGCGATCGCCTGGGCGCCGCCGACGGCGTACACCTCGTCGACGCCGAGCAGGGCGCACGCCGCCATGATCGTCGGCGCGGGCAGGCCGCCGTGGTCCTTGCGGCGGCGAGCTCGCCAGCGCGATGCTCGACGACGCCGGCGACCTGCGCCGGCACGACGTTCATGACCACGCTCGAGACCAGCGGCGCGAGGCCGCCCGGGCGCGTAGAGGCCGACCCGGCGGACCGGCACCATCCGGTGGGTGACCGTCGCTCCCGGGCCGAGCGAGGTCGTGACGTCGCGCTCGCGCTCCGCCTCGCAGGTACGCCGGAGGCGGGCGATCGACTCCTCCAGCCCGGCCCGCACGGCCGGGTCGAGCGTCGTCCAGCGCTGCGGTGAGCACGTCGCGCGGCACCCGCAGGTGCTCGGGCGCCACGCCGTCGAACCGCTCGCGACAGCTCGCGGATCGCCTCGACCCCGCGGGTGCGCACCGCCTCGCAGATCGGCCGGACGATCTCGACCGCCGCGTCGACGTCGACCTCGGCGCGCGGCACGACGTCGCGGTAGTCCGCGGGTGCGCTGCCACGCAGGTCGATGCGACGGATCATGTGCTGATTCTAGGGGGCGGCGGCCGCCGTCGATCCGGCCGGCGGCCAGTGGCGCGCACGGGTGGACGCGCTAGCCGTGCTAGGGCCCATGAGCGACACGCTCCCGATGTTCCCGCTGAACACGGTGCTGTTCCCGGGGATGAGCGTGCCCCTGCAGGTCTTCGAGGACCGCTACCGCGCCCTGGTCCACCACCTGCTCCGCGTCGAGGATCCGACCGAACGCGTCTTCGGCTCGGTGGGCATCCGCGAGGGCTACGAGGTCGGCGAGCACGGGGCGCAGTGGCTGTTCCGGGTCGGCTGCCGGGTGAAGATGACCGAGGTCGAGTCGTACGCCGACGGCACGTTCGAGCTGGTCGCGGTCGGGCTCGACCGGATCGAGCTGGAGCGCCTCGACACCAGCGGGGTCTACCCGGTCGGCCAGGTGACCCGCTCGCCGAGCAGGACGTGTCCGTGCCGGACGCCGTCGCACGAGACCGCCCGGCCACCTACGAGGCCTACCGCGACGTGCCCGCTCCAGATGGACCGGGAGCCGCCGTCGGGCGAGCTGCCGCGCGACCCGGCGTACCTCTCGTGGGCACTGGCGGCGCGCTCCCCGCTGAGATCGCGCAGCGGCAGGCGCTGCTGGAGGCCGAGGACGCCAGGGGCGGCTGCGGATGGTCACCGAGGTGATCCGCGGCGAGCTGCGGACGATGCGGGTGTTCCCGTCGTTGCCCGCCACCGAGATCGCCCGGACCCGCTGGTCACCCAACTGAGCCGGCAGCCGACGCGCGAGGGACGAGCGCTCCGCGTGGGCTCGGCAAGGTCGAGCGAGCGACACGGCTGAGGAACGAAGGCGCGTGAGGCGTGTCGAGACCCGGTGACGGTGCCTGGGGCCTCAGGCACCGTCACCGGGTCTCGTGACGGTCGCAGAGCGACCTCCTCGACCACCGGTGGGGACGCGCAGAGCGGGCTCCTCCACCACCGGTGCTTCCGGTCGCGGAGCGACCTCCGGTGGGGACCCGCAGAGCGACCTCGATCAAGGCCCGGCACCGGGTCTCGTGACGGTCGCAGAGCGACCTCCTCGACCACCATGGGGACGGCAGAGCGAGCTCCTCCACCACCGGTGCTGCCGGTCGCAGAGCGGCCTCCAGCACCGGTGACCCGACGCGCTGTGGTCAGTTGGTGGTGAGCTTGAAGGAGAACCGGGTGATGCCGCCGTCGGTCCACGTGGACAGGCCGACCGCCCGCAACGGCGTGAGGGGCGAGCTCCTGGGAGTCCCGACCCGACATCATCTGGGTGATCGCCGGCTCCAGCGCGTCCACGTTCACGTAGACCACGGCGCTGGCGTGGTCGGCGTCCGGGACGACCTTGGTGAAGGCGTCGCTGCCGCCGAGGTCACCGCCGTCCAGGACGTGCCGGCGGTACGTCGCGGTCGGACCGATCGCCACCAGCCCGTCGGAAGAGTCGGAGCCCAGGACGGCCGGGTCGTCGTTCTTGAGGCGCAGCTTGTCGAGGACGGCCGCGATGGCGTCCGCGTCGCCCTTCACGGTCGCGGCGACGGGGATGCCCGTGCCGTCGTCGGTGTTCTCCAGCGCCTCGAGGTCGATGTCGTGGCCCACCGAGAGCGCGACGCCGGAGCCCAGCAGGGTCTCGACGTCCTCGGGGACGCTCAACCCGGTCTCGCGCTCGAGCTCCCGCTGGCCGTCCTGGTCGCTCAGCCCGACGCCGAAGAGCAGGGAGGCCGCGCTGAGCTTCTGCTTCAACCAGCCCGGCTTCAGGGTGATGCCCGCGGCCGCCGCGGTGTCGTCGGGCAGGCGCTGGACCAGCTCGCCGCCGGTGGTGCCCGTCAGGTCGGAGATCTGGGGGCTGCTGCCGTCGCCGGCCATCGCCAGCTCCAACCCGTCGCCGGTGAACCGCAGGGTGGCGGCCCCGCCCTTGAAGCCGGACAGGGTCCGGCTGAACGGGTCGTCGGTCTCACCGGTCGCGGCGCCGCTCCCGGTGCCGTCCGCTGTCATGGACGGTGTCGCGCTCGAGACCTGCCCGTCGGACGACTCGAACGTTGTGAACGTCGGCTCGAAGAGGCCAGCGAGCTGCTTGCCGACCACGCGCCCCGCGTCCGGCGAGGCGTAGGC
>CAWEJC010000012.1:0-342754 GCA_963809265.1 uncultured Actinomycetota bacterium
CGAGCACGCTCAGCTCGGGCTCGGCGACCAGCTCGAGGTCGGGGGCGGCGCCGGATCTCCTCGGCGCCCTCGCGCGTGACCTCCAGCGTGCGCTCGACGGCTTCGGCGTAGGCATCCGTGCCGTGCGCCGCGAGCTGAACCAGAGCGGGAGGCCCCGCGCGCGGCGGCGAGAGGTGCAGCCCGAAATCGGAGGGGTTCCACGATCCTCGCGGTCCAGCGCGTCGAGGTAGGCGCGCGCGCTGGCGTGCGCCGCGCGCGCCGGCGCTGGCTCGCGGTAGACGAGCGCGCAGGAGTCGAACGGGGCGAACAGCCACTTGTGCGGGTCGACGATGAAGCAGTCCGCGTGCTCGATCCCGCGAAGCGCTCGCGGACGCTCGGGGCGGCAGAGGGCGGCCCGCCGTAGGCGCCGTCGACGTGCATCCAGCGGTCGAGCTCGCGCATGGCGGCGGAGAGCCCTCGAGGTCGTCGACCAGCCCAGGTTGGTCGTGCCCGCGGTGGCCACGACCGCGAACACCTCGCGGGTCGGGCGAGCACCTCCCGCAGCGCGTCGCCCGCAGCCGGCCGTCGCGTCGACGGGCACCGCGAGCACCTCGACGTCCAGGGTCCGGGCGGCGGAGCGCACCGAGGCGTGGGCGTCTTCGCTGCAGGCGAGCTTAGCCCGCCGCGCGGCTCGCCTCCCGCGCCGGCGCGCTCGCGGGCCGCGTGAGGGCGGAGAGGTTGCCGTTAGTGCCGCCCGAGACGAACGGCCGCCCGCGCCGGCCGGGAGGCCGGCAAGGTGCGCGACCCAGCGAGCGCCTCGTTCTCGGCATGCACGGCGCCGGCGCCCTCCTTCCACAAGCCGCCGAAGATCGAGCTTGGCGCTGAGCAGCAGCTCGATCAGCGCGGAGGCCGGCGTCGGGCGCCGACGGGATGAAGGCGAGGTAGCGCGGGTGGTCGATCGCGGTGGTGAGCGGGAGCAGGACGTCGCGGAAGCGCGCCAGCGCCTCCTCGGCCCCGAGCCCATCCGGGGTGATCGTCTCCACCCGCGCGCGCGGCCACTTCCGAGGGCAGCAGCGCGCTCCCGAGCTCCGGCGGCTCGGCGGCCAGCCGGTCCAGCGCGGCGGCGAGGGATCTCCTCGCCGAGGGCACAGCTCGGGAGTGAGCCGGTGCATCGCACCGGGCCGGGCTTCGCCCGGCGTGGTCACGCCGTGACCCGCGTCGCGTTCTCCGCGTGGATCTTCTTCTGGGCGGCGCCGCGCCTGGCGAGCGGCAGCTTCGCCTCGGCGCCGTGCTCGATCAGCCCTTCCACGTACGCGCGGTCCTCGCGCAGGATCGCCGCCGCGCCGGCGCCTCCAGCGGGGCGCCGTGGCCGGGGACGACGTGGTCGGCCTGCTCGACGAGCGGCTCCAGCCGGCCGACGTCGCCAGGAACCCGCGCGCCAGCCCGCCCGCCTGAGCATCGGGATCTCGACCGGCGAGAGGTAGTCGCCCGCCACCAGCACCCGCGCCCATGGGACCCACACCGCCATGCCGTCCTCGGTGTGGCCGTCGGCGGGATGCAGCTCGAGCTCCGGCTCGCCGATCCCGCAGTGGCCCGGCATGGGCAGCGACTGGGCGCCCGGCAGCGAGAAAGGGCCGGGCCGCTCGACGTAGAGCTCCTCGTCGAACGCGCGCAGCTCCCGCTGCGCCTCCCCCGGGTTGTAGATCAGCCGCGCGGCGGTGGACTCTCGCGCAGCCCAGCGGCGCCTCCGGGAACGCGAAGCGCCCCAGCAGGCCGTCCCAGTCGGCGTGCGTGGCCAGCGCGCCCAGCACCGGGAAGCCGGCCTGTCGGCGATCGCCGGCAGGATCTCCAGCTCGTCCGGGAACACCGGCGAGTCGATGCAGAACGCCTCGTTGCCGAGCGGACCAGCGTGCAGGTGGTCGGTAGCCCGCGAGATCGCGACGACGACGTCGGCGTGCAGCCCTACGGCGCCCGGTCGGGCCGCGCCGAGGAGCTTCGCCGCTTCAAGGAGGGACTTGACCTCGGCGGTGGGCTTCTTCTGCCCCGCGTCGAGCGTCTCCTTCGAGCGGTTGACCCAGATCACGGGCACCTTGAGGCTTCAGGCACGGCTCCACGTCGTAGTAGTAGCTCGAGCCGACGTGCACCCAGCCCTTCTTGGTGCCGATGCGGCGCTCGCACTCCTTGAAGTGGGCAGGGTCCGGCTTGTAGGAGCGGACCTGCTGAGCGGTGACCACGAGATCGAAGTCGGTCTTGAAGTGGCGGCGCGTGAGGCCGAGCAGCTTGTCGTCGATGTTGGAGATGAGCCCCGGTCTCGAACTTCTTGCCGAAGCGCTCGAGCTGGGTGTTGGTCTCCTTGAACGGCGGCCAGCGCGATCACGGAGTCGGGCAGGAAGCCGGAGCGGGACGGCTCCAGCGGCCAGCCGAGCTCGCGCGAGATGTTCACGGCGGTCCGGCGGAGGACCTCGGCGTAGAGCTCGTACGAGCCCGCCTTGATCTCCTGCTGGGTCTTCATGAAGAGGGGGATCAGCTCTTCGCGCGAGAGCGTGTATCCGTCCTTGTCGGCTTCCTTTGAGAACGCGTCGTAGACCCCCGTCTCCCAGTCGATGAGGGTTCCGTAGACGTCGAACGTGACGAAGGTGACTTCCTTGGGCAGCGGCATGATCGGCCGTGCATTGTGACATGAGCCGTTCGCCCCCACGCCGCGCCGGGAGTACGATCCGTCACTGAGGACCCATGTCCGCGATCGGCCTGCTGCTGGTGCTCCTAGGTGCCACGCTCGTGGTGGCGGAGGCCCACGTGCCCTCGCACGGCGCGCTCGGGACTGCGGCCGCGGTGTCGCTGGCCGCCGGGATCGGGCTGCTCGTCTCCGGAGCCGGGCTGGGCGCCGCCGCCGTCTATCGGCGCGACGACCGCCGCCGCGCTGTTCTCCCTCGCGCTCGTGCTGGTGATCGTGCGCAAGGGCATGGCGACGCGCCGGATCCGCCCGCGCGGCGGCGCCGAGGGGCTGATCGGCCGGCTTCGGCGAGGTGCGGGCGGCGCCCGCCCCGGTCGGCCGGGTGCTGGTCGACGGCGCGCTGTGGCGCGCGCGGCAGTGGGGACCTCGAGGGGGAGCCGGCCCTGGAGCCGGGCGACCCCGTCGTGATCGAGCATGTCGAGCGGCCTGACGCTCACCGTGCCGCCCTGCGGAGGAATGGGAGGTGGCGCAATGACCGCCGTCCTCGTGCCGCTTCGTGGTCCTGCTCGTCCTGGCGCTGGCGGTCGCCGCCGCGTCGATCCGCGTCCTGCGCGAGTACGAGCGCGCCGTCGTGTTCCGGCTCGGCCGCCTGGTCGGCGCCAAGGGACCGGGCGTCGTGCTGCTCGTGCCGCTGATCGACCGGATGGTGCGCGTGTCGCTGCGCACCCACACGCTCAACATCCCGGCGCAGGACGTGATCACCTGCGACAACGTCCCCGCCGGGTCGACGCCGTGACGTACTTCCGCGTGGTCGACCCGCGCTCCTCGGTGGTGGAGATCGAGAACTGTCCGCCAGGCCACGTCGATGGTCGCCCAGACGACGCTGCGGGCGGTGCTCGGCAAGGCCGACCTCGACGCTCTGCTGTCCACAGCGCGAGCAGCTCAACGAGCACCTGCAGCAGATCATCGACGAGCAGACCGAGCCGTGGGGGATCAAGGTCACGACCGTCGAGATCCGCGACGTCGGGCATCCCGGCTGCGATGCAGCGCGCGATGGCCAAGCAGGCCGAGGCCGAACGCGAGCGGCGCGCGAAGGTCATCAGGGCCGAGGCGGGAGAGCGCAGGCGGCGGACGCGGCTGGCCGAGGCGGCCCCGACGTGATCAGCCGCAACCCGGCGACGCTGCAGTTGCGCTACCTGCAGACGCTGTCGGAGATCGGGGATCGAGCAGAACTCCACAGTGGTGTTCCCGCTCCCGATGGACCTGGTGAAGCCATTCCTGGGCGCCGTCGAGCGACGCCCGCGGGACAGCTGGGAGCAGGGTGCCGACGGCCTTCCGCTGTTCGCTCCGCGCGAGCACGAGCGGGCGACGTAGTGAGCGGCGGGCGTGTACTAGAGTCCGCGCCCGCTCATGGACCTTCTCGAATACCAGGGCAAGCAGCTCTTCGCCCGCCACGGCGTCCCCGTGCCCTCGGGCTCGCCGGCCACCACCGTCGAAGAGGCCGTCGCGGCCGCGGACGAGATCGGCTACCCCTGCGTCGTCGAGGCCCAGGTGCAGATCGGCGGCCGCGGCAAGGCCGGCGGCATCAAGGTCGCCACGGTTCCGCACCGAGGCCGAGCAGCACTCGAAGGCGATCCTCGGCATGGACATCCGCGGGCTGACCGTCCACGAGGTGTGGATCGAGGCCGCGTCCGACATCGCCGCCGAGTACTACGCGTCGATCGTCTTCGACCGCGCGGCCAAGCGCCGGCTGGTGATGCTCTCCACCCAGGGCGGCATGGACATCGAGGAGGTGGCCGACAGCAACCCGGACGCGATCGCCCGCCTGCACGTGGACCCGCTGCTCGGCTTCCAGGACTTCCACGCGCGCCGGCTCGCCTTCGAGGCGGGCGTCGACGCCGACGTCGTGCGCCCGATCGGCGCGCTGCTGACCAAGTTCTACGACGCGTTCGTGGGCGAGGAGGCGATGCTCGTCGAGGTCAACCCGCTGATCGTCACCGGCGACCGCCAGGTCACGGCGCTCGACGCGAAGGTGACGCTCGACGACTCGTCGCTGTTCCGCCATCCGGAGAACGCCGGGCTGCGCTCCTCCGAGGGCGAGGACCCGCAGGAGCGCATGGCGCGCGAGCGCGGGCTGACCTACGTGAAGCTGGACGGCAACGTCGGCATCCTCGTCGCGAACTGGTCGGCGACGATCGGCAACGTCCCCACCGGCAGGACCGGTTGTGCGGGAGTTGGCGCCGGCGGTTGCGGCGCCGGCGGTGCCTCGGCGCTGCGGCGGATCGGAGCCCGGCGGACCACGCGCGAGGGGCGGACCGGCTTCGGCCGCGCGATCGGGCTTGGCGCCGTGATCTCGACCGGCGGCAGCGCGGTCTGTGCTTTTGCATCGCAACTTGGTGCGACGACCAGTGCGACAATCGAAGCGCCGGCCGCGACGCCGCCAACTATCCGCATGATCCACCCCGTTTCCGTCCGCCCGGATAGTGTTGTGTTATACTATAACATTACACAAGAGGCAGATGGTAGGGGCAAGGGTGGATTGGGGGTCGTGGGCAGACGAACGGCCGGATTCAAGCTGGTGCCTTCTGAGGCGAAGGTCTGTCGATACCGATTCAATGGCCGAAGCCGGTCACTAGTAAGCTTGCAAGCTTATTCGTGCAGTGAAGGGCTGAGCGGAAATTCAGCAAAAAGGGGCAGGCAAGGGCCTGAACGGGCGCCAAAACGAAAGGATTGGGACGAACCGCCGCATAGAGCCAGCCCCCTCTAAAGGGCCCGGTTCCGGCGAACGCGCCACCGCTCGCATGTGCGGCGAGTAGTAACCGCGTCGCGCGATCTTCGTCGAAAGCTTAACCCGCCCGTGCTAAAGGCCCGCGCGAAACCATTGCGCCAGCAGCATTCCGATGAACGAAGCGACGTCCGTCCCGACCGGGCCCGATGCACGGGCCGAAGCGCTGGTCGCGCTTACGAGCGCGCCGGCTATGGCCGCGTCGCGCCGGCGATCCTGCAGCCGGCCGAGCCGTTCCTCGACCTGTCCGGCGAGGACATCCGCAAGCGCATGTACCTCACCACCGATCCCGACGGCCGCGAACTGTGCCTGCGGCCGGACCTCACCATTCCGGTCTCGCGCGACTATCTCGCCTCACCGCAGGCCGGTGAGCCAGCCGGCTTCTGCTATCTCGGGCCGGTGTTCCGCGACCGCGGCGATGGCGCCGGCCGAGTTCGTGCAGGCCGGCATCGAGTCGTTCGGCCGGCCCGACAACGCCGCGGCCGATGCCGAGATGCTGGCGCTCGGCCTCGAGGCGACCGCGCATTACGGCATCGCGAGCCCGGAAATCCGCATGGGCGACGTCGGCGCTGTTCGCGCGCGCTGGTCGCGGCGCTCGATCTGGCGCCGGCCTGGAAGCGGCGGCTGGTGAAGGACTTCAACCGCGAAGGCCACGCTCGCGCACGACCTCGATCGCCTCGTCGGCGCGCGCCGCGAACGAGCGGCCGGAATATCAGGGCGTGCTGGCCGCGCTGGCGGGCTCCGACCCGAAGGCCGCGCATGCGCTCGTCACCGATCTGCTCTCGATCGCCGGCATCAACACCGTCGGCGGCCGCATCCGTCGGCGAGATCGCCGAGCGCTTCCTCGAGCAGGCGGCGCTCGGCGCGAGCTCGCGGCCTGCCGCAGGAGACGCGCGACGCTGATCGAAAGATTCCTCGCCATCGCCGGCGATCCCGACGAAGCCGCCGCCGAGCTGCGCGCGCTCGCGCGCGACGCCGGGCTCGACGCTCGAGCGCGGCGCTCGACCTGTTCGAAAGCCGCACCGGCTTCCTCGCCGCGCGCGGCGTCGACGTCGCGCAGCATCACGCTTCTCGACCGCGTTCGGCCGCGGGCTCGACTACTACACCGGCTTCGTGTTCGAGCTGCACGACCCGACGAGCGCGCCGAACGGCCCGCTGGTCGCCGGCGGCCGCTATGACGGACTGCTGACGCGGCTCGGCGCGCAGCGAGCCGATCCCGGCGGTCGGCTTCGCGGTCTGGATCGAGCGCCTCGCCGAGATCGCGGAGGCGCGCGCATGAGCGCGCCGCTCGTCATCGCCGTGCCGTCGAAGGGCCGGCTGCAGGAGAACGCCGAAGCGTTCTTCGCGCGCGCCGGCCTGCAAGCTGCGTCAAGCCGCGCGGCGCGCGCGATTATCGCGGCGCGATCGCCGGCCTGCCCGGCGTCGAGGTCGCCTATCTCTCGGCCTCCGAGATCGCCGGCGCAGCTCGGCGCAGGGCGCGGTGCATCTCGGCGTCACCGGCGAGGACCTGGTGCGCGAGATCGATCGCCGGATGCCGACAAGCGCGTCGTGATGATCGAGCGGCTCGGCTTCGGCTTCGCCAATGTCGTGGTCGCGGTGCCGCAGGCCTGGATCGACGTGCGCAGCATGGCCGATCTCGACGATGTCGCGACCGCGTTCCGCGCCGCGCACGACCGCAAGATGCGGGTCGCGACCAAATACGTGAACCTGACGCGCGAGTTCTTCTCCGCGCACGGCATCGTCGACTACCGCATCGTCGAAAGCCTCGGCGCGACCGAAGGCGCGCCGGCGGCCGGCTCCGCCGAACTGATCGTCGACATCACCACGACCGGCGCGACGCTCGCCGCCAACGGGCTGAAGATCGTCGACGACGGCATCATGCTGCGCTCGCAGGCCAATCTCGTCGCCGCGCGCGGCGCCGCCTGGGGCGCGCGCCGAGCGCGAGACCGCGCGCGCTGATCCTCGACCGCATCGCCGCGCAGGCCCGCGCGCGCGCCTATCCGCGAGGTGCGCACGCGCTTCCCGGCTGCGACGACGCGATGCTCGCCGAGGCGAAGAAGCGCTTCGGCGTCGTCGCGCCGTTCGGCGGGCCGACCTCGTCCGGCATGCTGACGCTGCACTGCCCGCCCGGCACAGGTGCACGAGCTCGCGAGCTTCCTGCGCGAGAAGGGCGCGCGAGAGCGTCACGGTCGCCGAGATCGAATACGTGTTCGCGCGCGACAACCCGCTCTACGCCAAGCTCGAGGCGGGGCTGGCGGGACTGAGCTCTACGCAGCACGCTGGCGGCGCTTTGCGGCGGCGGCAACGATGTCCGGATTTGCATCGATGACTTCGAGCAGCAGCGAACTTGCCGCATCCGGCCTGCGGGCACCTTGCTCCCACTGTTGAACGGTCTTGGCGGGAAGGCCGAAACGCTCCGAGAAAATCCGCACGGATCGCGCGGCCTTCTTTCGAATCGCCTTGATACGCGTCGGCGGAATGGGGTCGGCAACCTCGATAATCGTCAGCCGCGTTTCACCGCGTTGCCACGCGCGGATTTCCTTCAGCGACTGAATGACGGCCTGTCCGACGTCCGTCTTTGAGGCCTTGTTTCTTCACCGATCATTGTTCGAGTTCCTGTTTCGATTTCGCGGATGAGCCTGGCGATTATTTTCCGCATCCTGCGCACTCAGGTCGGCTTGATCGCTCTTCGCGTAAACGTCGAGCAGAGCAAGAGCCGTTGCGCGCCACACCAGCGCATAGATAACTCGTGCGCCGCCGCTCTTCCCGCGCCCGGGCAGCTTCATGCGCATCTTGCGCGCACCGCCCGTGCCCGAAATCACCGGCCCGAGGGTTGGACGCTCCAGCAGCGCCTTGATGATTTCGCCGATATCGTTTTCGTCGAGGCCCGCGCGCTTCGCACGCTGGTCGAAGGTGCGCGGCGGATCAGCCTCATAACCGCAATTTACCTCAATGAGGCAAATAACTCAAGCGCTGCTACTGCGCACGCGTCCCCCGCCTTCGGCGGAACACCACGAAATGCGACATCGAGAAATTGACCACGAAGCTCACGCCGATCGCGATCACCTTGGCAGCCCACACCGGCATGAATTGCGCCGCAGCACCACCGTCGTGGTGTTCGCGATCACGCCGCGATGCCGGAGCCGGCGAAGCCAGCATAGTCCTTCAGCCGCAGCTTCGCGTCCGGACTCGGCCGCGAAGGTGGTGAAGGAGTTCATCACATAGGAGCCGGTCACCGCGACGAACCAGGCCGCAACATTGGCGGCGATCAGCGAGGAGGTGACGTAGGCGAGCAGCAGGAAGAAGACGCTGGCGTCGACCGCGGTGTTGACCACCCCGACCAGCGCGAACGACAGCGCCTTCAGCACCGACGGTGCGGCGCATCGCCACGCCGTCGGCGAGGCGCGTCGGCGGCGCTGGATACCGGAAACGGGAGCGTTCATGGCGGCCCGCTTAGCACGGTCGCGCCGGCGAGCGCCGAGCCCTGCGTCACGAGGCTCTCGCGACAGCGCCATCAACGCCTGAGTTATAAGCGCCGACATGCAGGCCCGGCCTCTCGATCGTCGTGCCGGTGTACAACGAGGCGCACGGGCTCGCGCGCTGCACGCGCGCCTCGTCGAGGTCGCGCGCGACCTCGCGGCCGAAGCGCGGGCTCGCTGTCGAGGTCGTCTATGTCGACGACGGCAGCCGCGACGACACGCTCGCCGTCGCGCGCACGCTGCCGGCCGACCGCGCTCGACGTGCAGGTGGTGTCGCTGTCGCGCAATTTCGGCAAGGAGGCGGCGCTGCTCGCCGGCCTCGATCACGCGCGCCTCGGCGCGGTGCTGTTCATGGACGGCGACGGCCAGCATCCGCCGGCGCTGGTCGGAACGCTGGTCGGCCATTGGCTCGATGACGGCTACGACGTCGTCTACACCGCGAAGGCGCATCGCGAGAACGAGCCGGCGCTGCGCCGGCTCGGCGGCAAGGCGTTCTACGCGCTGCTCAACTGGGGCGCGCGCCACAAGATCCCCGAGGACGCCGGCGACTTCCGCCTGCTGTCGCCGCGCGCGGCCGCCGCGCTGCGGCAGATGCCGGAGCGCAACCGCTTCTTCAAGGGGCTCGCGAGCTGGATCGGCTTCCGCCAGATGCGCGTCGACTACGAGCCGGCCGAGCGCGCGCACGGGCAGACGACGTTGGAACATGCAGCTCGCTGCTCGGCCTCTCGATCGAAGGGCTGACGTCGTTCTCGGTCGCGCCGCTGCGGATCGCGAGCCTGCTCGGCCTGCTGCTGGCGCTCGACGCGCTGTTCTTCGGCGCTGCGATCCTGCTCGAGACTGATCTACGGCAAGTCGCCGTGCCCGGCTATCCGTCGGTGGTGGTCGGCATGATGGTGCTCGGCGGCGTGCAGCTCATCATGATCGGCGTCATCGGCGAGTACATCGGCAAGATCCTCGTCCGAGCATGAAGGCGCGGCCGGTCTATTTCGTCGCCGAGCACAGCGTGAAGGCCGAGCCGAAGGCCGCCTGCGGCCGACGCTGAACGCGCACGGCGGCCGAATAGCGACTGCGACGCGGCGCGATCTGGCTGTGCGCCGACGACTACGGCATCGCGCCCGGCGTCAACGCGGCGATCCGCGATCTCATCGCGCGCGGCCGGCTCAACGCGACGTCGGTGATGGTGGTGGCGCCGAGCTTCGTCGCAAGCCGAGGCGGCGGCGCTGCGCGGCGCTCAATGCCGCGCGGCGGCGCGCCGCGATCGGCTTGCATCGTGACACTGACCGCGCCGTTCGCGCCGCTGACGCGCGGGCTACGCGCCGCTCGGCGACGGCGCGTTTCTGCCGGTCGGCGCGACGCTCGCGCGCGCGATGCTGCGCCGGCTCGATCGCGGCGGCTCTTGGCGGCGAGATCGCGACGCGCAGTTCGAAGCCTTCGTCGCGCGCTTCGGCCGCCCGCCGGATTTCGTCGATGGCCATCAGCACGTCCATCTGTTTCCGCAAATCCGCGAGGCCGTGCTCGCCGCGGCGACGCGGTGGCGCCGCGGCGCCTGGGTGCGCCAGTGCGGCCGCGCCGCGCGCGCGCGCCGCGCTGCGCGATCCGAAGGGCCTGCTGCTCGACTGGCTGAGCCGCGCGTTCCGGCACGCGCCGCGCAGGCCGGCATCGTGACCAACCCGGCCTTCGCCGGCACCTATACTTCGCGGCGGACGCGGATTTCGCCGCGCATGTTTCCGCGATTTCCTGCAAGGCCTGCCCGACGGCGGGCTGGTGATGTGCCACCCGGGACGTCGATGCCGAGCTGGAGCGGCTCGATCCGCTCACCACCCTGCGCGAGCGCGAATACGCCTATCTTCGCGGCGAGGCTTTCCCGCCGACGCTGCCGCGCACGGCGTGACGCTGGCCTGAATAGCGCGCTCGCCGGCTGCCGACAATATTTCACGGCCGCCATTTCGCCCGCTACTAGGCGCGTCCCATATGCGCGCAGGTTAGAGCCGGCCAGAGGAGGAAAACCATGACGCCGCAGGAACGCGAGCTGATCGTCGATCTGTTCGACCGGCTGGCCGCGCTGGAGCGCAAGCCGCGCGATCCCGAGGCCGAGGCGCGCCATCCGCGAAGGCCTGCGCGCGCGCCGAACGCGGTCTACGCGCTGGTGCAGACCGTGCTGGTGCAGGACGAGGCGCTGAAGGCCGCGAACGCCCGCATCCAGCGAATACGAGCGGCGGCAGTGCCGCGCCGCCGCAGCAGGAGCCGCGGCTTCCTCGACAACATGCGCGATACGATCTTCGGCCGCGACGAACCGCGCGGTTCGGTGCCGCGCGTGCAGCCGGGCGCGCCGCAGGGCCGTGCCGATCCGTGGGGTCGGGACCGGGATGGGCCGCCGCAGAATTATCAGCAGCAGCCGTATCAACAGCAACCGTACCAGCAGCAGCCGTATGCCGAGCCGCCGCGGCCCGGCGGCTCGTTCCTCGGCACGGCGGCGGCCGCTGCGGCAGGCGTGATCGGCGGCGCGCTGCTGATGAACGGCATCCGCTCGGCCTTCGCGGGCCATCAGGCCGGGCCGTTCTCCGGCGCATTCGACCAGCTGAGCGGGCGCAGTCCGGGTGCCGGCAGCGATCTCGCGCGCGAGGCGGGTCTTGGTGACGTCGGCGGGCGCTTCGACCAGCGCCAGCAGGACGCCACGCAAGATGCGCAACAGGACACCCAGGACGATCAGGACCAGTCGCAGGACGACGAGCAGGACGCCGGCGACGACCGCGATACGGATACCGATACGGCGTGAGGGTCAGCGCACCGCGCGGTTGAGCTCGCTCGGCGCCTGCGCGACCTTCGTCGCGCCGCGGTGCATCAGCAGGTCGATCAGCACGACGTGGCCGACAACGGCCGCGACGCCGATCGCCAGGAAGATGCTCGCATAGGCGGCTGAAAACAGGGCAGACATCGGACCTCTCCTTCGGTCCCCCGTTGGTCGCGTGAGCGCGGCGTAAAGTTCAAACCGCCGCGCCGCTTGACCCCCGCCCAAGGGCACGCCAAGAGGATCGCGCCTTCGCGCGACCTTTCAGGATTCCGAAGCGATTCCAATGCCCGAGCCCGACCTGCCGGCGCACATGCGCCCGAAGAACTCCTTCCAGGGCCTGATCCTGACGCTGCAGCGCTATTGGGCGGACCACGGCTGCGTCATCCTGCAGCCCTACGACATGGAAATGGGCGGCGGGCACCTTCCATCCGGCGACGACGCTGCGCGCGCTGGGGCCGAAGCCTTGGCACGCCGCCTACGTGCAGCCCTCGCGCCGCCCGAAGGACGGCCGCTACGGCGAGAACCCGAACCGGCTGCAGCACTATTACCAGTACCAGGTGATCCTGAAGCCGTCGCCGCCGCGACCTGCAGGAGCTCTACCTCAAGTCGCTCGACGCGATCGGCATCGACCCCACGCTCCACGACGTGCGCTTCGTCGAGGACGACTGGGAGAGCCCGACGCTCGGCGCCTGGGGCCTCGGCTGGGAGTGCTGGTGCGACGGCATGGAGGTGTCGCAGTTCACTTATTTCCAGCAGGTCGCGGGCTTCGAGTGCGCGCCGGTCGTCGGGCGAGCTCACCTACGGCCTCGAGCGCCTCGCGATGTACGTGCAGGGCGTCGAGAACGTCTACGACCTCAACTTCAACGGCCGCGAGGGCGCCGACAAGGTCACCTATGGCGACGTCTTCCTGCAGGCCGAGCAGGAATACTCGCGGCACAATTTCGAATTCGCCGACACCGAGATGCTGTTCGCGCCAATTCCAGATGGCCGAGGGCGCGTGCCGCAAATATCTCGACGACGGCTGGACGCAGGAAACGAAGGCGCAACTCCAAGCGCCACGTCATGGCGCTGCCGGCCTACGACCAGTGCATCAAGGCGAGCCACGTCTTCAACCTGCTCGACGCGCGCGGCGTGATCTCGGTCACCGAACGGCAGAGCTACATCCTGCGCGTGCGCGAGCTCGCGAAGGCCTGCGGCGAGGCCTGGCTCGCGACCGCGGGCGGGGGAGCGGCGTAAGTCACGCCGGCGCCCGCCATGGGCATCATTGTTGCCGCCGCGATCACGACGGCGCTTGTCGTCGTGCTCTACGGATACATCATCGCAAGGATGTCGAGCCGGGCGGACCGGTCGTTGCTCGTTCTCGCGGCGCTCGTCGCGCTGCCGCTCCAGCCGCTCGCGTTCTATCTGGTCAGGCTGCCGCTGCATCACGCGCTGACCGGCTGGCTCGGTGCCGGAGCGCTGCTGACCGCGATCTCACTGTTCTATGCGCCGCTCACCGAGGAGCCGGCGAAATGGCTGCCGCTTCTCGTTCCGGCGATCCGACGCCGGTTGACCCCCGACAATGCCGTCGCGCTGGCGCTTGCGGTCGGCCTCGGCTTTGGCGTCGGCGAACTATGGCTGATTGCTTTCCAGCTCGCGCGCGTTCCGGCGATCGCCGCGCTGCCGTTCTATACGTTCACAGGCTTCCTGTTCGAGCGCACGCTGGTCTGCTTTCTCCACGGCGGGTTGATCGTCTTCGCTTATCATCGCCTCGCGGGCGGCCGCTCGTTCCTGGTCGGCGGCCTGATCGGGATGGCGCTGCACTTCGCGCTCAACTTTCCGATCTTCCTTGCCGGCATCGACCTGTTCGGCGTCGGCAACAGTGTGTGGTCGACTCTGCTGACGCTCTGGATCGTCTTCCTCGCGGCCGCGCTCGGTATTGCCGTGACGCGGCTCTCGCGCGGGCGCTTTCGCGAGGTCGTGCTCGGCTATTCGGACTGCCCCGAATGCGGCGCGCACTATCCGCGACCGTTGCTCGGTCTCAACTTCGGCCTGGCGCGCTACGAGCGATGTCCGAGCTGCCGGCATTTCCACTGGATCAGGCTCGGGCGCTAAGCGTTGGCGGCCGCAGGCTTCAGCCGCTCATGCGACGGCCGGTATCGGCGCAGGTGGCAGTCCGGACTTCAGCAACGTGCGGACCTCGTCCGCCGGCAGCGCCTTGCCGAACAGGTAGCCTTGACCCTCGATGCAGCCGTTCGCCTTGAGGCAGGCGAGCTGCTCGGCGTTCTCGACGCCCTCGGCGGTCGTCACAAGGCCGAAACCGTTCGCAAGTCCGATCACTGCGCGGATGATGACAAGGCTCTCCGGATCGGTGCCGAGGCGCTGAACGAAACTGCGGTCGATCTTGATCTTGTCGAGGTGCAGCGCGAGGAGCTGGGAGAGCGTTGCATAGCCGGTGCCGAAATCGTCGAGCGCGATGCGGACTCCGGCACCGCGCAGCTCGTCGATCACGCGTTGCGCCACGTCGATGTTGTCGACGAGCGCGCTCTCGGTGATCTCCAGCTCGAGCCGTTGCGGCCGCAGTCCGGTCTGTCCGAGGATCGCGAGGATGCGCAGGCCGAGCTGCGGATTGCGCAACTGCACCGGCGAGATGTTGAAGGCGAGCGTCATCGCGTCCGGCCACCCGGCCGCCTCGCGGCACGCACGCAGCAGGAGCTTGTCCGAGAGCTCGGAGATCATGCCGCTTTCCTCGGCGATCGCGATGAACTCCGTCGGGCCGATGGTCTCGCCGGCGTTGCACCAGCGGCTCAGCGCCTCGAAGCCGACGATCTCATTGCCGTCGAGCGAGACCAGCGGCTGATAGAACGGGACGATGTCGTCGGTCTCGATCGCGGCGCGCAGGTCCCGTTCGAGTCGAATGCGCCGTTCGACGTGCGCGTCCATGTCGGCGCGAAGAAGCACGTGTGCGAGCGCCCCTGCGCCTTGGCGCGGTAGAGTGCGAGATCGGCGCGGCGCACCAGCTCGTCCTGTCCGTTGCCGTTGTCCGGCGCGATCGCAATTCCGATGCAGACGCCGATCGAGGTGGTGTTGTTGCCGATCGTGAACGGCCGCGCGACGGCGCCGATGATGCGGCGTGACAGGCTCGTCGGGTCATCGAGCGATCCGATGCGCGGCAGGATGATGCCGAACTCGTCGCCGCCGAGCCGCGCGAACACCGTGCTGGCGCGCAGGACACCCGAGACGCGCTCGGTGAACTGGATCAGCGCCTGGTCGCCGGCAACGTGGCCGTGCATGTCATTGATGTTCTTGAACCCGTCGAGGTCGAGCATCAGCACGGCGGTGCTGCTGCCTGTCGCGGAGACAAGCAGCGCATCGAGCTGTTCGGTGAAGAAGCGGCGGTTCGGCAGCCCGGTCAGAGGATCGTGGCGCGCGAGCTTGAGCGCCTCGGCTTCCGCGCGGCGTCGCGCCTCGATTTCCCGCGACAGGTCCTTGATGCGACGGTAGCCGTGGACGATCAGCGCGGCGCTGAGCACGAACGTCACGATCAGGATGTCGTCGATCTCGTACTCCGGATGCTTGTGCGCAAACGCGAAGGCCCAGTCGGTAAATCCAGTGAACTCGGCCACCAGATAGATCACGATCGCGCTGGTGCCGATGACCGCGGCATCGCGCATGTCGCGGCGGCGAAGCCACGGCCAGCGCGTCGTTAGCGACGATGCTTTTTCGGTCATCCGCATTTGCAATGGCTTTCGCGTGGATGCGCCTTGCAGCCCCACGCCATCAGATCGGCCTGCGCGGCTTTTCAAATCCCTAACGCGGCCAACCATTCCGGCAGGTTGAGCCATCGATGTGGGAATATGCTGATGGAACCGTGACCCTCGTGGTGAGGGGGCACCATTTGGGAGGCCGGACAGTGGCGTGTGCGCGGACGTGACAAGGCAGGGAGAGCCTGCTACCTGCGGTCGCCCGCCTATGAGCCGCCATGCCCGACCTCCTGCTCGAACTCTTCTCCGAGGAAATTCCCGCGCGCATGCAGGCGCGGGCGGCGGAGGATTTGAAGAAAGCTCGTCACCGACAAGCTCGTCGATGCGGGGCTTGTCTACGAGGGCGCCAAGGCGTTCGCGACGCCGCGCCGGCTCGCGCTCACGGTGCAGGGCGTGCCGGCGCGCCAGCCCGACGTGAAGGAGGAGCGCAAAGGCCCGCGCGTCGGCGCGCCCGACGGCGCGATCGAGGGCTTCCTGAAAGCCGCCGGCCTGACGTCGATCGAGCGAGGCCAAGATCCAGAAGGACCCAAGAAGGGCGACTTCTACGTCGCGCTGATCGAAAAGCCGGGCCGCGACGCGATCGATGTGGTCGGCCGAGATCGTGCCCGATCGTGGTGCGCGCGTTTCCCGTGGCCGAAGTCGATGCGCTGGGGCGCGGCGTCGGTCAAGCGCGGCAGCCTCAGCTGGGTGCGGCCGCTGCATTCGATCGTCGCCACCTTCGGCCCGGAGACCGAGGAGCCCGACGATCGTGCCGTTCACGGTCGACGGCATCGCGGCCGGCGACACGACGTACGGCCATCGCTTCCTGGCGCCCGCCGCATCAAGGTGCGCCGCTTCGACGATTACGTCGCGAAGCTCGAGAAGGCAAAGGTGGTGCTCGATCCGGCGCGGCGCCAGCGAGATCATCCTGACCGACGCCAAGAACCTCGCGTTCGCGCAAGGCTACGAGCTGGTCGAGGACGAGGCGCTGCTGACGAGGTCGCCGGGTTGGTCGAATGGCCGGTCGTGCTGATGGGCTCGTTCGACGAGGCGTTCCTGGCGATTCCCGGCGAGGTGATCCGCGCCACGATCCGCAACAACCAGAAATGCTTCGTGCTGCGCGATCCGAAGACCGGGCAAGCTCGCCAACCAGCTTCATCCTGGTCGTCGAACATCGAAGCCGCCGACGGCGGCAAGGCGATCATCGCCGGCAACGAGCGCGTGATCCGCGCGCGGCTGTCGGATGCGAAGTTCTTCTGCGAGACCGATCTGAAGACTGAAGCTTGAAGAGCGGCTGCCGAAGTTCAAGGACATCGTGTTCCACGAGAAGCTCGGCACGCAGGCCGAGCGCATTGAGCGCATCGAGCGTCTCGCCGCCGAGCTTGCGCCGCTGGTCGGCGCCGATGTGGAAAAGGCGAAGCGCGCCGCGCGGCTCGCCAAGGCCGATCTGCTCACCGAAGTGGTCGGCGAGTTCCCCGAAGCTGCAGGGCCTGATGGGGAAATACTACGCGCTGGCGCAGGGCGAGGACGCGAGCGTCGCCGCGGCCATCGAGGAGCACTACAAGCCGCGCGGGCCCGGACGACCGCGTGCCGACCGATCCGGTGTCGATCGCGGTCGCGCTCGCCGACAAGATCGACACGCTGGTCGGCTTCTGGGCGATCGACGAGAAGCCGACGGGCAGCAAGGACCCGTATGCGCTGCGGCGCGCGGCGCTGGGCGTGATCCGATAATTCTGAGAATGAGTTGCGATTGGAGCTTAACGATAGCGCTGATCGCAGGTCGCGAGCAGTCGCATCGCTCGTCGATTGATCGCGGGCACAGTCACCGGCGGGATCAGAGAACCACAACCCTTTCAGTCTGACTGGTTTCGAAGCCATGGTGTCCTCGAAGTCAGCGCGGACGCCGACATGGTTACATTTTCGGGGGTCAGGCTTCGAATCCCGGTTTCACAGCGATCTCGAGCATCGCCTCTGTCACTTCTTCGCTGACCGCCTCAAAGTCCAGCTGCGGGATCAGGGCGCGCGTCACGATCTCGTCGATGCCGTCTTCGCACGCAGGGCAGGCAACGACGATCTGCCTGCTGATCGTCCGTCGTGTCGAGGCGCTGGGCAAATTCCTCGACGACCGACGACGGCAAGAATCTGCTCGCCGGATACAACCGCGCCGCCAACATCCTGCGCATCGAGGAGAAGAAGGATGGCCGCACCTATCACGGCAAGCCCGACCCGCGCCTCTACCTTCAGCCCGAGGAGCGGGCAGCTTGCCGCCGGCGATCAACGCCGTGAAGGAGGAGGCCGCGAAGGCGGTCGTGCGCGAGGATTTCGCGGGCGCGATGGCGGTGATCGCGAAGCTGCGGCCCGCACGTCGATGCGTTCTTCGAGAAGGTGACGGTCAACGTCGAGATGTCAGACCGTGCGCGAAAACCGGCTGAAGCTGCTCAACGAGATCCGCGAAGCGACGCGCGCGGTGGCGGATTTTTCCAGGATCGAGGGGTCGTAGCCCTCACCCTGAGGAGCGCGGCGACAGCCGCGCGTCTCGAAGGGCGAGGGCGTGAGCTTGGGACCATCCTTCGAGGCTCGGCCTTCGGCCGAGCGCCTGAGGATGAGGTGGGTTTGTTCTCCACACCCCACCCTCGCGGTCCGGCGCGCGTTCCGCCATCATGCCGGCGGACCGATCGCGGCCTCGGCCGGTCCGCCGGGAGAAAGAGGCCCGCGAGTACGCAATGACCATCAGCATGACCCACCTGTCGCCCATCGTGTCGATCCTTGCCGGCATCCTCATCCTGATCATGCCGCGCCTGCTCAACTACATCGTGGCGATCTACCTGATCGTGATCGGCATCATCGGGCTCGGCATCATCAAGTAGCGCTCCCGCCCGCCGCATGTCGGCATTGCGCGCTGGGAACCTGACCTGATCTATCGCGTTGCGAGACGGCGTGGGCGGCTGCGGCCGCCATGCAATCCATTCGCGTATCCGGTTGAAATACCGGCAAAAACCCGTCAAAGAGACGCATCATGAAAAGCGGCAAAACGAAGCCGCGCCGCCGAAGGCATCGGCCGCGAAGGCGAAGGCCAAGAAGGCCACCAAAGCGGCGAAGGCGCCGGCCAAATCGCGCGGCCACAAGTGGGTCTACACCTTCGGCGACGGCGAGGCCGAGGGCCGGCCGAGCATGCGCAACCTGCTCGGCGGCAAGGGCGCGGACCTCGCCGAGATGGCGAACCTCGGCCTGCCCGTGCCGCCCGGCTTCACGATCACGACCGAGGTCTGCACCCATTACTACGCCAACAAGCAGACGCTATCCGGCCGAGCTGAAGGCGCAGGTCGACGAGGCGCTCGCTCGAGGTCGGCGCGCATCACCGGCAAGACGTTCGGCGACGCGGCGAACCCGCTGCTCGTCTCGGTGCGCTCGGGCGCGCGCGCCTCGATGCCCGGCATGATGGACACCGTGCTCAACCTCGGCCTCAACGACGAGACCGTGCGAGGCGCTGGCGCAAAGCGTCCGGCGACGCGCGCTTCGCCTACGACAGCTATCGCCGCTTCATCACGATGTATTCCGACGTCGTGCTCGGCGTCGGCGCACGACCATTTCGAGGAGATCCTCGAGGACCACAAGGACGCGCAACGGCTACACGCTCGACACCGACTTGAGCGCCGACGACTGGGCGAGCTCGTCGAGCGCTACAAGGAGCGCGTCGCAGGAAGAGCACGGCAAGCCGACTTCCCGCAGGATCCGAACGAGCAGCTCTGGGGCGCGATCGGCGCCGTCTTCGGCTCGTGGATGAACCAGCGCGCCATCACCTATCGCCGCCTGCAACGACATCCCGGAGAGCTGGGGCACCGCCGTCAACGTGCAGGCGATGGTGTTCGGCAACATGGGCGACACTCCGCGACCGGCGTCGCCTTCACGCGCAACCCGTCGACCGGCGAGAAGCGCGCTCTACGGCGAATACCTGATCAACGCGCAGGGCGAGGACGTGGTCGCCGGCATCCGCACGCCGCAGGAGATCACCGAGGCCGCGCGCAAGGAGTCGGGCTCCGACAAGCCGTCGATGGAAAACGCGATGCCGGAGGCCTACGCCGAGCTCGTGCGCATCTACGCGCAGCTCGAGAAGCACTACCGCGACATGCAGGACATCGAGTTCACGGTCGAGGAGGGCAAGCTCTGGATGCTGCAGACCCGCACCGGCAAGCGCACCGCGAAGGCGGCGCTGCGCATCGCCGTCGAGATGGCCAACGAGAGGGCTGATCACGCGCGACGAGGCGGTGATGCGCATCGATCCGGCTGCGCTCGATCAGCTGCTGCATCCGACCCTCGATCCGAAAGCCGAGCGCAAGATCATCGCGACCGGCCTGCCGGCGTCGCCCGGCGCCGCGTCGGCGAGATCGTGTTCTCCGCCGACGAGGCCGAGGCGCTGAAGGCGCAGGGCAAGAAGGTCATCCTGGTGCGCGTCGAGACCTCGCCGGAGGACATCCACGGCATGCACGCCGCCGAGGGCATCCTCACCACGCGCGGCGGCATGACCTCGCACGCGGCGGTGGTCGCGCGCGGCATGGGCAAGCCCTGCGTCTCCGGCGCGGGTACGCTGCGCGTCGACTACGCGGCGCAGACCATGACGGCGGCGGGCCAGACGTTCAAGAAGGGCGACGATCATCACCATCGACGGCTCGACCGGCCAGGTGCTCGCCGGCCGCGTGCCGATGATGGAGCCGGCACTGTCCGGCGAGTTCGCCACGCTGATGGGCTGGGCCGACAGGTGCGCACGCTCGAAGGTGCGCGCCAACGCCGACACGCCGCACGACGCGCGCGTCGCGCTGAAGTTCGGCGCCGAGGGCATCGGGCTCTGCCGCACCGAGCACATGTTCTTCGAGGCCGACCGCATCCTGCGCGGTGCGCGAGATGATCCTCGCCGACGACGAGAAGGGCCGCCGCGCGGCGCTCGCCAAGCTCCTGCCGATGCAGCGCGACGACTTCACCGAGCTCTTCGAGATCATGACGGCCTGCCGGTGACGATCCGCCTGCTCGATCCGCCGCTGCACGAGTTCCTGCCGCACACCGAGGAGGAGATCGACGAGGTCGCGGAGCGCCATGCGGCGTCGATCCGCGCAAGCTCGCCGACCGCGCGCGCGAGCTGCACGAGTTCAACCCGATGCTCGGCTTCCGCGGCTGCCGTCTCGCGATCGCCTACCCGGAGATCGCCGAGATGCAGGCGCGCGCGATCTTCGAGGCCGCGGTCGCGGCCGGCAAGCGAGACCGGCGAGCCGGTCATGCCCGAGATCATGGTGCCGCTGATCGCGACGCAAGTGCCGAGCTCGATCTGGTCAAGGCGCGCATCGACGCGATGGCGCGAGGCGGTCGCGAAGGAGACCGGCGCCACGGTCGACTATCAGGTCGGCACCATGATCGAGCTGCCGCGCGCGTGCCTGATGGCCGGCGAGATCGCCGAGACCGCCGAGTTCTTCTCGTTCGGCACCAACGACCTGACGCAGACGACCTCGGCATCTCGCGCGACGACGCGGCGAGCTTCCTCGGGCCCTACACGACACAAGGGCATCCTCGCGATCGACCCGTTCGTCTCGCTCGACCAGGACGGCGTCGGCGAGCTGGTCCGCATCGCGATCGAGCGCGGACGCAAGGTGCGCAACGGGCTCAAGCTCGGCATCTGCGGCGAGCACGGCGGCGATCCGGCATCCGTCGCCTTCTGCCACGAGGTCGGGCTCGACTACGTGTCGTGCTCGCCGTTCCGCGTGCCGATCGCGCGTCTCGCCGCGGCGCAGGCCGCACTCGGCAAGGGCGGCGAGCACGGCTTGAGGCGCGCGATTTGCGCGTTGCGTCGCCGCCGGGGTTCATGTTTCTAGTTGGGACATGACCCCGATCAACCGCATCTTCCTCGCCTACATCACCGTCGTCGGCCTCGCGGCGGGCCTGGCTTTTGTCGTGAAGCCGGAGGTGCGCGACTTTCAGATCCCGGCGTATTTCTGGATCGTGATCGCGATGGCGCTGTTCGAGGGCATCTCGTTCTGGCGCGGCGGCGGCGCGCCGGGCTCGGTGATCAGCATGGGAATTCGCATCGCCGGCTTTGTGCTCGCGATGCTGCTGATGGTCGCCATTCCCTATGCGGCGGGAATTCCCGGACCGAAGTTCTAGGGTGCCCATGAGCACGCTTCCCGACCTCGCGACGCTCAAGACCGGCGACAAGCGCGCGATCGCGCGCGCGCTGGCGGCGATCGAAACGGAAGCGGATAGCGACGCGCTCGCCGCGCTGCTCGACGAAGCCTGCGCGACGCCGCGCGCGCATGTCATCGGCCTCACCGGTCCGCCCGGAGTCGGCAAGTCGACGCTCACCAACACGTTGATCGCCCGCGCCCGAACAGGCGGCGAGACCGTCGGCGTGATCGCGGTCGATCCGTCGTCGCGCCGCACCGGCGGCGCGCTGCTCGGCGACCGTGCCCGCATGGCGACCGACCCGGAGGATCGCGGCGTCTATGTGCGCTCGATGGCGGCGCGCGACCGGCTCGGCGGTCTCTCGGATCAGACCGTCGCCGCGATGGTGCTGATGCGCGCGATCTACGACCTCGTGCTGATCGAGTCGGTCGGCATCGGACAGTCAGAGGCCGACATCTCGTTCGTCGCCGACACGGTGTTGCTCTGCGTACAGCCGGGCTCCGGCGACAGCCTGCAGTTCATGAAGGCGGGCGTGACCGAGCTGCCCGACATCGTCGCGGTCACCAAGGCCGACATGGTGGCCGAGGCGCGGCGCACGCGCGCCGACGTCGAAGGCGCGCTCACGCTTTCTTCCGAAAGCGAGTTCCGCGTGCCGGTCGTGATGGTGGCGGCGTCGCGCGGCGAAGGGCTCGATGACCTGGCGGCGGCGCTTGCCGACCATCGTCAATGGTTAGCGGACGGTAAACGTCTCGCCGACCAACGGCGCGCGCAGGAAGAATTATGGATCGAGCAGGCGACGCGCACGCGTTTCGGCTCTGCGGGGCTTGGCGTCGCGCGAAAAAAGATCGTGAACGCGGGCGGGCCCTTTACGCGCGAGCGCGCGATCTCGCGCGAACTCAGCGCACGGCTTGCCACGTAAATTCCCTGACAGCGCCGCATTAACGCGTTCTCAAGGTTAATCTCGCATAAGCATTATCGTTCGGCTTGTCGCCGACGCGTCAATCTTAATCGAGTCGGCTTTGTCAGCGAGTGTGTGTGTAGCGTGCAGCGTTGCGTGAGTGATCTCATGAGTGCGTCGCGTTCCAGGCCGAGGGCGGCGGAGCTTGCCGCCTTCGGCCTTGCCGGCTTCTTCTTCCTCTTCGGCAACACCACCATCGGCTTGCAGGATCTGGGCGCGCTCGTGTCGCAGGAGCAGAAGCCGGTCCGCGTTCGCGAGCACGCGATCGCCTCGCCGTTCGGCACCATCCACGCGGCGACGTTCAGCCTGCCGCAGCCGGTCGGCACCGACATTCCCGAAGTCCCGAAGATCCGTCTCGCGAGCCTTGATCCGAACCCGGACATCGTCGGCTCGATCAACAGCGGCCCGGTTGCGCAGCGCATCCAGCGTGCGCCGGTCGTCAACCGCGACCGCAAGGGCGATCGGCTTCAGTCGGCCGCTCCACCTGCCGAGCCGGCGGCGGCGGAACCGGACCCCGAACCTGACCCGGCGCCGCTATCGGACGCCACGCCCTCATTAACGCCGATGCCGGTCCGCACCGAGGCGATCACGGCGAGCGAGGAATTTCCATCCTTTCAGGAAGACATCCTGGCGACGATCGCGCGCGAAGCGCGCCAGCCCGAGGCCGTCACGAAGCCGGACGAGATCGAAGCCGCGATGCATGTCGCGCCGTTCCCCGAATACGACATCTCGCTGTCGTTCGAGATGCGTCCGCGCATCGAAGTCGAGGCGCCGATCGACGTGGCGAAGCTCGACCCGGCGGACCTCTATCCGACCGCGCCGCCGAGCCTCGAAGGGTTGAATTCCGAGGTGAAGGCCGAGCGTATCTATTTCGGCAGCAACCTGTTCGGCAACTCGCTCGCCGCGATCGAACCGTGGGCGGTCGGCGAGGAGCCGATTTTGCTGATGCCGCGCGCGCCCGAGGGCAATCCGTTCGACGCGAAGCCCGTGCCGCCCGTCGCGACGCAGCCACCCGCGCCGGTCGCCGCGCAAACCAACACGCCGGCCGTGCAGCTCGCGGCGCTCCCGCCGCCGGACGCCGGCATCACGGTCGTGCCGAAGGGCGACGTCATCGGCGACGACCAGCACCCGCAGAATCCGGCCGAGCAGCTCGGTCTCGCCGGCGACAAGCGCGCGAAGGCGGTGAAGTGCCTCGCCAACGCGATCTACTTCGAGTCCGACATCGAGCCGGTGCGCGGCCAGATCGCGGTCGCGCAGGTCGTGATGAACCGCGTGTTCTCCGGCTTCTATCCGAGCGACGTCTGCGGCGTCATCTTCCAGAACGCGCATCGTCACATGACCTGCCAGTTCACCTTCGCGTGCAACGGCAAGCCGCTGATCGCCAGCAGCCAGACGATGTGGCAGCGCGCCGTGCGCATCGCCGAGGAAACGCTCGACGGCAAGTTGTGGCTGCCGGAAGTCGGCAAGGCGACGCACTACCACGCCGACTACGTGCATCCGTGGTGGGCGCGCACGATGACCAAGCACGCGAAGATCGGCGTGCACATCTTCTATCCGCCCGCGCGTCTGGGGCGACGGCGCCGACAGGCCGGTGTGGGGCAGCGCGACCTACACGACGGAAGCCGCCGCGAAGATGTAGCTACATCTCGATGTCGAGCGCGAGATCGAGGTTGGGCGCGGAATGCGTGATCGCGCCCGAGGAAGATAGTCGACGCCGGTTTCGGCGATCGGCGCGACGGTCTCGAGCGTGATGTTGCCCGAGGCTTCCAGCACCGCCGGCCCGGCGACCATCGCGACCGCCTTGCGCATCGTCGCCGGCATCCATGTTGTCGAGCAGCGACGACGTCGGCGCCACCCGCGCGAGCACCTCGCGCAGCTGATCGAGCGTGTCGACCTCGATCTCGATCTTGACCAGATGCCCGGCGACCGCCTTGCGCGCGCTGCGAGCACGGCGGCGATGCCGCCCGCGACCGCGATGTGGTTGTCCTTGATCAGGATCGCGTCGTCGAGGCCGAAGCGGTGGTTGAAGCCGCCGCCGCAGCGCACGGCGTATTTCTCGAAGGCGCGCAGGCCGGGCGTCGTCTTGCGCGTGCAGCACGATCGCGCGCCCGTGGTGTGCGCGATCCGCGTCGACGAAGGCTGCGGTCGCGGTCGCGACGCCGGAGAGGTGGCCGAGGAAGTTGAGCGCGACGCGCTCGGCCGGCGAGCACGGCGCGCGCGTGGCCCTCGATGGTGCATGAGCGCGGCCCTGGCTCGCGACCGCGTCGCCGTCGCGGCGCATGCGGCGTCGAAGTCGGCGGCCGGATCGAGCCTGCGGAAGCGCCGCTTCGACCAGCGGCAGGCCGGCGATGCGTGCCGGCCTTGCGCGCGACGACGACCGCCTTCGCGCGCGTGCCTTCCGGCGATGGTCGCGGTCGAGGTGATGTCGCCGGCGCGGCCGAGGTCCTCGGCGAGCGCGCGCACGACCGCCGCGTCGATCTCGAGCGGCGAGAGGAAGGCGTCGGGGCAGAGCGAGGGAGGTCATCGCGAGCTCGGTCGACGGCACGGCTGTGGCGCTCCGCGGCAATCTCGACGCGCGTCGTCGAGGCGTGATGGAAGCGTGCGCCGCGCGAGCCGCGTCGGATCGTTGCGGGAAATCGGAGCGGATAGTGGCCGCCGCGGCTTTCGTCGCGCGCGCAGCGCCGCGGCCGTGACGAGCAGCGCGGCGGTCGCCATGTTGCGCAGCGTCGGCGCTGCGCGGCGCCTTCGCGCTCGAGCGGCGCGATCGCGGCGAGCGCATGCCGCAGGCCCGCCGTCGCGCACGACGCCGACATGTCGCGTCATGAGTCTGCGCAGCGCCTGCGGCGCGCGCCGGTCGATCGGCGCGACGGCGCCGCGGCGGCGCGCCGGCGCTCGCGTCGGGCGCGCGTCGGCGCGGCGGCAGACGGCCCGGATGTCCTCGGCGATGCGCGCGCCGAACACCACCGCCTCGAGCAGCGAGTTGGAGGCGAGGCGGTTGGCGCCGTGCGCGCCGGTCGAGGCGACCTCGCCGCCGGCCCACAGGCCGTCGAGCGTGGTGCGGCCGTTCGCGTCGGTCAGCACGCCGCCCATGTGGTAGTGCGCGGCCGGCGCGACCGGGATCGGTCGCGCGCCGGGTCGATGCCGGCCGCGCGGCAGCTGCGTAGACGGTCGGGAAATGCTCGGCGAAACGTCGCGCCGATCGCCTCGCGGGCATCGAGGAAGGCGCCGCGCCCGGCCGCGATCTCGGCGAAGACGCCGCGCGCGACGATGTCGCGCGGCGCGAGCTCGGCGTCGGGATGGATCGCCGGCATGAAGCGCTCGCCCGGCTCGGTTGACCAGGATCGCGCCTTCGCCGCGCAGCGCCTCGGTCGCGAGCGGCGCCGGATCGCGGCCGACGTCGATCGCGGTCGGATGGAACTGCACGAACTCGGGATCGGCGATGCATCGCGCCGGCGCGCGCCGCCATGGCGAGGCCCTGCGCCGCGCGCTTCGGGCGGGTTGGTGGTGACGGCGTAGAGATGCCCGATGCCGCCGGTCGCGAGCACGACGGCGCGGCGCCGGAACGCATCGCGTCGCGTGCGCCGTCGCCGGCGCGCGCGACCGAGACGCCGGTGACGCGGCGGCCTTCGGTCGATCAGCTCCTCGGCGATATAGCCTTCGAGCACGCGGATCGACGGCGTCGCGCGCACCGCCGCGACGAGCGCCGCCATGATCGCGCGCGCCGGCCAGGTCGCCGCGGACGTGCACGATGCGGCGCGCCGAATGCGCGGCCTCGCGGCCGACGCGCGAGACGCCCGTCGAGGTCGCGGTCGAACGGCACGCCATAGGCGAGGAGGTCGTGGATGCGCGGCGGGCGCCTCGCGCGCCATCAGCGCGCGCGACGCCTCGTCGACGATGCCGGCGCCGGCCGCGACCGTGTCGCGCGCATGCGCCTCGGGCTGTCGCCCTCGGCGACCGCGGCCGCGATGCCGCCCTGCGCCCAGGCCACGACGCGCCTTCGCCGATCGGCGCCGCGGTGACGACCGTGACCGGGCGCGGCGCGAGCTTGAGCGCGCAGAACAGGCCCGCGAGCCCGCCGCCGACGATGACGACGTCGTCGATGCGCTTGGACATGTGGTCCGTCCGGACGAGCGCCGCCGCTATCGCGGCGCTCGCTCGCGCCTATGCATGACGATCAGCTCTTGAGGTTGATCATCCGCTCGACCGAGCGCCGCGCCTTCTCGGCGATCGCCGGATCGATCGTGACCTCCTCCTTCATGTAGACGAGGCTGTCGAGGATCTTCGGCAGCGTGATGCGCTTCATGTGCGGGCAGAGATTGCACGGCGCACGAACTCGACGTCGGGCAACTCGGCCTCGACGTTGTCGGCCATCGAGCACTCGGTGACCAGCACGACGCGCTTCGGGCTTGTTCGTTGCGCACCTAGTCGATCATGCCCCGGTCGAGCCGGTGAAGTCGGCGTCGGCGATCACGTCGGGCGGGCATTCGGGATGCGCGATGATCTGCACGCCGGGATCGGCCTCGCGATAGGCCTCGCAGCTCGTCGGCGGTGAAGCGCTCGTGCACCTCGCAGGCGCCCTTCCAGGCGATGATCTTCACCTTGGTCTGCGTCGCGACGTATCTCGCGCAGATACTGGTCCGGCAGGAAGATCACGGTGTCGGACGCCGAGGCTCTCGACCACCTGGACCGCGTTGGACGAGGTGCAGCAGATGTCGCTCTCGGCCTTCACGTCGGCCGAGGTGTTGACATAGGTGACGACCGGCACGCCGGGATAGCTTGTCGCGCAGCAGGCGCACGTCCTCGCCGGTGATCGAGGCGGCGAGCGAGCAGCCGGCGCGCATGTCCGGGATCAGCACCGTCTTGTCCGGATTGAGGATCTTCGAGGTCTCGGCCATGAAGTGCACGCCGGCCTGGACGATGACGTCGGCGTCGGTCTTGGCGGCTTCGATGCGCGAGCTGCAGCGAGTCGCCGACGAAGTCGGCGACGCAGTGGAAGATCTCCGGCGTCTGGTAGTTGTGCGCCAGGATGACGGCGTTGCGCTCGCTGCTTGAGGTCGTTGATCGCCTTCACGTAGGGCGCGAAGAACGGCCACTCGACCGCCGGGATGACCGCCTGCACGCGGTCATAGAGGTGCGCGGTCTCGCGCTCGACCTGCGGGGTCCATTCCAGCGACGGCATCGGCTTCACGCCGTAGCGCCGCGCGGCCGCCGAAAGCTCGCCCGGCGCGGAGGCGCGCGGCACGAAAGGCTGGCTGCGGGTCGGACCGAACTGCTGCAGGATCGTCATCGCACTCTCCAAATTATGCTCAATATGAGCATATATGGGGACGAAAACAACCGGCGGATTGCCGGCCTATCTCGCCCCAGACTCCTCCCGGTACTCCCGGCCCAAGGCCGTTATTCTCATTCAGAGCAAATCATATATAGCACGGGGTCGGTCCGATTGCGAGTCCCGAAATCGGGGACAGCCATGCATAAAGCAAATCGATCCGATGAAGACTTTTCGTTAGCTGCAGTGCACACCCGCGCCTACCTAAGCCGAACCGGCGGAGTTGGCCGCCGGACGCCCGGAATTTGCCCATGACCCAGATCTCAGCCGTCGCGCGTCCGGTCGGCTGGCGCACGCCGGTCGTCATCATCGTCTGCGGCTGCCTGATCTCGCTGCTCGGCTTCGGGCCGCGGTCGTCGTTCGGCTTTTTCCTCACCCCGATGAGCCAAGCGAACGGCTGGGGCCGCGACGTGTTCGCGCTCGCCTTCGCGCTGCAGAACCTGCTTTGGGGCATCGGCCAGCCGTTTGCCGGCGCTGTCGCGGACCGCTTCGGCATGGTGCGGGTGCTCTGCGTCGGCGCGCTCCTCTACGCGGCCGGCCTCGCCATGATGTCCTACACGACCTCGCCGGTCGCGCTGCAGGTCACGGCCGGCGTGCTGGTCGGCTTCGGCCTCTCGGGCTGCTCGTTCAATCTCGTGATCGCGGCCTTCGGCAAGCTTCTGCCCGAGCGCTACCGCATGATCGCGATCGGCGCCGGCACCGCGGCTGGCTCGTTCGGCCAGTTCGTGTTCGCGCCGTTCGGCGTCGCGCTGATCGGCGGCTATCGGCTGGCAGCATGCGCTGCTGGTGTTCTCCGGCATGCTTCTGCTTCATCGTCCCGATGGCGCTCGCGCTCGCGACGCCGCCGAACGCACCGAAGCTCCCCGGCGCCGCGGCGGCCGCCGACTCGCAGTCGCTGATGGGCGCGCTCGCCGAAGCCTTCGGCCACCGCTCCTACGTGTTGCTGGTGATCGGCTTCTTCACCTGCGGGTTCCAGCTTGCCTTCATCACGCTGCACCTGCCGTCCTACCTGATCGACCGAGGCTTAAGCGCGACGATCGGCGGCTGGACGCTCGCGACCATCGGCCTGTTCAACATCATCGGCTCGATCACGGTCGGCTGGCTCTCGACGCGCTATCCGCGCCGCTATCTGCTCGCCATCAACTATTTCCTGCGCGCGGTCTTCATCATGGCTTTCGTGCTGCTGCCGGCGAGCCCGGTCACGACGCTGCTGTTCGGCGCCGGCATGGGCCTGCTGTGGCTCTCGACCGTGCCGCCGACCTCGGGCCTGGTCTCGCTGATGTTCGGCACGCGCTGGCTCGCGACGCTGTACGGCTTTGCGTTCTTCAGCCACCAGGTCGGCGGCTTTCTCGGCGCATGGCTTGGCGGCGTGCTCTACGAGCGCACCGGTTCCTACGACGTGGTGTGGTGGCTCGCGGTGGCCTTCGGGCTCCTCTCGGCGGTGCTGAACCTGCCGATCGTCGAAAAACCCGTGATGCGGACGGCGCCGGCCGCCGCCTGAGCCGAAGCTTTCGCTTCGCGCCGGCGGTTGGACGAACT
This sequence comes from uncultured Actinomycetota bacterium, assembly GCA_963809265.1. GTDB lineage: Bacteria > Actinomycetota > Actinomycetes > Propionibacteriales > Nocardioidaceae > Nocardioides. The sequence goes on from CAWEJC010000012.1 coordinate 29,422, forward strand.
ATCATTGCGACGCCGGGGTGATGCCGGCGAGCACGCCGGATACGCCGGCGAACCGGGACGGATGATGATCACTATGTCTTCGACATCGCAGACGACGCTCGGCTGGCGCACGCCAGCCGTCATCATCGCGTGCGGCTGCCTGATGGCGATCCTGACCTTCGGGCCGCGCTCGACCTTCGGCTTCTTCCTGCAGCCGCTGAGCACGGAACTCGGCACCGGCCGCGACGTGTTCGCGCTGGCGGTCGCGATCCAGAACCTGCTGTGGGGAGCGGCGCAGCCGTTCGCCGGCGCGGTGGCGGATCGCTACGGCACAATCCGCTCGCTCTGGGTCGGCGCGATCCTCTACGCGGCGGGCCTTGTGCTGATGGCGTATTCGTCCACGCCCGGCATGCTGACGCTCTCGGCCGGCGTACTGATCGGCTTCGGGCTCGCGGGCGCGAGCTTCACGATCGTGCTCGCGGCGTTCGGCAAGCTGCTGCCCGAGTCGCGGCGCTCGTTCGCGTTCGGCGCCGGCACAGCGGCTGGCTCGTTCGGCCAGTTCCTGTTCTCACCGCTCGCGGTCGCTCTCATCGGGGCCGTCGGCTGGCACACCACGCTCGTCATCTTCGCGCTGCTGGTGCTGCTCTGCCTGCCGCTGGCCTTCGCGGTGGCGACGCCGGCGCAGGACACCAGCGCGCTCGCCAATGCGGTGCGGCCGCAGTCCTTCCGCGAGGCGCTTGGCGAAGCGTTCGGCCATCGCTCCTACGTCCTGCTGACGTTCGGTTTCTTCACTTGCGGCTTCCACGTGGCGTTCATCACCACGCATCTTCCGCCGTATCTGCTCGACAAGGGCCTTGAGCCCAAATGGGGCGGCTGGGTGAAGCTCCAGGTCGATCTCGCGCTCGAGGTAGTGGCGACGGTCCTCGTCGACCAGGTCCCACTTGTTGAACGCGATCACCAGCGCGCGACCGGCGTCGCGCACGGTCTGCAGGATCCGCACGTCCTGCTCGGAGATGCTCTGGTCGGCGTCGAGCACCAGCACGGCGACCTCGGCGCGGTCGATCGCCGTCGACGTGCGCAGCGAGGCGTAGTACTCGTGGCCCGAGGCCTCCTTGACCCGCTTGCGGATGCCGGCGGTGTCGATGAACCGCCACTCGCGACCGCCGAGCTCGATCAGCTCGTCGACCGGGTCGACGGTGGTGCCGGCCACGGAGTCGACGACGACCCGCTCGGAGCCGGCCAGCCGGTTGAGCAGCGACGACTTGCCGACGTTGGGCTTGCCGACGATCGCGATCCGGCGCGGGCCCGCCTCGCGCTCGAAGGTCTCCGCAGGCGGCTCGGGCAGCACGGCGAGGATCGCGTCGAGCATGTCGCCGGAGCCGCGGCCGTGGAGGGCGGAGACGCAGTAGGGCTCGCCCAGGCCCAGGTTCCAGAGCCCGTAGGCCTCCGCCTCGGCGCGCTGGTCGTCGACCTTGTTGGCGGCCAGGATGACCGGCTTCTGCGACTTGCGCAGGACCCGTACGACGGCCTCGTCGGCGTCGGTGATGCCGACGGTGGCGTCGACGACGAAGAGGACGGCGTCGGCCAGGCTGACCGCGACCTCGGCCTGGGCCTTGATCCGCTCGGCCAGGCCGCGGGCGTCGGGGTCCCAGCCGCCGGTGTCGACGACGGTGAACGCGCGGCCGGCCCAGGTCGGCGTCGTAGGAGACGCGGTCGCGGGTGACGCCGGGGACGTCCTCGACGACGGCCTCGCGTCGACCGAGGATGCGGTTCACCAGGGTGGACTTGCCGACGTTGGGGCGGCCGACGACGGCGAGCACCGGCAACGGCCCGGTGGGCTCGTCGAACTGGTCGTCGATGCTCATGAGAGGTCCTTCGCTTCGTCGCCGGGGATCGGCCCCGGCAGGGTCTGTCCGGTCAACGCCAGGCCGGCGGCCAGCTCTTCCGTCATCCGGGCGTGGAGTTGCTCACTCGTCGCGGTCACGAACCTGCGGGTGCGCGGCCAGGGCGTGCGCTCGACGCGGAACGGCGCGCCGTACACGAGGTCGATGACGCCGCCCTTGGTCGGGAGCGCGTCCTTGCCGCCGCCCGGCGGGCGGGTGCCGTACATCATCAGCGGCACGACCGGCGCGCCGGTGACCAGCGCGAGGTACGCCGCCCCGTTGCGGAAGCGGGTCAGGTCGCCCGCCCCGCGGTTGCCCTCCGGGAAGATGCCGACCGCTCCCCCGTGCTCGAGGACGTGGAGGCAGGTGCGGACGGCGCGCAGGTCGGTCGGTGAACCGGTCGAGCCCACCTGGCCGGTGAGCCGGAGGAACGGGCCGAGGGGGCCGCGGAACATCTCCTCCTTGGTCAGCGCGTGCACCGGCCGGGGCCCGAAGATCGCCAGCAGCGGACCGTCGATCACGCCGGTGTGGTTGGCGGCCACGATCACCGGCCCCTGCGGCGGGACGTGACCCGTGGCGTGCTCGCGGACGTCGTAGCGCCGCCGGATCAGCCAGCGGCTGGTCGGGCGCCCGCCGTGGAGGAGCCAGGTCGGCGGGTGCCGGTGGTCGCTCACCGTGCGTCCTCGACGAGACCGGCGATGAGGTCGACGACCTCCTCGAGGGTGTACGGCGTGCTGTCGACGTGGACGGCACCCTCGGCCATGGTCAGCGGCGACGCGGTGCGCGTGGAGTCGATCCGGTCGCGGGCGAGCAGCGACGACTCCGTCGCGGCGACGTCGGAGCCGCCCTCCTCGGCCGCGCGGCGGGCGGCACGCGCCGCGGCGTCGGCGGTCAGGTAGACCTTCACGTCGGCGTCCGGCGCCACCACGGAGCCGATGTCACGCCCCTCGACGACGATGCCGCCGCCGTCGATGGCCGTGTGCTGCAGCTCCAGGAGCCGGGCCCGCACCTGCGGCACCGCGCTGACCGGCGACACGGCCGCGGTCACCTCGGGCGTGCGGATCTCGGCGGACACGTCGGCGCCGTCGACGGTGATGGTCGGGTGTGCCGGATCGGTCCCGGTCTCGATGGCGGGGTCGGCGCAGCGGGCGGCCACCGCCGCCGGGTCGTCGGTCGGGACGTCGTGGCGCAGCATCCACCAGGTCATCGCCCGGTACATCGCGCCGGTGTCGAGGTAGCGCAGGCCCAGCCGGGTCGCGACACCGCGCGACGTGCTCGACTTGCCGGAGCCGGAGGGACCGTCGATCGCGACGACCACGCCGGTGCGTGCGCTCACGATGCTTCTCCTGGTCTCGACTCCGCTCGACCACCGCTCAGGGGTCGCGATCAACGGCCCAGACTAGTGGCCGCGAGCGACCGGGCGTGATTCGGCGGAGCCCGCCCGGCCCACTGACGGCGGCGCTACCGGTGGGTCTCCCAGCCGCGCTCACCGAGGGCCGTGTGCAGGTGGTCGGCGCGGGTCTCGTCCACCACCAGCTCCACCAGACCGGTCTCGCGCGCGCGGGTCGTGGTCGATCCGCACGTCCTCGATGTTGACGTCGCTGGCGCCGGCGTCGGCGAAGAGCCGCGCCAGCTCGCCGGGATGGTCGGGCACCGAGACGAACACCGACGCCGTCGGCCGCAACGGGGCGCCGTGCTTGCCGGGGATGGCGCGGGTGCCGGCCACGCCGAGCTCGAGGATCTCGCCCAGCGAGCCCCGGTCGCCCGTCGCGACCGCGTCGATCAGGACGTCCAGCTGGTCGCGCACCTGCGTGAGCAGCCCGGCGACCGCCGCGGCGTTGCCGGCGACGATCTGCTGCCAGAGCGCGGGGTCGCCCCCGGCGACACGGGTGACGTCACGCACGCCCTGACCGCTCAGGGCCAGGTGATCGGGCGGGGCGTCGGCCAGGCGGCCCGCCACCAGCACCGACAGCAGGTGGGGCAGGTGGGAGGTGCGGGCCACGGCGGCGTCGTGCTCCTCCGGGCTGAGCCGTACGACGCTCGCTCCGGCCAGGCGGGCCAGCTCCTCGCACGGCGGCGGTCGCCGCCGGGCTCGAGCCTGCGTGCGGCGTCACCGCCCAGGGGCGGCCGTCGAAGAGGGTCGGTGTGGCCGCCAGCGGTCCCGACCGCTCGCTGCCCGCCATCGGGTGCCCCCCGGCGTACCGCTCGGTCCCGGCCACCCCGGCCAGCGCCAGCAGCGGGGCCGTCTTGACGCTGCCGACGTCGGTGACGATCGCGTCGGTGTCGGCGAGGGCCCGCGCGATCTCCGGCCCGATGTGGTCGGGCGGCACCGCGACCACGACCAGGCCGACGCGGCTGGCCGGCGTGGGCCCGGCCGGCGCCCAGCCCGAGCGCGGTGCGGAGGTGCTGCGGGTCGCGGTCGGACAGCAGCACCTCGACGTCGTGCCGGCGCAGGGCCAGCCCCAGCGAGGTGCCGACCAGGCCGGCGCCGACGATCAGCACCGGGTGCGGGAGCGGCTCACTCATCGGCGTCGGGCACGGCCCGGACGCGCGTGAGGTCACGGCGCAGCGCGGCGGCGCCGTGGAGGTAGACGTGGGTGATGTCGGCGCGCGGCAGGTCGGTGTCGACGTGGGCCATCATCCGCACCACCCGCGGCATCGAGCCCTCGATCTCGAGCTCGCGCGTGCAGATCAGCGGCACGTCGGTGAAGCCCAGGATCCGCGCGGCGTACGCCGGGAACTCCGAGACCAGGTCGGTGGTGGCGGTGAAGATGATCGAGATGAAGTCGTCGACGTCCCAGCCGTTGGCGTCCATCACCTGGGTCACCATCTCGGTGACCCGCTCGAGCATGTGCTCGCGGTCGTCGACGTCCAGCTGTGTCGCTCCGCGTACGGCCCTGACTGCCACGGGTGAAACCCTAACCGCGGCCGGGTGCGGTGCCGGAGCACGGTCCAGGGCGCGGTCCCGGACAGGTGACCCGTGAGCGGACGTCACCGCTCGGAGGCGAGCAGTCCCATCACGACCTCGTCGGCGAACTCCCCGAGCACCCAGGCCGACTCGCGCTGGGTCCCCTCGAGGCGGTAGCCGGCCTTCTCGGCCGAGGCGATCATCGCCGCGTTGTCGGCCAGCGTCTCCAGCTGCAGCCGGTGCAGACCGAGCACGTCGAAGGCGTAGTGCGACAGCAGCCTCAGCGTCTCGGTGCCGTACCCCCGGCCGTGCACCGACGGCAGCAGGGCGATGCCGACGTGCGCGTAGCGGTTGTGGAGGTCGATGCTCCAGAGCAGCGCCTCGCCCGCCACCTCGTCACCCTCGACCGCCACCACCGTGAACGGCGCCGCGTCGTCGCGGGGAGCGCGCACGACGTACGGCGACTCCCCGACCGGCGTCGGCCGCCACCAGCGACCGTCGGACCGGGCGTGGCCGGCCACGTCCTCGTACAGCTGGGTGTGGAGCACCGGGACGTCGGCCTCCTCACGGACCCGCAGGTAGACCTTCTCGCCTCTCAGCACCCCGTGAGACTAGGTGGTCGGGGGGCACCCCGTCTCCACGGACAGCGCGCGGACAGCCGCGCGGCAGCCTCAGAGCTGCGCGGCGTCGAGCAGCGCGCCCAGCTCGTCGTTCGTGAGGTCGCGCATCTCCCCCACGCCGAGCCGCCCGAGCACGACCGGCCCGATGGCGGTGCGGGTGAGCTGGGTGACCGGATGACCGACCTCGTCGAGCAGGCGCCGCACGATCCGGTTGCGGCCCTCGTGGATCACCAGCTCGACGATCGAGCCGTCGCGGGCCGTGCCGCGCCCGCCCACCAGCTTGACCGACGACACCGTGACCGGGCCGTCCTCCAGCGTCACGCCGGCGAGCAGCGTCTTCAGCACGTTCGGGTAGACGACCCCCTCGACCGCGGCGACGTACGTCTTGTCCACCTCGTACGACGGGTGGGCCATCCGCTGCGCGAAGTCGCCGTCGTTGGTCAGCAGCAGGAGGCCGGCCGTGTCGGTGTCGAGACGACCGACGTGGAACAGCCGCTCCGGCCGGTCGGCGACCAGGTCGGACAGCGTCCGCTCGGCGTGGGGGTCGGACATGGTCGAGGTCACCCCGACCGGCTTGTTCAGGACCAGGTAGACGTTCGGCGACGTCGGCGGGAGCCGCCGGCCCGACACCCGGATCACCGCGGTCGTGGGGTCGACCTTGGTCCCGAGCCGGGTGACGACCTCGCCGTCGACGACGACCTCGCCCGCCAGCATCAGCTCCTCGCACTTGCGCCGCGACGCGACGCCCGAGCGGGCCAGCAGCTTGTGGAGCCGGACCAGGCCGTCCTCGTCACGCTCGAGGTCGGGACCGCTCACGTCTCCCCGGCGGACTCGTCGCCGGCCCCCACCACGGTCACGCCCGACGACCCACCGAGCTCCTCCTCGAGCTCGTCGAGGTCGTCGAGGTCCGGGAGGTACGGCGCCAGCTCGGGCAGCTCGTCCAGCGACGTCACGCCGATCCGCTCGAGGAAGTACGACGAGGTGCGGTAGAGGTGGGCACCCGTGGAGTGGTCCTCGCCGGCCTCCTCGACCAGGCCGCGGGTGAGCAGGGTGCGCATCACGCCGTCGACGTTCACGCCCCGGATCGCCGAGACGCGCGCCCGCGACACCGGCTGCTTGTAGGCGACCACGGCCAAGGTCTCCAGCGCCGCCTGGGTGAGCCGCGCCTGCTGCCCGTCGAGGACGAAGGCCTCGACCACCGGGGCGAACTCCTCGCGCGTGTAGTAGCGCCAGCCGCCGGCGACGTTGCGGAGCTCGAAGCCGCGGCCCTGGTCGGCGTACTCCTGGGCGAGCTCGGCGAGCGCCGCGGTCACGTCGGCCACGGGCGCCCCGACCGCCGAGGCCAGGGTCGTCTCGTCGAGCGGCTGGTCGGCGATCATCAGCAACGCCTCCAGCGACGGGCGCAGCTCCGCGACCGCGACCTCCAGCACGTCCTCGGTCATGGGGTCTCCTCGGGATCAGGGGGCGTGGTCTCGACAGGCTCGACCGACGACCGGGCGTGGTCTCGACAGGCTCGACCGACGACTCGGGCGTGGTCTCGACAGGCTCGACCGACGACTCGGGCGTGGTCTCGACCGGCTCGACCGACGACCCGGGGGTCGTCTCGCTCGTGGCGTCGGGCGGTGGTTCCGGCACGCCCTCGAACTCGTCGATCCGCAGCTCGGCGACCGACTCGGGGTCGACGCCGCCGGTCCAGCGGACGGTCAGCTCGCCCAGGGGCGAGACCTGGTCGAAACCGACGGCGTGCTCGCGGAAGAGCTCCAGCAGCGCCAGGAAACGGGCCACCTTGGTCAGCATGTCGGGGGCGTCGCCGCACAGGGCGCGGAACGTCATCGTGCCCGCGCGCCGCAGCCGGTCGACGATCACCTCGGCCTGCTCCCGCACCGACACGGCGGGTGCGTGGATGTGCTGCAGCGACAGCTCGAGCTCCGGCTTCGGCTCGAGCGCCTTGGCGGCCAGCGCGGCGAAGGAGTCGAGGCCGATCCCGATCAGCACCTCGGGCAGCAGCCCGGCGTACCGTTCCTCCAGGCCCACCGCCCGCGGGTGGCGCAGCGACTCCCCGGCAAGCCGCCCCTCGAGCACGGCGGCGACCTGCTTGAACGCGCGGTACTGCAGGAGCCGGGCGAAGAGCAGGTCGCGCGCCTCGAGGAGGGCCAGGTCCTCCTCGTCCTCGATCTCGCCCTGCGGGAGCAGGCGCGCGGACTTCAGGTCGAGGAGGGTCGAGGCGACCAGCAGGAACGACGACGTCTGCTCGAGGTCCCAGGTGCCGTCCTTGGACCCGGCCTTCACGTGGGCGATGAACTCGTCGGTGACCGTCGACAGCGAGACCTCGGTGATGTCCATCTTGTGCTTGGAGATCAGGCTGAGCAGGAGGTCGAAGGGCCCCTCGAAGTTGTCGAGCCGCACCTCGAAGGCGTGACCCGCCTCGGACACGGGGTCGGAGAGAGCCTCCGACCCGTCGAGGTCGGCTGCGGTCGTGACGGTCATGGGTCGGTGCTTCAGTCCTCGATCAGGCGTTGCACGAGCATGCTGTCATGGCCGTGCTCCTCGAGGTCGGCCAGCACCATCGCCACCGCCTCGCGGACGATCCGGCCGCGGTCGACGGCGAGCCCGTGGTGGCGGCGCAGCTCGAGCCGCGCGTGCTCCAGGTCGACCAGCTCGTCGGCGGTGACGTAGATCGTGATCTTCTCGTCGTGCCGCACCCGTCCGCTGGGGCGGCGCTTGCTCTCGTCGGCCGGGTCCGCGGTCGGCACGGCGCGCACCCGGCGCTCGCGCGGAGCGACGACGTGCTCGCCCGCCTCGGTGGGGCGGAACAGGTCGTCGGCGGCGGGGAGGTTCACGCGTCGTGCCACCGCTGCGCCACCTCCTTGGCCAGCTGCCGGTAGGCGTCGGCGCCCGTCGAGTCGGAGGCGTACGACGTGATCGGCTCGCCCGCGACGGTCGAGTCGGAGAACTTCACGGTCCGGCGGATCACGGTGTGGAACACCTTGTCGCCCCACGCCTGCACCAGCCGCTGCATGACCTCGCGGCTGTGGAGCGTGCGGCCGTCGAACATGGTGCCGAGGACGCCGTCGATCTCGAGGTCGGGGTTCAGCCGCTCCCGCACCTTGTCGATGGTCGTCTTGAGCAGCGCGACGCCGCGGAGCGCGAAGTACTCGCACTCCAGCGGCACGAGCACGCCGTCGGACGCGGTCAGCGCGTTGACCGTGAGCAGCCCCAGGGAGGGCTGGCAGTCGATCAGGATCACGTCGTACTTCTCGACGGCGGGGCCGATGACCCGCTGCAGCGTCTGCTCGCGCGCCACCTCGTGCACCAGCTGCACCTCGGCGGCGGACAGGTCGATGTTGGAGGGCAGCAGGTCCATGCCGGGCACGTTGGTGGGCACCACGACGTCGTCGAGCCCGACCTCGCGCTGCATCAGCAGGTTGTAGACCGTCAGCTCCATGTCGTGGGGGTTCAGGCCCGAGCCCGACCGAGAGCGAGCCTTGGGGGTCGAAGTCGACGAGGAGCACCTTGCGGCCGCACTCCGCCAGCGCGGCTCCCAGGTTGATGGTCGTCGTGGTCTTGCCCACGCCGCCCTTCTGGTTGCACATCGAGACCACCCGCGCGTGGCCGTGCGACGTCAGCGGCTCCGGGTCGGGGAAGACCGGCATCGGGCGGCCGGTCGGTCCGAGCACCACCTCGGGGACGTCCGCGGGCTCGACGTCGACCTCGACCTGGTCGAGGTCGCCGGCCACCGGCCCGTCATCCGCGGGGCGGACGAACGGCAGGGGCTCGGTCAGCGGCTGCTCCGCCTCGGCGGAGGGCGTCGCCTCCGGCGGATCCGACACCTCGGGGGCCGGGATCTTCGGTGGCATCGCGGGTGCGTTGGCTCCGGACGGACCGCGATGGAAGATCCCAGGCATGTGTGCTCTCCAGGTGTTGGGGGCTCAGGCGACTTGTCGACTTTCCGACATGGTGCCCCGAGGTACGGCGCGACTGTAGGAGGGCGCGCCGAGGGAGCTCAACCCGTTCCGCCAATCCCCCAGGCACCGGGGCCAATCTGTGCAGAGGATGTGCACGAGCCAGTCGCGAACTGCACAGGCGGACCGGTCCCTGTGCACAAGTCTGTGCACTCCGGATCAGTCCGACTCGGCGGCGCCCGGTCGCTCGAAGAGCCGCAGCCGGGGGCGTGCGGCCCGGTTCCGGCGTACCCGGCCGCGGCGCGAACGACGCGCCGCGCTGCGGGCCATGTCGGCCGCCCCGATGAAGCCGGCGTGGGGGCCCAGCTCGGCGCGCACGATCACCGGCTCCTCGCGGTGTCCGCGCCCGGTCAGGGACCGGGAGAACGCCTGCTTGGTCGGCCCGATCAGGAGCTCCCCGGCGTCGGACAGGCCACCGCCGATGATGATGCACCCGGGGTCGAACGCCGCCGCCATGCCGGCCAGGCCGACGCCGAGCCAGCGGCCGACGTCTGCCAGGAGCTCGATCGCCAGGGGGTCGCCGTCGGTCGCCGCCTGGGTGATCTGAGGCCCGTCGAGGGCGTCGGCGTCGCCGTCGACCAGCGACCGGAGGTGCTGGGCCATCGGTGAGCTCGCGCGGACGAGCTCGCGGGCGTCGCGGACCAGGGCGTTCCCCGACGCGTACTGCTCCCAGCACCCCCGGTTCCCGCACTCGCACCGGCGGCCGTCGGGCACGACCTGCATGTGGCCGAACTCCCCCGCCATCCCGTTGGCGCCCCGGTAGACGCGGTTGTCGAGGACGAGGGCGCCGCCGATCCCGGTGCCGAGCGTCGCGCAGAGCACGAAGCGGTGACCGCGGCCGGCCCCGAAGCGGCACTCGGCCAGGGCGGCGGTGTTGGCGTCGTTGTCGACCACCACGGGGATCCGCACCCGCTCCGCGACCCGCGCCCGGAGCGGCTCGCGCCGCCAGTCGAGGTGCGGGGAGAACATCACGATCGTCCGGGTGACATCGACGAAGCCCGCCGCGCCGATACCGACCGCCGCCACGTCGTACTCCTCGGCGAAGCCGTTCACCACGTCGACGATGGTGTCCTCGACCTTGCGGACGTCGTGGCCCTCGGTCGGGCGCCGCTCGAGCGCGACGACGTTCCCCGAGGCGTCGACCACGGCGCCGAGCACCTTGGTGCCGCCGATGTCGATCCCGACGGTCAGCGGCTCCCAGCGCGAGCCACGCGTACGACGCGCCACGACCTCGGACATGCGTCCCAGGCTATCGACGCGACGGCGGGCCGGGCTGGAGGTCGCCGTGTGGGCACGGTGAAACCGCCGTGAAACCGGCCCACCCCACGATGGACCCATGAACGAGACCACACCCGCAGTCCGGGCCGAGGGCCTGGTCAAGAAGTTCGGCGACCAACGGGCCGTCGACCACGTCGACCTCGAGGTGCGCCGCGGACAGGTCTTCGGCGTGCTCGGCCCCAACGGCGCCGGCAAGACCACCATGCTGAAGATGCTCGCGACGCTGCTGCCGATCGACGGCGGCCGCGGAGAGATCTTCGGGCACGACGTCAGCCGTGAGCCCCACGTCGTCCGCCAGCTGCTCGGCGTCACCGGGCAGTACGCGTCGGTCGACGAGAACCTCACCGCCACCGAGAACCTGATGCTCTTCGCGCGGCTCCAGGGCGTCGCCAAGCCGACCGCCCGGTCGACCGCGGCGAGCCTGCTCGAGCAGTTCGACCTCACCGAGGCGGCCAGCAAGCCGATCTCGGCGTTCTCCGGCGGCATGCGCCGGCGCCTCGACCTGGCCGCCAGCCTGATCACCCGGCCGCCGCTGATCTTCCTCGACGAGCCGACCACCGGGCTCGACCCGCGCACCCGCGGCCAGATGTGGGACACCATCCGCGACCTGGTCGCCAACGGGTGCACGGTGCTGCTGACCACGCAGTACCTCGACGAGGCCGACCAGCTGGCCGACCGGATCGCGGTGATCGACCGCGGGGTCAAGGTCGCCGAGGGAACGCCCGACGAGCTGAAGTCGTCGGTCGGTCGCTCGACCCTGACCCTGAGCCTGGTCGACTCCGCCCAGATCCCGGCCGCCGGAGAGATCGCCGCGCGCCTGATCGGCGAGCAGCCGTCCCTCTCCCCCGAGTCACGCCGGCTGTCGGTGCCGCTGCAGCGCAGCGACCAGGCGGTCGACGTCCTGGTCACCCTGCGCGAGCGGGGCATCGCCATCGACTCCGTCAACGTCCAGAAGCCGTCGCTCGACGAGGTGTTCATGATCCTCACCGGGCACAGCGCGGAGGGCGACGACACCACGACCGACACCGACACCACCTCGACCGAGCTGGAGGCAGTCCGATGACCGCACTCACCACCGCTCTCCGCGACCCCGCCGAGGGCCTGTCCACCCGGGTGGGCGTCCGCGACACCGTCAGCCAGACCATGACCCTGGCCTGGCGGGCCCTGCTGAAGATGCGCCGCAACTTCGAGCAGCTCTTCGACGTCACCCTGCAGCCGCTGCTGTTCACCGCGATGTTCGCCGGCATCTTCGGCGGCGCCGTCGCCGGCAGTGTCAGCGGCTACAACCCGGTGATCATCCCGGGGCTGGTGGGCCAGACCGTGCTCACCGCCTGCGTCGCCACCGGCGTCCAGCTCCGCGAGGACATGGACAAGGGGGTCTTCGACCGGTTCAAGGTGCTGCCGATCTCCCGGATCGCACCGCTTGCCGGGCCGATGGTGGCCGACATGCTCCGCTACGCCATCGCCAGCACCCTGACCTTCCTCACCGGCATCATCGCCCTGGGCTACCGCCCTGGCGGTGGCGTCATCGGCGTGGTCGGCGCGATCGTGTTCGCGATCATCGCCGGTTGGTCGCTGGCCTGGATCTTCGCCTGGTTCGGCACGATCGGGCGCAGCGCGCAGGGCGTGCAGGGCATCTCCTTGATGGTGATGTTCCCGCTGACGTTCCTGTCCAACGCGTTCGTGCCGACCGACACGATGCCCGACTGGTTGCAGTCCTTCGCCGACGTCAACCCGGTCTCGCACATCATCTCGGCGATCCGCGACATGGCCAACAACGGTCACGTGGGCGCCGACGCCGGCTGGGCGCTCCTGGGCTGCGCCGTGGTGATCGCGATCTTCGCGCCGCTGTCGGTGCGCAGCTTCACTCGGAAGATGTAGCGCCGATCCCGATCACGGCGGCCAGCACCCGCTCGGTCTCCGCCCGCAGCTCCCGGCCCTGCCGGTCGCCGTACTCCTCGAGAACGGCGGCCAGCAGGCCGGGGGCTGCGGCGTTCGCGCGCTCGGCCATCGGCTCCCAGTCCATCGCCGGGAACCACCGGTTGTAGCCGAACCGTTGCGCGAGGGCGACCAGCCGGACCGCCCCGTCGACGTCGGGAACGGGATCCAGGCTGAGCAGGCGCAGCCCGAGCGCCGCGAGGGCCATCCCGGTCACCGGGTAGTCGATCGCGGCGTCGGGCACGGTGTGGAAGCGCGACAGCAGCGTCGCCATCTCGGTCTCGAGCTCCTGACCTCTGGTGTGCCGGGCGGGCGAGTCGGCGAAGCGCGTGTGCGCGGCCAGGGCGGTCGCCAGCGCGATCAGGCTCCAGGGCTCGAGGCCGTTGGTGGACCCGTCGGTGAAGCTCCAGGTGCGGGTGATCGCCAGGCAGCGGTCGAAGGCAGCGAGGCCGCCCTCGACGTCGCCGCGCAGGAGGATGATCTCGGCTCGCACCTGTGAGGTCACCAGGTCGGCCGTGACGTCGGCCGGCTTCACCTCGCCGATCTCGTCCAGGATCCGGTCGGCCTCGTCGAGCTCACCCCGGCGTACGGCGGACAGGGCCAGGCCCGCGCGCATGCTGGCGGCGTCCTCGTCCGCGTGCAGGCGCTCGAGCAGCGGGATCGCCGTCGTGGCGTGCCGCTCGGCGCGCGCGTGGTCGCCCTTGTTCAGGGCTTGCGTCGCGGCCTGGGTGTTGAGCGACGCGACCTCCCAGACGGTCGTGTACTCGTCGACCATCGCCAGTGCCCGGTCGATGTACTCGCCGGACTCCTCGATCGCGCCCTCGTTCTCGGCGAGGATCGCCGCCCACAGCCACGCCATCGCGACCGTGTGCCGGTCGGGATCCTCGGTCAGCCTCAGCACCGCCGCTCGGCGGTCGTCCAGCGCACCCGGCTCGACGAAGATCGCCCGTGCCACCCGGCTCCAGGGCTGCACCGGGATCGGCAGCGCCCGCATGATCCCGGTCAGCTCGTCGACCCCGTCGGGCCGCATGAACCCGAGGTGGACCAGGACCAGCGCCACCGCCTCGACCGTGACCTGCTCGAGCTCCGGAGGTGGCACCCAGCCGAGCAGGACCTGCTCGGCCAGGTCGGCCATGGCCAGGAAGCGCGGGTAGTTGCCGGTGACCGCCCAGAGCGCCCCGAGGCACGCGAGCAGGCGTACGCCGCGCGCCGCGTCCTTCGCGACCAGCAGACGTCGGAGGACGTCGGCGAGGTTGGCCTCCTCGGCGTCGAGCTCGTCGACCGCGGCCACCTGGTCGGCGCCGAACATCTGCGGACCGAGCCGTTCGGCCATGCCGACGGCCCAGGCGGTCAGTGCCTCGCGCGCCGCGTCGGCCTCGCCGAGGTCGGCGAGCCGGAGGGCCGAGAACTCACGGACCGTCTCGAGCATCCGGTAGCGCGTGGCGCCCCGGTGCTCGACGACGCTGACCAGCGACTGGTCGACCAGCGCCTCGACGAGTCCCGGCCCCTCACGTCCGAGCAGGTCGGCGGCACCCGCGCTCGAGAAGCCGTCCTGGAAGACCGAGAGCCAGGACAGCGCGCGCTGCTCCTCGGCGCTGAGGAGGTCCCACGACCAGCCGATCACCGCGGTCAGGGTCTGGTGGCGGGCCGGAGCCGACCGGTCCCGCCCGCGCAGCAGCCCGAACCGGTCGTCCAGCGCCCGCAGCACCTCGTCGACGGACATGGTGCGCACGCGCGCGGCCGCGAGCTCGACCGCCAGCGGGAGGCCGTCGAGCCGCTCCACGATCTGGCCCACCACCCGGTCGGAGAGCTCGGCGTCGGGGCGGACGGCGCGGGCACGTCGCCGGAACAGCTCGGCGCCGTCCGCGGCAGCGAGCTGGCTGAGCGGGAAGACCCGCTCGGCCGCGATCCCGAGCGGGGCACGGCTCGTGGTGACGACGCGGAGGTCCCGCGTGGTCACGAGGAGGAAGGCCACCAGCGAGGCGACCGCGTCGAGCACGTGCTCGCAGTTGTCCAGCACGAGCAGCGTCGGCACGGAGTCGAGCTCCTGCGCGATCCGGGCCCGCACGTCGGCCTGCTGAGCGGCCGTGAGGCTACGCCGGCCGGTCACCGAGTTCCGGACGCCCAAGGCGGAGCCGACCTCGGAGACCACGTCCTCCGGCGAGGAGATGCCGACCAGCTCCACGAAGTGCACCCGCGGCTGGGTGGCCTCGCGCGCGAGGACGTGGGCCACCCGGGTCTTCCCGAGCCCGCCCGGGCCGAGGATCGTGGTGAGTCGGCCCGAGCGCACCAGGGCGCGCAACCCGGCCAGGTCGTCGGCACGTCCCAGCAGGTCGTCGGCGTCGAACCGCACCCCGCTCCGGACCGGGTCGTCGGCGGCCAGCAGCTCGCGGTGCAGCCGCTGCAGCGTCGGGTCCGGGTCGACGCCCAGCCGGTCGGCGAGGTCGCTGCGGTAGGTCTCGTACCGCGCCAGCGCCACGGGTGCCCCGGACGTCGCGGCCTCGGTGCGCAACAGTGCCTCGAGCACCTCGGTGTCGTCGGGGTCGGCCGCCTGGATCCGTCGAAGCCCCTCGACCGCCTCGGCGTCCCGGCCGCACCGGGCGAGCGCGAGCGCGAGGGTGCGCTGCAGCACGGGTCCCAGGGCCCGGGCCTCGCGGCGTACGTCGGCCAGGGGGCCGTCGCCCTCCGCCTCGGCCGCCCCGCACCACAGCTGCTCGGCCGCCTGCGCCTGCCGGAGCGCCTCGGCCGGGTCGTGCTCGAGCGCCGCGCGCGCGGCGTCCACCAGCGCCCCGAGCCGCCAGAGGTCGACGCCGTCGGCGGGCAGGCCGAGCCGGTAGCCCCCGTCGTAGCGCGCGACGACGCCGGCCCCGCACTGCGCGCGGACCCGCGAGACCTGGACCTGCAGGGCCTTGGGGCTCGGCGTCAGGTCGGCCCAGACCGCCTCCAGCAGCCGCGCGTCGGAGAGTCCCGAGCGATGGGAGGCGAGCGCGGCCAGCAGGTCGACGGAGCGCCCGCCGGTGATCGGCGCACCGTCGAACGTCACCTCGTCGAGGAGGCGGAGCGCGATCGTCACGTCGTCAGCATAGGAAGCCGCCCGACGGGCCGCCTGTCGACCGTCCGGGTGCCGTCGTGAGCGCTGCGTGCGTGGCGACCCGACGCGGAGCAAGATGAGGGCACCACGTCCGTCGCCGGATCGCGAGGAGACCTCTCTTGAAGAGCACCATGCAGGACGCCCAGCTCACGATCGGCTCGGTGCTGCGGCACGGCACCACCGTGCACGCCGACTCCGAGGTCGTCACCGCGACCCCCGACGGCACCCGCAGCCGGACGTACGCCGACGTGGGACGACGGGCGGCCCAGCTGGCGCACGGTCTCCGTGGCTTGGGCATCGACGCGGACCAGCGCGTCGCGACGTTCATGTGGAACAACGCCGAGCACCTGGAGGCCTACCTCGCCGTCCCGTCGATGGGCGCCGTGCTGCACACCCTGAACATCCGGCTCTTCCCCGAGCAGCTGGTCTACATCGCCAACCACGCCGACGACCGCGTCGTCCTCGTCGACGACTCGCTGGTCCCCCTGCTGGCCAAGGAGCTGCCGCAGCTCGAGACCGTCACGCACGTCCTGGTCGCGGGCCCCGACGCCGCCTCCGCCGACCTCGACTCGCTCCGGGCCTCGGGCAAGGAGGTGCTGCTCTACGAGGACCTCCTCTCCGGCCAGCCGGAGACCTTCGAGTGGCCGGAGATCGACGAGCGCGACGCCGCGGCCATGTGCTACACCAGCGGCACGACCGGCAACCCCAAGGGCGTGGTCTACAGCCACCGGTCGGCGTGGCTCCACTCGCAGGCGGTCAGCACCGGCAACGCCGCCGGCCTCGACTTCCACGACCGGGTGCTGCCGATCGTGCCGATGTTCCACGCGAACTCCTGGGGCCTGGCGTACGCCGCGATCATGACCGGCGCGTCGCTGTGCATGCCCGACCGCTGGCTCCAGGCCGAGCCCCTGGTCCGGTTCATCCAGGACAGCCGCCCCACCGTCTCCGGCGCCGTCCCGACCGTGTGGAACGACGTGCTGTCCTACCTCGACGGCCACGACGGCGTACGCCTCGACTCGCTCCGGCTGATCCTGTGCGGCGGCTCGGCCGTCCCGGTGTCGCTGCAGCAGGGGCTCGAGGAGCGGCACAACCTCCACATCCGGCAGGCGTGGGGCATGACCGAGACGTCGCCGGTCGCCTCCGCGGGGCTCGTGCCGGTCGGGGTCGAGGGCGACGCGCAGTGGGTCTACCGCGGCAGCCAGGGGCGGCTGCTCTGCGGCGTCGAGGGCCGGATCGTCGGCGACGACGGGGCCTCCCTCCCCTGGGACGGCACCTCGGTGGGCGAGCTCGAGGTGCGCGGGCCGTGGGTGACCGGCGGCTACTACGAGCCCGATGACGCCGACGACGCGGCGGAGAAGTTCCACGACGGGTGGCTGCGCACCGGCGACGTCGGGACACCTCGACGAGCTCGGCTACATCACGCTCAGCGACCGGGCCAAGGACGTGATCAAGTCCGGCGGCGAGTGGATCTCCTCGGTCGACCTCGAGAACGCCCTGATGGGTCACCCCGACGTGGTCGAGGCGGCCGTCGTCGGCATCCCCGACGAGAAGTGGCAGGAGCGCCCGCTGGCCACGATCGTGGTGCGCGAGGGAGCCACCGTGACGCCCGAGGACCTCCGCGAGCACCTCGCCGGCTCCTTCGCCAAGTGGCAGCTCCCCGACGCCTGGGCGTTCGTCGACCAGGTGCCGCGCACCTCGGTCGGGAAGTTCGACAAGAAGGTCGTGCGGCAGGGCTTCGCCGAGGGCCGCTACGACGTACGCCGGATCACCGACTGACGGGGTGACCCCGCCTACGACGAGGCCCCCGGACCGTCGGTCCGGGGGCCTTCGTCGTACGGGTCAGGCGGTGCGCTGGGCCGTGGCGAGCCGGGTCAGCGAGAACTCCGTGATCCGGATCAGGGCCCGCTTGGCCGAGTCGCGGTCGCGCGCGTCGACCGTGATCAGCGGGACGTCGTCGCGCAGGGCGAGCGCCTCGGCGATCTCGTGCAGCGGGTACTTGGGGCCACCCTCGAACTCGTTGACGGCCACGATGAAGGGCACGTTCTTCGACTCGAAGTAGTCCAGCGGGGCGAACGCCGCGTCGAGGCGGGCGGTGTCCACCAGCACGATGGCGCCGATGGCACCCCGCACCAGGTCGTCCCACATGAACCAGAACCGCTTCTGGCCGGGGGTGCCGAACAGGTAGAGCACGAGGTCCTCGGCCAGGGTGATCCGGCCGAAGTCCATGGCCACCGTGGTGGTCGACTTGGCCGGCGTCTGGGCGAGGTCGTCGACGCCCACCGACTCGTTGGTCACCAGAGCCTCGGTGCGGAGGGGCACGATCTCCGAGACAGACCCCACGAGGGTGGTCTTGCCCACGCCGAACCCGCCCGCCACGACGATCTTCGTCGAGGCGGCGGTGCGGCTGCCGTTAGAGAGCACGGAGTCCACGGAGGGTCCTTTCGAGGAGGTCGAAGCGTTCGTCGTCGGTGGAGTTCTCGGTCAGGGTCGCCTGGACGTGGATGAATCCCTGCTGGACGAGGTCGCCGAGCAGCACGCGGATGACGCCGATCGGGCGCTGCACCAGGGCCGAGACCTCGGCGACGGACCGGAGGTCGCAGACGCCGATGATCTTGCCCTGGACGTCCTCGCCCCAGGCGCGACGCGTGGCGCTGGTGTCCAGCCTCAGCGTCGCCTCCAGCGGGAGGTCGACCGTCGTACGGGTGCGGCCTGCTGTCAGTGCGTACGGCCGGACGATGCGCGCAGCTGGTGGGCTGGCGTGCATCTGCTCGACCTCTGGTTCGTCTGCCATGTCATTCCCCCTGCCCTACATCCCGTGAACGCGGGCCTGCGCCTGCACCATCTGCCCGACGCGCTCGACGAGGAGAGCCATCTCGTAGCCCACCTGGCCGATGTCGGCCGTGGCCTGGGTCAGCACCGCGAGGTGCGACCCGTCGCCCACGCTCATCAGGAGCATGAAGCCGTTCTCCATCTCGACGATCGTCTGCATCACCGCGCCGCCCTCGAAGAGGCGAGCGGCGCCGGTGGCCAGGCTGGCCAGTCCGGACGAGACCGCCGCGACCTGCTCGGCCCGCTCGGCGGGCAGGCGCCCGCTCGCGGCCATCAGCAGGCCGTCCGCGGACACGAGGACGCCGTGCGCGGCCCCCGGAACGCTGTCGACGAACCGGTTCACCACCCAGTCGAGCTCTCGGGTCTCGGTCTCGACTGCTGTCATCTCTGCCTGGAGGCTCTCGGTCATGCTGGGCCTGTCTCCTCGTGCGGGTAATCGAAGGTGGAGGGTTGTGCCGCCGCGGCCGCCCGGCCGCGGGAGACGCCGGCCGCGTGCGCGGCGAGGCGGTTGCGAATGGACTCCGGGTCACGGACGACCTTCGCGGGTTCCTGCGAGACACCACCGGGCAGCAACCGGCCGCCCGGACGACGCACCGGCAAGCCGGTTCGCGTCGTGCTCTCGGCGTCGGTGCTCTCGGCACGCTCCGCCTCGTCCCAGCCGCGGTCCACCTCGTTGGCCGACCACTGCTCGGCTTCTTCCTCGTCGTCGTTCAGCCAGTTCGAACGCAGCTGGCCGAAGATGGTCGAGTCGTCCGACTGCTCCGCGTCGTCCACGAAGTCTCCCTCGAGGGCCGACGCCGCAGCGGTGGCGGCGAGGGGACGACGGATCTGGAGTCGGTGCGGTGCCTCCTCGGCCGGCACCTCGACGGCGGCCGCGGGGACCTCCACCTCGGCGACGGCGGCAGGGGCGGCGTACGCCGGCTCCGCGACCTCGGCGGCCACGGGCTCGGCGAGCGGCTCGACCACGGCCTCGGCGGCCGGTGCGGCCGGTGCCGCTGACGCGCCCCAGCCGTGCTCGGGGCGGGCCCACGGCTCGGGCTCCGCGGACGGGGCCTCGACCGGCTCGTGGTGCTCGGCGACGACCTCGTCGACCTCGTCGGCCTCGGCCACGTCGTCGGGCACGGACTCCTCATCGGTGTCGTCCGTCGTGTCGTCGGACGTGTCCAGCTCGGCGGTGACCGGCTCGGGCTCGTCGTCGGCGAACGACCGCAGGTCCACCTCGGCGTCGAGCGCGTCGTGGCGCTCGGCCCCGAAGTCCGGGGTGACGACCTGGGCCAGCACCTCGTCGTGGTCGTCGAGCTCGGCGGCGGGAGCCGCGACCGGCTCGGGTGCGTCGGACGGCGACGCGGCGTCGTCGTGTCCGGGCAGCTCGGTCGGCTCGAAGGCCGCGGGCAGCTCGGAGTTGGGCGTCGCCTCGAACATGCTCACGGGAGCGGTCGGGACCGGCGGCGCGGCGGGTCCGGCGACCGTGCCGGGCCGACGTCGCGGCAGGCCGGTGACGGCGGCGATCGCTTCCTCGATGCGCTCGAGGTAGGGGTCGTACTCCTCCTCCGGCTCCTCCTCCACGACGGGGGTGACGGGCTCCGCCGCCTCCTCCGCCTCGCTGTCGAGGACGGAGACGTGCTGCACCGGACCGTCGGCGACCAGGACCGCGTCGGGCAGCGTGATCGTGGCGATGATGCCGCCGCCGTTGGTGTTGCGCCGCAGCTTGACCTTGAGGCCGTGCTCCTCCGCCAGGCGGCTGACCACGAACAGGCCCATCCGGCGGGCGGTGTCGACGGTGACCTCGCCACCGTTCTTGAGCTGGCTGTTGACCTGGGCGAGGGCCTCGCCGGCCATGCCGAGACCGCTGTCGATGATCTCGATCTCGACCCGGCCGTCCTCCTCGGCGGCCTGGATCGTGACCGGGCTGCCCGGGGGCGAGTAGGACAGGGCGTTGTCGATGAGCTCGGCCATCAGGTGCACGACGTCGGACGCTGCGCGACCGGCGATCATCCGGTCCGGAGCGGCGTCGATGCGCACCCGCTGGTAGTCCTGCACCTCGGAGACCGCGGCGTGGACGACGTCGGAGACGCTGAGCTCCTCGAAGCCGGCCGTGCGTCCGGCCGTGCCGCCCAGGATCACCAGGCTCTCGGCCGTCCGGCGCATGCGGGTCGCGAGGTGGTCGAGGCTGAACAGCTGCTCGAGGCGCTGCGGGTCTTCCTCGTCCTGCTCCAGCGACTCGATCAGCGCCAGCTGCTGGTTGACCAGGGTGGTGTTGCGGCGGGACAGGGTCACGAACATCGCGCCGACCTGCGACCGCAGGTGGGCCTCGCCGGTCGCCAGGTTGACCGCCTGCTTGTGCATGTCGTCGACGGCCCGGGCGAGCTGGCCGAGCTCCTCGTGGCTGTGCACGGGGATCGGGGCGATCTCCTCCGGCTCCTTGCCGGCCCGGATCCGGGCGACCGTCTCGGGCAGCCGCTCGTTGGCCACCTCGAGGGCACCGGCCCGCACCTTGCGGAGCGGGACGATCAGGGCCCGGGCGACGAACAGCGCCAGGAGCAGCGACGCCATCAGCGCGAGCAGGATGATCGCGGCGTCGGTGAGCGCGCGGGACTTCGAGGCGGACGCGTTGGAGGACAGCGAGGACTGGATGCCACCCAGCAACCGGTCGTTGAGGGTGTCGTAGACGGCGAACATCTTGGGCTTCGCCTTCAGCTGCGTGAGCTTGTTGCTCGTCGCCTGGCCGAGGCGGGTGCCGTTGGCGGCGGTCAGCACCGAGACCCGCCGGCCACCGACGACTGCCTTGAGGTTGTCGAGGGCCGTGCCCTCGGCGCCGATCTCGGCGGCGAGCCAGGTGGCGCCGAGCTGGGACGTGCCCTGCTCGTTGCTGTCGATGAGCAGCTGCTGCTTGACCAGGGAGAGGCGGCCGTTGAGTGCCTGGACGAGGCCCTGGGTGCGCGGGTCGGTCTTGCCGGTGTTCACCGTCGAGTTGATCAGCGCGGTCGTCAGCCGGTTCATGTCGCCCAGCGCCACCGGCGGGTCGGCGGTGATGCCGGTGCCGGTGCCGTTCTCGAGGGTCTCCCCGATCTGGAGCATCTGCTTGATGTCGTCCTGCTGCGCCGACGTCAACGGAGCGGCGGCGGCCGCCTTGGTGAGCACGGCGGCGGCGGTCGCGTACTGGTCGCGGACACCGGTCTTGCCGTCGCCCACGGCCGCACCCAGCAGGGACGGGAGAGCGAGGTTCTCGGTGGCGGTCAGGTAGTCGATCGCGGGACCGAGGACGGTGGCACGCTGCTGGTTGGTCGAGTAGTCGCTGGCGTTGGTGAGCTCGGTGCGCACGCGCAGACCGCCGAAGACGGCGGCAAGGACGACGGGGATCGCAAGGACGGCCACGACCTTGCGACGGACGGACCACTCCGACACACGGAGGCCTGACAACGCGCCCGAGGTGGCGTCACGGCGATTGTTCCTCAACGGTACTCCAGAAAGATTCGAGTCGAACCCTCATCACCGACCGTGGCCCGCGATGGCCGGGCTGAGCCGCCCGACGCTGCCACGATAGGAGTCCGATCGGTTCGGCGACTTGCGATTGGCAAAGAAGTAGGCCCAACGGAATGTGTCCGTAGTCCCGAATGACTAGGCCGGCGTTCAGCGCGCACGTGGGTGAGCAGCTGCGAACACCTCCCTCAGGTTGTCCACGGTGACCAGGGTGTAGATCTGCGTGGTGGTCACCGACGCATGGCCCAGCAGCTCCTGGACCACCCGCACGTCTGCTCCCCCCTCGAGCAGATGTGTGGCAAACGAGTGTCGCAGGGTATGGGGCGATACGTCACGGGTCACGCCTGCCCGATCTGCCGCCTTCACCAGCACGGTCCACGCCGACTGGCGCGAGAGACGACCCCCGCGGGCGTTGAGGAACAACGCCCCCGCACGCTCCGGGCTGCCCACCGCGGCGAGCTCCGGGCGGGCCCGGGTGAGGTAGGCGTCGACCGCGGTCAGTGCGTAGGACCCGATCGGGACCAGCCGGTCCTTGCCGCCCTTCCCGCGCAGCAGGACCGTGGCGTCCACCCGGTCCACGTCGTCGACGTCGAGGCCGACCGCCTCGCTGATCCGGGCACCGGTGCCGTAGAGCACCTCGAGCAGAGCACGGTCACGCAGGGCCAGCGACGTGCCCGCGGCACCGGACGCCTCGAGGATCGCCTCGACGTCGGTCAGCGGAAGTGCCTTCGGCAACCGCCGGGCGGGCGACGGCGGACGTACGCCGGCCGCGGGGTCCTGAGTGGCCAAGCCGTCGGAGACACAGAACTTGTGGAAGCCGCGCACCGCGACCACGGTCCGGCCGGCCGACGTCGCCGACAGCGGCGGGTGGTCGGCGTCGCCTTCACGGAGCCGCATCAGGAACGCCGAGACGGTGGCCTCGGAGACGGCGTCGAGGTCGGCGACGCCCTCCTCGGTGAGGTAGGACAGGTAGCGCCGCAGGTCGCGCCGGTACGACGACAGGGTGTTCGCCGCCAGCCCCCGCTCGACCGTCAGGTGGTCGAGATAGGTGCGCAGCGCGAGCGCGACGTCCGCCACGATGACTCCCGAGCGGGACGCCCGGGCTCAGCCGGCTGAGGCGAGGACCGCGTCGAGGTCCACCGCGTCGATGCCGGTCGCCTCGCCGACCGGGCCGTTGGTGAGCTGTCCGGCGTGGGTGTTCAGGCCCAGGGCCAGCGAGTGGTCGTCGCGGCACGCCTGGACCCAGCCCTTGTCGGCCAGGGCGACGGCGTACGGCAGGGTCGCGTTCGTGAGTGCGTACGTCGACGTGTTCGGCACCGCTCCCGGCATGTTCGCCACGCAGTAGAAGATCGAGTTGTGGACCTCGTACGTCGGGTCCGCGTGCGTCGTCGCGTGGGTGTCCTCGAAGCACCCGCCCTGGTCGACGGCGATGTCGACGAGCACGGATCCCGGCTTCATCCGCGACACCAGCTCGTTGCTGACCAGCTTCGGTGCGGCCGCGCCCGGGATCAGGACGGCGCCGATCACCATGTCGGCCTCGGTCACCTGCTGCTCGATCGCGAGCCTCGACGAGGCGAGCCCGTGGACGCGGTTGTTGTAGCGCCAGAACGACATCCGGAGCTTGTCGAGGTCGGTGTCGAGGAGGGTCACGTCGGCACCCATGCCGAGCGCGATGTTGGCGGCGTTCTGTCCCGAGACGCCGGCGCCGATGATCACGACCTTCGCGTTGGCCACCCCGCCGACACCACCCATCAGCACGCCGCGCCCGCCCTGCGCCTTCATCAGGGAGTAGGCGCCGACCTGGGGGGCGAGGCACCCGGCGACCTCGGACATCGGGTAGAGCAGGGGCAGCCCGCCCGACGGCAGCTGCACGGTCTCGTAGGCGATGCCGGTGACCTGGCGGTTGACGAGCTCCTCGGTCAACGGCTTGTCGGCGGCGAGGTGGAGATAGGTGAAGAGGGTGAGACCCTCGTGCATGCGGTGGTACTCCTCCGCGACGGGCTCCTTGACCTTGAGCACCATCTCGGCGTTGTCCCAGACCTCGTCGGCGCCGCCGAGGATCTTGGCCCCCGCGGCCTCGAACTCGCTGTCGTCGATCTGCGACCCGACGCCGGCGTTCTTCTCGACGTAGACGTCGTGCCCGTGCGCGGTCAGCTCGTGGACGCCGATCGGCGTGATGGCGACGCGGTACTCGTGGTTCTTGACTTCCTTCGGGACGCCGACCTTCACGGGGCACACTCCTCACGCGCTGGGGCCACTTTCGGGGCAGGGACCGATCCGACCCTAGCCCTTGGCCGTCGCCGCCACACTCTCGGCTGCGCGCATGGTGCGGAGCACGTTGCGGCAGGTCAGCTTGGCGAGGTCGCCGTCGGACCAGCCGCGATCGACCAGCGCCGCCAGCAGCCGTGGGTAGCCGGTCACGTCCTCGAGCCCCTCGGGCAGCCACTCGACCCCGTCGTAGTCGCCGCCGAGCCCGACGTGGTCGATGCCGGCGACCTCGCGCACGTGCTCGACGTGCGCCACGACGTCCTCGAGGCGGACGACGGGCGCCGGCACCTCCTCGGCGTACGCGCGCCTCGAACTGCTGGAACGCCGTGACGTCGCGGGGATCCACGCCCTCGGCGAGGGCCCGCTCCTCGGAGGCTTGGCTCCAGTCACGCATGGCCTGGCTGACGAACCGCGGCACGAAGGTCACCAGGCACGTCCCCCCGTTGTCGGCCAGGCGGAGGAGGACGTCGTCGGGCACGTTGCGCGGGTGGTTGCAGACGGCGTAGGCCGAGGAGTGGCTGAAGACCACCGCCGCGGTCGTCGTGTCCAGCGCGTCGCGCATCACGTCATGGCTGACGTGGGAGAGGTCCACGAGCATGCCGAGCCGGTTCATCTCGCGCACGATGTCGCGCCCGAAGTCGTTGAGTCCTCCCAGCACCGGCTCGTCGGTCGCGGAATCGGCCCAGGGGACGTTGTCGTTGTGGGCGAGCGTCAGGTAGCGCACGCCCAGGCGGTGGTACATCCGCAGCACACCGAGGGACTCCGCGATCTGGTGCCCGCCCTCGGCACCCATCAGGCACGCGATCTTCCCGTCCCGCCAGGCGGCCTCGACCTCGTCGGCCGTGGTCGCCAGCGCCAGCCGGTCGGGGTACCGCCCGATCATCGTGTACGCCGCGTCGACCTGCTCCAGCGTCGAGCCTGACCGGGTCGTCGGACCGGCTGGGCACGAAGACCGACCAGAACTGCGCCCCGACCCCACCCGCCCGCAGCCGCGTGAGGTCGGTGTGGGTCTGCGACTGCAGCTCACCGACGTCGTAGGCGGCGAAGTCGTAGCCGTTCAGGTCGCGCATCGTCCACAACAGGTCGTTGTGGCCGTCGATGACGGGGTTGGCGGTCAGGAGCTCGGACAGGTCGTTCGGCGGGTCGCTCACAGCTCTCCTCGCTGACGCAGGACGACGTACGCGAGGGCGCACGCCGCGATCGGGGACTCGCTCACTCGGCCGGCGAGCACGGCCTCCACCAGGTCGTCGACGGGCACCCAGAGGCGTTCCATGTCGGCCTCCTCGTGCTCGAGGGCGAAGTCGCCGCGGCTCACCCGACGGAGGTCACGGGCCAGGTAGCAGACCTGACGCTCGTCGGTGATCCCGGCCGAGGGGTAGAGGTCGAACAGCACCCGCCACTCCCCCGCCTCGAGCTCGGCTTCTTCGCGGAGCTCGCGCTTCGCGGTCTCGAGCGGATCCTCGTCACCGGCGTCCCGCAGGCCCGCCGGAAGCTCGACGAAGCGGCCACCGGCCGGATGGCGGTACTGCCGCAGGCAGCACGCGCGCTCGGCGTCGTCGACCGCGAGCACCACCACCGCTCCCGGGTGCTCGAAGACCCACCGCTCGAACGGCTCCTCGTCGTCGGCACCGGGGCGGCGGACCCGGTCGGCGCGCAGCGCCATCAGCCAGTCGGTGCGATAGAGGTCGCGGGACCCGAGCACGGCCCAGCTCTCCGGGGTGTCGGACAGAGGGGAGCTCACGCGACGACGCTACCGGGAGGTCCGGCCGGCTCAGAGCCGCCCGGACTTCACCACGCGGCTGAGGAACTGCTGGGTCCGCGGCTCCTGCGGGTCCTCGAAGATCTGCTGCGCCGAGCCCCGCTCGAGGATCGAGCCGGCGTCGAGGAAGCACACCTGTGAGGCGACCTCCTTGGCGAAACCCATCTCGTGGGTCGCCAGGAGCATCGTCAAGCCGCCGCGCGCGAGCTCGCGCACGATCTCGAGCACGTCGCCGACGAGCTCGGGGTCGAGGGCGGCGGTGATCTCGTCGAGCAGCATGACGCGCGGCTGCATCGCCAACGCCCGCACGATCGCCACGCGCTGCTGCTGGCCGCCGGACAGCATGTCGGGATAGGACGTCGCCTTGTCCAACATGTTCACCGACTCGAGCAGGGAGACCGCCCGCGCCCGCGACTCCTTCTTCGACACGCCGCCGACCCGCGAGGGCGCCAGCATGATGTTCTCCAGCACCGACATGTGGGGGAACAGGTTGTAGCTCTGGAAGACGATGCCCACGTCGCGACGCAGCACGTTCAGGTCGACGCCGGCACCGGTCACGGTGTCGCCGTCGATGCGGATCTCGCCCTCCTGGATGTCCTCCAGGGCGTTCACGCAGCGCAGCAGCGTCGACTTGCCGGACCCCGAGGCGCCGATCAGGCAGACGACCTCGTGCCGCTCGACGTTCAGGCTGACGCCCTTGAGCACCTCGTGGTGACCGTAGGCCTTGTGGACGTTGTCGATCTCGAGAAAGGACATCAGCGCGCACTCCCGCTTCGTCGGCGGGCATCCCGGTCGATCAGGTAGTCGACGAACCGCGCCTGCGGGATCGTGATCACGATGAACAGACCGGCGGCGAGGGTCACCGGGGACAGGTTGAACAGGTTGCTCTCCCACAGCTTGGCGGTGGCCACCGCCTCCAGGATGCCGGCGACCGAGAGCAGCGCGGTGTCCTTCTGCAGGCTGATGAAGTCGTTCAGCAGGGGTGGGATCACCCGTCGGACGGCCTGCGGCACGAGCACCGTGCGCAGGGTCTGGGGATAGCTCAGACCCAGGGACCGTGCGGCCGCGCTCTGGCTCGGGTGGATCGAGCTCAGGCCGGCGCGGTAGACCTCGGCGACGTACGCCGAGTAGGTCAACGACAGGGCGACGACACCGAGCCAGGTGGGGCTCCAGGTCGCCGTGGCCGTGAAGGCCAGCGGCGTTCCGAAGACGACCAGGATCACCGTCACCAGGGCCGGGATCGCGCGGAAGATGTCGCAGTAGATCAGCGCGATCAGCCGCAGCGGCGCCCCGGCACGCCCCGGCAGCATCCGCATGATGGCCAGGAGCAGACCGAAGACCAGCACGAAGACCTGGGCGACCACGGCCACCCAGATGTTGGTCCAGAACGCGTGGACGACCTCCGAGAACGACTGACGCCACGCGCTCGACTGGAAGAACGTGTGGGCGACGCCGGTCTCGGGGTTGTTGAGCGTGATCACGATCAGGGCGCCGACGATGATCACGGCGGCGGCGTAGCCCATCGCGATCTGCGCCTCTTCGCGCCCGGCGGCCGAGGCACGTCGTGCGGGCACGAGCTGGTCGTCAGCGAGCAGACGCGCTCGCTGGCGGTCGCCCGCGAACGCCTTCATCGCCGGCAGCAGGGGGTACAGGCTCCCGATGACGAGCAGGCCGGCGATGATCGTCGCGATGGCGCTGTTGTCGTTGTAGTCGCGCAGCTTGAGCGCGCCGATGACGACGACGACGATGCCGATGACGGCCAGCGCCAGCCCGACCAGAGCCAGCCCCGCCACAGGGCGGGGCGGGCTCGGGGTCGGCGGTGGTTGAAGCTCCTCGTTGACGAGGCCAGAGGTGCTCATCGGCAAGGACTACTTGACCGACCACATGGGAACGCTGTTCGGGTCGGCCCCGAACGCCGGGCCGAGGTAGGTCGAGGACAGTCCGTCCAGGACCTTGTCGTCGATCATGGTCTGGATGCCGGTGTTGAACGCGTCCTCGTTGGCCGAGCCCTTCGGATAGATCGCGCCGTACTTCTCACCGGTGCTGTACTGACCGACGACCTCGAGCGAGGGCACCTTCTTGGCCTCGGCCAGGACGATCGCGGTGTCGAGGAACGCGGCGTCCGACTGACCCGACAGGACACCCTGGTAGAGCGTCGGGGAGTCCGGGTAGACCTTCGTGTCGGCGCACTTGAGCGTGTCCTGGATGAAGGCGACCGAGGTGGTGCCGGAGTACGCCGAGCACCGCTTGCTGGTGATGTTGTCCTCGGTGACGTCGGCGCCCTTCTTCACGATCACGCCCACGTTGGAGTCGAAGTACGGCGTCGAGAAGTCGACGACCTGCTTGCGCTCGTCGGTGATCGAGATCTCCGCCAGCGCGATGTCGTACTGGTTCGTGTTGCCCGCGACCAGCTGGTCGAACGAGACGTTCTTGACCGAGACCTTGCTCAGGCCCGCCATGTTGGCCAGCTCGGCGGCCATGCAGTACTCGTAGCCGTCCTTGATCGACGCGGGCGTCGTGCCGTTCCACCAGCCCGGTGCCGGGAGGGTCGTCTCGACGGTGAGCGTGTCTGAGGTGACGGGGTCGATCTTGATGCTGTTGGCCTTGGTGGTGATCTTGCAGTTCCCGTACGTGGCCGGCCCTCCACCGGCGTTCGACGAGCTGCTCGAGCCACAGGCCGCCAGGGCCACCGTCATGACGGCAGCACTCCCCACGCACAGCAATCGCTTCACAGACAGGGACATACGGTTCCTTCCGACGGGCCGAGCCAGAGTGGCTTGGGAGCAGGCTGGTCCCCGGAGCGGCATGAGTCAAGGACATAGCCCGCCGATTCCGCCGTCGATACGGAGTCGATGCACAGGAAATCGCAGGGATACGGTGGCGCCATGACGGACATCGTGAGCCTCACTCGGGAGGAAGCCGCCGAGCGAGCGGCCCTCATCAGCGTCGATCGGTACGACGTGAACATCGACCTCCGTGGCCTCGACGAGGGTGACCTGTGGGCCGCCACCTCGACCGTGTCCTTCACCTGTCGCGAGCCCGGGGCGAGCACCTTCGTCGACTGCATCGGCGACGTGTCGGCGGTGACGCTCAACGGCCAGGACCTCGATCCCGCCACCGCCCAGGGCTGCCGGATCCCGCTCCCGGAGCTGCGCGCCGACAACGTGCTGGTCGTCTCGCACACCCAGGCCGACACCCGCTCGGGCACCGCGATCCTCAAGACCGTCGACCCGCTGGACAAGCTGGTCTACGTCTGGTCGACCTTCGAGCCGGACCGGGCCCGCTACGCCTTCGCCTGCTTCGACCAGCCCGACCTGAAGGCACCCCACGGCTTCGTGGTCGACGCGCCCGACACCTGGACGGTCACCAGCAACTCCGCACCCGACCGCGTCGAGGACCTCGACGGTGACCAGGGCGGTGGGCGTCGCTGGACGTTCGCCGACACCCCGCGGCTGTCGACGTACGTCACCGTCGTGAACGGCGGACCCTTCCACGAGATCCGCTCGCAGCGCGGTGGCTACGACCTCGGTCTCTACTGCCGGCAGTCGCTGCGGCAGTTCCTCGAGCGCGATGCCGAGGAGCTCTTCGACCTGACCGATCGCGGGCTTGCCTTCTTCGGCGAGCGCTTCGGCCAGCCCTTCGCCCAGGAGCGCTACGACCAGGTGTTCGTGCCGAACATGGGTGGCGCCATGGAGAACTGGGGCTCGGTGACCTGGACCGACAGCGTGCTCTACCGGAGCACCCCGACCTACGGCCAGCGTGCCGTGCGCGCGCAGATCCTCCTGCACGAGATGGCGCACATGTGGTTCGGCGACCTGGTCACCATGCAGTGGTGGGACGACCTGTGGCTGAACGAGGCGTTCGCCTCGTGGGCGTCGAACTGGGCCGGCGTCAACTGCAGCGAGTTCACCGACGAGTGGGCGACGTTCCTGGCCGGCGGCAAGATGGCCGGCTACCGGCAGGACATGTCCCCGGCGACCCACCCGATCCGCGGCGACGTCCCGAACGTCGCGCAGGCGATGGCGAACTTCGACGCCATCACCTACACCAAGGGCGCCAGCGTCCTGAAGCAGCTGATGGCCTTCGTCGGCGAGGACCGCTTCGTCGAGGGTCTGCGCGGCTACTTCCGCGAGCACGCCTGGGGCAACACGGTGCTCGCCGACCTGATGTCGGCGATCGGCGACGCGGCGGGCCGCGACCTCGACGCCTGGACGGTCGCCTGGCTCGACCGCGCCGGGACCGACGTCCTCCGGCTCGAGGACGGCACCCTCACGTCGGCCTCCCCCGACGGCGCGGCACCCCGACCACACCGGCTCGAGATCGGGTCCTACTCCGTGTCCGACGACGGGCTCGCCCTGGTCGGGACGACGTCCGTCGAGACCGCGGGCACCGCGACGGCCGTGGACCTGCCGGACGCCGATCTGCACCTGCTCAACGCGGCCGACCACACGTTCGCGGCCGTGCGACCCGACCGCGCCTCGGTCGAGGTGCTGCTGCAGCACGCTGCCGACCTGCCGGAGGCGGTCGACCGCGCCCAGGCCGTCGTCACCGGCTTCCAGATGCTCTCCGACGGCGAGCTGCCCGCCGACGCGCTCTTCGACTGCGTGCTCGACGTGCTCGTCCGGGAGAAGAGCCCGGCCGTGGTCGAGCCCTTCCTCAACGTCGCCCTCGAGATCGCCCAGCGGTGGAGCGCCCCCGACCGGATCGCCCCGGCGCTCGACCGGCTCGCCCAGGTGGCCGACGGCATCGCCGACGACCCCGACCACACCACCCCGGCCCTGCGCACCCTGGCAGCCTCCGCGTCGAGCCCGGAGCACCTGGCCCGGCTCGACGAGGCGGCCCGGGACGACGTCGACCTGGCCTGGCGGGTGGCGATCCGGCGGTCGGCCCTGGGCGAGTACGACGAGGAGGTCGTCGAGGCGCTGCTCGCCCGCGACCCCGATCCCGACGCGGGCGTCCGCGCCCTGGCCGTGCGCACCGCCCGGCCGGAGTCCGAGGCCAAGGACGAGGCGTGGCAGGAGCTCTTCGAGAAGCGGAACATCCCGGCGGGAGCGATGCTCGGAGCGATGATCCGCGCGTTCTGGCAGCCGCAGCAGGAGGACGTGCTCCTCCCCTACGCCGACCGGTTCCTCGACGAGATCCCCGACCTGGCCGGCGGCGGCATGCTCGCGGTCTTCGGCCTGATGTTCGGGATGTTCCCCCAGGTGGCCGACGACGCGTTCGTCGAGCGGGCGCAGGACATGGCGGCCGACCCGGCGTGCGACCCGACGGTCCGGGCAGCCCTGCTGATCGGGACCGACACGCTCAGCCGGATGGAACGCGCTCGCGCGGCCTGACGCCGGCTCGGGTCAGTCGGCTGCGCGCCCCTCGACGACCGCCATCAGGCTCTCGGTCTCCACGACCCGGGTGAGCTGCAGCCCCGCTGCCGCGAACAGGGCGCCGAACTCGGCCTCCGAGCGCTCGCGGCCGCCCGGCATCACGAGCATGTTGAGGTCGGAGAACGCCGCCGCCCGCTCGTAGCCCGCGCGTCCGCGCACCATCTCCACCACCAGGACGACGCCGTCGTCGTTCAGCCCGCGGCGCAGCGTGCGCAGGATGTCCACGCACCGGTCGTCCGGCCAGTCGTGGAGGATCGACTTCACCAGGTAGGCGTCGGCGGCCGGCACCTCCTCGAAGAAGCTGCCGCTGACCGCCGACCACCGGGAGGCGAGCTCCGGGATCGGCGGCTCGGTCCCGACGGCGTGCGCCAGGTCGAAGACCGTGCCGGTCAGGTGCGGGTAGCGCTCGAGGACCCGGGCGAGCAGGGCGCCCTTCCCTCCACCCACGTCGACCACGCTGGTCACGTCCTTGAAGTCGTAGGCTTCGGCGACGGCGACCGCCACGGCCAGGGTGAGGGAGGCCATGTTGTCGTTGAAGACCTCGTTCTCCTCCGGATGGTGGACACGGTGGGTCCAGACGTCGACCCCGTGCAGCGACTCGAAGGCGTTGTCCCCGGTGCTCACGCTGTGGTGCAGGTGTCCCCAGGCGGCCCAGTGGGTGGGCGTGCTCACCGTCCGGGCCAGCGGCCGGAGCGACCCCGGCAGGTCCGATCGAAGCCCCTCGCCGAGGTCGGTGTTCGCGTAGGTGCTGTCCGGTCGCTCCTCGTAGATCCCGATGGTGGACAGGGCGTGCAGGAGCCGCCCCAGGGTGTCCTCGTCGGTCTCGGTGGCGGCGGCGAGGTCGGCGACGGTCCGCGGGCCCGGCCACCAGGAGGTCGGACAGGCCCAGCTGGGCCGCCACGTGCACCGCGGCCGACATCTGGAAGCCGTTGATGAGCGAGCGGAGCTGCGGGAGGTCGGGCATGCGGCGGATCATCCTCGCTCCGAGAGGGACCCGCCAGGGATCAGGCGTACGCCGGCGAGGCGGCGTCCTCCTCGGGCTCGCGCCGCAGCTTGGACTCGTCGATCGGGAACCGCTCGGCCTTCTGCCGCTCGATGGCCGCGCCGATCAGCCCGGCGAAGAGCGGGTGCGGACGGGTCGGGCGTGAGCGGAGCTCGGGGTGCGCCTGGGTCGAGACGTAGTAGGGGTGGACCTCGCGCGGCAGCTCGACGAACTCGACCAGGTCGAGGTCGGGGTTGGTGCCGGAGAACACCAGGCCGGCGGCTGCCAGCTGCTCGCGGTAGTGGTTGTTCACCTCGTAGCGGTGGCGGTGCCGCTCCTCGATCCGGGCGTCGCCGTAGGCCTGGCGCACGATCGAGCCGGCGGCGAGCTCGGCCGGGTAGAGACCCAGCCGCATCGTGCCGCCCAGGTCACCGGCGCCCTCGACGTAGGACTTCTGCTCCTCCATGGTGGCGATCACCGGCTCGGGACCGTCCGGGTCGAACTCGGTGGAGTCGGCCTTCTCGAGGCCGGCGACGTTGCGGGCGTACTCGATGACCATGCACTGCAGGCCCAGGCACAGGCCCAGGGTCGGGATGCCGTGGGTGCGCGCGTAGGTGAGGGCCCCGATCTTGCCGTCGAGGCCGCGGACACCGAACCCGCCGGGCACGCAGATGGCGTCGACGTCGTGGAGCTCGCGGTGGGCGCCGGCCTGCTGGGCGCACTCGTCGGAGGGCACCCACCGGATGTGGACGGCGGTCTCGTGGGCGAAGCCCCCGGCCTTGAGCGCCTCGGCGACGGAGAGGTAGGCGTCGTGGAGGTCGATGTACTTGCCGACCAGGGCGACCGTCACCTCCTCCTTGGGGTGGTGCACCTTGCGGAGCAGGTCGTCCCACGTCGTCCAGTCGACGTCGCGGAACGGCAGGTCGAGTCGGCGCACGACGTAGGCGTCCAGGCCCTCGCGGTGCAGCACCTTCGGGATGTCGTAGATGGAGGGAGCGTCGGCCGCGGTCACGACGGCGTCCTGGTCGACGTCGCACATCTGGGAGATCTTCTTCTTGATCCCGTCCGGGATCTCGCGGTCGGCCCGGCAGACGATGGCATCGGGCTGGATGCCGATCGAGCGCAGGGCCGCCACGGAGTGCTGGGTCGGCTTGGTCTTCAGCTCGCCCGAGGGGCCGATGTAGGGCACCAGCGAGACGTGCAGGAAGAAGCAGTTGTCCCGGCCGATGTCCTGGCGGACCTGCCGCGCCGCCTCGAGGAAGGGCAGCGACTCGATGTCGCCGACGGTCCCGCCGATCTCGGTGATCACGACGTCGGGGCGCTCGCCGCCCTCCTCCACCGGGTCGGCCATGGCCCGGATGCGGGCCTTGATCTCGTCGGTGATGTGGGGGATCACCTGAACGGTGTCACCGAGGTAGTCGCCGCGGCGCTCCTTGGCGATCACGCTGGAGTAGACCTGACCGGTCGTGACGTTGGCCCGTTGGCTGAGCTCGCGGTCGAGGAACCGCTCGTAGTGACCGATGTCGAGGTCGGTCTCGGCACCGTCGTCGGTGACGAACACCTCGCCGTGCTGGAACGGGTTCATCGTCCCGGGGTCGACGTTCAGATAGGGGTCGAGCTTCTGCATGGTCACGCGGAGACCGCGGGAGCTGAGTAGTCGGCCCAGGCTCGAGGCGGTGAGCCCCTTGCCGAGCGAGGAGGCGACGCCTCCGGTGACGAACACGTGCTTGGTGACGGGCGCCTGCTTCACGGAGTTCCATCCTACCCGAGAGGGACCGCGCCATCCGCACCCGACGCTCCGAACGCGCCGCCGGAGGTGCGCCAGGAGCGGACGAGACCGAGCACCGCGGCCACCCGGCCCGCGTCGGTCTCGCTGCCGTCGACCGTGGTGACGCGCTTGGTGACGCCGTCGGCGGCCAGTCCGGCCAGGGTCGCGTCGCGGGTGGGCGCGACCGCGACGACGCCACGGGCACCCGCGGCCAGGCCGGTCAGGAGACCGTCGGCGATCGTCTGGTCCATCGGCGTGCCGAGGACCACGAGCAGGAGCGGCGCCGTCGGTGGGTCGCCGGCAGGGACGGTGAGCAGCTTGGCCGCGACCAGGCTCTGGCGCACCGCGGCGGCGTCGGTGCCGGCCGGTGCGCCGGCCGTCCCCCGGTTGGCGGCGGCGATGGCGACCAGCTGCCCGATCCGCGGGTACGTCGTCGCCGTCGGGGCCGTCTTCCCCTTCAGCTGCTGGGCCAGCTGGACGCCCAGGGTGTCGACCAGGCTCTTCTGCTGGGCGTCGACGAGCTGGCCCTGGATCGCGTACGTCGCGGCGACCTGCCCCCCGGCGGCCTTCACCTGGGCGGTGACGGCACTGACCGTGGTCGGGTCGGCGCCGGGCAGGGTGACCAGGGCCACCGGGCGCCGGGAGAGGCCGTGGTCGTAGAGCCGCGCGGCGACCGAGCCCGCGAACGCGTCGGCGAAGCCGGCGTCAGGGGCCTGGGTGACCACGCGCGGACCGGGCGAGGCGCTGGAGCGGGTGTCGGTGAGCGGACCGGCCCCGAGCGCGATGCCGGTGGCCAGGGCCAGGAACACGGCGGTGAGCGGAACGACGTACGTACGCGAACGGATCACGAGAGCCTTCCCCCGAGGAGCTGGTCGAGCTGGTCACGGAGGTCGAGGACCCACTGGTGGCCGACATCGGTGGTCGCGATCGCGGCCGCGACGACCACGAGCCCGATCAGCAGGACCAGGTAGGCGTGGCGCGCTCGGAGCTGTCCGGAGTAGAGCAGCGGGACGGCGGTCGCGTCGACGAGACGGGGCCCGACCTTCAGGCGGGTCATGTAGCCGCTGCCGATGCCCTCACGGCTGCCGTCGAGGAACTCCTCGACCGTCCCGCGAAGACCGACGGCGACGATCGGCGCGGCGCCGGCGGCGTCGGCCAGGAGGAGGGCGGCGTCGGCAGGCGTGGCGGTGGTCTGCATCGGCACCGCACGGACGCCGATCCGGTCGAACCGGTCCGATCCTGCTCCTCCCGAGCGCACTCCCCCGGGCGCCTCGGTGACCACGACGTCGCGGCAGCCGCGCAGCTCCTTGGCCAGCGGCAGGTCCTCGGCGCGCGAGTCGAGCACGACGATGTCGGGGCTGAGGCCCGCCGACCTCGCCAGCGCGAGTCCCTCCCCGGTCGCGACGACGACCGGCTTGATCTCCCGCAGGTAGCGACGGATCCGGCGTAGCTCCGCGACGTCGTCCGGTCCTTGGCCGATCACCACCACGGGACGGTTGGCGAGCTTGGTCCGCACCCGCGGAACTCCCTCACCGTGCAGGAGGAGTGCTTCCTCGCGACGCAGGAACTCCGCGCTGTTGTGGGTCAGGGACTGCAGCTGGGTCGACATCCCGGCCTCGGCACCGGTGAGCTGCTCGGCGACGTCGCCGGCCGTGAGCGGACGCCCCTCGGCGACCACCTGGTCGCCGACGGCGACCGTGCCTCCGCGGAGGAGGAGCCGTCGACCGTCCGGGAGCGCCGCCAGCAGGTCCCGGCCACCGGTCCCCTGTGCCTGGTCGAGCATCGGGATGCCCGCGTCGAGCAGGATCTGGGGCCCGCGGTTGGGGAACCGACCGGAGATCATCGCCGCGCGGTTGACCACGGCGGCCACCCGGGCCTCCACCAGGGCCTCGGCCGTGGGGCCGTCCAGGTCGACCTGGTCGAGGACCACGATGTCGCCGGCGCGGAGCCGCGGAAGCAGCGCGCTGGTGCGGCGGTCGGTGCGGGCGGTGCCGGCGACGCCGACGTCGGACTGGGGGCGCGTCCTGAGCTTCACCACCGCGTCATCCTGTCAGCCGCCACGAGCCTGGTCCGGCAGGCCGCGAGCCCGGGCGCGTCGGCTCAGCCGGTGCTGCGACCGGCCGATTCCAGGAGCTCGCGAGCGTGGGCGAGAGCGGTCTCGGACTCGTCCATCCCGGCGAACATCCGCGACAGCTCGCGCTCCCGACCCGGCCCGTCGAGCACGGTCAGTCCCGACGTGGTGACCGAGCCGTCGCTGGCCTTCTCGACCACTACGTGCCGGTCGGCGAAGGCCGCGACCTGGGGCAGATGGGTCACCACCAGCACCTGAGCCGAAACCGCGAGCGCGGCCAGCCGACGCCCGACCTCGACCGCGGCCTTGCCACCCACCCCGCTGTCGACCTCGTCGAAGACGAACGTGGGCACCGGGCTCGTGCCGGCCAGGGCGACCTCGAGCGCCAGCATCACCCGCGACAGCTCGCCACCCGACGCGCCCTTGGCAAGCGGACGCGGCTCCGACCCCGTGTTGGCCGCCAGCAGGAACTCGACCTCGTCCACGCCGGACGAGCCGAACCTCACCCGAGCCCCCGACACCTCCAGGCCGTCGTCGGCGGGCGTCTGCCGCACCGCGACCTCGAGCACCGCGTGGGGCATCGCCAGCGAGTCGAGCTCGCCGGTCAGCTGTCGGGACAGCGCAGCGGCCGACCCGGTGCGCGCCGTCGACAGGGTCTCTGCGGCCGGGCCGAGCCGGCCCCGGAGGTCGTCGCGGCGCTCGCGCAGGCGGGTGATCCGGTCGTCGGTGTCGTCGAGCTCCGACAGCCGTGCCGCCGAGGTCTCCGCCCAGGCCAGCACCTCGGCCGCGGTCTCGCCGTACTTGCGGGTCAACGCGGTCAGCGCCGCCCGACGCTCGGAAACGGTCGCGAGTCGGGCCGGGTCGGTGTCGAGCCCGACGGCGTACGACGCGACGTCGGCGGCCACGTCGGAGAGCAGGTAGGTGATCTCGGCGACCCGGTCGGCGAGCTCGCCCGCGGCCGGGTCGTGGTCGCGGACTCCCTCCAGGAGGGTGCGCGCGGCGGAGACGGCCGCCAGGCCGTCGGGGTTGCCCTCGTCGGAGGAGAGCGCCTCGCGCGCCGACTCCGCGGCCGTGCGGAGCGTGTCGGCGTGGCCCAGCCGCTGCTCCTCCTCGGCCAGGGCGGCGTCCTCACCGGGCTGGGGCGAGACCGCCTCGATCTCGGCCAGCCCGAAGCGCAGCAGGTCGGCCTCGCGGGCCCGCTCGCGGGCGCTGGCCACGACCTCGGCGAGCTCGCGCTCGGTCTCCTGGAGCTCGGCATAGAGGGTGCGGTAGTCACCGAGGGCCACGGCGGTCGGCTCGCCGCCGAAGGCGTCGAGGGCGTCGCGCTGGGCGCGGGGCTGAAGGAGCCGGTGCTGGTCGGACTGGCCGTGCACGGCCACCAGCGGCTCGGCGACCTCGGAGAGCTGCGAGACGGGCACGGACGCGCCACCGACGTAGGCCCGCGACCGGCCCTCGGCCGAGACGTTGCGCGCCAGGAGGACGTGGTCGTCCTCGACCTCGCCACCGGCGGCCTCCACCAGCTCGGCCACCTGTGGCAGCTCGGAGACCCGCAGCGAGCCCTCGACGCGAGCGGACCTGCTGCCGACCCGTACGGCGCCGCTGTCGGCCCGTCCGCCGAGCAGCAGCCCGAGCGCGGTCACCACCATCGTCTTGCCGGCGCCGGTCTCGCCGGTGATCACCGTGAGTCCGGGGCCGAGCTCCAAGGTCGCGGACTCGATCACGCCCAGACCGGTGATGCGCAGCTCCTCAAGCACGGCCCTCACCCCGGAGACGCCGCTCGCTGGCGCCCCGCCAACCCTCCACCGAGAGGCCGAACTTCGCCACCAGCCGATCGGTGAACGGCGCCTCGTGGAGCCGCACGAACCGCACGGGCCGCTCGCCCCGGCGTACCTCGATGCGGGCACCGGGCGGCAGGTCGACGCTGCGCCGACCGTCGCACCAGAGCACGCCGGCCGCGTCGGCCGGCGCGATCACCTCGACCGCGAGGACGGAGGTCGGCGCGACCACCAGCGGGCGCGCGAACAGCGCATGGGCGCTGATCGGCACCATCAGCAGGGCCTCGACACCGGGCCAGACGACCGGACCGCCGGCGCTGAAGTTGTACGCCGTCGAGCCGGTCGGCGTCGCGCACACCACCCCGTCGCAGCCCCAGCGGGACAGGGGCCGGCCGTCGACCTCGACCACCACCTCGAGCATCCGCTCGCGGGCGGCCTTCTCGACACTGGCCTCGTTCAGGGCGAAGGTCCGCCACACCAGCTCGCCGTCGCGGAACACCGAGACGTCGATCGTCAGCCGGTCCTCGGCGGTGTAGCGCCGCTCGATGATCGCGTCGATCGTCGCCGAGACGTCGTCGTACTCCGCCTCGGCCAGGAACCCGACGTGGCCCAGGTTGACCCCGAGCAACGGCGTGCCGCTGTCGTGCGCCAGCTCGGCCGCCCGGAGGATCGTGCCGTCACCACCGATCACCACGACCAGCTCGCAGTCGGCACTCGGGTCACCGTCGCCCGCGAGCTCGACCCGCGCGTTGTCGGCGAGCTCCAGAGCGGTGGCCTCGTCGGGCAGCATCCTGACCCGCAGACCATGACCGCTCAGCGCATCGACGAGCTGGCACGCGACGTCGCGGGCCGGCGCACGACCCGGGTGGGTGAGCAGCAGGACGCGACGCTGCTCGGTCATCGCGCTGGTCACTCGTCCACCTTCTCACCCAGGACCCCCGCTGGACCGGCCGACACCACCGCGTCGATGGCTGCCCGGTCGACCCGGGCCGCCGCGCGGTGCAGCCAGAGGAAGAACTCGACGTTGCCGGACGGGCCGGGCAGCGGGCTCACGGTGACGGCCTGGGCGCCCCAGCCGCGCTCGGCGGCTGCCTCGGCCACGGTCTCGACCGCCTCGGCGCGGAGAGACAGATCGCGTACGACGCCGCCCTTGCCCACCCGCTCCCGTCCGACCTCGAACTGCGGCTTCACCATCAGCACCAGGTCGCCGTCGTCGGCTGTCACCGAGAGCAGCGGATCGAGCACCAGGGTCAGCGAGATGAAGGACAGGTCGCCCACCACGACGTCCACGGGCTCGCCGACGAGAGTGAGGTCGAGGTCGCGGACGTTGGTGCGGTCGTGCACGGTGACGCGCTCGTCCTGCCGCAACCGCCAGGCCAGCTGTCCGTAACCGACGTCGACCGCCACCACAGCCGCGGCCCCGTGTCGCAGCAGTACGTCGGTGAACCCCCCGGTCGACGCACCCGCATCGAGGCAGCGCCGTCCGGTCACGACCAGGCCGCGCGACTCGAAGGCCGCCAGCGCGCCGGCCAGCTTGTGACCCCCTCGCGAGACGTAGTCACCCCCGCCCGGGATCCCCGGGTCGGCCGCCACGACCAGGGCCACGTCGGTGGACACCCCGGTGGCCGGCTTGGTCGCCCGGGCACCCGCCACCGCGACGCGCCCGTCAGCGATCAGCTCCGCGGCGTGGTCGCGCGACCTGGCCAGTCCCCGCCTGACCAGCTCGGCGTCGAGCCGCAGGCGTCGCGGCGCCACCGTCAGTCCGAGTCGCCCGGCTGATCGACCGCTGGGGCGTCGAGAGCCGACCTCAAGGACTCGTGGGCGCGCTCGAAGGCCGACAGGTGCTCCTCCAGCGGCGTGTCGTCGAGCCGGTCGAGGTCGGCCACCACCCGGTCCACCGCGGGGACGCCCGTCGTGGGTGTCTCGGTCGCCGCCGCCCCGTCGTCCGCGTCGGGCTCCATGTCTCGAGGGTCCGACGAGAAGGGCTGCTCGGTCATGGCGGAAGGCTACCCCGGCGAGCTCGACGCCTCGGGCACGGTCAGGCCCGCGATGTCGGCCGGCGTACCCGTGCGGTCGAGGTGGTCCCAGCCGGCCGCCGCGACCCCGGCCCACCACGCGTCGGCGTCCGGCTCCTCCGCGCCGGTGCCGTCCACCACCAGCCGCCCGTCGGCCACGCGGGCCGTCCAGGGACCGGCCCGCCATGCCCCCTCGTCCCGATCGTCCGGTGTCGCCGTGCAGCCCGGCCTCCGCAACGCGCGCAGGTCGTGACCGATCCAGGTCGGACGCTCGTCGGGCGTGGCCGCGACGAGGTCGGCCAGAGAGCTGACGCCGGTCATCACCAGCAGCGAGTCGATGCCGGCCCGGTGCCCGCCGGCGATGTCCGTGTCGAGGCGATCCCCCACCATCAGGGGTCGCTCTCCCTGCACCCGCAACCGCGTCTCGTCCAGGAGCGGCCGCTCGGGCTTGCCGGCGACCTGCGGCGTCACTCCGGCGAAGTCGCTGATCAGGCGGACCAGCAGGCCGTGACCGGGCGCCAGGCCGTTGTCGGTCGGCAGCGTCAGGTCGGTGTTCGTCACGACCCAGGGCAGACCGTTGCGGATCAGCGTGGCCGCCTGCATGATCACCCGCCACCGGATCTCGGGGGCGTAGCCGGAGACCACCGCCACGGCCCGCGGGTCGCCGACCTCGACCGGCTCCAGCCCCGCCTCCTGCAAGGCTCCGACGAGCCCGTCGGTTCCCAGGACCGCGATCGCGGAGCCGGCGCCGTGCGCCTCCACGAGCAGGCGTGCTGCCGCCTGGGACGACGTGACGACGTCTCCCGGGTCCGCCGCGACCCCGAGCTCGCGCAGGTGCGAGGCGACCTGCTCGGGGGTCCGTGACGCGTTGTTGGTGATGAAGGCGATGTGAGCGCCCCCCTCGCGGGCGCTCGCGATGCTCTCGGCCGCGCGATCGACCGCGTGACCGTCGACGTAGACGACCCCGTCGAGGTCGAACATCAGCAGGTCGTACGACGTCGCCAGGCTCTCGCCCCGCGGTCCTGCCACCGTCCAGCTCCTTGGTCGTAGCCCCTACGATGCACCGATGGAGTCCGGTCTCTCCACGGTTCCGCCGTACGTTGCCGGCCCGCTCCAGCTCGCGCCATTCCGGGCCCTGTCGCTGGCTCCGCGGCGCGTCGGCGACCCCGCATCCGCTCGGGTCTTCGCGCGACCTTATCGCGGCGTCCCACAGCGCCTGGAGACGTGGAGCAGGCGTGGACTGACCGTCCGGGACGACGAGCCGGCCGTGTATCTGCACGAGTACTCCGACTCCGGGCTCACGGTCCGCGGGCTCGTCGGCTGCCTCGACATCTCCCATGTCGCGGAGACTGCCGACGAGCGTCGGATCTTTCCGCACGAAGGCGTCCACCCCCGGCAGGTCAGCGAGCTGGCGAACCGGATGGAGACGATGCGGATCAACCCCGCCCCCATCCTGCTCGTCCACCACGGGCCCTCGACGATCCGGGACGTCAGCCGCAAGCTCCGCACCGGCACCCCCGAGCGGGAGTACGTCGACCACGCCGGGCAGCAGCACCGGATCTGGACGGTCGCGGAGCCCGACCACCTCGAGATCATCGAGCACGGCCTCGCGGACGCCCGACTTCTCGTCGCCGACGGTCACCATCGCTACGCGGCGTACGTCGCTCTGCACGGCCGCGACCCCTCCCAGGCTCGTCGCACGGGCCTGGCGATGATCATCGACCAGGACGAGACACCGCTCTTCCTCGGCGCCATCCACCGGCTCTTCCACGGCTCGACGTGGCAGGACATGGTGGACGCTGCCGCTGTTGCGGGCGCCCACGTCGACTCGATCGGTGAGAGCGAGGCCGTGGCCGCGCTGGCACCGGACACCCTCGTGCTCACCGACAGGCGAACATTGGGCGTCGGTGCGGCTCGACGTGCCGGACGGTACGGCCCTGGTGCAGCTGGTCGACGACGTGCTCCTGGCCGGCAATCCGCGGAAACCGTCGCGCATCGGCTTCGCCCACTCGGTGGCGCAGGCGCTCGAGGAGGCACGACCCGGGCGCGTCACGGCCGCCCTGCTGCCGGCGGTCGACCTCGACCTGGTCATGGACGTGGTGGCCACGGGAGGGCTGCTCCCGGAGAAGGCGACCTCGTTCCAGCCCAAGCCGAGCCTGGGGTCGTTCATCCGTCTGCTCGACGAATGAGCCGGGCGGAGGCCACCTCCACCTCGCACCGGGACACGCGCCCACCCCCGGACGGCGCGAAGAACCGCCGCCGAAGGGCGCCCTTCACCTCGACCAGGTCGCCGGTCTGCCACTTCGCGACCGACCGGGCCGGTCGCTTGGTCCAGACCACGCAGTCCAGCGCGTCGACGGTCACCCGCGAGGCCGGCCGACGGTGGCCGGCCCACGATCACCCGGAACTTCCACAGCTCCGAGCCGCTCGGCAGCACCTGTTCCTCCGCGGGCTGGGACATCCTCCCGACCAGCGTCACCTCGTTGACCTCAGCGGCCTGACTCTCCTGCGTCGACATCGCAGATCACCTCCTGAGCCGCCAGCCTCGGTTCGGCCTCCGACATCCCGACCGCGGTCCGCTCCGACCTGTGGAGAAGGACCGCGAGAACCTCACCTGTGGACGGAAACCGGGCCGACCGGGAATGCCGATCTCAGTCTGGAAACAAGGCGGGGAAAAGGTGAGCAAATGACGAAAGGGGCCACCTTGCGGTGACCCCTTATCGAAGTATTGTTCGGCGGCGTCCTACTCTCCCACATCCTGTCGGGTGCAGTACCATTGGCGCTGGCTGGCTTAACTTCCGGGTTCGGGATGGGTCCGGGTGTTTCCCTGCCGCTATGGCCGCCGTAACGTTGTGAACCGTTGTTCTGTTGTTGAACAGGTGTTCCCGTGTCCCCTTGGTGTCCCGGTTCGCTTGGTTGCGGGGTGGGGTTTTGGGGGTGGGTTGTTGGTTCAGATTCTGGGTAGTGGACGCGGTGCCAGCCGTTGGGCTGGTGGTTTTTGGTGGTGGGTGGGGGTGTGGGTGACAAGCCCTCGGCCTATTAGTACCGGTCGGCTGGGCATTGCTGCTGTACACCTCCGGCCTATCAATCCCGTGGTCTGCGGGTGGCCTTACCCCATCTTGTGGGTGGGAAACCTTATCTTGAAATGTGCTTCCCGCTTAGATGCGTTCAGCGGTTATCACGTCCGGACGTAGCTAACCAGCGGTGCCCCTGGCGGGACAACTGGCACACCAGAGGTTCGTCCATCCCGGTCCTCTCGTACTAGGGACAGCTTTTCTCAAGTTTCCTGCGCGCGCGGCGGATAGGGACCGAACTGTCTCACGACGTTCTAAACCCAGCTCGCGTGCCGCTTTAATGGGCGAACAGCCCAACCCTTGGGACCTGCTCCAGCCCCAGGATGCGACGAGCCGACATCGAGGTGCCAAACCATCCCGTCGATATGGACTCTTGGGGAAGATCAGCCTGTTATCCCCGGGGTACCTTTTATCCGTTGAGCGACCACGCTTCCACTTGCCGTGGCCGGATCACTAGTTCCGACTTTCGTCCCTGCTCGACATGTCTGTCTCGCAGTCAAGCTCCCTTGTGCACTTACACTCGTCACCTGATTGCCAACCAGGCTGAGGGAACCTTTGAGCGCCTCCGTTACATTTTAGGAGGCAACCGCCCCAGTTAAACTACCCATCAGGCACTGTCCCTGGCCCAGATCATGGGCCTAGGTTAGACATCTAATACGACCAGAGTGGTATTTCAACGTTGACTCCACCCACACTGGCGTGTGGATCTCATAGTCTCCCACCTATCCTACACAAGCCGTACCAAACACCAATACCAAACTATAGTAAAGGTCCCGGGGTCTTTCCGTCCTGCCGCGCGTAACGAGCATCTTTACTCGTACTGCAATTTCGCCGAGTCCATGGTTGAGACAGCGCCCAAGTCGTTACTCCATTCGTGCAGGTCGGAACTTACCCGACAAGGAATTTCGCTACCTTAGGATGGTTATAGTTACCACCGCCGTTTACTGGGGCTTAAGTTCAACGCTTCACCCAGACAAGCTGGGTTGACGTGTCCCCTTAACCTTCCAGCACCGGGCAGGAGTCAGTCCGTATACATCGTCTTGCGACTTCGCACGGACCTGTGTTTTTAGTAAACAGTCGCTTGGGCCTGGTCTCTGCGACCCTCCCCGCTACCCACTGCAGGCGAAGCCAGAGTGTTGACGATCCGGGTCCCCCTTCTCCCGAAGTTACGGGGGCATTTTGCCGAGTTCCTTAACCATGGTTCTCTCGATCGCCTTGGTATTCTCTACCTGATCACCTGAGTCGGTTTGGGGTACGGGCGGCGCATGGCTCGCTAGAGGTTTTTCTTGGCAGCATAGGATCACCCACTTCACCACATACTGGCTCCGCGTCAGATCTCACACGTCACATTGAAGTGAGGACGGCGGATTTGCCTACCGTCCGTGCTACGTCCTTGCCCGTGGACAACCATCGCCACGGTTGGGCTACCTTCCTGCGTCACCCCATCGCTTGACTACTACCGGTTCGGGTCCCACGCTCTGCCACACCGCCTCGGCCCCGAAGGCTCTCGTCGACGTGGTT
Organism: uncultured Actinomycetota bacterium; assembly: GCA_963809265.1. Classification (GTDB taxonomy): domain Bacteria; phylum Actinomycetota; class Actinomycetes; order Propionibacteriales; family Nocardioidaceae; genus Nocardioides. Next base: position 74,001 of record CAWEJC010000012.1, read on the forward strand.
TCGGATGGTTAGCATCACCGGGTTCGTCAGGGGCGCCATGTTGCCGGTACGGGAATATCAACCCGTTGTCCATCGACTACGCCTGTCGGCCTCGCCTTAGGTCCCGACTTACCCAGGGCAGATGAGCTTGACCCTGGAACCCTTGATCATTCGGCGCCGATGTTTCTCACATCGGATTCGCTACTCATGCCTGCATTCTCACTCGTGCCGCCTCCACCCCTGGATCACTCCGGGACTTCACTGGCGGCACGACGCTCCCCTACCCATCCACACACCTGAACACCACCCACAAGGACTGGCGCTGGGTACACGCGTGAATGCCATAGCTTCGGCGGATGACTTGAGCCCCGCTACATTGTCGGCGCGGAATCACTTGACCAGTGAGCTATTACGCACTCTTTCAAGGGTGGCTGCTTCCAAGCCAACCTCCTGGTTGTCACTGCGACTCCACATCCTTTTCCACTTAGTCACCGCTTAGGGGCCTTAGCTGATGGTCTGGGCTGTTTCCCTCTCGACTACGGAGCTTATCCCCCGCAGTCTCACTGCTGCGCTCTCACTTACCGGCATTCGGAGTTTGGCTAACGTCAGTAACCTGGTCGGGCCCATCGGCTATCCAGTGCTCTACCTCCGGCAAGAAACACGCAACGCTGCACCTAAATGCATTTCGGGGAGAACCAGCTATCACGAAGTTTGATTGGCCTTTCACCCCTATCCACAGGTCATCCCCCCAGTTTTCAACCTAGGTGGGTTCGGTCCTCCACGTCGTCTTACCGACGCTTCAACCTGCCCATGGATAGATCACTTCGCTTCGGGTCTTGATCGTGCTACTCAAACGCCCAGTTAGGACTCGCTTTCGCTACGGCTCCCCCACACGGGTTAACCTCGCAACACAACACAAACTCGCAGGCTCATTCTTCAAAAGGCACGCCATCACCCACCACTGCCACAAGGACAGCCCAGGCTCTGACGGATTGTAGGCACACGGTTTCAGGTACTATTTCACTCCCCGCCAGGGGTACTTTTCACCTTTCCCTCACGGTACTAGTCCGCTATCGGTCACCAAGAAGTATTTAGGCTTGACGGGTGGTCCCGCCAGATTCACACAGAATTTCACGAGTTCCGTGTTACTTGGGAATACGCTCACGAAGAGTGCGGCTTACACCTACGGGACTATCACCCTCTACGGTGCCACTTTCCAATGGACTTCAACTTCACCACACCTTGATCACTTCGCAGCCGGCCAGCAGCCCGGCAACAAACACATCCCACAACCCCCACACAGCAACCCCTGCCAGGTATCACACTATGCGGGTTTAGCCTCCTCCGCTTTCGCTCGCCACTACTCACGGAATCACAATTGTTTTCTCTTCCTGTGGGTACTGAGATGTTTCACTTCCCCACGTTCCCTCCACACACCCTATTTCATTCAGGCGCGGGTAACTGGACATGACTCCAGCCAGGTTTCCCCATTCGGACACCCCCGGATCAACGCTCGGTTGCCAACTCCCCAGGGCTTATCGCAGGCTCCTACGTCCTTCATCGGCTCTTGATGCCAAGGCATCCACCATGTGCCCTTCACAGCTTGTCACACACACCACCAACCCAACCCAGCACAAAACCCCACCCAAGAAAAACCCGAACCGGACAAAACCGAACCGGACAAACTCGAACAGGACAAAGCCCCGAACCAGACTGGCAGTACACACTCATGACACACCACAAAGAACCAACACACCCCCACACAATCAAGCAGGGGCATGCCTACAAACAAGAAACACACCACACCCCACCACCCATCAACAGGCAGACCACAACAGGCAGACCCACCAACGAGCACACCGACAAAACGGCACGCAGACAACGGGCATGGACGGATGCATCTCAAGATGCTCGCGTCCACTATCCAGATCTCAAACAACAACCCCACACCCCACCGGCAGCCACCCACACAGGGCGACCCCCGGGGCGACGCCGGCCGGGCCGGGTTCTTGCGGTACCGAAGCCCCAGACTCACGCCTGATTCTTCAGAACCCCAACAGTGTGCTCGCCGACTAGCCACCCCGACTGCTCCCAGCCAGCCCGTAGGGCCAGCCGAGCCAGGTGCCTACCCAGCTGCTGCCTGCAAGAGACAGAAGCGGGTGACACGGGTGGCGGAACTGGTCTGTTTCCACATCTTCTAAGACACCATCCACGCCGGTGCACGAACGGCACCGGATCTGGGTGTGTGCTCCTTAGAAAGGAGGTGATCCAGCCGCACCTTCCGGTACGGCTACCTTGTTACGACTTCGTCCCAATCGCCAGCCCCACCTTCGACCACTCCCCCCGGTAAACCGGTTGGGCCGTGGGCTTCGGGTGTTGCCGACTTTCGTGACGTGACGGGCGGTGTGTACAAGGCCCGGGAACGTATTCACCGCAGCGTTGCTGATCTGCGATTACTAGCGACTCCGACTTCATGGGGTCGAGTTGCAGACCCCAATCCGAACTGAGACCGGCTTTTTGGGATTCGCTCCCCCTCACGGGATCGCAGCCCTTTGTACCGGCCATTGTAGCATGCGTGAAGCCCTGGACATAAGGGGCATGATGACTTGACGTCATCCCCACCTTCCTCCGAGTTGACCCCGGCAGTCTCCCATGAGTCCCCAGCCACCCCGAAGGGTGCTGCTGGCAACATGGAACGAGGGTTGCGCTCGTTGCGGGACTTAACCCAACATCTCACGACACGAGCTGACGACAGCCATGCACCACCTGTACACCGACTAAAAGGGGCTCTATCTCTAGAGCTTTCCGGCGCATGTCAAACCCAGGTAAGGTTCTTCGCGTTGCATCGAATTAATCCGCATGCTCCGCCGCTTGTGCGGGCCCCCGTCAATTCCTTTGAGTTTTAGCCTTGCGGCCGTACTCCCCAGGCGGGGCGCTTAATGCGTTAGCTGCGGCACGGAACCCGTGGAATGGATCCCACACCTAGCGCCCAACGTTTACGGTGTGGACTACCAGGGTATCTAATCCTGTTCGCTCCCCACACTTTCGCTCCTCAGCGTCAGGACATGCCCAGAGAACCGCCTTCGCCACCGGTGTTCCTCCTGATATCTGCGCATTTCACCGCTACACCAGGAATTCCGTTCTCCCCTGCATACCTCCAGTCTGCCCGTATCGAAAGCAAGCCACCAGTTAAGCCAGTGGATTTCACTCCCGACGCGACAAACCGCCTACGAGCCCTTTACGCCCAATAATTCCGGACAACGCTCGCACCCTACGTATTACCGCGGCTGCTGGCACGTAGTTGGCCGGTGCTTCTTCTGCACATACCGTCACCCACCCCACACGTGGAGTCAGCTTCGTCTGTGCTGAAAGAGGTTTACAACCCGAAGGCCGTCATCCCTCACGCGGCGTTGCTGGATCAGGCTTCCGCCCATTGTCCAATATTCCCCACTGCTGCCTCCCGTAGGAGTCTGGGCCGTGTCTCAGTCCCAGTGTGGCCGGTCACCCTCTCAGGCCGGCTACCCGTCAAAGCCTTGGTAGGCCATTACCCCACCAACAAGCTGATAGGCCGCGAGCACATCCCCCACCACAAAAGCTTTCCACCAACCACCATGAAGCAGTCAGTCGCATCCGGTATTAGCCACCCTTTCAGGCAGTTATCCCAGAGTGAGGGGCAGATCACTCACGTGTTACTCACCCGTTCGCCGCTCGAGTACCCCCCGAAGGAGGCCTTTCCGCTCGACTTGCATGTGTTAAGCACGCCGCCAGCGTTCGTCCTGAGCCAGGATCAAACTCTCCATTGAAAAACAGGAAAATCCATCCAAGCCAAAAAACGACAACTAGCAAACAATCGCCAGAATCATCGTTCGTCAACTCAAAAAAAACCCAACCACCACAACCAAAAACATCGCCATGGACGGAGGTTTCAACATACAAACCAATATCATCGACAAACACACTGTTGAGTTCTCAAAAATCAGACGCGCACCAGATCGACCTCTCGTCGAGGGGTCTCGGGGGCAACCTTGGAAAACTTACCGGTCTGCGCCCGAGGGCGTCAAATCAGATCCGGCTCGTCGTGCCGCCGCCGGAGCCGGTGAACCCGACCGTGCGGAGCAGCAGGAGACGACTCTACCCAAGCCGGGTCCTGCGCCCAAACCCTCGTCACCGGCGTCGGTCCGCGGCGTCCACGCGGTAGCCCACGAACGTCGGTGAGGCCTGCGCGCACCAGGCCACCAGGAGGATCACCAGCAGTCCTCCGACGCCCGCCGCCAGAGCGGTGCCCACCACGGCGGCCGCTCCCCCGTGCACCACGTCGGCGATCCGAGGACCACCGGCGACGACCACGATGAAGACACCTTGCAGCCGCCCACGCACGGCGTCCGAGCCCGCGCTCTGCAGCATGCTGCTGCGGAACGCCGACGACGCCATGTCCGCCGCCCCTCCGACGACCAGCATCAGCACCGCGACGACGAGCATGGCGTGCCGAGCGTGGGGGGCGAGCCCGACCGCGCCACCGAACGCCGTCATCGCCAGGCCCCAGACCAGGATGGCCCCGATCACCGCTCGTCCCTGGCGACGTACTCGCGAGACCCAGCCGCTCAGGACTCCCCCCAGCACCGCACCCGCCGGGATGCCCGCGAACAGCAGGGCGAACGCCAGGCCCCCCTCGGTCGGGCCGCCGAAGCTCTGGTGCGCCACCTGCGGGAAGAGTGCGCGTGGCATCCCGAAGACCATGGCGATGATGTCGACGACGAAGCTCATCAGCAGCACCCGATGGCCGCGCAGGTAGGCGAGACCGTCGAGCACGGCTCGCAGCCCCGGCGCCTCACCGGACGACCCCTCGATCGGGAGCGCCGGGAGCCGGATCACCGCCCACAGGGTGGCGAACAGCGTGAACGTGTCCACGGCGTACAGGACCGAGAAGCCGAGGACCGGGATCAACGCGCCACCGACGAGCGGCCCGGCGATGGCGCCGGCCTGCATCACCGTCATGTTCAGGGCGTTGGCAGCCGGCAGCTGCTCGGGCGGCAGCAGCCGGGGCAGGACGGCGCTCCGGGTCGGCTGGTTGATGGCGAAGAACGCCTGCTGGACCGCGAAGAGCGTCAGCAGCAGCCACACGTTCTGGGCACCGGCCGCGGCCTGGGCCCAGAACGCCGCGCTGGACACGATCAGCCCGACCGTGGTGACCCGCAGGATCGAACGACGGTCGAGCACGTCGGCGAGCGCGCCGCCCCAGAGCCCGAACACGATCAGCGGCACCAGCCCGAACACCCCGGTGAGCCCGACGTACGCCGACGAGCCGGTCATCGCATAGATCTGGGCGGGCACCGCGACCACCGTGAGCTGGGCCCCGATGACGGTGACGATGTTCGACGACCACAGGCGGCGGAACGCGGGGTTCGACAGCGGGGTCGTGTCCGCCAGCAACGCCCTGACCCCCACGAGCGCGACCCTACGGCGTCCGTCTGCGGGGGGTGGCGGGGCGGTAGGCACTGACCGACGGCTCGTCGGGGAGCCAGAAGCGCCACGGCCGGTCGGCCGCCTCGCGCAGCCCGACGCGGGGCCCGGTCCGCACCTCGGGCGGAGGCGGGGCCGGGTGGAGCGTGAGCGGCGGGGTGGTCAGCTCGTGCCCGTTCTGGTCGCGGCCGATGGCCAGCGCCTGGCAGAGCCGGGCGGGGCCGCGGGCCAGGTCACGGTCGGCGCGGGCGGACACCCGGCGTTCGCGGGCCAGGTCGACGCCCTCGGCGATCTCTCCGGCGCGGAGGAGCACGGCGCTGGGGGTCTCCTCGGGCCCGCAGACGACGTTGGCGCACCAGTGCATGCCGTAGGTGAAGTAGACGTAGAGGTGACCGGCCGGCCCGAACATCACCGCGTTGCGCGGCGTCCGGCCGCGAAAGGCGTGCGAGCCCGGGTCGTGCGGCCCGTCGTAGGCCTCGACCTCGGTGATCCGGCAGGCGACCGCACCGTGCCGGACCGTGGAGCCGAGGAGCAGCGGCGCGACCTCGAGGACCGGTTGCTCGAGCAGCGCACGGAGCTCAGCCGAGCGCGGCACGCGCCGTCTCGACCCGGGCCGCCAGCTCGGCGAGCTGCTCGCGGACCCGCTCGGGTGCAGTGCCGCCGCGACCGTCACGAGAGGCGACCGAGCCCTCCACCGTCAGCACCTCACGGACCGTCGGGGTCAGGTACGGCGAGATCTCGGTGAGCTGGTCGTCGGTGAGGTCGGGCAGGTCGCAGCCCAGCTCCTCGCACCGGCGTACGGCGGCTCCGGCCACCTCGTGCGCCTCGCGGAACGGCACGCCCTCGCGGACCAGCCACTCCGCGACGTCGGTCGCGAGCGAGAAGCCCTGCGGCGCGAGGTCGGCCAGCCGGCCGGTGTCGAAGGTGAGCGTCGCGACCATGCCCGTCACTGCGGGGAGGACCACGAGGAGCGTGTCGACCGAGTCGAACACCGGCTCCTTGTCCTCCTGCAGGTCGCGGTTGTAGGCGAGGGGCAGTCCCTTGAGCGTCGCCAGCAGCCCGGTGAGGTTGCCGATCAGGCGGCCGGACTTGCCGCGCGTCAGCTCGGCGATGTCGGGGTTCTTCTTCTGCGGCATGATGCTCGAGCCGGTCGAGTAGCCGTCGTCGAGGCGCGCGAAGCCGAACTCCGCGGTCGTCCAGATCACCACTTCCTCGGCGATCCGGCTGAGGTCGACACCGGTCATCGCGGCGACGAAGGCGAACTCGGCCACGAAGTCGCGCGCCGCCGTGCCGTCGATCGAGTTGGCACTCGACTCGGTGAACCCCAGCTCGTGGGCGACCGCCTGTGGGTCGAGCCCCAGGCTCGAGCCGGCGAGAGCCCCGGAACCGTACGGCGAGTCCCCGGCCACCCGGTCGTCCCAGTCGCGCAGCCGCTCGACGTCGCGGAGCAGCGGCCAGGCATGGGCGAGCAGGTGGTGCGAGAGCAGGACCGGCTGGGCGTGCTGGAGGTGGGTGCGGCCCGGCATCACGACGTCGAGGTGGCCGCGTGCCTGGGTCGCGAGCGCCTCGACGAGATCGAGGACCAGGGTCGAGATCCCACGCGCCTGGTCGCGCAGGTAGGCCTTGAAGAGCGTGGCGACCTGGTCGTTGCGGCTCCGACCGGCACGCAGCCGACCGCCCGCGTCCGCACCGACCCGCTCGATGAGGAGGCGCTCGAGGGCGCCGTGGACGTCCTCGTCGGACGGGCTCGGCCGCAGCGACCCCTCGTCGTACTCGCGGCGCAGTGTCTCGAGGCCCTGGACGAGGGTGTCCTGGTCGGCGTCGGTGAGCAGACCGGCTCGATGGAGCGCGTGGGCATGGGCGATCGAGCCGGCGACGTCGTACGGGACCAGCCGCCAGTCGAAGTGGGTCGACCGCGAGAGCGCCTCCAGCTCGGGTGACGGGCCGCTGGCTGAACCGGCCGCCCCAGAGCTTGCCCTCGCCGGTGCCGCTCACGACACCACCGCCACGACCGCCTGCCGCGCGATGACGGGGAGGTCCTGGTGGGAGAGGTCCTCGGGCAGCGCGTCCGGCGCGAACCAGCCGGCCCCGAACACGTTGCCCACCTCGGCCGGCTCGAGGTGGTCGAAGCTGACCGTCACGTCGTCGAGCCGGACGGCGAAGAAGTGGGAGTCGTTGACCAGGTCGAGGCCGTTCCAGGTGAACTCGTGGTGGCCACGGTGGTAGGGACCGACCAGCTGCTCGGGGTCGACCACGATCCCGGTCTCCTCCCGGAGCTCGCGCACCCCTGCGTCGGGCAGGCTCTCCCCCGGCTCGGTCCCGCCGCCGATCGTGAACCAGTACGGCGACTCGGGCCGCTTCGGGTCGCAGCCCTGGAGCAGGAGCACCTCGCCGTCGCGGTTCACCGGGACGACGCGGGCCGTCGTACGACGGATCGGCTCGGGCACGTGGACTTCCTATCAGTCGGTGGACTTCTGCCGGGTCAGCGCTGTGGACGGTGAACTTCTGCCGGGTCAGCGCTAGTCGGTGCCGGACTCCATGGCGGCGTGGTCGAGGGCCGCGTCGTCCGCGGTGTCGGCCGCGGGGTTGGCGGCGATGCGCTGGGCGCCGCCCGCGGGGAGGGCGCCGAGCAGCACGCCGTGCTCGACCAGGACCTGGCCCTCGTCCAGCGGCTGGGTGGCGTAGAGCTCGAGCTTCGAGCGGGAGTCGGCGATGTCGAGGTTGCGCAGGGTCAGCTGGCCGATCCGGTCCGTGGGGCCGAAGGCGGCGTTCTCCACCCGCTCCATCGACAGCTTGTCCGGGTGGTAGGAGAACGCCGGCCCGTCGGTGCGCAGGATCGAGTAGTCCTCGCCTCGCCGCAGCCGCAGGGTCACCTCCCCCGTCACCAGCGAGCCGATCCAGCGCTGGATCGACTCGCGCATCATCAGCGCCTGCGGGTCGAGCCACCGGCCCTCGTACAGCAGGCGCCCGAGCTGCCGCCCCTGGGCGTGGTAGTTGGCGAGCGTGTCCTCGTTGTGGATCGCGTTCAGGAGCCGCTCGTACGCCGCCCACAGCAGCGCCATCCCGGGGGCCTCGTAGATGCCCCGCGACTTCGCCTCGATGATCCGGTTCTCGATCTGGTCCGACATCCCGAGGCCGTGCCGGCCCCCGATCTCGTTCGCGGCCGTCACCAGCGCCACCGGGTCGTCGTACGTCGTGCCGTTCACGGCGACCGGGCGGCCGCGCTCGTAGCGGACCGTCACGTCCTCGGGCTCGACCGCGACGGCCGGGTCCCAGAAGCGGACCCCCATGATCGGGTCGACGGTCTCCAGCGAGACGTCGAGGTGCTCGAGGGTCTTCGCCTCGTGGGTGGCGCCCCAGATGTTGGCGTCGGTGGAGTACGCCTTCTCGGCGCTGTCGCGGTAGGGAAGCCGGTGGGCGGTGAGCCACTGGCTCATCTCGTGCCGGCCGCCGAGCTCGGAGACGAACGCCGCATCGAGCCAGGGCTTGTAGATCCGCAGGTCGGGGTTGGCGAGCAGGCCGTAGCGGTAGAACCGCTCGATGTCGTTGCCCTTGAACGTCGAGCCGTCGCCCCAGATGTCGACGCCGTCCTCGTGCATGGCACGCACCAGCATCGTGCCGGTCACCGCCCGGCCGAGCGGCGTCGTGTTGAAGTAGGCGCGGCCGCCGGAGCGCACGTGGAAGGCGCCGCACGCGAGGGCGGCGAGACCCTCCTCGACCAACGGGGCCTTGCAGTCGACGTGGCGGGCGATCTCGGCGCCGTACTCGACCGCACGCCCGGGGACGCTCGCGATGTCGGGCTCGTCGTACTGGCCGATGTCGGCGGTGTAGGTGCACGGGACCGCGCCCTTGGCGCGCATCCAGGCGACCGCGACGGAGGTGTCGAGGCCCCCGGAGAACGCGATGCCGACACGCTGGCCGACGGGCAGGGAGGTGAGGACCTTGCTCACGAGAGGACTTTCTAGGCGGAGGGCTCGTGGTCTCGACAGGCTCGACCGACGAGGGACGCGGGGGTCAGGGCGCCGGCTGCTGGGCCAGCGCCAACAGTCGTCGGGCGATCTCCTCGCCCCCGGCCGGGTCGCGGCTCATCACCAGCACCGTGTCGTCGCCGGCGATGGTGCCGAGGACGTCGGCGTACTCGATCTTGTCCATCGCCGAGGCGAGGAACTGAGCTGCGCCGGGCGGGGTGCGGAGCACGACCAGGTTGGCGCTGGCATCAGCACTGACCAGGAGCTCGGCCAGCAGGCGTCCGAGCCGGTGGCCGGCTGCCGCGGTCTCGCCGGGCGCGGCCGGCCGTCGGTCGCCGCCCTCGGCCGGGACGGCGTAGACCAGCGACCCGGACTGGGCCCGCACGCGGACGGCGTCCAGCTCGACCAGGTCGCGCGACAGGGTCGCCTGGGTGACCTGCACGCCCCGGGCGCCCAGCAGCTCGAGGAGCTCGGGCTGCGAGTGGACCTCGTGGCCGGCGAGCAGCTCGACGATCAGCTGGTGCCGGGAGTTCTTCGTCGAGGGACGACGGGCCGCCTGCGTCACAGCAGCTCCTCCTCGGTCTCCTCGGCACCCCGGAGCAACCAGGTGATCACCGCCTTCTGCACGTGCCGCCGGTTCTCCGCCTCGTCCCACACGACGCTCTGCGGACCGTCGAGCACGTCGGAGTCGATCTCCTTGCCGCGGTACGCCGGGAGGCAGTGCATCGCGATCGCGTCGGGCGAGGCGAGGCTCATCAGCCGGGAGGTGACGGTGTAGTCACCGAACGCCGCCAAGCGGTCGGCGGCCTCCTCCTCCCGCCCCATCGACACCCAGGTGTCGGTGACGACGACGTCGGCGCCGGTGACGGCCTCCTCCGGGTCGGTCATCACCTCGGGCAGGGCGCCCGTGGCCGCACCGATCTCGCGCGCCCGCTCGACGTACTGCTCCTCGGGCTGGTGGCCCTCCGGCGCCGCGATGCGCACGTGCAGCCCGGCGGTGGCGCCGGCCAGCAGCCAGGAGTTCCCCATGTTGCAGGCGCCGTCGCCGACGAACGCCGCGGTGAGACCGATCAGCTCGCCCTTCCGCTCGCGGATCGTGAGCAGGTCGGCGAGCAGCTGGCAGGGGTGGAACTCGTCGGTGAGCGCGTTGATGACGGGAACGCCGGCGTGCTCCGCCATCTCCTCCAGGGCCGTCTGCGCGAAGGTGCGCCAGACGATCACCGACGCCTGCCTCCCGAGGACCCGCGCGACATCGGCCACCGACTCGCGCTTGCCGATGCCGGCCAGGGAGCCGTCGACCATCATCGGGTTGCCACCGAGCTCGGCGATGCCCGCGGCGAACGAGGCCTGGGTACGCAACGTCGGTTTGTCGTAGATGGTCGCGACGGTGCGCGGGCCGGCCAGGCTCTGGGAGTCGTACGGCGCCTGCTTGAGCGAGGCGGCCAGGATCAGCACCTCGTGCTGCTCCGCCGGACTGAGGTCGTCGTCGCGGAGGAAGTGTCGGGTCATCAAGGAGCTCCCTGGTCGTCGGCTTCGGCGGCTGCAGCGAGGATCCCGGGCCACGCGGCCAGGAACATCTCGACCTCATCGTCGCCGAGGACGAGGGGCGGAGCCAGCCTGACCGTGCCGGGGCCGGTCGCGTTGACGATGAAACCACGGTCGCGGGCCATCGCGACGACCCGTGGAGCAGGCACGCCGACATCGATCCCGATCAGGAGTCCCTGACCCCGCACCGCACGCACGTGCGGGTCGCCGGCGACACCGTCGCGGAGCCGTCCGCCCACCTTGACCGCCTGGTCGAGCAGCCCGTCGGCGGCGATCGTGTCCAGCACGGCGAGGGCCGCCGCGCAGGCGACCGGGTTCCCGCCGAACGTCGTGCCGTGGTGACCCGGCTGGAGGAGGTCGGCGGCCGGGCCGAGACCGAGGCAGGCGCCGATCGGGAGTCCGCCGCCGAGACCCTTGGCGACGGTGACCACGTCGGGAGCGACCTCCGGGTCGGCCGCGGCGCAGAACCAGGCCCCCGTGCGGCCGATCCCCGTCTGCACCTCGTCCAGCCAGAGCAGTGAGCCGTGCGCGCGGGTGACCTGGCGGGCGGCGGCCAGGTAGCCCTCCGGCGGTTCGACCACACCCGCCTCGCCCTGGATCGGCTCCAGCACGACGGCTGCCGTCTCGTCGGTGACCGCGGCGGCCAGGGCCACCGCGTCGCCGTAGGGCACGAAGGTGACGTGGCCCGGCAGCGGCTCGAACGGCTCCCGGTACGCCGCCTTCGAGGTCAGCGAGAGGGCGCCCATGGTCCGCCCGTGGAACGAACCCTCGGCCGCGACGAGGTGCGTCCGACCGGTACGACGGGTCAGCTTGAGCGCCGCCTCGTTGGCCTCGGCTCCGGAGTTGGTGAAGAACACCTTCCCCACGTCGCTCCGGGGCCCCGGGTGAGCAGCCTCCCCGACCCCTGGGGGGGCGACGAGGTCGAGGAGGCGCTCGGCCAGGGCGATCTGCGGTTCCGAGGCGAAGAAGTTCGACACGTGACCTAGCGTCGAGAGCTGCCGGGTGACGGCCTCGACCACGGCCGGGTGGGCGTGGCCGAGCGCGTTGACGGCGATCCCGCCGAGGAGGTCGACGTACTCCCGGCCGTCCTCGTCCCAGACCCGCGCACCGGCGCCACGGGTGAGGACCAGCTGGGGCGGCCCGAAGGTGTTCATCAGGGCCGCGGCGTACCGCTCCTGGGACGTCATGTGCGCGCCTTCCGGGTCTTGGTGGCCACTCCGGGCAGGACCTGGGTGCCCACGCCCTCGTCGGTGAAGAGCTCGAGGAGCACGGCGTGGGGCTCGCGCCCGTCGACGACGGTGGCCCTCGGTACGCCGCCCTGAACGGCCTGGAGACAGGCACCCATCTTCGGCACCATCCCCGCGGCCAGGCTCGGCATCAGCTCGGCCAGGGCCTCGGGACTGATCTCCCCGATCACGTCGTCGCTGGCCGGCCAGTCGCCGTACAGCCCCTCCACGTCGGTCAGGACCAGCAGCTTCTCGGCGCCGAGCGCGACGGCCAGGGCGGCCGCGGCGGTGTCGGCGTTCACGTTGTGCACGACGCCGTCCTTGTCGGGAGCGACGCTGGAGATCACCGGGATCCGGCCGGCCTCGACCAGGTCGAGCACCGCCTCGGGCCGCACCTCGGCGACCTCGCCGACCAGGCCGAGGTCGACCTCCTCGCCGTCGACGATGGTGTTCGTACGACGAGCCGTGAACAGGCCGGCGTCCTCGCCGGAGAGCCCGACGGCGAGGGGGCCGTGCTCGTTGACCAGGCCGACCAGCTCGCGCTGGACCTGCCCGACCAGGACCATCCGGACGACGTCCATCGCCGGCGGGGTCGTGACGCGCAGCCCTCCGCGGAACTCCGACTCGATGCCCAGCCGATCGAGCATCGCCGAGATCTGAGGGCCGCCGCCGTGCACGACGACGGGTTTGAAGCCGGCGAACCGCAGGAACGCGATGTCCTCGGCGAAGGCCCGTTTCAGGGTGTCGTCGGTCATCGCGTTGCCGCCGTACTTCACCACCACCACCTTGCCGTGGTAGCGCTTCAGCCAGGGCAGGGCGCCGGCCAGGACCGCGGCCTTGGCGGGATCGGGACCGACTGCGGCCACGGGTGGGTCCTCCTGGAGGGTCATGAGCTGTACGCCGAGTTCTCGTGCACGTAGGCGTGCGTCAGGTCGTTGGTCCAGACCGTGGCGCGCGCGTCGCCGGCCTTGAGGTCGACCGTCACGGTCACCTCGCGCGGCTTCAGGTCGACGGTGGCGGGATCGGCGGCCGGCGTGGACCGCCGGCAGACCCACACGCCGTTCATCGCGACGTCGAGGTCGGCCGGGTCGAACGCCGCCTGCGTGGTGCCGATCGAGGCCAGGACGCGACCCCAGTTGGGGTCGTTGCCGAAGACCGCTGCCTTGAACAGGTTGCTCCGCGCGACGGACCGTGCGACCTCGACCGCGTCGTCCTCCGTGGCGGCGTTCAGCACGGTGATCGCGATCTCGTGGTCGGCGCCCTCGGCGTCGCCGAGCAGCTGCATGGCCAGGTCGGTGCACGCCCGGGTCAGGGCGTCGGTGAGGTCGGGCAGGGTCGGGCTGATCCCGCTGGCGCCGCTGGCGAGCACCGTGACGGTGTCGTTGGTCGACATGCAGCCGTCGGAGTCGAGCCGGTCGAAGCTGACCCGGGTGGCGGCGCGGAGCGCGGTGTCGAGGTCGTCGGCGCTCGCGACGGCGTCGGTGGTGAGGACGACGAGCATGGTGGCGAGCTGGGGCGCGAGCATGCCCGCGCCCTTGGCCATGCCCCCGACCGACCAGCCGGCTCCGTCGACGACGACCTGCTTGGCGACCGAGTCGGTGGTCATGATCGCGTGGGCGGCGTCGTCGCCGCCGCCCCGTTGCCCGCTCCCAGCGCGGCGTACGCGGCGTCGACCCCGGCCAGGACCTGGTCGCGGTCGTTGGCCAGGCCGATCAGGCCGGTGGAGCACACGACGACGTCGATCGCGCCCTCTCCGAGGTGGCCAGCGACCCGCTCGGCGACGGCGTGGGTCGTCTGGAAGCCGTCGGGGCCGGTGTAGCAGTTGGCGCCACCGGAGTTGAGGACCACCGCCCGCACGACGCCGTCCTTCACGGCCTCCTGGCTCCAGAGCACGGGGTTGGCCAGGCAGCGGTTGGCGGTGAAGACGCTGGCGGAGTCGTACCGCGGGCCGTCGTTGACGACGAGGGCGACGTCCTTCGCCCCGGTGGACTTGAGTCCGGCCGCGACGCCGGCCGCCCGGAACCCGCGGGGGTGGGTGACGCTCATGCGAGACCCTCCCGCCCCATGAGCCCCACGGCGTAGGCACTCTTCGCACTTCCCGGGCGTTGCAACGGCCGGGAAGTGCACGCATCGCCGGTGAACCGGCGATTCCCACCCAGGCTCCTCACGGCGCCACCCCCACCGACGTCAGGCCCAGCGTCTCGTCGAGGCCGAGGGCGAGGTTCATCGACTGGATCGCGCCGCCGGCGGTGCCCTTGGTGAGGTTGTCGATCGCGCCGACGGCCACCAGCCGGCCGGCGTTCGCGTCGACGGTCACCTGGAGGTGGCAGGCGTTGCTGCCGTGCACCGCCTTGGTCTGCGGCCACTCCCCCTCGGGCAGGACGTGGACGAACGGCTCCGCGTCGTACGCCTTCAGGTAGGTCTCGCGGACCTCCGTCGCGCCCACGCCCTCGACCAGCGGGGCCGAGCACGTCGCGAGGATCCCGCGCGACATCGGGACCAGGATCGGCGTGAAGCTCACCCGCACCGACGCGTCGGTGAGGGCAGCGAGGTTCTGCTCGATCTCGGGCGTGTGCCGGTGGACCCCACCGACGCCGTACGCCGAGGCGTTGCCCATCACCTCGCTGCCGAGCAGGTGCGGCTGGAGCGCCTTGCCCGCGCCGCTGGTGCCCGAGGCCGCGACCACGACGACGTCCGGCACGACCAGCCCGGCCGCTACGGCCGGCGCGAGGGCGAGGCTCGAGACGGTCGGGTAGCAGCCCGGCACCGCGATCCGCCGCGCCCCGCTGAGCGCCTCACGCGCTCCGGGCAGCTCGGGCAGCCCGTACGGCCAGCTGCCCGCGTGCTCCCCGCCGTAGAAAGCCGTCCAGGCGAGCGGGTCGCGCAGCCGGAAGTCCGCGCCGCAGTCGACCACGACCGTGTCGTCGGACAGCTCCGACGCGAGCGCCGCGGACCGGCCGTGCGGAAGGGCGAGGAACACGACGTCGTGGCCCGCCAAGGTGGAGGCCGAGGTCTCCTCCAGGACACGGTCGGCGAGCGGGATCAGGTGCGGTTGCAGGGAGCCGAGGCGCTCCCCGGCGTTGCCTCCCGCCGTCACCGTGCCGACCTCGACCAAGGGGTGGGCGAGGAGGAGACGCAGCAGCTCGCCGCCGGCGTACCCGCTCGCGCCGGCGACACCGACCCGGATCACACTCATGTGCATGATCATACAGTCTGCTGCATGTTCATGCTGCATCGGCATCCCTTTGCGCCACCCCGACGAGGGGTCGCGGACGTCGGTGGCCCGGACTAGGTTCGGATCATGGCGCGACTGGACTTCCCGACGTACCTCCAGCACATCCGCGACGAGTCGCAACGCTTCCGCGACGTGCTCGCCGACTGCGACCCGAAGGCGGCCGTGCCGCCCTGCCCCGACTGGCGCGCCGACGACCTGTTGTGGCACCTCGGGGAGGTGCAGCACTTCTGGACCTGGATGGTGACCAACCGTCCGAAGGGACCCGACGCGTACGACAAGCCCGAGCGGCCCGGCGACCATGCCGGGCTGCTCGCGTTCTACGACGAGCACTACGTCGCCCTCGTCGACGCCCTCGGTGCGGCCGACCCCACCGACGAGGCGTGGACCTGGTCGCAGGACCACACCGTGGCCTTCATCTACCGCCGCCAGGCGCACGAGGCACTCATCCACCGGCGCGACGCCGAGCTGGCCGCCGGCACGGTCACGCCGTTCCCGGCCGACCTGGCCGCCGACGGTGTCGACGAGGCGCTCGACGTGATGTACGGCGGCTGCCCGCCGTGGGGTGAGTTCTCACCGCTCCCCCACTACATCCGGCTCGACGTCACCGACACCGGCGACCACGTCTGGGTGCAGCTCGGTCGATTCCACGGCACCGATCCCGAGGGGATCACCCACGACGAGGACGACATCCACGTCGTCGCCGACCCCGGCGTCGAGCCCGACGCCGTCATCTCCGGCACGGCCGAGGCGCTGGACGCCCGCATCTGGCGGCGCGCCGACGGCGCCGAGACCCACCTCGCGGGCAGTCTGGAGATCGTCGACCGGTTCCGGGCGATCATCCACCAGCCGATCAACTAGAGGATCGCCGGCACGGGCGATCGCGCACCTACCTCTACGCAGACAGCCAGTCGGCGAACGACTCGAAGCCGAACGGCCGTCCCAGGAAGTCCTCCACCAGGTCCGCGGCATCCTTGCGACCACCCTGCACCAGCACGCGGTCGCGGTAGCGCGTCGCCACCTCGGCGTCGAAGAGCTGGTCGCGGTCGAACGCCGAGAACAGGTCCTTGGCGATCACCAGCGACCACATGTAGGTGTAGTAGCCGCTGGTGTACCCGTCGAGATGTCCGAAGCCGGCGTAGAAGTGCGTCCCGTCGAGGGGCACGAGCATGGAGTACTCCGCCTGGAGGGCCCGCGCCAGTGCGAGCAGGGCCGGACCGTCCCCGGGGACCTCGGCGTGGAACCGGTAGGAGATCGCGGCGTAGAACATCTGCGTGCGGGCCTGCAGGCCCTTGGCGAAGTCGTCGGCCTCGCGCATCCGCGCCACCAGGTCGGCGGGGATGGTGCGACCCTCCTCGTCCTCGGCGAACTCGGCGAGCACCTCGGCGTCCCACGCCCACTCCTCGAGCAGCTGCGACGGCGCCTCGACGAAGTCCCACTCGGTGGCCACACCGGACAGTCGTGCCCAGGGCTGCTCGCCGCCGACGACGTGGTGGATCAGGTGTCCGAACTCGTGGAAGAGCACCACCACGTCGCTGTGCTCCATCAGCCCGGTCGGGAAGTTGCACACCAGGACGCCCTCGGGGAGCTGATGGCCGGTGACGCCGTCGGTGAGCGTGAACTGTGCGGCGTGGTTGAACTTGTTCGGCCGTGGGTGCAGGTCGAGATGGATCCGCCCGAGCGACCGACCGCCGAGCGAGACGTCGTACGACGTGACGTCGTCGTGCCAGGTCGGGACGTCGACCTGGGTCCAGGTGAGGCCGAACAGCCGGCCGGTGACGTCGAGGAGTCCCTGCCGGACCCGGTCGAAGGTGAAGTAGCGGCGCACCTCCTGCGCGTCGACGTCGTGCTGCTCCTGGCGCGCGATCTCGAGGTAGCGCGTCGCGTCGGCGGGGTCGAGCACCTCGGCGTCGGGGCGGTCCTGGCGGATCCGGGTCAGGAGCAGGTCGCGGTCGCGGATCGCCGACGACTCGGCGGCCTTGCTGATCTTGTCGATGAACGTCCCGATCGCGTCGCCGGTCTGGATCATCTTGACCTCGGCGTCGTACGCCGGCCACCCGTCGTACCCGAGGAGGGTGGCCAGCTCGTGACGGAGGGCGAGCAGCTCGACGAGCACGTCGTCGTTGACCGGCCAGCCCTGGTTGGTGAAGGCGGTGTGGACCGCGACCCGGGCGTCGCGGTCGGTGGCGAACTGGAGCATCGGGAAGACGTCGGGGTAGTCGAGCGTCAGCTCGACGAGGCCGTCGTCGCCGACCGGATGCCGCTCGACCCAGTCGGCCGGGAGCCCGTCGAGCTGGTCGGGACGCACGCGGACGGTCGTGTCGTCGTCGCGGATGTGGCGCTGGAAGGTCTGACCGACCTCGGTGAGCCGCTCGTTGAGGTGCCGGATGCGGTCGCGGACCTCGGGGTCGCGGTCGACGCCGGCCCGGCGGAAGTCCCGGAGCGCGAAGTTCCGGACCCGCTCGGCGTCGTCGTCGAGGCCGGAGATCCGCGCCTCCGCGTCGTCGACCACCATCAGGTCGTACAGCTCACGGTCGAGCGACAGGTCCGTGACCAGCATGGACACCTCGACCTCGGCTCGCTCGGCCTGCTCCCGGATCGCCGCGTCGGGGTGGACCTGCTGGACCAGGCCTGCGGCGGCCATCGCGTTACCGAGCGCGATGTTGATCCGGTTCCACCGGTCGAGGAGCTCGGCGGCGCGCCGCGGCCGGTCGTGCTTGAGGGCGGTGACGAGATCGCGGACCGCAGTGAGCTGGTCCGTCGTACGGGTCGACAGCCAGGCCGACCAGGCCTCCGTCCCGGCGTCGGCGGTGGGCATGACGAGGGGGGCGAGATCGGTCACTCGTCGAACCTACCGGCCCCCGACGCTGACCCGTCAGAAGTTGCGCCGGGTCAGACGTCGACCCGTCACTACTTCTGCCAGGTCAGCGTTCTAGCGGCGTGAACTTCTGCCGGGTCGGCGTCCCACGGCGTGAACTTCTGCCGGGTCAGCGTTGGACCGCGGCGACCCGGGCGGTGGCCTCGGCGACGGCGGCGTCGCGAGCGGCACCGGTCTCGGCCTCGGTCAGGGTGCGGTCGGGGGCGCGGAACCGGAGCGCGAACGCCAGCGACTTCCGGCCGGCGCCGACCTGCGGGCCGGTGTAGACGTCGAAGAGCCGGATCGACTCCAGGAGCTCCCCGGCACCCGCCCGGAGCGCCTCCTCGACGACCGCCGCGGGCACGGACTCGTCGACCACCAGGGCGACGTCCTCCTTGGCCAGCGGCTGCTGGGAGAACTCCGGCGCACGCGGTGCGTCGACTGCGTGGGCCATCACGGCGTCGAGGTCGATCTCGAGGGCCGCCGTGCCCCGCGGGAGTCCGTACGTCGCGCAGACGCGGGGGTGCAGCTCACCGGCGTGGCCGATCTCGGCCTCGCCGATCAGCACCCGGGCGCAGCGGCTCGGGTGCCAGGGCATCCGCTCCGCCTGCTCGACGCGTACGTCGACACCGAGCTCACGACCCAGCGCGCGGACGATCTCGACCGCGTCGGACCAGTCCGCCGGGCGGCCGGCTCCCCACCATCCGGCAGGGTCACGCTCGCCGGAGAGCACCGTCGCCAGGAACAGCGGCTGGCGCGGGATCGCCTCGAAGAGCTTCTCCATCTCGGCCGTGCTGGGGCGCCACTCGACGCCGTACACGGGCGCAGCACCCCGGTCGGAGGGGAAGGCCACGGTGCCCGTCTCGAACAGGGCGACCCCCGTGGCGCCGCGTCCGAGGTTGCGTGCGGCCGCGTCCAGCACGCCGGGCAGCAGCGTGGTCGCGTAGAGCGGGAGCTCCTGCGACAACGGGTTGGACAGCCGGACGGCGTGCCGGAGCACGTCGTCGGCGGGCAGCCCGAGCGCGTCGAAGGTCTCGTCGCCGACGAAGGGGAAGCTGACCACCTCGACACAGCCCAGCGAGGCCAGCGTCCGGCCGATCCGGCGCCGGAGACGCTGCTCGCGCGTCAGGCCCCGGCCGACGGGCGGGACGGGGATGACCGACGGCACCTGGTCGTAGCCGACGACCCGGACGACCTCCTCGACCAGGTCGTAGGGGTCGTTCAGGTCGGGTCGCCACGGCGGTGGGGTGACGGTCAGGGGCTCGGTCTCGACCACGTCGGCGCCGATCGCCTGAAGGGCGTCGACCACGCGAGCGGGGTCGATCGTGAGCCCGGCGACCTGTCCGGGCAGCTCCGGCCGCAGGCTGATCGGCGACGGCGCCGGCGGCGTGCCGACCACGGTCACACCGGGCGCGACCGTCCCGCCGCCGTACGTCGTCAGCAGCTCGGCCACGCGGTCCGCGGCGACCTCGCAGATCGTGGGGTCGACCCCGCGCTCGTTGCGCTTGCCCGCCTCCGAGGTGAGCTTGTGCCGCTTGCCGGTGCGGAACATCGAGACCGGGTCCCAGTGCGCGGCCTCGATCACGACGGTCGTGGTGGCGTCCGACATCTCGGTGGTCTCACCGCCCATCACGCCGCCGATGCCGATGGCCCCCGAGTCGTCGCAGACGACCAGGTCCTCGGTCGACAGCGCGCGGTCGACGCCGTCGAGCGTGGTGATCCGTTCGCCGCCGGTGGCCCGGCGTACGACGAGGGGTCCTTGCAGCCGGTCGCCGTCGTACCCGTGGATCGGCCGGCCGGTCTCGAGCATCACGTAGTTGGTCACGTCGACCGCGAGCGAGATCGGGCGCATCCCCGCCAGCCGCACCCGGCGCTGGAGCCAGTCCGGCGACGGGGCGGCGGGGTCGAAGCCGGTGACGGTGCGCGCCACGAAGACCGGGCACCCGGCGGGGTCCTCGACCCGCACGGGATATCCGTGGTCGTCGGCGCCCGGCACCGGCCGCAGGCAGGGATCGGTGTACGCCGTGCCGAAGGCCATCGCCGCCTCACGCGCGACGCCGCGGAGTGACAACGCGTAGGCCCGGTCGGGGTTGATCTCGAACTCGATGACCTCCTCGTCGAGGCCGAGCACCGGCCGGGCGTCGTCACCCGGCTCGCCGGCGCCGGCCGGCAACACGATGATCCCGTCGTGGTCCTCCCCGATGCCGAGCTCGCGCGAGGAGCAGATCATCCCGGCCGACACGTGGCCGTAGGTCTTCCGCGCCGAGATCTCGAAGTTCCCGGGCAGCACCCCTCCGGGCAGCACCACCACCACGAGGTCGCCGGGCGCGAAGTTGTGGGCGCCGCAGACGATGCCCTGCGGCTCCCCCGTGCCGTTGGCGTCCGCGACGTCGACGGTGCACCAGTTGATGGTCTTGCCGTTCTTCTGCGGCTCCGGCTCCATCGTCAGCACCCGCCCGACGACCAGCGGACCGCTGATCTCGGCCCCGGGTCGCTCGAGGGACTCCAGCTTCAGGCCGAGGGCGGTCAGCTTCCGGGCCAGCTCCTCGCTGGACAGGTCGGCCGGGAGCTCGGCGTACTCGCGGATCCAGGAGACGGGCGCGCGCATGTGGGTGTCTCTCTCGTCTGTGCTGCGGTCAGGTACGGGGCGGGAGGTCGGAGGCCGGGCGCCCGGTCACCAGTCGGTGCCGAACGCCGAGGCAAATCGCACGTCTCCCTCGAAGAGGGCGCGCAGGTCCTCCGCGCCGCTGCGGAACATGAACGACCGGTCGATGCCCATCCCGAAGGCGAAGCCCCGGTAGCGCTCGGAGTCGATGCCGCAAGCGGCGAGCACGCGCGGGTTGACCACGCCGCAGCCGCCCCACTCGATCCAGCCCTCGCCGCGGCAGGTGCGGCACTCCTCGACGACGCCGGCGACACCACGGCACACGAAGCAGACCAGGTCGACCTCGGCCGACGGCTCCGTGAACGGGAAGTACGACGGGCGGAAGCGCGTCGTGATCCCGTCGCCGAACATCTGCTGCGCGAAGTGGTCGAGGGTGCCCTTGAGGTGGGCCATCGTGATCCCCTCGTCGACGACGAGGCCCTCGACCTGGTGGAACATCGGCGAGTGCGTCGCGTCGAACGGGTCGGTGCGGAACACCCGACCCGGGCAGATCACGTAGATCGGCGGCGTACGGCTCAGCATCGTCCGCGCCTGCACGGGTGAGGTGTGCGTGCGCAGCACGAGGTGGTCCTCGGCCGGCTGGGTCCAGAACGTGTCCTGCATGGTGCGGGCCGGGTGGTCCGGCCCGAGGTTGAGGGCGTCGAAGTTCAGCCACTCGGCCTCGAGCACCGGGCCCTCGGCGACCTCCCAGCCCATGGCCACGAAGAGGTCGGCGATGTAGTCGCTCATCAGGGTGATCGGGTGGCGCGCCCCGCGGGGACGACGGCCGACGGGCAGGGTGACGTCGACGCTCTCGTCGACCAGCATCCGCTCCTCGGCCTCCGCCTCGAGCACCGCGGTGCGCTCGGCCAGCGCCTGGCTCACCGCGCCGCGGGCCTGGCCGACCCGCTGCCCGGCCTCCTTGCGTGCCTGCGGGGGCAGAGCGCCGATCTCGCGGTTGGCCAGCGCGAGGGGCGAGCGGTCACCGGCGTGGTCGAGCCGAGCCTGCTTCAGCGCGTCGAGGTCGCCCGCCGCGGCGAAGGCCGCCACGGCCTCGTCGCGCATCGCGGCCACCTGCTCCGCCTGGAGCGGGGCGACCTCGACCGGGTCGTAATCGGTGTTCGGGCCCGACATGAGTGCCTTTCGCGCTGGTCTGAAGTGTCAAGTCTAGGAACGGCCGTCCGGTGACGGCGACGGGGTTTCGTCCGGAGCGCCCGGAGCCCTGCCGCACCGCGTCGGGGGGCCGCTCAGGGTTCCGCGTCGAACGCCGACCACGTCGTGATGATCCGGGCGCCGCCCTGGGGCGCGTCGTCGATGGTGACGGTCCCGCCGTGCGCCTTGACCAGCCCGTTCACCAGGTACATCCCGAGGCCCGAGCCCCCACGCTGCCCCGTCGTCCAGAACTTGGTGAAGGCGCGTTGCCGGATCTCCGGTGGGATCCCGTCGCCCGAGTCGTCGACCACCACCACGACACGCTCGCCCTCCTTCGACGCCGTCACCGTCACCGGGTCGGACCCGTGCCGGAGCGCGTTCTCGATCAGGTTGGTCAGCACCTGGGTGAACTTGTCGGGGTCGGCCCACACCTGCGGCAGGTCCTCGGGGGCACGCAGCTCGATGTCATGAGGTGCCCCCGCGCGGACGCTGTCGATCACCCGGCCGATCAGCACCGGCACCTCGCACGGGCGCTGGTGCATCGAGAGCCGGCCGGTGTCGAGCCGGGCGACGTCGAGCAGCTCGGTGATCAGCCGGCTCAGCCGGTCGGAGTCGGCGTGCACCGTGGTGAGCATCAGCTTCTTCTGCTCGTCGTTGAGCCGGTCCCAGCGGTTGAGCAGGGCCTGCACGAACCCCTTCACCCCGGTCAGCGGCGACCGCAGCTCGTGGGCGACCGTGGCGACGAGGTCGGACCGGTCACGGTCCAGCCGCGCGCGGGCACGACCCGAGCGGAGCGACACCGCGACGTCGGTCACGGCGCCGGGCCCCGGTGCCCTGTGGATCCTGGCGGTGACCAGGACCTCCTCGCCGGAGGTCGTGATCCAGGACTGCTCGGGAATGCCGGTGCGGATGACCAGACCGTCGTACGGCTGGGTACAGGCGACCCAGCCCGCGCCTTCCTGGTTCGTCGCGGTGAGCACCTGCTCCAGGGTCCGCCCCTCGGCCTCCTCGCGGGTGGTGCCGAGCAGCGAGGCCGCTCGATCGTTGACGAGCCGGACCACGCCCCGGGCGTCGGCGATCACGACCCCGTCGGGCAGGGCGTCGACGGCCTGCCGGGCGTCGGAGACCATGTGGCCCGACACGTCGTCGGGCGCGTCGCGAGCAGGGTCCACCCGCGTGAGCCTAGTGCTGATCGGAGGACTTCCCTCGAGCGGCGTGGGAGCCGAGCGGCGCGGCGCGCGTCAGCGCCACTGCCGCCGGAAGATGCTGTGGGCGGCCCCTCCCCCCGGTGGGGCCGCACCGACAACATGGGTGGACAGCCCCTCCCCCGCGGGGCCCGTCCGATGATTCGCGTCTCGGGAGTCGCGAACTGGTACTAAGATAGTGTTGGTATCCACCTAGCACAACTGATTTCGAAGATCTCCGTATATTTTGCACTGGAAAGAGTGGGTCATGCTGCTCTCGGAGCTCGCCGATCGCGCCGAAGTGCCCGTCGCCACGGTCAAGTACTACGTGCGCTCCGGCCTGCTCGCGCCGGGCCACGCCACCGGACCGCGTCGCGCGGACTACGACGAGACGCACCTCCGGCGCCTGCGCATCCTGCGGATGCTGCGGGAGATCGGTGGGATCCCGGTGTCGACCCTGCAACAGATCGTCGACGCGATCGACGACACGGAGCGACCCAGCCACGAGGTGCTGTGCCTGGTCTCGGACGCGCTCACCGAGACCGCCGAGGACCTGCCGTCCGACGCCGCCTCGCGCGATCTCGTGGACCAGGCCCTGACCCGGGTCGGGTGGTCGGGCGTCCGCGGGGACGCGGTGGACCGCGCCCAGCTGTCCGCGCTCGTCCGCCTGCTCAGCGCCGAGGGACCGCTCACCATCGACGCTGACGTGCTCTCGTTCTACGTCGAGGTCGCCGACCAGCTGTGCCGGGCCGAGTCCCGGTTCGTCGACCCGGACAAGGACCGGGCCGGCACGCTCGAGGATCTCGTGGCCGGCGAGGCGGTGTTCGGTCAGGTGCTGACCCTGCTGCGCCGGATGGGCCACGAGCACTACCACGCGGTCGGCAGCCACGCAGGCAGCCACGACCCGGTGCCACCGGCTGCCGTTCCCGAACAGGCAGGTCCGACGGAGCGCATCCAGAGGTTCGCGGAGCCGGTCAGCGCGTTCTAGCGCTCGCGTGCAGGCAGACCGCCGCGGCGGTCGTGAGGTTGAGGCTCTCGGCCCGGCCGGGGGTCCGGATCCGGACCCGGTGGTCGGCGAGGTCCGCGAGTGCGCGCGGCAGACCCCACGCCTCGTTGCCGAACAGCCAGGCCGTCGGACCGGCGAGCAGGTCGTCCACCTCGTCGAGGTCGAGCTCGCCGTCGCCGTCGGCCGCCAGCACCACCAGGCCGGCCTCGTGGGCCGCGGCGACCACGGCCGCCGGGTCGGGCTCGATCGCGAGCGGCAGGTGGAAGAGGCTGCCGACACTGGCTCGGACGGTCTTGGGGTTGTAGGCGTCGACCGAGCTGCCCGCCAGCACCACCGCTGCGGCACCGAAGGCGTCGGCGGTCCGGATCAGGTTGCCGGCGTTGCCCGGGTCGCGGACGTCGGCGGCGATCGTCACCAGGCCGGTCGGGCCGGCCGCGGTCGAGAGCGCCTCGTCCACAGGTACGTCGAGGAACGAGCAGACCGCCACGATCCCGGCCGGGTTGACGCTGTCGCTGAGCGAGCCGAGGGCGCGCTCGTCCACCAGCGAGACGCGCTGCGCCCCGGCCAGCAGCACGGCGTACTGCGCCATCGCCGTGGGTGTGGCGAACACCTCGACCACGACGTCGCGGCCGAGGGCACCCTCGACGGCCTTCGGGCCGTCGGCGAGGAACAGCCGCCGCTCGGTACGGACCGAACGGCGGCTGAGCTTGCGTGCCTCCTTGACGCGAGCGTTGCTCGTCGTCAGGGGCTCCTGCGGTGGTCTCGACAAGCTGGACCGACGGCGCTCAGGAGGCCTTGGGCGCGTTGACGTCCTCGGGCAGTGCGGCCTTGGCGGTCTCGACGAGCGCGGCGAACGCGGGGGCGTCGTTGACGGCCAGGTCGGCGAGGATCTTGCGGTCGACCTCCACACCGGCGAGGTTCAGGCCCTGGATGAACCGGTTGTAGGTCATCCCGTTCGCGCGGGAGGCGGCGTTGATCCGCTGGATCCAGAGCTTGCGGAAGTCACCCTTGCGCGCCTTGCGGTCGCGGTAGCTGTAGACCAGCGAGTGGGTGACCTGCTCCTTGGCCTTGCGGTACAGACGCGAGCGCTGGCCGCGGTAGCCGCTGGCGCGCTCGAGGGTGGTCCGGCGCTTCTTGTGGGCATTCACTGCCCGCTTGACGCGTGCCATGGTTCTTGACTCCTAGGGTTGTCGAGCCGCTGGTGAGCGGGGTGTCTCGGGTGATCAGCGACCCAACAGCTTCTTGGCGGCCTTGGTGTCGGCGGCGGAGACGTCCACCATCCCGCTCTTCTGACGGTGCTTCTTGCGGCTCCCGGTCGTGGGCGCGGAGGCGAACGCGGCACCGGACTTCCGGCCCGTCTGCAGCCGGCGGATCTTGCCCGAACCGGTCACCTTGAACCGCTTCTTGGCGCCGGAGTGCGTCTTGTTCTTCGGCATCGTTCCTCTTCCTTCTTCGTACGTCGTGTGGTCGCTGTGGGCGGCCCTACGTCGTGCTGATCGTGGTCAGACAGGGCGACTCGGTGCGCGCCTCATCTGTTCCACGGAGTCTCGGTGTGACCTCGTTCTTCTCGATCGAGTCGTGACTTCGTCACGCCTCGATCTCGGGATCCAGATTCTCGCTGCGTCCGCGTTCCTTCTTCTGCGCGACCGCGTGGCCGGCGTTGTGGGCGATGCGCTCCTCGCGCTCCTCCGCCTCGTCGGCGGCACGGGCGGCGGCCCGCTCGGCCTTCGCGGCCTGCATGTCGACCTTGGCCTCGGCCTTCTTCTTGTGCGGCCCGAGCACCATGATCATGTTCCGGCCGTCCTGCTTGGGGGCGGACTCCACGAAGCCCAGCTCCGTGACGTCCTCCGCGAGACGCTGCAGCAGCCGGAACCCGAGCTCGGGACGGTGCTGCTCGCGACCGCGGAACATGATGGTGATCTTGACCTTGTCGCCGGCCTTCAGGAACCGCACGACGTGACCCTTCTTGGTCTCGTAGTCGTGCGCGTCGATCTTGGGACGAAGCTTCATCTCCTTGATGATCACGTTCGTCTGGTTCCGACGGGCCTCACGGGCCTTCTGGGCGTTCTCGTACTTGAACTTCCCGTAGTCCATGAGCTTGCAGACCGGTGGGCGTGCCATCGGTGCGACCTCGACCAGGTCGAGGTCGGCCTCCTGAGCGAGCTTGAGGGCCTCACCCGTGGGGACGATGCCGACGGTCTCGCCGTTGGGTCCGACGAGCCGGACCTCGGGTACCCGGATCCGGTCGTTGATGCGGAGCTCGGTGCTGATGTGTCCTCCATATGGTCGGGAATGTCGTGCGGCTGGGTGACCCTGGTTGCCTGGCGGTGCCTCGCCGTGAAATGACGAGAGCCCCCGCGCGACGCACGGAGGCTCATGGATCACACCTGGGGTGGGCGAACACCTGTGACCAGGTGTCACGCACCCGTGGTGCGGACCGGACCCGACGACCTGGTGGTGCTGGTGACGCTGCGGTCGGTGCGGGTGGGAGTGAGCCTCCACTTGTCGGACCGGGCCGGCCTCCACAAATGGCGAGGACGGATCGATCGGTCGGTGACAAGGGTAACAACCCGCTGCGCCGGGTGGCTATTCCTGAGGCCCGGTCACCGAGCCGGCGAGGGCACCGATCAGGCCGAAGGGTTGAGGAGCGTCGGCTCGGACTGCGGCTCGCGAGAGGGTGAGCGACGCGTCACGAAGTCACGAGTCCGCGCGGCCACGGGACATCTCCGTCCATCCCCAGCCCTGGTCGGTCCGGGCGAGCGACCAGCCGCGGGCCAGGCCCTCGAGCAGCTCGCCCTCCACGGCGTACGTCGTCGGCCCGGCCACGTCCACGACGAGCGCGGACGCACCCTCCTGGAGCGCCGATCGCGCTGCGAGCGACGCGGCCACGGGGACCGGGCGGGCGTCGGCACGCCAGGCCGCCAGAGACTCGAGGCCGGTGAAGGCGAGCAGCGCCTGCCGCCCGTCGCGACCGGTGAGCAGTGCGGTCGCCATGTCACTGGTCTTGTCGTGGGACAGCCCCGCCTCGTCGACCTCGACCTCGCCCAGGACGGCCACGACCGGAACCAGCAGCCGCGCGTCGGTCAGAGCGGCGAGCACCTCGAGATGGAGCCCCGGGTCGGCGGCGTACGCCCCGAGCGCCGTGCGCAAGGCCGGGTCACTCCTACCGGAGTCGCCCGCGAACCCCGGGTCCGGGATCCGTCGGGGCTCGGGCATGCGGTCGATCGTGCCATGCTGGAGACGTGAACGACGTGTCGTGGGGCGCCCTGGCGCTCGCGCTGACGGCCCTCGGAGGGATCTACACCTGGTGGGCCTTGCGACACCGCGGCTTCACCGCCGCGGTGCGGGCGGCCGGCTTCACGCTGCTGCCGCTCGCCGCCTGGATGACCGGCCTCCTCGAGGTGTTCGGAACGATCACCGACGCCTTCGTCCACTTCTTCACCCGGCTGGTCTTCAGCCCGACCGTCTGGCTCGGGGTCCTGATCTTCGTGGTCGCCTTCGTGCTGATCGGCGGCTCGGGCTTCGTCCGCCGCCGGACCGGCGAGGCACCGCAGGCCAAGGCGCGGCGTACCGAGAAGCCCAAGGCCGTGAAGCCCGCTTCCCAGGCCGACCCCCTCATCGACGACGAGATGGCAGAGATCCAGGCGATCCTCAAGAAGCGCGGCATCTCCTGATGGGCGAGACCTCCGCGGGCGACTCACACGTCGCCCGCAACCGGCTGTGGGCGCGGCTCTCCGCCGCGGTGGCCGCACTGGAGGTCCCTCCGGCCACCCCGCTCATGGTGGTCGACCTCGACGCCTTCGACGCCAACGCCGCCGACCTGGTCCACCGCGGCGCGGGCAAGCCGATCCGGCTCGCGTCCAAGTCGGTGCGCGTGCCGGCACTGATCGAGCGGGCCCTGGCCGATCCGGGCTTCCGGGGAGTGCTCAGCTTCACGCTGCGCGAGGCCCTGTGGCTCGAGCGGCAGGGCATCACCGACGACCTGGTGATCGCCTACCCCACCGTCGACCGGGCGGCCCTGGCGGAGCTGGTGGTCTCCCCCACGTCGGCGGCCCACATCACGCTGATGATCGACGACGTCGCCCAGCTGGACGTGGTCGACTCGGTCCGCTCGTCCCACGCCGTACCGGTACGCGTGGCGCTCGACGTCGACGCGGGCCTGCGGCTCGGCGGGCAGCACGTCGGCCCCAAGCGGTCCCCCGTCCACGACGTCGAGGACGTCGTGCGCCTGGCCCGTGACGTCATCGAACGTCCGGGCTTCGCCCTGGTGGGCGTGATGACCTACGAGGGCCAGGTCGCCGGTGTCCCCGACACCGTCCCCTCGCAGCGCGCCAAGTCGCTCGTCGTACGCCGGCTCAAGGCCGCCTCGATGAGCCAGCTGACCGAGCGACGACGCGTGATCGCCGAGCGGCTGGCCGAGGTCGTGGACCTCGAGTTCTGGAACGGCGGTGGGTCGGGCTCGGTGCAGGCGACCGCTGCGGACGCGGCCGTCACGGAGATCGCCGCAGGCTCGGGGCTCCTGGTGCCGGGCCTGTTCGACCACTACCAGTCGTTCACGCCGAGGCCGGCCGCGTTCTACGGGCTCCCGGTCACGCGGCGGCCCTCCGACACGATGGCGACCGTCCACGGAGGCGGGTTCATCGCCTCCGGCGCGGTCGGCGACGACCGGGCGCCGATCCCGTGGGCGCCGCCGGGCCTGCACCTGACGTCGTTGGAGGGTGCCGGCGAGGTGCAGACCCCGCTCACCGGTCATCCCGCCGCGCTGCTGCGGATCGGTGACCTGGTGTGGTTCCGTCACGCGAAGTCCGGCGAGGTCTTCGAGCACACCAACTCCGTCCGGCTGCTGGTCGGTGAGCAGTTCGTCGACGAGGTCCCGACGTACCGAGGCTGCGGGAACTCCTGGTGAGCAACGCCGCACGGGTGCTGGAGCTCGCGCTCGCGCGCGAGCCGACGCTCGGGAACGGTCGGCTCATCTGCGTCGACGGGCCGGCCGGGTCCGGGAAGACCACGCTGGCCGCCGAGCTGGCCGAGCTCGCCGGAGCCCCGGTCCTGCACATGGACGACATGTTCGAGGGCTGGCGCGGCCTCCCTCGGATCACCAGCCAGCTGGAGACCCTGCTGCGGCCCCTCGCACGCGGGCGCTCCGGGTCCTACCAGCGGTGGGACTGGCCCGGCAACGCCTGGGCCGAGACCATCCTCGTCCCGCCGGCGCCGCTGCTCGTGCTGGAGGGCGTCGGCTCCGGTGCGGCCCGGGTGGCCGACCTGATCACGGTGCTGGCCTGGGTGGAGGTCCCCTACGAGCTGCGGATGGAGCGCGGCCTGGAGCGCGGTGGCATCGGGGTCGCCGAGAACTGGCGGCAGTGGGCCGTCGACGAGCAGGACCTCTTCGCCCGCGAGGGCACCCGCGGACGTGCGGACGTCGTCCTCGACGGTCGCGTCGGCTCCCTGCACGGCTGAGCGCCCGGGCCGATGGGCGAACCACCTCTCCCGCGTCAGTGAAGGTGGCTCACGCACCGCCCCGTGCCCGTGGCAGGGTCGAGGGATGGAACAGCGCATCTCGTTCGTGACCCTGGCCGTGCGCGACCTCGATGCCTCTCGGCGCTTCTACGTCGAGGGGCTCGGGTGGGCGCCCGAGCTCGACGTGCCGGGTGAGGTGGTGATGATCCGGGCCGGAGAGCACCTGATCCTCTCCCTGTGGGACGAGGCGCACTTCGAGGCCGAGGTCGGCCGGATCGGCCGGGGCGACGGCGTTCCTCCGTTCTCCCTCGCCCACAACGTC
Organism: uncultured Actinomycetota bacterium; assembly: GCA_963809265.1. Lineage (GTDB taxonomy): Bacteria > Actinomycetota > Actinomycetes > Propionibacteriales > Nocardioidaceae > Nocardioides. The sequence continues at coordinate 104,033 of CAWEJC010000012.1, forward strand.
CCCACGCCGGAAGAGGTCGACGGCGTCCTCGACGACGCCCGGCGAGCCGGTGCCGATGTCGGCGAGGCCGCCCGGCGCGACTGGGGCGGCTACACCGGCTACTTCGCCGACCCGGACGGCGTCCGGTGGGAGATCGCCTACAACCCCGACGAGATCGGGCGGCTGGTCCTTCCGTGAGGACTGGCGCGACGCGGCCGGGGTCGTTAGTCTCGCGGCCATGACCGCACCGTCGGGAGACCAGTTCGAGATCGCCGCCGGGGGCTACCGCGCGGTCGTCACCGAGTGCGGGGCGACGCTCCGGGTGCTCGAGCACGCCGGCCGACCGCTCGTGCACGGGTTCGGGGTGGACGAGATGTCCGCCGCGGCCCGTGGACAGCTGCTGGTGCCGTGGCCCAACCGGATCCGGGACGGCCGGTACACCTTCGGCGGTCGCGACCTCCAGCTCGGCCTGACCGAGCCGGCCCGGCAGAACGCCTCGCACGGCCTCGCCCGCTGGGCGGCGTGGTCCCTCGAGGAGCACGGCACGAGCTCGGTCTCGCTCGGGTACCGGCTGATGGCGCAGTCCGGCTATCCGTGGACCGTCGACCTGCACGTCCTGTACGACCTCTCCGCGGACGGGCTCACGGTCACCCAGACCGCGACCAACCTCAGCGGCGAGGCCGCGCCGTACGCGTCCGGAGCCCATCCCTACCTGACCGCGGGCGACGGCCCGGTCGACGACTGGGAGCTCACCCTGCCCGCCGGCACCCGGCTGCTCTCGGACGACCGGCAGCTGCCGGTGGGCGAGGAGGACGTCACCGGCACGCCGTACGACTTCCGGGTGACCCGGCCGGTACGCGACACCCGGATCGACCACGCCTTCGGAGACCTGGCGCGCGACGACGAGGGCGTTGCGACCACGCTCGTCCGCGACCCGTCGACCGGCCGTGGCGCGGCGCTCTGGGTCGACCGGCGGCACCCGTGGCTGATGGTGTTCAGCGCCGACGACGGGTGGGACCCACCTCGGCAGGCGCTGGCGGTCGAGCCGATGACGGCCCCGCCGGACGCGTTCCGCAGCGGACGCGACCTGGTCACGCTCGCGCCGGCCGGTCAGGACGGCGACGAGGTGTCAGTCAGCTGGGGGATCCGGGCGCTGGAGTGACTCCGCGGCCGTGCGTGCGAGGAGCATCCGCAGCTGGCGGACCGCCACCTTGGCGCGGTCGCCGTCGCTGGCCTGGATCCCGAACGTCGGCCGGCTGGTGCCGTCGGCCAGGTCGAGCGTGGGGAACGGTGCGCCCTGGGGCATGTGCACGCTCAGCACCTCGGCCCACTCGTAGTGGTGCGTGTGGTAGCCGTTGACCACCTCGAGCCCGGCCTCGCTCGCGGTGACCCGACAGCGGACCAGCCCCCACGCCACGGCCGCCGCGAGGGCGGCGATCAGGACCATCGTCGCGTTCTGGAAGAAGGAGACCTTCGCCCGCACCTCGCCACCGACCGCGACCCATCCCGCGACGCACACCACTAGGAGGAGGCCGCCGAAGAAGAACACCGCCAGCCGCACGCCGAGCGGGCGCCAGGTGTGCGGGAGCGCGGGCTCAGAGACGACAGGCATGGATGTCGGTCACCAGGATCCCCCTGGCGCCGATGGTCCACAGCTCGTCCATCACCCGGTGGGCACCCGCGCGCGGGACCATGGCCCGCACCGCGACCCAGCCCTCGCGATGGAGCGGCGAGACCGTGGGGCTCTCGATGCCAGGGGTGAGGTCGACGGCCTCGGCCACCCGCTCCTCGGGGATGTCGTAGTCCATCATCACGTAGCTGCGGGCGACCATCACGCCCTCGAGCCGGCGCCGGAACACGTCCAGGGCGGCCGGTGCGTCGCCGCCACGGGTGATCAGGACCGCCTCCGACTCGAGGATCGGGTCGCCGAAGATCTCCAGCCCGGCCTTCACCAGCGTGCTGCCGGTCTCGACGACGTCGGCGATCACGTCGGCGACGCCGAGCTGGACGCTGCTCTCGACCGCTCCGTCCAGCCGGTTCACGGTCGCCTCGATCCCGCGCTCGGCGAGGTACTGGCGCACGATCCCGACGTACGACGTGGCGATGCGGGCGCCCTGCAGGTCGCCGACGGCGGCGAAGCGGCCCGCCGGTCCGGCGAACCGGAACGTGCTGCGGCCGAAGCCGAGGCCCAGGACCTCCTCCGCCTTCGCGCCGGAGTCGAGCAGCAGGTCGCGTCCGGTGATCCCGACGTCGAGCGTGCCCTCGCCGACGTAGAGCGCGATGTCGCGCGGCCGTAGGTAGAAGAACTCGACGGCGTTCTCCACGTCGACCAGCGTCAGCTCCTTGGAGTCCTGGCGGACCCGGTAGCCGGACTCGCGGAGCATGTCGATGGCGGCCTGGGAGAGCGCCCCCTTGTTGGGGACGGCGATGCGCAGGAGGTCGGTCGGGCTGGTCACAAGGTCCTCACAGGTGGGCATAGACGTCGTCGAGGGTCAGTCCGGTCGCGAGCATGAGCACCTGCGCGTGGTAGAGCAGCTGGCTGATCTCCTCGGCGGCTCGCTCGGGCGTCTCGTGCTCGGCGGCCATCCAGGACTCCGCGGCCTCCTCGACCAGCTTTTTGCCGATCGCGTGCACGCCCGCGTCGAGCGAGGCCACCGTGCCGGAGCCGGGCGGCCGGTGCTCGGCCTTGTCGGCCAGCTCGGCCCACAGGCCCTCGAACGTCTTCACGGCAGCAGCGTAGTTCGCGCTTGCCGTCGCCGACCCACCCCGTCCAGGGTGGGCGGCATGAGCGAGAGCCCCGCAAGCACGCCGGCGTTCGAGCGCCTCACCTGGCCGGTCCGTACGGACCGGCTCCTGCTCCGGCCGGTGACGCCGGAGGACCTCGGACGGCTGTACGAGATCCGCGCGATCCCCGAGGCCACGCAGTGGCTGACCGGCCGCCCGACGTCGTACGACGACTACGTCGAGCGCTACGGCACCCCGGAACGCCTCGCCACGACCCTGGTGGTCGAGGCGGACGGCACGATCGTCGGGGACCTGTTCCTGACCCTCGCGACGCCGTACTCCCAGGTCGAGGTGCGCGACCGGGCCGTCGACACCGAGGCGGTGCTCGGCTGGCTGCTCGACCCCGCGTACACCGGACGGGGCTACGCGACCGAGGCCGCCCGGGAGCTGCTGCGGATCTGCTTCGAGGACCTGGGGGTACGCCGCGTGGTCGCCGGGGCCTTCGCCGACAACACCGCGTCGCAACGCATCATGGAGCGGATCGGGATGCGGATCGAGAACCGTGCGATCGGAGCCTCGCTGCACCGCGACCTCGGGTGGCGCGACCACATCGACGGCGCGATCCTGGCCGAGGAGTGGCGGGCGAGACTCTCCGGTTGAGGGGACCGCCCTGGTGCCGCCTCGAAAGCCGTTGACCCGCCGTGAACCGCCGGAGAGGGTTGCGGGGTGAGCTTCGACCATCTCTCCTGGCCCCGCCGTACCGACCGACTGACGATCCGACCCGCCACCACCGCCGACCTGCCGGCCGTCTTCGCCGTCCGCTCCCACCCGGACGTCGCGGAGTGGATGCCCGGCCGGCCGGCGTCGTACGACGACTGGCTGCTGGGCCTGGGGCGGTCCCGCGCCGTCGACCGGATGCTGGTGATGGAGCTGGACGGCTCGGTGATCGGCGATCTGTACCTGCACGTCGAGGACGCTTGGGCCCAGGCGGAGGTGAGCGAGCAGGGCAAGCGCGCGCAGGCCGAGATCGGGTGGTGCCTCTCCCCCGACCACCAGGGTCGCGGCTACGTCACCGAGGCGATGCGCGCCCTGGTCGGGATCTGCTTCGAGGACCTCGGCGTCCGCCGCCTCACCGCGAACGCCTTCGCCGGCAACGCGGCGTCCCTGCGGGTGATGGAGCGGCTCGGGATGGTCTGCGAGGCCCACCACCGCGCCGACTCCCTCCACCGCGACCGCGGTTGGGTCGACGGGGTCACCTACGCGCTGCTGCGCGAGGAGTGGGAGGCCGCGCTCTCGAGGTAGTCCGTGACGTTTCGGCCCCCGATCCGGCCCGGGAAGGGCCGAAACGTCACGGATTACCGGGAGATCTCGCTACCGGGAGATCTCGCGGAGCGCCAGGGCGGTCTGCAGGGCGGCGGCGGTGGCCTCGTAGCCCTTGTCCTCGGTCGAGCCCTCGAGGCCGGCGCGGGCGAGGGCCTGCTCGTCGTCGTCGCAGGTGAGCACGCCGAAGCCGACCGGCGTACCGGTGTCCAGGGCGACCCGGGTGAGCCCGTCGGTGGCGGCGGAGCAGACGTAGTCGAAGTGCGGGGTGCCACCGCGCACCACGACGCCCAGCGCGACCACCGCGTCATGGGAGCGGGCGAGCTCGGCGGCCACGACGGGGAGCTCGAAAGTGCCGGGCACCCTCACTTCGGTCACGTCGCCCACGGAGTACGCCGCCAGCGCGCGGCGCGCGCCGTCGACGAGCCCGTCCATGACCTCGGTGTGCCACCGGGCCGCCACCACGCCGACGGACAGCGAGCTGCAGTCGACCGGCGCGTCCGACGGCGCCCCTGCTCCGCTCACCGGGCGACCCGCGGCTTCGTCGTGGTCTCGACAGGCTCGACCGACGACGTCACACCGTCACCCGGGAGGTCCGGGAGCTGGTGGCCCATCCGGTCGCGCTTGGTGCGCAGGTACCGCAGGTTGTGGGGGTTGGGGTGCGGGGTGAGCGGCACCTGGTCGTCGACCGCCACCCCGAAGTCGGCCAGCGCCGCGGACTTCTCGGGGTTGTTGGTCAGCAGCCGGACGTGGGAGACGCCGAGGTCGCGGAGCACCTGGGAGGCGGCGCCGTAGTGACGGGCGTCGGCCGGCAGCCCGAGGTCGAGGTTGGCGTCGACGGTGTCGCGGCCGGCGTCCTGGAGGGCGTAGGCCTCCAGCTTGGCCACCAGGCCGATCCCGCGTCCCTCGTGCCCGCGCAGGTAGACCACGACGCCGCGGCCGGCCCCGGCGACGCGTTGCAGCGCCTCCTCGAGCTGCGGACCGCAGTCGCAGCGCTGCGAGCCGAACACGTCGCCGGTGAGGCACTCGGAGTGCACCCGGGTCAGCACCGGCTCGTCGCCGGTGATGTCGCCGTACACGAGGGCGAGGTGCTCGGAGCCGTCGATCGTGGAGCGATAGCCGTACGCCGCGAAGTCGCCGTGCACGGTGGGCAGCCGGGTCTCCGCGACCCGCTCGACGAGCTCCTCGGTGCGGTGCCGGTGCCGTACGAGGTCGTCGATAGAGATCATCGCCAGCCCGTGCTCGTCGGCGAACGCCCGCAGCTCCGGTGCGCGCTTCATCGACCCGTCGTCGTTGACGATCTCGACCAGCACGCCGACCGGCGTCAGACCGGCCAGCCGGGCGAGGTCGACCGCCGCCTCGGTGTGGCCGCGCCGGTTGAGCACGCCACCCTCGGCGTACCGCAGGGGGAAGACGTGGCCGGGCCGGGTGATCTCCCACGGCTCGGTCGCGGAGTCGGCGAGCACGCGAGCGGTGTGGGCGCGGTCGGCGGCGCTGATGCCCGTCGCCACGCCGTCGCGAGCGTCGACCGAGATAGTGAACTGCGTGCGCATCCGGTCGCGGTTGTGTGGCGTCATCAGGGGGATCTCGAGCCGGTCGAGCATCTCGGCCGGCATCGGCACGCAGATCACGCCCGAGCTGTGCCGGATCGTGAACGCCATCAGCTCCGGCGAAGCCTTCGCGGCGGCGAAGATGATGTCTCCCTCGTTCTCGCGGTCCTCGTCGTCCACGACGACCACCGGCTTGCCGGCCGCGATGTCGGCGATCGCCCGCTCGACGGTGTCCAGGTGGATGCTCATACGAGTGCCTCCTCGAGCTGGGGCTGCTCGCGCCGGGAGGCGCGCAGCCAGACGATGAATCCCCACACCACGAGCCCGCCGTAGACGACGTAGAGGATCGCGGTCGGGTAGTAGTGGCTGTGCCACAGCAGCGGTACGCCGACCAGGTCGACGCCGATCCAGGCCAGCCAGAAGTCGTTCCAGCCGCGGGCCATCGCGTACGTCGCGACCATGGAGCCGACGAAGATCCAGGCGTCGCACCAGTAGTACCAGCGCGGAGCGGGCCAGCCGGCGCCGATCACGGCGAAGACCCACTGACAGATCAGGAGACCGGCGACCCAGACCAGGAGGTAGCCGAGCCGCTCGCTCGCGGTGGCCCACCGCGGTGTGATCGCCGGGGCGTCGGCCGCGCGGACCGACCGGAGCTGCCGCCAGCGGTACCAGCCGTAGACGCTGGTGATCACGAAGAAGACCTGCCGGCCGGCCTGGCCGAAGAGCGGCTGCTGCGCGTCCTGCTCGAACGTCGCGGCGATGAACACGCTGAACAGCAGGACGTTCCCGACGATCCCGACCGGCCACGCCCACACCCGCCGGCGCAGACCGCCGACCGCCGAGGCGAAGCCGAACCCGTTGCCCAGGATCTCGCGCCAGGTGATCGGGTGCCCGGCGATGGTGACCTGCGCGTCGTAGAGCCACTGGAGGAGGTTCATGCCGACGCCCCTCGGAGCTCGAGCTGGCGCGCGACGTACTTGCCGATCACGTCGACCTCGAGGTTGACCGCCTGACCGGGCTCTCGGAACCCGAGCGTCGTCCGTCGGAGCGTCTCGGGGATCAGGCTCACCGTGAACCCGTCGTCGCCGGCCTCGACCACGGTCAGGCTCACGCCGTCGACGGTGATCGACCCCTTGTCCACGAGGTACGGCGCGAGCTCGCGGGGCATCTCGAGGCTGACGACGTCCCAGTGCTCCCCCGGCTCTCGGCGTACGACGTGGCCGACGGCGTCGACGTGGCCCTGGACGAGGTGTCCGCCCAGGCGGGTCCCGGCGGTGACGGCGCGCTCGAGGTTGACCCGGTCGCCGACCTCCAGCGACCCGAGCCCGGTCTTGGCGAGGGTCTCGGCCATGACGTCGGCGGTCCACGTGTCGTCGGTGCGCTCGGCGACGGTCAGGCAGCAGCCGTTGACCGCGATCGAGTCACCCAGCCCGGCGTCCTCGAGCACGGTGATGGCCCGCACGGTGAGCCGCACGGCGTCCGACTGGCGCTCGAGCGCCTCCACGGTGCCGAGCTCCTCGATGATCCCGGTGAACATCTAGTGGTTCCCTTCCGCCGCGGGGCGGCTCATGGTGATGCGTACGTTGAGGTCGTCGCCCGCGTTCAGCGGGTCGAGCACGGTCACGTCGGTCACCGGCAGGTGCAGCGCTGCGGCGATCGTGGTGATTCCCAGGTCGCCCGCGGCCGAGCGTCCGGCGCCGAGCAGCATCGGCGCGACGTAGGCGACCACCTCGTCGACGAGGCCGGCCCCGAGGAACGCCGCGGCCAGCGTCGGACCGCCCTCGAGCAGGACGTGCTGGCGGTCTCGGGCGAACAGGTCCTTCAGCGCGGCCTCGGGGTCGCGCGTGCGGAGGTGAACCGTCTCGGCCGCGTCGTCGAAGATCCGCCGGTCGGGCGGCAGGTCGCGCTCCCCCATCACCGCGCGCAACGGCTGGCGCGGCACTGGTCGGCCGTCGGGCTCGCGGACGGTCAGGTGGGGGTCGTCGACCTCGACCGTGTTCGTGCCGACCAGCATGGTGTCGCACAGTGCCCGCAAGCGATGGGTGTCGACGCGGGCGGCGGGGCTCGAGACCCAGCGACTGGTCCCGTCGGCGGCGGCGCTGCGCCCGTCCAGCGTCGTGGCCAGCTTCCAGGTGACGAACGGCCGCCCCTGCTCGACGGCGAAGGTCCAGACCCGGTTGAGCTCGCGTGCCTCGTCGAGCAGTAGGCCGGTCTCGACCTCCACGCCGGCGTCCCGCAAGGTGGCGGCGCCACCGGTGGCGACCGGGTTGGAGTCGGGCTGGGCGACGACCACCCGGCGTACACCGGCCGCGATCAGGGCTTGGGCACAGGGGCCGGTGCGGCCCGTGTGGTTGCACGGCTCGAGCGTCACGACCGCGGTCGCGCCGCGAGCGGCGTCTCCGGCCCGCTCGAGGGCGTCGACCTCGGCGTGGGGGCTGCCCGCCCCGCGGTGGAAGCCCTCGGCCACGACGGAGCCGTCGGCCGAGAGCAGGACGCACCCGACCCGCGGGTTGGGCCCCAGCGGTACGCCGGGGCTCGCGGCCAGCGCCAGGGCGCGGCGCATCGCGTCGCGCTCGGCGTCGTTCTCGCTGACGGTCATCGTGCCTCTCGGGTCCTCGACGCGGACTCCGGGGCAACGGCACGCACTCGAGGCTCGACCCGGGGGGTCAGGCACCGAGCACGGCTGCGTGCGCTTCCCTTCCGGACTTTGACCGTCGGTCCAGGACTTCCGAACGACGCTTCGGTCGGTCACCTGGTCAACCGGTCACTGGCGGTGACCGGGTCGCGGACTTCTGAGCGAACATCCACTCAGTCACCGCCGGTGCGGAGTTTCACCGCCCCCAGAGCACGCGAGCACTTGGCTCTTGCTCCGCCCAGCCTACGCCCCGGGTCGGATGGGGTCATCGCGCGGTCGCATGGTGTGCGTCACGACGCCGCGGCGGCTCATCTTCGGCGTGTCGCTGGGGAACGGTCGGTTACACGCCTCCGCCGATGCGGCGGCGGCCCGATCGCGCAGCGCGACCACCATGGCGTCGGGATCGTCGGCGTCGTAGACGGCCGACCCCGCCACGAAGACGTCGGCGCCCGCCTCGGCACAGCGCTCGATGGTCTCCAGCGACACCCCGCCGTCGACCTGGAGCCAGGTCTCGACCCCGTGCTTGGCCATCAGGGCCCGGGCGCGGCGGATCTTGGGCAGGCAGAGGTCGAGGAACGACTGCCCGCCGAAGCCGGGCTCCACGGTCATCAGCAGCACCATGTCGAGCTCGGCGAGCAGGTCCTCGTAGGGCTCGATCGGGGTCGCCGGCTTCAGCGCCATGCTGGCCCGGCGCCCTGCCGCCGGATCTCGCGGGCGAGCCGGATCGGGGCCGCGGCCGCCTCGACGTGGAAGGTCACGCTGCCGGCGCCGGCCTCGACGTACGCCGCGGCGTTGCGGTCGGGCTCGGTGATCATCAGGTGGGCGTCCACCGGGACCGGGCTCTCGCGGACGAGGGCCTCGATCATCCGCGGACCGAAGGTCAGGTTGGGGACGAAGTGGTTGTCCATCACGTCGACGTGCATCCAGTCCGCGCTGGGGAGCCGCCGGACCTCGGCACCCAGGTCGGCGAAGTCGGCGGTCAGGATGCTCGGGGTGATCTGGATGCCCACGCCGCCAGCGTAGGCGAGCCCGAGGCACGAGGGCACGGTGCCCGGGCGGCACCCATGGTCTCGACGTCGCTCGACCGACGGACGACACCGCAGATCCGAGGGTCAGGTCCCCTGCAGCTTCTCCAGCCGGGTCTGCAGGGCGGCGGTCCGATGGGCGTTCCCGTGGAGCGCGACGTAGCGAGAGCCGTACGTAGCGAGCAGGGCGTCGTCGAGCCGGCGTACGGCGCCCGGCGGGTAGCGGTAGTCCATCCGGTCGCGGATCGACTCCTCGTCGGCGGCACGCAGCACGTCGCCGAGCTCGTCCAGGGAGGTGATGCCGAGCTCGAGCAGGAGCCCGGAGACCCAGGCGTAGTGGTCGCTGCGCGACCAGCCGGCGTCGTCGTACTGCCCGGCCAGGAAGGCGGCCAGCTCGCGGGCGTCGAGGCGGGGGTCGTCGTCGGTCGTCGCCGCGCGCACGTGGTCGTCCGACCGGGCCGGGCCACGCAGGCGGTCGCGGATCGTCGCGAACTCCTGGTCGGCCAGCTCCAGCAGGCCGGCGGCGAGGGTGAACCGCCGGTCGAAGTCGTGGGTGTGCTCCGCCGGGACGGTGCCCTTGTAGCGGATGTCGTGCTCGAACTCGGCCCACGCGTGCTGCAGGACCGTCCGGATCTGTACCTGCACGTTGCGGCCGGCCAGGTGGGCGTACGACGGCAGCCCCTCGCGCGCCGCGTCGAGCACGATCTGCAGGTGGCGGCTCGCGTACCCGAACCGGCCCTCGCTGGCGGTCTCCCGGCCGAGGTCGCGGTCGTCGGCGACCACGACCTGGTCGTCGAGCAGGTCGGCCACGGCGGCGACGTCGTCGCGCACGTAGGTGATCACGCGGACTCCCAGCTGGTCGCCGATCTCGCGCAGCGGGTCGGTGTAGAGCCGCACGCCGTCGGCCGACCGGGTGGCCTTCTCGGCGAACGACGCGACGCTCTTGGTGCGCCCGGAGACGGTCAGGTAGTTGATGCCCGCCTCGTCGAGGACGCTGGTCACCAGCTGCACGGCCTCCGCACCGGCCAGGACGAGGTCGTCGTGGGCCGCGGCGTACTCCGCGATCGCGGCCTGCGCAGGATCCCCCGGAGCCAGCGTGCGGGGTCCGGCCCCCTGGCGGTCAGCCATCGTCGCCCGGCGCGTCGAGCAGCGAGTCGTCGTACGTCGCGGTCAGGTCGCCGCCGGCCGCCCCGGTGTTGACCGTGCCCGCGGGCTCGATCAGCATCGCGGCGACGTCTCCGTCGGCGACCGGGCAGTGCTCGACGCCCCGGGGCACGACGTACAGCTGGCCGGGGCCGAGGGTGATGCTGCGCTCGTCGGGGTCGCGGAGCTGGATCGTCAGCCGGCCCTCGATCACCAGGAACAGCTCGTCGGTCTCGGCGTGGTCGTGCCAGACGAACTCACCCTTGATCTTGACCACCTTGATCTCGTAGTCGTTCAGCCGCGCCACCACCTTGGGCGACCAGTGCTCGGAGAACAGCGCGAGCCGGTCGGCGAGGTCGACGGGTTCCCTCATGACTCCTCCTCGTGTCGGTCCGCATCGTCACCCTCACCGCGTCCGGTGGTCGAGGTCAGGCCGTTCGCCTCGTCGCGGTCGGCCCACTCTCGGAGCGGCTCGATGTCGAACACGTGGTCGTCGATGTCCTCGTGCAGGTCGCCGAGCTCGGCGAAGCGAGCCGGCACCGTGAAGATCGTGCAGTCGTGGGGGTCGACGTCGTCGACCTCGTCCCAGCGGACCGGCGTCGAGACGCGGGCGTCGGGGAAGCCGCGGACCGAGTACGCCGCGGCGATGGTGTGGTCGCGGGCGTTCTGGTTGTAGTCGACGAAGAGGTGGTGGGGGTCGCGGTCCTTGCGCCACCACAGGGTCGTCACGTCGTCGGGCATCCGCCGCTCGACCTCGCGGGCGAAGGCGAGCGCGGCGCGGCGGACCTCCTTGTGGCCGTGGTCGGGGGCGATCCGCACGTAGACGTGGAGCCCCGAGCCGCCGCTGGTCTTCGGGTAGCCCACCGCGCCCAGCTCGTCGAGGATCTCGTGGGTCACGCCGGCCACGCGCTGCACCTGCGCGAAGTCGCTGAGGGGCCCGGGATCGAGGTCGATCCGCCACTCGTCGGGCTTCTCCGGGTCCTCACGGCGGCTGTTCCACGGATGGAACTCGACGGTCGACATCTGCACCGCCCACACCACGGCACCGAGCTCGGTCACGCAGAGCTCGTCGGCGGTGCGGTTCCAGCGCGGGAAGTGGAGCTGCACGGTCTCGACCCAGTCGGGTGCTCCCGACGGGATCCGCTTCTGGTGGACCTTGTCGCCCGAGAGCCCGGTCGGGAACCGGTGGAGCATGGTCGGCCGCTCGAACAGCGCATTGACGATCCCGGGACCGACCGCGAGGTAGTACTCGACCAGGTCGAGCTTGGTCGCCCCGCTCTCGGGGAAGTAGACGCGGTCGGGGTTCGTCACCTTGACGACGCGGTTGTCCACCTCGATCTCGGTGAACGGGCTCGCCATGACGCCACGCTAGCGGGAGTCCGGCGTAGCGTGCCGCCGTGGACTTCGACCAGCCACCGGTGGTGCGCGTCTCGCGGGACCCGAGCCGGCCCCTGCCGCCGCAGGAGTGGCCGGCGACGATCCCGGCCGTGGCCCAGCTGGTGCGCGACGGGCTCGACCTGCCACCGGGCGTCACCTTCCTGGTCGGCGAGAACGGGTCGGGCAAGTCCACCATCGTCGAGGGCGTCGCGATGGCCTACGGACTGTCGCCCGAGGGCGGCTCGACCCACAGCCGGCACTCGACCCGTGCCTCGGAGTCGCCGCTCTCGCGGTCCTTGCACCTGCAACGGGGCATCGGCTCGGGGCGCTGGGGCTTCTTCCTGCGCGCCGAGACGATGCACAGCTGGTACACCTACCTCGAGCTGAACCCTGCGCGTGACCCTTCCCGGGAGCCGGTCTTCCACGAGATGAGTCACGGCGAGTCGTTCCTCGAGGTGATCGGGCGGCGCTTCGACTCCCCCGGGTTCTACTGCCTCGACGAGCCGGAGGCGGCCCTGTCGTTCACCTCCACGCTGAGCCTGATGAGGTCGCTGCTCGAGCTGGCGGCCGACGGGGGCCAGGTGCTCTGCGCCACCCACTCGCCCGTCCTGGCCGCCCTCCCGGGAGCGCGGATCCTCGAGGTCGGCGACTGGGGTCTCCGCGAGACGGCCTGGGAGGACCTCGAGCTGGTCTGGCACTGGCAGCGGTTCCTTCAGGCGCCCGAGGCCTACCTGCGACACCTCACCGCCGGCTGAGTCGGGCGGGTGAGTCGGCAGACGCGCCCATGTAACACGCCGTTCGCCGTTCTTCCACGCCGGTGCAGCGGCGTGGAAGAACTGTGGACGGCGTGTTACATGGACCGACGCAGCAGGGCCAGGAACATCGCGTCGGTGCCGTGCCGGTGGGGCCAGAGCTGGACGGTGCCGGTGAGGGGCCCGTCGCAGTCGGGGACGTCGGCGCGCAGGCCGGCCCCAGCGGTGAGCAGGGAACGGGTGTCGCCCAGCGTGGTGTCGTCGCGCCCGACCAGGACCGAGCCCAATACGTCGCGCGTCTCGGCGAGCACGGGCGAACAGGTCGCGTAGAGCACCACCCCGCCCGGGCGCACCAGGTCGAGCGCCCGGTCGACCAGCGACCGCTGGAGCGGCACCAGGTCGTGCAGGTCCTCGGGGCGCCGGCGCCAGCGGGCCTCCGGCCGCCGCCGCAGCGCACCCAGCCCGGTGCACGGCGCGTCGACGAGCACCCGGTCGAACGAGCCCGCCTCCCAGGGCGGTGACGTGCCGTCCTCGACGGTCACGGCCTCGACGCCCTCGGCTCCGGCGAGGGTGCGGCGGACGAGGTCGGCGCGGTGGGGCTGCACCTCGTTGGCGACGATCCGTGCCCCACGAGCCGCGGCCAGCGCGGCCAGCAGGCGCCGCCTTGCCGCCCGGCCCCGCGCACAGGTCCAGCCAGCGCTCGTCGCGCCCCTCGACCGGAGCGGCGGCCACGGCGTGGGCGACCAGCTGCGAGCCCTCGTCCTGCACCCCGGCCCGGCCCTCGGCGACCGCGGCGACGTCGCCCGGGCTCCCGCCGGACGACACCACGCCGTACGGCGAGAAGGGGGTCCGCTCCCCCGGCAGCTCGTCGACCGACGACCGACCCGGCCGCGACACCAGGGTGACCGCCGGCGGGTCGTTGTCGGCGTCGAGCAGGGCCTCGACCTCGTCCTCACCGACCGCCGCCGTCAGCGCCTCGACGATCCACGCGGGGTGTGAGAACCGGGTCGAGCGGTCGGCGTCGATGCTGGTCAGCCAGCTCTCGAGGTCGTGGGCCGACACCCGGCGCAGCACGGCGTTGGCGAAGCCGGAGGGACCCGGCCCGACCTCGGAGCGGACCAGGTCGACGCTGGTGCTGATCGCGGCGTGCGCGGCGACACGCATGCCCAGCAGCTGGTGGCAGCCGAGCCGCAGCACGTCGAGGACCTTCGCCTGGGTGCTCGCGAGAGGCCGGTCGGTGCAGGCGGCCAGGATCGCGTCGTAGGTGCCCTGCCGGCGGATCGTGCCCGACGCCAGCTCGGTGGCGAACGCCGCGTCGCGCCCGGTCAGGCGGTACTTGCCGAGCATGTGGGGCAGCACCAGGTTGGTGTAGGCGTCCTTGACCCGCACCGCCTTCAGCACCTCGAACGCCGCCCGCCGTGCCGGGTCGGGTGGGGCGTTCACAGCTCGCCCGCGAGGAGCTTCTTCGCCAAGGACTTCGGAGCGACCGCGAGCCAGGCGTCGGTCAGGACCTCACGGAGCTCGTCGACGTCGAGCTCGCCGATCCTGCTCTGCTGCAGCAGCACGGCGTTGTAGCTGCGGAAGTGGTCGATGGTGAAGAACGGGCCGTCGGCCTCCACCAGGGCGGCCTTGTCGTCGGCGTTCGCGGTGCGGATCACCAGCAGGTCCTGGTACTCCTCGCCGGTCGCGGGGTCGACCGCGTCGTGGCGAGGAGCGCGGGCGAGCACGAACCCACGCGGCTTCGGCTTCTGCCGGACGAGGTACGTCGGGCGGTCACCCCACGACGTGCCGAGCTCGACCTCGGGCAGCCCGGTGCAGATCGCGTGGACGTCGGAGACCTTCGCGCGGCGGCTCATGCCAGCACCTCCCCGCCGGTCAGCCGCAGTCCGCGGGCCCAGTCGGCGGCGGCCATCGGGCGCTTCCCGACCGGCTGGACCTCACCCAGCCGGAGCGCGGCGGTCCCGGTGCCCACCACCACGACGCTCTTGCCGGCGACGACCTCACCAGGCGGCAGCTGTCCGTCGGCCGGCGTCGAGCGGCCCGAGCTTGACCCGCTCCCCGGCGTACGTCGTCCAGGCACCCGGTGCGGGCGTGCAGGCACGGACCTGTCGGTCGATGGCGGCGGCCGGCTGGGTCCAGTCGACCCGGGCGTCCTCCACGGTGATCTTGGGTGCCAGCGAGACGTCGTCCGGCGCCTGCGGACGGGCCTCGAGCGATCCGTCGGCGAGGCCGTCGAGGGTGGCGACCAAGAGGCCGGCCCCGCCCTCGGCCAGTCGGTCGAGCAGAGCCCCGGCCGTGTCGCGCGGGCGGATCGTCTCGGTCATCACTCCGAACGTCGGCCCGGCGTCGAGCTCGCGGACGATCCGGAACGTCGTCGCGCCGGTGACGTCGTCGCCGGCCCAGATCGACCGCTGCACGGGCGCGGCGCCCCGCCAGGCCGGGAGCAGCGAGAAGTGCAGGTTGACCCAGCCGAGAGGCGGGATGTCGAGCGCCGACTGCGGCAGGAGCGCGCCGTAGGCGACGACCGGGCAGACGTCGGGCCTCAGCGCGCGCAGCGCCTCCTGGAACTCCGGGTCACGTGGGTGGTCGGGGGCGAGCACGGGCACACCCAGCTCGGCAGCCGCGACGGCGACCGGCGAGGCGGTGAGCCGGCGGCCGCGACCCGCCGGCGCGTCGGGACGGGTCACGACGCCCACGAGCTCGTGGGCCGACTCGGACACCGCACGCAGGGACGGCAGGGCGACCTCCGGGGTGCCGGCGAAGACCACCCGCATCAGACCCGCCTCACAGGCCGAGGCCGTGGGTCGGGTGCGGCGAGACCTTGATCGTCGGCGACCCGGCGAGGCCGAACCACTCCGACTCGCGGATCTCCTTCATCGCCTGCTTGCGCAGCTCCGGCGTCAGCCGGTCGAGGAACAGGATGCCGTCCAGGTGGTCGGTCTCGTGCTGGATGGCGCGGGCGAGCAGCTCGCTGCCCTCGATGACGACCGGCTCGCCGTGCACGTCGAAGCCCTTGGCCACCACCGACAGCGAACGTCGGCAGTCGATCTTCAGCTCGGGGATCGACAGGCAGCCCTCGTCGCCGTCCTGGGTCTCGTCGGAGAGGTCGAGCACCGGGTTGACCAGGTGTCCGACCTCGCCGTCGACGTTCCAGGTGAAGACCCGCAGCCCCACGCCGATCTGGGGCGCCGCCAGCCCGGCGCCCGGTGCCTCGAGCATGGTGTCGGTGAGGTCCTGCACCAGGCGGCGCAGCTCCTGGTCGAAGTCGACGACCTCGACCGCCTGGGTGCGCAGGATCGGGTCGCCGAACAGGCGGATCGGCTGGATGGCCACGCGCCGAGTCTAGGAGCCGACGACCTCAGCACGGGTCGCCGGGCAGGGCCACCGCAGCGGCGACCTCGTACGTCGTGCCGCCCTGGCGGTAGTACTGCTGCGAGCGCGTCGTCAGGGCCTGGACCACCGCGGGGTCGCGCACCAGGGTGCAGTCGCCGAGAGCGGCCAGGTCGAGCTGCGCGCCGGACGGCCAGGAGGCGACGGGCAGCAGGCCCCCCGGCTGGTCCACCGGTTCGGCCATCACCCGCAGGACGCGCGGTCGATACGCAGTGCCCCTTCCGTCGGCGACGCCGAGCGCGGCTGCCACGAAGTCGGCCAGCCGGCCGCGCGCCGTCGGACTCTCAGCCGCCGGGCTCGAGGGCGTAGGCGCGATGCGTCCAGCGCGCCGTCGTCGCGACCACCACGCTCGTGGTCCCGCCGTCCACCACGTCGGTGGGCGCGGGGTAGGTGGGTCGGTCGGTGAGGAGGTGGTCGTGGTGGGCCCGCTTCAACAGCCCCTGCACCCGGCCTTCCGAGAGGTGGAAGGTGAGGACGGAGTCGACGATCCCGGAGGGAGGGCCCTCATGGGCCGCCGCGTAGGCCGTGCCGTCCCCGGTGACCACGAGGTCCGGAGGCTGGGTGAAGAAGCCTCGCGGGTGCCCATGCCGGGGGACCGCTCGAGCCGGACCACCAGGTCGTCGTGACCGTGCGCGTGGGGCTGGTCGTGCTCGAAGACTCCGAGGTACGGCCCGGAGCGGCCGACCAGAACGAACAGGGCCAAGGTCGCCAACGCGATGACGGCCACGCTCCAGGTCTTCGGCACGGGAGTCGGACGGGGCGCCCGCCCTGACGGTTCCTCAGAGGCTGACCGGGTCGACCTGGATGCGGACCGGGTCGAGCTTGCGCGCGGACCGGAGGCGCTGGACCTCGCCCAGCGCCCGCGAGAGGGCCGACGCCTGGGCGCGCGGCACGCGGACGACCAGCCGGGACTCCCCGTCGTCGACCTCGACCGGGCCGAGCACCTCGGTGCCCGGTGGTTGGTCGAGCAGGGTCAGCGCGTCGTCGACGGCCCCGGGATCACCGAGGATCGTGGCGAGCCGGCTGGCCGGGGGCAGGTGGGCCTCGGAGCGGGCCGCGCTCTCGCGCTGGGCGAAGCCCGCCGGGTCCCAGCGCACGAGCGCCTGGAGGGCCGGGTGGGCGGGGTCGCCCACGGCCACCACGCGCCCGCCGGGCGCGGACAGGCCGGCCGCGCCGAGCCAGCGCCGCAGGGCTTCCTCCTCGGTGCGGAGGTCGGGACGCGCCATCGCCAGCCAGGTGTCGAGCAGCACGACGGTGGTGTAGCCGCCCGCCGCCACCGGCTCGGCGCCCGGCGTGGCGACCACGATCGCCGGCCTGTCCGGCACGGTCTCGACCACGTGGTCGCCGCCGGAGGCCACGACCGGGACCGAGGCGAAGGCACGCCCGAGCTCCTCGGCGGTCCGCCGCTCCCCCACCACCGGCGCCCTCAGGCCGCGGTGACCGCAGACGACGCAGGCCCACGCTTCGTCGACGGTGCCGCACCACCGGCACGCCGGCGGGACCGCGGGTCCGGACACCCCGAGCGGACCGGTGCAGACCGCGCAGCGGGCCGGCGTTCGGCACCGCTCACAGGCCAGCGACGCGGCGTACCCACGCCGTGGGGTCTGGAGCAGGACCGGGCCGCGTTCGAGCCCGGACGCCACGGCGTCGTACACCTGCTTGGGCATCCGGGTGGCCCGGGCCAGCGGGTCGCGGTCGAGCTCGAGGTCGGTGGCCCCGGCGATCGACACCCGGACGGCGTCGCGGAGCGCGTCACGCGGCGGCGCGATCTCGTGCGCCCAGCCGGTCGCCAACAGCTGCTCGGCCTCGACGCTCCGGGCGAACCCGCCGACCAGGGCCGCGGTCTGCTCGAGGTGAGCACGGGTGAGCAACACCTCACGGGCATGGGGGTACGGCGCGCGCGGCTCGGCGTAGAGGTCGTCGCCGTCGTCCCAGATGGCCACCAGCCCGAGGTCGTGGACGGGTGCGAAGGCGGCGGCACGGGTGCCCACCACGATCCGCCGGGTGCCGCGGGCCAGGGCCAGGAACTCGCGGTAGCGCCGGGCGGGACCGGCACCGGCCGTCAGGACCACGTGGTGGCCGGCACCCAGCAGGTCGGTGAGGGCGGCGTCGAGCCGCGCGACGTCGCGGCGATCGGGCACGACCAGGACGCTGCCCCGGCCACCGGACAGGGTGAGCCCGGCGGCGGCCGCGAGCAGGCGCGGCCACTCCTCGCCGGGCAGGGCCGACCACACGCCCCGAGGCGATCCTCCCGCCGCCAGGTGGGCCAGGAACGCCCCGGCCGCCGGGTAGGCCGACCACGACCGGCGTGCGCCGTCCTCGTCGACGGTGATCGCCTCCTCGACCGGAGAGGCCTGCTTCTCGGTCGTCGCGTGTCGCGGCGGGACCGCGAGCCGGAGCACGTCGGAGCGGGTGCCGGCGTAGCGCTCGGCCAGCTGCCCGGCGAGCTCGGCGACAGCAGGCCGCAGCACCGGCTCCGCACTGACGACCCGCTGGATCGCGGTGAGGGTGCCGGTGTGGTCGGTGTCGGCGGCGCGCGCAACCACGAACCCGTCGAGCGGCTTGCCGGCGAACCGCACCTTCACCCGGACACCCGGGACCGCGTCGTCGGCCATCGAGGCCGGGACGGCGTAGTCGAAGGGCCGGTCGAGGTGGGCCAAGGGCGTGTCGACGAGCACGCGCGCGACCGGGTCGGTCGTCGCCCGCGGCTCTGACGCGGCCGCTCGCTTGGGGCGCCGGGCGCACGGACCGTCTCCCGCAGACCCGGCAGGGTCTCGGCAGGAGGTTGCTCGCGGTCGGCCACGGCCGCTGTTCTACCAGCCGGCGCGGACCGACCCGCCCGAGCGGTCAGCCGGCGACGCCGGCCGCCTTGCGCAGCTCCTCGACGCGGTCGGTCCGCTCCCAGGTGAACTCCGGCAGCTCGCGGCCGAAGTGGCCGTACGCCGCGGTCTTGGCGTAGATCGGCCGCAGCAGGTCGAGGTCCTCGATGATCGCGGCCGGGCGGAGGTCGAACACCTCGAGCACCGCCCGCTGGATCTCCTCGTCGGGCACCACGCCGGTGCCGAAGGTCTCGATGAAGACGCCGACCGGCTGGGCCTTGCCGATCGCGTAGGCGACCTGTGCCTCGCAGCGCCTGGCCAGGCCCGCGGCCACGACGTTCTTGGCGACCCAGCGCATGGCGTACGCCGCGGAGCGGTCGACCTTCGAGGGGTCCTTGCCGGAGAACGCGCCGCCGCCGTGGCGGGCCATGCCGCCGTAGGTGTCGACGATGATCTTGCGGCCGGTCAGGCCGGCGTCGCCCATCGGGCCGCCGACCACGAACCGGCCGGTCGGGTTGACCAGCAGGCGGTAGCCGTCGCTGGCGATGTCGAACGTCGCGAGCACGGGGTCGATCACGTGCTTCTTGATGTCGGGCTCGAGGGTGTCGACCAGGTCGACGTCGTCGGCGTGCTGGGTGGACAGCACGACGGTGTCGACGCGCACCGGGCGGTTGTCGCCGTCGTACTCGATGGTGACCTGGGTCTTGCCGTCGGGACGGAGGTAGGCCAGCGTGCCGTCGTTGCGGACCGCGGTCAGCCGCTCGGCCAGGCGCTGGGCCATCACGATCGGCAGCGGCATCAGCACGTCGGTGTCGTCGCAGGCGTAGCCGAACATCAGGCCCTGGTCGCCGGCGCCCTGCTTGTCCATCGCGTCGACCGAGCCGGTGCGCGACTCGTGGCCGGTGTCGACGCCCTGGGCGATGTCGCCGGACTGGCCGCCGATCGCCACCATCACGCCGCACGAGGCGCCGTCGAAGCCCTTCTCGGAGGAGTCGTAGCCGATCGTCAGGATCCGGTCGCGGACGATCTGCTTGATGTCGACGTAGCCGGTCGTGGTCACCTCGCCGGCGACCACCACCAGGCCGGTGGTGAGCAGGGTCTCGACCGCGACGCGGCTGTGAGGGTCCTGGCTGATCATGGCGTCGAGGACCGAGTCGCTGATCTGGTCGGCGATCTTGTCGGGATGTCCCTCGGTCACGGATTCGGAGGTGAAGAGGCGTCCGGTCACGGTGTCTGGTGCTCCTGGTTCACTCTGGCGTCGATCGGCGGTCACGATAGCGGGAGCCGGGGCGAGTTCCCGCATCCGGCCGACGGCTGGTCAGCCGGGCGTCGCCGGCTCGAGCCGGCGGGCGACCTCGTCCCAGACGGCGTGGGCGAGGGCGGTCTTCGGCCCGGGCGGTACGTCGACCGAGGCGCCGTCGGCGCCCAGGATCACGGCCTGGTTGTCGTCGGCACCGAAGACGGCTCCCCCGCGGACGTCGTTGACGACGAGCAGGTCGCAGCCCTTGCGGGCGAGCTTGGCCCGGCCGAGCTCCAGCACCGAGCCGGTGTCGTCGCCGGTCTCGGCGGCGAAGCCGACCACGACCTGCCCGGGCCGGAGCCGGTCGTGGGCGAGCTCGGCGAGGATGTCGGGGGTCTGGGCGAGCTCGAGGATCGGGGCGGAGCCGTCACCGGACTTCTTGATCTTGGTGTCGGTGGCCGACACCGGTCGGAAGTCGGCCGGCGCCGCGGCCATCACGACGGCGTCGGCGGAGACCGCCGCCGAGACGACGGCGTCGCGCAGCTCCTCGGTGGTCTCGACCCGCACCACCTTCACGCCGGCCGGGTCGGGCAGCTCGACGTTCGCGGCGACCAGGGTCACCTCGGCACCCCGGGCCGCAGCGGCCCTGGCGAGGGCGATGCCCTGGCGGCCCGACGAGCGGTTGCCGAGGTAGCGCACCGGGTCGAGCGGCTCGCGGGTGCCACCGGCGGAGACCACGACGGTGCGGCCGCGCAGGTCGGCCACCCCGACCCCGCGGGCCAGGACGTCCTGGCAGATCGCGAAGATCTCGTCGGGCTCGGGGAAGCCGGCCCTTGCCGGAGTCGGCGCCGGTGAGCCGGCCCACAGCGGGCTCGATCACGAGCGCGCCCCGCGCCCGCAGGGTCGCGACGTTGGCCTGGGTGGCGGCGTGCTCCCACATCTCGGTGTGCATGGCCGGGGCGAAGACCACCGGGCAGCGGGCCGTCAGGAGCACGTTGGTGAGCAGGTCGTCGGCGCGCCCGTGAGCGGCTCGTGCCAGCAGGTCGGCGGTCGCCGGCGCGACCACGACCAGGTCGGCGGACTGACCGATGCGCACGTGGGGCACCTCGTGGACCGACTCCCAGACCTGGGTGGTGACGGGCTTGCCCGAGAGCGCGGCCCAGGTCGCCTCACCGACGAAGTGCAGCGAGGACGGCGTCGGCACGACGGTCACGTCGTGACCGGTCTCGGTGAAGCGGCGGAGCAGCTCGGCGGCCTTGTACGCGGCGATGCCGCCCGACACCCCGAGGACGATGGTTCGTGAGGAGCCGAGGGACGGGGCGTCCCGAACGACGACGGGCCGCGACCCGGCTCCCGAGGGAGCACCGGGCACGGCCCTGTCGGTCATGGTCGCGCGGTGCGTCAGTTGTCGCCCGAGAAGCCGGACTCGAGGGCGGCGGCCTTCTTGGCCTCCTCCTCGGCGGCGAGCTCGGCCGGGTCGACGTCCTCGCAGGTCAGCAGGTCGTCGCTGATCTCGCGCAGCGCGATCGACAGCGGCTTCTCCTGGACATGGGTCTCCACGAGCGGGCCGACGTACTCCAGCAGGCCCTCACCGAGCTGGGAGTAGTAGGCGTTGATCTGGCGCGCGCGCTTCGCGCTGTAGAGGACCAGCTTGTACTTGCTGTCGGTCTTGGTCAGCAGGTCGTCGATCGAGGGGTTGGTCACGCCCTCGGCAGCGGGGGTGGGGGCAGACACGCAACAGCCTCACAGAAAGAAGTCGGGATCACGAACGGCCAGGTGGGCCGACCATCAAGGCTACCAACTCCTCGGCGGCATCGTGAATTTCAGTGTTGACGATGGTCACGTCGAACTCCGCCTCGGCGGCCAGCTCGAGACGGGCGCTGGCCAGGCGCGCCTCGCGCTCGTCGGTCGTCTCGGTGCCGCGGCCGACGAGCCGGCGGACCAGCTCGTCCCACGACGGTGGTGCCAGGAACACCATCACCGCCTCCGGCATCGCGGCCTGCACCTGGCGCGCGCCCTGCAGGTCGATCTCCAGCAGGGCGGGTCGACCGGCCGCGAGCATCTCCTCCACCGGGGCCCTCGGAGTGCCGTAGCGGGCCGCGCGGTGCACGACCGCCCACTCCAGCAGCTCGTCCGCCTCGACCATCCGGTCGAACTCCTCCTCGGAGACGAACCAGTAGTGCACGCCGTCCTGCTCGTCGGGTCGGGGCGCACGCGTGGTGGCCGAGATCGAGATCCAGATCTCGGGATGGTGGGCGCGGATGTCCGCGGACACCGAGCCCTTGCCGACCGCGGTCGGGCCGGCCAGGACGGTCAGCCGGGTACGCGAGGTGGTGGGCCGTGCGCCGGAGTCGGACCCGGTCACTCGCCGGGGGCGAACTCGCGCTCGAGTGCCGCCACCTGCTTGGCGCCGAGCCCTCGGACGCGGCGGCTGTCGGCGATGCCGATGCGTTCCATCAGCTGCTTGGCCCGCACCTTGCCGACGCCGGGCATCGAGCAGAGCAGGTCGACGACGCGCATCTTGCCGATCACCTCGTTGCGCTGACCGTCGTGCAGGACGTCCGAGATCGACGCTCCGGAGTTCTTGAGACGGTTCTTCACCTCGGCGCGCTCGCGGCGGGAGGCCGCAGCCTTGTCGAGGGCCGCCTGGCGCTGCTCGGGAGTGAGCGGTGGGAGAGCCAAGGCACATCCTTTGTCCAACGAGCACGGTGTCGGCTGTGTCGCCGCCTGGTCGCCTCTGTGTCCGACGCTGTGTCCGACGGGGGGAGTCGGAACGCCGACAATCTAGTCAGCCCTGCGTGGCACCGGCAACGGGACCCTCGAACGGGCATCGGTGGCGGGAGCTACCGTGAGGCCGCCGATCGGATCTCCAGCCGGGCGATGCCGACGGTCCGGTTCGGAGAGGACGAACGACCGTGATCGAGCTCGAGCTCGACGCCGGGACCGTGGGGAACACCGTCTTCGGGTTCTCGCCGCTGGCCGAGCTCGCCGCGAGCGTGTGCCGGCTCGGCCGACCGGTCGAGGGGTCCGTCCACGCGCCCTGGATCTCCGCCGTGCGCCCCCGCCTCGGTGACGGGACCCTCGATCTGCTCCTGGCCCTCATGGGCGGCGACGCGCGATGGGTTCCGGACTTCCTCTTCCCGGCCGTGACCGGCCGCCACACCCTCGACGACCAGCTCGACGCGGTCGCTGCGCTCGACGACCGGCAGCTCGCCCACGACCTGACGGAGCCGTGGCCGGACGAGAACTGGCCAACCCTCGTACGCGACCTGCTCGGGGAGGGTGCCGACGCCGGCCGGGTGCTGGCGGCGGCGCTGCACCACTACTGGTCCGAGGCCATCGACCCGTACTGGCCCCGGATCCGGACCGCGCTCGAGGACGACGTCTCCTACCGCGCGTCCCGCCTGCCGGTGGACGGTCTGTTCGCCGTGCTGCAGGACCTCGACGTCGCGATCGGCATCTCGGGCCAGACGCTCACCATCGAGCATCCCGGTCCGGACCATCACCACCAGGACGCCTCGTTCGTCCTGGTGCCCTCGGTCTTCGCCTATCCCAGCTGCATCATCACGCACACGGTGCCGGGCACCTTCCAGATCGCGTACGGCGCCCGCGGCGCCGCACGGGTCTGGGAGGACGTACGCCGTTCGCCGTCGGCTCGCGACCACGCCTCGCTCGAGGCGCTGCTCGGGGCCAACCGAGCGCTGATCCTGCGGAGCCTCGCGGCGCCGACCTCGACCACCCAGCTGGCCGGGGACCTGGCTCAGTCGCCCTCGGTGGTGAGCCGACACCTGCGCGTGCTCCACGCGAGCGGGCTCGCCGTTCGCCGCCGCTCCGGGCGCGTGGTCCTCTACGAGCGGTCACCCCTGGCCACGTCCCTCGTCGAGGCGAACGAGGGGTAGTGCTCCCCCACCGTGGATTCCCCTCACGTCGAATCGTTGTCGGCGCGCACGACCTGGCCGATGATCGAGAGACCGAGCAGGAAGGGAACCCGATGACCGCCAGCTACACGTGGGACGTCTTCTCCACCGTCGACGGCTACGGGACCTACGGTCCCGACGGCGACTGGGGCGGCTACTGGAGCAAGCAGGGACCCGAGCTGCTGGCCTACCGCGCCTCGCTGTTCGACTCCGAGCAACGCATGGTCTACGGGGCCACCACGTTCCGGGAGATCGCCGAGATCATGCGCGACGACGCTGATCCACACACGCGGGACGAGTGGAACGTCCGCACGTATCGCATGCCGGCGACCGTGATCTCCTCGACGTTGACCGACACCCTGGGCTGGCCGGACGCGACCATCGTCCGCGGCGACGCGGCGGAGATCGTGA
Organism: uncultured Actinomycetota bacterium; assembly: GCA_963809265.1. GTDB lineage: Bacteria > Actinomycetota > Actinomycetes > Propionibacteriales > Nocardioidaceae > Nocardioides. Next base: position 128,315 of record CAWEJC010000012.1, read on the forward strand.
CCCGGCTCAAGGAGGAGTCGGACGTGCCGCTGCGCTCCCAGGCCGGCCTGTCGCTGAACCGGTCGCTCATGGTCGCCGGACTCGTCGACCGCATCGAGCTGCACGCTCTTCCCGGTGATCTCCGGACGGACCGGAACGACGCCGATCCTCGCGGGTGCGGACGACTACGACCTCGAGCTGCTCGAGACCAGGACCTTCGACGGCCGCACCCAGCTGCTCGTCTACCGGCCGACGGCGCACTGATCCCGGACCTGGAGGACGCGATGTCGACGACACTCACGGTGGACCTGTTCGTCTCGGTGGACGGCTTCGCCGGGTCCGACGGGCTGCCCGGGTACTTCGGGTACCTCGGTCCCGACCTGGAGCAGTGGATCGCGGCCGAGGGCACGCGCCGCAGGTCGCGATCATGGGACGCCGCACCTACGAGATGCTCGCGTCGTTGCCCGAGGAGCACCGGGACGACTCGTGGGAGCGGATGTCGCGACTCGAGACCGTCGTCTTCTCGCGGACGCTCGACGAGGTCGCGTGGCCGCACGCGCGGCTCCAGCGAGCCGACCTGGTGGAGGAGATCTCCCGCATGAAGTCCGAGGGCGAGACCCCGTTGCGGACCATCGGGAGCCTCTCGATCGCCCGACAGGCCCTCGACGCCGGCCTGGTCGACCGCCTCCGGCTGATGGTGTTCCCGCTCACCGCAGGCGAGGCGGGCCGGGAGCCGGCGTTCGATGGCATCGGCTCCCACGACCTCGGGCTCCACGAGACCCGCACCCTGGACGGCCGCACCCTGCTCGTCGAGTACCGGCCGACCGGCGCCGACATCCCGCGCGCGGGGTGATCGTGACGCCTCTCGGGGACAACCGGGGTCACCGAATGGCGCAAAGCCCCTCGCCGCGACGGCGGGCACGCGATGATGAGCACGTGAGGACTGGGGACGTGAACCGCAGCCCCAGGCGTTGGACCGACAGGTCCTCCCGGGTGCGCGTGATCGAGGGCTGGCACCCGTCGCAGCCGGAGCACGTCGGCTACAACCTGCTCATCGACGGCGACTGGATCGGCACGTTCAGCACCCTCGACGACGCCGCGGGCGAGGCGGTCACGCACGTCCGGTCGCGCGGCATGCGCGCGAAGGGCTGGAAGGTCGTCCTGCTGCCCTACCTGCAGCCCTAGCCCGGCAGCGGCGCGGTCTCGGGTGGTCGTGGCCTAGAGGTCGAGCGGCGTGTGGCACACGTCGAGCACCTCTTGCTGGACCGTGGTGAACGCCTGCTGCGTGTCCGAGGCCGCGAGCTGAGCGGCCGCACGCCGGATCAGGCTCCGGTCCTCCGCGCTGAGCCCGGCCGGCGGGTGGGTCGGGTCGTACGTCGCGGGGTCGACGCCGGCGTGCGTCAGAGCCGTGTCGAGGGCCCGGATGCGGGTCACGAGCAGCTCCCAGTCGTCGGCGACGTCGTCGGGCGCCTTGCCCTGCAGGTCCTCGAAGATCGGCAGCGCCTGCAGCAGTGCCGTGCGCTGGTGGCCGTGGGCGATCGACCCGAGGTCGGACTGGTGGTCCCGGACGGCGCCGCAGTAGTCCGAGCCGCCGCCGCACCCGCTCAGGAGCGAGGCCAGGAGGAGGCCGGCCGCCACGGCGGCCGGTCCCCTCATGCCTGCAGCTCGCGGAGCCGCTCGTTGAGCCGGTCGGCGGCCGCGCCCAGCCCGTCGGGGCCCACCCGCAGCAGCTCGCGGGACGTGCTGGGCAGGACGTGGCCGACCCCCGCTCCGAAGATCCGGCGCAGGTCGTCGACGGTGCCGCCCTGCGCGCCGTAGCCCGGCGCGAGGACCGGGCCACCGATGTCGAGCCGGTGGCCGCTGCCGTCGATGGTGGCGCCGATGACCGCCCCGAACGATCCGAGCGGCTCAGCCCCGGCGTTGAGCGCGCGGAGGTGGTCGAGGACGGTGTCGGCCACGGTGCCGTCCTCGGTGCGCGCCTCCTGCACCTCGGGACCCTCCTTGTTGGACGTGAGCGCGAGCACGAAGACGCCGGCGTCGTGCTTGCGGGCGGTGTCGATCATCGGGGTGAGCGAGCCGAAGCCGAGGTAGGGGCTGGCGGTGATCGCGTCGACGGCGAGGGGCGACGCCTGGTCGAGGTAGGCGTCGGCGTACGCCTGGCTGGTCGAGCCGATGTCGCCGCGCTTCACGTCGAGGAGGACCTGGGCGCCGGCCGAGCGACAGGTGGTGATCAGCCGCTCCAGCACCGCGATGCCCCGGCTGCCGAAGCGCTCGTAGAACGCCGACTGCGGCTTCACCACCGCCACGCGCGGCGCCAGTGCCTCTCCCGCCGTCAGGGCGAACCGCTGCAGCCCGGCCAGGTCGTCGTCCAAGCCCCACTCGTGCAGCAGCGCGGTGTGGGGGTCGATGCCCGCGCACAACGGGCCACGCTCCTGCACAGCGGTGTGGAGGCGGGCTCCGAAGGTGGTCATCTCTGGTCCTCTCGAAGGGCTGGTGCGACCGCGGTCGCGAGCTGCGCGGCGATCCGGAACGCCGCCGTCGGGTCGTGGAACAGGGCGGTGCCGACCTGCACGGCGCGGGCTCCGGCGGCCAGGTGGGCACGAGCGTCGTCGGCGTCCATGATGCCGCCGCAGCCGATCACCGGGGTGTCGGGCAGGGCGCGCACGACCTCGGCGACGCAGCGGAGCGCCTGGGGCCGGATCGCCGGGCCGCTGAGGCCACCCGCTCGGCCGTCGGGCAGCGCGGCCGGCAGGGCGTTCCCGACGACGACCGCGTCCGCGCCCGCCTCGGTCACGGCCCGGGCGACCTCGGCCACCCGGGCCACGTCGCAGCGCAGCTTGGCCAGGAGCAGCACACCCTCGCGCAGGTCGCGCCGGCAGGAGCCGATCACGCTGGCCGCCTGGAACGGCTCGCGCGCGTCGAGCAGGCCGCTGCCGAGCGGGTCGGGCGCCGACAGGTTGACCTCGAGCGCGGCGACCCCGGGGCTCCGGCCGAGGGTGCGCGTCAGCTCGGCGTACTCACCCAGGGAGTGGCCGGCGATGCTCACGACGACGGTCGCGCCGAGCTCGACCAGGGGCGCGAGCTCGTCGTCGAGCCAAGCGGTGACGCCGGGGTTCTGCAGGCCGATGGCGTTGACCAGCCCGCTCGGTGACTCGACGATCCGCGGCTCGGCGCCGCCCGGACGCGGCTGCAAGGTCACCGAGCGGGTGACGAAGCCGCCCAGCGACGACAGGTCGCCGTACGCCGCGAGGTCGCGACCGTTTCCCCCGCAGCCGGACGCCGTGAGCACCGGGTTGGTGAAGGGCCAGCCGCCGCTGCCGGTCACGCCAGCGCCTCCCAGTCGACGCGCTCGGCGCGGAAGACCGGGCCGTCCACGCAGGCACGGACGACGTGCGTCTCACCGGCGTCGTCCAGCACCGGGACGGGGCAGCCGCGGCAGAGGCCGGTCGCACACGTCAGCGGGCGCTCGAGGGCGACCTGGCAGGTGACGTCCGCTCCGGAGACGGCCGCGGCCACGGAGCGCTGCCGCGGCGTCGAGGCCGCGACGTAGACGATGTCCACGTCCGTCAGCGCGGCCACCACCGACGCCGTCAGGTCGCCGAGGACCACCTCGATCTGCCCCACGCTGCGACGCGACTCGAGCGGCTCGAGCACGTGAGCGTCGTCGGCACCGCCGAGCACCAGCCGGACGCCGCAGCCGCGTTCGCGAAGCCGCTCGGCCAGGGTCGTCAGGGACGCCGCGGCGTACCCCTCGCCGACGAGCAGGCAGCGCGCCGGCTCTCGGGGCAGCGAGAAGGGGCGCCCCAGCGGCCCGGTGACCTCGACCGGCGCGCCGGCAGGCAGAGCGGCCAGCCGGCGGCTCCCCGGACCCCGCGGCTCGACGACGATCTCGACCACCGCCCGGTGGCCGCCCATCGGGCCCACCCGATGGATCCAGAACGCGCGGCGGGCCAGGTGTCCGTCGCCGACCGAGACGGCGAGGAAGCTGCCCGGCCGCGACCGCTCCCCCATCCCGGGCACGACCAGGCTGAGGTGCTGGTAGGCGCCGACGGTCTTCGTCGCGAGCACCTCTCCCCGGACGTGCAGCGGGCCGGGTGCGGTCATCCGGCCGGCTCGCGCAGGACCCGGCGCGGCCAGAGGGGTCCGCCGTAGACGAAGCCGGTGTAGGCCTGCACCAGGGTCGCCCCTGCCTTCAGTCGCTCGTCGACGTCGTGGGCGCTGGAGACGCCGCCGACCGAGATGATCGTCAGGTCCCGGTCGCGTGAGCGCAGCAGCCGGAGCACCTCCACCGACCGCTGCCGCAGCACCGGCCCGGAGAGCCCGCCGGCGCCGAGCGCCTCGACGTCGGCGGCCGGCGTCCGCAGACCGGCTCGCGAGATCGTGGTGTTGGTGGCGATCAGGCCGTCCAGACCACGGTCGCGGGCCAGCTCGGCCACCGCGACGACGTCCTCGTCGGCCAGGTCCGGGGCGATCTTCACGCAGAGCGGGATCGGGCGGTTCGCGGCGTCGTCGGCCACCCGGCGTACCTCGTCGACGAGCGGGGCCAGCCGGTCGACGGCCTGCAGGGACCGCAGTCCGGGGGTGTTCGGCGAGGAGACGTTGACGACGAGGTAGTCGGCGTACGGCGCGAGGTGGCGCGCGCTGAACGCGTAGTCGTCGAGCACCGCGCGCTCGTCGTCGTCGGGCACCACCTTGGACTTGCCGATGTTGATCCCCAGGACGGGCCGCCGCTGCGGCCGCTGCCCGATCCGACCCGCCACCCGGCGCTCACGACGGTCGAGGGACCGCGCACGGCGCTCGAGACGGCGGGCGACGGCCTCGGCGCCCTCGTTGTTGAAGCCCATCCGGTTGACGATCGCCCGGTCCTCGGGGAGGCGGAACAGCCGCGGGCGCGGGTTGCCCGGCTGGGCCAGCGCGGTCACGGTGCCGACCTCCACGAAGCCGAAGCCGAGCGCCGCGAGCGCGTCGATGCCGACGGCGTTCTTGTCGAAGCCGGCGGCGAGCCCGAGCGGGTTCGGGAAGGACAGCCCCATCGCCTCGACCGGGCGGCGCGGCGTCCGGATCGACGGCCCGGGCCGCCGGCCGACCCGTGCGGAGGGCCCGGAACCCCAGGTGGTGCGCCCGCTCGGCGTCGATCCGGGTCAGGACGCCGCGGAAGAGACGGTCGTACGCCGTCACGCGCGCCGCGCCCAGTCCTGCAGCGACCTGACGCCGATGTCGCCCCGGATGCGGGCCTCGATGCCCTGCACGGCGGCCCCGAGGCCCTGCACCGTGGTGATGCACGGGACGTTGGCGCGGACGGCGGCGGTGCGGATCTCGTAGCCGTCGACGCGCACCGAGCCGCCGCTGCCCGACGACCCGTGCGGCGTGTTCACGACCAGCGCGACGTCGCCGTCCGCGATCAGCTGGACCGTGGTCGGCTCGCCGTTCGGTCCCGGGCCGTCGAAGTGCTTGCGGACGACGGTCGCGGGCACGCCGTTGCGGCGCAGGACGTCGGCCGTGCCCTGGGTCGCGAGGATCTCGAAGCCGAGGTCGGCCAGCACCTTGATCGGGAAGATCATCGAGCGCTTGTCGCGGTTGGCCATCGAGACGAAGACCTTGCCGGTCACCGGCAGCGACCCGAACGCCGCGGCCTGAGCCTTGGCGAAGGCGCGGCCGAAGTCGGCGTCGAAGCCCATCACCTCGCCGGTCGACTTCATCTCCGGCCCGAGCACGGTGTCGACGTAGCGGCCATCGGGCTGGCGGAAGCGGTTGAAGGGCATCACCGCCTCCTTCACCGCGATCGGCGAGTCGCCGGGCAGGGTGCCGCCGTCGCCGGAGGCCGGGAGCAGCCCCTCGGCCCGCAGCTGCTTGATCGGGTCGCCCATCATCACCCGCGCCGCGGCCTTGGCCAGCGGGGTCGCGGTCGCCTTGGAGACGAAGGGCACGGTCCGGCTCGCCCGGGGGTTGGCCTCGAGCACGTAGAGGACGTCGGAGCCCAGCGCGAACTGGATGTTGATCAGCCCGAGGACGCCGACGCCGCGGGCGATCGCCTCGGTCGCCTCGCGGATGCGCCCGATCTCGCGGTCGCCCAGGGTGATCGGCGGGAGGGCGCAGGCCGAGTCGCCGGAGTGGATGCCGGCCTCCTCGATGTGCTCCATGACCCCGCCGAGGAAGAGCTCGTCGCCGTCGAACAGCGCGTCGACGTCGATCTCCACCGCGTCGTCGATGAACCGGTCGACCAGGACCGGGTGCTCGGGGCTGATCGCGGTGGCCCGGGCGATGTAGCCCTCGAGCGCACCGTCGTCGTACACGATCTCCATGCCGCGGCCGCCGAGCACGTACGACGGGCGCACCAGCACCGGGTAGCCGATCTCGGCGGCGATCGCCTGGGCCTCGTCGTACGACGAGGCCATGCCGTGCATCGGCGCGGTGAGGCCGGCCTCGGCGAGCACGCGGCCGAAGGCGCCGCGCTCCTCGGCCAGGTGGATCGCCGCGGGGGTGGTCCCGACGATCGGCACGCCGGCGTCGGCCAGGCCCTGGGCGAGCCCGAGCGGGGTCTGGCCGCCGAGCTGGCAGATGACGCCCGGCGACGGGACCGGCCTGCTGCTCGGCGTGCACCACCTCGAGCACGTCCTCGAGGGTGAGCGGCTCGAAGTAGAGCCGGTCGGAGGTGTCGTAGTCGGTCGAGACGGTCTCGGGGTTGCAGTTGACCATGATCGTCTCGAAGCCGGCGCCGCCCTCGCCCTGGCCGAGCGCCAGCGACGCGTGCACGCAGGAGTAGTCGAACTCGATGCCCTGGCCGATCCGGTTGGGCCCCGAGCCGAGGATGATCACGGCGGGGCGTCGCGCGCGGCGCGACCTCGGTCTCCTCGTCGTACGACGAGTAGTGGTACGGCGTGGCCGCGGCGAACTCGGCGGCGCAGGTGTCGACGGTCTTGAAGACCGGCCGGATGCCCGAGCGCGTGCCGGACCCCGCGCACGACGTCGGCGGTCATCCCGCGGATCTTGCCGATCTGGGCGTCGGAGAAGCCGTGCCGCTTGGCCAGGCGCAGCAGGTCGGGCGTCAGCTCGGGGGCCGCGGTCACCTCGGCGGCCACCTCGTTGATCAGGGCCAGCTGGTCGACGAACCACGGGTCGATCCGGGTCGCGTCGAAGATCTCCTCCGGCGTCGCGCCTGCGCGGATCGCGTCCATGACCAGCTTCAGCCGGCCGTCGTGCGGGACCGCGATCTGCTCCAGGAGCGCCTCCTTGTCGAGCTCCACCCACTCCTGGTGCCAGTCGAAGACCGCCTCGGGCTTCTCCAGCGAGCGCAGCGCCTTCTGCAGCGCCTCGGTGAAGTTGCGGCCGATCGCCATCGCCTCGCCGACCGACTTCATGTGGGTGGTGAGGGTGGGGTCGGCGCCCGGGAACTTCTCGAAGGCGAAGCGCGGCACCTTCACCACGACGTAGTCGAGCGTCGGCTCGAAGCTGGCCGGCGTGCTCTGGCCGTCGGGCCGGGTGGTGATGTCGTTGGGGATCTCGTCGAGGGTGTAGCCGATCGCGACCTTCGCGGCGATCTTCGCGATCGGGAAGCCGGTCGCCTTGGACGCGAGGGCGCTCGACCGGGACACGCGTGGGTTCATCTCGATCACCACGATCCGGCCGTCGTCGGGGTTGACGGCGAACTGGATGTTGCAGCCGCCGGTGTCCACGCCGACCTCGCGGATGACGCCGATCGCGATGTCGCGCAGCCGCTGGTACTCCCGGTCGGTCAGGGTCAGCGCGGGCGCGACGGTGATCGAGTCGCCGGTGTGCACGCCCATCGGGTCGACGTTCTCGATCGAGCAGACGATCACGACGTTGTCGGCGCGGTCGCGCATCACCTCGAGCTCGTACTCCTTCCAGCCGAGGATCGACTCCTCGAGGAGCACCTCGGTGGTGGGGCTGAGCGACAGGCCGAGGCCGGCGATGCGGTGCAGGTCGTCCTCGTCGTAGGCAAGGCCGGAGCCGGCGCCGCCCATGGTGAAGCTGGGGCGGACGACGACCGGGAGCCCCAGCTGCGCCGCGGCCGCGAGGCAGTCGTCCATCGAGTGGCAGATCACCGACGCCGCGACCTCGGCACCCCACTCCGGCGGCAGCGCCTCGACGATCTGCTTGAAGGTCTCGCGGTTCTCGCCCTTCTCGATCGCCTCGATGCTCGCGCCGATCAGCTCGACGCCGTACTTCTCGAGCACGCCGTTCGCGGCCAGGCTCATCGCGCAGTTCAGCGCGGTCTGCCCGCCGAGGGTCGCCAGCAGGGCGTCGGGCTGCTCGTGCGCGATCACCTGCTCGACGAACTCCGGCGTGATCGGCTCGACGTACGTCGCGTCCGCGAACTCCGGGTCGGTCATGATCGTGGCGGGGTTGGAGTTCACCAGGATCACCCGGAGACCCTCCTCGCGCAGCACCCGGCAGGCCTGGGTGCCGGAGTAGTCGAACTCGCAGGCCTGCCCGATCACGATCGGCCCGCTGCCGATGACCAGGACGCTGGTGAGGTCGGTGCGCTTCGGCATCAGGCGTCCCCTCCGTCGTGGTCTCGACTTCGCTCGACCGACGAGGAGGCGCCCTCCGCTGGTCGAGCGGAGTCGAGACCACTCGGACGCCATCAGATCGGCGAAGCGGTCGAAGAGGTAGGCCGCGTCGTGGGGGCCGGCGGCGGCCTCGGGGTGGTACTGCACCGAGAAGGCGCGCAGCGCTCCCCCGCCGTCGCGCAGCTCGAGCCCCTCGACCACGTCGTCGTTGAGGCAGACGTGGCTCACGGTCGCCTCGCCGTACGGCGTGCTGGTGGCGGCGTCGAGGGGCGCGCGCACCGCGAAGCCGTGGTTGTGCGCGGTGACCTCGACCTTGCCGGTGGTCCGGTCGAGGACCGGCTGGTTGATGCCGCGGTGGCCGTAGGTGAGCTTGTAGGTCTCGAAGCCGAGCGCCCGGCCGAAGAGCTGGTTGCCGAAGCAGATGCCGAAGTAGGGCAGGCCCAGCTCCAAGGCGCCGCGGAGCAGCTCGACCTGGCCGGTCGTCGCGCCCGGGTCGCCGGGGCCGTTGGAGAAGAAGAGCCCGTCGGGGTCGACGGCACGCACGTCGTCGAGCGTCGCCGCGGCCGGGAGCACGTGGGTCTCGATCCCGCGCTCGGCCATCATCCGCGGGGTGTTCGCCTTGATCCCGAGGTCGACCGCCGCGACCGTGAAGCGGCGCTCGCCCACCGCGGGGACGACGTAGGCCTCGGCGGTGGACACCTCGTCGGAGAGATGGGCGCCGGCCATCTCCGCCGACGACCTCACCCGCTCCAGCAGGGCCGAGGGGTCGGCCTCGGTCGACGAGATCCCGACCCGCATCGCCCCGCGCTCGCGCAGGTGGCGGGTCAGGGCCCGGGTGTCGATGCCGGAGATCCCGACGACTCCCTGGTCGCGCAGCGCGTCGCCGAGCGGGCGGCGCGAGCGCCAGCTGGAGGGGACACGGGCGGGATCGCGGACGACGTAGCCGGCCACCCAGATGCGTGAGGACTCGGGGTCCTCGTCGTTCATCCCGGTGTTGCCGACGTGGGGGGCGGTCATCACCACGACCTGGCGGTGGTACGACGGGTCGGTGAGCGTCTCCTGGTAGCCCGTCATCCCGGTGGCGAACACCGCCTCACCGAAGGTCTCACCCGCGGCGCCGTAGGCCTCCCCGCGGAAGGTCCGGCCGTCTTCGAGGACGAGCAGAGCGGGCGCATGCAGGGGCACGCCGTACCTCCTTCTCCGCCTCACAGGACGGATCGTTAAAGGATGTCGAGCGCTGCCGACCCTAGCAGCGGGGCGACCACTCCGCGGACTCCACGCCGGGGCTCGGTCTCAGAGGCCGGCGACGAACGCCGTGATCTCCTCCAGCGTGGCCGGGTCACCCTCGAGGTGCGGCAGGTGGGCCACGTCGGGGACGACGACAAGCCGCGCTCCTGGGATGTCGCGCGCGGCGTGCTCGCAACCGTCCCGGATCTCCCGGAGGTCGAGCGCACCGACCAGGACAAGAGTGGGAACGTCGATCGCCTCGAGCCGGTGCCACGCCGGCACGGCGGCGGTCCGCTCGCCGGGGTCCGGGGCGGCGAGCGCCTGGGCGTTCATCTCGAGGAAGAGGTCGCGCACCGGGCCGGCGACACGTCCCTCATCGGCCAGCGGCCCGTCGAGCCACAGGTGGGCCTCGAGCCGGTTGACCTCCTCGAGGTCGCCCGCCTCCTCGGCGGCGTCCAGGGCGCGCTCGAGCGGCTTCACCGCGTCCTCGACCTCCTGGTCGGGAGCGCCACTGATGGCGGGGCCGATGAGAGCGAGACCCCGCACGCGGTCCGGGTGGGCCAGGGTCAGGTCGATCGCGGTCCGACCACCGTTCGACGCTCCGACCAACACCGCTGCGTCGACGTCGTGGGCATCGAGGACGGCGAGTGCGTCGCCGACATAGGACCAGCCGTCCTCCGGCTCGTAGGTCGTCCGGCCATACCCCCGTGTGTCGTAGGTGAGGCAGCGGTGGTCGGGCAGCCGGTCGACGACGTGTGACCAGCTGCGCTGGTCGGTGACGCCCGCATGGATGAGCAGGACGGTGGGCTCGCCGGTCCCGTGGGACTCCGCGGACAGGGTGGCCTTGCCAGAGGTGATCTGCATGTGCCGGTCAGTCAATCGGTCCGGGCGGAGCCGCTCAACCGGATTACGGTCGGCGGGCTCCACTAGCGTCGCCACATGCACGAGCTGACCCGGGCCGACGCGCGGCGGATCGTGCTGCGTGCCACGGGGCTCGACGCGCACCGCCCGACCGACCTGCTGTCGATGGTCGAGCACCTGACCGCGCTCCCGGTCGAGCCCACGGCGGCGATCGCGCCGAGCTACGACCTGGTGTCCTGGACTCGGATGGGGTCGTCGTACGAACCTGTGGACCTCGTCGACCTGCTCGAGCAGCGCGAGCTCTACGACGACGGCGACGGCATCCGGCCGATGGCGGACCTCCGTCTGCACCTGGCCGAGATGGAGCGCTACCCCCCGTGGGAGCGCGCCCGCGACTGGCTCGAGGCGAACGAGCTGTTCCGCACCGAGGTGCTCGACGCGCTCGACGCCGACGGCCCGCTCGCGTCGCGCCAGGTGCACGCCACCGCGCAGGTGCCGTTCCGGTCGTCGGGGTGGAACACCGACCGCAACGTCCGGATGATGCTGTCGCTCCTCCTCGGGCAGGGGGAGGTCGCGATCAACGGCCGCGACGGCAGCCACCGGAAGTACGACCTGGCCGCACGCGTCTACCCGTCCGGGGTCGAGGCGGTCCCGCTCGACGAGGCGCACCGGATCCGCGACGAGTGCCGCCTCCGCGGGCTCGGGATCGCCCGTGCGAAGGGCACCGTGATTCCCGGCGAGCCGATCCATGTCGGCTCGGCCGGTGAGCCGGCGGTGGTCGAGGGCACGAGGGGCGAGTGGCGGGTCGACCCGGCCCAGCTCGGGGTGCCGTTCGAGGGGCGCACCGCGCTGCTGTCGCCGTTCGACCCGGTCTGTCGCGACCGGGTGCGGATGGAGGACCTCTTCGAGTTCGACTACGTCCTGGAGATGTACAAGCCCGCGGCCAACCGCCGATGGGGCTACTTCGCGCTGCCGATCCTGCACGGCGACCGGCTGGTCGGGAAGCTCGACGCCACCGCCGACCGCAAGGCCGGGCGGTTCTTCGTCGACGCGGTCCACGAGGACGTGCCGTTCACGGCGGCGATGACACGGGCTGTCGACGCGGAGATCGTCGCGCTCGCCGAGTGGCTGGGGCTGGTGCTGGACCGCTGAGGCCAGGCTCCGGCCGATCACCGGGCGGTGCCCCAGCCCCCTTTTCGGGCGCCGGAAGGTGCCTCACCCACCGCTCCCGGGGCCGGCCGCGGAGAGCCGGAGCTCGGCCCCCGCCCACCGACGCCGGAGCCAGCGGTCGTGCGAGGCGACGACCACGGTGCCCGGCGTCGAGCCGAGGGCCTCCTCGATCTCCCCGGCCAGGGCGAGCGAGAGGTGGTTGGTCGGCTCGTCGAGCAGGAGCAGGTCCGGCTCGGCCGCGACGGCGATGGCGAGGCCGAGGCGACGCCGCTGGCCGACCGACAGCAGGGCGACCGGGGTGACGTGCCGGTCGGGCGGCACCAGACCGAGCTCGCGCAGCGGGGTCCGGGCCGCACGCTCCGCGCCGACCAGCGCGTCGTACGTCGCTCCGGCCGACAGACCCGGCTCGCTGAAACGCACGTCCTGCACGAGCTCGGCCACCCGACGGGCCGCGACGGACGCGGAGCCGGAGGTCGGCTGGAGCCGCCCGGCGAGCACCCCGAGCAGGGTCGACTTGCCCGAGCCGTTCGGTCCCGACACCAGCAGGTGCTCGCCGGCGACGACGTCGACCCGGTCCAGCACCAGACGTCCGGCCACCACCAGGTCGCGCACCTGCACCACCCGTCCGGTGGCGCCACCGGCACCCGTCAGGTCGGCTCGCAGACGCAGCGGCGGTCGCGGCTTGCGCACCTGGTCACGCTCGGCGATCTCGAGTCGTCGTTCGGCATCCTTCTTGCGTCGGGCCAGCGTCCGGTCGACGCGGGCGCCCTTGAAGCCGTAGATGAACTTGTCGTTGTCCCGCGGCGGCCGGTCGTGGGCGATGGCCGAGGTCCCGATCCGCGTCGCCCCACGAAGCCGGTCCAGCTCCTCCTGCTGCTCGGCGTACGTCTCCTCCCAGCGCTTCCGGGCGGCGGCGCGGTACTCCTCGTACGCCGTCCAGCCTCCCCCGAAGCGGCGCCCGCCTCGCCCGTCCGTGCCCAACCCGCCGTCCGGTCGCGGGTCGAGGTCGAACAGGTCCGTGCAGACGTCGTCGAGCAGCACCCGGTCGTGGCTGGCGAGGAGCACGACACCCGGCAGGTCGCGCAGGAACGCCGAGAGGACGTCGATCGCCTGGTCGTCGAGGTGGTTGGTCGGCTCGTCCAGCAGCAGGCACCCGGGCCGCGTGGTCATCAGCGTCGCCAGGGCCAGCCGGGTCCGCTGTCCCCCGGACAGGGTCCCGATCCGACGGCTGCGGTCGAGGGTGCCCAGCCCCAGCCGTTCGGCTGCCTCCTCCGCTCGCCGGTCGGCGTCCCAGGCGGCATGCGCGACCGCGACGTCCAATGCCCCGGCGTACGCCGTCTGGGCGGGCTCGTCCGACTCGTCGCTGAGCTCGCGGGAGAGGCGCTCGACCTCGGCGACCATCCGACGGAGCGGCGAGAGCGCCCCGGCGAGCACGTCGCCGACCGTCTGGTCGTCACCGAACGCCGGCTCCTGCCCCAGCATGGCGAGGTCGTCGGGCCGGTCGATCGCACCCGTGACCAGGGCGCGCGCCGGCAGGGTGCCGGCGATCGCCCGGAGCAGGGTGGTCTTGCCGGACCCGTTCTCGCCGACCAGGCCGATCCGCCGCCCCGGCTGGGCGGTCAGGTCGATGCCGTGCAGCACCTGACGGGTGTCGAACCAGACGTCGACGTCGGACACGTGGATCGTGGGGAGCGTGGTGGCAGTCATGCACGAGCCTTCGCTGCTGCGGAGGAGGACTCACCGGGCGGAGCCACGGGCGCGAGTCGGGTCAGCGTGCGAGGTACATGGTGCGACCAGCCTACGGGCCCGCCCCGGAGGCATCGAGCGATTTACAGACCGAGCAGGAACTCCGTCAGTCCGGCGAAGTACGTGTCCGCGTCGTCCACGAGTGCGAGGTGGCTGCCGTCCGGGGAGTGGTGGTAGCGGCCCTGCGGCAGCTGCTCGGCCATCCAGCGCAGGTGGGCGGGGTCCATGGTGTCGTGCTCGGCGCCCATCACCAGGGTCGGTACGTCGATCCGGTGCAGGTCGGCGGTGCGGTCCCACTCGGCCAGGGTGCCGCTGGCCCCGAGCTCGCTGGGCCCCTGCATCGGCACGTAGATCGACCGGTTGGTGTGCGCGAACGCCCGCGTCACCGGCTCGGGCCACTCCTCGGCCGGCAGCCGGCAGACGTGGAGCACGTCGTGGTGCTCCTTGACCAGGTCCTCGTAGGCCGGTCCCTCGGTGTCGCCGGCCGCCTCGAGCCGCTTGATCTCGGCGAGCGCCGCCTGGTCCATGGCCGGCATCAGCACGTCGGTGGCGTACCGGTTGTACGCCGGGATGCTGGCCATCATGTTGGAGACCACGAGTCCCTTGAGGTGCTCCTGGTGCGCCAGGGCGTACTCGAGCGCGAGCGCACCGCCCCACGACTGCCCGTAGAGCACGAAGTCGTCGGGGCCGAGCCCGAGCGCGACCCGCACCTGCTCGACCTCGTCGACGAACCGGTCGACCTCCCACAGCGACGGCTCGTCCGGCTGGTCGCTGTAGTGCGAGCCGAGCTGGTCGTAGAAGTAGTACTCGACCCCGGCCGCGGGCAGGTAGGAGTCGCACGACTCGAGGTACTCGTGCGTGGCGCCGGGTCCTCCGTGCAGCAGCAGGACCTTCAGGTCGGGGTTGTTGCCCACGCGCTTGGTCCAGACGCGGAAGTCACCTCTCGGTGTCGCCACCGGGACCATCCGGGCGCCTCCCGCGATCCGGTCGGCTCGTCCACTCGCGTCCAGGTAGTCGCCCACCGGTCGAGAATGTCACGAGCAGCGAACCGACGGGGGCGGGATACTCGCGAGGTGACGGTGCGGGTGGGGGTCTGCCGCACGCTGACCGTGATCCGGGACGGCGCGGAGCTCAGCGGCCCGAGACTCGGCACGCGCAAGGCGCGCGTGCTCGTCGCCGCGCTCACCGCCGCGCGTGGAGCCCCGGTCACGACCGACCGACTGGCCGAGGCCCTCTGGCCCGACGCTCCCCCGCGTGACCCCCAGGCCAACCTGGCAACCCTCGCCAGTCGCGTCCGCCGCGTCGCGGGCGACGACGTGGTGGTGCCCGGTGCCTCGTCGTACGCCCTCGGCCCTCGGGTCGAGCTCGACCTGGATGCCGCCGAGAGTCATCTCGCCACGGCGCGCGCCCGCCTGAACAACGGCGAACCCACCCTGGCGGTCGCCTCGGCGGGTCGGGCGCTCGACCTGCTCGGCGACGGGCGCCTGGCCGACGAGTACGGCGTGTGGGCCGACGCGCTGCAGCGGGAGGCGACCGAGCGCTGCCGGGAGGCCCGCCACCTGCTGGCGCGGGCCGCGACCGTGTCGGGTCGCGCAGACCTGGCGCTGGGTGCCGCCACCGAGGCGGCGATCGCCGATCCCCTCGACGAGCGCGCCCAGCGCGACGTGATGCGGGCGCTGGTCGCCGACGGCCGGCCCTCGGCGGCGCTCGACACCTATGCGCGACTGGCGACCGGGTTGGCCGACGACCTGGGTGCCGATCCGGACCAGGAGACCCAGCGGCTCCAGCTCGCGATCCTCCGGGGGGAGGCCCTCGACGCGGCGCCCACCACGCAGCACACCGCTGCGAGCGGCGTGCTCGTCGGCCGAGAAGCAGAGCTTGCGACGCTGGACCGCGCCTGGGCGGACGCGGCGGCGGGACGCGGTTCGCTCGTCCTGGTGGCCGGCGTGCCGGGCATCGGCAAGACCCGGCTCCTCGAGGAGGCCACCGGGCTCGCGGCCCGCACCGGTGGCGTCGTGCTGGCCACCGTGTGCCGACCCGGAGAGCGCTCCCTGTTCCTCCAGCCGTTCCTCGACGTGCTCCGTCCGGTGCTGCTGGCCATGCCGGCGAGCGGGCTCGCCACCCTGCTCGGGCCGCACCTCGCCACCTGGGGGCGGCTGCTCCCCGAGCTCGGCGAGGTGCTCGACCTGCCCTCCGAGCCGGAGGTGTCCCATGAGCTCGCCCGCCGGCGTTCCTTCGACGCGGTGGTCGCGGTGCTCGCCGGGCTGGCCGCTCGCGAACCCCTGCTGGTCGTGCTCGACGACCTGCAGTACGCCGCGGACGCCACTGCCGACCTCCTGGCGCACCTGCGGACCCGGCTGGCCTCCTCGCCGGTGCTGCTCCTCGCCGGGCTCCGCCGCGAGTCGATCCCCGAGTTCGCACAGGTCACCGCCCAGGCCGACACCCTGCACCTCGACGTGCTCCCGCCGTCGGCGGTGGAGGCGCTCGCCGTGGCGGCCGGGTTCGCCGGCCGGGCCGCGGAGGTGCAGGCACGGAGCCGGGGACACCCGCTGAGCGTCGTGGCCAGCCTGCAGTCGCTGGCGACCGGCACACGAGGCGTCCCTGACGACATCGCGGACGCCGTCGCCGGTCAGCTCGCCCGGATCGAGCCCGAGCTCGCCGAGGTGGGCCGGGCCGCCGCGATCCTGGGGACGCGGGTCGAGCCGCTCCTCGTCAGCGAGCTCCTCGGTCGCACCGAGGTGGACGTGGCCCTGGCCTGCGGGCGCCTCACCAGCGCCGGGCTGATGGGACTGCACGACGGCCACTACACGTTCGTCAACGACCTCGTGCGCGACGCGGTGCTGGCCGGCGTGCCGGAACCGGTCGCCGTCGCCTACCACCGCCGGGCCGCCGACCTCCTGGCCGACCGGCCGGAGGCGATGGCCGGGCACGCCCGCGCGGCCGGCGAGTCCGGGCGCGCCGCCGGCGGCTACCTCCAGGCCGGCCGGACCGCGCGCCGGGCGGCCGCCCTCCACGACGCCGTCGCACTCCTGTCCCTGGCCCTCGCGGACGCCCGGGCGGCCGGCGACACCGCGCTCGAGGCCACGGTGCTGCTCGAGCGCGCCCGTGCCCACGAGGCCTGCGCCGCGTACGAGCCCGCCGAGGACGACGCACTCGTGGCCAGGGTCCTGGTCGCCGGCACCCGGGAGTCCCGACTCGAGCTCCGGAGCCTCCGGGTACTGGGCGGCGACGTCCCCGTGGCGCGAGGTCGCCCGCTCGACGAGGTCGTGGGGCACAACCGGGCCGGTGCGGTGCGGGCCGGCGAGCTGGGCGACACGCTCGGCGCCGCCCTGTTCCGGACCCGGATCGTCGTCATCGAGTGCAGCCGGCTCCGGCTCGCCGAGGCCCACCGCCAGGCCGCGGCGGGGGTCGCCGAGGCCCGCCGGTCCGGGTCGGACGAGGCCCTGGCCCGTTCCCTCGACGGCCTGAAGACGGTGCACGCCTACCTCGGTGACGCGACCGGTCTGCGCCCCCTCCTCGACGAGCTGTTGTTCCTGCTGGGCCGCCTCGGGGCGACCTGGTTGCGACAGTGGGCGGTGCTCGAGTCGGCCCTCGTCCCTGCTTCGGCGGGCCAGTGGGACCTCGCGCTGGCCCGGGTCGACCACGCCCTCGAGCTCAACCGCGAGACGGGCTACGACGCGTACGCCGGCTACTTCCGCGCCCAGCGAGCCTGGCTGGCCCGGCTCTCCGGCGACCTCGAGACCGCCCTCGCCGACGGCCGGGACGCGGTCGCCGAGGCCTCTCCGACGGCCCACCCGTGGTGGTACGCGAGCGCCGTGGGGGTGCAGGCGACGACGTTGCTGGCCCTCGGCCGGTGGGACGAGGCGGCCGCGCTCAGCAGGACCGGCCTGGCGGCTCTGGGCACCGAGGCAGGGGCGGCGTACCGGCTGCGATGCCTCGCACCGCTCGCCGCGGCGACCGGCGAGCGGCTCGAGGAGGTCGACGCCCTCCTCGCCCGGGTGAGCGCGCCCGACGGGGCCGGGTGGGTCATCGGGGCCGACGTCTACGCCGCGACGGCCACCGCGTGGATGCGCGCCGGCGAGCCCGCGCGGGCCCGCTCCGCCGTGTCACCGCTGGTCGCCGTGACCGGCTCGGGCCGGTGGGACGCCGTGCACGCCGACCTGCTTCAGAGCAGCTCCCCCAGCAGCTGAGCCGCCCTCGACGCCCCGTCGGAGGGCACCGGCACGTAGGCCAGGTCGCGGGCGAGCTCCTCCACCAGTGCGTCGGCGATCGTGTCCGGGTCGGCGGTGGCGTAGTCCATGGCCCGGCCCGCGCCGTGCCTCTCGAGCCGGTGCCGCACGTGTACCTGCTGCTCGAAGTGGTGGCGGAGGGGGAAGTAGAGGAAGGGGCGCTGGTTCGCGGTCAGCTCCATCGTGGTCGACAGTCCCCCTTGGACGATCGCCACGTCGCACACGGCGTGGTGCAGGTCGAGGTCGGGCAGGAAGCCGTGCACGTGGACCCCGATCGGCGCCGGGAACGACGCGGGGTCGAGGCGTGGCCCGGTGACGACGTGCATCCTCAGGCCCGGCACGCGTGCGGACGCCGCGTCGTACGCCTCGATGATCCGTCGCAGCAGCGGGGCACCGACCCCCGAGCCACCCACGCTGACGACGCAGACCACCTCGTCGTCGGCGTACCCGAGTCGGCGCCGCAGGCGGAGCCGCTCCTCGGGATCGCGGACGGTCGCCCATCACGTAGCCGGAGAACGCGAAGTGCTCCAGCGTCCAGTCGCGGATCGACGGCAGCCCCGGACCCAGCGGGTCGGGCACCAGGTCCTCGGGGTCGCCCACGAAGACCGACCGATCGCGCAGACGCGGGAAGCGGGCGACGTGCTCGACCATCTCGGCGTTGTAGTCGGCGGTGAGGAACGCCTCGCGCTCACCACCGTCGGCCATCGGCACCCAGCCGACGAAGTCGGTCAACCACGCGAACGGCGTCCGCTTGAGCGCGGGGTTCTCGTGCAGGAAGTGGTCGAGGTCCCAGGCCTCGTCGCCGATCCACAGGTCGTACTCGCGCTCGCGGACCAGGTCGTCGAAGACCATGAAGTTCGCGACCAGGATCTCGTCCATCCGCCGGATCGCCTGGAACGCGTGCAGGTCGTGCTCGCCCGACTCCGACTCGATGTGGCTGCTCTCGTTGGCCAGCCAGGCCGAGGCCGGGTGCACGCGTCTCCCCCTGGCGCTCGAGGAAGTCGGTGACCGGCGACTGCGACAGCCACTCGACCTCGAGTCCCGGGTGCTGGGCGCGCAGCTCCTCGGCGATGGCCAGGTCGCGGCGGACGTGCCCGAGCCCGATCGGCGAGGAGAGGAAGAGCGCCCGTCTTGGGCCGGCGCGACGCCCGCTCCCGGCGTGCGACCGGACGTGGTCCGCTGACTCCGGCCAGCGTGTCGTCGAGCACGCGGTTCAGGGCCACCGGCTCCCGCCCCTGCGGCCCGTGGCCCGAGCCCTCGAAGGTGACCAGGGTGCCGCCGGTCAGCTCCGCGAGCCGCGCGCCGGCCTCATAGGGGACGACCCGGTCGTCGGTGCCGTGCACGACCACGACGGGGCAGGTGACGTCCGCACACTGCTCCGCCACCGAGCGCTCGCCCGGAGCCCGACCGAACTCCGCCCGGACCAGGGCCTCGCCCGTGGTGCCACGGCCCCAGCCCACGAGGTCCTCGATCAGCTTGGTCGAGTGCTCCTCGGGCACGAGCTGGTCGAAGAAGAAGTCGAGGAACCCGGGATAGTCGCGCAGCCAGGAGTAGCGGTTGTAGCGGCCCCAGCCCTCGTCGTCGCCGGTGTCCTCGCCCCAGCGGTCGAAGGCCGCCTGGCGGTCCGGAGGGAAGGCGCGAGGTCCGGCGATCGAGGGAGCGATCGCGACCCAGGCGGCCACGCGGTCGGGGTGGTCGGCGGCGAGGTCGAGGGCGTACAGGTTGCCCATCGACAGCCCGACCACCACCGCACGCTCGGTCCCGGTCGCGTCGAGCACGTCGAGCGCGTCCTGGGTCACCTGCGCCCGCGCGTACGCCGAGGTCTCCTCGGGGCGGTCGGACGCGCCGTTGCCCCGCGGGTCGAAGGTGATCACCCGCGTCCGGCGCGCCAGGTACGGCACCTGCAGCTTCCAGACCTCCGCCGGGACGATGGTCCACGTCGGCAGGAGCAGGATCGCCGGGTCGTCCGGGCGCGGCTGCTCGCCGTACACCTGCCAGGCGACGCGCACGCCGTCGCGCTCGACGTAGCCCGTCGTGTCGGGCTCTCGTGCCTTCATGGTCTCCTCCAGCGCGGTCGGGACGATCCGGACCCGGGGCGGTCCTGCCAGCCGGGTCGCGACACCGGCCTCGACCCGGCGGGCGAAGTCGTCGATCGCGTGGTTGACCACCACCGGGTAGCGAGCCTGCGGCAGGTGGCTGGCGCGCCCGAGCACGAGCAGCTCGGCACCGGCGAGAGCAGCGATGTGGGCTCCACGGGCGAACGGCTGGCAGAGGTCGTGGGTGCCGTGGACGACCAGCACGGGGCAGCGGATCTTCCGCAGCTCGGCTGGCGACCGACTCCGGGGAGTCGGCGACGTACGTCGGCGTAGTACAGTCGAGATCATGACCTCGCCGGAGGTCTGGTCGGCCCACTCCACGACGTCCTCGTACAGCTTCGTGCTGTGCGGGTCGTTGCAGATCTGGGAGAAGAACCAGCGAGGGAAGACCGGCCAGTCCGTCGCCAGACGCGCCTCGTTGAAGAGCTCCCAGCCCTGCGGGTCCGCGAGCGTCGGCGCGCCCAGTTCGCGGCCAGGTCGATACCGCGGTCGTGCCTCGGCGTCCCCTCCGCCGCGCCGGGCGCGATCGCCACCACGCCGGTGACCCGCTCGGGATGACGGGCGGCGGTGAGCAGCCCGAACCACGAGCTCTCGCACAGGCCGACGAGGAGCGCCCGGTCGACGCCGACCGCGTCCATCACCGCGACCAGGTCCGCGACCGCTGCCGGTCGCCGTAGAACTCCGACCCGATCGGCCGGTCGCTGCCGCCGTTGCCCCGCCCGTCGATGACCACCACGCGGTGGTGGCGGGCGAGGTAGGCGACCTGCCCCTTCCACATGCGGCCGTCGACGATGGTGTCGGCGGGGGTGAACACGATCGTGTCCGGGCCGTCGCCGTAGCACCTCGTAGTACACGCGCACGCCGTCGCGGATCGACGTGGCCGGATCGGTCAGGTGGTCGTGCGCGCACGGTGCTCCCCAGCGTGGTGGTCGGTGCTGCTTCCGCTCCCACCGTGCCGCTCGCCCCTTGCAGCCGGGTTGCAATCCACTTGCAAGGGGGTCGACCGATGCTCCGTGGCCAAGCATCCACCCCAGGAAAGGTTCACACCATGACTCAGACGACACCATCGACACCGACAAGCTGATGGAGTTCGTCGGCCAGTTCGCCGGCGACCTCGGCGCCACCGTCGCGGCCGGCAACGTCGTGCTCGGCGACCGGCTCGGGCTCTACCGGGCCCTGGCCGACGCACCGGCGACCGCCTCCGAGCTCGCCGAGCGCACCGGCACCAACGCCCGCTACGTCACCGAGTGGCTGCGCGGCCAGGCGGCCGGCGGCTACGTCGAGTACGACGCGGACGGCCGACACCTACTCGATGACCGCGGAGAAGGCGTTCGCGCTCACCGACCCGAACGGCGCGCTGTTCCTGCCCGGCGCCTTCGAGCTGGCCATCGGTGCGATCGCCGCCGTGCCGCGGATGGAGCAGGCGTTCCGGAGCGGCGCCGGCCTCGGCTGGCACGAGCACGACGACCAGGTGTTCACCGGCTGCGAGAAGTTCTTCCGCCCCGGGCTACCTCGCGCACCTGGTGGCCGAGTGGATCCCCGCCCTCGACGGCGCCCAGGCGAAGCTCGAGCAGGGCGCGACGGTCGCCGACATCGGCTGCGGGCACGGCGCCAGCACGGTCCTGATGGCCGAGGCGTTCCCGTCGTCGACGTTCGTCGGCTCCGACTACCACGCCGGCTCGATCGCCGAGGCCGGCAAGCGCGCGGCCGAGTCCGGCGTGACCGACCGGGTCACGTTCGAGGTCGCCGGGGCACAGTCGTTCTCCGGCACCGGCTACGACCTGGTGACCAGCTTCGACTGCCTGCACGACATGGGCGACCCGCTCGGTGCGGCGCAGCACGTGCGCAGCACCCTGGCCGCCGACGGCTCGTGGCTGATCGTCGAGCCGGCCGCCGGCGACACCGTCGCGGAGAACCTCAACCCGGTCGGCCGGGTGTACTACAACTTCTCCACGCTCCTGTGCGTGCCGAACGCGATCTCCCAGTCGGGCGGCTACGCCCTGGGTGCCCAGGCCGGCGAGCAGGCGATCCGCCAGGTCTGCACCGACGCGGGCTTCACCCGGTTCCGGCGCGTCGCGGAGACGCCGTTCAACAAGGTCTACGAGGCACGGCTGTGAGGGCCATCGGCCTCTGGCTGCTGGTCCGCCAGGAGCGCCGGCTCAGTAACGAGTCCCGCCACGCAGGCGCCGAGGTCGGCCGTCGGGGTCGTGGACGAGGTCAGGGGCACCTTCGCCCAGGCACGGGTGAGGCGTGGACAGCGGGGGCAGGGGGATCGGTCGCAGGCGCCCTGGCGGCCGGTCCCCCGCACGCCCGCCCCGGTGCCACTCCTCGAGCCGGTCGGCGGCTGGCGGCGTACGCGTCGTACATGCCGGCCGGCTCGACGCAGTCCGCCATCACCTCGTCGAGGCCGCGCTCGGCCACGTCGCCGAGCCGGTCGAGGTGCTCGGCGGCGAGGGTCAGCCGGAGGTCGCGCGCGTAGTCCTGGTCGAGCACCACGGCGGTGAGCTCGGAGTCGTGGGTCCACGAGCGGCGGTTGAAGTTGTCGGAGCCGGTGCTCGCCCAGGTGTCGTCGATGACGCAGACCTTGGCGTGCACGTAGACCGGCGTACCCGCATGGTTCTCCAGGCCGTACGCCGCGACCCGGCCCGGCGCGACCCGCATCAGCCGACGCAGGGCCCGCTCCCGGCCGAGGAGCTGCGGCACGCGGTTGAGCCCGGCGATGTCCGGCACCAGCGGGATCACCACGACCAGACGCAGCTCGGGGTTGCTCGCTCAGCGCCGCCTCGAACGGGTCGGCGACGCCATGGCCCCAGAAGTACTGGTCCTCGACGTAGACGATCCGCTCCGCCCGCGCGATCGCCTTGGAGTAGCCGCGCGCGACGCTGCGCTCCCCGCCGTTGCGCGAACGGGTAGTCGCGACCCATGCCGGAGGTCCGGGTAGGTCCGCAGGAGCTGCACCGTGTGCGGACCCGCGGCGCGGCGGCGGCGGCCACTGCTCGGGAAGGCCGTCGGGCGACGTGTCGTGGTGGCGCCACAGGTCGACGACCTTGCGGACCGGGCTGCGCGAGAGCGGCGTCGGGTCCTCCCAGCGCTCGCGGAAGACGGTCTCCACGTCGTAGACGGCGGGTCCGTGGATCTCGACCTGGACGTCGTGCCAGGGCGGGTGCGTCGCCGTACTCCTCGGTCAGGGCCTGCGGCTGCGGGTCTCCCTCGTGGTCGGCGTCGTCGCGGCGGTTGTGGGCGAGGTCCATGCCACCGACGAACGCGACGTCGCGGGACGGGTCGTCGCGGTAGCGGATCACCACGAACTTCTGGTGGTGCGACCCGCCGGTGCGGACCCGCATGTCGAGCAGCACCTCGGCCCCGCGCTGCTGCAGCTGCTCGCCGAGGTGGCGGTTCTCCGTGGCGAAGAAGCCGGTCTGGTCGGTGTGCGACCGCCAGACCAGCCCGCGCACGTCGACCCCGCGCTCGTCGGCCCGGCCCAGGACCTCGACGACCTCGCTGCCCGGCTCGCCGGTGAGCCGCTCGTCGGCGTCGCCCTGCCAGTCGGTGAAGAGCACGAGGTCACCCGGGCGCGCGGCCTCGATCGCGTCGTACAGCGCCGGGAAGTACGTCGCGCCGTGGATCAGCGGCCGCACGAGGTTGCCTGTGGACCAGGCCTGGTCCCCGTCGTGGCGGTCGTCGAGGACGGTGCTCGGGTTGCCGCGCTCGGCGCGGGTGAGCAGCCAGTCGGCGGGGTCCATCCCTCGAGCATGCCCGTCAGGTCGCGACCGCGCCTTCGCCCGCAGGGCGTCGGGGTACGGCGCGCTCCGGCGCGCTCCAGGAACCGCTGGGCCGCCCGCGCCGCCGGGTGCGAGACGAGCCGCCGCGGCGACCCCGATCACCGCGATCACGGCCCAGCCGGGCTCGCCCCACTGCAGGGCGAGGAACGTGAACAGGCCCGGGAAGATGATCGGCTGCGCCTGGTAGCCCAGCCCCCAGACGCCCTGGTAGTCGCCGAGCCGGCGGTGGTCGGACAGCTCGGACTGGAAGCCCCAGTCGGCCGCCGACTGCCACAGCTCGGCGCCGGTGATCGTGACGTGGCCGAGCCAGATCAGCACGATCGAGACCCAGCCGACCGTCTCGTGGGTCACCCCGATGACCAGGCAGGACAGGATGAACGCCCAGCCCGAGAGCCGGACCGCCCGCAGCGCGCCGTCCACCGTCTCCGAGCCGCGTGAGGCACGCACCTGGAGGAGCACCGCCATCACCGTGTTGGTGCCGAACAGCCAGGCGAGCAGCGTGTGCGGCGCGTCGGTGCGCTCGACCAGCCAGAGCGGCACGACGACGTTGAGGAGCACCTGGTTGGAGTTCAGCACGCCGTTGCAGACCGAGAGCTGACGAAGCCGAGGTTGCGCCAGGCCGGCGGCGCCGGGCGTCGCGTCCTCGTCGTCGCTCGGTGGACCGGCGGGCTCGGGCCGGTCGATCGGCGGGAGGCGCGAGACCATCACGGCGTTCAGCACCAGCAGGCCGCCGGTGAGGATCGGGACGGCCATGATCGCCTGGCGGGTGCCGATCGCCAGCGCGATGCCGCCGGCGAGCGCGCCCAGGGTGTAGCCGACGTTGCGGGCCGACCGCATGTAGGCCAGGGCGCGGACCCGCACCTCGCGCGGGAAGACCGCGATCCGGTAGACGTTGCGGCCGGTGTTGCCGGCGGTGCTGATCGCCGCCAGCAGCGACAGCAGGGCGACGAACGAGACCATGCCCGCCGGCCAGCGGCCAGGCGAAGTAGAGCAGCGCCTCGACCAGGCTCGCGACCGCCCACAGCGGCTTGGCGCCCGACGCGGTCGGAGAGCCGGCCCGAGCGGGAGCGAGAGCAGCAGGGTGACCACGCCGGAGATCGACATGCCCGAGACCGACCTGGGAGCCGGTCAGGCCCGACGATCTGGGTGAAGAACACCGCCGTGCCGGTCAGGAACGACCCGGTCGCGAACGCCGACAGCACGCACTGCAGCGCCAGGTCGCGCTCGAGCTTGGTCGGCGGGAGGATGCGGTCGAGCAGGCGGGTCACCGAGTCATCACGCGCCCATCCTCACCCGGCCCCGCCGCACCGTGCCAATCGTTATCGGGGGCGCGCCCTTAGGTGTTTGGGCTGAGACGTGCGCGTGACAGTGGGCTCGACGAGGTAACTGTGCCGTGGTGAGTGGCGCGCGAGAGGTAGATGTCGAGCTAGGGCTGCGGTGACTCGGTCCGTCGGCCGTTGGTCATGAGGCGGACGTGGCGGTGTGGACATCGGCCTGTAGATGCCGATCCTGGATCTGTCCGCTGCGACCGCGTGGGCCGTGGGCAGAGGGGCTTGGTGTGGTCGATCTGGGTGGCACTCAGGGCTGGAGGCGAAGCGGGAAGGTGTCGGCGGCGAGATCAGACGCACGCTTGTCGATGTCGCTCGGGGATCTCTAGGCTCGACCGGGACGCCGTGGCGTCGAAGAAACGGCGGACAGGCACGTTGACGGGGTGAAGCCTCGGCTCAGGTCACGTGGCCCTGATCCGGTGGTCGCAGGATCCCAGGCGTAGGCGCAGTCGCCCAGCAGTCGGCTCGATCCCGGGCTGCACGACGTGCACGTAGTCGTAGCCGAGTCGGTGGTCGCCGCTGACGTGATCGCTCCGCGTTCGGGCGCCAGGAAGCCTCGCCAGCCGCCGCCGTCGGGGAGCTGGCCGAGCTTCGGCGACGTCGATATGGTCGGGTCGCCGGGACGGACGCGTGCGTAGCGGACCGCGCTGCTCTCGCGCGCCCGGGCGACCTCCCCGGCGAGCGGTCGCACTCGCGGCATGTAGGTCACCTGACGTCGGCGCAGGACCGCTGACGACCGTCCGCGGGGCCAGATCGCAGCTCGGGACCGAGCCAGCCAGCCGGCGCCGCTAGATCACGCCGCAGCTGCGGACCGCGGCTCGAGCCGAGGGCCGTGGCACGTCGCGGGCATCGGTGCGGCCGCGAGGACCGGTCGGACAGACCGGCCGCGCCTCGGCGCGGAACCGGGCGACCCAGCGGGGAGCGCCTGGCGGAGACTCCGGCTCCTTGGCGACTGAGCGGGGACGACCTGCTCGACCGACGCGCGCTGCGAGCGACAGCGGCACGGATCAGACGGGCATCGGCGTGGGCCACGAGGACCTCCTGGGGGACAGCGTCGGAAGCTCCACTAAGCGGGAGGTCCTCTGCAAGGTCACGACACCTAGGCGAGCTTGCCGTCGAGCACCGTCGGGCTGCCGTGCAGGAACGTCGCGACGACGCGGCCGGGCAGCTCCATGCCGGCGTACGGCGTGTTCCGCGACAGCGAGACCGACTCGGCGGCGTCGACCACCCGGCGTACGACGGGTCGTAGAGCACGACGTTGGCCGGGGCGCCGTCCTCGAGCGGGCGGCCGTGGTCGGCGACCCGGCCGATCCGGGCGGGCGCGTAGGACATCCGCTCGGCGACCTCGGCCCAGGTCAGCAGCCCGGGGTCGACCATCGTCTCCTGCACGACCGAGAGCGCGGTCTCGAGACCGAGCATCCCGAACGCCGCGGCCGCCCACTCGCAGTCCTTGTCCTCGTGCGGGTGCGGCGCGTGGTCGGTGGCGACGATGTCGATGGTGCCGTCGGCCAGCCCGGCCCGCAGCGCCTCGGTGTCGGCGGCCGTGCGCAGCGGCGGGTTGACCTTGTAGATCGGGTCGTACGACGGCGCCAGGTCGTCGGTCAGCAGCAGGTGGTGGGGGCGAGACCTCGGCGGTGACGTTCCAGCCCGAGGCCTTGGCCTGCCGGATCAGCTCGACCGAGCCGGCCGTCGACACGTGGCAGACGTGCAGCCGCGACCCGACGTGGGCCGCGAGCAGGCAGTCGCGGGCGATCACGGCCTCCTCGGCCACCGCCGGCCAGCCGGCGAGACCGAGCCGGCCGGAGAGCTCGCCCTCGTTCATCTGGGCGCTCTCGGTCAGCCGCGGCTCCTGGGCGTGCTGGGCGACGACGCCGTCGAACGCCTTGACGTACTCCAGCGCACGCCGCATCAGCACGGCGTCGTCGACGCAGTGGCCGTCGTCGGAGAACACCCGCACCCGGGCGGCCGAGTCGGCCATCGCGCCGAGCTCGGCCAGCTGCTGGCCGGCCAGGCCGACGGTGACGGCGCCGACCGGGTAGACGTCGCAGTAGCCGCCCTCGCGTCCGAGCCGCCAGACCTGCTCGACGACGCCGGCGGTGTCGGCGACCGGGTCGGTGTTGGCCATCGCGTGCACGGCGGTGAAGCCGCCCATCGCCGCGGCCTGGGTGCCGGTCAGCACGGTCTCGGCGTCCTCGCGGCCGGGCTCGCGCAGGTGGGTGTGCAGGTCGACGAGCCCGGGCAGCGGCGACCAGCCCGGTGGCGTCGATGACCTCGGCGTCGCGGCTGCGTCCCAGTCGCCGTCGAGACGACGCCGCTCGCGGATCAGGAAGTCGGTGGGCTCGCCGCCGAGGATCGGGCGCCCTTGATCAGGTAGCTGGTCATGCGTCTCCTCCGTCGGTCGTGCCGACGGCGGGCTCGCTGCCGCCGAGCAGCAGGTAGAGCACGGCCATCCGGACGGCGACGCCGTTGGTGACCTGCTCGACGATCACCGAGCGGTCGCTGTCGGCGACGTCGGCGGTGATCTCCATGCCGCGGACCATCGGGCCGGGGTGCATCACGATCGTGTGGTCCTGCAGCGTCGCCATCCGGCGGCCGTCGAGGCCGTAGCGGCGGCTGTACTCGCGCGCGGTCGGGAAGAACCCGCCGCTCATCCGCTCGCGCTGCACCCGCAGCATCATCACCGCGTCGGCCTTGGGCAGCACCCCGTCGAGGTCGTACGACGTCTCGACCGGCCAGGTGTCGATCCCGACCGGCAGCAGGGTCGGCGGCGCGACCAGCGTGACCTCGGCGCCCAGCGTGTGCAGCAGCAGCGCGTTGGAGCGGGCGACCCGCGAGTGGAGCACGTCGCCGACGATCGCGATCCGCTGACCGTCGAGCGTGCCGCCGTTGCGGGCGCCGAGGTGGCGCCACATCGTGAACGCGTCGAGCAGCGCCTGGGTGGGGTGCTCGTGGGTGCCGTCGCCGGCGTTGACCACCGAGGCGCGCACCCAGCCGGAGTTGGCCAGCCGGTGCGGCGCGCCACTGGCGCCGTGCCGGATCACGACCGCGTCGCAGCCCATCGCCTCGAGGGTCAGCGCGGTGTCCTTGAGCGACTCGCCCTTCGACAGCGAGGAGCCCTTGGCGGAGAAGTTGATGACGTCGGCCGAGAGCCGCTTGGCGGCGGCCTCGAACGAGATGCGGGTGCGGGTGGAGTCCTCGAAGAAGAGGTTGACCACCGTGCGGCCGCGCAGCGCGGGCAGCTTCTTGATCGGCCGGTCGGCCAGCGACCGCATCTCCTCGGCGGTGCGCAGGACCAGCTCGGCGTCGTCGCGGGTCAGGTCGGCCGCGGACAGCAGGTGCTTCTTCATGACGCCGGCTCCCTCGATGATCACGGCGTCCTCGTCGTCGACGCCGGTGAGGTGGACCCGCACCCGCTGGACCAGCGAGGTCGGGAGGTTCTTGCCGACGAAGTCGGCCCGGATCGGCAGCTCGCGGTGCCCGCGGTCGACCAGGACGGCGAGCTGGACCGCCCGCGGCCGGCCGACGTCGTTCAGCGCGTCGAGCGCCGCCCGGATGGTGCGGCCGGAGAAGAGCACGTCGTCGACGAGGACGACGACCTTGTCGTCGATGCCGCCGTCGGGGATCTGGGTCGGCAGCAGGGTGCGGGCCGGCTTGAGCCGCAGGTCGTCGCGGTACATCGTCACGTCGAGCGAGCCGCTCGGGACGCGCGCGCCCTCGACGGCGGCGATCCGCTCGGCGATCCGCTCGGCCAGCGGAACGCCGCGCGACGGGATGCCGAGCAGGACGAGGTCGTCGGCGCCCTTGTTGCGCTCGAGGATCTCGTGGGAGATGCGGCTCAGCGCCCGGGAGATGTCGCTCGGCGTCGAGGACCGTGCGGTCGGTGCCCGGATCGGGCGTCTGAATGAGCGGCAGGCGCAGACATCTGCAGCCAGACCTCCTTCTCCGCCTCACTGGACGGCTCGTTAAAGGATGTCGATCGCGGCGACCCTAGCAGGCGGAGAAGGCCTCCGCCTGCCAGGGCAGCCACGTCGTCGGAGCGGCCCCGGTCAGCCGAGCGGGACCTTGATCACCGACCCGCCCGTGGGCTCGACGGAGCCGATGGAGACGAAGGCCGCGCCGCGGTGGATGGCCACGCCGTACGGCGCGAACAGGTCGGTGGCGACCGCCTTCGAGGCCTTGCCGGACGAGTCCGGGAAGACCCGACGCAGGGAGCCCGTCGGGCCGGCCGAGGCAGACCCTCGTCGGCGATCTGCACGGCGTAGAGCTTCTTGCCGTCCCAAGGCCATGCTGGTCACGTTGGTCAGGCCGGTGGCCCAGACCTTCGGCTTGTGGCCGGGGGCGATCCGCCAGATGCGGGCGGCGCCCTCGATGAACGGGAAGCCGGTCAGCTCGCTGACGTACCACGCGCCGTCGGGGCCCTTCACGACGTCGGTCGGGACCGACCTGGTACTTGACCGGGGCCGGACCGGTGGCCGGGCTCGTGCCCTTGCGGTCCTTGAACGCCGCCGAGGGTCTTGACCTTCCCGTTCTTGATGCTGACGAGCGTGTTGCCGCCCGAGTCGGTCGCCAGCCAGCCCAGCTTGCCCGCCTTCGCCAGACCGGTCGGGTCGCTGTCCTTGTTGTCGATCGGGTTGGTCCTCGCCTCGTGCGCGGCCGAGGTCGCCCGCGGACGTGAACTTCTTGGTGCCGAGGTTGAAGGACAGCACGGTGACCCAGCTGCCTCTGACCGAGCTTCGGCAGCTTCTTCCGGTTCTTCGGCGGGCTGCCGAGACCGAAGCTGAGCACGAGCGTGTGCTGGCCGACGACCGCGAGGTCCGAGGGTCCGATCGGCGACCTGGCGCCCCTGGTTGCTCGAGCGAGGCCAGTCCCTTGAGCACGCGACGCTGCTTCCCGTCACGGACCCGCGTGACCGAGCCGGTGGCGCCGTAGCACGACGGGACCCTCGCCCCCGGCGATGCAGGTGCCGTCGCCGCCCTGCCCGGCCTCGGCGACGTACATCGTGCCGTGGCTTGAAGACGATCTGGCGCGGCGCGTGCAGGCCGCTGGCCACCGTCTTGTACTTCGGTACGACGATGCCCGCACTGGCCCCGACCCGTGGCGTCCGCCGGCATCGTCGCAGCGACGACCGCCAGGGTCGCCGACGCTGCGGCGGCCCCGATCAAGATCTTGCGCATGCGCATGTCCTCCCCTTGTCGATTCACGAATCCCACGAGTCTCACGGCTCACGACTACGGCGAACAATGGTCACGACGGGCCAGGGGAGGCTCAGTGCCCGCCGAGCTGCTCCCCGAGGTCCTTCAGGACCGTCTCGTAGGCACGGTGGTAGGTCGGGTAGGCGAAGTGCTGGTGCAGCAACGTCGCGAGCGGCACCTCGGCGTGGACGGCCAGCTCCAGCATCGACATGATCTCGCCGCCGGCCGGACCGACGACCACGCCGCCGACGAGCACCTCGCGGTCACGGTCGGCGACCAGCTTGATCAGGCCGTCCTCGCGGGCCATCCAGCCCCGCCCGCCCAGGTCGCCGGTGGCGACGACGACGTCGAGGCCGGAGTCGCGGGCCGCCTTCTCGCTCAGCCCGACGGACGCGACCTCGGGCGCGGTGAAGGTCACCCGAGAGACGGCGCGGTAGTCGGCCCACGGCCCGTCCCGGCCGAGCAGGTCGCTGACGACGACCGCGCCCTGGTACATCGACACGTGCGTGAACGCGCCCTTGCCCACGATGTCGCCGATGGCCCAGACGCCGTCGGCCACCCGCATCCGCTCGTCCGGGTCGAGCACGCGTGCGTCCGGGTCGAGACCGACGTGCTCCAACCCGAGGCCGTGGAGGTTGTTG
Organism: uncultured Actinomycetota bacterium; assembly: GCA_963809265.1. Taxonomy (GTDB): domain Bacteria; phylum Actinomycetota; class Actinomycetes; order Propionibacteriales; family Nocardioidaceae; genus Nocardioides. Next base: position 159,097 of record CAWEJC010000012.1, read on the forward strand.
CGCCGGCCCGCACAGACCAGCAGCTTCTCTGCCGTCAGCTCCTGGCCGTCGACCTCGACCGTGAACTGCCCCTCGGCGTAGGCCACGGACGCGATGGTGGCGCCCGTCAGCACCTGGATGCCCGTCTCGGCGAAGGCCTTCTCCAGCGCCTCGCTCGCCTCGGGCTCCTCCAGCGCCAGGAGCCGGTCGGCGACCTCGAGCAGCGTCACGCGCACGCCGAACAACGCCATCACCTGCGCCAGCTCGCAGCCGATCGCCCCGCCGCCGATCACGATCACCGAGGACGGCAGCTCGGTCAGCTTCACCGCGTCACGGTTGGTCCAGAACGGCGCGTCCGCGAGGCCGGGGATCGGCGGTGCCGAGGGCGCCGTCCCGGTGTTGATCACGATCCCCTTCGTCGCGGTGTACGTCGCACCCGCGACCTCGACCCGACCCTCGCCGGCCAGCACCCCGTGGCCCCGCACGAACGTGGCCCCCGCATCCTCGAGCCGCTTGACGGCGACCGTGTCGTCCCAGTCGTCGGTCGCCTCGTCGCGGATGCGCGTCGCGACCGGTGTCCAGTCCGGGCTGACCGTGGCGTGGCCGGCCATCGTGTCGACCCGATGTGCCTCGCGGAGCGTGTGCGCGGCCGCGATCATCATCTTCGACGGCACGCAGCCGAAGTAGGGGCACTCGCCGCCGACGAGCCGCTCCTCGATGCCGAGCACCCTCAGCCCGGCCTGGGCCAGCTTGAGTCGCCACGTGCTCGCCGCCCGGGCCGAGGCCCACCACGATCACGTCGTAGGTGTCCGACCCGGTCTCCCCCGCCGTCTCCGTCATGTCCTCAGCCTTCCACGCGCACGCCGTCCGCGGGAGGTCAGCCGGCGAGCACGTCCTTGAACCACGACTCGGTCACGTACTCCGTCTCCCAGCCCATCGAGCGGTACAGGCCGTCCGGCCTGGGTCGGCGAGTCGGCGTCGACCTCGAGGCCGACCCGGTCGTGCCCGCGCTCGGCCGCGTCGCGGATCACCGCGTGCAGCAGCCCCTTGGCCACACCTCGGCCGCGCGCCGCGCGGTTGACGCCGATGTAGTCGACGTAGGTGCCCTCGTGCGCCGGTGGCGCCCGCGGTCAGGACCGAGCACACGATCGCCCCGGCCGGCACCGCGCCGTCGGCTCCTCGACGAACGCGAGCCACCAGTGGTCCCACCGATGACCCGGGTCCTCCCGCAGCCGCTGCACGAACTCGGGGAAGCTCTCGCGGTAGGAGTTGAAGTGGTCCTGGAACGACTCCTCCAGCATCCGGTGCACGATCTGCAGGTCCTGGGCGACCGGCACGCCGTTCTCGTGCCGCGCCACCCGGCGTACCGTGACTCCCTCGCGCAGCGGCGGCAGGGACTCGGCGGCGTCGACCGGCCGGGTCATGTGCAGCCAGCGCCGCCGTACGTCGTAGCCGGCGCGCGCCAGCCAGTCCGCGCTGCACCTCGTCGTCGGCGTAGGGCGACGCATCCATCCGCGTGCGCTCCAACCCACGCAGCCGGGCGATCGCCGACCCCTCGGCGTCCGACCAGTCGTACAGCGCGGCCGCGACACCGGCCGCGGCGTCGGTGTCCCGCTCCAGCCAGAGGCTGACCATGGTGCGCCCGGCGGCCCGGTCCTGGACGGAGACCCAGCCGCGCAGCCGGTGGTCCTCCGCGACCACGAGCTGACGGCGGCTCCACGACGCCTGACCGACGACCTCCGAGCGAACCGCCGCCTCGTCGACGCCGTGGTGCCCCGTGTACGGCGCGCCGTCGGCGGCGCGCAGCTCGAGCAGCGCCGGGAGGTCGTCCTCGCCAGGGATCCGCGCCGTCCACCCGGGCGGGAGGGCGGGCACCGGCTCCGAGGTCGAGGGCGGCTCCGTCATGGCCGGAAGCCTAGGTGCCCGGACCACCCATCCCGGGCCCGCCCGATCAGCGCTGGGCCGAGAGGTGGCGGGCCCGCGCGAAGCAGAACAGCCCGTAGCACCCGATCCCGACCGAGATCGCGAAGAGGAGCACCGGCCCGAACGGCTGCTGCAGCACCTTGTGCAGCGCCTGGTCGAGACCACCGGACTTCTTCGCGCTGTGGTCGATCGCGGCGAAGAGGAAGAGCACGCCGATCACGCCGATCGCGATCCCCTTGGCGATGTAGCCGATCTTGCCGAACAGCTTGTAGGCCTTTCCGGAGTCGCCGCTGCGTCCCTCCGGGTCGAGGTGCTTGAGGAACTTCTCCGACCAGCCGCGGTAGGCCAGGTAGACGCCGTAGCCGATGATCGCGAGGCCGACCGCGCCCACCAGCCAGCGCCCGAACGGCTGGTCCATCAGGGTGGCGGTGTAGTCGGTGGTCTTGCTCTTCGACTTCGACCCGGTGGCCACGTGCACCGCGCTGACACCCAGCGTGCCGTAGACGATCGCCTTGAACACGTTCGTGGCGGGCTTGATCGCCTTCTTCGCGCCGTCCTCGATCGTGAAGTCGATGAACGCCTCGAGCAGCTTCCAGAGCACCAGCAGGAACATCCCGACGGCGACGACCCAGACCACGACCTTGCCGAACGGCTGCTGGGCCAGCTGCTTGAGTGCACCGTTGCGCGACGCCGACCCGCTGTGGTCGCCGAAGGCCAGCTGGATGCCCAGCCACGCGATGGTCAGGTGGACGACGCCGTAGGCGATCATGCCGATCCGGACCGCGCGGTCGGTCCACTCGCTGTCGTCGGCCCGACGGCCGAGCTGCTCCGCCTGGTCCGACACGTCTGCCATGGCGCCGAGGATAGGGCCGCAGGACCGGCGGGCTGACCCCCCTAGAGGGTGAGGGAGTCGCGGTCGCGCAGCATGCTGCCGAGCACGCCGTTGACGAACGACGGGGAGTCGTCGGTCGAGAGGTTGCGCACGAGTGCCACCGCCTCGGAGACCGCCACCGCACCCGGCACGTCGTCGAGGTAGAGCAGCTCGAAGGCACCGATCCGCAGCGCACTGCGGTCCACGGCGGGCATCCGGTCGAGGGTCCAGCCCTGCGCGTACTGCCCGAGCAACGCGTCGATGCGCTCGCGACGCTCGCTCACCCCACGCACCAGCGTCTCGGTGTAGGGGTTGGTCGGGCCCTCGCCCTCGGCGATGGCCGCGTCGAGGGCCGTCACCGGGTCCTGGCCGCGCATCTCCGCGGCGTACAGGACGTCGAGTGCGCGCTTGCGCGCCTTCGTGCGTGCGGGCATCCCCGGCCGACTAGGACTTCACGCGACCGAGGTACGACGAGTCGCGGGTGTCGACCTTGACCTTCTCGCCCTGCGTGATGAACAGCGGGACCTGGATCTCGTGCCCGGTCTCGAGCGTCGCCGGCTTGGTCCGGCCGGTGGCGCTGTCGCCGACGACGCCGGGCTCGGTGTAGGTGATCAGCATCTCGACCGAGGCGGGCAGCTCGACGTAGAGCACCCGACCCTCGTTGGTCGCGACGATCGCGTCGTTGTTCTCGAGCAGGAAGTTCTGGGCGTCGCCGACGATGTCGGGGCCGATCTCGAGCTGGTCGTAGGTGCCGGTGTCCATGAACACGTAGGACGTGCCGTCGTTGTAGAGGTACTGCATCGTCCGCTTGTCGACGTTGGCGACGTCGACCTTCACGTCGGCGTTGAAGGTGCGGTCGACGGTCTTGCCCGACTCGACGTTCTTCAGCTTCGACCGCACGACGGCGCCGCCCTTGCCGGGCTTGTGGTGCTGGAACCAGATGACCTGCCAGAGCTGGCCGTCGAGGTTGAGGACCATGCCGTTCTTGAGGTCGTTGGTGGTGGCCATGCGGGAGTGCCTCTTCTGCCGGATGCGGGTGGGCCCGGCACCGGAGTCTGCCCGGGCGGGCGACCTCGGAGTCTAGTACGCCGTTCGAGGCGCCCCGCAATCGTCGGGGAGCGCGCTCGGCGTCAGGCGAACGACCAGACGATCCTGACGGTGACGCCGAGCTTGTCCTTGCCGGCCCGGATCGGCAGCGTCTTCGCCACGTCGAGGGCCTGCCGCTCGAACGCGATCGGCATCGGCGGGGCCGCGCTGACGTGCACCTCGCGCAGTGACAGGACCGGGCCGAGGGACTGGCCGGTGGCGTCGGCGTACTCCTGCGCCTTGGCCGTCGCCTCCTTGACCGCCTCCGCCCGCGACTTCGCCAGCAGCGAGTCCGGGTCGGAGATCCGCAGGCCCAACCCGCTCACGCGGACGTCGTTGCCACCGGCGTGGACCACCGCGGTCACCGCACGCCCACCCCTGGCCAGGTCGCGCACGAGCACCTGAGCCCGCTGCGAGACGTGGTAGCCGCGCAGGGTCGGCGGGCTGTAGGCGTGATAGTCGTAGACCGCGTTCATCTGCAGGCCGGTGGTCTGCACGTCCGACCGACGAACGCCGAGCCGGTCCAGGGTGCCGAGAAGCCGACCCATCAGGTCGTTGCCCGCGGACATCGCCTCGTCGAGGGTCGGACGGACGACCCCGGCGGACACGGTGAAGGCGAGCTCGTCGGGCACACCGACGGTGTCGCCGCGGCCGGTCGTGACCACGGTCCGGGGGTGCGTGGAGCTCGCCGCTGGTGCGGTGCTCGGCGACGCCTGCGCAGTGCCTCCGCCGCTGCCGAGGAGGTAGGCGACGGTGAGCGCGAGCGCCACGACGAGCGCGACGAGTGCTCCCTTGATGCTGACGGAGACAGAACGGTCCATGGCGCACTCCTGGGTCGGTGTGCCTCTCGGACGGACGCGCACGCGCTGCGGTTCCCTGGTCGCTCGGCGGGCCTTACGACTCCACCGCGGCCCGGCGGGTCCGCCACCGCCGCGACCGGCGGATCACGAGCCAGGCGGGCAGACCGAGCACCAACGCGGCGAGGGCGAACGGCAGCACCGCGCCGAGGGCGAGCAGCAGGCCGGTGACCACCGCGACGAACGCGTGCCAGCCGTGCCTCAAGCCTCCGACGAACCCGCCCGTGGCGGCCTTCGCCGGGGGCGGCGCCGCGGCGGTGCGCCGGGTCACGTCGACAGTGATGGTGGCCAGGCTGGTCCGGTCGGTGAGGTACGTCTGCTGCTGCTGGAGCGACTCCAGCTCGCCCTGGCGTGCCGTGAGAGCGCGTTCGACGTCGAGCAGGGCCCGCAGGTCGGCGGTCGTCGACACCAGGTGCCGGAGTCGCCGTACGCCGGACCGCTCGGCGGCGATGCGGGCGCCGAGGTCGATCACCTCGGTCGTGACGTCCTCCGCCTTGCGCGACGAGCTGCGCAGCGACGCGGTCCCGGCCAGCGACGTCATGGCGTCGTCGAAGCGGCTGCTCGGCACGCGGACCACCAGGTGTGACCGGGTCACGACGCCACCCTTGTCGGTCGACGTGTCCTCGTCGGCGACGTGCCCGCCCTCGTCGCCGAGCACCGCGTCCAGCCGGGTGCGCGTCGCCACGAGGTCGGCACTGACGAGCTCGAGGTGACCGGTGGAGATCACGGCCCGCTGCTGGACCTTGGTCACGTGGTCCGCCGCCGCAGCGACCGGAGCGGCGCCGCGAGCGTCCGCGGCGTTGCCGGTGTCGCCCAGCTGCGCGCTGTCGGTGCTCCCACCCGCCTCGTCGTTCGACGCCGAGCCCTGGCTACCGCCCGAGCATCCCGAGAGCACGCACGCCGCCAGGATCGGCGCCACCAGCAGGGTCGAGCCGCGGCGCAGACGCCGTCCGGCGAGAGGAGTCGAGTGGCTCATGGCGGTCGGACGTGCGCGACCCGGCCGGCGTTCCGTCATCCCGGATCACGGTTGGGTCACGGCGCCGCCAGATGAGCGCCGCGGTGTCGAGGAGCAGGTCGCGGGCGAGGAGGTACCTGGCGGTCCGGCCGACTACGCCCCCGACGACGATCCCCGGCCCGAGCCCGGTCACCGCGATCACCGCGAGCCGGCCGGCCGCCTTGCGGAGGCCGTCGCCCACGGCGGGAGGCTAACGGCGCCGTGCCTCGCCCGCCAGGGACCTAGGACCTGTTCTCGGAGGCGACGCACTCGAGCGCCTCGCGATAGCCGTCCACGCCCTTCCCGGCGATCACGGCGACGGCGTGGGGCGTGACCACGGAGTGGTGACGGAACTCCTCGGGCCTCTGCGTGGGGTCGCTCAGGTGCACCTCGACCAGTGGTGCCGTCAGCTGGGCGCACGCGTCGTGGAGGGCCAGGGAGTAGTGCGTCCACGCACCGGCGTTGAGCACCACGGGGGTCTGCTCGTCGGCGGCGGTGTTGAGCCAGTCGAGGAGCTCACCCTCATGATTGGTCTGGCGCACCTCGACCTCCAGGCCGACGGCGCGTCCCCATTCCTCGCACCGCGCTACCAGCTCGGCGTACGTCGTCGAGCCGTAGATCTCGGGCTGCCGCCGGCCGAGCCGGCCCAGGTTGGGGCCGTTGAGCACGAGCACCCTCATCGCGCGCCTCCCACCATCACGTCGTAGGCCGCACGGAGGTCCTCCTCGGCGGGGTCGACCAGGATCCGCGGTCGCCCCAGGTCGGTGAGGACGACGAAGCGCAGGGACGAGCCTCGCGCCTTCTTGTCGACGGCCATCCGGGACCGCAGGTCGTCGTACGTCGCGCCGGACCAGCCGGTCGGCAGCCCGACGCGGGCGAACGCCGAGTGATGCCGGTCGGCAACCTCGTCGCCGAGCAGTCCGGCCAGCCGGGCCACCTCCGCGACGTAGACGCAGCCGATGGCGACGGCCTCACCGTGCCGCAGCTCGTAGCCGCTGGCCTGCTCGACGGCGTGACCCAGGGTGTGGCCGTAGTTCAGGACCTCCCGGCCGGGGTGCCCGGCGTCGCCACCCCGCTCGCGCAGGTCGGCGGCGACGACGTCCGCCTTGACCCGCACCGCCCGCTCGACCAGCTCGCGCAGCACCGGGGACCCCGGGTCGGGGACTCCGTGCTCCTCGACCAGCCGCACGATCTCGGGGTCGGCCACGAAGCCGCACTTGACCACCTCGCCCAGCCCCGACCGCAGCTCGCGCTCGGGCAGCGAGGCGAGCAGGTCGAGGTCGCAGAGCACGCCGACCGGCTCGTGGAAGGCGCCGACCAGGTTCTTCCCGGCGCCGGTGTTGATCCCGGTCTTGCCGCCGACCGCGGCGTCGACCATGCCGAGCAGGGTGGTCGGGACGTGGGCGACCCGCACGCCGCGCAGCCAGGTCGCTGCCACGAAGCCGCCCAGGTCGGTGGCCGCTCCCCCACCCACGGCGACGACCGCGTCGCTCCGGGTGAACCCGGCCGCGCCCAGGCGTTCCCAGCAGTCGGCTGCCACCTCTGCCGTCTTGGCGCTCTCCCCCGACGGGATCGGCAGGTCCAGCACGTCGTACGACGCGGCCAGCGCCTCGCGCACCGCGGAGGCCGGCCCGGGCAGGTCGTCGGGAAACACCACGGCGACCCGGTGCACGCCCTCGCCGAGCAGTCCCGGCAGCCGGCCGAGGAGGCCGTGCCCGACCACCACGTCGTACGCCGCGGAGGTGGCGACCCTGATCACGGTCGCCTCAGCCATCGAGCGCCGCCTCGACCAGGTCGGCCACCTCGTCGGGCGTGCGCCCGTCGGTGTCGACGGCGGCGTCGGCAACGGCCTGGTAGACCGGTGTCCGCTCGTCGAGGAGTGCCTTCATCGTGCCGCGGACGTTGCCCAGCAGCAGGGGACGCGACGCGCCGAGCCCGACCCGTGCCGCGGCGTCCGACAGCCCGACGCGCAGGAAGACCACGCGGTGCCCCGCGAGGAGGGAGCGGGTCTCGGCCCGCATCACGGCACCGCCGCCGACGGCGAGCACGCCGGCATGCTCGCCGAGCGCGTGGGCGACCGCCTCGCGCTCGAGCGCGCGGAAGTGCTCCTCGCCCGAGTCGACGAAGATGTCGGAGATCGAGCGGCCCTCGGACTGCTCCACGTCGTCGTCGGTGTCGCGGAACGCGACGTCCCAGCGCTCGGCCAGCAGCCGGCCGACCGTCGACTTCCCGGCTCCCATCGCGCCGACCAGCACCACCCGCGGCCCGCTCATGCCGTCACCTGAACCTCAAGGTGTCGAGGTAGCTCTCGACGTTGCGACGGGTCTCCGAGACGGCGTCGCCGCCGAACTTCTCCAGCACGGCGTCCGCCAGCACCAGGGCGACCATCGCCTCGGCGACCACGCCCGCTGCCGGGACGGCACAGACGTCGGAGCGCTGGTGGTGGGCCACGGCGGCCTCGCCGGTCGCCACGTCGACGGTGCGCAACGCCCGCGGGACGGTCGCGATCGGCTTCATCGCGGCCCGGACCCGGAGCACCTCGCCGGTCGACATCCCGCCCTCGGTGCCGCCGGAGCGCCCGCTCGTACGCCGGATGCCCTCGTCGGTCGGGACGATCTCGTCGTGCGCCAGGCTCCCGGGCGTCGCCGCGAGCTCGAAGCCGTCGCCGACCTCCACGCCCTTGATCGCCTGGATCCCCATCAGCGCACCGGCCAGCCGCGAGTCGAGCCGCCGGTCCCAGTGCACGTGGGAGCCGAGGCCCGGGGGCAGGCCGTGCACCACGACCTCGACGACCCCGCCCAGGGTGTCGCCGTCCCGGTGCGCCTCGTCGATCCGCGCCGACATGGCGGCGCTGGTGTCGGGGTCGAGGCAGCGCACCTCGTCGGCGTCGAGCCGGGCGACGTCGTCCGGTCCGGGAACCGTCCCGGCAGGTGCGCGGACGCCGCCGAGCTCGATCACGTGGGTGACCAGGCGGGCGCCCGTGGTCTGCTCCAGGAACGCGCCGGCCACGCTGCCGAGCGCCACCCGTGCCGCGGTCTCGCGGGCCGAGGCGCGCTCCAGCACCGGGCGGGCCTCGTCGAAGTCGTACTTCTGCATGCCCACCAGGTCGGCGTGACCGGGTCGGGGGCGGGTGAGCGCCTCGTTGCGGCCGAGCCCGTCGAGCTCCACCGGGTCCACGGGGTCGGCGGACATCACCCGGTCCCACTTCGGCCACTCGGTGTTCGCGATCTGGATGGCGACCGGCCCGCCGATGGTCTCGCCGTGCCGCACCCCGCCCAGCAGGGTCACCTCGTCCTGCTCGAACTTCATCCGCGCACCCCGGCCCTTGCCGAGGCGACGCCGGGCCAGCGCGGCGGCCACGTCGTCGGTGGTGATGGCGACGTGCGCCGGCAGCCCCTCGAGGATCGCGACCAGGGCGGGGCCGTGGGACTCCCCGGCGGTGAGCCAGCGCAGCATGGCGTCAGTGTTCCATGCAGGTCCGTGGGCCCAGGACGCCTATCCGCCGTACAGACCGCTCCAGACCGACTGCCCCCAGACGACCCCGACCAGGGCTCCGACGAGCATGTAGGGGCCGAACGGGTTGTTCCGGCGGTCGACCACGTGCAGCAGGCTCAGCACCAGGCCGAGGACGCCCCCGAGGATCAGGCCGGCGTACATCCCGGTCAGCACCGGACCCCAGCCCAGCCAGCCCAGGGCGAGACCCAGCAGCCCGGACAGCCGGACGTCGCCGTACCCCAGCCCGCGCGGGTAGATGAACCACAGCACCACGAACAGCCCGCCGTAGACCAGCCAGCCGAGGGCGGCGTGCACGACGGCGCCGGTGTCGTGGGTGACCGCCCAGCCGACCAGGATCAGGACGACCATCGCGACGTACAGCTTCGAGATCACGTACGTCGGCAGCAACCGCGTGCGCCAGTCCACCAGTCCCAGGGCGACGTACGCCGGCACGAACGGCACCCAGAGCAGCCACGGCCAGTGCCACCCGAGCGCCGCACCGAGCACGGCTCCCGCCACCGCGGCCACCAGGGCCGACCGCCAGGCGAGCCCGGGCAGCGCGGCGATCTCGCCGAACGGCTCGGGCGGGTCGTCGGCCGGTGCGGTGGGGGCTGCCTCGGGCACCGAGACCTCGACGCCCTCCTCGGACGGCTGCTCGGCCGCGTCGGGGACGGGCTCCGGCTCGACCTCCGGGATCCGCCCGATCAGAGCCGGCACGAACCAGCCACCCAGGCCGGCGACGACGGCGCCCGCGACGGCGGCCAGCAGGTCGGAGTCCACGCTCGGACCCTAGGGCAACGGCGGGCCTGACACGCGGCGTTCGGCCCGTTCGGCGAGGGCGGACTCGCCGGCCGCACGCATGGCGTCCACGGGGACGTCGAACCGGCCGGTCATCGCCCGCACCTGGTCGACCGCCTGCCACACGAGCAGGTCGAGCCCGCTCACCACGGACCATCCGCCCGCGAGCGCCCGCGCGGCCAGCGGCGTCGGCCAGGGGTCGTACACCACGTCGAAGACGACCGGCCCGGCCAGGCCCGCGAACGCCGCGTCGAGCAGGTCGTCGGTCTGGGCACGCGCCGGGATGGTCGAGACGACGACGTCGCCCGTGATCGCCCCCGGCCCGGCCATCGAAGCCCGGCCATCGGCACCACGGTCAGCGCGGGTCGTCGCGGGTGACGCGCGACCGCGGCGACCGTGTCGGCGGCCCGGGCCGGGTCGCGCACCACGACGGTCGCGCGTTCCAGGCCCCGCTCGGCCAGGGCGAGCAGGACCGAGGTGGCCGTGGCGCCGCCACCGAGGACGATCGCCGTGCGCAGGTGGTCCTGGGTGGCCTGCGCCAGCGCCGCCTCGGCCCCCGGCACGTCCGTGTTGAGCCCGTGCCGACCGCCGTCCTCGTCGAGCAGCACGGTGTTGGCGGCACCGGACATCTCGGTCCAGCCGTCCCGCGAGGTCAGCAGCGGCACCACCTCGCGCTTGAGCGGCATCGTCAGCGACAGACCGCGCCACTCCGCGCCCAACCCCGCGACGTACGCCGCCAGGTCGCCGGCGCCGACCTGCACGGCGTCGTAGGTCCAGTCCAGGCCGAGGGCGCGGTACGCCGCCCGGTGCAGCACCGGCGACAGCGAGTGCTCGATCGGGTCACCGAGGACGGCGCAACGCATCCCGGTCATGCCGCCGGCCTAGCAGCGGTCCGACGTCGTGCAGTACTGCCGGTACTCCGCCTTGAACGACAGGAAGTCCTGGTAGGTGATCCCGAACTTCGTCTCGCCGGTCGCCAGGTTGACCGTCACGTAGTAGTACCAAGGCCCGGCCACCGGGTTCAGCGCTGCCTTGATCGCGTCGTCGCCGGGTGAGTTGATCGGGCCCGGGGGCAGTCCCGGGTACTTGTAGGTGTTGTACGGCGAGTCGGTGTTCTGCGTCTCGTCCTCGGTGACCGCGACGACACCCTTGCGGTTCAACGCGAAGTTGACCGTCGCGTCGATCTGCAGGAGACCGTTGGTGCCCTGCCGGTCGCCCGGGCCGTCGAGCCGGTTGTAGATCACCCGCGAGACCTTGGCCATGTCGCTGCCCCGGCCCTCGGCCTGGATCAGGCTGGCGATGGTCATGATCTCGGCCGGCGTCTTCCCGGCCTTCTGGGCGCCCGACACCAGCCCGTCCTCGGTGGCGGCCTGCTTCCAGCGGTCGACCATGTCCTTGAGCATGTCGACCGGCTTCTCGGTCGGACCGAAGGGGTAGGTCGAGGGGAACAGGTAGCCCTGCGGGTTTCCCTTCGCGTACTCCGGCAGCCCCAGCGCCGAGGTGTCCTTGAGCGCGTCCTCGAAGTCGCTCGCCGAGTACTTCGTCTTGTCCGCCAGGATCGCGACGATGTCGACGACCCGCAGGCCCTCGGGGATCGTGACGGTGTCCTTGAGGATGTTCTTGGGGTTCTTCAGGACCTTGTAGGCGCCGTCGGCGCTCATCCTCTTCTTGAGCTGGTAGTAGCCGACCTGAATGCCCTTGTCGCCGTTCGCCGCGCCGAGGAAGGCGTCGACGGACGCGACGACCCCCTTGTTCTTGAGGTTGCGGCCGATCTGCGTGGTCGAGTCGCCCTGCTTGACCTGGAAGAGGACCTTGCCGTGCCCGGGGCCGTCGTAGTCGGCGGAGTGCGAGAGGTGGTCCTTGAGGAAGTGGAAGCCCTTGGTGCCCACGACGTAGGCACCGCCGAGGACCACGGCGAGCGCCACGATCACGGCCAGGCAGCCGGAGAACCCGCGCTTCTTCTTCTTGCGCGAGCCGCCGAGGTACTGGGGCTCGTAGTCCCCGTCCCTCCGGTCTCCCGGCTCCTCCTCCGGCGGGTAACCCGCGTCCGGCTCCCCGGCGTGGGGGCCGTCGTAGGTGTTGCCGTCGCTCATGACTCTCCTGTCAGGGTCTCTCCCCGTACGGATTCTCCGGGCGGACGACCGGTCGCCCGCTCGGTGTCCAGGGCGTGCTGCAGGATGAGCACGGCCGCAGCCTGGTCGACCACGGCCCGCCGTTCGGCACCCTTCTTCCCCGGTCGCGCAGCATAGCCTCCGCGCTGACCGTGGTCAGACGTTCGTCCTGGAGGCGCACGGCGACCGGCGCGATGCGGGCCGCGAGCCGCGTGGCGAACTCCCGGGTCTTCACCGCGGCCGGACCTTCCCGGCCCGAGAGCGAGCGTGGCAGCCCGACCACGACCTCGACGGCCTCCGCGTCGCGCACCAGGCGCGCGATCCGGGACAGGTCGCCCTTGCCGCGGCGCACCGTCTCCAGCGGGGTCGCCAGGAAGCCCGTCGGGTCGCTGCGCGCGACTCCGATCCGGGCGTCACCGGGATCGATCCCGAGACGTACGCCGTGTCGCAAGGGCTACGCCGCCCCGGCGGCGCGGGCGACGGCCGCGCGGGCGGCCGCCAGCGCGTCGTCGATCCGCGAGGGGTCGCTGCCGCCACCCTGGGCGACGTCGTCCTTGCCGCCCCCGCGGCCGTCGACCAGCGGCATCACGGCGGCCAGCAGGTCGTTGGCCTTGACGCCCCGGTCGCGTGCCCGCTCGTTGGTCGCGGCCACGACCGCGACCTTGCCGTCCTTCACCCCGATCAGGACCGCGGCACCCGGCAGCTCCTGGCTGACCCGGCTGCGCAGGTTGAGCGCCATCGTCCGGATGTCACCGGCGTCGGCCCCGTCGATGCGCAGGCTGATCAGCCGCACGCCGTCGATGTCGGCGGCGTCGGCGGCGAGCTCGGCACCCTGCGAGAGCAGCTGGGCGATCCGGGTCTGCTCGAGGGCCTTCTCGGCGGCGCGGAGGCGCTCGACCATGTCGTTGACCCGCTCGGGCAGCTCCTCGGGGCGCGCCTTGAGCGCCTCGGAGAGCTGCGCGACGAGCACGTGCTCGCGCGCCAGGAAGCGGTAGGCGTCGGCGCCGACCAGCGCCTCGACCCGGCGTACGCCGGAGCCGATCGACGACTCGCCCAGCAGCTTGATCACGCCGAGATGACCGGAGCGCTCGGCGTGGGTCCCGCCGCAGAGCTCGCGGGCCCAGTCGCCGACCGAGATCACCCGCACCTGGTCGCCGTACTTCTCGCCGAACAGCGCCATCGCGCCGGAGCGCACGGCCTCGTCCTGGCTCATGATCTCGGCGTGCACGGCCAGGTCGGAGAGCACGAGGTCGTTGACCCGCGCCTCGACGTCCTGCATCACCGACACCGGCACGGCGCCGGTCGCGGAGAAGTCGAACCGGAAGCGCCCGGGCGCGTTCTCCGAGCCGGCCTGGGTCGCGGTCTCGCCCAGCGCCTCACGGAAGGCCTTGTGCACCATGTGCGTCGCGGTGTGGGCGCGCGAGATCGACTTGCGCCGTTCGACGTCGACCTCGGAGTGGGCACCGACGCCCGGCGTCAGCTCCCCGCTGACGACGCGGGCGCTGTGCACGATCAGGCCGGTGACCGGCGACTGCACGTCGCGCACCTCGACCCGCGCGCCGTTCTCGAGCTCGATCACGCCCTGGTCGGCGAGCTGGCCACCGCCCTCGGCGTAGAAGGGGGTGCGGTCGAGGACCAGCTCGACGTCGTCGCCCTCGCGCGCCGACGGCACGACCTCGCCGTCCCGGACGATCCCACGGACGCTGCCCTCGCTGACCACCTCGCGGTACCCGGTGAAGTCGACCGCCCGGCCCAGCTCGTCGGCGACGTGGCGGTAGGCCGCGGTGTTGACGTGACCGCCCTTCTTCGCGCGGGCGTCCTCCTGGGCACGCTGGCGCTGCTCGCCCATCAGCTCGCGGAAGCCGACCTCGTCGACCTCCAGCCCCTGCTCGGCCGCCATCTCCAGGGTCAGGTCGATCGGGAACCCGTAGGTGTCGTGCAGGGCGAACGCGCGGTCACCGCTGATCGTCGTCCCGCCCGACCGGCGGACCTGCGAGGCCGCCTGGTCGAAGATCGTCGTGCCGGACCGGAGGGTCTGCCGGAAGGCGTCCTCCTCGGCGTAGGCGACCTGCGAGATGCGCTCCCAGTCGCGGTGGAGCTCGGTGTAGGTCTCGCCCATCTTGTCGCGGCTCACCGGCAGCAGCTCGGGCAGCGCCCGGTCCTCGTAGCCGAGCAGCCGCATCGAGCGCACGGCGCGGCGGAGCAGTCGGCGCAGCACGTAGCCGCGGCCCTCGTTGCCCGGGGTGACGCCGTCGGCGATCAGCATCAGGCAGCTGCGCACGTGGTCGGCCACGACCCGCATCCGGACGTCGGCGTCGTGGTCGACGCCGTAGCGACGGCCGGTGAGCTCCTCGGCCTTCTCGATCACCGGGTACATCACGTCGATCTCGTAGATGTTGTCGACGCCCTGCAGCAGGAAGGCGACCCGCTCGAGCCCCATCCCGGTGTCGATGTTGCGCTTCGGCAACGGCCCGACGATGTCGAAGTCCTCCTTCGACCGCACGGCGCTCAGCTCGTCCTGCATGAAGACGAGGTTCCAGATCTCGAGGTAACGGTCCTCGAGCTTGGCGGGCATCTCCAGCCGTTCGGTGGTCTCGAACTCCCCGTCGGGGCCGTGCTCGGGTCCGCGGTCGTAGAGGATCTCCGACGAGGGCCCGCCGGGGCCCGGCACGCCCATGGACCAGTAGTTCTCCTTCGGGCCGAGCTTGACGATGCGCTCGCTCGGCAGCCCGGTGACCTTCATCCAGATCTGCAGGGCCTCGTCGTCGCCGTGCAGGATCGAGGGCCACAGCCGGCTCTCCTCGAGGCCGAACCCGCCCTCGGCCTGGGGCTTGGTGACCAGGTCCCAGGCGTACTCGACGGCACCTTCCTTGAAGTAGTCACCGAACGAGAAGTTGCCGCACATCTCGAAGAAGGTGCCGTGCCGGGTCGTCTTCCCGACGTCCTCGATGTCGGGCGTGCGGATGCACTTCTGGACGCTGACGGCCCGGTCGTACGGCGCGGTCTCCTGGCCGAGGAAGTACGGCTTGAACGGCACCATCCCGGCGTTGACGAACAGCAGGGTCGGGTCGTCGAGGATCAGGGACGCCGACGGCACGGCGGCGTGCGCGGCGGCCTCGAAGTGCGCCACGAACCTACGCCGGATCTCCGCGGTGTCCATCAGTCTGTGCCTTCCTGTGACGACTCGGGTGGTGCGGTCTCGAGCACGTGGCGTCCGGAGGACTCCACCAGCTGAGGTGTCTGATCTGGCACCAGACCGAAGCGTGAGCGCAACTCGGTTTCGGCCTCGGCCTGGCCCTGCGCCACCTCGTCCCGCCACATCCGGGCGCCCACACCGAGGGCGTGCCAACGGTCCGCCAGCCCGTCGACGGTGAGCGCCTCCTGGACCCGCCGGGCCCGGACCATCGCGTAGACGCCGGCCCCGGCGCCGGCGACGAACCAGAGACCCCGCCTCACGACGCCTCCTCGGCCAGGGTCGCGCGCTGACGCGCGTGCAGGTCACGCTGGGCGGCCTTGAGGTCGGCGCGGCGCTGCTTGCGCGACCGGCGTACCTCCTGCTTCATCTCGAAGCGGATGCGGTTGCGCGTCGCCGGAGCAAGACCGCGGCGAAGACCGTGGGCGAGGGAGGCCGCCTTCACGACGGTCTCCTTGAGCACGATGTCGGCGAACGCGGGAGCGTCGAGCGGCACCGGGTCGGGTGCCGGCTGCTCGCGACCCAGGTCGGTGATCACGAACTCCACGGGCGCACCGCCGGGCGTCGACGGCGGGGCTGCCGCCGACCTTCCCGCGTGCCCCTGCTCGACCGCATCGAGCCGCTGCCGCAGCTCGGCCAGGTCGGCCGAAGCCCGGCGCGCGGTGCGGCGCACCCGCACCAGCGCGACCACGAGGCACAGGCAGACGAGGGCGAGCCCGCACACGGCGAGCAGCACAGCCTGGTCCCGGGTCACAGCAGTCGACCCTATCGTCCGCGGATCATCCGCCGAATGCGCTCCCAGCGCTCCTTCACGGCCGCCTCGGCGCCCAACGAGGTGGGGCGGTAGTACTCCGCGTCGAGCACGACATCGGGCGCGTACTGCTGCTCGGCGATGCCGTACGGCTCGTCGTGGCTGTAGGTGTACGACGTGCCGTGCCCGAGCTGCTGGGACCCCGCGTAGTGGGCGTCGCGCAGGTGCGGCGGCACCTGGCCGATCTTGCCGTCGCGCACGTCGGCGCTGGCCTCGTTGATCGCGGTGATCACCGCGTTGGACTTCGGCGCCACGGCGAGGGCGATCGTGGCCTGCGCGAGGTTGAGGCGCGCCTCGGGCATCCCGATCAGCTGCACGGCCTGGGCCGCCGCGACCGCGGTGGTGAGGGCGGTGGGGTCGGCGAGGCCGATGTCCTCGCTGGCCAGGATCACGAGCCGGCGTGCGATGAAGCGCGGGTCCTCCCCCGCCTCGAACATCCGGGCCAGGTAGTGCAGCGCCGCGTCGGCGTCGGAGCCGCGGAGGGACTTGATGAACGCCGAGACCACGTCGTAGTGCTGGTCGCCCTGCCGGTCGTAGCGCACGGCGGCCCGGTCCACCGCGGTCTCCGCGGTGGCCAGGTCGATCGTCGCCGGCTCCCCCTCCGCTCCAGCCTGCCGCGACGAGGCCGCACCCGCGGCCGCCTCGAGGTAGGTCAGGGAACGTCGTGCGTCCCCGCCGGCCAGGCGCACCAGGTGGGCGCGGGCGTCGTCGTCGAGGGTGTAGGCGCCCGCGAGACCACGCTCGTCGACCAGGGCATGGTCGATCACCGCCGAGACGTCGTCATCGGTCAGGGAGTCGAGCCGGAGCAGCAGGCTGCGCGACAGCAACGGTGAGATCACGGAGAAGAACGGGTTCTCCGTGGTCGCCGCCACGAGGGTGACCCAGCGGTTCTCCACCGCCGGCAGCAGGGCGTCCTGCTGGGCCTTGCTGAAGCGGTGCACCTCGTCGACGAAGAGCACCGTCTCGCGGCCCCGGTGGGTCAGGTCAGCCCGCGCCTGCTCGATCGCGGCGCGCACCTCCTTGACCCCGGCCGAGACCGCGGACACCTCGACGAAGGCCCGGTCGGTCTGCCCGCTGACGATCGCCGCGATCGTCGTCTTGCCGGTGCCCGGCGGCCCCCACAGCAGGATCGACATCGCCTGACGGCCCTCGATCAGCTGGCGCAGCGGCGATCCCTCGGCCCGCAGCTGGGGCTGACCCACGAGCTCGTCGAGCGTGCGTGGCCGCATCCGCACCGCCAGCGGGGCCGACGCGTGGGTGTTGGCCTGCAGGGCCCCCGAGCCCGGCACCTCCGAACGGGAGCGCAGCGCTGCGTCGTCGAAGAGCCCGTCCATGCTCAGAGCCTAGGCGTCGCGAGCGAGCTCGCGACGCTCGCTCCGGTCGTTCGGGTCACGCGGACGCGTGACCCGAACGTCCTCGCTCTAGACCGACGTGGGTGACTGGGTCTTCAGGTCGAACCAGGTGTCGGCGTAGCCGGGCTGGTCCACGGCCTGCACCGGAGGTGCGCCACCGGACGGGTTGCCCTGGTCGTCGACACCGAGGAGCGCCGCGGTGACCGGGCGCGTCGGCTGCTGGTGGAGGTCGCCGGCGAAGTGGCAGGCGACCTTGTGCCGCGAGCCGATCTGCAGCAACGGCGGCTCCTGCTTGGCACAGATCTCCTGGGCCATCCAGCACCGGGTGCGGAACCGGCACCCGCTGGGCGGGTTGATCGGCGACGGCACGTCGCCTTCGAGCCGGATGCGCTCGCGCCGACCACCGATCGCCGCCTGCTTCACGTCGGGAGCGGCCGACAGCAGGGCCTGGGTGTAGGGGTGGTGCGGGTGCTCGTAGATCGTCTCGCGGTCGCCGATCTCGACGATCTTGCCGAGGTACATCACAGCGACGTCGGGGCAGAAGTGCCGCACGATCGCGAGGTCGTGGGCGATGAAGAGGAAGGCGATCCCGAACTCCTCCTGCACGTCGCGCAGCAGGTTGACCACCTGGGCCTGGATCGACACGTCGAGCGCCGAGACCGGCTCGTCGGCGACCAGGAGCTTCGGCTGCAGGGCCAGCGCGCGGGCGATGCCGATGCGCTGCCGCTGACCGCCGGAGAACTCGCTCGGGTAGCGGTTGTAGTGCTCGGGGTTGAGGCCGACGACCTCGAGGAGCTCCTGCACCCGCTCCAGCGTCTTCTTCTCCGGGACCATGTTGTGGACCCGGAGCGGCGTGCCCACGATCGTGCCCACGGTGTGACGGGGGTTCAGCGAGGAGTAGGGGTCCTGGAAGATCATCTGGATCTCGCTACGGATCGGCATCATCTGCCGACGCGTGAGCGGCCCGATGTCGGTCCCCTCGAAGTTGATCTCGCCCGAGGTGGGGTCGTAGAGACGGGTGATCAGGCGACCGGTGGTGGTCTTGCCACACCCGGACTCACCCACCAGGCCCAGGGACCGGCCCTTGTCCAGGGTGAACGAGACTCCGTCCACCGCCTGGACGTGCGCCACGGTCCGACGGATCACGCCGCCGGACTTCACGGGGAAGTACTTCTTCAGGTCGCGGACCTCGAGAAGGGTGTCGTTGCCGACAGACGCCCCCGAGGACTCGGGGGCGCGCTCGATGCCGGAGTTGGTCACGGTGCTCATCCTGCCCTCAAACGTCGTCGGGGTCGACTGCTGCCAGCTCCGGGATCATCTCACCCGTTTCCGGGTCGATGAGGTCGGGAGCGATCTCCGGCAGCACCTCCTCGGTGTAGATGACACCCGGGTTGGGCAGGTGACACCGCTTGACGTGGTTCTCGCCACGGTCGCCGGGCAGGAGGTCGGGCAACGTCGTGCGGCAGAGGTCACCGGGCACCTTGTCGACGTGCGGGCACCGGGGGTGGAACGAGCAGCCGGTGGGCGGGTTCAGCAGGCTCGGCGGGTTGCCCGGGATGGGGACCAGCCGGGTGTCGGCGTCGCCGGCCACCTCGGGGATGCTGCCGAGGAGTCCCCACGTGTAGGGCATCTCCGGGTGAGTCAGGATCTCGCGGGTCGCGCCGTACTCGACGGCCCGTCCGCCGTACATCACCATCGTGGTGTCGGCGAGCTCGGCGACGACGCCGAGGTCGTGGGTGATGATGATGACCGCGGAGTTGAACTCGCGCTGCAGGTCCTGCAGCAGGTCCAGGATCTGGGCCTGCACGGTCACGTCGAGCGCGGTCGTCGGCTCGTCGGCGATCAGCAGCTGGGGGTCGTTGACCAGCGCCATCGCGATCATCGCGCGCTGACGCATGCCGCCGGAGAACTGGTGCGGATAGTCGTCCACGCGCCGGTTGGGCTGCGGGATCCCCACCCGGTCGAGCATCTCGATCGCGCGCTTCTTGGCCTCGCCCTTCGAGACCCGGTGGTGGATCCGGTACCCCTCGGAGATCTGGTCGCCGATCGTGTAGAAGGGGTGCAGGGCCGTCAGGGCGTCCTGGAAGATCATCGCGATGCTGTTGCCGCGGATCTTGCGCATCCGATCCTCCGGCGCACCGATCACCTCGGTCCCGTCGACCCGGATCGACCCCGAGAGCCGGGTGTGCTTCGGGTCGTGCAGACCCAGCACGGCCATCGACGACACGCTCTTGCCGGAACCGGACTCCCCCACGATGCCGAGCGTCTTGCCGCGCTCGACGGTGTAGGAGAGGTCGGTCACGGCCTGGACGAGGCCGTCGTGGGTCGGGAACTTGACGGTCAGGTCCTCGACGACCAGGAACGGGTCGTTGGGACTGGCCGGCGCGGCCATGCCATCGGGTCGCTCGGAGATATCGGTGCTCATACGACTCTTTCGTGGGAGGCGGGTGGCGGACGGCGGGGACCGTCCGTCAGGCGATGCTCACCCGTGGGTCGAGGAAGCTGTACAGGATGTCGACCAGCAAGTTGGCCACGACCACGAGGACCGACGACACCAGCACCGTAGCGCTGATCACGTTGATGTCGATCGGTGTCTGCAGTGCTTGCAGACCCCAGTGGCCGATGCCGTCGATGCTGAAGATCTGTTCGGTGAAGATCGTGCCCGCCAGGAGCGTGGCGAAGTCGAGTCCGAAGATCGTGATCACCGGGACGATCGCCGCTCGCAGGGCGTGCTTGAAGAGCACCCGGTTGGTGCGCACACCCTTGGCGTTCGCGGTCCGGATGTAGTCCTCGTTGAGGGTCTCCACCATCTGCCCACGCGTGAACCGGGCGTACGACGTGCAGTTGGTGAGCCCGATCACCAGCCAGGGCAGGGCCATCCAGGCCACCGTCTTCGCTGGATTCTGGGTGATCGGGTAGTACCCGGTGGTCGGGAAGAGCTTCAGCTGCAAGGACAGATAGATCCATGCCAGCAACGCCACCAGGTAGAACGGGATGGACGACACGATCAACGAGCTGCCCACGAGTAGTCGATCCGCCGCTGTGCCACGCCATCGTGCGGCGAGCGAGCCGAGGACCACGCCCAGGACGAGGTACATCGCGGCACCGCCGACGGCCAGCGTCACCGTGGCGGGGTACTTCTGCTTGAGGTCCTTCCAGACCGTGTTGCCGGTCATGATCGAGATCCCCATGCAGGGAGCGGGGCAGGCGTAGAGCTTGCCGTCGACGTAGACCTGGTCACGGCCGGCGAAGATGCCCTTCGCCCAGGTGCCGTAGTTGGAGACGAGGGACTTGTCGAAGCCCATCTGATGCTTGATCGAGTCGAGCTTGGCCGTCGTGCACTTGCCGGGGCCGAGCTTTTCGCAGTAGTTCCGAGCCGGACTGTCGCCCAGGCCCTTGAAGAACAGCACGAACACGAACATCGAGGTCAAGATGACCACGAGCACCGAGCTGAGCAGTCGACGAACGATGAATCCCGTCATCCTGGCTTCCTAGCGGTTGGTGGTGGTGGGTGGTGGGGCACGGCGTGAGCCGTACCCCACCACCCGATGACTTCGTCGGTCAGGGACCGACTAGTCGACCTGTTGGATCACTGGTTGATCCAGATGTTCTTCCAGGTCGGCATACCCACGGTGTTGTCATCGAAGTCACCCTCGATGGCGGACCCGTGGGCCTGTGCGATACCGGTGTAGTAGGTCGTGAACAAGGGGAAGTACTTGGTCGCGATCTGCTTGTCGAGCGCGTTCCAGGCATCCGCCTGCTGGTCCAGCGGCATCCTCTGGATCGCGTCCATCTGGTTGTCGGCGGCCTTGTTGCCGAACGCCGAGTAGTTCGTACCGAACGACTTGGTCTTGTCGGGGTCGGTCGAGCCCAGGACCGTCGGCAGCCACGTCGAACCGGACGGCCAGTCGGAGCACCAACCGGCCGAGCGGACGTTGATGTCCTCGGTCGTGTTGTCACGTGCTGCGACGTAGTTCGCGGTCGTGGTGGGAACCGGGGTGGCCTTGAAGCCCGCCTCGGTGAGACCGCGCACGATGGCGTCCTTCACCTTGACGTTGACCGGGTCGTCGGTACGGAACAGGAACTTGATCTCGTAGCCCATGGCGTTGGCGGACTTCAGCAGCGCCTTGGCCTTGGCCGGGTCGGTGTCGAACGGCCCGTGGTTCAAGACGTTGTACGCCGTGCGGCCCGGGAGGCCCGGAGGCATCAGGTTCGTGGCGGGAATCGCGTTCACGTTCGGGATCAGACCCGCAGCGAGGATCGCGTTCTTGTAGGGGTAGGCCCACGCGAGTGCCTCGCGGACCTGCTTGTCCTTGATCTTCCGGTTGTCGGGCGCCCAGTAGTAGGTGCACGGCGAACCGCCCAGCGTCAGACGCTCCGGAGCCTTCTGCTTCATCTGGGTGAAGTCAGGAGCCAACAGGTCGTCGTAGGTCAGGGTCGTCTGCCCGGAGCCGGTGTCGGCCAGCATGATCTGGTCGATCTTCTCCGACTGCTGCTGCAGCTTGAAGTCGTACCCGTCCGGGTACTGCGTGCGAGCCGCGTCCGTCGAGGAGTCCCAGTAGGGGTTCTTCTCGAGCACGAGCTCCTTGGACTGGTTGAAGCTCTTGATCATGTAGGGACCGGTCGACCACGGGTGGTTCTTGTAGGTCTTCGGGTCGCTGACCTTGCCCTGCGGGATCGGGCCGTTGGCCGGGAAGGTGCCCCAGTACGGCATGTCCGGGAAGGGCTTGTCCATGGTGATCGTGATCGTCTGACCGTTGACCTTGATGCCCTTGAACGTCGAGCCCGGGTCGGTGTACATGCCCTTGTAGTCCGAGCCGCCCTTGAAGTAGGCGTTCGAGTAGTACTGGCAGGCACCGGTCGGGAAGGTCGCGGCGTCCATGCACCGCGTCATCCCGAAGGCGACGTCCTTGGCCGTGACGGGCTTGCCGTTCTCGCCCCACTTCACACCGTCGCGGATCGTGAAGGTCCACTTGGTGTAGTTGTCGTTGTGCGTGCCCAGGTCGGTGGCCAGGTCGGGGACCAGGATCATGTTCTTGCTCGTCGGGTCGTACTTGTACTGCGTCAACGAGCGCGTGATCAGGCCGTTCAGGATCGACGAGGTGTCGGTGTAGTAGCTCTCACTCGGGTCGATCGTCGTGGTCAGACCCGTCAGGGTGAGCACCGTGACGGTGCCGCCCTTCTTGGCGCCCGCGAGCGTGACAGGACCCTTGGCGCTGGCGTCCTGGTTGTTCCCGGTGTTACCGATGTTCTCGTTCTGCTTGTCTTGATCCGCCGAGCCGCTGCTACCCGACCCTGAGCCGCCACAAGCGCTCAGAGCCAGCACACCGACCGCGGAGATGGCAATCAACGGTGATTTGAACCGCATAGCCCACCCTTTCCGTGGTTATTGCATCTCTCCCGGTGAACCGATCACCGGCGAGTTCGGGGGTCGAAGGCGTCTCGGACCGAGTCGCCTAAGAGGTTGAGCGCGAGGACCAGCACGGTGATCGTGAGGACCGGCGCCCACAGGTACAGCGGGTAGAGATCCCACCACTGCTGTGCGTCGTTGATGGTCTGGCCCAGGGACGGGATGCCCGTGATGCCGATGCCGAGGTAGGACAGCCCGGCCTCCGCGGTGACGTACGCCGGGAGGGACAGGGACGTCGCCACCACGATCGGTGCGACCAGGTTGGGCAGGAGCTCCTTGAAGAGGATCCGGCTCGTCGGCACGCCCATCACCTGGGCGGCCTGGACGAACTCGCGTTCACGCAGCGACAGCACCTGGCCGCGGATCAGCCGGCACAAACCCATCCAGCCGAACACCGTGAGGATGAAGATCAGCGAGAACAGCTGGACCCTCGAGAGCGTGTTGACGTTCGCCTTGAAGTGCTCCACCAGGATCGGCGCCATGGCCAGCGCACCCAGGATGAAGGGGAAGGAGAGGAAGAGGTCGGTGACGAACATGATGACCCGGTCGAGCCAACCGTGGGAGAAGCCGGCGACCAGGCCGAGCACGACGCCGATCAGGATGCTCGTCACGGTGGCGATCGTGGCCACGAGGAGCGACGTACGCAGCCCGTAGAAGAGGTGGGCAAGGTTGTCGACGCCGGTCTGGGGCGCGAGGCCCAGCGGGTGTGCTCCCCAGAAGCCGTGGTTCGGAGGGCCCTTCAGCGGCAGGCCCGTCTCGAAGTCGAGCACGTCGTTGGGCTGGTAGGGGATCGTCGCGGCCGTCGGGTAGATGTGGAGCAGCCGCGAGAGCACGGGCGCGAGGATCGCGACGATCACCATCAGCACGACGATGGCCGTGCAGACGACGGCGAGCTTGTCCTTGCGGAGGCGGTCGAAGGCGATCTGGGTGGGCGACCGGCCGGCGAGCTTCTTGCCTTCCGGAGCTTCCTCGGAACCAACCGGTGCTTCGGCAAGTTCAGTCGCACTGATGCCCATGCTCGTCCTCTCACGCCATGAAGTTCGTCCGTGGCCGCTGCCCAGTGCGTTCGCAGCCGGGTGAGGCAGGTCACGGCACCTGGACCGGGATGGACTCTAGATGACCGTCAAGTGATTTCTACGCCCCACGAGGTAACGATTCAGTCTCAGGAATTGGACCGTTCCAACGGCGCCTCAGCAGGGGCGTCGACGCCCGCTTCCTTGCGCTGATCCGGCGTGATCGGAGCGGGTGCGCCGGTGAGCGGGTCGTAGCCTCCGCCCGACTTCGGGAACGCGATCACGTCGCGGATCGACTCCGCTCCGGACAGCAGCGCGACGATCCGGTCCCAGCCGAACGCGATGCCACCGTGCGGGGGCGCGCCGTAGGCGAAGGCGTCGAGCAGGAAGCCGAACTTCTCCTGCGCCTCCTCCTCGCCGAGGCCCATGATCGCGAAGACGCGCCTCTGGACGTCGCTGCGGTGGATACGGATCGAACCACCGCCGATCTCGTTGCCGTTGCAGACGATGTCGTAGGCCCAGGCCAGGGCGTGGGCCGGATCCTGGTCGAAGGTCTCGAGGTCCTGGGGCGAGGTGAAGGCGTGGTGGACCGCCGTCCACGCACCGCTGCCCACGGCCACGTCCCCGGCCGCGGTCGCCTCGTCGGCCGGCTCGAAGAGCGGCGCGTCGACCACCCACAGGAAGCTCCAGGCGTCCTCGTCGATCAGGTCGCACCGGCGGCCGATCTCGAGTCGCGCGGCACCGAGCAGCGCGCGGCTGGACTTGACCGGACCGGCCGCGAAGAAGACGCAGTCGCCCGGCTGGGCTCCGGTGTGGGCGGCGAGGCCGGCACGCTCGCCGTCGCTGAGGTTCTTGGCGACGGGTCCGCCGAGCTCGCCGTCCTCACCGACGGTGACGTAGGCCAGCCCGCGGGCACCCCGCTGCTTCGCCCACTCCTGCCAGGCGTCGAACTGACGGCGCGGCTGGTCGGCCCCGCCCGGCATCACGACGGCACCGACGTACGGCGCCTGGAAGACGCGGAACTCCGTGTCGCCGAAGTACGCCGTGCAGTCGACGAGCTCCTGACCCATCCGCAGGTCCGGCTTGTCCGAGCCGAACCGGGCCATCGCCTCGGCGTACGTCATCCGCGGGAGCGGCACCGGCACGTCGTGCCCGATCAACGTCCAGAGCGCGACCAGCACGTCCTCGGCCACGGCGAGGACGTCGTCCTGGTCGACGAAGCTCATCTCGATGTCGAGCTGGGTGAACTCCGGCTGCCGGTCGGCGCGGAAGTCCTCGTCGCGGTAGCACCGCGCGATCTGGTAGTACCGCTCCATCCCGGCGACCATCAGCAGCTGCTTGAAGAGCTGGGGGCTCTGCGGAAGGGCGTACCAGCTGCCGGGCTGGAGCCTGGCCGGCACCAGGAAGTCGCGCGCACCCTCGGGGGTCGAGCGGGTCAACGTGGGGGTCTCGATCTCGACGAAGTCGTGCCGGTCGAGGACGTCGCGGGCCGCCTTGTTCACCTGGCTGCGCAGGCGGATCGCCGACGCGGGACCACTGCGGCGGAGGTCGAGGTAGCGGTGCCGCAGCCGCGCCTCCTCGCCGACGTCGCCTCCCTTCTGGGAGCCGGCGTCGTCGATCGGGAACGGCAACGGGGCGCTGGGGCTCAGCACCTCGACCTCCTCGGCGATCACCTCGATCTCGCCCGAGGCGATGTTCGGGTTGGCGTTGCCCTCGGGCCGCTTCTGGACGGTGCCGGTGACCCTGAGGCAGAACTCGCTGCGCAGGCTGTGGGCGACCGCCTCGTCGCGAATCACGACCTGGGCGACCCCGCTGGCCTCGCGCAGGTCGATGAACGCCACTCCCCCGTGGTCGCGGCGTCGGGCCACCCAACCGGCGAGGGTCACCTCGGTCCCCTCGTCGGCGGCGGTGAGCTTCCCGGCGTCGTGCGTGCGGATCACTGCGTCTTCTCCTGCGGGTCGGGGTCGGGCGTCACGATGGTGGGCCGGAGGTCGGCGTCGGGTGGTGCCCAGGTCGCGGGCTCGGCGTCCACCTGGTCACCGGAGCGGATGTCCTTGACCTGGTCGGACTCGCCGGCCCGGTCGGCAGGGAACCAGACGAACGGGATGCCCCGGCGCTCGGCGTAACGGATCTGGCGCCCGTACTTCTGCGGGTTCGGCGCCACCTCGCACGGGATGCCCCGGGCCCGGAGCCCGTCGGCGACGCGTTCGCTGGCCGGGCGACTCTCCTCGTCGGCGAGGGCGACCAGGACCGCGCTCGGCACGGCTCGGCTGCCGGCCAGGACCCCGTCGGCCAGGAGGGGGATCAGGGTGCGGGAGACGCCGAAGGAGATGCCCACGCCGGGATACGTCGTCCGGCCGTCGTCGGCGAGCGCGTCGTACCGGCCACCGCCCCCGACCGACTTGAGCCGCTCGTAGCCCGCCATGAAGATCTCGACGACGGTGCCGGTGTAGTAGTCGAGCCCCCGCGCGATGCGGAGGTTGGCCTCGACCGTGACGCGCCCGTCGGTCGCGGTCACGGCGTCCGCGCACCCGTCGAGGACCGCGGACAGCTCGGCCAGACCGCGGCTCAGGAGCTCGTCGGTGACGCCGAGGGCCTGCACCCGCTCGACGAGCGTGTGGTCGGCGACCCGGATCGTGGCCAGCTCGAGGCAGCGTCCGGCCTGGTCGGCGGTGGCGCCCGCGTGCTCGACGAGGAGGTCGGCGACGGTCTCGGCGGGGAGCTTGTCGAGCTTGTCGATCTGCCGGATCGCGGCCGTGACGTCGGGGATGCCGAGGCCGCGGTAGAAGCCCTGGATCAGCTTGCGGTTGTTCACCTGGAACGAGAGGTGCGGCAGCGGCAGGGAGCCGAGGGCCTGCACCATCACCCGCATCACCTCGACGTCGTGGTGGAACGGCAGCTCGTCCTTGCCGACGACGTCGATGTCGGCCTGGGTGAACTGGCGGTAGCGACCCTCCTGCGGCCGCTCCCCCCGCCAGGCCGGCTGGATCTGGAAGCGACGGAACGGGAACTCGAGGTGCCCGGCGTTCTCCAGCACGTAGCGGGCGAACGGCACCGTGAGGTCGAAGTGCATGCCCAGCTGCCGGTCGGGCCCGGAGTCGTCGGCGCTCTCGTCGGCCTGGAGGCGGCGGAGCACGTAGATCTCCTTGTCGATCTCGCCCCCCTTCGCCAGCCGGTCGAGGGGCTCGACGACGCGGGTCTCGATGTTGGCGAAGCCGTGCAGCTCGAACGTGCGCGCGAGCGTGTCGATCACCTCGCGCTCCACCGCCCGGGCGGCGGGCAGGAGCTCGGGAAAGCCGCTCAGCGGCGTGGGCTTGGCCATGGGTCAGAGTCCTCGGGTGACGCGTGGGGCCCCGAGATCGGCGGTGCTCTCCGAGGCCAGGTCGAGCAGGAACGGGTTCGTGGCGCGCTCGCGGCCGATCGAGGTCTGCTCACCGTGACCGGGCAGGACGGCGACGTCGTCGGGGAGCGCCAGC
Organism: uncultured Actinomycetota bacterium; assembly: GCA_963809265.1. Taxonomy (GTDB): domain Bacteria; phylum Actinomycetota; class Actinomycetes; order Propionibacteriales; family Nocardioidaceae; genus Nocardioides. The sequence continues at coordinate 186,466 of CAWEJC010000012.1, forward strand.
ACCTTGTGCCGCAGCGTCTCGAGCATCGTCGGGTGGTCGCCGCCGGGCAGGTCGGTGCGGCCGATCGAGCCGGCGAAGAGCAGGTCCCCGGAGAACATCACCTCCGAGACCTCGTCGGCGGCGTACGGCGTGCGGAAGGTGACCGAGCCGGCGGTGTGGCCCGGCGTGTGGTCGACGACGACCTCCAGCCCGGCCAGCTCGAGCCGCTGGCCGTCGGCGAGCTCGGCGACGTCGTCGGGCTCGGTGAACTCGTACTTGCCGCCCAGGAGCATGGCGGCGCTCTCGCGCGAGATCCCGGCCATCGGGTCGGCCAGCAGGTGGCGGTCGGCCGGGTGGATCCACGCGGTGGCGTCGTAGGTGCCGGCGACCGGCGTCACCGACCACATGTGGTCGACGTGCCCGTGCGTGAGGAGCACCGCGACCGGCTTCAGCCGGTGCTCGGCGACGATGTCGGCGATGCCGGGAGCGGAGTCCTGGCCCGGGTCGACGACGACGCACTCGGCCCCGGGGCCGGTGGCGACGACGTAGCAGTTCGCGGCCCAGGAACCTGCGGGGAAGCCGGCGATCAGCACCCCGGCAGACTATCGACCGCCCCCGATCGTGATGGAATCGGTGCGCAGGGCTGCCGAGCGGCCTGGCTAGCATGGGGCGTTGCCCAGGGTCGGGCAGAGCAACGACGACGGACCGAAGAGGGAACGAACGTGACGACGAGCGAGTGGGGACGCGTCGCCGAGGACGGAACCGTCTACGTACGGACGACCGACGGCGAGCGCGCCGTCGGCCAGTACCCCGAGGGCTCCGCCGAGGAGGCACTGGCTTTCTTCACGAAGCGCTACGACGAGCTGGCGGGGAGCGTCCACCTGCTCGAGCAGCGCGTGAACGCCGGCGTGATCTCCCCCGACGAGGCGAGCGAGACGGTCCGCAACCTGCGCACCCAGGTGGTCGACGCCCCTGCGGTCGGCGACCTGACCAGCCTGGTGGGCAAGCTTGACTCCTTGCTGCCGGTGATCTCCCAGCAGCGCCAGGCGCGCCGTGCCGAACGGGCGGAGAAGAGCGCCGCGGCCAAGGCGGAGAAGGAGCGGCTGGTCTCCGAGGCGGAGAAGCTCGCCGAGAGCAGCGACTGGCGCAACGGCGCCAACCGGCTGCGCCAGCTCCTGGACGAGTGGAAGGCCCTGCCGCGGATCGACCGGTCCGCCGACGACCAGCTGTGGCGACGCTTCTCCACCGCTCGCACGTCGTACACGCGTCGCCGCAAGTCGCACTTCGCCGAGCAGAACGAGAAGCGCGAGGGCGCCCGGGTGGTCAAGCAGAGCCTGGTCAAGGAGGCCGAGTCGCTGGCCGGCTCTCGCGAGTGGGGGCCGACCGCCGGTGCCTACCGGGAGCTGATGCGTCGCTGGAAGGCGGCCGGCCCCGCGCCGCGCGAGGTGGAGGACGAGCTGTGGGGACGCTTCCGCGGTGCGCAGGACACGTTCTTCGGCGCGCGCGACGAGGCGATGGCGGCGCAGGACTCCGAGTTCGCGGCCAACGCCGAGGCCAAGGAGAAGCTCCTGGCCGAGGCCGAGACCCTGGTCCCGGTCACCGACGTCGAGAACGCCAAGCGCGCGATCCGCGAGATCGCCGACCGGTGGGACGCCATCGGCAAGGTCCCCCGCGACAAGATCCGCCCCCTCGAGGACCGGATGCGTGCCGTCGAGACGGCCATCCGGGGCATCGAGGAGGAGAAGTGGCGGCGTACGGACCCGGAGAAGTCCGCCCGCGCCGACGACATGGTCACCAAGCTCCAGGACGCCATCGGCAAGGTCGAGTCCGACCTGGAGAAGGCGCGCTCGGCGGGTGACGCCAGGAAGGTCGCCGAGCTCGAGGAGAACCTCGCCTCCCGCCGGGCGTTCCTGGAGATGGCGCTCCGCGCTTCCGCTGACTACTCGGGCTGATCCGTCGTCGGATAGTACGGATCAAGGGGCCGGTGTTCCGTGCCTGTGGACCGGCATCTTGATCCGTACTATCGGCCGCGTGGATCAGGACGCCCGCGGGTGCTGGTGTTGTCGTTGCTGCCACCAGCTCGGGACGTCGAGGGTCCAGTCGCGGTCCGCGGGAGCGAGAAACGACGCGCGGGCTCGAACCTGGCGCATGCGAGTCGCCGTCGTGACGTCGTAGAGCTGTCCGCCGACGACCTCGAAGTACTCCAAGCCGTGTGAACGGAAGCGCTCAGCGCGTTCCACGTCTCGACGATGTTGGGCGGCGTCGCGGTGGACGGCTCCTTGGTACTCACCCACGACCCCGGCCTCGGGGTCGAAGAGATCCGGAATGCCGAGGAGGTTGCCACCGAGGTCGAAGACCGGCACGTTGCACATCGGCTCAGGCAAGCCTGCGTCGAGGCACCAGCACTGGCGCATCCACGCCTCCTGGGGTGACCAGTGAGTGCCACTGGCCAGCCCCGCCGCCTCACGGGCGAGGACGACGCCGTTGCGGGGGCGGACCTTCTCCAGAAACGTCCAGAAGTCGTCAACGGTGCCGAGTCCGGCCGCGACTGCCATGTCGATCGCGACGCCGCCCGCTCGGGCACTCCCCAGTCGGATGATCTCGTCGAACAGGGCGCGGTCCCAGCGCGCACAGCGCAGCCCGGCGCAGACGCTCCACTCCCACATCGGAATCTGCCGGCGAAGACGGACGAACGCAGGGTCTGGCCGGAGGCACTCCTTGCCGACGGCGAGGGGCACTGCCAGCACACCGTCCCGACTCGACCACCCATCGAAGTAGGACGCTCCTTGCCACCTGAGTGCAGCCCATCCGCTCACCGCGCCGTACCGGCCCAGCCTCGCTTCCTGCTCGACGATCCGCTGTTCCACGACAGTCTGGTCCACCGTCGCGGGGACGTAGAGGCCTGGTGACGTACGCCGCCACCGCGGCCCGGCGGCTTGATGCCGCGTGGGACCGCGGGAACCTGACGGATCAACCGGAACAGGCCTGACCAGACCGACTGGTCGCGTGCACACCGGAGACCACTCCCCACCCATCCGCCAACCGTGCAGTCAGACCATCGGCGTCCATTGCCCGTCAGGACGCCCCTGTGGACAAGCCGATCGCGACTGAGGCTTGGGGACAGTCTTCGGGCTGGCAGCCACCGGATAGTACGGATCAACAGACCGGTATTTCAGGCGCGAGATGCGGTCTGGTGATCCGTACTATCGCGGGATGGGTGATCTACTGGGTGACGCGGTAGGCGTCGAAGACGCCGGGGACGCCGCGGACGGCGCGGAGGACGGTGTCGAGGTGCTTGGCCTCGGCCATCTCGAAGGTGAAGCGGCTCTTGGCGACCCGGTCGCGGGTGGTGGACAGCGTCGCGCTGAGGATGTTCACGTGTGCGTCGGAGAGCACCATCGTGATGTCCGACAGCAGGCGCGCCCGGTCGATGGCCTCGACCTGGATGTTGACCAGGAACGTCGAGTGCGCGGTGGGGGCCCACTCGACGTCGAGGAGGCGCTCCGGCTGGCGCTGGAGCTCGGCGGCGTTGGTGCAGTCGCGGCGGTGGACCGACACGCCGCCGCCCTTGGTGACGAACCCGAGGATCGCGTCCGGCGGGACGGGCGTGCAGCAGCGGGCGAGCTTCACCCACACCTCGGGGGCGCCCTTGACGATCACGCCGGACTCCCCCGGCGCCGACACCTTCGACCGCGACCGAGGTGCCGTGATCGAGACGGCCTCGGCGAGGTCCTCCTGGGCGCCGTCCTCGCCGCCGTGCAGCTCGAGCACCCGGCGTACGACGGCCTGGGCACTCAGGTTGCCCTCGCCCACTGCCGCGTAGAGCGCCGAGACGTCGGCCAGCCGGAAGTGCAGCGCCACCTGGGTCAGCGACTCGTGCGAGAGCACGCGCTTGAGCGACTGACCCTCCTTGCGCATGAGCTTGGCGATCTGGTCCTTGCCGCGCTCGATCGCCTCCTCGCGGCGCTCCTTGGTGAACCACTGCTTGATCTTCGAGCGCGCCCGCTGTGACTTGACGAAGCCGAGCCAGTCGCGCGACGGCGCGGCGGTCGGCGCCTTGGAGGTGAAGATCTCGACGACGTCGGAGTTGTCGAGCGTCGACTCGAGCGGCACGAGCCGCCCGTTCACGCGGGCGCCGATGGTGTGGTGACCGACCTCGGTGTGCACGGCGTACGCGAAGTCGACCGGGGTCGCGCCGACCGGCAGCGCGACGACGTCACCGCGCGGGGTGAAGACGTAGACCTCGGCCCGGTTGATCTCGAACCGCAGCGACTCCAGGAACTCGCCCGGGTCCTCGACGTCGCTCTGCCAGTCGAGCAGCTGGCGCACCCAGTTCATGTCCTCGAGGTCGCCGAGCTTGTCGGTGTCGATGCCCTCCCTGCGGTTCTCCTTGTACTTCCAGTGCGACGCGACGCCGTACTCCGCCCGCCGGTGCATCGCGTAGGTGCGGATCTGCATCTCGACCGGCTTGCCCTGCGGGCCGATCACGGTCGTGTGCAGGGACTGGTACATGTTGAACTTCGGCGTCGCGACGTAGTCCTTGAACCGCCCGAGCACCGGCGTCCAGCGGGCGTGCAGGACACCGAGCGCGGAGTAGCAGTCACGGTCCTCCTCCACGAGGATGCGCAGCGCCACCAGGTCGTAGATGTCGCTGAACTCGCGGCCGCCCACGATCATCTTCTGGTAGATCGAGAAGTAGTGCTTGGGCCGGCCGGTGACCGTCGCCTTGACCTTGGCGTCCTTGAGGTCGGCCTCGACCCGCTCGATCACCGTGGTCAGGAACTGGTCGCGCGACGGCGCGCGCTCGGCGACCATCCGCACGATCTCGTCGTAGATCTTGGGGTGCAACGTCGCGAACGCGAGGTCCTCGAGCTCCCACTTGATGGTGTTCATCCCGAGCCGGTGGGCCAGCGGCGCGTAGATGTCGAGCGACTCGCTCGCCTGCCGCTCCTGGGTCGCCTGCTTGACGTAGCGGACCGTCCGCATGTTGTGGAGCCGGTCGGCGAGCTTGATGACCAGCACCCGGATGTCGCGGGCCATCGCCACGATCATCTTGCGGATCGTCTCGGCCTGCGCCGTCTCGCCGTACTGCACCTTGTCCAGCTTGGTCACGCCGTCGACGAGCTGGGCGACCTCGTCACCGAAGTCCGAGCGCAGCTCGTCGAGGGTGTACGCCGTGTCCTCGACCGTGTCGTGCAGCAGCGCCGCGACCAGGGTCGGCTCGGTCATGCCGATGTCGGCGAGGATCGTGGCGACCGCCAACGGATGGGTGATGTAGGGGTCGCCGCTCTTGCGGGTCTGGGTGCCGTGGAAGTGCTCGGCGGTGCGGTAGGCGCGCTCGATCAGGGCGAGGTCGGCCTTGGGGTGGTTGGTCCGGACCGACCGGAACAGCGGGTCGAGCTCCGGCTTCTCGTTCTGGTTGCGACCACCGCCCATCCGGGCCAGTCGGTTGCGCATCGCCCGTGGCGACGGCACGCGCGACGACGACCGGTCGGCCCGCTCGCTGGTGCGCTCTCGGGCCACCGGCTCGGCACGCTCAGGCGCCACCGGGATGCTGCCGTCGGTCGCCATACCTCGAGTCTACGGTCCGGGCGCTGACCCCGGCTCTCGACTCAGACGGTCATCAGGCTGGTGATCGGGAGGTCGCCGATCGCCTGGCGGCCGGGGAGGAAGCTGAGGTCCATCAGCACCGCCACGGCGTGCGCGACCGCGCCGCTGTGCTCGACCAGCCGCCGCGTGGCCGCGACGGTCCCACCCGTGGCCAGGACGTCGTCGACCAGGAGGACCCGGTCACCGGCGGCGAGGGCGTCCTGGTGCACCTCGAGGGTGGCCTCGCCGTACTCGAGCGCGTAGGACTCGGCGTACGTCGCGCGCGGCAGCTTGCCGGCCTTGCGTACGGGCACCAACCCGGCACCCAGCGCGAGGGCGACCGGCGCGGCCAGGATGAAGCCGCGCGCCTCCATGCCGACGACGTGGTCGACCACGCTGCGGCCCGACTCGTCGCGGCCGGCGTCGGCGAGCGCCTCGACGACGAGCCCGAAGGCCTCGGGGTCGGCCAGCACCGGGGTGATGTCCTTGAACACCACGCCGGCGTCGGGGAAGTCCGGAACGTCGACCACCAGCCTCCGCAGGGCGTCGGCCGCTCTGCCGGCCGCGGTGGTCGCGTCCGGACCGGTCACTTCTTGTCCCGCTTGGACTTCGTCTTCCGGGTCGGCTGGACCCGCCCGCTCGACGAGCTCGGCCGGACCGGCCCGCGTGCCGGAGGAACGACGCGTCCGCGTCCCGCCGCGTCGGTGTTCGGCTGCGGCCGGTTGCCACCCGAGCGGGAGGCCGCCGGTTGCTCCGCACGGTCACCACCGCGCGCCGTGGTCGCGTCGGGGTCGTCGGCGACGTCCATGTCGTCGACGTACGTCGGCACCGCGGCGTAGCGGTCGGCGTCGTGGCGCCGCCGCGCCTTGACGCGCTTCTCCAGCTCCTGGACGTCGGGCTCGCGCGACTTCAGGGTGGCGAGGAGCGGGGTGGCGATGAAGATCGAGGAGTAGGCACCGGCGGCCATGCCCACGAAGAGCGCCAGGGCGAGGTCCTTCAGGCTTCCCGAGCCGAGCTGGACGGCACCGACGTAGAGGATCGCGCCGACCGGGATCAGGGCCACGATCGAGGTGTTGATCGACCGGACCAGGGTCTGGTTGACCGCCAGGTTGGCCGCCTCGGCGTACGTCCGGTGGTCGGCCCGGAGGTTCTTGGTGTTCTCGCGCACCTTGTCGAACACGACCACGGTGTCGTACAGGGAGAAGCCGAGGATCGTCAGCACGCCGGTCACCGTGGCCGGTGTCACCTCGAACCCCGAGAGGGCATAGATGCCCACCGTGATCAGGAGGTCGTGCGCCAGGGCCACCATCGCGGCCACCGACATCTTCCATTGTCGGAAGTAGCCCCAGATCATCAGCGTGACCAGGACCAGGAACACGACCAGTCCGATGGCCGACCGCTTCGCGACCTCCTTGCCCCAGCTGGGCCCGATCTCGTCGGTGGAGATGTCGGCCTTGGTGACGCCGACCGACTGCTCGATGGCGGCGGAGATCTCGTTGCCCTCCGCGGGCGTGAGCGGCTCGGTCTCGACGATGATGCTGTTCTTGCCGGCGGTGGTGACCACGACCTGCTGGGCGGCCGAGATGCCGGTCCCGGCGACGTCGTCACGCAGCTTGTCGGCGTTGTCCTGGGTGACCTCGTTCGAGGACAGGGACACCGTGAACTGCGCACCGCCGCGGAACTCCAGGCCGAAGTTGAGGCCCTTGAAGTAGAGGCCCAGCACCGCCGCGATGATGATCAGTCCCGAGATCGCGTACCAGATGCGGGTCTTGCCGACGAAGTCGACCGACTTGCGGCCGGAGTAGAGGTCGTTGCCGAGGCGGCTGAACTTGCTCATCAGGCCCTCCCTCCTGCCGGGAGACGGTCGAGGCCGAGGTTCTCCGCGTCGAGCCCGGAGAGCTTGTGGCCCTTGTTGAAGAAGGCGAAGCGGGCCAGCCACGACACCATCGGCTTGGTGAACCAGAAGAACACCGCGAGGTCGATCAGGGTGGAGAGCCCGAGCGCGAACGCGAAGCCCTTCACCACGCCGGCCGCGAAGATGTAGAGCACGACGGCCGCCAGGATCGAGACCGCGTCGGCCGCGACACAGGTCGCTCGCGCGCGGATCCAGCCGGCTTCGACCGCGACCCGCATCGACTTCCCGGATCTCATCTCGTCGCGGATGCGTTCGAAGAACACGATGAACGAGTCGGCCGTGATCCCGACTGCGACGATCAGGCCCGCGATGCCCGGGAGCGTCAGGGTGAAGCCCGCGCTCTTGGCCAGCAGCAGCACCATGGCGTACGTCGTGGCGCCCGCCACGAGCAGCGACGTGATCACCACCAGGCCGAGGCCGCGGTAGTAGAAGAGGCAGTAGATCATCACCAGCACGAGGCCGGCGATGCCGGCGGTGATCCCGGCCGAGAGCTGGTCACCGGCCAGCGACGGGCCGATCACCTGGATGTTGGTCTTGCCCTTGTCGAAGGTGATCGGCAGGGCGCCGTACTTCAGGCTCGTGGCCAGGCTCTTGGCCTCGCTCTCCTTGAAGTTGCCGGTGATCTGCGAGACGCCGTCCGAGATCACACCCTGGAAGTACGGAGCCGAGATCACCTGACCGTCGAGCACGATCGCGAAGGTCTTCGACTGGTCGCCGGCCATCGCCTGCGAGAGCTGGCGCTGGATGTCGGAGCCGTGGCCCTTCAGCTGGATGCTGACCGCCCACTGCACCTGTCCCTGGGAGGAGCCCGGTGCGACCGCGCTGGCGGACCAGATCTCGGTGCCCTCGATCTGCGCCGGAGAGAGCAGGTACTTCTGGCCCTGGGCGTCACAGGTCACGATCGGGATGCTCGGGTCGTCGACCACGGCCTTCTTCGACGGGCACGTGTAGGCGTTGTAGACGGCGACCGACTGCGGGTCGGGGTTGGTCATCCAGGTCAGGGCGTCGCTGAACGCCTTCTTGTTCGCCTCGGTGTACTGCACCTTCGAGGTGGAGTCGGGGGCGGCCGGGGTCGGAGTCGTCGTCGGCGACTGGCTGGGCTTGTCCTTCTTGTTCTTCTTCTTGGGGTCCTGCTTGTTCTTCCCGAGCAGCGCCGCGGTGCGGTTCTTCCCGGTCGAGCTCGACTTCGGCTTGTCGGGCGACTTGGTGGACTTGGTCGAACCCGTGGACGGCGGCAGCGTGACGCCGACACCCGGCGAGGGCGACGGCGACGTGCCGGTGGACGGCGTCGGTGTCTGGGGCGTCGTCGTCGGGGCCACCTGGGCGACCAGCCGGAAGCGCAGGCGGGCCTGGCGGATCACGGTCTGCACGAGGCTGCTCTTGCTGTCGCCTGGCACCTGCACGACGATCTCGTTGCTGCCCTGCGTGGTCACCTCGGCCTCGGTGACACCCGAGCCGTTGACCCGCGCGTCGATGATGTCCGCGGCCTGGTTGAGGTTGTCCTTGGTGACGCTGCCGGACGCCGTCAGCGTGATCTGGGTGCCGCCCTCGAGGTCGAGCCCGAGCGCCGGTTTCCAGGTGCCGATCAGCGCCACGAGGCCATAGGCCACCGCCAGCCCGATGAAGAACACCGCAACGGTGCGACCCGGGCGAGCACTACTGCGTGCCATCAGATTGCTTCTCCTCCGGCTCGTCGACAGCAGGTGCCGCGAGCTCTGTTCCTTCGTCCCGAGACGCGGGAGTCACTACCCGGCCGATCGCGCCGCGCACGACCTTCACGGTCACGCCCTCGCCGACCTCCACGTGCAGCGTCTCCTCGTCCAACGCGCGAACCACACCGAAGATCCCCGAGGTCAGCATGACCTCGTCACCGACCCCCAACGAAGCCTGCAGCATGGCCAGACCTCGCTGGCGTCGCTGTGCCGGCCGGATCATCACGATCCAGAAGAGCACCGCGATCCCGAGCAGGATCAAGAAGGGCGCCACGGTGTCCACAGCTTTCCTCGTCGAGGGGGGTCGGTCGGTGGGTCGGCGCGCGCGCTCCGGAGGTGCGCGATCGGTGCTGCCGACCGAGGGTGAAGTGTAACCAGGGGTGTGGTGCACCCCACGAATCACTGGGGTCTCCCGGGTCACGACCAGGTCACGACTCGAACAGCGTGACGTCTCCGGGGTCGCGCCGGTGGCGGGGTGAGCCCGAGGTGCTCCCACGCGGTCCGGGTCGCGACGCGGCCCCGCGGCGTACGGGCCAGGAAGCCGTTGCGCACCAGGAACGGCTCGGCGACCTCCTCGACGGTCTCGCGCTCCTCCCCCACCGCGACGGCCAGGGTGGAGATCCCGACCGGGCCACCGCCGAAGCGCCGGCACAGCGAGTCGAGCACGGCCCGGTCGAGCCGGTCCAGGCCCAGCTCGTCGACCTCGTAGAGCTCGAGGGCGCGGTGGGCGATCTCGCGGGTGACCACACCGTCGGCGCGCACCTGTGCGTAGTCGCGGACCCGGCGGAGCAACCGGTTGGCGATGCGCGGCGTCCCCCGCGAGCGGGACGCGATCTCGGCGGTGCCCTCGGCGTCGGCCTCGACACCGAGGAGACCGGCGGAGCGCCGGATGATCGTGTCGAGCTCGGCGGCCTCGTAGTACTCCAGCTGGGCCGTGAACCCGAACCGGTCGCGCAGCGGCCCGGGCAGCAGCCCGGCCCGCGTGGTGGCACCGACCAGTGTGAACGGCGGGATCTCCAGCGGGATGGCCGTGGCACCCGGGCCCTTGCCGATGACGACGTCGACCCGGAAGTCCTCCATCGCGAGGTAGAGCATCTCCTCGGCCGGCCGCGACATCCGGTGGAGCTCGTCGACGAAGAGGACGTCGCCGTCGTTGAGCCCGGACAGGATCGCGGCCAGGTCGCCCGCGTGGGTGATCGCGGGACCGCTGGTGAGGCGCAACGGCGTCGACATCTCGGTCGCGATGATCATCGCGAGCGTCGTCTTGCCCAGGCCCGGCGGTCCGGAGAGCAGCACGTGGTCGGGGGCGCGCCCGCGTCTGCGCGCGGCCTCGAGCACCAGGCCGAGCTGGTCGCGGACGCGAAGCTGCCCGACCACCTCGTCCAGCGTGCGCGGGCCGGAGCGCCGCCTCGACCGCCCGCTCGTCGCCCTCCGCCTCGGCCGTGGTGAGCGAGGCCAAGTAGGCCTCCTCGTGGGCGGCCAGCGGGTCGGGCCCTCCGTCGTCGTGGGCCACGTCAGGTCCTGCTCAGGGTGCGGAGGGCGGCGCGGAGCAGGGCCGCGACGTCGGGCGGGTCGCCCGCGTCGTCGGCGACCGCCTCGAGCGCCTTGTCGGCGTCCTTGGCCGACCAGCCGAGGCCCACCAGGCCTTGGCGCACCTGGTCTCGCCAGGGGTCGGACAGCACGGGCACGCCGCCTGCGGACGTCGCGACCGGGATGCCGATCCGGTCCTTGAGCTCGAGGATGATCCGCTGCGCGCCCTTCTGGCCGATGCCCGGCACGCTGGTCAGGGTGCGGACGTCGTCGCCCGCGACCGCCCGTCGTACGGCGTCGGGAGTGAGCACGGCGAGCATCGCCTGGGCGAGCTTGGGACCGACGCCGCTGGCGGTCTGGACGAGCTCGAAGACCTGCTTCTCGTCCTCGTCGGCGAAGCCGAAGAGGGTCAGCGAGTCCTCGCGCACCACCATCGACGTCGGCAGGGTGGCCGTGTGCCCGGTGCGCAGGGTGGCGAGGGTGTTCGGGGTGCACAGCAGCTCGAGGCCCACTCCGCCGACCTCCACGACCGCACTGGTCAGGGTGACCGCGGCGACCTCGCCGCGCACGAAGGCGATCACCGGCGGGCCCGGCCGGCTGCGGCCAGCGCGGCGTCGATCCGGGCCTGGGCCCCGCCGCGCCAGATGTGGGTGATCGCCAGCGCCAGCGCGTCGGCGGCGTCGGCGGGCTTGGGCGGCGCGTCGAGGCGCAGGATGCGGGTCACCATCGCGCCGACCTGGGCCTTGTCGGCCCGGCCGCTGCCCGAGACCGCGGCCTTGACCTCCGACGGCGTGTGCAGAGCGAGCGGCAGGCCCCGCTTGGCCGCCGCGACCATGGCGATGCCGCTGGCCTGGGCGGTGCCCATCACGGTGCTGGAGTCGGAGCGCGCGAAGACCCGCTCGATCGCGACGGCATCGGGCCGGTGCTCGTCGAGCCAGGCCTCGATGCCGCGCTCGATGTGCACCAGCCGCATCGAGACGTGCTCGTCGGCCGAGGTCCGCAGCACGTTGACGTCGACCAGGTGGAGCGGTCGGCCGACCTCACCCTCGACGACGCCCATGCCGCACCGGGTGAGCCCGGGGTCGATCCCCAGCACGCGCATGCCGACCACCCTCTCGTCCGAACACCTGTTCGCACGTCACGCTATCCGGCGATCGCGGCGGACCGGCGTACGACACGCGGCGGGGGCTACGCGTCCAGAGCGGCCATGACCTCGTCGGGGACGTCGACGTTGGTGAACACGTTCTGCACGTCGTCGAGGTCCTCCAGGGCGTCGACCAGGCGGAACACCTTGCCGGCGGCGTCGGCGTCGACCGGGATGTCCATCGTGGCGACGAACTGCACCTCGGCGGAGTCGTAGTCGATCGCGGAGTCCACCAGCGCGCTCCGGACGGCGACCACGTCGGTCGCCTCCGAGACGACCTCGAAGGACTCGTCGAGGTCGTTGACCTCCTCCACCCCCGCGTCGAGCGCGGCCTCCAGGACGGCGTCCTCGTCGACCTCGCGCGCCTCCTGCTCCTTGGGCACGATCACGACGCCCTTGCGGTTGAACAGCCGTGACACCGACCCGGGGTCGGCCATCGTGCCGCCGTTGCGGGTGACCGCGGTGCGCACCTCCATGGCGGCGCGGTTGCGGTTGTCGGTGAGGCACTCGACGAGGAACGCCACGCCCTGGGGTCCGTAGACCTCGTACATGATCGTGTCGTACGACGCGCCGCCGGCCTCGGCGCCGGAGCCCCGCTTGACCGCACGGTCGATGTTGTCGTTGGGGACCGAGGACTTCTTCGCCTTCTGGATGGCGTCGTAGAGCGTCGGGTTGCCCGCGACGTCTCCTCCGCCCATCTTGGCGGCGACCTCGATGTTCTTGATCAGCTTGGCGAACATCTTGCCGCGGCGGGCGTCGATGACCGCCTTCTTGTGCTTGGTGGTCGCCCATTTCGAGTGGCCGGACATGCGAACCTCTTCGTTGCTCAGTCTGTGTCTGCGTACGTCGCCGTCACGAGATCGACGAACATCCGGTGGATGCGGGCGTCCCCACCCACCTCGGGGTGGAACGACGTCGCCATCAGCGACCCCTGCCGGACGGCCACGATCCTACCGGCGGCCGGTCCGTGGTCGACCTGCGCGAGGGCTTCGACCCCCGGGCCGGTGCTCTCGACCCAGGGCGCGCGGATGAAGATCGCGTGCACCGGCTCGTCGAGGCCGGCGAAGTCGACGTCGCCCTCGAACGAGTCGACCTGCCGGCCGAACGCGTTGCGGCGGACGGTGATGTCGAGCCCGCCCAGGGTCTCCTGATCAGGTGTGCCGTCCTCGACGCGGTCGGCCAGCATGATCATCCCGGCGCAGGTGCCGAGGACCGGCAACCCTTCCTTGATCCGCTGCCGGATCGGATCGAACAGGTCGAACGTCCTCGCCAGCTTGAACATCGTGGTCGACTCGCCGCCCGGGATGACGAGCCCGTCGCACTGCTCGAGCTCGGTGGGACGGCGTACGCCGATCGCGCGCGCGCCGAGCGAGTCGAGCATCTGCAGGTGCTCGCGCACGTCTCCCTGCAGCGCGAAGACGCCGATCGTCGGCCCGGCCTGGATCCCCACGCTCGCGATCCTAGGACGCGCCTCCGGTGGAGGCGTACGCGGAGTCACGGCGTCGGCGGGCACCCGACCAGGCCGCGAGCGAGCCCACGGCGGGCAGGAGACAGAGGACGATCAGCCCGGCCCACACCGGCCAGGGCACCGAGGGGCTCAGGTGGCGGGCGAGGGCCGCGGGGTCGGTGACGCCGCTGCTCGGCAGCGGTGCCGGCACCGGGGCCGCCGGCACGGCCGTCGCCGCGTGGCCCACCCGCTCGACCCGGCCGTCGTGGACGCGCCAGCCGCCGCTCGTCAGGAGGATGGAGACGAGCAGCACGGGCAGCGCGAGCGCGGTGATCCGTGCGATCCGAGACAAGGGACGGCCTTCCGAAGGGAGCGTTCCCAGCAGTAAACGTGAGGCCGCGACGCGGCGCCGCCGAAGCGACGTCAGATGACCCGGGATGACCAGGAACCGCGGCCGTTCGGGGTCGTCTCCCGGCTCACCGCGTCGAACGGAGGAGGCGGCCGGTCGACGGGACTACCAGCCGCGCTCGGCGAGCCGGTGCGGCTCGGGGATCTCCTCGACGTTGATGCCGACCATCGCCTCGCCCAGCCCCCGGCTGACCTTGGCGACCACGTCGGGGTCGTCGTAGAAGGTCGTGGCCTTGACGATCGCCTCGGCGCGCTCGGCCGGGTTGCCGGACTTGAAGATCCCCGAGCCGACGAAGACACCCTCGGCGCCCAGCTGCATCATCATCGCGGCGTCCGCGGGCGTCGCGATGCCGCCCGCGGTGAACAGCACGACCGGGAGCTTGCCCGCCGCGGCGACCTCGCGGACCAGGTCGAAGGGCGCCTGCAGCTCCTTCGCGGCGACGTACAGCTCGTCCTCGCTGAGCCCGTGCAGGCGGCGGAGCTCGGCACGGATGGTGCGCATGTGGGTGACCGCGTTGGAGACGTCGCCGGTGCCGGCCTCGCCCTTGGAGCGGATCATCGCCGCGCCCTCGGTGATCCGGCGGAGGGCCTCACCCAGGTTGGTCGCGCCGCACACGAAGGGCACGGTGAAGTGCCACTTGTCGATGTGGTGGGCGTAGTCGGCCGGGGTGAGCACCTCGGACTCGTCGATGTAGTCGACGCCGAGGCTCTGCAGCACCTGCGCCTCGGCGAAGTGGCCGATCCGGGCCTTGGCCATGACCGGGATCGAGACGGCCTCGATGATCCCGTCGATCATGTCCGGGTCGCTCATCCGGGAGACGCCGCCCTGGGCACGGATGTCGGCGGGGACCCGCTCGAGGGCCATCACGGCGACGGCGCCGGCGTCCTCGGCGGTCTTCGCCTGCTCGGCGGTGACGACGTCCATGATCACGCCGCCCTTGAGCATCTCGGCCATGCCGCGCTTCACGCGCGTGGTGCCGGTGCCTGCGGAGGGGGCGGGGGTCGTGTCGGTGGTGCTCTCGGTGGTGCTCTCAGCCATGACCCCATCGTATGGCTGACCGGCCGTTCACCCCTAGTCGGTGGGGGGTGGCAGGGCGAGGGCCTGCCGGCGTACGACGAGGATCCGCTGCACGACCGTGATCGTGCTGGCCACGGCCAGGACCCCGAGGGTGACCGGGATCAGCCACAGGACGCCGTCGTCGACGCCGAGGTGGCGGAGCAGGTCGGCCAGCCCGGTCATGAAGAGGATGGCGACGAGCCGGTCGGAGCGCTCGGCGATCCCCACCTTGGCCTGCATGCCCAGCGACTCGGCGCGGGCGCGGGCGTAGGACGTGACGGAGCCCATCGAGAGGCAGTACAGCGCGAGCGCTGCCTTCCACTCGCTGTCACCGGGACCCACGTAGTAGAGGGCGATCCCACCGAAGATCGCGGCGTCTCCGACCCGGTCGAGGGTGGAGTCGAGGAACGCGCCGTACGGCGACGTCTGGCCGCTCGTGCGCGCCATGTAGCCGTCGATCATGTCGCTGAAGACGAACGCCGTGATCACCAGGACGCCGGCCAGCAGCCAGCCCTGGGGGAAGCAGATCAGGGCACCCGCGGACACGCCGAGGGTCCCGACGACGGTCACCGTGTTCGGGCTCACCCCCATCCTCAGGAGGAGGTTGCCGAGCGGTGCCCAGACGTTGGTCCAGAACTGGCGGAAGCGTTCGAGCATGGCGGCAGCAGGGTAGCGGCCCGCTCGGCGCCGCCGGAGTACGGTGTGCGAGCGGAGCCATTCAGGTTCCCGACGATGGAGCCAGCATGAGCGACAAGTCGCCGCGGCAGGGCATGACGAAGAAGACCACCAAGTCGATCAAGGAGAAGCGCGCCGAGAAGCGCGCCAAGGGACACTCCGAGTCCTTGTCCGACCAGATCCACCCGAACCGGAAGAAGTAGCCGCTCCGCCGGCCTCCCGGGCGCTCGCGCCACGCTTGACAGCGCCGCTGATGCGGCCGACGCTCCTCACGATGTCAGGAGACTCAGTCGAGCGGCGGCCGACGCTCACCAGCCCGGTGCGCGCGGGACTCGACCACGCGGCTGCCATGCGCCTGGCGGCGACGGAGTACGACCGTTTCGCGGACGCCCTGACGCAACTCGACGCGCAGGACTGGGCCCGGCCGACCGACTGTCCGGCGTGGGACGTCCGTGAGCTGGCCTGTCACACCATCGGGATGGCGGCCATGGTGACGAGTCCCCTCGCCACCGTGCGTCAGCAGCGCCGCGCCGCACGACGCGCACGCACCTCCGGGCTCGACCCGCTCACCGCTCTGACCGCGGTCCAGGTGGAGGACCGGGCCGATTGGTCCCCGGCCCGGGTGGTCGAGGAGGCGCGACGCGTCGGACCGCGGGCGCTCCGTGGTCGGAGACGTACGCCGGGAGTCGTCCGCCGACGTCGTCTCCCGCAGGTGCAGCACGTCGACGGCGTCGCCGAGCACTGGACGATCGGCTTCCTGAACGACGTGATCCTCACGCGGGACCCCTGGATGCACCGGATGGACGTCGCTGCCGCCACCGGTCGCGACCCGGTGCTCACCCCTGGTCACGACGGCGTCCTGGTCGCCGACGTCGTCGCCGAGTGGGCGGCGCGCCACGGCGCGGCCTACCGGCTCACGTTGACCGGACCGGCCGGCGGCTCCTGGTCGCAGGGTGACGGAGGCGACCCGATCGAGCTCGACGCGGTGGACTTCTGCCGGACCGTCTCCGGCCGTCGGGGACGGCGACGGCCTCCTCGCCGTGGCCGTCCCCTTCTGACTAGTCCACCCAGGCCTCGGCCAGCAGGGACCGCGTGTCCTGCAGGAGCTGCGGCAGCGTCTTGGTCTGGCCGACGACGGGCATGAAGTTCTGGTCGCCGACCCACCGTGGCACGACGTGCTGGTGGAGGTGAGCGGCGATGCCGGCGCCACCAGCGGCCCCTGCGTTCATCCCGACGTTGAAGCCCTCGGCCCGCGACTCGGAACGCAGCGTGAGCATCGCCGCCTTGGTCATCGCGGCGATCTCGGCGGCCTCCTCGACCGTGGTCTCGGTGTAGTCGGCGATGTGGCGGTAGGGGCAGACCATGAGGTGGCCGGGCGCGTAGGGATACAGGTTCAGCACGACGTACGCCGTCACCCCGCGGCGGACGACGAGATAGCGCGCATCGTCGTCCAGGGTGGGGATCCGGCAGAACGGGCACTCCCCCTCCGAGTCGTCCGCGGGCTTGCTCTCGCCGCGGATGTAGGCCATCCGGTAGGGCGTCCAGAGTCGCTCGAGCCGGTCCGGCTCCCCGATGCCGTCCTGCTGGAAGGACTCCATGTCGCCACTCTAGGGACGAACCCACGCGGCCTCCCGCCTGCCCGTCGTCGCCCGACACGAAATGGCGTGGACCCGAGCTGGGTCGTCAGCCACGGCCCGGCAGGCGGACACCTAGGCTTCGAGCCGTGAGCGACCCGATCCTGCGACCCGCGACCGCCGACGACGTGGACGCGATCACCCATCTCTTCCACGAGGGCTGGCACGACGTCCATCCCGGACGCGTGCCCGACGGCCTGACCGAGCGACGTACCCCCGAGGCCTTCCACGACCGCGTCGCCCAGCGGGTCGCCGAGACCGACGAGACCACCGTGGCCGAGGTCGACGGCACGATCGCCGGCTTCGTCATGGTGTCCGAGGACGAGGCCGAGCAGGTCTACGTCGACCGCGCGTTCCGCGGCTCCGGCGTGGCCGGCCTGCTCCTGACCGAGGCCGAGCGCCAGATCGCGGCGGCCGGCCACGACACCGCGTTCCTCGTGGTCGTGCGCGGCAACGAACGCGCGCAGGCGTTCTACGCCAAGCAGGGCTGGGTCGACGAGGGCGACCACGACTACCCCGTGACCGCCCTCGGCGAGCAGTTCATCTCGCCGTGCCGGAAGTTCACCAAGCGGGTGCGCTGATCACGCGCCGTCCCAGGCGAGGGCGGCGACCAGGTCGTCGAGGCCCTGCCGGTCCTTCCGGCTGAGCAGGTAGAGGCCCCGGTGGGTCGGTGCCGTCGTCCGGACCACCGCGACCCCGGCCGGCAGGGACGGGACCAGCAGATCGGGCACGATCGCCACCCCGAGGCCGGCCGCCACCATCCCGGTCTTGGCGAGCAGGTCGTCGGCCAACGTCGAGATGCGCGGCTCGAACCCGGCCCGCGCCGCGAGCTGGCGCAGCATGATCTCGGAGCCGACGTTGTCCTCGATCCACGTGTCCAGGGCGAAGCGCTCGAGCGCGACCCGGCGGGCACCGGCCAGCGGATGGTCCACTGGTGCGATCACGACGACCTCGTCGTCGCCCAGGTGGGTCGCCCGGAGGTCGGCGTCGCGCGGCAGCCCGGGCGGGGCATCGGTGACCACCGCGGCATCGAGCTCGCGGCTCAGCACCATCGGCCCGAGCTCGGGGGTGAGGCGCGTGATCACCGTGCAGTCCGGCCCACCTCCGGTGCGGAGGACGCCGAGGGCGCGCGGCACGAGGTACGCCGTCGCGGATGGCACCGCACCCAGGGCCAGGGTGGTCGGTCGGTCGGTGGCCGAGCGGGCCGCCTCGCGTCCCCGGCGTACCTCGTTCACCGCCAGGCGCGCGTGCGGCAGCAGCGCCGCCCCGGCCGCCGTCGGCGTGACGCCGCGGGGACCGCGGACGAGCAGGCGCACTCCGACCTCTCGTTCGAGGGCGGCCACCTGTCGGGAAAGACCGGGCTGGGTGAACCCGGTCGCTTCTGCGGCCGCGCGGATCGAGCCGGTCCGGCACACCTCGACGAAGGCGTTCCAGGGAGTCAGGGCCACCTGCTCATCATGACGCATCCGCATGGAGACGATGCAAGATCTGCGCTTGTCGCATGACCCTGGGCGACCCAGGCTGGAGGCATGACCTCTGTGACTGTTCTGGGCCTCGGCCGGATGGGCTGGGCGATGACCGAGCGCCTGGCGCCCCACCACGACGTCCGCACCTGGACGAGGAGCGCCGGTGGTTCCCCCGCTGACGCCGTCGCCGACGCCGACGTCGTGCTCCTCTGCCTCTACGACGGGCCGTCCTGCCACGACGTGCTCACCGGGTGCCTCGACTCGTTCTCGGACCGCACCATGGTGGTGAACACCGCCACGGTGTCCCCCGACGAGGCCACCGACCTCGAGTCCCGCGTGACGGCGACCGGCGCGGCCTATGTCCACGCGCCGGTCATGGGATCGACGTCGGCCGTCGCCGAAGGCCGGCTGACGATCCTCGCCGGCGCGAAGCCGCCGGCCCACGTCGAGGAGGTGCTGGCGCTGCTCGGCGAGACGCTCGTCGTCGTCGACTCGGCCCAGGCCGCCGCCCTGAAGCTCGTGGCCAACGGTGTGCTCGGCGACTCGGTGAGCGCGCTGCGTCGGGCCCTGGCCAGGGGCGCAGCGATGGGTCTGCCCCGGACGGTCGTGCTCGACGTGCTCGAGCGCGGCGCCCTGTCGCCGTTCGTCGACCGGAAGCGTGGCGTGCTCGTGAACGGCGATCGGCCGCCCGCGACCTTCGCCACGGGCGCCCTCGCCAAGGACCTCGCCCTGCTCTCGCGCGCCGCCGACACCACCTCCGAGGCGTCGAGCACGGTGGAGGCGCTGCTCGCCACCGCGGCCCTCGCGCCCGACGACGACATCGCGGTGCTCGGCGTCGCCACCCAGGACCTCACCTGGTTGGCCGACGCCCGTCTCGACGTCTCGCCGGAGGTGGTGGCCGACGCGTCCGTGCTGCGGCCGCTGCACGCGTACGCGCTCGCGCACGCGACCGGCGACCCGTCGCATCTCGCCTCGGCCTTCCTGCCGACCGCGCACGTCGAGGGCTACCCGGACGGGCCGTTCGTGTCCTGGGACGTCGAGTCGTTCGCCGGCCGCTTCACCTCCCCCGCACCGGACGAGAGCAAACGTCGTCGCCGGATCGAGCGCCTGGACGTCCGCGGGTCGGTCGCCACGGCAGTGATGACGCTGCACCACGTGGAGGTCGAGTTCACCGATGTCTTCGTGCTGCTGCGCCGACCCGACGGCGAGTGGCGGATCGCGAACAAGGCCTACGAGCGCCGCACGCCCTGATCTCCGCCACCGCTCGCCGGCGCGATCACACCTGCTCGCGGGAGGCGACGGCGGCAGCCACCCGCTCGATCGCCTCCTCGATCGGGACGCCGTTGTCCTGGCGGCCGTCGCGGTAGCGGAACGACACCGCACCGGCCTCCATGTCCTGGTCACCGGCGATCACCATGAACGGCACCTTCTGCAGCTGGGCGTTGCGGATCTTCTTCTGCATCCGGTCGTCGGACTCGTCGATCTCGACCCGCAGGCCGCGCGCGGTCATCCGCTTCCCGATCTCCTCGAGGTAGGCGACGTGGCGCTCGGCGATCGGGATCCCCTGCACCTGCACCGGGGAGAGCCACGGCGGGAAGGCACCGGCGTAGTGCTCCACGAGCACGCCGATGAACCGCTCGATCGAGCCGAACTTGGCCGAGTGGATCATCACCGGCTGCTGGTGGGAGCCGTCAGCGGCGACGTACTCCAGGCCGAAGCCGGCCGGCTGGCCGAA
Organism: uncultured Actinomycetota bacterium; assembly: GCA_963809265.1. Taxonomy (GTDB): domain Bacteria; phylum Actinomycetota; class Actinomycetes; order Propionibacteriales; family Nocardioidaceae; genus Nocardioides. The sequence goes on from CAWEJC010000012.1 coordinate 206,757, forward strand.
GTCGTACTGGACGGTCGACAGCTGCCAGGTGCGGCCGATCGCGTCGCGGGCCTGGACCGAGATCTTCGGTCCGTAGAACACCGCACCGCCGGGATCGGGCACGAGCTCGAGGCCCGACTCGTCGGCGGCCTTCTGCAAGATCGCCTCCGCGTTCGCCCAGTCCTCGTCGGACCCCTGGAACTTGTCCTTCTTGATGTCGCCACGCGTCGAGAGCTCGAGGTAGAAGTCGTCGAGCCCGAAGTCGCGGAACAGGCCGAGGCAGAAGTTCAGCAGGTGCTTGATCTCGCCGGCCGCCTGCTCGGGGGTGACGTAGGAGTGCGAGTCGTCCTGGGTCAGGCCCCGCACGCGGGTCAGACCGCCCACCACGCCGGACTTCTCGTAGCGGTAGACGCCACCGAACTCGAAGAGCCGTAGCGGCAGCTCCCGGTAGGACCGGCCGCGCGACTGGAAGATCAGGTTGTGCATCGGGCAGCTCATCGCCTTGAGCTGGTAGCGCGCACCCTCGAGCTCCATCGGCGGGTACATCGTGTCGGCGTAGTACGGCAGGTGTCCCGAGGTGTGGAAGAGCCCGTCCTTGCTGATGTGCGGCGTGCTGACGTAGGAGAAGCCCTCCTCGATGTGCCGCTGCCGGACGTAATCCTCCATGACCCGCCGGATCACCCCGCCCTTCGGGTGGAAGACGACCAGGCCGGGGCCGAGCTCCTCGGGGAAGGAGTAGAGGTCGAGCTCGCGACCGAGCTTGCGGTGGTCGCGCTTCTCGGCCTCCTCCAGGTGGTGGAGGTGGCCCGCGAGCGCCTCCTTGCTCTCCCAGGCAGTGCCGTAGATGCGCTGGAGCTGCTTGTTCTTCTCGTTGCCGCGCCAGTACGCCGCGGCGGTGCGCATCAGCTTGAACGCCGGGATGCGCTTGGTCGTGGGCAGGTGGGGTCCGCGGCAGAGGTCCTTCCACGCCAGCTCGCCGTCGCGGCGGAGGTTGTCGTAGATGGTCAGCTCGCCGCCGCCCACCTCGACGTTCGCGCCCTCGGCCGCGTCCTCGCCCTGGCCCGAGCCCTTCAGGCCGATCAGCTCGATCTTGTAGGGCTCGTCCTGGAGCTCGTCGAGCGCGTCGGCGTCCGCGACCTCACGGCGCGAGAACCGCTGCCCCTCCTTGATGATCTTGCGCATCGCGGTCTCGATCTTGTCGAGGTCCTCGGGCACGAACGGGGTCTCGACGTCGAAGTCGTAGTAGAAGCCGTTCTCGATCGGCGGACCGATGCCGAGCTTCGCCTCGGGCCAGAGCTGCTGCACCGCCTGGGCCATGACGTGGGCGGTCGAGTGGCGCAGGATGTCGCGGCCGTCCTGGCTGTCGATCGCGACCGGCTCGACCTCGTCGCCGTCACGCAGCTCGTAGGCGAGGTCGCGCAGCTCGCCGCCGACCCGGGCCGCCACCACGGCGGTGTCGTCGGCGTACAGCTCCCAGGCCTTGGTGCCCGTCGTGACCGTCCGCTCCTCACGCGCATCGGCGTGGGTGAGGACGACCTTCAGATCGGACACGACTGCTCCTGGTGACTGTGGGAACGGGACCGGTCGATCGTATCGAGGGCCTCGTCACGACTTCGCCCGCATTACCGGTCGGATGGGCCGGCACCCTGTTTACTCGTGCCGTGACCTCCGACGAGTCCTCGCCGACGGACGCGCCCGGCGAGGACGGCGGCCATCCGGGGATGGTGCGCGTCCGGGTTCGCGTACGCCGCCGCCGGCGCGTGCGCCGGCGCCTGCTGATCCTCGGCGCCCTGCTGCTGGTGGTCCTGGTCGGCGTCGCGTTGGCCTACCTGGCTCGGCCCCTGGTCTCGGCCAAGCACGAGGCACAGGCCGCGCAGAAGGAGCTCACCGCGGCGAAGCAGGCCCTGTCCGACGACCACTTCGCCCTGGCCCGGTCCCACATCCGGCAGGCACGGGTCCACGTCGCCCGGGCACGCACCGACTCCGACGGGCTCGGCGGAGACATCTGGTCGGTGGTCCCGATCGCCGGCACCGCGGTCCACGACGAGCGACACCTGGTCAATGCGCTCGACCAGACGACCTCGGTCGCCGAGCTCGGCGTCGAGATCTACCCGATCGTGTCCGGCCGCGACGCCCAGCTGGTGAAGGGACAGCGGATCGACGTGTCCAAGCTCCAGGACGTCGCCGACCGCACCGCCTCGATCGGCCCGCACCTCGACCAGGCCATCCTCGACCTGAGCCTGGTCAAGGGATCCACGCCCATGGTCGGTGGCTCGATCAAGCGGGCGACGTCGACCGCCCTGGGCTACCTGCAACCCCTGCAAGACAGCTACGACACGAACGAGCCGTTGCTCCGGGCCCTGCCCTCGTTGGTGGGAGCCGGTGGTCCACGCACGTACCTCCTCGCGATGCTGAACCCGGCCGAGCAGCGGTACTCCGGTGGCGGGGCGCTCTCGTTCACCACGATGCGGTTCGACCACGGCGTCGCGACGTTCGGCACCAGCGTGAACGTCGACGACATCCTGGCGCGCGGTGACCAGCAACGCTGGACCCCGGTCCCCGGCAACACCTTCCACCGCAGGCCGCCGCTGCGGGTCACGTCCTCGACCTTCTCCCCCTGGTGGTCGGTGTCCAGCGAGGAGCTGCTCCGCGGCTACTCCGCGGCGTTCCCCGGCACCCACTTCGACGGCGTCGTGGGCATCGACCTGCAGGGCCTGGCGCGCCTCTTCAAGATCACCGGCTCGGTCGACCTCCCGACGTTCGGAGAGGTCAACGCCGACAACCTGGTCCAGACCCTGGCCGGCAGCTACGGCAACTTCGACTCCGTCGAGCAGCGGCACCAGCTGAACCGGGAGCTGGTCCCGGCCTTCCGCCAGCAGTTCTTCGAGGGCGGGAAGATGCAGGAGAAGGTGAAGACCCTGGTCGCCAGCGCGAAGGGCCGGCACTTCTTCGTCTACTTCCGCAACGACCGCTACGAGCGTCGCTTCGCGCGGGTGGGCCTGTCCGGCGACCTCAGCACCACGCCGTACGACTACGTCGGCGTCTTCAGCCAGAACCTCAGAGGCAGCAAGACCGACTACTGGCAGCACCGCGACGTGTCCTCCACGGTCCGCCTCAAGGGCGACGGCAGCGCCGACGTGCAGCTGAAGATCAAGGTCACCAACGCGGCACCGCCGTACACCCTGCCGGTGCCCGACCCCCATATCGGCTACACCACGCGCTTCCTGACCACCCGGATCGGCGTCTTCATGCCCCGCCGGCCGACCTATCGCTCGATGGAGGTCGACGGGCGGCCGTTCTCGGCGAAGGTGCACCTGCCGAAGGTCGCGCACCTGACCAACCGGAAGTACGTCGAGGGCCAGCTGGCGCTCGACTACGGGCAGTCGGGGACGGTGGACGTCAGCTATCACGTCCAGCAGGCGGCCCAGGTGGTCGACTCGCACTCGATGATCTACACGCTGACCGCCGAGCCGCAGGACCTGGTCACCCCGGAGGTGCTGCACGTGCACGTGCTCTGGCCGGACGGCTACCGGCCCACGGACCCGCTGCCGGACGGATGGAAGGCCACCGCGAACGGCGCGACGTACTCGGGCTCGGTCGCCGACCAGACGACCTGGCAGATCCCGCTGGTCAAGGGCTGAGTGCCAACGGCGTCCGCGAAGACCTTGGAGCTGAATGGGTGGGCGATACTGGGTTCGAACCAGTGACCTCTTCGGTGTGAACGAAGCGCGCTACCACTGCGCCAATCGCCCGTGCGGACGCCGACTGTAGCGCACGGATCGCGGCCTCTCACAAACGCCAGGGTCAGCCCTCGAGGAGCTCGGCCTCACGCTCCTGCCAGACCTTGCGCACCTCGGTGGTGACCGGCCCGGCGACCCCGAGCTCGCGGTCGTCCCACCGGTGGATCGCCTGCACGTCACGGGTCGTGGAGGCCAGGAACGCCTCGCTGGCACTGCCGCCCAGCACCTCGATCGGCTCGTCGACCTCGGTGGCGCCGTACCAGTCGAGGACGAGCCCGCGGGTGATCCCGGCCAGGCACCCGCCGGCGAGGCTCGGAGTGCGCAGCTCGCCGTCGACGACGTAGAAGACGTTGGTGCCCGTGCCTTCGCACAGGTGGCCTTGGAGGTTGGCGAAGACCGCCTCGTTCGAGCCCCGCTCACGGGCGTAGGCCAAGGCGCGCACGTTCTCGCCGTACGACGTGGTCTTGAGGCCGGCGAGGGCGCCGCGCTCGTTGCGCGGCCACGGGACCGTGCTCACCGCCGCGGTGTCCGGCCAGGGGTCCATGGGTGCGGCGATGACTGTCAGCGTCGACGGTCCGTCGCCGCGGTCGGAGCCGAGAGGCGCGAGCCCGCCGGTCCAGGTGATCCGCACCCGGCCGAGCGCGAACCGCTCGCCGGCCAGGACGGCGGCGATGCCCTCGCGCACGGCGTCGACGTCCGGGTCCGGGAGTCCGAGCCCCCGCGCCGACCGCGTCATCCGCTCCAGGTGGGGAGCCACCGCGAACAGCCGACCGTCCACCACCTTGAGCACCTCGAAGACACCGTCGCCGACGGTCATTCCGTGGTCGCGGGCGGACACCGCCGGGGCGTCCGGATCGGTCAGCAGCTCGCCGTTCACCCAGGTGCGCATGTCCCAAAACTAGCCACCGCAGCGGCGTCCCGGCCCGAATTGGAGGCACCCTGGGCATCGGCTATGGTTCTGTTCGCGTCTCCGGGCCGGGGTTCTGGCTGGGGGTAGCAAGCGGACGTAGCTCAGTTGGTAGAGCGCAACCTTGCCAAGGTTGAGGTCGCGAGTTCGAGCCTCGTCGTCCGCTCGGAGCGGGTCTCGAGCCCATCCGCCGGTGGGTTGGCCGAGAGGCGAGGCAACGGACTGCAAATCCGTATACACGGGTTCAAATCCCGTACCCACCTCGACAGACACCCGACCCATGGGCGATTGGCGCAGCGGTAGCGCGCTTCCCTGACACGGAAGAGGTCACTGGTTCGATCCCAGTATCGCCCACCAGCACGAAGTAGCCCCTGACCTGCGACGGAGCAGGACCAGGGGCTGTTTTTCGTTAGGGCGCGTGTCGGATACGTGTCGGACGGTCCCGCATCCGAGCAGAAGCCATGACCACCACAACCGATCCCGTGTTCAGGATCGAGTCGACATACATCGACACGCCTTGTTCTCCCTGCTGCACGCTGAAGCTGCTCCACCCAGTCGACAACGGCACCGGTAGTCCTGAGCTGCCGGACTTCCGGATCCACGGCGACCTCGACTTCGGCGACTGCTTCTACGGCTACGGCGAGGAGTACGTGGACGCGCCCGGAGTGCTCAAGGTGAAGGTCGACCTCAAGGAGTGCCGGGATCTCAGTGGTCGGTCGGCAGCTGCGCATCCTCCACCAGAGTGGGCTCGCACTCCGGCGTCGTACGAGGAGGGTCGGTCCTGTACGAGCAGTCGCCCCCTGGCAGCAGCCCTCGTGCAGCTGCCACGGCCGGACGCGGGAGATTCCGCTCAGCTCGAATGATTGTCGGGAGCCGTGGGGCGTCCGATGATCGTGCTCGACCAGACCCGTCCTGAGGTTCGGCATCCGCCCACCGCTGGTCGTCGTCGTGTGCGGCGTCGGCGTGGCCCTCGCCCTGTTCGCCCCGGAGCCCCACGGCAGCTGGTTGACGATGCTGAAACTGCCCGACAACGAGGTCCTTTGCCTGTCACGTCAACCAGGACGTAGGACAGAACGCGAACAAGGAGAAGCACTCATGCCAGAACTACTCGTAGATTTCATCACCTCTCTTGACGGTTACGGTGCCGGCGACGGCTGGCCCGGTCATTGGGGGCTCGCGGGACCCGAGTATCTCGCCTCGCTGGAGGAGGACCCGTCGGCCGGCTACCTGCTCCTGATGGGCCCGAACACGTACCGGCTGCTATCGGGTGTCGCTGGGGACGGTGAACCGGGAACCGAGGGACTCACCGACTTGTCGAAGGTCGTGTTCTCAAGCTCCCTCGAGGAGCCCCTGTCGTGGCCGAACACGCAGCTGGTCACGAGCGATGCGGTCGCCGCAGTGGCAGACATGAAGGCCCAGGGCACGGTGTCGATGCGCACCATCGGCAGCCTGACCCTGTGCCGCTCGCTGTTGCGCGCCGGACTGGTGGACCGCTTCCGAGTGAGCGTTTTTCCGGTCATCACCGGCAGCACTGGTCGAGAGCGCATCTACGACGGCTACCCCGATGTCGCCTTGGACATGATCAACAGCCGTACGTTCGACGGCCGAATCCAGCTGCTCGAATACACGCCACGAGTTCTCGATGGTCCACCGAACCCCGCAACACAAGACGCCTGATGGAGGGTCTCCCCAAGTGGAGATGACCCCAGGCCGGCGGACACGATCAGATCGGAAGTCAATGGAGACCGAGACCCTCTTTGCAGGTGTCGCAGTCAGCGAGTTCAAGACTGCGCAACAGTGGTATGAGCGCTTCTTCGATCGTCCCGCCGATGTCGTCGCGCACACGACGGAGGTGATGTGGAAGACGACAGCGAGCGGATGGATGTACATCGTCCGCGACCTTGACCACGCCGGGCACAGCATCGTCGCGATCGCTGTGCCGGACGTCGAGCAGACAGTCGCCGCGCTCTTGGAGCGCGGAATCGAGAGTGGTGCAATCGAACGGCAGAGCGAAAATGCGCGAAAGGCCGTCGTCGTCGACCCAGACGGCAACTCGATCGGAATCATCGAAGTGCACTGACCCCGATCCGCCGATCCACAGACCTGCCAACTCAACGACGCGGGCGCCACGGCCGAGCTTCAGTCTGTAGGTGGTGCGGTGCGTGTGCCGTAGCAGGATCCCTCACCGCGACGCGGACCTGGTCGGGGTGCCCCCTACCGCCGCCTGTCGGCCACCGACGAAACGCACTCTCATGCCTGCGGGCACAGCGTCACGTCGCGGAGGACGACCAGCTCGAGGGCTGACCCACTCGCGCCTACTGCTCGGGGTCGTGGTCCTCGTTGAACGCCTTGCCCCCGACCAGTCGGACAGCGATCAGGATTCCGCCGAGCATCACCACGAGGGTGATCATCAGGGCGATCAGTACGCCGGTGGAGTGCATCATGTCGTTCATGTCGAGCCTCCTAGCTCCGGCCTTCACGCTAGGTCTGTTCGACACCGAAGGCGCTTACGGAACGATGACGCCCCGCTCAGCTAGCGTCCTGTCCGCGACGCAGGGGCCCCGTCCCCACCGTCGCGGCGTCCCACGGCCGACCCCCCGGCCCCATGGCCGTGGGACGCCTCACCCCGGTCCGCCTGCGAGTCCACCACGCGGGCCGCCAGCGCTCGGCTGCCGGCTGCTCGAGCCAGGCCAGCACGAAGAGCAAGCCAGCGATGGACGAGAGGAACAGCACCGTGAACAGCCAGCGATGCGCCCAGATCATTGTCGAACAAGCCCGGTCACCCGTCTTCAACTCAGTTCGCCCAGGACGCCCGTACCCGATGTCGATCCTCGCAATCGCGTCCCTCGCGAAAGACACTGTGTCGTGCGAGGGGGTGTGACATTTTTGCGCGCGCGGTCGCTGAGCAAGTGAGATGGGCACGGAGTGAGGGGATTGCAGTGCGGGCTGCCCGAGGAGTCCAAGCGACGCCCTCACGTCGCTTCTTGACGGCCGTTCACGAAGACCGCGGCGCCTTGTCAGCTACTCCCGTGGAGCTGGCGCAGGCGCCCGCGGTGAACCTCCCACCGTGCCCATCTCACCGACGGTGATCGAAGCCATGGTGTCTGGGAGAGGATGGTCATGAGCGCTCAGCCGGCAACCAGAGAGGGCGTCACCGCCTACGACGGCTCCGCCAAACGCGTGAGCGACGGATGGGTGGTCTCCGTCCGCTGTCGCCGACCTCTTCGCGTGTGGGTCGGCTCCCTCAAGGACTGTGACGAGGCTGTGGCGAAGGCGCTGGCCAAGCGGGGCTACCTGCCTCGCCCCGTGGTCATTCGCTGGTACAGCTAGGCAGACTCGCCGGACGGACTTCGGGCCGGTCACGTGCTCCACGTGCTCCGCCTTCTGGGGTGAAGCGGGAACGGCTCCGCACCACCTAGCCTCGCTCTGCCCCGACACACTCCCTGTGCGAATCGGGGTAGGCGGCGCCCCGCATCGAAACCCGATTTGATCGCGGGGCGCTGCCGCTCGCACCGCGCGAGCGGAGTGCGGGATTTGCCCCAAACTGGCGAGGAACGAGTCACCTCGGCCACGTACGTTGAAGTGACGTCCTCGGGGACCCCATGCCCGGGGGGCGGAGTCTGGTGTGAGAGCCGGATGCGACGCCCGCCGGCGTGGAGAGCCGGCGGGCGTTCTCCTGCTCCGCGGACCTGGCGCGTCCCTGACGTGAGTACGGTCCGCCGACACCCTCCCCCCGCGGCGTCGGCGGACCTTTGCGCGAAAACTACGTCGCCTCGCGCGCTCGGCGAATCATCCCAACGGATGGTTCTTCACCCGGACCCCAGACGTAGCCTCGAGGATTCACGGGAGTTCTCGAGATCCGGCACTCCGCGCATGCGTCATCGAGTCATCGCGGGTGCCCCCGTCCTGGAACGGCGCCTCGTGGCTCCCCCCGGACTCCGCCGCGAGGCGCCTCTTCTCGCGCTCGGACCGCGCTGCCCTCGCGGCCGCGGCAACACACCCCGGGAGGTGAAGACCGGGGTGGTGTCGCGCGTGCACGCTTCGGTGAGCATCGGGGATAATGAGCACGGGTGACGGCCCCGGTGGTGGGGGCTGTCGTTTGTTGAAACAGGAGCAGGCGCTGTGACGACCGACTTCAACGAGCTGGTGGCGGACGCCGTACGGGACATGGCCGAGGAGCCGACCCTCGAGACCACCGTCGAACGCGCGGTTCAGATGTGCACCGAGAGCATGTCGTCGTGCGACATGGCCGGCGTCTCGATCATGGAGAACGGCGAGATCCACACCGTGGCGGCCAGCAACGAGGTGCTGCGCAAGGTCGACGAGCTCCAGTTCGACCTGGGCGAGGGTCCGTGCTTCGACGCCCTGCAGCAGCACGAGGTCATCTGGTCCGCCGACCTCGCCGAGGACGGCCGCTGGCCGCTCTACGGCCCCCGCCTGATCGAGGAGACGGGGATCCGGTCGGCGGTGAGCTACCGGTTGTTCACCACGGGTGACTCGTTCGGGGCCCTGAACCTCTACTCCCTCCGTCCCGACGCGTTCAGCGACGAGGACGTCGAGATCGGCGAGGCGCTCGCGGCGCACACGGCGGCCGCCCTGGCCGCCTCGGTCCGCGACCAGCACCTGCGGCGAGCGCTCGAGACGCGCACCGTGATCGGCCAGGCCACCGGCATGCTCATCGAGCGGTACGAGCTGGACGCTTCGGCCGCCTTCAACGTGCTCCGCCGCATCTCGCAGGACCAGAACCTCAAGCTCTACGAGGTCGCCCGTCGTCTGGTCGACACCGGGACGCTCCCGGAGACCGAGTAGGCACGAAACGCTCCTGGACGACTCGTCCTCTGGGGTGGTGTCGAGCCCAGGCCCGACCGACTAGCGTCGACGACGCGGGAGTTCGCCTCAGACCGGCGTCCCGTGGGGTGAGGGCCCGACACCACGCGGGGCGTCGCTGAGGCGCCGCAGCTTCGGCGACCCCGCATGCGCGCATGCGGGGACCGGTGCCTCACCAATCTGGGTGTGGCGCGATCCGCCGGCGCGGTTAGGCTGGACGAGTTCCTTGGTTCTAGGGCAAGGGACGTGCGCCCCGCGGCAGCCCCATGACGCCGTGGGGCGCACACTTGTGACAACGACTGAACGGTCTCGGGGCTACGCGGCTGCGCACGCTGCCTGACGGTGGGTTTCCCGGCGAGGTGAGAAGTGGCCGCCCGGCCTCCCCCCGAGACCTGCAGCGGCCACCCCTCGCATGACCCGACACGGGGAGTCGAGCCATCCTCCGGCCACGGGCACACGCTCCCGGGCCAGCTCGTCAGGGGTGCACACGTGTCCGGCGCGCCGGCCCAGGCCGGCGTGCACGGAGTGGAGTCCCCCTGACAGAGACGCCGCTCCCCCAGGGACGTGACGCGTCGGGCAGGTGAATTCGCGTCACGACCCGGGTAAATCCCGGTCTAGCGGGTGGCGCCCGCTGCCCATGCTGGGATGCCGCCCCGCGGCGCCGGGCCCCGTCCCGGACCGCGGGGCACCCCCTCATGCCTCGGTGAGGTCCTCCCCCGGTGGGGTGATGACATCCCCGCGCGCGAGCCAGCACACTCTTCGGCGCGGCCGCCGGGCACGTCCTACGACGCAGGCGTCCGTCCCGGAGCCCCCGTGCCGGGGAGCGCGCCTCGTGCTCGGGCCGAGCGAGGCGCGTTCGCTCATTTCCGGCAGGTCACTCCTCTTCGGTGTCCTCGCCGTGCGTGCCGGGCCGGGGCGCCCAGGGCAGCTCCTTGGCGGGGCGTACGACGATCAGCCGGTCGCCGCGCGAGCCAGCTGGGTGACGGTCGGGTCGAAGTAGCGGTAGACCTGCTCGTCGCGGACCACCGAGATCACCTGGTCGGGCAGCGACTGCGGCTGCATGGCCGACCTCGGAGACCAGCAGGTCACGCTCGGCGACCTCGAGCCCCTCGCCGTAGGTCAGCAGGTCCTCCATCACCGTGCCCAGGGTCGGGGAGAGCGACGAGAGGCCGAGCAGGCGGCCGACCGCGTCCGAGGAGGTGATCACCGAGTTGGCGCCCGACTGCTTCATCAGGGGCGCGTTCTCGTGCTCGCGGACCGAGGCGACGATGTAGGCGTTGGCGTTGAGCTGGCGGACCGTCAGCGTGGAGAGCACGTTGGAGTCGTCGCGGTCGGTGGTGATGATCACCTGGGTCGCCTGCTCGACTCCGGCCCGCTGCAGCACGCCGCTGCGGGTCGCGTCGCCGGTGACCACGGCCAGCGCCGTCGGCGTGGGCGTCGGAGACCGCGGCGCCGCCCTTGTCGACGACGACGATCTCCTCGCGGGAGACGCCGTTGTTGACCAGGGTCTCGGCGGCGCTGCGGCCCTTGGTGCCGTAGCCGACGATCACGACGTGGCCGCTCATGCGTCTCCTCCAGCGGGCGATGCGCAGACAGCCGCCGGCCCTGGGTGGCCGCGACCTCGAGGGTGGTCCCGATCAGCAGGACCAGGAAGGCGATGCGCAGGGGCGTGATGACGAACGCGTTGATCAGGCGGGCGCCCTGCGTGACCGGCGCGATGTCGCCGTACCCGGTCGTGCTGAGCGTGACGGTCGTGTAGTAGATCGAGTCGACCAGGTTGATCCCGTACGCCGGCGGGTCGTTGCTGTCGCGGTAGCCCTTGCGGTCGAGGTAGACCAGCAGGACGGTGAACGCGATGATCCCGATCCCGAGGAGCAGCCGGTGGGCCGAGGGCCCGCCAGATGCGAGCTGCCGCGGTCGGGGAGGACGACGTACCCGTGGCGGGACTGCTCGTGACGCTCCTGGTCGTCGGGCACGCGGCGGATCTAGTCCACGGACTCCCCCGGGCCGCGCGACCGGGCCCGGGCGGTGCGCTCCTCGGGGAAGACGGTCTCGCAGGACGCGTTCAGGGCGGCGCCGACGAGCACGGCGATCGAGAGGATGTAGAGCCAGAGCAGCACCCCGATCGGCGCCGCGAGCGGGCCGTAGATCGATCTCGAGTCGGACGGCGGTGACGGTGAGGAACGGCCGGAGCAGGAAGCTCCCGAGCAGCCACACGCCCAGAGCGAACGCCGCCCCGGGCAGGTTGATCCGCCAGCGGGTCCGGACCGGGATCGACACGTGGTAGAGCGTGGCCAGGAAGCAGATGCGCACGACGACCAGGACCGCCGGCCAGTAGAAGCCGATCAGGAAGTGCGGCGCGGTCGGGCAGCCACTGACGGACCAGCCGCGGCCCGGCGACGACCAGGGGCAGCGCCAGGACACCGGTGACGATCGCCAGCAGGTAGAGGCTGAACGAGAGGGCGCGGGTCTTGACGATCCCGCGGTGTCCGCCGAGCCCGTGCATGATCGTGATGGTGTCGACGAACACGTGCATCGCACGCGATCCCGACCACAGCGCCAGCACGAAGCCGACCGAGATGACGTCGAAGCGCCCGCCGCTGCAGCACGTCGTCGATCGTCGGCTGGATCACCCGGTCGACCGCCGAGTCGGTGAGGAAGCGCGAGGCGAGGTCGAGGATCGCGGTGCGGACGTGGTCGACCTGGTCGGGGCTGAACGACTGCGTCACGTAGCCGATCGCTCCGGCCAGGGCGAAGATCAGCGGCGGCACCGACAGCACGGTGAAGAACGCCGCCTCGGCCGCGAGGCCGGTGACGCGGTACCGCATCGAGGAGCCGACGGTCGAGTACGACGATCCGCCAGGCGGTGTCGCGGGCCTGGCCACCCACGGCGGCCAGGCGAAGCCGGAGCCGACCCGCGGCTCGGCCGCGGGCTGCGGCGGTTCGGAGCCCGGCATGGTGTCTACGGTAACCACATGAGCAGCCGCATCCGGGCAGCCACGAACCAGCCGCCGCCGCTCGTCGGTCACAACGTCGTGACGTCCGACGCCGCGCTCGTCGAGGCGGTCACCCGGCACGCCGGGGCCAGCGTCGTCGACGACCTGCACGGCCCTGGGCGAGGCCGCGGGCACCGCCGAGGCCCGGGAGCACGGCCGGCTCGCGCAACCGGCACGAGCCCGAGCTGACGGCGTACGACCGGTACGGCCACGCGGATGGACGAGGTGGTGTTCCACCCGTCGTGGCACTGGCTGATGGAGCGCGCCGTCGGGCTACGGCCTGCAGGCCGCGCCGTGGGAGCAGCAGGCGGAGGGCTCGACGACCGCGCACGTACGCCGCGCGGCCGGGTTCATGGCGTGGTCGCACACCGACCCGGCCCACGGCTGCCCGATCTCGATGACGTACGCCGCGGTCCCGGCGTTGCGGGCCGACCCTGCCTACGCCGCCCTGGCCGAGGAGTGGACACCCGCGCTCGCCGCCACGACGTACGACCCCGGGATCCGGCCGGTCGCCGACAAGCGGCGGTGCGCTGGCCGGGATGGGGATGACCGAGAAGCAGGGCGGGTCCGACGTCCGGGCCAACGTCACCGAGGCACGCCCGACGCAGGCCGACGGCGAGTACACCCTGCACGGGCACAAGTGGTTCACCTCCGCGCCGATGAACGACGTCTTCCTCGTGCTTGCCCAGGCGCCCGGCGGGCTGTCGTGCTTCGTCGTCCCACGCGCCCTGCCGGACGGCGCCCGCAACCCGCTCGACGTCGTGCGGCTCAAGGACAAGCTCGGCAACCGGGCGAACGCCTCGGCCGAGATCGAGCTCGACGGCACGCTCGGGATGCGGCTGGGCGACGAGGGTCGCGGCATCCGGACGATCATCGAGATGGTCGCCGCGACCCGGCTCGACTGCGTCCTCGGCTCGACGGCCCTGATGCGGCACACCCTGAACGAGGCCGCCTGGCACGTCGCGCACCGGTCGGCGTTCGGCGGGGTCCTGGCCGACAAGCCGCTGATGCAGAACGTGGTCGCCGACCTCCAGGTCGAGGCCGAGGCTGCGACCGCGCTCGCCGTCCGGCTGGCCGCGGCCGTCGACGCCGGCGACGACCCGCACGAGAAGGCCCTGCGCCGGATCGCGCTGCCGCTCGCGAAGTTCTGGGTCTGCAAGCGCACGCCGGGCTTCGTCGCGGAGGCGCTGGAGTGCCTCGGCGGCAACGGGTACGTCGAGGACTCCGGCCTGCCGCTCCGCTACCGCGAGGCGCCGTTGAACTCGGTCTGGGAGGGATCCGGCAACGTCAACGCCCTCGACGTCCTGCGCGCCCTCGCCCGCGAGCCCGAGGTGCTGAACGCCTGGATCAGCGAGGTCGGCCATGCCCGCGGCGCCGACGAGCGCCTCGACCGCGCCGTCGACGACACCTTCGCCCTGCTCGGCGAGACCGGGTCGCTCGAGGGCGGCGCGCGGCGGCTCGCCGGCCGGATGGCGGCCTGCCTCCAGGGAGCGCTGCTGGTGCGGTTCGCGCCACCGGAGGTGGCCGACGCGTTCTGCGGATCCCGGCTCGGCACGACCTACGACGGGACGTACGGCGCGCTCGCCTCCTCGGCGTCCGACCTGCGTGCGATCGTCGAGCGGGCCACCCCGATCGTGGCCTGACCCGGGAGGAGACCCCATGAACGACGTCGTTCCCATGCTCACCTACGCCGACGGCCCGGCCGCCATGGACTGGCTCGTCAGGGCGTTCGGCTTCGAGGAGCAGACGCGATGGCTGGACGACGACGGTCGCGTGGCCCACGGAGAGCTGCGGGCGGGTGACGGGCTCCTCATGGTGGCCTCCACCAACGCCGACTACGAGGGTCCGACGGCCCACCGCGCCCACTGCGCGACGGCCGAGGCCTGGCTGCGGTCGCCGTACGTCGTCGACGGAGCGCTGGTCCGGGTCGACGACATCGACGCGCACTACGCACGAGCCGTGGCGGCAGGTGCCCCGACCCTGTCCGCGATCGAGGACGGCGGCCCGGGACGGCTCTACCGCACCGAGGACCTCGAGGGTCATCGCTGGATGTTCCTCCAGCGCACGTAGGCCGCTCAGTCGGGCAGCGTGCCGAGGGCCAGCTCGTCGAGCACGCCGCGGAACACGGCGTACCGCTCGGTCCCCACCCGCTCGGCCCACTCCTGCTCGATGGCCAGGTTGCGCTCGCGGACCGCGTCGAGGACCCGGTCGGCCTTCTTCGTACGCCGGACCACGCGCACCCGCCGGTCGTCCGGGTGGGCGACGACGCGGAGGTGCCCGGTCTCGGCCAGCTGGGTGACGAACTGACCGCATCCCTGCTTGGTCATGCCGACGCGCTCGGCGAGCTCGGTGATGCTCACGCCGTCGTCCGGAACGACCGACAGGACGCGGAAGTGCGACTGGCGGAGTCCGCCCCAGTCCTCGCCCGCGAACTCACCTCGCACCTCGCGGAACAGCAGGCCCATCAGCAGCGGCGCGTGCAGGCGGTCGGCCGGGAAATCCCCCTTGACCAAAGTCATAAAGCCACTTTACCTTTACCGAGAAGGGAAAGCCACTTGACGACTTCGGAGGACGCCATGCACGACCGATCGGCGCTGGGCCCTGCCGACGTCACGGACGCGACGCTGGCCGCGATGGTCGCGGCCGACCGCGGCCTCGACCCCGGCCGCGTGACGGTCCTCGACTCGACCGCGACCGAGGTGGACTACGACCTGCCCGCGATCACCACCGCCGGTCGCTTCTGGGTGCGTGGCACGGCGACGTCCGACGACGAGCCTTGGCCGTTCGAGCTGTTCGTGAAGCACGTGCACTCGTGGGAGCGCTCGGCCATGTTCGCGATGGTGCCCGAGGAGATGCGCGAGGCAGCCGCGGCCGGCGTCCCCTGGCGGACCGAGCCGCTGGTCTACCGCTCCGACCTGGCCGAGCGACTGCCCACGGGTCTACGCATGCCGCGCTGCCTCGGCGTGTTCGACCTCGACCCCCTGTCGGCGTCGGTGTGGCTGCAGAAGGTCGCGGCCACGACCGTCAGCTGGGACCTCGAGCGGTTCACACGTGCGGCGTACCTGCTCGGGCGCTTCGCCGCGAGCCCCCGGGTGATCGAGCGGGGCGACGTCGGGGAGCACCCGTTCACGATCCGCGACTACCTCGAGGGGCGGCTCACCGGGCAGGTCCTGCCCCTGCTCCGCGACGCCGGCGTCTGGCACCACCCGCTGGTGGCCGGCGCCTTCGGCGACGACCTTCGCCGACGCCTGCTCGCCGCCGCGGACGCCACCCCGGCGTACGTCGAGGAGCTGCTGTCACTCCCCCGGCTCGCCAGCCACGGCGACGCCTGCCCCAACAACCTGCTGGTCGTCGACGGCTACGACGGCTTCGTCCTCATCGACTACGGGTTCATGACGCTGGAGCCGGTCGGCTTCGACCTCGCCCAGCTGCTCGTCGGTGACGTGCAGACCGGGCGGCTGCCGGCCTCCGGCCTCCCAGCCGTCGAAGGCGCGATCCTGCCGGCGTACGTCGAGGGCCTGCGGGCCGAGGGCGTCGAGACCACGGAGGCGGAGGTACGCCGCGCCCACGCCCTCCAGCTGATGGTCTTCACCGGGCTGTCGACCCTCCCGTTCGAGCTGCTGGGCGAGGAGCCCACGCCCGAGCTGCACGCCGTGGCCGCCGAGCGAGCGGAGATCGCCCGCTTCGCCCTCGACCTCCTCGACGCGACCTGAGCAGGTCCTCGCTCAGGCGAGGTCGAGCCCCGGGTAGAGCGGGTGGGCGTCGAGCAGCTCGGCGCTGGCCGCCTTGACGCGGTCGGCGACCCCGTCGGCCAGCACGTACGACGCCTTCGACGGGTCGCCCGCCTTCGTCGTGCCGGGCTGGGTGTTGGAGAGCACGTCGACCATCAGCTCGGCGACCTTGTCGAACTCGTCGGCGCCGAAGCCGCGGGTGGTGAGCGCAGGCGTACCGAGCCGGACGCCCGAGGTGTACCAGGCGCCGTTCGGGTCGGCCGGCACCGAGTTGCGGTTGGTGACGACGCCGGCGTCGAGCAGCGCCGACTCGGCCTGCCGGCCGGTGAGCCCGAACGACGACACGTCGAGCAGCACGATGTGGTTGTCGGTGCCGCCGGTGACCAGGGTCGCGCCCCGGTTCAGGAAGCCCTCGGCCAGCGACTTGGCGTTGTCGGCGATCGCCTGCGCGTAGGTCCGGAACGCCGGCTGCCGGGCCTCGGCGAGGGCGACCGCCTTGGCCGCCATGATGTGCGAGAGCGGGCCGCCGAGGACCATCGGGCAGCCACGGTCGACGTCCGCCGCGAACTCCTCCTGGGCGAGCACCATACCGCCGCGGGGGCCACGCAGCGACTTGTGGGTCGTGGTGGTCACGACGTGCGCGTGCGGGACCGGGTCCTCGTCACCGGTGAACACCTTGCCCGCGACGAGGCCGGCGAAGTGGGCCATGTCGACCATCAGGGTCGCGCCGACCTCGTCGGCGATCTCGCGCATCTTCGCGAAGTTCACGCGCCGCGGGTACGCCGAGTAGCCGGCGACGATCACCAGCGGCTTGAACTCCCGGGCCTTGGCGCGGACGACGTCGTAGTCGAGCAGCTGGGTCTCGGGGTCGGTGCCGTACTGCTGCTGGTGGAACATCTTGCCGCTGATGTTCGGCCGGAAGCCGTGCGTGAGGTGGCCGCCGGCGTCCAGGGCCATGCCGAGCAGCCGCTGGTTGCCCAGCTCGTGCCGCAGGGACTCCCAGTCGGCCTCGCTGAGCTCGTTGACGTTCTTCGCGCCGAGCTTCGCCAGCCCGGGGGTCTCGACGTGGTGGGCGAGGATCGACCAGAAGGCGACCAGGTTGGCGTCGATGCCGGAGTGCGGCTGGACATAGGCGTACGGCGCGCCGAACAGCTCGCGCGCGTGCTCGGCCGCGATCGACTCGACGGTGTCGACGTTCTGGCAGCCGGCATAGAAGCGGTGGCCGACCGTGCCCTCGGCGTACTTGTCGGAGAACCAGGTGCCCATGGTCAGCAGCACGGCCGGCGAGGCGTAGTTCTCGCTCGCGATCAGCTTCAGCGAGGCGCGCTGGTCGGCGAGCTCCTGCCGGGTCGCGTCGGCGATCCGGGGCTCGACGGTGGCGATCACCTCGAGCGCCGCGTCGTAGGCGCTGGCGGCGGTCTTGGCGAGGGTGTCGGCATGGGGCTGGTCGCTCATGCGGGTCAATGTAGCCACCCGGACGCGCTCGACGCTTCGTTGCCCGCCGAACGGATGGGGGTGTGAGATGACGCCATGGACGGCCCCTTCGCCGAGCTCCACGGCGGACCACTCCCCCTGCTCCTGCCGAACGCCTGGGACGTGCCCTCGGCCCTCGCCTTCGTGGCGGCGGGCTACCCGGCGATCGGCACCACCAGCCTGGGGGTCGCGGCCAGCCTCGGCGTTCCCGACGGCCGCAGCGCCACCCGCGAGCCGAGCCTGGCGCTGGCCCGGGCACTCGTGCGGCTGCCGGTCCTGGTCAGCGTCGACTGCGAGGACGGGTACAGCGACGACCCGGCCGCGGCCGCCGCCTACGTCGCGGCCCTCGCCGAGCTCGGTGTCGCCGGGGTCAACCTCGAGGACAGCGCCGACGGACGTCTGGTCGAGCCGGATGCCTTCGCCGCCAAGGTCGCGGCCGTGAAGGACGCGGCGCCCGGGGTCTTCGTGAACGCCCGCGTCGACACCTACTGGTTCCACCAGGACGAGTCCGTCGAGGCGACGGTGGCGCGCGCCTCCGCCTACGTCGAGGCCGGGGCGGACGGGATCTTCGTCCCCGGGCTCGCGGACGAAGACGCGATCCGGGAGATCACGCCGGTCTGGCGGTCCCGGTCAACCTGCTCCCCCAGCCCGGGCGGTCGCTGGCCGACCTCGCCGCGCTGGGCGTGCGCCGCGTCAGCACCGGGTCGCTGCCCTACCGCGCCGCCCTCGCCGCGGCGGTCGAGGCGGCGACCGCGACGGGTGAGGGCTCGACACTGCCCGCGTCGGTGCCGTACGACGACCTCCAGGCCGGGCTGACGGCGTACGCCGACCGCGCCTGAACGGTCCCCCGGATGGCGTCTCACAGAGCGGACACTCGTCTCGCTCCTCGGGATTCCGGTTTGTGGAACCCCGGTCCACCCCCTGAGACTCGTCTCATGATCACCGCCGCGTACGAGATGCACCTCGTGGTTCGCCGCCACGTGGACCTCGGTCGTACGCGCAGCATGATCTGTTGGCCTCGCTGATCGCGCCCACTCCCCCCGCCGACGACGCCGCGCCCGACGAAGCGTGCGGCCCTCGGCACCGGACCAGCCAAGGACCGACCACCTCATGCCCGACCTCCGCTTCCAGCCGTCGCCGGCGACCCGCACCGAGATCCCGCGCCCCAAGCGCGGGGAGGGCCAGTGGGCCCTGGGGTACACCGAGCCGCTGAACAAGAACGAGCAGTCCAAGAAGGACGACGATCCGCTGCACGTCCGCGACCGGATCCTGCACGTCTACAGCAAGCGTGGCTTCGCCTCGATCGACCCGGCCGACCTGCGCGGCCGCTTCCGTTGGATGGGGCTCTACACCCAGCGCGCTCCCGGCTTCGACGGCGGCAAGACCGCGATGCTCGAGGAGGAGGAGCTCGACGACGAGTACTTCATGCTCCGCGTCCGCTCCGACGGGAAGCTGCTCAGCCACGAGACCGTGCGCGCGCTCGGCACCATCGGCGTCGACTTCGCCCGTGACACCGCCGACGTCACCGACCGGGAGAACCTCCAGTACCACTGGATCCGGATCGAGGACGTGCCGGAGATCTGGCGCCGGCTCGACGACGCGGGGCTGTCCAGCCTGGAGGCCTGCGGGGACTCACCCCGGCCCTTCCTCGGCTCACCGGTAGCCGGGATCGCGGCCGACGAGATCATCGACGGCTCGAGCGCGCTGGAGGAGATCGCGGCCCGCGCCCTCGGCAACCCGGCGTACTCGAACCTGCCGCGGAAGTTCAAGACCGCCGTCACCGGGCACCCGAGCCAGGACGTCTCTCCGGAGACCAACGACATCGCGTTCGTCGGCACCGTCCACCCCGAGCACGGGCCCGGCTTCGACCTGTGGGTCGGCGGCGGGCTCTCGACCAACCCGATGCTCGCGGAGAAGGCCGGCGTCTGGATCCCGGTCGAGGACGTGGCCGACGTCTGGGAGGGCGTCGCGTCGATCTTCCGCGACTACGGCTACCGTCGGCTGCGCTCGCGGGCACGACTGAAGTTCCTGGTCGCCGACTGGGGCATCGAGAAGTTCCGCGAGGTGCTCGAGAACGAGTACCTCGGCCGCACGCTCGAGTCCTGCGAGTCGCCGGCGTCGCCGGTCGGGCACCGCGACCACGTCGGCGTCCACCCCCAGCACGACGGGCAGGTGTACGTCGGGATCGCGCCGACCGTCGGCCGGGTGTCCGGGACCCTGCTGGTGCGGCTGGCCGACCTGATGGAGCAGTACGCCGTCGCCGGCGCCCGCCTCACGCCGTACCAGAAGATCGTGCTGGTCGGGGTCGACCCAGCCGTCGTCGACGAGCTCCTGACCGAGCTCGACGCGATCGGGCTGTCCGCGCGCCCGTCGGCCTGGCGGCAGAACACCATGGCCTGCACCGGCATCGAGTTCTGCAAGCTGGCCATCGTCGACACCAAGAACCGCGCGCGCGACCTCGTCGCCGAGCTCGAGCGCCGCTTCCCCGACCTCTCGGTCCCGATCACGGTCAACGTCAACGGCTGCCCCAACGCCTGTGCCCGTACCCAGGTCGCCGACATCGGGCTCAAGGGCCAGCTGGTGATGGACGGCGACCGCCAGGTCGAGGGATTCCAGGTGCACCTCGGCGGCGCCACCGGGCTGCAGGCGAACTTCGGCCGCAAGCTGCGTGCCCACAAGGTGACCAGCGTCGGGCTCGACGACTACGTCACGGCGGTCGTCAGGCACTTCCTCGCCGAGCGGGCCGAGGACGAGTCCTTCGCCGGCTGGGTCGCGCGCGCCGACGAGGACGTGCTGCGCGGCGAGGCTCTCGACAGGCTCGACCAGCGAGAGCTGGCCCGCCTGGAGGCGGTCTCGTGAGCGAGCCCGAGAGCGTCTCGGCTCTCGGGAACACGCGCCGTCCCCTTCCACTGCCCCTACTGCGGCGACGAGGACCTGCGGCCCCACGAGAACGCCGAGGGCGGATCGACCCACGGCGAGTGGGAGTGCCGCGCGTGCCTGCGCGCCTTCTCGCTGAAGATGCTGGGGCTCGTGCGCCCCGCGACCGCCGACCCGGGGGTCGCGCGATGACCACCGTGACCACCCAGCAGGCCCGCGACTTCCGCGGCACCCACACCGAGGGCCGCAGCCCGGAGGAGCTGCGCGAGCTGGTCTCGCACGTCGGTGCGGAGCTCGAGCTGGCGCCGGCCGAGGGCATCATCGAGTGGGCGGTGGCGACGTTCGGCGACCGGTTCTGCATCACCTCCTCGATGGCCGACGCCGTCCTGGCCGACCTCGCTTCGCGGGTCGCGCCGGGAGTCGACTTGGTCTTCCTCGACACCGGCTACCACTTCCCCGAGACCCTCGGCACCGCGGACGCCGTCGGCGCGACCATGAAGGTGAACCTGATCCCGATCACGCCGGCGCAGACCGTCGCCGAGCAGGACGCGGAGCACGGCCCGGACCTCTTCCTCCGCGACCCCGACCTGTGCTGCGCGCTCCGCAAGGTGCAGCCGCTGAACGAGGCGCTCCAGGGCTACGACGCCTGGGCCACCGGGCTGCGGCGCGCCGAGACCCGCAACCGGGTGATCGCGCCGGTCGTCGGCTGGGACGCGCGCAAGGGGAAGGTCAAGGTCTCGCCGTTGGCTCGCTGGAGCGACGACGACGTCGAGCAGTACGTCGCGGAGCACGGCGTCCTGGTGAACCCCCTGGTGTACGACGGTTACCCGTCGATCGGGTGCGCCCCCTGCACCCGCCGTGTCGCCGCCGGCGAGGACCCGCGCAGCGGGCGCTGGGCCGGCACCCCGAAGACCGAGTGCGGGATCCACTCATGAGCGACCGATCCGCACCCCAGACCCCCGACAGCGTCGTCGGACGCCCCGCACCATCCGCCCACACGGTGATGAACAACGAGAGGAGGACGCGCTGATGGCCGCTCCTGCACTGGTGGCCCTGGCTCACGGAAGTCGTGACCCGCGGTCCGCCGCCACGATCAAGGCACTCGTGGACGAGGTCCGCGCGCTGCGCCCCGACCTGAGGATCGAGACCGCGTTCCTCGACCTGTCGAAGCCGTCGCTGAACACGGTCGTCGACAAGCTCGCCCGCGCACGGCACGAGGAGGTCGTCGTCGTCCCGCTGCTGCTGACCGACGCCTTCCACGCGAAGGTCGACGTCCCGGCAGCCGTCGCGGAGGCCGACGCGCGCCACGAGCAGGTCCAGGTCCGCGCCACGTCGATCCTCGGGCTCGAGACCTGCTTCCTCGAGGTGCTCGACGTCCGGATGCGCGAGGCGCTGAGCGCCTCCCGGGTGCGCGAGCTCGACGCGCTCGTGCTCGCCGCCGCCGGCTCCTCCGACCCGCTGGCCAACCAGTCGGTCGCCCGACTCGCCCGGCTCTGGGGCACCCACCACAAGCTGCCGGTCACCGCGGCGTTCGCCTCGGCCGCTCCGCCGGCCACCGGCGAGGCCGTCCGTGCCTTCCGCAAGGAGGGCCGCCGGCACATCGCCGTCGCCTCGCTCTTCCTGGCACCCGGCTTCCTGCCCGACCGGGCCGCGGAGCTGGCGTTCGAGGCCGGTGCGGTCGCCGTCGCCGAGCCGCTGGGGGTCCACGACGCCGTGGCGCGGACCGTCCTGGCGCGCTACGCCGTCGGGGCCGTCGAGCTGGTGCCGGTCTAGTCGGCGCGACCGACCCCTTGCCCGAGACCAGATAACGGTTATCCTCTGGAAAGGATAACCGTTAGGGGGTCTCATGCAGCAGGAGCTCGTCCTCGCGCTGCTCGCGAAGGAACCGTCCCACGGCTACGAGCTGCGGAGCCGGATCGAGCGGGCACTCGGCCCGCTGGCTGCGGGGTTCAACGCGGGCCGGATGTACGTAACGCTCGGCCGGATGGAACAGGCCGGACTCGTGCGCTCGACGGTCGAGCCGGCCGGGCCGGAGCGGGCCGAGCGGAAGGTCTACGACCTCACACCGTCGGGTCGCGATCGACTCGACGAGTGGCTGGCCGACGTGACCTGGCCGCGTCCTGACCTGGCCGACTTCCACCTGAAGCTGGTGGCCGCCGCGGGGAGTCACCTGGCCGATCCGGTGACCATCGTCGACGCCCAGCGACGCGAGCTGGTCCGACGGCTCCGCGACGCACAGCGGGCCGTCCTCGCCGAGCCGCCTGGTTCGGACACGGTCCTCCTGCTCGAGGGCGTGGTCCTGAGGACCCAGGCCGACCTCTCCTGGCTGGATGTGTGCGAGCGAGTATGGCGGGCTCCTCGATGATCGCCGCCATCTCGCTGCGGCGCTGCTCCCAGCACTTCGGACGCGGTGAGGGCCTGGTGCGCGCCGTCGACGAGGTCGACCTCGACGTGGCGGCGGGTGAGTCCGTGGTGATCACCGGTCCGAGCGGCTGTGGGAAGTCCACGCTCCTGCAGCTGATGGGCGGCCTCGACCGGCCGACCAGCGGTGAGGTCGAGCTCGCGGGCCACCGGCTCGACCGGGCCTCCGAGCGCAGCCGCGCCCGCTGGCGCCGGCACCTGGTCGGTTTCGTCTTCCAGGACTTCCACCTCCTGGAGGAGCTCACGGCGGTCGAGAACGTCGAGCTGCCGGCTCTCCTGGCCGGCGTCTCGGGCCGCGCCGCGCGCGGTCGCGCCTCGGAGATCCTGGAGCGGGTCGGCCTCACCGACCGTACCCGCCACCTCCCGTCGGCGTTGTCGGGCGGTCAACGGCAGCGTGTCGCGGTCGCGCGGGCCCTGGTCAACCGGCCTGCGGTCCTGCTCGCCGACGAGCCGACCGGAAGCCTCGACAGCGTCTCGGCCGCCGAGGTGCTCCGGCTCTTCGCCGAGCTGCACGGGTCCGGGCAGACGATGGTGATGGTCACCCACGACGTCAGGACCGTCGCCGCCGGCGACCGGGTGATCACCATGCGCGACGGTGCCTTCGTCGACGACTACGTCCTCAGCGCCACCGGCCCGAGCGCCGCCGAGCTCCTCAGCGGCTCGAGCGAGAGATGAGCGGCAGCCCTCGTCTCGCGCTCCGGCTGGGGATCCGAGACCTCCGCCGGCGTACCACCGAGACGCTGCTCCTCCTGGTCGCCGTCACGGTCGCGGCGAGCACTCTGACCATCGGCCTCGCACTGCACGGCCAGACCGCCCAGCCGTACGCCGAGACCCGTGCGGCCACCCGTGGGCCGGACATCATCGCCGCCGCCTTCCCGGTGCTCGGGCACGACGCCGCTCCCGCCCGCGAGCGCCGCCTCGCCGCGCTCCGGCAAGGCCCCGACGTCATCGCGGCCGCCGGGCCCTTCGCGATGACCTGGGCACCCCTGCGAGTCGGCGGCGTCGACGCGATCGCCGAGGTGCAGGGGCGTCGGCCAGAGCCGGAGGCCCTCGACCGACCCCGCGTCGTGGAGGGCACGTGGGTCCGGCGTGGAGGGGTCGTCGTCGAGCGTGCCTTCGCCCAGGCCCTCGGCATCTCCGCCGGCGACCGGGTGGCGCTCGCCGGGCGCGAGGTCCCGGTGGTGGGCGTTGCGGTCTCCGCGGCCTTGCCGGCGTACCCGCAGCTGTGCACGTTCGGCTGCATCCTCGACCACGCGTCCTGGCAGCGCGCGCAGCCCGGGCTCGTCTGGACCGACCGCGCCACGGTCGCCTCGTTGGCGACCTCGCGAGAACCACTCGTCCACATGCTCTACCTCCGCCTGCGCGACCCGGGGGCGGCCACCGTGTTCGCGGCCGAGCACACGGCGCGGTCCCCCGCTGGACCCTTCCTGCAGTCCTGGCAGGAGGTCGCGCGGCGGCACGCAGAGCTCCTCGGCAACGAGCGGGCGCTGGCGCTGCTCGGCAGCTCCCTCCTGATGGTGCTCGCCCTCGCCACGGTCGTGGTGCTGGTCGGTGGCCGCATGGCGGACGAGGTACGCCGGGTCGGCATGCTCAAGGCACTGGGCGCGACTCCGGGCTTCGTGGTCCGTACCCTGCTGGCCGAGTACGCCGCGATCGGGCTGGTCTCCGGTTCGCTCGGCGTCCTGATCGGCCGGGTCGTCGCGCCGCTGCTCGTGACACCGAGCGCCGGTCTGCTGGGGACTCGGGGACCGACCACGGTGACGCTCAGGGACGACCTGACCGTGACGCTGGCCATGGTCGCGATCGTGGCGCTGGCATCGCTCGTCCCGGCCTGGCGGGCCGCTAGGACCAGCACGGTCAGGGCCCTGGCCGACGCCGGACGCCGACCGCGGCGCAGCCGAGCGCTGATCGCCGTGTCCTCGATGCTTCCACCGGCCGGACTGCTGGGACTCCGGCTCACCTCGCGTCGGCCGAGGCGCGCCGTCCTGACCGCGGTCAGCCTCGCGATCGCGGTCGCCGGCACGGTCGTGGTTCTCTACGCCCGAGCCAGCCTGGCCACCGAGGCGGGACCAGCGAGCGGGCCCACCGACCCCACGACCGCCCAGCTGCGCACGGTGATGACCGCGCTCACCGTGCTGCTCTCGGTGATGGCCGCGGTCAACCTGGTCTTCACCACCCGGACCGCCGCGGCCGAGGCGCGCGGCACCCTGGCCATCGTGCGTGCGCTCGGCGCCTCGCCCGCCCAGACCGCGGCCGGGCTGGCGGTCGCTCAGCTCGTGCCCGCCGTGGCCGGGGTGGTCGCGGGCATGGCCGCGGGCGCCGCCCTCTTCCGTTCGGCCGCCAGCCGACATCCGGCGCCGTCGCCGCTCGCGTTCGCCGCCTTGGTGGCGGCGACACTGCTGGTGACGGCGGCGCTGACGGCGATTCCGACGCGGCTCGAGTCGCGGCGTTCGGTCGCCGACGTGCTGCGCGACTCCTAGCCGACCAGACGCTCCAGCAGGTGCTCCAGCTGGCGTCCCGGATCGGTGGTCATGCCGCCGTGCACGGGACCCGGCTGGAGCACGGTGCTGCGAGGCGCCTTGAGGAAGCCGAAGCGGGTGCCCGTCGGCTTCTCGGCGACCGCACCCACCGCCTCGTCGCCGGCGCAGACCGCGCGGACGAAGTCGAGCCCCTCGCAGACGGCGTCGAGGTCGAGCCCGGGGGCGAGCGCCGCCAACCGGTCGCGGTCGACGCTCCAGGCGGCCTCGAGGTAGGCCGCCTCCTCGCAGTAGACGACCACGCCCACGTTGACGAACTCCTCGCGATCGACGCGCGGCACGCAGCGCAGGACGACGTACTGGTAGGGCATGGCGGTCGACCCGGCGCTCATGCGGCCGACGCCCCGGGCAGCCAGGTGCGGGTGGCGAGGCGGGCCGAGAGGAAGGACACGTACGCCCCCCGGAGCTGCGTCGGGGGTCTCGGCGCCGGGCACCGGCTCGAGCCAGACGTCGGGCACGTCGGCGACGCACGCGGCCAGGTCGTCGCGGGTCAGGTCGATCGCGGCGTCGACGGCCGGCAGGAGGTCCACCGACGAGCCGAAGACGTGGTCGCCGACGTCCCACGGCTGGGCGGCGAAACGCGCCGGGTCGGTGACGCCGCTGGGCCACGCGTGGTGGAAGTAGAGCGCAGCACCGTGGTCGATCACCCAGGCGTCGCCGTGCCAGAGCAGCAGGTTGGGGTTGCGCCAGGTGCGGTCGACGTTCGCGGTGAAGGCGTCGAGCCACAGCACCCGCGCGGCGATCTCCGGCGGCGTGCTCGCCTCACCCTCGTAGCCGAAGGCGCCCGGCAGGAAGTCGATGCCGAGGTTCAGCCCGGGGCTGGCGTTCAGCAGGTCCTGGACCTCCTCGTCGGCCTCGTAGCGAGCGATCTGCGGGTCGAGCTCGAGGGCGACCAGCCGCGGGGTCCGCAGGCCCAGCCGGACCGCCAACGCGCTCACGATCACCTCGGCCACCAGGACCCGCGACGCCCTGGCCGGCACCGCGGAACTTGCAGACGTAGGTGCCGAGGTCGTCACCCTCGACGATGCCCGGCAGGCTGCCGCCCTCGCGCAGCGGCGTGACGTAGCGCGTGACCGCGACCGTGTCGATCACGGGACCGGTGACTCCTCGACCAGCCGGCGCCGCTGCTCGTCGACGTCGAAGTCGGCCGGGGGCCACTGGAGGTTCATGCCGCGGAGGTGCTCGAGCAGCAGCTGGCCGACGACCAGGTTGCGGTACCACTTCTTGTCCGCGGGAACGACGTACCACGGGGCGATCTCGGTGTTGGTGCGCTCGAGCGCGATCTCGTACGCCGTGCGGTAGTCGCGCCAGTAGGCCCGCTCGTCGATGTCGCCGGGGTTGAACTTCCAGTACTTGTCCGCGCTGTCGAGGCGCGCGAGCAGCCGCTCCTTCTGCTCGGCGGCCGAGACGTGGAGCATGCACTTGATGATCACGACGCCCTCGGCGGCCAGCTCGGCCTCGAAGTCGTTGATCTCGGCGTAGCGGCGGTCGACCGTCTCGGGCTCGACCATGCCGTGCACCCGCACGATCAGCACGTCCTCGTAGTGGGACCGGTCGAAGACGCCGACGTAGCCGGGCTGCGGGACGGCGTTGCGGATGCGCCACAGGAAGTGGTGCTCACGCTCCTCGGCCGACGGTGCCTTGAAGCTGGTGATCTTGACGCCCTGCGGATCCATCAGCCCGACCGTGTGGCGCAAGACCCCGCCCTTGCCCGAGGTGTCCATCCCCTGCAGGACGAGCAGCACCCGCCGCGTCGACCCGGTGCCGCGCTCGGCCCAGAGCCGCTCCTGCAGGTCGGACAGCTCGTCGCCCAGGGCCGCCAGCGCCGCGGCGCCCTCCTTCTTGCCGCCGCTGAACCCGGCGGTCGCGTCGGTCGGGAGTGCGGTCAGGCCGACCGGGCCTGCGGGAAGCCGGTGCACGTGGGACGTCACCTGCTCATCATGGCGGACGACGGTCAATCGGGTCGTCCGACGGGGCGTCGTGGCCCGCGGTGGCGAGCTCGTCGCGGACCACGCTGAACGCGAGCCCGGCGGGGTAGCCCTTGCGGGCCAGCAGACCGGCCAGGCGGCGGGTGGCGGTCACATGGTCGACGCCGCGCAGGGACCGCAGCTTCTTGCGGACCAGCATCCGGGCCGCCTGCTCCTCCTGCTCGGGCTCGAGGTCGTCCAGGGCCGTGCGCGCAGTCTCGTCGTCGACGCCCTTGCGGCGCAGCTCCTGGGCCAGCGCCCGGCGGGCCAGGCCGCGGCTGCGCTGCCGGCTCTCGACCCACGACCGGGCGAAGGCCTCGTCGTCGATCAGGCCGACCTCGGTGAACCGGTCGAGCAGCCGCTCGGCCAGCTCGGTCGGGCACGTCCTTCTTCGCCAGCTTGTCGCGCAGCTCCTGGCGGCTGCGCGCCTGACCGGTCAGGGCGTCGAGCAGGATCTTGCGGGCCACCGACTCGGCGTCGGCGTCGGGCCCGTCGGCGACCGGGTCGGGTGGAGGCTCACCCACCCAGGCCCGAACCCCGACCCCGACGTCGCCCTGCCACTGTGTCCTGTCAACGCCCATGGGTCTCGACACGCCTTGCGCGGCTTCGCAGGCTCAGCCGCGGGCTTGCTCGACCTAGCGAGACGACGCGGCGTCCTCGTCCCTCGGACGCCGCTGTCTCGCTAGAAGTCATCGACGCCGATCGGCTCGTCCGACAGGTCGTCGCCCCCGGCGGGCGCGTCGACGGTCGGGCCGACTCCGAGCTTCTCCAGGATCCGCTTCTCCAGCTCGTTGGCGAGGTCGGGGTTGTCCTTGAGGAAGGCCCGGGAGTTCTCCTTGCCCTGGCCGAGCTGGTCGCCCTCGTAGGTGTACCAAGCGCCGGCCTTGCGGACCAGGCCGGCGTCGACACCGACGTCGATCAGGCCGCCCTCGCGGCTGATGCCCTTGCCGTACATGATGTCGAACTCGGCCTGCTTGAACGGCGGGGCCACCTTGTTCTTCACGACCTTGACCCGGGTGCGGTTGCCGACCATGTCGGTGCCGTCCTTGAGGGTCTCGATGCGCCGCACGTCGAGGCGGACCGAGGAGTAGAACTTCAGCGCCCGGCCGCCGGTCGTGGTCTCCGGCGAGCCGAACATCACGCCGATCTTCTCCCGGAGCTGGTTGATGAAGATCATCGTGGTGTTGGAGTTGTTGAGCGCACCGGTCATCTTGCGCAGCGCCTGGCTCATCAGCCGGGCCTGCAGACCGACGTGGCTGTCGCCCATCTCGCCCTCGATCTCGGCGCGCGGCACGAGCGCCGCGACCGAGTCGATCACGATCAGGTCGAGCGCCCCGGAACGGATCAGCATGTCGGCGATCTCGAGCGCCTGCTCACCGGAGTCGGGCTGGCTGACCAGCAGGGCGTCGGTGTCGACGCCGAGGTTCTTCGCGTAGTCGGGGTCGAGGGCGTGCTCGGCGTCGATGAACGCCACGATGCCGCCCGCCCGCTGGGCGTTGGCCACCGAGTGCAGGGCGACGGTCGTCTTGCCCGAGGACTCCGGGCCGTAGATCTCCACCACCCGGCCGCGCGGCAGGCCACCGAGGCCCAGCGCGACGTCGAGGGCGATCGATCCGGTCGGGATGACCTCCAGCGGCGCGCGGGTCTCGTCACCGAGCCGCATCACCGAGCCCTTGCCGAACTGCTTCTCGATCTGGGCGAGCGCGACGTCCAGCGCCTTCTCGCGGTCTCCACCAGCCATGTCTGTCCATCCTTGTCCGGAACCCCGTGGTCCCGTCTCGCGGTGCTGCCATCGGATCGGTCTTCGTCGTCGCGCCAGACGCTAGACCGGGGCACCGACAGGCCGGGGGCACCGAGGTGCGGCCTGTGGAGAACCCCTGCTGATCGAGCTCTGTGGACACCATCTAAGCCGAACACGTGTTCGATCCGGGCGCGACACGCCGACCCGCAAACCGGTTGCCCCGACAGGGCGGAACGGCGACCGTGAGGCCCGTGCCCGCGTTGTCGATCCGCCGCCTCGACCCTGCGGCCGACGCGGACCTGGACGGCTTCCAGGAGGTGTACGCCGCCGCGGAGCATCGCCGAGGATCCCGATGCCCGTCTGGACTCCCGCTCCGAGACCGCCGCCCTGCTGGCCTCCGGGGACACGGCGTCCTTCTTCGACGGCTTCGTCGCGCTCCGCGACGAACGGGTCGTCGGTGGCTCGCTCCTCACCGGGAGCAACCGGGACAATCTCGAGCTCGCGCAGCTCCAGCTGTGGGTCAATCCGCGTACGTGCGCGCCGGCGTCGGCACCGCGCTGCTGACCCACGCCGAGCAGCGGGCCGCCTCCCTCGGTCGCAGCGTCCTGCGGGTGCAGATCCGGCTCGGCCCGGAGCCTCGAGGGCAACCGGCGGTTCGCCGAGCGCCGCGGCTACGTGCTGGCACTGACCGAGGTGGAGCGCCGGCTGCCGTTGCCGGTCGACCAGGCACTGCTCGACCGGCTCGCGGCCGAGGCGGCGCCGCGCCACCCCGACTACGAGATCCGCACGGCCGTCGGCCCGGTGCCGGTCGACCTGCGCGCGTCGTACGTCGAGCTCGACAACCTGCTCCTGGTCGAGATGCCGCACGGTGACCTCGACCTCGAGGCGGGTCGTCAGACGGTGGCCGACCTCGAGGCGTTCGACCGCGAGCTGGCAGGCGGGGCAGACGATGGTGCGCGCCTTCGCGGTCCGCGACGGCGGGTCGCGGGGTTCTCCGACGCGTCGGTGCCCGGAGGTGGAGAGGGCCACCTCGACCAGTCGGCACGCTGGTCCACCCCGCCCACCGCGGCCACCGGCTCGGGATGGCGGTGAAGTGTGCCCAGCTGCGCGTCCTCCAGAGACAGTTCCCGGACCACGCGTACATGCGCACGAACAACGCCGAGAGCAACACCCAGATGGTCGCCATCAACCAGGCCCTGGGCTTCGCCGTCCACCAGGTCTGGGGCGAGCTCGAGAAGCGTCTTCGACCCGCGGAAGGATGAGACCCGTGGCCGAGATCCCGATCCGTCGACTCGACCCCACCGACGACGCCGACATGGACGCCTTCCAGGAGGTCTACGCCGCGGCCGAGCTGGCCGAGGACCCCGATGCCGGGCTGTACTCCCGCGCGGACGGCATCATGATCCTCTCCTCCGCCGGAGGAGAGTTCGGCGAGGGGTACGGCGCGTTCGACGGCGACCGGATGGTCGGCGAGCTGCTGGTCACCGGCAGCCTGGTCGACAACCTGCGCTCGGTGCGGGTGTGGATCTGGGTGACCCCGTCCCACCAGCGACGTGGGATCGGCACCCGGCTGGCGGCGTACGCCGACGAGCGGATGCGGGCGCTGGGTCGCAGCATCGCCCAGGCACAGGCCCGGATCGGTCCCGGGCGCGACAACGGGAACCTCCGCTTCGCCCCGGTGCCGGCTATGCGCTGGCCAACACCGAGATCGAGCGCCGGCTCGCGCTCCCCGCCGACCTCGACGCTGCTCGCCCGGCTCGCCGCCGAGGCCGCACCGCACCACCCGGACTACCGGATCCGCGCGGTGGTCGGTCCCGTCCCGGCCGACCTCGCCGACTCGTACGTCGCCCTGAAGAACCGCCTCGCGGTCGAGATGCCCCAGGGCGACCTCGAGACGGAGGCCGGGCGCGAGACCGCGGCCGAGCTCGCCGAGGAGGACCGCGACCTCACCAGCGCGGGTCGCACCCGGGTAGCGGCGTACGCGCTCGACTCCTCGGGCACCGTGGTCGGCTACGCCGTCTGCGTGGCCACCAACGAGCACCACGAGCACGTCGACCAGTGGGGCACCCTCGTCGACCCGGCGCACCGCGGCCACCGGCTCGGGATGGCGGTCAAGTGCGCGCAGCTGACCACGCTCTCCGAGCACTTTCCCCACAAGCGCTTCCTCGAGACCACGAACGCCGAGACCAACACCCACATGGTGGCCATCAACGAGGCTCTGGGCTTCGAGGTGGCGCAGGTCTACGGCGACTTCCAGAAGCGGCTCGCGCAGCCCGGAGACACCACGTGACAACCGGGCCGTCGTTCCCGGCGTGCAACGGGGCGGGCTGGTAGACATCCGTCAGTCCACGGGAGGTGCTGCATGAGGTCTCGATTCCCACGGCTCGCGGCGGGGAGCGTCTCCGCGGTCGTCGTTCTGTCCGCACTGACGGCCGCCACGGCCCCACCGTCCGCGGCCCGAGGCCCCGCCGTCCCGGCGTGGGCCGGCTTCGCCGGCAACGCCCAGCACACGGCGATCGCCCCCGCGTCACCGCAGCCACTGGACCGCGTCCACTGGCACGTCGCGGTCGACCAGAAGCCGGACAACATCCCGCCCGACGGCCCGATCGCCCACTACGCCTCGCCGATGATCACCAGCGCGAACACGGTGGTGGTCCCGACCCGGTTCGAAGCGGCAAGGGCTTCGAGCTGATCGCGTACGCCGGTGCCGACGGCACGCGGCTGTGGCACCTCCCCACCGACTACACCGTGCCCGCCCCGGCGAAGAACGGTGGCCGCCACCGCTGCCGGCCACCCTGCGCGACGACGACCCGCGCCGTCGTGGCAGCCGCCGGCGGGACGCTGCTGGTCCGGCGCGACGTGGACCGGGCGCACGGCGGCGTGCGCCGGGTCGCCTTCTACGGCATCGGGCAGTGGCGGGCCCACCGGGCGGCCTACCGCGAGGAACGTCTCAGATCACGACGCCGATGACGGCCGGGCCCGACGGGTCGCTGTACTTCGGGTTCTCGGCGACCCCGGACGCGCCCGGTCACCTCCGCAGCGGCGTCGCCCGGATCGCGCCGTCCGGCACGGGCCAGCTGGGTCTCGGCGACGCGCCTGGCCGGACGCCCGGGCGCCCACGTCGCCCTGAACTGTGCGCCCGCGCTCTCGCCGACGGGCGGATCGGCCTACGTCGCGCTGGACTCTCACGGCGACAGAAGCCGTGCTCGCCGGCTTCGCACCGACACGCTGAAGCCGCGGTTCCGGCACGGGCTCCGCGACCCGCAGACCCACCGGCCGGCCTCGGTCTTCGAGAACGTCGTCCGCCACGCCGACCGTCGGTCCCGACGGCGACGTGTTCTACGGCGTGCTCGGCAACCCGCTGCGTCAAGCACGACGACCGCGGCTGGCTGCTCCACTTCGACCACGACCTCGCGAAGGTCGAGGACACCCGGGTCGTTCGGCTGGGACCAGTCGGTGTCGGTCGTCCCGGCGCGCCTCGGTGCCCAGCTACGCAGGGCAGCTCGTCGTACCTGCTGGTGAGCAAGTACAACAACTACGCCCTCGGCCCCCACGGCGACGGCCGCAACGAGCTCGCCCTGCTGGACCCGCACGCCCGGCAGCAGGACGAGTACTCGCCGGTCCGGGTGATGCGCGAGGTGCGGACCGTGCTCTCACCCCTGCACCCGCCGCACACCCCGGCCGGCACGACGTACGAGTGGTGCATCAACTCGGTCGCCGTCGACCCGGTGACCGGCTCCGCGATCGCCAACAACGAGGACGGCCACCTCTACCGCTGGGACCTCGACACCGGGCAGCTCGCCGAGTCGATCCGGCTCGACCAGCCGCGGGGTCAGGCCTACACCGAGACCGTGATCGGCCCCGACGGGACGTCGTACGCCATCGAGAACGCGATCCTGTACGCCGTCGGCAGCTGAGGCGTCGCGCCGCGGGCTCGTCGAGGTCGTGTGCCTGAGACCGCGCCCTGGACCGTTCTCAGGCACACGACCCGGCGACAGGAGTACCTTCTCGCTCGGGATGACCGGATTCTCGAACGGCGACATGACGGACGACTGGCGCAAGGGCCTGCACAGGAAGGCGGTCGAGGCGGTCGAGCAGGCGCTGGCCCCGAACGAGCTCGTCCACCTCACGATCCACGGCGTGAGCAACCAGGCGATCGTCCGCCACCGACCGCGGCCCTCCTCTTCAAGAGGAGCTTCATGGCGGGCGCGTCGTTCGGGTCCGAGCTGACCAGCTGGACCTACCGCAACCTCACCGGCGTCCAGATCCACACCGGGATGATGAGCGGCGCCGTGGTGCTCCAAGGGCCCGGCCAGACGGGTGCGCGCACGTCCTACTGGAAGAGCGACGACTCAGACCCCCACAAGGCTCCCAACGCGATCCCGCTCACGCGCCCGTTCGACCGGGCCCGGGAAGGCGTCGCGCAGCTCAGCCGGATCATCGACGAGGCACATCGACGAGACAGCGCGCCCCCGGTCTCGGCGCCGGCCACGAACGGCGTCTCCGTCGTGGACGAGCTGAGGAAGCTGGCGGATCTCCGCGCCGAGGGTCTCGTCACCGATGAGGAGTTCGCGACCCTGAAGGCGAAGCTCCTGTCGTAGTCAGGCCGAGGGCGGCCACGCCCCTGGCACGGGCTCAGGGCACCGGGAAGTCCATCGGAGGGCCTTCTCCGGTCAGCCCCGTCGACGTCCTCGCGGAGCAGGTCGGCGTGCCCGGTGTGGCGGGCGTACTCCTCGATCATGTCGGCCAGCAAGCGGCGCAGGCTCATCCCGTCCTGGGTCGTCTGCTCCAGCCCACCGCGGGACAGCGCCTCGGCCAGCGCGTCGCGGGAGCGGTGCACGGTCTCGATCCAGAGCGCACGCAGGGCGTCGGGGGCGTCGTCGGCCGCCGTGCTCCAGGCCCAGTCCTCCCAGTCCTCTCGACGTCCAGCTGGTCGAACGGCGCCATGGACGGACGACCGGCGAGCCGGTTCTGGAAGTAGTGCTCCTCGACCCACGCCACGTGCTTGAGCAGGCCGCCCAGGGACACCGCCGACGGACCGAGCCGCAGACCCAGCCCCGCGGCGTCCACGTCGGCACACTTCCAGGCGAACGTGCGCCGGTTGCGCTCCAGGGTGATCACCGCCGTGTCGATCTCGTCGCCGCGCAGGAAGCGCTCGAGGTCCCACTCGGGTGGCTGGCCGGGGGTGAAGCCGAAGGTGCTCGTCATGGGCCCAACCTAAGGACTCTTCCGGACGCAACCCGTCCGGAAAGGGGAAATGTCGGATCAGTCGGGATCCGGCGAACGCCGGGCAGCGCGACGGCGGCGCAGACCCCGCACGGCGCGGACGGTGTGCGGACCGACCAGGCGGGGACCGGCGAGCTTGCTCTCCAGGCGCCGGGCTTCGCGTCGGATCGGCTGGGCGACGTACTCACCCAGGATCGCCCCGGAGCTCAGCGCGATCGCGATGGCGGCGGCGTTGACCATCGCCACCAGCGCGTCGCTGGAGTCCGAGGCGAGCAGCGTGAGCCCGCGATAGATCGAGAGACCGGGCAGGAACGGGGTGATCCCGGCCGCCACGACGACCAGCGCCGGGATCCGGACGCGGGTGGCGACCGGGTAGCTCGCCAGACCCAGCAGCAGGGCGGCCAGCGCGGAGGACCAGGCGATGCCGAAGCCGCGGTCGTAGGCGCCGGCGTACACCGCGATCGCGACCGCGGCGACGGCCCCGATCGGGGCGAGGGTGCGGGTCGGTGCGTACGCCGAGAACGCGTACGCCGCGGCGGCGATCGCGCCGCCGACCACCATCACGGGTGCGTCGGCGATCGAGTACGCGCCGGGATCGAGCCGGCCGAGGTCGACGCCGATCACGTCGGCGACCTGGAGACCGCCGCTCACCCCGGCCACGACGCCGGCCGTCCCGAGGAACGCCTCGAGGATCCGCGCACCCGCCGTCACGGGGAAGCCGGTCAAGGCGTCCTGGATCGCGCCGAGGAAGTTCACGCCGGCCAGCAGCATGATGATGCTGGTCGAGATGACCAGGCTGGGAGAGACGTCGGCCGGGGTCGCGTCGACCCCGACCGCGATCAACGTCGCCAGCAGCCCGCCCGCCACCTGCTGGTAGAACGTCGGCAGCCGGCGTCGCCGCATCTGCCGCTGCATCAGGTCGATCAGCACCGCGGCGACCGCGGCGACGGCGACGACGAGCCAGTCACCGCCGAGCACCATGCCGACGCCGCCACCCATCACGCCGAGCGCCGCGGTGACCGACCAGCGTGGCCGCGAGTGGCCGGTGGAGATGATCCGGTTGAGCCGGGTGGTCGCCTCGGCCCGGTCGAGCCGGCCGGCGACGAGGTCGCGGATCAGGTGGTCGACGTCGGTGAGGTCGCCGTAGTCGACCTCCCGGTAGCGCACCTGCCGGATCTGGATGAGCGCCGGCTCCTCGGCCGAGGACTGCTGGCTCATGGTCAGCTGGGTGAACATCACGTCGGCGGTGAAGCCCCGGAGCCCGCACGACCAGGCGACGTTGCTCATCGCGGCGCTCACGTCGCTCGCGCCGGCGCCCGACGACAGCAGGAGCTCGCCGATCCGGAGCGCGAGGTTGAGCGTCGCGGTGATCTCGCGGACGTCGCGCGGCTCGCGGTCGCCGACAGCCGGGATCTCGTCGCGGGGCTCGGGGTCAGCGTCAGGCATGGCGCGGATCAGTCTGCCGTCCGGGCCGATCCCGTCGCCAACACCGCGCCGGACTCGTGGCTAGCGCTCCGAGGGCGGCAGCTCCAGCGCCCGCCACACGGCGGCCCAGACCGCCTTGGGCGGTTCGCCCGCGTCGAGCGCCTCCTGCGCGGTCCGCCCGCCCAGCTCGCCGATCACGAACTGGCCCGCCCAGGCCCGCGCATACGCCGGGCCGAGCGCGGCCTCCATCCGGTTCCAGAACTCGGTGTGTCGCACCGCTGCCTCAGGTGCGGGTCGCCAGGACGGCGAGCCAGCGCTCGCCGTCGTGACCCTCCGTGCGGGAGACCTCACGGACCGACCACCCGGCCGCCTCCGCCGCCGAGCGCAGTGGCTCGTCGCGCCAGAAGGTGAAGAACCGTGGCGCGGTGACGTTGCCGTGGATCGACCAGTCCTCGCCGTCGCCCTCCTTGACCGACATGAACAGGGCACCCCCGGCCGGGTCGCGTCGGCGAGCCGGGCCAGCACCGTCGACAGGTCCTCGCGATCGACGTGGAGCAGGCTCGCGTCCGCCCACACCCCGTCGTACGCCGCGTCCGGTGCGGCCGGGTCGGCGAGGTCGTCGTGGAGCGGGTCGAGCTGGTCGGCCTGCTGTCCCCCGGCCCGCAGCAGCTCGACGAACGCGGGAGTGATGTCGGTGCGCCGCACCGAGAGTCCGGCCCGCTCGAGGGCCAGCGCGTCGCGCCCCGAGCCGCTGCCGATCTCGAGCACCCGGCTGCCGGGCGGCACGGTCGTCACGAACCGCCCGATCGCCGACTCGACGTCCTGCGGGACGTCACCGACGTGCTCGCGGTAGTCGGCCGCGGACGCGTCGTAGGCCCGGATGGTCGCGGCGCGCGCCGCGTCGCGCACGTCGTGGAGGTGGTGGACGACGTCGTGGAGCTGGTAGCGGGAGAGGCTCTCGATCGTGAACTCGCTCCCGTCGCTACGGCGCCCGCGGCGGTGCCAGGCCAACGGCGGGACCGAGTCGTAGAGGTCGCTCATGGCGTACGCCGAGGCGACCAGCGTGGGCCCGATGATCGACGGCATCTGCTCGGCGTACCGGCCCGCGACGGCCGTCTGGTCCTGGTCCCAGTTCTCGAAGTCGGGGTTGTCCTCGGTCAGCATCAGCGACACGCGCTCGTGGTAGAGCTGGTGGACGTCGTGCACGTGGCAGGCGTACTCCAGCGTGGACCAGCGGTCGGGCCGGGTGCGCTCCGCGCAGCTGGGGTCGGCCAGGAGCGCGAACCACACGTGGGCGTTCCGGCGGAAGGCCCGCGGGATCGCGTGGCGGTCGAAGGCCCCGGCGTCGAAGCCGCACTCGTCGCACGGCCGGTCGAGCACCCACGTCCAGTCCTTGGTGTCGGGCTCGAGCGCCCCGGGATCGCGCGTCACCGCCACATCCTCACCTACGAGGGGCCGGGTGTGTCCAGGACACCCCCGGTGTGCGCTACGCCGGCAGGGTGACGAGGAAGCGACAGCCGGGCTCGTGGTTGGTGACCGCGACCTGGCCGAGGTGGGCCTCGACGATCCCCTTGACGATGGCGAGGCCGAGCCCGGCGCCGGCTCCCCCGGCCGTGTCGAGGTGCTCCGGTGTCCGGGCCGGGCTCCCCTGCCACCCGACGTCGAACACCCGTGGGATGTCCTCCTCGCTCATGCCGCCGCACGCGTCGGTGACCGAGAGCTCCACGCCGGTCGGGACCGCCCGTGCACTGACCTCGACGACCCCGTCGGCAGGCGTGTGCCGGATCGCGTTCATCAGGAGGTTCGAGACGACCCGCGACAGCCCGGCAGGATCGGCCGTGACGAGCACGTCCTCCTCCACCTGCCCGCCGAGTCGTACGCCGCGTGCCCGCGCCACCGAGTCGGCACCGGCGAGCGCCTCGCTCACGACGTCGCCGACCGCGATCTGCTGCGGGCTCAGCCGGAGCACACCGGCGTGGATCCGCGACAGCTCGAAGAGGTCGTCGACCATGCGCACCATCCGGTCGACCTCGGCCCGCATCTGCGCGTGGTAGCGAGCCGGGTCGTCGGCCAGGCCGTCCTCCAGGGCCTCGGTCATCGCCCGGAGCCCGGCCAAGGGGGTGCGCAGGTCGTGGGAGACCCACGAGACGAGCTCGCGGCGCGACTGCTCGAGCGCCAGCTCGCGGTCGCGCGACTCGGTCAGCTTCTCGCTGGTGCGTCGCAGCTCGTCGGCCAACGCGGTGAACTCCGCGGGCCCGGACGCGTCGGAGACGAACGACCCGCTCTCACCGAAGCGCCGCGCCTCGTCACGGAGGTCGCGCGACCACCGGGCCAGCGCCGACCCGACCGCCAGCGCGAACAGGAGGGCGACGACCCCGGCCACGGCGGCGACCAGGCTGATCACGCCGAGGTCGTGGCCGGACAGGAACATCGCGCGCGAGGTGGCCACGGTGCCGGCGACCACGGCCAGGATGGCGGTGGTGGCGACGCCGAGGGTGAGCCAGACGACGGACGCCCGCCGTCCGAGCCAGACCAGCAGGCCGCCGACGAGGCCGACCCCGCCGGACCAGGCGGCCGTGGTCAGGACGATGACGACCTGGTCGTGGGTCATGACGCCGGCTCCCAGCGGTAGCCGACGCCCCACACGGTCGCGAGCCGCACCGGGTGGGTCGGGTCGCTCTCGATCTTCTCGCGCAGACGGCGCACGTGGACGGTGACCGTCGACTGGTCACCGAACGACCAGCCCCAGACCTTCTGGAGCAGCTCGTCGCGCGAGAAGGCCTGGCCCGGGTTGCTGAGGAAGAAGCGCAGCAGGTCGAACTCGCGGGCCGTCAGCGACAGGCGCCGCCCGGCGAGCGTGGCGCTGTGCTCGGTGGAGTCGACGACGAGGTCGCCGTCGGAGACCGACCCGTGCGCCACGCCCCGCTCCCCCACCCGACGCAGCACCGACTCGACGCGCAGCACCAGCTCGCGCGGGCTGAAGGGCTTGGTCACGTAGTCGTCGGCGCCCTGCTCCAGCCCGACCACCCGGTCGGTCTCCGAGCCGAGCGCGGTCAGCATGATCACCGGAAGGTCGTTGCCCGTGGCCCGGATCCGACGGCAGACCTCGAGCCCGTCGATGCCCGGGCAGCATCAGGTCGAGGACCAGCAGGTCCGCGCGCTCGTCGCGGAGCTCGGCCAGCGCGGACTCGCCGTCGGCGGCTTCACCCACGTCGTACCCGGCGGCGCGGAGGTAGGTCACGACGACCTCGCGCACCGTGAGGTCGTCATCGACCACCATCACCCGCGCCATCGTCACCCCCTGCGACCGTCGTCCGTCGTCGAGCCGCCACGACGGCGGTCGCCGCGACCGCGACGACCACCAGTGTGACGAGCCCGGTCCAGCCGAGCCAGTAGTGGCGGTCGAGCAGCGTCGGGTTGTCGGCGCGGGCGCCGAAGCGACCGAGCTCCGGGATCGCCAGCAGCGTCACCGGCACGAGCACGACCAGGCCGACCACGAACGGCGCCAGCCGGTCGCGCGGGACGAGCCGGACCGCCACGAGGGCCACGGCGATGGTGAGCGGGGCGAGCACACCGTCGTGCAGGACCACCCCACCGACCAGCCAGACCAGGGTCGCGCGGGTGTTCGTCCCAGCCGAGGTCGAGCAGCCGGAGCAGGCCGTACGCCGCCACCGGCCAGGCCCAGGGCGAGGAGCACCCCGCGGATCGGGCCGGTCACGCCGTCACCTCCAGCCGTTCGACCCACTTGGTCTGGGCGACGCCCGGTCGGTTGGGGGCGATCAGCCGGCACGGGAAGCCGTGGTCGAGCGAGAGCGGCTCGCCGTTGAGCCGGAGGGCCAGCAGCGTGTGCGGGTGGTCGGAGAAGGTCGGGCGCCAGGTAGCTGTACCGCTCGCCCCCGGGCTGCTGCAGCGACCGGACCAGCACGTGGCCGTCGGTCGGTGCGCCGGCCCGGGCGAGCAGGTCGCGGACCGGGACGCCGGTCCAGGTGGCACCCGGCGCTCCAGCCCTCGACACAGGCGATCGGCAGCGACGCCGTGGTCTGCGGCAGCTGCCGCAGCTGGGCGAGGGTGAACGACGTCTCGCGGTCGCCGTACGCCACGACCAGGCGGTACGACGCGCTGGTGGCGGCGGCGACGACCCCCCGCTGCGTCGCCGTGTGGTTGATCGGCACGCCGTCGGGCCCGGTGCCGGACCGCACGCCCAGCACCGAGACGCTGGCGCAGCCAGGGCACGGTCGCGCCGGCCGTCGCGAGGACCGCGACGCCGGTGGCAGCCCAGGTGGTGCGCAGGAGGCCGCGACGCGACATCACGCCGGGGCCGGAGGCCATGCCGGGCCGGTCCTGCCCGGTGCTGTCGACGTCGGAGGTGAGCGCCGTCCGGATGATCGGGAGCTTGACCGCGATGTGGACGACCAGCGCGCCGATCGCGATCCAGCCGACGGCGTAGTGGGTCGGACCGGAAGTTGAAGTGCCACGGGTACCACTGGGCCGCGTTCGCCAGCCCCGTGGCGAGCTGGAAGATCGCGGCGGCGACGAGCACGGCGATCGAGACGCGCTCGAGCCCGTGCAGCGCCAGCTCGCCCGACCCGCCGGGGCGGTCGCGCCAGGAGCTTGGGGAAGACCGTCCAGAGCTTGACGAGCAGCAGCGGCACCGCCGCCGTCCCGGCGATCACGTGGAGTCCCTGGGTGACGCGGTAGCCCCAGCTCGGGCTCGTCGGGAAGGGCAGCCACGGGCGACGGCGTCTGGGCCCAGTGGCTGATCAGCCCGGTGACGAACGCCAGGCCGAAGGTGATCCCGAGCCAGAAGCCGACCCGTGCGGTGACGGCCGGGCTGCGCAGCCAGGAGCTGAAGTCGTCCTCCTCGCGGGACGGCGCGCGGCAGCGCGCGCACGTCGGGCAGCTTCATCACGCCACCTCGAGGACGGCGCACCAGCGGTCGCCGTGCCGGTGCCTGGCGGACCAGCCCAGTCCCGCGGCGTGCGCGACGGCCTGCGACGGCGTCGGCGCCGACCGACGGTCCAGGGGAACTCGCCGCTGCGGCCGTGCCGGGTCTCGAGGCTGACGTGCCGAGTGACCACACCCGTGCCCGGCGGCGCGACGTCGACGACGACCCGGCCGTCCCGGCGTCACCAGCTCGCGAGCGCGCTCGAGCAGCGCGACCGGGTCTCCGCCGATCCCGATGTTGCCGTCGGCGAGCAGGACGGTGTCCCAGCGACCCTCGCCGGGCAGCGGGCCGAAGACGCTGCGGAGGAGCGCGGGCACGCCGCGCCGAGCGTCTGATCGCACGGCCTCGGGCAGCACGTCGATGCCCAGCACCGGCGGCCGCCGCGGGCCAGCGACTGGGCCATCCGGCCCGGGACCGCACCCCACGTCGAGGGTCGGGCCCTGCGCAGTGCGCCAGCACCGCGTGGTCGACGTGCGTCGGCCTCGCGCGAGCCACTGGTCCATCGGGCAGCAGCCCGCGGCACTCGGTCGGCGTCCCAGCACCAGGCAGGCGCTGACCCTGCAGCGCCGCGGTGAACACGCTGGCGACCGGGACATCCACCAGCATGCTCATCGCGACACCTCCTGAGATCTCGGCCCAGGCACGAGGAAGTGGCCGTCGGTGAGGGTGGCGGCGACCTGTCCGCGTCCTCGCGACGGTGTCGACGTCGGTGAGCTCGCGCGCGAGCACGACGGTCTGGCCCGCTGACCGTCAGGGCGTCGCGCGTGCGGTCGAACGTGTCCGCAGCGCGACATGGGAACGCCGGCCAGACCGGCGGCCGCCGCCGGGTCCTGGAGTGCGAGGACCCACCAACCCCCGTCCGGGGCCGGGCCCAGCACGGCGTTCCCGTCCGCCGCACGCCGCGGCGACCTCGCAGCAGGTCGGTCGCGGTGGCCTGCGGTGTGTCCATGCCGACCTGGACCGTCGGCCCCGGGCCCGCCACGTCGGCGTGGGCCCGGGCCAGGCGCTCCCCGAGCGTCGACGCCGTGCTGGGGGTGCACCCTCCAGCCCTCGAGCGCGTCGCGCAGCGCGTCCTCGTCGCTCGGGCGCCACGCAGGTCGCCGGCGAGCGCGAGGTGGCACTCGTCGAACGCCGCCCGACAGGCCGCCAGGGTGTCCAGCAGCGCACGCGGCGGCCACCCGGCCGCCGCCTCCATGCCGATCGTCGCGCCGAGCCGGGTCTTCACGCGGCCCGCGACCGGGGCCTTGGCCATCACCAGCGCCCTCATGTCGCCAGCACCTTGCAGAAGTCGTACGCCGTGCGGGCGGTCCCGCGGACGGACCCGCTCACCTTCGAGCGCGTGCCGGCGGCCCGGGGGCGGTAGGACACGTCGTACTCGCTCGAGGCGCCAGTCGGCGGCGTGCCGCCTTGCGCATCAGCTCCAGCGGGTAGCCGAACCGCCGGTCGCGGACGTCGAGGGCGAGCAGGTCGGCGCGGCGGCACACCCGCATCGGGGCGAGGTCGTGGGCCGGGAAGCCGGAGGCGCCGCAGCCAGGCCGACGACGACCGCGTTGCCGAGCGCGGGCGTGCCACGGCCAGACGCCACGGGCGACCGGCCGGCGACGCCCGAGGGCCAGGTCGACGTCCCGGCCCGACGACCGAGCGCAGCATCGGCGCGAGCTCGCGGGGGTCGAAGGAGCCGTCGCCGTCCATGACGGCGACGTACTCGGCGGTGGCGGCCTCGATCCCGGCGTGCACAGCGGCGCCGTACCCCGGCCGCGGCTCGTCCACCACCCGAGGCACCGTGCGCGCGGGCGACGGCGGCGGTGTCGTCGACCGACCCGTTGTCGACCACGATCACCCCGAAGCCGGGCGGCACCTCGCCCAGCAGGGCGGCCAGTGCCGGACCCTCGTCGCGGCACGGCAGCACGAGGTCGCAGGCCGCTCTGTCCATGGCCTTCACGCTAGGAGTTCGGGGCGGCACCGCGGTGGCGGATGGGATGACGGAAGCCTGACGTCGGCCGCGCGCACCCCGCTGGTCGCGGGCGGGTGACGCCTAGCCTGGCCGCGTGCCGGCCGACCCTCCCGCGCCACGACCGTCGCGCCGGCTGGGCGTCTGGGGTCTGGGGCTCGCCTGCTCCTGGTCGCCGCGGCGATCGTCGTGCCTCCGCTGACGGGTGGTCGTGCACGCGAGCCTGCATCCCGTGCGCACCGTCGCGCCCCTGGCCGGCTGGATCGACCCGCGGGTCGGAGCCGGGACGCCGGTCGCCCTCGCTGCTCGCCTCGCCGGCGTCGGTGGGGTCCGCGGCTGGCTGCGCCGGCTCTCCTGGCGCGCGCTGCTGGTCACGACGTACGCCGTCAGGCCGCGTGGACCCTCGCGCTCGCCTTCGTGGACGGCCGGTCGGGCTGACCCGCGAGATCGTCGAACCCAACGAGTACCTCTACAGCGCCCACCGGGTGCACAGACGTGCACGCCTTGCTCCAGGCTTACCGACCGGATCCCGTTCGGCGCGGGCCGGCGCAGCTGGCCGATCCACGTCGGCCGGACACCCGCCGGGCGCGCTGCTGTTCTTCGTCGGCCTCGTCGACCTGGGCCTGGGCGGCGACGTTCGCGACCGGGCTGGTGATCTGACCCTGGTCGGGGTGCACGACGCCGGTCGCGGTCCTGGTGACCCTGCGGCGGCTCGGCGCGGAGGAGCGTGCCCGCCGGGCCGCGCCGTTCCTGGTGCTCGCCCCGGCCGCCATCTGGGTGGCGGTCTCCGCCGACGCGATGTTCGCCGCGGTGGCCGCCTGGGGGCTCGCCGCCGTGGCCGTGGCCGCGACGACGCGACCGGAGCGGCGCTCCGTGGGGCTGGGCGCTCGCCGGCGGGCTGCTCCTCGGTGGCTGCCTCCTGCTCTCCTACGGCCTGCTGCTGCTCGCGCCGCTGGTGCTCGCGGTGCTCTGGCCGCCGCGTGGCTGGCGGTTGCTGCCGGTCGTCGCGGTCGTCGCCGTCCTCCCGGTGCTCGTCCTCGCCGCCGGCGGGTTCCGGCTGTGGGCGGCGTACCCGGTCCTGCAGGACCGCTACTGGGCGGGCATCGCCCGCCGCGCCCCGCGGCGTACTGGATGTGGGCCGACCTCGCGCGCTGGCCATCAGCGCCGGGCCCGGTGCTCGGCGCCGGGCTCGGCGTCGCTGCTGGCCGCGCGCCGGCGGTCGCCGCGGGCCGTGCGCTCCTCGTCGGGCCGCGGCGCTGGCCGATCGTGGCGGCCGACGCGTCGCGGATGAGCAAGGCGCGAGGTCGAGCGGATCTGGCTGCCGTTCGTGCCGTGGCTGCTGCTGGCGACGGCTCTGCCTGCCCGACGCGCTGGCGGCGGCCCGCGCTGGTCGTGCAGGTCGTGGCCGCGCTCCTGGTGCAGCACCTCGTCGCTGACGAACTGGTGAGCGTCAGGCGCGCAGCGGCTCGTGCCGGAACGCCGCCAGACCCTCGGCCGGGCCGAGCGCGGCCGGGAAGCCGAGGTCGCGCTCGGCGCGGGCCGGCGAGGCGACGACGTGGCGGACGTCGCCGAGGCGGTAGGCACCGGTCACCTGCGGCGCCGGACCGTCGCCCGCCACGGCTCGGCGCACGTCGCAGGATCGACACCGGGCGTGCCCGAGCAGACGTTGTACGCCGCGGAGCCCGGCCGGCGCCGTCGCGCACCGCCCTCGACGCGAGCCAGGTTGGCGCGCGCCACGTCGTCGACGTGCACGAAGTCGCGCATCTGCCCGACCGTCCTCGAAGACCTGCGGCGCCTCGCC
The DNA here is from genome assembly GCA_963809265.1 of uncultured Actinomycetota bacterium. Classification (GTDB taxonomy): domain Bacteria; phylum Actinomycetota; class Actinomycetes; order Propionibacteriales; family Nocardioidaceae; genus Nocardioides. Next base: position 251,301 of record CAWEJC010000012.1, read on the forward strand.
GCGCTCGACCGCGGAGCGGAACATCGCCGCGACCCCGGAGTACGGCGTGTCTCGCGGCATCCCGCGGCCCGTAGACGTTGTGGTAGCGCAGCGCCGACCACGGCCGCCCGCCGCTCTGGCGTGCCCAGGAGGCGGCGTAGTGCTCCTGGGCGAGCTTGCTCGCGGCGTAGGCGCTGCGCGGGTCGAGCCGGGCGTCCTCGTCGACCAGCGTCCAGTCGAGCGGCCCGGCGCAGACGGGGCAGCGGGTTCTCGAACCTGCCCTGCGTCGAGGTCGGCCTCCGTGCGCGGTCCCGGCTGCTGCGGCCCGTCGTCGGGCACGCGTAGCGCCCCTCGCCGTACACCACCATCGAGGAGGCGAGCACCAGCCGGCCCACCCCGGCCTCGTGCATCGCCGCCAGCAGCGTCGCGGTGCCGAGGTCGTTGTGGGAGGCGTACGCCGGGAGGTCGGCGACGTCGGACGCCGAGCCCGACCAGCGCGGCCTGGTGGCACGACGACGTCGGCACCGCGGAGCAGGTCGACCCAGCGCGCCGGCGTCGCGGACGTCGAGCCGGTGCGTGCTCGGGCGGCGCCTCGGCCGAGCCGTGGGCCTGCGGGCAGCATCAGGTCCACCCGCACCACCTCGTCGCCGGCCGCGGCGAGGGCCCGGTCGACCGCCGAGCCGATGAAGCCGGCCGAGCCGGTCAGCAGCGACCCTCATGGGATCTCGTAGGTGAGCTCGAGGCCGTCGGCCCAGGTGTCGCAGGTGCAGCCGGCGGGGTCGGGCAGGTCGGCGACGACTCCGGCCAGCAGCGCCTTGAGCCGCGCGGTGTTCTCGGCGAAGAGCGCGAAGACGTCCTGCTGCTGCACGCCCTGCTCGGGCTCGGCGCCGGCGTCCATGTCGGTGACCAGGGCGATCGTGGCCAGGCACATCCGGAGCTCGCGCGCGAGCGCGGCCTCCGGGGCACCGGTCATGTTGATCAGGCTCCAGCCCGCGCGCGGCGTAGTCCTGCGACTCGGCGCGGGTGGAGAAGCGCGGGCCGTCGATGACCACCATCGTCCCGCCCCGGCTGTACGCCGTCGGCCGCGGCGAGGGCGTCGGACAGGCGCGGGCAGTAGGGATCGGCGAAGGGCAGGTGCACCGCCCCGCGCTCGACGTAGGTGCGCTCGCGACCCGACGTCCGGTCGACCAGCTGGTCCGGCACCACCAGGTCGCCCGGCGCCACCTCGCTGCGGAGCCCGCCGACCGCGCACGGCGCCAGCACCTGCCGGACGCCGAGCGACCGCAGGGCCCAGAGGTTGGCGCGGTAGTTGATCAGGTGGGGCGGGTACTCGTGCCCGGGCCCGTGCCGCGGCAGGAACGCCACCCGGCGCCCGGCGACCTCGCCGACCGAGACCGGCGCCGACGGGTCGCCGTACGGCGTCCCGACCACGACGTCCTCGGGATCGTCGAGGAACGAGTAGAAGCCGCTGCCGCCGATCACGGCGACGTCCGCGCGAGAGCTCACGGGCCCAGCCTTCCAGGCTCGGGCTCACCCGTCGCCACCGTGGGGTCGCTCTCGGTGACGGCGATCGCTCAGGTCGTGGTCGGAGGGCTCACCGAGGCTGCCAGGCGAGGGGGCCGGACCCTCGGACGAACCGGATGCGTACGGGCTGCCCGTCGCTGTCGAGCGTCGCCCGGGAGCGGTCCTGCTGCGCGTAGACCGCCAGGCTGGTCCCGTCCGGCGACCACTCGAGGTTGGGCGACCAGCCGACGCACTGGCAGGTCCCGTCGTTCGCGAGCGCGGCCATGCCGGCGCCGTTCGTCCCGACGGCGAGGACCCGCAGCGGCGAGGACGACGTCCACCCCGTGGGGCCCCGGTAGGCGACGAGGACGGCGATCCGACCCCGTGTCGGGCTCCAGCTCACCGCCAGCATGTGGGCCGGCGCGGAGTCCCCGGCTCCGGTGGCCATCGGACCGGCCAGCAGGATCCGGCTCGCACCGGTGGTGAGATCGACGACGAAGGCGCCCTGGCGGACCCGTGGCACGCGTTGCCGGCTGTCGGCGATGAAGGCCAGGTCGTGCCCGTCGGGCGACCAGGTCAGCGAGTGGAGGTGGGTGAGGGTGCGCAGCCAGGTGTGGCTCAACCGACCAGACCCGGCATCCACCAGGACGATCCCGTTCCCGGCCTGGTCCACGGCAGCCAGGCGGGTGCCGTCCGGTGACCACGCGATCTCCGAGCAGCCGGTGCACGGCAGGGTCCGCTGCGCAGCAGTCCGTACGTCGGTGACGAGGATGCCACCGGCCAGCACGGCGAGCTGGTCTCCGTCCGGCGACCACGTCGGCGAGGAGGCGGCCGAGATCGGCGGCAGGTGCAGCTCGTCGGCGGGCGCGAGAGCCGGGTTGCCGGTGCCGAGGAGGATGCCGTTCGTGTGGGTGACGACCTGGGGCCGGGACACCGGCGGGGCCGGGCGGTCGGGACGCGAGCCCGCCCACACGCCCGTCGCCACGACCGCCGCCAGGGCGACCGGCACGGCCACCAGAGCCGTACGACGCCGCGTCCGGGTCCGGCGTACCGACCGCAACATCGCGATCGGGTCGACGTCACGATCGACGTCGGCGCGCAGCGACTCGGTGGCCTCATGGGCCCGCTGGTCGAGGCTCATCGCTCTTCCTCCCTGTCGGTCTCGACGCCCAGGCGCGTGGCCAGCGCCTGTCGTCCTCGGTACAGGTGCACCTTGGCCGAGCCGTTGGAGATGCCCAGGGTGTCGGCGATGTCGGCGATGTCCAGGCCGTAGACGTAGCGCAGGGCGATCGCCTGCGCCTGTCGTCGCGGCAGGGTGGCCGACCTGGGTCCAGAACTCCTCGTCCTGACCGGGCTCCGCATCGGGTCGCTGCCACGAGCGATCGGTGAGGCGCGCGATCGTCCGCATCTCCACCAGGCGACGGCGGAAGGCGGACACCGCCAGGTTGGAGCAGACGCGGCGCGCGAACGCCTCCGGATGGTCGCGCCGACCGACCTCGCGCCAGCGCCGGCAGGTCACCAGCATCGCCTCCTGGGCGACGTCCTCGGCCGAGGCGCGTCCGCACAGGCCCGCGGCCAGCGCGACCAGGCCGCGGATCTCCTGGAGGTAGAAGGTCTCGAACTCCAGGGACACGTCGTGCGCCGGCGTGCCCAGGATGTCCACCTGGACGGCGTTCCCCGCTGCCGGTTGCTGTGTCATGCCCTGTAGATCGTCCTCGGGCTGTCATAGGTTGACAACGCCAGCACCTGACCACGTCCCCCACCGGAGCTGCCCACATGCGCCTCACCGCACTGACTGTCGGAGTCGTGGCGGCAGCGCTCGTCCTGCCCGCCGCCCAGACCGTCGCCCACGCGTCCACACCCGACCGAGCCCCCGCCCGCGCCGCCCACGTGAAGCCTCGCTCCGACTCGTGGGAGGCGAGGGTGGTGAGGCTGACCAACGCGCGCCGCAAGGCGCACGGCATCAAGCCGCTCAAGGCGAGGCCCTGCGCGGACCGGCTCGCCGAGCCGTGGACCCGCCACATGGCCAGGACGCGCGTGCTCGAGCACCAGTCGCTCGACCCGTTCTTCGACTGCCCTGACGTGTCCACGGCCGGCGAGAACATCGCCTACGGCTACGAGTCGCCGCGCGCGCTGGTCAGTGCCTGGATGCACTCGGCCGGACACCGGGCCAACATCCTCAACCCTCACTTCCACCGGATCGGCGTCTCCGGCTGGCGCGCGACGAACGGCCAGACCTACGCCACCCAGGACTTCCTCGGCTAGCTCTCCACGATGCCGGTGACCTCGAGGTCGATCACCGCACCCACGAACTGCCGCTCGACGGTGCCCGGCAGAAGGATGGTCCGGGATGTAAGTCGCAGCGACGTCCTCGTAGCTCGGCTCACGACCGGGGACCCACCTCCGGTCCGGTCCCATCTCGTCGTCCCGCCACACCATCCGCACCCGGCGCACGACGCCGACCGTCTCCGGGAAGCCGTCCGGGGCGTCCTGGGTGTTGGTCGTGATCGGTCCGACCACGCTGACGTCTCCCTCGACCGGTGTCGGGGCGTCCCAGTAGAGGGCCGCCCCTCCGACGTCGATCCGGACCGGGTGGTGACCGAACCCTGCGCCTGGCCAGTCCGGCAAGGGCCGCGCGATCCCCTCGATCGGCTGGGCAAGGGCCGACGCCGGGCCGCGGCTGTCCTCGTCGAAGGTCAGCCAGCTGGAGGTCTCGTGACCGACGGCGAACACCCGGCCGTCGCCCTCGATCTCCCAGCTGGGGACCTCCACGATCAGGATCACCGCGCCATCGTCCCAGCCGCCCCGAGCGTGCGCCGGTACTTCAGGTGAGGAGCAGCTTGTCGAGGCGTCGGCGTACGACGAGCAGGCCGATCGCGCCCATCACGACCAGGTAGACGACCGAGACGCCCGACTCCCAGCTGATCACGCCGGTGGTCAGCTCGCGGCAGAGCACGACCCCGCGGTAGAGCGGCGTGCACTCCACGACCACGCGCAGTGGCCCGTGGAAGGCGGTGACCGGGAAGAACGTGCCGGAGAACAGGAACAGCGGCAGCTGGAGCAGGGTGATCTTGTCGAAGTCCTGCCACGACGTCATCCAGGTCGTCAGACCCATGCAGACCGCGCTGAACGCGAACCCGATCAGCAGCGTGGCGGGGAACGCCAGCAGCGCCCACCACGAGTGCACGAGCCCCAGCGCCCACATCACGACCAGGAACGCCACGGAGTACGACGCGCCACGGAGCTGGCCCCAGATGATCTCGCCCCGCGCGATGTCGGAGGTCGTCAGCGGCGTGGCCAGCATCTGGTCGTAGAGCTTCTCGTACTTGAGCTTGAAGAAGACGTTGAAGGTCGAGTCCATCAGCGCGCCGTTGAACGCCGAGGCCGCGAGCATGCCCGGGCGCGACGAACTCGGCGTAGGGGATGGCGTGGCCGTTGAGCTGGAAGGAGTGGATCAGCTTGCCGACGCCGATGCCGATCGAGAACAGGTAGAACACCGGCTCCAGGAACCCGGTCGCGAACAGCTTCCACTGGCGCTGTAGGTGGTGTAGTTGCGCAGCACCAGCAGGCTGTGCCCTCGAGCGGCCGCAGCGGCGACGACGTCGGGATCGCCGGTGGCGTCGGCGGAGCGCCGTCACGTGGCCAGCCTCCGCTCGAGTGTGCGGAGCGCCATCCACCAGCCGACTGACCAGGACCACGACCAGGACCACGAGGTTGATCGCGGCGGTCGACCGGTCGACGTGGTCGAGGCAGAGCATGCGGGTGAGGTTGACGCCGTGCCATAGCGGGGTGAGCCGGGCGACCCACTCCAGCGCCGGGCCGAGGTTGCTGATCGGGAAGAACGAGCCGGAGAAGAGGAACAGCGGGATCAGGCCCAGCCGGAAGATCAGGCCGAACGAGTCGGGCCCGCTGCGGACGTGGGCGCTGAACGCGAAGGTCCAGCCCGCGAAGGCCATCCCGGTCGAGCATCGTGACCAGCCACGCGAGGAGCGGGCCCCACCAGCGTCGCGAAGACGCCGAACGGGCGCCATCACCACGAAGTAGACGCCGCAGGTCGAGCCGACCCGGAACAGGGTGAAGGCCAGCATGGCGTTGGCCAGGTCGCGCGCCTCCAGCGGGCTGGCGAGCTGGGCGTAGAAGGTCTTCTGCCACTTCAGGGCGCCCATCACCGGGTAGGTCGTCTCGGACATCGCGGTCTGCATCGCCTGGGCCGCGATCAGGCCGGGCACGATGAAGGCGAGGTACGACGAGGCGCCTTCGAGCCGGCTCGGGCCCACGTGGACGAAACCGCCGAGCAGCACGCCCATCGCCAGCACGTAGAGCAGCGGGCGAGGCGAAGACGGTGACGACCGAGGCCTTCCAGGTGCGCAGGTAGACCGTCCAGTGGTAGTCGAACTGACGGGCGACGCCCCGCCAGCGGACAGCCGGCGGTCGTCGCGGATGACGGCGCCGCCGGTCGAGCCTCGTCGAGACCACGCTCATCAGTCGACCAGCGTCCGTCCGGTGAGGCGCAGGAAGACGTCCTCCAGCGTGGAGCGGCGTACGAGCGTGGCGATCGGCCGGAGGCCCCGCTCGTGGACCTGCTCGAGGACGTGCTCGCCGTTGTCGCTGTAGACCAGGACCCGGTCGGGCAGCACCTCGACCCGGTCGCCGAGGTCGGCGATCTTCTCCGCCGTCGCGTCGTGGTCGCCGACCGGGAAGCGCAGCTCGGCGACCTCGCGGGTGGAGTGCTCGCGGATCAGGTCGAGCGGCGACCCCTCGGCGGCGATCACGCCGCGGTCCATCACGACCAGCCGGTCGCACAGCTGCTCGGCCTCGTCCATGTAGTGGGTGGTGATCACCAGGGTCACGCCCTGCTGCTTGAGCCGGAACAGGCGGTCCCACAGGACGTGTCGCGCCTGGGGGTCGAGCCCGGTGGTCGGCTCGTCGAGCAGCAGGATCTCGGGGCGGTTGATCAGCGAGCGGGCGATGGTCAGCCGGCGCTTCATGCCGCCGGAGAGGCCCTCGACCTTCGCCGCGCGCTTCTCGGTGAGCTGCACGAACTCCAGCAGCTCCTCGGCCCGCTCGCGCACCTCGCGCTTGGGGATGCCGAAGTAGCGGCCGTAGATGTAGAGGTTGTCGAAGACGTTGAGCTCGTTGTCGAGCGTGTCCTCCTGCGGGCAGACGCCGAGACGGGACCTGATGGCCGGGCCGTGCTCGGCGGGGTCCATGCCCAGGATCCGCAGCTCTCCGCCGGTGACCGGCGAGACCGCGGCGATCATCCGCATCGTCGAGGACTTGCCGGCGCCGTTGGGGCCGAGGAAGCCGAACGCCTCACCCCGGCGTACGTCGATGTCGATGCCCTTGACCGCCTCGACGGTCGTGCCCGCACGGTCCACGAACGACTTCCGCAGGCCGCGGGCCGAGATCATCACGTCAGCGGAGGGTCGGGCACGATCACTGACCCTACAAACCACCTCCGACACCCGACAGCCGGTTCCCGGCTCTACGGTGTGCGCATGGACCGTCGCAGTGCCCGCTCGGGCTCGCCGTTCGAGGACACCATCGGCTTCAGCCGGGCGGTGCGGGTGGGTGCGACGGTCTCGGTCAGCGGCACGGCCCCGGTCTGGCCGGACGGCCACGTCGACCCCGACCCGGCCGTGCAGGCCCGCCGGTGCTGGGAGATCGTCGTCGCGGCGCTCGAGGAGCTCGGCGCGGGCGTCGCCGACGTCGTCCGGACGCGGCAGTACGTCGTGACGCGCGGTCGCCGATGCGGTCGGGGCCGTCCACGGCGAGGTGTTCGGCGACGTACGCCCGGCGAGCACGATGGTCGTGGTCTCCGGCCTGCTCGACCCGCGCTGGCTCGTCGAGGTCGAGGCCGACGCGGTCGTGCCGGGCTAGACGCCCCCGTCTGGCGCTCGAGCTTCTCCGCGCGTCTCGTCGCCGTGGCCGGGCCACCAGGCGGCGTGCCCGATCAGCGCGGTGAGCGCCGGGGTGAAGAACATCGCCATCACGAACGCCGCCACGAAGATCCCGAACGAGATCGAGAAGCCCAGGGCCACCAGCAGGGAGTTGCCGCCGAGCATCAGCGAGGCGAAGGTGCCCGACAGGATCAGCCCGGCCGCGGCCACGGTCGGGCCGGCGTGGGTGAGGGCCTCGGCCGCCGCCTCCCGGCTGTTCTTGCCCTCGCGAGCCTCCTCGCGCAGGCGCGCGATCATCAGGATGTTGTAGTCGGTGCCGAGCGCCACCACGAAGAGATAGATGTAGATCGGCAGCAGGAAGATCAGGCCCGTCCTTGCCCTGGAAGTCCTGGAAGACGATCACCGCGGCACCCAGCGTCGCCCCGAAGCCGAGGCCGACCGAGATCATCAGGTACCACGGCGCCACCAGGCTCCGCAGCAGCAGGGCCAGGATGATCGCGATCACGATCGCGGCCACCGGGAACACGACCTTGTAGTCGCGGTTCATCGCCTTCTGGAAGTCGGCGAAGACCGAGGTGGTGCCGCCGACCAGCGCCTCGGTGCCCGGCGGGGCGTTGGCGTGGGCGGCGCTGCGGACCGGGCCCTTGATGTCGGCCAGGGCCGCGTCGGAGGTCGGGTCGCTGGTGAGGACCACGCTGTACGACGCGGTCTGCTTGTCGGGGCTCAGCTGCGCCTGGCCCACCTGGCCGACGCCGTGGGCCTTGCCCAGGTCGGCGGCGTACGTCGTGGTCTCGCTGTCGGTGAGCGGCTTGCCGTCGGTGGAGTGGAGCAGCACGACGGTCGGGTCGGTGGCGCCGGGCGGGAAGCCCTTCTCCAGGGTCTTCAGGGCGACCGCGGACTCCACGGTCTTGGGCGCGCCGGAGTCGCCGAGGTCGAAGTTGGGGTTGAACTGCAGGGCGAAGATCGCCAGCACCGCGAGGACGAGCCCGGAGGCGGCGGCGTACACCGCGGGGCGGCGGCCGAGGGACTGGCCGATCGCGCCGAAGCGCGCGAAGGTCGGCTCCTTCTTCCACGCCTTCGACGGCCAGAACACCTTGGTGCCGATCAGGGAGACCACGGCCGGGACCAACGTCAGCGCCGCGACCACGGTGACCGCCACCGCGATCGCGAGCGCCGGACCGATCGACTTGAAGATGCCGAGCGAGCTGAGGATCAGCGCCATGAACGACACGATCACGGCGCCGCCTGCCGAGATGATCGCCTCGCCGGCGCGGGTGATCGCCTGCGCCACCGCGGCCTTGTGCTCCTCGCCGAGGCGCAGTCGCTCGCGGTAGCGGAACAGGAAGAACAGGATGTAGTCGGTCCCGATGCCGAACAGCACGACGATCAGGATCACCTGGATGGAGCTGTCGGTCTTGAGGTCGAAGACCTTGTTGGCCGCGCCGATCAGACCGACCGCGACCTGCGGAGACCAGCCCGATCACGAGCAGCGGGAACAGCGCCAGGATCACGCTGCGGAAGATCACGACCATCAGGATCAGGATCAGCCCGAACGTCGCGATCCCGACGATCGCCTCCGCCTTCGACGACGCGTCCTGCGAGTCGAGTGCCTGTGCGGCCGCGCCGGTCACCCCGACCGTCAGGTCGCTGCCGTCGACGGCGGCATGCGCATCGGCGCGGAGGGACTTGGCGGCGTCGATCGCGTCGGGGTCGTAGGGGTTCTTGTCCTTGGAGATGCCCACGACCGCGAGCTGGACCAGCTTGTTCTGCGACGGCGGCTGGGCGACGACGCCGGAGAACACGGGGTCGACCTTGCTGTTGAGCTGGCCGACGACCTTCTGGATCTCGGCCGTGTCGGCCGTCGTCAGCTTGCCGCCGTCGGTGCGGTCGAAGACCACCAGCGCGCCGACGCTGGTCTGCTGCGGGAACGCCTCCGTCTGCAGGTTGGCCGCACGGATCGACTCGTACTTCGACGGCAGGAACTCCGACTGGTCCGCTGTCGAGCTCAGCTTCGGCGCGGTCAGGATGATCAGGACGGAGACGACGATCCAGCCGATCACGACGTACCAAGGATGACGTGTGGCCAGACCGACCGAATGCCCCGAACACCGCTCGAGCCTAGCGACCCACCACTCACACCTGCCTCAGCGGGTCACCCCTTGGGGCGAGGCGGATCGGTCAGGCCGCGATCGTCAGCGGGAAGCGGATGTCGAGCCGCAACCGCGGCATCGGCGGCGCCGTCGAGTGGTAGGCGCGGCCGCTCGGCGTGGTGATCTCCGCCGTGTGTCGGGGACCCGGCGACGGTCGGGCACGCCAGCCGACGGACTCCTTGGCGTAGTTGCACGCCTCGCAGAGCCCTTGGCCGTTGTCGCGGCTGGTCGTCCCGTCCCGGGCGGCCGGGACCAGGTGGTCGTGGTGACGGATCGGGGCGTCGCACCACGGCGTACGGCAGAACTGGTCGCGGAGGTCGATGAACGTCGCCAAGCCCGCGGGGAACAACCGCGTCCTCGCATCGGCGGCCACCAGCTCGCCGCTCTCGGGCTGCACGTAGAGGCGCCTCAGCCGCGCCAGGCTCTGCTCGTCGGCGGTCTTCACCAGCTCGCGGGCCAGCTCTGCTGGGATCGGTCCGTAGCCGTCGAGGTGCGCGGCCTCCTCCGTCGTGCCGAACAGGACGTCGTCGGCGACCACCACGTCGACCGTCACCGGGAGGCGGGTCGGCTCGTCGGTGCCGAGGAGGCGTGCCACCAGGGTGTCGGCCATCAGCTGGCTGCGGCTGCGCAGGTCTCCCGTCGCTCGCAGCGAGTCGGCGTGCTCACCGAGCGTGCGGAGGACCGCCACGCCTTGTGCCGCCGGCAGCTCGGCCGAGAGTCGCGCCATCACGTCGGGCGCCGGCCGTAAGGTCACCCTCCGCTCCGACTCGGCGATCCGGCGGCGCGTCACCCAGGACTCGGCGTCCAGCTCGTAGGCGAGCCGGCGGGCGGCGTTGCCGACCTCACGATCGCCCATCTGCTCCAACGCCGTGGCATCTCCCGCCAGGCGTCGGTCGACCTGCCGCCGGTCAGCCCGCGAAAGGCAGGCCGTCTCGCGGGCCAGGATCGTGGCCCGCCACTCGGTGATCCGACCGGCGCGCAGGGCCTGTCGCGTGAAGGGCATCTCGTGGCGCAGCACCCGGGCGAGCCCCAGGTGCTGGTGGCCGCGATGGGGCGACTCGCGTCGGGCCAGCGCGATCTCGTGGGCCACGCCCTGCCCCTGCCGCGCCTCGGGCACTCCCCGGTCTGCGGCGCGCTGTCGCATCGACGCGTCGACCTCGACGGCCAGGTCTGCTTGCAGGCCCTCGGCCGCACACTTCAGCTCCTCGAGCGCCGTGACCAGCTCGAGCCTCGACCGGTCGTCGCCGGGGCCCTTCTCACCTGCGAGCTCTGCGACCCACGCCCGCACCGTCGCAGCATCGAGCTGCGTGGCCCGGGTGACGAGTCGATCGAACATGTGTTCGATTCTACGCCGAGACCCGCCTCTCCTCCAGCCCTTCTCCGAATCTGTGGACAACCGCTGGGTGCGTCCGCACCCGTTGCTCACGTTGCCGGTGTCGTCGTGAAGCGCACGATGCGCAGCCCCGACGAGGCGGGGACCACGACGCACGTGTACGACCTCGCGGGAGCCCGACCGGGCCGAGCCGGAACGCTGCCCTGGACGCGAAGCCGACCGTTGCCCAGGTCCTGAACGAACCCTTCTGACGCCGCCTCGGGCCCGGGCTGGATGTGGAACTTCAGATCGAGACGTGACTGACACCTGGCCTCGGCAGCCAGGGCAGCAGACGATTGGCGCGAGACCGAATGAGAGCCGCACGCCGTCACGACGAAGAGCAGTGTGGTCGCGATGAGCAGGCGGTTCGACCGCATCACCTGATGGTGGCAGACACCGAGGATGAGAGCGAGCGTCGAGACGAGGAGCGCCTGTTCGAGGGCGTGCGGGCAACGCTTGGCTGGGCCCGCTGGCGCACCACCCCGAGAATGCGTCGTCCCGTCTGTCGTGCGGTGGTGCGATCCTGATCCAGCCACGAACGAGCGCGACCGGGTCTCGGCGACAACGGCGGTCGACCCGAGATGAGGAGTCGAAGCAGAGAATGAGCGACTCCTCGGTCCCCCAGAAGGCGTTGCGGGTGACGACGTGCGACACCGACGAGACGCTCGCCGCGGCCGGCGTCCTGTTCAACCAGTACCGACGCCACTACGGCGAGCCCGCGGACGCGGACGAGCGCACCATCGGCTGGCTCACCGAGATGGTCCGGGCCCAGATGCTCACGATCTATACGGCATCCGTGGAGTCGGCGGCAGACGCATCTCCGATCGGCCTGGCGACCAGCCACGCAGTCCCGGCATCGTTGGTCATGGGGCGGTTCTGGCAGCTGCGCGACCTCTACGTGCTCCCCCAGTCCCGCCGCCAGGGAGTGGCAGCGGCTCTGGTCAGCGCCGTCCGCGAGGCAGCCGTCGCAGCAGGCGCATCACGACTGTCGCTCGTGACGGAACGGGACAACCAGACCGCGCTCGGCCTCTACCGAAGACTCGGATTCAGCCCTGTCGACGGTCTGGCATCACTCAGCCTGGATCTCCCCTCACACGAGATCAGCGAGTAGGGAACGCATCGAGCCGCGCCGGCAACCACCTCCGAGCCCGGAGGTGGTTGCGTCGCCCTCCCAGTCCTGGGAGGACTGGTCAGGCTCGTGAGCCCGATGCCCGCCACCGCGACGCAGATGACGGAACAGGTTGGAGCGACTCTCGGGAGCCGTGTGCGTCACCGCGGAGGCTGCCAGGGCCGATCCTCGTGACTGAGCCAAACGGCCTCCGGGTCCAGGCTTCGGATGAGGCGTTGCCCTTCGCTGGCAGGCTGGTCCAGCTGGTGGTAGAAGACCGCAGTGTCGCCACAGATCACCGTGGGACGTGGACCGATGTCGACGACGACGATCTGCGAACCGTCCGTGTGTCCGGGCGCGGACAGCAGGCGCACTCCCGGTAGCAGCTCATGCTGACCGTCGATCTGGATGTAGGTCACCCCCGGTGCGTCCACCCATTCCAAGATCGTGTGGTCCACGGCGTGGGCCTCCTCGAACTCTCGCCGCTGGACGTAGATGGGCTTGCCGGCGAACAGGTGGTTGCCGCCGACGTGGTCGAAGTGCAGATGCGTGTTCACCACGATGTCGATGCTGTCGACGTCGAAGGACGGCGGCTCGTACCAGGGCTGGATCCGGGGGTCCATGTCCGCGGCTTCCGGGTGCAACCGGGTCAAGCCGGTGTCGACCAGGACGCGACCGTCGGGGTGATCGATGAGGTGCACGTTGATCGGCATCCGCTTGTCCTCGGCCAAGAGGTCCCCGGCGGGGATCCGGGTGACCGTGATGGGACGGGCACTTGAGGGAGTGGAACTGGTACTCACGACAATCTCCTTTGTTCTGGGCGCGCTCGCGGTAGGCGGCGCTCGGTGAGGCGTCGGGCCACGACTTCTTCACGATCGACCGGAGTCACCCCACCGCCACCAGCGCCACGCTGGTCAGGCACAGCACGATGCCGGCGGCCTGGCCGTACCGGACCCGCTCGCGCAGCACGAGGGCGGCGAGGGCGACGGTGAAGACCGGGTACGTCGACGCCAGGACACCGGTGACGGACAGGCTGCCCTGTTGGGTGGCGGCCAGGAACGACGCGGTGCCGAGCGCGCCGACGATGCCCGCCGGCATCCCGCCCCAGTCGCGGCGTGCTCGCGGCAGCCACGACTGGCGGAGCGCGATGGCGATGGCGACGGTGGCCACCGCACCGACGAGGTTCTGGACGACCAGGGGCCCGGCGCCGGCCGTGGCAGGGACCTGCCCGACCGCGACGAACAGCAGGCCGAAGCCGAGCCCGGCCAGGACGCCGTCGCCGATCGCGGTCAGGTCCTGGTGCCGCCGGGCGCCACGGTCCGCCGAGCGGGAGACGAGCCAGATCCCGGGGAGCGCGACGAGCACACCGAGCCACACGACGGCCGGCGGCCGGTCGCCGGTGAGGACCCCGACGGCGAGCGGCAGCATCGCCGCACCGACCGCCGACACCGGCGCGACCAGGCCCATCCGGCCGCTGGCGAGGCCGCGGTACAGGAACGCCGTGCCGGCGGCCCCGCCGACACCGCCGAGCGCCGCCCACGCGAAGTCCGTGGAGGTGGGTGATCCGGAAGCGATCGTCCCCGCGAGGACCGCGACCGCCGCCGCGCCACCGAGCTGGCCGGTGAGCGCGACCTTCCACGCGGAGACACCCCGTGCGGACAGCCCGCCGATGAAGTCGGAGGCACCGTAGGCCAGGGCGGCGACCACGGCGAGGACGACCGCGGCGTTCATGACCGGGACTTCATCGAGATCACGACGATGCCGCTGTCGAGGACCTCCGCGCCGGTGGTCTCGAACCGGACGTTGAGACCCTGGGTCAGCAGGACGTCCTCGGGGCCGCCGACGCCCGCGAGCACCGGGTGGTACCAGAGGTGGAGCTCGTCGAGCAGCCCTGCCTCGGTCAGGGCCTTGGCCACCGGGCCGAAGCCGTGCATCAGGATGCTGCCGCCGTCGCCGTCGCGCAGCTCGGACACGGACGCGAGGAGATCCGACCCGATCACCGTCGTGTTGTTCCACTCCGGGTCGGTGAGGGTGGTCGAGGCGACGTGCTTGGGCAGCGCGTTGATGCGCTCGGCGTAGGCACTGTCCCGCTGCGGCCACGCGCCGGCGTAGGCGTCGTAGGTGTGCCGGCCCATGAGCATGGAGTCGGCCTCCTCGAGCTGGCGCATCGAGAGCTGGTCGCTCTGCTCGCTGAGCAGGTCGAAGTGCCACTTCTCCATGTGGTTGATGACACCGTCCAGGGAGACGAAGGTGGAGTTCACGATCGTGCGCATGCGGAGCTTCCTCTCGGTTCGAAGGTCGTGACTCGATCCTCGGCTCCCGGGTGCGCGTACGCCGGGTCCAATCCTGGACTCGGAGGGCGGTCCAATTCAGGATGGTCGCCATGCCGCCCGACACCCGCGGGTTCGCCCAGGACCTGCTGGTCGATCTCGACCGCGACAGCGACGCGCCGCTGCACCGGCAGATCGAGTCGTCGATCAAGACCCGGGTGGCCGCAGGCCTGCTCGCGCCGGGAACGCCGCTGCCGGCGACCCGCGGGCTGGCCGCCGACCTCGGGGTCTCCCGAGGAGTCGTGGTCGAGGCCTACGAGCAGCTGGTCGCGGAGGGCTTCCTGGTGAGCACCCGTGGTGGCTACACCCGCGTGGCCGCCCCCGCGACCGGCTCCCGCGCCGCGGGTCGGGCGGGGGCCGAGGAGCAGGTGATCGACTTCGAGTGGGGGCGCAGCGATCCCGCGAGCTTCCCGAGGGGCGTCTGGCTCAGGTCGTTGCGCCGGGTCCTGAACGAGACGCCGCACACCCGGCTCGCCTACCTCGACGGCACCGGCGCCCCCGAGTTCCGCCTCGCGCTCGCGTCGTACCTCAACCGCACGCGCGGCACCGAGGCCCACGCCGACACCGTGGTCGCGTGCGCGGGCTTCGCCCAGGCGGTCAACCTCGTGCTCACGGTCCTGAAGGCCCGAGGGGCGCTCACGCTCGCGGTCGAGGACCCCAGCGCGGAGGACGACGCACGCGTGCTGGCGGAGTCGCTCGGGCTGAAGGTGGTCGGGATCCCGGTCGACGACCACGGGTGGGACCTCGCCGCGCTCGAGCGGAGCGACGCCGACGTGGTCGTCCTCACGCCGTCCCACCAGTGGCCGATCGGTGCGGTGATGGACGGCGACGCGCGCACCCGAGTGATCCGTTGGGCACGCGAGCGGGACGCGATCGTCGTCGAGGACGACTACGACGCGGAGTTCCGCTACGACCGGCCGCCCGTCGCGGCCCTCCAGGGACGGGCTCCGGAGCGCGTGGTCTACGTCGGCACGGCGAGCAAGACCCTGACCCCGGGTCTCCGCCTCGGCTGGATGGTCGTGCCGCCGCGCCTCGTGGGCCCGATCGCCGAGGCCAAGCTGCTCGCCGACCGCGGCTCGCCGGCGATCGACCAGCTGGCGTTCGCCGACTTCGTCGAGCACGGCGAGTTCGACCGGCACCTGCGCCGGACGCGGCCGGTCTACCGACGACGTCGCGACGCCCTCGTCGCGGCCCTGACCAGGCACCTGCCCGAGGTCGAGGTCGTCGGGATCGAGGCCGGCCAGCACCTGGTCGGCTGGCTCCCACCCGGCCTCGACGAGGCCGGCGTGCGCGCCGCGGCCGCCGGGCACGGCGTCCGGATCCACGGGGTGTCCGAGTACCGCCTCGCCGGGCCGGGATCCGGTCGGCCCGGACTGATCTTCGGGTACTCCGCCCTGACCGAGCGCACCATCGCCGAGGGTGTCCGCCTGCTCGCCCGAGCCCTGGCGACCTGAGCGGGGCCCACCGTCGGTGGCGTGAGCAAGGATGGAGCCATGACGGAGTCGCCCGGCCCCCTCGCCGCGCTGGAGCGCTTCAGCGCGCCCACGCGCGAGTGGTTCGAGGCGGCGTTCGCCGAGCCGACCCCGGCCCAGGCAGGCGCGTGGGACGCGATCAGCCAGGGCCGCCACGCGCTGGTCGTGGCCCCGACCGGGTCGGGCAAGACGCTGTCGGCGTTCCTGTGGGCGATCGACCGGTTGCTGACCGACGCGCGGCCGGCCGAGAAGCGGGCACGCGGGTCCTCTACGTCTCGCCGCTGAAGGCGCTGGCGGTCGACGTCGAGCGCAACCTGCGGGCACCCCTCACCGGCATCCGGCAGACCGGCGGAGCGGCTCGGCGCCCGCCTGCCCGACGTCAGCGTCGGCATCCGGTCGGGCGACACCCCGGCCGCCGAGCGCCGCACGCTGGCCCGCACGCCGCCCGACATCCTGATCACCACGCCCGAGTCGCTGTTCCTGATGCTGACCAGCCAGGCGCGCGAGAGCCTGAGCCAGGTCGAGACGGTGATCGTCGACGAGGTCCACGCCGTCGCCGGCACCAAGCGCGGCGCCCACCTCGGCATCACCCTGGAGCGGCTCGACGCGCTGCTCGCCCGGCCCGCCCAGCGCATCGGCCTCTCCGCGACCGTGCGCCCGCTGGACGAGGTCGCCCGGTTCCTCGGCGGCACGCGCACCGGTCGAGATCGTCGTCGCCACCCTCGGTCAAGCAGTGGGACCTCAAGGTCGTCGTCCCGGTCGAGGACATGACCCAGCCCGGGCAGTACGACGACTCCGACGGCGCCGACGGACGACGGCGAGGCGCGAGGCGACCTCGATCTGGCCCCACGTGGAGGCGCACGTCGCCGACCTGATCGAGTCAGCACCGCTCCACCATCGTCTTCGCCAACTCCCGGCGCCTGGCCGAGCGGCTGACAGCGCGGCTCAACGAGATCGCCGCGGAGCGAGCGGGGGTGGAGGTCGAGACCGACGTCGCCCCGCCGGCCCAGGTGATGGCGCAGTCGGGGGCGTCGTACGCCGCGGCGCCCGTCATCGCCAAGGCCCACCACGGCTCGGTGTCCAAGGAGCAGCGGGCCCTCATCGAGGACGACCTCAAGCGCGGCCGGCTGCCCTGCGTGGTCGCCACCAGCAGCCTCGAGCTGGGCATCGACATGGGCGCGGTCGACCTGGTGATCCAGATCGAGTCGCCGCCCAGCGTCGCCAGCGCGCTCCAGCGCGTGGGCCGGGCCGGCCACCAGGTCGGTGAGGTCAGCCACGGCGTGCTGTTCCCCAAGCACCGCGGCGACCTCGCGCAGACCGCCGTCGCGGTGCGAGCGGATGCGCTAGGGCCAGATCGAGTCGCTGCGCATCCCGGCCAACCCGCTCGACGTCCTGGCCCAGCAGGTCGTGGCCATGCTGGCCATGGACGCCTGGGCGGTCGACGACCTCTTCGACCTCGTCCGCCGTTCCGCGTCGTACACCGGGCTGCCGCGCGGCGCCTTCGACGCGACCCTCGACCTCCTCAGCGGGCGCTACCCCAGCGACGAGTTCGCCGAGCTGCGGCCCCGCATCGTCTGGGACCGCGTCACGGGCCAGCTCACCGGCCGGCCCGGCGCCCAGCGCCTCGCCGTGACCAGCGGTGGCACCATCCCCGACCGCGGGCTGTTCGGCGTCTTCCTGGTGGGTCGGAGGAGCGAGGGTCCCGGCCGGCGGGTCGGCGAGCTCGACGAGGAGATGGTCTACGAGTCGCGGGTCGGCGACGTCTTCGCGCTCGGCGCGACCAGCTGGCGGATCGAGGACATCACCCACGACCGCGTGCTGGTCACGCCCGCGCCCGGCATCCCCGGCCGCCTGCCGTTCTGGAAGGGCGACGCCCTCGGGCCGACCGGCCGAGCTGGGCGAGGCCATCGGCGGCGTTCACCCGTGAGCTCGCGTCGGCGCAGCGCGACGCCGCCGTCGCCGTCGGCCGAGGAGCGCGGTCTCGACGCCTGGGCTGCGGGCAACCTGGTCGGCTACGTCCACGAGCAGGTCGAGGCCACCGGTGTCCTGCCCAGCGACCGCACGCTCGTGGTCGAGCGCTTCCGCGACGAGCTGGGCGACTGGCGGCTCGTCGTCCACTCCCCCTACGGCACGCCGGTCCACGCCCCGTGGGCGCTGGCGATCAACGCGCGGCTCCGCGAGCGCTACGGCATCGACGGCCAGGCGATCGCCTCCGACGACGGCATCGTGATCCGCATCCCCGACACCGACGCCGAGCCGCCGACCGGCGAGGTGATCGCGTTCGAGCCGGACGAGATCGACGACCTGGTCACCCAGGAGGTCGGCGGGTCGGCCCTGTTCGCCTCCCGCTTCCGCGAGTGTGCCGCCCGCGCGCTCCTGCTGCCGCGTCGCGACCCGGGTCGGCGCTCGCCGCTGTGGCAGCAGCGCCAGCGCAGCGCGGCCCTGCTCGAGGTCGCGGTGCAAGTACCCGTCCTTCCCGATCGTGCTCGAGGCGGTCCGCGAGTGCCTCCAGGACGTCTACGACCTGCCCGCCCTGGTCGGCCTGATGCGTCGGGTGCAGCGCGCGAGGTCGGCATCCACGACGTCGACACCCACCAGCCCTCGCCGTACGCGCGCAGCCTGCTCTTCGGCTACGTCGCCCAGTTCGTCTACGAGGGCGACTCGCCGATCGCCGAGCGCCGGGCCGCCGCGCTCGCCCTCGACCAGGGACTGCTCGCCGAGCTCCTCGGCCGCGCCGAGCTGCGCGAGCTGCTCGATCCCGACGTGCTGGCCGAGGTCGAGGCGATGCTGCAGCGCACCGACCCCGAGCGCCGGGCTCGCGACGCCGAGGGAGTCAGCCGACCTGCTGCGCTGGCTCGGGCCCGGTCACGGCCGACGAGGTCGCCGACCGCAGCGTCGACGGGGCCGACGTGGTGGAGTGGCTGACGTCGCTCGCCGACGCGCGTCGCGTGGTCGCCGTCCGGATGGCCGGCGAGGAGCGGTGGGCCGCCATCGAGGACGTCGGGCGCCTGCGCGACGGGCTCGGGCGTGCCGGTGCCGCCGGGCGTTCCCGACGCGTTCACCGAGGCGGTCGACGACCCGGTGGCCGACCTGGTGAGCCGCTACGCCCGCACGCACGGCCCGTTCACCGTCGCCGACGTGTCGGCCCGGCTCGGGCTGGGCGCCGCCGTCGTCCGCCACACCCTGCGGGCGACTCGCCGGGCGCAGGGCCGGGTGCTCGAGGGCGAGTTCCGACCCGCCGGCTCCGGGGCCGAGTGGTGCGACGCCGAGGTGCTCCGGCTGCTGCGCCGTCGCTCGCTGGCCCGACTCCGGCGCGAGGTCGAGCCGGTCGAGCCGGCCGCGCTGGGCCGGTTCCTGCTCGCCTGGCAGCACGTCGACCGTCCCCGCCGCGGGCCCGCGGGGCGTCGACGGCCTGCTCCAGGTCGTCGACCAGCTCTCCGGCTACGCCGCGCCCGCGTCGGCCTGGGAGTCGCTGATCCTGCCCAGCCGGGTCGCCGACTACGAGCCGGCGCTCCTCGACGAGCTGACCGCCTCCGGCGAGGTGACCTGGGTCGGCCACGCGAGCACTGCCGGGCACCGACGGCTGGGTGTCGCTGCACCTGGGCGACCAGGCGCCGCTGACGCTGCCCCTGCCCGACCGGCGCCGAGCTCGACGAGGCCGACGGCGGCCGGCTGAGCTCCAGCAGGCCGTCCTCGACGCCCTGTCACCGGGCGGGGCGTGGTTCTTCCGCCAGCTCCAGGCGGCCACGGGCGGCAAGGACCGCGAGCTGGCCGAGGCCCTGTGGGAGCTCGTCTGGTCCGGACGCATCACCAACGACACCTTCGCGCCCCTGCGCGCCCTGGCCGGCTCCGGTGCCGGCACCCACCGCACCCGGCGACGCGCGACCCCGCGGGCCCGTCCCCTGCGTGCCGGCGTCCGGCCGCCCCCACCCACCACGACCGGGCGCTGGGCGGTCCTCCCGAGGTCGACCCGATCCCACCCGCCGCGCCCACGCGACGGCCGAGCGGATGCTCGAGCGGTACGGCGTGGTCACCCGCGGCTCGGTGATGTCCGAGCGGACCGTCGGGGGCTTCGCGGCGGTCTACAAGGTGCTGTCGGCGTTCGAGGACTCCGGTCGCTGCCGGCGCGGCTACTTCGTCGGAGGGCCTGGGCGCCGCCCAGTTCGGCATCGGCGGGCGCCGATCGACCGGCTCCGCACGTTCACCGACCTCGCGGGCGACGGCGGTGATGCGAAGCCCGAGGCGGTGACCCTGGCGGCGACCGACCCGGCCAACCCGTTCGGGGCCGCGCTGCCCTGGCCCGAGCGCGAGACCTCCGGCGGCCACCGGCCCGGGCCGCAAGGCCGGCGCGCTCGTGGTGCTGGTCGACGGCGCCCTCACGCCTCTACGTCGAGCGCGGCGGCCGCACCCTCCTCACCTGGTCCGACGACGCTGGCCGGCTCTCGGGCCGGCCGCGCTGGCGCTCTCCGAGGCGGGTCGGCGCGGCGCGCTCGGCCGGATGACGGTCGAGAAGGCCGACGGCGAGCAGATCCTCGGCGGGGGCTCGACTCCTCTGCGCGAGGCCCTCGACGCCGCCGGCTTCGTGTCCACGCCGCGGGGGTTGAGGCTGCGTGGTGCGATGCCTGAGGGCGACACCGTCTGGCGGGCCGCCCGCCTGACTCGACCGGGCGCTGATCGGGAAGGTGCTGGTCCGCACCGACTTCCGGGTGCCGGCGTTCGCCACCTGGGACCTGTCCGGCGCCACGGTCGACCGAGACCGTCTCGCGCGGCAAGCACCTGCTCACCCGCATCGACGGCGACCAGCCCGTGGACCCTGCACACCCACCTCAAGATGGAGGGCGGCTGGCGCGTCCTCCGGCCCGGTCAGGCCTGGCCACGGCCCGGCGCACACCGCTCGGGTCGTGCTCGAGACGGCCGACACGTCGTCGCCGTCGGGTTCCAGCTCGGCATCGTCGAGATCGTGCCTCGCGACCACGAGCCCGACCTCGTCGGACACCTCGGCCCCGACCTGCTCGGCCCCGACTGGGACGCCGACGAGGCGGTGCGCCGGCTCCGCGAGCATCCCGACCGGCACGGTCAAGGAGGCCCTCCTCGACCAGACCCGCCTGGCCGGCGTCGGCAACATGTACGCCTGCGAGCTCTGCTTCATCTGCGGCGTCGACGCCGGCGACGCCCGTCGAGCGGGTGCCCGACCTCCCGCGGATGGTCGCCCGCGCCCACCAGCTGCTCGAGCTGAACAGCCGGCGCGCGATGCAGTCGACCACCGGCGACCTCGCCCGCGGCCGCAACCTGTGGGTCTACGCCGTGGCGGTCAGCCGTGCCGCCGCTGCGGCACGCGCGATCGTCGAGACGATGCTCGGAGAGCCGGCCGCGAGCGGGTCACCTACCACTGCCCCCGTGCCAGTCCCGGTGACTCACAGGCCCAGGTCGCTCAGGCTCGGATGGTCCGCGGGACGCGGACCCGGCGCGTCCCAGCGGAAGAGCCGGTCGGACTCGGCGATCGGGACGTCGTTGATGCTGGCGTGCCGACGCGCCATCAGGCCGTTGTCGGCGAACTGCCAGTTCTCGTTGCCGTAGGAGCGAAACCACGCGCCCGTCGCCGTCGTGCCACTCGTAGGCGAACCGCACCGCGATCCGGGCGCCGTCGAAGGTCCACAGCTCCTTGATCAGGCGGTAGTCGAGCTCCCTGGCCCACTTCCGGGTCAGGAACTCGACGATCGCCGGGCGGCCGACGAGGAACTCCGAGCGGTTGCGCCAGCGACTGTCCGGCGTGTAGGCGAGCGCGACGCGCTCGGGGTCGCGACTGTTCCAGCCGTCCTCGGCGGCCCGGACCTTGGCCACGGCGTCGTCTCGGGTGAACGGTGGCACGGCGGCCTGGACTCCATGGCCTCACTCTGACAGACCCCCACCCGAGCCGCGGCGCGACGAGTGTCAGGCGGCAGAGGCGGCCGAGGCGACGACCTGCCGGCGACCCGCCAGTGGCGTCGGCGCGGTGGCGGCCTCTTCGACCGCGACGGCCATCGAGACGTCGCGCAGCACCTCGGACAGCGGCGTCTCGAGAGCGGAGCACAGCGACGCGAGGAGCTCCGAGGACGCTTCCTTCTGCCCGCGCTCGATCTCCGAGATGTAGCCGAGGCTCACCCGGGCCTCGGCGGAGACCTGGCGCAGCGTCAGACCCTGCTCGAGGCGGCGCTCACGGAGGACGTCGCCCAGCAGCCGGCGGAACAGCGCCATCGGGTCCTCCTGTGGTGAGTCGTGGGTCGTGGTGGCTCGGCGTTGACCGAAACGCTACCCGAGCGGGGGTTGTTCCCCGGGACGGAGATCGAGGATCCCACACAGGGCCGACAACGCCTCCCGACACGCCCGGTCCTGGATCTGGTGCGGTCGCCGACCAGCTCCATGGTCAGCGCCGAGACGCCATCAGGGCCGGCGATGCCCGACGAAGACCGTGCCGACCGGCTTGCCCTCCTGGGAGTCCGGGCCGGCGACGCCGGTCGTCGCGAGCGCGTACGTCGCACCCGTGGCGTCGCGGCACCCCGTCGGCCATCGCGCGCGCACACTCCGCCGAGACCACGCCGTACCGCTCGACGAGCTCGTGCGGGACCCCGACCAGGGACTCCTTCAGCGCCGTGGCATACGTGACGAAGCCGCCGAGGTAGCTCGCGGACGCGCCCGGCACCGCGGTCACCACCGCGGCCAGCCGGCCGCCGGTCAGGGACTCGACGGTGGCCAGGGTCGCGCCGGCGGCGCCCAGCAGGGCCAGGGCCTGCGCGGCATCCGGCTCCCGCGACGCCCTACGAACAGCGCCTCATGGCCGGCGAGCGTAACGGCCCCGGTTACAGTCGCCAGCGTGAGCCGACCCATCGAGGACTACGCGATGATCGGCGACCGGAACACCGCCGCCCTGGTCGCGCACCGACGGCTCGATCGACTGGCTCTGCCTGCCCCGGTTCGACTCCCCCGCCTGCTTCGCGGCCCTGCTCGGCGACCACGACAACGGCCACTGGCAGCTGTGCCCGGTCGGTGACTACGAGGTCTCGCGGGCGTACGTCGACGACTCCGCGGCGCTGCAGACGACCTTCAGCACCGCCACCGGCGTCGTGACCCTGCTCGACGTGATGCCGACCGGGGACGACCGGATCGACGTGGTCCGGCGGGTCACCGGCGTGAGGGGCACGGTGCGGATGCGCCACGAGTGGGTCGTGCGGTTCGACTACGGCACCGCTCGACCCTGGATCCGCCGGCGCCTCGAGGACACCGACGATCCCGCGATCACGGCCGTCGCCGGGCCGGACAAGCTGGTGCTGCGCGGGCCGCGGCTGCCCGAGGCCGTCAGGGCCACCGGCACGTCGACGAGTTCGACGTCCGCGAGGGCCAGGTGCTGACCTTCTCCACGACCTGGCTGCCGTCGCACCTGCGGACGCCGGGGCCGCACCGGGCCATGGTCGACGAGACGATCCACGAGGAGGTCAGCTGGGTCGCCCGGCTCGACCTGACCGGCGTCCCGCACGCCGACGCCGGTACGCCGGTCGCTGCTGACCCTGCACCTGATGACCCACGAGGACACCGGCGGCATCGTCGCGGCGCCGACGACCTCGCTGCCCGGAGGACTTCGGGGGCGAGCGCAACTGGGACTACCGCTACTGCTGGCTCCGCGACGCCTCCCTCACCATCGTCTCCCTGATCTCCGCGGGTGCCACCGATGAGGC
The DNA here is from genome assembly GCA_963809265.1 of uncultured Actinomycetota bacterium. Lineage (GTDB taxonomy): Bacteria > Actinomycetota > Actinomycetes > Propionibacteriales > Nocardioidaceae > Nocardioides. The sequence continues at coordinate 274,824 of CAWEJC010000012.1, forward strand.
GAGGTTCTGGCGCGACTGGCTGCTGCGTGCGGTCGCCGGCGACCCGGCCGACCTCCAGATCATGTACGCCGTCGACGGCGCGCGCCGGCTCACCGAGCTCACCCTCGACCACCTGCCGGGGTACGCCGGCTCGCGGCCGGTGCGGATCGGGAACGGCGCCGTCGACCAGCGCCAGACCGACGTCGTCGGCGAGGTGATGCTCGCGCTGGAGGCGGCCCGCGAGTCGGTACTCGGCCAGACCGAGGACTCGTGGAGCCTCCAGCGGGTGCTGGTCGACCACCTCGCCGAGACCTGGGAGGAGCCCGACAACGGGCTCTGGGAGATCCGCGGGTCCGCAGCAGCACTTCACGCACTCGCGGGTCATGGTGTGGGTCGCCTTCGACCGGGCGGTGAAGGCGGTGGAGCGGCACCACCTGGAGGGCGACGTCGACACGTGGCGCGCCCTGCGCGACCAGGTGCGCGCCGAGGTCCTGAGCCAGGGCTACGACGCCGACCGCAACACCTTCACCCAGCACTACGGCACCACCGAGGTCGACGCGTCGCTGCTGATGCTGCCCCTCGTCGGCTTCATCGACGGCGACGACCCGCGGATGCTCGGCACTATCGAGGCGATCGAGCAGGACCTGATGCGCGACGGGCTGCTGCTGCGCTACCGCACGCAGTCCGGGGTGGACGGGCTCTCCGGCGACGAGCACCCGTTCCTGGCGTGCTCGTTCTGGCTGGTGTCGGCCTACGCCGGCGCGGGGCGCCTCGACGACGCGCAGGCCCTGTTCGACCGCCTCTGCGCGCTGGCCAACGACGTCGGGCTGCTCTCGGAGGAGTACGACGCGCACGCACCGAGCGGATGGTCGGCAACTTCCCGCAGGCGTTCAGCCACCTGACCCTGGTGCAGGCCGCCTGCGCCTTCAAGGCGGCCCGGGACTGACCGGGGCGGCCGGTCGTCGGTCCCGACGTCGCTGGACCGACGACCCGACCGCCTCGTGGCCTACGGGTTGCCGTTGGTGACCGTCACGTCGACCGTGGCGTGGCCGGCCTCGGTGACCTCGTCGCCGAGGTACTTCACCTCACCTCGTGGACACCGGCCTTCGGGAACGGGCCGGCGACCAGGCTCGCGTGACCGTCCTCGAGCGGCAGCAGCGCCAGCTGCTGGTCGCCGACGAGGATCGCCACGAAGCCGGTCGGGGTGACGCCCTGGGCGGCCGAGACCGTGACGTCGATCCGCGTCGTGTCCTTCTTCTTCTTGACCCGGTTCGGCGTGGCCGTCGCGTGACCTTCGCCGGCTCCTTGGCTGAACGGCACGTCGAGTCCCACGAGCTCGGGGTTGTGGTCGGAGGCCCGGAACTGGTTCGGCTGGTAGAGCAGCGTCGCGTTGTAGTTGTAGCGGCTGTACTCGAAGCCCACGGACTCCTCGGCGTTGATCTGCCAGACGTCACGGCCCGGTGACCATTGCGCGGCCGCCGGGCTCGCCAGGACGTGGTCGAGCGAACCGGCCAGGCCGTCGAACTCGTAGCTCATGTCCCGCGAGTCGTCGCTGGGCTGGTTGACGTAGCCCGCCTGGTAGAGGACCTGCATCGGGTCCTCCTGGGTGTAGCTGTTGAAGTCACCCACGAGGAACACCTTGTCGGTGCCGCGCTCGGCCGGGACCGTGCCTTGGCGAAGTCGACGAGCGCGTGCGCCTGCCGCACCCGGTCGCCGTTGAAGGCACCCTGCAGCCCGTTGGCGTTGTCACCGGTGGCCGGCGGGCGTGCTGTCACCCTTCGACTTGAGGTGGTTCACGATCACCAGGAAGCCGTCGGAGTCGAGGGCACCCTTGCGCTTGAACTCCTGGGCGAGCGGCTCCCGGGCGTTGGCGAACGGCTGGCCGGGGTCGGACTGGTCGGAGAGGACCACCGGCGACCCGACCGGCTCGACCTTGGCCGGGTTGTAGATGAACGCCGTGCGGATGACGTCCTGCTCGGCGGTCGGGGGCAGGTCGGCGGGGTCGGGCGACGGGACGTAGGCCCACCGGGTCGTGCCGGCGCGGCGTTGAGCGCGTCGACGAGCGGGAGAGCGCGTCGTCGCGGTCCTTGCCGAACTGGCACGGAGTTCTCGATCTCCTCCAGCGACATCACGTCGGCGTTCATCGTGTTGATCGCGTCGACCTCCTTGGCCAGCTGCCGCTCGCAGCGGTTGGTCGTCGGTCGGTGCCACCGCTGGACTCCGCCGCACCCGAGGGCCGTTGGGCGAGCACTCGTTGACGTCGATCGGGGTCGCCCGCGCGGTCGGTGAACGCCGTGCACGCGCTCGGGTCCCGGTCTGCGCCTCGTAGTCGGCGGCGTGACGTCGGGAAGAAGTTCTCGCACGTTGAACGTCGCCAGTCGCAGGTCGCCGCCGACCGGCCGGGGCGCCTGGTTCGGCGTCCGGGTGTCGCTGAACGTCGCCCACTGCGTGGCCGTCGCCGGTGACCTGGCTGGTGGGCTGGAGCTCCCAGAGGCTGTTGCGGAAGTCGAGGATCATCGGCTGCTGCAGGGTGGCGGTGGAGCCGATCCGGACCGGGTTGGTCGGGGTCAGCCACGTCATCGGGGTGTTCTTGTCGGTGGTCAGGAAGTTCCAGCTCGAGCCGTCGTTGAGGGTGACCAGCCGGGCGGCGTTGTCCTCCTGGACCTGCTGGATGCCGGCGGGTCGTCGGCCGGGTTGAAGACGTCGGTCGGCTGGATCAGCTGGTGGTCGCCGGTGGCCAGCCCGATCTCGCCGAACTGGTTGGTGTCGAAGTTGTCGGTGACCGTGAACTGGTCGGTCGGGGCGATCAGCTCGCTCTCGTGCGCCTCACGCGCCGGCATCCGTGGTCGGGTAGGCGATCGAGAGCGGCGTGACGCCGCCCAGCGGCGGGGTGCCGAGGTCCTGCACGTCGGCGGCCGCGACGTTCAGCTCGGTGAGCCCGCCGAACTCGCTGACGGTGCCGGTGACCTGCACGTACTGCCCGATGTGGGCGTCACGGCTCCGCTGGGCTGGTGGACGAACACCGCGTCGGAGGCGCCGGGGGTCGCGTCGGTCGCCGGAGCCGGTGCCGTCGGTCTGGAGGACGTAGCCGAAGAACCCGCCGGTGGGGTACGCCGCGGTCACCACGCCCTCGGTGATCACCGCCTTGCCGACCAGGGGCGAGGTGGCACCGGTGCCCTGGATCTCCGCGATCGTGTGCTCGGTCGGCGGGGGCGGAGGCGTCGAGCCGCAGGCGCTGCCGCATGCGATCGGGGTCGGCGGGTTGGCACGGTGAAGTCGGCAGAGTTGTCGTCGGTGTCGGCCCCGTCGGCGTCGCGCTGACCGACGTCGGGTTGGTGGTGGCCGGTCGCGTGGGCGGTCTCGAACGACGTCGTGAGCGGATCCCCACCCGACGAAGTCGAGGACATGGGGGACGGCGATCAGCGCCCGATGCTCGGATCGAGAGGCCCGGCTGTCGAGCGAGGAAGACCTGGCCGCCGGTCCGCGAGAGGTTGATGCCGAACGGTCCGCGTCGGGCGCCGGGAGAGGCTGCGATGCCGCCTGGTGCGTGACGGCGGCTCCCACGGATCAGGTAGGTGACCCCCGCGGGCAGGTCCACCGACGGGAGCGCGGCGACGTTGCCGGAGCTCGGCGCGCCGGTGCCTCCGGCCGAGCGGTACTGCACGATAGACCCGCCGAGCTGACGCCGCGTGGGCCGTGGTGTTGCAGAGCTCGACGAAGTCGGTGTGTAGCGTCGCACCGGCGTTGCCGCCGCCGCCGTACACCTCGTTGATGACGAGCCCGGTGCCGGACGTGTTGGCGGCCGCGGGCCCGAGCAGGGCGCCGCCGCTCGGGCACCAGCGCCACGGACGCGAGGGCAGCGAGGACCGGGCGAGAAAGTCGATGCATGGACGGGGGGTCCTTCCGAGAGCCGAGATCCGAGATCCGAAGGCACTCCTGCCGACGGCCTGTGCGGGACCTTAGTACGAGGACCCCCAGAGGTCACCAGGCACCGGAGGTGGCCGAGCGGGTGAACGTCACGTGGCACGGACGGAGTCCCGCTGGCGCCAGACGTCGCGGAAGAACTCATAGCCCGACCAGAGGGTCATCGCGACGGCGACGCCGAGCACGACCTCGGAGGCGTAGAAGAGCACGACGCCGACGTCGTGCAGGGGCGCGTGCACCTGGCGCAGCGGCAGGCTGAGGCCGAGTCAGGGCCACCACCTGCACCACCGTCTTCACCTTCCCGCTCCGTGCGGCGGCCACGACCACGACCCGCTTGAGGATCGAGAGCCGCAGCAGGGTCACCGACCACTCGCGCAGCAGGACCACGATCGTCACCCACCACCAGACGTCGCCCACGATCGGAGAGGCCGACGAAGGCCATCCCGGTCATCGCCTTGTCGGCGATCGGGTCGGCGATCTTGCCGAAGTTGGTGACCAGGCCGCGGGAGCGGGCGATGTCGCCGTCGACCTTGTCGGTGACCATCGCGACGACGAAGAGCAGCGTGGCGACGTAACGCCACGGCGATCGAGTCGCCGCCGTCGTGGAGCAGCGCGTAGCCGAAGAACGGCACGATCAGGATGCGGAGCCCGGTCAGGACGTTGGGCAGGTTCCAGTTGCCGACGTCGGCCGACCTCTCGGTCACCGGGTCGGCTCCGCGACGAGGTCGGCGCCCTCGGCCGCGACGACGACGGCCGGCACCAGGTCGCCGACGACGTGGCTGCCCGCCGAGCGAGTCGGGTCGACGCCGTCGACCTCCGGACCCTGGTGGTCGGCGCGACCCTCGGCGCTCCACCCCTCGCCGGCGTCCTCGACGGACTCCACGAGGACGACGACGTGCTCGCCGACCCGCTCCTCGGCCCGCTCGGCCGTGAGCTGCTCGACCAGGTCGGTGACGCGCTCGACCCGCGCACGGATCTCGTCGTCGTCCAGCTTGCCGTCGAGCGCGCTCGGCCTCGGTGCCGTCCTCGTCGGAGTAGCCGAACACGCCGGTCACGTCGAGCCGGGCCGCGACCAGGAAGTCGCACAGGGTCTGCAGGTCGGCGCTCGGTCTCGCCCGGGAAGCCCACGATCACGTTGGAGCGGACGCCCGCCGCCGGGGCGAGGGCGCGGACCCGGTCGAGCAGCCCCAGGAAGCTCTCGGGGTCGCCGAAGCGGCGCATCCGCCGCAGCACCGACGCGCTGGCGTGCTGGAAGGACAGGTCGAAGTAGGGGCTGACGCCGGGCGTCGTCGCGATCGCCTCGACGAGGCCCGGACGGGTCTCGGCCGGCTGGAGGTAGGAGACGCGGACCCGCTCGATGCCGTCGATCGCTGCCAGCTCGGGCAGCAGCGTCTCGAGCAGCCGGAGGTCGCCGAGGTCCTTGCCGTACGACGTGCTGTTCTCGCTGACCAGGAACACCTCGCGCACGCCCTCCCCCGCCAGCCAGCGGGCCTCGGCCAGCACGTCGGAGGGACGCCGGCTCACGAAGGAGCCGCGGAAGCTCGGGATCGCGCAGAACGAGCACCGGCGGTCGCAGCCGCTGGCGAGCTTCAACGGCGCCATCGGCCCGCCGGCGAGCCGGCGGCGTACGGCGCGTGGCCCGCTCGCGGGCGCACGCTCGCCGATGCCGTCGGTCGAGCCGGTCGAGACCACGCCGTGTCCCGGCACCGAGACCGCGCGCGGCGTCGCGGTCGACCGGGGAGATCGGCAGCAGCCGGCGCCGGTCCTGCGGCGTGTGCGGGTGGAGGCACTCACCGGCCAGGATCGAGCGCAGCCGGGCCGCGATGTCGGGGTAGTCGTCGAAGCCGAGGACGGCGTCGGCCTCGGGCAGCGACTCGGCGAGGTCCTTGCCGTAGCGCTCGGCCAGGCAGCCGACCGCGACCACGGCCCGGGTGCGCCCCGACCCCTTGAGGTCGGAGGCCGCCAGCAGGGTGTCGACCGAGTCCTTCTTGGCGGCCTCGACGAAGCCACAGGTGTTCACCACGACCGTCTCGGCGTCCTCGGGGTCGTCGACCAGCCGGAAGCCGTCGGCGGCGAGCCGCCCGGCGAGCTCCTCGGAGTCGACGTCGTTGCGCGCGCAGCCGAGCGTCACCAGGGCGACGGAGACGTCGCGGTGCTGATCGGAGGTCGGGTCCGGCCGAGCGTGGTGGTCATCAGGGCCGAGTATGCCGTCCGGCGCGCACCAGGCCTCCCTCAGCACCGGCGACTGGACCGTACGACGTCCGACGTAGGTCGGAGCGCGACCCGGCGGGCCCCATGCGCCCGCGGTCCTGCCCGTCCACCGTCACCCGCACCGACCGCCGTCGGTCGACTGGATGTCCACCGGCGGCGACGGCCTGCAGCGGTGTGCTTCTGCCCGTAGGCGAGGTCGCCGGAGAACACGACCTTCCCGAGGCCGTCGCGGACGACGACCCGGGCACCCCCGCCGGCGGCGGTCGAGCGACGACCGGCACCGGCTTGGTGCGCACCGGAACGGCTGTGGTTGGGACCGCCGGAGCCGCTGAGGACCGCCCGGTCGGGGCTCTGGTCGGGGCCACCGGTCACCAGCCGGGCCACCGACCAGCACAGCACCAGCGCCATCACCGCGGCCACCAGGACCGACCAGTTGGGTCCGCCGCGCGTCGCGCGGATCGAACCGGCGCCGGCCAGCTCCGCCTCGAAGACGCCGGCGCGGGTCGATCGGGGCGTCGGCGTACCGCTCGTCGTAGGTCGCGAGGATCGGCGCGCCCTCGACGCCGAGCACCCGCGCCAGGGTGCGCAGGTGACCGCGCGCGTAGAAGTCGCCGCCGCAGGCGCCGAAGTCGTCGACCTCGATCGCCTCGATGACGTGGGGGCGGATGCGGGTGCGCTCGGCGAGCTCGTCGACGCTGAGACCCAGGCGTTCGCGGGCCGCGGCGAACTGCGGGCCCGATCACCGGGCTCGAGCACGCGGAGGTCGGCGACGTCGTCGCCGATCAGGAGCGGTTCGTCGACCTCGGGGGCGGCGTGCAGCTCGCCCCAGACCTGGGTGTCCTCCTCGAAGACGTCGTCGAGCTCGGCGCGCGATCTCGTGGCGCACCTCGGCGCGGGCGCGCCACGACGGTGTCGCGGACCGGGGCGGGGGTCTGCGCTGGCGACGAGCTCGCTCCCGGGTCGGTCTCGGGTCGTCCTACGCCGAAGCTCGCTCGGCTCGTCGCCGTCGAGCCGGGCGCTCGAAGCCGCGCGGCGGCCTCGGCTGATCAGGTGGGCGATCGGCCGGTCGCGGGTCCGGGATCCGACGCGGCAGGGTCGGGCAGGAGCGTCGTCGCCGACGTGCCTCGACGGCCTCGACCGGCGCCGGCCGCCGGCAGATCCTCGTCGGTCTCCGGCGACCGTGTCGTCGACGAGTCTGCGACGTCGACGACGCTGGTCTCGACGACCGGGGTGCGGCCGTCGGCGAGCTCGCGCAGCGCAGCCGTCAGGTCGGGACCGGCGCCGACCACGCGCGTGCCCAGACCGAGCGGGACGGCCAGCGGCGAGCGGTGCAGCCGCCGGTTGAGCGCGCGGCCACGCGACGGGCGCCGGGGTCGAGGTCCTCCAGGACCCGCTGGACGTAGTGGGTGCGCACCGTCAGCAGGCCGTCGCGCCACCAGCCGCGGCGGCTGCGGTGCTCGACCTCGTGCAGACCGCCCCAGGGCAGGCCGACCCAGGTGCGGCCGAGCCGCAGCCGGACCCCGAGGTCGTCGGCCACCAGCAGGGGCGTGCGGGCGTCGAGCAGAGCGGACAGGTTGACGACCCCGATCAGGCCCGAGGACGCGCGCCGAGCACCCAGTCCAGCACGCCGCCGCCGCCGAGCGCGCGGGCGAGGTAGGCGACGCGCCACCAGCGAGGCGCCGGCGCCGAGGGCGGCGGCCGGTGCCCGGACGCCGGCGTACCTCCACGACGCGTCGGTCAGGGGCCGATGTCCAGCCGGTCGGCCGACCGATGGTCTCGGTCGCGGTTGTCGTCGTCGAGTCGGTGTCGATGCTCATGTCAGGCCCCCATCTCCCCCTGCAGGGTGGCGATCACGCCGTCGATCTCGTCCGGCTTCACCAGGACGTCGCGCGCCTTGGAGCCCTCCGAGGGCCCCACGACGCCACGGCTCTCGAGGATGTCCATCAGCCGTCCGGCCTTGGCGAAGCCGACCCGGAGCTTGCGCTGCAGCATCGAGGTCGAGCCGAACTGCGTCGACACCACGAGCTCGACGGCCTGGATCACCAGGTCGAGGTCGTCGCCGATGTCGTCGTCCAGCTCGCGCTTGCTCTGCTGCGGAGCGGTGACGTCCTCGCGGTAGGTCGGCGTCAGCTGCTTCTTGCAGTGCGCGACCACCTGGTGGACCTCGGCCTCGGTGACCCACGAGCCCTGGACGCGGACCGCCTTCGAGGCGCCCATCGGCAGGAACAGCCCGTCGCCCTGGCCGACCAGCTTCTCCGCTCCGGGCTGGTCGAGGATGACCCGGCTGTCGGCCAGGCTGGACGTCGCGAACGCCAGGCGCGACGGCACGTTCGCCTTGATCAGGCCGGTGACGACGTCGACGCTCGGGCGCTGCGTGGCGAGCACGAGGTGGATGCCCGCGGCCCGGGCCAGCTGGGTGATCCGGACGACGGCGTCCTCGACGTCGCGCGGGGCGATCATCATCAGGTCGGCGAGCTCGTCGACGACCACCACCAGGTAGGGGTACGGCGCGACCTCGCGCTCGCTGCCCGGCGGCACCGTCACCTTGCCGGCGCGCACCGCCTTGTTGAAGTCGTCGACGTGCCGGAAGCCGAAGTTGGCCAGGTCGTCGTAGCGCAGGTCCATCTCGCGCACCACCCAGGCCAGCGCCTCGGCCGCCTTCTTCGGGTTGGTGATGATCGGCGTGATCAGGTGCGGGATGCCCTCGTAGGCGTTCAGCTCGACCCGCTTCGGGTCGATCATGATCATCCGCACCTCGTCGGGCGTCGACCGCATCAGCAGCGACGTCACCATCGAGTTGATGAAGCTCGACTTGCCGGAGCCGGTCGCGCCGGCGACCAGCAGGTGGGGCATCTTCGCGAGGTTGGCGACGACGAAGCCGCCCTCGACGTCCTTGCCGAGGCCGACCACCAGCGGGTGGTGGTCGGAGCGCGCGGTGCTGCGAGCGCAGGACGTCGCCGAGCGAGACGATCTCCTTGTCGGCGTTGGGGATCTCGATGCCGATCGCGGACTTGCCGGGGATCGGGCTGAGGATCCGCACGTCGGCCGAGGCCACGGCGTAGGCGATGTTCTTCGACAGCGCGGTGACCTTCTCGACCTTCACGGCCGGGCCCGAGCTCGACCTCGTAGCGGGTGACGGTCGGGCCGCGGGTGTATCCGGTGACCTGCGCGTCGATGCCGAACTCGTCGAGCACCTGGGTGAGCCGACCCACGACGTCGTCGCTGGCCTTGGAGCGCGCCTTGTGCACGGAGCCCGGCTTGAGCACCTCGTTGCGCGGGCAGGCTGTAGACGACGTCGCCGGACAGCTCGAGCTGCTCCATCCGCTCGGGCAGCGGGGTGTGCGGCGGGGGCACGAGGTCGGTGGCGGTGTCGGTGCCGTCGGGGTCGGCGGTCACGTCGGCGACCGCCATCGCCTGGGTCGCGTCGCTGTCCGCCTCCGGCTCCTCGGTGACCTCGCCGCGCTTGCGGCGCTTGCGCAGCTCACGGTCGGAGAGGACCGGGCTGTCGTACGCCGGGTCGCCCATCTCGGGGTCGACGTCGTCGGCCGAGCGGCGCGCGGCGCCGGCTGCGCACGCCGTTCGCCGGCAGGTCGGACTCCTCGGCGGGAGCGCGACCGAGCATCCGGTCGCGGAACGCCGCGAGCTTGACCGGCACCTGGTAGACCGGCGTCGCGGTGATCACGAGGACCCCGAAGACGGCCAGCAGGAGCAGCAGCGGCACGACGACGTACGCCGTGCGCAGCAGGTCGAGCAGCAGGCTCGACACGACGTACCCGATCGCTCCCCCGGCGTCCTGCAGGTCGGAGGAGTCGCCGTTGACCGGGCGCCGGGTTGCCGGCGGCGATGTGGACGGTGCCGAGCACGCCGAAGCCGAGCGCGACCCAGCCGACGACCTGGCGGCCGGCCGGGCCGTTGGCTCTCGGGGTCGCGCATGTTGCGCCAGCCGACCCAGACCAGCATCAGCGGGACCAGCCAGCCGACCTTGCCGACGGAGCCGGCGACGATCGTGCGGACGCCGTCCATCAGGCCGCCCGGCAGCTGCCACCAGACGGCCGCGGCGACCACGACGGCGAGGCCGAACAGGAACAGGCCGACCCCGTCGCGCCGGTGCTCGGGCTCCAGGTCGTGGGCGGTCCGGCCGATCTTGCGGGCGATGGCGCCGACGGCGTGCGCGATGCCCAGCCAGAGCGCGGCGATCCCGCGACCCAGTGCGGCGAACAGCCGCAGGACCGGACCGCGCCCCGAGCGGACCGCTCGGGGCGCCGGACGCCGGCGCGTGGACGCGCGAGATCGCTTCTTCTTCGTCGTACTCCGGGATCGCGACGCGGGCTTGGGCTTGCTCCTGCTTCGCGAACCCGGCGGGGAAGACGTACGGGTCGCCATGGTGACGAATCTAGGTCACCGTCACTCCCGTCACACGGACCACACGCCGCACAGGTCCCGTGTCCGCGACGGTTCCCTACGCGCGCGCGTCGAGCAGCCCGCGGACGTACTGGGCCTGGCCGAGGTGGGCGTTCACCTCGTTGACCACGCTGACCAGCCGCGCGCCGAGGGTGACCGGCGGGTCCCACGCCTCGTCGACGACGCGGTCGAGGTCGTCGGGCTGCAGGTCCGCGACGTAGGCCGCGCGTCCGGGCGGCGACCGCCTCGTAGTACCCCGCCAGCAGGTCGCCGCGAGACCCGGACCTTGCCCGACGTCGGCGCTGCTCATGCCGTAGCCGTGCTCGTGCCGACCTCGAAGGGCAGGTCGAACCGCTCGGCCCAGCCGTCGGTCACCCACACCTGCTCGCTGCCGGCCACGCCGGCGACGTGGTCGTCCTCGATCCGGCTGAGGTGCCAGACCAGCCAGGCGATGGAGTTGGCCTCGGGGTCGGGTCGCCAGGCCAGGTCGTCGTCGCCCAGGCCGGCGACGAGGTCGGGCATCTGCTCGCGGACGCGGCCGAGGGCGTCGGCGAGGAGCTCGCTCACGTTCATGCCGAGAGCCTGGCACGCGCCACGGACAGACCGCGTACGCGGGCGCCTGCCATGCTCCCCGCGTGGAGATCGTCTGGGTCCTGCCCGCCGTGCTGCGCGCTCGTCGACTGGTACGCCGTGTGGCGGGGCGACCGGCGTACGGAGACCTGGGCGAAGCCGGCCACCCTGGTCGGCCTGATCCTGGTCGCCCTGGTGCTGGGGGCGACCGACACGTCCGCCGGGCTGTGGCTGCTGGGCGGACTGGTGCTCGGCCTGACCGGAGACGTGTTCCTGCTCGAGAAGTCGGACACCCGCTTCCGGCTCGGGCTGGCGGCGTTCCTGGTGGGGCACCTGGCGTTCGTGGTGTCGTTCGCGCGCCTCGGTGTCGACCCGGCCGGCTGGAGCTGGATCTGGCGGGCCGGTGCTCTTCGCCTGCCTCGTCGTCGACCCGACGGGTGCTGCCCGGCGCCATGCTGCGCGGCGGCCGGGCGCTGGCCCTGCCGGTGGCGGTCTACACCGTCGTCATCGGGGCGATGGTGATCATGGCCTTCGACACCGGCCACCCGCTGATCGCCGTCGGCGCGACCGTCTTCGCCGCCAGCGACTCGATCCTGGCGGTCGACCGGTTCGTGCAGGCCGCGGCCCTGGGCTCCGGTGGCCGTGATGATCACCTATCACCTGGGCCAGGCTCTGATCGTGGCCGGAGTCCTCGCCGCCACCACCTGACGGGTTCGCCGCTCCTGGCGGTGAGCCAGCCACGTTTGGTGACCCCGGACGGTGGCTCACCCACCACCGGTCGGCATCATGTCGCCATGCCCGACAGCCGCGCCACGTACCTCTCCGCCGCCGCGTCGTTCGTCGCGCAGGTGGCCGCGATCCCGGCCTCCGACCTGACCGGTCCGGGCCTCGGTGACTGGGACCTGCGTGCGCTGGTCGGTCACACGTCGCGGTCGCTGGTGACGGTCGAGACCTATCTCGAGTCCCCGCCGACGAGGTCGCGGTGCCGACCGCGGCGGACTACTACCTGGCGATCGCCGGCATGACCGGTGCCGACAACGCGGGCGTCCTCGAGCGCGGACGACGGGCGGGCAGGCGCTGGGCGACGACCCTGCCGGGTTCGTCCGTGCGCTCGCCACGCGGGTGACCGGCCTGCTCGCGGCGTACGACGACGCCTACCTGCTCACCACGATCGCCGGCGGGATGCGGCTCGACGAGTACCTCCGTACGCGGATCTTCGAGCTGGTCGTCCACGGACTCGACATCCAGTCGGCGACCGGGATCGACCCGGCGTTCGACCAGGAGCCCTGGTGGACGCCAGCACCCTCGCCGCCGAGGTCTGCGTGCGGTCCGGGTCGCGGCGGTGCGCTGCTGCTGGCCGTGACCGGGCGGTCCACCCTCGCGGCGGACTTCACCATCGTCTGAGGCGGTCGTCGTGCCGCGACCTGGCTACGCCTCGATCACGACCGGGATGATCATCGGGCGGCGGCGGAGCTCGCGGTTGACCCAGCGGCCGACCACGCGGCGTACGACCTGCTGGAGCTGGTAGGCGTCGTTGGTGCCGTCGCGGATCGCCTGGTCGAGGGCGTCGATGATCGGCTGCTTGATGTCGTCGAACGCCTTGTCGTCCTCGGCGAAGCCGCGGGCGTGGATCTCGGGCCCGCTCGAGACCTTGCCGCTGACCGAGTCGATGACCACGATCACCGAGACGAAGCCCTCCTCGCCGAGGATCCGGCGGTCCTTGAGGTCGGACTCGGTGATGTCGCCGATGCTGGAGCCGTCGACGAAGACGTAGCCGCAGTCGACCTTGCCGGCGATGCTCGGCGACACCGTCGATCAGGTCGACGACGACGCCGTCCTCCGCGATCACGACGTTCTCGACGCCGGTGGCGCGGGCGAGGGCGGCGTTGGCCTTCATGTGGCGGTACTCGCCGTGCACCGGCAGCACGTTGCGCGGCTTGACGATGTTGTAGGCGTAGAGCAGCTCGCCGGCGCTGGCGTGACCGGAGACGTGGACGTTGGCGTTGCCCTTGTGGACGACGTTCGCGCCGAGCCGGGTCAGGCCGTTGATGACCTTGTAGACGGCGTTCTCGTTCCCGGGGATCAGCGAGCTGGCCAGGATGACGGTGTCGCCCTCCTCGATGTGCACGAAGTGGTGGTTGCGCTGGGCGATCCGGCTCAGCGCCGACATCGGCTCGCCCTGGCTGCCGGTGGAGATCAGCACCTGCCGCTCGGGCGGCGAGGTCGGCGAGGTCCTTGGCGTCGACCATCACGTCGGGCGGGACGTGGAGGTAGCCGAGGTCCTGGGCGATGCCCATGTTGCGCACCATCGAGCGCCCGACGTAGCCGACCTTGCGGCCGTGCCGGACGGCGGTGTCGAGCACCTGCTGGACGCGGTGCACGTGGGAGGCGAAGCAGGCGACGATGATCCGCTGGTCGTTGTTGCTGAAGACGCTGTCGAGGACCGGGCCGATGGTCTGCTCGGAGGTGGTGAAGCCGGGCACCTCGGCGTTCGTCGAGTCGGTGAGGAAGAGGTCGACGCCCTCCTCCCCCAGCCGTGCGAAGGCACGCAGGTCGGTGATCCGCCCGTCCAGCGGGAGCTGGTCCATCTTGAAGTCGCCGGTGTGCAGCACCAGTGGCCGTGCCGGTGCGGATCGCGACGGCGAGGGCGTCGGGGATCGAGTGGTTGACGGCGACGAACTCGAGCTCGTAGGGGCCGAGGGTCAGCCGGTCGCCGGCCTTCACCTTGTGGTGCACGGTCTCGCGGAGCCGGTGCTCGCGGAGCTTGGAGTCGAGCAGCGCCAGGGTCAGCTCGGAGCCGACGAGCGGGATGTCGCCGCGCTCGCGGAGGAGGTACGGCGTGGCGCCGATGTGGTCCTCGTGGCCGTGGGTCAGGACCAGCGCCTCGACCTGGTCGAGGCGGTCTCGGATCGCGTCGAAGTCGGGGAGGATCAGGTCGACGCCGGGGTGGCTCTCCTCGGGGAAGAGGACGCCGCAGTCGACGATCAGCAGGCGGCCGTCGTACTCGAAGACGGTCATGTTGCGACCGACCTCGCCGAGCCCGCCGAGCGGGTAGATCCGTAAGCCCCCCTTCGGCAGTTCGGCCGGTGCGGAGAGCTCGGGATGAGGGTGGCTCAAGGGGTTGTCTCTCTGGGTAGGTGGTCAGAGCAGCTGGGACGCCTCGAGGCCGGCGCGGAGGGCGTCGACCTCGTCGTCGGTCAGCGGGACCAGCGGACCGCGGACGTTGCGGTTGTCGAGGACGCCGAGCAGCTGCAGGCAGGCCTTGGCGGTGGTGGCGCCGTAGTTCGGCACGCCCATGATCGCCTCGGTCGCGGGCAGCAGGCGGTCGTAGGTCTTGCGGGCGGCGGTGGTGTTGCCGTCGAGGAAGTCCTCGATCATCGAGCGGATCGCGGTGCCGGCGGCGTGGCCGACGACGCTGATCACGCCGCAGGCGCCGTGGGCCAGCCAGGCGAGGTTGGAGACGTCGTCGCCGCTGTAGACGGCGTACCCGAGCTCGCGCAGACGTACACCGCGGGCGAAGTCGCCGACGGCCTCCTTGACCGCGACGACGGTGTCGCCCTTGATCTGCTCGTAGGTCTCGAGGCTGATCGGGGTGCCCGTGCGACCGGGCACGTCGTACAGGACGACCGGCGTGCCGGTGGCGGCCGACGACCTGCTGGAAGTGGTGGAGGACGCCGGCCTGGCCGGGCTTGTTGTAGTACGGCGTGACCAGCAGCAGGGCGTCGGCGCCGAGCTTCTCGGCCTGCTGGGCCAGCTCGACGCTGTGGGCGGTGGCGTTGCTGCCGACGCCGGCGATCACGCGTGGCCCGGTCGCCGACGGCGTCCTTGACCGCGCGCAGGATGTCGCCGGTCTCGGCGACCGTCGTCGTCGGGCTCTCGCCCGTCGTCCCGCTGACCACGACGCCGTCGTGACCGTGCTCGACGAGATGGTGCGCGATCGCCGCCGTCGCGTCGAGGTCGACGGCGCCGTCGTCGGTGAATGCCGTGGCCATCGCCGTCAGCATCCGCCCGAAGGGCGCCGGGGCCGTCATGGGGTCAGGCTACTCGGGAGTCGCCCGGGTGCCGGGGACGTGCTCCCCCTTCCGGGCGATCACGATCAGCTCGCGAGACGCGTCGGTGACCGGTCCGCGCTGCCAGTCGCCGTACAGGTCACGCACCTCGAAGCCGGCCCGGGCGAGCGAACGACGCAAGGCGGACTCGTCGCGGAAGGCCAGGGTCTCGGCGGACTCGGTCCGCTCGGACGTACGCCGGTGCTGCGTCAGCGTCCGGTAGGTCACGCGCGGCAGGTCGACGTCGACCGTCTCGTGCCAGAAGTCGACCTCGCCGTCGTCGTCGTGCACGGTCTGCAACGTCGCCTCGCGGGTCCACCGCTCCCAGCCGCGGGCGTCGGGGTTGCGGGACTCGAAGGCGAGGACGCCCTCCGGCGCCAGCGCACGTCGTAGGTCGTCCAGCACGCCGGCCCACGCGTCGTCCTCGACGAAGAGCTGCGCGACGTGCCCCGACATGACCGCGAGGTCCGCCCAGCCGGCGTCGGCCGCGGTAGCTGTCGCCCCTGCGCCAGTCGACCCGCCCATCGGGATCGGCCGCCCGGGCCACCTCGAGCATGTCCGGGTCGGGGTCGATCGCGACGACCTGTCGCCCGGCTGCCGCGAGCAGCCGCGCCAGGACGCCGGTGCCACAGCCGAGGTCGAGGACCCGGCCTGCGTCGACCTCGTCGGCCACTGCGGCGTAGAAGCGGTAGTCGTGGTCGGCCGCGTTCAGCTCGTCGTACGCCGCAGCGAAGTCGAAGGTCACTGACCCACCCCAGCCGCACGACGGTCGCGGCCGCAACCGGATTGCCGCCGTGTGCTCGGGTCGTGTGCCTGAGAACGGTCCATGGCCCGACCTCAGGCACACGACCTCGCAGCGGCGGTGGCTGTCCCATCCCTGGCAGGGTGGAGGCATGGCGGACGACGAGCTGCGGAGATGGCGCGGCGGGTGATCGACGGCAACCGGTACCTGGTGCTCGGGACGGTCGAGGACGACGGGCAGCCGCGGCTGTCGCCGGTGTACTTCACGCCGGCGCGCTACCGCGACTTCTACTGGGTCTCCTCCCCCGACGCCCAGCACTCGCACAACGTGCGGGAGCGGCCGGAGGTGCGGCTCGTCGATCTTCGACTCCACCGCGCAGCCGGGCACGGTCCGAGGCGGTCTACGCGTCGGCGACGGCCCGCGAGGTGCCGGCCGACGAGCTGCCGCGACGTCCTCCACGAGGCGTTCGACCCGGTGCACCGCGGCGCCCGGGCCTTCACGGCCGACGAGCTGAGCGGCGACGGCGACCTGCGGCTCTACGTCGCCACCGCGACGGCGTACGACGTGCACGTGCGCGGCAGCCATCCCACCCACGGCGCCGGCATCGACCGGCGGATGGCCACCGACCCGTCGGACTGAACGCTCGCGTTCACGGCCCTCGGGGCGTAGGACGTGACCCTTCGGGGTACGGGGCGTTGCGCAGGTCAAGCATCGACCCACTCGGGAGTGACGCGCGTGAGCCAGCAGGAGCAAGCGACCGACCCAGGACGCCGGTCCCCGCAGGGGGTTCATCGTCCGGATCACGACCGCGACGGCCTTCGGCGAGGGGCTGGACGGCTACGACCTCGGCATCATCAGCGTGGTCGTGCCGCTGATCGTGTCGCAGTTCGGCCTCTCGTCGCTCGAGGAGGGCCTGCTCGGAGCCGCCTCGCTGGCCGGCATCTTCTTCGGCGGCCCGATCTTCGGCTACCTCACCGACCGCTTCGGCCGCCGCCTGATCTTCGTCTGCGACCTGATCGCGTTCGTGATCCTCGGCGCCCTGCAGGGACTCGTCACCAACGACACCCAGCTGCTCGTGCTGCGGTTCCTGCTCGGCTTCGCGATCGGCGCGGAGTACGCGATCGGCCAGACCATGCTCGCGGAGTTCGTGCCGAGCGCCCACCGCGGCGCTCTGCTCTCCAGCCTGCAGACGGCGTGGTACGGCGGGTTCCTCCTGGCCGTGGTGGTCGCCTACACGCTGAGCGACCTCGGCCTGGACTGGCCGTGGATCCTGGCGACCGGCGCGATCCCCGGGCTCCTCACGCTGCTGCTCCGACAGGGGCTCCCGGAGTCACCCCGCTGGCTGGCCAGCGTCGGCCGCGAGGACGAGGCGAAGGAGATCGTCGAGGAGCACCTCGGTGAGGACTACTTCGAGGACGAGGAGCTCGGCGAGGAACAGGTCGACGCCCGGTTCCGCGACCTGTTCAGCAAGGACATGTGGCGGACGACGGTCTTCGCCTGCACGTTCTTCACCTGCCTGGTCGCGCCCTACTTCGCGATCTTCACCTTCGCCCCGCAGGTGTTCGCGGCGGTCGGGGTCCACGACCCGAAGGTCAGCATCATCGGCTCCAACGCGATCGCGTTCCTCGGTGCCCTGGCCGGTGCGCTTGCTGATCGAGCGGACCGGACGCCGGCCGATGCTGCTCACGTCGTTCTGGGTGATGGTGGCGACCCTGTTCGTGATCGGCATCTGGGGCTCGGCGCCGGCCGCGATCGTCGTGCTCTGCTTCGTCGGGTTCGCGTTCTTCAACGCGATGTCGGGCGACCTCACCGGCGTCTACCCGGCGGAGGTCTTCCCCTCCGAGCTGCGCGGCAGCGGGACCGGCCTCGCCGCGGCCACCAGCCGGATCGGCGCGGCGGGCGGCACGTTCCTGCTGCCGCTGTCGATCGACCACCTCGGCATCGGCACCAGCATGGTGATCTCCGCGGTCGTGTGCGCCGTCGGGCTCGCGGTCACCTACGCCTGGGCTCCCGAGACGACCGACCAGAGCCTCACCGAGACCAGCGCCGGCTGACCACGGCCGCCGCTCAGACGTGCGGCATGACCTCGGCGGCGATCAGCTGGATCTGGTCGAGGTCGTGGAGGTCGAGCACCTGGAGGTACATCCGCGTCGCACCCAGCTCGGCGTACCTCCCGATGGTGTCGACGACCTCCTGAGGGGTCCCGGCGACGGCGTTCTCGCGGAGGTCGTCGGGCGTGCGGTCGATGAACGCCGCGCGCCGGCGCACCTCGGCCTCGTCGGTGCCGACGCAGACGGTGTGGGCGTTGGAGTAGACGAGGTCGTCCGGGTCGCGGCCGATCTCCTCGCAGGCCGCGCGCACGCGGGCGATCTGCTGCTCGGTGCCCTCGAGTCCCACGAACGGCAGGTTGAACTCGTCGGCGTACCGAGCGGTCAGGCTCGGCGTCCGCTTCGCCCCCTTGCCACCGATGATGATCGGCGGGTGCGGCCGCTGCGCGGGCTTCGGCAGCCCCGGCGAGTCGGTGACGGTGTGGCGCGAGCCGGCGTAGGAGAACGTCTCGCCGTCCGGCGTCGCCCAGAGGCCGGTGAGGATCGCGAGCTGGTCCTCGAGGTTGTCGAAGCGCTCACCGGTCGGCGGGAAGGGGATGGCGTACGCCGCGTGCTCGGCGTCGTACCAGCCGGCCCCGATGCCGAGCTCCACCCGCCCGCTGACTCATCTGGTCGACCTGGGCGACCGAGATGGCCAGCGGACCGGGGTGGCGGAACGTCGCCGACGTCATCATCGTGCCGAGCCGGATCGTGTCGGTCTCGCGGGCGATCCCGGCCAGGGTCACCCACGAGTCGGTCGGCCCGGGCCGGCCGTCGACGCCCATCGCGAGGTAGTGGTCGGAGCGGAAGAACGCCCCGAAGCCCAGGCCCTCGGCCAGTCGCGCGACCGTCAGCTGGTCGTCGTACGTCGCACCCTGCTGGGGCTCGATGAAGATGCGCAGCTCCATGACCCCCACCCTCCGAGTGACCGGCGAGTTCTGACCGTTGACGGCGCCGTGTGACGGTCAGGCGCCGGCTCAACGGTCGAGGACCCGTCGCGGTCAGACGCCGGTCACGGGCTCGGGCGCCCTCCGGTCGTGCGGCAGGCGGCGGCCGCCAGGGCATGCCCGTCGCGCAGGCAGACCTCGGGCGTGGCCTCGCGGGCGCGGGCCGCGAGGAAGCCGGCGGCGAACGCGTCGCCGGCGCCGGTGGTGTCGAGCTCGGGCCGGTCGAGCGGCTCGGCGGCCATCGTGGCCGTCGCCTCGCCGTTGCTCCACGCGGCCGTGCCGGAGCCGGCGGTGACCACCGCCTCGACGCCCGCCGGCCGCCAGCCGGCTCGCCAGGCTCGCCGGCGTCGGGCGAGCCGCCGACCAGGACCGCGGCCTCCTTCTCGTTGGCGAACAGCAGGGACGTCGGCCGGGCACCATCCGCAGGAAGGCCGCGGCACCGAGCAGCTGCAGCGGTGCGGCCGACGCGGCTCCCACCGAGACCGTCATCCCGACCGCCACGAGCGGCCGACATCGCGTGCAGCGCCGCGTCGCGCGAGTCGCGGAGCAGGGCGTAGCCGGAGACGTGCAGGTGGTCACCGGCGCGGAACTCGTCGATCGGGACGTCGTGCTCGAGCAGCGACAGGTTGGCTCCGGGGTCGGGCACCATGGTCCGCTCCCCGGTCGGCGCGACGAGCACCAGGCAGGTGCCGGTCGGGACGGGTGCGGTCGACGCGGAACCGGACGTCGACGCCGAGCCGGTGCAGGCTCTCGAGCCTGCGGACTGGCCGGCCGGGTCGTCGCCGATCGCGCCGACGAACGTCGTGCTCTCCCCCACCCGGGTCAGCCAGGCCGCGGTGTTGGCGGCCGAGCCGCCGCCGACGTAGGAGATGACGCCGGGGCTGTCGGACCCCTCGACCAGTGGCCCGAACAGCCGGGCCACGACGTCGACCATGAGGTCGCCCAGGGAGAAGAAGGTCACGACGGCCCGGCTCCCGCGGCGTACGCCGAGGCCACCTCGGCCGCGAGCCGCGCGTTGGACCGGACCAGCGCGACGTTCGCCCGGAGCGACGCTCCGTGGCTCTCGCGGTGGAACCAGTCGAGGAGGTACGGCGTGACGTCCTTGCCGTGGACGCCGTCCCGGTCGGCGGCGGCGAGGCCGGACTCGAGCAGCGAGTCGTGCAGCGTCACGGTCGAGCTCGTCCGCCGGACGCGATCGGGTTGGCCAGGATCAGGCCCAGGTCGCGCGTCCCGACGGCCGTCGCGGGCGGCCAGGATCGCGGCGACCTCGGTCGGCGACTCGACCCGCCAGCCGATGTCGTGGCCGGAGTCGGCGAGGTAGAAGCCGGGGAACCGGTCGGTGCGGTAGCCGAGCACGCCGACGCCGAGCGTCTCGAGCCGCTCGAGGGTCGCCCCCACGTCGAGGATCGACTTCACGCCGGCGCACACCACGAGCACGCCCGTGCGGGACAGCGTGGTCAGGTCGGCCGACTCGTCGAAGGTGTCCTGGGCACCGCGGTGGACGCCGCCGAGGCCGCCGGTGGCGAAGACCGTGATGCCGGCCCGAGCGGCGAGATGGGCCGTGGAGGCGACGGTGGTCGAGCCGACCCCACCGCGGGCGGCCACCGCGGCGAGCTCGCGGACGCTGACCTTGACCGCGTCCTCGTCGTTGGCGAGCCGGTCGAGCGCCGCGTCGTCGAGGCCGATCCGGGCCCGGCCGTCGATCACGGCGACGGTCGCCGGCACGGCGCCGCCGTCGCGGACCGCCTGCTCGAACTCCCGGGCCAGCCGCGCGTTGTCGGGACGCGGCAGGCCGTGGCTGATGATCGTGCTCTCCAGCGCGACCACCGGGCGTCCCTCGGCGATGGCGTCGCGGACCTCGTCGTGCACCAGCACGCGCGTTCCCCCTGTCTGGCTCGTCCGACGCTGTCAGCTGCTCACGGGCCGGTCGAAGGCGCGGCGGACCAGCCCGAGAGCCTCATCCTGCCCGATGCCCAGCGCGCGCATGCGCCTCGGCGTACGCCGCCGCCGCCTCCTTGGCGGCCCGGTCGGCGCCGTCGCCGTTCACGACCGTCCCGGCCCGGCCGCGGGTGATACGACGCCGGAGTGCTCGAGCTCGCGGTAGGCGCGGGCCACGGTGTTCGGGGCGATCCCCAGGGTCTCGGCCAGGGCGCGCACCGTCGGCAGCTTCGTGCCCGGCGGCAGCACTCCGCGCGCCACCTGCGCCGCGAGCTGGGCACGGATCTGCTCGTACGGCGGATCGGGCGACTCCGCATCGAGGAACAGGTCGAGGGTCATCGTCGCTCCCACCAGACCCAGGTGAACCCGTCGCGCGGCTCGCGGCGCGTCTCGACCCACTCGTCGAGGTCGAACTCCGGGTAGATGCGCGTCGCCGTCGGGGCTCAGGTCGACCTCGGTCAGCACCTGGTGGGTCGCCAGGGGCAGGGCCTGCTCGTAGACCTGGGTGCCGCCGACGACGTAGGTCTCCCCCGGCTGCTCGGCGGCGAGCGGCGAGCGCGTCCTCGAGGGAGTGGGCGACGAGCACGCCGTCGGCGGACCACTCGGGGTCGCGGGTCAGCACGACGGTCGTCCGGCCCGGGCAGCGGGCGGCCGATCGAGTCGTAGGTCGCCCGGCCCATCACCAGGACGCCGCCCATGGTGGTGGCCTTGAAGTGGGCGAAGTCGTCGGACAGGTGCCACGGGATGCGGCCGTCGTCTCCGATCACCCGGTTGTCGGCGTACGCCGCGACCAGGGTGAGCCGGCGCGGCCCGTCGGTCGAGCCTGTCGAGACCACGGGCGGCCGTCAGACGGCAATCGGGGCCTTGATGCCCGGGTGGGGGTCGTAGCCGACGACCGTGATGTGCTCGAGGTCGAAGGCGTCGATCTCCGTCACCGTCGGGTCGAGCGACAGGGCCGGCAGCGCGCGCGGGCTCGCGGGTGAGCTGGAGCCGCGCCTGCTCGAGGTGGTTGGTGTAGAGGTGGGCGTCGCCGAGGGTGTGCACGAAGTCGCCGACCTCGAGCCCGGTCACCTGGGCGACCATGTGGGTGAGCAGGGCGTAGGACGCGATGTTGAACGGGACGCCGAGGAACACGTCGGCCGAGCGCTGGTAGAGCTGGCAGCTGAGCCGCCCGTCGGCGACGTAGAACTGGAACATCGTGTGGCACGGCGCGAGCGCCATGTCGGGGATGTCGGCGACGTTCCACGCGGAGACGATGTGGCGCCGGCTGTCGGGGTTGCTGCGGATCTGCTCGACGACCTGGGCGATCTGGTCGACGTGGCGACCGTCGGGAGCCGGCCAGGAGCGCCACTGGTAGCCGTAGATCGGGCCGAGGTCGCCGTCGCCGTCGGCCCACTCGTCCCAGATCGTCACGCCGCGGTCCTGCAGCCACTTCACGTTGGTGTCGCCGCGCAGGAACCACAGCAGCTCGGCGAACACCGACCGGGTGTGGATCTTCTTCGTGGTGACCAGCGGGAAGCCCTCGGTCAGGTCGAAGCGCATCTGGTGGCCGAACACGCTCAGCGTGCCGGTGCCGGTGCGGTCGGACTTCTCGGCCCCGTCGTCGAGGATGCGCTGGAGGAGGTCGAGATACACCTGCATGGCCTCATCCTAGGCGCGGGTGCGCCGACGGCGTCAGGGACGCGCGCGGAGGTACTGGTCGGGCCAGCGCACCTCGGCACCGAGCTCGGCCGCGGCGAGCTGTGGCCAGTGCGGGTTGCGGAGCAGCTCGCGGGCCAGGAACACCGCGTCGGCCTCACCGTCGGCGAGGATCTTCTCGGCCTGGCGGGGCTCGGTGATCAGCCCGACCGTGCCGACCGGGAGACCCGACGACTCCTTGATCCGGGTCGCGAACGGCACCTGGTAGCCCGGCCCGACCTCGATCTGCTGGTCCGGGGCAGTTGCCTCCGCTGGAGACGTCGACCAGGTCGACCCCGCGCTGCGCGAGGCGCGCCGCGACGTCGGCGACCTCGTCGACGTCGAGCCCGCCCGCGACCCAGTCGGTCGCACTGAGCCGGACGAACAGCGGTCGGTCCTCGGGCCAGACCGCGCGCACCGCGTCGACCACGTCGAGGAGCAGCCTGCTGCGGCCGGCCAGGTCGCCGCCCCACGCGTCGGTACGCCGGTTGGACAGCGGCGAGAGGAACTGGTGCAGGAGGTAGCCGTGGGCGCCGTGGATCTCGGCCACCTCGAAGCCTGCCTCGAGCGCACGGCGTGCCGCGTCCGCCCAGAGCCCGGGCAGCGCGGTCAGCTCGTCGCCCGTGAGCTCGCGCGGCGCCGGCCAGTCGGCGTACCCGACGCGGCGAGGGACCGACGCGTCTCCCAGCCGCCCTCGTCGAGCGGGACGTAGCCACGTCCCCGCCAGGGGGCGCGGGTCGACGCCTTGCGGCCGGCGTGCGCGAGCTGGATGCCCGGGACGGCGCCCTGGCTCCGGACGAAGTCGACGATCCGGGCGTAGTCGGCCGCCTGCTCGTCGTTCCAGATCCCGGCGTCCTCGGGCGAGATGCGGCCCTCCGGCACCACCGCGGTCGCCTCGGTCATCACCAGTCCGGCGCCGCCCTGGGCGAGGGCGCCGAGGTGCACGAGGTGCCAGTCGGTGGGGCGGCCGTCCGCGGAGGAGTACTGGCACATCGGCGAGACCCACGACGCGGTTGGGGAACGTCGTGCCGCGCAGCGTCAGCGGGGAGAAGAGTCGGCTCACGTGAGGGCGGCAACCGCGTGAGCGCGCTGGTTGTTCCGGTCAGGCCGGGATGCCCCGCTCTGCGAGCAGCTCGGCGCGCTTCCAGGCGTAGCCGACCATCCACGTCGGCTCCAACCGCCACATCACCACGTCGCCCCACGTCAACGGCGAGGAGCCGTAGTGGGCGGTCCAGTGCTCGTCGACCGCGGCCAGCTCGTCGCCGGCGAGCTCGACGACGCGCCCGTGGCTGAAGACCGCCAGCGCCTCCCCGTCGACGTGGGCCACCGAGACCGCGGGGCGCTGCGCCAGGTGGCGGGCCTTGGCGGAGGTCCGGCTGGTCGAGAAGGTCCACGTGCCGTGCAGGAAGTGGCCGTCCATGGCGCTGATCCGCGGCTCGCCGTGGGCCGTCACGGTCGCCGCGGTGATCACCTTCATCCCGGTGAGCAGGGCCGCGACGTGCTCGGCGGTCAGCGTGCGTTCGTCGTTGATGATCCCGCGCAGGTGCTCGGTGGAGCGGGCATGGGAGGCGTCGAGCAGGCTCCTGGAGCCGGGCCAGGTCGTCGGGTGTCTCGAGCATGCCCCGACGCTAGGCGCCGACGCCGACAGTCCCCTTGATCGTGGTTGCCGCGTCGCCGCCGACCCAGACGGTGTCGCCGTCCTTCTCGACGTGGACCCGCCCCCGGCGGCCGAGCGCCGTGCCCTGCGCCGCGACGTACGACGTGGGCAGCCGGTCGCCCGCGAGCCACTGGCCGATGCTCGCGTTGAGGCTGCCGGTGACCGGGTCCTCGACCACGCCGATGCTCGGGCAGAACGCGCGCACCTCGACCGCGCACTCCGAGCCGGGCGGGTAGCGGGCCGACGACCCCGATGTCCAGCCCGCCGAACGACGACCAGTCGGGCCGGACGGCCAGCACCGCGTCGGCGTCACGCAGCAGCACGACCACCCAGCCCGGCCCGTTGTCGCCCCACGAGAGGTCCACGACGTCGTCGTCGGTCAGCGCCAGTGCGGCGAGGATCTGCCGTCGTTCGTCGTCGGTGACCGGTCCCTCCCGCAGCAGGGGCGGCGCGGCGAACGCGAGCCGCTCGGTACGCCGGATCCGGACCAGGCCCGAGCCGCACTCCTGCACGATCTCGTCGCCGTTCCGCGGGACGCCCCCGCCTCGAGCCACGCGTGGGCGCTGCCGAGGGTCGGGTGGCCGGCGAAGGGCAGCTCCTCGCTCGGCGTGAAGATCCGTAGCCGGTAGTCGGCCGCCGGGTCGTTGGGCGGCAGCAGGAACGTCGTCTCCGAGAGGTTCGTCCAGTGGGCGAACCTGCCGCATCTCCTCGTCGGTCATCCCCTCGGCGTCGTGCACGACCGCGACCGGGTTGCCCAGCAGCGGCTCGGAGGAGAAGACGTCGACCTGGCGAGAAGGGGCGCATGGCCTCACGCTAGAGGGCGGTCGCTGAGAAATCGGATGAGATCCGGGGGTGGTTCCTGGTCCGATAGGACCGTGCCTCGTCTCGGTGCCTCCCTGCGCAACCTGATCCCGCCGACCCCGCTGTCGCGGCGGCTGGCCACGCAGTCACTCCTGTTCGCGACCGCCGAGGGCACCTTCCTCACCGGATCCGCGGTGTTCTTCACCCAGGTGGTCGGGCTGCGCGCCGCCCAGGTCGGGCTCGGCCTCACGATCGCCGGCGTCGTGTCGTTCCTGGTGGCCTACCCCGCCGGCAAGGTGACCGACCGGATCGGTCCCAAGCGGATGTGGTCGGCCGGCGCACTGGTCGCGGCCCTGATGTTCGGCGCCTGGCCGTTCATCGACAACTTCGCCGGCTACGTCACGATGGTCGTCTGCTTCGAGATCGTCGAGAACGCCGCGGGAGCGGGTCGCAACGCCTACATCCTCGACGTGATGCCGGAGGACGAGCGGGTCGCGACCCAGGCCTACATGTACTCCGCGCTGAACGTCGGCTTCACCCTCGGTGCGATCATCGGCGGCATCGCGCTCGCGTTCGACAACGAGACCGTGATGCGGTGGCTGCCGCTGTTCACCCTGGCGATCGGGCTCGTCAACGCCGTCTTCATCGCGCCGGCTCCCCCGGGCACCGCACGACCTCGCCCGCGCGTCGACCGAGGGCGACGCGCCCCGTGCAGCGCGGCGCGGGCGCGGGCCGCTGCACAACGTCGGCTGGATGTTGGCCAGCTTCTTCAACGGCACGATGTGGACCAACCAGGTGCTGCTCAACGTCGTGATCCCGCTGTGGCTGGTGCAGGCGACCGACGCCCCGCACTGGCTGCTGGCCTGGCTGTTCGGCACGAACACGGTGCTGTGCATCTTCCTGCCGGCCTACACCTCCCGCAACGTCGAGACGATCTCCGACGCCTTGCGCTCGATCCGCATCTCGGGCGTCTTCTTCGTCGGCGCCTGCCTGATCACGATGGCCACCCACAGCACCGCCGGCTTCCTGACGATCTTCCTGGTCTGGCTGGGTCACGTCGCCGTCACCGGCGCCGAGCTGTACACGTCCGGTGCCAGCTGGGCGTTCCAGGCCAAGCTGATGGACCCGGCCCGCCGGGGTGAGTACGGCGGCGTGGCCGAGGTGTTCGCCACCCTGGGCGGCCGCTGGGCGCCGGCCGCCTACACGTTCCTGGCGATGTCGTGGCACCCCGCCGGACTGCCCGGCGCGGGCTGGCTGGTGATCGCCGGCTTCGCGATCGTGGCCGTGGTCGGGATGCACCCGTCGGTCCGGATGGCCGAGCGCTTCCTGGAGCGCGAGGGCATCGTCATCCGCGACGAACCGCCCTCCGACAACGCGGAGCAGGCGGCCGTCCCCTCGCTCACCTGAGGCCGGAAGGCGAGGCGGGCCCGATCAAAGACGACTCGTTCGATAGACTTTACGTCATGGACACGGCCACGCTCTCCCTCCCCGACGTCGACGGTGCCGCAGGTCGTCGTCCCCGCGCCCGACTCCGGACCGGGCAACTGGGCCGGAGCCGCCAGCGCCGTCGTCGTGGACGGCGACGTCTGGCTGACCTATCGGGTACGCCGCCCATCGCCGTCGGCCGTGGCGTCTCGGCGATCGTGGCGCGGTCGCACGACGGCGTTCACTTCGAGACGGTCGCGGAGGTCCACCGCGACTCGTTCGGCGCGGAGTCGTTCGAGCGACCCGTCATCCTGCGGACGCCCGAGGGCCGGTGGCGGCTGTACCTGTCGTGTGCCACCCCGGCGAGCAAGCACTGGTGGATCGAGTGCCTCGAGTCGGCCCGGCCCGAGGACCTCGCCGGCGGCTACCGCACCGTCGTGCTGGCCGGGCTCCGACGACGGTCGCCACCAAGGACCCCGTGATCCGGGTCGACGCCCAGCGACGCTGGCACGCCTGGGTCTGCGAGCACCCGCTGGACCGAGCGCGGGGCACGAGGACCGGATGTCGACGGCGTACCACAGCAGCGACGACGGCTCGCCTGGCGGCGGCACGGCACCGTCCTCGCACCGCGGGCCGGGCAGTGGGACGCGCGCGGTGCCCGCGTCACCGACGTCCTCAGCCTCGAGCCGCTCGTCGTCCTGTACGACGGGCGGGCCCGCGCCGAGGACAACTGGTTCGAGACCACCGGGATCGCCCGGTCAGTGACCGGTGCCGCGCCGTCGGACGGGCTGGTCGCCGACGACGGCGAGCCGATGCGCTCGCCGCTGTCCGACGGTGCCTACCGCTACGCCAGCAGCGTGC
This sequence comes from uncultured Actinomycetota bacterium, assembly GCA_963809265.1. Lineage (GTDB taxonomy): Bacteria > Actinomycetota > Actinomycetes > Propionibacteriales > Nocardioidaceae > Nocardioides. The sequence continues at coordinate 302,093 of CAWEJC010000012.1, forward strand.
GGATGCCCGACGGCACGACCCGCCTGTACGTCGAGGCGGCGCGAGCCGACGGCGCCCACGACCTGGTCACGATGCGGCTGTGACCGCTCAGACCTCGGCCTTCGATCGCCGCGGCGACTGTCGAACGTGCCGCCGTCGCGATAGCCCTTCCACTCCTCGAACGACTCGCCGGTCAGCCGCTCCAGCAGCTCGATGTCCGGCAGGTGCGGCTCGACCAGGGTGGCCCGCTGCTCGGGGGTGAGCCGAGGACGGCTCGGGTCCCCTCCGCGCTGGAGGCTGGTCGACGAGCGGCCTGCTGACCTTGCGCCACACCTCGGGCGGGAAGAACTGCGCCGACGGCCGCGCCGGTGCGGATCACGGTGCTCAGGGCCTTGGTGCGCGGGTCCGCTCTGGACGAACGGGCGTGAGTTGTCGCGCGGGACCTCGTCGACCGGCGCCGAGGCGACTCCGAGGAACGTGCAGACCCGGTCGAGGGTCGGCAACGGCTGGTCGACCAGCTCCTTGTAGCGCAGCAGCAGCACCTGCTCGCGAGGGAAGTGGTCGAACAGGTCGGCCACCTGGCGTCCGTACATGCCCAGGCCCTGGTAGTGCCAGAACGGCGCCCAGCCGTCGTCGACCCGCTGCGGCTCACGGCGTACGGCCTCGACGATGTCGTCGCGCGGCTCGAGCCCGTCCATCCACAGGTGCATCCAGTTGCTGTAGGCCCGGTCCACCGGGTCGCGCAGGACGGCGATCAGCTTGGCGCCGGGGTTGTCGACCGCGATCCGCCGGCGGGCGTCGCGGTGGTAGAGGTAGAACGGCGTGCTCTCCCCGCGCGGCACGCCCGCGGGGGCGTCGTCGAACAGGGCGAGGTAGCGCTCGCGCTGCCAGACCCACTCGCGGTTGGAGTGGGCGTCGCCGGGGCCTTTGTACGCCGGCGGCGGGCTGTCCCCGCACAGGTAGTACTTCGGCTCCTTCACCGGCGCGAGGAAGAGGCCCGGGTGCTGCGCGAGCGCGGCGTGGAGCGCGCTGGTGCCCGCCTTCGGCGCACCGATCAGGAAGAAGTCCGGTGGACGACGGGGCATGGGTTAAGTATATCTAATTACTCCACATTGGACCACGGCTCTCGGGCGGACCCTTCCCGGGCTTCGGGCTGCTGCGATGCTGACCACATGGTCGAGCTCCTCCCCTGGTCCCAGCAGGTCGCGTCGTGGCGACGTGAGGTGCACGCTCTCTACTCGGCCGTCCGAGCGCACGACGATCCGTCCGCCGCCCACGCCACGTGGGTCGAACGCCGGACCGCGCTGTTCCACGACCATCCCGCGACCGCGCGGCAGCCGGGCCAGGAGCTCCACCACGCGGCGTACGACCCGGACTACCGGTTCGTCGTGGAGATGGAGCCGGCCGAGCCCGAGGAGTGGGAGCCGACCACGGGCAGCGACGGGGCGGTGCCGTTCAAGCGGGCCGGTCGCTTCGAGATCCCCGGCATCGGCGGCCTCGACGTCTGGTGGCTGGGGTCGTACGGCAACGGGCTCTTCGTGCCGTTGCGCGACGCGACGGCCGGGCGCTCGACGTACGGCGCGGGTCGCTACCTGCTCGACACGGTCAAGGGTGCCGACCTCGGCCGGGACGGCGACGCGTGGGTGCTCGACCTCAACTTCTCCTACAACCCGTCGTGCGCCTACGACCCGGACTGGGCCTGCCCCCTGGCCCCGACGGGCAACCGGCTCGAGGCCGAGGTGCCGGTCGGTGAGCTGACACCGACCACCGAGTGAGGCATGCGGAGATCTCCGGCGACGATGAGGGTTCCGGGGTTTCGTGACAGGCGCCGAGGCGCCTTGCCTCAGACCACCGGGATGCGCCGCTGCCGGTGGTTGAGGAGGTCGCTCTGCGACCGTCACGAAACCCCCGGCGACCCGCCGCCGCCCGAGTGAGGGGTTCCGGGGTTTCGTGACAGGCGCCAGGGCGCCTTCCTCAACCACCGGAACGCGCCGGCGCCGAGGTCGAGGCCACCGAACGCGCCGCCGATGGTCGAGGACTCGGGATGCGCCGCTGCCGGTGGTTGAGGAGGTCGCTCTGCGACCGTCACGAAACCCCCGGCGCTCGCCGCAGTGACAGGCCCTGCTCCACGACGTACGTCGCGAAGGCGCCGACGTCGTGTCCGCGCTCGACCGCCTCGTCGTACTGCGGCTCGAACGCTCCCTCGCGGATCGCCAACGACTCGCGCAGCACGCGGTGGAAGCGGTCGGGGTAGTGCCCGAGCCCCCACCTGACCGCTCGGGACTTGGCGGTCTGCTCGCCGGTGACCAGCAGGTGGTGGAGCCGCGCGACTCCCGGCACCACCCACTCGCACGCGAACGGCGTGGAGGCGGCCCGGGGGTCGGCCGCGGCGCGCTCGGCGTGAGCGCGCCAGTAGGTGTCGAGGTTGTCGAGCGTGAACGCGCGCAGGACCGCGTCGTCGGTCCAGATCCCCAACGAACCGACCGATGGGCCCTGCACGGTCACCCCGTGCCGCGCCAGCTCGTGCCAGGACACGGGGCTGAGGGTGAACCGGCCGGCCTCCTCCCACGCGTGCCGGAACACCGTCGGGCGGTCGGGGCACGCGTCGGGGTGACGCGTCAGGTCGGCGGCCAGCACGTGGACGCCGTCGAAGCACGGCGAGTCGCCGAAGGCCGCCGCGACCGCCGTGTGCGCGGCTGACAGCGCAGCGAGGTCCTCGGCGGCCGGCTCGCGCGCCAGCGTGGCGGTGAAGTCGACGTCGCTCTTCCCGGCGACCCACTCCCCGAACGCGAGGCCGCCGTGCAGGTAGAGGCCGGTGACGAGCCCGTCGGGCACCGCGGCGAGGAACGTCGCGCAGACCGCCTCCACCCGGGCGGGCAGGGAGGTCACGCCGAGAGCGACATCGGTCCGTAGACCTCGCGGTCGTGCTCGAACAGCGTCACCGCGTCGACGCCCGCAGCCGCGAGCTCGGACCAGACCTCACCCACCCAGGACTCGGCGTCGGCCTGCGACGCGAACCGCTGGTTGGAGTACTCCTCGGGCACCCGCACCTCCTCGGCGGAGGTGTCGAGCAGGCGCCACCACCACGGCCGCTCGGCGGGCGAGGGCGGACGGAAGGTGGCCGGCTGGTCGGGGAGGTTCATGCGTCGCGCACCGAGGGGTCGACGAACGGCAGCTTCGCGGAGGCGAAGATCTCGCGCCGCGTGCGCACCTGCACCCCGAGCTCGGCCTCCGGGTCGACGAACGTCGGCACCAGGGCCATCCCGATCCCCTTCTTCAACGTCGGCGAGAAGGTGCCGGAGGTGATCTCGCAGAGCGGGACGTCGGCGGCCAGGCTGACGATCATCCCGGGTCGCGGGATGCCGCGTTCGAGTGCGACCAGGCCGCGCAGCTTCCGCTGCGGACCGGCCTCCTTCTCCTTGGCCAGTGCGTCCCGTCCCCAGAACGCGTCCTTCGACCAGCCCACGGCCCAGCCGAGCCCCGCCTGGTTGGGGGTGACGTCGATGGTGATGTCCTGGCCGTGGAGGGGATAGCCCATCTCGGTGCGCAGCGTGTCGCGCGCGCCCAGCCCGCACGGCAGGATCCCGAACGCCTGGCCCGCCTCGAGCAACCGGTCCCACAGGTGCCCGGCCACCTCGTTGCGCGCGATCAGCTCGTAGCCGCGCTCGCCGGTGTAGCCGGTGCGGCAGACGACGACACCGGTGTCCTCGAACTCCGCCTCCGCGAACGACATGTACTCGTGCCCGGAGGGGAAGCCGATGGCGTCGAGCACCTCGTCGGACTTCCCGCCCTGGACCGCCAGCACGGCGTACTGGCGGTGGTGGTCGAGGACCTTCACGCCCTCCGGCGCCTGCGCCGTGAGACGTCGCGCGACCTCGGCGGAGTTCGCGGCGTTCGGCACGAGCAGCACGTGCTCGTCATCGTGGAAGTAGGCGATCAGGTCGTCGACGATGCCGCCGGTCTCGGCGTCGCAGCACAACGTGTACTGAGCCTTGCCGTGCCGGATCCGGCCGAGGTCGTTGCTCAGGGTGGCGTTGACGTACGTCGCCGCGCCCGGCCCGGTGACCATCAGCTTGCCGAGGTGGCTGACGTCGAACACCCCCACCGACTCGCGGACGGCGGTGTGCTCCTGGACGACGCCGGAGGGGTACTCCAGCGGCATCGACCACCCGCCGAACTCCGCGAACTTGGCCCCGAGCGACACGTGCCGGTCGTGCAGCGGCGACTGCAGGAGCGGCGTGCCCGCAGAGGTCTCGTCGGCCATGTGCGCGAACCTACACCGGCCGGGGCCCCTCACCGCCGAGCCTCGTCGTGGTCGGTCGAGCCTGTCGGGACCACGCCGACGGAACAGGACAGACATGCTCGCCTGACTATCCTGCCCCGGTGACCAGCTACCACCTGCGGGGCGCGAGCCCGGCCAAGACTCGGGCCGACGCCGTGGTCGTCGGGGCCTGGAAGACCGCCAAGGGCGTCACCCTCGCGGACGGAGCCGACGACGTCGGCTCGGCGTACGGCCGCACCTTGCGCCCGCTGCTGAGCACCCTGGGCTTCACCGGGAAGGCAGGCGACGTCGCCCGTGTCCCGACCGGCGGCACCCTGGCCACTCCTCTGCTCGTGCTGGTCGGACTGGGCGAGAGGCCGCGCGACCGTGCGGGCCTGCTCCTCGCCGTACGCCGTGCCGCGGGCGTCGCCGCCCGCTCGACCGCCAACGCCGCCTCGGTCGCACTGGCGCTCCCGGCGGACGACACGGGGCTGGTCCGCAACGTGCTCGAGGGCTACCTGCTGGGCGGCTACGTCTTCACCCGCTACCAGTCGAAGACCCCCGACAAGCGCGCCGGCACCGTCACCGTGCTGAGCCCCGGCGCCCGTCGCGCGGAGATGACGGCGGCGTTCGCGGACGCCCAGGTCGTCGCCGCCGCCGTCCAGGGCGTGCGCGACTGGGTGAACACCCCCGCCAACGACCTGACGCCGCCCCTCTTCGCCGCCGAGATCCAGAAGGCGGTCAAGGGCACGAAGGTGAAGGCCACCGTCCTCGACGAGGAACGTCTCGCGGCGCTCGGCTGCGGTGGCCACCTCGGGGTCGGCGGAGGGTCGGGCGCCCCGCCCCGGATGGTGGAGCTGCGCTACGCCCCCAAGGACGCCGTCGCCCACCTGGCGCTGGTCGGGAAGGGCATCACGTTCGACTCCGGCGGCCTGAGCATCAAGACCGCCACCGGCATGGAGACGATGAAGTGCGACATGGCCGGGGCGGCCACGATCACCCGGGCCACGCTGGCGATCGCCGCGCTCGGGCTGCCGGTGCGGGTCACGGCGTACGCCTGTCTCGCCGAGAACATGGTCTCCGGCACCTCGATGCGGCCGGGCGACGTGATCGCGATCTACGGCGGCACGACCGTCGAGGTGCTGAACACCGACGCCGAGGGACGCCTGGTGCTGGCCGACGGGTTGCAGCGGGCCGTGGAGCAGGATCCCGACGTGATCATCGACGTGGCCACCCTGACCGGTCACATGATGCAGGGGCTGGGCGGCCGCGTGGGTGCCGTGTTCGGCAGCGACGAGGTCGTCGCGTCGGTGGTCGAGGCGGGTCGTGAGTCCGGCGAGAAGCACTGGCCGATGCCCATGCCGGCGGACATCGTCGAGCGCGTGCACGGCAGCCCGATCGCCGACCTGGCCCAGCACGACATGGTCCGCTGGGGCGGCGGGCTGTTCGCCGCGGCGTTCCTGCGCGAGTTCACGAACGGGCGGCCGTGGGCCCACCTCGACATCGCCGGCCCGGGCTACACCAAGGGCTCGGCCTCGGGTCACTGGACGCACGGCGGTACCGGCTTCGCGACGACCACCCTGGTCGACTACGCCCGGGCGCTGGCCGGCTAGGAGCCTCCGCGCCGCTTCCGCCGCTGGATGTACTCGCGCATGCGCGGCGGGATGCCGACGACGCCGGCCTCGTACGCCGCGATGCCGCGCCGCTTGCAGAACGCGTAGGCCCACTCGGCCGAGGGCACCCGGCGGCGGGTGAACTCGCCGTCCCAGGCCACCAGGAGCAGGGTCACGTCGCTGACCGCCGTCCGCGGCTCGACGAATCCCTCGACCCCTTCGCGGGACGTGACGAAGTCCTCCAGGTGCTGCTCGTCCTCGCTCGAGGAGGCCCGCACGCGCGTCGACCCCGTGCGCGCGGTATCGCCGCTGGGACGGCGGAACCGCGGTCCCCGGCCGCGTCCGAAGAGTCTCATGGGAGCCATGATGCCTGGTCCGGGGAAGGGCACCGAGGAGCCGCGCCTACCTCCTCGCCCTCGTTGCGGACGGCCTGGCAAAGAGTGCAAGGATGACGGGGTGACCGACGGCGAGTTCGACGTACTCATTCTCGGGGCAGGATCCGGTGGCTACGCCTGTGCGCTCCGCGCCGCCCAGCTCGGCCTGACGGTCGGGCTGGTGGAGAAGGGGAACCTCGGCGGTACGTGTCTCCACGTCGGCTGCATCCCGACCAAGGCCCTCCTGCACGCCGCGGAGGTCGCCGACCAGACCCGCGAGTCGGCGCAGTTCGGCGTGACCGCCAGTCTCGAGGGCATCGACATGGCCGGGGTGAACTCCTACAAGGACAAGGTCGTCTCGCGGTTGTTCAAGGGCCTGTCCGGCCTGATCCGCGGTCGCGGCATCACGGTGATCGAGGGCGAGGGCCGGATGACGGGCCCGCGCCAGGTGACCGTGCGCTCGTCGGGCGAGGCCGAGACCACCTACACCGGGAAGAACCTGGTCCTGGCGTCCGGCTCCTACAGCCGTTCCCTGCCCGGCCTCGAGGTCGACGGCGACCGCATCGTCACCTCCGAGCACGCGCTGCGGCTCGACCGCGTGCCCCGCTCGGTGGTCGTGCTCGGCGGCGGGGTCATCGGCTGCGAGTTCGCCAGCGTCTGGGCCAGCTTCGGCGCCGAGGTCACGATCGTCGAGGCGCTGCCGCGGCTCGTCCCCGTCGAGGACGAGGCGTCGTCGAAGGCCCTCGAGCGCGCCTTCCGCAAGCGCAAGATCCAGGTCCGCACCGGTACGCCGTTCCAGAGCGTGAAGGTGACCGACGAGGGGGTCGCGGTGACCGTCGAGGGCGGCGACGTGATCGAGGCCGAGCTCCTGCTCGTCGCCGTCGGTCGCGGTCCGACCACCGACGGTCTCGGCTACGACGAGCAGGGCGTCGCGATGGACCGGGGATTCGTGCTCGCCGACGAGCGCTGCCGCACCAACCTCGACGGCGTGTACGCCGTGGGCGACATCGTGCCCGGCCTCCAGCTGGCCCACCGCGGCTTCCAGCAGGGCATCCTCGTGGCCGAGGAGATCGCCGGGCTCGAGCCGGCCACCATCGACGAGGCCGGCATCCCCCGCGTCACCTACAGCCACCCCGAGGTCGCCTCGGTGGGTCTCGACGAGGCGACCGCGCGTGCGACGTACGGCGACGACGCGGTCGACACCCTGACCTACGACCTCGGCGGCAACGGCAAGAGCCAGATCCTGATGACCCAGGGCTTCGTGAAGCTGGTGCGCCAGAAGAACGGACCGGTCGTCGGCGTCCACATGGTCGGTGACCGGGTGGGCGAGCTCATCGGCGAGGCTCAGCTCATCTACAACTGGGAGGCGCACGCCGAGGACGTCGCGCCTCTCGTCCACGCCCACCCCACCCAGAACGAGGCACTCGGCGAGGCCCACCTGGCCCTCGCCGGGAAGCCGTTGCACGCCCATGCGTGACCGGGCCTGACCCGCCCCGAACGACCCCCCACCGGACACGAGACAGGAAGAGCCCCCTCACATGGCCACCGAAGTCAACCTCCCCGAGCTCGGCGAATCCGTCACCGAAGGCACGGTCACCCGATGGCTGAAGCAGGTCGGTGACGAGGTGGCGGTCGACGAGCCGTTGCTGGAGGTCTCGACCGACAAGGTCGACACCGAGATCCCGTCGCCCGTGGCCGGCACCCTGCTGGAGATCAAGGCGAACGAGGACGACACCGTCGAGGTCGGTGCGGCGCTGGCCGTGATCGGCGCCGCCGACGAGTCGACGGGCGGCGGCGAGGCCGGCGGCGACGACGGGCAGGCCCAGTCGGACGCCCAGCCGGACGCCCAACAGGAGTCGGAGTCGCCGTCGGAGTCGCAGCCGTCGGACGAGGCCTCCGAGCCCGAGGCGCCCGCCGAGCCCGAGCAGGCAGCCGAGCCCGAGCAGGCAGCCGCACCGGCCCAGGACGAGTCGAGCAGCACCCCGCTCGACGAGGAGAAGGCCGAGCGCGACCAGGCCCACGAGCAGGCCGAGCAGGCCGACACCCCGGACGAGCAGCCGGCTCAGGACCAGCAGCAGGACCAGCAGCAGCGAGCAGAAGGACGAGGCGCCGCGCGAGGAGGTCGCCGCGGCGGCGTCCGGTGCGGCCGAGACGTCCGGTGAGCAGACCGTCGTACGGCTGCCCGAGCTCGGTGAGTCGGTGACCGAGGGCACGGTGACCCGCTGGCTGAAGCAGGTCGGCGACGAGGTGGCGGCCGACGAGTCGCTGCTCGAGGTCTCCACGGACAAGGTCGACACCGAGATCCCGTCGCCCGCAGCCGGCACCCTGCTGGAGATCAAGGTCAACGAGGACGAGACCGTGGAGGTCGGCGCCGAGCTGGCCGTGATCGGGTCCGGGCAGGTGGCCTCCGGCGACTCCGGCGACTCGTCCGGTGACTCCGCCCCGGCCGCTCCGGCCGAGGAGGAGCAGGCCCCCGCCGAGGAGCAGGCCCCTGCGGAGGAGCAGCCCGCTGCACCCGAGCCCGAGCAACCCTCCGAGCCGGAGCAGGCCGCGGCCCCCGAGCAGCCGGCCGAGCCCGAGCAGCCCGCCGCCCAGGCCGAGCCGGCGACGCAGCCCGCCGCCGAGTCGGCGCCCTCCGGTGGCCGCGACTCCTCGGCGTACGTCACGCCGCTGGTCCGCAAGATGGCCGCCCAGCACGGCGTCGACCTGGCCGGCCTCGTCGGCACCGGTGTCGGCGGCCGGATCCGCAAGCAGGACGTCCTGGACGCCGCGCAGCAGCAGGGCACGGACACGACGCCGACCCAGCCGGCCGCCGCCGCAGCCGCAGCGGCCGAGCCGGCTCAGCCGGCCGCCCCCGCCGCACAGGCGCCGGGTACTCCGGTGCCCTCGCCGCTGCGGGGGAAGACCGAGCCGATGTCGCGCCTGCGCAAGCTGATCGCGACGCGGATGGTCGAGTCGCTCCACGTCAGTGCCCAGCTGACCACGGTGATCGAGGTCGACGTCACCGCGATCTCGCGGCTGCGCGACTCGGTGAAGGCCGACTTCGCCGCCCGCGAGGGCGTCAAGCTCTCGTTCATGCCGTTCTTCGCCAAGGCGGCGATCGACGCGCTCAAGGCACACCCGAGCCTGAACGCCGCGATCGACTCGGAGAAGGGCGAGGTCACCTACTACGACCGGGAGAACCTCTCCATCGCCGTCGACACCGAGCGCGGGCTCCTGACCCCGGTCGTCAAGGAGGCCGGTGACCTGTCGATCGCCGGGCTCGCCCGCAAGATCGCCGACGTCGCCGAGCGCACCAGGACCAACAAGATCACGCCCGACGAGCTGTCCGGCGGCACCTTCACGCTGACCAACACCGGCAGCCGCGGCGCGCTGTTCGACACCCCGATCATCAACCAGCCACAGGTGGCGATCCTCGGGACGGGCGCGGTCGTCAAGCGGGCGGTCGTGATCGACGACCCGAACCTCGGCGAGACGATCGCCGTGCGCCAGATGGTCTACCTCGCGCTGACCTACGACCACCGGATCGTGGACGGCGCGGACGCCGCCCGCTTCCTGACCGACGTCAAGGGACGGCTCGAGGCCGGGCAGTTCGAGGTCAGTCCGAGCGCTTCGCCTGAGCCCGCGAAGGCGAAGATCAGCGAAGGAGATTGAGGAGCGCCCGGCTCGGGCACGAACGAAGTGAGAGCGCGAGCGGCGCGTCTCGAAATCCAGTAGCATGACAGGAGACATCGCATGCACGTCGTCGTCGGTGGCGCCTCGGGGTTCCTGGGCCGGCACCTGATCGAGGCGCTGCGGGCGCAGGGACACACCACGACGTCGTTGGTACGCCGCGAGGCCACCGCCGACGACGAGTCGCGGTGGGACCCGGCCTCCGGGCAGGTCGACGCGCAGGTGGTCGAGGACGCCGACGTCGTGGTCAACGTCGCCGGCAGCCCGACGATCGGCAACCCCTACTCGAAGCGGTGGGCGCGCAACCTGCGGGAGTCCCGGGTGACGACCACGGCCACGCTGGCCGAGGCGATCGCCGCCGCGGAGCGGAAGCCGGCGTTCCTGGCCGGCAACGCGATCGCGGTGTACGGCGACCACGGCGACGCCCAGGTGACCGAGGCCGGCGACAGTCGCGGCCACACGCTGATGACCGAGGTCACACGTGTCTGGGAGGCGGCCGCCCAGCCGGCCGTCGATTCCGGTGCCCGGGTGTGCGTCCTGCGCACCTCACCGGTCATGGACCGCGAGTCCGAGCCCCTGAACCTCCTGCGCCGACTCTTCAGGCTGGGGCTCGGCGGCAAGGTCGGGGCCGGGGGGCAGTACTTCCCGATGGTGTCGTTGCGCGACTGGCTCGCCGCCGTCGTCCACCTCGCCGAGCACCCGGAGCTGAGCGGCCGGTTCAACCTGTGCTGCCCGCAGACCCCGACCAACGCCGAGTTCACCCGGGCCCTGGCAGGGGCGGTGGGCCGGCCGGCGTTCATCCCGGTGCCCTCCCCCGCGATCCGGCTCGGCGCCGGACCGCTCGCGCCCGAGCTCCTGGGCTCGGTCAACCTGGTCCCCCAGGCGCTGCTGGACGCGGGCTTCGAGTTCCACGACCGCGACGTGACTGCGGTGATCGCGGCCGGTCTCGCCGGGGCGCGCTGACCTCCTGCCGGCGGGCTCGGATAATCGGAGGAATCCGGGGGTGGTCCGCCGTACGGTCGTGACACCGTGACCACCACCGATCTCGTCCCCCTCGAGGCACGCCCGGCCACCCCTCGGCCCCCCGTGCCCGACGGACGCGTGCCCGTCGACTGGCACCGGATGCAGACGCCGTGGGCCGGGGTCGCGCTCGTCTGCTCCCTGTTCAGCGCGATCGGCATGTCGATGGGCTCGGTCGTGGCCGGTCGCCTGGCCCAGACCCCCACGAGCGGACTCGTCCGGGTGCTCGCCCTGTGCGTCGTCGGAGCCGCGCTGCTCGACACCTTCGGCCGCACCCTGTGGGCCGGCCTCGTCGACCGTGCCGAGGGGCGTCTGCGGGCCGACCTGCTCGACGCCGCCATGGCCCAGCCCCTGGCGCAGCTCAGCGAGCTTGCGGTCGGCGAGGTGCTCGACCGGGTCGACGACGACACCCACGAGGTCGGCACCCTGCTGCGACAGAGCGTCTGGATGGCGGTCCGCACGTTGATGGCCGCCGGGCCGCTCTGGCTGGTCGCCGGGTTCACGTGGTGGCCGGCGTTCCTGCTCTTCCCGGTGTCGGGAGCGGCCGCCCTGCTGGTCGTGCGGCAGATGCTCCCGCGCCTCTCCGAGCTCAAGGTCGTCGAGGAGATGGCCTGGACCGACCACGCCGCGGCCATGGAGGAGGGAGTCGCGGCTCGCGACGACCTGCGCACCAGCCTCGGCCAGCCCTACGTCCTCCGCCGGTGCACCGAGCTGGCCGGTCAGGTGCACCACCGCTTCGGCGACGTGGTCCGCCTCGAGGCGCGCATCGGGCGACGCACCGGCATGCTGCTCCACGGCGTCCTCGCCGCCACCGCCCTGGTCGGCGTGCTGCTCGTCCTCGACGACCGGCTCTCCACCGCCTCGCTGGTGACCCTGTTCCTGGTCACCACCATGTTCGTCGGCCAGGTCGACCAGCTGGCGCGCCACCTGCCCGACCTGCAGGCCGGCCTGGGCGCGGTGATCCGGCTCCGCGGGCTGATGGCGTCCGACTCCGAGCCCGAGGGCGGCGACGAGCTGCCCGACGGTCCGCTCGTCGGTCCGCTTCGTCGACCTGCACTTCGCCTACGAGCACGGCACCTTCGCCCTGGCCGACGTCGCCCTGACGGTGCCGGCCGGCACGACGTGTGCCCTCGTGGGGCGCACCGGCTCGGGCAAGTCGACCCTGGCCTCGCTCCTCTCCCGAGCCGTGGAGCCCGAGCCGGGCACCCTGCTGCTCGGCGACGTCGACGTCCGGCGCCTCGACCTCCAGCAGCTGCGCGCCGCGGTCGGTGTCGTCACCCAGCGCACCGAGATCCTGGCCGGCACGCTCGCCGAGAACATCACCCTCTTCGCCGACCTCCCGCGGGCCAGCGTCGACGCCGCGGTCGCCGAGCTCGGGCTGACCGCCTGGGTCGAGAGCCTGCCCCAGGGCCTCGACACGCTCCTCGGACCGGGCGGCACCAGCCTGTCCGCCGGCGAGGAGCAGCTGGTCGCGTTCGCCCGACTGCTGGTCCGCGACGTGCGCGTGGTCGTCCTCGACGAGGCCACCGCACGGATGGACCCGCTCACCGAGGCACGCGTCGTCCGTGCCGCCGACCGGCTCCTGTCGGGGCGCACCGGCCTGCTGGTCGCCCACCGGCTCTCCACCACCGAGCGCGCCGAGCAGGTCGCCGTGCTCGACCGCGGCCGGGTGGTCCAGCACGGCGCGCGTGACGAGCTCGCTCAGTCGCCCGGCGCGTTCCGCGACCTGCTGACCGCCTCGGCGCGCGAGTCGTCGTTGCGCGACGTCGACGACGACCTGCACGACGGGTCCGTCGGCACCCAGCGCCGGAGCACCACGCCCCCTCCTGCGCCGGAGCTGCGCCCGATCCCCGGTCTCGCCTCCGCCACCAAGAACGCCCTGTTCATCGAGCCGCAGTGGGGCCTCTACGGCATGGCCCTGTTCCTCGTCTGCGCGCTCACCGGGGCGTTCGGCGCCCTCACCGGCTGGCTCTGGGGCCACATCGTCTCCGACCTCCAGCACGGCGAGCACCCCTACACCCTGCTGGCGCTGCTGGTCGTCTCGCTGGTCGGCTCGCCGGTGCTGCTGGCGGTCGCGATCCGGCGCTACCCGCAGTGGTGGATCGCGGTGATGCTCAGGGCCCGCACGCGGGTGCTGCACGGGCAGACGGGCACCCACCGGCTCGACCGCACCCCTCCCGGCGAGGTGGTCGCACGGACGATGGACGCCGATCGGATGGCGCGCTACGCCGACCGGTGGGTCGACTTCCTGAACGGTCTGGCGATCGCCGTGATCACCGCGTTCGTCGCCGGTACGGCGCTGGCCGGCGGGGTGCTGCTGGGCGTGATGACGGCGTCCGCCGTCGCCTCGTCGTTCGGCCGGCGTGTGGCGGGCCGCTCCGCCGCGGCCTCGTCAGCCGCCCGTGCGCGGTTCGGCCGCTCCCTCGTCTCGTCGTTGGACTCGATCCGCACCGTCAAGCTCGCGGCGGCGACGCCGGCCGTCCACCGGCACCTGCGCGAGGTCGACGGTGGGCGCGTCGACGCGGCCGTCAAGGAGCACCGGGTGCAGGCGATGCTCGACGGCGTCCCGATCGTGATGGTGCAGGTGGGTGTGGTGTCCGCCTGGGCCGTGCTCGTCTCCGGCGGCTGGGGCCTGGCCACCGCGTTGATGGTGGCCGGTGCTGTCAACGGCTTCGACTGGTTCGGCCGGGTCGCCGGGTCGGTGATCACCGAGGCTCCGGGCACCCGCGCCTGGATGCGGGCCACCAGCCGGCTGGCCGGCGGCGGCGATCTCATGCACCTCCCCGACGGCGTCGACCTCGTGCACGGCGTCGCCCCCGACCCGGTGCCCGATCTGCGCGACCCGCTGACCGAGCTGCGCGTCTCGGGCCTGACCGCCGTCCACGACGACGGCACCATCGGCGTCAGCGACGTCGACCTCGCGATCGCTCCCGGCGAGCTGATCCTGCTGCTGGGTCAGGTCGGGTCCGGGAAGTCGAGCCTGCTCGGCGCCCTCGCCGGCCTGGTCTCCAGCACCGGCGAGGTGCGCTGGAACGGCCGCGTCCTGACCGACCCCCAGGCCGACCTGAGGCCCGGACGGGTCAGCCACGTCGCGCAGGTGCCGCGAGTGCTCTCCGGCACGTTCCGGGGCAACGTCGCGCTCGACCACGACCACCGCGAGGTGGAGGCAGCCCTCGAGACGGCGCGGATGGAGCAGGACGTCAACGAGGCCGGTGGCCCGGACGCGCTGGTCGGGCACCGCGGCGTACGCCTGTCGGGTGGCCAGGTGCAACGCCTGGCGCTGGCCCGGGCCCTGGCCTGCGACGCCGACCTGCTGCTGGCCGACGACGTGTCGTCGGCGCTCGACGCGACGACCGAGGTCGAGCTCTGGAAGTCGCTGCGCGCCCGCGGCGCGACCGTGGTCGGAGCGACGTCCAAGACCGCCGCCCTGGCCCAGGCCGACCGCGTCGTGGTGCTCGTCGAGGGACGGGTGGCCGACACGGGTCCGTGGGAGCGGCTCGCCACGCGCTGGGGTCACCTCGCCGGCTGAGCCACCGCCTCCGACACCCGCCACACACCGTCGCCACGGACCAGGACGACCCGATGGGTCGCCCACGCGCTCGACGGCACGGCCGTACGCCGGTCGGCAGCGACGGCCACCCCGTCGATCGTGCGGTCGGTGACGACCACGACGACCCGGTGGGGCGTGCGACGGACCAGCACCAGCGAGGTCACCTGCTGGTGCAGGCCGGTGACCCGGAGGCCACGACGCACCCACAGCCGGAGGTCGCTCACGTCGTGGGCGCCGGTCCGGGAGCCCGGTACGTAGAGCCGCGTCAGGGCCGCCGGCTCCCCTGCCGACCAGGCCGTCGCCCGACGTGCGTCCCACCGACGCAGGACACCGAGGGCCCGCGTCTCCGGGGAGCGACGATCGCCCGTCACCCGGAGGGCGACCGGGTGAGCCGGAGGGACCCCTTCCTCCGCCCCGGCCCCGCTGACCACCCCGACCGGCACCACCGTCGTCGCGACCGCCAGCAACAGGAGCGTCCGAGTGCGCATCCCACCACTGTGACCCGATCGAGGCGATCCCCGCAGGGGCTGTCCACAGGCCCCGGCGGTGGATCGCCCGTCCTGTCGCGACGCGCGATGCTGACCGGCGCCGGCGGGGCCGTCCTGGCCGTCGGCGCAGCCGGGGTCGCCGTCGACGAGGGCCTGCTCCCGGGTCGGTCCCGGCTGCGTCGTGCCCTCGGCCAGACCGGGCCGGCCGGGCACGTCCCCGACGTGTCGCCCGGTCACGCCGTGAGCGGGTCGTTCGCGTCGCGGCACCGACTCGGTGCCCGCACCGGCTGGTCCGTGCTCTATCCCGGCGACCGGCCCGAGCCACTCCCGGTCCTGGTCGCCCTCCACGGGCTCGGCGGCGACCACCGGACGTGGGTGACCGAGCTCGGCATCGACCGGTTCCTCGTCGCGGCGGTGCGGGCCGGGGTGCCGCCGTTCGCGATCGCGACCGTCGACGGCGGGACGACGTACTGGCACCCGCGGCCCGACGGCGAGGACGCCGGCGCGATGGTCGTCGACGCGTTCCTCCCGCTCCTGGCCCACCTCGGACTGGACATCTCACGGCTCGGGTTCCACGGGTACTCCATGGGCGGGTACGGCGCGCTCCGACTCGCCCCGCTCGTCGGGACGCCGAGGGTGCGGGCCGTCTCCGTGCTCAGCGCGGCGATCTGGCAGCCGGGCGGCGGCTTCTCGTCGTCGGGGTTCGCCAGCCAGGCGGAGTACGACGCCGACACGGTCTTCGGCCGTCAGGCCGGTCTCGCCGGAATGCCGGTGCGGCTGGACTGTGGCACCGACGATCCGTTCTGTCCGCCGACCGGGCGTACGTCGCCGGCTTCCGGCGACCGATCACCTCGACGTTCACCCCGGGCGCGCACGACGCGGCCTACTGGACCCGGATGCTCCCGGCCCAGCTGGCGTTCGTGGGCCGCGCGTTAGGCTCGTCCGTGTGAGCGACCTGGTCTTCCGCGAGGGCGGTTTCGGCCCCGCCGCCGTCGAGTACGTCGCGGCGTGGGAGGCCCAGCGCGACCTCCACGAGCAGGTCGTGAGCGGCGAGCGGCCCGACACGGTCTGGCTGCTCGAGCACCCGCCGGTCTTCACCGCCGGCAAGCGCACGGCGCCCGGCGACCGGCCGGTCGACCCCGGCGGCGCACCGGTGATCGACGTGGACCGCGGCGGGATGATCACGTTCCACGGTCCGGGACAGCTGGTCGGATACCCGATCGTCCGCCTGCCCGACCACGTCAAGGTCGTCGACTACGTCCGCCGGGTCGAGGAGGCGCTGATCGGCGTCTGCCGCGACCTCGGTCTCGACACCGCCCGCGTGCCGGGTCGTAGCGGGGTCTGGCTCCGCGCCGACGGACCCCGTCCCGAGCGCAAGATCGCCGCCCTCGGCATCCGGGTCAGCCGGGGCGTCACCATGCACGGCTTCGCGCTCAACTGCGACGTCGACCTGGCGTGGTACGACCGGTTCGTGCCCTGCGGCATCGACGACGCCGGCGTCACGTCGCTCAGCGCCGAGCTCGGCCGCACCGTCACCGTGGACGACGTGCTGCCGAGCGTGCGACGGCACCTCACCGACCTGCTGGCCTGGGCGCCGTACGACCCGACGCCGGACTACGAGTCGCGCCCCGAGCCCCGGCGCACTCCCCTGATCGAGCTGGTCAGGCCGTAGCGTCGCGTCCGCTGCGATAGTGCTCGGCCATCGCCGGGTAGTAGTCGCGCTCGAAGTCGGCGAGCGCCGGCAGGTCGCCACCGGACTCGGCGGCCACGAGCCGATCGAGGTAGTACTCCCACCCGGGTCCGACGCTGAGCACGTCGTCGAGGTCGACCCCCGGCTGGCTGAACGCCAGCGTCGTCACGCCGTCGCGCTCGCTGAGGTCGACGTCGAGCTGCCACTGCTGCTCACCCACGTGGGACGTCACGGAGAGGCGCTCCGGCGGACGACACTCCCGGATCTCCATCTGCTGCTCGGAGTCACCCTCCTCGAACAGCATCCGGAACCACACGTGTCCGTCAGCGGGTTCACCCCGCCAGGTGCCGAGCCAGCGAGCCAGCCGCTCGGGCTCGGTGATCGCCGCCCAGACGTCCTCGATCGGTGCCAGGAACGTGCGGTCGATCTCGAGGGTGAGCACGTCTGCGAGCCGCACGACGCGACCGTTCGGTGTGGGGGTCATGCGGTCTCCTCCTGCGGGTGGGTGCGGGTACGCCGTTCGCGCGCGGTCCGGCGTACCTCGGTGTCGAGCGCGTCGAGCGCCTCCGCCGTGACGGGAGTCCCGGCGAGGGCGAGCCGCTCGAGCAGGACGGACACCGGGGCCAAGCCTCCCGGCACCAGGGTGTAGTGGCGCTCGCGCCCCCGCTCGTGGGCCACGACGAGCCCGGCCTCGGCGAGGACCCGCAGGTGCCTGCTCACCGCCGGCCGCGAGATCGGGCGTCGCGCCGCGAGGTCGACCACGCGCGTCGGCCCGGCAGCGACGTCTTCCAGCAACGACCGGCGTACCGGGTCGGCGAGGGCGGCGAACGTGTCCATCGAGAAAACGTAACGCCTTGGTTACCTTTCCTCAAGCGACCTCGACTGCCACCCGACGCCTCCCGACTCGGTCGCACGTGGCCCGCGACGTACGATGGACGGGTGACTCAGGCCCCCTCCCGCAACGTCGATTCCGACGGTCGCAAGCTGCTCCGGCTCGAGATCCGCAACGCCGAGACGCCGATCGAGCGCAAGCCGGAATGGATCAAGACGCGGGCCAAGATGGGGCCGGCCTACACCGAGCTCCACGGCCTGGTGAAGTCCGAGGGCCTGCACACGGTCTGCCAGGAGGCCGGCTGCCCCAACATCTTCGAGTGCTGGGAGGACCGCGAGGCGACGTTCCTCATCGGCGGCGACCAGTGCACCCGCCGGTGCGACTTCTGCCAGATCGACACCGGCAAGCCGCAGCCGCTCGACCGCGACGAGCCCCGCCGGGTGGCCGAGAGCGTGCAGAAGATGGGCCTGAAGTACGCCACCATCACCGGCGTCGCCCGCGACGACCTGCCCGACGGCGGTGCCTGGCTGTACGCCGAGACGGTGCGGGTCATCCACGCGCTCAACCCGGACACCGGCGTCGAGAACCTGATCCCCGACTTCAACGGCAAGCCCGACCTGCTCGCCGAGGTCTTCGACAGCCGGCCCGAGGTCCTCGCGCACAACGTCGAGACGGTGCCGCGCATCTTCAAGCGCATCCGGCCGGCGTTCCGCTACGACCGCTCGCTCGACGTGCTCACCGCGGCTCGTGACTTCGGCCTGGTCACCAAGTCCAACCTGATCCTCGGCATGGGCGAGACCCGTGAGGAGGTCAGCCAGGCGCTCCGCGACCTCCACGAGGCGGGCTGCGAGCTGATCACGATCACCCAGTACCTCCGTCCGTCCGCCCGGCACCACCCCGTGGAGCGGTGGGTGAAGCCCGAGGAGTTCGTCGAGCTGGCGGCCGAGGCCGAGGAGATCGGCTTCTCCGGCGTGATGTCGGGGCCGCTCGTGCGTTCGTCGTACCGGGCGGGACGGTTGTACCGTCAGGCCATGTCGGCGCGCACGCCGTCCTGACCGATCCACACCACCGCGACCGCACGGAGTAGTCCCCGCATGGCCAAGAGCCCCACGCCGAAGCCGGCCGACCCGCCGGCCCTCAAGCGTCGTCAGCAGTTCGTGCAGACCTACCAGATGGCCAAGAAGAGCGACCCGGCCATCGGCCGGTGGATCGCTCTCTTCGCCGGGCTCGGCTTCGTCGTCGGGTTCGGCGTCTTCTGGCTGGCCGTCGGCCGGACCGGCACGCTCGGCCTGGTCCTGACCGTCGTCGGCGCCCTGATGGTCGCGGTGCTCGCCGGCCTGATCGTGTTCTCACGTCGCGCCCAGCGCGCGGTCTACGGCCAGATGGAGGGCCAGGCCGGCGCCGCCGCCGGCGCCCTCGGCCTGCTCAAGCGCGGCTGGCACGTCGACAACGCGATCGCGTTCACCAAGCAGCAGGACGTCGTGCACCGCGTGATCGGTCCTCCGGGCATCGTCCTGGTGGGTGAGGGCAACGTCGGCCGGCTCAAGACGCTGCTGACCGCGGAGCGCCGGCGTCACGAGCGGGTCGCGGTCGACGCGCCGGTCCACGAGATCGTGGTCGGCAAGGACGAGGGGCAGGTCCCCTTGGCCAAGCTCTCCCGTCACGTGCAGAAGATGAAGCGTCAGGTGCAGCCGGCCGAGATCACCGACATCCTGGCCCGGCTCAAGGCGATCGACGCGTCGCGGCCCGTCGTCCCGATGCCCAAGGGCCCGGTGCCGACCTCGATGAAGGGCATGCGCGGCCAGATGCGCGGGCGCTGACCGAGCTCCGCTCGGCGTCGTCCACCGTCAGGACACGAGGTACGGCGCGCCCAGGATCCAGCCGCCGCGCGACGGCCGCACGAGGTCGAGGTCGACGACCTCGACCGGGTCACCGACCCGGAGGATCCCGGGCTCGGCGACCCAGCAGTTGAGGGCGACCTTCGTGCCGAACTCGCGATGGATCCGTCTCAGCACGTCGAGGTCCTGGGCGCCGGTGTCGGGATCGATCGTGGTCACGATGCAGCGCGTACGCAGCGACTCCACACCGATCACGACCTCGCCGATGCGCAGCGCCCGCCCCTCCCACTCCCGCTCGGCCAGACCCTCCGCTCCCCCGATCACGAGGTTCGGACGGAGCCGCCGCCCGTCGTACCCGAGAGCGGTGATGCCGCCGTCGGTGGCCACCAGGAGCGGCAGGACGTCGAAGCGCTCGGGTCCGTCGTGGCGCGCGAGCTCCGCCGTCGGACCGGCGGCGTCGTGGACGGCGTCAGCGGCCGCGTCGGAGTCCCACGGGTGACCGTCGACGAGCACGGTGCCGTCCGGACCCGTGGTGGCCGGCACCGTCAGCAGCCCGTGCCGGGTGCGCCCGGTCAGCACGTGCCCGTGCTCGCGCACGTGGACCTGGCGGTCTCCCGCCACGCCGTCGAGGGTGAGCTCCGCCTGATCGAGCCTCTCTCCCCGCAGCGACTTCACCGGATAACGCCACAGCTGGTCGACGTACACCGCTCTCAGCCCCTTCCCGCATCGGCGATGGACCGGAGCCGGCCCACCGGTGAGCACACGACCAGGACGACGGCTCCGGCGGAGCACACGGCCAGACCGAGCAGGGCCGGGCGCAGGCCGACCGCGCCGGCCACGAACCCTCCGGCCAGCGCCCCGAGCGAGCCGCCGCCGAACAGCAGCGTCCGGAACGCCGCGTTCATCCGGCCCATCATCTCCGGCGGCGTGCAGGTCTGCCGGAGGCTGACCATCACCACGTTCGCGACCCCCAGACCGAGGTAGCCCACGAAGAACGACCCGATCGACCAGGCCACGACCCTCGGCGCCGAGCCGTCGGCGAGCACCAGGAGCAGCGGCCCGGCGAACACCAGGCTCATGGCGGCGACGTAGACGGCCCCGAGGCGGTACGACCCGAGCAGCCGGCCCGAGAGCAGACCGCCGGCGAGCCCGCCCACGGAGGACGCCGAGAAGACCAGCCCGATGAGGCCGGGGCTCAGGTGCTGGGTGCGGGCGGCGTAGAGGAGGAACGTCGTCCAGATCGACACCATGAAGAAGTTGCAGAGCGGTCCGAGCAGCGCCAGCGGCCGGAGCACGCGGTGCGCCGCGACGTGGACAACTCCCTCCCGGACCTCGGCGAGCAGGTGACGGCGAGGGCCGGTCGCGGGCGTCGGCTCCGCCGCGCGGACGGCACTCAAGGACATCAGCGAGGCGACGTACGACGTGGCGTCGACGGCGAGCGCCACCGGTGCACCCAGCAGCCCCACCAGCAGCCCGGCCAGTCCGGGCCCCGCGACGTCCGCCGAGGAAGCCGTGACGCCCAGCTTCTGATTCGCCTCGACGTAGCGTGTCGGGTCGGCCACCACGGCCGGGACGAACGACATCCAGGTCACGTCGAAGAGCACCGAGCAGATCCCGACCGCGGCCGCGACCACCAGCAGCCACCCCATCGTGAGCTGGTGCGTCCAGTGCAGGACAGGCACCGCCGCGATCAGCGCCATGCGGCCCACGTTGGTGCCGATCAGGACCGGTCGCTTGCGCCGCCGGTCGACCCACGCGCCGAGGAGCAGGGCCAGGCCCAGGTAGGGCACCAGCTGGAGGAAGCGCAGGAGGCCGACCTGCGCGGGGCTGGCTCCGAACGCCGTCACCGCGGCCAGCGGCAGCGCCAGGGTCGTGACCTGCGTGCCGTAGAGCGACAACGTCTCGCCGATCCACAGTCGCCTGAAGTCCGGGTGACGCCACAGGCTCGGCGCTCCGACCGCAGCCGGCGCGGCCAGGTCCGGGGACTGCGTGGACACGTGCTCTCCCTAACGGTTCTCGGCAACGAACCGTTAGATCCTCACATGCCGCTCCTAACGCTGACAAGGCAGAAACCATTAGTCTCGCGATACGATGTCGCCATGACCGACTCCCTGGCCGTCCGCTTCGCGAACACGCGCTACGCGCAGCGCGGCCAGCCGGTCGACCTGCTCGCGACGGTGCGCGGGCTCCAGGGGTGGCTCTCGGACAACGGACTCCCAGGCCGGGTCTCCGCCCGCGACGTGGCGGCGTTCCAGGAGCTGCGCGAGACAGCTCGCCGGCTGCTGACGGCCCTCACGACGATGACGACGCCGGCGGCAGCCGACGTGGCGGCGCTGAACGAGTCGGCCGCGGCGGCTCCGCTCTGGCCCGAGCTCGTCGTCCGAGCCTCGCGCGCGACCGACCCCGTCGTCGTGCGGCGGTCGGCGGCCGATCCGGTCCCCCTCAGCCTCGCGCTCCTCGCCGGCTCGGTCGTCGAGCTGCTGACGAGCGACCGGCGGGCCCGCGTGCGCGCCTGCGGCGGACCGGGGTGCGTGATGTTCTTCGAGCAGACGCGCGAACGACGTGCGTGGTGCTCCGCGGGCTGCGGCAACCGGGCGCGCGTCGCCCGTCACTACGAGCGGACGAGGTCGGTCAGGACGACGAGCCCGGGATCTCGGTGATCTGCGAGGCCGGCGGAGCGGTGATGTGGACGTCGGCGCCGTAGTCGGTGTAGGTCGCGGTCACCTGGCTGACGTTCTTCAACAGCATCTTGAACCGCGCCATCCGGTCCTGGCTGTCGAGCCACATGTCGTAGGCCATCGTCTTGGGCAGCGACGCCGTGCTCGGCAGGTTCTTGAGCATCGAGGTCGCGGCGTGGGTGTCGAGGACGACCCGGTAGTGGTGGAGGTCCTGGCCGCCGATGCTCTCCGAGCCCAGGTCGGTGACCTTCTTGAAGGCGTCGGGCGAGATGCTCCCGATCATCGCCTGGGGGTCGTAGTTGGTCAGGGCGTCACCCATGCCGGCCATCGGGCCGTTCGGGTCGCTGAGGTCCATCTTCAGGTACTTGCCGCCGCCTGAGGTCGGGTCCTGGATGTACATGACGCCGTCGACGATGCGCATGTCGGTCGGCGTGCCCATGCTGGTGAGGTCCATCGACAGCTGCATGGCGGGCGTGTCGCCCGTCATGTCGATCGCGCCCTTCGCGTTGACGCTCTGGCCGCTCAGGTCCATCGCCAGGGTGAAGCGAGCCGTCGTGATCGCCTTCGCGGCCGCCTTCAGCTTGGCCACGAACGCCGCGGGGTCGACCGTGCTGCCCTGGGCGTCTCCGCTCGCAGACGAGGGCGACGAGGTGTCGGGCGGCGTCGACGTCGAGGACGACGGCGCCGCCGGGTCTGCTGCGGTCTGCGAGTCGCCGTTCCCGCTTCCGCACGCGGCGAGCGAGCCGAGGGCGAGCGGTACGACGGCAGCCAGGGCTGCCTTGCGAAGGGTCAGGCTGCGCATGGGGTCCTCCAGGGCTCCACGTGGTCTGGCCGCGCTCCCCGTGAGCGAAACCGGTCACCCGGCATTCCGAGCGTTCGATTCAGGGTAACCGCGAGGTCGGCATCGCAAACACGGAACCGATCACGAACCGGTGTCGGTCCGCGAGGGCAGGGGGACGGTCGCGGAGCGGCAGATCATGTCGTGGAGGCCTCGCCCGTCGGGGCGGAACACCAGGGGCGGGATCACCAGGCAGATCAGCACCTGCCGCAGCAGCGCCGTCAGCAGGCTGAGGGGTCGGCCGTCGCCGTCGACCCGGACGACGCGCAGCCGGGTGGCGAGCTGGCCGAACGAGCCCCCGGAGAGCGCCATCAGGAGCGCGGACTCCCCGATGAACAGCAGGTTCAGGTAGAGCGACGGGAGACTCCCGTTGCCGAACCAGTCGCTGCCGTAGATCGCCAGCATCACGCCCCAGCAGGCGGCGTAGTCGACGAGCAGGGCCAGGACCCGGCGTGCCCACGAGGCCGTCTCGAACGGCAGGTCGGGCACGGGCACCAGGCCAGACTAGGGCCGGCGTCCCACCCCTGTTACATCGGCGAAACACAGGGGATACGGTCGAGAAACTGGCCGCTCCTACGGTGACTACGCCGCCGCAGCCCGCAGCGCCCACACCGCACCGACCCAGGCCGCGACCACCGGCCGAGGAGGACGAATGTTCGCCACCAGCGACGACCTGCTGAAGTACGTGAAGGACGAGGGCGTCGAGATGATCGACGTCCGCTTCTGCGACCTGCCCGGGATCATGCAGCACTTCACGGTCCCGGTCTCGTCCTTCGACCAGTCGGTCTTCGACAACGGCCTGAACTTCGACGGTTCCTCGATCCGCGGGTTCCAGGCGATCCACGAGTCGGACATGTCGCTCTTCCCCGACCCGACCACGGCGTACATCGACCCGTTCCGCACGGCGAAGACGCTGGTCGTGAACTTCTTCATCCACGACCCGCTGACCGGTGAGGCCTACTCGCGCGACCCGCGCAACATCGCCCGCAAGGCCCAGGCCTACCTGGCGTCGACCGGCATCGGCACCACGGCGTACTTCGCTCCCGAGGCGGAGTTCTACGTCTTCGACTCGGTGCGCTTCGAGACCAAGGTGAACGCCGGGTACTACCACATCGACTCCGAGGCAGGCGCCTGGAACACCGGCTCCGAGGACAACAACCGCGGCTACAAGGTGCGGTACAAGGGCGGCTACTTCCCGGTGGCGCCGTACGACCACTTCGGCGAGCTGCGTGACGAGATGGTGATCGAGCTGGAGAAGTCCGGCCTCACCGTCGAGCGAGCCCACCACGAGGTCGGCACCGCCGGCCAGGCCGAGATCAACTACAACTTCGACGAGCTGCTCAAGGCCGCCGACGACGTGATGAAGTTCAAGTACATCGTCAAGAACGTCGCCTGGCGCAACGACAAGACCGCGACGTTCATGCCGAAGCCGATCTTCGGTGACAACGGCTCGGGCATGCACTGCCACCAGTCGATCTGGAACGACGGCGAGCCGCTGTTCTACGACGAGACCGGGTACGCCGGGCTGTCCGACATCGCCCGCTACTACATCGGCGGCATCCTCGAGCACGCCCCGTCGCTGCTGGCCTTCACCAACCCGACCGTGAACTCCTACCACCGGCTCGTGCCCGGCTTCGAGGCCCCCGTCAACCTGGTCTACAGCCAGCGCAACCGGTCGGCCTGCGTGCGCATCCCGATCACGGGGTCGAACCCGAAGGCGAAGCGCATCGAGTTCCGCTGCCCCGACCCTTCGGCCAACCCCTACCTCGCGTTCTCCGCGATGCTGCTGGCCGGCATCGACGGGATCAAGAACAAGATCGAGCCGCACGAGCCGGTCGACAAGGACCTCTACGAGCTGCCCCCCGACGAGCACGCCGACATCCCGACCGTGCCCGCCTCGCTCAACGCGGTGATGGACTCGCTCGAGGAGGACCACGAGTTCCTGCTCGAGGGCGGCGTCTTCACCGGCGACCTGATCGAGACCTGGATCGACTACAAGCGCACCCAGGAGATCCAACCGGTCGCCCTGCGCCCCCACCCCCACGAGTTCGAGCTCTACTACGACATCTAGTCGCGGGTGGGTGATGCCCACCGGCCAGGTGCCTGAATGGCCCTGACCCACCGGGCGACCGCGAGCGCAGGCGAGCCGCCGGACGACAGTGCCGAGGTCACCGAGCTCGGTGGAGCTCCAACCTGGGATCGCGAGCACGTTCACTGGCGTCAGCGCGGTGGTGATGACTCGGAGGCGCTGTCGACCTCAAGGCCGACGGAGCCACAGCCAGACTCGTGGCACCGATCGCCATCGCGATTTGCGAAGGTGTCCCTCGCGGCGTGGCGTGGTTCTGGTCCGGTCATAGTCGGGCCTGCCCATGATCGGGGTGCTGGTCGGGCCGTAGGCGGGCCTGCCCATGATCGGGGTGCTGGTCTGGCCGTAGTCGGGCCTGCCCATGATCGGCGTGCTGGTCTGGCCATGGCTCGGGTCTGCTCCCACCGGGCTTGAGTCACTTGCCTTTGTCCGGGAGCGCGGCGCCGCGGTGACGCGGGTCCGTGACTTCGCGGGCTCACCTTGCGGACCATCGGGTGTCTTCATGTTTGGTTCCTTGGGCTGGCAGGGATGTTCCGGCCGACTGAGGCGTTGATGGCCGCTCAGATGGTCTTGTCGAAGACCTCGTTGAGGGCTTCGGTCGAGCTGGGGTGGGTGTAGATCGCGTCGCGTAGGTCGGTGGCGGTGATGCGGTGGCGCATCGCGAGCGTGACGGTGTTGATGATTTCTTGGGCGTCGATGCTCAGCAGCGCGGCGCCGAGGATGAGGTCGGTGTCGGCGTCGACGATGAACTTCATGACGCCACGGGTCTCTTCCACGGTGTAGGCGCGAGGCATCGCGATGATGTCGGCGACGTTCTCGCGGGCGACGGTGATGTGGCGGCCCTGGGCGCGAGCCTCCTTCTCGGTGAGGCCGGCGGTTGCCAGGGGCGGGGTGATGAAGAGGGTCTGCGGGACGGCGACCCGGTCGGCGGTGGTGCGCGTGCCGTGCCGAGCAGCTGGTCGAGGACGATCCGGGCGTCGTCGAGGGAGACGTAGGTGAACTGCGGGCCGCCGTTGACGTCGCCGAGGGCGAAGATGTGCGGCTGGCTGGTGCGGAGGTGCTCGTCGACCTCGATCGCTCCGCCGCGCGTGGTGCGCACGCCCGGCGGCCTCGAGGTTGAGGTTCGAGATGGCGGGCCTGCGGCCGGTCGCGGCGAGCACGGCCTCGGCCTCGACGGAGAGGGTCTGGCCGTCCTTCTCGTAGACGACGGTGGAGGTGGTGTCGTTGTCACGGACATCGACGACCGTGGCTGCGGTGATGAGCTGGATGCCGTCGCCGGACGAGGATGTCGGTGACGGCCTGGGCGATGTCCTCGTCCTCGCGGCCGAGCAGGCGTTCGGCGGTCTCGAGCACGGTGACGTCGGTGCCGAAGTGCTGGTAGATCGCGGCGAACTCCAGGCCCAGGTAGCCGCCGCCGACGATGACCAGGCGGGCCGGCAGCTTGTCTTGCTGGATCAGGTCGGTGCTGCTGACGAGGTGCTTGCTGCCGGCCAGGCCCGGGATGTCGGGGATGACCGGCTCGGAACCGGTGTTGATGAGGATGGTCGGCGCGGTGACATGTGATGCGGTCCTGGCCTTCGCCGATGGCGACGGTGTGGGCGTCGACGAAACGGGCCGCGCCGGTGATGACGGTGGCGGTGTCCTTGCCGTCGAGACTGTCGAAGTTGCCGGCCCGGAAGGCGCTCGTCAGGGCACGAACGCCGGCGACGGAGTTGGCGAAGAACTGCTGTGCGTCATCCTCGATGCGCTTGGCGCCGGAGTAGTGGACGAGCATCTTGGTGGGCACGCAGCCGACGTTGGGGCAGGTGCCGCCGTACATGTTCTCGGACTGCTCGACGAGGATCACGCGCTGGCCGGCGTCGGTGAGCGCGTGAGCTGCGGTCTTGCCGCCCTTGCCGAATCCGACGACGAGAACGTCGGCGCTGAGGTGGGTGGGTGTGGTTTCCATGCCGTCGAGTCTTCGCGCGCTATGGTTGAGCCCACCAGGCCATCAGAGTCTCGATTTTCTGCTCAGAGAGTCTCACATGGACGCCGTCAGTCACGTCATCGGTCTGGCCCGCGTCGCTGCCGAGTCTGGACAAGCGCTGCCTGCTTGGGCGCCGGGACACGCATGGACGTCGCGGCGCACGGCTCGCTGCAGGCGCCGTTCCACGTGCTGCTGGAGGGCACGCTGCCAGCTCCAGGTGCGGTCGCCGCCGTGCTCGATCTCGTGCCGGGGGACGTGGTGGTCATCCCGAGCGGCGCGCCGCACCGCGTCGTCACGGCCGGCCGAGGGACGGCCCAGGGGATTGCCGAGGCCACTGGGGACGCGTTCACGACGACGCGCAGCGAGCGTCGGCGGCCGAGCCGGTGCTCGACCTGTTCTGCGGGCACTACACGTTCGGCGCTGGCGCCGGCGCGATGCTGTTCCGGAGCCTGCCCGATCCGGTTCAGGTCTCGTTCGGGCGGTCCGCCGACAGCGATGACGTGCTTGCGGATGCTGAGCGCCTTGATGCGCGGTGAGGCGCAGCGGGAAGGCGATGGGACGGCGGCGATCCTGTCGGCCCTGTCCACGGTGCTGTTGACGATGGTGCTGCGTACGTCGCGGGGCGCTAGCGACCGATGCGACGCTGTGGACCGCGGCCAGCGATGACCGGATCGCCGGGGCGATCGAGCAGATCCTGGAAGATCCGGGAGCTGAGTGGTCGATCGAGCGGTTGAGCCGGGCCGCGGCGATGTCGCGGGCCACCTTCATCCGGCGCTTCGGCCGGAGCACCGGCATGACCGTCGGCGCCTTCCTGACCCAGGCCCGGCTGATGACGGCCGCGGAGCTGCTCGCCACCACCGACTCCACCGTCGCCACCATCGCAGCACAGGTGGGTTACCGATCAGAGTCCGCGTTCAGCCGCTCGTTCCGTGAGGCCAACGGCACGACCCCCGGCCGGTTCCGGCGCGCGGCAGTTCACGGGGACTGACCGACGCGCGCGCGGGGCAGTCAGACCTGTGTCGCATGGACGCCCTGGGGCTCACCGGTTCGAATCGATGCCTCCGTCAGGCCCGGACCGTCGTGCCGACACCTGTCCTCACGCGATCGTTTCCCCGCCGTCGATCATCAGTGAGATGCCGGTCACGAACTCATCGGCTTCCTGGCCTCGATCCTGATCCTGGGCGGGCAGTCCCTCAACCAGGCGTTCGACGGCGGCCTCTCGGTCAACGCGGGGATCATCGTCACCGCGGTGGTCACCGGCGCGATCGTGATCTTCGGCTACCGCCTCATCCACGTGGTGAACAAGGTGGCCCTGCCACTCTTCGGGATCGCCCTGATCCTCGGCGCCTGCTGGATGTTCCTCGGCAAGGGCGTCCCGTCCTCGGCGTTCTCCAGCGGCGGCTTCGACCTGGCCGGGTTTCTCGGGATGACCTCCGTCGCGGCGGTGTGGCAGATCGCCTACGCGCCGTACGTCTCGGACTACTCGCGCTACATGCCGGTCGACATCAGCAGCCCCCGCACCTTCGCGTTCACCTGGAGCGGCACCACGATCGGCGGCACCGTCCTGATGTTGGTGGGCGTGCTGGCCGGGGCGATCGCGCCCGACGGCGACCCCCTTTCGACGATCGACACCTACACCGGCGGCATCGCCTGGCTGGTGATGCTGGTGTTCTTCCTCGGTGCGGTCGACGCGTCGGTGATCAACCTCTACGGGCCGGTGCTGTGCGGCATCACGCTGGTGCAGACCTTCAAGGCCGACTGGCTCCCGGGTGCCAGAGCGCGCGCCGGGCTCACGGTCCTGTGGGTCGCGATCGGCCTCTACCTCGCGCTGTTCCTGGCCGACGGCTTCCTGGCCAACTACAGCAACTTCATCCTGATGCTGCTCTACGTGCTGATCCCCTGGTCGGCGGTCAACCTGATCGACTACTACCTGATCAAGCGCGCCCACTACGACGTGCCGTCGTTCTTCGACGGGAGAGGCGGCATCTACGGCCAGGTGATCTGGCCCGCGATGATCGCCTACGTCGTCGGCGTGCTGGCCCAGGTGCCGTTCTTCACGCTGAGCTTCTACACCGGGCCGGCGTCCAAGGCGCTCGACAACGTGGACGTGGCCTGGATCGTCGGCATCATCGTCACCTTCGCTGTGTACTACCCGTTGGCCCGGGTCAGGACCGTGAGCACCGCCGCCGTCCCCGTGGTGCAGTGACCCCACTGCCCGTCGTACCGTCCCCACGCACCGAGGAGTCCGAGACGCCATGAAGGCCGCCCGCCTGGAGAAGACCCGCGAGCCGCTCGTCCTGATGGAGCTCCCTGACCCGCACCCGTCGCCTGGCGCGGTGGTGCTGAAGGTCGAGGCCGAGGGCATCTGCCGGACCGACTGGCATGTGTGGAACGGCGACTGGGGCTGGGTCGGGATGAGCCCGGAGCTGCCGCTGGTGATGGGCCACGAGTTCGGCGGCACGGTCGTCGAGGTCGGTGCGGGCGTGACCTCGGTGCAGGTCGGCGACCGCGTGACCACGCCTTTCCACGAGGCTTGCGGGCGGTGCCCCTACTGCCTGACCGGTCGCTCCAACCTGTGCGACGCGATGGAGTTCACCGGCCTCACCCACGCGGGCGGGTACGCCGAGTACACCGAGATCCGCAACGCCGACTACAACTGCATCGCGCTGCCCGACAACGTCGACGCCCTCAGCGCCGCGGCCATCGGCTGCCGCTACATGACGGCGTTCCACGCAGTCACCCGGCAGGGGCGGATGGCCCCTGGCGAGTGGGTCGTCGTGTACGGCGCCGGCGGCGTCGGCCTCTCCGCGGTGCAGATCGCAGCCGCACTCGGCGGCCAGGTCATCGCGGTCGACCTGGCCGATGACAAGCTGGACAAGGCCCGGGCCGAGGGCGCCGTCCACACGATCAACGCGCGGGAGCAGGACGCCCCCGCAGTGGTCCGGGACCTGACCGGAGTCGGCGCACACCTGGCCATCGGCGGGATCGGCGCCCAGGCCGTCGTCACCTCGGCGGTGATGTCGCTGCGCAAGGGCGGCCGGCTCGCGCAGGTCGGGCTGACCAGCCAGGCCGAGCAGGGGCAGGTCTCGATCCCCCTCGACCACGTCATCGAGTCGGAGATCGAGCTGGTCGGCAGCGTCGGCAACCCGCACGCCGACTACCCGCGCCTGCTGGCGCTGGTCAGCTCCGGCGCTCTCCAGCCCGCACGGATCGTCGGCCAGCGCCTCGCCCTCGCGGACGCTCAGTCGGTCCTGGACGCCATGGACTCCTTCGAGACGCTCGGGTTCTCGGTCATCACCGAGTTCTGAGCCAAGGCTCGCGCCCGCTCGACACCCGGTGGTGAGGTCGTGTGCCTGAGAACGGTCGATGGCGCGGCCTCAGGCACACGACCTCTCATCAGCCTGAGCCCTCGCGCTGACCTACCACTGTCCTCACGTCGACAGAGCTGCAACACCTGACCCCTGTCGACCCGTCTACCTGATGACGAGGTTGCGTCGTCTGAAGCCATCACCGGGCGGCCGGCACGACACCGGGTGAAACCGGGAGACTACGAGGAAGGAGGTGCCCGTGCGACGCACTGACCACCACGACTTCGAGGAGTTCGCCCGTGCTCGCACCAGGGAGCTGCTGCGGACGGCGGTCGGCCTGACCGGCAACCTCGCGGATGCCGAGGACCTGACCCAGGCGACCCTGGCGAAGGCCTACGTGCGCTGGGCCCGCATCCGTCGGGCGGAGAACCCGGTCGCGTACGTGCGGACCATGCAGGCCCGCTTGTTCATCGACCAACGTCGGCTCCGTGCCAGCTCGGAGATCCCGACGGAGGACACCGCGGACGTGGCAGACGATGGGCCGACTCGGCCGGAGGAGACAGAGGACCTCCGCCGGGCGCTGCTGCTGCTGGCGCCCCTCGACCGGGCGGTCCTGATCTACCGCTTCCTGCTGGACCAGGACGTGGCGACGGTCGCCCACCAACTCGACCTCAGCCCCAGCGCCGTGAGGACCCGCTCGTCGCGAGCCGCCGCCAGGCTCCGCGAGCACCTCGGGTCCCACACGCACCAGACAACATCATCGACATGAGAGGACACGACATGAACGACGTGACAGACCTCCTGGACGGCGCCACCGACATCGACGCCGCCTACGACTCGCAGGCGCTCGTGCAGCGCGCCATGGCGCAGGGACGCCAGAGCCACCGACGGCGGCGGCTGGCCGCCACCGTCGGGGTCTCCGCCGCCTGCGTGACGGCCCTGGTCGCGCCCGCCCTGGCTCGCGGTGGACCAGACACGAGCGTGACCACGATCGACGCGGCCACGTCGACCGGGTCGATCGCGGCCCGTGCGACGCCGCCACCGGCGGCGCACGGCGTCCCGTCCCTGCCCGATCTGCAGGCCCGCCTGGCGGCGGCCCTGGACGGTTCGAGCTCGGCGCTGGACGACCAGTCGTCCAGCGGGACGAACGGCAACTCCTCCTACGCCCTGGCCTCACGCAGCTTCGACCCTGATTCCGCAGGGGCGGGCATGGTTCACGTGGCCGTGACCGCGCCGTCCTCGACGTCACGACAGGAACAAGAGCGCGACGCACGCAATGCGGCACACAAGTGCGCGTTGGTCGGCACAGCCGGCTCAGCCGAGGTCTGTCACGCGGTCGACGGGGGCTGGCTCTTCCAGGTCTTCGAGCAGCGGCCCGACGTCACTGGTGGCGCCGACGACGCGCGCCTGGTCGAGGCGACGCTGATCGAACGGGACGGCACGTCGGTGCAGGTCGGCTCGACCAACTACGTCAACGCCGAGCAGGTCAACCGGTCGCACCCGGTCCTGAGCTTGTCAGAGGTGCGCACGCTGGCGACCAACGGCGGGTGGCTGACAACCCCCTAGCACCAGGGGAAGCGGTGGACGGGAGCACCCGGTGATCCGGCGACCTACAAGCAGCAGAGTCAGCCGCCCGCGTTCACAGCCGCATCGATGAACGCATTCCGTCCACCGCTGGGTTCGGGTAGTTGTCCTGGGATCGACGTCACGGTGTCCTCAACGCGAATCGGGGCTGGCAGGTGACGAAAACGTCCGGCAGCACGTCCCTGTGCTGCGCTCGCATGGTCCGACGCTTCACCCGCCATGCCTCGAGTGTCTACCGGGGGCCTTGCGACCAACAAGTCCCGGTCGAAAGGCGCTGCATGAGCACCCTCCCGCTATCCGACCCGCGCCGCGACGCCGTTCGACTCGGTCGCACCGCGATCCACGGCGGATGCTGCCCTGCGGCGATAGGCGAGAGTCAGGAGGAGCAGTGCCGGGCCCCAGAGGTTCAACGGCGCATAGCAGAGAGTGAAGACGGCCGCCCAGAACGGGCTGGCCATGGGGCCCGGCTGACCACTGGTCCAGACACCCCAGAACCCCACCGTCCAGATCAGCATCAGGGCCACCGAACCCACGGTGGCGGCGACGATCACGGTTTTCGGACGGACCGCGCGGCCGCCGAAGAACGGTGACCACCGCGGGACCTCCTCTCCCAACGGTTGGACCAGCCCGAACGCGGTCAGTGCGACAGCCTCCGACACGAGGCTGATCACGGCGACGTAGACCGCCGGCCAGCCGCGCAGGACGTCCAGGTGCCCCGCGCTGTTCAACATGCCCATCGGGAAACCGAACGCGACGGCCCAGCGCCAGAGACCGGAGGGCAGGACCAGCAACGGAATGACGTGTGCCAGGCGTGTGGCCCATCGCGGCACCGGCTGCTGCGCCGGCGGTTCGAATACCGGAGTCTCCTCGGACAGAACCTCGGCCGGGGCCGGCTCGATGGCTCCGACGAGCTCGTTCCTGGGCAGCCGGTCCTCCGCCGGGGTTGGCGCCCAGTGGCCTCGGGATTCGGCTGGCTGCTTGACGTGCAGAATGGCGAGGACCCAGAAGATGATCCCGCCCGCCAAGAAGTACGCGTCGATCGTCCAGTCGGCCCAGCGGAGGTGGGCATGACCCGTCGTGGCCTGGAGCGAGAGCCCGGTGATCCCGTTCGGGAGGAGTCCGGTGGCGCGGGTCGCGTCGTCGAGGATCCCCGAGCCGCCGCGCAGGAGGAGCACGACACACCCGATCCAGACCAGCACCTTGGTGGCCCGCGCGAGTCGACCTCGCGCCCATCCCCGAGCGATCGCGAGACACACCAACGCACCGATCGGCCAGGCGGAGTCGACCGGAACCTCGACGATCCAGGCGACCAGCTGCACTCGCGCGTGCGCGGAGCCGGCCGCGGCCGCGTGCGTGCCAGGCACGAGGGCCGGCAGATCGCCGGGGCTCGCGAGGGAGCCACCGAGGTACCAGTAGACGTGGAAGGAGAAGAACAGCACCACCCAGCCCAGCGCCGTGTACGCAGCAAGGGCGGTCCGTCGAGCGCGGGTGTCCTCACCTGCCTCCGGGGACCAGGTGGTGCGGGCTGACATCGTGGTCGAGATCGTCATGGCTCCACGGTCGCCATGACTCGGTCGCCGGCCATCCCCCTCCGGAGGGAACGCCCTCCCTCGATCGAGGGTGCTCGCAGGGTGCGCCGCGTGCGACGCTGGGCCGGTGAAGCACTCGGGGGCATCGGCGTGGGGCAGCGTCGCCCACGTGTTCCTCGCGGTCGCGCTCTGCCTTCCGGTGGTTGCTGCGGCCGCCACGATCGGCGCCTCGATGACCACCGAGAACCCGAGCACGCTCACCCTGTGGCTGCTGACACTGCTGGCGATCGCCTTCGTGGCCGTGGTGGTGTGGGCGTCCCTGCTGCCGCCCGTGCGGCAGGTGGAGGTGTCGACGGCTCGCGCGCTGCTCGAGTACGACGAGGGGGTGCTGCCCGACGTCCGCTCGCCACGCGCCTGGCCCTCGCGACGACGCGGCGCAGCCTGGCTGTCGCTGCTCATCGGGTTGGGGCTCGTGGTCGCGGCCGCGATCCTGTACCTGGTGCCGTTCGGGATCACGCTGGTCTCCTTTCCCCTGTCCGGTGACCGCACCATGACCTGGCCGGGCATCGGGAAGGCCACTCACACGGGAAGCGGCTGGCACGCCATCTGGTTGGTGGTTCCTGGTCTCCTGGCCCTCGGCGTGTGCCTGGCGGTCCTGGGCGCAGCAGCCCGCCTGCTCGTCGCCCTGGCGCCGCGGGTGCTCGGGCCCACACTCATCGAGCGGGTCGGCGTCGCCGCCGACCGGGAGCGGGTGCTGGCCCGCGCCAATGCCGTGGCCCGCGACCTGCACGACCGGCTCGGGCACACCCTGACCGCCATGACCGTGCAGGCCACCGCCGCGCGCCGGTTGCTGCCAACCGACCCCCAGGCGACGGAACGCGCCCTGGCCGCGATCGAGGACCTGGGCCGGCGAGCTCAGGCTGACGTCGACGGCGTGGTGCGCACGTTGCGCGACGGAGCGGAGGGCGGCTCCGACGTCTCCGGCGAGCTCGCGGCGACGGACCTGGTGGAGATCGCCCGGGCGCTCGTCCACGAGTCGACGCTCGACGTCGAGCTCGTCGTGCCCCCGGGGTTCCATGTCGAGCACGGCTGCCCGGACACCGCACGAGCAGTGATCCGCGAGGCGCTGACGAACGCCACCCGCCACGGCACCGGATCGGCCACCCTCCGGATGCACTCGGACCACGAGTACGTGTGCATCGAGGTCCGCAACCCGATCCGTCGCGGCGGCTCCAGGGCACCGGAGCGAGCCGGGCTGACCGGGCTGCACGAGCGCGTGCTGCTCGCCGACGGGCAGATCACGGCCGGGCCGGAAGGAGGTGCCACGTGGCTGCTGACCGCCAGACTCCCTCTCAGTCGGCCGACACCCACGACGTGATCCGGATCGTCGTGGTCGACGACGACGAACTGGTGCGCTCGGGCCTCGCTGCGGTCCTCGACCTCGAACCCGACATCGAGGTGGTAGGTCAGGGCGCCGACGGGGTCGACGTGCCCGCGCTGGTGGCGCGAACCAGGCCCGACGTCGTGCTGATGGACGTGCGCATGCCACGCGTCGACGGCATCGCCGCCACCACCCGGCTCACCGCGCGGCCCGACAGCCCGGCGGTCGTGGTGATCACCACGTTCGAGAGCGACGACGCCGTGCACGACGCGCTGCTGGCAGGAGCCCGCGGCTTCGTCCTGAAGCGAGCACGCCCCGAGGACCTGCTGGCCGCCGTGCGTACGGTCGCTCGCACCGACTCCCTGGTCTTCCCGGACGCCATCCGCCGGGTGGCGGCTCCGCGTCGAACGGTGACCAAGCCGGCCTGGGTGCACCGACTCACAACCCGTGAGCGCGACGTCCTGACCCACGTGGCCCGCGGCCAGACCAACGCCGAGATCGCCGCATCACTCGTGGTGTCGGTGGAGACCGTGAAGAGCCACCTGCGCTCACTGCTGGCCAAGTCCGGCTCCCGGCACCGCACCGAGCTGGTCGTGCGTTGTTACGAGGCCGGTGCCCTCGACTAGCACTTCCCCTGTGCCGGCACGGGTCGAGACCCAGGCACAGGGCTACCGGCCCCAGTTCGCTGCCGTGACACGGCGAAGCCTTCAGCTCACGCCGGCGGGCACCTGGTCCGGCTCGGGCAGGGTCTCCGGCGGCTCGAGCCGTCGAAGGGGTGACGGTTCCACGAACAGGGCACGTGCGACCCAGGTGGGGAGCCACCAGTTCCATCGGTCGAAGACGCTGACGAGGGCAGGCACGAGGAGCGCGCGGACGATGGTGGCGTCGATCAGGATGCCCACCCCCAGGGCCGTGCCCAGGACCTTGACGTCGGTGCCGGGTGAGGCCGCGAGCGCGATGAACGCGAAGAAGAGGATGAGAGCCGCCGAGGTGACGAGCCGCCCGGTCCGTCCGATGCCGGTGATCACCGCCATGGAGGTGTCTCCGGTGCGGTCGTACTCCTCTCGCATCCGCGCCAGGATGAACACTTCATAGTCCATCGACAGTCCGAACAGGAACGCGAAGATCACCACCGGTAGCCAGAAGTTGATGGCCCCGGTCGCCGACACGCCGAAGACCAGGTCGGACCCGTGGCCCATCTGCCAGAAGAACACGACGGAGCCGAACACGGCCGCCAACGACAGCAGATTGAGCAGGACCGCCTTGAGCGGAAGGAGCACGGACCGGAAGGTGCGCACGAGCAGGACGTAGGTGATCAGAGCGATCAGCGCCAGCACGTAGGGGAACTTGTCGTAGACCGCGCTGAAGTAGTCCGAGATGGTCGGGCCCAAGCCGGTCACGCCCGCGTCGCCGGCGACGACCGGGTCGACGGCCGCCCGGATGTCGTCGACCACGGTGGCCGAGTCACTGTTCAGCGTGGCGGCGGTCGGGAACACGTCGACCACTGCCTCGTCGCCCTTGACGGTCCCGACGACCGCGAGCTGTACGCCGTCGACGCCACGCGCGGCTGCAGCCGCAGCTTTCGCGTCTCCGGCCGGCACGAGCACCTCGATGGGAGTGAGGGCCCCGGATCCGATGCCTCCATCGGTGAGGGTGTGCAGTGTGTCGTACCGCGGACCGCCGCGCGCCAGGGAGTCCAGGCTCGATCCGGGACCGATCGCGATGCTGAAGAGAGGGACGATCAGGATGGCCAGCACGGCCATGGCCGCGGCAGCGGCCACGAACCGGTGGCGGACGATGCCACGCGCCCAGGCCGACCAGCCGCGCGACGGTACGCCTTCATGTCGGATGCGCGGGTAGTCGATCCGCGGTCCGACACTGGAGAGCAGTGCCGGCAGCAGGGTCAGGACGGCGGAGACGCTGACCAGAGGGATCAACATGCCTGCGACCCCCATGCTGCGCAGGGCCGGCACGGGTATCACCAGCAGGGCGAGCAAGCTGATCGCGACGGTGACCCCGGAGGCGAACACGGCGTGGCCAGCGGTCTTCATGGCCACGATCACCGCCTCCTCGTTGCTGCGACCGTGCGCGCGCTCCTCTCGCCATCGCGACACCAGCAGAAGGGAGTAGTCGAGTGCCACACCGAGACCGATGAGGGCGATGAGGAACTGCACGATGACGCTGACCTCGCTGAACGTCGTGAGCCCGAGCACGAGCATGAAGGTCGTCAGGATCGACACCGCGGCGATGAGCATCGGGAGCAGGGCCAGGAAGGACCCGAACACGAACGCGAGCACCAGGAGCGCACAGGCGGCGGCGAGCAGTGTCTCGAGCAGGAGGCTGGGGCCCTGCTGGTCTCCGCCGGCGCCGAGCAGACCGTAGGACGTCAGTCCGCTGTCGAAGCCTTGCGCTCGAGCTGCCTGGGCCAATGCTGGGTCGATCTCGACCTCGATGTAGGGACCCAGGGTCGTGGGGACCGGCGCCTGGATGAGCGCGAAGGTCGTGCGTCCGTTCTCGGTGATGAACGCGGGGTCGCCGGTGCTGGCGTAGTCCACGACGCGCAGGTGTACGTCCGGCACCGACGGCCACGGCCGCGGCGAAGACCTGAGCCACCCCGGCATCCGCCTGCCGGACCGTCTGGCCCTCCGGGACGGTGACGACGGCGAGATAGGAGTCGAAGGTACTGACCCCGTAGGTGTCGATGAGCTGTTGCTCAGCCCGGTCGCCCGGCTGGCCGGGCAACGAGAAGTCCAGCGAGAGCCGGCCACTGAGCTGCCCGGCCGAGAAGAGACCGCCGAGGAACAGCAGCAGCCACACACCACTGACGATCCGACGGTGATGCATCACAAGACGGGCGAGTCGCTCCATGGGACTGCTCCTGCACGGGTGCTGAGTCCCGAGAGAAGTGGTCTGCGGACGGCGCATCGCACGAGCGACACGTCCGAGATGGAGGTGCGGGCTGGGTCGGCTGGAAAAGGGCTGACGCGCACTCCGGGCACATCGACCAGTGACAGGGTCACCGGCCACCACAAGGCATCCGACGAAACTCGTCTACACGAGTTCGTGCCTCGAACGTACGCGCACGTCACGTGGGGGCGCAATGGGATGGAGGTCCTCTGACGTGGTCGCGACCAGCGACGGACCCCGTTAGAACGCACCGACGGGCCGGCGCCTTGCGGCACCGGCCCTCGATGTGCACCGCGGTGTCAGGCGTGCGCGCCCACCGCCTGCGCCACCACGGCCACGGGGTGAGTGGCACGACGCGCGTGCCAGAAGCCGAGGGCGACCAGGGCGAACAGGACGACCGCGCCACCGAAGGCCGCGATGGCGGCGTACCCGGCGATCGTGCCGACCGTGGCGAACGCGTATCCGTAGAGCAGCAGACCGCGCAGCGTGTCGCCCATGAACATCGTCTGCCGCAGTCCGCCCATCTCCTGGCACGCTGCGCTCTTCGCCTTGGCAGGATCACTGCACTGCTGGATGTACTGGCCGCTGACCTGTGCGTAGGTCTGACCCTTCGAGGCCTCGTTCATGTGGACCTGGATGTAGTGGTTGGCATAGGCCTTGGCCTGCGGACCGGTCGTCAGCTGTTGGCCGGCGTACTGGTCGAGGGCGGCGCGGTCGGCCGCGGGGAGGTCAGTGAGTCCGGTCTGGCTCGTCGGCATCGTGATCGACTGGGCCGCGAGCTGGTCGTGCACCTGGTTCCCGACGAACGTGCTGGCCCACGTGAGCAGACCACCTGCGGCGAGCAGGACGGCAACGAGCAGCAGGCCGCCCCATGAGATCAACTTGTCAAACGTGGCGCGCATGATGTTCACCTTCTCTGTGTGGGTCCCGGTCCATCCGGTCCCAGTGCTTCCAGAGTCCCGAGTCACCCGACTGGCGGGCAGAGAAGTTCGTCATCGGGTGGAGTCAACGTGCGTCACCGGCTGGGGTGACCAACGGCCATTCAGGCCGCGGCGCGCAGGTCCCAGACTCGGGACATGACCACCACGGCTCCTCTCAGACGCTGAGCGGCGTCACGAGCGTCACCCGACCGTGCTGTGGGTGTCTCCGCATCAGCCGCGAGTGCAGCAGCGGTGCGATGGGCCGCCGCCGAAGCAGGGCGACGAGGCGCTCGGCTGCACGCGATGCACGTCGTCGACATCGTGGACCGATGCGACGCCGGCCTCGGGGCGGACCCACGCCTCGAACTGGCCGACGCACAGCAGTCCGTCCCGGCTCGCGTCGCCGGCTGGGTGTTCGACGCAGGTCTCGAAGCCGACATCGCCGTCAGCGTGGTCTGTGGCGACGTAGCGGGCCGACTGACTGCCGAGTCCCGAGGAGCGAGCCTCGTGGTCGTCGGCGCACCCGATGGGCCCGGAGCACGAGCGCCTTGCCTCGACCCTCGCGACCCAGTGCCCCTGCCCCGTGGCCGTGGTCGACGCGAACGACCACGCCCATTTCGTCGAAGACCCCCACTCACCCCACCTGGCAGGAGCCAGCCATGCTCGTACGTGAGGTCATGACCTCCCCGGCCGTCACCATTCGGCCGGGCGAAGATGTCGCCGAAGCTGCCCGGATTCTCGACCGGCTGAGCCTCACCTCGCTCCCAGTCGTCGAGGCGGATCGGTCGTCTCGTCGGCATCATCGGTGAGGCCGACGTGATCGGCCGGCTGACCACATCCGAGGAGTGCCGATCACTCTCGTCGTCGTGAGGACGCGCTCTTGGTACGGGACGTGATGACGCGCCGCGTCCTCACGGTCGCTGCGGATGACGACTGGCCAAGGTCGTCGGCCTGATGACCGGCACGACTCTCAAGAGCGTGCCCGTCCTTTGCTCGGCCGAAGTCGCGGGAGTGATCAGCCGACGCGATGTCGTGCGGGCCCTCGCTCGCGGAGACCTCGCTGCGCGTCCCACGGCCGGTCCTCCGCTGTCTGAGCGAGCCGGGAGTCACGTGATGCGCGATGATGTCGAGGACGCGGTCGTCCGCCTGGACCGGCCACGAAGGGATCTCACGTCCGGATGACCGACACGAAGCCCTCCATCAGGGTGTACCTCCTGGACGCCACGACGTGGTCCGGCAAGGGCTCCGCACCTTCTTCGATGAGTCCGGGAGACATCGAGGTCGTCGGTGAGTCCGCCCTCGCGTCCGAGGCGTCCGCACGCATCCCCGCGCTGCACACCGACGTGGCGATCCTGGACGCCCGGCTCCCGGACGGGTCCGGGATCGAGGTGTGCCGCGTCGTGCGCGCCCTCGATCCACATATCCGCGCCCTGATCCTCACGTCGTAGGACGACGACGAGGCGCTGTTCGCCGCGATCATGGCCGGCGCCTCCGGCTACATCCTCAAGGAGGCGACGGGTCAGGACCTGATCGCGGCGGTCCACCACGTCGGCCGGACACTCCCTCATCGACCCCCTCCTGATCGATCGCGTGCTCGACCGGGTGCGTAACGGCCCAACCACGGCGCCCGAGCCGCCGGCCTGACCAACAAGAACCTGACGCTCCTGGAGGAGCCGTTCGCCGAAGGCATCGGACCAACCGACAGATCGGCGAACGCATGTTCTTGGCCGAGAAGACGGTCAAGAACTATGTCTCCACGATACTCCAGAAGCCTCGGCCTGCAACCGAGCACTCAGGCCGCTGCCCTGGCGGCGCGGCTGCTGTCGGAGCAGCCCGCACCGAGCTGAGTCACCGCGCCAGCGGGACGGTCCACAGCAGGCGCGCCCCACCGAGGTGGCTCCCGCTCCAGCAGCAGATCGCCCCCAAGGCGACGGCGCGGGCCCGCGCGTTCTCGAGCCCGCTCCGCACCACGCCCGCCGGGACGCCGCGGCCGTCGTCGTCGACGGTCAGCGTGAACCGGCCCTGCTCGACGCCTGCCACGATCTCGACCCTCGTGGCGTGCTGCGTGACGTGCGACGTTGGGGAGCGCGTCCCTCAGTACCTTCAGCAGCGGCTCACGCATGGCCTCGGTGACGGCTGTGTCGATCG
>CAWEJC010000013.1:0-15240 GCA_963809265.1 uncultured Actinomycetota bacterium
CCGCCACTGGCGGCCTCCGCGATCCGCAGGTCCCCGCCCAGCGCGCGCGCGCGTTCCTGCATGCCGCTGATCCCGTTGCCCTGCACGAGGTTTGCCAGCCGCGCCCCGCCGTCGCCGTCGTCCTCGATGATGAGAGAGAGCACGTCGTCACCGTAGTCGAGGGTCACCGCGGCCCGCGTCGCGTGCGCGTGCCGGACGATGTTGGTGATGGCCTCCTGCACGATCCGGTATGCCGCTAGCTCCACCGCCGCGGGCAGCGCCCGCACCGTCCCAGTCACCGTCTTGGTGACCTGGAGACCGGCGTGACCGCTGCGTTCGACGATGTCGTCCAGCCCGGCGAGGTTCGCCACCGGGGAGCGGGGGGCCGGGGCTCCGTCGAGGCGCAACACGTCGATGAGCGACCTGAGCTCGGTCAGGGCCTCCTTGCTCGCGTCGCGAATGGCGAGCAGGGCGGGCTCGACCTGTTCGGGCTTGCGGTCGGCGAGGTGGAGTGCCACGCCTGCCTGCACGTTGATGAGCGACATGTGGTGCGCGACGACGTCGTGCAGCTCCTGCGCGATGCGCAACCGCTCCTCCCCGGCCTGGCGCAGCCGGGTCTCCCGCGCCGCTGCCCGGGTGGTCGCCGCGCGCTCGCGCCAGCTGCGCACCACCTCCGCGACGGCGAGCACCACGAGGGTCCAGGCGAGCAGCCCGCCCTGTGACTGCCAGGACCAGGCGTCGGTGTCGAACAGCAGCCGGCCGACGGCGTCACCGCCGAGCACGACGGCCGCGCCGAGCCAGGCCACCACGCGGTGGCCGCGCACGACCGCGGAGAGCAGGACGACGGCCAGCCCCAGGAAGACCGGACCGTAGGCATAGCCCCGGCCGAGGTAGACGGCGACGGCGACGGCGACGGCCGCGGTCGCCTGCACCGGGAACCGGCGCAGCACCGCGATCGCCACCGGTGCGACCAGGAGCAGCAGGACCGCCAGCACGTCGAGCGGGCGCCGCTGCGGCTGGGAGTGGGTCGATCGCCGAAGCTGCCGCCGACCTGGATGACACCGACGACGAGGGCCAACACGAAGCGCGCGACAGGTGGTGGCCCCTGACGCGCCCAGTCCTCGCGACCGCGCATCCACGGTGGACCCCATGGGGGCACCGTCACGTCGTCGCGCTCACGCATGCCAGCCACCCTAGGGAACGACGCCCTCCGGCGGCGTCAGCCACAGGGGGCGACGCGGCATACTCCCGTGGGCGTATGCCGCGCCGCCTGGCGGTGCCGCCGAGTGCGGGTCAGGTCACGGCAC
Organism: uncultured Actinomycetota bacterium; assembly: GCA_963809265.1. Taxonomy (GTDB): domain Bacteria; phylum Actinomycetota; class Actinomycetes; order Propionibacteriales; family Nocardioidaceae; genus Nocardioides. The sequence goes on from CAWEJC010000013.1 coordinate 1,287, forward strand.
GAGCTTCCACAGCTGGGTGGGGTGCCCGCTGTCGGGGAGCTGGACCAGCTTGGCGTTGTCGGCCAGCGACTGCCCCTCCACCGACAACAGCAGGCCGCTGGCGCGTTGACCACCTTGGACCAGCCGTCGCCGGCGTCGACGACGCGCCACATCTGGCTGTCTCCCGTGGTGTTCGTCCACTGGGTGACGTAGGCGCCGGGCGCCGTGGTGCCGCCGCCGATCTCGGCCAGCAGCGAGCTTGCGACGTTGGTGAGGTAGATGCGCCCGTCACCGGCGTCGCTCTTGAGCCAGCGCTGGTTCGGTGCACCCGAAGCGCTCCACTGGATGAGTGTGGTGCCGGGAGTCGTCGATGCACCGGGGACGTCCATCGCCTTGCCGCTGCCCTTGTTGATGACGCTGTAGGCGACCTCCTCCGGCTCGTCGTCGTACTCCCGCGGCGGCGGGGTCACGGTGACGGGTCGACCCGGCGTGACCCGGATCTTCTTCTGCCACGTGCCGTAGCGGACGGTCGTCTCCTTGCCGCCGACGCTGTGGATGGTGGCGCGGGAGACCTGCCGGCCCTGCCACTCCAGGTCGACGGTGAACCCGCCGCGGGCGCCGACACCGGTGACCTTGCCGGAGTCCCAGGCGGCCGGGCTCGCGGGAAGCAGCTCGATGTGCCCGGGACGCGAGTAGACGAGCATCTCGTACATCGCAGCCGGTGTGCCGAGGTTGGCGTCGATCTGGAAGACGTACCCGCCGGCCTCGTACATGTCGAAGAAGTTGATGGCCGACCCGTTGTTGGTGCCGTCCGCGGGCTTCATCACGTTGAGGACCGAGCGGTAGGCCCGGGTCGAGTTCTTGAGCCTCGCCCAGCACAGTGCCCGCCAGGCCATCGACCAGCCGAAGCTCGTCATTCCACGGGCACGCAGCAGGGCGGTGGCGCCCTCGACGATCTCGGCCGGACTGTCCTCGGTGTTGATCCGGTCACCGGGAAACAGGCCGACCAGCGGGGACAGGTGCCGGTGGGTGGTCTCCCCGAGGTTGTCGTCGGTCATCCACTCCTGCAGCCACCCGGTCTTCTTGCTGACCGCGGGCAGGTGCAACCGGTCCTGCAGGTCCTTGATCCTGGCGGCGTAGGCCGTGTCACGACCGAGGTCGTGGGCCGCGGTGCGGAGGTTCGCGAAGAGCTGCCAGACCAGCTCCTGCGCGTAGGTGATGCCCTTGGCGTTGGTCGGACCGTGCTCGGCCGACCAGTCCGCGTCGTCGATGAGCACCTCGCGCACCTCGCCCGTCGCCGGGTCGGTGATGGTCGTCGTGAGCAGGCGCGCCTCCCAGAACGCACACGCGTCCTTCACCAGGGGATAGATCTTTGCCAGGTACTTCTTGTCGAGGGTGAACTCGTAGTGGTCGAAGAGGGTGTTGACCATCCACGCGCTGCCGGTCGGGTTCCACCACCAGCCGTTGCCACCGTGGATGTTGGTGCTGATCGCCATGGTCCAGCCGGCGACCTTGCCGCTGCTGTTGCGGAAGCCGTTGCGCGGGTCCTGGAACTTCTCGAGGGTGATCTGCTTCCACGTCGGGTACTGGCTCAGGCAGTAGTCGGCGAGCGCGTCGTGGCACTGCCCGAGACCCCCGCGATCGGTGGGCCAGTAGTTCATCTGGATGTTGATGTCGGTGTGGTAGTCCGCCATCCACGGCGGCTCGTTGTTGTTGAGCCACGGACCCTGCAGGTTGATCGGGACGCTGTCCCGCGAGCCGGTGATGGTGAGGTAGCGGCCGAACAGCAGGTAGCTGGCCTCGAGCTCGGGGTCGGGTGCCGCATCGGCCTTGGCCCGGGCGGCCAGCCGGACAGGGGTCTCCATGGCACGCTGCTCAGCGGTCGACGGCCCGAGGTCGATGCTCTGCGAGTCGAACAGCTGCCGGTAGTCCCGCACGTGGTGTGCGACCAGCTCGTCGGCTCGGGCTCCGACCGCGGCGGCGACACGCGAGCGTGCCACCTTGCGCGGGTCCTTCGTGGCGTCCTGGAAGCCGACCCGGTGGTCGGGGGTGTAGTTGGTACCGCCACTGATCACGACGACGACCTCGTCGCAGCCCGTGAACGTCACGTCGGCTCCCTGGACCGACACGGTGCCGCCTCGTGAGCTGGCCCCGGCCACTGCGGCATACCTCAGGCCGTTCGCCAGCACCCCGGCGAAGGAGGCCTCGTCGGCCACTGGCCGTGGTGGTCTCCTCGTGCGTGCCGTCGAGGACGACGCGGCCGGTGAGCTTGCCGCCTCCGGACTGCGTGAGCCGCAGGACGAGCACCTCGTCGGGCTTGCTGACGAAGACCGTGCGCTCGTAGGTGACTCCGCCCTTGGTGTACCGCGCCGTGACCAGGCCGTTGCTGAGGTCGAGGGTGCGCCGGTAGTCGGACGTGCTGGCATCGTGGCCGGCCACCTCCACGTAGGCCTTCGCCAGCATCTGGGCCGAGCCGAAGTCGTCACGCCCGTATGGGAACTGGCCACCACCGTCCAGGGTGTCGTTGAGGCCGCCGGTCCACAGCGTGGAGTCAGCCAGGTAGAAGGCATCACGTCCGGGGTCCCCGGTGAGGAGTGCGCCGAGCCGCCCGTTCCCGACCGGCAGGCCCTCCTGGATGATCTTGGACTCCAGGCCCGGACGGGTGTACCAGAGCTTCCTGGCCGTCGCGTCGGGGACGAGGTCGGGCTGCCTCGGTCGCGGCGCCGCGGACGCCGGTGCGGCCGTGAAGACGGGAAGGCCTCCGGCCGCCAGCACGGCACCGGCCGCGCCCGCTGCGCCGAACCGCAGGACGTCCCTGCGCGTGGTGCCGGGTGGCACCTCGGGACCCGATCCGGTGCCCTGCTGAGTGTCGTTCTGCACGATATGACTCCTTTGTCATCGATCGTTGGACATGGGGATGCCCCGACCCCTGCGGGGTCAGGTGGTCAGGACCAGGCGGGACCGTCCGGGAACAGGAACTCGGCGCGACTGGCGTCGAGCATCCGAGCCGAGAAGCCCGGCGTGGTGGGGGCGACATAGCGACCGGCACGGACGACGGCCGGGTGCTCGAAGTGCTCGTGGAGGTGGTCGACGAACTCGATCACGCGGCCGTCCATCGAGCCGCTGACGGACACGTAGTCGAACATCGAGAGGTGCTGAACGAGCTCGCAGAGCCCCACGCCACCGGCGTGGGGGCAGACCGGCGTGCCGAACTTGGCCGCCAGCAACAGGATCGCGATGTTCTCGTTGACCCCGCCCACCCGCGCCGAGTCCAGCTGGACGACGTCGATCGCCTGCGCCTGGAGCAGCTGCTTGAACATGACGCGGTTCTGGCAGTGCTCACCCGTCGCGACCTTGATCGGGGCGACCTTGCTGCGGATCGCCGCGTGCCCGAGCACGTCGTCGGGGCTGGTGGGCTCCTCGATCCAGTAGGGGTCGAACGGCGCCAGCGCGGCCATCCAGTCGACCGCCTCCGCGACGTCCCAGCGCTGGTTGGCGTCGACGGCGATCCTGATGCCCGGACCCAGCGCCTCGCGCGCCAGCGCGCAGCCGGCGGACGTCGTCGCGACAGGTCGCCCCCGACCTTCAGCTTGATCTGCTGGTAGCCGTCGGCCACCGCCTCGTGGGCGAGCCGGAGCATCTTCTCGTCGCTGTAGCCGAGCCAGCCCGGCGAGGTCGTGTATGCCGGGTAGCCCGCCTCCCGCAGGTTGGCAGCCCGCTGCTCACGGCCGGGCTGCGCCGCCCGCAGGATGTCGAGGGCCTCGTCCACGGTCGAGGGCATCGGTGAGGTAGCGGAAGTCCACCTGGTCGACGAGCTCCTCGGGCGAGAGGAAGGAGAGGTACTCCCACAGGGGTTGCCCGGCAACACGGGACTGCCTGTCCCACAAGGCGTTCAGCACGGCTCCGATGGCCATGTGCATGACGCCCTTCTCGGGTCCCAGCCACCGCAGCTGGCTGTCGTGCAGCAGCGCCCGTGCGGTCTCGGCCAGGTCGTGGGGCGTGCCGACCGGACGGCCCAGGAGCAGCGGCTCGAGGGCGGTGAGCGCTGTGACGACCACCTCGTTGCCTCGACCGATCGTGAAGACGAAGCCGTCGCCCTCGGAGTCGTCCGAGCAGGCCAGCCGCACGTATGCCGCGGAGTAGTCGGGGTCGGTGTTCATGGCGTCCGAGCCGTCCAGCTCCCGAGAGGTCGGGAACCGGATGTCACTGACGGTCATGGAGTCGATACTGCTCACAGCACTCCTTGCACGATGGTCTCGGCCTCGGGCCAGATGGCCTCGGGCACGGGGGTGGACAACCACTGCGTCGCCGAGGCGACGTGGGCCGACGACGCCAGGCCGTTCACGACGGCGGCAACGGCGCTGTGGCGCAGTGGGAAGTTGATCGCGACGTGCGGCAGCACGGTGCCGTGCGCCCGAGCCAGCTCGGCCAGCTCGCGGGCAGCGGCGAGCACCCGCCCGTCGGGGGAGCTCGTAGTCGAAGTGGCTGTCGGACGAAGGGTCAGGACGCGCGAGCAGCCCGGAGTTGAAGGGCGCCGCAGCCAGGACCGACACCCCCCGACGGGCGCACTCCTCCAGCAGCGGCTGGCCGGTGCGGTCCAGCAGCGTCCAGCGGCCGGCCAGCATGACGACGTCGAGGTCGCTCTCCTGCACGAACCGCAGGGGTGCCTGCCACTGGTTCATCCCGACGCCGATGGCGCGCACGAGGCCCTCGTCACGCATCCGTACGAGCTCGGGCAGCGCCTCGGCGAGCACCTGCTCGACGTGGTCGTCGGGGTCGTGGACCAGCGCGATGTCGACGCGGTCGAGGCCCGAGCCGTTCCAGGCTCTGCTCCAGGCTGCGGCGCACGCCCCTCGCCGAGTAGTCGAGCTCCCGACGCAGGTCGTCGATGGCGTCGAAGCCGTCGGCGAGGTCGGACCCGGTGGGATGCTCGTTCGGCACCAGCAGCCTGCCGACCTTGGTCGAGAGCACGTACTCGTCCCGCGGACGCTCGGCCAGGGCCGCCCCGAGCCGTCGCTCGGACAAGCCCGACGCCGTAGTGGGGAGCTGTGTCGAAGTAGCGAATTCCTTTGTCCCAGGCGGCATTCACGACGTCACGCGCCGACTCGTCGTCCACCGCTCGGTAGAGGTTGCCGATGCTTGCGCCACCGAACCCGAGGACGGAGACCGGCAGGTCGGTGCGGCCCAGCGTGCGCGTCTGGAGGGTCATGAGAGGCCGTACCAGGTCGTCGCGGTGCCGGCCAGGACCGCGCGCCGGTCGTCCGCGGACAGGTCCGGAGAGCAGCTCGTCGTTGGCAGCCCAGACGCCGGCGTAGTCGGTGCGCAGCAGGCAGACCGGCCAGTCCGACCCGGCCATCACGCGACCGGGACCGAACACGTCGAGGACGTGCGCGGCATACGGGCGCAGGTCGTCGACGGTCCACCCGGGGGAGGCCTCCGTGACCATGCCGGAGAGCTTGCAGGCGACGTTCGGGCGCGCGGCGAGCTCACGGACCTGCGTGGCCCACGGCTCCAGCTCGCCGGAGGCGATGGGCGGCTTGCCGAGGTGGGACAGCACGAAGCGGCCGGCCGGCGTGGCACGCACCGCCTCGACCGCCGCCGGGAGCTGGTCGTGCACGACGAGCAGCTCGAAGACCAGGCCCGAGTCGGCGACCGCGGCGAGGCCGGCCAGGACGTCGGGGCGCACCAGCCAGCGCGGGTCGGTCTCGCCCTGCACCTGGTGCCGCAGGCCGACGAGGCGGTCGCCGCCAGGGAGGGCCCGCAGGTCCGCGATCTGCACGGCGACATCGGGTCGGGTCAGGTCGACCCATCCCACGACTCCCCGCACCTGGGGGGTCTTCGCGGCGAGGGCCAGCAGCTCGGCGGTCTCCGCGGGAAGGTTGATGGTCTCGACGAGGATGGTGCCGACCACCCCGACCTCGTCCAGCTGTGGCGCGAGCTCGTCGAAGTCGAAGGTGCGGTCGATGACGGGGAAGTCCGCGGTCCAGCCCTGCGGCCGGACGTCGAGGTCCCAGAGGTGGTGGTGCGCGTCGATCCGGGAGACTCGCGGGGTCGCTCGTCTCAGTCACAGTGGAACACCTCCTCCAGCGGCGCCCACTGCGCCCCCTCGGGGGTGCCGGGGACACGCTCCTGGCAAGGGTCGGTCAGCGCCCACCACTGCTGCGTCTGCTCGTCTGCGGCCATCGCACGCAGGTCGGACTCGTAGTCCTCGCCGACGTACTCGAAGTAGGAGAACAGCAGGCCGTCGCGGAGGAAGATCGTGTAGTTGCGGATGTTGCTGCGCCGGATCTGCTCCAGCACCGCGGGCCAGACCTCCGCGTGCAGCCGGCGGTACTCCGCCTCCCTCTCGGGGCGGAGTCGGACGACCGATCCGTATCGCTTCACGCGCTGGTCCACCGCCGGAGCGCGCAGCCGCAGGCGGTCCATCCCGCCGTCGACGGCCAAGGCGGTGCCGGTGGTCGAGCCGGCCAGCGGCGAGGCGAGGTAGGCGACCGCGTGGGCGACCTCGTCGGCGGAGACCAGCCGGCCGTGCGGCTGGCGTGCCTCCAGCGCCGCCCGCTCGGCCGCCGGGTCGTCGGCGGCGGCGAGCAGCCGCTGGACCCAGGGCGTGTCGGCGGTGCCGGGGTTGACCGCGTTGACCCGGATCCCCTCGCGGAGGTGGTCGGCGGCCATCGCCAGCGTGAGCGACAGGATGGCGCCCTTGCTCGCGGAGTAGAGCGCCCGGTCGGGCAGCCCTGCGGTCGCGGCGATCGAGCAGGTGTTGACGATCGCGGCGTGCTCCGAGGCCCGCAGCGCCGGAAGCGCCGCCCGGGTGACCCGGGCCAGCCCGACGACGTTGACGTCGAGGACGCGCAGCCACTCCTCGTCGGTGTTGGCGGCGACGTCACCGGCGGCGCCGATCCCGGCGTTGTTGACCAGGATGTCCAGGCCGCCGAGCGCTTCGACCGCCTCCGCCACGCGCCGCCTCGACGGCGGCGGCATCGGTGATGTCCGCCGTGACGGTCACGTGGTGGCCGCCCTTGACCGGTGAGACGTCACGGTCGAGGACGGCGGTCCTGGCGCCCCCGCGCGGCAAGCAGGTCTGCGATCGCCAGCCCGATGCCGGACGCGCCGCCGGTGACCAGGGCGCGCAGCCCGTCGAACTCGCCTGCTGTCGACCCGGCCATCACGCCGCCCCGAACGTCTGGCGCTGCCGGCCGAGCCCGTCGATCTCGAGCTCGACCACGTCACCCGGCTTGAGGAACGGTGTGCCCGGGACGCCCGAGGGCGACCCCGGCCGGCGTGCCGGTGTTGATGACGTCGCCCGGGTAGAGCGTCATGAACTGCGACAGGTAGTGCACGAGGTGGTGCACCCCGAAGACCATGTCCTTGGCCGAGCCGTCCTGCTCGCAGCTCACCGTTGACCCACAAGCGCAGGCCGAGGGCCTGGGGGTCGCCCACCTCGTCCGGCGGTGACGAGCCACGGCCCGAACGGGTTGAAGGTCGCGCAGTTCTTGCCCTTGTCCCACTGGCCGCCGCGCTCGATCTGGAACTCGCGCTCGGACACGTCGTGGCTGATCGCGTAGCCGGCGATGTGCTCGGCCGCCTGTTCCGGGGTGTCGAGGTATGCGCGCGTGCCGCCCGATGACGACGGCGAGCTCGACCTCCCAGTCGGTCTTCTCGACTGCGTCGAGGCACGAGCACCGTCGTCGTCGGGGCCGACCACGGTGTCGGGCGCCTTCATGAACAGCACCGGTTCGGTCGGTACCTGCGCACCGGTCTCCGCCGCGTGGTCGCGGTAGTTCAGCCCGATGCAGACGATCTTGCCGATTCCTGCCACCGGTGGGCCGAACCGTTGGCCCTGCGGCAGGGCCGGGAGGTCGCCTGCGTCGAGGGCCTGACGCACCCGGTCGAGGCAGGCCGCTCGTCGAGCGCTGCGCCCGTCACGTCGTCGGCGACCCCGGTGAGGTCGTGCCAGCACGCCGTCCTCGTCGAGGACTGCCGGACGTTCGGCACCGGGGGACCCGATCCTGGCCAGTTTCATGTGCGCTCGTTGCCTTTCCGGAGGGAGCCGCTCACGCGGCGGGGGACGTCTGCTCGTCGGGTTCGCCGTGGACCAGGCGGATGACCTGCTGGCTCATGGTCGCGTAGTGGTGGGTGTTGTCGACGCCACCGACGAGCCGGTGCTCGCGCATCACGAGGATCCGGTCGGCCAGCGTCACCATCTCGGGCAGGTCCGAGGAGATGAGCAGGATCGCGAGGCCGCGTTCGGCCAGCTCGGCGATCAGCTCGTGGAACGCCGCCTTGGTCCGCACGTCGATGCCGACCGTGGGTTCGTCGATGACCAGGATCGAGCAGTCGGCGGCGAGCCACTTGGCCAGGCTCACCTTCTGCTGGTTGCCTCCGGAGAGCTGGCCGGCGAGCTGGCGCGGCCCGGAGAGCCGCATGCCGAGACGCTCCCGGTAGGTGCTCAGCAGGTCGTCCTCGACCCGGTCGCGCACCAGTCCCCAGCGGGCCAGCCGGTCCCATACGGTGACCGACACGTTGCGGCTGACGGTCTGGTCGAGGAAGACGCCTTCCTCCTTGCGGTTCTCGGTGACGTAGCCGATCCGGTGCCGACGCAACGCGTCGCCGACGGACGAGATCGAGACGGCCTTGCCGTCCACGCGGACCGTGCCGTCGGTGACCGCGTCCAGCCCCAGCAGGGCGCGGACCAGCTCGCTGCGCCCGGCACCGACGAGGCCGTAGAGGCCCACGATCTCGCCACGGTGCACCTCGAGCGAGACGTCGCGGTGGCCGACCGACGTCGAGATGGCCTCCAGCTGCAGGGCGGGAACGCCCTCGCGGTCCACGGTCCGGGCGTCGAGCTCGAGGTCGGCGTGCGCGCGCCCGACCATCAGGTCGACGACCTCGCCACGCGTCAGGTCGGCCATCGGCCGGGACTCGGCGACGCTGCGGCCGTCGCGCAGCACGGTGACGGTGTCCGCGACCGCGAACACCTCTTCGAGCTTGTGGCTCACGAGCACCACGACCCGGCCCTGGTCGCGCAACCGGCGCACCACGGCATACAGGCGGTCGGCCTCGTCGCCGGTGAGCGACGCGGTGGGCTCGTCGAGCAGCAGGACCTGGCTGTCGGTGGCCAGCGCCTTGGCGATCTCGACGAGCTGCATGTGCGCGACCGACAGCTCGCGCGACGGGGCGGTCGAGGTCGAGCTCGATCTCCAGCTGGGCGAGGCACCGACCGGCGAGGTCGCGGATGGCGGCCTTGTCGAGCAAGCCCGCGCCGGCTGGGCAACGACTGGAGGGCGATGTTCTCTGCCACCGAGAAGGCCGGCACGAGGTTGCGCTCCTGGTGGACGACGCCGATCCCGGCTCGCTGGGCGTCGTGCGGACCGTTGAACTGCACCGCGGTGGTCGGCTCGTCGTCAGCGTCACCCACGAGCACCTCGCCGCCGTCGGCGCGGTAGACACCGGTGAGGACCTTGATCAGGGTGCTCTTGCCGGCGCCGTTCTCGCCGAGCAGGGCGTGCACGGTGCCGGGACGCAGGTCGAGCGTCACGCCGTCGAGGGCGCGCACGCCGGGGAAGACCTTGACCAGGTCCTCGGCAACCAACCTCATGGCGCACCCTTTCCGACCCGCTTCTGGCTGAGCAGCACGGCACCGAGCACGACGGCGCCGACGACCAGGTCGACCCAGCGCGGGTTGATGTTGTACTGCGCCTGCGCGACGTCCACGAGGCGGACGATGAAGGCCGCCAGGCAGGTGCCGAGGACGCTGACCACGCCCCCGGCGAGGGCCACGCCTCCGATGATCGGGGCCGCGAAGCTCGGCAGCAGGAGGTCGTCGCCGATACTCGCGTTGACGTTCCCGGACAGCGCGACGATCAGCACACCGGCGACCCCGGCGAGCAGCCCGGAGAGTGCGTGCGCCACGACGACGCTGCGGTCGTTCGAGATGCCCGACAGCCGGGCCGCGAGCGGGTTGCCACCGCTGGCGAGCAGGGTGCGACCGGAGACCGTGCGTGCGAAGTACAGCCACACCAGCCCGGCCACGACCAGCGCCGCGATGAAGACGGCCGGCAGCCCGAGCAGGCTGGCTCGGCCGAACCGGACCAGACCCTCCGAGTAGCCCTGGTAGGTGCCGGTGCCGTTCACGCCGTAGCGGACGCCCGCGATGATGGTCATGGTCGCCAGCGTGACGATGAAGCCGTTGATCCGGGTGGCCACCACGAGCGACGCCGTTGAGGACGCCGACGAGGGCACCCACGAGCAGCCCGACGGGCAGGGCGAGCCAGGGCGACCAGCCGCCGTCGACCATCAGTCCCGCGGCGACCATCGCGGTGAGACCGGTCAGGACGCCGACCGAGAGGTTCATCTGGCCGACGGCGAGCACCACCATCTGGGCCAGGCCGATGACGATGGGGACGGCGAGGTACTGGAAGACGGCTCGCAGGGTGCCGGCCTCGAGCATGTTGCCGTTCGTGGTCGCCGCGAGCACGACGAACGCCAGCACGGCCAGGGCGGCGAGGACGCGCTCGGTGCGGTGCACGACACCCGCACACGGGCGAGCCGCGGTGGCGGTGGCATCGCGTGCGCGGAGCCGTGCTCATACCTTCACCCCCCGCCGCTCGGCCAGCACGTGCCTGACCCGGTCGAGCGACAGCGCGAGCAGCAGCACCACGCCGATGTAGATCTGGAGCTTGTCGACCTCGAACTGCAGCAGGTTCAGCCCCTTGTAGATGACCTGGAGGTGAGCGTGGCGCCGAGGACCGTGCCGAGCACGCTGACCGCGCCGCCGGCCAGCAGCGTGCCGCCGAGCACCGGGGCGAGGAACGACGGGAGCAGGAAGCTCGACCGATGTCGGCCGAGAACGCGCCGTTGTTGATCGGCGAGCAGGAAGCCGGCGAGCCCGGCGAGCAGCGCCGGACAGGGCGTGCGCCGCGATGACGCGGCGGCGTGACCGGGATCCCGCGAAGCCGGGCGGCGCGCTGGTTGGAGCCGGTCATCAGGATCTCGCGGCCCGGCCGGCTGTACCGGAAGAGCAGCCGACGACGCGACCAGCGCCAGCACAGCGATCGGCACGATCAGGGGCACCTGCGGACCGCAGACCGGCCGATGCAGTAGTCGTCGAACGTGTCGTGCGCAGCGCGTCCATGCCCGGCCGGCCGGCCGCCGAACGCGACCCCGTCGGAGAAGCGGTCGTACAGCAGGGCGACCAGGCCGAGCAGTCCGAAGTCGAGGGCGAGCGTCACGACGAACGAGTTGACGCCGGTGCCGCGTGATGACGGCAGCCGGCGAGCGCGCCGACGAGTCCACCCACGACGCGAGCGCGACGAGCGAGCCCGACGACAGCGGGGCGTCGCAACCGGTCGTAGACCAGACCCGGCGCCGAACGCCGAGATCGCGGCCATCCGGCCGACGGCGAGGTTCATGTGTCCGAGGCCAGGACGGCGAGCTGGGCCAGCCCGACGACCGCGAAGACGCTGATGTCGGCCTGCATCGGCACGAGGGTCAGGTGCGATGTTGAGGAACGCGGGCGCAGCGAGCGAGAAGAGCGACGACGAGCGCGGCGATCAGCGACGAGCAGGCCGACGCGGGGGTTGGCCCAACCAGGGCAGTCGCGACGACGCGGTCGCCGACTGCCGCTCGCGGCCGCGGTCGGCTGCCGGTGGGCGGGGCTGGCGACGGTCGGACGTCATGCTCACGCGACCCGCCGGTCGTCGATCGCGTCGCGGTCCCAGTCGATGCCGAGGCCCGGGCGCGGTCGGCGCGACCGCGTGGCCGTCGGCGATCTCGATCTCGCGGTCGGTGATCGCGCGCAGCTGCGGGATGTGCTCGACGTACGCGCCGTTGGGCACCGCGCCGCGAGGCTGACGTGCAGCTCCATCAGGAAGTGCGGGCACACCTTGACATTGTGCGCCTCCGCCAGGTGCGCGACCTTCAGCCACGGCGTGATGCCGCCGATGCGGGCGACGTCGACCTGCACGATCCCGGCCGCGCCGCGGGCGAGGTACTCGGCGAACTGGCCGATCGAGTACATCGACTCGCCGACCGCGATCGGGATCGACGTCGACCGGGCCAGCCGCTCGTGGCCGGCGACGTCGTCGGCGGGCAGCGGCTCCTCGAACCAGGCCAGGTCGAGCGGCTCGAGCGTCGCGGCCCGGCGGATGCGCTTCGGCCGGCGTCATCGACTGGTTGGCGTCGACCATGAGGTCGAAGTCGCGGACCGACCGCCGCGCGTACGGCGCGAGCCGCTCGGCGTCCTCGCGCCGGCGACGGCTTGCCGACCTTGAGCTTGACGCCCGGCCAGCCCGCTCGCCTGGCTCGCCTGCGCGCCGGCGACCAGGTCCTCGGTGGGCAGGTGGAGCCAGCCGCCCTCGGTGTCGTAGAGCGGGACCCGGTCCTGCGCGCCGCCGGCGACCACCGCACAGCGGCAGGCCGGCCGCCTGGCAGCGGCAGGTCCCACAGCGCGGTGTCGACCGCGGCCAGCGCCAGCGACGTGATCGCCCCGACCGTGGTGGCCCGGGTGGCGCCGAACAGCTCGCGCCACACGTGCCTCGACGCGGTCGCGTCCGAGCCCGGCGAGCTGCGGCAGCAGGTAGTCGCGCAGCATCGCCAGCACGGCCGTGCCGCCGGTGCCGATCGTGTACGAGTAGCCGAGTCCCGGTCAGCCCGTCGTCGGTGCGCGACCTCGACGAAGATCGTCTCCTGCTTGAGGAACGACTGCACGGCGTCGGTGCGGACGGTCTCGACCGCGATGTCGACGAGGTACGCAGCGCTGCCGTGGCGCTGCTCGCGGACCCGGGCGAGTGGTCATTCGCCGCAGAGCTCAGGTAGTGCGCGACGTCGAAGGCGGCCTTCGAGCTCGGTCGGTCTTGGCGCTGCGCGCTCCTCGTCGTAGTCGTCCGACGTTGTCCTTGGTGACCACGAACGAGCCGGAGTCGATGATCACGCCGGCGCTCGGACATCGTGCAGCCGCTCGGCGAGCTTGCGCCAGGGCGTAGGAGCCGACGAAGGCCTGCCCGACCGGGTTCTGCGGTGACGGTGGCGGCGACCGAGCCGTCCTTGATGCCGTCGAGGATCGTCGGGTCGTCGTCGATCGCGACGACCTTGATCGGCAGGCTCGGCTGCCTTGACGCCCTCGGCCGCGGCGACGGCCGGGTTGTAGGCCGTGGTGACGATGCCGTGGATCTCGTTGCCCTTGGCGGCGAGCAGGTCGGCGACCGCCGCTGCGCCGACTGCAGGTCGACGTCGATGTCGGTGATGGTCTGGATGAGCTTGACCTTGCCGCCGGTCTCGTCGACCGCCTTCTCGACGCCGGCGATCCGGCGCTGGGTGTTGGAGTCGACCTTGTTGCCGGTCAGGTGGACCAGGTTGCCCTCGCCGCCCATCGCCTCGATCGCGGCCTTGCGCGGCCTTGTAGGCGGCGGTCTCGACGTCGGTCGAGAGGCAGAACGCCGCCTCGTTGGTGTCACCGGCCGGGCAGGAGGCGAGCGAGGCGACCTGGAAGCCCTGGCGCTCGAGGTCGGTGAAGGTGGAGTTGATGTTGTCGGGCGAGACGCCGAAGATGCCGAACGCGTTGTAGCCCTGCGCGGCCAGCGACTTGAGCACGTCGTTCTGCTTGGTCTGGTCCCAGCCGGCGGTCTCGTTGAAGGTCACGTCGCCGAGGCCGAACTCGGTCTTGCGCCTTCGGCGCCGGCCTGCCTTCCACGGCTGGAAGTAGGGGTGCGGGCCGCCGGGCACGAGCGCGACCTTGACCTGGCTGCGGTCTTGCCCTTGGCCTTGTCTGCCTGGTGCCGGCGTCCTCACGCTTGGCGCAACCCGTGGCGACCAGGGCGAGGCACAGGACGGTGGCCGTGACGGCCCCGCTGCGTCGAATGCTGATGCGTACTCCTTTGGACGTCCGCCCGGCTGGGCGTGATGATCGACACCTGAATCATTATTCGTAATACGTATTCTGTCAAGGGCCTTTTCCTGCTATGCTGCGGCCATGACC
>CAWEJC010000014.1:0-67807 GCA_963809265.1 uncultured Actinomycetota bacterium
CAGCCTCATCGGTCCGGCCGGTCGGACCCCACGCGCTGACATTTGTCACGAGCGAAAGTGGACGTAGCACCCCTGCGTCGACGCCGGACGCTGACCAGACTGGGGCCGTGGAGAACTCGGGTGCACAGACTCAGGCTGCCGCCTTCGACCTGCCGAGCGGGCTGAGGGCGGCGCTGGCCGTTCGGCTGCGGCTCACCGGTCGGGATGCGGTCACGACCGTCACCGCTCCGGCGATCGCCGTGCTGCTGTGCGGGTGGCTGGTGGTGGTGGTCGGGTCGTTCCTGACCGTGCTGCTGCCGCTGCTGTCACCCACGACCCGTCTGGTGCGCGCCTGGTGCGACGCTCAGCGCCGTTGGGTCTCGGAGCACACCGGACGTCGCGCTGCCGGCGCCGTACCGACCGACGAGCGGCAACGTGGTGGAGCGGGCGCGGATCGTGCTGACCGACCCGGCGAGCTGGCGGGACGCGACCTGGATGCTCTGGCACTCGGTCGTGGGGTGGGTGATGGCGGCGTTGTCCGTGAGCCTGCTGCTCGGCTCGGCGTTCTACGTGACCTACCCGCTCTGGTACGCCGTCGCGCCGCCTCCGGTGTTCCGCGAGCCGTTCGGGCCGTGGAGCGAGCTGCACTCGGTGGCCGAGGCGTGCGCGCTGATCCCGGTCAGCATCGTGTGCCTCGTCCTCTGGTACGCCGTGACGATCCCGATGTCACGCGCCCAGGCGAGCGTCGGCCGGGCCCTGCTCTCGGCACGCCGAACCGCACAGCCCCACGTGTGACGGCTGGTGCCGCGACGTCAGTGGAGCGTGGTGGCCGGCAGCTTGCGCAGGGCGCGTCGGTGCTGCGCGACCGCAGCCTTGCCGGTGGGTGGCATCGGCGCCGGCTTGTTCTGCGCCTCCCGCTGGGCGACCAGCAGGCTGGCCGTGGTCGCCTCGTACCGCAGTCGCGGGTCGGCCGGGTAGGGGCGGATCCCGTCGGGCGAACCGGAAGGCGGAGGTCAGGTCGCCGACGGTGTTGCGACGCCACGCCGAGATGTTCGGCTCGACCACGCCGAAGCGCCGCTCCAGGAGCCGGATCAGGGACGTGTGGTCGAAGGTGTCGGAGCAGACGAAGCCGCCGGTCGTCCAGGGCGACACCACGATCGTCGGCACCCGGAAGCCGAGCCCGACCGGCAGGCCGTCGACGAACTCACCCGGTGTCCCCGGGGGCGGGACGACCGGGCGGACGTGGTCGAACTGCCCGTCGTTCTCGTCGTAGGTCAGGATGAACGCCGTCTTCCTCCAGACGTCGGGGTTGGCGGCGATCGCGTCCAGCTTCGAGGAGATGTACTGGGCGCCGGCGGCCGGCATCCAGTTCGGGTGCTCGGTCTGCGCCGAGGGCGCGACCAGCCAGGAGACCTGGGGGAGGAGGTCGTGCTTCGCGTCGTACTCGAACCAGCCGGCCGACTTGTTGCGCATCGCCCGCTGGTGCAGCGGTGAGGACTTGCCGGCGTTCGCGAACTGCTGGAACCACTCCAGGGAGTTGTCCCCGTAGTTGTCCTCCTCCTGGTAGATCCGCCAGGTGACGCCGGCCTGCTCGAGCCGCTCGGGGTACGTCGTCCACGTCAGGTTCGGGTCGTCGGCCGACTCGCTGTTGCGGTAGGCGGGAGCGCCGTACTTGCCGTCGGCGTCGAGCCATCCGGTCCACATGTGGAGCCGGTTGGGGTTGGTCGGGCCGATCACCGAGCTGTGGTAGTCGTCGCAGATCGTGAACGCCTCGGCGAGGGCCCAGTGGAACGGGATGTCGGCGCGGGTGAAGTAGCCCATCGTGTCGGGACCCTTGGCCGTGATCCAGGCGTCCATCGCCCCGCCGTCCCACGCCTGGTGCTGGTCGGCCCAGTCGTGGGGGAGACCCGGCGTCACCTGGGCGCTGGTCCGGCGGGTGTCGTAGTGGAACGGCCGCAGGAAGCCCTGGGCGCTGTCCGGATAGGGCTGCTTGAACACCGAGTCGCCGTTGGGCAGCGTGAGGGCGTGCGGGTCGTGGAAGCCGCGCACACCCGGCATCGCCCCGAAGTAGTGGTCGAAGCTGCGGTTCTCCTGCATCAGGATCACGATGTGCTCGATGTCGCGCAGCGAGCCACGGACGTGGGCGGGGGTGGCGGCCATCGCCTGACGGAGGTTCCACGGCAGCAGCGCGGACGCCGCGGCCGCCGGCCGTCCCGCCGAGGACGGCGCGGCGCGAGAACCCGCGATCACCGTTGTTCATCGTGACCCTCCGAACCGAGCGATGCGTCCGTTGCCGGTGTCGGCGACGTAGACGGCGCCGTGGTGACCGACGAGGACGCCGTGGGGGAAGCGGAGCAGTCCGCGGCCATGGGTGCCGAACTCGCCGACGAACGGGCCGTTGTCGCGGAACCGCGAGACGAACCCGAAGTCCGGGTCGCTGACCAGGACCAGCCCGGACCGGTCGACCGCGACGTGGGCCGGGTTGGACAGCGCGCCGTAGACGCTGTGCTGGCCGTAGCCCAGCGTGACCGTGGGGACGTCGTCGACGTACGCCGTCACCCCGCAGTCGCCGTCGAACTGACGGCTGGACGACACCACCCAGGTGCGGTCGCCTGCCACGCAGAAGCCGAAGGGGATGTGGATCTCGTCGGTGATCGACGTGGTCAGCGCGCCGCTGCGGGGGTCGAAGACCGCGACCCGGTTGTTGCCGACGTCGGCGACCAGCAGCCGACCCCTGCCGTCGACGGTCACCCCGCGTGGCAGCTCGACCTGTCCCTCGCCGATCTCGCCGAGGTGTCGGCCGCGCCGGTCGAAGACGGTGACGGTGTTGCGGTCGGCGTCGGCGACGTACGCGCGCCCGCCTGAGACCGCCACGTCCTCCGGCTCGCGGAGGACGCCATGACCGATGACGCCGATCCCGTGGCCGCGCCGGTCGAAGACGCGGACGTCGCGGGTGCCGGTGTCGGCCACCCAGAACCTGCCCCGCTCGTCGAGGGTCATCCCCACCGGGGAGTCGAGCCGGACGCGACCGTGCCTGCCGAAGTCGTCGCGGAACGGGGGAGCCGGCAGCTGCTTGCCGACGTTGACGGTGAAGGCGACCGGTGGCGCGAGCGAGGTGTAGCCGTCGTTGTAGAGGTAGTAGGCGACGTAGTCGGTGTCCGGCGGCAGCAGCCCCGAGCTGATCGTCACCGACCCCGACGCGCCGGGCGCGTACTGGTAGGTGATCTGCGAGGCGACGTACTCACCGTCGACGGGAGCACCGCCACCGTCGGCGGCCCAGATCCCGATCCAGTCGGTGTCGCTGGCCTGGTCGGCCGGCACCGAGTAGGTGAAGACGATCGGGGCGCCCTGCACCACGGAGGTCGCGTCGATCGTCAGCGAACCGACATCGGCCATGGGCCGCTCCTCACCGAGATCCCATCCCGGGCCTGCTCGCGTGGTCCGTCAGGAGCCGGTCCGGGCATGGGTTGGATCGTCCAGCGATAGAACCAGACAGCGCGACGAACACGCAAGCATCCAGATCGGCCGACGGCGACCCGAGGGCGTGGTCGTCAGAGCTGGGCCCTGAGGACGTCGATCTCGCATCCCGGCGCCGCCGGGTCGAAGCCGTGCTCGACCAGCCAGCGGATGGCCGTCAGGCTCCGCAGCGACCACCACCCGCGGATGACGTCCTGGTCGACGTCGGCGCCGTAGCCGGCGAGCACGTCGCCGAGGTGCTCGGGGTGGCCGAGGGTCAGGCTGGCGAGGTCGTAGAGCGCGTCGCCCTGAGCGGCCTCGGACCAGTCGAGCACGCCGGTCACCTCGTCGTGGTCGTCGACGAAGACGTGGGCGACCTGCAGGTCGCCGTGCATGAACACCGGTGTCCACGGCCGGAGCACGGCCTCGGCGACCTCGCGGTTGCGCGTGACCAGCCCGGTCGGGAGGACGTCGTTGGCCAGGAGCCACGCGCACTCGGTGTCGAGGCTCGCGGCCTTCTCCTGGAGGCCGTCGCCGGGCCACGGCGGGAGAGGCGCGTCGTGCAGCAGGCGTACGGCGGCGCCCGCGGCTGCCCACGCTGCCGAGGACCGCGTGGACGGCACGCCGAGGCGGCCGAGTGCGGTGCCCGGGAGAGCGGCGAGCGCGAGCACGGGCGGCTCGCGCCACAGGACCTCGGGAGTCGGGACCGGTGCCCGCGTCATCGCCTCGACCTCGACGTCGGTGTTGCGCTGGTCGGCGTCGATCTTCAGGAACACGTCGCCGACGCGCAGGGTCGCGCGCTCGTGATGGGCCACCACGACCTCGACCTCGTCCACGTCGGTCAGTGTCGCGGACGGACCACGATATCCCCAGCGGTTATCGGGGATCCGCGTCGCCTCACGACAGCACGAACGCCGCGGGCAGGGCGAGCACCGCGAACCGGGCCGTCCGGCCGAGCAGGCAGAGCACGCCAGCTGGACATCGACGAGCTGCTGGCCCAGCCGCTGCGTGCGGCCGGCGTCGACGTGGTCGTCGAGGTCGCGGACGACCTCGACCTCGACGAGCTCGACGTGCTCACCGTCTACCGCGTCGCGCAGGAGGCGCTCACGAACGTCGCCCGCCACGCCCGGGCCCGCCATGCCTGGGTCGAGGTGTCCCGTCAGGACGACGTCGTCCGGATCCGGGTCAGTGACGACGGCGCCGGCCCGCCGGCCGAGCGGGGTCGCGGTTCGGGACTGGTGGGCATCGAGGAGCGGGTGGCCGCGCGCGGTGGCCGGGTCGAGCTGGTGGGTCGCCCGGCCGGCGGGACGATCCTCGACGTGAGCCTCCCCGTCGGAGCCCCGGTCCGGTGATCCGGGTCGCGGTCGTCGACGACCAAGAGCTGGTCCGCGAGGGGTTCGGGCTGATCCTGCGGTCGCAGCCCGACCTCCAGGTGGCGGCCGAGGCCGCCGACGGCCGGGCGTTCCTCGACGCGGTGCGCGCCGACCCGCGGATCGACGTCGCCCTCGTGGACATCCGGATGCCGGTGCTCGACGGCCTCGCCGCGACGCGGGCGCTGGCCGCGATGCCGCATGCGCCCGCCGTCATCGTGGTCACCACCTTCGACGACGACGCCTACGTGCTCGACGCGGTCGCAGCCGGTGCGCGCGGCTTCCTGCTCAAGCGCTGCTCGGCCCGGGAGCTGGTGTCGGCGGTGCGGGCCGTCGCCGCCGGTGACTCGATCCTGTCGCCGTCGGTCACGTCGGCGGTGCTCGACCGGGTGCGCGCGACCGGCCCGGCGACCACGACCGACCTGGCGCCGTACGGGCTGACCGAGCGCGAGCGCGAGGTGCTCGCCCTCGTCGGCGCCGGTCTCAGCAACGCCGAGCTGGCCGGTCGCCTGCACCTGTCGATGAGCTCGGTGAAGACCCACGTGAGCAACGTCTTCGCCAAGACCTCGAGCCGCGACCGGGTGCAGGCAGCGATCCTCGCGATCCGGGCCGGGCTCACGCCGTGAGCTCCGGCAGGGTCAGGGCGGGTCGTCCCGGGCGGCCGCTCGGACGATGAGCGGGGTCACGTACTCGACGAACTCCCAGGAACGCTCCGCAAGCGCGGGATCGACCGACTGACGGACGCGCCGCGTGGGGTTCGGCCGGTCGGCCACCGCTCGGTCGATCAGGTCGTGCCACTCCTCGGGGACCACGCCCTTGCTCCACCGGGCCGCGTCCGCCTTCCCGGTCACCTCCGCGCACGTGGCCGTGAAGAGCAGCCGGCAGCGCGTCAGCACCTCGTGGGGCTGGCCCCACCCGTTGCGGAGGTAGTCCGGGTCGGCGGCGATGTCGTCCCGACGCCGAACGGCGAGGGTCGCCGCCTCGTGGCGCAGGACCAGGGGCGGCACGTCGTCGACGACCGTCGAGGCGGCCGGTCCGGTGACGGTGAGTGCCCGGTGGTGCAGGACCCAGCGGAACACCTCGGTGTTGTCGTGCGCGGACCACTCCATGTCCCGGTTGCCGTTGTCGACGTAGAGCCAGGGCACGCCCGGGTCGGCTCGTGCCCGGAGGTCGGCGAGGCTCGCGTAGGAGCCCTCGAGGTGGTGCGCCCAGTGCTCGTCACGGTCGGGCAACGTCCGGTGGAGGTCGCGAACGGCGGCTTCCTGCGCCTCGTCCAGCCGCCGGTGCGTCGCGACGAGGAAGTCCACGTCGGCGTGGAGGTCGCCGGATCCCAGTGCGAAGGAGCCCTTCAGGTACACGCCCACCAGCGACTCGCCCAGGATCGTGTGGACCGCTTCGGCCAGGTCGGCGAGCACCGACGCCAGCAGGCCCGGCCTCGGCGTCTCCCAGCTGCGACCGGAGTCGGTCCTCGGCCTCGGGGTCCACGGTCGTGAGAGTACGAGGATCTCGCGCGTTCAGGCCGACCGCGGGGCTACTGTGGAGGCTGACGGCGGGTTCCGCAGTCCCTGAGCACGAGGTGGCCGATGAGTCTCCAGCCGTACCAGAACCCCAACTCCGCGGTGTTCCGCTCGGGCTACTCGACGGAGCCCCACGTCGGCCGCTCGACCGGCCCGGAGCAGGTCGACACCTCTGTGGACACCCGAGCCTGGAACGCCTTCACGCTCGGCGTGCTCAGCCTCCTGTTCAGCATCGTCACCGGCATCCCGGCGATCCTCGTCGGTGCCCACTCGCTGCGCCGGATCGGTGGGGACCCGACCCTCAAGGGACGCGGCATCGCGTGGACCGGGATCGTCCTCGGCTGCCTGAGCATCGTCGCGTTCGTCGTGGCGATCTACCTGTTCAACCACTAGCACCGCGAGTAGGACCGGTCAGGCCGGCATCACCAGGTCGAGCATCGCCAGCGACCAGCGGTGGACCCGGTCGAGCCGCGCGGCGAACGCCGGGTTGACCTGGGCCGTGCCGGTGTACCAGAGGTCGAAGGCGACCTGCCGGAGCGCGATGAAGTCGTCCAGGTGGGTGACGTCGACCTCCCGGTGGGCTCGGTATCCGGCCAGCAGCGCGTCCCGGTACGCCGGGTAACCGGGCTCGTCACGCAGCTCCCACAGGGCGACGGCGAGGTCGTAGAGCCGCGGACCGGTGCCGCAGTCGTCGAAGTCGATCAGCTTGACCGCCCCGCCCTCGAAGACGGCGTTGCCGAGGTGGAGGTCGGCATGGATGAGGCGGTCCTCGTCGAACCGTGGCATCAGCTCGGCCATCCGGTGGTCCACCTCGCGGAAGCGGGCGCGCACCTCGGCCGGCAGGAGCTGCCAGCACTCGGCGGCCGGGGTCTCGCCGTACACCATCACGTTGCCGAAGAACGTCTCGTGGTCCCAGCGGATCCGCACGAAGTCCGTCGGGGGAGTCCACCCGTCGGCGTGGTCGTGCAGCCGCGCCATCGCGTCGCCGAGCCGCCGCAGGTGGACCGGGCGGGGTGACTCCTCGTGGATGCGCCCGTCCATCCAGCGCAGCACCGAGCAGACCCGCGTCTCGCCGGCCGCGGTCACCTCGACCGTGGTGCTGCCGTCGTGGGCTGCCAGGGGTTCCGGGACCAGGAGGTCGGTGTCCGCCCGGATGGCGCGGAGCCAGGAGAGCTCGGAGCGGATCGCGGCCGCCGAGTCGACGTCGCGTCCGTGCCGCTGCCTCCGGTGCACCCGGACCAGGAACCGTCCGGCCGCGCTGTCGTGCCGGAACGTCGTGTTCTCGCCGTGGTCGACGAACGTGAGCCGGCCGTCCGGCAGCGGGAAGAGGTCGAGCGCGGCGACCGCCACCCGGCGCAGCCGGACCAGCTGAGCACGTCGGGACGACACGGCCCCCAGCCTGGCCGGGCGGGCCGGCGGGAGCAACCGGGTCGAACGGCTGACGGCTCAGAGCTCGGCGACGAGGGCCCGGTGGTCCGACATCGGCAGGCGTAGGGCGTGCCCGCCCAGTGCCCTGAGCTCGGGGCTGACCAGGACGTGGTCGATCTGCTCGCGTGGCCGGTCGACGGGGAAGGTGCGTCCCGCAGCGGCCGGGATGAGGCCGGTGATCCGATGCGCCGGGCGCGGCCCCATGTTCAGGTCGCCGAGCAGGATCCGTGGGTGCGCGCGCTCGCCGAGCTGCCGGATGACGCGACGCAGCTGCCAGCGGTTGGACGGGCGGAGGTAGGACAGGTGCGTCGCGACGACGTCGATCATCCCGAGCGGCGACTCGACCTCGGCCAGGATCGCGACCCGCGGCTCGTCGCGGACCCAGACCAGCCGCCGCCCCGAGCGGTGGGGGACGCGGCCGGGGGCCGGGGCGATCGGCAGCACCCGCCACGTGCGGACCGGGTAGCGGCTCAGGAAGGCGATCCCGTAGAGCGCGGCGTCGTCGGGCTCGCTCCCGGTGGCCGGTCGCCACCCGTCCGGGGTCCCGGCCAGAGCCGGAGCGAAGCGGTGGGCCACCGCCCCCGTCGCCTCGACCGCGACGGCCGTGAGGTCGACCCCACCGGAGCGTGGCTGGCCGCGGTCGACCTCCTGCAGGCCGAGCAGGTCGGCGTCCAGGGACGCGATCGCGTCACCGAACCGCTCCTGGTCGAAGTCCCCGTCGGGCGACCGGCCGCTGAAGACGTTGAACGTCGCGACGCGCACGCCCCGACGCTACGGCCTGCCTCCTCAGCCGCGTCGCCGAGCCAGCCGCGCGGCGTACTGCTGGGGTCGTCGCCAGTCCTGCTGGAAGTCGGGGTGGTCGGCGTAGGCCTGGATGAGCAGCTGCAGCGTCGTGTCGTCGGGGAGCCCGCCGCGGCGGAGCGTCTGGAGCAGCTCGTGGAGCACCTCGAGCCCGTGCTCGATCCGAGCCTCCGGGTCCGAGGAGGTGATCCGGCGGTGGGTCGTCGCCACGATCTCCTCGGTCAGCCGCTCGGAGAGGAAGGCAAGGAAGTCCGGGTCGGCGGTCAGCTCACGCCGCAGGGCCGACGTACCCGGCTGCCGGAGGCCGTGCAGCAGCCAGCCGGTGTGGTAGCGACCGTCGTCGTCGCGCTCCACGAGCCCGCCGCGCTGCAGGGCGCCGAGGAGCCGGAACGCCGTGGACTTCGGCAGCTCGGCGATCTCGGCGACCTCGGAGAAGGTCAGGGGGTGCGGCGCGAACGCCACGACCTTGGCCAGCGTGAGGCCGCGGTCGAGTGACCGCGTGCCGACGCCGGTGGGGTGGAGAAGTGCTGGTGCTGCCATGGCTCATCCCTCGCGAGCTGGTCGGGTACAACCTGCGACCGGAGGGAGAGGTACGACGGGGACGGGTGACCGTCCTGGTCGCCGGACCCACCCTCGAGGTCGCAGACCACCACGCCCGGTGGCGTGGTGCGCTGGCAGGTCTTCGGACTCCCGGGCCAGGATCCGTGATGGGGGATCCGCCTACTGGTGGCCGCTTCCCGAGCCCGGAGGCTCAGTGCGTTGTGGCCACGGTCGTTCCCGGTCACCGCTGCGGGGCAGTCCCGGACTCTCACCGGGTTCCCTCTTGCGACGGCTCCGACTCTCGTCGGGGCCGAACCAGCTGCGCCTCGCAGCCTAGGGGGCCGCCGACGGGCGCGTCACCTCGAAGAGCGCGTGTCGCGACGCCCCCTGGGGTGAAGACACCCGGAGGTGCCGCGCCTAGCCTGGTGGGGGCCGATCACGGGGCCTCGTAGGAGGCCACTCATGAGCACCGAATACCTGTCCGACGTCGAGAACTTCGTCACCCACGAGGACGTCTCCGCGCGCGAGAGCATGGCCGGGACGTCCTTTCTCATGGGCGTCCTGGTGATCGCTCTGGTCGGCGGTGCTGTGGTGTGGTGGCGTCGCCGGGTGCGTTAGTCGGGGCACCGCACGGTTGCGGACACGTCTCGGGTCACGCCCGGCGCCGGTA
The DNA here is from genome assembly GCA_963809265.1 of uncultured Actinomycetota bacterium. GTDB lineage: Bacteria > Actinomycetota > Actinomycetes > Propionibacteriales > Nocardioidaceae > Nocardioides. Next base: position 9,762 of record CAWEJC010000014.1, read on the forward strand.
GTGGAGCAGCAGGCACCCACCGGACCGGTCCGAGGTGACGAGCTCGAAGCGTTGGAGGCCCGAGTCGCCCTCGAACAGCCGCGTGCCGTGGCCGGCGAGGCTCGGTGCGACCACGAGGCGCAGCTCGTCGACGAGCTGCTCGGCCAGCAGGGCGCGAGCCAGGGTGAGACTGCCATGGACGCCGATGTCTCCGCCGGTGGCCCGTGTGAGGTCCGCGACGGTCGCCGCCGGGGACTGCGTGACACGTGTCGTGCCGGACCAGTCGGTCGAGAGCTCCGTGGAGGCGAAGACCAGCTTCGGCGTGCTGTTGATGAAGTCGGCGAAGGGCTGCATGGTCGCGGTCGGCCAATAGGGCGCCCACTTCTCGAACGTCCGGCGGCCCAGCAGCACCGTGTCCTGGCGGCCGATCACGTCGCCCAGGAAGGTGAGGAGCTTCTCGTCGGCGTCACCGAACCACTCGCCCTCGCCGGGATCGTCGGCGTACCCGTCCAGCGACATCAGCTCGTAGAGCACGACACGGCGACTCATGACGCGACCTGGAGCGACGAGAGGATCTTGTTGGTCAGGCTCATGCCCCTCAACCTAGACAGAGGCCGGCACGGGGGCGAGGTCCACTTCCGCGTGGGAGTCGGGGTCCATCGGGCGTCGCGACGGGCTGGGACCGGCTGCCTTCGACCACCGGCTGGGGCCGGCTGAGGGAGGGCCTGGATCGCTGCGGTGCGGAAACCGCGGACGAAATCGCCTCGGGACCCTGTGGACAGTCGATTTCGTCCGCGGTTTCACGGCCGGGTCGGCCGGGTCGATCGACGGCCGGGCCCCTCCCCGCGTCGGCCGGGTAGGCCCCGCGTCGGTCAGTCGGGGTTGCCGAACAGAGCGGCGTACCGAGCCAGGTAGAGCGGCCACCCCTGGTCGCCCTCGACGCCCTCGCCGAGCGACTCCCAGCCGGTGCCGTGGCGGTCGAGGTTGCGGTGCTCGAGCTCGACCAGGGTCCGCTCCGGGGTGTCGGCGACGAACCGGACCTCGACCTCGCTGGTCTGCTCGGGGTCGCCCTCGAGCTGCCACTGCGGGCTGATGTCCCAGCTGAACACCAGCCGGTGGGGCGGGTCGTAGGCGAGGATCCGGGCCCAGCGGCACTCGCTGCCGTCGACGCCGCGGTCGACGATGTGGCCGCCGACCCAGGGCTCGAGCACGGTCTCGGTCAGGGGTGACGAGAGCAGGTTGTGCTCCGGCGGCTTGATGTCGCCGAAGCGTTGGGTGAACACCGTGAACGCCCGCTCGATCGGGGCGTCGACGACGATCTCGAGGTGCACGGCGGTCCGGGTCTGGGTCATCGGGTCTCCTGCGGGTCGGGTCCCGGCTCCTCGGCCAGGATCTCGGTGTAGCGGGCGAGGGAGCGCTGCCAGTACGTCTCGAGCTGGTCGCGGAGCGCGGCCAGCGCCACCGGGTTGACCCGGTAGATCCGTCGCGTGCCCTCCGCGCGCTCGGCGACCAGGCCGGCGTCCTTGAGGATCTTCAGGTGCTGCGAGACGGCGGACCGGGTCACGGGGAGCTCGGCAGCGAGCTCTCCGACCGGGCGCGGTCGCTCAGCGAGCCGCGACACGATCTCGCGGCGCGTGGCGTCCGCCAGGGCGCCCCAGCCGTCGTCCACTCGGTTAGCATTCACTAACGGTTAGTAGATCCTCACCGATGCGAAGCTGTCAAGAGTCGTCGCGTCGCCGGTACCGGCCGTCGAACGCCGTCGTCCACGTGACGCCGTCGTCGGGGGAGGACTCCCAGTGCTGCCGTACGCCGTCGGGCTCGGGGGACCAGGTGATCCGCTGGCGTTCCGGCGTGGCGCCGGCCTCGCCGGGCGCGGTCCCCTCGAGGACCATCGAGCCGTCGACCAACCCGCCGTCGAGCAGCAGGAGGCCGCCGGTGGAGTCGACCCAGGTCTGGTGCCAGCGGCCGTTCGACGCGTCGTACGCGTTCAGGCTGCGACCTTCCACGCCGCCGTCGCCGTGCCAGTGCTCCGCGATCGCCTGCCCGTCGAAGAGCGACGAGATCGAGTTCGACGCCGACCTGTCGCCCCTGCGGGCCGAACACGTCCCACTCGCCGACCCAGAAGTCGAAGTCCCGCGCTGAGCCGCCGTCCTGTCCCATGGCGAGAACCTAGGGCTCCGTCCGGGCGCGCGGCAGCCTCGTGGAGCGAGTCGTCACCGGATCGAGACCGGGTCGTGACGGGGACGGCGGGTCGCAGCGCGACGAAGCCCCGGCACTACGCTCGTCCGCATGCCCGGACCACCCGACTCCTCGGTCGTGCCCGTGGCCCGGAGGACCCCCCGGTTGACCCCGAAGCTGCTCCGCTACTTCACCGGCTCCGTCGTGGCCACGGTGTGCAGCGAGGTCGTGTTCGTGGTGCTCTACGGCCTGCTCGGGATGGGGACGACCTGGTCGTCGGTGCTGTCGTGGCTGGCCGGCGCGGTCCCGAACTTCTGGCTCAACCGCAACTGGGCGTGGCAGCGCACGGGCCGGCCCAGCCTGCGGCAGGAGGTGCTGCCCTACGCCGTGATCATCGTGACGACGCTGGTCCTGGCGACCGTGCTCACCCACGCCACCGACGTGTGGCTGCACCACCAGGGCGTCGCCTCGTCGGTGCGGGTGACGCTGGTCGCAGCGGTCTTCCTCGGCACCTACGTCGTCGTCTTCGCGCTCCGGTTCGTGCTGCTCGAGCGCCTCTTCACCCGGCTCCACCTCCGCGAGTCGGCGGAGGCCCCGCGGTGAGCGACGACGGCCAGGGTGCGTTCAGCGCCGCGACGGGACGGTCGCTCGAGGACTCCTCCGGAGCGAACCAGCGGCGCTACCGCGCCTTCCAGCTCTCCCTGATCGAGCCCCACTGCGGGCCGTCGGTCCTCGAGGTCGGGGCGGGGCTCGGGGAGTTCGCCTCGCAGCTCACCGGGCTCGCGCGACACGTCGTCACCGACGTCGACCCGGCTGCGGTGGCGGCGATGGCCCAGCGGTTCGCCGGTCGGCCCGAGGTCGAGGCACGGGTGCTCGACCTGGCCGACGGCGCGATCGACCTCGGCACCCCCGTCGCCTCCGTCGTCGCGATCAACGTGCTCGAGCACATCGACGACGACGCCGGCGCCCTGCGCACCCTGGCGAGCATGACCGAGCCCGGCGGGAGCCTCGTGCTCTGGGTGCCGGCGTACATGCAGCTCTACGGCGACTTCGACCGCGCCGTCGGGCACGTCCGGCGCTACACCCCCACGACGATGACCGCGGCGATCCGCAACGCCGGACTGCAACCGGAGCTGGTGAAGCCGGTGAACCTGCTCGGCGGGATCGCGTGGTGGGCCACCGTCCGTCGCGGCGGGGTCGGCACGCCGAACCCGCGGCTGGTCCGCACCTACGACCGCTTCGTGGTGCCCGTGACCCGGACCGTCGAGCGCTACGTGACCCCGCCGTTCGGTCAGTCGGTGCTGGCCGTGGCCCGGGTCCCCGGCTGATCGTCCCCCTCGGGCTCCGGTTGCTCGAGGGGTCGCCGTAGGGCGTCCCAGAGTCGCGTCCAGCCCAGTGCCGCACTGAGCGGCAGGATCACCACCAGGGGCAGCTGGTAGCGCCAGATGAACTGGGCGGTCACGTCCGGGACCAGGACCAGCACGAGCGGCAGGGCCAGGGTGAGCAGGAGAAGGGGCCGCCGGGACGGCAGGCCGCCCCCGCGGCGAGGCACGACCACGCCGACCGCGGCGATCACCACGAGCGCCAGGGCCCAGGGGCCGCGCAGGAAGACGTGATGGCCGTACGACGCGAGCCGGTCGGCGAGGGGCTGGTGGGTCTCGGGGAGCTGCCCGCCGTGGGCCTCGAAGGCGGGGCGGGTCCAGCCGGGCGTCGCCTGGTAGCCGACGTACTCGGCGAAGCTCCACTTCACCGAGGTCGACATCTCGAAGTGGTCGTCCCGGTCGCGGCTGGTGAAGGCGAGCTTGAAGTCGCGCCACACCGCCCGCGCGTAGTCACCCGGCTGGGACTTGATCGCGCGGACCGCGAAGTCGTGCATCGCCTGCTGCTGGGTGACCCCCGCCGGCGGGTGGAGCCGCGGCACCGTCTCCTGGGAGTGCCAGCCGTACCAGGTGGGGTCCTGCCGATCGCCCAGCGGGTCGTCGGGACAGAGCACCCGCTCGTAGTCCGGGACCTCGATCGTGTCGCAGTCGACGAAGGTCGTCGTGCGCATGTAGAGGGCGCGGCCGCCGGCCTGGGTGATCGCCCAGGCGCCGCGCTCGTGGTGGTACCACGCGGCGTACGCCGAGACCGGGACCGCGAACGCGACCACGACCAGGGCGGCGTGCAGCAGGCGGGAGCGCCACGACGTCGCCACCAGCAGCAGGAACAGGGCGGCGAGCACGACCGTCGGCTCGCCGAGGACCCGCACCAGCGTGGCCACCCCCAGGAGCGCGCCCGCGAGCACCGTGGTCCACCAGCGCGGGTCGGGCCACCAGGCCAGGGCCGCGACGGCGGCCACGACCAGCGAGCCGAACAGCACGTCGCTCAGGACCGCGTGCTCGAGCAGGAGCTGCATCGCGTCGAACAGCATCGGCACGGTGGCGAGAGTGGCGACCCAGGGGTTCACGCCCCAGCGCCGGAGCAGCGCGTACGCCGCGACCGCGGTCAGCAGCCCGAGCACGAGCTGGACCGAGGTCACCAGCACCAGCGACCTCGTCACCTCCGACAACGCACGGAGGAAGACGCTGTAGCCCACCGGCCGGTCCGGGGACGGCTGCAGGTGATCGGCGTAGGCGAGGTAGGTCGGACCGTCGCTCATCACGAACGCCGGCGGGAAGGCGACCGCGACGGCGACCCGCACCGCGGCGGCGGCCGCGAGCGTCACGAGGAACGGCAGCTCGGTGCGCCACCGCCACCCGCCGCGGCTCCGGTCAGTCGCCATGCCCACGAGTGTGGCGCAGGGCCGGTGCGGTCTCGGTGACCGGGCGCGGCAGGCCCTCGCGGAGCCACGTCCCGACCATGGCACGGGCGTAGCGGCGCCCGTAGACCAGGTTGCGCCCCTTCTTGCTGGCGCCGGCGGACCGGAGGTTCATCGCGCCCGGCACCTCGAGCACCCGGAAGCCGTGCGAGACGGCACCGAGCAGCAGCTCGGACGACTGGTACTGCGGCTGGTTGAGGGTCAGGTTCGCCGGCACCTCGGCGCGCATCGCCCGGAGCCCGAACGACGTGTCGGTGAACCGCCGGCCGGTCAGGACGGTGGCGAGCCAGGCGAAGACGTGGACGCCGGTACGCCGTACCCGGTCGCGGGTCTGCTGGTGGCCGAGGATCCGCGAGCCGGTGACGAAGTCGGCGCGGTCCTCCAGGATCGGCGTGAGGATCGCGGGCATGTCGGTGACGGCGTACTGACCGTCGGCGTCGGTGGTGATCACGTAGGCCGCGCCGTGCTCGCGCGCGACGCGGTAGCCCAGCCGCAGCGCGGCCCCCTGGCCGCGGTTGGTCGGGCACGAGACCACGACGGCTCGACTCCCGCGGAGGGCCGACGCGGTGCCGTCGGTGCTGCCGTCGTCGACCACGACCACGTCGGCGTGCAGCCCACACACCTCGTCGGGCAGGGTCTCGAGGACGGCCGGGATGCCCTCGGCCTCGTTGTACGCCGCGATCACGATCACCACCGGACCGAGCCGAGGTGTCCCGACGCGCTCGCGGAGCTCGGCGAGGGCGACGTCGTCGACCGCGTCGTGCTGAGGCCGTGCGGCAGACCGCCCGCGTCGGCCGCGGAGCAGCAGCGTCAGCCCGAGTGCGGCCGACGCCGAGAGCCAGACCAGGAGGACCGGCTCGTTGAACGTGCCGGCGACGGCACAGGTGCCGGTCAGGGCGCGCCCGTCCCCGATCGCGCTCCGACCCAGGCCGGCCGCCGCGCTCCCCGCCAGCAGGGCTGCGATCGTGCCCATGGGCCCCCACGCGGGGTGAAGGGAGGGGACGCCCGGGTCGCGGGACACGACGTCGGCGGCCACGCCGGCTGCGCCGCCGACGACCGTGATCAGGATCCCGACCACGAGCGCGGGCCCCGACCGCGGCAGGCCGCGCCACACGAGGACGACCAGGCCGAGGGAGACCGACAGCACGGCGAACGTCGTGAGCCGGGGCTGGTCCACCAGCATCGGGGCGCCGAGAGCGGCCGGGACGGTCGCGGCGGCGGCCAGCCAGCGCCAGACACCCCACTGCACGCAGACGACGTACGCCGCGACGATCGCCGCCAGGCCGACGACGGCCGTGAGTCCCAGGCCGTCGTCCGAGGCGATCCGCGCGACGAGGCCGAGCAGGAACGGCGCGGCCAGGACCCAGTGCCGGGCGAGGGAGCGCCCGAGGTCGGTGGTCACGTCAGGAGACGGCCGACGGCGCGAAGTCGGCCCAGGCGCTGCGGAGCCCGTCGACCAGGGGCACCTGCGGCTCGAAGCCGCGCCGGCGGGCCTCGCCGTTGTCGACGACGACCGCCCGCATCTCGCCCGCCTTCGCCTCGACGTGGGTGGCGGGGATCGGGCAGCCGGTCGCCTCGCGTGCGGCTTCGATCAGCTCCATCACGGTGTGGGAGCTCCCGCTACCGATGATCACCGGCCCGCTCGGCCAGCCGGCCACCGCCAGGGCGCAGGCCCGGGCGACGTCGGTGACGTGCACGAGGTCGCGGCGCTGCAGGCCGTCGCCGTACACCTGGACGCCGCCGTCGTCGGCCGCGGCGCGCATCAGCCGCGGCACGAAGCTGTCCTTGTGGCTCATGCCGGGGCCGTAGACGTTGGTGAGCCGCAGCGACACCGTGCGCAGGCCGTAGGCGCCGTGGTAGCCCGACAGGAGCATCTCGGCCGCGGCCTTGGTCGCGCCGTAGGGCGTGAGCGGCGCCAGCGGGATGCGCTCGCTCATCGTCCCCTCGACGTTGCCGACGACGGCGTTGGTCGAGGCGAGGACGAACGACGCGACGCCGCGCTCGCGACACAGCTCGAGCAACGCGGCCGTCACGTCGACGTTGACCCGGTGGACCAGGGCCGGGCGCTCCATCGACCCGAGCACCGACGTCTCGGCGGCCAGGTGGACCACGGCGTCGAGGCCGCTCTCGACCGCGGCCTCGCGGACCGACGGGTCCTCGAGGTCACCGGTGACGCAGGCGATGTCACCGTCGCCGAAGTCGACCCGGTCGACCACCGTCACGTGGTGGCCGGCGCCGCGCAGGGCGGAGACGACGTGGCGGCCGATGAACCCCGACCCGCCGGTGACCAGGACCCGCATCGGGGGCGGCCCGCCGGTGCTCACGACGAGGTCACGGCGTCGTGCGATGGGAGTGGCGCCAGTTCACGGTCGGCTCGAGCAGGTCGAGGTCGACCCGGTCGCGGTGGGCCTCGACCACGTCGAACATGTGGTGCAGCAAGGTGTCGGACAGCAGGTGCGGCTGCAGGCCGAGCGACTCCAGGGCGGTGTGGGTGAAGTTGTAGTAGTGGTTCTCCGCCTCCACCCGCGGGTTGTCGACGTACTCGATGTCGACCTGCCCGGGGTAGGAGTTCTGCACCACCTTGGCCATCTCCTGGAGGGAGAACTGCTCGGTCGCCTGGTTGAAGACCCGGAACTCACCGGCGTCGGCGGGGTTCTCGCAGGCGAGCCTGATGCACTCGACGGTGTCGCGGATGTCGAGCACGGCGCGGGTCTGGCTGCCGCCGCCGTAGATGGACAAGGGGAGGCCGAGCACCGCCTGGATGGCGAACCGGTTGATCACCGTGCCGAAGACGGCGTCGTAGTCGAGGCGGGTGGCGAGGCGCGGGTCGAGGGCGGTCTCGTCGGTCTCCTGGCCGTAGACGACACCCTGGTTGAGATCCGTCACCCGGAGGTCCCAGATGCGGCAGCCGAACTCGAGGTTGTGGCTGTCGTGCACCTTGGACAGGTGGTAGAAGCTGCCGGGCTTCTTCGGGAACAGGACGCGGTCCTTGCGGCCCTTGTGCTCGACCTCGAGCCAGCCCTCCTCGATGTCGATGTTGGGCTGGCCGTACTCGCCCATCGTGCCGAGCTTGACGATGTGGATGTCGCGGTCGAGCTCGCCGATCGCGTACATCACGTTGAGGGTGCCGACGACGTTGTTGGTCTGGGTGTAGACCGCGTGCCGGCGGTCGATCATGGAGTACGGGGCGGCGCGCTGCTCGGCGAAGTGCACCACCGCGTCGGGGGCGAACTCGCGGAACGTGTCGTAGACGAACTCCGCGTCGCAGAGGTCACCGGTGTAGGCCGGGATGTCGGTGCCGGTGGTCTCCTTCCAGGCCTTCACCCGCGTGCGCAGCGACTCGATCGGGACCAGGCTGCCGGAGCCGAGCTCGTGGTCGTACTGCCGGCGCACCCCGTTGTCGAGAACGCCGACGTCGTGCCCCCGTGCGGACAGGTACATCGCGGTGGGCCAGCCGAGATAGCCGTCTCCACCCAGGACCAGGATGCGCATCGTTTCCTCTCTCGCCGACGTGCGGCCAGGGCGCGGCTCGGGCGGTGCCCGAGGTGGGGCGTGCTCAGAACGCGACGAGCATATCGACGGGCGGTCCCGGGCTCACCTCACCGGCAGGGGTGAGGCAGAAGTGGTCAGCCGAGAGTCGGGCAGCGGGAGCAGTGCCACCCGGCTCGGCCACCGGTGCGATCGAGCGACGCGTCGCCGCCCTCCCGCGCCGCGAGTGCGCGATGATGCTGCCGCGGCGGGGGGGGTGCGCCGGGACAGAGGAGTGTGCGGTGGTCGTCTCCGTGCTGTTGCTCGTGGTGCCGACGGCGCTCGCGATCGTGGCCATGCTCGTCGTACGCCACTTCGCCCCGCCCGGTGGCTTCCTCAGCGGCATGGAGTCCGCCGACGGCATCTTCAGCGCGGCGGGTGCCGGTCTGGCCGTCCTGCTGGCCTTCGTGATCTTCACCGTCTTCGACAGCTATGCGAACGCGCGCACGGCCGCCGGCCAGGAGGCGGTGGCGGCGCAGCAGATGTACTCGACCGCCGGCTTCTTCCCCGACACCGCCGACCAGCTGCGGGGACTGAGCGGGGTCGGGAGTGGCGGCGTGCTACAGCCGCTCGGTCGTCCACGACGAGTGGCCGGCCAGGGCGCGTCGCGCTGGAGCACTGCCTGACGCTCGAGCGGGAACCGACAGGACGCACGACGCACGCGCCTGGCCGGGGGTCAGCCCTTCGTGCCGGGGTTCGTCTGGCTGGTCTGATCCTGATCGTGATCATGGTGATCGCGTTCCAGTGCCTGTTCGCCGACCCGGCCGCCACGGCCTTCGGGCAGGCGATCGCCATGACGGCCATGACGGCGACGCTGGTCGCGGGACTGGTGCTGGTCTGGGTCCTGGACCGGCCCTTCAACGAGCGCGGAGCACAGATCGAGCCCTCGCGGATGAACGCAGCCCCCACCGTGATGACGCACGAGCCGTCCCTGCCGGCGACGCCCCCGTGCGACGCCACCGGGAAGACCGGCTGAACGGACCGGCGGCGCCCGGCGACGCCGCGCGTGGCAGCATCGGGGGCATGCGTGCAGCAGTGCTCGGAACCGGGATCATGGGGGCCGCGATGGCCCGTTCGCTCGCCCGTGAGGGCCACGAGGTGACGGTGTGGAACCGGACGCCGGACCGCGCCGCGGCGGTGGCCGGCGACGGGATCACGGCGTGCGGGGCGATCGCGGACGCGCTGCTGGGGGCCGACGTCGTGTTCACGATGCTCTTCGACGCCGCGAGCGTGCTCGACGTGACCGCCGAGATCACCGGTGCGCTCGGCGGCGACGCGGTGTGGGCCCAGAGCACGACCGTGGGACCGGACGGGATGCGACGGATCGCCGACGCGGCGGGGGACGTGGGCGACCGGCTGCTCGACGCTCCGGTGCTGGGCACCAAGCAGCCGGCCGAGGACGGCACGCTCACGGTCGTCGTGTCCGGCGCGAGCGCCGCCGTCGAGGCGGCGCGTCCGGCGTTCGACGCGATCGGCGGGCGGACCCTCGAGGCCGGCGACCGGCTCGGCGACGCGAGCGCGCTCAAGCTGGCCGTGAACTCCTGGGTCGCCTCGATCTGCGCGGCCACGGCCCAGGCGATGGGCCTGGCCGAGGCGCTCGGCCTCGAGCAGCGGATGTTCCTGGACGCGATCAAGGGCGGCGCGGCCGACTCGGGCTACGCCCAGGCGAAGGGCGCGATCATGGCCGAGCGCACCTGGGACGACCCGGCGTTCGCGCTCGACAGCGTCGTGAAGGACGTCGGCCTGATGGTGGAGGCGGCCCGCGAGAGCGGGTTCCCCGACGAGCTGCTCGCGACCCTGCTCGCGCTCTACGACCGGGCCTCCGAGCGGGGGCTCGGCGGGTCGGACATGTCGGCCGTGCGTGCGGCGTTCGACCGCTGACCGCTCAGCGGCGGCGGCCCAGGAGCCAGTAGGCGAGCGAGTTGCCGGGGTTGATCCCGATGATGATCCGCCACAGGAGCTTGGGGCCACGGATCTCCTCGTCGGAGCGGCGGGCCAGGTCGCGGAAGGCGAAGGCCGCCGACACGGCCTGGACCGCGACCACGGCGACGACGACTTCCTTCGGCGGCTTCTGCATGGGGTGAGCGTAGCCATCCGGTCCAGTCCGCAGGCCTGTGCATGCACCCGTCGCGCGCGGGGTACGAGCGGGCGTGGAGTTCGACAGACCGCTTCGCGTGCGGCTCGTGCAGGAGTGCGAGCTGGTCCACGCGGGGCTGACCCAGATGCTGGCCGAGTACGACGACCGGGTGACGGTCCTGCTGCCGGGGGCAGGTCGCGACGAGATCGCCGACGTGGCCCTGGTCGACCCGTTCACGCGTCGTACCGATGACGACCCGGAGGGCCCGGCCACGGTGACCCGCCCGCCCGGCACCGTGCGGGTGGCGGTGTTCAGCTGGGAGTGTCGCGACGGCTTCGTCGAGCGCGCGATGCTCGGCGGTGCTGACGGCTACCTCTCCAAGGAGCTGCCGGCCGCAGAGCTGGTGGCGGCCTTGGAGAAGGTCTGCGCGGGCGAGCGGATCGTGGCGCTCGACCTCGCCATGCGCGCCGAGGCTCAGCCGACGCGTGCGATCGGCCTGACGCCCCGCGAGACCCACGTCGTGGCCCTGATCGCCGCCGGTGCCCCGAACAAGCAGATCGCCCGCGAGCTCGAGCTCTCGATGAACACGGTGAAGTCGCACATCCGCACCGCCTACCGGTCGATGGGCGTGACCAGCCGTACCCAGGCCGTGCTCTGGGCGGTCGAGCACGGCATCACCGCACCGTGGGTCGCCGTGCGCGACGAGGCAGTGTCCTAGGGGTCGTGAGCCTTGCGAGCAAGCTCGCTGCGGCGTTAGCCGCGGTGCTCCGCCCCGGTTCTCCGTCGCGGAGCGTCCTCACTAGGGCTGCGCGTCCGGCTCCGAGCGGGAGGCGTGCGTGGCCAGCCGGCCGGCGGCGTCGACCACGACCGGGTCGAGGCTGTCGTCTCCCTCGGCCACCAACGCCTCCAGCGCTGTGCGCATGCGCGGGTCCCAGAAGGTCTCGATGTGGCGCGCGATCACCTCGGCGGCCTCGGCGGGCGGCAGGTGCGCGAACTGGCGGGCGATGTCGTTGCCCATCCGCGCCTCGGGCCGGATCAGCGAGCTCATCGGGCGACGACGGGCTTCGTCATGCGTGGGTCTCCGCGGGCTCACGTGTCTCCGTGACCGCCTCCTTGCCCCGGGCGTTGGCGACGCCGACCTGGACGGCCGTGACCTTGTACTCCGGGCAGTTGGTGGCCCAGTCGGAGTTCTCGGTCGTGACGACGTTGGCACCGGTCACCGGGTGGTGGAACGTCGTGTAGACCACCCCGGCCGGCATCCGCTCCGAGACCTGCGCGCGCAGGGTCGTCGAGCCCACGCGGCTCGCCAGGTCGACCAGGTCGCCGGTCGAGATGCCCCGCATGTCGGCGTCGGAGGGATGGATCTCCAGCACGTCCTCCGGGTGCCACACGTTGTTGGCCGTCCGTCGTGTCTGGGCGCCGACGTTGTACTGCGTGAGGATCCGCCCGGTGGTGAGCAGCAGCGGGAACTTCCGGCTGGTGCGCTCCGTCGTCGGGACGAACCAGGTCGGGACCAGGTGACCCTTGCCGCGCACGAACTCGCCGACGTGCATGGTCGGGGTGCCCTGGGGCGCGGCGTCGTTGACGGGCCACTGCATCGAGCCCTCGCCGTCGAGCCGTGCGAAGGACACCCCGGCGAACGTCGGGGTGGTCGCGGCGATCTCGTCCATGATCTGCGCGGGCGAGTCGTAGGACATCGAGAACCCCATGGCGGTGGCGATCTCGCAGACCACCTGCCACTCGTCCTTGCCGACCCGTGTCTGGAACACCGGGCGGACCCGGCCGAGCCGGCGTTCGGCGTTGGTGAACGTGCCGTCCTTCTCGAGGAACGACGTCCCGGGCAGGAACACGTGGGCGAAGCGAGCGGTCTCGTTGAGGAACAGGTCCTGCACCACCACGAGGTCCATCGCCCGCAGGGCCGCCTCGACGTGCTGGGTGTTGGGGTCGGACTGGGCGATGTCCTCGCCCTGCACGTAGAGCCCGCGGAACGTGCCCGAGAGCGCCGAGTCGAACATGTTGGGGATCCGTAGTCCGGGGTTCGGGTCCAGCTTCTTGCCCCACAGCTCCTCGTAGATGGCCCGCACCTCGTCGCGGCCGACGTGCCGGTATCCGGGGAACTCGTGCGGGAAGGAGCCCATGTCGCACGAGCCCTGCACGTTGTTCTGCCCGCGCAGCGGGTTGACGCCCACGCCCGGGCGGCCGATGTTGCCGGTGAGCATGGCCAGGTTGGCCAGGCCCATCACCATCGTCGAGCCCTGCGAGTGCTCGGTGACGCCGAGGCCGTAGTAGATCGCCCCGTTGGGTGCCTCGGCGTAGAGCCGCGCCGCTGCCCGCAGCTGCTCGGGGTCGATGCCGGTCGCCTCCGCGGTGGCCTCAGGGGAGTTGCCCGGGTCGCGGGCGAAGGCGAGGTAGTCGTCGACGTCCTCGCAGCGCTCCCGCAGGAAGGTCTCGTCGTGCAGGCCCTCGGTGACGATGACGTGGGCCATCGCGTTGATGAAGGCGACGTTGGAGCCCGGCAGCAGGGGCAGGTGGTGCTTCGCCTCCACGTGGGGGCTACGGACCAGGTCGATCCGGCGGGGGTCGGCCACGATCAGCCCGGCACCGGCGCGCAGGCGCCTCTTCATCCGCGAGGCGAACACCGGGTGGGCGTCGGTGGGGTTGGCGCCGATCAGCAGGATCACGTCGGCCTGCTCGACCGACGCGAAGTCCTGGGTGCCGGCCGAGGTCCCGAACGTCTGGCTGAGGCCGTAGCCCGTGGGGGAGTGGCAGACACGCGCGCAGGTGTCGACGTTGTTGTTGTCGAACGCGCCGCGCACCATCTTCTGGACGACGTACACCTCTTCGTTGGTGCACCGGCTGGAGGAGATGCCGCCGATCGCGCCGACACCGTGCTCGGCCTGGATGTCCTTGAAGCCGTCGGCCACGCGAGCGATCGCCTCGTCCCACGAGACCGCCCGCCACTCGTCGTCGATGGTGTCGCGCACCATCGGCGACATCTGGCGGTCGCGGTGGGAGGTGTAGCCGTAGGCGAAGCGGCCCTTGACGCAGCTGTGACCCTCGTTGGCGCCGCCGTCCTTCGACGGGGTCATCCGCACGACCTGGGCGTCGTCGCCCTCGCCGCGGACCTCGGCCTTGAACGTGCAGCCGACACCGCAGTACGCGCACGTCGTCTCGACCGACCGCGTCGGCATCCCGAGCTGCACGATCGAGTGCTCCTGGAGGGCGGACGTCGGGCAGGCCTGCACGCACGCGCCGCACGAGACGCACTCGGAGCTGAGGAAGTCGGTGCCGCCGGCACTGATCTTGGAGTCAAACCCGCGGCCCTCGACCGTGAGCGCGAAGGTGCCCTGGGTGTCGGCACACGCCCGCACGCAGCGGGAGCAGACGATGCAGGAGGCGTCGTCGAACGCGAAGTAGGGGTTGGACTCGTCGATCGGGTGCGGATGGGCGACCTGGTCGCGGGACGCCGGTCGTCCGTAGCGCACCTCGGCGGAGCCGACGGTGGTGGCGAGGGCCTGGATCTCGCAGTTGCCGCGGGCGCAGCCGTCGCAGTCGTCGGGGTGGTCGGAGAGGTAGAGCTCCATGACGTTGCGGCGGAGGTCGCGCACCGTCTCGGTCTGGGTGCTGACGACCATGCCGTCGGCACAGGGCGTCGTGCACGAGGCGGGGACGCCCTTGGCGCCGTCGACCTCGACCAGGCACATCCGGCAGGAGCCGAAGGCCTTCAGTGAGTCGGTCGCGCAGAGCTTCGGGATGGTCACCCCGGCCTCGGTCGCGGCGCGCAGGACCGACGTACCGGCCGGGACGTCGACCTGCCGGCCGTCGATGGTGACCGTCACAGAGTCGGCGTCGCGGACCGCCGGGGTGCCGAAGTCGACCTCCGGGTCCCAGATGCTCTGCTGGTCGTCGTGCTGCGCGATGCTCATACGGGTGCTCCGCTCCGTTCGTTCTCCCGGGACTCGAAGTCCTCGGGGAAGTGCCTGATCGCGCTCTGCACGGGCATCGGCGTCAGCCCGCCCATCGCGCACAGCGATCCCTTGGTCAGGGTGTCGCAGAGGTCGTCGAGCAGGACCAGGTTGGCCGTGACGTTCTCCCCCGCGATGATCCGGTCGATGGTCTCCACACCACGGGTCGACCCGACGCGGCACGGCGTGCACTTGCCGCACGACTCGATCGAGCAGAACTCCATGGCGAAGCGGGCCATCCGGGCCATGTCGACGGTCTCGTCGAAGACCACGATGCCGCCGTGCCCGAGCATCGCGCCCGACTCGGCCAGTGCCTCGTAGTCCATGGCGACGTCGAAGCCGGACGCCGGGACGTAGGCGCCGAGCGGCCCACCGACCTGCGCCGCGCGCAGGGGACGACCGGACAGGGTGCCGCCGCCGTACCCCTCGACGAGCTCGCGCAGGCTGACGCCGAAGGGGAGCTCGACGATGCCGCCCTGCTTGACGTTGCCGGCGAGCTGGAAGACCTGGGTGCCGCGGGAGCGGCCGGTGCCGAGCTCGGCGTACGCCGCGCCGCCGTCGGCCAGGATCATCGGCACGGCGCAGAGCGTGAGCACGTTGTTGACCGCGGTCGGCCGACCCCAGAGCCCCTTGAGGGCGGGGATCGGCGGCTTGGCCCGCACCTCGCCGCGGCGGCCCTCGAGGCTCTCGAGCATCGAGGACTCCTCGCCGCAGATGTAGGCGCCGGCCCCGACCCGCACGTGCAGGTCGAAGGCGAGGCCCGAGCCGAGGACGTCCTGGCCGAGGTAGCCGTGGGTGTACGCCGCGTCGACGGCGCGGCGCAGGGCCGCGATCGCGTGGGGGTACTCGGACCGCACGTAGACGTAGCCCTCGCTCGCCCCGACGGCGTGGGCGGTGATGGTCATGCCCTCGATCAGCGTGAACGGGTCGCCCTCGACGACCATCCGGTCGGCGTACGTCCCGGAGTCGCCCTCGTCGAAGTTGCAGGCGACGAACTTCAGGTCGGACGGCGCCTCGAGGACGGTCTTCCACTTGATGCCGGCCGGGAAGCCCGCGCCGCCGCGGCCGCGGAGCCCGGAGTCGGCGACCTCCTGGACGACCTCGGCGGGTGACAGGGACAGGGCGCGCCGGAGCCCGGCCCAGCCGCCATGGGCTTCGTAGTCGGTGATCGACGCCGGGTCAACGATCCCCACACGGGCGAAGCTCACGCGTCGTTGCGACGTGAGCCACGGGTGGTCGTCGACGACACCGATGTCGGTCGCGTCACCGGAGAGCACGGCGGCGACCTGGTCGGGAGTCGCGTTCGGGTATCCCACACGGCCGGTGTCGGTCTCGACCTCGACCAGTGGCTCGAGCCAGAGCAGGCCGCGGGACCCGTTGCGGACGACCTGGGCACCGGCCGCCTCGAAGGCGGCGGCCACCTCGTCGGCGCCGACGGAGACCGCGGCGGCGTCACCGGGCACGAACACCCGGGTCATCGGAGCCGTCAACGCCATCCCTCCGTGAGCGCGTCGATCCGGTCGGCGGACAACCGGCCGTGGAGCCGGCCGTCGACCGTGCCGGACGGGCCGAGGGCACAGTTGCCCAAGCAGAAGACCTCGGTGAGCTCGACGTCGTCGCCGAGGCTGCTCGCGCGCGACCGGGTGTCGTCGTACAACGCCTCGGCGCCCAGCGACTGGCAGGCCTCTCCGCGGCACAGCGCGACGCGATGCGCGGCCGCCGGCTCGGTGCGGAAGTCGTGGTAGAAGCTGACGACCCCGTGCACCTCGGCGACCGAGAGGTTGAGCACGCCGGCGATCGCCACGACGTCCGAGCGGTCGATGTAGCCGACCTCCTCCATCACCTCGTGGAGCACCGGCATCAGCGGCCCGCGCTCCGCGAGGTGCTGGGTGGCGATGGCGCGAACCAGTGCGGCCCTGTCGGTCGTGGGCGCGGACGTCATCAGGCGGCTCCGGGTGTGTCGGTCGTCACCATCCTAGTGTCGGCCCGCCGCGTCGTTCCGTCCAGCGACGCACGGTGCGTCATGCGCAACAGGGTTTGAGGAGGTGATTTCCCAGCAGGTCTGCCGGTTTGTGTGCGGTTTGGTCCCAAACCGCACACAAACCGGCGCCGGAGCTGCGGTTCGTGACCAATCGACGGCCTGGTACCGGGCCCTGGTGCCGGGCGGCCCGGTCGGCTCAGCCCTCGCCGGCGGCCCGAGCGGCGTCCTTCTCGGTGGTCGCGTCCTCGGTGGACAACCGGCCGCCCTGGTCCTCCAGGTGGGCCCGGATGAACCAGTGGAACAGCTCCAGCTGCTCGGTCTGCCCGATGAACATGTCCTGGGTCACCAGGTCGAGCTCGTCGAGCTCCTTGATCCCGTTGCGGTAGCTCTCGATCACGCCCCGGTAGGTCATGTCGAGCGCACCGAGGTGCTCCTGGGTGCCGGCCCGGCCGAGCGAGTAGTCGTCCCACTTCCGCTCGGCCACGATCGCGCCCGGGGTGCCCTTCGGAGAGCCGCCGAGGGTCGCGATCCGCTCGGCGAGGTCGTCGGCGAAGCCACGCACCGCGTCCACCTGCGGGTCGATCATCTCGTGGACCGCGATGAAGTGCGGGCCGACGACGTTCCAGTGCACGTGCTTGAGCGTGAGGTGCAGGTCGTTCATGGCGTGGAGCCGCGACTGCAGCAGCGCGATCACACGCTCGGCCTCGTCGGTGTCCATGCCGGGGGTCGTGTAGTGGATGTCTCGTGAGGTGGCCATGCGGGTCCCGTACCCGATGAGCCCGAGAACGTGCACGTGACCCGGACGACCGGGATGACGGCTCAGCCCGGGTCGGGTTCGTCCAGTCGTGACCGGGCGACGTCGTCCATGCCACGACGGGCGCGGGCGTAGGCGCCGACGGCGGCCAGGAACTCGTGGCGCTCCAGGACCAGGAGGTCCACCGGGCTCTTCGCCCGCACCGTCGCGGTGCGCGGCACGTCGCGCAGCAGGGCGATCTCACCGAAGTGCTCACCCGGTCCCTCGACGCGCCGGTGGACGTCGTGCTCGAACACGTCGACGTGCCCGTCCTCGATCACGAAGAAGGCGTCGCCGCGATCCCCCTGGCGGACGATGTCGACACCTGCCTCGAACCGGACCCGGTGGGACCGGGCCACCAAGCTCTCGAGGCTCGCCACCGGGAGGAGGGCGAACGCCGGGACCCCGCGCACCAGCTCGTAGCCGATGTCGTCCGTGGCTCGCTCCTCGTCGAAGCGCCGGAGCCGTGGCCACACGAGCACGGCGACCACCGGGAGGACGGCGCCCGTGACCGCGAGCGCCGTGCGCTCGCCGCTCAGCTGCACCAGCGTCGAGGCGACGATCGACCCTGCGGCCATCGCCACGATGGTGAGCGTCTCCTCCACGCCGTACACCCGCGCCATCACGTCACAGGGGACGAGCCGCTGCCCCAGCGTCAGCAGAGAGACCTCCACCATCCCGAAGCCGAGCCCGACCACCAGCAGCGCGGCCAGCGCGGTGGGGACGTGCGGCCATGCGGCGATCGCGAGGAGCGGCATGCCGACGAGGACCAGACCCCAGCGCAGGGCGAAGGGAAGTTGATGGCGGGAGAGCAATGCCGTCGCGAGCACCCCTCCGCACACGCCCCCGACGCCCCACGCCGAGTTCAGCCAGCCCGCGCCCTGCTCGCCCATCGACAGCAGGCTGACCGCGATCACGACCAGGAGGACGTCGAGCATCGCCTGGACGAACAGGTTGACGACCTGGAGCCCCACCAGGACCCGGAGGTCGGAGATGGACGTCACGGTCCGGAGCCCGGCCCAGAGGTCGCTGCCGGCCTCCGACTGGTCCAGGGGCGGCAAGGCCTGGTCGGCGGGTACGGCGAGCAGGGCCAGCAGGCCGGCGACCAGTGGCAGCGTGCACACGGCGAAACCCGCTCCGACGCCGGCGAGCGCCACCGTGATCCCGACCGTCAGCGACGCGACCAGGAAGCCGGCGTTGTCCACCATCGACCACAGCGCGTTCGCGGCGGCGAGCTGACCCGGGGTCCGGGCGACCGTGGCCATCAGGGCGAGCTGAGCCGGCTTGTGAACGGCGTCCGCGACCGACCAGCCGGCGGCCAGCGCGGCGACGACCCACACCGCCCCGCTCCCGATCACCGTGGCCGCCATGACCACGGTCAGGACCAGGCGGGCGGCCACGCTCACGAGGAGCACCAGGCGCCGGGAGTGGC
Organism: uncultured Actinomycetota bacterium; assembly: GCA_963809265.1. Taxonomy (GTDB): domain Bacteria; phylum Actinomycetota; class Actinomycetes; order Propionibacteriales; family Nocardioidaceae; genus Nocardioides. The sequence goes on from CAWEJC010000014.1 coordinate 28,492, forward strand.
GATCGGCGCTGAGGGCGAGCCGGGGGGCAAGCAGGGCGGCAGGCGCGATGCGGGCGACCGCGACGATGCCGACGGCACCGGCGCCACCGGCTCGGTAGGCGTAGAGGGCGACCAGGATCGCCAGGGCCCACCGCACCAGGGTGACGGCGGCCCAGAGGACTTCGAGCCGGAGGAGTGCGCCGTTCCCGAGCACCGCGCGCAGCATCCTCAACCGGCCCGCCGCAGCGTGGGCATGGGTGACGCTAACGTCCGGCGGACCGGCCTGTCTGCACGGTGTCCGGCACGGGCCGGTGGGCGCGCGAGGTCACGCAGGCGTCATGAAGCCGAGCGTGGAGTGCTTCAGCCCGGGGAAGACCTTGGTCGTCGAGACACCGAAGCGGGCCGAGACGATCTCGGCGAGCACGTTGCGGTAGTCGGTCGTGACGTGGAGGTCGGACTCCAGGTCGTCGCCCAGGGCCTTCCACTTGGCGGTCTGGTTGAAGTAGACCTGGTGACCCTTGACCCCGGCGCCGGCCACGAACATCACGTTGCCCCACCCGTGGTCGAGCCCGTGGTTGCCGTTCTCGAGGGTCCGGCGGCCGAACTCGCTGATGGTGACCAGCGTGACCTTGCCGGCCTGGTCGCCGAGGTCTCCGAAGAACGCCGCGATGGCGGTGGCGAGGTCGTGGGCGTTGCCGATCATCTGTCCGCCCCCCAGGTTGCCGAGGTCCACGTGCATGTCCCAGTCGCCCTGGTCGACGGTGAGCACCTCGACACCGACGTTGCCGCGGATGATCCGGGCCGCTGCCGCCAGCGCGTTGCCGATGCCGGAGCCGCCGTACGCCGCGGAGTTGTCCGCGGCCGCCCTCGCCGGGGCGAGGTCCTGGGTGGCCTGCATGGTCGACCGGACGGCGGTGCCCATCGGGCTGTGGTCGTGGTCCCAGAGGGTGTGCAGGGAACGACGGCGCTTGCCGCGGGGGTCGGTGTCACCGGTGTCGTCGGCGGCGATGGTGGCGTCCGCGAGCGACCCGATGGTCATCAGCGGGATCGGGCCGGAGATCTCGGTGGGCGGGGGTCCGCCCACGACCCCCACACCCTGCAGCGGGTTGTGCCGGGTCGAGCTGGCGCCGACCAGGCGGTTCAGCCAGCCGACGCGTTGGCTCGAGCCGGGGTGGGCCTCCTCGACCTCCTCCATCGCGGAGAAGTGGGAGCGGTTGGCGGTGGTCAGCCCGGTGGCGTGGATCGCTGCCAGCTGGCCGCCGTTCCACATGTCCAGCAGGGGGGCCAGCTTCGGGTGCAGGCCGAAGAAGCTGCCGGCACCGATCAGCTCGGTCTTCGGGATCGCGATCGTCGGACGCGCGGCGTAGTAGCCCGGGTCGCCGTGCGGCACGACCAGGGACAGGCCGTCGGCGCCACCACGCAGCGAGAGCACGACGAGCACGGACTTCGCCGGGCCCAGCGCAGCCGCGGAGGCGGAGACGGTGGCGTTGCCGACCATGAACGTCGCGCCGCCGAGCGCCAGGGCACCGCGGAGCACGCCGCGGCGGCTCATCCGGGCGAACTCCGGGCAGCAGGCGTCGTCGTCGGGGGTCATCGGGTCCATCGGGGTCACCGCCGGAAGAAGTCGGGAGAGTCGAAGAAGGTCGTCAGCAGCCGGGGGAACATCCACTGCATCACCGGGTGGTCCTTGGTGATCAGCTCGTGGGCACCCACCGCGACCGACTGGCGGCAGGCCTGCTGGAGCCGGTCGCTCGCGTGCCGGTGCAGGATCTGCTGCGACATGTGGTCGACGAGGTGGTCGAAGCGGGTGGACGCCTTCGGCAGCCACGCGGTCGGCTTGCGGTAGCGGATGCCCTGGCTCGGCCACCAGCCGCCGGACATCGTGTAGTGGACCTGCATCGAGCCCATGACCCGCGACGGCGAGCTCCACGCCGCGCTGGCGATCGGCTGCCCGTTGGGTGCCGGCCAGGACATCGGCATCTGGCCCATCGAGCTCGACTGCCAGATCAGCTGGTGGGCGGCGCGGTCGGACGTCGTCGGCTTGGCCACGTGGACGCCCATCAGGCGGTAGGTCGCCACGAGGTCGCTCTCGGGGTCCCGGATCTTGTCGCCGACCGAGTGCTTGAACTCGTCGGAGTCGACCAGGGCCCGGAGCACCGGCTTGATCTGCGTCCCGTGCGCGAGGTAGACGTGCGCGAGCCGTCTCACCAGCGCCTTGGGAGGCTTGTCGGAGACGAACGCCATCACCAGCTTCGAGGCGATGTGGGCCGCGGTCGCGGGGTGGTGGGCGAGGTAGCGCAGGTAGGCGCGGGTGACCTTGCGCCCGTCCTTGGAGTGGTTCGGGCTGTGGAAGCCGAGGACGCGCACCTTGCCCGTGTAGTGGGCGAGCTCGTTGTAGCCGGCGTCCCAGGAGCCCCACATGTCCACCTGCCAGCCGGTGAGGATCCGGGCCGAGTCGACGACGTCGCGCTCCTTGTAGCCGGCGCCGAGTCCGACGGTGTGCAGCTCGAGCAGCTCGCGCGCCTGGTTCTCGTTCGGGTGCTCCTTGTCGGAGACCGCGTTGCCGAGGTACATGCCCATCGCCGGGTGGACGCTGACGGCCTGCAGCAGCGACTCGAACGACCCGAGCGCCCGCGCGCGGATCGCGTGTCCGTAGCGCACCCGCCAGGTGTAGACGCCGTCGGCGCTGACCGGGACGTTGAAGTGGTTCTCCCAGAACTCGGTCATCGTCTCGAGGACCTGCTGGTGGCTGTGCATCCGGCGCATCAGCAGCCAGTTCTGGTAGTCCGACATCACCTCCCAGCCGCCGACCCGACCACTGTCGTTCTCGGCCGCGACCTTCCCGGGGGACCACTTCAGGTGGGGGTACCAGGAGTCGAGGGCGCGACCGGCGTGGTCCGGCACGTGGTGGGGGCTGAGCTGCCACTCGAACCACTTCCGGGCACCGCCGTGGCGGTGCACCTCCTTGGCCAGCGCCGGGGTCACGCCGTAGGAGAACCGACCGACCAGGTGACGTCCCTGGGTGCCGAGGAGGGGCGCGCCGCGGTGGCGTGAGTCAGCGGCGAGAGCGGCCTCGGGCAGCAGCGTGGCGCCGGCTGCGAGGCCGGCACCGGCCAGCACGGCTCGTCGTGCCGAGCCGCTCCGGGAGTTGTCGAGATCGCCGGGGGCGGGGAGATCCATGCCAGGGCTCCAGTCGTCCACAGACCGCGTGGGAACCCCCGGACCGACGCGGACGGTTGTCAGGTCAGCAGCAACCTAACCGGGTCCGGGCCCGAGTAGGGCTCGAATCCAGGACTTTTTCCACCGAGCCTTCAGGCAGGGTTCACCCGGCGATACCCAGAACCGGGGTGGGCATCCGCGCGGACACCGACTACCGTCGGACAGACGATGTACGGGGGTAGAGGAAGGTCTTGGGACGCGTCGCGGGTGGATCGCCTGCGTCGTGGACCTTGGCGAGCCGCCCTCAGCGCGAGCCTGATCGCCGTGCTGGCGGCCGCGCTCGTCGCGGGTGGACGCGAACCCTCGCACGACCTGCTCGCCACCGCGCCGGTCGCTCCCTCGGACCAGGCGCCCGGCGCGTCGACCACGCCACCCATCCCACCCGTCGAGCTGCCGAAGCCGAGCGGGCCGGAGGTCAAGGGGCCGGCGTCACCGTCGCAACGCGACCACCTTTCTTCGGTCAACGCTCTCGGGATCCCGCCCGTGGCCCTCGCGGCGTACCAGCGCTCGTCGGTCGTGATCAATGCCGCCGACCCCTCCTGCCGGATGGACTGGAGCCTGCTCGCGGCGATCGGCCAGGTGGAGTCCGACCACGGGCAGGTCGGCGGCAGCCACCTCGACGCCGACGGGGTCGCCCACCCGGCGATCATCGGCCCCCGCCTCGACGGTCGCGACGGCACCTCGCGGGTCCGTGACACCGACGCGGGCAAGCTCGACGGCGACACGTTGTTCGACCGAGCCGTCGGCCCCATGCAGTTCCTGCCGTCGACGTGGGCCGCGGTCGCCGTCGACGGTGACGACGACGGTCGCCGCGACGTCCAGGACATCGACGACGCCTCGTTGGGTTCGGCGGTCTACCTGTGCGCCGACCACGACGACCTGGCCACGAAGGCGGGTGCCCGGGCCGCCCTGCTCCGCTACAACCACAGCCAGGCCTACGTGACGCGGGTGATGGCGATCGCCCATGCCCTGCGCACGAGCAGCCTGCTGCTGCCGACCAGCGGCATCACGGTGCGCACCATCTCGTTCGACCACCCGACACCTCCGCAGAACGGCGACCGCCCGCCGCGGCGTCCCGGGCGCCACGCGCAGCAGGAGCCGAACGGCGACCCGAGCCTCCCGCCGCCGCCCCACGGGCCGGTGATCGCCGACCCGATCCCGCCGACGCCCACGCCGACACCCACCCCGACGCCCACCCCGACGCCGACCCCGACGCCGACCCCGACGCCGACCCGACGCCCGACGCCCACGCCGACGCCGCCCCACCGACCCAGGTGACCCGACCGAGCCTCCGGTGATCCCCGACCCGGTGCCGACCGAGCTCGCCGACCTCACGCCGGCCCAGGTCGAGGCCTACAACGCCGCGTGGGCGGTCTGCGACGACGACCTCGTCTCCGGCTGGTCCGCCGACCCCGACACGGTCACGGCCCTCACGCAGTGCCTGGCCGACGAGGTCGGCGTCCAGCCGGACGACGTCGACCTGGCGACGTTCCTGGACTGGCTCGCGGTCAACGAGGACCCCCTCACCGACTGACCGCCTGCTCCGCCCGCAGGTCTGTAGAGTCTCCGGACACCCAGCCCCCGAGTCCGAAGGACCCCGAACCCGCCCATGGACGGCTCTGACAGTCGCCCCTCACCTCCGACCTCGGGTGTGACCGCGTGCTGACCGCGTGGCTCCTGCTCGCCGCCTCGATCGTGCTGGTCCTGGCCGCCGGCTTCTTCGTCGCCGCGGAGTTCTCGTTCGTGACCGTCGACCGGTCGAAGGTCGCGAGGGCGGCCGAGGCCGGAGACGCACCCGCGGCCGGTGTCCTGAAGGCACTGCGCTCCCTGTCCACCCAGCTCTCCGGCGCCCAGGTCGGGATCACGATCACCAACCTGGCGATCGGCTTCCTGGCCGAGCCCGCGATCTCGCGCCTCATCTCGGACCCGTTGGAGTCCGCGGGCCTGCCAGACGGTGCGGTCGACCCGGTCGCGGTCGCGATCGGGCTCACCGTGAGCTCGCTGGTGACCATGGTCTTCGCCGAGCTCGTCCCCAAGAACTTCGCGATCGCGAAGCCGATGGAGACCGCCCGGGCCACCCAGGGCTTCCAGCGGATTTTCACCGCCGTCATGCGCGGACCGATCAAGGTCCTCAACGGCTCCGCCAACGCGATCGTCCGGCGGCTCGGCATGGAGCCGCAGGAGGAGCTGCGCTCCGCTCGCTCGTCCACCGAGCTGGCGTCGTTGATCTCGCGCTCCGCCGACGAGGGGACCCTGGACGCCGACACCGCCGAGCTGATGGAGCGTTCCGTGGAGTTCGGCACGCGCATGGCGGGCGAGATCATGACCCCGCGCGTCCGGACGGTCAGCCTGGAGGCCAACGACCGGGCGTGGGCGGTCATCGAGCTGGCCCGCCAGACGGGGCACTCACGGTTCCCCGTGCTCGACCAGGACGACGGTGTGATCGGCACCGTGCACGTCAAGCACGCGGTGGCATTGCCCATCACGGAGCGCCACACCACCAAGGTCAAGCACCTGATGACCCGGCCGATCGTGGTGCCCGACTCGCTACGGCTCGATCCTCTGCTCACTCTGCTGCGGCAGGAGGGCCAGCTCGCCGTGGTGCTCGACGAGTACGGCGACCAGGCCGGCATCGTGACCATCGAGGACGTGATCGAGGAGATCGTCGGCGACATCGCCGACGAGCACGACCGGCTCGGCTCGCGGGGGCGCCGGCGTACCGACGGCTCCTGGGTGCTGTCCGGGCTGCTCCGCCCCGACGAGGTCGAGGACCTCACCGGGATCGAGCTGCCCGACCACGAGGACTACGACACGATCGCGGGTCTCGTCCTGCAGGCGCTGGGTCGCGTGCCCGCGCGCGGCGACGTCGCCGAGGTCCCGGTCCCCGACCGGTCCGACGCCGACCAGCCCGAGCGGCAGCAGCTGGCGGTGCTCACGGTGGAGCACATGGACGGCCTACGGATCGACCGCCTGTCCCTGCGCGTGGTCGGCGGCAGCGACGCGACCGACGGCGGGGGTGACCACGCGTGAGCACCACGACGTCGGTCCTCCTGGCCCTGGTCCTGCTGCTGGGCAACGCGTTCTTCGTGGCCGCGGAGTTCGCCCTGGTCTCGGCCCGGCGTACGCAGATCGAGCCGCGCGCCGAGGAGGGCTCGCGCCTGGCGCGCACCACCCTGCGGGCGATGGAGAACATGTCGCTGGTGATCGGGGTCAACCAGCTCGGCATCACCGTGTGCTCCCTGGTCCTCGGCGCCGTGGCCGAGCCGACCGCCGCCCGGCTGCTCGACCCCCTGCTGCACGCCGTTCACGCGCCGGAGTCGCTGCAGCACCCGATCGCCTTCGTGGTCGGCCTCGCCGTCGTGGTCTACCTGCACGTGGTGCTGGGGGAGATGATCCCCAAGAACATCGCCCTGGCCGGCCCCGACCGGGCCGCTCTGGTCCTGGGCACGCCGATCTGGGCGATCGTCTCGGTGACCCGCCCGGTCATCGTCGGCGTCAACGCGTTGGCGTCCGCCGTGCTCCGGCTGGTGGGGGTGCGGCTGATGGACGAGGTGAGCTCGACGTACACCCGCGAGGAGGTGGCCGCGCTGGTCGAGGAGTCCCGCGGCGAGGGACTGCTCGAGGACGGCGAGTACGACCGGCTGTCGGGCGCCCTCGGCTTCACCGAGAAGACGGTTGCGACCGTGCTGATGCCACCGAGCACCCTCCAGACGGTCCGACGCGGCTCGACCGGTGCGGACGTGGAGGCCCTCTGCGCTGCTACCGGCTACAGCAGGTTCCCGGTGTCCGGCGACGAGCTCGAGCTGGTCGGTTACCTCCACATCAAGGACGTGCTCGAGACCGACGAGGCGCGTCGCAACCGGCCGATCGAGGACAAGTGGATCCGGCCCTTCGCACCGGTCCGGGCCGACGACCTCCTGCACGACACCTTGGAGAAGCTGCAACGACGCGGTGCCCACATGGCCCGGGTCGTCGACGAGAACGGCGGCACCTTGGGGGTGGCCACCCTCGAGGACGTGATCGAGGAGCTGGTCGGCGAGATCCGCGACAGCGCCCACCAGGAGCAGCCGAACCCGTCGAGCTCGGCGGAGCGCGGCACCCACGAGTCCTGAGGGGCCGCCGGATAGGGTGTGCGCGGCGGTTTGACGATCCTGGGCGGGGAAGGTGCAGACGGCGGTGGCGGACGAAACGGCACGCGACGACGCGCGCGTGTGGACCGTCCCCAATGCCCTGAGCTTCCTGCGGCTGCTCGGCGTCCCGCTCTTCCTCTGGCTCGTGCTCGGCCCCGAGGCCGACGGCTGGGCGCTCGGGGTGCTGATGCTGTCCGGCGTCACCGACTACCTCGACGGCTACCTCGCACGGCGGCTGGACCAGGCCTCCCGCCTCGGCCAGATCCTCGACCCCGTGGCCGACCGGCTGTACATCCTGGCCGTCGTGATCGGCCTGGCGCTGCGCGACATCGTGCCGTGGTGGTTCGCGGTGATCCTGCCGCTGCGCGACCTCCTGCTGTGGGGCCTCGTGCCCATCCTGCGCACGCGCGGCTACAGCGCGCTGCCCGTCCACTTCCTCGGCAAGGCCGCGACCTTCAACCTGCTCTACGCGTTCCCCCTGCTGCTGCTCGGCGACGGCACGAGCGCTGCCGCCACACTGGCCAAGGTGTTCGGCTGGGCCTTCGCCGGCTGGGGGATCGGGCTCTACTGGTGGGCGGGGATCCTCTACGCCTACCAGGTCTACAAGCTCGTCAAGACCACCGAACGCCGGGCGGTGGCCCATGGCTGAGGCGCCGACGCTGCCGCGGGGCTCCGGACGCTCCGCCCGGCCCGAGGCCGAGCAGCCGCTGCCCGAGCACGTCACGCAGCCCCTGCTCGCCCTGATCACCCAGCGCTCCCTGGACGCCGACTACGAGCACGTCGCGGCCCGTCGTCGCACCACGGGGCAGAGCACGTCCACGCACCCCGTGCCACGTCGTACGGCGGGGCTCGTGCTGCTGGTGTTCGGCCTGCTGGTGACCGTGGCCGCCGTACAGACGAGCCGGAACGCCTCCGCCTCCGACGCCAGCCGCGACAGCCTGATCGAGCAGATCAACCTCCGGCGCCAGGGGCTCGGTGACCTGCAGGAGCAGCTCTCCCAGGAACAGCAGGGGGTGCTCGGCCTCCAGTCCAAGCTGAACGCCCTGGCCACCCAGTCGAAGGCGCAGCAGTCGCGGCTGGTGCGCCTCCAGGGCCGCACCGGGTTCGGCGCGGTGCGTGGCCCGGGCATCCAGGTGACCGTCAACAGCGCGCCCGACAGCGGTGAGAACCAGCTGGTCCGCGACTCCGACCTCACCCTGCTGGCCGACTCGCTGTGGGCGGCCGGCGCGGAGGCGATGAGCGTCAACGGCCAGCGACTGAACCTGCTGGGAGCGTTCCGCAACGTCGGGGTCCAGGTGCTCCTGAACTCGCAGCCGATCAACCCGCCGTACGAGTTCGACGTGATCGGCAACCCGGACACGCTGCCGGCCAACCTGCTCTCCAGCGCGATCGGCGAGAAGTGGTACGCGCTCAAGGACACCCTCGGCTTCCGCTTCGAGGTCCGCAACGGTGGCACCATGACGCTGCCGTCGGCCGGACGACCGGGGTCTTCGCTGGGCGGGCGTCGGGCACCCGAAGGACGGGGACACACATCGGCAGATGGGGGACAGCGCGCCATGATCGCGGCACTCGGCCTTCTCGTGGGGGTCGTCCTGGGGCTGATCTTCACCCCCGACGTCCCGAGTGGTCTCGACCCCTACCTGCCGATCGCAGTGGTCGCCGCCCTCGACGCGGTCTTCGGTGCCCTGCGCGCCTACCTCGAGGGGATCTTCGACGACAAGGTCTTCGTCGTCTCCTTCTTCTCCAACGTCGTGATCGCCGCCGCGATCGTCTACCTCGGTGACAAGCTCGGCGTCGGCGGCCAGCTCTCCACCGGCGTCATCGTGGTGCTCGGCATCCGCATCTTCTCCAACGTCGCCCAGATCAGGCGGTACGTCTTCCATGCCTGAGGAGCCTCGGCCGCCCGAGGAACCGCCCGAGGACCAGGCCGACGTACGGCTCGTGCCCGACGACGTGGACCCGGGCGAGGACGTCGCAGCGCCCGGCGCCGCCCGGGCGGACGAGCCCTCGCCGTTCGGCGGTCAGGGGTCCGCAGACGAGGTCGGCCTCCAGCGGCTGCGGGAAGCACTCTTCCGCCCGTCACGTGCCCAGCTGGTCGTGGGCGTGCTGCTGGCCGCGCTGGGGTTCGCGGCGATCACCCAGGTGCGGACCAACAACACCGACAACACCTATGCCGGCTACCGCGAGCAGGACCTGGTGGACGTCCTGTCCGCACTGGCCGGCACGTCCGAGCGCGCCCAGCGGCAGATCAACCAGCTCGAGGTGTCGCGTCGGCGGCTCGAGCAGAGCCGGCAGGCCCAGAGTGCCGCCATTGCCGCGGCCCAGAAGCAGGCGCAGGAGCTGAGCATCCTGGCCGGACTGGTGCCGGTGACCGGGCCGGGGATCCGGATGACGGTCACCGAGGGGCCGCGGCCGGTCGACGTGGACTCGGTGCTGGACACCATCGAGGAGCTGCGCTCGGCCGGCGCCGAGGCCATGCAGGTCAACGGCCAGGTGCGGCTGGTGGCGCAGAGCTCCGTGCAGTCCTCGCCGGGCGGTCTCGAGATCGACGGGACGTTGGTGACGTCGCCCTACGTCCTCGACGCGATCGGTGACCCGCACACCCTCCACGGGGCGCTGAACCTGGTCGACGGGCCGGTCGCCCAGTTCAAGGACGCCGGGGCCACGGTCGACATCGACGAGCGCGACTCCCTCGACATCACGGCCGTGCGACAGCCGTCGACGCAGCAGTACGCCCAACCACAGTGAGGCCCCGGTAACGTGCCGACCCAGCACGCCGTCCGGACCGAGAAACCGCACCGCTGAGACCGAAGGAGAGCCGTGTACCCCGACGACCTGAAGTACACCCAGGAGCACGAGTGGGTGCGCAGCCCCGGCGAGTCCGACGGCTCGGTGCGGGTGGGCATCACGCACTACGCCCAGGACCAGCTCGGCGACATCGTCTACGTCTCCCTGCCGTCGGTGGGCGAGGACGTGACAGCCGGTACGGCCTGCGGCGAGCTCGAGTCGACGAAGTCGGTCAGCGACGTCTACGCCCCGATCGACGGCGAGGTGGTCGCCGTGAACGAGAGCCTGGACGCGACGCCGGAGCTGGTGAACAGCGACCCCTACGGCGGTGGCTGGCTCTACGAGCTGGCACCCGCCGACGCCGGCGCCGTGGACGGTCTGCTGGACGCCGCGGCGTACCAGGCCGGGCTGGGTGAGTAACCGCTCCGAGTGGCCTCAGCGGCCTGGCCGTCCCTGATACGTTCGAGTCAACCATCAACCTCAGCCCTTCCCTGAGGGTTGGACAGGAGACGATCGCCGATGCCGTACTGCACCAACTGCGGCAAGGGGAACCCCGACGACGCCCGCTTCTGCTCCCAGTGCGGCACGCGCCTGGAGAGCGAGGAGCCGCCGGCGTTGCCCGAGGGGCTGCCCGAGGGTCTCCCGGAGGGGCTGGGTGACTCCACGGCGACGATCAACATCGCCGGTGGCGGTGAGCGGCCGGACGTGTCGTCCGACCGCCAGCTCAACCCGGTCGACGCCGCCGCGGTCGATGCGCTCCCGGTGGGCTCTGCCCTGCTGGTGGTGCAGCGAGGCCCTGGCGCCGGCAGCCGCTTCCTGCTCGACAAGGACGTCACCACGGCCGGCCGTCATGCCGACAGCGAGATCTTCCTCGACGACGTGACCGTCTCCCGTCGCCACGCGACCTTCACCCGCGACGGCGACTCGTTCACGGTGGCCGACGCCGGCAGCCTGAACGGCACGTACGTCAACCGAGACCGCATCGACACCGTGGTCCTGAAGGACACCGACGAGGTGCAGATCGGCAAGTACCGACTCGTCTTCTTCCAGGGCCACGAGAACCCGTGACGGATCCTCTCGGAGCAGCGACCGCCGGGGGACGGGTCCGGCTGAACATCGGAGAGGTGCTCGACCTCCTGCGCGCGGACTTCCCGGGGGTCACCATCCCCAAGATCCGCTTCCTCGAGGACAAGGGCCTGGTCAAGCCCGAGCGGACTCCCGCCGGCTACCGGAAGTTCTCCACCGAGGACGTCGACCGGCTGCGCTACGTGCTGCGGATGCAGCGCGACCACTACCTCCCGCTCCGGGTGATCGGCGACCACCTCGACGCCATCGACCGTGGGATGGAGCCGCCGCCGATCGACCCGGTGGTCCCGACGATCCCCACCGTGGCCCTCGCGGCCGACGGGCTGCCCTCGGCCGAGTCGTTCTCGCGCCGGGACCAGCTGCGGCTCTCGCGCAAGGAGCTGCTCAAGATCGCGGAGATCTCCGAGGACCTGCTGACCCAGCTCGAGCAGTTCGGTCTGGTCAATGCGCGCACCGGCACCGGTCACTACGACACCGACGCCCTGGTGATCGCCACGACGGCCCGCGAGCTCGCGGAGTTCGGGCTCGAGCCGCGTCACCTGCGCGCGTTCAAGACCGCGGCCGACCGCGAGGTGGGTCTGGTCGAGCAGGTCATGGCCCCGCAGATGCAGGGGAAGGACGCGTCGGCCCGCGGCCGCGCCGAGGAGGCCGTGAGCGAGCTGGCGGCCCTGTCGGTGCGGCTCCACGCGACCCTGGTCAAGTCCGGTCTGCGCAGTCGCTGACCCCGTTCCGCACCCGTCGTCCACGGCATCGCCAGGGCGTCGTCGGAACGTCGTTCCCCACCGTCGACGGCCGCCTGGAGCGCTCGGGTGCCCGGAGTAGTGTGGACGGCATGCGCGAGGTCGACGTCCTGGGTGTCCGGGTGGAGATGCCGTCGAACAGCCCGATCGTGCTGCTGCGCGAGGTCGAGGGGCAGCGCTACCTGCCGATCTGGATCGGGGCCGTCGAGGCCACCGCCATCGCGTTCGCCCAGCAGGGCGTCGTTCCGCCGCGGCCGTTGACCCACGACCTGCTCAAGGACGTGCTGGAGTCGACCGGCAACGAGCTCACCGAGGTCCACATCACCGAGGTCAAGGACAACATGTTCTTCGCGACCCTCGTCCTGGCCTCCGGGGTCGAGGTGAGCGCCCGGCCGTCGGACTCGATCGCCCTGGCGCTGCGCACCGGTAGCCGGATCCTGTGTGCCGAAGAGGTGCTGGCCGAGGCCGGCCTCGACGCGCCCGCGGAGCAGGAGGACGAGGTGGAGAAGTTCCGCGAGTTCCTCGACCAGGTCTCGCCCGAGGACTTCGAGACCCGCTGACCCCTGGCCCGTCGGGGCTATCAGCCTCAAGTTGAGGTTGAGGGTTGCGACACGCCGCTCTCTTCTTTGACGGGGGTGTGAGTCGGGCTTACCTTGAACTGTCCTCGTTGTAACTCCACCGATGTGGCTCGCGCCGTACGGTTTCCCCAGGAGCGACAGCACGCGAGGTATCCGACGGAGGTCGTAGTGAACGACAACGAGCAGCACCGGCCCGCGAGTCCGGCCGAGGAGGCCGACGCGGTCCTCGCGGCGGAAGCCGCCGAGGAGCAGGGCCTGCTCTTCACCGACGACGTCTCACCGCTGCCGAGCGACACCGGCTACCGAGGGCCGACCGCGTGCAACGCCGCGGGCATCACCTACCGCCAGCTCGACTACTGGGCGCGCACCGGCCTCGTCGAGCCGACCGTGCGCAGCGCCACCGGCTCCGGGTCGCAGCGTCTCTACTCCTTCCGCGACATCCTGCTGCTCAAGGTGATCAAGCGTCTGCTCGACGCGGGCGTCTCGCTGCAGCAGATCCGCACCGCCGTCCAGCACCTCCGCGCCCGGGGCACCGACGACCTGACCCGGGTGACCCTGATGAGCGACGGCGCCTCGGTCTACGAGTGCACCAGCAACGACGAGGTCATCGACCTGCTCCAGGGCGGGCAGGGCGTGTTCGGCATCGCGATCGGCGGCGTCTGGCGCGAGATCGAGGGCACGCTGGCCGAGCTGCCCAGCGAGCGGACCGCCGAGGACGACGCGACCCCGCACAGCGACGACGAGCTGGCCGCCCGGAGGGCACGCCGACTGGGCTGACCCTCCCGATATCTCCGCGGCAGCCGCAGGCATGGAGCCTGCGGCTGCCGTGCGTCCGGGGTCATGGGCGCGAAAAGTGTGCGGTTTGGTCCCCAACCGCAACGACACGCCGCCGAGAGTTGCGGTTGGGGACCAAACGGCAACACCGGACGACCCCGACCCCGCGCCGATGAGCGGTCGGGTCGACCCCGGTTGTTACAGTGGGCCCGCTGACGATCCCGCACGGGAGAGTCTTCGCCGGGTGGGCGACCACCCGGGACGAAGCGCCGAAGGGGCAAATCCTCCCCGGAACCTCTCAGGCGCCAGGACCGTGCGGGTCAGGCAACTCTGGAGGGTCGGTACGCCGCCTCGACAGAGGGGGAGGCGAATCTGACGATCCAGTCGAGGAGCCACCCGTGAGCCAGCAGCCTGCCTTCGCCGACCGACACCTCGGCCCGCGCCCCGACGATCTCGCCCAGATGCTGGCGAGGGTCGGTTTCGACTCGCTCGACGAGCTGATGGCGGCGGCCGTCCCACCCACGATCGCCTCGCGCACGCTCGACCTCCCCGCACCGCTCTCGGAGCACGACGCATCGCGTGAGCTCCGGCGTCTCGCCGCGCTCAACCTCCCGGCCGAGTCGATGATCGGGCTCGGCTACCACGCGACGATCACGCCTCCGGTCATCCGTCGCAACGTGCTCGAGGACCCGAGCTGGTACACGGCGTACACGCCCTACCAGCCGGAGATCTCGCAGGGCCGGCTCGAGGCGCTGCTCAACTTCCAGACCGTGATCGGCGACCTGACCGGCCTGCCCACCGCCAACGCGAGCCTCCTCGACGAGGGCACCGCCGCGGCCGAGGCGATGACCCTCGTACGCCGCGCCAAGCGCGCCGTGTCGGGCCCGTTCGTGGTCGACGCCGACGCCCTCCCGCAGACCATCGAGGTCGTCCGCACGCGTGCCGAGGCCATGGGCATCGAGGTGCTCGTCGCCGATCTCGCCGAGGGCCTGCCCGAGCGGCGACGTGTCCGGCGTCCTGGTCCAGTACCCCGGCGCCTCCGGACGGATCCTCGACCCGCGTCCCGTCATCGACGCGGTGCACGAGCGCGGGGCCCTCGCGGTGGTGGCGGCCGACCTGCTCGCGCTGACCCTGCTCGAGGCGCCCGGCGAGCTCGGCGCCGACGTCGTCGTCGGGTCGTCCCAGCGCTTCGGCGTCCCGATGTTCTACGGCGGCCCCCACGCCGGCTACATGTCGGTCGCCGCCGGTCTCGAGCGCCACCTCCCCGGCCGGCTGGTCGGCGTCTCGGTCGATGCCGAGGGACGGCCGGCGTACCGGCTGGCCCTGCAGACCCGCGAGCAGCACATCCGTCGCGACAAGGCGACGTCCAACATCTGCACCGCCCAGGTGCTGCTCGCCGTGGTCGCCTCGATGTACGCCGTGTACCACGGCCCCGACGGGCTGCGCGCGATCGCCGAGCGCATCAACGACCAGGCGAGGAGCCTCGGTGCACTGCTGCGTCGCGGCGGTGTCGACGTCGTGCACGACCACTACTTCGACACCGTGCTCGCCCGGGTGCCGGCGCGCGCGGCCGAGGTCGTGGCCGCCGCCCGTGAGCGCGGCGTCCACGTGCGGCTCGTCGACGACGACCACGTCGGGCTGAGCGTGGGGGAGTCCTACGACGGGCGCACCCTCCACGCGCTGCTCGAGGCGTTCGGGGTCCACCCCGAGGGCGAGGCCGTCTCGGTGGCGAGCGGTGACACGATCCCGGGTGACGCTGGCGCGGACGACGCCGTACCTGACCCACGAGGTGTTCGCCGGCCACCACAGCGAGACCCAGATGCTGCGCTACCTGCGCACGCTCTCGGCGCGCGACTACGCGCTCGACCGCGGGATGATCCCGCTCGGCTCCTGCACGATGAAGCTGAACGCCACCACCGAGATGGAGCCGGTCTCGATGCCCGGCTTCGCCGACCTCCATCCCTTCGCGCCGGCCGCGGACGCCGAGGGTTACCGCGAGCTGGTCGAGGAGCTGGAGTCGATGCTCGCCGAGGCGACCGGCTACGACCGGGTCTCCATCCAGCCGAACGCCGGCTCCCAGGGCGAGCTGGCCGGGCTGCTGGCGATCCGCGGCTACCACCGTGCGCAGGGCCAGGGGGAGCGCAACGTCTGCCTCATCCCCTCCAGCGCCCACGGCACCAACGCGGCGTCGGCGGTGATGGCGGGGATGCGCGTCGTGGTGGTCCCGGCGACCGACGACGGGTCCGTCGACCTCGACGACCTGCGTCGCGTCTGCGACGAGCACCGCGACGACCTGGCGGCGATCATGGTCACCTACCCGTCGACGCACGGTGCGTACGAGGACACCATCACCGACCTGTGCGCGATCGTGCACGACGCCGGCGGGCAGGTGTACGTCGACGGCGCCAACCTCAATGCGCTGCTGGGCTACGCCCGACCCGGCGAGTTCGGTGGCGACGTCTCCCACCTGAACCTGCACAAGACGTTCTGCATCCCGCACGGCGGCGGCGGTCCCGGCGTCGGGCCGGTGGCGGTCCGCGAGCACCTCGCGCCGTACCTGCCGACCCATGGACAGCACCCGGACGCCGAGCGGCGTGAGGGCACGGGCGCGATCAGCGCCGCGCCGTACGGTTCGGCCGGGATCCTGCCGATCTCGTGGGCCTACATCCGGATGATGGGTGCCGACGGCCTCCGTCGGGCGACCGCGACCGCGGTGCTCGCCGCCAACTACGTCGCCGCCCGGCTCGACGAGGCCTACCCGGTGCTCTACAAGGGCCACGGCGGGCTGGTCGCCCACGAGTGCATCCTCGACCTGCGCGGCCTGACCAAGGTCTCCGGCGTCACGGTCGACGACGTGGCGAAGCGACTGATCGACTACGGGTTCCACGCCCCGACGATGTCGTTCCCCGTCGCCGGCACCCTGATGGTGGAGCCGACCGAGTCGGAGGACCTCGGCGAGATCGACCGGTTCTGCGACGCGATGCTGGCCATCCGCGCCGAGATCGACCAGGTCGAGCGAGGCGAGTGGAGTGTCGACAAGTCGCCGCTGCGCGGTGCCCCGCACACGACGCGGGCGATCGTCGGCGACTGGGACCGGGCCTACCCGCGTGAGGTCGCGGCGTTCCCGACCGGGCCCGACCCGGACAAGTACTGGCCGCCGGTCGCCCGGATCGACCAGGCCTACGGCGACCGTCACCTGGTCTGCTCCTGTCCTCCGCCCGAGGCGTTCGCCGAGCAGGGTGACGAGACGTCAGGGGACGACGCGTGAGCGACGGGCCGATGCCTGCGGGGGTCGCGGACACGACCAGCCGCCACCTGTTCTCGGTGCTGGCGAAGCGGCAGGTCGAGGGCCGGTTGCCGTCGCTGGTGGCGGGCGTGGTGCGCGACGGCGCGCTCGTCTGGTCCGGTGGGTACGGCGACGTCGGTGAGGGGGACGTCACCGACGTGCAGTACCGGATCGGCTCGATCACGAAGACGTTCACGGCCGTGCTGGTCCTCCAGCTCGTCCGCGACGGCCGGCTCGACCTCGACCAGCCGGCCGCGCGCGTGCTGGGCGACGTCGGGTTCGCCGACCGGTCGCTGCGCTCGCTGCTCTCGCACTCCACGGGGATGACCGCCGAGCCGCACGGCTCGTGGTGGGAGCGGTCCGACGGGGTCACCTGGGAGCAGCTGGTCGTGGCCAACGACGGGTCCGACCAGGTCTTCCCCCCGGGCCAGCAGTACCACTACTCCAACCTGGGCTTCGCCCTGCTCGGCGAGGTGGCCGCGCGAGTGCACGGCAGCACGTGGTTCGAAGCGGTCCGCACCCACATCCTCGAGCCGCTGGCGCTGACCCGCACGACGTACCTGCCCGAGGGCCGGGCCGCCCGGGGCTGGAGCGTCGACCCGTACGCCGGCACCCTCACCGCGGAGCCGGCCACCGACACCCGGGCCATGGCTCCGGCGGGACAGCTGTGGTCGACCCTCGGCGACCTGGCGCGCTACAACGCCTTCCTCGCCGAGGGTCACCCCGACGTGCTCGACCGCACCTGGCTGGATCTCGCGGCCCACCCGCAGTCGGGGGATCGGCACGACGCCCTGGAGTCTGCCTACGGGCTCGGCTTCCAGCTCGGCCGCGGCGGGTCCGGGATGCTGGTCGGCCACACCGGCTCGATGCCGGGCTTCCTGGCCGCCTGCCTGGTCGACCGGACGCGACGCACCGGAGCCGTCGTCCTGACCAACGCGACGAACGGCCTGGCACCCGGGGGTCTGGTCAGGAACCTCCTCGAAGAGCTCGAGCGTTGCGAGCCATCGCTCCTGGAGGCCTGGACACCCACGGTCGCGGTCCCGACCGCTGTCGCCGACGTGCTCGGCCCGTGGCACTGGGGCAACACGTCCTTCGCGCTGACGATGACCGGCGACGACCTCGCCCTCGGCCGCGACGGCGACGTGTGGTGCCGCTTCGAGCTCCGCGACGACGCGATCGTCGGGACGACGGGCTACCTCGCCGGGGAGACCCTGCGACGTCGTACGCCGCGACGACGGCTCGGTCAGCCACCTGGTGTGCGCGACGTTCGTGCTGACCCGCACGCCGTACGACCCCGACGCTCCGATCCCGGGCGAGCCCCGGTGACCGAGCGACCCGTCTCGAAAGCGCCTGAGGCCCCAGGCTCCGCCACCGGATCTCGACCCGCTCGTGCGACTTCGTTCCTCAGTCGCGTCGCTTGCTCGATCTGCGCTCGCCCACGTCGGGCCCTCCTTCGTCGGGCCCGACTGCTCGCTTGACTGCTCGCTTGACTGTTCCGTCATTCAGTGCGGAGGGCCATACTCAGCGGCGTGCGCACACTCCGCTGGGTCGGCCCGCTCCTCCTGACGTCCACGCTGGCCGGTGGGGCGCTGGTGGCCGCGCCGTCGGTGGCCGACACCGGGAACGCCGGGACGCCCGTCCCGACGGTGCGGGTCTCGGTGATGACCCAGAACATCTTCTACGGCGGCGACGACTACGACCTGGCCACGGGACAGTTCTGCCCGGTCTCCGACGGCTGCCCGAAGGCGCTGCACCGCCTCGCCCACATCATCGCGGCCAGCGGAGCGGACGTCGTCGGCGTGCAGGAGGCCGAGCGCAACACGCGCAGGCTGGCCGACCTGCTCGGCTGGCACGCGAGCCCGCGTGCCCACGTGATCTCCCGGTTCCCGATCCTCGACCCGCCGCACAGCCACGGCCTGTTCACCTACGTCGAGCCGGTGCCCGGCCGCGTCATCGCGGTCGCGAACACCCACCTGCCCTCGACGCCGTACGGGCCCTACCGGGTGCGCGCGGGGTGGTCCCACGACCACGTCGTCCGGCTCGAGCGTCGGCTGCGGCTGGCCGCGCTGGGGCCGGTGCTGCACCGGCTGCCGCGCCTGGCGGCACGCGGCATCCCGGTCTTCCTCACCGGTGACTTCAACAGCCCGTCCTACCTCGATTGGACGCCGGCGGTCGCCCGCGCCCGCAAGGCCGTGCCCTACGCGCTGCAGTGGCCGGCCAGCAAGGCGCTGGCCGGTGTCGGGTTCCGTGACTCCTACCGCGACGTCCACCCCGATCCCGTGGCGGACCCGGGCTACACCTGGTCGCCGGGCGGCCCGGAGACCCGCAAGCACGACTTCGCCGACCGGATCGACTGGGTGCTGCACGCCGGTCCCGCCACGACGGTGTCGAGCCTGTTGGTGGGGGAGCGGGGCAACCCCCAGGTCGACCTCGCGTTCCACCGCCCCTACCCGACCGACCACCGCGGCGTGGTCTCGACGTTCGACCTGACGCCCGCGCCCGCGCCGCTGACGGTCTCGCCGACCCAGCGCCGGGTGGTCATCGGCCCGCACGGTCTCCACGTGCGCTTCCACGCACACGGCACGGCGGGGGAGGTGATCGGGCTCCGGCGCCACGGCGGCTCGCAGCACCTGCTCCGTGAGGCCAACGCGCGCGGACATCGCGACGGCGTCGTGCGCATCCGGACCGCCCACCTGCGACCCGGCCGCTACGACGTGGTGCTCCGTGACCACGCGACGGACCGCACCGAGGCGACCGCGCCGATCTGGGTCTACTCGCGCGGCAGCCACGCCCGGCTCACCACCGACCGGCACCGCTACCGCGTCGGGGCGCCGATCCACGTGAGCTGGACGCGCGCACCCGGCGAGAACCTCGACTGGATCGGGATCTTCCGGTGCCAGCGCGCCTGCGGCAGCTACGTCGTCTACCGCTACACACGCACGGCGGTGGAGGGCACGGTCGCGTTCCGCGCCGGGGCGTTCCTCGGTCAGGGCGCGAGCTCGTGGCCGCTGACGCCCGGCCGGTACGTCGCCCGGCTGCTCGTCGACGACGGCTACCGCTCGCTCGGCACCTCCCCGAGGTTCACCGTGGTGCGCTGAGCTCAGCGCGCCTGCGAGACGCTCGACATGTTGAAGTCGGGCACCCGCAGGGCCGGCATCGCCGTCCGCGAGAAGTAGTCGTCGCCCCACTCACGGCTGAACGCCGGCACCGTGGCCGACGCCTCGCTGAACCGTCGGAGCAGGTCGACCGGGCTCTCGTTGAACCGGAAGTTGTTGACCGCACCCGTGATCTCGCCGTGCTCGACCAGGTAGACACCGTCCCGGGTCAGACCGGTGAGGAGCAGGGTCTGCGGGTCGACGGCCCGGATGTACCACAGGCAGGTGAGCAGCAGACCGCGCTCGGTGCCGCTGACGAGGTCGTCGAGCGAGCCGGACGCACCGTCGACGTCGAGCACCAGGTTGTCGATCGCGGGCGTCACCGGCTGCCCGGTCAGCGTCGCGGTCTCCCGGGTCTGGCGCAGCGCGGAGAGCGTGCCACCGCCGATCCACTCGGTACGGGCCAGCGGCAGGCCGTTGTCGAAGACCGAGTCGTCGCTCCCCGAGGACTGCACGACGACGTGCGGGGCGCACTCGAGACCGGGGTAGGCCGGATCCGAGAGCAGGGTGACCTCGGGCCGGGCGACCTGCTCGCCGATCCGGGTGCCGCCGCCGCGTCGGCTGAACACCGACTGCCCGTCGTGGGCGTCGCGGGCGCCGGCGTACCAGTAGGCGTCGATCATCAGGTCCGCGACGGCCGTCGGCGGGAGGATCGTGTCGTAGCGCCCGGCCGGCAGATCGACCTGCCGCGCTCCCCACCCGAGCCGGCGCTCGACCTCGGCCTCCAGAGCCAGGGCGTCGACCCCGGCGAAGTCGCGGGTCGCGCCTCCGACCCACGCGCTGTTGGTCAGGTCGGCGGTCTTGCCGGTGCAGGCGTAGTGGCCGGTCGGCTGCACGTGTCGCAGGCGCAGGCCGGTCGAGGACGCGACGTACGTCGTGGTGATCCGATGGTCGACGAAGCCGTAGAGCACCCGGTCGCCGGACCGCGCCCGACCGAACGCCTCACCCAAGGCCGGGGCGAAGGTGTCGAAGACGTGGATGTCGGTCTCGGTGGGTGCGTCGTCCCAGTCGGCCGTGGCGTCACCCGGCACGAGGTCCTGGGCGTCCGTCGCAGGATCGGCCGCCCGCGCCGCCGCGTCGGCGGCGGCGACCAATGACGCGACCTGGTCCGGCGTCGACGCGCTCCCCGACATCGTGCCGGTGGCGGGACCGCCGGCCTGCCGCACGAACGAGACCACGGCGACCTCGATCCGCCGCATGGCGCCGTTGGTCGTCAGCGTGTTGTTGGCCCAGCGCAGGTTGGCGCTCGTGGTGTGGTGGGCGATCACGAGGCAGTCGTCGGCCGTCGAGGCGGTGAGTGCGTGCTCGACCAGCTCCTGCGCAGTGGCGGTCGTGGCCATCAGTGAGCTCCCTCGTCGTCGGTGTTGAGGATCCGGACCCCTCGGAAGAGGGCGGTCGGACATCCGTGGCTGACCGACGCCACCTGCCCGGGCTGCGCCTTGCCGCAGTTGAAGGCGCCACCGAGGAGCCAGGTCTCGGGGCCGCCGACGGCCTCCATCGAGCCCCAGAAGTCGGTGGTCGTCGCCTGGTAGGCGGCGTCGCGGACCTGTCCGGCCAGCTCACCGTCGCGGATGGCGTAGAAGCGCTGACCGGTGAACTGGAAGTTGAAGCGCTGCATGTCGATCGACCACGACTTGTCGCCGACGACGTAGAGGCCGCGCTCGACGCGCCCGATCAGGTCGTCGGTCGAGACGTCGTCGGCGCCGGGCTGCAGCGACACGTTGGCCATCCGCTGGATCGGGATGTGGCCGGGGGAGTCGGCGTAGGCGCAGCCGTTGGACCGCGCGTCGTTGAGCTCGGGGTGGAGGTGTGCCATCGGCCGGTCGAGCTGGTAGCCGACGAGGGTGCCGTCGCGGACGATGTCCCAGGTCTGGGTCGCGACCCCCTCGTCGTCGTAGCCGATGGTGGCGAGGCCGTGCTCGACCGTGCGGTCGCCCGTGACGTGCATGACCGGAGAGCCGTACTGCAGGGAGCCGAGCTGGTCGATCGTGGCGAACGACGTGCCGGCGTAGTTGGCCTCGTAGCCCAGGGCGCGGTCGAGCTCGGTGGCGTGCCCGATCGACTCGTGGATCGTGAGCCACAGGTTGGACGGGTGGATCACCAGGTCGTAGGTGCCCGCCTCGACCGTCGGCGCGGCGAGCTTCTCGGCCAGCAGGTCGGGCACCTCGGCGAGCTCCGCGTCCCAGTCCCACGCCCCGTCGGCGGGTGAGCCCACGACGTACTCCCAGCCGCGGCCGGCCGGGGGCGCGATCGAGGCCATGTCGTCGAAGACGCCCCGGCGGTCGTCGGAGCCCATCGCGGTGAACGTCGGCAGCAGCCGCACCCGTTGCTGGGTGGTGCGGGTGCCGGCGAGATCGGCGTAGTACTTGTTCTCGTGGACCTGGAGCACCTCGGCCGTCGCGTGCTGGACGGCGTCGTGGCGCCGGAGCCGCTCGGTCCAGTCGAGCAGGACCGCGGTCTTGTCGTGCAGTGACACCGCGAAGGGATCCTGGACGTAGGACGAGACCCAGGTGACGTCGTCGTACGTCGGTTCGGCGGCGATCTCCACAGGGACCGTGGTCAACGCCGACGACACCTTCGCCACCTCGACGGCGGCCTCGGCGACCCGGGCGGCCTCGTCGAGCGTGAGGTGGACGCCGGACGCGAAGCCCCATGCGCCTCCGTGGATCACGCGGACCGCGAAGCCGAGGTCCTGGTCGTCGGCCGTGCCCTGGAGGGCGCCGTCGCGTACCCGGATGTCCTGCCACCGCACGCGTTCGAACCGGAAGTCGGCATGGGTGGCGCCCAGGTCGTGAGCCCGCTGCAGGGCAGCGTCGCCGAGAGCGCGGTAGGGGAGAGAGGTGAAACCGGGGTCGAGGCCAGGCATGGGCCCGAACCTACCGAGGTCAGCCGACGACCCGGAGGGTGGACCCGGTGCGGGCCTTGCGCACGATCAGCTGGGTCGGGATCCGGTCGCGCATCTCGGCGACGTGGCTGACGACACCGACGGTCCGGCCGTTCTCGCGGAGCGTGTCGAGGATGTCGAGCACGTCATCGAGGGTCTCGGCGTCGAGCGCGCCGAACCCCTCGTCGACGAAGAGCGTCTCGAGCTCGGTGCCGCCGGCCTCGTGGGCGACGACGTCGGCCAGCCCGAGGGCCAGGGCGAGCGAGACCACGAACGTCTCGCCCCCGGACAGGGTCGCCGGGTCGCGCGACTCACCCGACCAGTCGTCGCGGACGACCAGGCTGAGACCCCCGCGCGACTCGCCGGCGCCGCGCCGCCCGACGTGCTCGAGGGAGTAGCGCTGGTCGCTCATCGTGGCCAGCCGAGCGTTGGCGGCGGCGACGACCTGGGACAGGCGGTGAGCGAGGACGTAGGCCGACAGACGCATCTGAAGCCGGTTGTCGGCCGCCTTCCCCTCGGCGAAGGAGGCCACCCGGGTGGCCAGCGCGAGCTGCCGGCGCAGGGGCGCCCAGTCGGCGAGAGCCGCGTCGAGCTCGCCTCCGAGGCGGCGTACGCGGTCGTCGGTGCGCACCGCGGTCTGCTCGCTCGCTCGGCACAGCTCGAGCGCCTCGGTCGCCTCGCGCCGCCGTGCCTCGAGGGCAGGTACGTCGGGCTCGGGTGTCGTCAGCAGCTCCCACGCATCGGGCTCGTCGAGCACCCGGCGTGCGGCCGACAGAGTCGTCCGGTGGTCCTGGACGCGCTCGTCGAGCTCGGTCACGGCCGCGGGCGCCAGCTCGGCGGCGCGGGCGGCGTCGACGTCGTCGAAGCCGGCCTCGAGCACGGCGCGCAGCAGGGCCGTGGACGCCTCGGCGTGGGACGCGTGCGCGGCCTCGAGGGCGTCGGCGGCGGACCCCACGGCCCGGACGAGGTCGCGGCGGCGAGCCAGCGCGTCCGCCGCGACGCGCAGCTCGGGATGCTGTCCGCGGGCGGCCTCCACCCGGGCCTCGAGCTCGGCGACCTGGGCGTGGACGTGCTGCAGGGTCGTGGTCAGCTCGGCCGTCCGGACGCGGCGCTCACCGGCGGCCGTCGCCAGCTCCGCGGCGCGGGCCCGGCTGGAGGCGAGCCGGGCCCGTACGGCGTCGCTGCCCGCGACCTCCTCGAGGTGGGCGCGGAGGGTCGACTCGGCCTCGGCGAGGGCCGTGCGGGACGCTGCGACGTCGGACCCGCCCACGGCGCCACGAGCAGTCGCGAGCGAGGCGTCGAGCTCGCGCACCCGGAGCTGGAGCGCCAGCTCCACGGTCTGCGCGTCGTCGACGGCACGTTGAGCCGCTCGCTCGGCCCGGGAGTCCGGCTGCGCAGCGGAGGACAGGGCCGGGTGGGGGTGGTCGGCCGAGCCGCAGACCGGGCAGTCGCCTCCGACCACCAGCCCTCCCGCGAGCTCGGCCGCCATGCCGGCGATCCGGCGCTCGCGGAGGTCGAGCAGGTGCTCACGCAGGTCGACGACGCTGGTGCGCGCGGCGGCGTGCTCGGCCGAGACGACCTCGCGCTCCGCCACGAGCCGGGTCACGTCGTCGTGGGCGGCGACGACAGCGCGCAGCTCACCGACCGCGACCTGGGCCGCCGGCACCCTTCCGGCGGCCTCGTCGGTCGCTGCGAGCTGGTGCTCCAGCTCGACGACGTGCGTCGTCAGGGACGTCGTCTCGGCGGCGGCGAGCTGCTCGTCGTCAGCCAGCCGGCTCAGCTGCTCGACGTAGGTCGCTTCCTGCTCGCGCAGGTCGGCGAGGCTCTGCTCCGCGGGCAGGAGCGCGGTGAGGGCGGCCAGCTGCTCGGTGATGCGCTCGAGCTCCGTGGGCAGGTCATGGACGGCGAGTCCCTCGCGAGCGGCGGCGTCGCGCGAGGCGCTCGCTCGCGCCGTTGCGTCAGCGCGCGCCCGCTCGCGGTCGTCGGTCAGTCGCGCCAAGGGCTGCACGGCGGCGGCCCGGCGGGCGCGCTCGAGCCGCTCCACGTCGTCGGCGTGGTGCGCGGCCGCCAGGTCGAGGCGCTCCACGGTGTCGGCTGCGGTCACCACCCGGGCCCGCGCCGCCGCCAGCTCGCGGGCCGACGTCAGGGCGGCGTCGGACTCACGCTCGGCGACGTCCGCCGCGCGCGCCTCGTCGGCGGTCGTCGTACGGCGCGTGGCTGCGTCCTCGCGGATCTCGCGGACCCAGTCGGCGAGCATCGTGTCGGCCGCGGACGGGACGGTCGGCCAGCTCGTCGGGCACCGGGCGGTGCGCCGCCTCGGAGAGCCGGCTGACGAGGTCGCCGACCACGACGGCGTGGTGGTCGGACGCTCGGCGCAGGGTCACCCGGTGGTCGCGCAGCCAGCCCTCGACCCGCTCGAACCGGCCGGTGCGGAACAGCCGCGCGAGGAGCTGGTGGCGCTGCGACGAGTCGGCGCGCAGGAAGGCCTGGAAGTGCCCCTGGGGAAGAAGTGCGACCTGGCAGAACTGGTCGAGGTTCATCCCGAGCAGGCCCGAGACCAGGTCGCCTGCCTCGTCGAGGCGGCTGGTCAGGGGCACCCACTCGCCGGCGATGCGCTCGCTGACGGTCACCCGCGCCTGCTCCCGGGTCGTCCCGGTACCGCGCTTCTTGGGGCGGTCCCAGGCAGGCGACCGGTGGACGCGGAACCGGCGGCCGGACAGGGTCACCTCGAGGGTCACCGCCGGGGCGAGCCCGGGCGGAGCCTGGTCGGAGCGCAGTCGCCCGGCGTGCTGGCGGTCGCCGGGCACCGCGCCGTAGAGCGCGAAGCACACGGCGTCGAGCACGCTCGACTTGCCGGCTCCGGTCGCCCCCGAGAGCAGGAAGAGACCGGCGTCGGACAGCGCGTCGAGATCGACCTCGGCGGTGTCGACGAACGGCCCGAACGCGGTGACGGAGAGGTGGTGCAGCCGCATCAGCCGCTCACCGTGGAAGAGAGCAGCATGTCGGCGTCGGGGTCGTCGGCACACGCGTCGCACGCCTGGAGCAGCAG
This sequence comes from uncultured Actinomycetota bacterium, assembly GCA_963809265.1. Taxonomy (GTDB): domain Bacteria; phylum Actinomycetota; class Actinomycetes; order Propionibacteriales; family Nocardioidaceae; genus Nocardioides. The sequence goes on from CAWEJC010000014.1 coordinate 54,159, forward strand.
TGCGGACTCGTCGTCGGCCGCCGGGGCGCCGCGCATGGCGTCGACGAAGTCGAGCGTCACCTGGTGGTCGCTGCGCCCGCGGGCGGCGGCCGCGACGACCGAGGGCACGGGCTCACCGGCCGGCGCGAAGGACAGCACCAGCGCGTGGGGGAAGCGCGCCCGCAACCGCTCCATGGGCCGCTCGGGACGGACCCGATCGGTGAGCGTCGCCTGGAGCCAGTGGTCCTCGGCGTGCGCGAGCGAGGGGTCGGCGAGGAGCGCCTCGAGCTCGCCGGTGATCGTGGTCAGGGGCCGGGGCACCGGGGCCTCCACGAACGTCGTCGCCGTGACGCCCTCGGGGCCGAGGTCGACGAGCCAGCTCCCCTTGGTGTGGCCCGACTCGGAGAACGAGTAGGCCAGGGGCGACCCGCTGTAGCGGAGGCCCTCGCCGAGGGTGGCGCGACCGTGGAGATGGCCGAGCGCCGTGTAGGAGATGCCGTCGAAGAGGGCGCTCGACACGACCGAGACCCCGCCGACACTGATGTCGCGCTCGGAGTCGCTGGGCAGGCCGCCTGCGACGAACGCGTGCGCGAGGACGACCGACCGGACCGGCCGGGCGTCGAGGTCGGCGCGGATGCGGCGCATGGCCTCGGTCAGGGCCGCCTCGTGGGTGCGAGCGGGCAGGCGCCACGGCTCGGCGAGCGCCTGCGGGTCGAGGTAGGGGATGCCGTGCACGGCGACCGGCCCGTGGTCGTCGTCGAGCAGGATCGGCGTCCCGACCGTCGAGGCGTCGGTGCGCAGGTGGATGCCGGCCGCGTCGATCAGGCGAGCGCCGAAACCGAGGCGCTGCGCGGAGTCGTGGTTGCCCGAGGTGATCACGACCCGGGCCCGGGACGAGGCGAGCCGGGCCAGGGTCTCGTCGGCGAGCCGGACGGCGTCGACGTGGGGGAGTGCGCGGTCGTAGACGTCACCGGCGACGACGACGAGATCGACCTGCTCCGACGCCACGACCTCGAGCAGGTGGTCGACGAACGCCGCCTGGTGCTCGAGCATGCCGACACGGTGGAACGAGCGTCCCAGGTGCCAGTCGGAGGTGTGGAGGATCCGCACACCCCGAACCTAGGTTCGAGCGCCGACAGGCCGTCGTTCCCACGCTGAGCGGGTGCCGACAACCGTCGAGATCACCGACACCGCCTGCTCAGGCGTAGCGGACCGTGCGGTGCTCGCGGGTGAAGCCGAACAGGCCCAGGCCCGCCTCGCGGGCCAGGTGCACCGAGAGCGACGTGGGGGCACCCACGGCGACCAGGCTCCCGACCCCCGCGGCCACCGCCTTCTGCACGAGCTCGAACCCGGCCCGGCCGCTGACCACGAGGTAGGCGTCGGCGACCGGCTCCCCGGCCAGGATCCGGGCTCCCGACACCTTGTCCACGGCGTTGTGCCGGCCGACGTCCTCGCGTACGACGTGCCGGTCACCGTCGGCGGTGAACAGCCCCGCGGCGTGGACGCCGCCGGTGCGCGTGAAGACCGACTGCTCCTCGCGGAGCAGGGCCGGCAGCCGGCGGGCGACGTCAGCGCGCGGCGGCGGGCCTCCCCAGCGCGCCCCGCGCACGGTCTCGAGGGCGGCCCCGATGCTGTCCTTGCCGCAGACCCCGCACGCGGACGAGCCGGCCGAGAGGGCGTCGTGCCGGTGGGCCAGGTCGACCGGGCCCGTGGCCCGCAGCGTGACGACGTTGAACTCCTGCTCCGCGGTGAGGTCCTCGTCGGTGCAGTAGGCGACCTCAGCGAGGGCGCCCGTGCCGACGATGCCCTCGTGGAACGCCCAGCCGGCCGCCAGCTCGAAGTCGTTGCCCGGCGTCCGCATCGTCACCCAGGCGCGGCGGGCGTCGGCTCCGGGCCAGGCCAGCCGGATCTCCAGAGGCTCCTCGGCGACGACCTGGTCCTCGCGCTCGAGGTCGCCCTCGGCCACGGACTCGGTCACGTGCACGCGCGCGGTCGGGCCGATCCGGCGCTCGAGGTCTGTCACACCCCCAGCCTAGGTCCGTCTGCAGGTGGACATTCGCCCCCGTCCGCAACCAAAGCCCGCGGCGCCGCGTCCATTCGAGCAACACGCCGACCACGGGGGTAGGCGTCCATGAGAGGAACCTGATGAACACACGCACTCGGGCCAGGATGGCCGTCTCCGCGGCCGTGACGGCGGGGCTCTGCCTCGCCGGAACGGCCGCGTTGGCGACGCCGTCCCAGGCCGCGACCGGAACCTGCGACACGGCCTACCCGGTCGCCGGCCTCACCGCCGGTCAAGCCGTCACCGGCCTCACCGTCACGCAGGGCACGACGCCCGGCGACTTCAGCGGCAGCATCATCGGCGTCCTCGAGGACGGCATCGAGCCGGGCGTCGACATGGTGATGGCGAAGCTGTCGTCGCCCGACATCGCGGACAACGGGATCTGGGAGGGGATGTCGGGCTCGCCGGTCTACGACCAGGCGACCGGCGAGCTCATCGGTGCCGTGGCCTACACGCTCTCGTACGGCGAGACCCAGGTCGCGGGCATCACTCCGTGGGCGGACATGCAGACCTACGCCGGGCACCCGGCGCCGCCCACCGTGAAGGTCCCGGCCCGGGCGGCCCGGGCCATCGCCCGATCCACGTCGGTGACCGTGAAGCAAGCGTCCCGGGGGTTCACGGAGGTGGCGACGCCGCGGCTGGTGTCGGGCCTCTCGCAGCGGACCCTCGACCGGGGGCACGGCAGGCACGGGCGGGCCTACCTCCCCCAGGGCGTCTCGGCCGCCGGCCGCACCGCCTCGGGCAGTGTCACCGCCGACGACATGGTGGCGGGCGGCAACCTGGTCGCGACGATGTCGACCGGTGACATCGTGCAGGCCGGGCTCGGCACGATCACGTCGGTCTGCGGCGACCGCGTGGTCGGCTTCGGCCACCCGATGAACTTCGTCGGGAGGACGACGTACGGGCTCGCTGGTGCCGACGCGCTGTACATCCAGGGCGACCCGCAAGGGTCGTCGTTCAAGGTCGCCAACATCGGCGGTGTCCTCGGCACGATCGACCAGGACCGGATGACCGGCATCTCCGGGCCGCTGGGCGTCACCCCGGCGTCCTTGCCGGTCACGTCCGAGGTCGGCTACACACCCGACGGCGGCACCCCGCGGAGCAGGACCGGGACCTCCGACGTGCAGCAGCAGCAGTCCGCGGCCGCCACGGCGTACTACGAGATCATCGCCAACCACCAGGCCGTGCTGGACGCCTACCAGCCCGGCTCCGAGGAGCAGTCGTGGACCGTCGACGGCCACACCGCGGCCGGTCCCTTCCACTTCGCCGGCGGCAACCGCTACACCGACGTCAACGACGTGGCCGACGCGGCGTCCTGGGACCTGCCCGACCTGGTCTACCTGCTGACGAACATCGCCGGTGTCACGATCGACTCCGTCGACGTCCACTCCGCGGTCACCGACGACACCGCGACGCTCAAGATCGCCGGTCTGCAGCAGCTGCGCGGTGGATCCTGGCACTCCGTGGGCAAGGGCAAGCCCGCCCAGGCCACGGCGGGGCACACCCTGCGGATGCGCCTGGTCTTCAACGACGGGACGAAGGGCAAGAAGTTCAGCGTCGCGGTCCCGAAGAAGGCCGCCGGTCTGCGGGGCACCCTCGATGCCTTCCCGGCGGAGAGCTTCCCGTTCGAGCAGTCGACGCCCCACCAGGTCTCCGGGGTGAGGAAGCTGGTCGACCACCTGCAGCGCAACGACCAGGCTCAGATCTCCTTCTCCGCCTTCAGCGAGCAGCACACCGTGTCCAGCAGCACGACGACCCGCGCCCAGCACGAGGTCATCGAGGGGCATGCCTCGGTGAAGGTGCGGATCTCCTGAGGTCCGTTCACCGCTGACCCGGCGGCCGCGCCCTCACCCAGGTGGGGACGCGGCCGTCGTCGGTGCGGGTCCGGGTGTCCGACGTCACGCGCGTCGAGATGCGTGGACGCTCTTCGACAGGCGTAGAATGTAAGAGTCATGGACACATAGAAGGTCATGACATCGAGCAGGAGCGACGAGGCCCGCACGGGCCGAGAGGGTGATCGACGATGAGCACGCAGATGTACCTGATGGGTGGAGTCCTGGAGGGCCGGGTCCTGTCCGATCGGGATCGCACCCATCTGCGCGCCGTGCGGACCAACCGCCGAGAGGCCCGGGCCGAACGACGTGCCCGCCGGCCGCGCCGCGGCTGACCGGCCTCCCCGGCGCAGCGTCAAGCGGTGGCCCGCAGACGACGCTCGCGCTGCACCCGCGGATCCGCTACGGGCGCCGCCGCCAGCAGTGAGGCTGTGTAGGGGTGCTCGGGCGAGGTCATCACCTTCCGGGTGCTGCCGCGCTCGACGATCTGGCCGTCCCGCATCACCGCGACCTCGTCGGAGACGACTCCGACCACTGCCAGGTCGTGGGTGATGAACAGGCAGGCGAAGCCCTGCTCCTGCTGGAGCCGGCGGATCAGCTCGAGCACCCGTGCCTGTACCGAGACGTCGAGCGCGCTGGTGGGCTCGTCGGCGACGAGCAGCTGCGGGCTGAGGGCCAGGGCACGGGCGATCGCGACCCGTTGGCGCTGACCCCCGGACAGCTGGTGGGGGTAGCGCACGGCGTACGACGGCTCGAGGTCGACCGACTCGAGCAGCTCGCCGACGCGCGTGCGGATGCGCTCGCGCGACCAGCCGTCGAGGCGGAGCGGCTCCGAGATGGCGTCGGCGACCCGGTGCTTGGGGTCGAGCGACGAGCTCGGGTCCTGGAACACGATGCCCACGCGACGCATGAGGGCCCGGCGGCGACGCAGCGGGACCGCTCCGAGGTCGGTGTCGCCGAGGTGCACCGACCCGGCGTCCGGGGTGACCAGGCCGGTGAGGCACCGCCCCAGCGTCGACTTGCCGGAGCCCGACTCGCCGACCAGGCCGAGGGTGCGGCCGGCATGCAGGCTGACGTCGACGCCACGGAGCGCGTGCACCGCGTCGCCACCGCCACGCCAGCGCGAGCGCGCGGCGCCGAACGTCACCTCGAGGCCGCTCACCCGGGCCGTGGTCTCGGCCGGGGCGGCGGAGGACGACGCAGGTGCATCGGCCCGCTGCGCGTCGTCCGTCCGGGGCAGCTGGGGGACGGCCGCCAGCAGCCCACGGGTGTACGCGTCCTGCGGCGAGCACAGCACACCCTCAGCTGGACCGCGCTCGACGATGGTGCCGTCGCGCATCACCGCGACGTCGTCGGCGAGGTCGGCGACCACCCCCATGTCGTGGGTGATCAGCAGGATCGCCGTGCGGCGTTCGACCGCCAGCCGTCGTAGCAGGTCGAGGATGCCGGCCTGCACCGTGACGTCGAGCGCGGTGGTGGGCTCGTCGGCGATGAGCAGCTCGGGGTCGCCGCTGGTCGCCATCGCGATCATCGCCCGTTGGAGCTGCCCGCCGGAGAGCTGGTGGGGGTATGCCGCGGCGATGCGCGCGGGGTCGTCCAGGCCGACCTCGGCCAGCAGCTCGTGGATCCGCGCCGACGTGCCGCCGCGACCGTGGTCGCGGCGGGACCTCGGGTCGTCGTGGGCCTCGGCGGCCTCCGCGATCTGCCGGCCGACGGTCTGGACCGGGTTCCACGCGGCCATCGGCTCCTGGAACACCATCCCGACCCGGCCACCGCGCACGGCGCGCAGGGCCGTCCGGTCGAGATCGAGCAGGTCGGTCCCCTCCAGCAGCACGCGACCGCCCACCCTCACCTCCGGACCGTGGAGCCGGAGCACGGACTGGGCCGTGACCGACTTTCCCGACCCGGACTCTCCGACGAGCGCGACCACGCGGCCGCGCTCGACGTCGAGGTCGATCCCGTGCACCACCTCCCGCGTTCCCCGGCCCGAGCCGGGGAACGCGACGGATAGCCCGCGGATCGCGAGCAGTGGATCACTCACCGGGTCATCCGTTCGACAGCGAGACGCGCAGGTAGTTCGGGTAGTTCGGGAATCCCGAGACGTCGAAGTTCTCGACGTCACCGCCGCGCAGGAAGGCGTTGCGGGTGTAGAGCAGCGGGACGACGGGGGCGTCCTGCATGATCCGCTTGTCGGCCGCGGCCCAGTCCTGCTGGGCCGTCGCCTGGTCCACCTCGCCGGTCGCCTGCGCGATCATCCGGTCGACCTGGGGGTTGGAGTAGCGCGAGAGGTTGTATCCGCCGCCCCCGATCTGGCTGCTGTCGAACAGCGGCGAGATGTTGCCGTTGGCGCTCGGGAAGTCCGGCTGCCAGCTGCTGACGGTCAGGTCGTAGTCACCCTTGTCGCCGGTGATCGTGTCGACGTAGGTGTTCTCGTCCTGGGGGACGATCTTCACCTTGATCCCGGCCCGCTCGAGCCCTTGCTGGACCGCCTGGGCCTGGTTCAAAGAGGTGCTGTCGTTGGCGCTGACCAGGGACAGCTGCAGGTGGGTCTGGCCGGCCGCAGCGAGGAGCTGCTTCGCCTTGGCCACGTCACCGGTGTCCGACGCCTGGTAGAGGTTGTAGTCCTGGCGTCCGGGGATGCCGGGCGTGATCAGGGTGGTGGCCGGGTCACCGCCCTGGGTGCCGCCCGCCGCGAGCTGGAACGCACGCTTGTCCACGGCGTACTCGATCGCCTGGCGCACCTTCACGTTGCCCAGGCCGGGCCGCTGCGTGTTGATGGCGAGGTACTGGAGGGCGCCCGGGTTGGACAGCGCCAGCCGCTTCTTGGCATCGGCGCTGCTGGTGATCTGCTTGAGCTGGGCCGGCGGCACGAACCCGCTGCCGAACGCGTCCCTGGCGTCGCCGGTGTCGGAGATCAGCTGCTGAGCGGACGTGCTGTCGTCCATGCCGAGCTTGAACACGATCGTGTCCGGGCCCCCCAGGCGGACCGGGTCGGTGCTCTTGACCCAGTCGGGGTTGCGCTTCAGCTCGACGTCCTGGCCCGGCTTGTCGCTGGCCACCTCGTAGGGGCCGGAGGCGACCGGGTGGGTGCCGTACGTCGAGGGGTTCTTGTCGGCGCTCTGCGGGACCGGGGCGAACGCCGGCATCGAGGCGATCCACGGCCAGTCGCCGTACGGCGCGTTCAGGTGGAACACGATCGTGTCGTCGTTCGGCGTCTCGATCGAGGACAGCTGCTTGCCCTTGTACGGGCCGGTGTACTGGTCGCCGCCGACGAGCAGCGTCTTGTGGTAGCCGAGCCCCCCGGAGAGCTCGGGGGCGAACGACCGCTCGAGGCCGTACTTGATGTCCTGCGACGTGATCGGTTCGCCGTCGGAGAGCTTGAGGCCCTTCTTGAGCGTGTAGGTCCAGACCCGACCGCCGTCGCTCGGGACGCCGGTGTTGGTGGCGAGGTCCGGCACCACCTTCGGCGGCTGCCCCGGCTGGATGTCCCAGGTCGTGAGCCGGCGGTGCACCAGGCCCTGCGAGGTGATCGCGAGGCTCTGGCTGGTGGCCGGGTCGAAGCTCTGCTCCGTCGACGACGAGTAGATGGTCAGGGTGCCGCCCTGGTGGAACCCGGTCGGCGACGAGCTCGGCGAGCTGTCGTTGTTGTTGGCGTTGCACGCGGTCGCGGCCAACGCCAGGGCGGCCGCCACTGCGGCGGCGCGGAGAGCCCGAGGGGTGTGGTTCACAGCATTCCTTTCAGAGGCGACGAACAGGTGGGTCCGTCATCCGTTTCGAGAGACCCGCGGGTCGAGGCGGGAGTAGGTGAGGTCGACGAGGAGGTTGGCGAGCACGATCAGGAAGGCGGAGAACAGCGTCACGCCGAGGACGACCGGGAGGTCGAGCTGGTTGACCGCGTCGATGAGCAGGGAGCCGAGTCCCTGCATGCTGAAGATCTTCTCGGTGATCACCGCGCCACCGAGCAGCGCTCCCAGGTCGAGCCCGAAGAGCGTCACCACCGGCAGCAGCGCGTTGCGCAGCGCGTGCCGGGTGACCACGCGGCGTTCGCGGATGCCCTTGGCCCGTGCGGTCCTGACGAAGCTCTCGTCGAGCACCTCCAGCATCTGGCTGCGCGTGATCCTGGTGTAGACGGCCGCACTCAGCAGGGCGAGCACGCACCACGGCAGCACCAGGTGCCAGGCCCAGCCCACGGGGTCCTGCGTCAGCGGCACGTAGGTGCCAACGGGGAGCACGTTGAGCTTGAACCCGAACAGGTAGATGCCCACCAGGCCGACGAGGTACGCCGGCGCGGAGACGCCGACGACGGTCGAGGCGGTCGCCAGCCGGTCGATCCACGTGCCGCGGCGCAGAGCGGAGAGCACGCCCGTGCTGACGCCGAGCAGCAGCCACAGCACCGCGGCGCCGATCGCGATCGAGGCGGTGACCGGGAAGTACTGCCCGATCAGGGTCGTCACCGACTCGTGCAGCCGGAACGAGTAGCCGAAGCAGGGCGAGCCGCAGTGCACGGCCGCCGGCCCGGAACCGAAGGTCCGTCCCGCCACGATGCCCCGTAGGAACTGCCAGAACTGCACGGCCATCGGCTGGTCGTAGCCGTAGAAGTGCCGCACCGCCGCCTGGCGCTCGGGCGTGCACGGCTTGCCGCAGGAGGCCTGCGTGACGTCGGTCGGGAGCAGGTGGAAGACCAGGAACGTCAGGGCCGCGATCACGAGGAGGACCAGGACGGCCTGGAGCACACGCTGGACGACGTACGACGCGGTCGCCATCACGACCCTCCCAGCCGGGGGTCGAGGGCGTCGCGCAGCCCGTCGCCGACGAGGTTGAAGGCGAACGTCACGATGAACAGGGCCAGCGCCGGCGCCAGGAGGTACCACGGGTCCGTGGCGATCCAGGCCACCGCGGTGCCGATCGTGCGACCCCAGGCCGGCGTCGGCGGCGGCACGCCCAGACCGAGGAACGACAGGGCGGCCTCGGCGCCGATGTTGGCCGGGATCGTGATGGTCCCGAACACGATGATCGTCCCGGAGAGGCCGGGCAGGATGTGCTCGCGCAGCACGTGCCAGGGGCCGGCGCCCATCGCGCGGGAGGCGCTCACGAAGTTGCGCTGCATCAGGCTGAGCGACTGGCTGCGGGTCACCCTCGCGATCCCGGGCCAGCCGAACAGCCCGATCACCCCGACGATCAGCACCGGGCGCGGGATCGAGGCGGGTGCGAACGAGCTCAGAGCGATCATGAAGATCAGGCTGGGGAAACCGAGCAGGACGTCGGTCACCCGACTGAGGAGCCGGTCGTACCAGCCGCCGAAGAGTGCGGCGCTGCTGCCCACGAGGACGCCGATCGTGACCTCCAGGACCGTGGCCGAGAGGCCGACCAGGATCGAGGTGCGCGCGCCGTACACGACGATCGCGTAGAGGTCGCGTCCGGTCAGTGGCTCCACCCCGAACCAGTGCTGGCTGGACACCCCGCCGAAGGAGCCGCGGGGCGAGCCGTCGCCGGCAAGTGCCACGGAGTGGTAGGTGAACGGGTCGTTGCCGTTGATCCGCGCGATCCAGGGCGCGAACGCCGCCACCACCAGCGCCAGCACGACCAGCACGAGGCCGGCCATCGCGGCCCGGTCCCTCCTCAGGGCCGACCACACGCTCGTGGGGCCGGCCGGTGTCGCCGACGCCGGCTCGCTCCCGATCGCGGGCAGGACGGACACAAGCGCTCCTTCCGAGTAGAGGGGCAGACGCCACCTTAGGAATTCGTCGCCGCAACACGCCACACCCGCGAGGCATTCCGACGACCTGGATTGTCTAGCGTATCGATCGACAATGAGGACCCGCGAGATGGGCCCGGGCTAGCGTGTCGGCATGAGCGACGAGACCTTGCGGGAGCTGGACCTGACGCAGATCGGTGAGGGTCGGTACAAGGCGGTCAACGCACGTGGGGGAGTGCTACCGGTCGGGTCCGGGGGAGATCCCGACTTCACGCCGGTGGAGCTGCTGCTCGCGGCTCTGGCGGGCTGTACGGCGATCGACGTCGGCCTGATCACCGGCAAGCGGGCGCAGCCCGAGGCCTTCGACGTGCACGTCGACGGTCACAAGGTGCGCGACGACGGGGGATCACACCTGGTCGACATGTCCGTGACGCTCGCGATCCGGTTCCCCGAGGGGGAGGCGGGCGACGCCGCACGTGCGGTGCTCCCACGGGCGATCCGGCAAGCGGGCGACCGTCTCTGCACGGTCGGGCGCACCCTGCAGCTCGGGACGACGATCGAGTACCACCAGTCCTGACCGGGGCGGCGCCGGGTCAGCCGACGGTGACCCCGTTGATGGTGACCGACTCGTTCGGGTGCCCGTCGCCCTGGCCGAAGGCGTTGTCGGTGCCCTTCGCGGCGGCCTTCTGCACGTCCTGGACGCCACCGGCCTCGAGGTGTCCGAACACCGTGTACTGAGGCGGCAGAGGAGTGTCCTGGTAGACGATGAAGAACTGCGAGCCGCCGGTGTCCGGTTGCCCGGTGTTGGCCATCGCCAGGGTCCCGGGTCCGTAGGTCTCCTTGCCGGACAGCTCGTCGGGGACCGTGTAGCCGGGTCCGCCAGTACCGGTGCCCGTGGGGTCTCCGCACTGGAGCACGAAGATCGTGGACGGCGCCACGGTCAGTCGGTGGCACGGTGACTTGTCGAAGAAGCCCTGCTTGGCCAGGGAGACGAACGAGTTGACGGTGCACGGTGCCGTGTCGGCGTCGAGGGTGGCGTCCAGGGTGCCGATCGAGGTGGCCAGGGTGACGGTCACCTTGCCCTGCACGTCGGGACTCGAGGGCGGCTTGTCGACCTTGCCGGTCGCGCCCTGGGGGTCGTCCTGGTAGTCGCAGGAGACGTTGCTGGTCGACGTGCTCTGGCTCTGGCTCGGCGACTGGGCCCCGGGGTCCGCCGCGGTCGAGCTGTCGCCGCCGCCGCAGGCGGCCAGCATCGGCAGCAGGACGAGAGCCGCCACGGGCACGGCGCAACGCCGGAGCACGGGCTGGGACACGGGCTTCACCACGGCGTCGAGAATAGGAGAGGACCGGTGACCGACCGGCCGCCGGGGCCCGAGGCACGACCTGCTAGACAGTCACCATGGCTACCACCTCGCTCCGGGGCAACCCGGTCCACACCGTCGGCGAGCTGCCGTCGGTCGGCGACAAGGCCCCGGCGTACACCCTGACCGGGGGCGACCTCACCGACGTCGCGTCCGACGGCTTCTCGGGCTCGCGGGTCGTGCTCAACATCTTCCCGAGCCTGGACACGCCGACCTGTGCGGCCTCCGTACGCCGCTTCAACGAGCTGGCGACGTCGTTCGACAACACCGTCGTCGTGTGTGCGTCGGCCGACCTCCCGTTCGCGATGCGCCGGTTCTGCGGTGTCGAGGGGATCGAGAACGTCGTGACCGGCTCGTCGTTCCGCTCCAGCTTCGGCACCGACCTCGGCGTGACCATGGCCGACGGCCCGATGCGCGGGCTGCTGGCGCGCTCGGTCGTCGTGGTCGACACCGACGGCTCGGTGCTGCACACCGAGCTGGTCCCCGACATCGGCAGCGAGCCCGACTACGACGCCGCCGCAGCCGCGCTCGGCTGACCGACCGCGCATGCCCCGCACCGTGCGACGCGTCGTCCTGTTCGTCGCCGGGCTGCTGCTGATCATCACCGGACTGGTGCTGATCGTGCTGCCGGGGCCGCTCACCATCCCGCCGATCCTGCTGGGGGTGTGGCTGTGGTCGTTGGAGTTCGAGTTCGCGCGACGGCTGATGCAGCCGATCAGCGCCCGCGGCTCCGAGGCCTGGAGACAGGCGCGGGAGAAGCCGATCCGCACCAGCGCGGTGACGGTGCTCGGCCTGGTCGGGGCCGCGTTCGTGATCTGGGCGGCGTTCCGCTACGACCTGTTCGACCGCGGGCGCGAGATGGTCGGGCTCGGCTGACTCGCCGCCGCGACGGTGCGGATCACCCGGTCGTGATGACCGGGTGACCCGCACCCTCCGCGTCGGCCGAGGCTCAGGCCTGGGGCGCGAGTGCGAACTGCACGCGGCCGGCCTCGTCCACCGAGGCGTCGAGGACCTGGTCCTCGAGCTGCTCCGAGGCCGGGGGATCGAGGTACACGACGGCGCCGTGCGCCTCGACGGTCCGGTCACCCGGGTGGGCTTGCTGGGCCGCGGTCACCATCAGGCCCTGCTGCGGGTCGTCGCTGCTGATCCGCAGGCCCGTGGACTCGGCGCCACCCTGCTGGGCGGCGATGTCCTTGACGATCGTGCTGGCGTTCTCCGTGAGGGTGAGCAAGGTGCTCTCCTTCGTCGATTGCTGGCAGGACCCGTCCACCATTCCCGGCATCGCACCGACATGCAAACCCGCGCGTGTCGGCCGGCGGTCAGCGTCGGGCCGACGCCCTCACGACGGCGCCCCCGGGGAGCAGTCGACGCCGTCGGCATCCCAACGACAGTGCGTCTTGAACCACACCCGCAGGTGATGGGGGCGGACCCGGTAGTCGACCACGATCCACACATGGGGTCGGTTCGTCGGGTAGCGACGTACCCGATGGTGTCCGTGGTCCCAGTAGCCGCCCATCGGCTCGCCGTGGTCGCGGAGCGTGTGGTTGACCTGGGTCCGGGTGTCGCCCCGGTGGATCCGGCGATAGCTGTCGGCATCCGCCGGTGCCGCGAGCGCCAGTGCGGCCGCCAGCGCCACCACCAGAGCCACGGCGGCCTGTGCACTCCGTCGTACCTGCTGTCGAACCATCTCGTCCTCCCCCCGAGGGCGCAGAGCGATCGACGATCCGAGCCCCCACCCAAGACAACGCCCGATCGGGGCAGAAAGTCACGCTTTCGTCCTGCCCGGAGTGCTGTGGGGGAGGTCTCAGTCGTCCCGACCGCGACGAAGACCGTCCGCCATCAGGCCGAGGCCGATGCCGAGCATCCAGACGTCCTTGGACACCCCGGTGCCCTGCGGTGTCGGCCAGACGCTGCCGGGCTTGTGCAGACTGTCGGTGCGCAGGTACATCGCGACGAGCGCGCCGGAGAAGCCGGTCAGCGCCGCCCCTGCGAGCGCGGTCGGGACGAACGGCGTGAGCAGGGCGGCACCCAGGGCCAGCTCGCCTACGGAGAGCGTCTTGAGGAAGTCGGTCGCCTTCATGGAGTTGAACACCGGGAACGCGGAGGCCGCCATCCCGTGAACGCCCGCGGCCCGGTCCTCGTCGGCATGCCACTTCTCCCAGCCGGTGTGCAGGATGTAGGCGCCGGTGGCCAGGCGGGTGGGAACGTTGCGCAGCTTCATGGAGGCACTCCGAGGGACGAATTGGTTGACTTCGTCCACTGTACGTCCGCCGACCGGACAACCGGACCGTGGTCCGCGGGCAGGACGCGCGGTGGCCGGCGGCCCCGGCAGGATGACCGCATGATCCTGGAGATCCGCACCTACCGCGCCGTCCCCGGCCGCCGCGACGACCTGGTGTCGCGGATGCGCGACGTCCTTCCGATGCTGGCCGGGGCCGGCATCGACGTGATCGGTCTGGAGCCGTCGCTGGACGACGACGAGGGGGAGCACGCGGTCCTGATCCGCGGCTTCCCCTCGCGCGCCGACCGGGACCGGCTCGAGGACGCGTTCTACGGCGGCGACGCCTGGCGGAGCGGGCCACGGGACGGCGTGATGGAGCTCATCGAGAGCTATCACACGGTCGTCCTCGAGCTCCCGGACGCCGCGGTGCGGGCACTCGCCGGCGCGCTCGCGCCGTCACGCTGACGCGGGAGAGCCTGGCCGAGCCTGTCGCGACCGT
>CAWEJC010000015.1:0-149422 GCA_963809265.1 uncultured Actinomycetota bacterium
ACGCCTTCGACGCGCAGGTCGTCGCCCCACACCTTCTCGACGAGCTCGGCGTCGTGCCGGCCCTCGACGAAGATGCGGCTGTCGCGCGCCACGCGGCCGGGGCACCGGGGACGGCCACCGACCCCGACGCCGTACGTCGAGGCGCCGCGGGGGCCGGCGGGTCACCGGCGCCGTCAGCACGACCGGCGACCCTCGAGCAGGAAGCCCGGGCCGAGGGGGAAGCCCGGCGGCGGCCTCGCCGGTCCTCCAGGGTGAGGGTGCCGAGGTCGCGGTCGACGGCGACGACCTCGCCGCAGAAGTCGGTCATCACCTCCTCGACGACCAGCCCGGGCGTCGCCTCGGCGGGCGTCGCCCGGCCGCGCGGGGGCTCTCGCCAGTCGGAGGCGAGCACGTCGGCTCCGTATCGGTCCGAGGTCATCGGGCCACGCTAGGAGGCCGGGATCGAGGCCGCCGGCCGAGGCGCGCCGGAGCTCAGTCGCCTCGTCGTCGCCGGCGTCGGCTCGGCGGTCGCCGTCGTCGGACGTCGCTCGGCGTCGTCGGGTCGCTGGACGTCGTCGGACGACGTCTCGCCCGAGTCGCGCTGCTCCGAGGTGTCCTTGAGGATGTCGTCGGGTACGTCGTCGCCGGCCGGCTGGGCCAGCGGGTTGTCGTCGCGGCGCCGGAGGTCGTCGGGGAGCTGCGTCGTCGGGGACGGTCAGCGGACCGTCCTCGATCGGACTCGCTCGGGACGGTCGGCTGCTGCTCGGAGCTCTGCTCGCTCATGCGCCCCGTTCTAGGCGCGGGCGCCTCGTGGCCGAACCACCCGGAGGGGTGGCGGCGCGTCCGCGAGCCGTCACGCCATCGGGAGGGCGCGGCCGCCCGGAGGCAGCTGGGCGTAGCCGCGGCGCGACGGCGTTGGCCAGCCCCGACCGGGCGAACGGCCACTCGCCCTCGTCGAGCGCCCGGTCGGCCGGGACGCCGGCGGCCGCGAGGTCGCGGATCACTGGGCGGTGATCGCGACGTCCTGGCGCTGCTGCTCGACGAAGTCGCGGTCGACCAGGGCGCCGTGACCCGGGACGACGACCGTGTCGCGGCCGACCAGGTTGAGCACGACGTCGAGGGTGCCGGGCCAGTCGAGCGGGTGGCAGTCCACGCCGTACGCCGGGTCGCCGCTCTCCTCGACCAGGTCGCCGGCCAGCAGGACGTCGGCGTCGGGGACCCGGATCACGGCGTCGCCCGCGGTGTGGCCGCGCCCGGGGTGGGCCAGCTCGACCTGGCGGTCGCCGAGGTCGAGCACGCGGACCGAGGAGAAGGTCTGGTCGGCGACGACGATCTCGGTCTCGAGCACCTCGTCGCGGTGGGGGTCGTCGTGCATCCTCGGCGAACAGCTCCTTGATCCGCTCGCCGGCCTCGACCGTGCGCTCGGCGGCGACCTCGTGGGCATGGATCGGGATCTCGCCGTACGCCTCACGGAACGCGCCGTTGCCGAAGGTGTGGTCGAAGTGCTCGTGGGTGTTCACCACGGCGGTGACGTCGCCGATCCCCAGCGCGCGCACGTCCTCGACGATCGCCCGCGCGGCCACGTGCCGAGGCCTGGGTGTCGACCACGATCAGCCCGGCGGAGCCGCGGACCAGGCAGACGTTGAGGTCGTACCACTCCTGCCGGGCCACCCAGACCCGGTCGGCCACCTCCACGAACGCGGTCACGCACCCGAGCCTAGTAGGCTTGGCACTCAGGGCTGGCGAGTGCCAGCACCTGGCGACAGCCCGTGCCGACAGCCCGTCGACGAGTGCGGTCGGCGACGGGCGACGAGGGAGGTGGCCGATGCAGGACGAACGCCGGCTGGCCGTGCTCCGCGCGATCGTCGAGGACTACGTCGCCACCCAGGAGCCGGTCGGCTCCAAGGCGCTGGTGGAGCGGCACGGGCTCGGTGTCTCCCCGGCCACGGTGCGCAACGACATGGCCGCCCTGGAGGAGGAGGGGCTGATCACCCAGCCCCACACCAGCGCCGGCCGCATCCCCACCGACAAGGGCTACCGGCTGTTCGTCGACCGGCTGACCACGATCAAGCCGATGAGCGCGGCCGAGCGGCGAGCGATCGCCACGATCCTCGACGGCGCGGTCGACCTCGACGACGTCGTCCAGCGGTCCGTGCGGCTGCTCGCGCAGCTGACCCACCAGGTCGCGATCGTGCAGTACCCCACGCTGTCCCGGTCGACGGTCCGCCACGTCGAGCTGGTCGTGCTCACGCCCACGCGGCTGATGGCGATCCTGATCCTCAGCTCCGGCCGGGTCGAGCAGCGGCTGGTCGAGCTCGACCTCGCCCGATGGACGACGACGACGTCGCCGACCTGCGCGGCCCGGCTGGCGGGCCGGTCAGTGGCCGGGAAGACGATCGCGGAGGCCGCCGATCGCGCTCGGCGCCGTCGCTGGCGCCCGCCGGTCACGAGCGGCGCCCTGGCCGAGGTGGTCGACGTCCTGCTCGACGCGATGTCCGACCACCGCTCCTCCGAGCGCGTCGCGGTCGGGGGAGCGGCCAACCTGGCCCGGTTCGGCGACAGCTTCGAGGTCTCGGTCCGCCCGCTCCTCGAGGCGCTCGAGGAGCACGTCGTGCTGCTGAAGCTGCTCGGCGAGGCCCAGAGCGGCGGCCTGGTCACGGTTCGGATCGGCCACGAGGGCCCCTACCAGGAGTTCGCCAGCACCAGCGTCGTCTCCACCGGCTACGGACCCGACGACGAGGCCGTCGGCAACCTGGGCGTGGTGGGCCCCACCCGCATGGACTACCCGGGGACGATGGCGGCGGTCCGCGCGGTCGCCCGCTACGTCTCCCGCATCCTCGACGAGGCATAGGAGCCATTCCCGAGATGACCCCCGACCCCGATCTGTACGAGCTCCTCGGCGTCGCGCGCGACGCCGACGCCGACGCGATCAAGAAGGCCTACCGACGCCTCGCGCGTCAGCTGCACCCCGACGTCAACCCCGACCCGGCAGACGCAGGAGCGGTTCAAGGAGGTCTCGCGCGCCTACGAGGTGCTGAGCGACCCGCAGAAGCGGGCGGCGTACGACCGGGGCGGCGACGTGTTCGGGGGCGCCGGCGGCTTCGGGGCCGGCTTCTCCTTCACCGACATCATGGACGCCTTCTTCGGCGGCCAGGGCGGCGCCCAGGGCCGCGGGCCCCGGCCGCGCATCCCACCGCGGCCAGGACGCGCTGATCCGGATGGAGGTGTCGCTCGCGGAGGCGGCGTTCGGGGTCACCCGCGAGCTCAAGGTCGACACCGCGGTCGCTCTGCACGACGTGCCACGGCGAGGGCGCCGCGCCCGGCACCCACCCGGTGCCGTGCGAGACCTGCCGAGGCACCGGCGAGGTCGCCCACGTGCAGCGCTCCTTCCTCGGCGAGATCCGCACGCTGCGGCCGTGCTCGGCCTGCCGCGGGCTTCGGCACCCTGATCCCCGACCCGTGCCGCGAGTGCTCCGGCGACGGCCGGGTGCGCGCGCGCCGCTCGATCACGGTGAAGATCCCGGCCGGCGTCGACATCGGCACCCGCGTCCAGCTGGCCGGCGAGGGCGAGGTCGGGCCCGGCGGCGGGCCGGCCGGCGACCTCTACGTCGAGGTGCACGTCGCGCCCGCACGACGGTGTTCACGCGCGACGGCACGACCCTGCACTGCGCGGTGACCGTCCCGATGACCGCGGCCGCGCTCGGCACGACCCTGACGCTGCCCACGCTCGAGGCGGACGTCGAGTCCGGGGCCGGCAGCGGCGTCGAGACGTCGTTCGAGCTCGACCTCAAGGCCGGCACGCAGTCCGGCAGCGAGCACACCTTCCGTGGCCGCGGCGTGCCCGGGCTGCGCGGTGGCCGTGGCGACCTCGTCGTCACCGTCGTGGTCGACACCCCGACCCGGCTCGACCCCCGGCAGGAGGAGCTGCTGCGCGAGCTGGCCGCCATCCGGGGCGAGGAGAAGCCCGACGGCCGGCTCGGTCACGACCGGCCCTCGGGTCGGTGTTCGGCCGCATCCGCGACGCCTTCAACGGCCACTGACCGGCACTGAGCGCGGCCGATGTCGCTGCCGGTCCACTGGGTCGAGTCACTGGCCGGCGCGCGCCCCGGCGACCCGGTCGAGGTCGAGGGCGACGAGGCGCATCACGCGGTCGCCGTACGCCGGCTGCGTGCCGGGGAGCAGCGTCGTCCTGACCGACGGGCTCGGCACGACCGTGACCGGCGCCGTGAGCGAGACCGGCAAGCGCCGGCTCGTCGTCACCGTCGACGAGGTGCGGTCGGTGCCCGCGCCGGCGCCCGTCGTTCACGGTCGTGCAGGCGATGCCCAAGGGCGACCGCGGCGAGCTCGCCGTCGAGGTGCTGACCGAGGTCGGCGTCGCGACGATCGTGCCGTGGGCGGCCGCACCGCTCGGTCGCGGTGTGGCGCGGCGAGCGGGCCACGAAGTCCCTGGCCCGGTGGCGCTCGACCGCCCGCGAGGCGGCCAAGCAGGCACGTCGTGCCTGGTTCCCCGAGGTGGCCGAGCTCGCGACCACCGAGGAGGTCGCCGCGCTCCTGTCGGCGGCCGACGTGGCCGTGGTGCTGCACGAGGCGTGCCGACGTGCCACTGTCGACGGTCGCGGTGCCCGGACGCGGGGTCGGTCGTGGTCGTGGTCGGGCCCGAGGGCGGGCTGACCGACGACGAGCTGGCGGCGTTCGCCGGCGGCCGGGGCGCGCGGCGTGCGGCTCGGGGCCAGGAGGTGCTGCGCACGTCGACGGCGGGCGTCGCGGCGGTCTCGGCCCTGCTGGCCCGACAGCCGGCGTTGGGGCTAGACCGCCTACTGCAGGACGAGGGGGCGGTGGTCCGTGGCGGTGAGCGACGGATCCGCCGGGTCGGGTCGCGACGTCACCACGCTGTAGGACCCGTTCGCCAGCCCGTGGATGTCGAGGTTCACCTGCCACGGGTACTCGTGGTCCGGTCCGGGCGCGCCGGCGACGTGTGCCACCACGCTGCGGACGACCGCGTCGCCGTGCAGGAGGTGGACGTCGACGTCGCCCCCGGGCGTGGAGCAGAGCCCCGACGCGAGCTGGGATGCACGGTCCATCACGGTTCCTCCGACCTCGGGCTCCTGCAGCTCCACCGGGGCCAGGACCTGCGCGGGTGGCGACGCGCCGATCGGTTCCGCCGCCGGAACGCCGAGCACGGACGTCGCCGGCTTCCCGTTCCGGGTGAACTGCACGGGGTCGTGGGACCGGGAGGCCGCCTGCATGGTGTAGACGACCTGCTGCACCGACTGCTCCGCGGTGCGCTCGTCCATGGCCGCGGGCCGCTGTGCCGGTGCGCCGTCGACGGCCACCTCGACGACCGCGCCGGCTCGCGAGGCGCCCGTGATCCACCCGGGTGCCCAGCGCGTGCCGTACCACGGCACCTCCGGCTTCTCCATCAGCCCGTTGACGGCACTCGCGTAGCGCCCCACCTGGGGATAGACGAGCACGGGCATGTGGAACAGGGCCGGGCCGCGTGGTCCGTCGCCGAGGTAGAACACGGACTCTTGCGCGATCTCCGGCCCCGCAGCGGTGGACTCGGCGACGCCAGGGGTCGCCGAGGCCCGGTGGCCGGTCGGGTCCGGTAACGAGACGTGGAGGGGTGTGGAGGAGGCGTCGCCGTTGTCCGGGTCCACCAGGTGGTGCGATGCCGTACGCCGCGCCCGAGACGACCAGCAGGGTCGCCAGGACCGCCCCGGCGACGACCGGGCC
This sequence comes from uncultured Actinomycetota bacterium, assembly GCA_963809265.1. Classification (GTDB taxonomy): domain Bacteria; phylum Actinomycetota; class Actinomycetes; order Propionibacteriales; family Nocardioidaceae; genus Nocardioides. Next base: position 5,713 of record CAWEJC010000015.1, read on the forward strand.
GCGTGAGGGGGACATCGCTACTTCAGCACGACGACGCGCGTGTCGGTGGCGGCGTTGCCGTGCCCGCTCGGGTCGTCGTTGGTCGCCACGACCAGGTAGTGACCAGGCCGGAGCTTCGAGGTGTCGAGCGCGACCCTCCACGGGTACAGCCGGTCGGGGTCGCCGGTGCCGCTGGCGGCCGCCGACTTCGTCAGCACGGTCTGCTGACCGGACGCCGTCCTGCGGACCAGCCTGACCACGACGGTGCCGTCGAGGCCGTTGCTGGTGCCCGCTGACGACCAGACGTCCCGGCGCGAACGCTGCCCCTCGACCGCCGGGGTCGAGATGTTCATCCGCGACAGCACGTCGACGACCCGACCCTGGGCGATCGGCTCGGTCGCCGGGATCCCGAGCACCGAGGCGGCCGGCACGCCCTCCCGGAAGAACTGCACCTGGGCGTCCTGTCGACCGCTGGCGTCGCGGAGCGTGTAGACGGCCGACTGCACGATCTCGGAGGCCGTGCGTGAGCTCATGCTCGCGGGACGGGCGGTCGTGCCGGGACCCACCTCGACGTCGATCACGCCGTGCCGCACCGTCGCCGAGACCAGCGTGCCGGGACGCCAGCCGGTGCGGTAGTCGGGGTCGTAGGGTCGCTGGTCAGTGCCGAGATCGCGGCGTCGAGCGGCTGCACGCCCGCCGTGACCGGGACCGTCTGGCGGTAGAGCACGTCGCCGCGCGGCCCGTGGCCGAGGAAGTAGACCGCCAGGTCGTGAGCGGCCCTGCTGGGCGTTCGCGTCCTGCGAGGCGGCCGGGTCGGTCGCGATGACTCCGTCGGGAGGGCCGTCCCGCTGTCCGTCGCCGGACCGAGGTCGGTCGACTTGTCACCGACCACGGAGGTCAGGTAGGCGATCACGCCGATCACGGCCGCGGTCGCGACGATGCCCGCGGCGGCGTACCAGGAACGCGAGCGCGACATGGGCACGACCTTCGGGCTGGGGTGCACCGAGGCGCGCAGCTCGTCGATGCGGTCCTCCGGCTCGATGTCGGAGACCGCGTCGGAGAGCAGCCGTCGCAGCCGGTGGTCGACCGTCGTTCATCGGGTCTCCTCCAGCACGGCGCCGAGGTCGGCGCGCAGGGCGGCGGCGCCACGCGACGCGTGGCTCTTGACGGCGCCGCGGCTGATCTGGAGCGTGTCCGCGATCTCGGCCTCGGAGAGGTCGAGGTAGTAGCGCAGGGCGAGCACCTCACGCTGGCGGCGGGGGAGACGTCGCAGGGCGTCGAGCACGGTGGCGCGCCGGGCGAGGTCGTACGCCGCGTGGTCGGCACCCGCGGCCGGCTCCGGTGGCGCCTCACGATCGGCGTGCCGACGCACCACCGAGAGGTGACGCAGGTGTGAGCGGGAGCGGTTGACCACGCTCTGTCGGAGGTAGGCCAGCGCCTTGTCGGGGTCGTGCAGGCGGTTCCACTTGGCGTGCACGGCGACGAAGCAGTCCTGGACGATCTCCTCGGCCGTGCCGACGTCGTGGACCAGGAGCACGCCGAGGCGGACGAGCTGGCGCCAGTGGGCGGCATACAGCAGCTCGAGTGCCTCGTCGGCACTCCAGCCGGACGCCTGGCTCCGGGTGGGAGCCATCAGTCGGACCTCCGCATGTCCGATCACGGTAGTAGCACGTCACCAGGGGCCGACGGTTTACCGGCGGGGCGTCGTACTTTTCATGCGACGATGAGCCGGTGACCGAGTGCTTGTTCTGCCGCATCGTCGCGGGTGAGATCCCGGCCGAGGTCGTCGCCGAGAGCGAGACGGCGTTCGCCTTCCGTGACCTGAACCCGCAGGCACCGGTCCACGTCCTGGTCGTCCCGCGCACCCACGTCGCGAACGCCGCGGAGCTGGCCGACCGCGAGCCCGCGACGGTGGCGGAGCTGGTCCGGGTGGCGCGGCAGGTCGCCAGCGACGCCGGGCACGACAGCTACCGCCTGGTCCTCAACACCGGCGAGGAGGCCGGGCAGTCGGTCTTCCACGCCCACCTGCACGTGCTGGCCGGACGGACGCAGTCGTGGCCTCCCGGGTGAGCGGGCGCGTGGCCGCCGTGACCGCGGCGGCCGCTGTGGCGGCGCTCGCCGGCGCCTTCGCGCTCGTGGCCGCGGGCGGCAACGGCTCGGCCTCGCCCGCGGCGCGACCGGACCCGTCGACGGCTCCCAGCACGTCGACCTCCCAGCCCCAGACGCACACCGTCGCCGCGGTGAAGCCGCGCCCGCTGCGGGCCGGGGAGAGCCGGATGACCCTGCGGATGCCGCGGGCCTACCAGCCCTCGGCACCCCACGGCGTCGGCACCGACGACTACCGGTGCTTCCTGCTCGACCCGCACCTCGCGCAGAGCCGCTACCTCACCGGGACGTTCGTCGAGCCCGACAACCGCAACGTGGTGCACCACGTGATCCTGTTCCGGGCCGACCCGGCCCAGGTGACGGCGGCGGAGCAGCTCGACGCGCACGACCCGGGCGAGGGCTGGACGTGCTTCGGCGACAGCGGGTTGCCGAACAGCAACGACCTCGACAACGCCCCGTGGCTCGGCGCCTGGGCACCCGGTGGTCGGGAGTCCGTGGACTCACCGGGCTACGGCGTACCCCTGCCGGCGGGGAGCAGGATCATCATGCAGGTCCACTACAACCTGCTCGCCGGACCCGGCCCCGACCGCTCGGCGGCCCTGCTGCGGCTGGCTCCGGCCGTCGGCCCACCTGACGCCGTTGGAGACGATGCTGCTGCCGGCCCCGGTCGAGCTGCCGTGCCGCCCCGGCCACACCGACAACGCGCTGTGCGACCGCACCACCTCGATCGCCGACGTCGTGCACCGCTTCGGCGGGGTCGGGCAGACGAACAACTGGCTGAACGTGCTGTGCGGCGCAGCAACGCGACACCGAGGTGACGACCTGCACCCGGACGGTGCAGGAACCCACGACGATCCGGGCGGTCGCCGGGCACATGCACCTGCTGGGCCGCTCGATCAAGATCCAGGTCGATCCCGGAACGCCGCGAGCACGGACGATCCTGAACATCCCGGTCTGGGACTTCGACAACCAGACGGCCCGCCCGATCAAGCCGGTCACCCTCCAGCCCGGCGAGCAGGTCAAGGTCACGTGCAAGCACGTGCAGTGGCTCCGCGACCAGCTCCCGGCGTTCCGTGGCCAGCCCGACAAGTACGTCGTGTGGGGCGAGGGCACGACCGACGAGATGTGCCTGGGCATCCTCGTCGTCACGCACCCATGAGGCCCTGAGGCAAAGCGTTGGGTCACCGGGGGTGGGCGCCCGTAGCATGGATGGCGAGATGACAGAGAGCCAACAGACCGACCAGACCCCAGGGCACCCGACACACCGTCGTGGTGCCGGGCAGCATCGACATGGTCCGCCTGCTCGGGCCGGGTGACGACCACCTCGCCCTGATCGAGCGGTCCTTCGACCTGCGGCGTCCACGTGCGCGGCAACCGGATCACCTTCGAGGGCGAGCCCGGCGAGGTCGCGCTGGCCGAGCGGCTGCTCGACGAGCTGGTCACGCTGATCCGCTCGGGGCAGGGCATCACCGGCGAGACCGTCGAGCGGGTGCTGTCGATGCTGCGCGCCGAGACCACCGAGCGCCCGGCCGACGTGCTGTCGCTGAACATCCTGAGCAACCGCGGGCGCTCGATCCGGCCCAAGACGCTCAACCAGAAGCGCTACGTCGACTCGATCGACAAGCACACGATCACCTTCGGGATCGGTCCGGCCGGCACCGGCAAGACCTACCTGGCGATGGCCAAGGCCGTGCAGTCGCTGCAGGCCAAGCAGGTCAACCGGATCATCCTGACCCGCCCCGCCGTCGAGGCCGGCGAGCGGCTCGGCTTCCTGCCGGGCACGCTCAGCGAGAAGATCGACCCCTACCTGCGGCCGCTGTACGACGCGCTGCACGACATGGTCGACCCCGACTCGATCCCCAAGCTGCTCGCGGCCGGCACCATCGAGGTGGCGCCGCTGGCGTTCATGCGCGGCCGGTCGCTCAACGACTCGTTCATCATCCTCGACGAGGCGCAGAACACCTCTCCGGAGCAGATGAAGATGTTCCTGACCCGGCTGGGCTTCGGCTCCAAGATCGTGGTCACCGGCGACGTCACCCAGGTCGACCTGCCGGGCGGTGTGAAGTCCGGCCTCCGGGTGGTCCAGGGCATCCTCGAGGGTCTCGAGGACGTCTCGTTCCAGCGGCTGACCGCCCACGACGTGGTCCGGCACAAGCTGGTCGGGCCGGATCGTGGCGGCCTACGAGGAGTTCGACGCGCAGCAGCCGCACGTCACGCTGCACGCCGGCTCGTCCCTCGCCTCCCCGGCGCGCGGGACCGGGTCGGCCGGCGACGACGCCCGGTGACGCCGGAACGGATCTCGGAGAGCACCGATGAGCATCGAGGTGCTCAACGAGTCGGGCGAGGACCTCGACGTCAACCGGCTGGCCGCGCTGAGCCGGTTCGTGATGGACCAGCTGCGCGTCCACCCGTTGGCCGAGCTGTGCATCAAGGCCGTCGACGAGCCGACCATCGCCTCGCTCAACGAGCAGTGGATGGAGAAGGAGGGCCCGACCGACGTGCTCGCCTTCCCGATGGACGAGCTGCGGCCCGGGCTGGTCAACGAGGAGCCCGAGGAGGGCGTGCTGGGCGACCTCGTGCTGTGCCCGGCGGTCGCCGAGAAGCAGGGCGCGACGGCGGGTCACGGCACCGAGGCCGAGATCGAGCTGCTGACGGTGCACGGCATCCTGCACCTGCTGGGCTACGACCACGCCGAGCCGGAGGAGCACCAGGAGATGTTCGGGCTCCAGGACCAGCTGCTCGCGGCCTGGCGCTCCGAGCCGTGACCCGCCCGTGAGCGACCCGACCGCGGGTCCGGCCGGGCTGGTCACGGCCGGGGCGCTGGTCGTCCTGGCCGGCGTCTTCTCGGCCGCCGACGCCGCGCTCACGACGTACTCCCGGGCGCGCGCGGAGGAGCTGGTCGGTGAGGGCCGACCAGGGGCCCGGCGGCTGGTCGCCCTGCTCGACGACCGCGCCCGCTACCTCAACACCGCGATCCTGCTGCGCCTGCTGTGCGAGACCGGTGCGGCGGTCCTGCTGACCCTGGTCGTGCTGCGGTGGTACGACGGGTCGCGCTGGCCGACGATCCTGACCACGGTCGGGGTGATGCTGGTGGTCTCGTTCGTGGTCGTCGGGGTCGCCCCTCGCACCCTCGGGCGTCAGCACGCCGACCGGGTGGCGCCGGTCGCCGCGGTGGTCCTGACCTTCGCCACCCGGGTCCTCGGCCCGATCCCGCAGCTGCTGATCCTGGTCGGCAACGCGATCACGCCCGGCCGCGGCTTCCGCAGCGGCCCGTTCTCGACCGAGACCGAGCTGCGCGAGCTGGTCGACTACGCCGAGGCGTCGGCGGTGATCGAGTCCGGCGAGCGGGCGATGATCCACTCGGTCTTCGAGTTCGGCGACACCATCGCGCGCGAGGTGATGGTGCCGCGCGGCGACGTGGTCTACATCGAGCGCCACAAGAACCTCCGCCAGACCCTGTCGCTGTTCCTGCGCTCCGGCTTCTCGCGGGTGCCGGTGATCGAGGAGAACCTCGACGACATCGTCGGCTTCGCCTACCTCAAGGACGTCGTCCGGCGCGACTTCGAGGATCCCGACGTCGAGCTCAGGCCCAGCGTCGACGAGGTGATGCGACCCGCGCTGTACGTGCCGGAGTCCAAGCCGGTCGACGCCCTGCTCTCGGAGATGCAGGCGTCGCGCCAGCACATCGCGGTCGTCGTCGACGAGTACGGCGGCACGGCCGGCCTGGTCACGATCGAGGACCTGCTGGAGGAGATCGTCGGCGAGATCACCGACGAGTACGACGCCGAGCAGGTCGAGACCGAGTCCCTCGAGGACGGCTCGGTGCGGGTCTCGTCGCGCTTCCCGATCGACGACCTCGACGAGCTGTTCGGCTTCGACGTCGAGGACGACGACGTCGACTCCGTCCTCGGGCTGATGGCCAAGCAGCTCGGCCGGGTCCCGATCCCCGGCTCCCACGTCGAGACCCACGGCCTCCGCTTCGTCGCCGAGGCGGCGACGGGTCGGCGGAACAAGATCGAGAGCGTGCTCGTCAGCCGTGTGGCAGACGAACCTGACGACGACTAGTGCCCTGGAGCGGTGGCCGGACCGCCGGCCGAGCTCACGTCCACCCCGGCCGGGAGGCCCGGCTCCACGCAGCCCGAGGGGATGCCGTCCTCTGCCCTGAACGTCAGGAGCCGTCGCGAGGTGGCGACGTTCGCGGCGAGAACCGCCAGGCAGGCCAGGCCGCCGCTGACCAGGGCGAGCCCCGCGGTGGTCGCCTGGGCGACCGCCCCCGCTCGCACGTTGCCGAGGTCCGGGCCACTGACGCCCACGATCAGCTCGATCGACGCGATCCGGCCCCGGAGCTGGTCGGGAGTGGCGAGCTGGATGAGGGTGCCACGACTCACGACGCTGATCGTGTCGGCCGCGCCGGCCACGACGAGCACGCCCAGCCCGAGCCAGGGTGACCGGGCGAGCCCGAACACCGTCAGCGCGCCGCCCCAGCACGCTGCGGCACCGACCATCGCGGCCCCCGGGCGTGAGCGGCGGGTGAAGGTCCCCGAGAACGCCGATGCCGCGGCACCGCCGAGAGCGATCGCGCTGACGAACAGGCCGAGCGTGCGCGGGTCGCCGCCGAACCGCTCCTGGTTGATCAGGGGGAACAGGCTCACGGGCATGGCGAGGACGGTGGCGGCGAGGTCGGTGACCATCGCGCCGCGCACGACGGGCTCGCCGATCACGAACCGGAGTCCGTCGAGGATGCCTCCCGCACCCCGACGGGCCAGCGCTCCCAACGGTCGCATCGGAGGCAGGCCGACGACGCCGTAGAGACCGGCCGCGAACGTGACCGCGTCGACGGCGTAGCAGACCGCCAGGCCGCCGTAGCCCACGAGGACGCCCGCCACGACGGGGCCGCCCAGCAGGGCCGCCTGGCCGCCCAGCCTGGAGAGGGCCAGGCCCGCTGCCACCTGGTCGGCGGGCAGGAGGCGCGGGGTGAAGGTCCGCGCCGCCGGCTGGCCGACGGCCTGGCACGCCGTCTGCAGGCCCAGCAGCACGAACACGGCGGTGACGGAGGGCTGCACACCGGCCTGGAGGGCCAGGCCCACTGAGCAAGCGAGCTGCCCGGTGGTGGCGACCAGCACGATCCGCCTGCGGTCCCCGCGGTCCACCAGCCCTCCGCCCCACAACCCGACGACGACCATCGGGATCGCCGACACCAGCGCCGAGGCCCCCGACCACAACGGACTGTGGGTGGCCTCCCACACCTGGTACATGACCGCCACCAGCGTGAGCTGGCCGCCCAGGGCGGAGACGGAGCGACCGAGCCACAAGCGTCGGAAGGCGGGTGTCCGGAGCGGCCTGGTGTCGAGCAGGAGCCCGCTCACGACCTGCCCGAGTCCTGCCCGCCCTGGTCCGGGCCTGCCGGGGCGAGCCGTTCGCCGAGCCGGACGTAGGCGCTCTTGCGGTCGAGGGCCGCCTCGAGGTCGCGCACCGCCTGGCTGAGGGGGTACGGCGTCTCGGCCTCGAGCTCGGCCAGCACCTGCTCGGTGGCGAGCCACTCGGCGCGCATCCGGCCGACCAGCGCCCGGGCCCGGTCGGTGAGGTGGACCTCGCGCATCCGTCCGTCCCGCCCGACCCGCGTCTCGACCAGACCCGCATCTCCCATCGCGGCCACCTTCTGGCTCAACGCCGAATGCGTGCGGCCGACGGAGTCCGCCAGCCGGCGGATCGTCATCGGACCCTGGGCGTCCAGTCGCAGGATCTCGAACACCCAGGACGGCCGGAGACCCTCCGCGCCCGGCGTCTCGGCATACACCCGGGCGATCTCGTCGTCGACGCGCTGCATCAACAGCCGGAGCGGGCGCCAGAGGCTCTCGGTGGTGACATCCTCGACCATGACAGCACTGTAACAGTGCTTATGGAATTGCGCCCTTGAGTCGGCCCCACCTCACGGGCCGGGGGTCGAGACCGGGTGGTCGGGCCAGGGAACGGCGTACCGGGTGTCGCCGCCGGCGCTGATCCGGGCGTAGCGCAGCAGCTCCCGGACGATCCCGGCGTTGCCCATCGCCCACCCCGGGCGCGGCGCCAGGTCGCTCGGAGTGGCGCGGTGCTCGTGGTTCGACCACCTCACGCCCGTCTCGTCGACGAGGGCACGGGCCGCGAGGTCGTCGACCAGGACGTCGGCGAAGTCGAGGTCGTCGCCACGCTCGACGACGCGGTCGCAGGCCAGGGCCAGAACGCCGGCGGTGCCGCAGCACCGCCCGTGGTTGTCCCAGAACCCGGGTCGGATCCGCCGCGGGAGCCCGGACTCGCGGACGGTCCGCCAGCACCGGTCCTGCAGGGAGACCCACGCCTCGTCCCCGGTGATCCGGGCGAGCAGGCGAAACACCTGGGCGTCGCCGGCAGGTCCGTTGCACCAGCCCAGGCTGTAGCGCTCGATCAGCTCCGGTCGGTGCGGCGGGTCGGAGTGGGGGACCAGGAAGCCCTCGGGGCCGGCCTCGTTGCGCCCCACGACGTCCGCGGCGCCGGCAAGAGCCATCTCGACCATGTCGGGCCGGCCGGCGGCGTCACCGACGGCCGCCAAGGCGTGGACGATCCCCAGAGTCCCGTGCGCGAGGTGATGAGACCTGGCCGGGGACGGCCGGACGGCCCAGTTGACGCCGTTCGAGGTGTGGTCGGCCGTGGTCAGGTACGGCGTCACCGCGGTCACGGCCAGGTCCAGCTCTCCGGCATGGAGCGCGGCGAGCCCGATCCCGGCGTTGCCCATCAGGAGCTCGAACATCTCGTTCCAGCGGCGGCCGTCGAATCCCGAGCGCACCCGGTCCCACGCGCGGTGCGCGGCCTCCTCCTGCCCGAGCGCCTGCCAGGTCATCGCCACGCCGGCGAGGCCGAAGTAGAGGGAGCAGTTCTCGAGCCCGTCGACCTGTGTGCCCTGCACCTCGACGCCCCGGGCGACAGCGTCGCCGTACCGGTCGTCGCCGAAGTGCGCGTGCGCCTCGTGCAGCGCCAGGACCACGCCGGCCCGGCCGTGGTAGAGCGACGGGTCCTCGAGGTCCGGGCCCGCATGGTCGACCAGCCAGTCCGCCGCGCCACGCGCCAGGTCCTCGGCCGATCGGCCGTGCCGGGTGGGGGACGTCGTGGTCACGTGTCGGCTGGGATCAGGCGAGCTGCCAGACGCCGGGCCTGGACCTCGTCATCAGGCCTTCGTCGATGAGTGCCACCCGCGCGCGCCGAGCGGCGTACCGCCAGCGCAGCTCGCCCTCGGGCGTCGTCTCGCTGTCCTCGGGACGCAGCCGACCCTCGGCCAGGAGCTCGAGCTCCCGGAACACGTCGTCGGCCTCCAGCTCGCCACCGGCGTCCTCCAGCACCGCCAGGATCAGCGGCTTGAAGAACTCGGGAGGCGACCAACGCAGCGTGACCACCTTCTCCGGGGCCGACGTCGAGCGGGTCCGTGTGGTCGCGCGCTTCCGGGGCTTGGGTGCCGCCTTCACGGCCTCCTTCGGCGGTGGTGGCGGCTGGCCGTGCACGCACTGGGACCTCGGCAGGTCGCACAGCTCGCAGTAGTCGTCGGGCGCGTTCATCGCCACCAACCTAACCGCGTGCCGGCGTCGGTCATGCGTCAGGTCGTGTGGTCGTCGCCGGCCACGGCGTCGGAGAGCCGGATCTCGACCATCAGCTCGTCCGCGATGGCCTCGAGCGTGGTGCGCAGCTCGTCCAGGCTCGTCTCCGGCGGTGCACCGAGGACGGCCCGGGCCTCGAACAGCATGCCGCCGGCCATCGGGGCCTCCCGGATGTCGGTGGCGAGCTCCTCGATGCCGATGCGCTGGGCGGCGAGCGCCGCGGAGATCTCGGCCACGATGCCGGGGTGATCCGCGCCGATGAGCTCGAGGCTGAGGCGGACGGACGGCTGGACGGCGGGCTGGTCGGTGCGCTCGATCGTCACGTGCAGGCCGATGTCCTCGAGCGCGGTCAGGTCCGCGACCAGCGCCTCGGCGTCGTCGTCGGCGACCTCCAGCAGCAGGACGCCGGCGAACTTGCCTGCCAGCCGGGCCATCTGACTTCGCTCCCAGCTCGCGCCGTGGGCACCGATCGGTGCGGACAGGGCCGAGACGAGCCCCGGTCGGTCGTCGCCGACGCAGGTGAGGGTGAAGGTGGCCATGGCGCAGGCTACGAGATGGGCGGGGTCCGTGGGCACCCGTGATCAGTGGGCAGGACCGACTGAGCCCGAGTCGGCTCAGTCGGCGAGGAGCCGGCGCAGGATCCGGGCGAGGTGGTCGCGGTCGGTGCGTGCTGAGGCGGTCGAAGAGCCTCTCCGACTCGAGCGCCGCGGGCGCGGCGTACCTCCTCGCTGAGCTCGACGCCGCGGGCGGTCAGGGAGACCAGGGTGGCCCGGCGGTCGGTCGGGTCGGGGGAGCGCTGCGACCAGGCCCTTGGCCTCCAGCGCGTCGACGACCTCGGTCGCCGACCGGGGGGCGATGTGCAGGTGGTGGGCGAGCTCGGAGGAGCGGACGCCGCCGTCGGGCCGCGTGAGCACCCGGAGCGCCCGCATCTGGGACGGGCGTGACGTCCCAGGCGGCCAGGGACGGCCATCGAGGCGGAGCGCAGCCGGCGGGCGACGGCGCCGAACGCCTCGCCGAGGCTCGTCGGCCGGGACGCTCGCGCGTCATGGGAACAGAGTAGCAAGGATTGGTGTTGTAACCTCATGATGAGGTAACCTCAGCATATTACATCCCGAGACTCTCGAACGACGAGCGACAGCGAGGACGCGGCACCACTGCGACTCACGACCACCACTCCCATGAACCCCGGCCGCGGGGGCCGGTTCCGCACCCCCGACAAGCCCACCGCCGAGGAGAAGCGCCAGGCGAGCGAGGTCTCGCTGCGCCGGATCGCCCGGCTCTTCGCCGCCCTACCGCTGGCAGGTGGGCGTCGTCGTCGCCATCATCGCCGCCTCGTCCGTGGTCGGCCTGGCCTCGCCGTTCCTGCTCCGCGCCATCATCGACGTCGCCCTGCCCCACCAGAACCTCCGGCTGCTGGTCCTGCTGGCCGCCGCGATGGTCGGCGTCGCCGCCGTCACCTCCGCGCTCGGGCGTCGTCCAGACCTGGATCAGCACGAAGGTCGGCCAGCACGTCATGCACGGGCTGCGCACCGACGTCTTCGCCCACCTGCAGCGCCAGTCGGTCGGCTTCTTCACCCGCACCCGCACCGGCGAGGTGCAGTCGCGGATCACCAACGACATCGGCGGCATGCAGTCGGTCGTGACGTCGACCGCGACGTCGATCGCCTCCAACCTCACCACCACCGTCGCGACCGCCGTCGCGATGGTCGCCCTGTCGTGGCGGCTCGCGCTGATCTCGCTGGTCGTGCTGCCGCCGGCGATCTGGCTGAGCCGCCGGGTCGCGCGGATGCGCCGCGAGATCACCACGCTCCAGCAGCGCGAGCTCGCCGACCTCAACGTCACCATCGAGGAGGGGCTCTCCATCAACGGCGTCCTGCTCAGCAAGACGATGGGCACCGGCCCGTCGCTGGTCCGCCGCTTCACCGAGTCCAGCGCCCGGCTGATCGACCTCGAGCTCCGCTCGCAGCTCGCCGGTCGCTGGCGGATGGCCTCGATGAGCGTCATCTTCGCGGCGATCCCGGCCGTCATCTACCTCAGCGCCGGGCTGCCGATGACCGCCGGCACGATGACGATCGGCACGCTGATCGCCTTCACCACCCTGCAGAGCCAGCTGTTCCGCCCGCTGATGGGGCTGCTCAACACCGGCGTCCAGGTGGTCAGCTCGCTGGCGCTGTTCCAGCGGGTCTTCGAGTACCTCGACCTCCCCGTCGAGGTCGACGAGCCCGCCGACCCGGTCGACATCGACCCGGCAGCAGGTCCGCGGCCAGGTGCGCTTCGAGGGCGTCGGGTTCACCTACCCCGGTGCCGACGTACCCGCCCTGGACGGGCGTCGACCTCGACGTCCCGGCCGGCACGACGCTGGCCCTGGTCGGGGAGACCGGGTCGGGCAAGACGACGCTGGCGTCGCTGGTCGCGCGGCTCTTCGACCCGGTCGAGGGGCGGGTCACGATCGACGGCGTCGACGTACGCCGGCTCCGGCTCGCCGACCTCGCCGAGATCGTCGGCGTGGTCAGCCAGGAGACCTACCTGCTGCACGCCACCGTGCGGGAGAACCTCCGCTACGCCCGGCCCGGACGCCACCGACGCCGAGATCGAGGAGGCCGCTCGCGCCGCGCGCATCCACGACCTGCTGGCCTCGCTGCCCGAGGGCTACGACACCGTCGTCGGCTCGCGCGGGCACCGGTTCTCCGGCGGGGAGAAGCAGCGGCTCGCGATCGCCCGCACGCTGCTGCGCAACCCGCGGATCCTGGTGCTCGACGAGGCGACCAGTGCCCTCGACACCGAGACCGAGCGCGCCGTGCAGCAGGCCTTCGACACCCTCGCCGCAGGGGCGGACGACGATCACCGTCGCCCACCGCCTCTCGACCGTCCGCGACGCCGACCAGATCGTCGTCCTCGACCACGGCCGGGTGGTCGAGCGGGGCACCCACGACTCCCTGGTCGCCGACGAGGGGCGGTACGCCGCGCTGGCCGCCTGACCGGTCGAGGCCAGACGCGGCCGGCGTCTCGGCGAAGCGCGCGGCGGATCTGCTCCGGGCCGTAGTCGCAGGCGAGGGCCACCTTGAGCAGCACCCGGGCCTTGTAGGGGTCGAGCAGCCCGCCGCTGACCAGGCCGCCGTCCAGCAGGTAACGTCTCCGAGCCGGCGAACCCGTAGGTGTGGGAGAGCACGGGCCCGGCGCCGGTGCGCGAGGTCAGGACGACCGGGATGTCGGCGGCGAGATCGACCAGGATCGTCCGCGAGGCGCTCGGGGACATGGCCGACGCCGAGCGCCGCGACGACCAGGCCGTCGAGCCCGACGGTCGCCCGGGCCGCGCACCCAGCCGTCGTCGTCCAGGCCGACGGCGTAGATCGGGACCCGGGCGTCCGGGGTCTGCGTCGGGCGGTGCACGGGCCGCCTGGCGACGCTGCGTGAGCCGGACCGGCCGGCCCTCGACCAGCAGGCCGAGCGGCCCGGCGTTGGGTGAGGCGAACGTCGCGGTGCTGGTGCTGTGGGTCTTGCGGACGAACCGGGCGGCATGGACCTGGTCGTTGAACGCCACGAGGGCGCCGAGCCCGCGGAAGGCCGTGCTCGCGGCGACCTGGACCGCTGCCAGCAGGTTGGCCGCGCCGTCCGGCCCGGCCATCGCCGGGTTGCGCATCGCGCCGGTGACGACCACGGGGGTGTCGTGCGGCCAGAGCAGGTCGATGAGGTACGCCGTCTCCTCCAGGGTGTCGGTGCCCTGGACCACGACGATCCCGTCGGCGTCGACGGCGCCCGCCGTCGCCACCAGCTCGAGGACGTCGGCGAACGACAGGTCGCGCTCGGCAGGCTGCGGAAGTTGTGCGGCTCGAGCTCGACGTCGAGATCGTCGAGCTGCGGGCACGGAGGCGACCAGGTCGGACGCCGTCAGCCGCGACACCACCCCGCCCTGGTGGCCCGGCCATCCCGATCGTGCCGCCGAGGAAGAAGGCCGAGACGCGGGCGGTCATCCGACGACCCTAGACCGGCGGACGCGCCCGCCACGTGGCGGTAGCGTGGAGCATGAGCGAGCTGTCCGCCGAGGACGCCAAGCTGGTGACGCTCGCCCGGGCGACCATGGCCCGCACCGGCGCGTCCGAGGGGGCAGCGGTGCGCGACCTCGACGGGCGCACGTACGCCGCGGCGTCGGGTCACGCTGACGCAGCCTGCGGCTGTCGCGCGCTGGAGGTGTGCGTCGCGATGGCGATCTCGTCGGGATCGCGCGGGTCTCGAGGCCGCGGTCCGGCTCGGGGGCGAGGGCGAGCCCGACCTGCGCGCCGTGCACGAGCTCGGCGGCGACGACGTCGTCGTCCACCTCGGCGACGCGCGGGGGCAGCTCCGCGACTGACGGCCTGCCGCACCCTCTTCTCGGAAGGATCCGCATGACCGACACGCCGGCTTCCGCCGCCGGCACCTGGACCCTCGGCGACCGCACCGTCAACCGGCTCGGCTTCGGGGCGATGCGCCTGAGCGGCACCGGCGGGATGGGTCAGGGGGAGGACCGCGACCCCGAGCAGTCCGCCGCCGTCGTACGCCGCGCGGTCGAGCTCGGCGTGAACCACATGGACACGGCGGGCTTCTACTTCTCCGCCACCGGCCGGGCCAACGAGATCATCCGCGCCGCGCTGGCGCCGTACCCCGACGACCTGACGATCGCGACCAAGGTCGGACCCGGCCGCGACCTGGTGACCGGTGACTGGGGCGACTGGGTCGACGCCCGAGCGCAGCTGCGCGACCACGTCGAGCACAACCTCGAGACGCTCGGCCTGGACCGCCTCCACGTCGTCAACTACCGCAGCAACGGCCGCGACGACGTCGCCGGCCGCCGTCGCCGCTCTGGCGGCGCTGCGGGACGAGGGGCTGCTCGAGCACATCGGGCTGTCCAACGTCGGGGTCGACGTCGCTGGCCACGGCCCGCCGGGTCGCCGAGATCGTCGTGCGTGCAGAACCGCCACGCCGCCGGCTACGAGCGCTCCGACTCCGACGACGTCCTCGCGGCCTGCCGGGACGGCGGGGATCGCGTTCGTCCCGTTCTTCACCATCGCCGGCTCAGGCCCGCGAGAGGACGCCGCGGAGGAGCGGTACGACGTCGTCCAGTCGATCGCCGACGCCCACGACGCGACGCCGGCCCAGGTGCGCATCGCGTGGACGCTGGCACTCGGCGACCGCACGTGCTGGCGATCCCCGGCACCGGTGACGTGGGCCACCTCGAGCAGAACGTCGCCGCCGCATCCCTCCGGCTCACCGAGGACGAGCGCGCACTGCTCTCCGCCCTGGAGTCAGGGCGTGCGGTCGGCGGAGCATGATCCGGACCCCTTCTCCGTTCCATGCGTCGCGGCGGTAAATTGCCGCCCGTGCTCACCGGAGAGGCAGCCCACGAGGCCGCGGTCGCACGCCTGCGGGCGTCGTACGACGCGATCCCCGCCGGCCAGACCGTGCGCCTGGCGAAGAAGACCTCGAACCTCTTCCGGCCGCGCGCCGCGAGCGACGTTCCCGGGCTCGACGTCTCCGGCTCTCGGCGGCGTGATCTCGATCGACGCGGCGGCCGAGACCGCCGACGTGCAGGGCATGTGCACCTACGAGGACCTCGTCGACGCGACCCTGCCCCACGGCTTCATCCCCTACGTCGTCCCGCAGCTGCGCACGATCACCCTGGGCGGCGCGGTCAGCGGCCTGGGCATCGAGTCGACCAGCTTCCGCAGCGGGCTGCCGCACGAGTCGGTCGTCGAGATGGACATCTTCACCGGCGCCGGCGAGGTCGTGACGACCACGCCCGGGCGAGGAGCCTGTTCGACACGTTCCCCAACTCCTACGGCTCGCTCGGCTACGCCACGCGGCTGCGGATCAAGCTGGAGCGCGGTGCCGTCGTACGTCAACCTGCGCCACGTCCGCTTCGACGACGCCGGGCTGCTGTCGAAGACGATCTCGCAGATCATGGAGACCAAGGAGTACGACGGCGTCCGGGTCGACGGCCTCGACGGCACGGCGTTCCAGCCGGGGGAGTACTACCTGACCCTGCCGAGTGGTCCGACCAGGCGGCCACGGCTCCGCAGCGACTACACCGGGCAGCAGATCTACTACCGCTCGATCCAGGAGCTCTCCGGCTCGGGGGTCGGGCGCGACCTGCTCACGATGTACGACTACCTGTGGCGGTGGGACACCGACTGGTTCTGGTGCTCGCGCGCGTTCGGCGCCCAGCACCCGGTCGTCCGGCGGCTGTGGCCGCGCAGGTACAAGCGCTCCGACGTCTACTACCGGATGGTCGCGCCTCGACCAGCGTCTCCACGTCGGCGCCTGGCTCGACCGCCGCAAGGGCAACCCCGAGGGCGAGCGGGTCGTGCAGGACGTCGAGATCCCGGTCGAGCGGCTCGGTGAGTTCCTCGACTGGTTCGACGCCGAGGTGGGGATGCGCCCGGTCTGGCTGTGCCCGTTGTTCGCCGGCAAGAAGTGGCCGACCTACCCCCTCCGGCCCGACGAGGTCTACGTCAACGTCGGCTTCTGGGGCAACGTCGGCGTCGGACCGGACGCGCCCGAACGCCCCGCGCAACCGCGCGATCGAGGCGAAGGTGCACGAGCTCGACGGGCACAAGTCGCTCTACTCCGAGGCGTTCTACGATGCGGAGACCTTCGAGCAGCTGTACGACGGCGCCAACCTGGCGCGCGTGAAGGACCGGTACGACCCCGACCACCGACTGACCAGCCTGTACGACAAGGCCGTGAGGAGACGATGAGATGGCCAAGCTGACGATCGCGGACGCGTTCTCCCAGGTGCTCGACGGACCGCTGCCCCTGCGCTTCACGGCGTACGACGGCAGCGCGAGCGGGCCCGAGGACGCGCCGTTCGGGCTCGACCTGAAGACCGAGCGCGGTCTGGCCTACCTGATGACCGCGCCCGGCGACCTCGGCCTCGGGCGCGCGTACGTCTCCGGCGACCTCGACGTGTCCGGCGTCCACCCGGGCGACCCCTACGAGGCGCTCAAGGCCCTCCAGGCGGGGCTGCGGCTCAAGGTGCCGTCGGCCGCCGATGCCCTCCGGCTGGCGACGGGCTCGGCATCTCCCACCTCAAGCCGCCGCCGCCGCCGCCGCAGGAGACGCTGCCGCGCTGGCGCCGGGTCGTCGAGGGAGTGCGCCACTCGCGCAAGCGCGACTACGAGGCGATCCACCACCACTACGACGTGTCGAACGCGTTCTACGAGTACGTGCTGGGCCCGTCGATGACCTACACCTGCGCGGTGTACCCGACCGACGACGCGACGCTGGAGCAGGCGCAGGCCTACAAGTACGACCTGATCGCGCAAGAAGCTCGACCTGAAGCCGGGGATGCGGCTGCTCGACGTCGGGTGCGGCTGGGGCGGCATGGTCCGTCACGCGGCCGAGCACTACGGCGTCAAGGCGCTCGGCGTGACGCTGTCGCGCGAGCAGGCGACCTGGGCCCAGGAGCGGATCAAGGAGATGGGCCTCGACCACCTCGCCGAGGTGCGGCACAGCGACTACCGCGAGGTCACCGAGACCGGCTTCGACGCCGTCAGCTCGATCGGGCTGACCGAGCACATCGGGGTGAAGAACTACCCGGCGTACTTCTGGTTCCTGCGCGACCGGCTGCGCCCGCAGGGCCGGCTGCTCAACCACTGCATCACCCGCCCGCACAACAAGCACCAGGAGACCGGGGCGTTCATCGACCGCTACGTCTTCCCCGACGGAGAGCTGACCGGGTCGGGCCGGATCATCACCGAGGCGCAGAACGTCGGCTTCGAGGTGATGCACGAGGAGAACTTCCGGGTCCACTACGCCCGCACCCTGGCCGGCTGGTGCCGCAACCTCGCGGAGAACTGGGACGCGTGCGTCGCCGAGGTGGGCGAGGGCACGGCCCGGGTCTGGGGCCTCTACATGGCCGGCTCGCGGCTCGCGTTCGAGCGCAACGAGATCCAGCTCCACCACGTGCTGGCCACGAAGACCGACCCGGACGGCGAGGCCGACTACCCGCTGCGCCCGACCTTCGCCAGCGACGCGTCCTACCCGGCCTGACGTCGCCGGTGCAGTGCGCCGGGCCGGCGTTCGCAGTCGGTCGGATTCGCCGGTGGTCGAGGAAGGCGCTCTGCGCCTGTCACGAGACCAGGCGACGTTCCGCAGCAGCCGCAGCAAGAGGCACCTCGGTTTCGTGACGGCGCTAGCGCGCCTCCTCAACCACCGGTGCAAGGCGCTCCGCCTTGCCGTCGTCCGCTGCCGTCGTCCGCTGCCGTCGGTCGCCGTCGGTCGCCGTCGGTCGCCGTCGGTCGTCGCCGTTTGACGGGCCCGCGTTCCCCGGTGGTCGAGGAAGGCGCTCTGCGCCTGTCACGAGACCAGGCTGACGCTTCCGCAGCAGCCGGCGCCACCGGCACGTCTGGTACGACGGGCGCGGAGGTAGCGCCAGCCGGCGATGACCAGCAGCGCGTAGAGGACGCCGAAGACCTCGTCGATCACGTAGTGCTCGCCGCCGTAGACCAGCGTGACCCCCATCGCCAGCGGGTAGCACGCGAGCAGGGCCTTGGCCCACCACGGCTTGCCGAACCAGAAGAATCCCGCCGCGAGCGTCGCGTAGGCCATGTGCAACGACGGCATGGCGGCGACCGGGTTGACGAGGTACTGGCCCTGGTCGAGCGCGCCGCCGACCAGCTGCAGACCCATCCGGTCGAACCCCTCGGAGGTGTACCGGCCGACCGCCGGTCCGGGGAAGACCATCCCGTCGTCGGCCAGCCACGGTGGCGCCATCGGGTAGAGCACGTACGTCGCGACGCCGGCCACGGCGAGCACCACGACCATCCGCATCCAGACCCGGAACCGCGCCTGGTTCGTCAGCCACAGGATCACGGCCACCGTGGGCATCACCAGGAAGTGGGTCGTGTAGACGAGGCTGGTCAGCACGCCGTACCAGGGGACCGACGACCCCGGGTGGAGGTGCTCCTGGACCCAGGTGGTGGGCATGGCGCCGAGGCCGAGGTGGTCGCCGATCCAGCGGTCCGCGCGGATGGGGGCGGTCACGTGCAGCGGCAGCCCCAGGGCGTTGTGGACGTCGACGACGGGGTACCGCTGGAGCTCCATCTCCTTCGCCGTGTACGGCGAGGCGAAGCCGCGGCTGTAGTCGTAGGCCAGGAGCACGGCCTGGAACGGGAGCCAGTCACGCAGCATCTGCCACCACGCGGCCCAGCCGCGGCCGAGCACCGCGATCGTCAGCAGCAGGGTGACCGCCAGGGCGAGACCCAGCCGGTCGGTGGGGATGCCCTGGAGCCTGAGGAACACCACGACACCGACGACGTAGAGGCCGAACGCCGCCCAACGGATGCGACGCCAGGGCCAGCTGTCGGTGCGCGACGGACCGGGCGGACGCGCACTCGTGTCCGGTGACGTGGAGACGTCGGTCGCGGGCACTCAGCGATGCTAACCGGGCTCGCGGACGCCACTAGCCTGGGATGCATGACCACCCGGGCGCAGCGGTACGACGCCGTCGTGTCGCGCCGCGAGCAGCTCTCGCCGCACCTCGTGCGGCTGACGCTGACCGTGCCGGGCTTCGAGTCGACCGGCATCCTCGACGAGTGGGTCGGCCTGGTCGTGCCGGGACAGTTCCAGGTGCGCTACTACACGGTGCGTGCCCTCGACGGCGACGAGATGGTGCTCGACGTGGTGGTGCACGAGGAGGGGCTGGTCACCGAGTGGGCCAGCGGCGACTGTGTGGGGGACACGCCCGTCGTGACGGCCCCGCAGGGCTCGTTCTCGCCTCCCGACGACGCGCGCTGGCTCCTCCTGGTCGGTGACCTCACCGCGCTGCCGGCGATGGCACGGATCACGGCGGCGTCGACCGTCCCGACACGGGTGTGGGCCGAGGTGTCGGACGACCTGCCCGGCTACCTGCCCGACGGCAGCGACGTCACCTGGCTCGAGCCGCCGGCCGAGGGCCGGTCGCGGCTCGCCGAGGTGGTCGAGGGCATCGACTGGCCGGAGGGCGACGGCTACTTCTGGATGGCGGGGGAGTCCGCCCAGATGCGTGCGATCCGCAAGTACCTGATGCGCGAGCGGCGGCTGCCGAACGCGGCGTACGACGTGATGGGCTACTGGCGTGCCGTGACCTCGCGCCAGCCGCGGGCGGTCGACCCCGGCCCGATCTGGCGGGCCGGCCAGGCGCAGGGCCTGAGCGACGAGCAGATCTGGGCGCAGTACGACGAGGCGCGCGGTGTCTGACTTCTACTCGCCCCCCGAGGGCTACCGCAGCGGCTTCGCGTCGTTCGTCGGCCGACCCAACGCCGGGAAGTCGACGCTCACCAACGCGCTGGTCGGTCAGAAGATCGTGATCACCTCCGACAAGCCCCAGACCACCCGCACGGTCGTGCGCGGCATCGTGCACCGCCCGGACGCCCAGCTGATCCTCGTCGACACGCCCGGTCTGCACCGGCCACGCACGCTGCTCGGTGAGCGGCTCAACGACCTCGTGAAGACGACGTGGGCGGAGGTCGACGTGGTCGCGGTGTGCTTCCCGGCGAACGAGAAGATCGGGCCCGGCGACCGGTTCATCGTCAACGAGCTGGCCAAGGTCCGGCGTACGCCGAAGGTCGCGGTCGCGACCAAGACCGACCTGGTCGACGGAGCCCGGATCGGCCAGCACCTGATGGACATCGCCGAGCTGGGTCGAGCGACCGACACGGAATGGGCCGAGATCGTGCCGGTGTCGGCCGTGTCCGGTGACCAGGTCGGACTGCTCGCCGACCTGCTGGTGGCGCAGATGCCCGAGGGGCCGCCGCTCTATCCCGACGGTGACCTGACCGACGCACCCGAAGAGATCCTGGTCGCGGAGCTGATTCGCGAGGCGTCGCTGGACGGCGTGCGCGACGAGCTGCCGCACTCGATCGCCGTCGTCGTGGAGGAGATGGGCCTGCGCGAGGACCGACCCGCCGACAAGCCGTTGCTCGACATCAGCGCCAACCTCTACGTCGAGCGGTCGTCGCAGAAGGGCATCGTGATCGGCCACCAGGGCGCCCGGCTGCGCCAGGTCGGCACGGCGGCCCGGAAGCAGATCGAGGCGCTGCTCGGTACGCCGGTCTACCTCGACCTGCACGTGAAGATCGCCAAGGACTGGCAGCGCGACCCCAAGCAGCTCCGCAAGCTCGGCTTCTGAGCGGCTCCGACGACGACACCGTGGCCGGAACGGGCTATGGGCGTGAGGGGTCGTGCTCCTTACCCTCCTCGAAGGCGAACCACCACGATCACGGACGCTGGTGGAGCTCGTCGGACGCCGAGCGCGGCGGCGAAGCAGGGACCACTGGTGAGGGACGGCGGGGGACGGCAATGACGCGACGACACATCACGGCGGCCTGTGCCGCGCTCCTGGTGGCTGGGACGATCCAGGTGGCCACCGCGAGCATCCCGTCGGCGGCCGCAGGCGGAGAGGGTGCGAGACCTGGCGCTCTCTTCCCCGACGGCGGCCGGCTGTCGCCGCGGGTGGCGGCACTCGCGGGGTCGAAGCTGGGCACCCAGAGCGCGCGTCAGCAGGCACGAGCGCTGTCGCTCCCCGTGCACGGAGCGGGCAGTCTGATGCGCCGCGGAGATCGGGTCGTGGTGGAGGTCCTGATGGGTGACCTCCGGTCCGGCCGAGTGGCGGCACTCCGTCGAGCAGGTGCCCGCATCGAGCACGTCAGCCGTCGCTATGCGACCGTGACCGCGGCCGCCGAGCCGTCGGCATTGGACGCGATCGGCGCCGTTCGAGGCGTGCGCAACGTCCGGGAGGTGCTGACCCCCATGCTCGCCGGGGCCGGTCCGCTGCCGGGTGGGCCAGTGGCGTCGGCGACGTGTCCGCAGGGAGGCGTCACCTCCGAGGGCGACGCGCAGCTGCGGGCAGATCTGGAGCGGGCGCAGCTCCATGGCACCGGCAGCGGGGTGACCGTGGGGGTGCTGTCGGACTCCTACGACAGGTGGGCCGGTGCGCACACGCATGCCGCCGGTGACGTCGCCTCGGGGGACCTCCCCGGTGCAGCCAATCCCTGTGGGCACCCGACGCCGGTGCGAGTCGTCGACGACTCGGACACCGGTGGTGAGGACGAGGGTCGCGGGATGCTGCAGATCGTGCACGACCTCGCACCGGACGCCCACCTCGCGTTCGCCACCGCGTTCACCAGCGAGACCGCGTTCGCCGACAACATCCGCACCCTGGCCAAGCCGGTCGCCCAGGGCGGCGCAGGGGCCAAGGTGATCGTCGACGACGTCACCTACTTCGACGAGCCGTTCTACCAGGACGGACCCGTCGCCGACGCCGTGAACGACGTCACTGCCGCCGGGGTCGACTACTACTCGAGCGCCGCCAACAACAACCTCCGGGTGAGCGGCAAGGACGTCGGCTCGTGGGAGGCACCGGCCTACCGGCCGACCGCATGCCCCGGCACCGTCACCGGCTTCACCGACTGCATGGACTTCGACCCCCTCGCCGGCACGGACAACACCTACGGGCTGACGCTGGACGCGTCGGCCAAGCTCACCCTGGAGCTGCAGTGGGCCGAGCCGTGGTACGGCGTGACGGACAACCTCCACCTGCTGGTGCTCAACTCGTCCAACGCGGTGATCGGCGACTTCTCGGGCAGCGGCGTCACGCCGTTCGCAGCGTTCACCCTCACCGCGGGCGCCGGTGGTGGCTCCTACCACGTGGTCCTCGCGCGACCCGCGGGGAGCACGGGGACACCCCGCGTGAAGCTGGCCTTCCTGCAGAACGGCCTGACCGGAGCGCGGCCGAACGAGTACACCCAGTCCAACGCCGGTGACGTGGTCGGCCCGACGATCTTCGGTCACAACGGCGGCGCCAACACGATCAGTGTGGCCGCCGTCCCCTACGACGATGCGAGCGCGCCCGAGAGCTACTCGTCGCGCGGTCCGGTGACCCTGTTCTTCAAGCCGGTGAACGGCACGACTCCGGCCGCCCCGCTGGGCTCGCCCCAAGTGCTGGCCAAGCCCGATCTGGCCGCCACGGACTGCGGCCAGACGACGTTCTTCCTCTCGGCCTCCGCGCCCTACCGGTTCTGTGGCACCTCCGCCGCCGCTCCGCATGCCGCGGCCATCGCGGCTCTCGAGCTGTCCCTGGCCCCGACCACGAGCCGGGCCGCGCTGCTGGCGAGCCAGAAGAGCACGGCCCGCCCGGTCGGCAGCTTCGCCGCCACCGCAGTGGGGGCGGGTCTCATGGACGCGCTCGCCGCGGCACAACAGCTCGGTGGCGACGCCACGCCGCCCACGACCCGGATGACCAAGCCCACGCGCAATCTCCAGCTCGGCCGGAAGATCGCACTGGCCTGGTCCGGCACCGACAGCGGCACCGGCGTCAAGGACTACACCGTGCAGATGGCGAAGGCGCCGTACCAGGGCACGTTGGGTGCCTACGCCGGGCTGCCGGCCGTGACCGCCACCACCAGGACGTCAGCCCAGGTGACCGAGGCCTACGGCGCGACGTACTGCTTCCGGGTCTCGGCCCGCGACAAGGCGCTCAACGTCTCGTCGTACAGCGCCGCCCGCTGCGTGTCGCTCCCGGTCGATGACCGTGCAGCCAAGGCGTCGGCGGGGTGGTCGAGGAAGAAGGGGCCGACACCCTCGAAGACGCTCTCGGTCAGCACCGAGAAGGGCGCCACGCTGACGTTGGCGAAGGTGGCTGCGCGCCGGCTGGGCGTGGTCGTCCAGACGTGCCGGGGCTGTGGCAGGGTCAAGGTCTCGTTCGGCACGTCCAGCCTGGGCACCGTCAACCTGGCCGGCAAGCACTCTCGCACCGTCGTGGTGCTGTTCAAGGCGTTCCCTCGCACCCGTGTCGGCACCCTGAGGCTGAAGGCGATCTCGAAGGGCAAGAGGGTGCAGGTCGACGGGTTCGTGGTGAGCCCGGCCAGCCACGTCACGAGCCTGGGGCAGCGAGGGTTCGGGTCCCGACCCTGACCTCAGGTGCTCGGGGCCCAGCAGAGTCCGTAGGTCTGCCCCGAGCGCCACTGCTGGAGGCTCGGCCACTGGTAGGACCAGCGGTACTGCAGCGGGTCGCTCGCCACCGAGCGGCCGGCGTCCTGGCAGGGACCCTGGCCGGCCGCGCGCACGTGGCCTTGGCCGGGGTACTTCCCGGGCGGGAACGCGACCGTGCGCAACGCCTGCCAGCTGTGGGGGCTGGAGCAGATGCGCTGCTCGAAGCCGGCGGTGGCGGGGTCGGCGGTACCGCAGAGCGCGTAGTGGTCGCGGCTGATCGAGCGGTCCAGCGCCCCCAGCACGGGCAGCCGCAGGAACGCGAGCGTCTGGTCGCCGCGCAGGGCGATCGCGACGCACTCGAACCAGTGCGCACCCCTCGCCGCCTGGTCGACGGTCGGCGTGAACCACACCGTGCGGAGCATGCTCAGGCGACGGTCGTCGAGAGTGCCGCCGACGAACTCCGCGAACTTCCGCGGGCACGTCGTCGACTCGAGCCGGTGGACGGCGTCACCGTCGACGGGGAGGGTCTTGTCGTAGCTGCCGACGTAGAACGTCACGGCCGTGTGCAGGCGCTCGCACGGCGACGGGCGCCGGTCGCTCGTCGGCGCCAGCGCCTCGTCGTACCCGAGCCGGTAGCACGCGCGCGCCGGTGGCGGCGGAGGTGGCTTCGGCGGGATCGTCTCGGTCGGGGTGGACGTCGGGGAGCGCAGGACCGGCGTCGGGCCGGCGTCCGGGGTGGAGCTCGTCGAGCCCGAGCAGGCGGTGAGCAGCACGACGAGCGCCGCTGCGAGCGCGAGCCTCACGACTCGGTCCTCGCCCAGCACACCGACCGCCGGTTGCCGGCGCTCCACTCGGGCTCGTGGAACCACGAGTAGCCGAAGTCGTAGTCGACCGGGTAGTCGAGCCACGCTCCGACCGACTTCGAGCAGAAGTCCCGGGTGCGGGACTGCACGACCCGGTCGCCCGGGTAGTCGTCGGCATGGGTGCCCAGGACGATCGTGGTGACGGCCCGCCAGTCGTGCTTCGCGGTGCAGGGGACCTTGACGGCGCCGCTCACCGTGGCGCCCTCGGCGCAGACCATCCACTCGTCCTTGGGACGCCCGAGCAGCACTCCCTTGGTGTCCGCGGGGAGGTCGACGTAGGTGCGGGTCTGGTCGCCGCCGCCGACCACGTCGCAGCGGTACCACCGCGCGCCGGCGTCCCAGGCCGCCTGGGTGGGGCGGAACCACGCCCAGCTGAGGATGGTGCGCATCGCCAGGCTCTCGTCGGCCCCGGTGAACCGGATGAACTGGCTCGAGCACGTCTGGTAGGCGAAGGCGGCGAGGTCGCCGTCGGCGTACGACGCCTGCGCGAACTGGTCGGGGAGCGATCCGACGGCGTAGGTCTGGGCGGTGTGCGGCCGCTCGCACGCGACCGGGGCGGTGTCGTTGCTCGGCTGCGCGACGTCGTCAGGCGTGAGGAGGCGGCAGGCGCCGAGGTCGGGTGCCTCCGTGTCGCCCGAGGAGGACGTCGCGTGGGACGACCCGAAGCAGCCGCTGACGCCGAGCGTGAGCAGGACGAGGGGGACGACGGCACGCACGACAACACGCAGGGCGTGCGGCATCGTGGTGAACCCCCCACCGGCTCGGGACCAGAAGTCAGCGAGCCTACCCAAGCCGGAGCGACCCACCGTCGGCGCTAGTGGAGCACGGCCGGTGGGAAGCGCGACCCGTCCAGCAGGGTGCGCGACCCGAGGGGACGCGTCAGCAGTAGCCGTTTGCGAGGGCCGGGTAGCCCACGCAGCTGGAGCCGGTGTTCGGAACCTTCACCGTCCAGGACACCGTCACGGACCGGCGGGTCTCGACGACCGTGGGTCGAGCCCGGTGGACGTGGCCGCAGGCGCGGGGCTGGACCAGGACCAGAGGCGATGCGGCCGCCCGGTCGAGCCCGCTCTGGAGGTGCCGACATGGACGCCCACGACAGGCCTTGCCTCAGCACAGGCTCCAGGTCACAGTTTCCCCCGCCGCTGACGCTCCAGACCTTGCCCTGCTTCTCGAGAGTCCACATCTGTCCGGCCCGGCCTGGCCCGTCTGCGGTCCAGAGGCCCATGGCCACCGCAGCCTCTCGATCGTCCTGGTAGGTAAGGACGTGCCAGGCGGCCTCGTCCACGGACTGATGCTGGAGGGCCGTGGGCGCGTCCGGCCCCGCGGTTTCGGTGTACCGACGCAATCCGTCGGCGATCGACGGGGGGCGCTCCGGGTCGTCTCCGGGGCTCAGGGAGCTGATCGGAAACTGGATCGCACCAGAGCCGCCGCAGTCGACCAAGGGGCCGGGGCCGGGGCCGGTCGGAATGGCATTCTCGTCCGGGCCGCAACCGACGAGCGATCCCGGCAGCGCTCCGAGGAGTGCGAGGAGGCCACCGCGCGCGATCACAGCCGAACCGTACGGCGGCGGATCGTCCCGTGACAGCGTCGTTGCCGAACCGATGCAGGGCGTCCCTGCCATCATCGGCTCCGTGACGACGACGCTGTACCGGGCCGGGTGGATCGTGGCGTTCCAGGACGGGGAGCACCGGATCCTGCGCGACGGATGCCTGGTGGTCGAGGACGACCGGGTCACGTTCGTGGGGTCGACGTACGACGAACCGGTGGACCGCACCGTCGAGGTGCCCGACCGGATCGTCACTCCGGGGTTCATCAACACTCATGCTCACCTCGACGAGTCGCCGATCGACAAGTCGGTGCAGGAGGACGTCGGCAACCGGCAGTTCTGGCTGACCGGGCTGATCGAGATCCTGCCGACCGAGATGGCCGGGCTCGACGAGGAGGGCGCCCGTGCCTGCCTGGACTACTCGCTGATCGAGCTCGCGCGCACCGGCACGACCACGGTCCTGCAGATGGGCGGCATCGAGGAGTACGCCGCCGACGCGATCGAGGCGAGCGGCCTGCGGGGGTACGTCGCGCCGATGTACCGGTCGGGCCGGTGGTTCACCCCGGACGGGAAGCGGGTCGACTACTCCTGGGACGCCGACGACGGCAGATCGGGCTTCGACGCGGCCACGGCGTACGTCGAGCGGCTGCGGGGCCGCGCGGACGGACGGGTGCAGGGCTTCCTCGCGCCGGCCCAGGTCGACACCTGCAGCGAGGCGCTCCTGCGCGACTCGAAGGCGGCGGCCGACGAGCTGCAGGTGCCGATCTCGCTGCACGCGTCGCAGGGCGTGTGGGAGTTCCAGGAGATGACGCGGCGTCATGGCCGCACCCCTGTGGAGTGGCTGTCCGACATCGGGTTCCTCGGACCCCGCACGGTGCTCGGTCATGCGGTCTTCATCTCGGGGACCTCGTGGGTCAACTTCGCCGGTGACGACCTCGGTCTGCTCGCGGCGTCGGGCACGTCGGTGTCCTACAACGCCTGGTGCTTCATCCGGCGCGGGCTGGTGATGGAGTCGTTCCCGTCGTACGTCGAGGCCGGGGTGAACATGTGCCTGGGCACGGACACGGCACCGCAGTCGATGATCGAGTCGCTGCGCTGGACCGCGATCGCCGGCAAGGTCGCGGCGCGGCGTACCGACGTGTCGACGGCGCGGCAGGTCTTCGACGCGGCCACGGTCAACGCCGCCGATCTCCTCGGCCGGCCCGACCTCGGCCGGATCGCGGCCGGAGCGAAGGCGGACCTGCTGTTCTGGCGGGCCGACGGGTTCACGATGACCCCGATGCGCGACCCGATCCGCAACCTCGTCTACTACGCGCGCGACTCCGACCTCGCCGACGTGCTCGTCGACGGGCGCCTGCTGGTCGAGGACGGCGTGGTGCTGGGCGCCGACGTCGACACGGCGACCCGACGCGTCCAGGAGGCGGGGGAGCGGATGTGGTCGCGCTGGCCGGCCGGCGACTGGGCGGGCCGGAGCCTCGAGGAAGTCGCCCCCCAGACCTACGCCGCGTTCGACGGCTGAGCAGTCCTGGTGGCCTAGCATCGCGCCGTGCTCGAGGTGCGTGCGGCGACGAGGGGGGACCGTGCCGACGTCGTGCGGGTCATGGCGTCGGCCTTCGACGACGACCCGGTGACCCGGTGGCTGGTGCCGGTCGGCCGCTCGCTGGCGCCCCTGTTCCGGGCCCACGTCCGCACCGGGAACGCCGCCCAGCAGCACATCGACCTCGCGCTGCTCGAGGGTGAACCGGTGGGCGCGGCCGTCTGGCACGAGCCCGGCTACCGCGTGCCCACCTGGCGCCAGCTCGCGTCGATCCCGTGGTACGCCGTCGCCCTCGGCCGGCACCTGCAGCGGGGCGCGACCCTGGAGGGCCTGATGCACCGCGCCCGGCCGCAGGCGGAGCTCTGGTACCTCGCGGGGGTCGGTGCCGTGCACCGCGGCGAGGGGATCGGCAGCGCGTTGCTCCGCCACCGGCTCGACCAGATCACCGGTCCGGCGTACCTCGAGAGCAGCAAGCGGGAGAACCTCGCGCTCTACGAGCGCTTCGGCTTCGAGCTCCGCGAGTCGCTGCAGCTGCCCGACGGGCCCGAGCTGTGGCCGATGCTCCGCCGGGGCTGACTACGCGGGGGCTGGCGACGCGGGCACCCGCGGTGGTCGGAAGGTCCGGCGGTACGCCGCGGGGCTGACGCCGGCGTGGGAGCGCAGGTGGCTGCGCAGCGAGGCGGCGGTGCCCATGCCGGCCCGGGCCGCGACCGTGTCGATGCCGAGGTCGGTCTCCTCCAGGAGGTGCTGCGCGTGCCGCACCCGTTGCTGGATCAGCCAGGCGCCCGGCGACTGGCCGGTCTCCTCGCGGAAGCGACGGGCGAAGGTGCGCAGGCTCATCCCCGCGCGCCGGGCCAGGGTCGGGACGTCGGTCTCGAGGTGCTCCAGCGCCCAGGCGCGCGCGCCGGCCGTCGACTCGTCGGGGCGGCTCGGCACGTGCCGCTCGATGTACTGCGCCTGGCCGCCGTCGCGCCAGGGCGGGACGACGCAGTAGCGGGCCACGCGGTTGGCCACCTCCGACCCGTGGTCGCGCCGGATCAGGTGCAACGACAGGTCGACCCCGGCGCTGAGACCGGCGCTGGTGAGCACGTCACCGTCGTCGGTGAACAGGACGTCGGCGTCGAGGAGCACGTCGGGGTAGAGCGCGGCGAGGTCGTCGGCGTGCTTCCAGTGGGTGGTGGCCGGGCGCCCGGACAGCGTGCCGGCGGCGGCGAGCACGAACGCGCCCGTGCAGATCGACACCATCCGGGTCCCGGGCCGCACGCTCGCCAGGGCCGCCGCGACATCGTCGGGGAGTGTCCCGTCGCGGCGAGGCCCGGCGAGCTGCGTGCCGGGCACGATCACCGTGTCGGCCCGGCCCAGGGCCGAGACGTCGTCCTGCGGGCTGATCGAGTAGCCGGACGACGTGCGCACCGGCCCGCCGTCCAGGCTGGCCATGGTCACGTCGTACAGCGGGTGCCCGGCGTCGTCGACGGCCTCGCCGAGCAGCTGGACCGGGATCACCGCGTCAAAGCCGATCGCGGGCTCGAGGAGCAGGACGACGACCCGGTGGCGGCGAGGGTGGCTCATGGCAGGATTCTTGCACATTGTGGCAATCCTGCCACTGGTTCCACCGGGCCCTCGACCGCCAGGATGGGCGCATGGCACGACGGTCCGAGCTCCACTGGGCGTGGGTGGTCGCACCCGTCACGTTCGTCACCCTGGTCGGGTCGGCGGCGTTCCGGAGCGTTCCCGGCGTCCTGATGGACCCGTTGCACATGGAGTTCGGCTGGTCCCACGGCACCATCAGCCTGGCCGTCTCGGTGAACATGGTGCTGTTCGGCCTGATCTCGCCGTTCGCCGCGGCGCTCATGGACCGCTTCGGGATCCGTGTGGTGGTCACCGCGGCGCTGCTGATGATCTCGGTCGGCAGCGGGCTGACAGTCTTCATGACCGCCGCCTGGCAGCTGGTCCTGTGCTGGGGCGTCCTGGTGGGGGCCGGAGCCGGCTCGATGTCGATGGCGTTCGTCGCCACCGTCGTCAACCGCTGGTTCGTCGCCCGGCGCGGTCTGGTCGAGCGGCATCCTCACCGCCGGCAACGCGACCGGTCAGCTGGTGTTCCTGCCGGTGGTCGCCTGGATCACCACCCACCACGGCTGGCGCTCGGCCGCGCTGACCACCGCGGCCGCCGCCCTGGTGGTGGTCCCGCTGATCGTCTTCCTGATGCGCAACCACCCGGCCGACATGGGCCTCCAGGCGTACGGCGCGACGCCCGAGGACCCGGGCCCGCCCCCGCACCAGGCCGTGGGCTCGTCGGCCGGGCGGGCGTTGCGGGTGCTCCGCGACGCGGCCCGGACGCCGACGTTCTGGCTGCTCGCCACCGGCTTCGCGATCTGCGGGGCCACCACCAACGGACTGATCGCGACCCACTTCATCCCGGCCGCGATGGACCACGGGATGCCGCCGACGACCGCGGCCAGCCTGCTGGCCCTCGTCGGCCTGTTCGACGTCGCCGGCACCATCGCCTCCGGGTGGTTCACCGACCGGGTCGACCCCCGCCTCCTCCTGCTGACCTACTACACGCTGCGTGGCGTCGGGCTGGCCGTGCTCCCCTCGCTGCTCGCGCCCCACACGACGCCCGGCACCTGGGTGTTCGTGATCTTCTACGGGCTCGACTGGGTGGCGACCGTGCCGCCGACCGTGATGCTGTGCCGCGAGTGGTTCGGGGCGGAGGACGGCTCCATCGTCTTCGGCTGGGTCTTCGCGGCCCACCAGATCGGGGCGTCCGCGATGGCATTCGGGGCCGGTGTCGTCCGCGACCACACCGACTCCTACAACCCGGCGTTCTACGCCGGCGCCGGTCTCTGCGTCGTGGCCGCGCTGCTCTCCGTGAGCATCCGCCGGCGACGGCTCGAGCTGCCTGCGACGTCGTCGGTCACGCCGCCGGGCGACGAGGTCGTGGTGATGGGCTGACCCCGTCGTCCGGAGTCGGTCAGCGCTCCTTGCGGAACGAGATCGTCTCCGCGACCTTGCGGGAGCCGAGGGCCTCGTTGATGGCGATCATCGGGGCGTTTTCCGGCACGTTCCAGGTGTCGGCCTCCAGGACGTCGGGTCGCTCGGCGTCCAGCCAGGCGAGCATCGCCAGCTTGAGCCGCAGGCCCAGCCGGTGGCCCCGGTGCCGGGCCAGCACGGAGGTGTCCTCCTGGGCGGCGATCTCCGGCCGCAGCTCGTGGACGCACACCATCGTGATCGCGGCCGGATCGCCGCTGACCCGATGTCGGGCCAGGATCGTGTAGAGCGTCTGGCGTCGGCGGACCAGGCTCTCCTCGTAGGCGCGGAGCCGCTCGGGCGGGTACGCCTCCAGTGCCGCCATGCCGGGCGCGTCGTTGATCGCCTCGCGCAGCACCTGGAGGTCGCCGAGCAGCTCGTCCGGGCACGGCCCGGCGAACCGTTCCAGCTCGTAGTCGCGGCTCGCCTCCTCGGCCGACTCCACCAGCTCGGCGGGCTGTCCCGCGTGCACGTCGATCCGGCGTACGTCGTGCGACGCCTTCCGCACGTAGCCGAAGCGCGGAACGGCGTGCTCACCGCCCGTTCCCGCCCAGGCGGGGGCTCGCAGCAGTGGTCGGTCGGTGGCCGCCTCGGCCGCGCCCATCAGGCTCCGGCCGATCCCCTGGCGACGGTGGTCGGGATGCACCGCGCCCAGGATCTTGGCCCGGTCCAGCGCTCCGGACGGGATGAGGGTCAGGGCCGCATAGCCGACGAGGCGACCGTCGTCGTGCGCGAGCCAGAAGCCCGCGTCCGGGCCCTGGTCGTCACGGTCGCGGCACTCCAGGAGGAACGTCTGGGCGGTGTGGTGGCGCAGGGGTACGCCGTCCAGGGCGGCGTTGTCGATGTCGGCGAGCTCGGCGGCCGTCGCCAGGTCGAGCTCGGCGACGTCGACCCGGGTCGAGCTCGACGTTCACAGGGCGACCAGCTGGAGGTAGGCCAGCCCGAGGATCCCGCGATAGCCCCCGAAGTAAGCCGCGTGCTGGCGCGCCGCGAGGCCCCGCACCTCCTCCGCGTCCGGATCGTCGGGCTCGTGCTCGGCCAGCCAGCGGGCGTAGCCCGGCCGTGAAGCCGGACTCGAAGGTGTCCCACTCGTCGAGGTCCGCCTCGTGCGCGGCCAGCACCGCGAAGCCGTGCGCCTCGGCCAGCGCCACCAGCGTGCCCAGGGGCACGTACTCGTCGTCCCGACCCGCCAGCGGGGCGACGGCAGCCGGTGTCGGGGGTGCCGACCAGACCCCCTCGCCGTAGACGAGCCGACCACCGCGCGGGAGCAGCCGGCGCAGGGCGGTGAGGGCGGCGACGTAGTCCAGCGGCTGCGCCTCGTCGGTGGGGGGCCCCCAGATCTGCGAGGCCCCGATGCAGGTCACCGAGGCGAAGGTGCCGTCGACCTCGCGGGCGTCGCGGGCCTCGAACGTCGCTCGCTCGGCCAGCCCCCGGCGCTACCGCGTGGCGCCGCGCGCCGCCCAGCGCCTCCTCGTCGAGGTCGAGCCCGAGACCGCGGGTGGCCGGCGACGCCTCGAGCAGGCGGAGCAGCAGCTCACCCCAGCCGCAGCCGACGTCGAGGGCCGTCGACGGCTGGTCCTCCGCGAGGAACGCCACCAGCCGGGCGGCGCGCGCCTCGGAGAGCGGGGAGAGGAACGTCAGGTCGCGGTGGATCGGCGTGAAGGTCGGCATCCCCCTCAGTCTCGGCGTACGACGGCGGTGGGCGCGACCCGATTGCCGGTCAGAGCGGGCCGCGGACTCCTCGTCGTCGTCAAGAGGTGACGGTCAGGGTCGAGCTGTAGGCGAGGTGTCGCGCAAGCAGCGGTGCGCTGTGCACCGTTTGCCCTGGCAGAACGGTGCCTAGCCCACCGCTCACGGGCAGACGAGTGCGCTGGGGGCGAGACCTGGCCCTCATCGGGCCGGGAGCGGCGCGACCGCTCCGCGGACGCGGCGCTGACGCGTCGTACGCCGCGCTGTTACGGTGGGCGGGTCATGAAGCGCAGCCTCCTCCTTCGCTGCCGCAGCGGGGCCTGAACGCCGGTCCTCCTCGCTGCGGAGTGATCGCGTGCGCCGGCACCCGCCACCAGCGAGCAGGACACCATGACTCTCCAGCACTCGCCCCGAGAGGGGTACAGCACCAACACCCAGCAGCCGAGCCCGATGCCGTTCGGGCGCTACCACGCCTTCGAGCCGATCGACCTGCCGGACCGCACCTGGCCCACGCGCCAGATCACCCAGGCGCCGCGCTGGCTGTCGACCGACCTCCGCGACGGCAACCAGGCCCTGATCGACCCGATGAGCCCGGCCCGCAAGCTGCGGATGTTCGAGCTGCTGGTCTCCATGGGCTACAAGGAGATCGAGGTCGGGTTCCCCAGCGCCAGCGAGACCGACTTCGCCTTCGTCCGGCAGCTGATCGAGCAGGACCGGGTGCCCGAGGACGTCACGATCTCGGTGCTGACCCAGGCCCGCGAGGACCTGATCGAGCGCACCGTCCACTCGCTGGTCGGCATCCACCACGCCAACATCCACCTCTACAACGCGCTGGCGCCGCTCTTCCGCCGCGTCGTCTTCCGGGCGAGCCCGGACGAGATCAAGGACATCGCGGTGCGCGGCACCGAGGTGGTGATGAAGCACTCCGAGAGCCTGCTCGGCCAGACGATCATCGGCTACGAGTACAGCCCCGAGATCTTCACCGGCACCGAGCTCCCGTTCAGCGTCGAGGTCTGCGAGGCGGTCAGCGACGTCTGGCAGCCCGACGACGGCCGCGAGATCATCCTCAACCTGCCGGCCACGATCGAGATGGCGACGCCCAACGTGTACGCCGACCAGATCGAGTGGTTCTCACGTCAGCTGACGCGGCGCGAGTTCACCACGATCTCGCTGCACCCCCACAACGACCGTGGCACCGCCGTCGCCGCCACCGAGCTCGCGATGATGGCCGGCGCCGACCGCGTCGAGGGCTGCCTGTTCGGCCACGGCGAGCGCACCGGCAACGTCTGTCTCGTCACCCTGGGCATGAACCTCTTCAGCCAGGGCGTCGACCCGAAGATCGACTTCTCCGACATCGACGAGATCCGGCGCACCGTCGAGTGGTGCACCCAGCTGCCGGTCCACCCGCGTCACCCGTACGCCGGCGACCTGGTCTACACGGCGTTCTCCGGCTCCCACCAGGACGCGATCAAGAAGGGCCTGGAGGACCTCGAGCGCCAGGCGTCCGAGAGCGGCCGCCCCGTCGGTGAGATGCCCTGGGAGGCGCCCTACCTGCCGATCGACCCGAAGGACGTCGGGCGGTCCTACGAGGCCGTGATCCGGGTGAACAGCCAGTCCGGGAAGGGCGGCGTCGCCTACGTGCTGAAGGCCGAGCACAAGCTCGACCTGCCGCGCCGGGCGCAGATCGAGTTCAGCCGGGTCATCCAGGAGCGCACCGACACCGAGGGCGGCGAGATCAGCCCGGCCGAGATCTGGGAGGCGTTCCAGGCGGAGTACCTCCACCGGACGACACCGCTGAAGCTCAACTCCGTGCACACCTCGTCGGCGGCCGGCGAGAAGGACCGGCTCGACGTGAACGTGTACGTCGACGGCGAGCTCCACTCCCTCTCCGGCGAGGGCAACGGGCCGATCGCGGCGTTCGTCGACGCCATCAACGGGGTCGAGCGCGCGGCCGGCTCGTTCGACGTGCGGGTCCTCGACTACGCCGAGCACGCGCTCAGCGCGGGTGGCGACGCCATCGCGGCGGCGTACGTCGAGTGCGCGATCACCGCGGCGAGCGGGGAGACCGAGGTCGTGTGGGGCGTCGGCCTCGACGCGAACATCGTGACCGCGTCGCTCAAGGCGGTGATCAGCGCGGTCAACCGGGCGGGCTGACCCGGTCAGCGACGCAGCACCATCAGCTCGATCTGCAGGTCCGACCCCGGGCGCAGCGGCTCGATCTCGCCGGTGCCGACGAAGCCGTAGCGCTCGTAGACCGCGCGCGCGTCGCCGTTGGTGATGTTCACGTGCAGCTGGACGTGGGGGAGGAGCGGCGTCACCGCGTCGAGGATCCGGCGGGCATGGCCACGGCCGCGGTGCGCCGGATCGGTCCACATCCCCCAGATCTGGCCGATGCCGTCGTTGTCGAAGATCCCGCCGACGGAGACGGGGGCCGGGTCCTCCACGACGTACACCGGGCCGGAGACCCGGCGGCGCCAGTCCTCCTCGACGAACGCCTGCTCACGTTCGAGGGACGAGCCGAACGCATCGGGTGAGTCCGCAAGGGAGGCCAGTCGGATCTCGCGGAAGACCTCCCAGTCGTCGGGATCGAGGCGTCGCAGCGTGGCCATGCGGTCCAGGCTGACAGCGCGACCGGACGCACGCGAATACATTTGACGCGGGCGCCAGCATGGCAGAGCAGTGAGGAGCCGGCGATGGACGAGGATCTCGAGACCCTGAGTCGCGACGAGCTGGTGATCGAGGTGACCCGACTCCGCACCGGGATCCGCGCGCATCGCGACAGCTCGGGCAACGACCTCTGCTGGCACCATCCGGAGCTGTGGGGTCTGCTCCCGGAGCCGGTCGCGCCTGAGGTGGCCGTGCCGCCCTGGCCGACCTTCCTGCGCGGCTGCGTCGCCTACCGTCAGGCACTCGACGACGAGCTCCGGGGAGCGCCGGTGGCGGACGTCGAGTACCAGCCCGACTAGATTCCACTGCCATGCTGGTCTCCGAACGCGTCGGGCAGTTCTTCTTCGACAGCGGCTCGGGGAACGAACGTCTGGAGTACACCGAGTACGGCGCCGGCCCGCACTGGGTCGTGCTCCTCCACGGGCAGCTCATGCCGCGCCGGATGCACCAGCCGTTGGCCCGCGCCCTCGCCGGCGAGGGCCTGCACGTCGTGACGCTCGACCTCCTCGGTCACGGCCGGTCCGACCGTCCGGCCGACCCGCTGGTCTACTCGATGAGCGCCTTCGCCGACCAGGTCGTGGCACTGCTGGACCACCTCGGCGCCGGAGCGCGCCGTCATCGGTGGTACGTCGCTGGGCGCCAACGTGTCGCTCGAGGTGGCGGCCGAGGCGCCCGCGCGGGTGCAGGGGCTGATCGTCGAGATGCCGGTGCTCGACAACGCACTGGAGGCGGGGATCCTCGCCTTCGTGCCGCTCCTGTTCGCCGCGCGCTTCGCGCCGTTCACGGTCAACGGGCTGCGGCGGATGACCCGGCCCGTGCCCCGCGGCGTCGTGCCGTTCTGGGCCGGGATCGCCCTGGACACGATGGACCAGCGGGCCGACTCGGTGGCCGCGGTCCTGCACGGCATCATCTTCGGCCGGGTCGCCCCGTCGTCGAGGCAGCGGCGCCGGATCACCGCCCCGGCGCTGATCGTGGGCCACACCGCCGACCCGATCCACCCGTTCGCCGACTCGCGGATGCTGGCCGAGGAGCTCGAGAACGCCGAGTTCGTCCGCGCCTCGACGCTGCTCGAGTGGCGGCTCCGCCCGGAGCGGCTGGACGCGAGGGCGATCGAGTTCTCCCTGCGCTGCTGGAAGACCTCGCGGCGCACGCGCCGGACCGGGTCCTAGGGCGACGCCGCCGCGAGCGGCAGAATGGACCGGTGCCCCTCTACCGCGACGAGGCGATCGTCCTGCGCACCCACAAGCTGGGTGAGGCGGACCGGATCATCACCCTGCTGACCCGTCAGCACGGGCGGGTGCGCGCGGTCGCCAAGGGCGTGCGGAAGACGACGTCGCGGTGGGGCTCCCGCCTGGAGCCGTTCACGCACGTCGACCTGCAGCTCGCCGAGGGACGCAACCTCGACGTGATCACCCAGGCCGACACCCTCGACGCGTTCCCGTCGCGCCTCGGCGACCACTACGACCGCTACACCGCGGGCACCGTGATGCTCGAGACCGCCGACCGGCTCGTCACCGAGGAGAAGGAGCCGTCGCTCCAGCAGTTCCTGCTGCTCGTCGGTGGGTTGCGGGCGATGACGTCGGGGGAGCGGGCTCCCGCCCAGGTGCTCGACTCCTACCTGCTGCGCTCGCTGGCCGTGGCCGGCTACGCCCCGTCGTTCACCCACTGCGCGAGGTGCGGCGACCCCGGTCCCCACCGGTGGTTCTCGCCGTCGGCCGGGGGCGCCCTCTGCGCCGACTGCCGGGTGCCGGGTGCCGCGTCGCCCTCCGCCGGAGCGCTGGAGGTGATGGGTGCCCTGCTCGCCGGCGACTGGCCGACGGTCTCCGCCGCCGACCCGCGCCACCTCCGTGAGGCCTCGGGCCTGGTCGCGGCGTTCCTGCACTGGCACCTCGAGCGCGGCCTCCGCTCGCTGGAGTACGTCGAGCGATGACCCACGTGACGCGGGGTTACCACCGCAGAAGAGCCGCCCGAACCCGCACCAGTGGCTACAGCGCCGCAGAAGTGGGACACGGGCGAGCGACCCGAGGCGACCCGCCGCGCCGTACGCCCGCCGAACCCCTCCGTCCGGCGCCCGGCCACCGGACATCCCGAAGGCCCTGGTGCCGCGGCACGTCGCGATCACCATGGACGGCAACGGACGCTGGGCCAAGGCCCGCGGGCTGCCCCGCACCCGCGGCCACGAGATGGGGGAGGCGGCGCTCTTCGACGTCGTCGAGGGCGCCATCGAGATCGGGGTGAAGGCGATCTCGGCGTACGCGTTCTCCACCGAGAACTGGACCCGCTCGCCCGAGGAGGTCCGCTTCCTGATGGGCTTCAACCGTGACGTCATCCGGCGCCGTCGCGACGAGATGCACGAGATGGGGGTGCGGGTGACCTGGTCGGGTCGGTCGCCCCGCCTGTGGAAGTCCGTGATCAAGGAGCTCCAGGTCGCCGAGGAGCTCACCCGCGGCAACGACGTGCTGACGCTCAACATGTGCGTCAACTACGGCGGTCGCGCCGAGGTCGCCGACACCGCACGCTCGATCGCCCGCGAGGTCGCAGCGGGTCGGCTCGACCCCGAGAAGGTCGACGAGAAGACCTTCGCCCGCCACCTCTACGTGCCCGACCTGGCCGAGGCCGACATGCTCTGGCGGACGTCGGGGGAGAACCGGCTGTCCAACTACATGCTCTGGCAGGCGGCGTACGCCGAGCTGGTCTTCACCGACATCCTCTGGCCCGACGTGGACCGGCTGGCGCTGTGGAGGGCGATCGAGATCTACGCCGAGCGCGACCGGCGGTTCGGCAAGGCCTGAGCGCCCACGGCCGGATAGTACGGATCAAACGGCCGGTCGGTCAGGGCATTCCCCGTGCGGTTTGATCCGCACTATCCGTTGCGGCAGTCGGCGCAGGTGCCGACGATCTCCAGCGTGTGGGACAGGTCGGCGAAGCCGTGCTCAGCGGCGATGGCCGACGTCCACTTCTCCACCGCCGGTCCCTCGACCTCGACCGTCGCCCCGCACGACCGGCACACCAGGTGGTGGTGATGGGTGTCGGAGCAGCGGCGGTAGATGGCCTCCCCGTCCTCGCGGCGGAGGACGTCGACGAGCCCGTGGTCGGCGTACAGCGCGAGGGTGCGGTAGACGGTGGCCAGCCCGACGGCCGACCCCTCGGCCGCGAGCAGCTCGTGCACCTCCTGCGCCGACCGGAAGTCCTCGACGCCCGTCAGCGCGTCGAGGACCGCCTGGCGCTGCGGGGTGGTGCGTGGGCCGTCGGTCGGCTCAGTGCTCGTCATAGTGCTGCCCCTCTCCGGTCACGTGGACGGCGTGCCGGTGGCCGTCGTGGACGTAGTCGACGTGGTCGCCGTGCTCGACGGCGAGGTGACCGCAGCCCGGCCCGTGCTCGTGGCGGTGCCGCTCGTCGGCCGTCTCGTGGAGGGGCAGCGCGTCGGCGTCGTACGGCTTCTGGGCCCGTCGACGCCGGTCGAGCAGCATCCCGACGGGTGACGTGGCGACGAACCCCGCCAGTGACACCAGCACGATCGTGGCCCCGGGCGGCAGGTTGAGGAACGCCGAGATCACGACGCCCCCGAGCGAGGCCAGCAGGCCGCCCACCATCGCGACCAGCATCGTCGAGCGGAAGCTGCGCGCGAACTGCTGCGAGGTGGCGACGGGGATGATCATCAGCGCGCTGACCAGCAGCAGCCCGACCGTCCGCATCGCCACGCTGACGGTCACGGCCGCGAGCACGGAGACCAGCGTGTTGTAGAACCACACCGGCACGCCGCTGGCGCGGGCGAAGTCCTCGTCGTGGGAGACGGCGAAGAGCTGGGGCATCAGCGCGAGCCCGGCCACGATCACCAGGCCGGCGAGCACCAGCGAGACGACCACGTCGTCGGCCGAGATCGTCGTGATCGAGCCGAACAGGTAGGCCTGGAGCGCGAACGCGCCGTTGCCGGCCAGCTGGACCAGGACGAGCCCGCCCGCGATGCCGCCGTAGAACAGGAGGGCGAGCGCCAGGTCGCCGGTCGCCTTGCCGGAGGTCCGGATCAGCTCGATCGCCAGGGCACCGATCACGGCGACCACGACGGCGGTGTACGTCGGCGACGTGCCGGTGAGCAGGCCGAGGGCGACGCCGGTGACCGTGATGTGCCCGATGCCGTCACCCAGCAAGGAGAGCCGGCGCTGGACGAGGTACGTCCCGATGCCGGGCGCGGCCAGGCCCGTCACCGCGGCGGCGATGACCGCCCGGATCATGAACGGCGCGAGCAGCAGGTCCCACATCAGCGGCCGCCTTCCCACGGCGCCGTCATCGGCGGCACCGGTCCGTGGTCGTCCCCGTCGTCGTGGTGGTGCGCGTGGGCCGCGCCCTCCGCGAGCTGGTCGGGGGGACCGTCGTAGGTGATCCGTCCCTCCCGGAGAGCGACGACGCGGTCGATCAGCGGAGCGAACGGGCCGAGCTCGTGGAGGACGACGACGATGCTGGCGCCGGCGTCGGCCCGACCGCCGAGCGTCTCCGCGATCGCGAGCTGGCTGGCGTGGTCGACCCCCGCGTTCGGCTCGTCGAGCAGCAGGAGGTCGGGCTCGCCGGCCAGGGTGCGGGCCACCAGGACCCGCTGCTGCTGGCCGCCGGAGAGCGTGGAGACCGGGTGGGTGGCCCGACCGCCGAGACCCACCAGGTCGACGGCGTGGTCGACCAGGTCGTGCTCGTGCCGCGACATCGGCACGAACGGACGGCGCCGGGCGATCCGCCCGCTGGCGACCACCTCACGGACCGTCGCGGGCACGCCCGTGCCGAGGTTCGAGCGCTGAGGCACGTAACCGACCCGGGCCCAGGAGCGGAAGCGCGGCTGCGGCGTACCGAAGAGGAGGACGGAGCCGTGGCTGATCGGGTTGAGCCCGACGAGGGCCTTCAGGAGCGTCGACTTGCCCGAGCCGTTGGCGCCGAGGATCGCGACCACCTGGCCGGGCCCGACGTCGAAGGTCACGTCGCGGACGATCGGTCGCCCGTCGAGCACGACGCCGACGCCGTCCAGGGCGAGCGGGAGGTGGCTGGGTCATGAGCAATCGCCTGCCTTCGCGATGGCGGCCAGGTTCTGCCGCATCAGGGTGAGGTACGTCGCGTGCGGGTCGGCCGAGGTCAGGCCCTCGATCGGGTCGAGCACCGCGCTCGAGATGCCGAGGTCGTTCGCCAGCGAGCGCGCGAGGTCGGGGCTGGCCAGGGTCTCGAAGAAGACCGTGGTGACGCCGCGGTCGCGGATCAGGTTCTCGAGGTCGTGCAGCCGCTGCAGGGACGGCTCGGCGTCCGGCTCGAGGCCCGCGATCGGGACGACGTCGACGCCGTACCGCCGAGCCGAGATACTCGAACGCGTCGTGGCTGACCACGAGCGTGTCGATCCGGCACGACGCGAGCGTCTTCTCGTACGCCAGGTCGAGACGGTGCAGGTCGCGGACCAGCCGGGCTCCCTGCGCTCGGTAGTACGCCGCGTGCGCGGGGTCGGCGCTCGCCATCGTCGAGGCGAAGGCCCGCGTCGCCTCCGCCATCAGGGTCGGGTCCTGCCAGAAGTGCGGGTCCTTGTCGTCGCTGGTGTGCTCGACCCCCGAGCCCGCCACCGGCCCCGCGAGCGGGACCACCGACGTCACGTCGAGGGCGTGGTCGGGGGAGTCGTTGTCCATCGCCTGGTCGATCGACGGTGCCACGCCGTGCTCGTAGAACCCGACTCTGGCCAGGTCGATCTCCGCGACCTGGCGGACCGTGAGCTCGTACTCGTGCGGCTCGACGCCCGGGGGAGTCAGGTCGAGGACGTCGTTGTAGCGGCCCGCCACGCGATCGGCGATGAAGTAGAGCGGGTAGAAGCCGGTGACGACGGTGTGGTCACCCGAGCGTGGCCCCTGGCAGGCGGTGGTGAGTCCGGCCAGCAGCCCCAGCACCGCCACCACGACCGACCAGCGCTTCATGAGAACGATTCTCACTGAGAATGAGAATCATTGTCAAGGCTGCAGAGTGACTGCGAGGAACGAGCAGACACTCGTGGCGGGCGCAGGTTGAGCGAACCCCGCGGCCGAGGAACGAGGTCGCGACGGGTGAGTCGAAACCCGGTGACGCCTGAGCGGACCTGGCCTGTCCGGGCGTGAACAAGAGCCGGTTCAGCGTTCTCAGCGCTGGCCGGACCAGGTGCCGGCCCGGGCGGCGTCGGCGATGAGGTCGGCGAGCTCGAGGAGGTCGGGCTGGTCGGGTCGACGGTCGCCGTCGATCGACGAGGTGGTGACCCGGATGTGGTCGGTCCCCGGCGGTGGAGATCCAGAACGGGTCGCCGCTGGCCGCCCGGACCCCGGCTGCGGCCAGGTGGAGGAGGGCCGCGCCCTGCTCGGCCACCGGGACCCACACGTTGATCCCGTCCCGGCCCGGTACGTCGATCCCGCGCGCCGCGAGCGCGTCCGCCATCGCCGCCGTGCGCCCGGCGTACGTCGCCTGCGCATCGGCCACCAGGGCCCGCGAGGACTCGTCGGTCAGCAGCTGCAGCA
Organism: uncultured Actinomycetota bacterium; assembly: GCA_963809265.1. GTDB lineage: Bacteria > Actinomycetota > Actinomycetes > Propionibacteriales > Nocardioidaceae > Nocardioides. Next base: position 47,172 of record CAWEJC010000015.1, read on the forward strand.
GGATCGACTGGACCAGCCGGCTGCTCCAGCCCTGCCCGAGGAAGCGCCGCTCGACGAGCGGACCGACGACGGCGGCCGGTCCGCCGATCGCGGCGAGCCTCAGGTCGGGACCGTGCGTCTTCGAGAAGCTCCGCACGAGGACGGTCCGGTCGGGGAGGAACGCGCCCAACGAGACGGGTGCCCCGGACGGCGTACCTCCGGCCGAGTCGTCCTCCACCACGACGACGTCGCGTCCGGCGAGTGCCGCGGCCAGCTCGCCGGCCCGGACTCGTGACACGGACTGTCCCGACGGGTTCTGCCCCCAGGGCTGGAAGAACAGCACCTTGGCCCCCGCCTCCACAGCGGCGACGACGTCGGCGACGACCGGACCGTGGGCGTCGTACCCGACCCCGATCGGTAGCACACCGGCCATCTCCAGCAGGTCGAGCAGCGGCGGGAAGCACGGCTGCTCGACCGCGACCCGGTCGCCGAAGCGCAGGTGTGCCGCGACGAACTGGCTGTGCGCGTCCATCGCCCCGTCGACCACGGTGAGTGCCTCGATCGGGTGTGGCCACGAGGCCTCGAGCACCTCGCGCAGCCGGGAACGACGGGCTCCTCCAGGTAGGAGTGGGGCGTCTCGTCGCGGGGGACCCGGCGCATCGCCGCGTGCAGGTCGGGCAGAAGCCCAGGATCCGGAAGCCCGGTCGAGAGGTCGACGCGGTAGCCGGCGCGGGAGTCGAGGGCCCGGCGGTAGCGGCGCGGCCCGACCGACGCCTCGCGGACGCGGGTGCCCCGGCGGCCGTCGGTCTCGATCAGGCCGGCCCGGGCCAGCTGCGACCAGGCCGCGCTGACGGTGGCGGGCGCGACCTGGAGGTCCTGCGCCACCTGTCGGATCGGGGGCAGGCGCTCGCCGGGGCGCAGGAGCCCGCGGTCGATCGCGGCGGACAGGGCGAGCGCGATGCCCTTCGACGAGCGGTCGTCGACCGCCTCGGCCACCTCGCGCCACATGTTTTGTAACATAGCAATGAAAGCATTGCTCTAGACAGCGGGATGTCGATATTTTCGGGCCATGACCACGCGGATCTCCCACTGGACCAACGGCGCCGTGACCCCCGGCGACTCCGGCCGCTCCGGCCCCGTCTTCAACCCCGCCACCGGTGAGCAGACCGGCGCGGTCGACCTCGCCACCCGGGCCGAGCTCGACGCCGTGGTCGCCGAGCGCGACCGAGGCCGCGGAAGGCTGGCGCTCGGCGTCCCTGGCGACCCGCACCGGCGTCCTGTTCTCGTTCCGCGAGCTGCTCGCGGCCGGCATCGACGACCTGGCGGCGATCATCACCGCCGAGCACGGCAAGGTGCTCGGCGACGCCAGGGGCGAGATCCAGCGCGGCCTGGAGAACGTCGAGTACGCCTGCGGTGTCGCCGAGCACATGAAGGGTGGGTACTCCGAGCAGGCCGGCACGGGCGTCGACGTCTACTCGATCCGCCAGCCGCTCGGCGTCGTTGCCGGCGTCACGCCGTTCAACTTCCCGGCGATGGTGCCGCTGTGGATGTGCGCCAACGCGATCGCGACCGGCAATGCCTTCATCCTCAAGCCCAGCGAGAAGGACCCGTCGGCGGCGCTCTTCCTGGCCGAGCTCTGGAAGCAGGCCGGCCTGCCCGACGGCGTCTTCTCGGTCGTGCACGGCGACAAGGAAGCGGTCGACGCGATCCTCGAGCACCCCGGCATCGCCGCGGTCAGCTTCGTCGGGTCGACCCCGATCGCCCGCTACATCTACGAGACCGGCACCCGGAACGGCAAGCGCGTCCAGGCGTTGGGCGGCGCGAAGAACCACATGCTGGTGCTCCCCGACGCCGACGTCGACATGGCCGCCGACGCAGCCGTCTCGGCGGCGTACGGCGCGGCCGGCGAGCGCTGCATGGCGATCTCGGTCGCGGTGGCCGTCGGCGACGTCGCCGACCCGCTGGTCGACGCGATCGCGGCCCGGCTGCCCAAGCTCCGCATCGGCGACGGCAGCGACCCCGACTCCGAGATGGGCCCCTTGATCACCCGCGAGCACCGCGACAAGGTCGCCGACTACGTGCGGCAGGGGGTCGAGGCAGGGGCCACGGCCGTCGTCGACGGACGAGAGGCCGACGTGCCCGCGGACGGCTTCTTCCTCGGGACGACCCTGCTCGACCGGGTCAGCCCCGAGATGACCGTCTACACCGACGAGATCTTCGGACCGGTGCTCTGCGTGGTGCGCGAGGAGTCGTACGACGAGGCCGTCGCGCTGATCAACCGCAACCAGTTCGCCAACGGCACCGCGATCTTCACCCGCGACGGCGGCGCCGCCCGACGGTTCCAGTTCGACGTCGAGGTCGGCATGGTCGGGGTCAACGTCCCGATCCCCGTCCCCGTCTCCTACTACTCGTTCGGCGGCTGGAAGGCCTCGCTGTTCGGCGACGCCCACATGTACGGCCCCGAGGGCATCGCGTTCTACACGCGTGGCAAGGTCGTCACGTCCCGGTGGCCCGACCCGGCCACCTCGCAGATCGACCTCGGCTTCCCGACCCACCGCTGATCTCGACCGGCTCGACCCACGGAGGAGCAGGCATGACCCCGACGTACGACGGACCGCTGGCGGGCATCCCCACCGACGAGGAGACCGTCCGCAAGCTCGACCGCACCCACGTCTTCCACTCGTGGTCGGCGCAGGCTCAGATCGACCCGCTGCCGATCGCGAGCGCCTCGGGCTCCCGGTTCACCGACTACGCCGGGAAGTCCTACCTCGACTTCTCCAGCCAGCTGGTCAACGTCAACATCGGCTACCAGCACCCGAAGCTGGTCAAGGCGATCGCCGACTACGCCCAGCAGATGACGACCATCCAGCCGTCGTTCGCCAACGACGCGCGCTCGGAGGCGGCGCGGCTGATCACCGAGGTCGCCGGTCACGACCTCAACCAGGTCTTCTTCACCAACGCCGGTGCCGAGGCCAACGAGAACGCGATCCGGCTCGCCCGTCTGCACACCGGCCGGCCGAAGATCCTGGCGACGTACCGCAGCTACCACGGTGCGACCCACGGCGTGATCGGCCTGACCGGTGACCCGCGGCGCTGGGGCACCGAGCCGCACGTGATCCCCGGCATCGTGCACTTCTGGGGCCCCTACCCCTACCGCTCGGCGTTCCACTCGTCCTCGCCGGAGGAGGAGACGAGCCGCGCGCTGCAGCACCTGCGCGACACCCTGATGGTCGAGGGGCCGCAGACGGTCGCGGCGATCATCCTGGAGCCGGTGGTCGGCACCAACGGCATCCTCGTCCCGCCGCCGGGCTACCTCGCCGGCGTGCGCGACCTCTGCGACGAGCACGGCATCCTGCTGATCGCCGACGAGGTGATGGCCGGGTTCGGCCGTTGCGGCGAGTGGTTCGCGATCCAGCACTGGGACGTCCGTCCCGACCTGATCTCGTTCGCCAAGGGCGTGAACTCCGGCTACGTCCCCCTCGGTGGCGTCGTGATCAGCGACCCGATCGCCGAGACGTTCCAGGAGCGCGCCTACCCCGGCGGCCTCACCTACTCCGGTCACCCGCTGGCCTGCGCCAGTGCCGTCGCCTCGATCGAGATCTTCAAGGAGGAGGGGATCATCGAGCACGCGCGCGCCCTCGGCACCGACGTGATCGGCCCCGAGCTGGCCAAGATCGCCGACCGCCATCCCTCGGTCGGCGAGGTCCGCGGGCTCGGTGTCTTCTGGGCGGTCGAGCTGGTGCGCGACCGCGAGACGCGCGAGCCGCTGGTGCCCTACAACGCCGCGGGCGAGGCGGCGGCCCCGATGAACGCGTTCGCGGCGGCGTGCAAGCAGCGCGGCCTCTGGCCGATGACGCACTTCAACCGGACCCACGTCGTTCCGCCCTGCACCATCACCGAGCAGGACCTGCGCGAGGGGCTGGCGATGCTGGACGAGGCGCTGGACACGGCCGACGAGTACTACACCGGCAGCTGACGACGGTCCACGCCTCGGCTCCCACAGGTCACTCCTGCCACACGGCACCCGGGTTCCCGTCGCTTCGTAGGGGTTGCAACGGCTGACAAGCGACGGGATCCCCGGCTGACCGGGGATCCCTGCACGGCGATGCCGACTAGACCTCGCCCCGTGATCGTCGTGAACCGCTTCCGCGTTCCCGAGCCCGAGCACGACGCCTTCCGGGCCGAGCTCGAGCGGGCGCACGAGACGCTGGCCACCCAGCAGGGATACGTCTCCGGCCGGATCGGTCGCAACGTCGACGACCCCGAGCTGTGGACCCTGGTGACCGACTGGGAGGGCCCGGGCGCCTACCGCCGCGCCCTCTCGGCGTACGACGTGAAGCTCACGGCCGTGCCGACCCTCAGCCGTGCCCTCGACGAGCCGAGCGCGTACGAGACCGTGGAGCCGGGGGAGCCCCTCAATGTCGCTGGCGCCCGCTCGTTAGGCTGAGCGCTCCGATGTGACCGACAGCCAGCCGGCCCGACCCCCAGGAGCAGCCCTCGTGGCCAAGCCGCCTCCCAGCAAGCTCGACACCGTCGTCTCCCTCTGCAAGCGCCGCGGCTTCGTGTTCCCGTCCGGCGAGATCTACGGCGGCACCCGATCGGCCTGGGACTACGGCCCGCTCGGCGTGGAGCTCAAGGAGAACGTCAAGAAGCAGTGGTGGCGGTTCATGGTCACCACCCGCGACGACATGGTCGGCCTCGACTCGGCGATCATCCTGCCGACCCGCACCTGGGAGGCCAGCGGCCACCTCGCGACGTTCACCGACCCGCTGGTCGAGTGCCAGTCGTGCCACAAGCGCTTCCGTGAGGACCACCTCCAGGAGGAGTACGCCGGCAAGCACGACGTCGCCGACCCCGACACCGTCGACATCAACGAGTCGGTGCCGTGCCCCAACTGCGGCAACCGCCACACCTGGACCGAGCCGCGCAACTTCAACATGATGCTGAAGACGCACCTCGGCGTCGATCGAGGACGAGTCCGGCCTGCACTACCTCCGGCCCGAGACGGCGCAGGGCATCTTCCTCAACTTCGCCAACATCGTGACCAGCGCCCGGATGAAGCCGCCGTTCGGCATCGCCCAGATGGGCAAGAGCTTCCGCAACGAGATCACTCCCGGCAACTTCATCTTCCGCACCCGCGAGTTCGAGCAGATGGAGATGGAGTTCTTCGTCAAGCCGGGCGAGGACGAGACCTGGCACCAGTACTGGATCGACGAGCGCACCCGCTGGTTCACCGACCTGGGCATCAGCTCCGACAACCTCCGGCACTTCGAGCACCCGCCGGAGAAGCTCAGCCACTACGCCAAGCGGACCGTCGACATCGAGTACCGCTTCGGCTTCTCCGGTCGCGAGTTCGAGGAGCTCGAGGGCATCGCCAACCGCACCGACTTCGACCTGAAGCAGCACTCCGAGTTCTCCGGCCAGGACCTGTCCTACTTCGACCAGGGCAGCGGCGAGCGCTACGTGCCCTACGTGATCGAGCCGGCACTGGGCCCCAACCGGGCGATGATGGCGTTCCTGCTCGATGCCTACACCGAGGACGAGGCGCCCAACACCAAGGGCGGCGTCGACACCCGCACGGTCCTGCGCCTCGACCCGCGGCTGGCGCCCGTGAAGGTCGCCGTGCTGCCGCTGAGCCGGAACGCCGACCTGTCGCCGAAGGCGAAGGACCTCGCCGCCGAGCTGCGCGGCCACGGCTGGAACGTCGACTTCGACGACTCCGGTGCGATCGGCCGCCGCTACCGCCGGCAGGACGAGATCGGGACGCCGTACTGCGTGACCGTCGACTTCGACACCCTCGAGGACCACGCCGTGACCGTGCGCGAGCGCGACTCGATGAAGCAGGAGCGGATCGCGCTGGACCAGGCGAGCGCCTACTTCGCCGAGCGGCTGCTGGGCTGCTGAGGTGCTGACCACGTGACCCGGCGCCTCGGCCTCCCCGCACTGGCGGCTGTGGTCGCCCTGGTGCTGGCCGGGTGTGGCGGCGGGTCCGGCTCGTCCACGCCGACCGCAGGCGGCCCCGGAAGCACGTCGTCGTCCTCGTCGGGTGGCTCGTCGAGCCCCACGGGGAGCCCGAGCCCCTCCACGACGGTCGTCGCCGGCGTCCGCCTGTCCGCCCAGGGATCGCAGCTCCGGGTCGGCGACACGGCTCGGGTCAGCTGGAAGCCCGACCAGAAGACCGTCGGCGTGATCGCCGTGACGGTCACCCGGCTGGTCAAGATGCCGATCAGTGCGTTCTCCGACTGGGACCTCGACGCCGCGACCAGAAGTCGACGCCGTACTTCGTGCGCGCGACGGTGCGCAACCTCGGCAGGAGCAACCTCTCGGACCGGCCGGTCCCGCTCTACCTGCTCGACCAGCGCAACACCCTGCTCCAGTCGTCGACGTTCCGGGCCCAGTACGCGCCGTGCCCGAGCACGCGGCTGCCGGCCACGTTCACCCGCGGCAAGCGCGCGTCGGTGTGCCTGGTCTACTTCGTGCCCGACCACGGCAAGCTGGTCGCGATCAGCTTCCGCCCCAGCCAGGACTTCGACGCGATCACCTGGGAGGGCGAGATCCAGAACGGCGTCCGGCAGCAGAAGCGACGAGCACCGTCGGTCGACCTGTCCCGTCGGTCGACCTGTCCCGTCGGTCGACCTGTCCCGTCGGTCGACCTGTCCCGTCGGTCGACCTGTCCCGTCGGTCGAGCCTGTCGAGACCACGGGTTTGGCTCCGACCCGGAGCGCGCCGGACAATCGAGGCATGCCCCTGACCCTCGGCCCGCTGACCGTGCCCGTGCCGGTCGTGCTCGCCCCGATGGCCGGCATCACCAACGCGGCGTACCGCCGGCTCTGTGCCGAGCAGGGAGCCGGCCTCTACGTCTGCGAGATGATCACCTCCCGCGGCCTGGTCGAGCGCGACTCGACGACCCTGAGCATGCTGGTCTTCGACGACCTCGAGACCACGCGGTCGGTCCAGCTCTACGGCACCGACCCGGCCTACGTCGGCAAGGCCACCGAGATCCTCTGCGCCGAGTACGGCGTGCACCACGTCGACCTCAACTTCGGCTGCCCGGTGCCCAAGGTGACCCGCAAGGGCGGCGGTGGAGCGCTGCCGTGGAAGCGCGGCCTGCTCAGCGAGATCCTGCGCTCCGCGGTCGCCGCGGCCGAGCCCTACGGCGTGCCGGTCACGATGAAGACCCGCAAGGGCCTCGACGACGACCACCTCACCTACCTCGACGCCGGCCGGATCGCGCAGGAGTCCGGCATCGCCGCGATCGCCCTGCACGGTCGCACCGTCGCCCAGTCCTACAGTGGCCGCGCCGACTGGGACGCCATCGCCCGCCTGGTGGAGAGCGTCGACATCCCGGTGCTCGGCAACGGCGACATCTGGGAGGCCGGTGACGCGCTGCGCATGGTCGAGGAGACGGGTGCGGCCGGTGTGGTGGTCGGTCGCGGCTGCCTCGGCCGTCCGTGGCTCTTCCGCGACCTGGCCGCTGCGTTCGCCCCGGCAGCAGCTGGTCGAGCGGGGTCGAGACCCACCCTGCCGACCCTCGGCGAGGTGCGCACGATGATGCGTCGCCACGCCGAGCTGCTCAGCGAGCACATGGGGGAGGAGCGCGGCTGCAAGGAGTTCCGCAAGCACGTCTCGTGGTACCTCAAGGGCTTCCGGGCCGGCGGCACGCTGCGCCACTCCCTGGCCCTGGTCGACTCGCTCGCCGCGCTCGACGTGCTCCTCGAGGAGCTCGACGCGGAGGAGCCGTTCCCGGAATCGGAGCTGGGTCACCCCCGCGGTCGGCAGGGGTCGCCTCGCGCCCGCGTGGCGCTTCCGGAGGGGTGGCTCGACGACACCGACGGCAGCTCGCTGCGGCTCACCGAGGACGCCTCGGAGACCACCGGAGGCTGAGCTCCGGGCGTGAGCGACGACACGCCCGATCCTGGACCCGGGATTTCGAGAGGGTCCGCCCCTGTGCTTGACTGCCACGGCGTGACCGAATCGTGATCTCCGCTCGGGGCCGGAGGTCGTGACCGGACCCGCATCCCCCGAACCCAACTGCAAGGAATCAGCGCTGTGGCTCACCATCGCCACAAGCGGGAAACCAATGCCCGCCGGTTCGTCTCCCTCACCGGGAGGCGCACCGCCAAGATCGCCGCCGGCGCGGCTGTTGCGGCGACCCTTCCCGCCGTCGCCCTCGGCGTCGTGCAGGCGACGCCGGCCGCCTCGATCGGCCTCCAGGCCCACTCACCGAAGGCGCCGCTCCGGCTCGACCCGGACCGCTACGACGCAGCCCCGGTCTCGCGGACCTTCAACCGCACCGCGGCTCGCACCTTCCAGGACGGCATGGCCGCCCAGAAGGCGACCATGCGCGCGGTCAAGGCCGCGCACGTGAAGAAGTGGACGACGGTCGACCTGAACCTCTGGTCGAGCTCGTCGCAGGCCGCCCAGCAGATCGGGCTGGTCAAGACCGGCAAGCGGGTGCTCGTGACCGGGCGCACCGACGACGGTCGCGTCGAGCTGGTCGTCGACGGCCAGGCCCGCTGGGTCACCGCCGGCTACCTCTCCGACAGCAAGCCCGACCCCTCCGTCGGTGCGGGCGCCGGGGCCGGGCTGTCGATGGCTCCGTGCCCCGACGGCTCGGTCGAGTACCGGCTGACGCCCGCCGCGGTCTACCTCTACCGCTCGGTCTGCCACGCCTTCCCGCAGATCACGTCGTACGGCGGCTGGGACGCCCACGGCGAGCACGTCTCCGGCAAGGCGCTCGACATCATGACCAGCGACGTCGCACTCGGGAACTCGATCGCGGAGTTCCTCCAGGCGCACGCCTCGGAGCTGCACCTCTACGACATCCTCTGGCGCCAGCACATCTGGACCCCGGTCCGGGCGTCGGAGGGCTGGCGGCTGTTCGCCGACCGGGGCTCCGCGACGGCCAACCACTACGACCACGTGCACGTCTCCGTCTACTGAGCCGGTTCCCCTAGTCTCGGCTCGATGCCTGGGCTGACGATGGAGTACGACGAGGCCGCGCGCGAGCGCTGGGTCGACGAGCCGCCGAAACGAGTGGTCGCGCCGGAACGCACGCCGTTCGAGCGCGACCGGGCCCGGCTCGTGCACGCCGCGTCCAGCCGGCGCCTCGCCGCCAAGACCCAGGTGGTCGGCCCGCAGAGCGACGACTTCGTCCGCAACCGGCTGACGCACAGCCTCGAGGTCGCCCAGATCGCCCGCGACCTGGCTCGCGCGCTCGGGTGCGAGCCCGACCTGGTCGAGACGGCCGCGCTCGCCCACGACCTCGGCCACCCGCCGTTCGGGCACAACGGCGAGCGGGTGCTCGCCGAGGCGGCCGCCGACTGCGGCGGGTTCGAGGGCAACGCGCAGACCCTGCGGCTGCTGACCCGGCTCGAGGCGAAGACCTTCGACGACGCCGGCCGCTCCGCGGGGCTCAACCTGACCCGCGCGACGCTGGATGCCTGCACGAAGTACCCCTGGCCGCTCGCGGACGCCTCCGTCCCCACCGGCGTCCACGCGGACGGGTCACCCCGGGTCGTGCGGAAGTTCGGCGTCTACGCCGACGACCGGCCGGTCTTCGACTGGCTGCGCACCGGCGCCCCCGAGCGACGGCAGTGCTTCGAGGCCCAGGTCATGGACCTCGCCGACGACATCGCCTACTCCGTCCACGACGTCGAGGACGGGATCGTCGCCGGGCGGATGGACCTGACCCGGCTCGACGTGGCGGCGGTGCGCGCGGCCGTGCGCGACTGGTACCTGCCCGACAGCGACGAGGACGCCCTCGACGCCGCCCTGGCCCGGCTCCGGACGATCGGCTCGTGGCCGACGACGCCGTACGACGGCAGCCGGCGCGCCCTGGCCTCGCTGAAGAACCTCACCAGCGACGTGATCGGGCGGTTCGCGGCCGACGCGCGTGCGGCGACGTTCGAGGCGTATCCCGGACCACGACTGCGCTACGACGCCGACCTGGTGGTTCCGGACGACTCACGCGTCGAGATGGCGATGCTGAAGGGGATCGCGGCCCACTACGTGATGCAGGCCGACGACCGGGTCCGGGCCATGGCGGGGCAGCGCGAGCTGCTCGCCGAGCTGGTCGACGTGCTCGCGAAGACCGGACCCGACCACCTGGACCCGGTGTTCGCCGGGGACTGGACCGACGCGACGGACGACGCCGGACGGCTACGGGTGGTCATCGACCAGGTCGCGTCCCTCACGGACGCGAGTGCGGCCGGGTGGCACGCCCGGCTCGTCCCGAGCCCCTAGGGGAGGTCGCCCTGCGGTCCCGCCATGTGGTGGGGCTGGGGCGAGTCGTCGGAGCCGGTGACCTTCGCGGCGGCGGCACTGGCCGCCGTCGTGACCTTGTCGGCCACGACCGGTGCCTGCTGCTTGGCCAGGTCGACGGCCTGCTGGGTCTTCTCCTGCACCCGCGGGTCGTTCTTGACCTTGGTCACCGCGCCCCGGATCTGCTCGTAGCGCCCACGGCCCGCCCGGGTGCCCAGGACGTATCCCACGCCCGCGGCCACCAGCAGCATCAGCTTCTTCATCACGTGCTCTCCTTCGTCGTCGTGCGGTGACGGCTGCCGTCGTCGGTCTCGGCAGCCTCCTGGGTGTCGGACTTGGTCCCGGGCTCGGAGTCGGTGGGCTCGGAGTCGGCGCGCTCGGAGTCGGCGGCCTCGCCCTCACGCTGGGCGTCCTCCCGGATGGCGCGGCCGCGGGCGACGTCCTTCTTCTCCTTCTTCCGGGCCTTGCGGATGCCCCGTGCGTCGCGGACCGGGAGCTGGAGCTCCGACTCGGCCGCGATGCCGGCCTGCAGCTGCCGGCCGCGCTCGAGCTCGGAGTCGAGCTCGGCGCCGAACAGCAGGGCGACGTTGGTGATCCACAGCCACAGCAGACCGGCGACGACGCCCGCGAGCGAGCCGTAGGTCTTGTCGTAGCTGCCGAACGTCGCGACGTAGAACGCGAACGCCACGGAGGCCAGGATCCAGATCACGATGGCGACGAACGCCCCGACGGAGAGCCAGCGGAACCGCGGCTGCTTCACGTTGGGCGTCGCGTAGTAGAGCATCGCCACGATCAGGACGACGAGCAGCACGATCACCGGCCACTTCACGACGTTCCACACCGTGACCGCCTGCGAGCCCAGCCCGATCACGTTCCCGATCGAGTCGGCGAGCGGGCCGGACACCACGAGCATGACGAGCACGCACGCGACCAGCAGGATCGCCACCAGGGTGATCACGAGCATCAGTGGCCGCAGCTTCCAGAACGGCCGTCCCTCGCCGATGTCGTAGACGGTGTTCATCGCGCGACCGAAGGCGCCGACGTAGCCGGACGCCGACCACAGCGCGCCCACGAGGCCGACCACGAGGCCGATGCCGGCTCCGGGCGAGGCAGCGATGTGCTCGAGGGAGGGCCGGATCGTGTCGAGGGTGCTGCTCGAGACCAGTGGTCGCAGCACCTTCATCACGTTGTCGACGCTGCTCTGGGCCTGGCCGACCACCCCGAGCAGCGAGACCAGGGCGATCATCGCGGGGAAGATCGAGAGCACGGCGTAGTACGTCAGCCCGGCGGCGAGGTCGGTGCAGCTGTCCTGGCCGAACTCGCGGTAGGTCCGGCGCAGGACGTAGCGCCAGGAGCGGCGGGTCAGCTTCGTCGGGGAGTCGGGCTTGCGCTCGTCCTCTGCCGGAGGACGCTTCTCGCCGCTGCTCGCGTCGACCGGCGCTTCCGACGTCATCGTCGGCGCCACCAGACGAGGAGACCGCCCAGGACGACGACCGCTCCGACGGCGACCAGGAGCTCGGTCCGCGGTCGGCCGGAGTCGGTGGTCGCGCGCGCCTTGAGGTCGGCCGCGCGCTCCTGGGCCTGTGCCTTCACGTCGAGCTTGTGGGTGAGCTGGTCGACGGTGTCCGCGAGCTGGTCGCGCTGCGCCTCGATCTCCGCCTCGAGGCGGGCGGTGCGGTCGTCGCTCATCGGTGCTCTCCCTTCACCACGGCGATGTCCTCCTTGACGCCCTCGATGGCGTGCTCGGGCGCGGGTGGTGTCGCCTGCTGGACCTCTTTCTTGCCGACCAGCGCCGCGATCCCCGCTCCGGCGAGGAGCACGAGCGCGACGATCAGGGCCGCGAGCCAGTCGGGAACGGCGTGGGCGAGCGCCAGGATCGCGGTCGTGATCACGCAGCACAGCCCCAGGAAGGCCAGGAGACCTGCGGCGCTGAAGAGCCCGATCCCGAGCCCGGCGCGCTTGCCCTTCTCGGTCATCTCCGCCTGGGCGAGCCGCATCTCCGAGCGGATCAGCTCGGGAACCTGCTGGGTCAGGTCATGGACCAGCGCGCCCAACGTCGGGTCGTCGTGCACCGTGTGGCCGCTGCTGCCCGGTTGTCCCGAGGTCGACGTACTCATGTCGGGGCCGTACCCCACAGGTCGCGTGGTATCCGCCCGGGCGTGTCAGCACCCCGCCGTAGACTCCCCGCGTGGCCGGACGCATACGCGAGGAAGACATCGCGGAGGTGCGCGAGAAGGTCAAGATCGACGAGGTCATCGGCGACTACGTCACTCTCCGCCCGGCCGGTGGTGGCTCGCTCAAGGGCCTGTGCCCCTTCCACGACGAGAAGTCCCCGTCGTTCAACGTCAACCCCGGCCGCGGGTGGCACTGCTTCGGGTGCGGCGAGGGCGGCGACGTCTTCAACTTCCTGATGAAGATCGACGGGCTCGGCTTCGCCGAGGCGGTCGAACGGCTCGCCGACAAGGTGGGGGTCACCCTGCGCCGCGAGGAGGGGGATGCCCGACCGGAGCGGCCCCGTGGCCCGCAGCGGGCGCGTCTGGTCGAGGCCAACAGGGTCGCCCAGGAGTTCTACGCCGACGCGCTGAGCACGCCGGACGCCGTCGCGGGGCGGCAGTTCCTCGGGGAGCGGGGCTTCGACCAGGCCGCGGCCGAGCAGTTCGGGATCGGCTTCGCACCGCGCGACGGTGAGTCCCTGCTGCGCCACCTGCGCCAGAAGCGCTTCACCGACGAGGAGTCCGTCGCCGCCGGGCTCGTCGCGATCGGGCGGTCGGCGTACGACCGCTTCCGTGGCCGCCTGCTGTGGCCGATCCGCGAGTCGAGCGGCAGCACCATCGGCTTCGGGGCGCGCCGGATCTTCGACGACGACCGGATCGAGGCGAAGTACCTCAACACCCCCGAGACCTCGCTCTACAAGAAGAGCCAGGTCCTCTACGGCATCGACCTCGCCCGCCGCGAGATGGCGCGCACCTCCAAGGCCGTCGTCGTCGAGGGCTACACCGACGTCATGGCCTGCCACCTGTCCGGCGTCGGCACCGCCGTCGCCACCTGCGGGACGGCGTTCGGCGACGACCACGCGCGGATCCTGCGCCGCTTCCTCAACGACCACGCGGAGTTCCCCGGCGAGGTGATCTTCACCTTCGACGGCGACGCCGCCGGGCAGAAGGCCGCCCTGCGGGCCTTCGGCGGCGACCAGAACTTCGTCAGCCAGACCTACGTCGCCATCGAGCCCACCGGTCTCGACCCCTGCGACCTGCGCCTCCAGGGAGGCGACGCGGCGGTGCGTGAGCTGATCGCGCGCCGGCAGCCGCTCTACCGCTTCGTCCTGGCCAACGTCGTGAAGAAGTACGACCTCGACCGGGCCGAGGGCCGGGTCGGGGCGGTCCGGGAGGCGGCGGCGCTGGTGCACAGCAGCCGTGACACGGCGGTCGTGGCCTCGTCGTTCGCCCGCGAGATCGCGTCGTTGACCGGGATGGACCCCGCCGAGGTGCAGGTGGAGGTACGACGGGCGGCCAGCCGCCGGGGAGCGCCGGCAGCCGCTCAGCCGCCTCGGGCGCCCACCGTCACGGACGCTCCCGTGAAGCCGAAGCAGCAGCTGCCCGACCTGCGCGACCCGCGCTTCGTCCTCGAGCGCGAGACCCTCAAGCTCGTGGTGCAGGAGCCGGAGGCGGTCGCGCGCACGTCCCACGACCTCGGCGCCAACGACTTCACCCACCCCACCTACCGTGCGGTCTGGGAGCTGGTCGAGCACAACGGCGGCCTGGGCGCCGCCGGCGCCGACTGGGCCGGACGCCTCCGTGACCGGACGACGGATCCCGCTGTGGCCGCCGCGCTCTCGGCGCTGGCGGTGGAGCCGGTGCCCTCCAAGAAGGGCGCCGACGACGCCTTCGTGGCCAACACCGTCTACCGGCTCCAGGAGCTGACCGCGCAGCGCCGGATCGCCGACGTGAAGTCGCGGCTCCAGCGCACCAACCCGGTCGAGCACACCGCGGAGTACAACCGGATGTTCGGCGAGCTCACCGCGCTCGAGCAGCACCGCCGGCAGCTGCGCGACCTGGCGCTGGGCGCCTCGTGAGCACCCGATGAAGCTCGGACGACGCGTCCGTCCCCCGATCGAGGTGGCCCAGGGGGAGCGGCTGCTCGCGTGGGCTCCGCTGGTCGACGGCGGCTGGGTCGGCCGGCACCCGCGACGCGCTCTACGTCGACGCCGCCCGGGTGCCGTGGGAGCAGGTGCAGGCGGCCGACTGGGAGCAGGACGAGGGCCGGCTCCGGGTCAGCGAGGTCGGCACCTGGGGCGAGCCACGACCTCTGCACGTGCTCGCGGTGCCGGATGCTGCGGCCAAGGACGCCGACCGGCTGCTGCAGCTCGTGCGCGAGCGGGTCACGGCGAGCGTGCTGCTGACCCGGCACGTGCGCGTCACCGGCCGGCGCGGCGTACGGGTGGTGGCCCGGCGGGCGCCGTCCGGTCGCTCGGAGGTCGGCTGGGCCTACGAGTACGACGAGGGTGTCGACCCCGACGACCCGTTCGTCCGCGCTGCCGCCGAGACCGCCCTGGCCGCCGCGAAGGCCGACGTCGGGATGCTCTGAGGCGCCCTCCCGCCCCCTCGCGGTGGGCCACCCACCTTCTGCCGAGCACGCAACGGGGCTCCCTCACCGCCAGGCCGACACCCGGGCCCGTGTCGGTGCGTCAGCCACCCTTGCGACCGCGCGAAAGGTGGCTCGGCCACCGGCCCGCGCCGCCGCGTCCCGATTCGCAACGGCCGGATCCGCCTTGCTAACCTGTGCGGGCTCCACGATCCCCTGTAGCTCAACTGGCAGAGCATTCGGCTGTTAACCGGAGGGTTGTTGGTTCGAGTCCAACCGGGGGAGCAAACAGCACAACGGTGCCGCTAGCGCACCCGCTTCAGGGTCAGGTGCGTGACCAGCGGCGTCGAGCGCGACGAGGCCATCTCGAACGGCAGGCCCTTCAGGTCGCTGAACAGGGCCTCGCCCCCGCCGAGCACCACCGGGGCGACGTGCAGCCGCAGCTCGTCGATGTGGCCGTCGCGGAGGAACTGGTTGATCGTCGACGCCCCGCCGGCGACCGAGATCGTGCCGTCACCGGCCGCCTCGGTGGCGAGGCGCAGGGCCTCGTCGGGACCGCCCGTCACGAAGTGGAACGTCGTCCCACCCTGCATCTCCACCGGCTCGCGCTCGTGGTGGGTGAGCACGAAGACCGGCCCGTGGTACGGCGGGTCGTCGCCCCACCAGCCCGTCCAGTCGAGGTCCCACTCGCCGCGGCCGGCCGTGAACATGTTCCGCCCCATGATGTAGGCGCTCGCCGAGCGTGATCGCCTCCTTCTCCTCGGCATGCTGCTCGGGCTCCTCGAACATCCACCGGTGCAGCGCCTCGCCGCCCGTGCCCAGCGGGTTCTCGAGGCTCTGGTCGGGTCCGGCGATGTAGCCGTCGAGGGAGATGCCCGGGTCAGAGGTCAGGTAGGCCATCAGTCCTCCTCCCAGCCCATCGGGTAGACCTCGAACGACGCGCCGAAGGCGACCCCCAGCCGCTGTCCCACCTGCCGACCGAAGCCCTCGAGGAACTCCCGCGGGTCCCAGTTCTCCCAGCCGAGCCCCTCGATGTACGCCGCGTGGGCGGCGAGCGAGGCGACGCCCTGGTCGAAGGTCTCGGTCGTGTCGACCCCGTGCTGAGCCGTGTCCGAGCCGCCGGCCCACACCTGCCGGACGCCGCCCCACGGCTCCACCCCGTCGACCAGCTGCTCAGGGAACACCCAGCGGTTCCCCGCGTCGCGCACGGCGTCCAGCACCGCCCGTCCGGTGGCGATGTGGTCGGCCTGGTTGAGCATCCGACCGCCCCACTTCTCACCGAAGAAGCCGGTGATCACGATCTCGGGCCGGTGCTTGCGCACCATGGCGCAGATCTCGCGCCGCAGCGGCACGCCGTACTCCAGGATCCCGTCGGGCTGGTGGAGGAACTCGACGTCGGAGACGCCGACGATCCGCGCCGACTCGATCTCCTCGGCCTCGCGCACGCGTCGGCACTCGTCCGGATGCATGGAGTCGATGCCGGCCTCGCCGGAGGTCACCATGCAGTAGACGACCGTCTTGCCCTGGCCGGTCCAGCGTGCGACCGCGGCGGCGGAGCCGAACTCCATGTCGTCCGGGTGCGCGACGACGGCGAGAGCGGTGGTCCAGTCCTCGGGCAGCGGCGTGAGCGGCGGTGGCGTGTCCATGGCTCCGAGCATGCCGCAAATCCTTTTGCCCGGCACGGGCGACTCCGCTTGGGTGGTCGGCATGGGTGCTGAGGTCGAGATATCCGAGGTCGACGTGCACGACGACGCGGTGCTCCGTGAGTTCTTCGAGGTCGAGCAGAATGCCATGCGGAGCTACCGGACGCGCCCGGTGCTCCGCTCGTACGACGTCCTGACGATGCTGCGCGACCCCAACCCCTACTTCCGCCACACCCTGCTGGTCGCGCGGGAGCACGGCCGGACCGTCGGGACCGCCGACCTCGGACGCTCGGTCGGCGACAACGAGCACATCGCCGACCTCGAGATCTCGGTGCGTCCCGACCGGCAGCGCCAGGGGATCGGCCGAGCGCTGTACGACGAGGCGACCCGCCGGCTCGCAGCCGACGGGCGGACCACCGTCGTCGGCGAGGCCCACGTGCCCGACGGGATCCGGGTCGAGGAGGCATCGGCGTACGCCTTCGCCACCACTCTCGGACTGAGCAGCAAGCACGTCGAGGACCACCTCGCGCTCGAGCTGCCCGCGACGCCGCCCGAGAGCGAGATCGCCGGCGGCTGGGAGGTCGTCACCTGGGGTGCCCGGTGTCCGGACGAGTTCGCGCCGGCGTACTGCCGCATGCGCACGCAGATGGAGAACGACGTCCCACGCGGCGAGGTGGAGTACCAGCCTCGCGTCTACGACGAGGAGCGCCTGCGGGTGGGTGAGGAGCGCATCGCCGCGCGCCTACGACCAGGTCGTGGCCGCCGCACGGCGATCCGCCGACGGCGAGTTCGGCGGCTACTCCCTGGTCTTCGTCACGCACGGCGCCTCCGAGGCCCTGCAGGACGACACGCTGGTGATGCCGGAGCACCGCGGGCAGCGGCTGGGCCTGGCGCTCAAGCACGCCACCCTGGGGGTGCTGTCGCGCGAGCATCCCGGGCTCACCGCGATCCACACCTGGACCGCGGTCGACAACGCGCCGATGCAACGCACCAACCGCGCCTTCGGCTACCGACCCGTCGAGCGGATGCACGAGATGCAGGGCACCATCGCGGTCACCGATGCCTGACCCGGCGACCCGCTGGTACGACGCCCTGCCGGAGCGCGACACGGCGCTGTCGACGCGCTGGGGCACCGACGAGTTCCGTGACGACCTCCGCGAGTGGTGCGCCTCCGTCGTCGGACCCGTCACGGCGATGACCCAGCAGAAGCTCCGCGGCTGGGCGACCGTCTGGCGCGTGGAGACCGCCGACGGGGCGTGGTTCGCCAAGCAGAACTGCCCGGGTCAGCAGGTCGAAGGGGCGCTGATGTCCCTGTTGGCGCGGATCGCTCCGGACCGCGTCGTCCCCGTCACCGCAGCCGGGGACGGGTTCCTGCTGACGCCCGACCAGGGTGAGGTCTTCTACGAGACCGCCGGTGGCGACCTGGAGAACTGGGTGCGCCTGGCGCGCGAGGCAGCCCTGCTCCAGCGCGAGCTCGTCCCGCACCACGCGGCCCTGATGGAGCTCGGGATGACCCAGGTCCGTCCGGAGGAGTCGGGCGACTACGTCGCGGCCCGCGTCGAGCAGTACGCCGCGCTCACGCCAGGTGATCCGAGGCGCCTGGCTCCCGAGGTCGCCGAGCGGCTGCGCGCGCACCTGCCCGTCGTACGCCGGTGGGCCGAGCAGGTCGCCGCGCTCGGACTGCCGCTGACCCTCAACCACAACGACCTGCACGAGAACAACGTCTTCGACGTCGACGGCCGCCTGCTGTTCTTCGACTTCGGCGACGCGCTGGTGACCGAGCCGTTGGCGGTGCTGCTGATCCCGCTCAACCTCCTCGCCGAGAAGCTCGACGCCGACGGCGACGACCCGCGGCTGTGGCGGGTGGCCGACGCCGCGCTGGAGGTCTGGAGCGACCTCGTCCCGGTCGCCGAGCTGCGCGCCACCCTGCCCGCGGCCCTCCAGCTCGGCCGGATCGGACGGGTGGAGTCGTGGGTGCGCTGCCAGCCTTCCCTGTCGGACGAGCAGCTGGTGGAGTGGGGACCGGTCGCGGCGACCTGGTTGGGCACGCTCGACGCCGACCCGCCGGTGCGCGCCGGATCAGGAGGCAGGGTCAGCAGGAAGCCCGGGGCTTGATCCCCGCGTAGTTGATCGGGCCGGCGACCACGGTCAGCAGAGCACTGCCGATGAACGTGCAGTCTCGCTGGTGGTTGGTGTCGAAGTAGCCGCGCTCGTGGGCGACGCTGGCGCCGAGGACGAACCAGATGATCACCAGGATGAAAAGGAAGCTCTTCACCAGACCTCCGCGTGGCCGGAACTGGTCGGATTCTAGGGGTTGACCGACGTCCGGGTGGGCGAACGCCACGAACCCAGGACGACGAGCTTGCCGAGCTGGACCGAGGCCCAGGCGATCGCGATCCCGGCGACGTCGTCGACCGCGAAGTGCCACCCGAGGTACACCGTCGCGAGCACGGTCCCGGCGAGGAACACCCCCGCGGCCCAGGACAGCAGCCGGAGCCCGTAGTAGCGCGCCATCAGGAAGACCAGGCAGGTCAGGGCGCAGTGCAGGCTGGCGAAGGCGGAGATCTGGGCGAAGGCGTCGTGGGCCTGCGGGTGGGCGAGCAGGTAGTCGCGCTGGACGACGTACGCGTCCTGGGTGCGCTGGATCGAGGTCCGCGTCAGCCCGGAGAACTCCTGAGGTGCCGCGTGGAAGGGGCCCAACGAGGGGATCAGGTAGTACGACCCGACGCCCAGGATCCAGGCCCACATGGCGGCGACCACGAAGACGTACGCCGAGCGCACCGTCGGTGTGAACGCCAGCGCGGCCACCAGGGCGATCGTCACCAACGTGGAGAAGGACTCGTAGAGATCGGTCAGCACCCGGGCGGTGAGGTCCTCGCCGAGCAGGTCGTGCAGCAGGACGGCCGGGCTGTGGCCGAAGAACAGCCACTTGTCCCAGCGCAGCAGCATGTCGTCCTGCGGCGAGCGGAAGACGTCCCAGCTCTTGAGGTTGCGGTAGCAGAGGTAGACGACCTGGTAGGCCACCAGGGCCAGGGCGATCATCCCGATCCGGTACGGCGTCCACCGGGTGCGGGCGGTGCGCCACAACGACCCACCGCCCTCCCGGCGGCCGCGGATCCAGCGGACCACGATGTCGATCAGGACGAACAGGATCAGCGTCTGGGCGGTGCTCTGGATCTTGTTCGCGAAGAGCTTGCCGCGCGGGTCACGGAAGGGGATGTCGACCTGTCGCGACCGGGCGAAGGTGACGATCACGAAGAGCAGCACCACGCCCAGGACGCGCAGCACCCACACCCACTCGCGGGCAGGCGACGTCGCGTCGGGCTCGTCCGCCCGCGTCTGCGTCGTACCGCTCACTGCCCCGTCCATCGAGGGACATTCAACCCAATGGTCGGCCATCTCGCCGAACCGGCGGCCCTCGGTTCCCCCAAACACGTGATTACCCCGGGCCAGGGGGTGGCCTACTTTTCCTCACATGAACAAGCCGTGGGTGCGCTCTGTCATCTACCTCGCCGCGATCGTGATCGTGGCTCAGCTGATCAACACGCACGAGACGGCGAAGTTCCTCCCGGCCAAGCTGGCGACCGAGATCGGTCACAACCGTGAGGCCCTGGGGCTCGCGCTGATCATGGTGCCGGTCATCCAGTGGTTCCGCCCCTGGGCCGCGCGCCAGCGCCACCCGATGGTGCTCGCGGTGCTGCTCGGCGCCGCCCTCTACGCCTTCAGCTGGTGGATGCTGCACAAGTCGGGGTGGACCTCCGACTACTACACCTACAGCGAGTCGGTCTTCGGGGCCGCGTTCCTGACGGTCTACGTCCAACCGCGCCGGCCGATGCGCCGCGGGCTCCTGGTCACACCGATCGTGCTGATCCTGATCATCGTGCTGTTCCAGACGGGCTGGGTGCTGGACCAGTCCGAGGACCTCCTCATGATCATGCTCGGCCCCCTCGCGTTCGACCTGTTCGACCGACGCATCCTCGACCGGAGCGCTCCCGACGACCGCCGCCTGCGCCTCACCTGGGTGATCGGGCTGGTCGTCGTCTGGTTCGTGCTCTGGCGGCTGGCGAAGGTGGTCCGCCCCGACCTCCACGGACCGGTGGACTACACCATCGACTACGGCTACCGGGCCGCCGAGGCCTACTGGGGCATCTGGCTGATCCACGTGTACTTCTCGTACTGGCTGGGCCGGTCGTGGCTCGATCGCAAGCCCAACGCCGCGGACCCAGGATATCTCGCGGACCACGTGCACGAGCAGGTCGAGGCTCCGGCCTGACGGTCGCGCCACCGGCTCACGGCCCGGTGTCGGCCCGGGTCCCTCGCCAACTACGCTCGCCTCTCCACGCCGCACCCCGAGGACCGGGGTGCGCGGGGCGGTAGCTCAGTCGGTCAGAGCAAGGGACTCATAATCCCTGGGTCGTGGGTTCGAGCCCCACCCGCCCCACGTTGCTCGACGGGCGGCCCCGAGATCAGGCCTAGGCTGCCGCCCGTGACTCGTGTCGAGCGGTGGGAGCGTCGGGTCGAAGTTCCGCTGCTTCTTCTGGCTCTGGCGTTCCTGGTGGCCTATGCCTGGCCGGTCCTGGACCCACGACTCGACCATGACCTGCGTGCCGGCTTGAGCGAGGTGTCATGGGCGGTCTGGGTGGTGTTCGTGGTCGACTACGTGGTCCGGGTGAGCCTGGCGAGTGAGCGTGGGTCGTACGTCCTCCGTCACTGGTACGACCTCCCCCTGATCGTGCTGCCGATGCTGCGGCCGTTGCGCGTGCTCCGGGTGCTCGCGTTCGCCCGGATGGTGAATCGTTCGGCGACGGGTGGACTCGTCGAACGCGCTGCCGTCTACGTCGGTGGCGCCGCAGTCATGGCCGTGGGGCTGGGTTCCGTAGCCGTGCTCGATGCAGAGCGGGACGCCCCGGGAGCGAACATCACGACCTTCGGGGACGCCGTGTGGTGGGCCTGCACGACCGTCACGACGGTCGGGTACGGCGATCGGTATCCCGTGACGACCGAGGGTCGGATCATCGCGGTCGTGCTGATGGTCGTGGGCATCGGACTCGTCGGTGCCGTCACGGCCTCGGTCGCCACCTGGATGGTGTCCCGTGTCCAGCACGAGCAGCCACGCAGCTGACGCGCTGTGGGGCGTGGAAGAGCGTCCTGCTCTGACTCACACGCCGATGGGCACCGTGCGCCAGGTGCCGGCGCCCCGTTGGATCACGGCGACCTCGTCGATCGTCCACGGCTCGCTGCTGTAGCCGTCGAGCGCGGCGAGCACCTGCTCGAGGTGCTCGACCGTCGTGTCGTCGGTGATCGTGGCGATCGGGAAGCGTGGGCGGAACTGCCGTCGGTCGCAGAAGAAGCCCAGCGGTTCCACGCCGGACACCACTGCCTGCGCGATCGCCCGCATCGCGCCGAGCTCGTCGTCGGTGCCGGTGACGTCCGCCCACACCGAACGGTCGGCGGGGTCCACCAGTGCCGCTCCGCCGGAGACCCGCACCGTGGGCCGGGGGAGGGGTCCGCAGACCGCGTCGAGGGCGTCCACCAGACGCCGGGCGTCGCCGGAGGTGAGGAAGCCGAAGTCCGTGATAGGCAGCAGGATCTGCTCGGGGTCGAACGCGTCCAGCAACGGACCCTGGGGCGCGGGCACCTGGTCCGGCGTACGTCGTCCGAACACGCCGCGGCGAGCCGGTGCGGCCTCGGGAGGCGCGGGCTCCTGGGCTGTCACCAGGTCGGCCAGTGCCTGCCGGATCGGGCTCGGCGGGAGGAACGCGGCATGGACGTGCACGGGATCATGGTGCCTGAGTGAGGACGCTTCCGGTCGGCGGCGCCGGCCGGAGGCACCGCTCGGGCCGTCACTTGGACGGCTGCGGCGCCTTCACGTGGCAGTCGACCTTCGGGTTGGCCCCGAGGTAGTCGAGCGGGCCGGCGACGATCGTCAGGGCGGTGTCGCCGAAGGTCTTGCAGCTGACGTCCCGGTCGCCCGACAGGTACCCCCGCTGGTAGGCCGCGAGGACGCCGATGAGGAGCCAGACGATGACGAGGATGCCGATCAGCTTGCGCATGGTCACCGACCGTAGGGAGCCGCGCCGCTCCCGGCGACGCCCGCAGGGGTGAGCCAGAAGGGTGAGCGAACGGCGCGACGCGCTCGCGCGCCAGCCGCGGTGGATCGGATGCCCCGGGGCATCGGACGTGCCGCCGGCCTAGCCCTCGCCGTTGATCAGGTACGACGACCCGTTCTTCACCAGCTGGAGCGTGACCTGGTCCGACGACGTCGAGCCGTCGGTCTTGGTGTAGTCCACCCCGTACGACACGGTCATCGCCGCCGGGTCGGGGTTGACGTCGTGGGGGGAGGCCGAGCTGATCGTGCGCCAGAACTTCTGGTAGCTGCCGAAGCCGTGGCTCGCCTGCTGGAACGACTTCGTGAGCATCGTCCACGACTCGTGCGGGTCGCTGGTCACGGTGGAGAGGTAGGTCGTGATGAACGAGCGCATCGCCGCGGCCTGGTCAGCTTCGCTCGGCGGGGACGACGAGCGGTCCGAGGCCGACGTGCCGCCCGAGCCGGGCGACGTCGTGGGTGAGTCATCGCCGCCGCGCGTGCCGAGGTACGCCGCGCCGGCGATCACGGCCACGGCGGCGAGCACGGCGACCGCCGCGACCCAGGGCCACCGGGACCGCCGGATCGGGCGCGGCGCCGTGGTGGTGCGGGCCACCTGCGGGTCGACCGAGATCGGTGGCACCGCCGACCGGGCGCGGCGGCGTGGCCTCCAGCACCCGCGTGCCCTCGTCGTCGAGCTCGCCCACGGGAGCCGGGTGGACCGTGACGTCGTGACCCTCGTCGAGGTGGTCGCGGACGCGGCTCATCGACCAGCGTTCGGCGGGATCGCGCGTCATCGTGTGCTCCAGCACCGGCGCCAACCACCCGGCGTTCGAGAGCCGGGGCGGGTCCTCGTGGACGATCCGGTAGAGGGCGCCCATCAGGTTCTCGCTGACGTCGTACGGCGGGTGGCCGGCGAGCAGGTGGTAGAGCGTCGCGCCCAGCGACCAGACGTCCGAGGCCTCGGTCGCGGTCTGCCCGGAGGCCACCTCGGGGGCGAGGTACGCCGGCGAGCCGGTCACCAGGCCGGTCGCGGTCAACGACGCGTCGGCCTCGGCACGGGCGATCCCGAAGTCCGTGAGCTTCACCTCGCCGGCGGAGTTCACCAGGATGTTCGACGGCTTCACGTCCCGGTGCACGATGCCCGCCTCGTGCGCGGCGGCGAGCGCGTCGGCGGCCTGCCGCATCAGCGGCGCGGCCTCGTCCGGCGTCAGGGCGCCGTCGCGCTTGACGAACGCGCTCAGCGTGATCCCCTCGACGTACTCCATCACCAGCCAGGTCTCGTCGGCGCCCTCGACCAGGTCGAACACCGCGACCACGTGCGGGTGGTTGAGCCGCGCCGCCAGCCGGGCCTCGCGCGCCGCGCGCTCGAGGTCGGGCGACTCGGTCCCGGGCATCAGCCCGATGCGCTTGAGCGCCACGTCGCGACCGAGCACGGTGTCGCGACCGAGCCAGACGGCACCCATGCCACCTCGGCCGATCTCGCGCTCGAGGTCGTACCTGTCTGCGATCAACGTCGTCCTTCCGGTGCTGGCGCCGGTCGCCGCCAGCCTAGGGGCGCGGCCTTGCCCAGGCCTCGTTCCCGGGAGAGGTTGGCGGCATGCCTACGTGGGACGACGTGACCGACCTCGCACGCCGGCTGCCGGACGCGGAGCTCGGGTCGGCGCACGAGGGCTCCCCGGCGTGGTACGCCGGCCGGCACGTGTTCGCGCGCTACCGCGAGCACGACGGTCGCGAGATCGTCCAGCTCTGGAGCGGTGACATGGACCTGGGTGACCAGCTGTCGGGTCGGCCGTGACACCTTCTGCCGGATCGACACCTTCGACTTCCGGGTCTCGGTGTGGGCGTGGCTCGATCGGCTGGGCTCCCGCGAGCTGGCCGAGCTGATGCTCGACTCCTACCGCATCCGGGGTGGCGTACGCCGGGGCGGACGCGTCGACGAGAGGGTCTTCTTCGCGGGTCTGTGACCGCCCGGCGCCAACCCGGTGGAGCGCGGACGGTCGGATGCGGCAGGCTGGGCCCGGCAGTCCCGAGAACGAAAGGCCCGGCGTGACCGGCACCATCGACCCCACTCTCCTCGACGACCTCGTGTGGCGCGGACTGATCGCCCACTCGACGGACCTCGGCGCGCTGCGCGAGGCCTTGACCGCGGGGAGCGTGCGGTTCTACGTCGGCTTCGACCCGACCGCGCCGAGCCTGCACATGGGCAACCTCGTCCAGCTGGCGACCGCGCGCCGCCTGCAGAACGCCGGCCACACGCCGTACATCCTGGTCGGCGGCGCGACCGGCATGATCGGCGATCCGAAGGAGTCCGCGGAGCGCACCCTGAACACCCTCGACACGGTGAAGGACTGGAGCGAGCGCGTACGCCGCCAGGTCGCGCCGTACGTCGGCTTCGACGGGCCCAACGCCGCCACCATCGTCAACAACTACGACTGGACCGCCAGCCTGTCGACCATCGACTTCCTGCGCGACATCGGCAAGCACTTCCCCGTCAACCGGATGCTCCAGCGCGACGTCGTCTCCCGGCGTCTCGAGTCCGGCATCAGCTACACCGAGTTCAGCTACGTGCTGCTGCAGTCGATGGACTTCCTCAGCCTGTACCGCGACCACGGCGTCACGCTGCAGTTCGGCGGCAGCGACCAGTGGGGCAACATCACCGGGGGAGCCGAGCTGATCCGGCGCGCCGACGGCGGTCATGCCCACGCCTTCGCGACGCCGCTGATCACCAAGCCCGACGGCACCAAGTACGGCAAGACCGAGGGCGACGCCCTGTGGCTCGACGCGGAGATGATGTCGCCGTACGCCTTCCACCAGTGGTGGCTGAACGTCGACGACACCCAGGTCGGTGAGCTGCTCCGGATCTTCACGTTCCTCGGTCGCGACGAGATCGAGGCCCTCGAGGCGGAGACCCAGGAGAAGCCGTGGCTGCGGACCGGCCACAAGCGGCTGGCCGACGAGGTCACGACGTTCGTGCACGGCGCCGACGAGACCGCGAACGCCAAGGCGGCCGCAGCGGCGCTCTTCGGCGGGGGTGACCTCCACGAGCTCAGCCCGACGACGCTCTCGGCGGCACTGCGCGAGGCGGGCTCGACGTCCGTCGCGTCCCTGCTGCCGGTCGTCGACCTCCTCGTGGAGACCGGGCTCGCGAAGAGCAAGGGTGAGGCGAGGCGGACGATCTCCGAGGGCGGTGCCTACGTCAACAACGTGCGGGTCGAGGACCCGGAGGCCCAGCCCTCGACGTCCGACCTGATCGGCGGGTCGTGGCTGGTGCTGCGCCGCGGGAAGAAGCAGTTCGCGGGCGTCGAGGTCGGCTGAGGTGGACCTCGAGCCGCCACCGTCACCGGAAGGCACGTGGCTCGCCACCGTGGAGGAGCAGGCCCGGCGTGCCATCCGGCCCGCCGTGTGGGCCTACCTGCAGGCGGGTGCGGGCGAGGGAGTGACGAACGCCGAGGCGAGCGATGCCTGGCGCGACGTGCGGTTCCGCACCCGGGTGCTCCGCGGTGTGGGTGAGGCGGACCTCCGCACGACCCTGCTCGGCGCCGACGTCGCCTCGCCCCTCGCGATCGCGCCCACCGCGATGCAGCGCGCCGTCCACACCCGGGGCGAGCGGGCGATGGCCGAGGGCGCGGGCGCGGCCGGCGCTCTGCACGTGGTGTCGTCCAACGCCGGCACCCGCTTCGACGAGCTGGGCGCGGTCGGGCCCTGGTGGCTCCAGGCCTATCTCCCCTCCGAGCGCGACCGCTTCCGGCCTGTGGTCGAGGCGGCCGTGGCGGCCGGTGCTCGCGCCGTCGCGCTGACCGTCGACACGCCGTACCCGGGGACCAAGCACGGCGTCGACGACGAGGACTGGTCGGCCGTCGACCTGACCTGGTGGCGCACCAACTACCCGGAGGACGACGTCGGCGACTGGAAGACCGATCTCACCCTCGACGACGTCGGCTGGCTGCGCGAGGCGGCCGGCGTGCCGGTCGTCGTCAAGGGTGTGCTGCGCGGGGACGACGCTGCGCGGTGCCTCGACGCCGGCGCCGATGCGATCTACGTGTCCAACCACGGCGGCCGGCAGCTGGACCGTGCCGTCGGGACGGCGTCGGCGCTGCGCGAGGTGGTGGCCGCGGTGGGGGACCGGGCGGAGGTGTACGTCGACGGCGGCATCCGGTCCGGCGCCGATGTCGCTCGCCGCCCTGGCCCTGGGTGCCCGTGGCGTGTTCGTGGGACGGCCGGCGCTCTGGGCCCTGGGCGCCGACGGCGCCCGCGGCGTGGGCCGTCTGCTGGGCGACCTGCGAACCGAGCTCCAGGAGTGTCTCGACCTCGCCGGCTGCGCGACGCCGGACGACGCGTCCGACCTCCTCTGAACGTGCGCCGACAGACCGCTGACCTGCAACGATGCAGTCCGCGCGCGATGAGCGGCACCCCGATTTGCCATGCCTCGGAGGGCACCCGTACTGTTCTCTCCTGTCGCCACGGAGCGGCGGGAAGCAAGACCACTGCGGGAGATCTGCAGAGCGTCGGGCTTCCGGCTCCGAGCAGCGACCACCCAGCTCACATCGAAGCCCTTCACCGGGCGGAGTTGTTGCGCGTCTGATTTTTGAGAACTCAACAGTGTGTTTGTCGATGATATTGGTTTGTATGTTGAAACCTCCGTCCATCGCGATGTTTTTGGTTGTGGTGGTTGGGTTTTTTTGAGTTGACGAACGATGATTCTGGCGATTGTTTGCTAGTTGTCGTTTTTTGGCTTGGATGGATTTTCCTGTTTTTCGATGGAGAGTTTGATCCTGGCTCAGGACGAACGCTGGCGGCGTGCTTAACACATGCAAGTCGAGCGGAAAGGCCTCCTTCGGGGGGTACTCGAGCGGCGAACGGGTGAGTAACACGTGAGTGATCTGCCCCTCACTCTGGGATAACTGCCTGAAAGGGTGGCTAATACCGGATGCGACTGACTGCTTCATGGTGGTTGGTGGAAAGCTTTTGTGGTGGGGGATGTGCTCGCGGCCTATCAGCTTGTTGGTGGGGTAATGGCCTACCAAGGCTTTGACGGGTAGC
Source organism: uncultured Actinomycetota bacterium (assembly GCA_963809265.1). Classification (GTDB taxonomy): domain Bacteria; phylum Actinomycetota; class Actinomycetes; order Propionibacteriales; family Nocardioidaceae; genus Nocardioides. The sequence goes on from CAWEJC010000015.1 coordinate 74,766, forward strand.
CGGCCTGAGAGGGTGACCGGCCACACTGGGACTGAGACACGGCCCAGACTCCTACGGGAGGCAGCAGTGGGGAATATTGGACAATGGGCGGAAGCCTGATCCAGCAACGCCGCGTGAGGGATGACGGCCTTCGGGTTGTAAACCTCTTTCAGCACAGACGAAGCTGACTCCACGTGTGGGGTGGGTGACGGTATGTGCAGAAGAAGCACCGGCCAACTACGTGCCAGCAGCCGCGGTAATACGTAGGGTGCGAGCGTTGTCCGGAATTATTGGGCGTAAAGGGCTCGTAGGCGGTTTGTCGCGTCGGGAGTGAAATCCACTGGCTTAACTGGTGGCTTGCTTTCGATACGGGCAGACTGGAGGTATGCAGGGGAGAACGGAATTCCTGGTGTAGCGGTGAAATGCGCAGATATCAGGAGGAACACCGGTGGCGAAGGCGGTTCTCTGGGCATGTCCTGACGCTGAGGAGCGAAAGTGTGGGGAGCGAACAGGATTAGATACCCTGGTAGTCCACACCGTAAACGTTGGGCGCTAGGTGTGGGATCCATTCCACGGGTTCCGTGCCGCAGCTAACGCATTAAGCGCCCCGCCTGGGGAGTACGGCCGCAAGGCTAAAACTCAAAGGAATTGACGGGGGCCCGCACAAGCGGCGGAGCATGCGGATTAATTCGATGCAACGCGAAGAACCTTACCTGGGTTTGACATGCGCCGGAAAGCTCTAGAGATAGAGCCCCTTTTAGTCGGTGTACAGGTGGTGCATGGCTGTCGTCAGCTCGTGTCGTGAGATGTTGGGTTAAGTCCCGCAACGAGCGCAACCCTCGTTCCATGTTGCCAGCAGCACCCTTCGGGGTGGCTGGGGACTCATGGGAGACTGCCGGGGTCAACTCGGAGGAAGGTGGGGATGACGTCAAGTCATCATGCCCCTTATGTCCAGGGCTTCACGCATGCTACAATGGCCGGTACAAAGGGCTGCGATCCCGTGAGGGGGAGCGAATCCCAAAAAGCCGGTCTCAGTTCGGATTGGGGTCTGCAACTCGACCCCATGAAGTCGGAGTCGCTAGTAATCGCAGATCAGCAACGCTGCGGTGAATACGTTCCCGGGCCTTGTACACACCGCCCGTCACGTCACGAAAGTCGGCAACACCCGAAGCCCACGGCCCAACCGGTTTACCGGGGGGAGTGGTCGAAGGTGGGGCTGGCGATTGGGACGAAGTCGTAACAAGGTAGCCGTACCGGAAGGTGCGGCTGGATCACCTCCTTTCTAAGGAGCACACACCCAGATCCGGTGCCGTTCGTGCACCGGCGTGGATGGTGTCTTAGAAGATGTGGAAACATGACCAGTTCCGCCATCGACGGCTCGTCTGTTCGGCTGCGCTGGTAGGCAGTGGCTGGACTACGGCTGGGGCTGGGTGGCTAGTCGGCGAGCACACTGTTGGGGTTCTGAAGAATCAGGCGTGAGTCTGGGGCTTCGGTACCGCAAGAACCCGGCCCGGCCGGCGTCGCCCCGGGGGTCGCCCTGTGTGGGTGGCTGCCGGTGGGGTGTGGGGTTGTTGTTTGAGATCTGGATAGTGGACGCGAGCATCTTAGATGCATCCGTCGTCCGTTGTCGGCGTGCTGATGTCGGTGTGCCGTGGTGTGATTGCTGTTGTGGGTCTGCCTGTTGATGGGTGGTGGGGTGGGTTGGTGTGTTTCTTGTTTGTAGGCATGCCCCTGTTTGATTGTGTGGGGGTGTGTTGGTTCTTTGTGGTGTGTCACGAGTGTGTACTGCCAGTCTGGTTCGGGGCTTGTCCGTCGTGCGTTCGGTTTGTGTTGGTTTCTTGGGTGGGGTTTTGTGCTGGGTTGGGTTGGTGGTGTGTGTGACAAGCTGTGAAGGGCACATGGTGGATGCCTTGGCATCAAGAGCCGATGAAGGACGTAGGAGCCTGCGATAAGCCCTGGGGAGTTGGCAACCGAGCGTTGATCCGGGGGTGTCCGAATGGGGAAACCTGGCTGGAGTCATGTCCAGTTACCCGCGCCTGAATGAAATAGGGTGTGTGGAGGGAACGTGGGGAAGTGAAACATCTCAGTACCCACAGGAAGAGAAAACAATTGTGATTCCGTGAGTAGTGGCGAGCGAAAGCGGAGGAGGCTAAACCCGCATAGTGTGATACCTGGCAGGGGTTGCTGTGTGGGGGTTGTGGGATGTGTTTGTTGCCGGGCTGCTGGCCGGCTGCGAAGTGATCAAGGTGTGGTGAAGTTGAAGTCCATTGGAAAGTGGCACCGTAGAGGGTGATAGTCCCGTAGGTGTAAGCCGCACTCTTCGTGAGCGTATTCCCAAGTAACACGGAACTCGTGAAATTCTGTGTGAATCTGGCGGGACCACCCGTCAAGCCTAAATACTTCTTGGTGACCGATAGCGGACTAGTACCGTGAGGGAAAGGTGAAAAGTACCCCTGGCGGGGAGTGAAATAGTACCTGAAACCGTGTGCCTACAATCCGTCAGAGCCTGGGCTGTCCTTGTGGCAGTGGTGGGTGATGGCGTGCCTTTTGAAGAATGAGCCTGCGAGTTTGTGTTGTGTTGCGAGGTTAACCCGTGTGGGGGAGCCGTAGCGAAAGCGAGTCCTAACTGGGCGTTTGAGTAGCACGATCAAGACCCGAAGCGAAGTGATCTATCCATGGGCAGGTTGAAGCGTCGGTAAGACGACGTGGAGGACCGAACCCACCTAGGTTGAAAACTGGGGGGATGACCTGTGGATAGGGGTGAAAGGCCAATCAAACTTCGTGATAGCTGGTTCTCCCCGAAATGCATTTAGGTGCAGCGTTGCGTGTTTCTTGCCGGAGGTAGAGCACTGGATAGCCGATGGGCCCGACCAGGTTACTGACGTTAGCCAAACTCCGAATGCCGGTAAGTGAGAGCGCAGCAGTGAGACTGCGGGGGATAAGCTCCGTAGTCGAGAGGGAAACAGCCCAGACCATCAGCTAAGGCCCCTAAGCGGTGACTAAGTGGAAAAGGATGTGGAGTCGCAGTGACAACCAGGAGGTTGGCTTGGAAGCAGCCACCCTTGAAAGAGTGCGTAATAGCTCACTGGTCAAGTGATTCCGCGCCGACAATGTAGCGGGGCTCAAGTCATCCGCCGAAGCTATGGCATTCACGCGTGTACCCAGCGCCACTCCTTGTGGGTGGTGTTCAGGTGTGTGGATGGGTAGGGGAGCGTCGTGCCGCCAGTGAAGTCCCGGAGTGATCCAGGGGTGGAGGCGGCACGAGTGAGAATGCAGGCATGAGTAGCGAATCCGATGTGAGAAACATCGGCGCCGAATGATCAAGGGTTCCAGGGTCAAGCTCATCTGCCCTGGGTAAGTCGGGACCTAAGGCGAGGCCGACAGGCGTAGTCGATGGACAACGGGTTGATATTCCCGTACCGGCAACATGGCGCCCCTGACGAACCCGGTGATGCTAACCATCCGAAACCACGCCGACGAAAGCCTTCGGGCCTAGCGGTGTGGCAGAGCGTGGGACCCAAGCCGGTAGTAGTCAAGCGATGGGGTGACGCAGGAAGGTAGCCCAACCGTGGCGATGGTTGTCCACGGGCAAGGACGTAGCACGGACGGTAGGCAAATCCGCCGTCCTCACTTCGATGTGACGTGTGAGATCTGACGCGGAGCCATATGTGGTGAAGTGGGTGATCCTATGCTGCCAAGAAAAACCTCTAGCGAGCCATGCGCCGCCCGTACCCCAAACCGACTCAGGTGATCAGGTAGAGAATACCAAGGCGATCGAGAGAACCATGGTTAAGGAACTCGGCAAAATGCCCCCGTAACTTCGGGAGAAGGGGGACCCGGATCGTCAACACTCTGGCTTCGGCCTGCAGTGGGTAGCGTGAAGGGTCGCAGAGACCAGGCCCAAGCGACTGTTTACTAAAAACACAGGTCCGTGCGAAGTCGCAAGACGATGTATACGGACTGACTCCTGCCCGGTGCTGGAAGGTTAAGGGGACACGTCAGCCCAGCTTGTCTGGGTGAAGCGTTGAACTTAAGCCCCAGTAAACGGCGGTGGTAACTATAACCATCCTAAGGTAGCGAAATTCCTTGTCGGGTAAGTTCCGACCTGCACGAATGGAGTAACGACTTGGGCGCTGTCTCAACCATGGACTCGGCGAAATTGCAGTACGAGTAAAGATGCTCGTTACGCGCGGCAGGACGGAAAGACCCCGGGACCTTTACTATAGTTTGGTATTGGTGTTTGGTACGGCTTGTGTAGGATAGGTGGGAGACTATGAGATCCACACGCCAGTGTGGGTGGAGTCAACGTTGAAATACCACTCTGGTCGTATTAGATGTCTAACCTAGGCCCATGATCTGGGCCAGGGACAGTGCCTGATGGGTAGTTTAACTGGGGCGGTTGCCTCCTAAAATGTAACGGAGGCGCTCAAAGGTTCCCTCAGCCTGGTTGGCAATCAGGTGACGAGTGTAAGTGCACAAGGGAGCTTGACTGCGAGACAGACATGTCGAGCAGGGACGAAAGTCGGAACTAGTGATCCGGCCACGGCAAGTGGAAGCGTGGTCGCTCAACGGATAAAAGGTACCCCGGGGATAACAGGCTGATCTTCCCCAAGAGTCCATATCGACGGGATGGTTTGGCACCTCGATGTCGGCTCGTCGCATCCTGGGGCTGGAGCAGGTCCCAAGGGTTGGGCTGTTCGCCCATTAAAGCGGCACGCGAGCTGGGTTTAGAACGTCGTGAGACAGTTCGGTCCCTATCCGCCGCGCGCGCAGGAAACTTGAGAAAAGCTGTCCCTAGTACGAGAGGACCGGGATGGACGAACCTCTGGTGTGCCAGTTGTCCCGCCAGGGGCACCGCTGGTTAGCTACGTCCGGACGTGATAACCGCTGAACGCATCTAAGCGGGAAGCACATTTCAAGATAAGGTTTCCCACCCACAAGATGGGGTAAGGCCACCCGCAGACCACGGGATTGATAGGCCGGAGGTGTACAGCAGCAATGCCCAGCCGACCGGTACTAATAGGCCGAGGGCTTGTCACCCACACTCCCACCCACCACCAAAAACCACCAGCCCAACGGCTGGCACCGCGTCCACTACCCAGAATCTGAACCAACAACCCACCCCCAAAACCCCACCCCGCAACCAAGCGAACGGGGACCCAAGGGAAACGGGAACACCTGTTCAACAACAGAACAACGGTTCACAACGTTACGGCGGCCATAGCGGCAGGGAAACACCCGGACCCATCCCGAACCCGGAAGTTAAGCCAGCCAGCGCCAATGGTACTGCACCCGACAGGATGTGGGAGAGTAGGACGCCGCCGAACAATACTTGTCCGATGGGGGCCATCTTTGCTGATGGCCCCCATCGCTATCGTGTGGATCGGACTCGATTCCGGTCCTTCCCCCGAGGAGTGAATGACGTGGCAGACGGCGGACGACGTACGCCTCCCAGCGGAGGCCGTGGCCGGCCCCAGGGCGGTCGTCCCGATGCCCGAGGCGGCCAGGGCCGCTCCGCGTCCTCGGGTTCGTCCTCGCGCTCGGGCGGAGCGCGGTCGAACGACCGCGGCGCCGCGCGCGGAGGGGACCAGCGGCGGGGTCAGGGCGGCAAGCCCACCGGCCGCGGTCCGCGCAAGGACTGGTCGCGTCCGGCCGACCAGCAGCAGGTGCCGCGTACCGAGGACCAGGCCCGCTACGACGGTCCTCCGATCCCGGAGGAGATCACCGGTCGCGAGCTCGACCGCAGCGTCGGCGGGCAGCTGAAGGGCCTCCCGGACAAGCTCGCCCTCCGGGTGGCTCGCCACCTCGCGGCCGCCGGCGTCCTGATCGACAGCGACCCGGAGACGGCGTACCAGCACACGCTGGCCGCTCGAGCCCGGGCGTCGAGGCTGGCGATCGTGCGCGAGGCCACCGGTGAGGCGGCGTACGCCTCGGGCCACTACGCCGAGGCGCTCGCCGAGCTCCGCGCGGCCAAGCGGATGAACGGCGCCACCGACTACCTCCCGATCATGGCCGACTGCCACCGCGCCCTGGGGCAGCCCGAACAGGCGCTCAAGCTGGCGAAGAGCCCCGCGGTGGCGAACTTCAGCACCGCCGCCAAGGCCGAGATGACGCTCGTCGAGTCCGGCGCCCGCCGCGATCTCGGCCAGCTCGACGCCGCCCTGCGCACGCTCGAGGTCGCGCCCCTGCAGTCGAAGAGCCGCGAGTCGTGGGTGGTGCGGCTGCGCTACGCCTACGCCGACACCCTCGAGGCGGCCGGCCGCGACACCGACGCGCTCACCTGGTTCCACCGCACGCACGCCGTGGACTCCCAGCAGCAGACCGACGCCGCCGAGCGCGCCGAGGCCCTCGAGAAGCGCCTCGGCTGACCGCTCGGATCTGCTGGCGTTTCGGCGTCCCATCGGCCACAATGTCTCCACAACTACACATCTGTCACTTGGGTCATCCCTCCGTCGGCTGCTGAGCCCGCTGGGGAAGGCGTCGCTCCGATGCCGCTGATGAAGGAGACCCATGGTGAACGCACACATCGCCAGCCGCCCTGCACCGACCACGCGGGGCGTGCTGTACGTGCATTCCGCGCCCTCGGCGCTGTGCCCGCACCTGGAGTGGGCCGTCGGGGGCGTGCTGGGTGCCGCCGTCAACCTCGAGTGGTCGCCTCAGCCTGCCCAGGCCGGCTGCTACCGCGCTGAGCTGTCCTTCGCCGCCGAGCCCGGCACCGCCGCCGCGATCGCCTCGGCCCTGCGTGGGTGGAACCACCTGCGCTTCGAGGTCACCGAGGACCCGACCTCGCTGTCGGAGGGCGCCCGCTACTCCTACACCCCTGACCTCGGCGTCTTCCACGCCGTCACCGGCCTCCACGGCGACATCATGATCCCCGAGGACCGGCTCAAGGCCGCGGTGGTCAAGGCCGCTCTCGGCGACACCACCCTCCTGCTCGAGGTCGACAAGCTGCTCGGGAAGCCCTGGGACGACGAGCTGGAGACCTTCCGGCACGCCGGCGACGGCGCCGCCGTGCGCTGGCTCCACCAGGTGGTCTGAACCCGGGAGCGCGCCTCAGCGGTGGAGCCGGAAGTGCGCCGGCTCGAACCACCGTCGGTGCTCGACCGGTGGGTCGGTCGGGAGCATCCCCGCGGTGTACCAGCTGAGCCTGGCCCGGATCGTGAAGCGCCCCGGCACGACCGTCGACCGGCAGATCCCGAAGCGGGCCCGGCCGCGCGTGGGGTCCGAGCCCGGTGCGAAGTCGCCCGAGCCTCGCGGCTTGCCGCGCGGGTCGCGCAACCACGTCTCGAGGATCCAGTCGGGGCTGGGTGCCTTCACGACGTAGTGGTACGGGTAGTCGTGGCAGCCCCTGTGCAGCGTCCGGTCGGCGGCGCCGACGTGACCGTACGCCGAGGTCCAGGCCGAGGCATGGGTCGAGCCCGCGAGCACCAAGGCAGCCGCGAGCGCGGGCACCGTCGGCGTCCGACGGCCGGTCCAGCTGCGCATGACACCCCCTCGCGGGTCCCACCGGGTGCAACGAGGGGGTCGCGACGGTGTTACGTCAGAGGGGGATGTTGCCGTGCTGGCCGCGGCGTACGCCGTCGGCCTGGACGCAGTCGGCGATCGCACGTGCGATGGCACTGCGGGTGCGGGTCGGCTCGACGATCTCGTCGACGACTCCGATCTCCTGGGCCTTGTCGACGCCGCCGGCGAGCCGTTCGTGCTCGGCCGCCAGCTCCGCCTCGACCTGCGGACGGATGTCCGGTGACACCTCGGCGAGCTTGCGGCGGTGGAGGATGCGGATGGCGGCCACCGGGCCCATCACCGCCACCTCGGCGCCCTCCCACGCGAACACCTTGGTCGCCCCGAGCGCCCGGGAGTTCATCGCGATGTAGGCACCGCCGTAGGTCTTGCGCGTGATCAGGGTGACGCGAGGAACGACGCACTCACCGAACGCGTGCAGCAGCTTCGCGCCACGGCGCACCACGCCGTCCCACTCCTGTCCCACGCCGGGCAGGTAGCCGGGGACGTCGACCAGGACGATCAGGGGCACGCCGAGCGCGTCGCACAGGCGGACGAACCGCGAGGCCTTCTCCGCCGAGAGCGAGTCGAGGCAGCCACCCAGCCGCAGCGGGTTGTTGGCGACCACGCCGACGGTCCGGCCGCCGAAACGACCCAGCGCGGTGACGATGTTGGGTGCCCACCGCTCGTGGAGCTCCTGCATCGTGCCCTCGTCGAGCACGGCGTCGACGAGCGGGTGCACGTCGTAGGCGCGCTTCTTGGACTCGGGCAGCACCTGCGAGAGGTCGCGGTCCTCGACCGCGGGGACGTCGAGGTCGCCCTGGTTGCCCAGCAGCGACGCGACGATGCGCGCGCGCTCGAGCGCCTCGGCCTCGCTCTGGGTGAGGATGTGGACGACGCCCGAACGGCGGCCGTGCGGCTCGGGCCCGCCGAGTCGCAGCATGTCGACGTCCTCGCCGGTGACCGACCGGACGACGTCGGGTCCGGTCACGAAGATGCGTCCCTCGGGCCCGAGGATGACGACGTCGGTCAGCGCCGGACCGTACGCCGCGCCACCGGCCGCGGGGCCGAGCACGACGGAGATCTGCGGGATCTTGCCCGAGGCCTGGGTCATCGCCTGGAAGATCCGGCCCACGGCGTGGAGCGAGAGGACGCCCTCCGCCAGCCGGGCGCCCCCGGAGTGCCAGAGCCCGATGATCGGGGCCTGGTCGATCATCGCCCGGTGGTAGGCGTCGACCACGACGCGGCAGCCCACGTCGCCCATGGCGCCGCCCATCACGGTCGCGTCGGAGCAGAACACGACGACCCGGCGGCCGTTCACGCGGCCGACGGCCGCGAGCATCCCGGAGTCGTCCTCGGGCGTGATCAGCTCCATCGAGCCTTCGTCGAGGAGCGCCGTCATCCGCTGGACCGGGTAACGCGGGTCCTCGGTGCGCGGGGGCTTGGTGGCGGTGGCGGTCATCAGACGCTCCCGAAGACGACCGCGACGTTGGCGCCGCCGAAGCCGAACGAGTTGTTCAGGGCCGCGACGTCGCCGGACCGGAGGTCGCGGGCGGTGGTCGGGATGTCGAGCTCGACCTGAGGATCCTTGTCGTCGAGGTTGATCGTCGGCGGGCTGACCCGGTGGTGGATCGCCAGGATGGTGGCGATCGCCTCGAGTGCGCCGGCGCCACCGAGCAGGTGCCCGGTCATCGACTTGGTGCTGGTCACCACGACCTCGTCGGCGTGCGCGCCGAGCGTCGCGTGGATCATCAGGCCCTCGGCGATGTCGCCCTGGGGCGTCGAGGTGGCGTGGGCGTTGATGTGCACGATGTCCGACGGGTCGATGCCCGCCTCCTCCAGTGCCCGGCGGATCGCGCGCGTGCCGCCACGACCCTGGGGGTCGGGCTGGGCGATGTCGTGGGAGTCGGCGGTGATGCCGGCCCCGAGCACCTCGGCGTAGATCGTCGCGCCGCGCGCCTTGGCGTGCTCCTCGGACTCCAGCACGAGCACGCCGGCGCCCTCGCCGAGCACGAAGCCGTCGCGGGCGGTGTCCCACGGCCGCGAGACGGTGGTCGGGTCGCCGGTGTTCTTCGACAGCGCCATCATGTTGGCGAACGCCGCCATCGGCAGCGGGTGGATCGCGGCCTCGGTGCCGCCGGCGAGCACGATGTCGGCCCGGCCGAGGCGGATCTGGTCCAGCGCGAGCGAGATGGCTTCGTTGCCGGAGGCGCACGCCGACACCGGCGTGTTCACGGCGGCCCGCGCCCCGACGTACAGGCTGATCTGGGCGGCCGGCGCGTTGGGCATCAGCATCGGGACGGCGAGCGGGGAGACCCGGCGGGGCCCCTTCTCGAGGAGGGTGTCGTAGTTGGACAGCAACGTCGTGACGCCGCCGATCCCGGAGGCCATCGCGACCCCGAGCCGGTCGTGGTCGATGTCGGCGCCCTCGAGGCCGGAGTCGGCCCAGGCCTCCATGGCGGCCACCATGGCGAACTGGGAGGAGCGGTCCAGGCGGCGTGCCTTGACCCGCTCCAGCACCTCGGACGGCTCGACCGCGATGCGCCCGGCGATCTTGACGGGCGCCTCGGCGGCCCAGTCGTCGTCGAGGTGGCGGACGCCCGACTGGCCCTTGACCAGGGCGTCCCAGGTGGTGGCCACGTCACCGCCGACCGGGCTGGTGGTGCCCATGCCGGTGACGACGACACGCTTGCGCGGATCAGGGGTGGACATGTGACTCCTCGTGGGTGGAGGGGGACGGGGTGCGACGTCCCCCGGGGTTGCCGGGGGACCGCCGGAGGATCAGCCCTGGGCGTTCTCGATGAACGACACGGCGTCGCCCACCGTCTTGAGGTTCTTCACCTCGTCGTCGGGGATCGAGACGCCGAACTTCTCCTCGGCGGCCACGACGACCTCGACCATGGACAGCGAGTCGACGTCGAGGTCGTCGACGAACGACTTGTCGAGCTGGACGTCCTCGACGGGGATGCCCGCGACCTCGTTGACGATCTCAGCGAGGTCGGCGCGGATCTCTTCGGTGGTGGCCATGCTGTGGTTCCTTCTCTCTGTTGTCACCATCGGTGGTGGCGGTTGTGGTCCCGCGCCGTGCACGACGCGGGGTGGAGTCACGGCACGGTGATGACCTGGGCGGCGTACGCCAGGCCGGCACCGAACGCGATCAGCAGCGCGATGTCGCCGCTCTTGGCCTGACCTTCCTCGATCATCCGATCGAGGGCCAGGGGGATCGAGGCCGCCGAGGTGTTGCCCTGCTCGGCGATGTCGCGGGCGATGGCCACCCGCTCGGGGAGCTTCATGGCGCGGGCCATGGCGTCGATGATGCGCATGTTCGCCTGGTGGGGGACGAACACGTCGAGGTCCTCCGGCGAGATGCCGGCCTTGTCGAGCGCCTGCTGCGCCACCTTCGCCATCGTGAACGACGCCCAGCGGAAGACCGGGTTGCCCTGCATCGTCAGGTAGGGCAGGACCGGTCGGTCCATCGCGATGATGTCGCGCCAGTCCTCCTTCTGCCGGATCAGGTCGAACTGCTCGCCGTCGGAGCCCCACACGACCGGGCCGATGCCGGGGGTCTCGCTCGGGCCGATCACCGCAGCACCCGCGCCGTCGGCGAAGATGAACGCCGTTCCGCGGTCCTCGAGGTCGGTCAGGTCGGACAGCCGCTCCACACCGATCACCAGGACGTGGCCGGCGCCGCCGCCCCGGACCATCTGGTCGCCGAGGGCGAGACCGTGGCAGAAGCCGGCACAGGCGGCGGAGATGTCGAACGCCGCCGCCTGGTCGGTGCCCAGCTCGTAGGCGATGGCCGTGGCGATCGCCGGTGTCTGGAGCAGGTGGGTGACGGTCGCGACGATGACGCAGTCGATCTGCTCGGGAGCGACGCCGGCCCGGTCGAGCGCCTTGCGCGCGGCCGCGACGGACATCATCTGCACCGTCTCCTCGGGCGTCGCGAAGCGGCGCTGCTTGATGCCCGACCGCTGCTGGATCCACTCGTCACTCGAGTCGATGGCGTCGACGATGTCGGCGTTCGGGATGATCCGTGAGGGTCGGTAGGAGCCGATCCCCAGCACCGCGGCGTACGTCGAGCCGGTGTCGGTCGCGATCGTCGTCATCAGGCTGCTCCCACCGGGTGGAGACGGACGAGGGGTTGACCGGGCGAGACCAGGTCGCCGTCCTCGACCAGCCACTCCACGACCTGACCGCCGTGCGGTGCACGCACCTCGATCCGGTCGCGCAGGCTGGCGACGTCGCCCAGAGCCGCGCCCGGCTCGAGCACGCTGGCCTGGCCGGCCACCTCGGAGCGGTGGAAGGTGCCCTTGGTGGGGGAGACGACCATCAGCCAGGTCGGCGTGGTGTCGATGACCGAGGCCTCGCCGTGCTTGGCGCAGAAGGCGCGAGCGTCGTCGAGCTGGTCGGGGGTCTTCAGGGCGAAGGTCTCGACGCCGGGCAGGGCGCGCTTGGCGATGCCGGTGAGCGTGCCGGCGGGCGGCATCTCGAGCATGCCGGTGACGCCGAGGTCGGACATCGTCTCCATGCAGAGGTCCCAGCGCACCGGCTGCGCGATCTGCCCGACGATCCGCTTCATCATCTCGCGGCCGTCCTGGACGACCTGGCCGTCGAGGTTGGAGATCCACGGCGTCCGCGGGTCGTGGGTGGACACCGATCTCGCCAGCGTGGCGAGGTGTCCGACCGCGGGGCCCATGTGCTCGGTGTGGAACGCGCCGGCGACGCTGAGCGGGACCAGCCGCGCCTTCGCCGGCGGGTTGTCGGCGAACGCCTGGAGCTGCTCCATGGTCCCGGCCGCGACGACCTGACCCGGACCGTTGTTGTTGGCCGGGACGAGGCCCTGGGCCTCGATCGCGGCGAGCACCTCGTCGCGGTCGCCACCGAGGACGGCGGTCATCCCGGTCGCCGTCGTGGCCGCTGCCTCGGCCATCGCCTTGCCGCGCTCGCGCACCAGCACCATCGCCTGCTCCGCGGTGATCGCCCGGGCCCCAGCAGCAGCGGCGAGCTCACCCACGCTGTGGCCGGCCACGGCCCCGATCTGGCTGAACGCGTCGGCCGGGTGGGGGAAGAGCTCGAGCGCCGCGATCAGCCCGGTGGCCACGAGCAGAGGCTGGGCGATCTTCGTGTCGCGGATGGTCTCGGCGTCGGCCTCGGTGCCGTAGTGGGCGAGGTCGATGCCCGCGACGGTCGAGAGCCACCGGAACCGGCTGGCGAACGTCGGGTCCTCGAGCCAGGGGGTGAGAAAGCCGGGGGTCTGGGCTCCCTGACCGGGAGCGACGATGACGAGCACGTGGTCCACCCTTCCGGTTCGAGGGGTGCTCGTGCGCCTCGGGCACGCACGAACTGACCCCCCGAGAATTGTAGGTTTCCTACAATCACGCCCCACGGGCCGAGCGGAGCGAGGACCGTGACGAGGGCGGGAGATTGAGGAGGGCTCGGCTGAGACTCGAGCGCAGCGAGAGGCTCAGCGACCCGTCTCGAAATCCAGGTCGGAGGGCACATCCGTCCCGAGCGAGAGTTCGAGGAGGGCTCAGCGACCCGTCTCGAACATCCAGGTCAGAGGGATGAGTCGTGATCCGGTGGCCGGTGCGTCTGGCGACCGAGGATCAGGGCCAGCTGCAGTACCAGCGCCTCGCGTGCGTCGGTGGCGGACAGGCCGGTCAGGTCCGCGGCCTGACGCAGGCGGTAGCGCACCGTGTTCGGGTGCACGAAGAGCGCGCGGGCGGTCGCCTCGAGCGACTGGCCGTGCTGGAAGTACGCCGTCAAGGTGTCGATCAGCGTCTCCTTGGCCCCGAGGAGCGGGACGTAGACCGCGTCGACCAGGTGGCGTCGGGCATGGCCGTCGCCGGCCAGCGCCCGCTCGGGGAGCAGGTCGTCGCTGGCGACGGGTCGGGGTGCGTCGGGCCAGCCGATCGCGGCCCGCAGCCCCGCGAGCGCCGACCGGGCCGACACGTGGGCCGAGGCGAGGTCGTCGGTGCGCGGTCCCGAGACCACCGGGCCGTCGCCGAAGAACCGGACCACGGCGTGGGCCGCCTTGTCGGGGTCGGTGGCGCCGCCGAGGATCACCACCAGCCGGTCGCCCTGGGTGGCGCACAGGGCGTCCATGCCCGCCGCCCGGGCCACCCGGCGTACCTGGTCGAAGAGGTCCTCGGTGCGGGGCTGGGGGGCCGGCCCGAGGACCACGATGACGCCCTCGCGATGGGCCCAGCCGAGGGCGCTGGCGCGCGAGGCGACCGCCTCGTCGGCCTCGGCCCGGAGGACGGAGTCGACGACCAGGGCCTCGAGCCGCGCGTCCCAGGCGCCCCGCGCCTCGGCCGCCCTGGCGTAGACCTCGGCAGTGGCGAAGGCGACCTCGCGGGCGTAGCGGAGGACCGCGGCGTGCACCGCCGGCGCGTCCTGGGGGTCCACCACCTCGTCGACGTGGGACTCGACGACCTCGATGCCGAGCCGGACCAGGTCGACGGTCTGACCGAGCGTGATCACGCCGGTCATGCTGCGCGGAGCTGCGCCGAAGACCGCGGCCGCCGTGTCGCCGGGGGAGGCGTCGTCGTCGTCCAGCCGGAACCAGTCGACGAAGCCCTGGATGCCGGCCTGCAGGATCTGCCCGACCCACGACCGGCTCTCGGCCGTGAGGTCGCCGAACCACGGCATGTCCCGGAGCATCCGCGACATCGCCGCCGAGCTGAGGGCTCCGGTCGAGCGTCGCAGCGCGTCGGCGGCGCGCTCGCGGGAGCTCCCGTCGTCCGGGCTCGCGGGTACGGCGCGCACGCTCACGGCTCGACCTTAGTGCGGGTGTCGGGGCTGCTGCGCCGGGAAACCGCGGACGAAACTCCGGACACGCCGACGGATCGGCCCCGTTCGTCCGCGGTTTCCCGAAGCGCGGTTCCCCAGGTCTGGTGAACTCGGGGTTTCCCTGCGATGACCGGAGGGTACGTCTGGTTGAATCTCGCCGGACCCGCTCGCCGGGTCGATCCGAGCGTCCACCAGGAGGCCGACCCACCGATGCGTCAGCACCGCGTCCAGCACGTCACGATCCACGGGCACCGTCGGGCCTACGTGAAGGCCGGCTCCGGCCCTGCGCTGCTGCTCCTGCACGGCCTGGGCTGCACGCATCGCACCTGGTTGCCGGTCCTCGACTCGCTGGCCCGGCACTACACCGTGATCGCGCCCGACCTGCTGGGCCACGGCGAGTCCGACAAGCCGCGGGCCGACTACAGCATCGGCGCGTTCGCCAACGGCATGCGCGACCTGCTGACCGTCCTCGAGATCGACAAGGTCACCGTGGTCGGGCACAGCTTCGGCGGCGGCGTCGCGATGCAGTTCGCCTACCAGTTCCCCGAGCGCACCGAGCGGATGGTGCTGGTCGGCTCGGGCGGGCTCGGCCCCGAGGTCTCGGCCGCGATCCGCGCGATCACGACCACCGGCTTCTACCAGGTGATGGGGGCGTTGACCCTGCCCGGCGTACGCCATCTCGGCACGGCCGGGCTCCGCGCACTCTCGCGCAGCGGGGTCAAGGAGTTCCGCGACTTCGACGAGGTCGCCGAGATCTTCCAGTCGTTCCGTGACCCGGATGCCCGCGCGGCCATCCGGCACGTCGTGCGGGCCGTCGTCGACTGGCAGGGCCAGATCGTGACGATGGCGGACCGGGCCTACCTGACCGAGGCGATGCCGATGTGCGTCATCTGGGGCGAGCAGGACCGGGTGATCCCGGTCAGCCACGCCGCCCGCGCCGCCGAGCTGGCGCCGAAGGCGAGGGTCGAGATCATCCCGAACGCCGGCCACTTCCCCCACAAGGACCACCCCGAGCGGTTCGTGCGGATCCTCAACGACTTCGTCCGCACGACGACCCCCGCGTCGTACTCCCGCGCCCGCTGGCGCCGGCTCCTCCAGCAGGGTGCGAACGAGCGTGCGCCCCTGGCCGCGGTCGACGCGCCCAGCGCCTGACGGAATACCGGACTGCCCCTCCGTCTTGTCCCTTGAGGTGAGTGCGCGCCGCCCCGAGATCCGGGGAGAGCCGCACCTGCCTGAGGAGTGAGATGAGCAAGACCTGGTTCATCACCGGTACGTCGCGCGGCTTCGGCCGCGAGTGGGCGATCGCCGCGCTGGAGCGGGGCGACCGTGTCGCCGCGACCGCGCGCGACACCGCGAGCCTGGACGACCTGGTCCAGAAGTACGGCGACGCGCTGCTGCCGATCGCGCTGGACGTCACCGACCGGGCCGCCGACTTCGCAGCCGTCGCGCAGGCCCACGACCACTTCGGCGGCCTCGACATCGTCGTGAACAACGCCGGCTACGGCCACTTCGGCATGATCGAGGAGATCACCGAGGACGAGGCGCGGGCGCAGATCGAGACCAACCTGTTCGGGGCGCTCTGGGTCACCCAGGCGGCGTTGCCCTACCTGCGCGAGCAGGGCAGCGGACACGTCATCCAGGTGTCGTCGATCGGCGGCATCTCGGCGTTCCCGCGGGTCGGGATCTACCACGCGTCCAAGTGGGCGCTGGAGGGCTTCAGCCAGGCGCTGGCCCAGGAGGTCGCGTCCTTCGGGATCCACGTGACCCTGGTCGAGCCCGGTGCCTTCTCGACCGACTGGTCGGGTTCGTCGTCGAGCACGTCGGAGCAGCTGCCGGCGTACGACGAGGTGCACCGGATCACCCTGGAGAACCGCGCCAAGCGCGTCGGCAGCCCGGGCGACCCCGAGGCCACCGGCGAGGCGATCCTGCGGGTCGTCGACGCCGAGGAGCCGCCACTGCGGGTCTTCTTCGGTGCCGGGCCGCTCTCGATCGCAACGGCCGACTACGAGTCGCGCCTGAAGACCTGGAACGACTGGCAGGACGTGGCGGAGATCGCCCAGGGCGGTCAGCAGGGCTGAGCCCTCGGGACCGGCCTCCTGCGAAGAAACCGCGGAACAACGACGGCCCGCTCCGGGCGGGTCGCGTCGTTGGTCCGCGGTTTCCGCAGCCGGCCGGGAATGCCCGGTACGGCCGTACGCCTTCTCCCCGGCATGGAAATCGCCCAGGCCCTCGAGGCGGCACGCGCCACCCACCAGTCCGTGCTCACGACGCTCCGCCGCGACGGGAAGCCGCAGCTGTCGAACGTCCTTCACACGATCGACGACGAGGGCGTGATCCGGGTGAGCACGACGGCCGACCGGGCGAAGTACCTCAACCTGCGTCGCGAGCCCTGGGCGGCGCTCAAGGTCGACGGCGAGAGCTTCTGGTCGTACGCCGTGATCGAGGCGGACGCGTCCTTCTCCGAGGTCGCCGCGGGACCGCACGACGCCGCCGTCGAGGAGCTGGTCGACTACTTCCGCACGATCAACGGCGAGCACTCCGACTGGGACGACTACCGCCGGGCCATGGTGGCCGACCAGCGCGTCGTCGTGCGGCTGACCCCGACCCGCGCGTACGGCGCCCTGCGCTGACCGCTGGTCGAGAGCCGGCGATCGCTCAGCCGCGTGGCTTCGCGGGCAGCCTGACCCGCATCGTGGTGCCGCCGCCGTCGGGGGAGTCGACCTCGATGACGCCGCCGTGCCGCTCGACGACGATCCGCCGGGCGATGTCGAGCCCCAGCCCGGTGCCCTTGCCGACCTCCTTGGTCGTGAAGAACGGCTCGAAGGCCCGCGCGACGACCTCCGGCGGCATCCCCGACCCGGTGTCCGCGAGCTCGACCACGACCCCGTCGCCGTCGGGGCGGGTGCGCACGGTGAGCGTGCCGGCCCCGTCCATGGCGTCGACCGCGTTGTCCACCAGGTTGGTCCAGACCTGGTTGAGCTCGCCTGCGTACGCCTCGATCTGCGGCAGGTCGTCGTACTTCCGCACGATCGTGACGCCGCCCTTGAGCTTGTGGCCGAGCATCGTCAGGGTGCTCTCGACGCCCTCGCGGACGTCGATGCGCTGGGCGGACGCCCGGTCCATCTGCGAGTACGACCGGACGGCGGCGACGAGGTCGGAGATCCGGCGTACGGCGTCCTTCAGCTCCGTCAGCAGGGTCTTCGACGAGACCGTGGCCGAGACCCACTCGAGCCCCGGGGCGAGGGCACCGTCGCCCAGCGCCTCGTTCGCGCGCTCGCACCAGGGCACGTCGATCCCGCCGGCCACGAGGGACCCGGCCAGCGTCCACGGGTCCGGTACGCCGTGCCGGTCGAGCCAGTCCGCGACCTCGCTCTCCCGGTCCGACAGGGTGAGCGCATCGAGCGCTGCCGGCGCGACCGCCCCGCGGCGCAGCTCGTCGAGCGCCGAGAACTGCGCGGCGGTGACGTCGTCGTGGGCCAGCCGGGTCAGGGCGCCGAGCAGTCCCTCGCAAGCCTGCCCGAGGTCGTCGACGGTGCGACTGGCGGCGGCCGCCGGGTTGTTGATCTCGTGCGCGAGCCCGGCCGCCAGGGTGCCGAGGGTGACCAAGGCGTCACGCTGGCGGACCGTCGACTCGATCGAGCGGGCGGTGTGGTGCAGGCCCCCGATCAGGTGTCCGGCGAGCGGGAACCAGTGGTTGACCAGCTCGCGCAGGCGTGGGGCGTCGAGCCGCAGGCACCGCCCCGGTGTCGCTCCGCGACCGGTCGCCAGGTAGATGCCGTTGTCGTCCCACGCGCGGAACCCGCCCGCCCACCGTCCGGGCACGTCCATCCGCGCCACCACGACGTCCTCGCGGCCCACCTTGCGCACCAGGTCCAGCGAGCCGGACAGCAGGACCCACCACTCGTCCGCGTGCTCGCCCTCGCTGAAGAGCACGTCGCCGGACTCGAACGGCACCTCGTCGCCGCCCGTCGCGAGCTCGGCCAGCTGGTCGCCGGTCAGCCCGGTGAACAGCTCGATGCCGCGCAGCTCCTCGACGTCCATCTCAGACCGTCGCCAGGTAGCGGTGGATCAGGTAGATCGACATCGCGCCCTCGCCGACGGCCGACGCCACGCGCTTCATCGACTCGAGCCGCACGTCGCCCGCCGCGAACACCCCGGGCAGGCTCGTCTCGAGCGCGAACGGCGCGCGGGCCAGAACCCAGGGGGCGTCCGACGTCGCGACCTCGGGCCCGGTCAGCACGAAGCCGTGCGGGTCGCGCGCCACCGAGCCGTCCAGCCAGTCGGTGCGGGGAGAGGCGCCGATGAACACGAACAGCCAGGACGCCTCGACCTCGTCGCGACGCCCGGTGGCGCGCTCGACCAGGGTCAGGCGCTCGAGGTGTCCGTCGCCGTCCGCGGCGCCGACCTCGGTGCCGCAGCGGACCGTGATCGTGGGGGAGGCCGTGATCCGGTCGACGAGGTACGTCGACATCGTGGCCAGCAGGTCGGCCCCGCGGACCACGAGGGTGACCTCCTTGGCGTGCTGGGCGAAGTTGAGGGCGGCCTGCCCGGCGGAGTTGGCGCCCCCGACGATGTAGACCACCTCGTCGGCGGTCTGCGCGGCCTCGGCTGCGGTCGCGCCGTAGTAGACGCCCTTCCCGGTCAGTCCTTCGACGCCCTCCGCCTCGAGCCGCCGGTACGAGACTCCGGTCGAGACGACCACCGAGCGCGCCTCGACCTCGGCGCCACCCTCGAGCAGCACCGCGCGAACCGTGCCGCGCTGCTCGAGTCCCACCACCTCGCGTGCCAGCACGAGCTCGGCGCCGAACCGCGACACCTGCGCGAGCGCCCGCTGCGCCAGGTCGGAGCCGCTGAGGCCCTTGGGGAAGCCGAGGTAGTTCTCGATCGCCGAGCTCTGACCTGCCTGACCGCCGGGAGCCTCACGCTCCACGATGACGGTGCTCAGTCCCTCCGACGCGGCGTACACCCCGGCGGCGAGCCCCGCGGGGCCGCCGCCGACGATGCACACGTCGTACAACGGCTGCTCGGCCTCGACGTGGAGACCGAGCGCGCCCGCGGCCTCGAGCAGGGTCGGCGCGCGCAGCGGGTCGCGGTCGGGCACCAGCACGAGTGGCAGGTCGGCGCGGGCGCTGCCCGCCAGCTCGAACAGGCGGCCACCCTCCTCGTCGCGCTCGACGTCGTACCACCGGTAGGGCACGTGGTTGCGGGCCAGGAACGTCTTCAGCTCGTGGGTGCGGTCGGACCAGCGGTCGCCCACGACCTGGATGTCGGTGGTGATCTCCGGATGGCCGTGCCGCCAGTCGCCGAGCAGGTCGTCGATGACCGGGAAGAGCCGATCCTCGGGCGGGTCCCAGGGCTTGAGCAGGTAGTAGTCGAGCCCGATGTCGTTGATCGCGGCGATCGCGACGTCGGTGTCGGCGTACGCCGTGAGCAGCAGCCGCTTGGCCTCGGGCGCGAGCCTGCGCGACTCACCCAGCAGCTCGATGCCGGTCTGCTCGGGCATCCGCTGGTCGCTGACGATCAGCGCCACCGGGTCGGTGCGCAGGGCGAGCTGGCCGAGCAGCTCGAGCGCCTGCGCCGCCGCGGTCGCCGACAGGACGCGGTACTCGGCGCCGTAGCGGCGCTTCAGGTCGCGGGTGAGCGCGGCCGAGACCTGTGGGTCGTCGTCGACGGTCAGGATCGTCGGGCGGCTCATCGGTGGCTCCCCCCAGCTGCCGCGCGCGGGAGCCCGTGCCCCCTCGGCGCGGGATCAGCATAGGAGAGCGGGAGGGCCGCTCAGGCGTCGCCGCCCTCCTGCTTGACCCCCGACACGGCGGTGGGGTCGTCGATCCGGTAGTGGTCGAGCGCCTTCTGCACGGCGTCGCGGCCGATCCGGCCCTCCTCGGCGAGCGCGGCGAGGGCCTGGCAGACCACCGACTCCGCGTCGATCTTGAAGAACCGTCGCGCAGCCGCACGCGTGTCGGCGAAGCCGAACCCGTCCGCACCGAGGGCGTGGAACGACTGCGGGACCCAGCGCGAGATCGTCTGCGGGACCGCCCTCATGTAGTCACTGACGGCGACCACCGGGCCGGCGGCGTCCTCGAGCTTGTCGGTGACGTACGCCGTGCGCGGCTCCTCGAGCGGGTGCATGAGGTTCCACTCCTCGGCGGCGAGCGCGTCGCGTGAGAGCTCGTTCCACGACGTGACCGACCAGAGGTCGGCGGCCACGCCCCAGTCGTCGCGCAGCAGCTGCTGGGCCCGCTGGACCCAGGGCAGCCCGACCCCGCTGGCCATCAGCTGGACCCGGGGAGCGTCGTCCGCCAGCCCGCCGAGCGGACCGGCCAGGTGGTAGATGCCCTTGAGCAGCCCCTCGACGTCCAGCCCCTCGGGCTCGACCGGCTGGCTGATCGGCTCGTTGTAGACGGTCAGGTAGTAGATGACGTCCTCACCGTGCGGGTGCTGCTCGGTCGAGCCGTACATCCGGCCCAGACCGCTCTGCATGATGTGCGCGATCTCGTAGGCGAACGCGGGGTCGTAGTGGACGACTGCCGGGTTGGTCAGGGCGATCAGCGGGGAGTGGCCGTCGGCGTGCTGCAGCCCCTCGCCGGTGAGGGTGGTCCGGCCGGCGGTGGCGCCGATCAGGAACCCGCGCGCCAGCTGGTCGGCCATCGCCCAGATCGAGTCGGCGGTGCGCTGGAAGCCGAACATCGAGTAGAAGATGTAGACCGGGATCATCGGCTCGCCGTGGGTGGCGTACGCCGATCCCGCGGCGGTGGCGGACGCGACGCAGCCGGCCTCGGAGATGCCCTCGTGGAGCATCTGGCCCTGCGGCGACTCCTTCCACGCCAGCAGCAGCCTGCGGTCGACGGACTCGTAGAGCTGCCCGGCCGGGTTGTAGATCTTGGCCGAGCTGAACATCGAGTCCATGCCGAACGTGCGGTACTCGTCGGGGGCGATCGGGACGATCCGCTTGCCGATCTCGTCGTCCTTCATCAGGTCCTTGAGCAGGCGGACGAACGCCATGGTGGTGGCGATCTTCTGCTTGCCCGAGCCCGGCCTTGAGCTCGTCGTACATCGTGTTGCCGGGCAGCGTGATCGGCCGCGGGTCGACGCGACGCATCGGGACGCCGCCACCGAGCGAGCGACGCCGGTCGCGGAGGTACTCGAGCTCGGCCGAGCCCTCACCCGGGTGGTAGAACGGCGCGGAGCCGTCGAACTCGTAGTGCTCGTCGATGTCCTGGTCGGAGATCGGCAGCTCGAGCCGGTCGCGGAACGCCTTGAGGGTCGGGGCGTTCAGCTTCTTCATCTGGTGGGTGGCGTTCTTGCCCTCGAGGGCGTCGATGGTCCAGCCCTTGATCGTGTGGGCCAGGATCACCGTCGGCTGGCCGGTGTGCTTGGCGGCGGCGTCGAAGGCGGCGTACACCTTGCGGTAGTCGTGGCCGCCGCGGGGCAGGAGCTCGATGTCGCGGTCGGTCATGTTCTCGACCATCTTCCGCAGCCGCGCGTCGGTGCCGAAGAAGTGCTCGCGGATGTAGGCACCGGTCTCGACGGAGTAGGTCTGGAACTGCCCGTCGGGGGTGCGGTTCATCTGGTTCACGAGGGCGCCGTCGACGTCCTGGGCGAGCAGCGAGTCCCACTCGCGGCCCCAGACGACCTTGATCACGTTCCAGCCGGCGCCGCGGAAGTACGACTCCAGCTCCTGGATGATCTTGCCGTCGCCGCGCACCGGACCGTCGAGCTGCTGCAGGTTGCAGTTGATGACGAAGGTGAGGTTGTCCAGCTCCTCGCGCGCGGCCAGACCGATCGCGCCGAGCGACTCGGGCTCGCCCATCTCGCCGTCGCCGAGGAACGCCCAGACGTGCTGGTCGCTGGTGTCCTTGATCCCGCGGTTGCTCAGGTAGCGGTTGAACCGCGCCTGGTAGATCGAGTTCAGCGCGGCCAGACCCATCGAGACCGTCGGGAACTCCCAGAAGTCCGGCATCAGTCGCGGGTGGGGGTACGACGACAGCCCGGCGCCCGGCCCGTGCTGGACCTCCTGGCGGAACCGGCCGAGCTGCTCGGCGGTGAGCCGCTGCATCAGGTAGGCCCGCGCGTAGACACCGGGGGAGGCGTGGCCCTGGATGAACAGCTGGTCGCCGCCACCGGGGTGGTCCTTGCCGCGGAAGAAGTGGTTGTAGCCGACCTCGTAGAGGCTGGCCGCCGAGG
This sequence comes from uncultured Actinomycetota bacterium, assembly GCA_963809265.1. Classification (GTDB taxonomy): domain Bacteria; phylum Actinomycetota; class Actinomycetes; order Propionibacteriales; family Nocardioidaceae; genus Nocardioides. Next base: position 97,221 of record CAWEJC010000015.1, read on the forward strand.
CGTACGTCGCGATGTGGCCGCCGACCTCGAGACCCTTGCGGTTGGCCGAGGAGACCATCACGGCGGCGTTCCAGCGGATCAACCGCCGGATCTGGCGCTCCATCTCCTCGTCGCCCGGGAACCACGGTTCACGCTCGGGCGGAATCGTGTTGATGAAGTCGGTGCTGCGCAGCGCCGGGACGCCGACCTGCTTCTCACGGGCGCGCTCGAGCAGACGCAGCATCACGTAGCGGGCTCGCTCACGGCCGTGGGTGTCGGTCAGGTCGTCGAACGAGTCGAGCCACTCCTGGGTCTCCTCGGGATCGATGTCCGGGAGCTGGGTGGGCAGGCCCTCGTGGATCACCGCGCGGGTCTGCGTCACCTCCGTGTCAGTCGAGGTGGTGGCCGCGGGGGTGGCGGCAGAAGTCTCACTCACCCGTTCATCGTGTCACGCGTCCGATCGGGGTGAAATCCGAGCGTCTGCTACCCGTGAGTAGGTCCCGGGAGCGCCTCGAGGTGGCCCGTGGCTTGCGTCGAGCGGCGGAGTCCGGTGGACTACTGCCCACCTGAGCCGGACGACAGCGTGTCGTCGGGCCCCGATCGTCTGGAGGAAGTCGTTGAGCCCGACCGCTGGTGGCGGTTCCACCCCTACCGACGCACCTGCTGGTCCGGCCGCGCGGCTCGGCCTCAGCAAGGGCCTCGTGGTCCAGGAGCTGGGCTGGGACTCCGACACCGATGACGACCTGCGGGTCGCGATCGAGGACGTCATCGACTCCGACATGGTCGACAGCGACTACGGCAACGTCGTCGACGTCGTCCTGCTCTGGTGGCGCGACGAGGACGGCGACCTGGTCGACGGCCTCGTCGACTCGCTGACCGACCTGGTCGGAGGCGGCGTCATCTGGTTGCTGACCCCCAAGGTCGGCCGCGCCAACGCCGTCGACCCCGCCGACATCACCGAGGCAGCGCCGATCGCCGGGCTGGCGCTGACCACGACCGCGGCCGTGAGCAAGGACTGGGCGGCCACCCGGCTCGTGACGCCGAAGTCGCCCGCGTGACCCGAGCCGCTCTGGCGTCCCATCCGGTCGTCGGCCGGGCACTGTCGCTGGCCGGCAACGTCGGTACGCCGGCGCGTGTCCTGGGCGGCTCGGGCATCCTGCGCCCGCTCTCGCCGGCCGTCCTCGCCCGTATCGGCAAGGCGCTCAAGGAGTGGGGCACCGGACCGGCCGGTGGCTTCATCGCGATGGCGCTCCGCGACCCCGACCGGGTGGCGCTCGTGGACGAGCTCGGCTCGCTCACCTTCGGTGAGATGCACCGCCGGTCCAACGCCCTGGCGCGGGCGCTCGCCGAGCGCGGGGTCCGCGAGGGTGACAGCGTCGCCGTGATGTGCCGCAACCATCGCGGCTTCGTCGACGCGATGGTCGCGACGGCCAAGTGCGGCGCCGACATCCTGCTGCTCAACACCGCCTTCGCCGGCCCGCAGCTCGTCGACGTCCTCGAGCGCGAGGGGCCACGGGTCGTCGTCCACGACGAGGAGTTCACCGGCCTGCTCTCCGGGGCCGACGTCGACACCCGGCTGCTGGGCTGGGTCGACAGCGACGACCCCGCGGTCGACCCGATCGAGTCGCTGATCCCGGCGTACGACGACTCCGACCTCGACGCACCCGACCACCACGCCCGGATCGTGATCCTCACGTCAGGGACCACCGGTGCGCCCAAGGGTGCGCCGCGCAGCGAGGCGGGTGTCGGTGCGGCGGTGTCGCTGCTGTCGCGGATGCCGTTGCGCTACGGCTGGCGCACGCACATCGCCGCGCCCCTGTTCCACACCTGGGGCTTCGCCCACCTGGCGCTGTCCATGCTGCTCGGCTCGACGGTCGTGCTGCGTCGGCGGTTCGACCCCGAGCAGTGCCTGGCCGCGGTCGCCGACGAGCGGTGCGACTCGCTCGTGGTGATCCCGGTGATGCTGCAGCGGGTGCTCAACCTCCCGCAGGAGACCCTCGAGCGGCTACCCGTTGCCGACGCTCAAGGTGACCGCGGCCTCCGGCTCGGCGCTCCCGGGCGACCTGGCGCTGGAGTGGATGGACAACTTCGGCGACAACCTCTACAACATCTACGGCTCGACCGAGGTCGCCTACGCGTCGATCGCGACGCCCCGCGACCTGCGCGAGTCGCCGTCGTCGGCCGGCAAGCCGCCGTGGGCGACCGTCGTGAAGATCCTGGACCCGGACGGTCAGGAGGTCCCGCGAGGAGAGTCGGGACGCATCTTCGTCGGCAACGGCATGCTCTTCGAGGGCTACACCGGTGGCACGGGGTCGTCGCCGGAGTCCAAGGAGCTCGTCGACGGCCTGATGTCGTCCGGCGACGTAGGCCGGTTCGACGAGAGCGGCCGGCTCCACGTCGAGGGACGCGACGACGAGATGATCGTCTCCGGCGGCGAGAACGTCTTCCCGCAAGAGGTCGAGGACTGTCTCTCGCGCCACGAGTCGGTGGTCGAGGTGGCCGCCATCGGTGTCGAGGACGACCAGTTCGGCAAGCGGTTGAAGGCTTTCGTGGTCGTCAGCGAGCCCCAGCCGAGCGTCGACGACCTCAAGGACTGGGTCAAGGAGAACCTCGCCCGCTACAAGGTCCCGCGCGAGTTCGTGTTCCTGGATGAGCTGCCGCGCAACGCTACTGGCAAGATCCTCAAGCGTGAGCTCGCTGAACTCGACTGACGCGCCGGCCCCCGGGCTGGCCGTCGGCACCCCGGCGCCGGACTTCTCCCTGCGTGACCAGTTCGGTCAGCAGGTGACGCTGTCCTCGTTCCGGGGTCAGAAGGCGGTCGCCCTGGTGTTCTTCCCGTGGGCGTTCTCCAACGTCTGCACGGGCGAGATGACCGGCATCCGCGAGCGGCTCGACGAGTTCCTCACCTTCGACACCGAGGTGATGGCGATCTCGACGGACCCGACCTACTCGTTGCGGGTCTTCGCCGACCGCGACGGGCTCAACTTCCCGCTGCTCAGCGACTTCTGGCCGCACGGTGCCGTCGCCTCGGCGTACGGCGTGTTCGACCCCGAGCTGGGGGTCGCCCGGCGGTCGTCGTTCGCGGTCGACAAGGAGGGGATCGTGCGCTGGTCGGTGCACCACCAGCTCCCCGACGAGCGCGACCTCGAGGACCACCTGGCTCACTTGCACCAGCTGGCCTAGACCAGCCGGGCTATTTTCAATCAAATGGCCGTTCAGGTGTTGGAACGGGCGTGGCCGATGGGTACTGTTCCTCCTGTTGAGCCGCTGGTGACCCGAGACGCCAGCGGCTCGACTCATTTGTGAGACGAGCCGTCGAGCGCGAGGAACGAGCGCGCAGCGTGGGCATCGCCCGGGATGCGCGTCGAGACCCGGTGAGGCTGCCCGGGACTCCGACCCAGGTCTGAAACCGGTCCGGCTGGGTACGTCGCAGTCATGTCGGACCTCGTCCTCGTCGTCGTCATGGGCGTGTCCGGCAGTGGCAAGACCACCCTCGCCCGCCGCCTGGCCGACCGGCTGGGCTGGGCCTTCCAGGAGGGCGACGAGCTCCATCCGCGTGCGAACGTCGAGAAGATGTCGCGTGGGGAGCCGCTGACCGACGAGGACCGGTGGCCCTGGCTCGACGCCATCGGCGCCTGGCTCGACGAGCGGGCTCGGGCGGGGGAGAGCGCCGTCGTCACCTGCTCCGCACTGCGCCGCGCCTATCGCGACCGGCTCCGCGACGGCCGGCCGGACGTCGTGTTCTGCCACGTCACGGCGACCGCCGAGACCCTGCGCGAGCGTCTCGAGCAACGCCGCGGCCACTACATGCCGGCGTCCCTCCTGCCCAGCCAGCTGTCGACGCTCGAGCCGCTGCAGCCCGACGAGCCCGGCTTCTCGGTCAGTGCCGAGGGTGACGCCGACAAGTCACTGACCGAGGTGCTCGGACGCCTCGGACCCGACCAGGAAGGAGGGTCCTCGTGACCCCCGCCGTCCTCCCCATGGCCGCGCCGCTCAGCGACGCGGGCCACACCCAGCTCCTCGCGGCGGCGGTGCTCGGCATCGCGACCGTCGTGCTCCTGATCGTGTGGGCGAAGTTCCACCCGCTGCTGGGGCTGATGCTCGGGACGGCGGTGCTCGCCGCGGTCGCGGCCGTGCCGCCGGAGGACGCCCTCGACAGCTTCGTGACCGGGGTCGGCGAGACCTTCGGCAGCGTCGGGCTCCTGATCGCGCTCGGAGCCATGCTCGGCAAGCTCCTCGCCGACTCCGGCGGCGCCAACCGGATCGTCGACACCATCGTCGACCGGGTCGGACCGAAGCGGCTGCCCTGGGCGATGGCCCTGATCGCCGCGATCATCGGGCTCCCGATGTTCTTCGAGATCGGCGTGGTGATCCTGGTGCCGATCGTGGTCCTCGTGGCGCTGCGCACGAAGGTCCCGCTGATGCTCGTCGGCATCCCGGCCCTCGCCGGTCTCTCGATCCTGCACGGACTGGTCCCGCCGCACCCGGGCCCGCTGACCGCGATCGACCTGCTCGGGGCGCCGCTCGGGCTGACCCTGATCTTCGGCCTCATCGTCGCGGTCCCGACCCTGGTGGTGGCAGGTCCGTTGCTCGCCGTCGCGGTGAACCGCTGGGTGCCCGTCGAGACCCCGCACCCGCAGGGCGAGGCGGCCGCCGACATGGAGGAGCGCGAGCAGGGCGAGAACTCCGCGGAGCCGCGGCGTACGCCGACGTTCGCGATGGCGGTCCTGGCCATCGTGCTGCCGGTGCTGCTGATGCTGATCCGCGCGATCGGCGAGCTCACCCTCGACGACGGCACCACCACGCGCAACGTGCTCGACTTCGTCGGCGAGCCCGCGGTCGCCCTGCTGGTCGGCGTGCTGGTGGCCATGCTGACCGTGGGCCGCGCCTCGGGCATGAACCGGCGGGAGGTCAACGACTCGCTCGGTGCGGGCCTGCCCGGCGTCGCCTCGATCATGCTGATCGTGGCCGCCGGCGGCGGCTTCAAGCAGGAGCTCTCCGACTCGGGCGTCGCGCAGGTCATCGCCGACGCCGCCAAGGACTCCGGCCTCTCGGTGCTGCTGCTCGGCTGGCTCGTGGCCGTCGGCATCCGGCTCGCAACGGGTTCGGCCACGGTGGCCACGGTGACCGCGGCCGGGATCGTCGGACCGCTCGGCGCCGAGCTCACCGACGCCCACCTCGCCCTGCTGGTGCTGGCCGTGGGTGCCGGCTCGCTGTTCTTCAGCCACGTGAACGACGCCGGCTTCTGGCTGGTCAAGGAGTACTTCGGGCTCACCGTCGGGCAGACGATCCGGTCGTGGTCGGTGATGGAGACCGTGATCTCGGTGATGGGGCTCGGCTGCGTGATGCTGCTCAGCGTGGTCGTCTAGGCATTGGGTCGGCGCCGGTCCACTCGATTAGTCTGTGCGGCGCTCGGCCCTCCAGGAGCTCGGGCGAGGGCGCATAGCTCAGCTGGTAGAGCGCTTGCCTTACAAGCAAGATGTCAGGGGTTCGAGTCCCTTTGCGCCCACCACGTCCGCGGCGGACGACGAGGTGTCAGGCGACCCGCAGCTCGCGCGCCGTACGCCGGGCGAGCCGGCCGAGGGCCTCGAGCCGGGCGTGGTCGCCCCGGCGGTCCGGGCCCCACAGGCAGACCACGGCGACCGGCTCCTCGCGGATCCCGAGCACGGGCGAGGCCACGCCCCACGAGCCCTCCTCGAGCTCGCCGCGGCACACGGCGTACCCCTGCGCCCGGATCCGCCGCAGCTCGTCGCGGAGCGCCGCGGTGTCGGTGATGGTGGTCTCGGTGAAGCGCGGAGGCACTCGCCGACCAGCGAGGCCACCCGCTCGTCGTCGAGGTAGGCGAGGAACGCCTTGCCCATCGACGAGGCGTGCAGCACCACCGGCTGCCGGAGCCACGACTGCTCCTGCACGATCGTCGGGATGACCTCGGCGACGTAGTGCAGGTCGTTGCCGTCGACCACGCCGAGACACGCGATCTCGCCCGTCTCGAGGCTGACCCGTTCGAGCAGAGGTTGCGCGGTCTCGGCCAGGGACCGGGTCGGCGTGGTCGTGAGCCCGGCGACGGCCGGCCCGATCGCGAAGCTGCCGTCGCGCGCGTCGCGGACCACCATGCCCTGGGCCTCGAGGGTGAGCAGCAGCCGCCAGGCGGTGGCGCGGTTGAGGTCGCACTGCCGCGCCAACGCCGTGAGGCCGTGAGCGCTCCCGCCCTCGGCCACCGCCTTCAGCAGCTCCATGGCCCGGTCGACCGACCGCACCCGGTGCGGAAGGGCGACGCTCTCCCGGTCCTCTGACAGCGTCACGCGCTCATGCTAGGGCCGCGCGTTCAGGTGCTGCCAGCCGCGGGCCGAGCGACCGCCACCCGCCAGTGCCACGTCGCGGTGGCCAGGGCCCCGAGCGTGAGGAGCCCACCCACGAGACTGACCGCGTGGCTCAGCGTGGCGACCTCCTCCAGCGCCCCGACCGCGATCACGGAGCCGCCGACGACCACGTAGAGGCAGCACACGAAGGCCGCGCTCACCTCGGCTCGGCGCGCGGTCGGAGCCACCGTGTTGAGCTCGTCCTGGGCGTGGAGGAAGCCGAGGCCGTGCCCGGCGCCGGTGACGATGGCGCCGAGCAGCACGGTGACCAGGGACTCCGTCAGCGACGAGACGATCATCAGGACCAGACCGACGGCGAGCAGGCAGAGCCCCACTGCCTGCCAGCGGCGCCGGTCCCCACGCCGGCGCTGGGTCCAGACCTGCGTGCCCGCGGAGGCGAAGCAGGCCAGCGCGGAGTTGGCGCCGAGCAGGGCGAGGTTCGAGGTCGACAGCAACCCCGCGACGTACGACGGGACGACCGAGAGGTACAGCGCCAGCGAGGCCCAGACCAGCCCCGCGGTGACGCCCAGCCGCAGGAAGTCGGCGCGGAGGTCGTGGGGCACCCGCGGCCACTGGATGCGCCACGGCTCCTCACTGCGGACGCCGTCGGGCAGGGTCCAGACGAAGGCGGCCGCCGCCGCGGTGCCGACCAGCCCGACCAGGTAGGGCGTGTGGAGCGGGCCGGGCACCCACTGGGCCAGGACCCCGCTGAGCAGGGGACCCAGGCCGCTGCCCACCGCCTGGGCCAGGCCCGCGAGCAGGGCCGGCCGCGCCTGGTCGCGCAGCGGGTCGATCTCGACGAGCGCGGCCGTGGCCGGCCCGCTGATCAGCCCGACGGCGACGCCCTGGAGCGCGCGGGCGGCGTAGAGCCACCAGGTCGCCGACGCGGCCGTGAAGAGCACCAGTGCGATCGCGGCGACCACCAGCCCCGCCAGGATCACCGGCCTCCGCCCGACCCGGTCGGCGAGCCGCCCGGCGAGGAGCAGGGTGGCGACCAGCGTGACGGCGTACGTCGCGAACACCGTCGTCAAGACGATGCCGGAGAAGCCGTAGTCGCCGGCGTACACGGCGTAGAGGGGCGCCGCCAGGTTGGCCCCCGCCATCACCCAGAGCCAGCCCAGGAAGACGGTCAGCAGGGGTCGAACATGAGAGGCAGGCACCGTTTCGACGTTACCCGGCCCGTGGTTCGGCCGCCGACGAAGGATCAGACGCCGGCGGCGGTGACGATCGCGTCGGTGAGGAACCCGGCCAGCAGCCCGATCAGGACACCGGTGTAGATCAGGTCCTTGCGCGCGCTCCGACCGGCGATCGCCAGCAGCTGGATCACGACGTAGAGGATCGAGCCCGCGGCCAGGGTCAGGAAGATCACCGACACCGGCTCGCTGGTGAACGAGTGGCCGACGGCCGTGCCGACGAACGTCGGTCCGCCACCGATCGCGGCAAGCATCAGCAGCAGTCCCCAGGAGGGCCGCGCGGCCTCGTCCTGCTGGGCCTCCGCGGCCAGGGGCGCCACGATGCCGAAGCCCTCGGTCGCATTGTGCAGCGCGAAGCCGATCACCAGCAGCGTGGCGAGGGCGATCTCGCTGCTCGCCGCGGCCTGACCGATCGCGAGGCCCTCGGCGAAGTTGTGCAGCCCGATGCCGACGGCGATGAGCAGCGCGAGCTGCTTCCCGGGCGACCACGACGCGATGCCGCGCGAGCGCAGCTCCTGGCTCGCCATCGCGCCCGGGCCCGTCGACTGGCGGACCCGCCGCACCCGTCGGCCCATCCACGCCTCGTACTGCTGGAGCCCCAGCAGGCCGACGCTCAGGCCGAGCACGAAGAGCACGCCGTACCCGAACGTCGAGCCGAGCCCGGCGCCCGACTCGTGATGGGCGGCCAGGCCCTCGTCGATCGGCTCCCACGCCGCCGAGAGGACGTCCCACACCAGGAAGACCAGCACGCCGATGGCGAGCGCGTTCAGGGTGACGCGCAGCGCCTCGCTGGGGCGCCGCATCCGACCCAGGGGCATGCCGCAGAGGATGGTGACGCCGGCGATGAAGCCGAGCAGGAGCGTCGTGCCGATACCCATGGGGGTTCCTTCCGTCGAGCCCAGACGAATGTAGGTGAGGCTTACCTATCTTGACCAGGGGTACGACGAGGACCACCGAATGGTTCACCCGTCCTGTTCGGGTCTCGGCGGGACTAATCTGCGGTCATGATCGTCCCGTTCAGCGTCAACGACTTCCTGGACCGCGCGACGGCGGTCTACGCCGAGCGCACCGGCCTGGCGGACGAGCCGGACCAGCCGGCCAGCTCGCTCGGTGACCTCAGCTACGGCCGCGTGCGCGAGCTGGCCGCGGCGATGGCCGCCCGCCACGATGCGCTCGGTCTCGACGTCGGCGACCGGGTGGCCTTCGTCTCGCACAACAGCGCGCGGCTCTTCACGGCGTTCTTCGGGGTCTGCGGCTACGGCCGGGTCCTGGTGCCGGTGAACTTCCGGCTGTCCTTCGACGAGGTGCAGTACATCGTCGAGCACTCCGGGGCGCGGGTCGTCTACGTCGACCCCGAGCTCCAGGACGTCCTGGCCGACCTGAAGGCGGAGCACGTGTTCGTCCTGGGGGAGGACGACGACCTCTTCCTCGACGGCGTCGAGCCGCGGGCCTGGGAGCCGGACGAGAACGCGACCGCCACGATCAACTACACCTCGGGCACGACCGCCCGCCCGAAGGGCGTGCAGATCACCCACCGCAACATCTGGACCAACGCCGTCACGTTCGCGCTCCACGCCGGCGTCACCGACCGCGACGTCTACCTGCACACGCTGCCGATGTTCCACGCCAACGGCTGGGGCATGCCGTTCGCGATGACCGGGTGCGGCGTGCCCCAGGTCGCGCTGCGCAAGGTCGACGGCGCCGAGATCCTCCGCCGCGTCGAGCAGTACGGCGTCACGGTGATGTGTGCGGCCCCGGCCGTCGTCGCCGCGGTGCTCGAGGCCGCCCCCGACTGGGACGGCGAGATCCCCGGCCGCGACCGCACCCGGATCATCGTGGCCGGGGCTCCGCCGCCGACCAAGACGGTCGCCCGGGTCGAGGCCGAGCTGGGCTGGGAGTTCGTCCAGATCTACGGTCTCACCGAGACCTCACCCCTCCTGACCGTCAACCGGTCCCGGTCGGAGTGGGACGACCTCGAGCCCGAGGAGCGCGCCCACAAGCTCGTCCGCGCCGGGACGCCGGCCATCGGGGTCACGCTGGAGGTCGACGAGGAGGGCGAGGTGCTGGCCCGCTCCAACGTCTGCCTCGAGGGGTACTGGGAGCAGCCCGAGGAGTCGGCCGCGGCCCTGGCGGACGGCTGGTTCCACACCGGCGACGGCGGCTTCATCGACTCCGACGGCTACCTGGTGATCCAGGACCGGAAGAAGGACGTGATCATCACCGGCGGCGAGAACGTCTCCTCGATCGAGGTCGAGGACGCGATCTTCAGCCACCCCGACGTCGCCGAGGTCGCCGTGATCGGGGTGCCCGACGAGAAGTGGGGCGAGACGATCAAGGCCCTGGTGGTCAAGGCGGAGGGGTCGCCGCTGACCGAGCAGGAGCTGATCGACTACGTGAAGTCGAAGGTGGCGCGCTACAAGGCCCCGTCGACGGTCGAGTTCCGCGACGTGCTCGCGCGGACGGCGACCGGGAAGCTGCAGAAGTTCAAGCTCCGCGCGCCCTACTGGGAGGGCCGCGACCGCCAGGTCAACTGATGTCCGTCACCTTCTGGGTCACCTCGTTGGTGGTCGTGCTGATCCCCGGCACCGGCGCCCTCTACACCTTGGGCACCGGCCTGGTCCGCGGGACGCGAGCGGCCGTCCTGGCCGCCTTCGCGTGCACCCTCGGGATCCTGCCCCACCTCGTGGCGGCGATCACCGGGCTCGCCGCGCTGCTGCACGCGAGCGGGGTCGCGTTCGCGACGGTCAAGTACGCCGGCGTGGCCTACCTGCTGTGGATGGCCTGGAGCACCTGGCGCGACACCGGCAGCCTCGCCGTGGCCGAGGAGGTGGACGGCTCCCCGTGGCGAGTGATCCGGACCGGCATCACCATCAACCTGCTCAACCCGAAGCTGACGGTGTTCTTCTTCGCGTTCCTGCCGCAGTTCGTGCCGGGCGGCACACCGCACGCGGTCCTGCGGATGACGGGACTCAGCGTCGTCTTCATGGTTCTCACGTTCGTGGTGTTCGTCGCGTACGGCGCACTGGCCGCCGTCCTCCGGGAGCGGGTCCTGTCCCGGCCGCGGCTCGTCGATGCGACTGCGCCGGGGTTTCGCCGCATGCTTCGTCGCGCTCGGCGCGCGGCTGGCCCTCGAGGCGCGCTGACCGTTCAGAGGCTCGCCCGCGAGCGGGCATCGGCGTAGCTCCGGTCGCTCCGTCCGCGCGACGCGCGGTCGGAGCGTCCTCGCTAGGGTCGGGACGTGCCGACGCTGGGTGACGTGGTGGACCTGGTCCACGGGTGGTACCCGCCCGAGACCGCCGAGGAGTGGGACGCCGTCGGCCTGGCCGCGGGCGACCCGGGCTCCGACGTACGCCGCATCCTGCTGGCGGTCGACCCGGTCGGGCCGGTCGCCCGGGAGGCGGCCGACTGGGACGCGGACCTGCTGCTCACCCACCACCCGCTCTTCCTGCGGGGTGTCCACGGCGTCGCCGAGTCGACACCGAAGGGCCGCACGCTGGCCACGCTGACCCGCGCCGGCTACCGCCCTCTTGTCCGCCCACACGAACGCCGACCACGGCACGCCCGGGGTGTCCGACGCGCTGGCCCGCGTGCTCGGGCTGCGTGACGTCCGGCCCGTCCGCGCCGGTCGGGAGACCGCTGGACAAGCTCGTGGTGTTCGCGCCCCTCGGCGACGCCGAGCGCGTGCGGGCCGCCCTGGCCGACGCCGGCGCGGGTCACGTCGGCGACTACGACACGGTGTCGTACACCGTCGCCGGGGAGGGGCGGTTCCGGCCGCTGGAAGGAGCCAGTCCCACCGTCGGCACGGTGGGCGACCTGGAGGTCACCGACGAGCTGCGGATCGAGGTCGTCCTGCCCCGGTCGCGGCGTACCGAGGTCGTCCGTGCGGTGCTCGCGGCGCACTCGTACGAGGAGGTCGCCTACGACGTGGTCGAGCTCGCCGACCCGGGGACCGCGACGACCGGCGTCGGTCGCGTCGGCGAGCTCGACGAGACGACGCTCGGGGCGTTCGCCGACACGGTCGCCCGTGCGCTGCCGGCGACCCCGCGCGGTGTGCTGGTGGGCGGCGACCCCGACCGCGTCGTACGACGGGTGGCCCTGATGGGCGGCGCCGGCGACGACCTGCTCCCGGAGGTCCTCGGGATCGGCGCCGACGTCTACGTCACCAGCGACCTGCGCCACCACCCGGCCACCGAGTTCCTCGAGAAGGACGGCCCTCGCTGATCGACGTGAGCCACTGGGCCGCGGAGTGGACGTGGCTGCCCGAGCTGGCGGCGCGGCTGCGCGAGGCGCTGGGCGATACGGTGGAGGTCCGGGTGAGCACGATCTGCACCGACGCGTGGCAGGCCCGCAGGTGACACGCCCGACCCCGACCAGACCTTGCGTACCGCTGAGGAGCCCGTGTGAAGGCCGACCCGTCCGCCCAGGTGAGACTGCTGGACCTGCAGGACCTGGACTCGCGCGCCGACCAGCTGCGCCACCAGCGTCGCTCGCTCGCGGAGCTGGCCGTGCTCGCGGAGCTGACGACCGACCGGGCCCGCCTCGACGGCGAGGCCCGGGACGCCAGGATCGCCGTCGACGACCTCGGCGTCGAGCAGGCCAAGGTCGACGCCGACGTCGAGCAGGTCAAGACCCGACGTCAGCGCGACCAGCAGCGGATCGACCAGGGCCTGGTCAGCAACCCGAAGGACATCCAGCGGATGCAGCAGGAGATGGTCTCGCTCGAGCGCCGCATCACCTCTCTCGAGGACGACGAGATCGAGGTGATGGAGCGCCTCGAGGACGCGCAAGGCGGCCTGGACGGGCTCACCGCCCAGCTCGCCGAGACCGACGAGAAGCTCGCGGCGGCCACGGCGTCCCGCGACGCCAAGCTCGGCGAGATCGACCACTCGCTCGGCGAGCTGGAGGCGCAGCGCGGACCCGTGGTCGCCGATGTCCCGGCCGACCTCCTGGCGCTCTACGACCGGCTGCGCGAGACCAAGAACGGCGTCGGGCGCGGCGCTCCTGCGAGCCCGGAGCTGCAGCGGCTGCATGCTCGACCTCGACAACGCCGAGCTCGCCACGATCCGGGCGGCTGCGGACGACGACGTGATCCGCTGCGAGGAGTGCAGCCGGATCCTGGTCCGCACCTCCGAGAGCGGCCTCTGAGGGTGGCATGAGCGACCAGGTCCGACACGTCGTCGTCGAGGCCGACGGCGGCTCCCGCGGCAACCCGGGCCCGGCGGCGTACGGCGCGCTGGTCAAGGACGCCGACACCGGGCGGGTCCTCGCCGAGGAGGGCACCACGATCGGCGTGGCCAGCAACAACGTGGCCGAGTACCGCGGCCTGATCGCCGGCCTGACCATGGCCGCCGAGGTGGCGCCGGGTGCCGACATCGAGGTCCGGATGGACTCCAAGCTGGTCGTCGAGCAGATGAGCGGGAACTGGAAGATCAAGCACCCGGACATGAAGCCGTTGGCGCTCGAGGCCAACCGACTCGCGCCGTTCGGGACGACGTACACCTGGGTGCCGCGCGAGCGGAACAAGCACGCCGACCGGCTGGCCAACGAGGCGCTGGACGGCGAGCGCAGCGGGGTCACCTGGCACGTCGGCGAGCGGGCCGAGGAGGAGCCGGAGTCGGCGGTCGAGGAGGTGCAGTCACCTCAGGCCCAGCGGTCGGTCCAGGCCGAGCTCGCCGGCTACCGCGGCTGGTCGCCCCCGGCTGGTCCGGTGACGACCCTGGTGGTCGTCCGGCACGGCGCGACGGCGTTGACCGCCGAGAAGCGCTTCTCCGGTGGGCTGGCCAGCAGCAATCCCGGCCTCACCGACGAGGGTCGCGCGCAGGTCCGTGAGGTCGCCGAGTGGCTGGCTCCGATCGGCGAGGCGGTCGACGTCGTGGTGGCCTCGCCGGTGCGACGGACCCGCGAGTCGGCCGAGATCCTGGCCGAACGGCTGGGCGTCGGACCTGGTCGAGGAGCCGCGGTTCGCCGAGATGGAGTTCGGCGCCTGGGACGGGCTGACCTTCGGCGAGGTGCGCGAGCAGTGGCCCGAGGAGATCGAGTCCTGGCTGGGGTCGCTCGACGTCGCCCCGGCCGGTGGTGAGGCGTTCCGCGAGGTCGAGAAGCGGGTGCTCGACGGGCTCTCGCACCTGCTGGAGAGCCACGCCGGCAAGACCGTCGTGGTGGTCAGCCACGTGACCCCGATCAAGATGCTCGTCTCGCACGCCGTCGACGCCCCGCTGTCGTCGCTGTTCCGGATGGAGCTGTCGACCGCGTCCGTGAGCGTCATGTCGTTCTCCGGTGAGGCCGGCGGCAGTGGCACCGAGGGCGTCAGGGGCTCCCTCCGCCTCTACAACGCCCAGCCACCCGGCGCCGGCCAGATGCTCGACCCCCAGCGCTGGTAGTGCTCAGAGCTCGCCGACCACCACGTCGAGCTGGGTGCCGGTCTTCGTCGCGGGCCCACCTCGACGGCCCACCCCAGGTCGGTGAGCAGGCGGGCGAACGCGGCCGGGGTCCGGGCGTCGCGCCCGTCCTCGAGCACGGCCCGGACCAGCCGGCCCTTGGTCGCCTTGTTGAAGTGGCTGACGATCTGCCGACGGCCGTTGACCTCGTGGAGCACCCGGACGGTGACCACCCTCCCCGCGAGGTCGGGCGCCGGTCGCCAGAACGCGGCGTACGTCGACGACCGGAGGTCGACGACGAGCCCGCGGCCGGCCGTCTCCCGGACGACCGGATCGAGGTGTGCGCGCCAGTGGGCCGCGACGCCGCCGAGCCCGGGCAGGGTGACACCGCCCGCGAGCCGGTACGGCGCGATCCGCTCGCCGGCCCGGACCAGCCCGTAGAGCGACGACACGATCGCCACCCGCGACAACGCCCGCCGGTGGGCCGGCGCCTCGAGGGTGGTCAGGCCGAGCGCGTCGTAGAGCACGCCGGTGTAGATGCGCTCGGCCGGAGCCGTCGGCAGCTCCACGAGCCGCGCGTTCCGGCGCACGTCGTCGACCTGGCCCGGTGTCAGCCCGAGCGTGCGGACCGCGACCTCCTCCGGCCCGCGGCACAGGGTCACGAGCGCCTCGACGACCGGACGGCGCGCGTCGGCGAGCGGGCCGGTCGTCCAGGTCCAGCGGCCGCCCACGCCGCGGCTCGGCCTTCCCCTCGCTGGGCGGCAGCAGGATCAGCACGCGGGTGAGGCTAGCCCCCGCTCCGGATCACTAAGGTGGGGGCATGTCCTCGAGCCGAGTGGTGCGCGTCCACGCCCGAGACGAGGTCGCGGCGCAGCTGTTGCGTGACGGGATCGCGAAGATCCAGTCCGACCTCAAGGTGACCCCCGAGTTCTCGCCCGACGTGGAGGCGGCGGCGAGCGCCGCCGCGGCCGCACCGCGCCTGCCGGACCTCGACCGCACGGACATCCCGTTCGTGACCATCGACCCGGCGTCCTCGATGGACCTCGACCAGGCGCTGCACTTCGAGCGCGAGGGCTCCGGCTACGTCGTGCACTACGCGATCGCCGACGTCGCGGCGTTCGTGCAGCCGGGCGACCCGGTCGACGTCGCCTCCCACGCCAGGGGCGAGACGCTCTACGGTGCCGACTCCAAGATCCCGCTCCACCCGACCTCGCTGTCGGAGGGGGCGGCGTCGCTGCTCCCCGACCAGGTGCGCCCCGCCCTGCTCTGGACGATCCATGTCGACGACACCGGGGAGGGCACCGACGTCCATGTCGAACGGGCTCGGGTCCGCTCGCGGGCCAAGCTCGACTACGTCGGCGTCCAGAAGGCGATCGACGACGGCACAGCCGACGAGGTCCTCCAGCTGCTGCGCGAGGTGGGCGAGCTCCGGCTCCAGCGTGAGGCCGCACGCGGGGGCATCTCGCTGCCGTTGCCCGAGCAGGAGGTCGAGGTGACCGGCGACCAGTGGTCGCTCGAGTTCCGCTCGATGATCCCGGCCGAGACCTGGAACGCGCAGATCTCGATGCTGACCGGCTTCGCCGCCGCGTCGTTGATGGTCTACGCCCGGGTCGGGCTGCTGCGCACGCTGCCGCCACCCCAGGCCCACGACCTCCAGCGGCTCCACCGGATCGCCCGCGCCCTCCACATCGAGTGGCCGGCCGAGCAGCTGTACCCCGACTTCATCCGCGGGCTCGACTCTCGCAAGCCCGCCGAGGCAGCCCTGATCACCGCGTGCGCGCGGCTGCTGCGCGGCAGCGGCTACGTCGCCTTCGACGGTGACATGCCGGCCGACCCGATCCACGCCGCGCTCGCCTCCGAGTACGCCCACGTGACCGCGCCGCTCCGTCGCCTCGGTGACCGCTACGCCGGGGAGATCTGCCTGGCCCTGTGCGCCGGCACCGACGTGCCGGCGTGGGTGCTCGCCAAGCTCGCGGACATCCCCGACGTCCTCCGCGACGCCGGGCGTCGCGCCTCGCAGTACGAGGCGATGGTGCTCGACCTCGTCGAGGCCGGGATCCTCCACCAGCGCGTGGGGGAGTCGTTCGACGGCGTCGTCACCGACGTGGACGAGAAGAACGCCACCCGGGGCAAGGTGACCATCCAGGAGCCGGCGGTCGAGGCCCGCCTGACCGGCCCGGACGCGCTGCCGCTGGGCACCGAGGCGCAGGTGCGGCTGACCCAGGCCGACGTGGCGTCGCGGTCGGTCATGTTCGAGCTCGCATGACCATTCGGCAAAATGTATGGAACCAATCCCCCGAAGATTTCCCACAGAGCCAGTTCAGCGCTTAACCTGCTCTTGAGACTTCGTCAGGTAGGACCGACCGGCACCCCCCCTTAGCCGGATTCTCGGGAGCACCAGGCGACGGGCCCGAGGCACCCCCCAAAGCCACGGCCCTCAGATGACCGCCCCACTCCGCGCCCCAGGGCTGCGGGTGGGGCGGTCCGTCTTTCCGGCGTCGGACCTCACGCGTCCTGGGTCGGGCGGTAGGTGAGGAACACGAGGCCCTCGCCGACCTGGCGGCTCCCGGTGAGCCGCCAGGACGCCGGGACGGTCGCCTCGCGGAAGAGGCGCTGTCCGTCGCCGACGACGCTCGGGAACACCGTCACCCGCAGCTCGTCGACGAGCTCGTGCGCCATCAGCGTCTGCACGAGCTCGCCGCTCCCGTACACGACGATCTCTCCGGTGACCTGCTTCTTGAGCTCGGCCACGGACTTCTCCGCGTCACCGGTCAGCACGGTCGTGTGGTCCCACGACAGGTCGTCGAGGGTCGCGGAGACGACGTGCTTCGGGAGCTCGCGCAGGCGGTCCGCCCACGCGCCCTCGCGCCCCTGCCAGCGCTCGGCGAACCAGCGGTAGCTGCGCCCCCCGAGGAGCAGCGCCGCGGCGTTCTGCGCCTCCTCGATCTCGAGCAGTGACCAGGCCTCGAAGTCCGTGGCCGGGACCTGGCGGAACCAGCCGCCGACGGTGGTCCCTTCCTCGCCGGTGGGGTCCTGCATGACTCCGTCGAGGGTGATGTTCTCGCTGACGACGATCGTGCCCATGTCTCTCCTCTGGTCGGTGTGGTGCTTCCACCGGGATAGACGCCGGAGCACGCCGGAACTGGGCGTTCGCGTCCCGCGGGCACATGAGCGCGCGGGGATGGGGCACGGTGTGGTCACGACGACGACGGGAACGCACGTGGACGACGAAGCTCAGCGCGACGACCAGCCGGCTGCCCCCACGGGGCGTGACCCGCTGCGCGCCTCGCGCACCAGCCGGTCGTGGGCCTCCCTGATCGCGCTGGTGGTGCTGCTCATCCTGCTCGTCGTGTTCATCGCCCAGAACACCCAGCAGGTCCAGGTCTCGTTCTTCGGCTGGGACGGCCACCCGCCGCTGTCGGTGGCGCTGCTGGTCGCAGCGGTCGCGGGTGCCACCCTCGCGGTCATCGTCGGGACGCTCCGGATCTGGCAGGTCAGACGGCGGGTCCGCCGGTCGGCGTGAACGTGACCTCGGTGGGCTCCTCGCCCGGCCAGCTCAGGGTCGTGACCGACGGGGGAGTGGTGGCGAGGACCCGGCCGTGCGCCACGACATGGGTCGGCCGCACCTGACGGCGTACGGCGTCGTACCCGTCGGTCGCGGGCAGCAGCACGAAGCTGGCCGGCCCGCCGACGCGCACGCCGTACTCCTCCTCGAGACCGAGCACCCGCGCGGCGCGCGAGGTGACCATCCGGAACGTCTCCTCGATCTCGTCGCGGGACAGCAGCTGGGCCGCGTGGGTGCCGACGTGGGCGACCTGGAGCGGGTTCGCGGTCCCGAGCGGGTACCACGGGTCCATCACGTCGTCGTGCCCGAAGGCGACGTTGACCCCGGCCGCCAGCAGCTCCTTGACCTGGGTCAGGCCGCGGCGCTTCGGGTAGTCGTCGAAGCGTCCCTGCAGGTGCAGGCTGACCATCGGGTTGGAGACCATGTGGATGCCGGAGCGGGCGATGATCCGGTGGAGCTTGTAGCTGTACGCCGGGTTGTACGAGCCCATCGCGGTCGTGTGGCTCGCCGTCACCCGGTCGCGCAGCCCGGAGCGGGCGGCGCGCGTCGCCAGCACCTCGACGAAGCGGGACTGCTCGTCGTCGATCTCGTCGCAGTGGGCGTCGACGCGCAGGCCGTGCCGGTCGGCGAGGTCGACGGCGTACTCGACGGAGCGCACACCGTCCTCGCGGGTGTCCTCGAAGTGGGGGATCGCTCCGATCACGTCCACCCCGCGTCGCGCGGCCTCGGCGAGCAGCTCCTCGCCGTCGGGGAACGAGCAGATCCCCTCCTGGGGGAACGCGACGAGCTGGAGGTCCACCACGTCGCGGACGCGGTCGCGGACCTCGAGCAGGGCGTCGAGCGCGACCAGGGACGGGTCGGTGACGTCGACGTGGCTGCGCACGTGGAGGGTGCCGTTCGCGGCGTACCACCGCAGCGTCTGCTCGGCGCGGTCGACGACGTCGTCGCGGGTGAGCATCGGCTTGCGCTCGGACCAGCAGGCGATGCCCTCCCAGAGCGTGCCGCTCTTGTTCCAGCGGGGCTGCCCGGCGGTGAGGGCCGCGTCGAGGTGCACGTGCGGCTCGACGTACGGCGCTGTCGCCCACGCGCCGCCTCCGTCCACGACCTCGCGCGCCTCGACGGGGTCGTCCGCGTGCGGGTCGACGGCGACGATGCGGCCGTCGTCGACGTGGAGGTCGACCACGGCGAACGCGCCGCTCTCCTCGTCACGCACCCGGACGTCGCGGACGAGCAGGTCGATCACGAGGGCGTCCCGGCCCTGGCCATCAGGGAGGTGATCTCGTAGCCGAGGGTGGCGGCCGCGAGCGAGGTGATCTCGGCGTGGTCGTAGGGCGGGCTGACCTCGACCAGGTCGGCCGCCACGATCTGGTCCGGCGGCAGCGCCCGCACCAGGGCCAGCAGCTCGCGGGACGTGAGGCCGCCCATCTCCGGCGTCCCGGTGCCGGGCGCGAACGCCGGGTCGAGCACGTCGATGTCGATGGAGAGGTAGACCGGCGCGTCGTTCGTGCGCCGGCGCACGCCGTCGACGATCTCGTCCAGGCCGATCCGGTCGAGGTCCTCCGCGCGCACGATCTCGAAGCCGAAGCCGGCGTCGTCGCTGAGGTCCTCCTTGCTGTACAGGGGCCCGCGGATGCCGACGTGGCTGCTCGCGTCCTGGATCAGCAGCCCCTCCTCGTGGGCGCGCCGGAAGATCGTGCCGTGGGTGCGGTCGGCGCCGAAGTAGCTGTTCCAGGTGTCGAGGTGGGCGTCGAAGTGGATCAGCGCGACCGGGCCGTGCTTCCGGGCGACGGCGCGCAGCCCGCCGAGGGCGATGGTGTGGTCGCCACCCAGCATCACCGGGTCGCCCGCCCGACGACAGCAGCTCGGAGACGCCGTCGTCGATCTGCTGCAGCGAGTGGTCGATGTCGAACGGGTTGCACGGCACGTCGCCGGCGTCGACGGCCTGGATGACGCCGTACGGCGAGATGTCCTGCATCGGGTTGTACGCCGGCCGCAGGTGGCGCGAGGCCTGCCGGATCGCGCTCGGGCCGAACCGCGCCCCTGGGCGGAAGGAGACGCCGCCGTCGAACGGCGCGCCCAGCAGCGCCACGTCGAAGGTGCTCACCTCGTCGATGCGGGGGAGCCGGGCGAACGTCGCGGAGCCGGCGAACCGGGGCACCTGGGTGCCGTCGACGGGTCCGAGCGGGGTGTCGGTCATGGAATCTCCGGCTGGGGGAACACGCGGGGGGTCAGGTCGAGGGAGCGTACGTGCTCGGCGACGTCACCGGCCGGGGCCAGCCAGAGTCCGGGCAGGCTCTGCATGGTCTCGATCAGCGTCTCGAGGGCACGGAGCCGCCCGAGCCGCCCGCTCAGGAACGGGTGGACGGTGAGCGTGAAGCACGAGCCGTGCCGGTGGGCCTCGGTCAGCTCGGCGGTCCACATCGCCAGCGACTTCGCCGGGTCCTCGATGACGCCCGGCCCGAACAGCTCCGGCACGAACGCGAACTGCTCCCAGTCGTCGAGCGCCCACGCGACCGGGATCTCGACGATGCTCCGGGCGCCCTCGCCGGGGTGCTCGGCGAGCTCGTAGGGCACGTCGGAGTCCATCAGGCTCGAGTCGTAGCGGAAGCCCCGGTCGAGCAGCAGCTCCGCCGTGGCGTACGTCGTCTCCCACATCGGTGCGCGGTAGCCCACCGGCCGGACGCCGGCGACCCGGTCGAGTGCCTCGAGCCCACGGTCGAGCACGGCGGCCTCCTGGTCGCGCGACATCCCGGCCATGGCCTCGTGGAGGTAGCCGTGATGGGCGATCTCGTGACCCTCGTCGCGCACCCGGCGGAGCACGTCCGGGTAGCGCTCGGCGGTGTAGCCCGGGCAGAAGAAGGTCGCCCGCACGTCGTGCCGCTTCAGCAGGTCGAGCACCCGGGGGACGCCGGTGAGCGGGCCGTACGCCTGGTGCGACATGGCGGAGAGCCGGTGCCGGCTCTCGGGGTCGACCGTGAGCGCGACGTCCTCGGCGTCCATGTCGAAGCCGAGGGTCGCGGCGGCCTGGAACCCGTCGGGCCAGACCACCGGACCAGCCGGCTGAGTGGCGTCGTGCGCCTGGCCCGAGTCGCCTGCCATTCAGGCGGGCTCCACGCCGACGGCCGGGGTGCGGGCGCGCGGCGCGACAGCGCGACGTAGGACAGGACGCCGGCGACGAGGGCGCCGGAGAGCCACGACAGGTCGATCCCGCCGAGGCCCTTGGCGAACGGGCCCTGGAGATAGCTCGGGATGCCGTACTCGAAGACCAGGTCGCGACGATGCCGATGAGGAACGGGATGATCGCCTCCCAGACGATGTCGGGGACCTGCACGACCCGGGAGGCTCGAAGAGAGCGTCGACATCGATCCGCTGCCGGGCGATCGCGTAGTAGTAGACCAGCATGATCGCGCCCCAGGGAGCGACCCAGGTGACCAGGCCGGCCAGCCAGCCGTCGAGGTTGGAGGCGAAGTCGCCGTTCAGGATCAGGTAGATCGTGAAGATCGTGGCGAGGACCCCAACGCCGTAGGACAGCCGGCGACGGTCGACCTTCCAGTCGAGGGTCTGGGCGCACAGCCCGCAGGAGTAGATGTTGAGCACGTTCGTCGCGATCGGGCCGTGGATCACGAGCAGGAGCACCGGGACCGCGAGGCTCCCGAAGGCGTTGACCACGAGCTGGCCCGGGTCGATCTCCTGCGACACGGTGGCCAGGGTGGCACCGAAGACGCCGAGCCAGACCGTCGGCAGGAACTGGCCGAGCACGCTCCCGAGGTAGAGCTTGCGACGCGACACGCTCTGCGAGACGAAGCGCGAGTAGTCCGACGCGTAGGCGAACCAGGTGATGCCCCAGCCGATGCCGATCGCGGTCATCAGGGTGGTCAGCGAGCTCCAGAGCGCCTTGCCGTGCAGGCCGGCGCCGGCATACCCCCAGTCGACGTTGGTCTTGTCGGACGTCCAGGCCACGATCGTCATCGCGAGCAGCACGACGATGGTGACCGGCACGGTCCATCGCTCGAAGCGCGCGATCGCGCGGAAGCCGATCGCGGCCAGCCAGACCTGGACCGCCATGATCACGATGGCGACGGCGATCTTGAGACCGTCGCCCCCGTGGATGCCGATCTTGTCGAACAGCGCGATGACGAGGTCGAGGATGATCCAGGTGTTGATGGCGCACCAGCCCACCGCCAGCAGCCCTTGCATCAGCGCGGGGAGGTAGGCGCCGCGCCGGCCGAACGCCGCCCGCGAGAGCACCATCTGGCTGACCGCGGTCTGCTGGCCCATCAGCACGAAGAAGCCGAAGATCGCCATCCCGATCAGGTTCCCGACCACCAGCACCCCGATCGTCTGCCACAGGCTCAGTCCGAGATAGATGCCGAGGGCGCCGAGCACCCAGTTGATCGGGGCGATGTTGGCGCCGGTCCAGATCCAGAACTGATGCGCGACGGTGGAGGTGCGCGCATGCTCCGGGATCGGGATCAGGGTGTGCTCGGCCTCCTCGGTGACAGCGAGCTCATCGGCGTTGATCGACACGGGTCCTCCGGGCGCATGGGTCGGCGAGATGGCCGCGAGTCTTGGCCTCGGTTACCCGAAATGTCAAGGAGCCTTGTTGCATGTGACAACATGCGTTCATGGCAGCGGAGCCGGAGACCCCCGGCGCCACCGACGGCGAGGTGGGTCCGCGCCTGCGTCAGCTCCGCGAGCAGAAGGCGATGTCGGCCCGCCAGGTCGCCGACGCGGCCGGAGTCTCCGCGGCGTACCTGAGCCGGCTGGAGAACGGGCACGCGAGTCCGACCGTGGCCACCCTCGCCCGCCTGGTCGAGGCGATGGGGGAGACGATGGCCACGCTCTTCCAGGAGCCGCCCGGCCCCGACGAGGTCGTCGTACGCCGCGGCGCTCGCCACCTGATGCGCTCGCGCGGCGTCCTCGACTCGCAGGTCACCCCGGGCTGGGCCAAGCGCCTGGAGATCCTGGAGTCGCTCGTCGAGCCGGGCCAGGGGAGCGGGGAGCGGCTGCACACCCACGCCGGCGACGAGGAGTGCGTCCTCGTGCTCGACGGCGAGCTCGACCTGTACCTGGGTCCGCACCGTCACCACCTCGACGGTCGGCGACTCCGCGACGTTCGACTGCCGCACCCCGCACCGCTGGCGGAACCTTTCGGCTCAGCGGTCGCGCGTGCTCTGGATCATCACGCCGGCCAGCTACTGACCGGGCTTCACACCTCGCCCTGACCCCGCACGCAGAACTCGTTGCCGTCGGGGTCGGCGAGGAGCACCGCCTCGTCGTGCGCGCCCGGGTCGGCGTCGAGCCGGCGCGCGCCCAGGGAGACGAGCCGGTCGACCTCGTGGCCGACGTCGTCGTTCGTGGCGAGGTCGAAGTGCAGCCGGTTCTTGCCCGACTTCGGCGCGACGGGCGGGCCGCCCCACGTGATCTTCGGACCGCCGTGAGGTGAGCGGATCGCGGTCTCCTGGTCCTGGTCCCAGACCAGGGGCCAGCCCAGGGCCTCGCTCCAGAAGTAGCCGACGTCCTGCGTCCCGTCGGACGACACCGCCCCGATGAACCCGCAGTCGGCCAGGAAGTTGTTGCCGGCCTCGATCACGCAGAACTCGTTGCCCTCGGGGTCGGCGAGCACCACGTGCCGCTCCTCGGGGAGCTGACCGACGTCGTGGTGCCGCCCACCGAGGGCGAGGGCCCGCGCCACGGTCTCGTCCTGCTGCTCGTCGGTCGAGCTGGTCAGGTCGAAGTGCATCTGGTTCGGGCCGCTCTTCGGTCGCCGGCTCGGGACGAACCGGAGCCGGAAGCCGGTGTCGTCGTTCGGGAGCAGCGCGATGGCACCCTCGGCCGGGTCGTCGCTCGGCTCCCAGCCCAGGACCCCGGACCAGAACTCCGCGATGCGCTGCGGGTCGAGGGCGTCGAAGCTGAGCGCGGCCAGGTCACAGGTCATGCGCCCGACGCTAGGTGTCCCGGCGACGACGCCGCAACGCGATTGCGCCGGCCCCCGCGGACGGGCGAGGCCCGTTACTCGTCGGACATCGAACGACGCTCCCCGACCGGGCGGTCGGTGCCGGGGAAGGCCAACGATCCGGCAGCGACCCACCACTCCATCAGGTCGTAGGTGAGCCTCCCCGCGATCACCGAGGGGTCGTCGTCGGACAGCCGGGCCGCGTCGGCGAGGTCGCAGGCGAAGATCGACATCCCGCGGTACGACGGATCGCTCTGCTCGTCGAAGGGGCCGTTCACCGCGAGCATGCCCTGCTCGCGGAGTCCGGCTCGGTAGGCCAGGTGGCGTGCCTGGAGGTCGTCGAGCTCGTCGTCGGACAGGTCTGGGACGTCGGCGGGCCTGCGCAGGACGACCACGGTGTAGACGTCGAACGCGTCCGGGATGTGGGAACTCCGGGTCGGGTCGGCCATGGCGCAGTCTGGCACGGTGACCGACGGCCGCGGCGTGGTCGGTGTGACGATGGGGGCATGACGCAGCGGGCACGGAGCTTCGGAGCGGTGGCGACGGCGTACGAGAGGTTCCGGCCGGGCTACCCCGAGGCGCTGGTCGACGAGGTGCTCGCCTACGCCGGCCGGCCGGTCCGTACGGCGCTGGAGGTGGGGGCCGGGACCGGGAAGGCGACTCGGGTGTTCGCCGGACGCGGGATCGCCGTGACGGCGACCGACCCCGACCCGGAGATGCTGGCGGAGCTGCGCCGGCACGTGCCGGGGACTGTGGCCACGGTGGAGGCGGCGTTCGAGGACGTGGCCGTCGACACGGTCTACGACCTGGTCTTCGCCGCGGCCTCCTTCCACTGGACGGATCCCGACGGCCGGTGGAGCCGCGTGGCCGCGCTGCTCAGGCCCGGCGGGGTGTTCGCCTCCTTCGGTGGCCAGGTGCACCTGGCCGACCCCGAGCTCGCGCGGGCGGTGCAGGACGCGCGCGCGCCGTTCCTCACCGACGACGAGGTGCCGTCGCCCGACGGGACACCGGAGGGCAGCCCGATGCAGTGGCCAGGCTCCGAGCTGACCGCGAGCGACCTGTTCACCGACGTGCAGCAGTCCGTGATCGAACGCCGCATGTCGGCGAGCCCCGACGAGTACGTCGGCCATCTCGCCACCGTGTCGGCGTACCTGGAGCTGCCTGCAGCGGTGCGCGAGCAGGCCCTGTCCCGGATCCACGAGGTGCTCCCTGCCGAGGTGGCTCTGGTCGCCGACCTCACCCTGCACCTGGCGCGGAGGAGCCGATGAGCGTCGCCATCGGCCGGTTCGCGCACGGCCGATCGCGACGCCACTCGGGTGCACGAGTGGGCCCCGTCGGTTCACGGAGAGAACCGACGGGGCCCGGTGACGCTACGTCCGGCCCCATCCGGTCGTAGGCCGTCTCCGAGTCCGGCCGCGGGCAGATCGCCCGCCGTGCTCAGTCGCCCGGGTGTGGCTTCGGGCCGTGTTGTGGGATGCGTCGGGTGGGTCGGGTGCGTCGGCTTCGGCTGGTGCGTGGGCGACCCGCCCTGGGTCGGGTGCGGTGGGTGGCTCGGGTGCGCGGGGTGAGTCGGATGCACGGGGTGGGTCGGGTGGTCCGTCGGAGCGCCGGCGTCTCCCTCGTCCGTCTCGACGGGAGCGGGCAGGGCGGCACAGTAGGCGGCGACGTTCTCGGCGCCACCTGCCGCCGCTACCAGCGCGACGAAAGGCGGTGCCTGCAGCGCCTTCCCGTGCGTGGCCTTCTGGCCCGCTGCGTAGGCGTGGCACAGGCCCTGGAACCCGTGCTCGCTCGGGCCGTCGCCCTCGTCGCCCGTGGTGATGTCCGTGCTGTCGGTGCCGGCCGGATGAGCGGGGTGCACCGGGTGCACGGGATGTGTCGGGTGCGCGGGGTGGGTCGGATGGCTCGGGTGCGCCGGCTGCAGGTGTGACGTGGTGTCGCCGGCCGTGCCGGCCACGTCCTGGTGGGACCAGGGTGCGCGACCCGAGGCCGCGAAGGCGACGCTCGAGGTCAGGACCAGGACCACGCCGGCGGCTGCGGCGGCTGCGGTGAACGCGGCGCGGGGGGAAGGGGTGGGACTCAACTCGGACTCCTTGGTCGAGCGCTGCGGACGGGGGGTGACGCAGCGGTCCGGTGAGCGAGCGGCTCACCTCACTACCTACAGCGCCGACGCCCGCCGAAGTGTCACGCCCGCCCGTCGGTGACGTCGCCAGAAGGGGCACGACAGGCGCGTCGTGCGCGCCGCCCACCACCCGATCCCGGCCCGAAGCTGCGGACGCCTCCCTGCGCCCGGGACCAAAGACCTCCCGTCGTGTCCGATCGGGCACCCGGCAGGACTAGAACGTCGGGACGGTCGGCCCTTCACGCGCGTCCGGGAGGGTGGTTACGCTCGGCGAGTTCGACCCAGTGAGGGCTGGCTCCAGAACACATGCTGTCGTCGGAGCTCCCGGCCGCGCTTGAACACCGCGGCACTCATTGGATGATGTGCCCCGACGGTTGTCCCCCTTGCCGCCGGGGCACAACCCATTTCACGGCGGTCACTCCTGGTGAGTCGGTGACGGTGCACCGTGACCACGTTCGGCCAGGTCAGTGACCTGTGCGCGTCCCGAGTCGCGGACGTCGTTGGTCGTTCTCGGTCATCTTGCGGACTCCCTGCGGGCTCTTGGGAGCAGCCTCGTGCCGTGCGGACCTCCGGAGTGGTGCGCCCCCGCTGAGAGCATGGGGACCTCACAGCGGAGGCGACTACTCCAGGCGGGGTCCTCGAGCAATTCAGGCTAGGACCGTTGGCGCGCTCACTCCGTCGCCAACTTCAGGTAAAGGGCGTACCTTGAGAGGGCGATGAGGGTTCTGCCGAGCGCAGTTCACCGGGGTCGTCGCAAGGATGGGCGCAGGCAGCCTCTACGAATGAAGCCCCCGCCAACGACGGGGGCTTCGTCGCGTACACGGGTGTGCGCCTCGATGAGTACGGGGGGACTCAGGGAGACGCACACTGCGGCTCGGCCCTTCAGCCGCACCCCATCGCCTACCCGCGAACGGATCCGGGTAAACACACCCACTCCCACTGAGTGCGACAGCGCCCGCTCGGTGAAGGCCGACCGCACGCGGGACGCTGTGTTCCTCGGATCTGCTGCGGACCCTGTGCGGACTGCTGAGCCCTCTGATGGCTCCTGTGCAGGTCAGAGGCTGAGAGCGGAGGGGCTGGTCTGTAGGCCGGGTTCTGTTCCCGGGCGCCTTGCGGCGTCCCGTTCGGCGGCCATCCATCTCGGACCACCGTTGCCGATGGTCTCGTGCGGTCCACCCGCGCACTCGGGCGGGCAGCCCTCGTACGTGCGCTGTTCGACCTTGCTCCGGGCGGGGTTTGCCTAGCCGGCCCGGTCGCCCGGGCCGCTGGTGGTCTCTTGCACCACCGTTTCACCCTTACCTCCCGCGTGGTCTCGACAAGCTCGACCAATGAGGGAGGCGGTCTGATCTCTGTGGCACTGTCCCGCGGATTGCTCCGGGTGGGTGTTGCCCACCGCCCTGCCCTGGGGAGCCCGGACCTTCCTCGACACCACCTGGGTGCCGCGGCCGCCCGACCAACCCCTCCGCGCGCACGACTGTAGCGCCTCGTGGTCTCGACAGGCTCGACGCGTCGAGCGACGAAGCCCGGCTCGAGCGACGAAGCGGCTCGACCGACGCAGAACGCCGGGCCGACCCGGTGAGGAGGTCGACCCGGCGTTCCAGGGTGGGCGCCCCTGCTGAGGCAGGGGCTCCCGTCAGCCGATCACCCGAGAGATCAGCTGAGGTTCAGCGAGGTGTCGTCGATGACGAAGTTCGTGGCCAGCGAGGAGTCCTCGGTGCCCGTGAACTTGATCGTCACCGTCGTCCCGGCGTACGACGAGAGGTCGAACGTCTTGACGGCGAAACCGGTGGCGGCGTTGGCGTTGCTGTACGTCGCCTTGGTGGTGCCGTTGGTGGCCAACGTCAGCTTGTCGTAGGCCGTGCTGCCGCTCTCCGCGGTGTCGATGTGGACGTAGAACGAGAGCGTGGCGTGGCAGCCCGCGGGCACCGCGACCGACTGGGTGAGCGTGTCGGTGTGCGTGGTGCCGTAGCCGTCCAGCCAGGCCTTCCAGCTACCGGTACGAGCCGGCTCGCCGGTGGAGCTGTCGATGACGCCCGACGTGGTGGTCCAGCCGGTGTTCCCGGACTCGAAGCCGGGGTTGACCAGCTTCTGGCCCGAGCAGGAGCCGCCCCCGCCGCCGCCACCGATCGTCCACGAGAACGTCGCGGAGCCGGTGGCCCCGGTCGTGTCACGCGCCGTGGCGGTGGTGGAGAAGGAGCCCGCCGTGGTCGGCGTCCCCGAGATCAGGCCGGTCGAGGCGTTGATCGACAGGCCGGCCGGGAGGCCGGTGGCCGACCACGTGAACGACTGCCCCGACGCGGAGTCGGACGCCGTGAGCTGCAGCGACTTGGCCGTGCCCACGGTGCCGGTCTGGCTGCCCGGGTTGTTCACGGTCACCGTGTTGGTGCCGCCACCGCCGGTGCAGGTCGGGTCGGCCGTCTGGGCCGGGACCGACACGGCGTTCCACGCCGCCTTGGTGGCGTTGAAGAGGCCACAGGTCGCGTCGAGGTTCTTCGCCGCGGTCAGCGTCCAGGTGCGGTACTTCAGGTACGACGAGCTGCTGGTCTTCATCTGCATCGCGTTGTACATGATCTGCTCGGCCTTCTGGATGCCGACACCGGTCACCGACGTGCTGTTGCAGGTCGGGCTGGTGGGCTGCCCGTTGGTCGGGTTGGTGCCCTCGGCCAGCAGGTAGAACCAGTGGTTGCCCGGACCGGCGGCCGCGTGGACCTCCTGGCTCGGGACGCTCGAGGAGTAGCAGTTCGAGTCACCCGCGAGCGACGGGTTGTACATGTAGCGGATCGGGCCGGAGCCGACCAGGTTGACCGTCTCGCCGACCGTGAAGTCGGGGGTGTCGATCGGGTTGTTGGCGTACCACTCGGTCGCCGCACCGAACGTGTCGGCGACGAACTCCTGGGTGCCGTTGCCCGAGATGCCGCCCGGGGTGTGGTCGTCGACGCCGTGACCCTGCTCGTGGCCGAGCACGTCGAGCACCGGGATCCACTGGCCCTGGGTGTTGTGGCCGATCTGGACCTGGGTGCCGTCGTAGTAGGCGTTCTCGTCGTCCAGGCCGATCCGGATCGGCCAGCCGCCGCCGGCGCCGTCGAGGCCGTTGCGGCCGTCCCACGCCGACAGCATGTTGTTCTCGACGTTCTCGACGTACATCGCGTCGACGCAGCCGGTCTCGCGGTCGGTCTTGGAGCCGGTGCCCCACACGTCGTCGGGGCCGGTGAACGTCGTGTTGTTCGACGCGTTCTGGCACTTGATCGTGGTGTGGTTGGGGTCGGTCATCGAGTACGTCGTGCCCGAGTGGCTCGTCGGGATCGTCAGGTTGCTGCCGTCCCAGGCGGAGTTGCCGGTGCCGTCGGCCACGCGCTCGCGCGCCTGCAGGATCCGGCCGGTGCGGGCGTCGACGACGACGTCCTTGATCGACGGCTCGACGCCGCGGTGACCGGTGACCCGGGTCTCCCAGCCGAGGCGCGACTGCGCGTTGTGCTGCCAGACGACCAGGTGGGGCCGGGTGCTGGCGGTGACGTGGGGCACCTGGTGCCGGGCCGCGCGGACGGCGGAGGTCCTGGCCAGGTGTGGCTTGACCGACGCGAGGCGCACGCGGTGGGTCTGAGCGACGGAGGTGGTGAGGATCTGGCCGTGGGAGTCGGTGACGACGACGAAGTCACCACCCACGACCGGGAGGCCGCGGTACGTGCGCTGGTACGGCGCGTACTGGATGCCGTGCGACGACACGACCGGCTGGGCGCGGAACGCGTCGTGGGCGCTGACCTTCAGGGCCGGCGCCTTGCTGGCGACCAGGTGGCGCGCGGACTGGGCGGCGAGCGCGCGGGCACTCTGCCCGTGCGTGGGTGCGGCAGCAACCGCGCCGTGGGGAAGCGCGGCGAGTGCCGCCCCCACCAACGCGGCGGCAGCGAGGCCGCCGAGATGTCTCCTGCTCATGCTTTCTCCTGGATCCGGACCCGGTTCGGGCCCTCCTGGACGGACCGCTCGGGGTGCGGGGGGCCGTCGACGATGACCGGGCCGGGATGACCGGCGGGGTCGCGGCTCATCACGGGGGCGAGATCAGCCGTTGCGAACATTCGCAATCACGGCGAGGGGGGTCAACGAGTCTCGAACTGCAGGTTTGTGCAATGCACGAAGATGAGCGAGGCGTCGGCAGACGTCGGCCGAACGGCGTACGTCACCAGATGATCGGTGCCATCGACCCGGCACCGACGGAAGACGTGGTGCGGCGCCCCGGGGACGGCGGAATTGTTACGGCAGGGTCAGGATCTCGGCGCCGTCGTGGGTGACCAGCAGGGTGTGCTCGAACTGCGCGCTACGGCGGCCGTCGGCGGTGACCACGGTCCAGCCGTCGCCCCAGATCACCCACTCGTGCGTGCCGAGGTTGAGCATCGGCTCGATCGTGAAGGTCATCCCCGGCCGGATCTCGTCGTCGAACTGCGGCTCGTCGTAGTGGGGGATGATCAGCCCGCTGTGGAACGCCGTGCCGATGCCGTGGCCGGTGAACTCGCGGACCACGCCGTAGCCGAACCGTTTCGCGTAGGCCTCGATGACGCGGCCGATGATGTTGACCCGGCGCCCGGGCTTGACGGCCTTGATGGCGCGCACCAGCGCCTCGTGGGTGCGGTCGACCAGCAGGCGTGTCTCCTCGTCGACGTCGCCGGCCAGGAAGGTCGCGTTGGTGTCGCCGTGCACGCCGTTCACGAACGCCGTGATGTCGATGTTGACGATGTCGCCGTCCTCGAGGACCCGGGCGTCGGGGATGCCGTGGCAGACCACCTCGTTGACGCTGGTGCACAGCGACTTGGGGAAGTGCTTGTAGCCGAGGGTGGACGGGTAGGCGCCGTGGTCGCAGAGGAACTCGTGGCCGACCCGGTCGAGCTCGTCGGTCGTCACCCCGGGTGCGACGTGCTCGCCGACGAGGTCACGAGCCTGCGCGGCGAGGCGGCAGGCGATCCGGATCCGCTCGATGGTCTCGTCGTCCTTGACCTCGCTGCCGGTGAACGGCGCCGGCAGCGGCTTGTCGACGTACTCGGGCCGGGCGATGGACTGCGGGACCGGACGGCGCGGCGAGACGGCGGCCGGGGCGATCGCGGTCGTGGTCATGGCTCGAGTCTACGGTCGAGCCCCGCTGTGCGAGCCTGCGAGCTCAGCGACGTGGGCGAGAGGTTGAGGAGGGTCCGGCTCAGGCCCGAACGAAGAGAGGGGCTGAGCGGCCCGTCTCGAAACCAGCGCGGCCCGTAGGCTCCGGTCATGGCCAAGTACTGGTACTGCGTGAAGCACCACGCCGTCGAGGGCCCGGACGGCTGTCCGCCGATCGACCGGCTCGGACCGTACGAGACCGAGGCCGAGGCCGAGCGGGCGCTGGAGAAGGCGAAGGAACGCAACGACGCGTGGGACAACGACCCCGGCTGGGAGGACGAGCCCGGCTGGGACGGCCAGTCCAAGCGGCGCAAGCCCGAGTGACCGCAGGCTCCCCGCGCCGACCCTCGCGCCCCACCCCGCCGCCGGCCCCACCACGCATCTCGCCCCTGCCGTTCGCCGGCATGATCGGCCTGGTCTGCGTGCTCTTCCTCGATCTCGGCAGCACGATCGTGCTGCGGTGGTGGGTGGTCGGGCTGCTGGTGCTGGCCTGGGTCGTGCTGTTCGTGGTCGCGTGCGCCTGGTGGACCCCGCATCCCCGACGCGTGCCGTGGCTGGCGGTGACCGGCCTGGTGATCTGGGTGCTGGTCGTCGTCGGCGTCAGCCTGGCCACGCGCGGGTAGGTGGTTTCGAGACAGGCGCAGAGCGCCTTCCTCAACCACCGACGGCGCGGGCCTTTCTCGGTCGGATCACGCACAAGGGTGGTAGAGATCGCGCTGCGACCGTGTTCGGTGGTTGAGGAGGTCGCTCTGCGACCGTCACGAAACCAGTGGTCCCTCGGGTCTCGACACGCTCGCGCGAGTTCGTGCCTCACTCGCGTCGCTTGCTCGACCTGGCCGCGCCCACGTCACGCGCTCGGTTCCTTGCGCGCGACTGCGCGTCTCAGTCTCGACACGCTCGCGCGAGTTCGTGCCTCACTCGCGTCGCTTGCTCGACCTGGCCGCGCCCACGTCACGCGCTCGGTTCCTCGCGCGCGACTGCGCGTCTCAGTCTCGACACGCTCGCGCGAGTGGTGCCTCACTCGCGTCGCTTCTCGACCTGGCCGCGCCACGTCACGCGCTCGTTCCTCGCGCGCGACTGCGCGTCTCACAGCCACCCGTTGGCGGTCGCGAGCTGGACGGCCTCGGAGCGGTTGCCGGCCCCGGTCTTGCCGATGGCGGACGACAGGTGGTTGCGGACCGTGCCGGGGGAGAGGTGGACCCGGCCGGCGATGACGGCGACGGCGGCGCCGTCGGCGGCGGCCCGCAGCACGTCGGTCTCACGCTCGGTCAGGGGCGAGTCGCCGATGGCGAGGCTGTCCATGGCCAGCGCGGGGTCGACGACCCGCAGGCCCTGGTGGACCCGGCGTACGGCGTCGGCGAGCTGGGCGGCCGGGGTGTCCTTCACGACGAACCCGTCGGCCCCCGACTGCATCGCACGGCGCAGGAAGCCCGGGCGCCCGAACGTCGTGACGATCAGCACCCGCGTCGACGGTGAGACGCGGCGTACCTCGGCCGCCGCGGTGATCCCGTCCAGCCCCGGCATCTCGACGTCGAGCAGGGCGACGTCGGGGTGGTGCTCGAGCACGGCTGGGACGACCGCGTCCCCCGACGCGACCTCGGCCACGACCTCGAGGTCGGGCTCGAGCCCCAGCAGCGCCGACATCGCGCCGCGCACCAGCGCCTGGTCGTCGGCGAGCAGCAGCCGGATCATCGGACGGGTCTCACGGGACGACGACCCTCAGCGAGAACCCGGGCTGAAGGGACTGGGTGACGACGGTCCCGCCGAGCGCAGCGGCGCGTTCGCGCAGGCCCACCAGGCCGTGACCGGTGCCGACCGCCTCGGCGCCGCAACCGTCGTCACGCACCTCCACCTCGTTCTCCCGCAGCACGACGGTGCAGCGCCGGGCGCCGCTGTGCCGGATGACGTTGGTGGTGCCTTCGCGGACCGCCCAGGCGAAGAGCTCGCGCCGGTCGGTCGGCACGTCGTCGGTGGTGTTCGGCAGCTCCGCGGCGATCTCGGCGGCCGACAACGCCATCCGCGCCCGCGCCAGCTCGCCGGGCAGGGTGAGCTCGCGGTAGCCCTCGACCGCACGGCGTACGTCGGACAGCGCGTCGCGCGAGAGTCGTTCGAGGTCGGCCAGCTCGGTGCGGGCCCGGTCGGGGTCGACGTCGATCAGCCGGTTGGCGAGCTCGGCCTTCACCGTGATCACCGTCAGCGAGTGACCCAGGATGTCGTGGAGGTCGCGGGCGAAGCGGTTGCGCTCGTCGCCCAGGGCGAGCCGGGCGTTCTCCTCGCGGACGGCGAGCATCTCGACGTTGCGGTTGATCGACTGCGAGATGCCCCAGATCGCCAGCGTCGCGACCAGGGTCCCGAAGAGGATGCCCTCGTCGCGGTGCCAGCCCGGCACCCAGACGGTGGCGGCGTACGTCGTCGCCGCGACGGTCACCGACGCGAGCCACGCCCACCTGGTCTGCAGGCACATCACGCAGGTGACCGCGATGTAGACGGCGGCCGCGTCGCCCTTCTGGCCGATCGTCAGCGCACATGACGACCGCGAGGCCGACCTCCACCAGCACGATCGCGAGCCCCTGCGAGGCGCGCAACGGCGGCCGGAAGGGCGCACCGAACCTGCGCCACCGCATCCGTACGAAGACCGCGAGATAAACGGCCGCGAAGACGAGTGTCGCGACCATTCCGACGACACCGCGGAGGTCGTGTCGGTCCCAGGCGGCGCTGAGGGGGGACAGAAGGTAGAACAGCCAGATCGCTGCGAACATCAGCCCCCACCGACGCGGACCGGTCGGCCGGTCCGCGTCGGGTGGGGCGATGCTCACGCCGGTCAGGCTAGTCACACGCGAGCCGTGTCCTTGCTCATCCGCCAGGCGGCGCCGGCCACGAAGACCGCCAGCCAGCAGACGAGGTTGATCACCCAGATGGCGTGCGGGGCGCCGCCGTACAGGGGCCAGCGGGCGATCTGTGCCAGGCCGTAGATCGGCGTGGCGGCGGAGATGTGACCCAGCGTCGAGCCGCTCGAGATCGGGAACCACAGCCCGCCGATCGCGGCCAGGCCGGCCAGCATCGGGCCGAGGATCTGCATCACGTTCTCGCTCGGCAGCAGGTATCCCATGAACAGGCCGAACGACCCGAACACGATCGACCCGAACCAGGCGATCACGGCAGCGGCGATCCAGACGTGGATCGGCATGTCGGCCTTGCCGCTGACGACGCCGGCGACGTTCACCGCGATCACGGAGAGGGCTCCGAAGCCGAGGGCGACGATCGACTTCGCCACGATGTAGGCGACCGGCGACAACGGTGTCAGCCGCAGCTGGCGCGACCAGCCCAGGGCGCGCTCGGTGGCGACCATGGCGCCGCCGCTGGTCGAGGCGAGGACCGCGCCGTACACGGCCATGCTGATCAGGATGTACGCCGACACGTTGCCGCGAGCCTTCGCGGTCGTTGCTGTAGGTGTCGTTCGCGCCGATGATCAGGTACAGCAGCACCGGCATCACGAACGTGAAGATGATCGTGCGCCGGTTGCGCAGCATCCGCTTGAGCTCGATGCCGAGCATGGTCAGGTTGAAGCCGCCGAGGCGGCGGGACCCGGCGGGCTGCTCAGGTCGATGGTCTGCGTGGTCATGCCGACGCTCCTTGGTCAGTGGTGGTGGTGGTCGGGTCGGGGGTGACGTCGTGGTCGTCACCGGTGAGGCTGAGGAACGCGTCCTCGAGCCCGCGCGCGGTGATCTCCAGGTCGTGCGCGTCGGTCGTCGTCAGCAGGTGCCGGGCGATCGCGTCGGTGTCCTTGGCGTGGATGTAGACCGAGTCGCCGCGCAGGTCGACGCTCTCGACACCGGGCAGGGCGGACAGGGCGTCGCCGTCCGCACCCGGCAGGGTGGCCCGGACCGTGCGGCCCGCGGCGAGCGCCTTGATCTGGCTGCCCGTGCCGTCGGCGACGATCTTGCCGTGGCTGATCAGGATGATGCGGTCGGCGTACTGGTCGGCCTCCTCGAGGTAGTGCGTCGCGAAGAGGACGGTGCGGCCCTTCTGGGCGTCCGCCCGGATGGCAGACCAGAACGTACGCCGCCCTTCCACGTCCATGCCGGTGGTCGGCTCGTCGAGGAGCAGCAGGGCCGGGTCGGACAGCAGGGCCATCGCGAACCGCAGCCGCTGCTGCTCCCCACCCGAGCACTTGCCGACCTTGCGGTCGGCGATCGACTCGATCCCCGCGGTGCGCAGGACCTCGTCGACCGGCGCCGTGTCGGCGAACAGGCTGGCCGTGTAGGCGACGGTCTCGCGGACCGACAGGTCCTTGAGCAGGCCGCCGGTCTGCATCACCGCCGACACGAGCCCGCGGGCGATCGCCTGGCGGGGCTGGAGGCCGAGCACCTCCACGTCGCCGGTCGTCGGGTGCGACAGCCCGAGGACCATGTCGATGGTCGTGGTCTTGCCCGCGCCGTTCGGGCCCAGGAAGGCGACGACCTCGCCCTGCTCCAGGGTCAGGCCGATGCCGCGGACGGCGTGGACGGAGCCGAAGTCCTTGGTGACGTCCGCGATCCGGACGGCGGGAACTGCATCGGCGAGCCGGCCGGTGCTTCCCGAGATGCTGGTCGGTGTCATGGCCCCAGCCTGCCTGGGTCGGGTCGTCCGGCCCTCACACAGGCATCACGAGTTGACCGTGACGTTTGTCAGTCGTGCGGGCTGATCTTGAGGATCCGGTCGTGTCCATCGCCGTTGTCGGTGGTGACCAGGATCGAGCCGCCGGGCATCGTCGTCACGGCTCGCAACCGTCCGGCGTGCGTCAACGCCGGAGGGACCTTCACCCAGCGCAGGTGACCGGAGGCGTCGAACTTCATGAACAGCAGGCGCTCGGCCTTCAACGCCGCGACGGCCAGCGTCCCGCGGTAGGCGCCCCAGCCGGAGGAACGGGCTCCGGGCACCCAGTCCGCGCCGCTCGTCGCCAGGGTCGGGAAGCCGGACCGCCAGCGCGCCTTGACCTGGTGGCCGGGCAGCGACGGATCGGTCATCGGGACCGACTCGTTGTACCCCGGCACCGGGTTCCAGCCGTAGTCGGCGCCGTTCTTGAGGAGGTTCACCTCGTCGTCGCGGTCGGAGCCGTGCTCGACGGACCACAGGGTGCCGTCCGCGCGCTGGGCGAGCCCCTGCACGTTGCGGTGGCCCCAGGTGTGGATGTAGCGCTGGACGCGGTTGGCGGCGTGGGCCCACCGGTTGCTCGGCCAGGGCTTGCCGGTGAACCGGTCGAGCCTCAGCGTCTTGCCGCCGAAGGAGTGGAGGTTGCGGGCGTTGGTGCCGATCGCGGCGTCGCCGGTGCCGACCAGCAGCGCACCCTTGTCGGTGATCAGCAGGCGACAGCCGCCGTGGCGGCCGCTGCTGGTGGGGAAGCCACCGATCAGCGTCCGGATCCGGGTGACCTTGCGGTCGGCGACGTTCAGCCGCCAGGCGGTGACGTGGACGTCGTGGCCGCCGTTTGGCTTGTTGCCACCCTGGCAGAGGTAGACCCGGTGGTTCTTCGCGAAGGCGGGGTCGACCGCCATGCCGAGCAGACCGGTCTCGCCGGAGACCCAGACCTGGCCGCTCGGGAAGGCCACGGTGTGGCGCGTGCCGTGGGTCACCAGGGACAGCCGGGCCCGGTCGCGCTCGGTGACCAGGAGCCGGCCGCCGCCCAGGGGCTTGACGTCCCACGGGTGATCGAGCCCACCGACCACGGTGTGCACCTTGAGGGCGGGGAAGCCGCGCGACGGGGCGGCCGGTCCGACCGAGTCGGACGCCTGTTCGTCGTCGCCGCACCCGGTCAGGCTCGCAGCGAGACTCAGCGGGAGGGCGGCGATCCCGATGCGGCGCATGCTGCAGCCTACGCCGCGCGCTGCGACTAGAAGGTGTGCTCGGGTCCGGGGAAGGTGCGGTTCTTGACGTCCTCGTCGAAGGCGCGGGCGGCGCGGAGCAGCTCGCCGCGGAGGTCGGCGTACTGCTTGACGAAGGTCGCCATCGTGCCGGCGCGCATCCCGAAGGCGTCGGTCCAGACCAGCACCTGTCCGTCGCACTCGGCTCCGGCGCCGATGCCGATGGTCGGGATCACCAGCTCCTGGGTGACCTGGGCCGCCACGTCGCCGGGGACCATCTCCATCACCACGGCGAACGCACCGGCGTCCTGGACGGCGTGCGCATCGGACAGCACGCGCTCGGCCGCGTCGCCGCGACCCTGGATCCGGTAGCCGCCGAGGGCGTGCTCGCTCTGCGGCGTGAAGCCGATGTGCGCCATCACGGGGATGCCGCCCTGGCTCAACCGCGAGATCTGCGGCGCCATCTCGACACCGCCCTCCATCTTCACGCAGTGCGCCAGGCCCTCCTTCATGAAGCGGACGGCGGTGCCGTAGGCCTGGTCGGGCGAGCCCTGGTAGGAGCCGAAGGGCAGGTCGCCGACGACGAGGGCGCGGTGGACCGAACGGCTCACGGCCCGGGTGAGGGGCAGGAGCTCGTCGACGGTGATCGGGACGGTGGTGTCGTAGCCGTAGACGTTGTTGGCGGCCGAGTCGCCCACCAGGAGCACGTCGACACCGGCCTCGTCGAACGTCGCGGCGGTGTTCTGGTCGTACGCGGTGAGCATCGAGAACCGCGCACCGTTCTCCTTGAACTGGCGCAGGTGGTGGGTGCGGACACGCTTGACGGACGTGGTGGGCTTCGCGGGACCGGTGCCGTACGGCGCGGCGACCTCGTCGTTCATCGGGTGCTCCTCGGTGCGGCTGCCATCGCGGCTCCCTGGTGGAGTCCACGCAACGCCTCCCAGGCTAGTGAGCCTGCGGGTCGGTGCGACCTGTGTCGCTGGTCACCTGCTGCCCCAGCGCCGTCACGGGCGGGTGAGCTCGTCCTGCAGGCCGCCGATGGCGATCTCGTCGTCACGGGTGCCGCTGTGCGGGGCGGCGAACCACGCGGAGTACTGGCTGATCTCGTCGAGCCGCCACTGGAGGTCGAACAGCTCGAGCATCTCGGGGTCGGCCCCCACCTCGGCCGGCGTCCGGCCGGCCTCGACGAGGATGCGCAGGTCGAGCTCGGCGGGGGCCAGCCGCACGGTGTCCCAGTCGACCAGGAACCGGCCGTCGGCAGTGAGGAGCTGGTTGCCGTCGTGGGGCTCGCCGTGCGCGGCGACCCAGGGCCGGTCGCGGGCCAGCTCGCCGAGGTGGTGGTAGCGGGCGGTCCAGCGCTCGATCTCGGCCAGGTGCCGGCGGACAGAGGTGCGAGCGGTCTCGGCGTAGGGACCGGGGCCCCAGTCCTCGTCGACGAGGCGGGCGGTCAGGTCCGCGAAGTCGGGGCCGACCTTG
Source organism: uncultured Actinomycetota bacterium (assembly GCA_963809265.1). Taxonomy (GTDB): domain Bacteria; phylum Actinomycetota; class Actinomycetes; order Propionibacteriales; family Nocardioidaceae; genus Nocardioides. The sequence goes on from CAWEJC010000015.1 coordinate 135,221, forward strand.
GGCTGCCACCCGGGGAGGCCCGCCGGTGGAGGGACCGCGTGCAGCCGTCGCAGCGCCTCGGTCGTCCATGCGACGTCCAGAGGTGCCTCCGAGGTGCCGGCGCGCCACGGAGAGCAGCTCAGGGCACCGGCGCCGAACGGGACGGTGACCCGGCCGGTGGCCGTGACCAGCGGCGCCAGCACGAGCACGAGGCCGCTCTCGCGCAGGGCGACCGCGCCGGAGTACGCCGCCTCCAGGTCGTCGAGCGCGCTCACGGGCGCCGTCGGCGGGGGCACGTCGTAGGTCACGAACAGGACTGCCCGGTCGCCGGCGTGGGCCGACCAGTGGTGCGCGCCGAACCCGAGGGGCTGGTGGACGATCCGGTCGGCGTCGGCCGCCCAGTCGCGGCGCACCTGGGCGAGGACGTCGGCCTCGGTGACATCGGGCGGCGGCTCGAGCACGGGTCATGCCTACCGGTCCGGCCGGTGCGGACGCACCTGGAATTTCCGGTCGACCCCTCAGAACAGGTGATAGCTCGCGCGCGAGATCTGGAACCCGTGCCGGGTCTTCCGGTTCCAGCAGGTCATCCCGGAGGTCTGGCTCTGACAGGCAAGTCCGTTCGCGACCGCGGTGGCGCCGTAGGCGAGGAGCGTGGGGGACGGCGAGAGGGGCGTGTCGCCGGCGCAGCGGCCGCGTACCCCGGACTGGCGACCGATGCTGAACCAGTGGTCGCTCCAGTCCAGCTCGCAGTCCGCCGGTCGCGGCACCGTGTCGTAGGACGCCTGGGTGATCACGCACTCCACGCCGTAGCTGAGCGAGCAGTGGATGTTCTGGGTCGGTGACGCGATCTGGTCGGTGTGCACGACGTCGCCGGTGATCGACGGAGGCGCCGTCACCGGCGGGCTCGACGCGCCGCTGTCGGACGGGGCCGGTGTCGTCGTGGAGGGCGCCGGGCTCGCGGAGTCGGTCGCCGTCACGGTGGGGGTCTCGGCAGCCGAGCCCTGGGAGTCTCCGGAGCCGCAGGCGGAGACCGACGCTGCCAGCGTGAGGCAGACGAGGAACGCGCGGACTCGGTGCATGGTGCGGCCCCCCGGCTCGAATCGTGACCGCCAGTGTGCCTCACGGCCTCGTTCAGCGCACCGGAGCATGTTCGCGGCGCTGGCGTCACGCGCGGATGCGCGCGGCACGCAGCCGGTCGAAGGCCCGCCCGGCCGGGGGCTTGCGGATGAGGTCGAGGACGTCGGCGGTGGGTTGGTCGGGGCCGTACGTCGTGTCGACCGTCAGGTCGCAGTCACGGTGCTGGAAGACCAGGCCCTGCTGGGCCATCGCCGTCCCGGGGTCACGGTCGCCGCGTGCCTTCTCCCGGCGCCGGAGCTCCTTGGGCGAGCAGGTGACGTGGACCAGCAGCACGTCGATGCCGACCGTCAGCCGCAGCAGGTCGTCGAGGCGCCAGGGCTCGTTGAGCACGTGGTCGCCCAGGACGTCCATGCCCGACGACGCCGCGCCGGCCAGTGCCCGGTGGTACGCCGCGCGGGTGCGGTGGAAGACGTCGTGCCACTGCCGATCGGTGAGGTCGGCGTCGGGACGGGTCCGGATCTGGTGGAAGAGGTCGACCGGCAGCAGTAGCCAGGGCGTGGCGAGCCGACGGGCCACCGTCTGGGAGAGCATGGTCTTGCCGGCGCTCGACGGGCCGTTGAACAGGACGAGGCGACCCGACGGCATGCGAGGACGGTATCGACAGGCGGGGGTGGGCCTCAGCCGATCTCGGAGAGTCGCGGCACGACCTGCTCGGCCATCCGCCCCGTCCAGCCGACCGGGTCGGTCGGGTCGGGACTGGTCCAGACCTGGTCGACGCCGAGGGCCGCGAGCCCCTCGACGGTCGCCAGCCACCCGTCGACGTCGTCGAGCGGGTCGACCCGCCCGATCAGGACCGTCTTGGAGATCTCGTCGACGTCGCGCCCGACGTCGTCGCAGTGGCCGCGCAGGACGTCGAGCTTGTGTCCGATCTCCTCCGGGGCGGCGCCGAACAGGTTGCAGGCATCGGCGTACTGCGCGACGAGGCGCAGGGTCTTGCGCTCGCCCGAGCCCCCGACCATGATCCGTGGGCCACCTGGCCGCAGCGGCTGGGGAACGAGCGTGAGCTCCGCGAGCGTGTAGTGGCGGCCGGTGTACTCGCCGCCGCCGTTCCAGGCCAGCTTGACGATCTGCAGCGTCTCCTCGAGCCGCTCGAAGCGCTCGCGGGTGGACGGGTAGGGGACGCCGAGGCCGACGTGCTCGCGCTCGTACCACGCGGCGCCGATCCCGAACATCGCGCGGCCGCCGGAGAGCACGTCGAGCGTGGTCACGATCTTGGCCAGCAGACCGGGGTGTCGGTAGCTCACGCCGGTGACCAGCAGACCGAGCTCGAGACGGCTGGTCTGGCCGGCCAGGAAGCCCAGGCTCGTGTAGCCCTCCAGCATCGGCTCCGGCGGCCCGCCGAGCACCTCCATCTGGAAGTAGTGGTCCATCATCGTCAACGTCGTGAAGCCGCCGTCGTCGGCAGCGCGCGCGACTCCGGCGAGGGTCGGCCCGAGCGCCTCAGGGCCACCAGGCCACGACAGGTTGGAGCAGTGGACACCGAGCTTCATGCGCTCCAACCTACGCCGGTAGCGGAGACAGCCTCCGCGCAGCACCGGCTAGGGTGCCGGGACCGCGGCCGAGGGCAGACCATGAAGGAGTCGCATGGGACGGGAAGGATCGCCGGTCAGGGCCTGGGTCTCACGTGCTCGGCGTTCGCTGAGACGAGGAGGTCGCGACGTGATCTTCGGGATCGAGTCGTCGGTGGTGCGGTTCGACGGCGCCGTGTACTACGTCCCCGGGTACGCCGCAGATCGCCCCGCGGCGCGCCGGATCGCGGCGAAGGAATACTTCTCGCCCGAGCTGCATGCGTTCGTGGAGACCGTGATGTCGGCACGGGGCGGGAGCATGGTGCACGCCGGCACGTTCTTCGGCGACATGCTGCCGTCGTTCTCGCGCAAGACCCCGGGCACCGTCTACGCGTTCGAGCCGGTGACCGAGAACTACCTGCTGGCCAACACCATCGTGAGTGAGAACCGGCTGGACAACGTGATGCTGCTGCACGCCGGCCTCGGGGCACGCCCGGGCACCGCGCGGGTCCGGACCCACCGTGACGACGGTCGCCACGCCGGCGGGTTGTCACGCATCGTCCGGGACCCGGCGAAGGAGGGGCCCGGTGCCCAGACCGTGCCCTTGCTCACGATCGACCAGCTGCGGCTCAAGGACCTGTCGCTGATCCAGCTGGACGTCGAGGGCTTCGAGCGCGCGGTCCTGCGCGGAGCCTGGAAGACGATCCGCAAGCTGCGCCCCGTCATCGTCCTCGAGGATCGCCGGGGCACGTGCGGGGTCTACCTGCAACGGTTCGGGTACGTCGACGCGGGACGCATGGGCGACGACTACCTGTACCTGCCGCCCGAGGCTGTGGCCGAGTTCGGCCATCTCGCGGAAGTCCCGGAGTCGGCGCATCCCTAGACTGTGAGGCGTGGAGTTCTACTCGGCGTACGCGCAGGGTTTCGCCCGGGTCGCGGCGTGCACGATGCCGGTCGCGCTGGCCGACCCCGCGGCCAACGCGCGCACGGTGGTCGAGATCGCCGGCGCCTGCCACCAGGACGGAGTCGCGGTCGCGGTCTTCCCCGAGCTCTGCCTGTCCGGCTACTCCGTCGAGGACCTGCTCCTGCAGGACACGCTGCTGAACGCCGTGCACGAGGCCGTGGCGACGATCGTCGAGGCCTCGGCCGACCTGCTCCCCGTGATCGTGGTCGGTGCCCCGCTGCAGCACGGCACCCGACTCCTCAACTGCGCGGTCGTGATCAAGGGCGGTCGCGTCCTGGGCGTCGCGCCGAAGTCCTACCTGCCGAACTACCGCGAGTTCTACGAACGCCGGCACTTCGCGCCCGGTGACGACCTGCGCGGGTACGACGATCCGCGTGGCCGGCGTCGAGGTGCCCTGCGGCCCCGACCTGCTGTTCGCGGCGTCCGACCTGCCCGACCTCCGTCTCCACGTGGAGATCTGCGAGGACATGTGGGTGCCGGTCCCGCCGAGCGCCGAGGCCGCGCTGTCGGGAGCGACCGTGCTGTCCAACCTGTCCGGCAGCCCGATCACCATCGCGCGGGCGGAGGACCGTCGGCTTCTGGTGCGCAGCGCGAGCTTCCGCTCCAACGCGGCGTACGTCTTCGCCGCGGCGGGCCAGGGCGAGTCGACGACCGACCTGTCCTGGGACGGCCAGACGATGGTCTACGAGTGCGGCGACCTGCTCGGCGAGAGCGAACGGTTCCCCGACGGGCCGCGGCGCACGGTGGTCGACGTCGACCTCGACCGGATCCGCCAGGAGCGGCTGCGGCAGGGCACCCACGACGACAACCGACGGGGTCTCGACTCCGCGCGACCGGCGAGGGCCGGCTTCCGGACCGTGGCGTTCGAGCTGGGCGCGCCCACCGGTGACATCGGCCTGCGGCGCGCGCTCGACCGCTTCCCGTTCGTGCCGGACGACGCCGCACGGCTGGCGCAGGACTGCTACGAGGCCTACCACATCCAGGTCAGCGGCCTCGGCCAGCGGATGCACGCGATCGGCGGCCCGAAGGCGGTGATCGGCGTCAGCGGCGGCCTCGACTCGACGCACGCCCTGATCGTCGCCGCGACCGCGATGGACCGGGCCGGCCGGCCCCGCAGCGACGTCCTCGCCTACACGATGCCGGGCTTCGCCACGGGAGAGACCAGCAAGTCCCTGGCCACCCGGCTGTCGGCGGCGCTCGGTGTGACGTTCGAGGAGATCGACATCAAGCCGGCCGCCGAGCAGATGCTGAAGGACCTCGACCACCCGGCCGCCGGCGGCCAGCCGGCGTACGACGTGACCTACGAGAACATCCAGGCGGGGCTGCGCTACGACTACCTGTTCCGGCTGGCCAACCAGCGCGGCGGGATCGTCGTCGGCACCGGCGACCTGAGCGAGCTGGCGCTCGGGTGGTGCACGTACGGCGTCGGCGACCAGATGTCGCACTACAACGTCAACGCCGGAGTCCCCAAGACCCTGGTCCAGCACCTGATCCGCTGGGCCATGGACAGCGGTCAGTTCGACGAGGCGGCCAACGAGGTGCTGGGCGAGATCCTCGACCAGGAGATCACCCCGGAGCTGGTCCCGACCGTCGCGGGCCAGAAGGCCCAGGCGACCGAGGACACGGTGGGGCCCTACGCCCTGCAGGACTTCACGCTCTTCCACGTGCTGCGGCGCGGCTACCGGCCGACGAAGATCGCCTTCTTGGCGTGGCACGCCTGGCACGACGCCGAGACCGGGGAGTGGCCCCCGGGATTCCCGGCGGACCGCCGGCCGGCCTACGACCTGAGCGAGATCCGACACTGGCTCGACGTCTTCTGCCGGCGCTTCTTCGCCAGCCAGTTCAAGCGCAGTGCGCTGCCGAACGGCCCCAAGGTCTCCGCCGGCGGGACCATGAGCCCCCGCGGGGACTGGCGGATGCCGAGCGACGCGGCCGCAACCGCGTGGCTCGCGGACCTGGAGCAGGTCCCGTCCTCGTGACCCGATCGTGACCTGATCGCGGCCCCCGGGCACAACAATTCCGCACCCGCCCGAGTCGAAGGGGACATCGGCGGCACCGACGGGGGGCCGCCTCGAGACTCGGGGAGACACGACATGAGTCGAGTACGACGAGTACGTGGGATCGCAGCGGTCCTGGCCACGCTCGTGGCCGCCACGCTGGCCACCACCGCGCAGGGCGACGCCCACGCGGCGACGGGCGGGAGCGGCGCGGCCAAGCCCGCCATGACCGCCCTCCACCTCCACTTCACCGGCTGCGACAGCTGCTCGGTGCAGCTGCAGCAGGCGATCAACGGGAAGCTGCACGTCTGGACGTCGAAGTCGCAGCGGATCGGCTCGGACCACACCGCGGTGTTCCACCTCCGTACGTCCCGCACGAAGGGGCTGTCCTTCGTGCTCCGCGCACCGTGGGAGGGGAACACGGGGGCGGTGTCGAACATCGTCACCCGGTACGCCGGACACGCCATCGACTCGGCCGTCGACCGCGACACCGCCCGCCACGCCCGGAAGGCACAGGGCTGCTGGGCGGGCACGACCCTCGACCAGGTGCGACTGGACTTCCACGTCGGTCGGGTCAACGGGAAGACGCTGGACGGTCACCCGACCCAGATCCCGCTGGCCTACGCGACGCACACGATGTCGAGCTGGAAGCCGACCGTGAAGACCTACCGCGGCACCATCGGCAACCAGGACGCGTTCTGGTGCACCCGGCCGCCGATGACGACGCTGACGCTGAAGGCCGCCCACTGCACCGGCTGCCAGATCGGGGTGATGAACGGCGCGCTCCGACCGGAGAACACCTGGTCCGTGGCGCCGAAGACGATGAAGGACGGCGCGGTCACCGTGCGCGTCCCCCGCAACCTGACCCACGGCATCAGCACCACGGTGTACGGACCCTGGGAGGGCAACACCGGTTTCACGGCGCTGGTCGCGTGGCGGTACGCCGGTCAGTCGGTCGGCAGCCACGTGGACTTCGCGACGGCGCGCGGGTCGCATCGCGGGTCGCCCTGCTGGGACGGGACCGATCAGAAGGCGCTGACCGTGGCCTTGACCATCCGCAAGGTTCGGACCCAGGGCAACACCGGCCCGACCAACGGCACGATCGCCTTCGCCAAGGTCACTCGGCCGTGGCTCAAGCCGATGATCCACGCCTACCGCGGGATCCTCGGTGCGCAGGAGGTCATCACCTGCCGGAAGTGACTCGGGCCTCGAAGCCCCGTCGGTACCGGACCCGGCGGGGCTTCGTGGCGTCCGGGCCCGACCGACGACCTCCGGCAACATCGCCGTAACACGGCTGAGACAGACTGCGACCCATGGGCAAGCAGGAAGACTTCGTGCTGCGCGCGCTCGAGGAGCGTGACGTCCGGTTCGTGCGGTTGTGGTTCACCGACGTCCTCGGGTTCCTCAAGTCGGTCGCAGTCGCGCCGGCCGAGCTCGAGGGCGCGTTCGACGAGGGCATCGGCTTCGACGGGTCGGCGATCGAGGGCTTCGCGCGGGTCTACGAGGCGGACATGCTCGCCAAGCCGGACCCCGCGACGTTCCAGATCCTGCCGTGGCGCAGCGGCGACGGCCCGAGCACGGCCCGGATGTTCTGCGACATCGTGATGCCCGACGGCTCCCCGTCGTACGCCGACCCGCGCCACGTGCTCAAGCGGACCCTGAGCACCGCCGCGGAGCAGGGCTTCACCTTCTACACCCACCCCGAGATCGAGTTCTACCTGTTCAAGGACAGCCCGGTGCCGGGCGAGGACCCGGTGCCGGTCGACCGGTCCGGCTACTTCGACCACACCGCGCAGTCCCAGGGCGCCGACTTCCGGCGCGAGGCGATCACGATGCTCGAGTCGATGGGCATCTCGGTGGAGTTCAGCCACCACGAGGGCGGGCCGGGCCAGCAGGAGATCGACCTGCGGTACGCCGACGCGCTGTCGACCGCCGACAACATCATGACCTTCCGCACCGTGATCCGTGAGGTGGCGCTGAGCCAGGGCATCTGGGCGACGTTCATGCCCAAGCCGTTCACCACCCACCCGGGCTCGGCGATGCACACCCACGTGTCGCTGTTCGAGGGCGACCGCAACACGTTCTTCGAGGCCGGGGCGGAGTACCAGCTGTCGCAGACCGGCCGGCAGTTCATCGCCGGCATCCTCCGCCACGCCAGCGAGATCGCGGTCGTCACCAACCAGTGGGTCAACAGCTACAAGCGGCTGCTCGGCGGCGGCGAGGCGCCGTCGTACATCTGCTGGGGGCACAACAACCGCTCGGCGATGGTGCGGGTGCCGATGTACAAGCCGCAGAAGGGTGTCTCGACCCGGATCGAGCTGCGCACCATCGACTCGGCGTGCAACCCCTACCTCGCGTTCGCCGTGATGCTCGCGGCCGGCATGAAGGGCATCCAGGAGGACTACCCGTTGCCCCGCGAGGCCGAGGACGACGTCTGGTCGCTGACCGAGCGCGAGCGGAAGAGCCTCGGGCATCGAGCCGCTGCCGAGCAGCCTGTCGGAGGCGATCCGGGTCGCCGAGGACTCCGAGCTCCTGGCCGAGACGCTGGGCGAGCACGTCTTCGACTTCTTCCTTCGCAACAAGCGCAACGAGTGGCAGGAGTACCGCACCCAGGTCTCGGCCTTCGAGCGCGACCGGATGCTGCCCGTCCTGTAGGACCCGGTCGCCCGACCACTAGGTTGATGCCGTGACTGCGCGTGTGCTCGTCGTCCAGCACGAGGACGACGACCCGATCCACCTGATGGGCACCTGGATGGACGGGGTCGACCTCTCCGTCTGCCATGCCTACGCCGGCGACCCGGTCCCCGACTCGACCGACTCGATCGACGGGCTGGTCGTGATGGGCGGTGCGATGGGGGCGCACGACGACGCGAAGGCGCCGTGGCTGCCCGCGACCCGGAGCTGATCCGGCTGGCCGACGCGCGCGGCGTGCCGACGCTCGGCATCTGCCTGGGCCATCAGCTGTGCGCGGTCGCGCTCGGCGGCGAGATCGAGGTCAACCCGAAGGGCCGGCAGCTCGGGCTGCTCGACGTCGGCTGGACCGCCGAGGCGGTCGACGACCCGCTGATGGGCGCCGTGGTCGCGCCGCGCCGTGCCATGCACTGGAACGACGACGTCGTCGCCCGGCTGCCCGAGGGAGCCCGGCAGCTCGCGACCGCGAGACCGGCGAGGTCCAGGCGGCGCGGCACGCCGAGACGGTGTGGGGCATCCAGTGGCACCCGGAGGTCGACGACCGCCTCGTCGCCCGCTGGGCGAACGACGGCAGCCTGCCCGAGACCGAGAAGGAGCGGGTGCTCGACGACCGGTCCGTTCACGCGACGCGCTCGACGCGGCCTGGCAGCCCCTGGCCGTGCGGTTCGCCGAGCTGGTCCGCGCCGCGAGCACCCCCTAGACCGCCGGGCGCTCCCCGACAGCGCCGTACGACTCGCGCAGCCGGTCGCGCACCGGCGCCGGGAGCTCCGAGCCGGTCGAGGCCGAGCAACGCGGCCCCGACCACGGGCGGCGTCGGACGACGGTCGAGGTGGACAGCGGCGCCTGCTCGCCCAGCAGCCGGTCGATCTCGTCCATCAGCTGCGGGTGCCGGCGGTCAGGACGCCACCGCCCAGGACGACGGGGATCGGCTCGCCGAGGACGCCGAGCCGACGCATCGCGGCCACGGCGAGAGCGACGACCTCCTCGGCCTGGCGGCGCACCAGACCCGCGGCCACCGCGTCGCCGTCGGCCGCCACCTCGAACAGCACCGGGGTCAGGGCCATGCAGTCGGCCTCGGAGAGCGACCCGAGGTGGACCGCCGCGATCAGCTCCTCCATCCGTCGAGCCCGGAATGCCGCGGGAGAGCCTCGCGGAGCGCCGTGGCCGGGCCGCGCCCGTCGACGGCGCGGGCGGCCCACCACATCGCCTCCTGCCAGAGGTGGCCGCCACCGCCCCAGTCACCGGAGATGTGGTCCACGGCGGCGAACCGCGCCGTGCGGCCGTCCGGCAGGAGCCCGGCGCAGTTGATCCCGGCCCCGCAGACGACGGCGACGCCCCGCGGCTCGTCGAGGCCCGCGCGCAGCAGCGCGAAGGTGTCGTTGAAGACCTCGATCGAGCCGGCCCAGCCCCGGGCGGCGATCGCCGCCTCGAGGGCCTCGTGCTCGACGGGGAGGTCGGCGTTGGCCAGGCAGGCGGCGACGTGCCGGGCGACCGGTCGGTCGCCGCCCAGCCCGGCGTCCGCACACGCACGGTCGACCAGCGGCACCAGGCCGCCACGGCCGTGTCGGCGCCGAGCCGGTCGGGCCGGAACGGCCCGCCGCGCGCCGTGCCGCGGACGCCCCGTCCTCGGCCACCAGCGCGACGTCGGTCTTGCTGTTGCCCGCGTCGATGGCGAGTACGGCCGCGGGAGGTCTCACCGGATGCTCGTCCACGTCAGGCCCAGGGGAGGTGCGCGCGGTTGTGGGCGATCAGCCGCTCGGTGAGCCCGTGGGCACGGTCGACCTGTCCGACCAGGGGGTGGGCGAGCAGGGCCTCGAAGACCCGGTCGTAGCCGCCGCGGAGCGCGGCGTCGAGCGCCAGGTGCTCGTACGACGTGACCGCGGCGACCAGCCCGGCGTACAGCGGGCTCGAGCGGGGTCACCGGGAGCGCGCGCACCCCCGTGGCGTCGACCGCGGCGGGGACCTCGATGACGGCGTCGTCGGGCAGGAACGGCAGCGTCCCGTCGTTGCGCAGGTTGACGACCTGGGTGCTCGTCGTCCGTTGCCGGCCGAGCAGCGCTGCGGCCAGCTGAACGGCGGCCTCGGAGTAGAACGCGCCGCCGCGCTGGGCGAGCAGGTCCGGCTTCTCGTCCAGCGCCGGGTCGGCGTACATCTCGAGCAGCCGTTCCTCGATGGCGGCGACCTGGGCCGCGCGCGGCTCCGACGAGCGCAGCTCGGCGACGACCTCGTCGTGGGCGTAGAAGTAGCGCAGGTAGTAGGACGGCACGACGCCGAGCGTGTGCAGCAGCTCGACGGGGAGCTCCAGCGACTCGGCGATGTCGGGACCGTGGGCCGTCAGCAGGTCGGGCAGCCGGTCGACGCCGTCGACCCGGACGGCGCGCTCCCAGGTCAGGTGGTTGAGCCCGACGTGGTCGAGCTCGACCTGGTCCGGGGCGACGCCCAGCTGCTCGGCGAAGCGGCGCTGGAAGCCGATCGCCACGTTGCAGAGGCCGACCGCGCGGTGTCCCGCCTCCAGGAGGGCCCGGGTGACGATCCCGACCGGGTTGGTGAAGTCGATGATCCAGGCGTCCGGCGCCGCCGCGCGCACCCGCTCGGCGATGTCGAGCACGACCGGGACCGTGCGCATGGCCTTCGCAAGCCCGCCCGCGCCCGTGGTCTCCTGCCCGACGCAGCCGCACTCGAGCGGCCAGGTCTCGTCCTCGTTGCGCGCGGCCTGCCCGCCGACACGGAGCTGCAGCAGTACGGCGTCGACGCCGTCGAGGGCCGGCTCGAGCTCCGAGGTGGTCAGCAGCTGGCCGGGTGGCCGAGCCGTTCCAGGATCCGTCGCCCGAAGCCGCCGACCAGCTCCAGCCGGTCGGCTGCCGGGTCGACCAGCACGAGCTCCTCGACCGGCAGCACGTCGCGCAGCCGGCCGAGCCCGTCGACCAGCTCGGGGGTGTACGTCGAGCCGCCGCCGACGACCGCGATCTTCATCCTTTGACTCCCGTCAGGGTGACGCCCTCGATGAAGGCCTTCTGGGCGAGGAAGAACAGGACGATCACCGGGGCCATCACCAGCAGCGTCGCCGCCATCGTCAGGTTCCAGTCCGTGTGGTGCGCGCTCTTCAGGGACTGCAGGCCGTAGCTGAGGGTCCAGGCGCCCGGGTTCTCACTGGTGTAGATCTGCGGACCGAAGTAGTCGTTCCAGCAGTAGAAGAACTGGAACAGCCCGACGGCGGAGATCGCCGGTCGGATCATCGGGATCACCACGTGCAGCAGGGTCCCCAGGTCGCTGCAGCCGTCGACCTTGGCGGCCTCGAGGTACTCCCGGGCACGGTCAGCATGAACTGCCGCAGCAGGAAGATCGAGAAGGCGTCGCCGAAGGCCAGCGGGATGATCAGCGGCCACAGGGTGCCGGTCAGGTGGAGGTCCTGGGCCCAGACCAGGTACAGCGGGATGATCGCGACCTGGGGCGGGAGCATCATCGTCGCGATCACCACCATCATCGCGATGTTCCGGCCGCGGAAGCGGAAGCAGGCCAGGGCGTAGGCGACCGGGATGCTCGAGAGCAGCGTGAGCGCCGTGCCGGCGACGGCGTAGATGATCGTGTTCCGCCACCAGGTCCTGAAGCCGGGGTGTGCCAGACGTCGACCAGGTTGTGCCACACGAACGGGCTCGGCCACAGCTCGCGGGTGAGCGACTGCTGGTCGCTCATCAGCGCGGTGAGGACCACGAACACGAAGGGCAGGACGAAGAGGAGACCGATGGCGATCGCGAGGGCATGGACCGCGATCCACTCCAGGATGCGATGCGACGAGCGTCCGGGGGGGTCGGCTCGGGACGTCGGTGGCGTCGACGTGCACCGAGCGCGTCGTGGCCATCTCAGTCCTCCCTGGTCAGGAATCCGCTGCCGCGCCGCATCAGGAACGCGGCGAAGACCATCGACAGACGAACAGCAAGAGCGCGACCACGCAGGCCGCGCCGATGTCGAAGCGCTGGAACCCGAGGTTGTAGACCAGCTGCGGCAGCGTCAGGGTCGAGCCGCCCGGGTAGCCGGGCTCGACCTGCTGGCCGGAGCCGCCGATCTGCCCGCTCGCCACCTGTCCGGCCACCAGCGGCTCGGTGTAGTACTGCATCTCGCGATGACGCCCGTGACCACGGCGAACACCAGGATCGGCGCAGGTGCGGCAGCGTGACGTGCCGGAACCTGCCGGCTGGCCCGGCGCCGTCCAGGAGGCGGCCTCGTACAGCTCACGCGGAACGTCGAGCAGCGCCGCCATGAAGATGACCATCAGGTCGCCGACCCCCCACACCGCGAGCAGCGTCAGGGCGGGCTTGGACCAGCTGGGGTCGTTGAACCAGCCCGGCTCGGGCAGCCCGAGCTGGCCAGGATCAGTTCACCGGCCCGGTGCCCGGGTTGAGCAGGAAGACGAACGCGAGCGTCGCCGCGACCGGCGGCGCGAGGAACGGCGCGTAGAACAGCGTGCGCAGCAAGGAGCTGCCGCGCTTGACGTGGATCACGAGCATCCCGAGCACGAGGCCGACGACGATCCGCAGGGTCACGAGCACCACCACGAACCACAGGGTGTTGCGCAGGGCCGGCCAGAAGAACGGGTAGTCGCGGAAGACGAACGTCCAGTTGTCGAGGCCGTCCCAGGTGGGGGAGACGAAGCCGTCGTACTTCGTGAACGACAGCCAGGCCGTGGTGATCAGCGGGTAGATGAAGAACAGGCCGGTCCCGAGCAGCCACGGTGAGAGGAACGCCAGGGTGCGGAGACGCTCGCGACGGCGGCGCCTCCGCAGACCCGGGTGAGTGGGGGCAGCGGTCACTGGCTCTGCGCGATGTCGGTGTCGATCTGCTTGGCCGCGCCGTCGAGGCCGGACTGGAGGTCCGTCTGCTTGCCCGACTCGTAGGCGTAGCCCAGGTCCTGCAGGGTGAGCTGGTAGGCGCCACCGTTCGGGCTCGAGGGCGTGGTGTTGCTGTTCGGGTTCTGCGCGATCTTGATGAAGGTCTGCATGCTCGGGTCCTGGTCGACCTTCGGGGAGGCCAGCGCGGCGGTCGTCGACGGCACGTTGTGGATCGCGTTGGCGAAGTTGACGACCGCGTCGGTGTTCGTCGCCAGGTACTTCACGAACTCCCACGCGGCGTTCTGCTTGCTGCTGGTGCGGGCGATGCCGACGATGGTGCCGGTGATGTAGCCCTTGCCGTACTGGTCGGCCATGTCGTCCGGGACGGGGAACGGTGCGACGCCGTAGTCGACCTTGCTGTTGGAGTCGCCGATCATGCCGGCCCGCCACTCACCGTCGATCGCCATCGCGACCTGTCCGGTCATGAACGGGTTGTCGTCGCTGAACTCGTCGCCGAACGTCGTCCGGTACTTCTCGAGGCGCGAGTAGCCACCGAGCTTGCCGACCAGCGCCTTCTGCCACTCGTAGGCGGCCTTGAGCCCGGCGTCCTGGGCGGCGGTCGGCTTCCGTCGGAGCCGAAGTACGTCGGGGACCACTGGGACCCGAAGTGGGTGATCGTCGACTCGTAGCCGTGGTAGTCCGGCATGAAGCCGAGCTGCGAGTAGCCGTCGCCGGACGTCTTGGTGAGCTTCACGGCGTCGGCGTCGAACTCCGAGAGGGTCTTCGGCGGGGCGGAGATGCCGGCCGCCTGGAACATGTCCTTGTTGTAGTAGAGGCCGTAGGCGTCGCTCAGCAGCGGGAGGGCGCACTGGTTGCCGTTGTAGTTCGTGTAGGACAGCTGGGCCGCCGGGAACGTCGACTTCGGGTCGATGCCCGACTTGTCCATGAACGACGTGAGGTCGACGAAGGCGTGCGAGTCGCAGAACTCGCCGACGTTGTCGGTCGTGAACGACGACACCACGTCCGGCGCGCTGGAGCCCCCGGCGCGCAGCGCCTGGTTGATCTTGTCGTCGGTGATGTTGCCGACGGCCTTCACGTGG
>CAWEJC010000016.1:0-24648 GCA_963809265.1 uncultured Actinomycetota bacterium
CGTGGGGCGCGGCGAAGCTGTTCCCGGTCGCGGTGATCGACCCGCCGTCCGCCCACGCGACGTCGACGTCGATGCCGCGAGCCCCGAACTCCACGGGCGGGTGGGCGTTGTAGGCGAGCGCCAGCTCCTCGTCGCCCGGCCGGGCGGCCACCGACACGACCGACGCGTACTGCGCGGGGTACGTCGGCCCGGGCAGGTTGTTGGCGGCGCAGACCAGGACGGTGCCCGAGAAGTAGGCCTGGTCGGCGATCTCGTGGAGCGGCGCGAACATGGCGTCGGACTTGCTGGACAGCGACAGGTTGGCGACGTGCATGCCACGGTCGACGCTCCACTCGACGCCCGCGTGGAGCAGAGCACCCCGCCCCTTGAGGTTGGCACCGAGGACGCGCACCGAGTAGAGCTCGGCCTCCGGCGCGATCGCCTTGATGATCGCGGCGCAGGCCGTCCCGTGACCGACCAGGTCCTCGTGGAGCCCGTCCCGCTCGACGTAGCCGAGCTCCGCCGAGGGGTCCAGCTCGAAGGCCACGCCACCTGCCAGTCCGCCGATGCGCGGATGGGCGCCGTCGACCCCGCTGTCGACGACCGCGACCTTCACGCCGGCCCCGGTCGACCCTCCGAAGGCCCACTCGCGGACGCGCTCCAGCGGGAGGCCGACGACGTCCTCGAGCGCGCTCCGGTCGAAGGCTCCCGACCAGGCCGGGGTGAGGCTCACGCGCTGCCGCCGGGTTCGGCCGCCCGCCAGGCCTCGACCAGGCGCAGGACGTCGTCGCCCAGGCGTGCCAGCGGCGGCGGCTCCTGGCTCGTCTCCGCAGCGGTCGCCGTGGTCACCATGGCCATCAGGCCGGCGATGGTGCCGAGGACGTGCAGCGTCCAGTCGCTGGTCTCGTCGACGACCGGGTCGAGCACCGAGGCGACTCCCAGGACCTCACCCTCGGCGTCCAGCATCGGGGCGGCGTAGATGGCGGTCGGCACGTAGTGCGTCGACTCGGCGACGTCGCGCGCGAACCGCGCGTCGGTCTGGACGTCGCGGACCGCGATCGGCTGGCCGGACATGGCCGCCCAGCCGGCAATGCCACGGCTCACGGGGATGGTCACGCCGACGATCTCGTCGGCCCCGGCGCCGTCGGAGGCGACGAACCTCAGGTGCTCGCCGTCGTCGTCGACCAGGGCGATCGAGCAGGCGGCGGCGCCGAACAGGGCGCGGGTGGCCTCGACGCAGCTGCCGAGACGGGCGTCGACGCCGGGGGCGAGGGTCATGGACGAACGGTACCGACCGCGGGCCGTCCCGGTCCGGCACCGACGCGGCACGGGCCGGGGCTGCTTGACTGACGACGTGAAGGTGCCCCAGGTGCTGCAGTCCCTGCCGGACCCCGACGCCAAGCTCCTGCTCCGGGCGGGCCAGGTCCACCACTACGCGAGGCGGGACGTGGTCGTCCAGGAGGGCGACGTCGCCGACTCGTTCCACATCGTGCTCGAGGGTCGAGCGGCGGTGCGGGTGACGACGCCCGCAGGCGAGAACGCGATCGTCAACATTCTCGGCCCGGACTCGCACTTCGGGGAGGTCTCGCTCCTCGGCCGCAGCGACCCCCGGCGTACGGCGAGCATCGTCGCTCTCGAGGCGATGCGGACGCTCAGCATCCCGGCGGCGGTGTTCCGCGACCTCCGGGACCGCAACCCGCGGCTCGAACGGCTGGTGTCGACGATCCTGGCCCGACGCGTGGACGAGCTGTCCGCGCAGGTCGTGGAGGCGATGTACGACAGCCTCGACCGCCGCATCGCGCGCCGCCTGGCCGGGCTCGCGTCGGTGTACGGCTCGACCGGTGGCGAGGTGACGATCCCGCTCACGCAGGAGGAGCTGAGCCAGCTCGTGGGTGGCGCGCGACCGTCGGTGAACCAGGTCCTGCGCAGGTTCGCCGACGAGGGGCTGCTGACGATCGGCCGCGGGCGGATCACCGTGATCGACGCGGATGCCCTCGGCCGCCGCGCGTCGTAGGACCCTGGCCGAACCCACCACACGAGGACGCCGTCCGATCTACGATCCGCTCATGTCTCGACTCGGTCGAGGGCTGCTCGTGACCGCCACGGCCGCGGCTGCCCTCCTGCTGCTCGCGTGCGTCCCGTCGTACGCCGACGGGAACTTCGTCGAGCCCGACGCCAGCGGCGGCATCCCCGGATGGTTCGTGGGCTGGGCGATCTTCGTCGTGGTCGTCGGCATCGGCGCCACCGCCTGGCGCGTCACAACCGCCCAGAAGCTCGCCAAGCGTTCGGGCATGGATCCCGGTCTGGCGACCCAGATGACGCTGCTGAGCGACGACGGGCTCGACGCGACGTACCTCGCCTCGAGCCTGCGGCAGCAGCAGCCCGCCTCGTCGTCGGAGTCGTCGGAGCCGTCGGAGTCGTCGGAGTCGGTGAAGCCAGCACCCACGACGGCGACCAGGCTGGAGGAGCTGAAGGGCCTCCTCGACCGGGGCCTGGTCACGCAGGCGGAGTACGACGAGCGCCGGAAGGCGATCATCGACTCGGTGTGACGGTCCTCCCGGCGAACGCCGCGATCTGCTGGTAGGGATCCGCGCCGTCCGGAGCCGGCTGTTCCGGACCGAACGCCTCGCTGCGGAGCTCGGGCTTCAGGTTGGTCCGCATGAACGCCAGTCCACGCTCCGCGACCTCGGGATCGAGGTCCGCCGTCGGGGCGCCCTGCGCGACGGCGAGGTCGTAGGTGTGGACGGCGATCTCGGCGGTCTGCCAGTCCGGCCCCATCGGCGCCTCGGCGTCGCCGAGGTCGTGCCACGCGTTCCGGAGTGCATCCGCGCTCGACCGGAACGCCGTCGTCCGCTCGTCACCGACGTGGGGGGTCGGCGCAGCCCACTCGACCTCCTCGCCCCGCAGCATCTGGGCGAACCTCGCCGGCGTCACCACCAGGTGGTCGACCAGGTCGGCGGTGGTCCACTGCTGGCACGGGGTCGGCGCGGTCAGGTCGTCGTCGCCGACCGCGGCGAGCAGGCCGGCGGCCTGGTCGAGGCCGCGGGACAGCACGGCGAGCTCGTCGTCGCGGTTCGTCACCCGGTCACCGTACGCCGGTTCCGCAGCCGGCCGACTCCTGCTAGGAAGGAGACGGCCGGTCGGCCACTGCGTTCTCGGGATCTGTCCAGCTCGGGCTGGAGTCAGGAGTAGTCATGCACCAGCGCTCGCTCATCCGTGGCCTCGTCGCCGTGTTCGCCTCCCTCGCCGCTGCCGCGTTGCTCGCGGTGCCCTCACCGGCGCAGGCGGTCACCAAGCTCACCGACGCCCAGGCCGCGGCGCAGCTCTCGGCGGCCGGCATCGGCCGGACCTCCAGCGGCGGCTGTACCAACCGCAACGTGTCGACGTGCACGTCGTACGACCAGATCAACCAGTCGACGGTGAGCGGGATCATCACGTACAAGAACGCCAGCGGCTGCGCGGTGACGATCACCGGTGGCACCGAGACCGGGCACGCGAACGGCACCTACAGCCACTGGAACGGCTACAAGCTCGACATCGCGCGGTCGACCTGCAACGACAACTGGATCCAGTCGGCGTACACCTACATCGGCCTGCGCAGCGACGGCTACCCGATGTACGAGGCCGCCTCGGGAAACGTGTACACCAACGAGGGCAGCCACTGGGACATCGTGTTCTACAGCTGCGGCTGCTAGGCGGTGCGGTCAACCCGTCGTCGCCAGAGTGTCGCGAGCCGACCCGGCAGGACCAGCAGCAGCAGCGGCCAGTAGCTGAGCGCCGGCACCAGCAGCATCAGCACGAGTGCGCCGACGAACGCCGCCACCGTCGCGAACGCCTTCACCGGATCGGGCGACTGCTCGGCGTCGCGGAGCTCGTCGTGCCGGCCGACCTCGAGGCTGACCAGGCCCAGGACGAGGGAGCTCAGCGTCATCGTGCCGACGTAGAGCAGCTTCGTCGTGGCCTGGTCACCCGTGCTCGCCGGCCCGGACACCAGCGCCGTCGGGAACGGGAGGAAGACGATGGTCACCGTCCAGAGCATCAGCAGCCGGACCAGCCGGTCGTCGGCCGCCACGACGTGACGCAGGACCCGGTGCTGGGTCAGCCACAGGTCGGCGATCACCAGGAAGCTGAGGAAGAAGGCCCCGATCGGCGCCTGGTTCGTGTCGATGAGGTGCCGCACGGAACCGCCGTCGCCGAGCCCACCGGCGAGGTCGACGAGGGGCAGGACCAGCAGCGTGATCGCGATCGCGACGATCGCGTCGACGAACGTGAGGAACCGGTCGAGGTCGCGCGCGCGTGCTTGCTCCGATGTCGTCTCGCTCATGGCAGGAGGCTAGAACGGACTCGCCTCCCCGCGGCGGCCTGCGTGAGGATGGCGCGGTGCCCGCCCTCCCGACCCCCTTCCCGCACGGACGGACCGCCCGCCGCCTGGAGTGGCCACACCTGCCGCCCGTGGTGCGCGGCCTGATCGAGGAGCGGTGCGGATCACCCGTGGTGTCCGCGGAGTCGCAGGGCGGCGGCTTCACGCCGGGCTTCGCGTCCGTGCTCACGTGTGCGGACGGGTCTCGCCACTTCGTGAAGGCCGCCTCGACCGCGGCCCAGCGGATGTTCGCCCAGTCGTACCGCGTGGAGGCCCAGAAGCTCTCGGCGCTGCCGGAGACCGTTCCGGCTCCTCGCCTGTTGTGGTCGGAGGACGGCGACTGGGTGGTGCTCGGGCTCGAGTTCGTCGAGTCCGTCGCGCCTCGGCGGCCGTGGCGTCGTGCCGAGCTCGACGCCTGTCTGGACGCCCTCGAGGACGTGGCCGAGGTCCTCACCCCCGTCCCGGAGGAGCTGTCGCTCGACCCGATCGAGGAGGAGCTCGCGGCCTGGCCCACCCTCTGGGACCAGATCCGCCTGACACACGCGCTGCCGCACGCCGAGGAGGCCGCCGCGCTCGCCGCGTCGTACGCCGAGGCGGTCAGGGGCGAGACCGTGGTCCACACCGACATCCGCGACGACAACGTGCTCCTCACCGTGGACGGCCGGGCGCTCTTCTGCGACTGGAACTGGCCCGCGGCCGGGGCCGATTGGCTCGACTCGCTGATCCTGCTGATCGGTCCTCGGGGTGACGGCGCCGACGTCGAGGCGACGATCGCCGAGCGGCGGCTGCTCCGCGACGTACCGGCGGACGACGTGGACCGGGTGCTGGCCCTGCTCTGCGGCTACTTCCTCAAGAGCGCCGGAGACCCGGTCCCGCCCACATCGCCCTACATCCGCGAGGCGCAGCGCTGGCAGGGCGAGGTCGTCTGGGACTGGCTCTGCGAACGCCGAGGCTGGCGATGACCGCACCACGAGCCGTCGGCGTCCGGCTGCCGTACGACGAGGTCCCGGGGCGAGTGCGGGCCTGGGTCGACGAGAGGCTCGGCTCGCCGGTCGAGTCCTGGGCGGACCAGGTCGGCGGGATGTCGCCGGGGTGCGCGACGCGACTGGTCGCCGGCGACGGGTCGCGGGCGTTCGTGAAGGCCGTCGGCACGCTCCTGAACCCGGACTCCCCCACGCTGTTCCGGCGCGAGGTCGAGGTGCTCGGTCTGATCGGTGAGGACCCGTTGTGGGCGCCCCTGCGTGCGTCGTACGACGACGGCGACTGGGTCGCGCTGCTGCTCGAGGACGTGCCCGGCGGCCACCCGGAACTCGCCGACGACTCCGACATGGACGCCCTGCTCGCGGCGACCGACCGGCTGGTCGCCCGGCTCGCGGAGGTGGCGATCCCTGAGGGAGCCACGGCCGCGGACGTCGGGGAGCCGGGGCTGATCGACGTCCCCGCGCGGTTCGCCCTCTGGAGGGAGGCGCTCGACCACGTCGACGAGCTCCCGGCGGACCTGTTCCCCGACACCCTGCGTGGCCGGCAGACCCAGCTGCGGGACCTCGTGGCCCCCCTCGCCGAGGCGCGGAAGGACCAGCTGCTCCACTGGGACGTCCGCATCGACAACCTGCTCCGACCCGCACCCGGTCGGATCGTGTTCGTCGACTGGGGTGCCGCGGCGGTGGGCCCGGCCTGGGTCGACCCCCTGCTCGCGCGCATGGAACGGGTCGACAGCCCCTGGTTCGACGCGTCGATCCGGCGCTCGCCGGTGCTCCGGGCGGTCGGCGACGACCGGGTCACCGGCTGGCTCGTCGCGTTCGGCACCTACCTCGCCTGGCGTTCGACCCAGCAGGCGGCGGACATCGGGCTGCCGACGATGAACGAGTTCCGCCGTACCGAGGCGCGACGGTTCCTGGCCGGGGCGGCCCGGCGCCTGGCGTGAGTCGGCCGCGCTCACGCTGCGGATTTCGACGCGCGTGGCTTCGCTGGTAACTTTGTCCTTCGCGTGTGCGGGCCGTCGCGCCCGCATGCCCCACACTCAGCACCGACCCTGACACCCACCGACCGAAGGCTTCATCAGTGGCGAACATCAAGTCCCAGATCAAGCGGAACAAGCAGAACGAGAAGCGTCACCAGCGCAACAAGGCTGTGAAGTCCGAGCTGAAGACCCTCGTCCGCAAGGCCCGCGAGGCCGCGGACGCCGGCGACAAGGACGCCGCCGTCGAGGCGACCCGGGTGGCCGCGCGCAAGCTCGACAAGGCCGTCTCCAAGGGCGTCATCCACAAGAACCAGGCCGCCAACCGCAAGTCGGCCATCATGAAGCGCGCCGCGTCCCTCTGACGTCCTGCTCTTCCTCACCGAGGCGTCGACCCGACCGGGTCGGCGCCTTCGTTGATTCCATGCCGGGTCAGGACCGGTCGCGCAGCCCCGTGACGGTCAGCACCAGCCGCTCGAGGGTGTACGACGCGTCGCCGGCCGCCCCCTTGATGTCGGCATCGGCCTGGGCGACGGTCCGGATCGCCCGCGCGATGCCGGCCTCGGACCAGCCGCGCGACTGGTCACGGATCGTCCGCACCTTCCAGGGCGGCACCCCCACCTCGCGAGCCAGGTCGGCGTCTCGCATCCCCCGCGGCGCGGAGAGGTAGCGGGCGATGCCGCGCGCGGAGCCGGCGAACGCCGACGTGACCAGCACCGGCGCCGTCCCGCCGTCCATGGCCCAGCGGAGCTCCTCCAGCGCCGGGCGGCGGCGGCCCCAGAACGCGGCGTCGGCCACCGCGAAGGACTTCGCCTCGGCGCGTCCGCCGAAGTAGCGCTTCACCTTCTCCTCGGTGAGCGTCTCCCCCGGAAAGTCGTTGGCGAGCTGGTCGGCCGCCGCCGACAGCGACCGCAGGTCCTGCCCGACGGACTGGACGAGCGCGATCGCCGCGTCGGGCTCGATCGTCGCCCCGTGCGTGCGCGCCTCGGCGGCGACGAACCCGGGGTACTCCGAGGCGCGAAGCTCCTCGGACTTCACCTCGGTGACCTCGGAGAGCTTCCGCAGCTTGGTGAGCACCCCCGAGCCCTTCTGCCCGCCCCCGTGCACCAGCACGACGGCGACGTCCTCGGCCGGAGCCGCGGCGTACTCCAGGAGGCCGTCCACGGACTCCTCCGGCAGGTTCTCCAGCCCGCGCACGACCACGCACCGGGTCGAGGAGAACAGGGACGGCGCCGACAGCTCGCCGAGCGCCGCGAGGGTGAGTCCGGCGCCCTGGGTCTCGGAGATCTCAGCCTCACCGTCGTGCCGGCGGACGGCGTCGCGCACGCCGACGACGGTGCGCTCGGAGAGGAACTCCTCCTTGCCGGTCACCAGGGTCACCCGCCCGAGCACGTCGTGGGGCGAGGGTCCTCGGGCGGCCATGCGGGCAGCCTGCCACACCGCGCCGACGGCATCCGGGGCGGCGGGGCCGGCCGCGTAGCCTGACGTCGTGCCGCGACCGCAAGCTCTCGAACGACGGCCGCCCACGGTCTCGCGCCGCGCGCTGGTCGGTGGTCTCGGCGCCCTGGGCGTCGTCGCCACCACCTCCGGACGGATCGAGGCGGCGTCCCGCCGGCGGTCCGCCACGACACCCGAGATCGCAGTGGTCGGAGCGGGCCTCGCCGGGCTCACCTGCGCCTACCAGCTGACGCGGCACGGCGTCCCGTGCACCGTCTACGAGGCCCACCCGGAGCGGCTCGGCGGCCGCTGCTGGACCTCGCGCGGCTGGGCGGACGGCCAGACCGCCGAGCACGGTGGCGAGTTCATCGACTCCGTGCACCACTCGATCCGCCGGCTCGCACGCGAGCTCGGGTTGACGCTCGACGACCTGCACGGCCTGCCCGACGGCCACCCTTCTCCCCGCGAGCGCTACTTCCTGCGCGGGCGACGGCGCACCGAGGACGCCGTGTACGCCGGCTACCACCGCCTCCGGGCCGCGGCCGACCGCGACGCCCGTCGGATCGGACGGTTCACCTACGACCGCGCCGGCCGGGCCGCGCGCGAGCTCGACGAACGCACGGCGGCCGACTGGCTCCACGCCGTGCTCGGGCACGAGCATCCGCTGCTCAGGGCTACGACCGAGCAGTACATGGCCGAGGAGTACGGGCTCGACGTCGCCCACCTGAGCGCGATCAACATGGTCGCGGAGTTCGGCAGCTCGGGCCTGCCGTCGGACGAACGATTCCACGTCGCCGGCGGCAACGACCGGCTCGTCACCGGGCTCGCGGAGCAGCTGCCGCCCGGGACCGTCGTCCGTGGGTCGCGGTTGACCTCACTCGTCCGGCGCGCCGACGGCGGCTACCGGCTCGGGTTCCGGCACGGCCCGGCACGGCGAGCGGACGTCGTGGTGCTCTGCGCGCCGTTCTCCTCACTGCGGCACGCCGACCTCGACGGTGCGGGGCTCAGTCGGCGCAAGCAGGACTGCATCCAGCAGCTCGGCATGGGCACCAACGCCAAGGTGCTGGTGGAGCTCGACCGCCACGTCACCCACTACGGCCGTTCGGTCACCCCGAGATGGTCCGGCGAGTACTACGACGCCCGCGTCGACACGTGGAGCTCCACCCTCGCCCAACCCGGCCGCGGCAGTGTGCTGACCGTCTACTCGGGCGGCCGAGCAGGAGCGTCGTACGACGTGTCCCAGGCTCACGGCCCGGCACCGCACCGCGTCGTGGACCGCACCCTGAGCGAGGTCTCGCGAGCGGTGCCGCACCTCGCCTCGGGATTCGGTGGTCGGGCCTGGGTCGACGCCTGGGTGCACGACCCGTTCACGCACGGCTCGTACGCGGCGTACAAGCCCGGCCAGTACACGCGCTACTGGGGTTTCGTCGCCAAGCCCGAGCACCGCGTGCACTTCGCCGGCGAGCACACCTCGATGCGGGCGCTCGGTTTCCTGGAAGGTGCCGTGTCCAGCGGCCGTCGCGCCGCCGGAGAGGTGCTCGCCTCCCTGTGACGAGCCGCCGGTCAGGCTCGGCCCGGAGGATCCGCGAGGTCGTCCGAGCGGCCCGCGGCCAGCCGGGACCACTGGGCGGCGGGACGACCGTGCGTCCGGAACGGGTCGTCCCCGACCTCGAACACCGGTGCCGGCCACCCCACCGGCGTGTCCTGCCAGCCCTCACGTCGGCCGTAGACGGTCAGGTCGAGCATCGCGTACGCCGGTGCCATCGCCTCCACCCCACGGCCGTTGGTCCAGTAGGTCTCGAAGACCCGGTCGCCGTCGCGGAGGTAGCAGACGAGGTGGAACATGTCGGGCTTGCGCCCGGTCAGGAGCTGCGCGGCGCTGTCGCGCACGGAGTACCAGGGCACCTCCCAGCCCATGAAGTCGCGGTAGCGCACGCTGACGTCGTAGGGACCCTCGCAGAGGGTCGCGTAGGTGACGTCGCGGGCGTGGAACGCCGACAGCTCGCGGACCTGTCCGTTGAAGAAGGTGCAGCCCTCGCACTGCTCCGCGGTGGGGAGGCCGTCGAACCACATGTGGAAGTAGGCCACCAGCTCGCGACGCCCCTCGAAGACCTCGAGGAACGGGACCGGTCCGTCCGGTCCCATCACCTCGAGGGTGGCGTCGACCTCCACCATCGGCAGCCGTCGCCGGGCGGCGGCGAGCGCGTCCCCTTCGCGCATGTGCGCCTTCTCGCGCGTGCGGAGCGAGTCGATCGCGGCCTGGTAGGTGGCGTGGTCGACGACCTCCGGGCGGGTGCTCGGGGTGGGGCTCTGATCGGACACGTGGAGCTCCTCGATGCTTCGGGCACGGGCACTGGTCACCCGCGCGACTGGCTCAGGCGGACAGGACGACGGCCGGGACCGCGGACGGATCGACCAGGACGACGAGACCGAGGGCGATGATCGCCAGCGCGACGGCCACGTCGACCATCGGACGCGGGGGCCACACCTTCTGGACGAGGACGAGGAACGCCGCAGCCGCCATCCGGGGGACGCTCATCACGCCGAGCCCGACGAGCGCGAGCATCAGCCCCAGGGACGACGCCGACGCAGACGAGACCGAGGTGGAGTCCCGACCGCAGGCCCGCGCGGCATCGCTCCCGGAAGTGACGCTTCAGCGGGGTGAGCTCGTAGCCACCGGCCGCCACCAGGAGCAGACCCGCGGTGACCGTCCCGTGCGGCCGGTACCCGACGAACAGGACCAGCCCGACCGCGGTCCAGACGGCGAGGTACCCGACGACGTAGCGCGGGACGTCGAGGACCCTGTCGGCGGCACGAGCGCGGGCGAGCACGGCCGGCAGGGCGCCGGGCAGCATCATCGCCGCCATCATCGACACCCAGAGCACGAGGAACGAGTACGCCGAGCCGAGGTCCGTCGCGGTCCCCATGTCCATGCCGCGCATCCGCTGGACCGAGACCATCCAGGCGAGGGCCGCGACCAGGAGGGTCGTCACGACCGCTGCCGTGACCACGACCCGATCGGCGTCTGTTCGACGGATCGACGAAGCGCCCTGCTGCACCTGGCTCAGCCCCTCACGGACCACGGTCGGATCCACGTCCGGCGAGTCCAGCACAGGCCGTCGGGCCCTGGGATGCCTTCGGCCACAGCCGAAAGGTCCGCCGTAGCCCTGGCGCACCCCGTCACCTGAGGGTCAGGGCACCGAGGTGTCCGTCGTGCCGGACGATGGCGACACTGCCGTCCTGGTCGGTGCGCAGCACCCGCTCACCCGTGGTGGCGAGCCCCGACACCGTCTCCACAGCCGGGTGCCCGTAGTCGTTGTCGGCTCCGACCGAGATCACCGCCAGCCGCGCGCGCAGCGACTGCAGGAAGGGGAGGTCCTGGTAGCGGCTCCCGTGGTGGGGCACCTTCAGCACGTCGACCCGGAGCCCGGGCAGGGCGGTCGCCAGGCGCTCCTGCCCCTCCGGCTCGATGTCGCCGCCGAGGAAGAAGGTGACCCCACGGATGCGGGCGAGCAGGACCACGCTCGCGTTGTTGGCCGTGCTGCCGTCGCCGGGCCCGGTCGTCGGTGAGTCGGGCAGGGGCCAGACCGGCTCCAGCGTCACGTCGCCGATCTGTCGCGTCTGCGCGTAGGGCGCCTGGCGCACCGGAGTGCCGGACGCCGCGGTCGCGTCGCGCACCAGGGAGACGCCGTCGGGCGGGTCGAGCAGACGGGTCACCCAGACCAGGTCGACCTGTCGTCCGTCGAGCACACCTGGCAGCCCGGTCACGTGGTCGGCATGGAAGTGGGTCAGCACCACCAACGGGACGTGCCGGACCCCCAGCCCGTCGAGGCAGGACCGCATCGGACGCGGGTCGGGGCCCGCATCGACGACGACCGCGGTGTGCGGGACGCCGGTGTTCAGCACGAGCCCGTCGCCCTGACCGACGTCGCAGGCCACCATCAGCCAGTCGGACGGCGGCCAGCCCGGGGTGGGTACCCGGACCAGCACCACGACCACCATCAGCACGCAGCAGGTCAGGCCCGTCGCCCGTCGTGCGAGCAGCCGCGGCGCCACCACCGCGGTCGCTGCGCAGGCGAGGGTCAGCACGGTGAGCGCCACCGGGCCGGACCCCCAGGAGACGGCGGCGGTGGGCAGGCCGGCGCCGCGCTGGGCGACCTCGATGATCCACGCGACGCACCACCCCGCAACGGCCCCGACAAGACGGCCTCCCCACGGCCACACCAGCGTGACCAGTCCCCCGACCAGGCCGAGGACCGTGGCCGGCCCCACCGCGGGAGCGGCGAGCAGGTTGGCCGCGACGGCGACCAGGCTGACCCGACCGGAGATGGCCGCCACCAGCGGGGTGCACGCGAGCTGGGCGGCCGCCGGGACCGCGATCGACTCGGCGACCCAGCGCGGCAGCCACTGGGCGAGCGCGTCGCGCCAGCCGGGTGCCAGCAGGAGGATCCCTGCCGTCGCGAGCACGGACAGCCCGAACCCCACCGCCGAGGCGAGCGTCGGATCGACGAGCAGCAGCACGATGGTCGCCACGCCCAGGGCGCGCGTGCCCCGGTCGGCGCCGTTGGCGCCCATCCCGAGCAACGCCACGGACCCCATCGCCGCGGCCCGCAGGACGCTCGGCTCGGCCCGCGCCAGCAGGACGAACCCGGCGATCCCGACCGCACCGACGACGTAGAGCCAGCGCCCGCGCACGTGCAGCCACCGGGCCACGACCAGGGCGAAGCCGACCACCAGCGTGAGGTTGGTGCCCGACACCGCCAGCAGATGGGTCAGACCCGTCGTGCGGAAGTCGTCGGCGAGGGCGGGGTCGAGGCCCGCATCGTCACCGTCGACGAGCGCCGGCACCAGCGCCCGCCGGTCGGGCGGCAGGCGGGCGACCGAGTCGCGCAGGGCTGCCCGGACCCGGCCGGACGCCCGCCACCACGGGTCGGGGCCCGCGCGGATGTCCGGGGACTGCGACGTCGAGACGATCGCGGCGACGTCTCCGCCGGCGGCGGGGGCCAGGTGGCCGGACACCCGGACCGTGGCCCCGAGGGGGACGGCGAACCAGGACGTGCGGCCGAAGACGAGCACCGGCTCACGCAGTGCGAGGAGTTGCCCTCCTGTGCTGACCCGTCGGACCTGGACCCGCACCAGCACCTCGGAGCCGAAGGCACCCTGGATCTCGCGTGGGTCGTCGACGACCGTCCCGGTGAGAACCACCCCGGCCCGCACCTGGGCCAGCTCGGTGAGCGGGTTGTGGGTGACGCGCTCGTGGCGCACCCCGGCCGCCGTCGCGACGGCGACGTAGACCAGCAGGCCGGCACCCACCACCAGGGCGGGGCCGGCACCGCGGCGTAGCCGCAGCAGCAGCACCGCACCGACCAGCGCCGCCCCGATCAGCACCGGGAGCAGGACGCCGTGCCCAGCCCCGGCCAGGGCGCCGCACCAGGCGAACAACGCCAGGAACGCCGTCCGCAGGTCCGGCACGCGCGATCTCACGCCCACCTCAGATCGTCACGTAGGGGGTGAGCTTGGCGAGCGTGGCGTCGCCGATGCCGTCGACGTCGAGCAGCTGGTCGACGGCGGTGAAGCCGCCGTGCTCGCTGCGCCAGGCGATGATCGCCTGCGCGGTGACCGGCCCCACCTCGGGCAGAGACTCCAGGGCCGTCTCGTCGGCGGTGTTGATGTTGACCAGGCCCGCGACCGGCGATCCGCTCGTCGGTGTGGTCGCCGTCGGCCCGGTCACGACCGCGCCGCCCACCACGACCTGCTCACCGTCGGTCAGGACCCGGGCGAGGTTGAGACCACCCAGGTCGACTCCCGGTCGGGCGCCCCCGGCGGCCCGTAGGGCGTCGATGACGCGCGCGCCCTGGCGCAGCACGGCGATGCCCGGATGGCGCACCTTGCCCGCGACATCGACGACGACCTTGCCCGCGGGAGCAGGCGAGCCCGGGGCGCCCCCGATGCCGGCGCCACCGATCCGCCGCCGGGGTCGACCGGCGTGGCCAAGGCGCCGCGCGGCGTGCTGAGCGAGGTGGGTGCCCCCACCTCGTGACCGCCGCTGCGGACCAACCACCAGCAGGTGATCGCGAGCCCGACCGCCACCAGGACCGCCACCACCGCGACGTGTCCGGGGCCCAGCACGATCCGCCCGCGCAGGCTCTCGGGAAGGGCGCCCCACCCCACCGGCCTGCGCCGGGAGGCGTGTCGACCCGGCAGGTGGACGATCGAGGGAGCCCGGGCGGGCGTTCCGGACGGCTCGGGCTCGTCGAGATCGAGGTCGGCCTCGAGGTCGGGGACGGCTCGGATCCGGGTGTGGCTCTGCGGGCTCCACGACGCGGCCGGGCGCACGTGGGTGTCGGGACCCGGGCCACGGTCGCGCACGCCGGCGAGCTCGGTGGTCAGCAGCTCGAGCCGTCGCGCCACGGCGGCGTCGTGCTGGGCGGCGAGGGATCGGCTGCGCATGGAAGGGACGCTAGGAACGAGCGCGGACGCCCCGGGACGCCGGCCATCGGCCCTGTGGACGGGGTTCGCGTGAGCGTGCCCTGTGGACGGACCCCGGCCCGGTGCTACTCGGTGACGCGGGTCGGAGCCGTGGCCGGGCGCGGGGCCACGCAGACCGCGACCATCCCCGGCCCCACGTGCGCCCCCAGCACGGCCCCGAGCTCGCCGCACCAGACCTCGCGGCCGTCGAGGTTCGCGGCCAGCCGCTCGGCCAGTCGGGCGGCCAGCTCACCGGCCCGGTCCGGGTTCGCCAGGTGCGACACGCAGAGGTCGACCGTCTGGTCGCCGGCCGCCTCGACGACGAGGTCCTCCATCCGGCTGAGGGCCCGAGCCGACGTCCGTACGCGATCGAGGTTCACGACCCGGCCCTCGTCGATCCGGAGCAGCGGCTTCACCGACAGGGCACCCCCGAGCAGCGCCGCCGCCGCACCGATCCGGCCACCCCGGCGCAGGTACTCCAGGGTGTCGACGTAGAACAGCGCCGTCGCCGCCGCCGCTCGCGCCCGCGCGGCCTCGGCCGCCTCGGCCACGCTCCCACCGGCGTCCAGCACGTCTGCGGCGGTCAGCGCCGCGTACCCCGTCGCCACTCCGACCTGGCGTGAGTCGACGACGGTCACCGGCACGGGTGACTCCCGCGCGGCGAGCAGGGCGGACTCGTGCGTCCCGCTCATCTCCGCCGACAGGTGGATCGAGAGGATCTCGGTCGCGCCGCCGGCCGCGGCGTTCGCGTAGACCTCCGCGAGGTACGCCGGCGACGGGCGCGAGGTGCTGACCGGACGGAACTCCTTCAGCGCCTCGGCCACCATCTCCGGGGTCGCCCCGCCGGGTCCCTCGTCGTACACCGTCGCGCCGATGACGACCTGCAACGGGACCACCACGATGCCGCGGTGCTCGGCCACCTCGGGCGGCAACGACGCCGTCGAGTCGGTGACGACGACCGCCGTTCCGGGCATGCCGGGAACGTTAGCCGACGACGATGTTGACCAGCTTGGGCGCGCGCACGATCACCCGACGCACCGTGGTGCCGTCGATCGCGCGGACCACCGCCGGGTCGGCCATCGCGGCCGCCTCCAGGTCGGCGTCGCTGATGTCGGGCGACACGTCCAGCCGCGCCCGCACCTTGCCCTGGACCTGGACGACCGCCGTCACGGAGTCCTCGACCAGCAGGGCCGCGTCGACGACCGGCCACCCGGCACGGGCGACCGACGGCTCGTGGCCCAGCCGCTCCCACATCTCCTCGGCGGTGTACGGCGCGACCAGCGACAGCAGGACCGCCACCGCCTCCGTCGCCTCGCGCACCGCCGGGTCGTCGGCGCCCGGCCCGGAGTCGATCGCCTTGCGGGTCGCGTTCACCAGCTCCATGGTCCGGGCGACCATCACGTTGAACCGGTGTCCCTCGACCAGCTGGGCGCACTCGTGGGCCGTCTTGTGGGTCACCTTGCGCAGCGAGACGTCACCGGAGGCGGGGTCCACTCCCGCCTTCGACGTCACGTCGCCGCTCAGCCGCCAGGCGCGCTGCAGGAACCGCAGCGACCCGTTGGGCGACATGTCGGCCCAGTCGATGTCGTCCTCGGGTGGCCCCGCGAAGACCAGGGTCAGCCGCACCGCATCCACGCCGAACGCCGATAGTTGCTCCCCCAATCTGACGCCGTTGCCCTTGGACTTCGACATCTTGGCGCCCTCGTTGATGACGATGCCCTGGTTCAGCTGGGCCGAGAACGGCTCGCGGAACTCCAGCAGGTCCATGTCGGCCAGCACCTTGGTGAAGAACCGTGCGTACAGCAGGTGCAGGACTGCGTGCTCGACCCCGCCGATGTAGATGTCGCACGGCCCCCACAGGTTGGCCAGCTCGGGGTCGAACGCCTGGGTGTGGTCCTGGGGCGAGCAGTAGCGCAGGAAGTACCAGGACGAGTCGACGAACGTGTCCATCGTGTCGCTGTCGCGCTTCGCCGGGCCGCCGCACCTCGGGCACGTCACGTCGACCCAGTCGGAGGCGGCCGCCAACGGCGACACCCCCTTGGGCGTCAGGTCCTGGCCGCGCAGCTCCGGCAGGACGACGGGCAGCTGGTCCTCGGCGACCGGCACCTCGCCGTCCTTCTCGCAGTGGATGATCGGGATCGGGGCGCCCCAGTAGCGCTGCCGCGACAGCAGCCAGTCGCGCAGTCGGAAGTTCACCGCACCCGAGCCGACGCCCTCGGCCTCCAGCCAGTCGGTGATCGCCCGCTTGGCCTCGTCGACCGCCATGCCGTCCAGCGAGATCGAGTCGTTGTGCGAGTTCACGGCCGGGCCGTCGCCGGTGAACGCCTCGCCCTCGAATGCGTCGTCGGGCTGGACGGTGCGGATCACGGGCAGGTCGAAGACCTTCGCGAAGTCCCAGTCACGCTGGTCCTGGCCGGGCACGGCCATGATCGCGCCGGTGCCGTAGTCGGCCAGCACGTAGTCGGCGGCGTACACCGGGATCTGCGTGCCCGTGACGGGGTTGGTCGCGTGGACGCCCAGGAACACGCCGGTCTTGGGCCGGTCGGTCGCCAACCGGTCGATGTCGCTGGCCTTGCGCACCTCCTCCAGGTACGCGTCGTACGCCGGTCGCTGCTCGTCGGAGACCAGCTGGCCGGCCAGCGCGGCATCGGCCGCGACGACCATGAACGTCGCACCGAACAGCGTGTCGGGTCGCGTCGTGTAGACCGTGATGGCGTCGTGCCCCTCGACCGGGAACGTGACGTGGGCACCCTCGGAGCGCCCGATCCAGTTGCGCTGCGCGGTGATCACGCGTTCGGGCCAGGTGGGGGCCAGGTCGTCCAGGCAGTCCAGCAGCTCCTGGGCGTAGTCGGTGATCTTGAAGTACCACTGCGTCAGCTCACGCTTGGTGACCTCGGCGCCGCAGCGCTCGCAGTGGCCGTCGATGACCTGCTCGTTGGCCAGCACGGTCTGGTCGTGGGGGCACCAGTTGACCGGGCTGTTCTTCCGGTAGGCCAGCCCCCGCTCGTAGAACTTCAGGAACAGCCACTGCGTCCACCGGTAGTACTCCGGGTCGCTGGTGTTCAGGGTGCGGGTCCAGTCGAAGCTCGCCCCGAACCGCTTGCACGACTCGGTCGACGTCGCGATGTTGGCGTAGGTGAACGTCGCGGGGTGCTCGTTGTCGCGGATCGCGGCGTTCTCGGCGTTCAGGCCGAACGAGTCGAAGCCCATCGGGTTCAGGACCTCGTAGCCCTGCTGCCACCAGTACCGCGCGATCACGTCGTGCAGCGCGAACACCTCGGCGTGACCCATGTGCAGGTCGCCCGACGGGTAGGGGAACATCGTCAGGGCATAGCGCTTCTCGCGCATCCCCGACCGCGCCACGTCGTCGCTCGCGCGGAACGGCTGCAGGTCCTCCCAGACGCGGTACCACTTGTCCTCGACGGCCGCGATGTCGTACGTCGCGGCCTCACCGTCGACCGCGACGGCGGTGGGTTCCTGGCTCATGGCGTGCTCTCTTCTCTCGTCGCTTCTCGGGCATGAAAAAACCCCTCGCAGGGAGGGGTGGCCGCGCGATCAGGGATACCGATCAGCGCGGCTGTCCAAGAAGCAGCGACGACGTGTGCATGGCACCCATCTTAGCGGACGATGCGCTCGGTCACCGCCAGCGCCCTGGGAGCGCAGGTCGTGGGGCGCGGAGGGTGGCCGAGGCGACGTCGTTCGGGCGCGCAGCGACCTCCGCTCGGCCAGGCCTCACCGGTCACTTCTGTCACACAGTCGCGGCGTTCCCTGCGCTTAGTAGGCGTTGCAACGGCTACTAAGCGCAGGGATCCCCGGCTGACCGGGGATCCCGGCGACCCGACCCCACACACCTGGTCGAGGGCGGGAGCACGCCCTAGGTTCGCAGCGTGACCGACCTGAGCAGGTACGACGACTGGCTGGCCTGGCTGCGCGAGCAGGGCGAGAACGACGCGGACGTGCGCGCCGTGTTCGTCGGCGGGTCCGCGGTGACGGGCGGCTACGACGACCACTCCGACCTCGACGTCGAGGTGCTGGCGACGCCGGGCGAGGCGGTCGCGACGTACCGGCGGTTGCTCGACGCGGCCCTGCGCGACTTCGAGGTGCACCACGTCTGGGAGCTCCCGGAGTCGACGTACCCGGACGGCCGCCAGGTCTTCCTCAACCTGACACCCGACGCCGGCGACATGGACCGGCCGACGCGGATCATCGACCTGCACGTCTCCGAGCTGGCCGACGAGCACCGGTTCGTCGACGAGCGCCGGCACGGCGCGCCGCTGGTCGTCCACGACCCCGAGGGCCTGGTCGAGCTGCGACCCGACGACGAGCAGGCGATGGCGGCCGCTCGCGCCGAGGCCGTGCAGCAGGCCGCCGCACGGCGTCCCACCGCGCAGTGGCTGGTCAACCGGGCGATCGCCCGTGGCGACACCGTCGAGGCGGTGGCCATGCTCCAGAGCTACGGCGTGGGGGCGCTGGTCCGGCTGCTCCGGATCCGGCACTGTCCCGCCCGCCACGACTTCGGGCTGCGCTACCTCTCCACGGACCTCCCGCGGGGGTACGCCGAGCGCGTCGCCGCCCTGCTGGAGGGCGACACTCTTCAGGCGCGCGCCGACGCGACGTTCGCCTGGCAGGACGAGCTGCTCGTCGACCTCGGCGAGGGTCGCGACGGATAGTACGGATCACGCGGACGGACCGGACCGCCAGTCGACCGGCGTCTTGATCCGTACTATCGGGCCGGACGCATCAGCCGACGCCGCCGGCCCCGCCCTCGTCGTCGACCCGGCGCCCGGCGGCCTCCTCGACCGCACGCTTGTCCGCCTCGAGCTGCTCCTCGTCGACCACGATCGGCCGGGTCACGGCCCAGGTGACCATCAGCGCGCCGAACACCAGCAGCACCAGGCCGACCCAGAGGTTGGCGTTGATGCCGTCGGCCTTCGCCTTGTCGGCGTCGGAGGTGGCGAAGGACGCCAGGACCAGGATCACGCCGTACAGGAACATCAACGCACCGACGATGCTGCGGACGTCGAACAGACTGACCTTCTTCATGACGCCTCCCTCCTAGCGGAAGAGCAGGTTGAGGATGATGACCATCACCAGCGAGATGCCCGCCAGCTTCGTCGGCGACGTGTACCAGTGGCCGGCGTGCTCGTCGAGCAGGTCCTCCTTGGGCGTCAGCGAGTAGACCAGGCCCCGGAGCTCCGACTCGACCCGCGGTTGCGTCCCCATCGTGACGATCACGCTGACCAGGATGTCGACGACGAACGCCGCACCGGCCGCCACGAAGCTCGCGCCCTGGCCACTGAGGTTGAGCACCCCGGTGCTGGCCGAGCCGAACGCGTCCTCCGACAGGAAGGCGACCGCGACGGCTGCCGCCGTACCGGCGACGAGGCCGGTCCAGCCGGCCGTGGCGGACATCCGCTTCCAGAACATGCCGAGGATGAACGTCGCGAACAGTGGCGCGTTGAAGAACCCGAACAGGGTCTGCAGGTAGGTCATCATGTTCGGGAACTGGCTGGCGAAGTACGACGTGCCGATCGCCAGTGCGGTGGCGGCGAGCGTGGCCCAGCGACCGAACTGCGTGTACCAGTGGTCGGCCTCGTCCTTGCGGATGTAGGTCTGGACGATGTCGTAGCTCATCACGGTGTTGAACGCCGAGATGTTGGCCGCCATGCCGGCCATGAACGCCGCAAGGAGACCGGCGATGGCGACGCCGAGCAACCCGTTGGGCAGCAGCTGTTTCATCAGCAGGAGCAGGGAGTCGTTGTAGGTGATGCCGCCCTCCCCGGACGACGCACCCTTGGCCTTCATCTGCGCCAGCGGCGACACGAGCAGCGCGGCCAGCATGCCGGGGATGATGATGATGAACGGGATGAACATCTTCGGGAACGAGCCGATGATCGGCGCCCGCTTGGCGGAGTTCATGTCCTTCGACGCCATCGCCCGCTGCACCTCGACGAAGTTCGTCGTCCAGTAGCCGAAGGACAGCACGAAGCCGAGACCGAAGACGATGCCGACGACCGACCAGAAGGACGAGCCGAAGCCGGTCAGATCGGTGCCGGGCCACGACTTGGTCTGGCCGCCTTGCGGCGCTTGTCCATGGCGTCCTGCATGCCGTTCCAGCCGCCGATCTTGTGCAGCGCCAGGTAGGTCAGGGGCAGCAGGGCGGCCACGATCACGAAGAACTGCAGGACCTCGTTGTAGATCGGGCGGACAGTCCACCGAGGGTGATGTAGGACAGCACGATGATCGCGGCGACCACGGTCGACAGCCAGATGTTCCAGCCGAGCAGCGCGTTGACGATCGTGGCGAGCAGGTAGAGGTTGACGCCCGCGATCAGCACCTGGGCGACTGCGAAGCTGATGCGTTGACCAGGTGGGCGGTCGGGCCGAACCGGCGGAACATGAACTCGGGGACCGCGCGCACCGGAGCCGGGTGGAACGGCATCGTCGCCCGGCGAGGAAGAGCATCGCCGGGATGGCGCCGATCCAGTAGTAGTGGGACATCGGCATGCCGAACTGCGCGCCGTTGGCCGACATGCCCATGATCTCGGTCGCGCCGAGATTCGCGGATATGAAGGCCAGACCGGTGATCCACGCCGGCAACGACCGCCCGGAGAGGAAGAAGTCGACGCTGCTCGAGACCTGGGCGGCGGGCGACGAGACCGATGCCCGAGGAGGAACCCGAAGTAGAGCGCGATCAGGAGGTAGTCGACCCAGTTCGCGTCCATGCGCAGGATCGACGACGCCATGACATCCATAGGAGAGACCTCCCGAGTCATCCGTGGGCGGGTGGCACGTTACTCCCGGCTCCGGCCGAGTCGTGGGAACCGGAAGGTCGTACCCCGGAGGCGTCGGGCGAAACCGACTTCGCCGTTCAGTGCACGAGCGGCAGGATGACCGTCGGCGGCCGCCACCACTCGCCGCGGTGGGCCTTGAGCGCGCCGATCAGGTGCAGGACGAAGGCGACCACGAGGGCGACCGAGCGAAGGTCAGGAAGCCCACCAGCACGAGCATCCAGCGGGATCGACACCAGCAGGACGATGCCGGTGGTGATCTGGACGTTGAGCGAGTTGGCGGCGTTCTCGCGCACGAAGGGACCTCGGTCCTTGTAGACCAGGTAGAGGATCAGCGACGCGACGAACCCAGCGTGCCGGCACTCACCACCATCGCCACGAGGGGGATCGCGTGGGCGAGCATGCCCCACGTGCGCTCCTCGGCCGGCGACACAGCACCGGCCGGGGCGCCGTACGGGTTGTCGGTGGTGGGCAAGGCTGGTCCTCCCGGCTTCGTCGTGGCAGAGAACCCTACGATGCCCAACATGACCTCCCTCGACCTGTTCCGCCTCGACGGTCGCGTCGCGATCGTGACGGGCGCCTCCGCAGGACTCGGCGTGGCGTTCGCGCGGGCCCTCGGCGCAGGCGGGAGCCGACCTCGTGCTCGGAGCGCGCCGGGCGGACCGGCTCGCGGAGACCGCGGCCCTCGTCGAGGCGACCGGACGTCGCGCGGTCGCCATCGGACCGACGTCTCCGACCCCGAGGCCTGTACGGCGCTCGTGGCAGGCCGGGATGGACGCGTTCGGGAAGGTCGACGTCCTGGTCAACAACACAGATCGGACGGCCGTCCCGCCACGCACGAGACCCCGGACCAGTTCGGTCGGTGATCGACGTGATCTTCAGACTGGATGGCGCAGGCGTGCAGGCGGGCGGGTCATGCAGCCGGGGTCGGTCCATCATCAACATCTCCTCCGTGCTCGGGCTGACCACCGCCGGCCTGCCGCAGGCGGCGTACTCCTCGTCCAAGGCCGGACTGATCGGGTTGACCCACGACCTCACCAAGCAGTGGACCGGACGCAAGGGGATCCGCGTCAACGCGCTCGCGCCCGGCTTCTTCGAGTCGGAGATGACCGACCAGTATCCCGAGGGCTACCTCGACCTGATGCGGCAGCGCGTGCCCGCCGGCCGGGCAGGGCGACCCCGCCGAGCTCGCCGCGACCGTGGTCTTCCTGGCCTCCGACGCCGCCGGCTACATCACCGGCCAGACCCTCGCCGTCGACGGCGGCATGATCGATCGACCCGAGGCCTCCGTCGTCACGCCGCTCGGGAACTCCTGGGCGGAGCGGGACTCGGCCGCGGTGCGGCCCGGGTGCGCGCGGGTGCTCGTCGGCGGGGCTACGGGGCTACCTCGGCCGACACCTCGTCGACGAGCTCTCGCCGGGCGAGGGTACGTCGTGCGCGGCGCCTGGTCCGCCGAACCGGACCAGTCGGCGGTGGTGGTCCCTCGGCCGCCGAGGCGGTCGTCGGCGGCTCGGCGACCGAAGCCGGGGCTGGGCTCGACGGCATCGCCGACGGGCGTCGACGCTCGTGGGCTCCGCACTGGGGGTGACGCGTCCGCGACGCGGGTCGACCTACGAGACGGTCGACCTCGGCCGCCAACCTCCTCCGGCCTGCTGCGTGAGGCGGGCAGCGGCGCGGGGGCGTCGGCGCTCGGTCAACGCTCTGTCTTCCGTGGCGAAGGGACTCCGGGCGGCCGTGCCGCTGGCCTGGACGCGAAGGAGCGGGTCCTCGTCGAGGCCCTGCGCGAGGGGTCCCTGGCCCGCACCGTACGGTACCGTCCGACCGGCTTCTTTCTCCGACATGGAGTCCTACCTGCGGATGGCCGAACG
Source organism: uncultured Actinomycetota bacterium (assembly GCA_963809265.1). GTDB lineage: Bacteria > Actinomycetota > Actinomycetes > Propionibacteriales > Nocardioidaceae > Nocardioides. Next base: position 22,860 of record CAWEJC010000016.1, read on the forward strand.
CGGACGCTGTTGGCTGGTCGGTGACGGACGAGCACGGATCAACCCGATCTCGGGCGCCGACCTGGCGGTGGTGTGCGCCGATGCGATCGCAGACGGGGACCGGGCGGTGGACGTCGGCGGTCCCGAGACGTTCACGCACCGTCAGGTCGCCGAGCTGGCGTGCGACGTGGCCGGCAGCCGTCGCCGCGTCCGCGGGCAGACCGGTGGGCGCGGTGGGCTCGCCGCTCGCGGGCTGGCCGGGGTGACGCTGGACCGCGTGCACGGCCCGGTGCAGTTCCTGCTCGCGGCCACGACCTCCGACCTGGTGGCTCCGGCGTACGGCAGCCACACCTTGCGGGCCCACTTCGAGGAGGCTCACCGACGCGGGTGAGCCTCAGAGGCCGTGCCGCTCCCAGTACAGCCGCCATCGCGTCGTCGGCCTCACTCGGCCACACGCCTCCGGCCCTCTCCAGAGCCGCGCGCCCGTGCGTGCGGATCGCGTCGCGCACAGCGGTCATGGCCACGATCACCGACCGGCGTTCGGCGGCAGGTGCCGGCAGCCCGGCCAGCACGGCCCGCTGCTCGGGCGTGAGCCGGCTGCTCCACTGCTTCACGCCCATCGGCGGCAGCGGCTGGTTCGACTCGACGAAGAGGTCGTACAGCAGGCGCGCGTGGTTGTGGACGGCGACCTGACCGAGGAGCCAGTCCTCCCGGGCCACGACGGCCGCCGGGAAGATCGCGCACTGGCGGAGCACCTCGGTGGCGATCGCCTCCATCCGTTCGGTCCTCGGCCCACGGCCGTCGTCCTCCGACCGGTCACGCGGCGTCAGACCGTCGCGGTCGAGCACCGCCACGCGCTCGGGTGTACGCCGAGCCCGCGACCTCGTCCGGCGTCTCGAGCAGCACGTCGACCCGCAGGCCGCCGCGGGTGGTGAACGCCCACCCGGCGACCCCGGGGATCGGCAGAGCGATCACGGCACCGACGGTCGTCCAGACGTCTGCGTCGAGGAAGGCGCTCGGGTCGGTGACCGTCACGACCAGGTCGAGGTCGCTGCCCGCGTCGGCCACCCCGCGGCCGACCGAGCCACCGAGCCACACGGCCCGGACCCGGTCGTCGTCCTCGAGCCCCTCGACGACGCGGGCGAGCAGCGCGGCGTAGCCGTCCTCGAGAGAGGAGATGGCGTCGAGCACGTCCGCGGACAGCGCCATCACGTGACTCTCGGCCAGCGGCGGGCGGGCTCGCGCTCGATCGCGCCGGCGGCCGCGAGCACCGGCCGGACCACGCCGGTCAGCGCTCGTCCGGGGCCAACAGCATGTATCCGCACCAGGCCAGGAACAGCACGAGGGCGCCCATGAAGACCCAGGGCTGCTCGAACTCGAAACCTGCCGCGACGGCCACCACGAGCACGCCGCCGATCAACGCACGAAGAGAGGGAAGCTCCACGCCGCACAGATTACCGAGTCCGGGAACGCCGGACGTGGCGCCCCGGGGAGCTGGTGGTCGAGCCCGGCCGAGGCGCCACGCTCCCCCGTCGTACAGGAGTAGCGCGTGTCGGCACTGGGTCCGGGTGCGAGCCATGACCGTATCGCGGCCGGCGTCCGACCACCAGGGAGCCACCCGTGAGGTCGGCGGAGCCCGGAGCCGGGGCGATACAGTGCGGGTCCGATCGTCGTACGCCGGGAAGCGGGTCGCCGTGAACGCGCACGACGCGCCGACCGCGCCCGACGAGAGTGCTCCGGGTGCCCGCGACCTGGCTCGCCGGGCCCTGGCCGACGCCGTCGTCGACGACAACCTGGCCGGCCTTCCCTC
>CAWEJC010000017.1:0-30409 GCA_963809265.1 uncultured Actinomycetota bacterium
TCGCCTCTGGGCGCGTGGTACGAGCCGCCTGGAGACCTCGCCCCGCCGCCGGACGTGCCGCCCCGAGACCTCGCCCCACCGGCGCACGAGCCGCGCCCGAGCGCGCGACGGCGCCGCCGTGGGCTCGTCATCGGACTGATCGCGACGTTCGTCTTCGTGCTCGTGATCGCGGGCTTCGTCGTCGCGGCTCGGCGACGAGGACGTGTCGGCGTCCGAGGAGCTGTCCGCGACGACGTACACCACGGCCGCCGACGACATCCGCGCCGCGACGACCGGCAAGAACGGCGTGCTCAACCGTTCGATCGAGCTCGACGCCGACGCCCTCGTCGTGCGCGCCACCGTGCTCACCTACCGCTGGATCGACGAGCTCCAGGACGCCGCCTACCGCACCCTCGGCTCGATCGCCGGGCGCGCGATCGGCTACCTCGCGCCCGAGGTCGCGCTGGGCGGGGCGATCTCTCGGCCGGCCTGATCGAGACCGATGCCGTCGAGCGCGACGGGATCGCGTCGTACCTCAACGAGCTCGCCGAGAACAACCCCGACCTGCTCGACCACATCACCGCCGGTGGCGGCGGGCTCGTGGAGAGCCTCCAGCTGCGGTCGCTGCTGACCGCCGGCGCGCTCGGGAGCGACCGCGGCGCCCAGGCGGCCGCCGGGGGGCTGCGCGCGGCGGGGATCCTGCCCTTCGCCGCCGACACCGCGGCCGCGGTCCGTGACATCGCCGGCGAGTTCGTGCACCCTGAGGACGCCGGCCGCCGCTCGCCGCCGCGACCTCCGCCGCGCTGCCCAAGGGGCTCGGTGGCCTGATCGAGAGCTCACCTCGACCAGCAGCGGCTCGGTGTCCACCGGGTCGCCGACGGTCGCTACATCGCCTACCTGCCCGGGCCCGACGGCGGGAGCAGCGCGAAGCTGCGTCTCGTCGGCGGCGACCTCACGACGTACGCCGCCAAGGTCAGCGAGACGCTCACCCGCTCCGTCACCGACCCGGACGCCCGGGTGCTCCTGGTCGGGGGCGGCCCGGTGGACTCGTGGCCGCCGAGCTCGCCGGGCAGGCGGGGTCGGCGTACACGATCGAGCAGGTGGTGACCGCCGGGGTCACCGAGCGCCCAGGCGCCGCGCCTCCCGGCCGGTGTGCGGATGCTGTCGCTCGAGGACCGCTCCGACCCGGTCGCGCTCCTCGGCTCGCTGATGAACGTCGAGGCCACCAACCGGCTGACCGTGGTCTTCGACGGCAGTGACCACGCGGCCGACCACGGCACCGACCCCTACGTCGTCGGCGCCCGCGCCGCCGACGAGGCTGGCCACCCGGAGCTGCGCGCCGAGCTCGACCGACTCGTCGACCTCGGCTACCTCGCCGCTGAGCTCGTCGACGCGCCCGGTCAGGCGAGCGATCGGACGAAGTCGGCGAGCTGGGCGAGGTTGCGGCACTCGACCATCGGCACCACCTCGCCGTAGGCCCGGCGGCCGAGTCGCCGGTGTCCCAGTGCCGCGGGTGCTCGGGGTTGAGCCACCACGCGTGCCGGGCCCGGTCGGCCATCTCGCTCAGGGCGTCGACCGCGAGGTCGCTGTAGTTGGAGCGGGCGTCGCCGAGGACGAGCAGCGACGACTGCGGGCCGAGCGCGTCGGCGTACTCCGCGACGAACGTCGTGAAGGCCCGGCCGTAGTTGGTGCGTCCCCACGCGGCGGCGTGCTGCGTCCGGGCGGCCAGCTCCGCCAGCACCAGCCGGGGTCGGCCCCGGGGCGGAAGACGTCGGTCACCTCGTGCACCTGGTCGACGAAGGTGAACGCCCGTACCTTCCCGAACTGCTCGTGCAGCGCGTAGACGAGCATCAGCGTGAACTGCGCGAAGCTCGCCACCGACCCGCTCACGTCGCAGAGCACGACCAGCTCCGTGCGGTGGGGCCGTCTCGGCCGGTGGTGGGTGACCAGCGGGACGCCCCGGTGGAGATCGAGGCGCGCACGGTCCGCCGGAAGTCGAGCGGGCCGCGGCGCCGGACCGCTGCTCGCGCGCCATCCGGGCCGCGAGCCGTCGGGCGAGCGGATAGATCTCGCGTCTCATCGCGGCGAGGTCGTCCCTCCGGGCGAGGTGAAGTCGAGCCGCTCGAGACTCGGCCGTACGGCGACCCGCGCCACGTGGTCGGGCCCCTTCTCGGCGGCGATCCGGCGCCGGGCGTCGGCCTCGACGAGCCGGGTGAACCACCGACCCGGCGGTCGGCGGGCGCCGGGCCTCGTCGTCGGCGTGCCCCTCCCCCTGCAGCGCCTCGACGACGCGGTCGACCAAGGTCTGCGGCGAGAGCCGCTGCAGGGTCGTGTACGACGACCAGCTCGACAGGCCCGGCCCGCGGCCCTGCATCGCTCCGAACGTGCCCACCGCTTCCGTCGCGAGCCGTAGCAACGCGTCGTCGTCGCCCGCGGCGAGCGCCGACGCCAGCCGCTCCCGCGTCCGGTCGAGACGCGCGGCATTGTCGGTCGCCCCGGCTATTTCGTCGGTCGAGCCTGTCGGACCACCGAGCCCCTCACCCCCTCGCCGACGAGTCTCGGGAAGTAGAGGTCGAAGAGGGTGTCGAAGGTCGGCCGCTGGCCTGCCGCTTCACCAGCGTGGCGGCGTACCCTGCCGGATCGCCTCGCGGTCACCCCAGTCAGCACCGAGAACGCCGCGATCGCGTCGAGGTCCTCGGCCAGCGACACCGGCACACCCGCCCCGCGCAGCGCCTCCAGGAAGGCGATGTGCGTGGTGAGCAGGCCGGAGCTCATCCGAGCCGGAGCTCCTTGATCGCGCGTTCGTGGTCGGACGCGTGCTTGAGGACGACACCCAGGGTGCGCGCCACGGCGGGCTCGTCCAGCTCGCCGATCTCGAGCGCCACCAGGGTCCGCGCCCAGTCGACGGACTCGGCGATCGAGGGCGACTTCTTCAGCTCCAGGTCGCGCAGCCGGCCGACGGTCTCGACGACCTGCCGAGCGATCCGGTCGTCGAGCCCGGGGACCTGACCACGGATGATCTCGCGCTCACGGTCGGCGTCGGGGTAGTCGAGGTGGAGGTAGAGGCACCGGCGTTTGAGCGCCTCGGACAGCTCGCGGCTCGCGTTGGAGGTGAGCACGACGTAGGGGCGGCGGACGGCGGCCACCGTGCCGAGCTCGGGGATCGTCACCTGGAAGTCGCTGAGGATCTCCAGGAGCAGCCCCTCGACCTCGACGTCGGTCTTGTCGACCTCGTCGATCAGCAGGACCGTGCGCTCCTCCCGCCGGATCGCGGTCAGGAGCGGCCGGGTGAGCAGGAACTCCTCGGTGAAGACGTCGTCGTGGGTCTGCTCCCAGGCCTGGTCACCCGCCGCTTGGATGCGGAGCAGCTGCTTCTTGTAGTTCCACTCGTAGAGCGCCCGCGCCTCGTCGAGCCCCTCGTAGCACTGGAGCCGCACCAGGTCGGCTCCCGTCGCGCGGCCCACGGCCTTGGCCAGCTCGGTCTTGCCGACCCCGCCGGCCCCTCGACCAGCAACGGCTCCCGAGCACGCCGGCGAGGTACGACGTCGTGCGCGTGGACGTGTCGGCGAGGTAGCCCACGCTGCCCAACCGGGCGCCCGCATCCGCGGGGCTCTCGAACCAGGTCGCGTCGTCGCTCACGTCGCGAGCATAGGAGCCGCGCTCAGAACGCCCCGTGACGCCCGTCGCCCCGGCTGAAGAGGCGCGCGCCCTCGGCCGCACCGTGCGCCAAGGAGTGGAGCCCGTGCTCGAGCTCGCGGGCCATCGCCTCGTCCTCCCCCTGCCCGTGCTGCTCGAGCAGGCTGCGGCGGTCGTGGCGCAGGCAGTCCTGCGGGAAGTCCGCCAGCTCCCGAGCAAGCTGCTGGGCCGCAGCCAGGGCGGTGCCCGGCAGGACCACCCGGTTGACCAGCCCGATCCGCTCGGCCTCGTCGGCCGCCACCGCGCGACCGGTCAGGACCAGGTCCATCGCGCGGCTCGAGCCGATCAGTCGCGGCAGGCGGACGGTGCCGCCGTCGACCAGGGGGACACCCCAGCGCCGGCGAGAACACCCCGAACGTCGCGTCCGCGGCCGCCACCCGCAGGTCGCACCACAGCGCCAGCTCGAGGCCACCGGCGACGGCGTACCCCTCGATCGCGGCGACGACAGGCTTGGACAGCCGCATCCGCGTCGGGCCCATCGGTCCGTCGCCGTCCGTGGCCACCCGGTTGTCCATCGCCTTCAGGTCGGCACCGGCGCAGAACGTCCCGCCCGGCACCGGTCAGGATCGCCACGGCCTGCCGGTCGTCGGCGTCGAACGCCCGGAACGCATCGGCCAGTGCCTCGGCGGTCGCGCGGTCGACGGCGTTGCGCGCCTCGGGCCGGTCGAGGGTGACGGTCGTGACCGGGCCGTCCTGCTCCACGCGCACGCTCATCGCGCCAGCGTAGGACGCGGCATCACCGTCCCCGTTGCCGGACGAAGACCACGACGCCGGTCACCAGGAGGACCACCGCGACCACCACGAACGGCCACGGGCTCCAGGCGTCGGTACAGCTCTGGCTGGTGGCCGTCGTCGTGCAGACCTCGCCCGGGCCGCCGCGGTTGAGCCAGGCGACGTAGAGGACCGGCAGCGCGGCACCGCTGATCATCCCCGCCATCGCCCAGCCGAAGTCGACCCGCCACAGCATGAGGCCGCTCAGCATCAGCGTCAGAAGCAGGACGAAGGGGCCGATCGTCAGCAGGGACAGGACGGAGAAGCACCCGGCGGCCCCGATCACGCACCAGCCGGCGAAGGCGACGCCCGAGTCGCCGTCGGTCTTCACGGCGTGCTCCTCCGAGCCGCGGTGGCCCGGGCGACGGACCTGCGGGCCCGGTTGCGCACGGCGCGGACCGCCAGCGGAGGCAGGGTGTCGAACGCCGACACCAGGGCGCCGATCGCGTCCAGCGACGCGAGCGCGGACTCGGCCCCCTCGGGGTCGACGCCGTCGTAGAGCTCCAGGCCGACGAACGCCGCCGCGACGGCCCGGGACAGCGCGGCCGGCTCGACCAGACCCGCCAGCGGCGTCGCCGGCAGCACGCGATCGAGGACGATCTCGACCTCACCGCTCCAGCGGTCCATCGCGTAGCGGCCGGCGCCCGCCAAGGTGTCGTCGCGCAGCGCCCCCGCCATCACCTGGGCCATCTGCAGCACGTTGCCCGCGCGCCTCTCCGCCTGGTGCAGGTCGCGGCCGACGGAGAGCAGCTCGGCCAGGGTGCCGACGTCGGCGAAGCGGTCGCGGTACGACGCGATCGCCAGGTCGACCGAGCGGCGGACCGCGGCGTCGAGCAGACCGGTGACGCTGCCGAAGTGGTAGAAGACCAGGGCCTGGTTGACGTCGGCCCGCGCGGCCACGGTCCGGGCGGAGACGCCCGCCACGCCGTCCTCGGCCAGGGCGGCCGCGGCCGCGTCGAGGAGCTTGTCGCGCGTCGTCATGTGTCTCCACCTCCCTCTCTTGAGCGAATGCTCAAACAGCATAGCCCCGATTTCAGCGAATGCTCAAGACAGTTCTCTCGTTTTCGAGACACGTGGTGGAACGTGGGTTAGAAAGGTGGCCGTCGACAACCAATCCGGTGGTCGACGTCGTCGCAGGAATGTGGGCTCGGGGCACGATCTGTCCTGCCGTGCGCCGTTCTTGCCTCCCCTCGGAAAGAGAGACATGAACAAGTCACGCCTCATCACGGTCGGCTCGGCGGCGGCGGTGCTCGCCCTCACGGCGGGAGCCGCCTCGGCAGCGACCACCATGATCACGAGCCACGACATCCAGGACGGTGCGGTCCACCGCGTCGACCTGGCGGGCGGCGTCAACCACGACCTGAACCGCGCGGAGCTGCCGGCGACGTCCGGGGCGATCTACCGGGTCGCCCACTACGCGACCGCCGGCAACGGCGCGATCGCCAGCGTGGCCTGCGCCGACGACGACACCAAGTCGCAGAAGTATGTCGCCGTGTCCGGCGGCGTGCAGATCGTCGACGCCGACGGGGACGGCACCTTCAGCAACGACATCACCCGCCTCGTGTCCGACTCGTTCCCCGGTCGGATGGACTACAGCAACTTCACTCCCAAGCCGGGCCGGCTCGACGGCTGGGTCGTCCGCTTCGGCTCGGAGCAGGTGGCGAGCGCCGTCAACGTGTGGGCCGTCTGCCTGCCGAAGGCCGACGACGTGAAGGTCCAGACCACGAACTACTGATCCGTCCTCCCGTCCAGTCGTCCCGATGTCGCTGCCCCGGTCCGGCTGGGCCGGGGCAGCGCTCGTTGACCGCTACTCGGGTGCGGCGAGGTCGGACGGGTCGGTGTTGGCGCCGCACAGCACGACGGCGACCCGTTCGCACCTCCGCCGGCGGTAGCACCCGCTAAGCCGGGCCGCGACTGGTGCGGCGGGGCGGCTCGACCGCAGGCGGTAACACTCCCAACCTCGGCCGGACGTCGACTCGGGGGAGTCGGTGACACACGTTCGGCCGGGGATGGGACCGACAGGTCCCAAGCGGGGATAGATCGGGGGAGCTCGACTCCTCGCGCATGTCGGGGACTCACCAAGCGACGGCTGCACCACACCGGTGCGGCCGCGCGATCGTCGTACGGCCGACTGCCGTTCCGACCGTCCCGCGTTCCCGCCGGACCGGCACACCGGCCGTCGGGCGGCGGCCGCAGGACGACGTCTCCCACCCACCGACATGTCGACGGTCGCCGACTCGGCGCGTGGCCCAAGGGAACAGGAGACCGACAGATGAACAAGCCCAGCAGACGCGCCGTCGTCCGCACCGGCGTGTGGGCGGTGCCGGTCGTCGCGACCGCCGCTGCCGCGCCGTCCTTCGCCGGCGACCGGTGACACTCCGCCGGTCGACGATCGACGGCGTATCGGGAGCCGCGTGCAAGCTGCCCGGGATCGGGTCGGCACGATCGAAGGACTACCGCTTCACGCTGTCGTTCGACAGCGCCAGCGGGAGCTGCCGAGACGGTGACGATCAACAGATTCGACGTTCAAGGGGTCGACCACACCCCGCTGCGCGCCGACCAGGTGCGTGGTTGCCCGCGCCGCGTCGACTTGAAGGCCGGTGAGCTGCAGCATCTTCGGGTTCAGGCAACAGCTCCAACACCAGCGCCGTCGTCACCTACTCGGTGAACGGTGTCGTGGGGACCGCGGACGGTCAGCTGCCCGTCGTTCCACCCCTGTCCCTGAGCGATGTCGACCCGGTCCACGCCGTCATCGTCGGCACCGGGACGCTGACGGACGAGATCCCGGTGTCCGTCGCGCTCGGGGCGCGTCGCGAGCACCGGGATCTCGACGTGGCGGTGGCGGTGGGATTTGAACCCACGGTGGGCTTGCACCCACACACGCTTTCGAGGCGTGCTCCTTAGGCCGCTCGGACACGCCACCGCCGGAGAGGCTACCCGAGGCGTTGGTGGGCGAAGAAATCGTCCAGGAGGGCCGAGCACTCGTCGGCGAGCACCCCGCCGACGACCTCCGGACGGTGGTTGAGCCGCCGGTCGCGCACCACGTCCCAGAGCGATCCGACGGCACCCGCCTTGGGGTCGAACGCCCCGAACACCAGGCGGTCCAGGCGCGAGAGCACGATCGCGCCGGCGCACATCGTGCACGGCTCGAGGGTCACCACGAGGGTGCAGCCGGACAGCCGCCACTCGCCCACGGCCTGAGCCGCACGGCGTACGGCGACCAGCTCGGCGTGCCCGGTCGGGTCACCGTCGCGCTCGCGGACGTTGTGCCCGCGGCCGATCACCGAGCCCGCGGCGTCGAGCACGACGGCACCGATCGGCACGTCACCCGACTCGTGCGCCCGACCCGCCTCGTGGAGCGCGGCGCGCATCGCGACGTCGTAGACGATCGCCACGGCGTCGGGGCTCAGGCGGAGGTGAGGCCGACGGCCTCGTCGAAGAGCGAGCCGAACCCGAGCCGGCGCGCGACGTCGGAGAGCATCTCGTCGGGGTAGAGGTCGAAGTCGTCGAGCAGCACCCCCATGTCCATCGCGGCCATCCCGAGGTCGCCGAGGATGTCGAGGTCGCCGGCCGGGGCCTGCTCGTCCTCGTCCTCCGGCTCGGGGAGCCCCAGCACCTCGACGGCCGACCGGGCGAGCTCCCACTCCTCGGCGGCGGTGATGTCGGAGAGCAGGATGCGGACGTGGGGGCCGGCCACGCGGACGATCACGAAGAAGTCCTCGTCGATCGCGACCATGCCGATCGCCCCGCCGTCACCCGGGAAGCGCCGCAGCGCGGCACTCAGGCTCGGGACGTCGCCGAGGACGTCGTGGACCAGCTCGACGACCTGCCAGACGCCTTCCTCACGGTAGGCGGCGACGGCGAAGTCGACGCCTTCGATCTGCTCGCTCATGCCACCCTCCGCTCCACCTCGGATGAGCCGGACGTGTCCAGAGTGACAGAGGCATGTAGCGGTGCCAACCCTGTTGCGGCCTTGTCACAGTGGCCTCCGGGCGAGCGCCCAGCCCCAGTAGGGTGCGGGCCATGCGCACGATCGTCGTCGACCACCCGCTCGTCGCCCACAAGCTCACCGCCCTGCGCGACGAGCGCACCGACTCGCCGACGTTCCGCCGCCTGGTCGACCAGCTGGTGACGCTGCTGGCCTACGAGGCGACCCGCGACGTGCGCGTCGAGCCGTACGAGATCACGACCCCTGTGTCGCCCACGACCGGCGTCCGCCTCTCGTCGCCGCAGCCGATGGTGGTGCCCATCCTCCGCGCGGGTCTGGGGATGCTCGAGGGGATGATGAAGCTGCTGCCGACCGCGGAGGTCGGGTTCCTCGGGATGATGCGCAACGAGGAGACGCTGCAGGCGTCGACGTACGCCGAGCGGCTGCCCGACGACCTGGCCGGCCGGCAGTGCTACGTGCTCGACCCGATGCTCGCCACCGGCGGGACCCTGGCCGCCGCGATCCGCTTCCTCACCGACCGCGGCGCCGACCACATCACCGCGATCTGCCTCCTCGCGGCGCCCGAGGGCTGCGCCCGGCTGGAGCAGGAGCTGGACGGTCTCGGCGTCCCGGTCACGATGGTCACGGCGGCGATGGACGAGAAGCTCAACGAGAAGGGCTACATCGTCCCCGGGCTCGGCGACGCCGGCGACCGGCTGTACGGCCTGGCCGAGTAGAGGCGCGGCTCAGCCGCCCGGGAAGATCGGGACGGTCCCGGTCGCGATCAGGATCGCGATGACGACCACGAGCAGGCCCAGGATCGCGTAGACGACCTCCTTGCTGACCGTCGTCTCGCGCGACTCGGGCTTCTCGTACCGATGCCCGTCGGGCTTGAGCATCGGGTCGTCGTCGTTCTGGCTCATGACGACTCAACGAGCGAACGCCGTCCGCGGTACGCCGGCCGGGTGAGGTCAGAGGGCCTTGACGGCGTTCAGCAGCTTGCCCATGGAGTCCTTCGCGTCGCCGAAGAGCAGCGACGTCTTCTCGTCGAAGAGCAGCTCGTTCTCGATGCCCGCGAAGCCGGGACGCATGGACCGCTTCATGAAGATGATCTGGCGGGCCTCGTCGGCGTTCAGGATCGGCATCCCGTAGATCGGTGCCCCCGGCGTCGTCTTCGCGGCCGGGTTGACGACGTCGTTGGCACCGACGACCAGGACGACGTCGGCCTCCTTGAAGTCGCCGTTGATCTCGTCCATCTCGCGCAGCTGCTCGTAGGGCACCTGGGCCTCGGCGAGCAGGACGTTCATGTGGCCGGGCATCCGGCCGGCCACCGGGTGGATCGCGTAGTCGACCTGGATGTTCTTCTCGCCGAGGACGTCGACCAGCTCGCGCAGGGTGTGCTGCGCCTGGGCGACGGCCAGGCCGTAGCCGGGCACGATGATCACGCGGTCGGCGTAGGCCAGCATGATCGCGGCGTCCTCGGGGTTGACGCTCTTCACCGGGCGGTCGCTGGCCTCGCCGGACCCCAGGGTCGAGCCGCCCTTGAGCGCCCCGAACAGGATGTTGGCCACGGACCGGCCCATGGCGCGGGCCATCAGCAGGGTGAGGAACGTGCCGGAGGCACCGACCAGGGTGCCGGCGATCAGCAGCAGGACGTTGGACAGGACGTAGCCGCCGGCCGCGACGGTCAGACCGGTGAACGCGTTGAGCATCGAGATCACGATCGGGACGTCCGCGCCACCCACCGGCAGCACCAGCAGGAGTCCGATCAGCAGACCGACCAGCGCGAGCAGGACCCCGACCCACATGCCCGGGTCGCGGACCAGGACCACGGAGAGCACGATCGCGGCGAGCAGCGAGCCGCCGAACGCGACGGGCAGGCCCGGGAAGACCACCGGGCGCGAGGTCATCAGGTCCTGGAGCTTGGCGAAGGTGACGACCGAGCCGGCGAAGGAGATCGCACCGACCACGATCGTGAACGCCGTCGCGGCCAGGTTGAACCAGGGGGCGTCGCCACCCGCCTCCACCACGTCGTGCAGCTCCAGCAGCGCGACCAGGGCCGCCGCCCCGCCGCCGACGCCGTTGAAGAGCGCCACCATCTGCGGCATCTGGGTCATCTGGACCTTCTGCGCGCCGTAGACACCGCCGATGGTGCCGACGGCGATCGCGGCGATGATCAGCGGGACGTGCTTGAGGTGCAGGTCGCTCCAGAAGAAAGGCATCAGGCAGGCGACGACCGCGGCGGCTGCGCCGAGGAGGTTGCCGTTGCGGGCGGTCTTGGGGCCGGAGAGTCCCTTGAGCGCGAGGATGAAGCAGACACCGCAGGCCAGGAAGACCAGCTGGATCCAGGTCGGCATCAGGCAGCCTCGTCCTTCTCGCTCTTCGGGGCCGGCTTCTTGCGGACGAACATCTGGAGCATCCGGTCGGTCACCACGAAGCCGCCGACCATGTTCACCGCGGCCAGCACGATCGCGATCAGCCCGACGACGAGGGCGAGGTTGTTGTCGGTGGTGCCGGTGACCAGGATCGCGCCGAGCAGGATGATCCCGTGGATGGCGTTGGCGCCGGACATCAGCGGGGTGTGCAACGTCGAGGAGACCTTCGAGATCACCTCGATGCCGACGAAGACGCTGAGCACGAAGATCGTCAGCCAGACGACTCCGGTGTCGAGGATCACTGGTCGGCCTCCTGGTCGTAGGGGAGATCGAGCTGGTCGTCGGTGGGGGTCGTCTCCACGGGATCGGGCTCCGGGGTCTCGACCGGATCGTCCGCCGACGCCGCCGGACCCTCGATCCCCTCCCGCGTAGGCTCGTGGACGATCCGGCCGTCCTGCGTGACGCAGCTGCCGGAGAGGATCTCGTCGGCGTAGTCGGGCGAGAAGACGCCGTTGCCGGCGTCGTCCTTGGCGGTCATCAGGGTGACCAGGTTGACGACGTTCTGGGCGTAGAGCCGCGACGCGGGTCCGGGCATCTGGCTCGGGACGTTGCGTCCGCCCCAGACCTGGGCGTTGCCGATGCGGACGACCTCGCCGGCGACCGACCCCTCGACGTTGCCACCCGACTCGGCCGCGAGGTCGACGACGACGGAGCCCGGCTTCATCTCCTCGACCATCGCGCGGGTGACCAGCAGCGGCGCGGCGCGACCCGGCACGGCGGCGGTCGTGATCAGGGCGTCGGCCGCGGCGATGAACGGCGTGAGCAGGTCGCGCTGGCGCGCGGCGCGGTCCTCGGTCATCTCGCGGGCGTAGCCACCGGCACCTTCCAGGGTGTCGAGGTCGAGGTCGATCGACTTGGCGCCCATCGACCGGATCTCCTCGGCGGCGGCCGCGCGCACGTCGTAGGCACGGACGACGGCGCCGAGGCGCTTGGCCGTCGCGATCGCCTGCAGTCCGGCGACACCGGCGCCGAGGACCACGACCTCCGCGGCCTGGACGGTGCCGGCCGCGGTCATGTTCAGGGGGAAGAAGCGGCGGAGCATGCCGGCCGCGACGATCGCGCAGCGGTAGCCGGAGACCAGGGCCTGCGAGCTGAGCGCGTCCATCGACTGGGCGCGGGAGATGCGCGGGATCAGCTCGACGGCGTGGGCCGTCACGCCGGCGTCGCGCAGGTCGACGACGGTGGCCTGCTCCTGGTTGACCGGGAGGAACGAGACGGTCGTGGTGCCGCGCGCGAGGCGCCGGATCCGCTCGGCGTCGAGCGGCTGCACCGAGACGACGACGTCGGCCCCGTCGAACGCCGCGTCGTCGACGGTCGCCCCGGCCTCGGCGTACTCCTCGTCGGAGAGCAGCGCGTGCAGCCCCGCTCCTGGCTCGACCGCGACGTCGTACCCGAGCCCGGTGAGCTTGCCCACCAGCTCCGGCACCAGCGCGACGCGTGACTCGCCGTCCCGGGTCTCCTTGGCCACTGCGATCTTCACTCGGTCGAACCTAGGGCATCGCCCCACGCCGCCCCCACATCTCCTCCCACCCCGTTCCGGTGTCGCCCCTGGGATGCCGGGATAGTCCCCGACGTTCTGGTCGGGTCGAGGGCCCGACACCCGACCACAACGTCGGGGACTACCGGGACAGGGAGAACTCCTCCACCACCTCGTGGCGGGGTCGTCCGCGGGGGCCCTCACCGAGGTACGACGCCACCAGGGTGAGGTGGTCGACGGTCCAGGTCGGGCCCCGGTAGCCGTCGAGGAGCCGCACCCAGGGCGTGACCTCGTCGGGGTGTCCCAGCCGGGCGACGGTGAGGTGCGGACGGAACCGCTGCCCGTCGACCGGTACGCCGGCCCGGCTCGCCGCGGCGCGGGACCCGGTGGCCATCCGCGCCAGCTCGACCCGGCCGCGCTCGTCCAGGTCGAGGCCGGCCCACAGCACCCGGGCACGAGCGGCGTTCGGGAACGCCCCACCACCCGCGACCGCGGACTCGAACGCCGTGCGGCGAGCGGCCGCCCGACCCAACCGCTCGACCAGGTCGTCGAGCTTCCGGTCCGGGACGTCGGCCAGGAAGGCCAACGTCACGTGGAGCTGCTCCGCCGGAGCCCACCGGAACGCGCCGGCAGCACGGCGTACCTCGAGGAAGGCGTCGAGGTGCTCGACCACCTCGGCCGGCGGCACCACCGCCACGAACGCACGCATCAGCCCTGGATCTCGTGGCGCGCTCAGACGTGCGTGCCGACGACCGATCCGACGGCGTAGGTGATGCCCATCGCGAGCAGCCCACCACCCACGTTGCGGACCACCGCGCGGCCCCAGGGGCTCATCCCGAGGCGGGCCTGGATGAAGCCGGCCACGGCCAGGGCGACGGCGACCGTCGCGACCGTGACCCAGACCCGCGCGGCGTGGGGCGACACCGTGATCGCGAGCAGCGGCAGCAAGGCCCCGATCGTGAACGCGACCATCGAGGCGAGGGCGGCGTTCCAGGCGCTGGTCAGGTTGTCCTTGTCGATCCCGAACTCCGCCTCCGCGTGCGCGGCGAGCGCGTCGTGCTGGGTCAGCTCCTCGGCCACCTTGCGCGCCGTGTCGTGGCTGAGTCCCTTGCGCTCGTAGATCTTGGCGAGCTCACGGAGCTCGGTCTTCGGCATCTTCGCGAGCTCCTCGGCCTCCAGCGCCAGCATCGCCTGCTCGGAGTCGCGCTGGGCGTTGACCGACACGTACTCCCCGGCCGCCATGCTCAGCGCCCCGGCCACCAGGCCGGCCACGCCCGCCACGAACACCGGCGACCGCTCCGACGTCGCGCCCGCGACGCCCATCACGATGCCGGCCACCGAGACGATGCCGTCGTTCGCCCCGAGGACGCCGGCCCGCAGCCAGTTCAGCCGGTTCCCGACGTCCTCGCCGATGTCGTCGTGCCAGTGCTGCGGCTCCTCGTCGGTCCCGATCTCCGTGCTCACCGGACGATCCTCCCCAGCACGGCCGGGGCGCCGCAAGCAAGGCAAGCCTGGGCTGACCGGTCAGCCCGTCAGAGCCCGCCGTGCACCTCCTCGACCAGCTGGCGGCCCTGCTCCGGCGTGACGTAGGAGCCGCCGATCTTGACGTACTGGTCGCCGAACAGTGCGCCGTACGACGCGAACGACGCCGCGCCGACCGCGCCGGCGTTCCCGTTCGGGTCCGGGGTGGCGAAAGCCTTGTCGCCGACGCCGCTCACCGGGGTCGGACCGTGCCCGACCGACGACAGCGCCTGGAGGTCGGAGTCGTAGATGGTCGACCCGTGGCTGACCGTCAGCGTCACCTGGAGCAGGTCGTACTTCGCGTCGGAGTACTCGCAGCCGTAGACCAGGTTCAGCGCCGAGCTGCTCTTGGTCTTCGTGAAGTGGACGCCGGTGATCCGGCTGACGTCCGACACCGGCAGCAGGTCGCACACGTCGGACCCGGACGACGAGCCGGAGGTGCCGGAGGTGGCCGGCGCGTCCGACGCCGGTGTCGTGGGTGCCGCTGCCCCGGGCGCCGGGGCGGCGGTGGTGCTGCCCGATCCGCCGCCGCAGGCGGTCAGCGCGAGCATCAGTCCGGTCACGGCCGGGACGATCAGGGCTCTCCTCATGGTGGTGCCTCCCTCGTGGTGGTCCCACGGTCGCGAGCCGGCGTAACGCGGTGGTAACCCCACCGGAGCAGGGGCGCTCCCTAGGCTGGGGTCGTGCCCGCTCACGTCGCCCGCCGGGCACTCGTCGTCGGAGGGCTCGGTGGTGCGCTGGCGGCCTGTGCGCCGCAGGACGCCCAACCGCCGGCGGACTCGCCGGCCCCGTCCGTGCGGCCCTCCGACGGGTCGTCCACGCCGAAGCCACCGACCGCGGCCGACTGGAAGCGGCTCGCCCAGCACGTCGACGGCACGCTCGCCCGGCCCGGCTCGGCGACGTACGACACGGTCCGGCTCACCCAGAACCCGCGCTACGACGGCGCCCGGCCGCTCGCCGTCCTCTCGGTCGCGAACGCCCAGGACGTCGCCACGGCCTTCTCCTTCGCCCGCGACCACGCCGTCCCGGTCGCGATCCGGTCGGGCGGCCACAGCTACCCCGGTTGGTCGGCCGGCGACGGCGCCCTCGTCGTCGACGTCCGACCGCTGGACCAGGTGTCGCTGAGCGGGACGACCGCGACGGTCGGCGCCGGCGCCTCGCTCGCCCAGGTGTACGACGGGCTGGGCACGCACGGCCGCGGCATCCCCGGCGGGTCCTGCCCGACCGTCGGCGTCGCCGGCCTGACCCAGGGCGGCGGCGTGGGCGTCCTCACCCGCGCCTACGGCCTGACCTGCGACTCGGTCTCGGCGATGCAGGTGGTGCTCGCGGACGGGAAGGTCGTGACCGCCAGCGCCGACGAGGAGCCTGACCTCTTCTGGGCCCTGCGCGGCGGGGGTGGCGGCCACCTCGGCGTCGTCACGTCGTTCACCTTCACGACCTTCGCCGCACCGGCCATCACCCGTGCCTACGTCGCCTGGCCGTTCTCGGCGGCCGACCGGGTGGTGCCCCAGTTCCTGCGGACGATCCCGAAGGGCGACCAGCGGCTGTGGGCCACGCTCAAGCTGCTCGGCGGGCAGACGCACGCCAGTGGGCCGGCCCTCTTCATGTCGGCGACCTGGACCGGGCCGGCCTCCGGGATGAGCGCCGCGCTGCAGCCGTTCCTCTCCCAGGTGCCGACGCCGTCGACCGACTCACGCAGCACGGCGAGCTACCTCGACACGATGCTCACCTACGCCGGCTGCTCGTCGATCCCCGTCGACCAGTGCCACACCGGGCCCGGCGGGTCGCTCGACCGCGAGGCGTTCGCGGCGACGTCCCACGTCGTTGCCGGCACCGGGGTCGACACCGACGCCCTGCTCGGCCGTGTCGAGGCCGCCCAGGGCAGCGGCCTGAAGGAGGCCGGTCTCTCGATCGACGCGCTCGGTGGGGTGGTCGACCGGGTGGGGGCCGACGGCACGGCGTTCGGCCACCGCGGCGCGCTGGCGACGGTGCAGTACACCGCGACCTACGACTCCGGCCCGGCCACCGCGGCGACGTCGTACGTCCGCGGCTTCCGCTCGGCGATGACGCCGAGCTGGGGCACCGGCGCCTACGTCAACTACGCCGACAGCTCGCTGACCGACTACCAGCAGGCCTACTTCGGCACGAACGCCGCCCGGCTCGCGCAGGCGCGGGCGACGTACGATCCCGACGGGTTCTTCACCCAGCCGCAGGACTTCTGAGCCGCTACCGGTACTCCGGGTTCTCGAAGTCGAAGTGGGTGCCGGCGTCCCAGGCCGAACGCTGGTTGCCGAACGCCGGCACGCCGCCCGCGCCCTTCAGCAGCTTCGCCAGGTGGAGCAGGTTCCAGGTCATGAAGGTGGTGTTGCGGTTGGTGAAGTCGTTCTCCGGCCCACCGCTGCCCTCGTCGAGGTACGACGGTCCGGGCCCGGCCTCGCCGATCCACCCCGCGTCGGCCTGCGGCGGGATCGTGTACCCGATGTGCTGCAGCGTGTAGAGCACGTTCTGCGCACAGTGCTTGATCCCGTCCTCGTTGCCGGTGATCAGGCAGCCGCCGACCCGCCCGTAGTAGAGGTACTGGTCGCGGTCGTTGAGCAGGTGCGACCCGCCGTACAGCCGCTCGTGCACCTGCTTCATCACCGAGGAGTTGTCGCCGAGCCAGATCGGCCCGGCCAGCACCAGGATGTCGGCGGCCAGGACGGTCTCGAAGATCACCGGCCAGTCGTCGGTCTCCCAGCCGTGCTCGCGCATGTCCGGCCAGACGCCGGTGGCGATGTCGTGGTCGACGGCGCGCACGACGTCGACGTGGACCCCGTGCTTCTCCATGATCTGCCGGCTCGCGTCGACCAGCGCCTGGGTGTTGCTGACCTCGGGCGACCGCTTGAGCGTGCAGTTGATGAACAGGGCCTTCAGGCCGCTGAAGTCGTACGCCGTCTCGGTCATGGGACGACTGTGTCCTCCCCCACCGGCCGCGGCAACGGGTCGGATCTCACCAAAGGGTGACGGATGCGGGGCCGGGTCACGCCGTGTGGTGGGATCGGTGCGAACTCGTCGAGACGACCAGGAGGCACTGCATGGAGGTCTGGCCGGGCACGGCGTACCCCTTGGGCGCGACGTTCGACGGGAGCGGCACGAACTTCGCGGTGTTCAGCGAGGTCGCCGAGCAGGTCGAGCTCTGCCTGTTCGACGACGACCGGGTCGAGACCCGGGTCGCGATGACCGAGGTCGACGCGTTCGTGTGGCACTGCTACCTGCCCGCGGTGCAGCCCGGGCAGCGGTACGGCTACCGCGTGCACGGGCCGTACGACGTGGAGAAGGGCCTGCGCTGCAACCCCGAGAAGCTGCTGCTCGACCCCTACGCCAAGGCGACCGCCGGCGAGATCGACTGGGACCAGTCGCTGTACGGCTACGACTTCGGTGACCCGGACTCGCGCAACGACGAGGACTCCGCGGCCCACATGACGCTCGGCGTGGTGATCAACCCGTTCTTCGACTGGGAGGGCGACCGGCGACCGGACATCCCCTACAACGAGACGCTGATCTACGAGGCCCACGTGAAGGGGCTCACCGAGCTGCATCCCGACGTACCGGAGAACCTCCGCGGCACGTACGCCGGCCTCGGCCACCCGGCGGTCACCGAGCACCTCACCCGGCTCGGCGTCACCGCGATCGAGCTGATGCCGGTGCACCAGTTCGTGCAGGACAGCACGCTCCTGGACAAGGGTCTGCGCAACTACTGGGGCTACAACACCCTCGGCTTCCTGGCACCGCACGCCGACTACGCCTCCGCCGGGCAGGTCGGCCACCAGGTGCAGGAGTTCAAGTCGATGGTCCGGTCGATGCACGACGCGGGCATCGAGGTGATCCTGGACGTCGTCTACAACCACACCGCCGAGGGCAACCACCTCGGGCCGACGCTGAGCTTCCGCGGTCTCGACAACCCGGCGTACTACCGCCTGGTCGAGGACGACCTGCAGTACTACATGGACTACACCGGCACGGGCAACAGCCTGAACGTCCGCCATCCGCACTCGTTGCAGCTGATCATGGACTCCCTGCGCTACTGGGTCACCGAGATGCACGTCGACGGCTTCCGGTTCGACCTCGCGGCCGCGCTGGCCCGGGAGTTCTACGACGTCGACCGGCTGTCGACGTTCTTCGAGCTCGTGCAGCAGGACCCCGTCGTCAGTCAGGTGAAGCTGATCGCCGAGCCGTGGGACGTCGGCCCCGGTGGCTACCAGGTCGGCAACTTCCCGCCCCAGTGGACGGAGTGGAACGGCGCCTACCGCGACACGGTCCGCGACTTCTGGCGCGGCGAGCCCTCGCTGGGTGAGTTCGCCAGCCGGCTCGCGGGGTCCTCCGACCTCTACGAGACCTCCGGCCGTCGCCCGGTCGCGAGCATCAACTTCGTCACCGCGCACGACGGCTTCACGCTGCGCGACCTGGTGTCCTACAACGACAAGCACAACGAGGCCAACGGCGAGGACAGCCAGGACGGTGAGAGCCACAACCGTTCGTGGAACCACGGCGTCGAGGGGCCGACCGACGACCCCGAGATCCTGGAGCTGCGCTCGCGGCAGCAGCGCAACTTCATCACCACGCTGCTGCTCAGCCAGGGCGTGCCCATGCTCCTGCACGGCGACGAGGCGGGGCGCACCCAGGACGGCAACAACAACACCTACGCCCAGGACTCCACGATCTCCTGGATGCACTGGGACGAGGTCGACGAGCCGCTGGTCGAGTTCACGGCGAACGTCTCGCGCCTGCGCCGCGACCACCCGACGTTCCGCCGCAAGCGCTTCTTCACCGGCACGACCGTGCGCACCGGCAGCGGCGAGGGCGAGCGCCTCAACGACATCGTCTGGCTGCACCCCGACGGTCACCCGATGGCCGACGGCGACTGGACCGCCGGCGACGCCCGCTCGATCGGGATGTACCTCAACGGGCACGGCATCGCCGGCCGCGACTCCCGCGGCGGTGTCCTCACCGACGACCACTTCCTCCTCTACTTCAACGCGTCGGGCGACGACGCCGTGCTGACGCTGCCGCCGGAGGAGTACGCCGCCGCGTGGGACGTCGAGATCGACACCGCGGGCAGCGAGCACGCCGACGAGCCGCTCGCCGCCGGCTCGACCTCCACCCTGGCCGGCCGCAGCGTGCTCGTGCTCCGCGAGCACACGGTCGCCGCGGCGACCCAGGACTCCTCGGTGGCGGCGTCGGTCGCCGCCTCGGTCGCGGCCAGCGCAGACCGGGCCGGATGACCGGTTCACGCAGGGGTACGGCGTACTGATGCGCACCCCGGTCAGCACGTACCGCCTGCAGGTCAACGCGCGGTTCACTCTGCACGACGCGGCCGCGGCACTGCCCTACCTGCACGACCTCGGCGTCGACTGGGTCTACCTCTCCCCCTTGCTGAAGGCGGAGCCCGGCAGCGACCACGGGTACGACGTCGTCGACCATGCGGTCGTCGACCCGGAGCGTGGTGGCCCCGAGGGACTCGCGGCCGTCTCGGCCGAGGCACGACGGCTCGGCATGGGGGTGCTCGTCGACATCGTGCCCAACCACGTCGGCGTCGCGACGCCGCGGGAGAACGCGTGGTGGTGGGAC
The DNA here is from genome assembly GCA_963809265.1 of uncultured Actinomycetota bacterium. Taxonomy (GTDB): domain Bacteria; phylum Actinomycetota; class Actinomycetes; order Propionibacteriales; family Nocardioidaceae; genus Nocardioides. The sequence goes on from CAWEJC010000017.1 coordinate 19,415, forward strand.
CTGCTCACGCACGGGCCCGCGTCGCAGCTCGCCGACTCGTTCGACGTGGACTGGGACGACGGCGGTGGTCGGGTGCGCATCCCGGTGCTCGGCGACGACGGACCGTCGGCCGTCGAGGTCGACGTCGCCGAGGGGGTCGTGCGCTACCACGACCACGTCTTCCCGCTGGCGCCCGGCACGACGACGCTCGCGGAGCAGCACTACGAGCTCGTGCACTGGACGGTGGCTGACACCGGCCTCAACTACCGCAGGTTCTTCGCGGTCAACACCCTGGCCGGGGTGCGGGTCGAGGACCAACGAGTCTTCGACGCGTCCCACGTCGAGATCAAGCGGTGGTTCGACGAGGGGCTCGTCGACGGGCTCCGCGTCGACCACCCGGACGGCCTCCGCGACCCCGCGGCGTACCTCGACGACCTGCGCGACCTGACCGGCGGCGCCTACGTCCTGGTCGAGAAGATCCTGGAACCCGGCGAGCAGCTGGAGTCGTCGTGGGCGACCGCGGGGACGACGGGCTACGACGTGCTCGGGCTGGTCGACCGGGTGCTCACCGACCCCGCCGGCCAGGCGCCCCTGACCGACCTCGAGACCCGCCTCCGCGGCTCCTTGCTCGACTGGCACGACCTGATCCACGACACCAAGCGCGCCGTCGCCGACGGCATCCTCGGCTCCGAGGTCCGCCGCGTCGTCCGCGAGGTCGTGGGGAACGGTGATGTCGTGACGGGCGCCCCGGCCCCGGTGGTCGAGGAGGGCGCTCTGCGCCCGTCACGAGACCCCGGGGTGATCGAGGACGTGGCGGCCGATGTGGCGGGCGACGGTGGTTTCGTGACAGGCGCTAGCGCGCCTTCCTCAACCACCGACAGCAGCCCCGCGCCTCCCTCGACCACCGACAACAGCCCGTCTACCCCGGTGGTCGAGGAGGGCGCTCTGCGCCCGTCACGAGACCCCGGGGACCTCGTCGACGCGGTGGCCGAGCTGGTCGCCTGCTTCCCGGTGTACCGGTCGTACCTGCCGGCCGGTCGCGAGCACCTCACCACGGCGTTCGCGGAGGCACGTCGGCGGCGACCCGACCTCGCCGGCACGCTCGACGCCCTCGAGCCGGTGCTCGGCGACCCAGCCCAGCCCGCGGCGTGGCGCTTCCAGCAGACCACCGGGGCGGTGATGGCCAAGGGCGTGGAGGACTGCGCGTTCTACCGCACGTCGCGCCTGAGCTCGCTCACCGAGGTCGGCGGCGACCCGAGCGAGTGGTCGATCGACATCGACGAGTTCCACGCCGCGATGGCCGAGCGGCAGGGGGCATGGCCGCACGCGATGACCACGACGTCGACCCACGACACCAAGCGCGGCGAGGACGTGCGGGCGCGGATCGCGGTGCTCGCCGAGCTCCCCGACCTCTGGACCGCCGCGCTCGACAGCCTGCTGACGCTCGCACCCCTGCCCGACCCGTCCTTCGGCAACCTGCTCTGGCAGGCCGTGCTCGGCGCCTGGCCGGCGTCCCGCGAGCGGCTGCACGCCTACGCCGAGAAGGCGATGCGTGAGGCGGGCGACCGGACGGCGTGGACCGCGCCCGACGCGGGGTACGAGCAGGCGGTGCACGCCGCCGTCGACGCGGCGTTCGACGAACCCGCCGTGACCGCGATCCTCGACGACCTGCTGGAGCGCGTCGCGGGGCCCGGGTGGAGCAACAGCATCTCGGCGAAGGCGGTCGCGCTGACGATGCCGGGCGTTCCCGACGTCTACCAGGGCAGCGAGCTGTGGGAGCAGTCGCTGGTCGACCCTGACAACCGGCGCCCCGTCGACCTCGACGTACGCCGCGAGGTGCTGGCGCGCGTACGCGCCGGGGAGCGGCCGGTGCTCACACCGCATCCCGACGACCGCGGCGACGCCAAGCTGCTGGTCACCCAGGCGGCGCTGACGCTGCGGCGCACCCAGCCCCATCGGTTCACGACGTACGGCCCCGTCGTCGCACGCGGTGAGGCGGCGCACCACGTGCTCGCCTTCGACCGCGGCGGTGCGCTGACCGTGGCCACCCGGCTGCCGGTCGGGCTCGCGGCGCGCGGCTGGGGCGACACGGTGCTCGTGCTGCCGGCTGGGACCTGGGCCGACCTGCTGACCGGCCGCGAGTACGCCGGCGACGCGCCGCTCCACGCCCTGCTGGCCGACTACCCGGTCGCGTTGCTGATCGAGGTGGAGGCGTGACCGACCACGGGGTCTTCTCGGTGTGGGCACCGACCCGCGCACGGGTACGGCTCGTCGTCGACGGCGACGGGGGCGGCGTGGTCGACATGCGGCGCGGCATCGACGGGTGGTGGGCACCGCTCGAGCTGCCGCCGCGCGCCCTCGCGCCCGACGCCGACTACGGGTTCCTCCTCGACGACGACCCGCACCCCTATCCCGACCCACGCTCGCGACGACAGCCGGGCGGAGTCCACGAGCTCTCGCGCACCTACGACCCCTCGACGTTCGCCTGGACGGACCGGACCTGGTCCGGCCGGCAGCTGCCCGGCGCGGTGGTCTACGAGCTGCACGTCGGCACCTTCACCCCCGACGGGCACGCTCGACGCTGCGATCGGGAGGCTCGACCACCTGCGCTCGATCGGGGTCGACCTGGTCGAGGTGATGCCGGTCAACGCGTTCAACGGCACCCACAACTGGGGCTACGACGGCGTCGACTGGTTCGCGGTCACCGAGGAGTACGGCGGGCCGCCGGCGTACCAGCGCTTCGTCGACGCCTGCCACGCCGCCGGGCTGGGTGTCGTCCAGGACGTCGTCTACAACCACCTCGGCCCGTCCGGGAACTACCTGCCGATGTTCGGCCCCTACCTCACGACCGGCCGCAACACCTGGGGCGACCTGGTCAACCTCGACGGCGAGGGATCGGCGGAGGTGCGCCGGTTCGTCCTCGACAACGTCCGGATGTGGTTCGACGACTACCACGTCGACGCCCTGCGGCTGGACGCCGTGCACGCGCTGTCGGACTCGTCCCCGTTGCACCTGCTGGAAGAGATGGCCGTCGAGACGGCCGCGCTGTCCGCCCATCTCGGCCGGCCCCTGACCCTGATCGCCGAGTCCGACCTCAACGACACGAAGCTGGTGACGCCGCGCGAGGGCGGCGGCTACGGCCTGGACGCCCAGTGGAGCGACGACTTCCACCACGCCCTCCACGTCGCCCTGACGGGCGAGACCAGCGGCTACTACGCCGACTTCGAGCCGCTGTCCGCGCTGGCGAAGGTCTGCAACCGCGGCTTCTTCCACGACGGCACCTGGTCGTCGTTCCGCGGTCGTGACCACGGCGCACCGGTCGACACCTCCCACATGCCCACCTGGCGCCTGGTGGTCTGCAGCCAGAACCACGACCAGATCGGCAACCGCGCCCGCGGCGACCGGCTGGCCGAGCACCTGGACGACGACCAGCTGGCGTGCGCCGCCCTGCTCACCCTGTGCGGGCCGTTCACGCCGATGCTGTTCATGGGCGAGGAATGGGCGGCCTCGACGCCGTTCCAGTTCTTCACCTCGCACCCGGAGCCGGAGCTGGGCCGGGTCACCGCCGAGGGCCGGATCACGGAGTTCGAGCGGATGGGCTGGGACCCGGCCGAGGTCCCCGACCCGCAGGACCCGGCGACGTTCGAGCGCTCGAAGCTGGACTGGGACGAGCTCTCGGACGGCCGGCACGCGCGGCTGCTGGCGATCTACCGCTCGCTCGCCGACCTGCGCCGGACGCTGCCCGAGCTGACGGATCCGGCGTTCGCGTCCCTGACGGCGACCGCCGACGAGGAGACCCGGGTGTTCACGCTGCGCCGCGGCGACCTCCTCCTGGCGGTGAACCTCGGGCAGGCGCCGGCCACCCTGCCCGAGTCGGGCGAGCTGCTGTTCACCACGCCGTCGGCCGCCTCCGTCGGAGCCGACGGGCTGACGCTGCCGGCCCGTGCCGGCGTCCTGCTCCGGACCTAGGCTGAGCGCGTGGAGCGCCTGGAGACCGCCGACCTGATCATCCGGCCGCCGGTCGAGGAAGATGCTCCCGAGGCGTACGTGCTGCTCAACGATCCCGACGTGAAGCGGTGGAACCCGGGCCGGGACTGTCCCGACATCGCGACGGCGGAGGCGTGGTGCCGCGACGGCGCGGACTGGGCGGACGGGTCGCACGCGACCTGGCACGCCGTCGACCGCCGCACGCTCCGGATGGTCGGCAACGTCAGCCTCTTCGCGATCGAGGCCGACGACAGGGTCGCCAAGATCGGCTACCGCGTCCTGCCGACTGCGCGCGGCCGCGGCGTGGCCCGGCAGATGGTCGACGCGGTCACCCGGTGGGCGTTCGAGTCACGCGGCCTGAGGCGCGTCCAGCTCGAGCACTCGGTGCTCAACGCGGCGTCGTGCCGAGTCGCCGACGCGGCCGGATTCGTCCTCGAGGGCACGGCGCGATCGGCGTACGCCGTCCCGGGCAGCGACGCGCGCGAGGACTGCCACCTCCACGGCCGACTGCCTGACGACCCGGTCTGACCGGGTTCAGGTGACGGCGTCGGGCTCGGGCGCCGGTGTCGCCGCTTGCTCCTCGGGGCCGGCGGCGTCGGGCTCGACCACCCGTTTCGGCATCAGCACCGCCACCGCGAGCAGTGCCACGGCAATGAAGACGCTCACCAGGTAGGTGTCGTGGATGGCCGGCTCGAGGACGGAGCTCGAGACGTGCTGGAGGTCGGACCCGGACGAGCCCATCGCGCCACTCACGTGGCTGTTCACGATGGCCCCGAAGACGGCGACGCCGACCGCGCTCCCGACCGAGCGGGAGAACATGTTGGCGCTGGTGGCCACGCCCCGCCTCGACCAGGACACCGAGCTCTGGGCCGCGACGACGCCGGGGCTCGCGACGTATCCGAAGCCGATGCCCATCACGAAGCAGGCGGCGGCCAGGTGCCACAGGGAGCTGTCCCCGTCGACCGTCGCCAGGATCGCGGCACCGAGCACGGTGATCGCACCGCCCAGGACGAGGGTGAACCGGAAGCCGAACCGGAGGTACAGCCGACCGGCGGTCGACGCCGCGATCGGCCAGCCGATCGTCATCGCGGCCAGCACCAGGCCGGCGACCACGGCGCCGGTGCCGAGGACCTTCTGCGAGAAGAGGGGGACGTACGACGACAGCCCCATCATCATCACGCCGACCAGCAGCGAGCCGGCGTTGCTGACGTTCAGGATCCGCATCCGGAACACCCACAGCGGCAGCACCGGCTCGGCCGCCCGACTCTCGACGACGACGAACACCGACAGCAGCGCCACCGCGGCCACGAACAGACCGAGGCTCGTGGGGGAGTCCCAGGCCCACTGGACGCCGCCCTCGAGGAGGGCCAGCAGGAGCAGGGTGCCGCCGACACCGAGCAGGGTCGCGCCGAGGTAGTCGATCCGGTGGCGCCGGCGCTCGACGTTCTCCTCGAAGCGCCGCCACAGCGTCCACATCGCGGCCGCACCGAGCGGCAGGTTGACGAAGAAGATCCACCGCCACCCGATCGAGTCGGAGAAGACGCCACCGAGGGTCGGTCCGATCAGCGCGGCCATCGCCCAGACGCTGGCCAGGTAGCCCTGCACGGTGGCGCGCTCCTGCAGCGAGTAGATGTCACCGAGGATCGTCATCCCGATCGGACCGATCGCGCCGGCACCGAGTCCCTGCACCAGGCGGAAGACGATCAGGGCGGGCATGCTCCACGCGATGCCGCACAGCAGGGAGCCGACCACGAACAGGCCGACGCCGAGCAGCATCAGCGGCTTGCGGCCGTAGAGGTCGGCGAGCTTGCCGTAGATCGGCACCGAGATCGCCTGCGCCAGCAGGTAGATCGAGAACAGCCACGGGAACGACGTGAAGCCGCCGAGGTCGTCGACCACCGACGGCACTGCGGTCGCCAGGATCGTGGAGTCGATCGCGAAGAGCCCCGTGCTCAGCATCACCGCCAGCAGGATCGGGCCGCGCTCGCTGCGAAGCCCGACGGAGGCACGTGACGCTCGGGGCTGGGTGGGGCTGCTCACCCCCCGAAAACTACAGCGAGTGCCGATGCATTCCCGCACGATTTTCTGCTCTCACCATGGGACCTTCCCGAGGTGGCGGGCGCAGGCGACGTATCCTGCGTTCGTCGGCTCGGCGATCGATGGGCAGGTCCTCCATGGCACATCCGGTGCCCACAGCATCCGCCTGCGACCCCGCTCGACGTGGGTTCGCGGCCGGACTCTCGCTGGTGCGCGACTGGCCGAGTCGCACGGCGGTCGTGGTCGGTGATGCGGCGCAGCAGGACGTGGTCGCGACGATGGACCGGGTGGGCTTCACCTCGGCCGTGACCTCGGTGGACGATGCCGAACGCACCGCAGCACAGGCCGGCCCCTTCGTGTTCCTCCTCGTCGGGGCCGACGCGTTCACCGATGACGACGGCGTCGAGCAGGTCCGGAACTGGCACCGGCGCGCGCCGTCCTCCCGGCTCAAGCTGGTCGTTCCGGGCGGTACCTCCTGCCCCGAGGTGCTCGTGAGGGCGATCCGGGCCGGAGTCACCGACATCCTGGACTCCGACCGGGTGGCGGAGCTCGAGGCGGCGATCCGGTCCGGGCTGGCACAGGCGGGCAAGACGCGCGAGCGGGTGCTCGCCGTTGGCGCCCATCCCGACGACATCGAGATCGGCTGCGGTGGAACGCTGCTGGACCACCGGCGCCGCGGAGACCGCATCTCTATCCTGACGCTCAGCCGGGGCGAGGTGGGCGGCGACCAGGCCTCTCGGCTCGAGGAGGCCGCCTCGACCGCCGACGCCATCGGTGCCCAGCTGCTGCTCGCCGAGCTGGAGGACACTCGCATCGACAGCGGTGTCGACACCATCCGCCTGATCGAGAACGTGGTCGAGATGGTTGATCCCACTGTCGTCTACGTGCACTCGATCCACGACAGCCATCAGGACCACCGGGCCGTCAGCACGGCGACCCGATCGGCGACGCGTGGTGTGCGCCGGGTCTTCGCCTATCAGTCGCCTTCGGCGACCAACGACTTCCTGCCCACGCAGTTCGTCGATGTCGACGCGGTGCTGAGTCGCAAGGTGGCGATGCTCCGGCTGTTCCACTCGCAAGGTGGGCGGAGCTACCTCGAGCCCGAGCTCGTCGTGGCGGGCGCGCGGTACTGGGCGCGACACTTGGCGACGACCGCGCGCTACGCGGAGCCGTTTGAGGTGATCCGGTCGATCGGAGAGCTGCGGCACTCGGTGCTGGCGCCGGCGTACGCCGAGGACCGCGACCTGGCGGTTCTCACCCCGCAACCGCCGGTCCTGCCATCCGAGGCGTCACCCCGGTGAGCGGCAGGACGGGCACCATCCTGGTGACGGGCGCCGGAGGCGCCGCGGCCGTCACCGTGCTGCGGAGCCTGACGGGCGAGGCCGATCTGGTCGCCGCGCGACATCGACCCGGTGGCCGTCGGCCTCTACCTCGTGCCGGCTGCACAACGGGTTCTGCTGCCGCGCGGCGACGACCCAGCGTTCCTCGACTCCCTGGTCTCGGCCGCGATCTCTCACCACGGTGCCGACCTCGTCGTTCCGACCGTCGACACGGAGCTGCGGAAGGTCTCGGCCGCGCGCGCGGAGTTCGCCGCCCACGGCATCGACGTGCTCGTCGAATCCGTCGCGACCCTCGACCTGTGCCTCGACAACTGGGCCCTGGTGAACAGCTGTGCCGCGGCCGGCGTCCGGGTACCGGTGACGGTCCTGGTCGAGGAGCACACGACGGCTGGCGACCTCCGCGACGCTCGGCGAGCCTTTCATCGTGAAGCCACGCACGGGCGCCGGCGGCCGTGGCTTCGAGATCCTGGACACCGTGCAGGATCTCGACGGCGTGGCCACGGACGGGACGATGATCGCCCAGGAGCTGCTCCCGGGCGACGAGTACTCGATCGACGTGCTGGCCCGTCCGGACGGGTGGAGTCGTCGCCGCTGTTCCGCGGCGCCGGGACAAGGTCGACTCGGGCATCGCGGTCGCCGGGCGCACGGTCGCCGACGACGCACTCGAAGCCTTCGGGCGCCACGTTGCCGAGGTGATCGACGCGCGCGGCGTCGTCAACGTGCAGGCCAAGATGGACCGGGACGGCCGACCTGGTCTGCTCGAGGTCAACGCCCGGTTCCCCGGGACGATGGCGCTCACGCAGGCCGCCGGCATCGACATGCCGCTGCTCGCGGTCCGCGCGCTGCGCGGAGTCGACCTGCCGGATCGACTGGACTTCCAGGAGGTCGCGGTCGTGCGGCACTGGGAGGACATCACCGTGCCGATCGATGAGTACACCCAAGTTCCTGCCTCGGACCCGACGGTAGGTGCAGTCGAATGACTGCGACCGCTGTCGACCCCGGCAGCGACCTGCACACGCACTCCGACCTGACCGACGGCACGGCCAGTCCCGAGGCGATGGCCGACGGCGGCGCAGGCCGCCGGGCTGCACACGTGGGGCCTGTCCGACCACGTGCGCGCGGACAGTGACTGGGTCGCTCGACTACGTCACGCGGGTGCGCGGCCTCCGGCGCGACGGCCTCGACGATCCGGTGCGGGGTCGAGGCGAAGATGCTCGACAGCACCGGACGACTCGACCTACCGGCCGACCTGCCCGGTCTCGACTACCTCCTCGTCGCGGACCACCAGTTCCCGTCCCCCGGCGGACCCGTGCACCCGCGGGAGGTCGGCGCGGCGGATCGCGATCGGCGTGACGACGCCGACCGCCGTCGTCGACCTCCTCGTCGCGGCCACGTGCGCGGCCTTGTCCGGCTCGCCGTACCCGCCGATCGTCGCCCATCTGTTCAGCCTGCTCCCCAAGATGGGTCTCACGGAGGACGACGTGACCCGGGAGCACTGCGACGCCCTGGCCGACGCCTGCCTGCGCACCGGTGCCGCCGTCGAGATCAACGAGAAGTGGCGCTGCCCGACCGCGCCGACGATCGCGGCCCTCGCGAGCGCCGGCGTCGCGCTGGTGGCCGGCAGCGACGCCCACCGCACCGACGACGTGGGGGCCTGGTCCTACCTGCACACCCTCGGCCCGCCGAGCGTGGTGACCGGCACGTGAACGGGGCCGTGGACGAGGCCGGCGACGTCGGGCTGTGGGGACTGAGCGTCTTCGTGCTGCTCGGTGCCTTGCCCTACGCGGTCGCCGTGCTCCAGGTGGTCTTCGCGTCGCTCCACCGCTTCCGGGACCACTACGGCGACGACGAGGTCGACGTCACCGAGCTGCCTCGCGTGGCCGTGCTTGTGCCGGCGTGGAACGAGGCGGCCGTGCTGCGGTTCAGCGTCGACCGGATGATGACGATGGATTACCCGCCCGACCGGTTGCGCCTCGCTGTCGTCGACGACGCCAGCACGGACGACACGCCCGAATTGCTCTCCGCCAAGGTGGCGCGAGTACCCCGGGCGAGTGGCGCACCTGCGCCGCGAGGTGGGCGGTCAGGGGAAGGCGCACACGCTGAACCACGGGCTGCGCACGATCCTGGCCGACGAGTGGGCGGAGGCGGTGCTGATCACGGATGCGGACGTGGTCTTCGAGCCGACGGCCGTGCGCCGGATGACCCGACACCTCGCCGACGAGCAGGTAGGTGCGGTGACAGCGTTCATCAAGGAGTCCAGCCGGCCGCGCGAACTGGTTGCAGCGCTACATCGGCTACGAGTACGCCACAGCGCAGGCGGTCGGCCGGCGTGCGCAGAACTTCTCCGGCGCCCAGGCCTGTCTCGCCGGCGGCGCCCAACTCCACAGTCGGCACAACATCGAGGACCTCGGCGGCGCGATCGACACCACGACGCTGGCCGAGGACACCGTCACGACCCTGCTCACCCAGCTCGCCGGACGCCGGGTGGTCTTCGACGGCAACGCCCAGTGCCTGGCCGAGGAGCCTGGGGGCATCGTCGCGTTGTGGAAGCAACGGCTGCGGTGGGGGCGGGGCAACGTCCAGGTCGGGCGCCGGTTCAAGAACGTGTTCTTCCGGCCGTCGCGCCTGCACCGCCTGGGTCGGCCGTGGTTCGGACTCAACTGGTGGGGCACGCTGCTGATGCCCGCCTTCATGGTGCTGGCCTCCTTGGCGCTTGGTCACGCTGTGGTGCGTCGACGAGCAGCGCGCCCACGAGGCTGTTCACCCTGCTCTGGGTCACCAGTGCCCTGGGCTTCGTGTTCACCACGACGTTCACCCTGCTGGTCGACGCCGGCGTGGCCCGACGCGGCTGGCGACAGGCGATCGCCTTCCCGGGCCTGGTCAGCCTCACCGTCATGGCATGGGTGCTCGTCCCGCGACCGATGCACGACCTGGTCCGGGCCCTGACCGGAGACGTCGGGCTCGGGTGGAGCCCGACGACACGTTCGTACCTCGCGCTCGCCGCCTACGTCTGGGTGTCGGTCTGCATCGTCTTCGCCTGGGCGGTCTACCGCCTGGACAAGGCGCACGACCTGGGCTCGTTCGGCGGTGTGCTGGTGTTCCTCGTCGGCTACGGGCCGCTGCTGTGCGCGGTCACGCTGCGCCGCCTACGTCGCCGAGGCGCGCGGGGCGGCGGCCACATGGGACAAGACCGAGAAGACCGGGAAGGTGGGCACGGCCCGATGAGCAGCTCCCGGTCAGAGCACGACGATCCGATCGAGGAGCTCGAGCACGACCGACGCATGGAGCGCCGGCTGCTCTGGAAAGGTCTGCTGGCGCTCCTCGTCGTCGTCCTGGTCGCGTGGCTTCGCCAGCACTACTTCGTCTGACGGCCTCCCTCCTCGTCCGTAGGAACGATGTCGCGCCTCCTGGTCAGCAGTAGCGTCGAACCCGGGAGGGCGCCATGCGCTTCAGGTCACGCACCGCGGCCGCGGGCAGGGTGTACGCCGTGACCGGCACCAACACGGTGTCGTTCGCGGTGGTAGCCGGCGACACCACCAAGGCGGGGCTCCTGGGCTTCGCCGTACGCCGCTACGACCTGGCCGCCGGCACCGACGAGTGGATGCCCGGGTTCAAGGTCTTCCGGTCGCTGATCCCGAGCCCGGACGCCGAC
>CAWEJC010000018.1:0-42937 GCA_963809265.1 uncultured Actinomycetota bacterium
ACGGGACGGTGACCCGGCCGGTGGCCGTGACCAGCGGCGCCAGCACGAGCGCGAGGCCGCTCTCACGCAGGGCGACCGCGCCGGAGTACGCCGCCTCCAGGTCGTCAAGCGTGCTCATGGGCGCCGTCGGCGGGGGCACGTCGTAGGTCACGCACAGGTCCGCCCGGCGTCGGCGTGGCTCGACGAGCGCGGCGCGCCGGAACCCGAGGGGCTGGCTGGACGATCCGGTCGGCGTCGGCCGCCCAGTCGCGGCGCACCTGGGCCAGGACGTCGGCCTCGGTGACATCGGGCGGCGGCTCGAGCACGGGTCATGCCGACCGGTCCGCTCGGCGGCGGACGCACTGGAAATTCCCGGTCGACTCCCGAGAACAGGGCCGACAGCCTCGCGTGCGAGATCTGGAACCCGGGCGCCGGTCCTCCGGTTCCAGCAGGTCATCCCGGAGGTCCGGCTCGGACAGGCGACTCTGTTTGCGACCGCGGCTGCGCCGTAGGCGAGGAGCGTGGGGGACGGCGAGAGGGCGCGTCCCGGCGGCGCAGCGGCCGCGTACCCATGACTGGCGACCGCCGCAAAACCAGTGGCGGCTCCAGTCCACTCGCAGTCCCCGGTCGCGGACCGCGTCGTAGGACGCCTGGGTGATCATGTACTCGACGCCGGAGCCCAGCCAGCAGTGGATGTCTGGGTCTGTGACGCGATCTGCCCGGTGTGACGATGTCGCCGGTGATCGACGGAGGCGCCGTCACCGGCGGTCTCGACGCGCCGCTGTTGGACGGGGCCGGTGTCGTCGTGGAGGGCGCCGGGCTCGGGAGCGGTCGCCGTCACGGTGTGGGTCTCGGAAGCGAGCCCTGGGAGTCTCCGGAGCCGCAGGCGGAGACCGATGCTGCCAGCGTGAGGCAGACGAGCAATGCGCGGACTCGGTGCATGGTGCGGCCTCCCGGCTCGAATCGTGACCGCCAGTGCGCGCTCCACGGCCTCGTTCAGCGCACCGGACCGGAGCATGATCGCGGCGAAGGCGTCACGCGCGGATGCGCGCGGCACGAAGCCGGTCGAAGGCCCGCCCGGCCGGGGGCTCGCGGATGAGGTCGAGGACGTCGGCGGTGGGCTGGTCGGGGCCGTACGTCGTGTCGACCGTCAGGTCGCAGTCACGGTGCTGGAAGACCAGGCGCTGCTGGGCCATCGCCGTACCGGGGTCACGGTCGCCGCGCGCCTTCTCCCGGCGCCGGAGCTCCTGGGCGAGCAGGTGACGTGGACCAGCAGCACGTCGATGCCGACCGTCAGCCGCAGCAGGTCGTCGAGGCGCCAGGGCTCGTTGAGCACGTGGTCGCCCAGGACGTCCATGCCCGACGACGCCGCGCCGGCGAGTGCCCGGTGGTACGCCGCGCGGGTGCGGTGGAAGACGTCGTGCCACTGCCGGTCGGTGAGGTCGGCGTCGGGACGGGTCCGGATCTGGTGGAAGAGGTCGACCGGCAGCAGCAGCCAGGGCGTGGCGAGCCGACGGGCCACCGTCTGGGAGAGCATGGTCTTGCCGGCGCTCGAGGGGCCGTTGAACAGGACGAGGCGACCCGACGGCATGCGAGGACGGTATCGACAGGCGGGGGTGGGCCTCAGCCGATCTCGGAGAGTCGCGGCACGACCTGCTCGGCCATCTGCCCGGTCCAGCCGACCGGGTCGGTCGGGTCGGGACTGGTCCAGACCTGGTCGACGCCGAGGGCCGCGAGCTCCTCGACGGTCGCCAGCCAGCCGTCGACGTCGTCGAGCGGGTCGACCCGCCCGATCAGGACCGTCTTGGAGATCTCGTCGACGTCGCGCCCGACGTCGTCGCAGTGGCCGCGCAGGACGTCGAGCTTGTGTCCGATCTCCTCGGGGGCGGCGCCGAACAGGTTGCAGGCATCGGCGTACTGCGCGACGAGGCGCAGGGTCTTGCGCTCGCCCGAGCCGCCGACCATGATCCGTGGGCCGCCTGGCCGCAGCGGCTGGGGAACGAGCGTGAGCTCCGCGAGCGTGTAGTGGCGGCCGGCGTACTCGCCGCCGCCGTTCCAGGCCTGCTTGACGATCTGCAGCGTCTCCTCGAGCCGCTCGAAGCGCTCGCGGGTGGACGGGTAGGGGACGCCGAGGCCGACGTGCTCGCGCTCGTACCACGCGGCGCCGATCCCGAACATCGCGCGGCCGCCGGAGAGCACGTCGAGCGTGGTCACGATCTTGGCCAGCAGACCGGGGTGTCGGTAGCTCACGCCGGTGACCAGCAGACCGAGCTCGAGACGGCTGGTCTGGCCGGCCAGGAAGCCCAGGCTCGTGTAGCCCTCCAGCATCGGCTCCGGCGGCCCGCCGAGCACCTCCATCTGGAAGTAGTGGTCCATCATCGTCAACGTCGTGAAGCCGCCGTCGTCGGCAGCGCGCGCGACTCCGGCGAGCGTCGGCCCGAGCGCCTCAGGGCCACCGGGCCAGGACAGGTTGGAGCAGTGGACACCGAGCTTCATGCGCTCCAACCTACGCCGGTAGCGGAGACAGCCTCCGCGCAGCACCGGCTAGGGTGCCGGGACCGCGGCCGAGGGCAGACCACGAAGGAGTCGCATGGCACGGGAAGGATCGCCGGTCAGGGCCTGGGTCTCACGTGCTCGGCGTTCGCTGAGACGAGGAGGTCGCGACGTGATCTTCGGGATCGAGTCGTCGGTGGTGCGGTTCGACGGCGCCGTGGACGACGTCCCGGGTACGCCGCAGATCGCCCGCGGCGCGCCGGATCGCGGCGAAGGAGTACTTCTGCCCGAGCTGCATGCGTTCGTGGAGACCGTGATGTCGGCACGGGGCGGGAGCATGGTGCACGCGGGCACGTTCTTCGGCGACATGCGGCCGTCGTTCTCGCGCAAGACCCCGGGCACCGTCTACGCGTTCGAGCCGGTGACCGAGAACTACCTGCTGGCCAACACCATCGTGAGTGAGAACCGGCTGGACAACGTGATGCTGCTGCACGCCGGCCTCGGGGCACACCCGGGCACGCGCGGGTCCGGACCCACCGTGACGATGGTCGCCACGCCGGCGGGTTGTCACGGATCGTCCGGGACCCGGCGAAGGAGGGGCCCGGTGCCCAGACCGTGCCCTGCTCACGATCGACCAGCTGCGGCTCAAGGACCTGTCGCTGATCCAGCTGGACGTCGAGGGCTTCGAGCGCGCGGTCCTGCGCGGGGCCTGGAAGACGATCCGCAGGTCGCGGCCCGTCATCGTCCTCGAGGACCGCGGGGGACGTGCGGGATCTCCTGCAACGGTTCGGGTACGTCGCCGCGGGACGCCTGGGCGACGACCATCTCTACCTGCCCCCGGAGGCCGTGGCCGAGTTCGGCCATCTGCGGAAGTCCCGGAGTCGGCGCATCCCTAGACTGTGAGGCGTGGAGTTCTACTCGGCGTACGCGCAGGGTTTCGCCCGGGTCGCGGCGTGCACGATGCCGGTCGCGCTGGCCGACCCCGCGGCCAACGCGCGCACGGTGGTCGAGATCGCCGGCGCCTGCCACCAGGACGGAGTCGCGGTCGCGGTCTTCCCCGAGCTCTGCCTGTCCGGCTACTCCATCGAGGACCTGCTCCTGCAGGACACGCTGCTGAACGCCGTGCACGAGGCCGTCGCGACGATCGTCGAGGCCTCGGCCGACCTGCTCCCCGTGCTCGTGGTCGGTGCCCCGCTGCAGCACGGCACCCGACTCCTCAACTGCGCGGTCGTGATCAAGGGCGGTCGCGTCCTGGGCGTCGCGCCGAAGTCCTACCTGCCGAACTACCGCGAGTTCTACGAACGCCGGCACTTCGCGCCCGGTGACGACCTCCGGGGAACGACGATCCGCGTGGCCGGCGTCGAGGTGCCCTGCGGCCCCGACCTGCTGTTCGCGGCGTCCGACCTGCCCGACCTCCGTCTCCACGTGGAGATCTGCGAGGACATGTGGGTGCCGGTCCCGCCGAGCGCCGAGGCCGCGCTGGCGGGGGCGACCGTGCTGTCCAACCTGTCCGGCAGCCCGATCACCATCGCGCGTGCGGAGGACCGTCGGCTGCTGGTGCGCAGCGCGAGCTTCCGCTCCAACGCGGCGTACGTCTTCGCCGCGGCCGGCCAGGGCGAGTCGACGACCGACCTGTCCTGGGACGGCCAGACGATGGTCTACGAGTGCGGCGACCTGCTCGGGGAGAGCGAGCGGTTCCCCGACGGGCCGCGGCGCACGGTGGTCGACGTCGACCTCGACCGGATCCGCCAGGAGCGGCTGCGGCAGGGCACCCACGACGACAACCGACGGGGCCTCGACTCCGCGCGACCGGCGAGGGGCGGCTTCCGGACCGTGGCGTTCGAGCTGGGTGCGCCCACCGGTGACATCGGCCTGCGGCGCGCGCTCGACCGCTTCCCGTTCGTGCCGGACGACGCCGCACGGCTGGCGCAGGACTGCTACGAGGCCTACCACATCCAGGTCAGCGGCCTCGGCCAGCGGATGCAGGCGATCGGCGGCCCGAAGGCGGTGATCGGCGTCAGCGGCGGCCTCGACTCGACGCACGCCCTGATCGTCGCCGCGACCGCGATGGACCGGGCCGGCCGGCCCCGCAGCGACGTCCTCGCCTACACGATGCCGGGCTTCGCCACGGGAGAGACCAGCAAGTCCCTGGCCACCCGGCTGTCGGCGGCGCTCGGTGTGACGTTCGAGGAGATCGACATCAAGCCGGCCGCCGAGCAGATGCTGAAGGACCTCGACCACCCGGCCGCCGGCGGCCAGCCGGCGTACGACGTGACCTACGAGAACATCCAGGCGGGGCTGCGCTACGACTACCTGTTCCGGCTGGCCAACCAGCGCGGCGGGATCGTCGTCGGCACCGGCGACCTGAGCGAGCTGGCGCTCGGGTGGTGCACGTACGGCGTCGGCGACCAGATGTCGCACTACAACGTGAACGCCGGAGTCCCCAAGACCCTGGTCCAGCACCTGATCCGCTGGGCCATGGACAGCGGTCAGTTCGACGAGGCGGCCAACGAGGTGCTGGGCGAGATCCTCGACCAGGAGATCACCCCGGAGCTGATCCCGACCGTCGCGGGCCAGAAGGCCCAGGCGACCGAGGACACGGTGGGGCCCTACGCCCTGCAGGACTTCACGCTCTTCCACGTGCTGCGGCGCGGCTACCGGCCGACGAAGATCGCCTTCCTGGCGTGGCACGCCTGGCACGACGCCGAGACGGGGGAGTGGCCCCCGGGATTCCCGGCGGACCGCCGGCCGGCCTACGACCTGAGCGAGATCCGACACTGGCTCGACGTCTTCTGCCGGCGCTTCTTCGCCAGCCAGTTCAAGCGCAGTGCGCTGCCGAACGGCCCCAAGGTCTCCGCCGGCGGGACCATGAGCCCTCGCGGGGACTGGCGGATGCCGAGCGACGCGGCCGCGACCGCGTGGCTCGCGGACCTGGAGCAGGTCCCGTCCTCGTGACCCGATCGTGACCTGATCGCGGCCCCCGGGCACAACAATTCCGCACCCGCCCGAGTCGAAGGGGACATCGGCGGCACCGACGGGGGGCCGCCTCGAGACTCGGGGAGACACGACATGAGTCGAGTACGACGAGTACGCGGGATCGCAGCGGTCCTGGCCACGCTCGTGGCCGCCACGCTGGCCACCACCGCGCAGGGCGACGCCCACGCGGCGACGGGCGGGAGCGGCGCGGCCAAGCCCGCCATGACCGCCCTCCACCTCCACTTCACCGGCTGCGACAGCTGCTCGGTGCAGCTGCAGCAGGCGATCAACGGGAAGCTGCACGTCTGGACGTCGAAGTCGCAGCGGATCGGCTCGGACCACACCGCGGTGTTCCACCTCCGTACGTCCCGCACGAAGGGGCTGTCCTTCGTGCTCCGCGCACCGTGGGAGGGGAACACGGGGGCGGTGTCGAACATCGTCACCCAGTACGCCGGCCACGACGTCGACTCGGCCGTCGGCCGCGACACCGCCCGCCACGCCCGGAAGGCCCAGGGCTGCTGGGCGGGCACGACGCTGGACCAGGTGCGACTGGACTTCCACGTCGGTCGGGTCGACGGGAAGACGCTGGACGGTCACCCGACCCAGATCCCGCTGGCCTACGCGACGCACACGATGTCGAGCTGGAAGCCGACCGTGAAGACCTACCGCGGCACCACCGGCAACCAGGACGCGTTCTGGTGCACCCGGCCGCCGATGACGAAGCTGACGCTGAAGGCCGCCCACTGCACCGGCTGCCAGATCGGGGTGATGAACGGCGCGCTCCGACCGGAGAACACCTGGTCGGTGGCGCCGAAGACGATGAAGGACGGCGCGGTCACCGTGCGCGTCCCGCGCAACCTGACCCACGGCATCAGCACCACGGTGTACGGACCCTGGGAGGGCACGACCGGTTTCACGGCGCTGGTCGCGTGGCGGTACGCCGGTCAGTCGGTCGGCGGCCACGTGGACTTCGCGACGGCGCGCGGGTCGCATCGCGGGTCGCCCTGCTGGGACGGGACCGATCAGAAGGCGCTGACCGTGGCCTTGACCATCCGCAAGGTACGGACCCGGGCAACACCGGCCCGACCAACGGCACCATCGCCTTCGCCAAGGTCACTCGGCCGTGGCTCAAGCCGATGATCCACGCCTACCGCGGGATCCTCGGTGCGCAGGAGGTCATCACCTGCCGGAAGTGACTCGGGCCACGAAGCCCCGTCGGTACCGGACCCGGCGGGGCTTCGTGGCGTCCGGGCCCGACCGACGACCTCCGGCAACATCGCCGTAACACGGCTGAGACAGACTGCGACCCATGGGCAAGCAGGAAGACTTCGTGCTGCGCGCGCTCGAGGAGCGTGACGTCCGGTTCGTGCGGTTGTGGTTCACCGACGTCCTCGGGTTCCTCAAGTCGGTCGCGGTCGCGCCGGCCGAGCTCGAGGGCGCGTTCGACGAGGGCATCGGCTTCGACGGGTCGGCGATCGAGGGCTTCGCGCGGGTCTACGAGGCGGACATGCTCGCCAAGCCGGACCCCGCGACGTTCCAGATCCTGCCGTGGCGCAGCGGCGACGGCCCGAGCACGGCCCGGATGTTCTGCGACATCGTGATGCCCGACGGCTCCCCGTCGTACGCCGACCCGCGCCACGTGCTCAAGCGGACCCTGAGCACCGCCGCGGAGCAGGGCTTCACGTTCTACACGCACCCCGAGATCGAGTTCTACCTGTTCAAGGACAGCCCGGTGCCGGGCGAGGACCCGGTGCCGGTCGACCGGTCCGGCTACTTCGACCACACCGCGCAGTCCCAGGGCGCCGACTTCCGGCGGGTGGCGATCACGATGCTCGAGTCGATGGGCATCTCGGTGGAGTTCAGCCACCACGAGGGCGGGCCCGGCCAGCAGGAGATCGACCTGCGGTACGCCGACGCGCTGTCGACCGCCGACAACATCATGACCTTCCGGACCGTCATCCGGGAGGTGGCGCTGAGCCAGGGCATCTGGGCGACGTTCATGCCCAAGCCGTTCACCACCCACCCGGGCTCGGCCATGCACACCCACGTGTCGCTGTTCGAGGGCGACCGCAACACGTTCTTCGAGGCCGGGGCGGAGTACCAGCTCTCGCGGACCGGCCGGCAGTTCATCGCCGGGATCCTCCGGCACGCCAGCGAGATCGCGGTCGTCACCAACCAGTGGGTGAACAGCTACAAGCGGCTGCTCGGCGGCGGCGAGGCGCCGTCGTACATCTGCTGGGGGCACAACAACCGCTCGGCGATGGTGCGGGTGCCGATGTACAAGCCGCAGAAGGGTGTCTCGACCCGCATCGAGCTGCGCACCATCGACTCGGCGTGCAACCCCTACCTGGCGTACGCCGTGACGCTCGCGGCCGGCATGAAGGGCATCCAGGAGGACTACCCGTTGCCCCGCGAGGCCGAGGACGACGTCTGGTCGCTGACGGAGCGCGAGCGGAAGAGCCTCGGGATCGAGCCGCTGCCGAGCAGCCTGTCGGAGGCGATCCGGGTCGCCGAGGACTCCGAGCTGCTGGCCGAGACGCTGGGCGAGCACGTCTTCGACTTCTTCCTTCGCAACAAGCGCAACGAGTGGCACGAGTACCGCACCGAGGTGTCCGCCTTCGAGCGCGACCGGATGCTGCCCGTCCTGTAGGACCCGGTCGCCCGACCACTAGGTTGATGCCGTGAGTGCGCGTGTGCTCGTCGTCCAGCACGAGGACGACGACCCGATCCACCTGATGGGCACCTGGATGGACGGGGTCGACCTCTCCGTCTGTCATGCCTACGCCGGCGACCCGGTGCCCGACTCGACCGACTCGATCGACGGGCTCGTCGTGATGGGCGGTGCGATGGGGGCGCACGACGACGCGAAGGCGCCCTGGCTGCCCGCGACCCGCGAGCTGATCCGGCTGGCCGACGCGCGCGGCGTGCCGACGCTCGGCATCTGCCTGGGCCACCAGCTGTGCGCCGTCGCGCTCGGCGGCGACATCGAGGTCAACCCGAACGGGCGGCAGCTCGGACTCCTCGACGTCGGCTGGACCGCCGAGGCGGTCGACGACCCGCTGATGGGCGCCCTGGTCGCGCCGCGCCGTGCCATGCACTGGAACGACGACGTCGTCGCCCGGCTGCCCGAGGGAGCCCGGCAGCTCGCGACCGCGAGCACCGGCGAGGTCCAGGCGGCGCGGCACGCCGAGACGGTGTGGGGCATCCAGTGGCACCCGGAGGTCGACGACCGCCTGGTCGCCCGCTGGGCGAACGACGGCAGCCTGCCCGAGACCGAGAAGGAGCGGGTGCTCGACGACCTGGTCCGTTCACGCGACGCGCTCGACGCGGCCTGGCAGCCCCTGGCGATGCGCTTCGCCGAGCTGGTCCGCGCCGCGAGCACCCCCTAGACCGCCGGGCGCTCCCCGACAGCGCCGTACGACTCGCGCAGCCGGTCGCGCACCGGAGCGGGAGCTCCCAGCCGGTCGAGGCCGAGCAACGCGGCCCCGACCACGGGGGGAGTCGTGACGACGGTCGAGGTGGACAGGGGGGCCTGCTCGCCGAGGAGCCGGTCGATCTCGTCCATCAGCTGCGGGTGTCGCGCCGTCAGCACACCACCACCCAGGACGACCGGGATCGGCTCGCCCAGGACGCCGAGCCGACGCATCGCGGCCACGGCGAGAGCGACGACCTCCTCGGCCTGGCGGCGCACCAGACCCGCGGCGACCGGGTCGCCGCCGGCCGCCACCTCGAACAGCACCGGGGTCAGGGCCCTGCAGTCGGCCTCGGAGAGCGACCCGAGGTGCACCGCCGCAATCAGCTCCTCCATCCGCTCGAGCCCGGCATGCCGGGGGAGAGCCTCGCTGAGCGCCGTGGCCGGGCCGCGCCCGTCGACGGCGCGGGCCGCGCACCACATCGCCTCCTGCCAGAGGTGGCCGCCACCGCCCCAGTCACCGGAGATGTGGCCCACCGCCGCGAACCGGGCCGTCCGGCCGTCCGGCAGGAGCCCGGCGCAGTTGATCCCGGCCCCGCACACGACGGCCACGCCCCTCGGCTCGTCGAGGCCCGCCCGCAGCAGCGCGAAGGTGTCGTTGAAGACCTCGATCGACCCGGCCCAGCCTCGGGCGGCGATCGCCGCCTCGAGGGCCTCGTGCTCGACGGGGAGGTCGGCGTTGGCCAGGCAGGCCGCGACGTGCCGGGCGACCGGTCGGTCGCCGCCCAGCCCGGCGTCCGCACACGCACGCTCGACCAGCGGCACCAGTGCCGCCACGGCCGTGTCGGCCCCGAGCCGGTCGGGCCGGAACGGCCCGCCGCGCGCCGTGCCGCGGACGCTCCCGTCCTCGGCCACCAGCGCGACGTCGGTCTTGCTGTTCCCCGCGTCGATGGCGAGGACGGCCGCGGGAGGTCTCACCGGATGCTCGTCCACGTCAGGCCCAGGGGAGGTGCGCGCGGTTGTGGGCGATCAGCCGGTCGGCGAGCCCGTGGGCACGGTCGACCTGTCCGACCAGGGGGTGGGCGAGCAAGGCCTCGAAGACCCGGTCGTACCCGCCGCGGAGCGCGGCGTCGAGCGCCAGGTGCTCGTACGACGTGACCGCCGCGACCAGCCCGGCGTACACGGGCTCGAGCGGGGTCACCGGGAGCGCGCGCACCCCCGTGGCGTCGACCGCGGCGGGGACCTCGATGACGGCGTCGTCGGGCAGGAACGGCAGGGTCCCGTCGTTGCGCAGGTTGACCACCTGGGTGCTCGGCGTCTGTTGCCGGCCGAGCAGCGCTGCGGCCAGCTGAACGGCCGCCTCGGAGTAGAACGCACCACCGCGGCGGGCGAGCAGCTCCGGCTTCTCGTCCAGCGTCGGGTCGGCGTACATCTCGAGCAGCTGTTCCTCGATGGCGGCGACCTGGGCCGCGCGCGGCTCCGACGAGCGCAGCTCGGCGACGACCGCGTCGTGGGCGTAGAAGTAGCGCAGGTAGTACGACGGCACGACGCCGAGCGTGTGCAGCAGCTCGACGGGGAGCTCCAGCGACTCGGCGATGTCGGGACCGTGGGCCGTCAGCAGGTCGGGAAGCCGGTCGACCCCGTCGACCCGGACGGCGCGCTCCCAGGTCAGGTGGTTGAGCCCGACGTGGTCGAGCTCGACCTGGTCCGGGGCGACGCCGAGCTGCTCGGCGAACCGGCGCTGGAAGCCGATCGCCACGTTGCAGAGACCGACCGCGCGGTGTCCCTCCTCGAGGAGGGCCCGGGTGACGATCCCGACCGGGTTGGTGAAGTCGATGATCCAGGCGTCCGGCGCCGCCGCGCGCACCCGCTCGGCGATGTCGAGCACGACCGGGACCGTGCGCAGGGCCTTCGCCAAGCCGCCCGCGCCCGTGGTCTCCTGACCGACGCAGCCGCACTCGAGCGGCCAGGTCTCGTCCTCCAGCCGGGCGGCCTGCCCGCCGACACGCAGCTGCAGCAGCACGGCGTCGACGCCGTCCAGGGCCGGCTCGAGGTCCGTGGTGGTCAGCAGCTCGGCCGGGTGGCCGAGGCGTTCCAGGATCCGTCGCCCGAGGCCGCCGACCAGCTCCAGCCGGTCGGCCGCCGGGTCGACCAGCACGAGCTCCTCGACCGGCAGGACGTCGCGCAGCCGGCCGAGCCCGTCGACCAGCTCGGGGGTGTACGTCGAGCCGCCGCCGACGACCGCGATCTTCATCCTTTGACTCCGGTCAGGGTGACGCCCTCGATGAAGGCCTTCTGGGCGAGGAAGAACAGCACGATCACCGGGGCCATCACGAGCACCGTCGCCGCCATCGTCAGGTTCCAGTCCGTGTGGTGCGCGCTCTTCAGGGACTGCAGGCCATAGCTCAGGGTCCAGGCGCCCGGGTTCTCACTGGTGTAGATCTGCGGACCGAAGTAGTCGTTCCAGCAGTAGAAGAACTGGAACAGCCCGACGGCGAAGATCGCCGGTCGGATCATCGGGATCACCACCCGCACCATCGTCCGCAGGTCGCTGCAGCCGTCCATCCTCGCGGCCTCGAGGTACTCCCGAGGGACGGTGAGCATGAACTGCCGCAGCAGGAAGATCGAGAAGGCGTCGCCGAAGGCGAGCGGGATGATCAGCGGCCACAGGGTGCCGGTCAGGTGCAGGTCCTGGGCCCAGACCAGGTACAGCGGGATGATCGCGACCTGCGGCGGGAGCATCATCGTCGCGATCACGACCATCATCGCCACGTTCCGGCCGCGGAAGCGGAAGTACGCCAGGGCGTAGGCGACCGGGATGCTCGACAGCAGCGTGAGCACGGTGCCCGAGACGGCGTACACGATCGTGTTCCGCCACCAGGTGCCGAAGCCGGGCGTGTGCCAGATCTTCGACAGGTTGTGCCACGCGAACGGGCTCGGCCACATGTCGCTGGTGAGCGCCTGCTGGTCGGTCATCAGCGCGGTGAGCACCACGAACACGAAGGGCAGGACGAACAGGAGACCGAGGGTGATCGCGAGGGCGTGCACCCACACCCACTCCAGGATGCGTTGGCGACGCACCGTCCCGGGCGGGGTCGACCTCGGGACGTCGGTCGCGTCGACCGTGGCACCGAGCGCGGTGGTGGCCATCTCAGCCCTCCCCGGTCAGGAAGCCGCTGCCGCGCCGCATCAGGAACGCGGCGAAGAGCATCGACATGACGAACAGCAACATCGCGATCACGCAGGCCGCGCCGATGTCGAATCGCTGGAACCCGAGGTTGTAGACCAGCTGCGGCAGCGTCAGCGTGGAGCCGCTCGGGTAGCCGGGCTCGACCTGCTGGCCGGAGCCGCCGATCTGCCCGCTCGCCACCTGTCCGGCCACCAGTGGTTCGGTGTAGTACTGCATGCTCGCGATCACGCCGGTGATCACGGCGAACAGCAGGATGGGCCGCAGGTGCGGCAGCGTCACGTGCCGGAACCTGCCGGTGGCACCGGCGCCGTCCAGGGAGGCGGCCTCGTACAGCTCCCGCGGAACGTCGAGCAGTGCCGCCATGAAGATGACCATCAGGTCCCCGACCCCCCACACGGCGAGCAGCGTGAGGGCCGGCTTGGACCACGTGGGGTCGTTGAACCAGCCCGGCTCCGGCAGCCCGACGTGGTGCAGGATCTCGTTGACCGGCCCGGTGCCCGGGTTGAGCAGGAAGACGAACGCGAGCGTCGCCGCGACCGGCGGCGCGAGGAACGGTGCGTAGAACACCGTGCGCAGCAAGGAGCTGCCGCGCTTGACGTGGATCACGAGCATCCCGAGCACGAGGCCGACGACGATCCGCAGGGTCACGAGCACCACCACGAACCACAGGGTGTTGCGCAGGGCCGGCCAGAAGAACGGGTAGTTGCGGAAGACGAACGTCCAGTTGTCGAGCCCGTCCCAGGTGGGGGAGACGAAGCCGTCGTACTTCGTGAACGACAGCCAGGCCGTGGTGATCAGCGGGTAGATGAAGAACAGGCCCGTCCCGAGCAGCCACGGTGAGAGGAACGCCAGGGTGCGGAGACGCTCGCGACGGCGGCGCCTCCGCAGACCCGGGTGAGTGGGGGCAGCGGTCACTGGCTCTGCGCGATGTCGGTGTCGATCTGCTTGGCCGCGCCGTCGAGGCCGGACTGGAGGTCCGTCTGCTTGCCCGACTCGTAGGCGTAGCCCAGGTCCTGCAGGGTGAGCTGGTAGGCGCCACCGTTCGGGCTCGAGGGCGTGGTGTTGCTGTTCGGGTTCTGCGCGATCTTGATGAAGGTCTGCATGCTCGGGTCCTGGTCGACCTTCGGGGAGGCCAGCGCGGCGGTCGTCGACGGCACGTTGTGGATCGCGTTGGCGAAGTTGACGACCGCGTCGGTGTTCGTCGCCAGGTACTTCACGAACTCCCACGCGGCGTTCTGCTTGCTGCTGGTGCGGGCGATGCCGACGATGGTGCCGGTGATGTAGCCCTTGCCGTACTGGTCGGCCATGGTCGTCCGGGACGGGGAAGGGTGCGACGCCGTAGTCGACCTTGCTGTTGGAGTCGTCGATCATGCCCGCCCGCCACTCACCGTCGATCGCCATCGCGACCTGTCCGGTCATGAACGGGTTGTTGTTGCTGAACTCGTCGCCGAACGTCGTCCGGTACTTCTCGAGCCTGCGAGTAGCCACCGAGCTTGCCGACCAGCGCTCTTCTGCCACTCGTAGGCGGCCTTGAGCGCCGGGTCCGTTGGCGGCGGTCGACTTCCCGTCCGAGCCGAAGTACGTCGGGGACCACTGGGCACGCGAAGTGGGTGATCGTCGACTCGTAGCCGTGGTAGTCCGGCATGAAGCCGAGCTGCGAGTAGGCGTCGCCGGAGGTCTTGGTGAGCTTGACGGCGTCGGCGTCGAACTCCGAGAGGGTCTTCGGCGGGGCGGAGATGCCGGCCGCCTGGAACATGTCCTTGTTGTAGTAGAGGCCGTAGGCGTCGCTCAGCAGCGGGAGGGCGCACTGGTTGCCGTTGTACTTCGTGTAGGCCAGCTGGGCCGCCGGGAACGTCGACTTCGGGTCGATGCCCGACTTGTCCATGAACGACGTGAGGTCGACGAAGGCGTGCGAGTCGCAGAACTCGCCGACGTTGTCGGTGGTGAACGACGACACCACGTCCGGCGCGCTGGAGCCCCCGGCGCGCAGCGCCTGGTTGATCTTGTCGTCGGTGATGTTGCCGACGGCCTTCACGTGGATGTTCGGGTTCGCCT
Organism: uncultured Actinomycetota bacterium; assembly: GCA_963809265.1. Lineage (GTDB taxonomy): Bacteria > Actinomycetota > Actinomycetes > Propionibacteriales > Nocardioidaceae > Nocardioides. Next base: position 14,106 of record CAWEJC010000018.1, read on the forward strand.
TCTCGAACGCGTCGATCGTCGCCTGGATCGCCTTGACCTCGCTGGGGGCGCTCCAGCCGTGCCAGAACGTGATGGTGACGTCGGCGTTCGGGTCGTCGTTCGCGCCGCCCTGCGACGAGCCGAAGCACGCCGTGAGCGCGAGCGCCAGGACGGCGGACAGGGCGCCGCCGGCGAGCCGGCGGCTGTGGGCACGCCCGAGGCGCGGGTGTCGGGTCATGGTGTTCTCCTGGTGACGGGCCGGGCGCTGCCCGGGCTGGCGTGGTGCCGAACGGTGTCGAAGACGTCGTCCCGAGCCGCCGTGAGTGCGGTGTGCAGGGCTCCGGTGAGGACCGGCGCCCTCGCGGACGTCGGCCAGCTCGAGCCGGGGCCGGGTCGCGGCCAGGGAGCCGAGCTCGTCGGCGATCGGCCGAGCGCAGGCGCTCGCCTCCGGCCAGCCCGACCGAGCCCGACGAGCACGACGAGCGTGGGGTCGAGCACGGCGACCACGGCTGCGATGCCGAGCGGCGAACCGGTGGCCGAGCGTCGCGAGCAGCTCGTCGCCCGCGCCGGCGGTGGTCAGGGCGGCACGGACGGCCGCCGGGGCCGTGGTCGACCGGAGTGCCGAGCGAGCGCGCGAGCGACAGGACCGGCGGGACCGCCGGCGAGCTCCTGGAACGCCGCCGGCGTTGCCTCGCCGTACGTCGCGGACCAGCGGCGTCCCGGGAAGCGGCAGGAAACCGACCTCGCCGGCCCCACCGGTCGACGCCGCCGTAGAGCCGTCCGCCGATCACGATCGCGGCGCCCAGGCCCTCGTCGGCCCAGAGCAGGACGAAGTCGTCGACGCCGCGGCCCGACCGGACGTCAGCTCGGCCACGGCGGCGAGGTTGACGTCGTTGTCCACGTGGATGGGGAGGCCGGCCGCGTCGGCGAGCCGGTCGAGCAGGTCGGGGTCGTGCCAGCCGGGGAGGTGGCGGGCGTAGCGCAGCCGCGGGTGCGGGGGTCGAAGGCGCCGGGCGTGCCGATCGCGAGATGGAGCAGGTCGGACGTCGCCAGGCCGGCCGCCGTGGTGGCGCCGTCCAGGGCGGTCATCACGTTGGCCACGGCGTCGGGCCCGGCGCCGGCGTGGTGTCCGGCAGCTCGTGCTCGCCGACGACCCGGCCGGTGATGTCGGCGACCGCGGCCACGATCCGGGCCGGGGTCACGTCGAGGGCGGCGACATGACCGGCGCGCGGGTTGACGGCGTAGAGCTGGGCGCGGGGACCGGGCCGGCCGTGCGAGCTGCCGCTGGCCACGACGAGGCCGTCGGCCTCGAGCCGGCCCAGCAGCTGGGACGCCGTCGGCTTGGACAGCCCGGTCAGCTCGCCCAGCCGCGTGCGGGAGAGCGGGCCGTGCTCGAGGAGCAGCTCGAGCGCCGCGCGGTCGTTGATGCCGCGCAGCATCCGCGGGGTGCCCGGCTTCACGGGCGTCCCTCCGCGTCGCCGCGGAAGTCCCGCCAGGTGGGCGTGCGGGTGGAGCCGCAGCTGGGCGGCGGCCGCGATGATCGCCGCGCCGGTCATGTCGAGCGCCGGCTCGTCGGTCTGCCACGAGCGCACGTCGTCGACGTACCGGCTGCCGGTGGCCGTCGAAGCGGTGGAGCCGGCGCGGGCGCCGCCGTGCAGTGGCGCATGCCGTCCTGGAAGCCACCGAGCCCGCCCTCGAAGTTGTCCTTCCCGTTGGGGCCGTTGACCACCGCGCCGAGGTCGAGCGGGGCGGTGCCGTCGAGGGTGCCGGACAGGTTGGCGACCTGGTGCTGCATGCAGAACGGGAAGGCGTCGCCGATGCCGACCATGGCGGTGACGCCCCAGGGGTCGCCGCCGAGCAGCCAGGTGCGCTGCAGGCTCGCGAAGCCCTGGAAGCGGGGGGTGCGGGTGAGCGCGTCGTAGAGGCCGACCGTCGCGATGAGCCCGAAGGTGTGGGAGTTGGCGTCGAACTCGTCGACCGGCTCCGCCGCGCCGAACGGGTCCGTGCCGCGCGTGGGCGACTGCCGAGCCGGATCTGGCCGGCCAGGTCCCGCGACCAGGTCGGGACGGTCGACCGCCGACGTGCCGTGCGGGACCGTCCGCAGCGCCCCGGCCAGGGCCGCGTCGGCGAGCGCCGCGGTGTCGTAGAGGTTCAGCGTGTCGGTGCTGCCGGCGCCGATGTAGCGGTGGGCGAACCGCGCGCTGTCGCGGAGGTAGCCGCGCGGCCGGCCGCCCGAGCCGGTGCGCGGCCAGCGCGATCTCGGCGGCGCCGAGCTGCATGTCGTCGCGCCAGCTGGACTCGGGGTAGAAGGCGTGGGGGAGCGCGGTGACCAAGGGACGCGGAGGGTGGGCGGTCGCCGCCCGGGCGTAGAGCGAGCGTGGCGAGGTGCAGCTCGTGACGGGCGCGCGCCGGGATGGGTCGGCGACGTCCTGCTGGGCTGCGAGGGCGAACGCCGCGGACACCCGGCCGACCAGGTTGGGGCTGATCCGGTGACCGGGTGGGGCCGCCCGGAAGACGGGTCGGTGCGAGACGAAGCGGTCGGCGTGCCGGGTGTCGCGGTCGTCGGCCTGGGGGAGCCGCCAGCAGGTCGTGGTCACCCGCGGAACGTGCCGGCCCGGTTGCCCGAGCCGATCCCGACCTGGATCAGCAGGGTGCGGGTCCGGGGCCGCCACATCTTCTCGAGCCAGCTGCAGCCCGTACCTCGCCTCGCGCAGCAGGGGCGCCGGCGTACGACGACCGAGCAGGCGTGCGCTCGTGAAGAGCAGCACGTCGTTGTACGCCGTGGAGTGGGTGAACTTCAGGTAGTCGCCGGCGTCGAACCAGCCACCCTCGACGTCGACCGGTCCACCGATGCGGTGCAGGCGCCGGTCGAGGATCAGGTCCGACTCGTGCTGCATCCGCGGCCAGGCGTAGATCGAGGCGTGCCGGTCGAGCAGGTGGGAGGGTCGGCGGTGGAGCGGGCCCGGGACCATGTGGGCGCCGTCGCGCTGGTTGCGGTCGAAGGCGACCCCGGCGGTCAGCAGGGGGCCGAACAGCGACCCGGCGGACCGCACCGGGAACCACGGAGACCGAGCGGTCACGCCACCGACGGTGGTCAGGCGGTAGCGACCTGGGGCACGGAGCGCGCTCAGGTCCAGCCGGTAGACGGCGGGGTAACGGGCGTTCCAGGATCCGGTCGAGCGAGCCGGGACCCGGCCGCGCAGGACGACGTGGCCGGCACCGTCGACGACCCGGAACCGGCCGTCGTGCACGGGCGCGGTCGTCATCAGGCTGGCCTGCTTGGACTCCCCGGGCAGGTAGCCCTGCTGGTTCACCCGGACCAGGCCGGACACGCCGGCGCGGGTCGGCTCGGACTCCGCGGACGCCGTGCCGGCGCCCGCCGTCAGCCCCGTCGTCAGCAGCGCCGCGGTGACTGCCACGCCGACGGGTCCGACCACTGCTCGCCTCATGCCGCTCCCGTTAGACAGGAAAGTTTCCTAATAGGCTGCACCAGACCGGGCCGCCGCGCAAGACCCTCGCGGCGACCCGATGGCTACATTGACGCGGTGAGCCCCCGCAGCGACTCCGTGCGCACGCACCTGCTGCGGCTCGGCTTCGAGGACTCGGCTCGGGCCCGCGACGACCTCGCCCGGCTCGGCGATCCCGAGCCCCTGGTGGCGATCCTGGCCCGCACGGCCGACCCCGACCAGGCGCTCGCGGGGCTGGTCCGGCTGGCCGAGCGCGCCGAGGCGGGCTTCGTCGCCGAGGTGGCCGGCGACGAGGGCACCGCGATGCGGTTGCTGTCCGTGCTCGGGCGCCAGCCAGGCCCTGACCGACCACCTGTGCCGTCACCCCGAGCAGTGGCGCGAGCTCGCCGACCCGTTCCTCGGCTCCACCCGGCCCGCGGCGTACGCCGTCCGCGACGCGCTGCTGCGGGCGGTCGGCGCCGACCCCGCCCGCGACCTCCCGAGCGCGACGCTGCCGCAGCGGCGAGGCGGTCGACGCGTTGCGGGTCGAGTACCGCCGGCTCCTCACCCGCCTGGCCGCCCGCGACCTGGCCCACCACCTGGGGGTCGACGACGCGTCGGCCGAGCTGTCCGACCTCGCGGCCGGCACCCTGGAGGGCGCGCTCGCGATCGCCCGCTCCCAGGTGGACGACGCCGACGCGGCCCGGCTCGCGGTGGTCGCCCTGGGCAAGTGCGGAGGGCACGAGCTCAACTACGTCTCGGACGTCGACGTCCTCTACGTCTTCGAGCCGGCCGACGGGGTCGACGAGGCCGCAGCCGCGCGGGTCGCGACCCAGCTGGCGTCGCTGCTGATGCAGGTCTGCTCCGAGCACACCCGCGAGGGGACGATCTGGCCGGTCGACGCCAACCTCCGACCCGAGGGCAAGGCGGGACCGCTGGTCCGCACGCTGGCGAGCCATCGCGCCTACTACGAGCGGTGGGCCAAGACGTGGGAGTTCCAGGCGCTGCTGAAGGCGCGGCCGGTGGCCGGCGACCTCGCCCTCGGCCGCGAGTTCGTCGTCCTTGGTCGAGCCGATGGTCTGGCAGGTCGCCGAGCGCGACGGCTTCGTCGAGCGACGTGCAGGCGATGCGACGCCGGGTGCTCGAGAACATCCCGGTCCGCGACGTCGACCGCCAGCTCAAGCTGGGGGCGGGCGGGCTCCGCGACGTCGAGTTCGCCGTCCAGCTGCTCCAGCTCGTGCACGGGCGCACCGACGAGCACCTCCGCGACCCCGGCGACCCTCCACGCGCTCGACACGCTGACCGCGCGCGGGTACGTCGGTCGCGAGGACGGCGAGGCCCTGCACGCGGCGTACGAGTTCCTGCGCACGCTCGAGCACCGCATCCAGCTGCAGCACCTCCGCCGCACGCACGTCGTACCGACCGACGACGAGTCGCTGCGGCGTCTCGGTCGGGGGATGGGGTTCGTCAAGGAGCCCGACAAGGCGCTGGAGGAGGCGTGGGCACACCACCGCCGCGAGGTACGCCGCCTCCACGAGAAGCTCTTCTACCGACCGCTGCTGGAGGCCGTCGCCCGGGTGCCGGCCGCCGGCGTCCGGCTGACCACCGAGGCGGCCGGGCCAGCGGCTCGCCGCTCTGGGTTACGTCGACCCGCCCGGGCGCGCTGCGGCACCTCGAGGCGCTGACGAGCGGGGTGAGCCGCACCGCGGCGATCCAGCGCGCCCTCCTGCCGGCGATGCTCGAGTGGTTCGCCGACGCACCCGACCCGGACGCCGGCCTGTTCGGCTTCCGGCGGATCAGCGAGAGCCTCGGCTCGACGCACTGGTACCTCAAGACCCTGCGCGACGAGGGGCAGGTCGCCGAGCGACTGGCGCGGATCCTGGCCACGTCGCGCTACGCCACCGACCTCCTCGAGCGCGAGCCCGAGGGCGTCCGGATGCTCGGCGACGACCTCACGCCGCTGGGCTCCGAGGCGATCCTCGACCGGATGCGGGCCTCGGCCGAGCGCCAGGACGACGCGGGGGAGGCCGTCCGGTCGATCCGGGCGATCCGGCGGCGCGAGCTGTTCCGGATCGCGGTCGGCGAGCTGTTCGACGAGATCGACGTGGCCACCGTCGGGGCCGCCCTGTCGCGGCTGACCGACGCGACGCTCGAGGCGACCCTCGAGGTGGCCGGCCGGTCGGTGCGGACGCAGCGCGGGCTCGCCGAGCCGCCGACCAGGATGGCGGTCGTCGCGATGGGTCGCTACGGCGGCTTCGAGCTGTCCTACGGCAGCGACGCCGACGTGCTGTTCGTGCACGAGCCGGTGAGCGAGGACGCGGGGGAGGAGGCGACGGCGTACGCCCAGGCCGTGGCCAACGAGCTCCGCCAGCTCCTCGTCGCGCCCGGCACCGACCCGGCCCTGGTCGTCGACGCCGACCTCCGTCCCGAGGGGAAGCAGGGCCCGCTCGTGCGTTCGCTCGCGTCGTACGCCGCCTACTACGCGAAGTGGTCGAAGGTCTGGGAGGCCCAGGCGCTGCTCCGGGCCGACGCGGTCGTGGGCGACGAGGGGGTGCGTGCGGGCTTCACCGCGCTGGTCGACCCGCTGCGCTACCCGCCGGAAGGGATCACCGCTGCCGACGTGGTCGAGATCCAGCGGATCAAGGCGCGGGTCGACCGCGAACGCCTGCCGCGCGGCGCCGACCCGCACACCCACCTCAAGCTCGGCCGGGGCGGGCTCGCCGACATCGAGTGGACGGTGCAGCTGCTCCAGCTCCGGTACGCCGGGCAGGTGCCGTCGCTGCGCAGCCCCCGCACCCTGACCGCCCTCGACGCGGCTCGCGACGCCGACCTGCTGGACGCCTCCGACCACGGTGCCCTCGACCGCGCCTGGCGCTCGGTCAGCCGGCTGCGCAACGCGATCACCCTGGTCACCGGACGCAGCGGCGACCAGGTGCCACGAGACGCGCGCGAGCGGGCGGCGATCTCGAGCATCCTCGGCTACGGCGCCGGTCGCTCCGACGAGATGGTCAACGACTACCTGCGCACCACCCGCCGCGCCCGTGCGGTCGTCGACCGGGTGTTCTGGGGTTAACCCGCCGAAGTGGGACTTCGTCGGGCTCGAGGTGGGAGTTTGTCGCGCGACAAAGTCCCACCTCGAGCCTGACAGAGTCCCACCTCGGGCCTGACGAAGTCCCACCTCGGCGGTGTCGGCGGCGGGGGACATACTCGGCGCATGACGTCCACCGCCGACCGCGCCACCGCGCTCCGTGCCCTTCACGCCGACCCGACCCTGCTCGCCCTCGTCAACGTCTGGGACGTCGCGAGCGCCCGCGTGGTCGCCCAGACCGAGGGCACGCGCGCGATCGCGACCGCGAGCCACTCGATCGCCTCGGCCCACGGCTACGAGGACGGCGAGCACATCCCGCGCGACCTGATGCTCGAGGCCGTGGGCCGGGTCGTCGAGGCGGTCGACCTGCCGGTCACCGCCGATCTCGAGGCCGGGTACGGCGACGCCGCCGACACGGTCCGCCGCGCCGTCGGCCTCGGCGTCGTCGGCTGCAACATCGAGGACCAGCTCAAGCCGGTCGCCGAGGCGGCGGCGATCGTCGAGGCCGTGATGCGCGCGGCTGCCGACGAGGGTGTGCCCGACTTCGTCCTCAACGCCCGCACCGACGCGTTCCTCGAGGCCGACGACCCGTCGTCCGACGACGTGCTCACGGACGCGATCACCCGCGGCCGCGCCTATCTCGACGCCGGCGCGCCCGTGGTGTTCGTCCCCGGCCTGGTCACCGACGAGCAGGTCGCGGCGCTGGTCGACGCGTTCGGCCCGCAACGCCTGACCCTGCTGCCGGTGCCCGGGTGCCCACCGCTGGCGCGGCTGGAGGAGCTCGGGGTCGCGCGCGTCAGCTTCGGCCCGTTCCCGCAGATGGTCGCGATGACCGCGCTCCAGCAGATGGTCGAGGGCGTCGCCCGCGGCGAGGGCATCCCCGAGGGCACCCGCTCGCTGCCCTGACCCGCACCCGACCCTGTTGCTGGCGTCGCGGGCAGGCTGGTTGGCTGGCGGTGTGGACGACGCACTGAGGGAGAAGCTCGAGGCCGCCTCCGAGGCCTGCGACACGACCGTGTTCTGGCACGCCAAGCGCACGCCGGCCGAGGTCCTGCGCGCGGTCGCCGACGCGGCCGACGACCTCGGCATCGACGAGTGGGACGTGTACGCCGAGAAGGGGGCCGTCGCCCGGATCGAGAGCGAGGTCGCCGAGCTGTTCGGCAAGCCGTCCGCGGCGCTCTTCCCCAGCGGGATCATGGCCCAGCAGGCGGCGCTGCGGGCCTGGTGCGACCGCACGGGCTCCAAGCGGGTCGCCATCCCCGACCTGTCCCACCTCCTCAAGCACGAGGACGACGGCCCGCGGCGGCTGCACGGGTTCGAGTTCGACTACCTCACCGAAGGCCCGGTCACGCCGAAGCCGGACGACCTGCGCCGGCTCTCGCCCGGCCTCGGCGCCGCGCTGATCGAGCTCCCGCTGCGCGACGCCGGCTGCCTGCTCCCGTCGTGGGAGGAGCTCACGAGCCTGTCGACGACGGCACGCGAGCTCGGCGTACCCCTGCACGTCGACGGCGCTCGCATCTGGGAGTCGCAGCCCTACTGGAGCAAGGAGTTCCCCGAGATCGCCGCCCTCGCCGACTCGATGTACGTCTCGTTCTACAAGGGGCTCGAGGCCCTCTCGGGGGCCGCCCTGGTCGGGCCCGCGGACGTCGTCGAGGAGGCCCGCACCTGGCGTCGCCGGATGGGTGGCACGCTCTTCCACCTCACGCCGTACGCCGTCTCCGCGCTGGCCGGGCTGAAGGAGCGGCTCCCGCGGATGGCCGAGTACGCCGCGTGGTCGCGGTCCCTGGCCTCCGAGCTGACGCAGCGCGGGCTCAAGGTCACCCCCGACCCGCCCCACACCAACACCTTCCTGGTGTTCGCCGAGGGCACGCCGGACGAGATCCGCGCCCGCAAGCTGGCGTTCATGGAGCGGGAGAAGATCGAGCCGTGCGGTGGTTGGTACCCCTCCCGGGTGCCCGGCTTCGCGATGACGGAGGTCGCGGCGCACGACGCGGCCCTCGAGCACGACCCGGCCCAGGTCGCGACCTGGATCGCCGACATCGCCCTCGACTGACCGCTCCCTTCCTTGGCGGTGGGGCCGGGCGGGCATACCGTGGGGGCACCACGTCCGGAGGAGGAGCGACATGACACTCACCCGGATCACATCCACCCTCGGTGCGGTGGCGCTCGGCGGGGTACTCGTGGCCTCGACGTACGGCGCCCAGGCGGCCGGACCTCAGGTCGCGCCGGACCGCGGGGCACACGCGCGGCACGGTCACGTGACCGTGGCCGACCACTTCCAGGCGCCCGTGCCGCACAAGTACGGCAGCAACGGGATGCGCATGGGCCTGCACTGCGAGGACCACGATCCGTCGTGACCCGCATCCTGCTCCGCGCGGGCGGTGCCCTCGTGGTCGCGGCCCTGCTGGTCGGGCCGTCAGCCCAGGCTCGCGCACCGCACGCCCCGGCCCAGCCCAGCCCGCCTACGGCCACACCTCCAACGAGTGGCTGATGATGGGTCGCAACTGCGGCGCGAGCATGACCGCGACCTGAACCGGCGACGTCGGAGACGCGACGTCAGCCCTGGTCGAGCTCTGCCAGCTCCTCTTCCGTCAGCTCCAGCTCGGCCGCGGCGGCCGAGTCGGTGATCGAGGACGGCCGCTTGGCGCCGGGGATCGGGATGACGCACGGCGACTGGGCGAGCTCCCACGCCAAGGCGACCTGCTGGGCGCTGACGCCTCGCCGCTGCGCGATCGCGGCGAACGCCGGGTGCTTGTCCGCCAGGTCCTTGGCGTCCGAGAGACCGCCCAGCGGGCTCCACGGAAGGAACGCCAGACCGAGCTCCTCACACACGTCGATCTCCGGGCGGCTGCTGCGGAACGCGGGGGAGAACTCGTTCTGCACGCTGACCAGCGCCTCGCCCAGCGTCTCGTGGGCCAGCCGGATCTGGTCGGGGTCGGCGTTCGAGATCCCGAGCATCCGGACCTTGCCGCTCCGGTGGATCTCCTGGAGCGTGCCCAGCATGTCCTCGTAGGGCACGTCTGGATCGGGCCGGTGGTGCTGCCACAACGCGATCTGCTCGACGCCGAGCCGGGCCAGGCTGTCGTCCACGGCCCGGCGGAGGTGGTCGGGGCTGCTGTCGACCTCCCAGGGACCGGCGTCGGTGCGGACGTGCCCGCCCTTGGTCGCGAGCAGCACGCGGTCGCGGACGCCGAGCTCGTCCAGCAGGCCGGCGATGAGCTGCTCGTTGGCACCCTGAGCACCCGCGCCCAGCTCCTCGCCGGGCCCGTAGGCGTCCGCGGTGTCGAAGAGGGACACCCCGGCGTCGAGCGCGGCGCGCACGGTGGCGGCCAGCTGCTCCCGAGGCTGCGTCCCCGTCTGGTCGAAGGTCATCAGGCCCAGGCCGATGGCTCCGACCTCGGTGCGTCCGACGGTGTCGTTGCCGATCTGTCGTGTCTTCACCCGGTCCCCGTGCCCGATGTGACGGCGACGAAACGCTGCCTGGTCAGGTCTTCCCGTCCAGGAACATGTTCAGCCGGTTGCGGGTCGACTCGGGCTCCTCGACGGTGCTGCCGTTGACCGCGCGACAGGCCCAGCCGAGTCGGAGCGCCAGCGGGAACGCGCCGCGCAGCTCGGGCCGGCCGGGGTCGTAGCGGTGCAGGTAGCGGTCGATCAGCGGGTCGAGGTCCACGGCGTTCTCCACGTCGTCGACACCCCAGGCGACGACGCCCTCGAGGGTGACCGACAGGGTGAAGAACGGGTGGGAGATCACGGCGTCACCCCAGTCCAGGATCAGCTGCCGGTCGCCGCGCACGAACACCTGGCCGTCGTGGAGGTCGTCGTGCTGCAGGGTCTCGGTCACGCCGTACGACGCGAGCTCCTCGGCCATCTCACGCACCCGGGGGACGGCGTCGCGGAACCGCTGGTCCACGTGCTCTGCCGCCACCAGTGCGGCGTACTTGTCGGGGAGAACGGCGAGGCGCAGGTCCGGCACCCCGGCGGCGACCAACCGCTCGACGTCCGGCTCCATCGCCCGGGCGATGTCGGCCGCACCGTCGAGGACGTCGCCCCAGCGCGACATGTCGCGCTCCTCGGCGATGACCTCGCGGAGCCGCCGGCCGCCGTCCTCCATCAGCATCCAGCCGAGCGCGAGGTCGTCGGCGATCAGTGGCGGCACGCGGTCGGGAACTCGCTGGGCGAGGAGCAGGGTGACGAGCGCCTCGTGCCTGAGCTCGGACGTGTTGGCCTTGAAGAACACCGCACCCTCGTCGGTCGGCACGCGCAGCACCGTCGACCACGGCCGGACGTGGAACTGGTCGGCCTCGCCGGTGCGTCGCCGACCCGCCTCGGCGAGCCGGGCATCGATCCACGCGACCGCGCCGTCGACCCAGTCGGGGTCCTCCCACTGCTCGTCCATGACCGGCAGTCTCGCCTACGTCGCCGCCTCGATGACCTGGGTGAGGCGCGTCTGCAGCTCCCGCAGCTCCGCGACGTCCATGCCGAGCCGCTCGACGATCGCGGCCGGCACCTGCAGTGCCTTCCGGCGCAACGCCCGGCCCTCGCGGGTCAGCTCGACGGCCAGCGCGCGCTCGTCGCGGGGGTTGCGCTCGCGACGGAGCAGCCCGGCCGCCTCGAGCCGCTTGAGCAGCGGCGAGAGCGTGCCGGGGTCGAGCTGGAGGAGGTGCGAGAGGTCGCGCACCGACAGTGGCTCGTGCTCCCACAGAGCCAGCATCACGAGGTACTGCGGATGGGTGAGGCCCATCGGCTCCAGCACCGGTCGGTAGAGCGCGATCACGCTGCGCGAGGCCACGGCCAGGGCGAAGCAGACCTGCTCCTGGAGCGCGAGCGGGTTCTCGACGTTCGTCGGTGTCGTCTTCGCCACAATGAAGAGTGTACCAATCATTGGTACACTCATGATTGATGGACACCACCCAGCCCGCGCGCCGCCGCCACCTGATGGACCCTGCCAACCCGCAGCGTCCGAGCGTCGAGTCGCGCGAGATCACCCGGGTGCAGCAGTGGGTCCTGTCGGTGCTCGTGACGACGACGATCCTGCATCTCTCGGTCGGCCTCGCCGTCGCCGGAGTCTTCGCCGACGGGTCTCGTCCCGGCGCCGGCGTCGGGCTGAACGTGCTGGCCTCTGTCTGCGGTGTCGGGGCGGTCCTGGCCGCACGCCTGATCCATCGACGGCCGCCGCTGTCGTGGTGGCTGCCCGTCGGCCCGCTGCCGGGCCTCGTCGGACTCTGGTTCCTCGGGCACTGACCCATCGCGAGGGCACGATCCCCGCGTCACTGGACGAGGGTGTCGTGTCCTGTTCCGCCGTGGAGGGTGTCGTGTCCGGGGCCGCCGTGGAGGAGGTCGTTGCCGGCACCGCCGACGAGGGTGTCGGCGCCGGCGTTGCCGAAGAGGCGGTCGTTGCCTCGCCAGCCGATCAGCTTGTCGCGGCCGGCGCCGCCACGGAGGGTGTCGGTGCCGGGGCCGCCGCGCAGGGTGTCGTTACCTCCGCGGCCGAGGATGAGGTCGTCCCCACCGAGTCCGCAGATGGTGTCGGGGCCCGGGGTTCCGCGCAGGACGTCGTTGCCGGGGGTGCCCTTCATGGTGCAGCGCGGCGCCGGCGGCGGTGGCGTGTCGTCGTCGGTGATGGTGACGGTCTGGCTGGCCGGGCTGCCGAGGGTGGCGCCGCCGCCGGGGCGGACAGGGGAGGTGAAGGTCTGGTCGGGTTCGGTGAGGTGGTCGTCGATGATCGGGACGTCGAAGGTCTGGGTGGTAACTCCGTCGGGGAAGGTCAGGGTCCCGGAGGTCGAGGTGTAGTCGTCGGGGGTGGTGACGGTGTCGTCGGCGGTGGCGTAGTCGACGGTGACCGGTCCGTCGGAGCCGTCGACGCGGTCCATGGTGACCGTGGCATGCCCGTCACCTTCGGCCACGGTCGCGGTGGCCGAGTCGCGCTGGAGGGTGCCGGCGACGTCGTCGTCGGTGATCGTCACCGTCTGGCTGGTCACCACCCCCAACGTCGCACCGCCGCCCGGACCGGACAGGGTGACGGTGAAGGTCTGGTCGGGTTCGGCGACGTGGTCGTCGACGATCGGGACGTCGAAGGTCTGGGTGGTGACCCCGTCGGGGCAAATCTTCAGGAGAGGTCGGCCGACCAGCGCTCCTCGATCCGGCCGAAGTGCCAGACCGAGAGGGCGACCACCCAGGCCAGCACGAAGAGCCCGACGATCGCGTAGCCGGCGTAGTCGAGGTCGACGTTCGCGATCGCGGCGAGCGGTCCGCTGGTGATCGAGAGCCGGTCGGCGAGGACCCCGATCAGCTCGATGGTCCCGATCACGAGGGCCACGGCGACCGAGATGGACGTGATGGTGATGTTGTAGAAGACCTTGCGGACCGGGCGGGCGAACGCCCACCCGTAGGCGTAGTTCATGAACACCCCGTCGACGGTGTCCATCAGGCACATGCCGGCGGCGAACAGGATCGGCAGCACCAGGATCGAGTAGAACGGCAGGTTGAACGCCGCCGCACCGCCGGCCATCACCAGGAGGCCGACCTCGGTGGCCGTGTCGAAGCCGAGGCCGAAGAGCACGCCGATCGGGTAGATGTGCCACGGCTTGCGGACCGACTTGGTCAGACCGCCGAGGAAGCGGTTCATGAAGCCCCGCGAGTCGAGCTGCTTCTCGAGCTCGGCCTCGTCGTACTTGCCGGTGCGCATCTCGCGGAAGACACGGAGGATCCCGAGCAGGGCCGCGAGGTTGAGGAGGCCCAGGATCCAGAGGAAGACGCCGGACACCGACGGGCCGATCAGGCCGGTGACGGTGTGCAGGCTGGAGGAGTCGTCCTCGACCGGGCCGACCAGCGACTTCACCCCGATCGAGAGCAGGAAGGAGAGGGCGAACACGATCGTCGAGTGGCCCAGCGAGAACCAGAACCCGAGCGACAGGGGCTTGCGACCCACCGGGCGGCCGGCGGACTCCGCCGCCAGGTTGTCCGAGAGCAGCTTGCGGGTCGCGTTGTCGACGGCCGCGATGTGGTCGGCGTCGAAGGCGTGCCGCAGGCCGAAGGTGTAGGCGAGGATGCCGACGCCGACCGTGAACACCGGGTGGTCGCCGCCGAGGTGGTAGTGCTGCGGGGTGACCAGGCCGAGCAGGACGCCGAAGCCGACGACGTGCAGGACGACCACGAACGACGCCATCGCGGCCAGCGAGCGTCGGTCGGCCGACGTCAAGCTCCGGCGGAAGTCGCCGAGCCGCGACCGTCCGGTCGGCTGGGTCTGTGGCGCGGTCGTGGTCACGAGGCCCACGATGCCCCTCTTGCAAGTGATTTGCAACAACGACGGAATTGCAGTTCCGACGGCACGCTACCCGTGGCGGCATAGGGGTGCGCCCCCGCTGGGAGCACGGGGATGTCTCAGCGGGGGCGGCTACTCCCGGGCGGGGTCCCGAGAGCAGTTCAGGCTAGGACCAGGAGGAGCCTGTCTCCGTCGCCAACTTAAGGTAAAGAACGCGCAACCTCCGGGCTCGGACAGTGACCCGAGATCGGGATGAGAGCATGCGGTGGTGTTCGAGCTCGGCACCGACGGGCCGCGTCGGATCCTGGTGGGGGTCGACGGGTCCGAGAACTCGCTGAAGGCCGGCTCCTACGCCGCCGGGCTCGCTCGCCGCCAGGCCTCGGAGCTGGTGGCCGTCTACGTCACGCAGAGCCGGATCACCCTCACGGCCGCGTTGGCCGCCACTGCGGGGGTGGCTCTCCCGGCGGAGGCCGACGACCACGTGGCCGAGCTGGAACGGATGGCTCAGGACCGAGCCGCTCACGTCGGCGTCCGGCTGGCCTTCGTGCACCGGCACGGCAGTCCCTACGACGAGCTGGTGGCGGTGGCGAACGAGCTCAGGGTCGACGCGATCGTGATCGGCGCCTCCCAGCGGGCCGGCCGCCGGGTCGTCGGATCGCTGGCCGGACGACTGATGAGCGAGGCTCGCTGGCCGGTGACCGTCGTGCCGTGAGTGCTGCGACAACGGCGTCGGGTCCTAGGAGGCTCCCGGACGGTCGCGTCCCACGTCCAGTCGTCCAGAGGCCTCTCGGGGTCGCGACCGGTGGTGCTCAGCAGCACCTGCCACGGGTCTCCGTCGGTCGGTGCGTCCGGGAAGAGCCGCTCGAGCGCCCGCCGTACGACGTCCGGGTGCGGGTCCCAGGTGAGGCCGAGCGGGCCGGCCACGTCGTAGAGGTGGAGCAGGACCTCGACCGTCCCCATCGCCGCGAAGCCGTGCGGGTCGGAGACGCCGTAGGTGTGCCAGCCACGGACGTCGGCCGGACGGGTCCGAGCCAGGGCCGAGAGCATCCCGCCGCAGGCGTCGACGATCTGGACCAGTCCGGCGTTGCCGCGGTCGCTCTTCGCGTGGACCGCGCACGGCGGATCGCCCTCGCGGTCCGCGAAGAAGTCGAACGCGACGTAGGTGTCGACCTCCGGTCTCGAAGGGGCGATCTGGCCGGCGTAGGCGAACAGGTCGTCGGCCACGTGCTCGATCGTCCCCCGACACGTCCAGGTCAGGTTGGCAGCAGGGATGCTCCAGTTCGAGTCGACCACCCCGAGCAGCGCGGTGGTCGCGGCGGCCACGGTGGTGTCGAGGTCGTCGACGAGATCGGCCATCGGGCGAGCCTGTCAGCGCTCGCCCGGGCCGGGCAAGATCACGAGCGTGAAGAAGTACGTGCTCTTCGACCATGACGGTGTGCTGGTGGACACCGAGCGCTGGTACTACAGGGCCGGCGAGCGTGCCCTGGCGGACATCGGGTTCACGGTGGACCAGGACGACTACCTCCGGGACATGAACCAGGGGCTGGGCACGTGGGCCCGCGCCAGGGCGGCCGGGATCGATGACCAGACCATCGACCGGCAGCGGGAGGTGCGCGATGCCTACTACCAGGAGTACCTGAGATCCGAGCCCATCGAGATCGACGGCGTCGTCGACGCGCTCGCTGAGCTGACGCCCCACGTCCGGATGGCCATCGTGACGACGGCCAAGCGCGCGGACTTCGAGCTCATCCACGAACATCGCCAGATCACGAGGTTCATGGACTTCGTCCTCGTCCGGGAGGACTACCGACTGGCCAAGCCGCACCCGGAGCCCTACCTGACGGGTCTGAAGCGCTTCGAAGCCACCCCGGACGAGACGCTGGTGGTCGAGGACTCGTCCCGCGGGCTGGGCTCGGCCGTGGCGGCCGGCATCGACTGTGTCGTGGTGCACCACGACTTCACGCAGTCAGGTGACTTCTCGCAGGCCCGCTTCCGGATCGGGTCCTTGACCGAGCTCAAGGACCTGGTCCTGAACGCCGTCTGATCACGTGGGAGCGGCGCGGCGGTTGGTCCTGGGCCGCGAGGGCTTGCCACGACCGGCGGCCAAGATTTTGCCTGTGGCGTAGGAAAGATCAAGAGAACCCCAAGGCGACGACCGCTCCTGGTCCAGGCTTGACCTAACGGACCAGCCACGCTGGCCACCGACCACCACGACGATGCTCTGCAGGACGCAGAGGTCGAGGCAAGAGGAGAACGCAGATGCTCACGATCCTGGCTATCGCAGTCGGCTTCTCGCTCGTCACGCTGACGATCCTCGGCAGCGACCGTGTGCGGGCCCGCCGTCTGACGCCGACCCCGTGGCCGCTGGCCGCCTCCTCGGTTCTGCCGAGCGCGCCCCTGGTCGCCGTTCCAGGACGCACTCCGTCCCTCACCGAGATGGCTGCGGCCGGCATCGCCACTCGCACGGGGCGCGAGCTCGCACCTGCGTCCAGGTAGGCGACGCGCGAGCGTACGGTTGGCCCGCGGAGCCATTCAGGCTCCCGACGATGGAGCCAGCATGAGCGACATGTCGTCGCCGCAGGAAATGTCCAGAACGTCATCGACGTCGAGCCTGAAGCACGCAGAGGATCGCCTCCGCGGCCACACCGACTGGCCCGCAGCCGTGATCCACCCGGCGGAGCAGCGGTGAGTCTTCTTCGACTGGGGGTCATCGGCAGGTCGGGCAAGGAGAACGAGCACCGACTGCCGATCCACCCCGACCACCTCGCCCGGCTCGAACCGGACCTTGCGGCGCAGATCACTCTGGAGCACGGCTACGGCGAGAAGTTCGGCCGTGCGGACGACGACCTCGCGCCCTCGGTCGGCGGCTTCGCCTCTCGCGAGGAGATCCTCCAGCGGTCCGACGTGGTCCTGCTGATCAAGCCGCTGCTCGAGGACGTCGAGGCCCTGCGCACAGGGCAGATCCTCTGGGGCTGGCCGCACTGTGTCCAGAACACCGAGCTCACCCAGGTGGCCATCGAGCACAGCCTCACGCTGATCGCGTTCGAGGCGATGAATCACTGGACTCGCGACCAGGCGGTCGGCCTGCACGTCTTCCACAAGAACAACGAGCTGGCCGGCTACTGCTCGGTCCTGCACGCGCTCCAGCTGATCGGCCGCACCGGCGACTACGGACGTCGGCTGACGGCCGCCGTGATCGGCTTCGGTGCCACCGCACGCGGGGCCGTGACAGCGCTGAGCGCTCTGGGCATCCACGACGTGTCCGTGCTGACCACCCGCGGCGTGGCAGCCGTTGCCTCGCCCATCCACTCCGTCCGGATCGTGCAGTTCGACCACGACCCGGAGGGCGGCCCGAGCCATGTGATCAGCACCCGTGGCCGGGTCCCCCTCGCACCGTTCCTGGCCGAGCGCGACATCGTCGTGAACTGCACACTCCAGGACCCCGCCGCGCCGCTGATGTACCTCCGCACCCCGGACCTCGAGGTGTTCCGGCCGGGCAGCCTCATCGTCGACGTCTCGTGCGACGAGGGGATGGGCTTCGACTGGGCCCGGCCGACGACGTTCGACGAGCCCATGTTCGAGGTCGGCGATCACGTGCACTACTACGGCGTGGACCACACGCCGTCGTATCTCTGGGACTCGGCGACGTGGGACATCAGCGAGGCGCTGATCCCCTTCTTGCGACCGGTGCTGGAGGGCGCCGATGCCTGGGCGAAGGACGAGACCCTCAGCCGCGCCATCGAGATCCAGGACGGCCAGGTGAAGAACGCCGCGATCCTCGACTTCCAGCATCGCAGCCAGGAGTACCCCTACGCCGTGGGCTGATCGCGCGGACAGGCATCGGCCTGATCGGGCTATCCGAGGTCTTGGCCGATCGAGGTCAGAACCGCATCCACCTCGGGCCCGCTCTCGGTCACGCACCCACACTCCGCGCCATGCGCGTCACGGTGCCACGCGAACAGGTACTGCAGCGCGAGGCGGTTCACGCCGAAGTCGTGCTCGGACTCCACTCGATCACGATCTGCCTGCCGATTGGCGGAGAGCAGCAAGAGCGGTGCGGCGTAGGCGGCCTGAGTCGAGAAGACCAGGTTCAACAGGATGAAGGGGTAGGGGTCCCAATGCCCGATCCACGCCGCGAGGTTCACAGCGATCCACGCCATCACGATCACGCTCTGAACCAGGATGAAGGTCCATGAGCCGAACGACGCACTCAGGTCATCGGCCATCCGCTCGCCGGTGGAACGCCCTTCGTAGCGCGCGCGGTTGGCTGGATGGCGATAGCGGTTGTTCATGGCTCACTGTGACAGGACCACGTCTGCCACACCGGAGCGCCTGACCGAGCCCCAGACAGAGGGATGACCAAGGTCATCGCGTCGGTGGTCCGACTGCTCTGAAGGAAGCCACCCGCGGCGCTGATGCTGGTGTGACCGGCACGGCTACCGCGTGTCGCGGCGTAGCGCAGCGGTCGCGTCACCACCTCGCGGCCGTTGCGCGCCGTCGATCGCGAAGACACCGCCCGACACCGCACCACGTACTGCACCCGACGGAGGACATCATGGGAGAGCCGATCGAGCTGTCGGACGCGCAGTGTCGGGAGCTGCTCGGGGCCGGCCTCGTCGGTCGCGTGGCCCTCTGCACGCCGGTCGGGCCACACGTCGTTCCCGTGAACTACGCCGTCGTCGAGGACAGCCTCGTGCTCAGAACCACGCCGCACAGCATCCTGGGGGCCCAAGGCCGGGGAGCGATGCTGGCCTTCGAGGTCGACCAGCTGGACTACGAGCGTCGTCGCGGCTGGAGCGTGGTCGCCCGTGGCCGCGCCGAGGCCATCACGACCGCCGATGAGCTGCACGACATCAGACAGGCGGGGGAGCCGGACGCCTGGGCCGACGGCCAGCGGAACCTCTTCCTGCGCCTGCGGTGGTCGGAGCTCTCAGGACGACGCCTGGGGGCGGGCTGGAGCCCGGCCGACGATCTGCCGGCACGCCGCGTCGTCTGACGGCGAGCGTGACGAGGAGAAACGATCCGTGGAGACGGCGACGACGTGGCCGACCCCGACATGTGTGGCACGGACGTGATCCTGGCCGGCACGTGCGGGTGCACCCATGGCTCGCCAGAGCGGCATGGCGCACACTCGGGAGGTGAGCCCGGAGGTGGAGTCGTCCGATGAGGCGAGCATTCCTGATCTGTCCGGCTCGACCAACGCGCTGCTCGACGCCGTCATGGCGATCTCGTCCGACCTCGACCTCCCCAACGTGCTGGGCCGCATCGTCGAGGCAGCGACCACGCTCACCGACGCCCGGTACGGCGCTCTGGGGGTGGTGGGCCCGGAGAACTACCTCGTCGAGTTCGTGACGACCGGGCTCAGCGAGGAGCAACGGCTCCGGATCGGCGACCTGCCGCACGGGCGCGGGATCCTGGGTCTCCTGATCACGGACCCGCATCCGATCAGGCTGAAGACCCTCGCGGATCACCCGTCCTCGTTCGGTTTTCCGCCGAACCATCCGCCCATGGGTTCCTTCCTGGGCGTCCCCGTCCGGATCCGCGGCACCGTGTTCGGCAACCTCTACCTGACCGAGAAGGCCGGCGGCGGAGAGTTCACCGACACCGATGAGCAGCTCTGCGTGGCGCTGGCCGGGGTCGTCGGTGTCGTGATCGAGAACGCCCGTGCCTACGGCCTCAGCGAACGCCGCCGGGCCTGGCTGGAGGCGGCCGCCACCCTGCCGGAAACCCTGCGGCCGCCGATCGACTGGCAGAGCTGGCTGGACCAGGTCACCACGACGGCACGACACGCCGCGCGGTCGATAGCCGTGGCCATCGTCGACCCTGAGGCAGAGAGCGTGATGGTGATCGCCTGCGAGGAGGAGGCCGAGGAGGAGATTCGGCAGCGTCTCGCCGAGCTGATGGCGCACATCCACGGGATGGAGATCATCGATCCGGTGGACGTGACCGTCGGCGAGGTCGTCGGCACCGTCGTTCCCCTGCGGACGCACCTGGCCAAGGGAGGCCTCCTGGTCTCCTTCTACGACGCGGCCGAGATACACCTGCGCGACGTCGACGACCGAGATCTCCTGCGCAGCTTCACCGACTACGCGGCACTCACGCTCGATCGGGGTCAGGCGATGACGGAGCGTGAGGCACTGGCCGTCGTCACCGACCGAGAGCGCATCGCCCGCGATCTCCACGACCTGGTCATCCAGCGGCTCTTCGCGACCGGCATGCAGCTGCAGGCGGCCGCGATGCGCGTGTCGGACGCCGACGTCCGCACGCGGGTCGAGGGTGCGGTCGCCGACCTGGACGCGACGATCCGTGACGTGCGCGCCACGATCTTCCAGCTGCAGACGACATCGTCCGAGTCCGTACGAAGCGAGGTGAGAACCCTCGTTCGTGAGTACCGCCAGGTTCTCGGCTTCACCCCCGAGCTGCGCATCAAAGGACCGATCGACACAGCCGTCACCGAGGCCATGCGTGAGCCGCTGCTGAAGGTACTGAGGGAGGCGCTCTCCAACGTCGCACGTCACGCGCACGCCACGAGGGTCGAGATCGTGGCAGGCGTCGAGCAGGGCCGGTTCACGCTGACCGTCGACGACGACGGCGGCGGCGTCCCAGCGGGCGTGGTGCGGAGCGGGCTCGAGAACGCGCGGGCCCGCGCCGTCGCCTTGGGGGGCGATCTGCTGCTGAGCGGGAGTCACCTCGGTGGGGCGCGCCTGCTGTGGACCGTCCCGCTGGCGCGGTGACTCAGCGGTGCGGGTGCTCCGACAGCAGCCGCGCCGCGAGGGCAGCGGCCTGAGCGCGCCGTTCGAGGCCGAGCTTCTGGAGCATCGTGGAGACATAGTTCTTGACCGTCTTCTCGGCCAGGAACATGCGCTCGCCGATCTGTCGGTTGGTCATGCCTTCGGCGACGAGCTCGAGGAGCTTCAGCTCCTGCTCGGTCAGGCCGGCCAGCTCGGGCGCCGTGGTTGGGCCGTTACGCACCCGGTCGAGCACGCGATCGATCAGGAGGGGGTCGATGAGGGAGTGTCCGGCCGCGACGTGGTGGACCGCCGCGATCAGGTCCTGACCCGTCGCCTCCTTGAGGATGTAGCCGGAGGCGCCGGCCATGATCGCGGCGAACAGCGCCTCGTCGTCGTCGTACGACGTGAGGATCAGGGCGCGGATATGTGGATCGAGTGCGCGCACGACGCGGCACACCTCGATCCCGGACCCGTCCGGGAGCCGGGCGTCCAGGATCGCCACGTCGGTGTGCAGCGCGGGGATGCGTGCGGACGCCTCGGACGCCAGGGCGGACTCACCGACCACCTCGATGTCTCCCGACGACTCCAAGAAGGTGCGGAGCCCTTGCCGGACCACGTCGTGGTCGTCCAGGAGGTACACCCTGATGGAGGGCTTCGTGTCGGTCATCCGGACGTGAGATCCCTTCGTGGCCGGTCCAGGCGGACGACCGCGTCCTCGCCATCATCGCGCATCACGTGACTCCCGGCTCGCTCAGACGGCGGAGGAACCGGCGGTGGGACGCGCAGCGAGGTCTCCGCGAGCGAGGGCCCGCACGACATCGCGTCGGCTGATCACTCCCGCGACTCGGCCGAGCAAGAGGACAGGCACGCTCTTGAGAGTCGTGCCGGTCATCAGGCCGATGATCTCGGCCAGGTCGTCATCCGCAGCGACCGTGAGGACGCGGCGCGTCATCACGTCCCGTACCAGGAGCGCGTCCTCACGACGATGCGAGAGTGATCGGCACTCCTCGGATGTAGTCAGCCGGCCGATCACGTCGGCCTCACCGATGATGCCGACGAGACGACCGTTCGCCTCGACGACTGGGAGCGAGGTGAGGCTCAGTCGGTCGAGAATCCGGGCAGCTTCGGCGACATCTTCGCCGGGCCGAATGGTGACGGCCGGGGAGGTCATGACCTCACGTACGAGCATGGCTGGCTCCTGCCAGGTGGGGTGAGTGGGGGTCTTCGACGAAATGGGCGTGGTCGTTCGCGTCGACCACGGCCACGGGGCAGGGGCACTGGGTCGCGAGGGTCGAGGCAAGGCGCTCGTGCTCCGGACCATCGGGTGCGCCGACGACCACGAGGCTCGCTCCTCGGGACTCGGCAGTCAGTCGGCCCGCTACGTCGCCACAGACGACGCTGACGGCGATGTCGGCTTCGAGACCTGCGTCGAACAGCCAGCCGGCGACGCGAGCCGGGACGGACTGCTGTGCGTCGGCCAGTTCGAGGCGTGGGTCCGCCCCGAGGCCGGCGTCGCATCGGTCCACGATGTCGACGACGTGCATCGCGTGCAGCCGAGCGCCTCGTCGCCCTGCTTCGGCGGCGGCCCATCGCACCGCTGCTGCACTCGCGGCTGATGCGGAGACACCCACAAGCACGGTCGGGTGACGCTCGTGACGCCGCTCAGCGTCTGAAGGAGCCGTGGTGGTCATGTCTCGAGTCTGGGACCTGCGCGCCGCGGCCTGAATGGCCGTTGGTCACCCCAGCCGGTGACGCACGTTGACTCCACCCGATGACGAACTTCTCTGCCCGCCAGTCGGGTGACTCGGGACTCTGGAAGCACTGGGACCGGATGGACCGGGACCCACACAGAGAAGGTGAACATCATGCGCGCCACGTTTGACAAGTTGATCTCATGGGGCGGCCTGCTGCTCGTTGCCGTCCTGCTCGCCGCAGGTGGTCTGCTCACGTGGGCCAGCACGTTCGTCGGGAGCCAGGTGCACGACCAGCTCGCGGCCCAGTCGATCACGATGCCGACGAGCCAGACCGGACTCACTGACCTCCCCGCGGCCGACCGCGCCGCCCTCGACCAGTACGCCGGCCAACAGCTGACGACCGGTCCGCAGGCCAAGGCCTATGCCAACCACTACATCCAGGTCCACATGAACGAGGCCTCGAAGGGTCAGACCTACGCACAGGTCAGCGGCCAGTACATCCAGCAGTGCAGTGATCCTGCCGAGGCGAAGAGCGCAGCGTGCCAGGAGATGGGCGGACTGCGGCAGACGATGTTCATGGGCGACACGCTGCGCGGTCTGCTGCTCTACGGATACGCGTTCGCCACGGTCGGCACGATCGCCGGGTACGCCGCCATCGCGGCCTTCGGTGGCGCGGTCGTCCTGTTCGCCCTGGTCGCCCTCGGCTTCTGGCACGCGCGTCGTGCCACTCACCCCGTGGCCGTGGTGGCGCAGGCGGTGGGCGCGCACGCCTGACACCGCGGTGCACATCGAGGGCCGGTGCCGCAAGGCGCCGGCCCATCGGTGCGTTCTAACGGGGTCCGTCGCTGGTCGCGACCACGTCAGAGCACCTCCATCCCATTGCGCCCCCACGTGACGTGCGCGTACGTTCGAGGCACGAACTCGTGTAGACGAGTTTCGTCGGATGCCTTGTGGTGGCCGGTGACCCTGTCACTGGTCGATGTGCCCGGAGTGCGCGTCAGCCCTTTTCCAGCCGACCCAGCCCGCACCTCCATCTCGGACGTGTCGCCCGTGCGATGCGCCGTCCGCAGACCACTTCTCTCGGGACTCAGCACCCGTGCAGGAGCAGTCCCATGGAGCGACTCGCCCGTCTTGTGATGCATCACCGTCGGATCGTCAGTGGTGTGTGGCTGCTGCTGTTCCTCGGCGGTCTCTTCTCGGCCGGGCAGCTCAGTGGCCGGCTCTCGCTGGACTTCTCGTTGCCCGGCCAGCCGGGCGACCGGGCTGAGCAACAGCTCATCGACACCTACGGGGTCAGTACCTTCGACTCCTATCTCGCCGTCGTCACCGTCCCGGAGGGCCAGACGGTCCGGCAGGCGGATGCCGGGGTGGCTCAGGTCTTCGCCGCGGCCGTGGCGTCGGTGCCGGACGTACACCTGCGCGTCGTGGACTACGCCAGCACCGGCGACCCCGCGTTCATCACCGAGAACGGACGCACGACCTTCGCGCTCATCCAGGCGCCGGTCCCCACGACCCTGGGTCCCTACATCGAGGTCGAGATCGACCCAGCATTGGCCCAGGCAGCTCGAGCGCAGGGCTTCGACAGCGGACTGACGTCCTACGGTCTGCTCGGCGCCGGCGGAGACCAGCAGGGCCCCAGCCTCCTGCTCGAGACACTGCTCGCCGCCGCCTGTGCGCTCCTGGTGCTCGCGTTCGTGTTCGGGTCCTTCCTGGCCCTGCTCCCGATGCTCATCGCCGCGGTGTCGATCCTGACGACCTTCATGCTCGTGCTCGGGCTCACGACGTTCAGCGAGGTCAGCGTCATCGTGCAGTTCCTCATCGCCCTCATCGGTCTCGGTGTGGCACTCGACTACTCCCTTCTGCTGGTGTCGCGATGGCGAGAGGAGCGCGCGCACGGTCGCAGCAACGAGGAGGCGGTGATCGTGGCCATGAAGACCGCTGGCCACGCGGTGTTCGCCTCCGGGGTCACCGTCGCGATCAGCTTGCTCGCCCTGCTGGTGATACCCGTGCCGGCCCTGCGCAGCATGGGGGTCGCAGGCATGTTGATCCCTCTGGTCAGCGTCTCCGCCGTCCTGACCCTGCTGCCGGCACTGCTCTCCAGTGTCGGACCGCGGATCGACTACCCGCGCATCCGACACGAAGGCGTACCGTCGCGCGGCTGGTCGGCCTGGGCGCGTGGCATCGTCCGCCACCGGTTCGTGGCCGCTGCCGCGGCCATGGCCGTGCTGGCCATCCTGATCGTCCCTCTCTTCAGCATCGCGATCGGTCCCGGATCGAGCCTGGACTCGCTGGCGCGCGGCGGTCCGCGGTACGACACACTGCACACCCTCACCGATGGAGGCATCGGATCCGGGGCCCTCACTCCCATCGAGGTGCTCGTGCCGGCCGGAGACGCGAAAGCTGCGGCTGCAGCCGCGCGTGGCGTCGACGGCGTACAGCTCGCGGTCGTCGGGACCGTCAAGGGCGACGAGGCAGTGGTCGACGTGTTCCCGACCGCCGCCACGCTGAACAGTGACTCGGCCACCGTGGTCGACGACATCCGGGCGGCCGTCGACCCGGTCGTCGCCGGCGACGCGGGCGTGACCGGCTTGGGCCCGACCATCTCGGACTACTTCAGCGCGGTCTACGACAAGTTCCCCTACGTGCTGGCGCTGATCGCTCTGATCACCTACGTCCTGCTCGTGCGCACCTTCCGGTCCGTGCTCCTTCCGCTCAAGGCGGTCCTGCTCAATCTGCTGTCGTTGGCGGCCGTGTTCGGCTCCGTCGTGTTCTTCTGGCAGATGGGCCACGGGTCCGACCTGGTCTTCGGCGTGTCGGCGACCGGGGCCATCAACTTCTGGCTACCGGTGGTGATCTTCGCGTTCCTGTTCGGACTGTCGATGGACTATGAAGTGTTCATCCTGGCGCGGATGCGAGAGGAGTACGACCGCACCGGAGACACCTCCATGGCGGTGATCACCGGCATCGGACGGACCGGGCGGCTCGTCACCTCGGCGGCTCTCATCCTCTTCTTCGCGTTCATCGCGCTCGCGGCCTCACCCGGCACCGACGTCAAGGTCCTGGGCACGGCCCTGGGGGTGGGCATCCTGATCGACGCCACCATCGTCCGCGCGCTCCTCGTGCCTGCCCTCGTCAGCGTCTTCGACCGATGGAACTGGTGGCTCCCCGCCTGGGTCGCACGTGCCCTGTTCGTGGAACCGTCACCCCTTCGACGGCTCGAGCCGCCGGAGACCCTGCCCGAGCCGGACCAGGTGCCCGCCGGCGTGAGCTGAAGGCTTCGCCGTGTCACGGCAGCGAACTGGGGCCGGTAGCCCTGTGCCTGGGTCTCGACCCGTGCCGGCACAGGGGAAGTGCTAGTCGAGGGCGCCGGCCTCGTAGCACCGAACCACCAGCTCGGTTCGGTGCCGGGATCCGGACTTGGCCAGCAGGGAGCGCAGGTGGCTCTTCACGGTCTCCACCGACACCACGAGTGATGCGGCGATCTCGGCGTTGGTCTGGCCGCGGGCCACGTGGGTCAGGACGTCGCGTTCACGGGCTGTGAGTCGTTGCACCCAGGCCGGCTTGGTCGCCGTTCGACGCGGAGCCGCGACCCGTCGGATGGCATCGGGGAAGACCAGGGAGTCGGTGCGGGCGACGGTACGCACCGCGGCCAGCAGGTCCTCGGGACGTGCTCGCTTCAGCACGAAGCCCCGCGCTCCCGCCAGCAGCGCCTCGTGCACGGCGTCGTCGCTCTCGAACGTGGTGATCACCACCACCGCCGGGCTGTCGGGTCGCTCAGTGAGCCGGGCGGTGGCGGCAATGCCGTCAACGCGTGGCATGCGCACGTCCATCAGCACCACGTCGGGCCGGGTCCGCGCCACCAGCGTCGGCACGTCGACCCCGTCGGCGCCCTGGCCCACCACCTCGATGTCGGCTTCAAGGTCGAGGATCGCTGCGAGGCCGGAGCGCACCAGATCGTCATCGTCGACCACGACGATCCGGATCACGTCGTCGGTGCCGGCGGGCTGGTCGGGAGTCTGGCGGTCAGCAGCCACGTGCGCACCCCTTCCGGACCGGCGGTGATCTGCCCGTCGTCGAGGAGCACGCGCTCGTGCAGGCCGGCCAGCCCGGCTCGCTCCGGTGCCGGCGGGCCGCTGCGGCGGATCGGGTTGCGGACCTCGATGCACACGTACTCGTCGGTCCGCCTGCAGCCGGAGCATGGCCGATCCGGTGCCGTGGCGGGTGGCGTTCGTCAGCGCTTCACGGATCACGGCCCGTGCGGTGTCAGCGCAGCCGTGGTCGACGGGGAACCCCGGGGCACGGGAGCTCGACGTCGAGCGTCGACTCATGGGCGAGCGCGCGGGCGATGTCCACCAGGTCCACCGCCTCGCCGGAGACGTCGGTGTCGCCGTGCGCGCCGTCGCGCAACGTGCGTACCACGCCGTCGACGTCCTCCTGCGCCCGCCGGCCCAGGTCCTCCACCGCTGCCATGGCCCGCTCCGCGGCCTGCGGGTCGGTGGCCAGCAGCCGGCGTGCGGCGGTGGCCTGCACGGTCATCGCGGTCAGCGTGTGCCCGAGCCGGTCGTGCAGGTCGCGGGCCACCGCGTTGGCGCGGGCCAGTGCCCGCTCCCGGTCAGCGGCGATGCCGACCCGTTCGGTGAGTGTGGGGCCGAGCACGCGCGGTGCCAGGGTGACGAGCAGGCGGGCCGCTGCGGCGAGGACGGCCAAGCACGCGGCGAGGGCCAGGAGACCGGGACCTATCAGCCAGATGGCGTGCCAGCCGGATCCGGTGTGGGTGGTCTTCCCGACTCCCGGCCAGGTCAGGGTGCTGTCACCGGAGAACGGGAAGGAGACCAGGCCGATCCCGAACGGGACCAGGTACAGCGCGGCCGCGACCACGAAGCCCACTCCAGAGAGCAGCGCGAGCCAGACGGCACCGCGTCGTCGGGAGGCCCAGGCGCGCGGCGAACGTACGTCGGGCAGGGCCCGCTCGTCGTACTCGAGCAGGGCCCGCGCCGTCGACACCTCCACCTGCCGCACCGATGGCAGCAGGGAGGCCCACACCACCACGGCCAGGAAGCCGATCGCCAGCAGGGTCAACAGCCACAAGTTGAGGATGCTCGGGTCCTCGGGCCATCGAGACGCCGATCGTTTCAGCCGCGGCAACCAACGGCAGGCAGAGCGCGACCGCGAGGAACACATGCGCGAGACCGCCCCACGCGGATACGCCCGAGCCTCTCACCAGCCCAGCCTCGCACGCGACGCCGGCCGCGACACCCTCGATCGAGGGAGCGGGTTCCCTCCGCGGGGGGATGGCCATGGACTGTGCAGCGGCGACCGTTGACCCATGACGATCTCGGCCACGATGTCAGCCCCCGACACCTCGTCCCGGCACGCAGGTGCGGACAAACGTGCTCGACGCACCGCCTGCCGCGTATGTCGCGCTGGGATGGGTGGTGCTGTTCTTCTCCCTCCACATCTACTGGTACCTCGGCGGCTCCTTCGCGAGCCCCGGCGAACTGCCGCCCCTCGTGCCCGGCACGCACGCGGCCGCGGACGGCTCGGCGCACGCACGAGTGCAGCTGGTCGCCTGGATCGTCGAAGTGCCTGTCGACTCGGCCTGGCCGATCGGTGCGTTGGTGTGTCTCGCGATCGCTCGAGGATGGGCGCGAGGGCGACTAGCGCGGGCCGTCAAGGTCTTGGTCTGGATCGGTTGTGTAGTGCTCCTCCTGCGCGGCGGCTCCGGCCTTCTCGACGACGTGACCCGCGCCACCGGCCTCCTCCCCAACGGAATCACTGGACTCTCGCTCAAGGCCACGACGGGCCATGCCCACCTCCGATGGGCCGATTGGGCTATCGACGCCTACTTCCTGGCCGGCGGGATCATCTTCTCGCTCCTCGCCGCTGGCTACCGCGTGCCGCAGACCCACTCCCGAAGCCGCAGGTCCCTGGCCCTCGGGGAGGAACGGTGGCCGAACGGCTGTCGGAGCCACGGAGCGCCCAGGACGGAGACCTTGATCAACGGCACTCCGGCCTTCGCCCCCCTGCCGCAGCGGCCAGCGCCGCGATGGGCCACACGTCTGGCACACATCATCCCGTTGCTGGTCCTGCCCTCCGGTCTGTGGCGTTGGGCTGTCGCCTTCGGTTTTCCCATGGGCATGTTGACCAGCTCGGGGGGTCTTGATGTCGTGCGGGGATGGCCCGCGGTCTACGTCGCCGTCATCAGTCTTCTGTCAGAGGCTGTCGCGCTTACTGCGTTCGGGCTGGTCCGTCCGCTGGGAGAGGAGGTCCCGCGGTGGTTGCCATTCTTCGGCGGCCGCGCCGTTCGTCCGAAGCGCGTGGTCGTCGCCGCCACAGTGGGTTCCGTCGCGCTGATGTTGATCTGGACGCTGGGGTTCTGGACTGTCTGGACAACTGGTCAGCCGAGCCCCATGGCCAGCCCGTTCTGGGCGGCCGTCTTCACGCTCTGCTACGCGCCCTTGAACCTCTGGGGACCAGCACTGCTCCTCCTGACTCTCGCCTATCGCCGCAGGGCAGCATCCGCCGTGGATCGCGGTGCGACCGAGTCGAACGGCGTCGCGGCGCGGGTCGGATAGCGGGAGGGTGCTCATGCAGCGCCTTTCGACCGGGACTTGTTGGTCGCAAGGCCCCCGG
>CAWEJC010000019.1:0-19922 GCA_963809265.1 uncultured Actinomycetota bacterium
AGGGAGTGCGTGGGAGAAGTTCTACGGCCCGGGAGCCCAGTGCCGCAAGGGGTTCCGGGGTGCGAATGCGGGATACCCCGATTTCCTCAGGCTCGTCCACAACCTGCCCCGCGGTCGTCCACAGAAGTGGGGCCGCTGTCCACAGGAACCGGCTCGCCCTGTGTGGGAGTGGTCCAGACCAGTCGCGTCGACTTCTGCCGGGTCAGCGCCCTGGCGCGTCGACTTCTGCCGGGTCGGCGCTCTGGCGCGTGAACTTCTGCCGGGTCGCGCTCTGGCGCGTGAACTTCTGCCGGGTCAGCGGGGGCATCCAGGGCAGACATGTAGAAGGGCCCCTGTCGGTATGAGCGACAAGGGCCCTTCAGGTGGTGATCCGTCGTTCCCCGGCACAAGTCCGTGGTCCGGCGGTCCACCGCTCGACCGGTACCGGTGACGCTCCCGGTCGATCCAGCCGGATCCTGCGACCCCGGCGGCCTCGTCACCCGGCCACCGCCACCCCCTCCCGGCAAGCCGTTCGGCGGTGGTACAGATCGTCTTCTCCGACCGATCCCGCTCTCCCCGGAGGGAGTGCGTGGGAGAAGTTCTACGGCCCAGGAGCCCAGTCCCACAAGGGTTTTCGCGACATTTCCCTCGACATACTTCGAGTTCCGGCGGGTCGTCCACAGCGCAGCGGGAATGCTCCACAGGCTGCGGCCCCTCGTCCACAAGGTCGTCCACAGATGGTGTGGAGAAAGCCCAGCTCGCAGGCTCGCTCCCCGGGCTCGGAAATAGGTGAAGGGCCCTCGTCGGTATGAGCGACAAGGGCCCTTCGGTTGGTGTCCCGTCGTGCCTCGAAACAAGTCCGAGGCCCGGCGGTTCACCGGATGACCGGTACTGGTGACGCTCCCGGTCGATCCACCCGGCTCCTCCGATCCCGGCGGCCCCGTCACCTGGCCTCCGCCACCTCCTCCCGGCAAGCCGTTCGGTGGTGGTGCGGATCTTCGTCTCCGAGCGATCCCGCACTCCCCGGAGGAAGTGCGTGGGAGAAGTTCTATGCGCTCAGAGCCCAGTGCCACAAGGGGTTGCCGGACATTTCTTTCACATACCGCGAGTTCTTCCGGGTTCTCCACAGAACCGCCGTGGTTCCTCCACAGAGGACGCCCGTGATCTCCACAGCTCAGGCCACGGTCTGTGGATGTCGGGGCTCGACCCGGGCCGGCTCCGGACGCGGTCGGCGACCCCGTCCGGAGGCCACCAGGGCGCCGCCGACGAGGACGGGGACGGCGTACTGGAGCACCGACGTGATCCCCATGCCCGGCACCATCGCGACCAGGTAGACCACGAACAGCCCGGCGGTCGCCTTGCCGACCCAGCGCCACCAGGGGCCGACCACCAGGAGCGTCCCGAGGGTCAGCTCTGCCACCGTGGCCGCGACCGCGGCGGGCTGCACCAGGGAGTCCCACGGCACCAGCTCGGCGGTCTCGATCTTGAAGTGGGCCCAGTCCCCCCAGCTCACCATCGGGGCGCCGGGCGGACCGAGCAACCCGAACCGGTCGCCCACCGCGCCGACCAGCTCGCCGCCGATCACGGCACCGGCGAGCCGGGCGCCCCACCATCTCGTCCGGGCTCGGCGGGCACGGAACGCCGTCACCGTGCCGGCCACCACCGAGCCCGCGACGAGCCAGGTGACGAGGTCCGGCCCGTCCGGTGGGCCCGTCACCCTCCAGCCGACCACCAGCGCCGCGCCGAGCACCACCCAGACGCCGCCGGCGACGCGCCGGGCGTGGTCCATCCGTTCCATCGTGCCTCCCGATCGGTAAGGTTCCTGACCAGTTCACGCTACGACCCGGAGGGCATATGGTCAAGCGCCTGACTAATCCGTTGCAGGAACGCGACCTGCCGCTGGGCACGCTGATGAGCTCGACCGGCGCGCGGCTGGCCGCGCGCCTCGACGTCGCGCTGCGGGAGGCCGGCTTCACCGACCTCCGGTCGTCACACGCCGCTCCGTTCACCGTGCTCGATCCCGAGGGGACCCGGGCCAGCGTGCTCGCGGCGCGGGCGCACATGACCAAGCAGGCGATGGGTGAGCTGGTGGCGTACCTGGTCGACCGCGGCTATCTCGAGACGGTCCCCGACCCCACCGACGGCCGCGCCCGCCTGGTGCGGGCGACCGCCCGGGGCTGGCGGGCGGTCGACACCGGCGTCGAGGTGATCGCGGCCTTCGACGACTGGCTCGAGGAGCAGCTCGGCGCGGCGGGGGCCGCGCGGCTGCGCCGCGACCTGCACCTGATCCTGGAGGCCGAGATCCCCTAGGCCGGGTTCACGGCAGCAGTGCCGCGAGGTCCAGCACGCGGGTGGTCTGCAGGGCACCGAAGTTGTCGTCGCTGATCAGCAGCACCCGGGCGAGCTCACCGGACCCGTGGTGGTGGCGGTGGCCCCGGTGGTGACCGCGGACCGGGGCGACGGTCATCCCCTCGAAGTTGTCCATCAGCGGGTTGGTCTGGGTCTCCTTGGCTGTCGCGCCCAGGCTGGGACAGGCCGTCACGTCGGCGACGAGGGTCTTGGGCATCACGGTGCCGGCCGGCGCCGTGGCGAGATCGGGGACGCCGCTGACGTCGTGCGCGCGCCGGGTGTGCACGGCGTACAGCTCGATGGTGTTGCCGACCGCCGGGTCGAACGCCGCCTCGAGCACCAGGAGGCCGTCGCGCCCGTAGGCCTGCACCTCGGCGATCCGGTTGCCCGGCTCCACCTGGTACGCGAGCTGACGGCTCAGCCGCCAGCCGGAGCGGTGCCGGTCGTAGACCAGGAAGCGCCGGTAGGTGTCGGTGCCGTCGGCCGCGACGTCGCCGCTCAACGTGCCCTCCATCGACGCCACGACGCGTCGTCCGTCCGGCGTGATCGTGAGCCCCTCGAGGGTGGCGTTGCCGGTGGCCTCACCGGCGGGGGCGACCCGGAACCGGTCGGGCACCGGGAGCTCGGCGCGCTGCCGGCCGTCGCGTCCGAAGATGCGGAGGGACGGCTCGGTCTCGGAGCTCACCAGGAACCGGCCGTCGGGCAGGATCGCGAGTCCCTCGTTGTCGGCGGTGGCCCCGGTGTACGGCGTCCCGTCGGGGGCGGTGAGCACGATCGGCTCGCCGACGATGTGGGTGTGGGCCGGGTCGCGCCAGAACCAGATGCGCGACGGGTCGGTCGCGTGGTTGTCGACGGTGGAGGCGTAGGCGTGGCGGCGCGCGTCCCACGCGATGTCGGACAGACCGCCCACGGTCACGCCGTCGACGACCGCCTTGTCGAGGCCGTCGCTGAAGCCCAGGGCGACGGCGTCGGGTGGGCAGGCACCCGCGCCGGGTGGCAGGTGGGAACCGGGATGCGCCCCGGCCTGAGGTGCGATGGCGAGCGCCGCGCACGCGAGCGCTCCTACGGCGACGGCGGAGAAACGGGTCAGAACGGTGCGGCGGGGCATCGACGAGACCTCCCGGGTAGGCACGGATGTGGCATCGAGCCTAGGACACCTCGGCGCTCCTGCCACCAGGCGAACGCCCGGTGTCAGCCGGAGGAACGTTCGGCGCCCGTCCCCAGTCGCTCGAAGGCGCGGGCGATCCCGAGCAGGCGCGCATCCCGACCGAAGGGCGCGACGAGCTGCACGCCGACCGGCAGGCCGTCGTCCGTGTGCCCGGCCGGCACCGAGATCGCCGGGCAGCCGGTCACGGTGATCAGGTACGCCGAGCGCATCCAGTCGAGGTACGTCGCCATCGGGTGGCCGTTGATGTCCGACGGGTACTCCTGGTCGGCCGGGAACGGCGGCACCTGCGAGGTCGGCAGCACCAGCACGTCGTACGACCCGAAGAAGAGCCGCATCCGGTCGGCCAGCGCGGACCGCTGGCGGTAGCCGCGCGCGACGTCGGCGCCGGTCAGCGACGCGCCGAGCCGGATGTTGTCTGCCAACGACTGCTTGAACGACTCGGGGTGGGCCGCGAGCAGCTCGCCGAAGCCGCTCTGGAACAGCCAGGCCCGCAGCGTGCGGAAGGTGTCGTCGGCCTCCGCCAGGTCGGGGCTCGCCGCCTCGACGTGTGCGCCCGCTCCGGCGAGCGCGTCGCCCGCCTCCTCCACCACCCGGCGTACCTCGGTGTCGACCTCGATCAGGCCGGCGAGGTCGGGGCTGAGGGCGACGCGCAGCCCGTCGAGCGCGACCTCGGGCGGCTGGGCGAACGCCGCCCCGGGATCGCCGAGGGCGGTGGGGACGCGTTCGTCGGGCCCGGCGATCACCGACAGCAGCAGTGCGAGGTCGTCGACGTTGCGGGCGAGCGGGCCGCTGGTGGACGTGGTCTCCCAGAAGTTGTCGTCCGGCCAGGCCGGCACCCGCCCGAGCGACGGCCGCAGCCCGACGACGCCGCAGAACGACGCGGGGTTGCGCAACGACCCGCCCATGTCGGAGCCGTCGGCGAGGGGCACCATCCCGGCGCGCAGCGCGCAGGCCGCCCCGCCGCTCGACCCGCCCGCCGAACGGGTGGGGTCGACCGGGTTGAGCGTCGTGCCGAAGACGGTGTTGAAGGTGTGGGAGCCCGCGGCGAACTCGGGCACGTTGGTCTTCCCGATCGTGACCGCCCCCGCCGCCCGCACCCGCTCGACGACCAGCTCGTCGGCGTCGGGGACGTGGTCGGCGAAGAGCGGCGAGCCGTACGTCGTCCGCCAGCCCGCGACGTCGTGGGTGTCCTTGAACGCGAAGGGCAAGCCGTGCAGGGGGCCGAGCTCGTCGCCCCTCGCCGTGACCTCGTCGGCCGCCGCCGCGCCCGCCCGCGCCCGCTCCTCGTCGAGGCTGACGATGGCGTTGAGCTGGGGGTTGCGCTCGGCGATCCGGGTGAGGTGGAGGTCGAGCAGCTCGCGGGCGGAGATCGCGCGGTCCCGGATCGCGGCGGCCATGTGGCGGGCCGTGGAGTCGACGTTCAGCTCACTCATGCGCCCCACCCGCCCCAGCGACGCCGCGGTCTTGTCGCTCAGTAGGCGTTGCAACGCCTACTAAGCGACGGATTCCCCGGTCAGCCGGGGATCCCTGCAGCATCCTCACCGCCGCCGCCGGCCGAACAGACCGCCGGCGACGACGCCGAGGAGCACCAGCCCGGCACCGACGGCGATGCCCTTGAGGAAGTCCTGCTGTGACGACGCCGGGCGCGGGGGGGCGGTGAAGACCTGGCCCACCTCAGCGGCACCGGCCGGGCTCGCCGGACTCGCCGGACCTCCCGGTGCCCCGGCGACCGCGGTGGCCGGGCCGCCGGCGAGCGCGTCGCCGACGTTGCCGAAGAACTCGCCGGCCATCCGCTTCGACACCGAGCCCAGCATCCGCTGGCCGACCCCGCCGACCATCCCGCCGACGACGGCGTCGGCGTCGTACTCGATGCGCGTGGCGCCCTCACCCGCGGACGCGAAGGCGACGTTCACCGTCGCGTCGATCGTGCCGGGCGCCCCGGCGCCCTGGAGCCGCATCACCAGCGACTCGTGCTGCTGCAGGTCGGAGAGGGCGCAGGTGCCGTCGTAGGTGCCCCGGATCGCGGCGACGCCGGCGGTCACGGTCATCGCGTAGGTGTGGTCGCCCGTGGTCTCGAGCCGTTCGCAGCCCGGGATCGTCCGGACGAGCACGCCGGGGTCGAGCAGCGCGTCCCACACGCGCTCGACGGGGTAGGGGATCGTGTCGGCTCCGCTGATCTTCATCGGGACTCCTCGTGACGTGGACGCGTCGGTTCCCGAGCCTGTCGAAGGGCGAACAGCTCGGACGGTGAGATCGGCATGGCCGTGATCGGCACGCCTTCGGCGTCCTCGATCGCGGACGCGAACACGGCGGCCGACGGGATGACCCCGGCCTCACCGGCGCCCTTGATCCCGAGCGGGTTCAGGGGGGACGGCGTCTCGAGGTGGTCGATGTCGATGTGCGCCGGGACCTCGGTGACGTAGGGCATCAGGAAGTCCATGAACGACGCGTTGAGCAGCTGCCCGGACTCGTCGTAGGCCATCCGCTCCAGCAGGGCACCGCCGACGCCCTGGGCGACGCCGCCGTGGATCTGGCCCTCGACGATCATCGGGTTGATCAGGCGACCGCAGTCGTGGACGACGGCGTACTTGAGGATCGTGATCTCGGCGGTGTCCGGGTCGGTCTCGACGATCACGGCGTGCATGCCGTTGGCGAACGTCGAGCGCTCGGGGCTGTAGAAGTCGCGGCCCTCCAGCCCGGGCTCGTCGTCCTCGGCGACGGGCGGCTTGCCCGGGTCGCCGACGGAGAACTGCGTGGCGGCCTTGGACGCCTCGTCGAAGGCGTAGCGCAGCGGGTTGGACAGCACCGCGACCGTGCCGAGGTCGATCGACGCGTCGGTGCCCTTGACCGAGACGACGCCGTCGACGATCTCGAGGTCGTCCTCGGCGGCCTCGAGGGCGTCGGCCGCGATCCGCAGCACCTTCTCGCGTGCTCGGAGCGCCGCGAGGTGCACGGCCGACCCGCTCATCACCGCGGCGCGGGACGCGAAGGTCCCGACGGCGTAGGGCATCCGGCGGGTGTCGCCGGTGACCACCTCGACGTTCGCGAACGGGACGCCGAGCGCGTCGGCGACGATCTGCGCGAACACCGTGGCGTGGCCCTGGCCCTGGGTGGTCAGCCCGGTCGCGACCTTGACCCGTCCCGACGTCTCGATGTGGACGTGGGCTCCCTCGTAGGGACCGACGCCGGTGCCCTCGACGTAGCAGGCCAGGCCGATGCCGACCCGACGCCCCTCGCGCGCCATCTGCTCCCGGAACGCCGGGAACTCGTCCCAGCCGACCAGCGCCTTCAGCTTCGCCAGGGAGGCCGGGTAGTCCCCGGAGTCGTACTCGAGCTCCCGCCCGTCCTGGAAGATCAGGCCCTGGTCGTAGGGGAACTCGTCGGGCTGGATGAAGTTCACGGACCTGACCTCGGTGCGGTCCTTGCCGAGGGCGGCCGCGATCGCGTCCATGGTCCGCTCCATCACGTAGCAGCCCTGCGGCCGGCCCGCCCCGCGGTAGGGGGTGACCATCACCGTGTTGGTGTAGAGGCTCTCGAAGACGACGCGGTAGGCGCCCGGCTTGTAGGGGCCGAGCAGCTGGGTCGAGGTGATGATCGGGACGATCAGTCCGTACGGCGTGTAGGCGCCGTTGTCGTGCCAGAACTGCACGTCGAGCCCGAGCACACGCCCGTCGTCGTCGTAGCCGACCTCGACGTGGTGCACCTGGCCGCGCTCGTGGGCGGCCGAGATGAAGTGCTCGCGTCGGTCCTCGGTGAACTTCACGACCCGGCCGATCGTGCGCGCGGCCAGCGGGACGAGCAGCTCCTCGGGCCAGGGGTGGTTGATCTTCACCCCGAAGCCGCCGCCGACGTCGGGCGTCACGACGTCGACCTGGGCGAGGTCCATCCCGAGCTTGGCCGCCACCGCGGCACGCACCCCGGTCGAGGTCTGCGTGGAGGTCCAGACGGTCAGCCGCCCGGTGTCCGGGTCCCACCGGGCCACCGTGCCCCGACCCTCCATCGGCATCGAGGCGCTCCGCTCGATGGTCAGGTCGAGGCTGAGGGTGTGGGGGGCGGCCTCGATCGCCGCCCGCGCGTCGCCGTTCTCCTGCTCCAGCCGGGCCGCGACGTTGTCGGACACGTCGTCGTGCACCAGACGCTCGGCCGCGCGGGCCGCCGCGATCCCGACCACCGGCGGCAGGAGCTCGTAGGAGACCTTGATCCGGCCGACGGCGTCCTCGGCGACGTAGCGGTCGTCGGCGACCACGAACGCGATCGCCTCGCCGACGTAGTTGACCTCGTCCCGGGCCAGCGCGTACTGCGTCCGGCCGTGGGTGAGCTGGGGGTGCGGGATCAGCAGGGGCAGCGGCTCGGCCATCGCACCCGACAGGTCGTCGTGGGTCCACACGAGGTGGACGCCCTCGAGGTCGAGCACGTCGGACACGTCGATGTCGACGATCCGCGCATGGGCGTGCGGCGAGCGCAGCACCGCCGCGTGCAGCACGTCGTGGCCGACCAGCACGTCGTCGACGTAGCGCCCCTGGCCGCGCAGGAAGCGCTGGTCCTCGACCCGCTGCACCTTCTCGCCGAACAGCTTCGTGCTCATGACGCCTCGTCCGGCGACGGCGCGGCGCGCTCGGTCACGATCTCGGAGGCTCGGAGCACGGACCTCACGATGTTGGCGTAGCCCGTGCAGCGGCAGAGGTTGCCCGCGATCATGTCGCGCGCCTCGTCCTCGGACGGGTGGGGGGTGTCGCGCAGGCCGGCGGTGATCGTGGTCAGGAAGCCGGGGGTGCAGAAGCCGCACTGCAGGCCGTGACACTCGGCGAACGCCTGCTGGACCGGACCGAGCCGTCCGTCGGCCGTGCCGTCGCGCTCGGTCAGCCCCTCGACCGTCGTGATCTCGGCGTCGACCGCGGAGACGGCGAGCAGCAGGCACGAGCGCATCGGCCGCCCGTCGACGAGGACGGTGCAGGCACCGCACACGCCGTGCTCGCACCCGACATGGGTGCCGGTGAGGCCGAGGTCGTGGCGCAGGGCGTCGGACAGCAGCCGGCGCGCCGGGACGCGCACCTCGTGGGCCACGCCGTTCACGGAGAGGCGGACGTCGTGCAGCTCCTCACCCATCGTCTCGACCCCGCTCGACCGCCGAGCGGGCGACCGCGTCGTCGTGGGCCGCCGAGAGGACGCGGGCGGTCAGCACCCGGACCAGCTGGGCACGGTAGGCCGCGGTGGCGTGGATGTCGTCGGCCGGGTCGAGCCGGGACAGCGCGACGTCGCCGACCGCGTCCGCGTCGCCCCACGCCTCGGTCAGGTCGACCACCGTCGGGACGTCGCAGACCGACAGGTAGCCCGCGCGTGCGGACACGACCCGGTCACCCTCGACGCGGACGACGGCCCCGACGCCGACCAGCGCGTAGTCGCCGTGTCGCCGGGCGATCTCCTCGAAGGCCACGCCCTCCCCCGGCGCGAGCGCAGGGAACGTCGCCTCCAGGGCGATCTCGTCGTGGTGGAGCGTCGACTCCAGGGGGCCGGCGTAGAGCTCGGCGGCCGGGATCGTGCGGGTGCCTGCCGTGGACGCGACCGTCACCGAGCCGTCGAGCAGAGTGAGCACCATCGGCATCTCGGCGGCCGCGTCGGCGTGCACGATCGAGCCGACCGTGGTGCCCCGGTTGCGGATCGTCGCGTGCGCGACGTGCGCCAGGGCCAGGGACACCAGCGGCTGCGTCCGGCGTACGTCGGACGAGGCGAGGACGTCGGCGTGCCGGGCGAGCGCACCGAGGTGGACCCCCGACGCGTCCACGCGCACGTGGTCGAGGTCGGGCACGGCGTTGATGTCCACGAGCGTGCTGGGAGCAGCCAGCCGCATCGACAGCAGCGGCACCAGGCTCTGCCCGCCGGCGAGCACCTTCGCGCCCGGATCGGCCGCAAGGGCCTCCAGCGCGTGCTGGAGGCCCTGCGGACGGACGAAGGCGAAGGGTGCCGGCTTCACATCACTCCTGGTCGGTCTCCGAGCGGTGAGATCCCGAGGAGCCCGTGCCGTCCTCCGGGTGCGACAGCGCCTGGGTGACCCGGCCGCTGCCGGCGCTGCCCCGCCCGTTCACCAGGTGGAAGAAGACGATCACCATGATCGTGCCGAGCGCGATCCCGCTGAGCTCGAAGTCGGAGCCGAAGGTCAGGCTGACGCCGCCGATGCCGGCGATCAGGCCACCGGCCAGGCCGACCATGTTCACGGGGTCACCGAAGTCGACGCCGTTCTCGACCCAGATCTTGGCTCCCACCAGACCGATCATGCCGTACAGGATCACGGTGATCCCGCCCAGCACACCCCCGGGGGTCGCGCTCACGATCGCCCCGAACTTCGGGCACAGCCCGAGCAGGACCGCCACGATCGCCGCCACGTAGTAGGCCGCGGTCGAGTAGACCTTGGTCGCCCCCATCACCCCGATGTTCTCGGCGTACGTCGTGGTCGGCGAGCCGCCGAACGCGCTCGACAGGGCGGTCGCGAATCCGTCCGCCGCCAACGCCTTGCCCATGTAGGGGTCGAGGTCGGTCTTGGTCATCTCGGCCACGGCCTTGACGTGGCCGGTGTTCTCCGCGATCAGCGCGATCACGCCGGGCAGCACGAGGAGGATGAAGGTCAGGTTGAAGCTGGGACCGTGCACGACGGAGACACCGTCGCTCAGCTTGCCGCTCGGGAAGCCGATCCAGTCCGCCGCCTTCACGCCGGCCCACGCGACCCGGTCGTGGTCGACCTCCTGCCCGTTGCTGCTGCCGGTGATCGAGTGGATCTGCCCGAACAGCAGGTCGGACAGCCACGAGATGACGTAGCCGAAGATCAGGGCGAGGAACACCGCGATCCGGGACCAGAAGCCCGGCATCATCACCGCGGCACAGACCATGAACGCCGCGGTGAGGAGCGCGATCCACTGGTCCTGCGGCCAGTAGATCCCGGCCACCACGGGTGCCAGGTTGAAGCCGATGAGCATCACGACGGCGCCGGTGACCGCGGGCGGCAGCACCTTGTGGATGACCCCCGAGCCCGCGAAGTGGACCAGGATGCCGACCGCGCCGAGCACCAGGCCCGGCCACCAGGATGGCTCCGGTGACCTGCCCCGAGTCGCCGTTGGAGTGGGCGCGGATCGCGGCGACGCTGGCCACGAACGACGCGCTGGTCCCGAGGTAGCTGGGCACCCGGTTGGAGGTCACCAGCAGGAACAGGATGGTGCAGATACCCGAGAACATGATGGCGAGGTTGGGGTCCAGGCCCATCACCAGGGGGAAGACGAACGTCGCGCCGAACATCGCCACGACGTGCTGGGCGCCGAGCCCGATCGTCTTGCCCCACGGAAGCCGTTCGTCGGGCGCGACCGGCTCACCCGGAGCCGGTTCGACCTCCCGCCAGCTGAACATCGTCGACATCTGATCCTCCTCGATGCGCTGCACTCGTGCATTTCTGCGGGACCGAGCGCCCGGTTGGTGAGGCACATCACACACCCTTGCGGGTGGATTTCCGCGCAGGAACGCCGAGCGCGGGGCCGATCTCGGCGGCGATCGCCGGGGCGGGCCACGGATCCGTGCGAGCGCTAGCGTGAGCCCGTGCGCCCCTCCCCCGTCCTCTCCCGCGGCCGCCGCGACGCGATCCCGGTGGCCGCGCCGACCCGGATCGCCGCCCTCCTCGACCGTGCTCCGGACGGCCCGGTCCGGGTGCTCCACGCCTGTGCCGACAGCGTCCATCTGGAGGTCGACGGGCAGGCCGTGGGCGTCGTCGCGGCAGGTGCTCCGGGGCTCCCGCACACCCTCCGGACCAATCTCCGGGGACTGCCCGCGCGAGGGTCGTCAGCGACCGGCCCGACGGCTTATGTTGACTCCGGGCTCCTGCACCTGGGTGGACGCGCCCTGGTGGCCGCTCGGCTCGTGGATGTTCGCGCGCCACGCATCGACGCGGCACGGACGCCCAAGACGAGCCCGGTCGCCGCTCAGGGAACCCCCCGGTCCCGCGGCGCCGGGCTCGTCGCCCTCCCGGCCCGCATCGACCCGGCCGCCGTCCCCGACCTGGTGGGTCGCGGTGAGGGCCTGACGCCGCTCGGGGACGACGTGCTCTGCGGGTGGCTCGCCGCCCATCGAGCCGCCGGCATCCCGACCCCCGCGGTCGACGACGCCGTACGCCGGGCGCTTCCCCGCACCACGACCCTCTCCGCGACGCTCCTGGCGTGCGCCCTCGCGGGCGAGGTCGCCGACCTGGCCGGCGACTACCTCCGGGCCTTGGGGACGCCGCGAGCCGCGACCGCGCGCACCGCCCTGACCGCGCTCGGTCACAGCTCGGGCGAGGGGATCGCGCACGGCATCGACCTCGCGCTCGGCCAGCTCTCCGGAAGGGTCGCGGCATGAGCGACACGACCACCGACCACGTCGAGCTCCGCTCCGGCGCCTACGCCGACTCCGTCACCCTGCTCCAGGTCAGCCGCCAGGTGCAGCAGCTGCCCGGCGTCTCCACCGCGCAGGTGGCGATGGCCACGCCGCTCAACGTCGAGGTGCTCGAGCGGATGGGCTTCGCGATCCCGGACGACGCGACGGTCAACCACCTCGTCGTCGCGGTGCGTCTCGAGGGCGACGCCGATCTCGACACCGTCCGCGGCGAGGTCGACCGCGCCCTGACCGACAGCCGTCGCCAGGTCGCGGGACCGACCGAGGAGGCGCCGCCGCGCACCACGGCGGCCGCCCTCCGGCGC
Source organism: uncultured Actinomycetota bacterium (assembly GCA_963809265.1). Taxonomy (GTDB): domain Bacteria; phylum Actinomycetota; class Actinomycetes; order Propionibacteriales; family Nocardioidaceae; genus Nocardioides. The sequence continues at coordinate 12,208 of CAWEJC010000019.1, forward strand.
GAGCCCGGCGCGTTGGTCCTGGTGTCGGTGCCCGGCCCCAGCGCGGCCGTCGAGGCGATGGACGCCCTGGAGTCCGGCTCCGACGTGATGATCTTCAGCGACAACGTCCCGGTCGACCAGGAGGTCGCCCTCAAGCGCTACGCCGCCGACCGCGAGCTCCTCGTGATGGGGCCCGACTGCGGCACCGCGGTGATCGGTGGCCTCGGGCTCGGGTTCGCGAACGTCGTCGCCCCGGGGCCGGTCGGCATCGTCGCCGCCTCCGGCACGGGGTGCCAGCAGGTGCTCGCGCTCCTCGACCATGCCGGCGTCGGCGTCACCACGGCGTACGGCGTGGGCGGGCGCGACCTGTCGGCCGAGGTCGGGGGGCTCGCGACCCGCACCGCCCTCGCCCGGCTCGACGCCGACCCGGGAGTGGAGCTGGCGGTGCTGATCTCCAAGCCACCCGCCGACGACGTCGCCCGCGAGCTCACGGCGTACACCGAGTCGCTCGGGACGCCGGTCCGGCTCGCGCTCCTGGGAGCCGGTCGCCCCGACCTCACCGAAGCGACCGAGGAGCTCCTCCGGGCGCTCGGTCGCGAGATCCCCGTGTGGCCGGTGCGCGGCCGGACGCGCACCGCCGGCGGCTCGAACCTGCACGGGCTCTTCGTCGGCGGCACGATGAAGCAGGAGGCGGAGGTGCTGGTCACCGCCGCCGGTCTGTTCCCCGACCGGGCGGAGCTGGTCGACTTCGGGGACGACGAGTACACGACCGGTCGCGCCCACCCGATGATCGACCCGAGCCTGCGCCTCGAGCGCCTCGCCGAGGTCGCCGCCGACGACGCGACCGGCGTCGTGCTGATGGACGTCGTGCTCGGGCACGGCGCCGAGGACGATCCCGCGGCGTCGCTCGCACCGGCGATCGAGGGCATCCGGCCGCCGGTGGTGATCACCGTCGTCGGCACCGCCCACGACCCGCAGGGCCTCGACCGACAGGTCGACGCCCTGGTCACCGCCGGCGCGGAGGTGCACCTGTCCAACGCCGGGGCGACCCGGCGAGCGCTCGAGATCCTGGGAGGCTCCCGATGAGCGAGCACGTCGCCGATCGTGTCGTCGGTGTCGGGGTCGACCTGCTCGCGCAGGCCGTCGAGGACCAGGCCGCGCCGGTGTCGCGGGTCGACTGGCGGCCGCCCCTGCCCGGCACCGAGGACGACCTCGTCACCGTGGCCCTCGACCCCCTGCGACCCGACGCCAACGCCCTCGCGCTCGAGCGGATGCTCGCCGTCCAGGCCGTGCTGGTCGACGTCGTCCCGGCGAGCGAGGCGGTCGGCCTGGAGCGGGGCGAGTTCCTGCACGCGGGGCCACCGATCACCTGGGAGCGCGCCTCGGGGCCGCTGCGCGGGGCGCTGATGGGCGGCGCCGTCCTCGAGGGCCTGGTGGACACGCCCGACGAGGCGGCGGCGCTGCTCGAGGGCGGGCTCCACGTGCGGCTGGAGCCGTGCCACCACCGGCACGCGGTGGGCCCGATGGCCGGCGTCGTCACCCCGAGCATGTGGATGTTCGTCCTCGAGGACCCCGCCACCGGCGCGCGTACGCACTGCACGCTGAACGAGGGTCTCGGCAAGGTCCTGCGCTACGGCGCGTACTCACCCGAGGTGCTCACCCGGCTGCGCTGGATGAACGACGTCCTCGGCCCGCTGCTGCAACGGGCGGTCCGGTCGACCCTCGACCGGGAGGGCCCCGTCGACGTGACGGCCATCCTCGGCCAGATGCTGCAGATGGGGGACGAGGCACACAACCGCAACCGCGCGGGCACCCTGATGTTCCTGCGCGACCTGGCCCCGGCGATGGTCGCGAGCGGGGCCGATCCCGGTGACGTGGCGGAGGCATTGCGGTTCGTGGGCGGCAACGACCACTTCTTCCTCAACCTCGCGATGCCCGCGTGCAAGCTCGCGCTCGACGCGGCGCGCGACGTTCCGGGCTCCACCATGGTCGTCGCGATGTCGCGCAACGGCACCGACTTCGGCATCCAGGTCTCGGGCTCCGGCGACGAGTGGTTCACCGGACCCGCGCAGGTGGCCGACGGCCTCTACCTCGGCGACTACGGACCCGACGACGCCAACCCCGACATCGGCGACTCCGCGATCACCGAGACCGCCGGGCTCGGCGGCTTCGCGATGGCGACGGCTCCGGCGATCGTGCGCTTCGTGGGCGGCTCGGTGCCCGACGCGCTCGCCACGACCCGGCGGATGCAGGAGATCGCCCTCGGCGACAACCCGCGGTGGAGCGTGCCGATCCTCGAGTTCGCGGGCGTCCCGACCGGGATCGACGTCGCGCGGGTCTGCCGCACCGGGATCCTGCCGCAGATCAACACCGGCATGGCCGGTCGTGAGGCCGGTGTCGGTCAGGTCGGCGCGGGCCTGGTGAACCCGCCCGAGGTGATCTTCCCGAAGGCGCTGACGCGCCTCGCGGCACTCACGCGTCAGCGGGCGGGGTCGGGTCCAGGACCGGCCGCCACAACGCCCGCCTGATGTCGACGCTGAACCCGTTCTTGGCGGTCGGCCGGAGCGGCGTGCCCTCCTCGAGGTAGTGCGGCCGCGCCTCCACGTCGTGGCTGGGCGGCAGGGAGCCGTCGGCCCGCACGACCCGCCACCAGGTCACGGCCCCGCCGTGCTGCGCCATCACCGAGCCGACCAGGCGAGGGCCGCCGCCCCCGGCCACCTGTCCGACCACCTCGGCGATCGTTCCGTACGTCGTGACCCGGCCGCGCGGGACCTGCTCGACGCAGCGCAGCACCAGCTCGACGTACTGCTCGTGGTCGAGACGTGCGGCGTTCACCCGCGGCTGCCCTGGCCGCGCATCGGGGTCGCAGCGCCCGCCACGACCGCGCCGACCAGGGCCGCGGTCAGCCCCGCCAACCAGAACAGGGCGGGGGTCCCGTGCCCCGCGTAGGTGCGGGCCACTCCCCACACCACCAGCGCCGCGACCCAGGCGAGCACCGCCCGCCCGGTCCACAGGAGGGCGAGCGCCGGAGACACCGGCAGGGCCGGTGGGCCGTAGGCGAGCAGCACGCCGGCCACGTGCGTCACGATCAGCCCGGCCGCGGCCACGAGCACCGCCACCGGCATCTCGCCGCGCGGCACGTAGGCCCACCAGACCACGAGCGCCGCCAGCGTGATCAGCAGCGCGAGGTGCTCGGGACGGAACGACGACAGCAGCGCGCCGGCCAGCACGAACACCACGAGCGAGATCGGCGGGGCGTAGCCCTCCGGGACCCCGGCGAAGAGGGCGACCACGGCGCCGGCCACCAGCACGCCACGGAGCGTCCACACGCTCCGGTGCGCGCCGCGGACCATCCCGGTGCCGCTCATGCGCCGACCCGGGGCAGCTGGCTGCGGCGTGACAGACGGCGCAGCACCTCTTCGAGGGTGCGCGGCCCGTTCCACGGCACGACGGGGCAGCCGAACGCGGACAGCTGGGCCAGCAGGTGGCTCCGGTCCAGGAGTCGCATCCGCCAGGCCAGGTCGGACACGAGCTCGTCCGCCTCGGGGTACACGGCCGGCGTGCTACCGGGCGGCAGCGGGTCGACGACGATCACCGGAAGGCCGCGACGCACCAGGCGGACCGTGGCCGTGGCCAACGACTCCGAGAGCATCGGGCTGATCACGACCACGACCGTGCCGGCGGTCGCCCGGAAGTCGATCTGGTCGATCGCCACGTCGCGCGGCACGCCGGGCCGGATGCGGGACAGCAGGATCAGGATCCGGCGCAGGTGCCGGGTGCCCGTGCCGTAGCCGGCGTACTCGCCACCGGGGCTGAGGACTCGCAGCGAGACACGGTCGCCGCCCGCGACGTACTGCTCGGCGATCGCGGCCGCCGCGCGGACCGTGACGTCGAGGCTGCTCTCGGTCGACCCGATGCCGTCGGACTGCCCGTAGTCGGCGAGTGCGTCGACGATGAGCAGGACCGCGGTGTCCTCCTCGGCCCGGGTGGACTCGACGTGGAGGGCACCCTGACGCAGCGAGACACGCCAGTTGATCCGGCGGAGCCGGTCCCCCGAGTGGAAACGTCGGATCGAGGAGAACTCGGTGCCGTTGCCGTCACGACGGGAGCGATGGGCGCCGATCAGCCCGATCGGCTGGGGAGCCTCGCCGCCGGACCGCAGGTGGGTGACGGTCGGGAGCACTCCGATCTCGCGCGCGAGATACGGGACCGGGCCCCAGCGGTAGCCCGCCCACGGCGTGGTCAGGGCGATCTTCTCGGCCCCCACCATGCGGACGCCCCACCGCCGCGGCGAGATCGCGATCGGCACGATCGGCTCGTTCGACGGCACCAGCTGTCCGACCGTCCCGTCGGCGGGATGGAGGGCCACGAAGGGCTGCTGCGCCATCACCCGCGTGAGGTGCTCGACGTCGTCCATGTCCCTGGTCTCGACCCGAGCCCGCGTGCCCTGGCCCTCGTGCAGCTGCCGGTGCCCGAGCATCGCGAACACCTGCGGCTCGACGGTGGGCTTGTGCAGGAGCGCCATCGCACCCAGGACGAGCAGGGGCGCGACGACGACCACGAGCGCGGGGCGCCCGGCGGCGAGCGCGAGGGCGATGCCCACCCCGCCGACCGCCAGGGTCCGGCCGAGGCTGGGGGTGGAGTGCCAGCGGGTCGGTCCGTCGCTCACGGCCGGCTCACGACTGCAGCGCGCGGGGCGTCGGCACCTCGGCGAGCACCGCGTCCACGACGCGCGGACCGCTGGCCTGGGTCATCCACAGCTCCGGCTTGACCGTGATCCGGTGGGAGAGCACGGCGCGCGCCACCGCCTTGACGTCTTCGGGGATGACGTAGTCACGACCGCGAACGACGGCGAAGGCGCGGGCGGCCAGGGCGAGACCGAGGGAACCGCGCGGCGACGAGCCCGTGAGCACGTCCTTGTGGCCCCGGGTCGAGGTCGCGAGGTCGACGCAGTAGCGGGCGACCGTGTCATCCAGGGTCACCGTCTCGACCGCCGCCTGCATGGCGCGCAGGCCGGCCGAGTCGGTGACCTGGGCCAGCTCGACATCCTCCTGGCGGCGTTCGAGCCGGCGCGTCACCACCTCGTGCTCCTCGTCGGCGGTCGGGTACCCGAAGCTCACCCGCATCAGGAAGCGGTCGAGCTGCGCCTCGGGCAGCGGGTAGGTGCCTTCGTACTCGATCGGGTTCGCCGTGGCGAGGACGTGGAACGGGTCGGGCAGCGGGAACGTCTCGCCCTCGACGGTCGCCTGTCGCTCCTGCATCGCCTCGAGGAGGGCCGACTGGGTCTTGGGCGGGGTGCGGTTGATCTCGTCGGCCAGCAGCAGCCCGGTGAACAGGGGGCCGCGCCGGAAGTCGAAGCTGCCGTCCTTCTGGTTGTAGAGGAACGACCCGGTGATGTCGGCCGGCAGCAGGTCGGGCGTGAACTGGACCCGGGCGAAGTCGAGCCCGAGGACCCGCGCCAGGCTGCGTGCGGCCAGTGTCTTGCCCAGTCCCGGGAAGTCCTCGAGCAGGACGTGACCCTTCGCGAGCACGGCGGACAGGACCAGCGTGAGCGGCATCCGCTTGCCGACGACGGCGCGCTCGACCTCGTCGAGCACGGCTTTGGCCCGGTCCGTGGCCTCCGCCACCGAGATCGTGCCCGCGGGGGTCTGGGTCATCAGGTCAGCTCCTCGATCCGTCGGACGCACTCCTCGATCTCGGCGCGCTGCAGGCGGCGCGGCGGCCCGTCGAGGACAGCGGTGAGCGTGGGGCCGAGGCGGCGGACCACCTCGGGGTCGGTCCGGGACAGCCCGAGCCGGGACAGCCGGTTGTCGGTCATCCGGAGCAGTCGGGCGCGCAGCAACGGGTCGACGTCGCGGGCGGACAGGTGGTTCTCGAGCAGGCGCGCGTTGCCGGCCAGGCCACCGTCCTGGCCGGAGGACACCGACGTGTACTCGAGCGCCGGTGCCCAGTCGGCCGGTTCGGTCCCGGAGCTGTCGGACAGCAGCCCGAAGATCGCCACCCCGGCGCCCACGAAGAGTGCGGTCGGCAGCACGCGCGGGCGCGTGTCCTCGATCGCGGCGAAGACGGTGAGCCCCACCATCCCGGAGGCGAACAGCAGGGCACGGACGACCCACCGGTTCCGTCGGCTCAGCGTCGGTCCTCGGCTCATCGGGCGCTCGCGCCGATCCCGAGCGAGAGGTGGATCGCGCGCAGGGCCGCGACCGCCGCCTCGCGGCATGACTCGTCCATCTCGTGCTCGGAGAAGCGCGCCTCCCGGTAGAGCGCCTCCAGCGTGGCGACCGCGCCCGCGTCCGCGGAGACGTCCTCGAGCAGGCGCAGGGTGAACTCCGAGGAGGTCTCCCACGGCTTGCGGGACGCGTTGACCCGCTCGGCCTGCTCCTCGAACCGGTCCCAGCAGGCGACGATCGCGTTGCGTGGCCGACCGCCGAGGAGCAGCTCGAACTGCTCGTCGGCGTCCTTCCGGATCTCCTCGACCAGCGGGTCGGGGTCGTCCAGCACGTCGAAGTCGACGTTCTCGGGCCCGGACCGCCGGGGACGGTCGCGAAGGTCCCGGACCCACTCCAGCAGGCGCCGGGCGCCGAGGTAGGCCAGCCACAGCACGAACAGCAGGAAGGCGACCTTGACCATCCACCCGACAGCCTCGAAGAACGGGTTGCTGTGCAACCCGCCCTTGTGCAGGCCGGAGTCCCCTCGCGGGGTCTTCAGCGGCGGGTACGACGGGGTGACCGGCCGCACGCTCGGGTCGTGGAGCGGCCCGGCGAAGATCCGCTCGGGCCCGCTGCGGGCCGCGAACATCACCATCAGCAGGAGCAGGCCCACGGCGAGCACGGTGAGCAGCACCGCGTTCACGCTGGCTCGCCGGGCTGTCACGGCATGCACGGTAACCGCCGTCCCGGGCCGGGTGGTAACGACAGGGTCACGGTTGCCGGGCGCGGCGCAGGGTCGACGCGGGGTCGACGCTGGGTCGACGCTGGGTGGCCCGGGCGACGACGAGCCCCCGCCCCGAGAGGCAGGGGCTCGTCGACCGGAGGGCCCGTGGCCGATGCGGTGCGCGGGCTACAGGATCGGGTCGAACGGCTCCGTGCCGTTGACCAGCCGCAGCCCGGAGATGCCGGAGTGCGCCTGCGCGAACGCCAGCTCCTTGGCCAGGTCGCCGATGTTGTTCGACAGCGGGAGCGGCGCGAGGCCGAGCGTCGACAGGACGCCGACGGCGGCGCCGCCCTGCGTCATGAACCCCGAGCCCGAGTCACCGGGGATGCCCGGGGACACGGTGTACAGCGGGTGGCTCCACCCGCCGTCCGCGGCGTCGTCCCCGAGGCTGATGCCGGTGTGCGGCGACAGCGGCGAGAGACCGGCCCGCAGGCTGGAGTTGCCGTAGGTCCACACCCGGTCACCGGCGGCCGTGCCGTCGGTGTCGATGCCGGTCGGGCCGCCCCAGAACGGGACGCTCGGGTTCACCTTCGAGACGTCGGCGGCGTCGATCCTGACCAGGGCGAGGTCGTTGTAGGCGCAGGTGGTGGCGTCGGTGGTGCCGAGCTGGTGCTCGGTGACCCACGAGCTGTAGGCGAGCGTGCCGTGCCCCACGATCGTGCCCTCGCTGGCGAGGTTGCCGTCGTTGGTGAGGTCGACCTTCGTGCCCAGCGGCACCGAGTCGGTCTGGCACCCGTTGGTGTCGGTGGACGAGCCGGTGCCGGCGCAGTGGGCGGCGTAGCCGAGGTAGGTGTTGCCGGCGG